>NZ_JAAAMK010000002.1 GCF_024105665.1 Aliihoeflea aestuarii | reverse complement strand
GGCCACGAAGCGTAGACGTTCTTCCATCACCGAACACTCCATCCACGGCATCAACACCTCCCGGCAAAGCCGAAAAGTGTTACCCATGTGTCCGGTACAAAACGTCACCTATGTCTCGGGTCGTTCTCGACAAACCCGTAGCGCCCGCTGCGGGTTTTTTTGCTTTGTGCGGAAATTGTAAGGATTCCACCCAGATCGCCTGACCAGCCATTGAACTGTCATCCAGTGCCGCTTAGAGCCTCGGTCGTTTCTGTTACGCCGTAAGGTGCGGGTTGAGCAACCGGTGGAGACGCGAAGCCCACATCGAGCGAAGCGTCGGAGCCGGTTGCGATGAGTATCTCGGCGAAGGGCGCCGGGGTCTGGTAGCCGAGCGAGGAATGCGGCCTCGCGGTGTTGAAATCTTCCTTCCATTCGGCGATGGCGCTGCGCGCATGGTCGATGCCGAAGAACAGGCTCTCGTTTAGCAGCTCGTCACGCATGCGGCCGTTGAAGGATTCGACATAGCCATTCTGCATCGGCTTTCCGGGCGCGATGTCGTGCCAGTCCACACGGTGATCCTTCGACCAGGCGAGGATGGCGTTCAAGGTGAACTCGGTGCCGTGGTCGGAAACGATCATGTCTGGCTTGCCGCGACGGCTGATCAGATCAGTCAGCTCACGTGCGACCCGACGACCGGAGATCGATGTGTCCGGATCGCGGCCAGGCACTCGCGCGTCACGTCATCGACAGTATTGAGCACGCGAAAGCGCCGCCCGCAGGCGAACTGGTCGTGCACGAAGTCCAGCGACCAGCGTGCGTTCGGTCTCGCCTCAACCAGGATCGGCGCTCGTGTGCCCACCGCTCGTCGTCGCGCCCGGCGCTTGCAAACCGTCGGCTCTTCTTGCCGGTATATGCGATTGATGCCGTATGGCTCGCCTTCCCGCCGCGGCAGGGTGAACAGTCGCCGATAGCCGAAGCGCCGACGCTCATTGGCGAGGTCCCGTAGTCGGCCGCGCAGTTCGGTCTCCGGCGGACGGCAGGACTGGTAGCGGACCATCTTGCGATCGGCACCGACGAAGGAACAGGACCGACGCTCCGACAGGCCCATCACGGCCTGAAGATGCGCGACGGCTTCGCGCTTGGCGGCGGGCCCTACCATTTTTTGACAGAAGCTCGCGAAAAGCTGAGGCTTCCAGCATCTGGTCGGCGAGCAGCTTCTTGAGCTTTGCATTCTCGTCCTCCAGAGCCTTCAGGCGCTCGGCGTCGGACACGCCATCCCGCCATACTTCGCCTTCCAGTTATACAGGGTCGCCTCGCTCACCTCGTGCTTGCGGGCCAGATCGGTCGCCTTCGCACCCGCCTCGTGCTCGCGCAGAACCCCGATGATCTGCTCTTCCGTAAACCGCTTCCGCTTCATCTGTCCGTCCTTCAATCGAGGCCGGACTCTAACTCCAGATGGAGGAAAAACTCAGTGGCAGGTCAAGGCCGATGAACGGCTCTCACCGTTCCGCTGCTTCCGCCGCCGCAGAAAAAGCGATCGCGGCCATCGGATTCGAGCCCTGAAACGCCGGTTCCGGGTGGCATATTCAGCCGCTCGAGCACGTCGCCCGTCTTGGGATCTATTCGCCGGAGATCACTTTCGCGATCGTCCCAGGTGCCATGCCAAAGCTCGCCATCGACCCAGGTCACTCCTGTGACAAATCGGTCGGATTCGATCGTGCGTAACACCGCTCCCGTCTCGGCATCGACCTGATGGATCTTGCGGCCGCGGTGCTGGCCGACCCAGAGTGACCCCTCCGCCCAGGCCAGCCCTGAGTCCCCGCCATTCCCAGGTGCGGGTATGGTGGCGATTACCTCGCCGGTCTTGGGGTCGATTTTGCAGATTTTGGCGCCGGCGATCTGATACAGATGCGTGCCGTCGAATGCGGTCCCTGCATCGGCGGCAATGTCGAGCGATCTCATGACATTTCCGCTTTCGGGATCGAGAGCATTCAGCCTGTCGCCTGTTGCGAACCAGACCTGCTGGCCGTCGAACGTAACACCGTGCACGTCATCGACATCGGGAAAGGGCCCGTACTCACGGATAATCTCAGCAGCCGAATGTTTCATGTCTTTATTCTAGACAGGTAATTCCACGGCCGGAAGTAACAAGCTTGTCGGGAATCTCGGCACGCTCGACGCGATCCAAAGGCAGGCCCGCCCCCGCCCGAAAGACTCGACCTTGTTTTCAAGGGCAAGCTCTTCGAGTGCCCGTTGTACAGTACGCGTGCTCACGCCCAGCGCCAGCGCCAATGCAGAACTCGACCAGGCTTGACCGTCAGCGAGCAAAGCGAACACTTTGGCATGGTCGCCTTCGACAGGTGGCACCAGCACGGCAACGTCACGCGCGGCGTGAGGCTTCAGAACAAAGCCTCGCCTGGTTGCGACGAGCGCCGCCAGCGGCCCGATCACCTCGCGCAGCCGGGCGATTTCGACACGCAGCCTCGCGCGGTGCGACTCGTCGGCATGCTGTGCCCGGAAAGCGCGCTTGAGCAGCACCTCGCGCGGCACATCCACCGGCCATGCCTCTGCAAGAGCACGGATGAGATTGAGAAGTACGGCACGAGTGGTGAGCGGAATGATGGCTGTTCCCGCACGCACGACGTTCCGGCAGGCATCCACAATAAGCGTATCCGAGGCCAAGAGCGCTTCAACCTCCTCAAGATGGAACAATCGCTCAGTGCCTTGCGCGATGAGACGGGCGACCGGTGCTTCGAACGCTCGCATTGCTTGATCCGCCTCGGCCGTGAGCGCTGGAATGCGTGCCATTTCTGCCACTTTCCAGGCCCGCTCCAGAGCGGCTCTGGCCGGCCCGGTCCTGATGCGCCGTATGGCTATGCCCGCCATGACCAACTCGTACCCGACCTGCGAAGGTCGCGGCAGAATGCCGACATCGACCTCACCGAGCACCGCTTCGGCTTCATTGAGACGACCTATCAGGAGAAGGAGCCTGGCTTCGAGATAGCCGGCATGTGCGGCATTCATTTGGTCATCGCACGCCGCAAGCGTCGTCCGCGCCGCCTTGAGCATCTGCAAAGACCAACCCAGATCACGCGAAACGAGTGCTATCTCGGCTTCGGCAACGACACAGCGCGCATGGGGCGCGGGGTTTTTCGGGCCAAATGCGCGTGCCGCGCTGCGCAGCAGTTCCCTGGCGCGCGCGAAGTCGCCGAGTTGGGCCATCGCGATGCCGCGCATCGCCAGCGCGGGAGCGTCATTGCGCAACGCGATCCTTTTCAGCGCCGCAAGCGGGTCGCCGGCCGAGAGTGCGCGCGCCGCGGCGGCAATCAGGACGTCCATCGCAATCCCGTCACACTTGTAACTCCCACCCGTCCATCCGCACGAGATAGTGTTTTCGTATCACAATCGTTGAACCGTATTCGACGGAGGATCGGACATGACGAGGTTTGCAGCAACAGGGACCGGCGACGCGTCGCTCAAGCCGATGGCCGATATGACCGGCCGACTTGGGTTTGCTGCGACCCCGACATTCGCCCTGATGGCCGGGGTTTCGGCCGCCAGCGCACCGGGCATGTCAATGTGTTCCGTCGCTTCGCCATTGGTGCCGATCAACGACATGGCCCTGATGTATTTACTGATGAGCGTATTTCATCTGTCGCCGTGGCTGCATCTGCTTTCTCAACGGTTCGCAGCGCCCATCACCCAAACTGAAGGAGACTGACAATGCAACACAATGTCGTTTCACGCGATGACTGGTTGGCCACCCGCCGGGACCTCCTGAAGGCGGAGAAGGATTTGACCCGTCTTCGAGACAAGGTCACCCGGCAGCGTCTCGCACTCCCATGGGTGCGGATCGACAAGGAATACACCTTCGATACGCCAGATGGCCCGCGCACGCTGGCCGATCTATTCGACGGGCGATCGCAGCTTCTGGTGCAGCATTTCATGTTCGGGCCGGGATGGAAACAGGGCTGTCCGAGCTGCTCCTACATGGCCGACCACACCGACGGCATGAACCTGCATCTGGCCAATCACGACGTCACCATGGTTGCCGTCTCGCGCGCGCCACTTGCCGAGATCGAGCGCTTTCGCCATCGCATGGGCTGGAAGTTCCCGTGGGTATCCTCGAACGGCAGCCCGTTCAATTATGATTTCCGGGTCAGTTTCACACCCGAGCAGGTTGCCAGTGGACACATCGACTACAATTTCGGTGAATGGCAGGAGACTGGCGAAGAATGGCCCGGCGTCAGCGCATTCTTCAAGGACGAGGCTGGCGACGTCTTCCACACTTACTCCACCTTCGGCCGCGGTGTGGAAGTGATGATGGGCACCTACGCCATGCTCGATCTCACGCCAAAAGGCCGCAACGAAGTGGGGGGAATGGAGTGGGTGCGCCACCATGACCGCTACGTGTAGCTGCCAGCGTGAAGCTGTGGGATCGACGGTCACCAAACGAGAAAACAGCGGAGTTGGATCCTGGCGGCGGTTTGAAAGTTTGCCTTAGTCACCGTGGATCGCTAGCCCGGCCTCGCGCCGACTGGTCGCAATAATCGGCGCAACCCGAGCATTCGATATGAATCGCGACCGTAAGGTTTCACCTTACGCCCGGAAAGCGCGCACACTCGCCAGATCACGGGCAAAATGAACGGTTGTTCCTTTAGCATCAGATGGTTGAGCAATTGCAAAACGAGAGGTGTCGGGCTGCTGTTCAGCACAGGACGGATGTTGCCTTCGGCAGCGTCATAAAATAATAACATATGAGAATTTCGTATATACTAATATTGAATTTTTGAATATAAATGAAAATCTGAATGATGACTTATTAATATTATTGAAAATTTCATGTGATTGAAACTTTCCGACTCTCC
Source organism: Aliihoeflea aestuarii (assembly GCF_024105665.1). GTDB lineage: Bacteria > Pseudomonadota > Alphaproteobacteria > Rhizobiales > Rhizobiaceae > Aliihoeflea > Aliihoeflea aestuarii. The sequence continues at coordinate 664,600 of NZ_JAAAMK010000002.1, read as the reverse complement.
GTTTCGTTCTTGGCACTGTCACTGTCGCGTATCGAATGCGTGACATACCACCAACCACGAAGGAGAAATACATATGTCCATTCTCAATCAGCTTCTGGGTAATGGTAGCCAGCAGTCGGCCTCCTCGGACTCGTCATCGTTTGATGGTTCGATCGGTACGGCTCCTGGCCTGTCTCTCGGTACGGGTGACATTTTGAGCTTCTCGAGCGCCGACGCCTCGTCTGCAGGTGATGGTGGCCCGGAAAGCGCCAGCGCAACCGACTTCACCGGTATCGGTGGGCTCGGCGTTGGCTTCGGCGCACCAACCCTGATCGGGTTCAGCGGCGACAATTCGTCCGAGAATGCGTCTGCTTCTGCCGGTGGCAGCGGCGGCGGTCTTCTCGGCGGCCTGCTCTAACAGCGGGCTGAGAAATGGGAACGGGGCTTCGGCCCCGTTCTTTTTATTTCAGAACCATCGGTAGAAGTTTTGGCAGTATCAACTGAATTGAAGCAGGCACTCCGCGCCCTCTATCCGCAATTCGCGATGGCGGGTTTGTTCAGTGGTGTCATCAACCTGCTTTACCTCAGTTCGCCGCTCTACCTCATGCAGATCTACAATCGCGTCCTCGTCAGCGAGAACATCACGACGCTGCTGCTTCTGACGCTTGTGCTTCTTCTTGCCCTGATCACAATGGGCATTCTCGACAGCATGCGGGCGAAACTTCTGATCCGTACCGGTTTCCAGCTTGATGAAGCCGTTTCAGCGCGTGTCTTCCGCGCATTGATGGTCAAGTCCGCACAACAGGGTTTTTCGCGCGGCGCGCACGAGATGCGCCAGCTCGATCAGTTCCGCTCGTTCATCACCGGACCCGGCGTGCATTTCGCGTTCGATCTGCCGTGGATACCGGTCTACCTCCTCCTGTTATTCCTGATCGATCCTGTTCTCGGCATAATCGCCACCGTCGGCGCGATCGGGCTGTTCGGTCTGGCACTTATGAACGAGCGCTTTACGCGTCCGTCTCTGAGCGAAGCCGAAGACGCCGGGAACCGCTCTTACGGCTTTACCGAAAATCTGCTGCGGCACGCCGACGTTGTCGTCGCGATGGGCATGCAGCCCGCGATCGAGAATCGCTGGAGCATCAATCGCGACACGATGCTGACGCGGCAGGCATTCGCCAGCGACCGCAATGCGGTCATCTCCGCCGGCATTCGGTTCGCACGGCTCGTCCTTCAGGCACTCATGCTTGGGACCGGTGCGCTTCTCGTCATCAACGGCACGATCCTTCCCGCGACGATCTTTGCGGCCAGCATCATCATGGGACGCGCGCTGGTTCCGGTGGAGCAGGGCGTGGGAGCCTGGAAACAGTTTTCCGAGGCGCGCAACGCATTCGACCATGTCAGCACGCTTCTGGCCGATGTGCCGCACAGCAATGTCGAGACGATCATTCCGAAGGCGGGGAACGCGCTCAATGCCGAGGGCGTCAGCTACCGTTTTCCCGGTGCGAAAAAGCTCGTCCTGCGCGATGTGAAGTTCAGCATCCCCGCTGGGTGCGCAGTCGGGATCGTCGGTCCGAGCGGCTCGGGCAAGAGTACGCTTTCGCGCCTTCTGGTCGGTGCGATCCGGCCGGATAACGGTACCATCAAGTATGGCGACATCGACCTGAACAAGTGGGACAACTCCGCCTTTGGCCGCCAGATGGGTTATCTGCCGCAGGACGTCGGCCTTTTCGCAGGAACCGTACGCGAGAACATAGCACGGTTCGGCGAACCGCCGATCGAACAGATAGTCGGCGCGGCCCGCGTCGCCGGCATCCACGACATGATCATGGATTTGCCGAAGCAGTACGATACCGAGCTTGGACCCGGCGGTGTAGGTCTGTCGGGCGGCCAGCGCCAACGGCTCGGCCTTGCCCGCGCGCTTCTCGGCGCGCCTTCGCTTCTCATCCTCGACGAGCCGAATGCCAATCTCGACGCCGCCGGCGAAGAGGGGCTTCGCGGCGCGCTTGTCGCCCTCAAGGAACATGGATCGACGATCGTCGTCGTGACGCACCGTCCGACCGTTCTGGATGTCATGGACCGGCTCATCTTCATGCGCGAAGGCACGGTCGAAACCATGGGTAAGCCGGACGAAGTATACGCCTATATCAAGACGAACGTCGCCGAGGCGACCGTTCCCCGAACGGCGGCATAGGGATGGAAAAGATGTTGCCCCCTACTCAAACGCGCTCGATCTATTCCGATCCCTGGCGGCCCGCTCGCTGGGGCGTCGCCGCAATCGTCGGCTTCGTCGTCCTGCTTGCCTTGTGGGGAAGCGCCGCACCGCTTGCCGGGGCCGTGATCGCCAACGGTTCATTCGAGGTCGAAGGCCGCAGGCAAAGCGTTCAGCATCCGTATGGCGGCGTCGTGACTGAATTGCTGGTGACGGAAGGACAAACCGTCGAACGCGGCGATGTTCTGGTGCGGCTTTCGCCTTCCGAGCCACAGGCGCAATACGATGTCTTGCAGGGATCGAACGACGCGTTGCGCGCCCGCCGCGCGCGGCTGATCGCCGAGCGGCAGGGTGACGTTACGCCGACTTTCCCCGACGATCTGAACGAGAGAGGCGATGCCGGCCGCCAGCTCATCGAGAATGAATTGTCGCTTTTCGAAGCCAGAAGCCGCCAGCATGCCGCCAATGTTGACCTCGTTGAGCAGCGGATGGCGCAGTTGCGCGAACAGGCTGAAGGGATCGAAACGCAGATCGACGGGCTGGATCGCCAGGCGGCATCGCTTGAAGAGGAAACGGTCGGCGCACGCCGTCTTCTGGACGAGGGTTTCGCACCGCGCAGCCGCGTCGTCGAGTTGGAGCGGTCGATCGATGAGGTGCGCACGCAGGCCGGTGTGAGACGGTCCGAACTGATGGGCGTCCAGGAATCGATCAGCGAAGCGCGGCTCGAAATCGCTCGTCTCGAGCAGGAGCGCCTGAGCGAGGTGACCGAGCAATTGCAGCAGACCGACACCGCATTGGCCGATAACCGTCCCAAACTCGAAGCGGCCGGTGATATTCTGGCGCGCTCGCAAATCCGCGCGCCCGCTTCCGGCCGTGTGGTCGGATTGTCCGTTTTCACCGAGGGCGGCGTGATCGAGGCTGGAACGCGTCTGATGGATGTCGTGCCGAGTGGCACGCCGCTTTTCGTCGAGGCGCAATTGCGGCTGATCGACATCGGCGATGTCGAAGCAGGACAGATTGCCGACGTGCGACTGGTCGGTATGCCGCGCGATGTTCGTCCCAAGCTTAGCGCGACGATCCGCAACATCTCGCCCGACAGTCTGAACGATCAGGCTACGGGCGAGCAATACTACGCGCTGCAACTCGCGCTCGAGGCGGATGAAGTGGCGTCGGCGGGCATGGAGTTGCAGCCGGGCATGCCGGTTCAGGTCGTCATCGAAACAAGGCCGCGCACGCTCGTTGGCTACCTGACCAGTCCGTTGCTTGATGAAGTCAGCGGAGCATTCCGTGAACGCTAAAACCTTGCAAGGTTCAATTTCGGGAGATGTGCCATGACAGATCGAAAAACCAAGACGGCGGCCGTTCGGGATCGAAGCGACGCGGCACGTCAGCAAAACGTCCAGGCCCAGATCGGTGGCAAAATTGCCGAGATGGCGACGTTGACGGCGGCCGCAAGCGGTCTTGCCCTCGGCGCGATCGATATGGCGCGCGCCGATGACGACCTATTGGCGAACAACGTCTTTGCGCGGCTCTTGCGAGATGATCCGGACGAACAGATGCCACTAAAAGAAGCGCGGCAAAGCGAGGTCGAAACGCAAGTTGCGGCCGATCAGGTTGCGGAACCGCAAGGCGTCACACTTCCTGTCGCAGCGATCGATGTCCCTCCCCAAAACGTCGATGTTGAGAGTGCACCTCTCATTGATGCAGCAGAGATGGATATGGCCGTCGTTGCGCGTCACGTCGAGGATGCGCAAACCGTCCCGCGGGCTCAGGATACCGCGGTTCTTGCCGATCCGGAGCCGGCAATGCCGAACTCGGCCACGCTCACTGAAAAGCTGACCGAAGGCATGGCGACGCAGATTTCATCAAGTCTCGATCGCATCGTCGACGGCATTTCCAGTGGTACGCTCGAACCCGGTTTCGCGCAGAACCTCGCTGGCGAGATCGTTGCAAATGTTCGATCCATACTCGACGAGGCACTGCCAGCAACGACCGATCTTGCATCGTCCATTCGCGCCGACGTTGCCGAGACGCTCGGAAGAATTGGCGGCGATGCCGGGACACTGGTCGCGTCTTCCGCAGATATGATCGATCAGTTGACCGGCCGCGTCGATGACGCATTGGCCGATGCCGGCCTGATCTCATCCGACGGCGGAGCATTGAGCGGACCCGGTTCGGCAATCAGTGATTTGGCGTCGTTACCGGCTTCGATACTTGGCGGGAGCGACGGGACGCAGGGCGCGCTTGGAAAGCTGTTCTATGATGATGGCGATGCGTCTCAGGCCCTTGAAAGCCCGGCAGGTTCAGCAATGGACATCGCTGCGGCAGCGGCCTCGACGGTGCTCGATACCGTACCTCTCGATCTCGGGTTTATCGGTCAGTCGGGTCTTGGCGACCTTGCGGCCGTCACGGGCTTTTCGGGAAATTCGAACCCCTTGCATCTCGTTTGATCGAAAACGACGTTCGATCCTCAATTTTAGGCCCCGGCGGCAGACGTTGCCTGCGGCACGCCCGCAGCCATGCCGAAGAACTCATGCGTCACGCCATCAAAAAGACGGTGTTCAACGTCGACGCCCGCCTCGGTCAGCGCGGCAGCGAGTGCCTCGCCTTGGCTCGTCAGCGGATCGATTTCGGCGGCGACGATGGTCACGAGCGGAAGGTCCGACAGATTGGCGGCAAGAAGGCTGATCCGCGTATCCTCGGCATTTTCCATACCATTGAGCACGTTTTCGACGAACCATTTCATGTCGGCCTTGCCGAGCGGCAGGGCTTCCGCGTTTTCGCTATAGGACGCGGTCTCCATATCATTGCCCGCAACCGGGTAGACGGACAGGACAGCGAGCGGCTGGAAGAACAAGCTCCAGTCGACCCTCGCCAACATAACCCCTGCCGGCATGCTGCCGAACAGCACCGGAAAATGGCGGAGCCGGGTTCTGCCGGATGACCGGGCGCGCCTGTGACATTCTTTTTTCGACGCAGGGAACATTGGCCCCGACCGTCGCTTCGGAGGCAGGATCACCGATAGGTGACCGCTGAAAGAAAGGGACCTGTTGATGGCTAAGGAAAAGACACTCGAAGACCTCTTCCACGACACGCTCAAGGACATTTACTACGCCGAACGCAAGATTTTGAAGACGCTGCCGAAGATGGCGCGGGCAGCGCAATCGGACAGCCTCAAGGCAGCGTTCGAAAAGCACCGTGAGGAGACGGAAGGCCATATCGAACGGCTCCAGCAGGTGTTCGAACTTCTCGGCAAACGTCCGCAGGGCAAGACCTGCGACGCCATCGAAGGCATCGTCGCCGAAGGCGAAGAGATCATCGACGAGTTCAAGGGAACGGCCGCGCTCGATGCAGGTCTGATTTCGTCCGCACAGGCCGTCGAGCACTACGAGATGACGCGTTACGGCACGCTCAAGCGCTGGGCGACCGAACTTGGACTCAACGATGCCGCAACACTTTTCGATGCGACGCTGAAGGAAGAAACGAAAACCGACAGCGACCTGACGAAACTGGCCGACGCCTCGGTGAACCAGCGCGCCAAGGCAGCCTGACATTGGTGAAAAAGGGCAGCGTATACGCTGCCCTTTTCCGTTCATGTGAACACCACGCAACAGCCAGCGAGAGAGCAAGCCATGGAAAAGAAGTCGCAAACCGTTACGATCCACGATCAGAAGGTCGAGCGCGGAAACGGCGGAGAGCTGCATCAGTTCGCCGATGGTGACACGCCGCTGCTGACCACCGCGCAGGGCGGGCCTGTCGCTGACGACCAAAACACGCTCAAATACGGCGAGCGCGGACCCTCGCTCATCGAGGATTTTCATTTCCGCGAGAAGATTTTTCATTTCGACCACGAGCGTATTCCCGAGCGCGTGGTTCATGCACGCGGCTACGGCGCGCACGGCTATTTCGAGACCTATGAATCGCTTGCGAAGTATACCCGCGCCGACATCTTTCAGCGCGCGGGCGAAAAGACGCCCGCCTTCGTGCGGTTCTCGACGGTGGCCGGGTCGAAAGGCTCCTTCGACCTGGCGCGCGATGTGCGCGGCTTCGCGGTCAAGCTCTACACGCAGGAGGGCAATTGGGACATCGTCGGCAACAATATCCCGGTCTTCTTCATCCAGGATGCGATCAAGTTTCCCGACATGGTCCATGCGGTGAAGCCGGAGCCCGATCGCGGCTTTCCGCAGGCGCAGTCGGCGCATGACAATTTCTGGGACTTCATCTCGCTGACGCCGGAATCCATGCACATGATCATGTGGGTCATGTCGGACCGAGCTATCCCGCGGTCGTTCCGCTTCATGCAGGGTTTCGGCGTCCACACCTTCCGCTTCCTGAACGCCGACGACGAATCCACCTTCGTCAAATTCATCTGGAAGCCGAAACTCGGCATGCAGTCGGTCGTTTGGAACGAGGCGGTTAAAATCAACGGTGCCGATCCAGACTTTCACCGCCGCGACTTGTGGGACGCCATTCAGGCTGGCGACTTCCCGGAATGGGAGTTGTGCGTTCAGCTCTTCGATCAAGACTTCGCCGACAATTTCGATTTCGACGTCCTCGACGCGACGAAGCTTATCCCGGAAGAAATACTCGCGCCCATTCCGGTCGGTCGGCTCGTGCTCGACCGCATGCCCGACAATTTCTTCGCCGAGACCGAGCAGGTGGCGTTCATGACGCAGAACGTGCCGCCCGGCATCGATTTTTCCAACGATCCGTTGCTTCAGGGTCGCAACTTTTCCTATCTGGACACCCAACTGAAACGGCTCGGCTCGACCAACTTCACCCATCTGCCGATCAATGCGCCCAAATGCCCGTTCCATCACTTCCAGCAGGATGGGCACATGGCGATGCGCAATCCTGTGGGACGCGCCAACTATCAGCCTAATTCGTGGGGCGAGGGGGCGCGTGAGCATCCCGCTCGCGGGCATCGCTCCTACCGCGACGAAGTCGAGGGGCCGAAGGTGCGCCTGCGCGCTGCAAGCTTCGCGGATCACTACAGTCAGGCGGGGCAGTTCTACAACAGCCAGACGGCTCCCGAGCAGGAACATATCGCCATGGCGCTCACCTTCGAACTGGCGAAGGTCGAGACGCTCGTCATTCGCGAGCGCATGATCTCGCATCTTCTCAATATCGACGAGACGCTGGCGACGAAGGTCGCCGACAAGCTCGGCATCAAGGACATGCCGGAACCCGCCGATGCCGCCGTCGCCCCGCGCGACGACCTGCCGGTGTCCGACGCTTTGTCGATCCTGAAAAACGGGCCGGACAGTTTCAAGGGACGCAAAGTCGGCGTTCTGGTCACTGACGGATGCGACGCCGGACTGTTGAAATCTCTTCACACGGCGCTGACCGCCGAGGGCGCCATGATGGAAATCGTCGCGCCGAAGGTCGGCGGCGTCGAAGCCGCCGACGGGTCTTTCATCGAAGGCAACCAGATGATCGATGGTGGGCCGTCGGTGCTCTTCGACTCCGTCGCGCTGATCGTCAGCGAGGAGGGCGTCGAGCGCTTGCTGGGAGAAGCGACGGCGCGCGATTTCGTCGCCGATGCCTTCGCCCATTGCAAGTTTATCGCCCATGTCGAGGCGGCACAGCCATTGTTCGAAAAGGCCGGCGTCCAGCCCGACGAAGGCGTGATCGCCATTTCCAGCGCCGCCGATATCGCAGGCTTTATCGAAAGCTGCCGCAAGCTGCGGCTTTGGGCGCGCGAAAAGGCGGTGAAGCTTTAACGATGAAGGAAACGCCGCAAATGACAGATCGCTTCAAAATGCAGGATCCGCGCACGCAATATCCCGCGCCGCCATTTCCCGACCAGCCGCAACCGATGCCCGGCCTGGCGGGCAGAATGGAGCCTGTGCCCGACCATGGCGAGGAGAGTTACCGCGGTTCCGGCAGGCTTGAAGGGCGTAAGGCTTTGATCACGGGCGGAGATTCGGGCATCGGCCGGGCAGCCGCGATTGCATTCGCGCGCGAAGGCGCGGACGTCGCCATCTCCCACCTGCCGGACGAAGAGGTCGATGCCGCTGAAGTCGTCGCGCTGATCGAAGCCGAAGGGCGCAAGGCGGTTTCACTGCCGGGTGACGTCATGAACGAGGAATGGTGCCGCGAACTCGTCGAAAGGGCGGTGTCCGAACTTGGCGGTCTCGATGTTCTCGTCGTCAATGCCGGCCGCCAGCAATATCGCGAAAGCGTGTTGGAAGTCTCGACCGAGGACTTCGACAAGACCATGAAGACCAATCTTTATGCGCTTCACTGGATCGTAAAGGCCGCAGTGCCGCATCTGCCGCCCGGCGGCTCGGTCATCACCACGGCGTCAATTCAGGCGTATGAGCCGTCTGAAATCCTGCTCGACTACGCGACCACCAAGGCAGGCATCACCGCTTATACGAAGGCACTTGCCAAGCAGCTCATCGAAAAGGGCATACGCGCCAATGTCGTCGCACCCGGGCCGTTCTGGACCGCGCTGCAACCCAGCGGCGGTCAGCCTGACGAGAAGGTCCGGAATTTCGGCGGCAACAGCGATTTCGGCCGGCCGGGACAACCCGTAGAGATCGCGCCCCTCTATGTGCTCCTCGCGTCGCAGGAAGGCAGCTTTCTCAACGGCGAAGTGCTCGGCGCAACGGGCGGCAAGGGTATCGCCTGACACGCACTAACGATCGAAAGGAACTTCGTCATGACCAGTATCCTGCGCGGCCTCGCTGCAGAAATTACCCCCGAATGGATGACGCCGAAAGCAGTCGAGCCTGATCCGCGCGAAGAGCCGGCCGACAAGCCGATGCCGTCCCCGACATGGAAGCCGGAAGTCGAAAAGACGCCGCTCGATCCGAAGGCAAGACAAGGGCGAATTCGACAAGGATCGCTACGAGACCGATGAAACAGAGCCCCATCCTGGATAGACGCCAAAACCGGAATAACGCCGGTGAGCCATGGTCCTAGTACATGCCAACTGCGACAAGGCACAGGCAGCGGATTGAAAAATTGAAATGCCTCGTGCTCAGTAAGTTCTTGCGAAGCCGGGATTTCGCTCACGATGGCGCACTCCTTCATACGCAGACTCAAAACCGCCCCGAAGCGGTTTGCGACTTGATCCTGACGTACATTTGATGAAACACACATCTGTCAAATGTTAGATTTGTGTGTTGGCGTGTTTGGGGAGAGTCGAATGGGCGACGACAAGATTTATGATGAACTGAAGAAAGAATGGCTCAGCCGGATCGCTGAAGAAGATGTGCCGCACAAACTGACGAAGCTGGCAAAACAACTTGATAAAGAGGTCGTCGCTGCTCCGATAATCGAAGCGAAGGATAGCCGGGACGATCAGCCTGCTAATTGATCGTCGTCTGTTGCCCGTCCTGCCTCATCATGAGCGGCCCGACAGGCTCACCAAGTTCGGCAGCCAGCTTGTTTCTTGCCCTGCTCAAGCGGCTTTTGATCGTGCCCATCTCGCAATCGCAGATCCGGGCAGCCTCTTCGTAACTGACGCCCAGAACACCGACCAGTATCAACACCTGCCTGTGAGTTTCAGGCAGACGGTGCAGGGCCTGTTGCAATTCGCGTCCGCGACACGACCATTCCTGCGTAGGCGCCATGATCGGCATGGCTGACACACAGTCTTCGGAGCCGGTTGGTTCGCGACTGCTTTTCTTGGTGCGCGTGTAGAACGCGTTGCGCATGATCGTGAAAAGCCACGACTTCATTCGGGTGCCCGGCGTAAATTGGTGCAAATTGCCGATGGCTTTTACGAGCGTCTCTTGGACAAGATCATCAGCTTCGTCCGAGCTGCGATGAAAAGTTCGAGCGAAAGCCCGCAGTGCCGGGATGAGCGCGACGATGCCGTCGCGTTCGTCGTCCGGCTCCTGCCGGAGCGGGGTGTCGTACATGAGCAGCCTCCTGATCGTTGACAATGGAAAGCTGATCGGAACGTTCCGTGAAATGCGTGCCTGACTGGCAGGGAAAGAGAAAAAGTGAAACGCCGCCATCGGGCTTATTTCGCTGTGGGTTTCTCCAAATGTTCTTTGCGGTAAGCCGGGCGTGTGCAAAGTCGATCTTACAATCACTCATACTGCAGCATCACGCGGCTCCTCGCCGGGCATGGCCTGGCCCATGAGTCGAAGCATCGTGGCGAACGAGCAGATGGCGAAAAAAACCTCTCGTAAGGACGAACGCTCCGGCCGAACCCAAAAATCATCCGCGGGGCACGAGGTGGTCGGTTCCACGCTCCGGATCGATGCTCTCGACCTCGCCCGAAAAGCGAAATTGACTTTGCCGTGCTCGATGTCAATCGGGCCGGGGCTCAGTCTTTTCCCATAGCCGACACTCTGCGAAGGCGGCATCCCGTTCGTGTTCGCATCCAGTTACGGGTCCTGCTGACGTCCCTATTGCGATGATCGAAGGGACTGCCACGCGACGCGGCCTACTACGGGTAACTGCGAGCGCGAAAGGTCTTTCCTCTCGCGCTCCGCATTCGTTACGCGCTGCGCCTCTGGCCCTCGTGCCTGCCTTCCTCGAATTCCTCGACGATCTTGGCGCAGAAGGCCGGCAGGTCGTCAGGGTTGCGGCTCGTGACCAAACCTTGATCGACGACAACCTCTTCGTCGATCCATTTCGCACCAGCGTTGACGATATCCGTCTTCAAGGTCGGAAATGAGGTCAGCGTGCGCCCTTTGACGACGTCAGCCTCGATAAGTACCCAAGGGCCGTGGCAGATGACGCCGACAGGCTTTCCGGCCTCGAAGAACGCGCGAACGAACGAAACCGCATCTTTATCGCCACGAAGCTTATCGGCGCCGACGCTGCCGCCCGGAATGACGAGGCCATCGAACTGGTCGGCCGCTACCTCCGAAACCGTATGATCGACATCGTAGGATCCTCCGGCGTCAAGGTCGTTGTTGACCGTCTCGGCCTGTCCGCTCTTCAGTCCAACCACGGTAACGCTCGCACCCGCCTTCGTGACAGCCTCCTTCGGCTTTACGAATTCCGGTTCTTCCGTGCCACGCGGTGCGATCAGGATGGCAATCTTGCGTCCCTGCAAAGTCATGTCGATCTCCAATTTGCGTATGATGTGATCCCGAACCTTTCAATCGCCGCGATGTTCCAGATTGCGGCACATGACGGCGGTCACAACCCTTGGAGTACCTTGTCGAACGTTGCTCCTTCGTGGCGTTCGCCGTGGATGTTCAGTTCGGTTTGCATCGAAAATAACTCTTTATTGGCGGCGCTCATGCGTCGCGTACTTGCGTTTGCGGTTGGGAAACCCTGTCGTTCGCCAAACCTTGCGTTTCATGAATCGGACATTTGTTGAAAGCTTCGCGATACTCGGCCGAGTGCTTGTAGGTGCGACGGCGGGAGCGGTTGATGTTGCCGAGAGGCCGGTGCGCCTCCAGGCCGGTCCACACGCTGAAGCGCATAAGCTCGTTAACCGTCTCGACCTGGTTGTGGTCCCAACTGTCCTGAGGCACTGCCCGGCTTGGTCCCTATCAAACCCCAGCCCCCGAAAGGTGTTCCCGAATTGTCCGGATCACCTTCCCGCGAGCACGCATCCTAATGGAACGAGCCAAGCCCTCGCCGTGTTGGTCACCACAAGCAGGGAGACCATTATGGCCGACGAACTGACCTACCACCCTTACAAATCGCCAACAGGCGGGTGGGGATCGGTTAAATCACTGATCAGCAACTCGCTCGGCCAGCATGCGGTCGGCACCGCGCCAGACCTGCTGCGCCATCACAACAAGCTTGGCGGCTATGCCTGTACGAGTTGCGCCTGGGCGAAGCCCGCAAAGCCGCATACGGCCGAGTTCTGCGAGAACGGCGCGAAGGCGACGTTCTGGGATTTGACCTCGAAGCGCACGACGCCGGAATTTTTCGCAAAACATACGGTCGCGGAACTGCTCGGGTGGGCCGATCATGATCTTGAGAACGAGGGCCGCTTGACGCACCCGATGCGCTATGACCGGGCAAGCGACACCTATCGGCCTGTCGAATGGGAGGAGGCATTTGCCGAAATCGGTACGCACCTCAAAGGCTACGATCCCGAAAGCGTTGTCTTTTATGCGTCAGGCCGGGCCTCGCTCGAAACCTCCTATATGTATGCGCTGCTGGCTCGCCTCTACGGCAACAACAATCTCCCGGATAGTTCGAATATGTGCCACGAGACGACCTCCGTGGCGCTGCCTCAGAGCATCGGGACGCCGGTCGGAACCGTGCTCCTGGAAGATTTCGAGCACACGGATTGTATCCTGTCTTTCGGGCAGAATGTCGGAACGAATTCGCCGCGACTGCTTCATCCTTTGCAGGAAGCGCGCAAGCGCGGAGCCGAAATTCTCGTCTTCAACCCGTTGCGCGAGCGCGGCTGGGAAGAATTCGCCAATCCTCAAAAACCCGGCGAAATGCTTTTGAACAGCGGCACGCAGATCGCCACGCAATATCATCAGGTCCGCACCGGCGGCGACATCGCCGCCATGGTCGGCGTTGCCAAAGCACTGTTCGCGCTGGACGACGACCTTCGACACAATGGCGCGAGCCGCGTGGTCGATATCGATTTCATCACCGAACACACGCACGGCTTCGAAGCGTTCGAAGCTTATATACGCCACCAATCATGGGACGACCTCGAGCGTGAAGCCGGGCTTGACCGAACGGCGATGGAAGAGGCCGCCACCGCCTATGCCCGCTCGAAGGCGACGATCGCCATCTACGGTATGGGGCTGACCCAGCACAGGCTCGGCGTCGACAATGTGCAGATGCTGGTCAATCTCATGCTGATGCGCGGCAATATCGGAAAGCCGGGCGCAGGTATGTGTCCGATTCGTGGCCACTCCAACGTGCAGGGCCAGCGTACGGTCGGCATTTCGGAGAAGACCGAACTCGTGCCGCTCGAAAAACTGGCCAAACAGTTCGGCTTTTCGCCACCGATGAAGGACGGCATGAACACCGTCGAAGCCTGCGAAGGCATACTCGACGGCAGGGTGAAGGCATTCATCAGTCTCGGTGGCAACTTCGTGCGCGCTATTCCGGACACCAATCGAATGGAAGCAGCATGGCGCGGTCTCGACCTGTCGGTGCAGGTGGCGACGAAGCTCAATCGCAGTCACCTCGTCACCGCCGGGTCCAGTTACATCCTGCCCTGTCTCGTACGCACCGAGATCGACGAGCAGGCCCGTGGCAAGCAAGTCGTCACAGTCGAGGATTCGACCGCCTGCATCCACGCTTCGCGCGGTGTCGCGACACCCGCCAGTAAACAGCTCTTGTCCGAACCCGCCATCGTCGCCGGTATCGCCAAGGCAACGCTCGCGCCGAACCCGGATGTGACTTGGGACGAATGGGTTGGCGATTACGGGCTCATCCGCGATGCGATAGCCACCACCTATCCGGACGCTTTTCACGATTTCAATGACCGTCTCGATACACCGGGCGGCTTTCCGCGCCCCATCGGCGCGCGCCAGCGCAAATGGGAAACCAAGACGGGCAAAGCAAACTTCGTCCTGCCGAAAGCCTTGCAGGCGACCTTCGACAATGGTGAGCAGGATGTGATGCGGCTGATGACAATCCGTTCAAACGATCAGTTCAACACTACGATCTACGGATATCACGACCGTCTTCGCGGCATCGATGGCTCGCGGATGGTGGTTATGATGAATGAGCACGACATGGAACGTCTGGGTCTGAACAACGGCGATGTCGTGGGGCTCGAAACGGCCAGCGACGACGGCGTCACTCGCAGAGTGGTCGGCCTTCGAGTGCTGGAATTCGACGTGCCGCGTGGCTGTGTCGCTGCCTATTATCCTGAAACCAATCCACTCGTTCCGCTTTACCAGTATGCCGAAGAAAGCAAGACGCCAGCCGCTAAATCGGTGCCGGTGAGGGTGCTGACTGGTTAAACGACGATCATAGCATAACCCCCCGAAATCGAAGGAGCGAAAGTCGCCGCAACGCCGAACGAGACAGTGTGCCGTTACGCCTCGGAGGGCTTTCGTATAGGAACCGTATCGGTCCGGGCAGCGGCCCATGCCGCACGATCGCTAGGTCGGCAGGACGATCGCCGCCCTGAGACCAGGCTCGCGCTGCGACAGGACAATATCGCCCCCGTGCTGGCGCGCGATGGCGCGGGAAATCGACAGGCCAAGGCCTACACCTCCGGTTTCGCGCGAGCGCGACCCCTCCAGACGAAAGAAGGGCGCGAAGACGTCTTCCATCTTGTCGACAGGTATGCCGGGACCATTGTCGTCGACCAGAATTTCAACGGCCGCGTTTTTCGTTTCAAGCCGTACCTCTGCGCTGCCAGCGTAGCGCACGGCATTTTCGACGAGGTTGCGGATCGTACGACGAAGACCGTCCGGTCGGCAGCGATAATTGACGCGCTCTCCCGCGATGAACCGCACGGACAGCCCGAGTTCAGCCAGATCGTCGCAGACGGTTTCGACGAGCGCGGACAGGTCGATCGTGCGGGTTTCTTCGAGGGTTGCTTCCTGACGGGCCAGCGCAAGCGTCGCCTCGGTCATCGTCTGCATTTCGCTTATCGTGTCGAGCATGCGTTCCTGGAGTTCGGCATCCTCCACGAGTTCCGCGCGCAGGCGCAATGTCGTCAGCGGAGTTCTCAAATCATGGCCGATAGCGCCCAGCATCCGCGTCCGATCCGTCACGAAGCGGTGCAGCCGATCCTGCATCAGATTGAACGCCTCTGCTGTCCGGCGGATATCTTCAGGTCCGCTTTCGCGAAGCGGCGTCACGGCCTCGCCTCGTCCAAGCGTTTCGGCGGCTTTCGTCAACCGGCCGAGCGGACGTGAGATGCGTCGTACCGTAAGCGCACCGATCAGCGAGACCAGCACGGCCGTTAGCGCAAGCGAGAAGGGCAGGTGCGTCGACCAGATCGAGGGCATCCTCTTGTAGTAGGCGATATTGAGCGCCCGGCCATCGCTGAGCGGCACCATCAATCCGGCTCCTCCTCCTCTGGCGAAGTCGAGAGTGAGCGCTGAGTTCGAACCACCGGCGCTTTCGGGCGTTGCAGATGTCCAGCTTGATCCGGCAAGGAACAGGTCCGGTTCGGCGCCTTGGGGAATCGGGCTGGAATAGGACGATCCGATATTAGGCACTTCCGCCTCAGAGCCGTTCAAAAGCGCGCTCAGCGGGACTTCGAAGCGGTGAAAAGCCTCCTCAACCCAGTCGTCCAGCGAAGTCGCAGGAGCCGCGGAAATCCAGAAACGGGTATAGTCCGTGCTGTTGACCCGCGCGATATCGTCCTCAAGCCCGGCAGGAACCGTCTCGACCAGCCGGGCAACGGCCTCGGATCTACTGCCGAGCTCCGTGCGCACAGTCGTATAGAGGTCGGAACGGAACTTGCCCCAGGAAATGCCAAGACCGATGAACTGCGACACGAAAAGCGCGAGCAGCATTGAGGCCAGAAGCTGGGCAGACAGGCTCTTTTGCCAGAACGTCAAAAGACGCATCATAGCGTGCAAACCTCTGGCACGAAGCTGTAGCCATCACCGCGATAGGTCTGGATGATCGTCGGGTTCTTCGGATCAGCCTCAATCTTGCGACGCAAGCGGCTGACCTGATTGTCGATGGAACGATCGAACGGATCGGCCTCGCGTCCTACGGTCAGATCGAGCAGCTGATCGCGGGTAAGAACCATTCCCGGACGTTCGACGAACACCTTCAACAACCGGAATTCGGCTGTCGAGAGCGGAACGCCGACGCCATCTGCGCCTTGCAGCTCGCGCCGCGCGAGATTCAGCATCCAGCGATCAAAACGCATGGAACCGACACGGACCGCTGAGCGCTGCGGCGGAAGGCTGTTGGCTCGGCGCAGAACTGCTTTGATGCGTGCCAGGAGTTCGCGCGAGGAGAACGGCTTGGTCAGATAGTCGTCCGCCCCAAGTTCGAGGCCAATCACGCGATCCGTCTCGTCCGTTTTTGCAGTGAGGAAAATGATCGGCACGCCGCTGCCTGGTCCGGCGCGAAGTTCGCGGCACAAGGTGAGGCCGTCCTCGCCCGGCATCATGATGTCGAGCACGACGAGATCAGGCGCACCGCGTTCGAGCAGGCGTCGTAGCGCAGCACCGTTCTCCACGGTGGTGACGCGGTAGCCTTGCTGCTGCAAGTATTTGCCGACGAGCTCGCGAATATCACGATGATCATCGACAATGGCGATGTGTGGCACTGGCTCCATATCAGCCTCTGATGCTGAAACTATGTCGTCTTATATATTCGTCCCTCGGCGAATGCTCCCTCGAAAATGTAACCGTTTGTATCGGGGTGACGGTGCTTCGCGCCGGTGGGCTTCTTCTTGATACAATTTAATACAGAGCGACACGCTGCTGGCACAGGTTTACGACGCATGCGGTCTAGCTTGAGCCTCGAAGCAACGGGGCATCCCCAACCGGCACGGGCAAGCAGATGCCTGACGCGGACCTCCGTCCCCCTTTGCTTCCGGAGGCGCGCTGTGGCCGGTCGGCCCGCGCGTCTCCGCCGATGATTTCGCAGCACCCGTTCTGGAGATCGCATGGTAGCGCTGACCGTCAACAACATTCCCATCGACATCGAGGGCGCGGACGACAAGCCGCTCCTTTGGGCGTTGCGCGAAGACCTTGGGCTACTCGGGCCCAAATATGGGTGCGGCGTCGCTCAGTGCGGCGCCTGCCGCGTGCTCGTCGACGGCGAATCCACGCCCTCGTGCATCGTGCCGCTCGGTAGTCTGGCCGGCGCGTCGGTGGTCACGATCGAAGGGCTACCGAGCACGAGCGGCGACCTTTCGATCGTCCAGCAGGCATGGGTTGACGAGCAGGTGCCGCAATGCGGCTTCTGCCAGCCCGGCTTCATGATCGCGACAACGGCGCTTCTAGCACGCACGCCGCGGCCGACGGACGCCGAGATCGATGAGGCAATCACCAATATCTGCCGCTGCGGGACCTATCCGCGCATTCGCCGCGCGATCCATCGCGCTGCCGACGCACTTTCGCAAAGCTAGGAACCAACGATGCCCCGTATCATCTCCCGACGCGGCTTCCTTTTGACGGGTGCAGCTCTTGGCGGCACCGCCCTTGTCGCCGCCATTGGCGGTGTCGGCTATCTTGCCACGGTCGATGTGGACGGCCTTAACGGCTTCGTCGATGGCGACAGTGCTGTTCTCAATGCATTTCTCACCATCCGTGAAGATGGCCGAGTGGTCGTTCAGGTGCCCCGCACGGAAATGGGGCAGGGTATCCATACCGGGCTTGCCATGGTGGTGGCCGAAGAACTGGACATCCCTTTCGACGAACGCATCAGCGTGGAGTTTCCAACCGAACCGCTGCCGGCCTATTCCAGTTGGTCCAACGTGCTTCAACAACGCCCCGAAGAGGCGAGCGGCCCGATCGTATGGGTCGGGCGGCGTGTCCTCGGCCAGCTTGGCTTTATCGCGACCGGCGCGTCGGCGTCCACGATGTCGCTATGGCATCCGATGCGCGTAGCGGGGGCCTCGGCCCGCCAGATGCTTATCGATGCCGGCGCTGCGCGCCTTGGCGTGCCGGCTTCGCAATTGACCACCGGCGAAGGTTTCGTGCGGCACGACGCTTCGGGTCGCAGCCTTTCCTATGGCGATCTTGCCCGCGAGGCTGCAGTTCTGCCGCCTCCTGCTGAGCCCGCTTTGAAGCCTGCATCCGACTGGCAGATCATCGGCACGCGTCAGCCGCGTGTCGATGTGCCTGCCAAGGTTCGCGGCGAGCCGGTCTTCGGCATGGATGTCGTCTTGCCGAATATGCTCCATGCCACGATCCGCCAGGCGCCGGTCTTCGGCGCGCAAATTGTCAGGATCGCCAACGAGGCCGAAGTGCGCGCGCAACCAGGTGTCGAGGACGTCGTGATCGTGGACGGGCGTCAGGTTGCGATCGTCGCCGACTCCTGGTGGCGAGCCGAACAGGCCGCCTGGCTCCTGGACGTCCAATGGACGCAAACGGAAGCCGACGGCGTCGACAGCGCGGGCATGGCGGCGCGACTGCATGCGGCTCTCGACAGCGAAAGCCCTTACGAGAACATCAATGACGGAGACGCGGAAGCGGCAATCAATGGCAACGCAGATACCTTGGTCGAAGCCGAATACGAGGTTCCGTTTCTGGCGCATGCCTGCATGGAGCCGATCAACGCGACCGTTCTGGTGCGCGATGACGGGTCGGTTGAAGCATGGGTGCCGTCGCAGTCGCCGCTTTTCGTGCGGACAGGCATCGGCCGCGGTACGGAATGGGCCGGGTTGCGGCCGTCCTCGATCACTTGCAACATCACCATGAATGGCGGCGGTTTCGGGCGACGCAGCGATCCTGACATTTCCGCGCAGGCGGCATTCCTTGCCGCACGTCACGTTGGCAGACCTGTAAAGCTGATCTGGTCGCGTGAGGAGGACATCGCCCGGGGGCTTTTCCGCACCCATGCGGCTGCGCGTCTCCGCGCAGCGCTCGGACCGGACGGTCTTCCCGTCGCCTATGACGCACTCGTCGCAGCGCAATCCGTCGTCAATGCCATCACCAGCCGCAATGCGCCCTTCACTGCCAGTTCCGATGGGGATCGCCTCACGGTCGAAGGGCTGGACAAGCTGCATTACGCCATTCCCAACCGGCGGATGCGCAGCCAGAACGTGCCCAGCCACATGCCCATCCACGTCTGGCGCTCGAACGGCTTCTCGTTCAACACCTTCTTTTCCGAAAGCTTCATCGACGAATGCGCGCTGGCTGCCGGGGCGGACTCTCTGGACTATCGCCGAGCGATGCTTCGCGAAAACCCGCGCCATCTTGCCGTGCTCGATCGCGTCGCGGCAATCGCCGGATGGGGTACACCCATGGCCTCCGGGCGCGGACGCGGCATCGCCATCGAGGAGTGTTATCGCAGCGTCGTAGCGCAGGTCGCCGAAGTCACCGTGGCCGACGATGGCGAGATCACCGTCGACCGCGTCTATTGCGCAATCGATGTCGGATTGGTGATCAACCCCGACGCCGTGATCGCCCAGATGGAGGGCGGCATCATCTTCGGCGTTACATCGACGCTGAACAGTGCCATCACGCTCGAAGCGGGCGCCGTGGTGGAATCGAACTTCCATGACTTTCCGATGCAGCGAATGCACAACGCGCCCGAAATCATTGTCGAGATCGTCGAAAGCGACTTGCCGCCCGGCGGCGCTGGCGAGCCCGGCATCGTGCCGGTTGCCGGTGCTATCGCCAATGCGATCCATGCCGCCACCGGCCGCCGCCTCCGATCACTTCCTCTCGCAATCACCGAAACCATCGGCGAGCGGCGGACACGAACCGTTCTGCCCGCATAGGCCTTCCCGATCACGCAGCCTAAAGCCCGCACCACCAGGCAACCCAGGAGCCCGTCATGACCAAGCGTTGGACCACTGAAGACATCCCCTCTCAGCGAGGTCGTACTATCGTCGTCACCGGCACAGGCGGCCTTGGTTTCGAGGATGCGCTCGCGCTGGCTCTGGCAGGAGGAGACGTCATCATTGCGGGGCGCGACCCGAAAAAGGGCGCTGCGGCGGTGGCCAGCATCAAGAACGCTTACGGTCTTGCCACGGTGAGTTTCGAGCCTGTCGATCTCGCGAACCTGGCTTCGGTGGAAGCCTTCGGCAGCCGCCTTGCTGCGCAACGAAACAAGATCGATGTCCTGATCAACAATGCTGGCGTCATGACACCGCCGCGCCGCGAGGTGACCCGCGACGGCTTCGAGCTTCAATTCGGGGTCAACTATCTTGCCCACTTCGCGCTAACGGCGCATCTTCTGCCGCTGCTGCGCAAGTCGAGCGCGCCGCGCGTGGTGACGCTTTCCAGCATCGCCGCGCGGAACGGCCGGATCGACTTTGACGATCTCCAGGCCGAACGGGACTACAAACCCATGTCCGTCTACAGCCAGTCGAAGCTCGCCTGCCTCATGTTCGCCTACGAACTGCAACGGCGCAGCGACAACGCGAATTGGGGGATCACGAGTATCGCGGCTCATCCCGGCGTCTCCAGAACCAACCTCCTGCACAATGCGCCGGGTCGCTACAGCGTGCAGGGCATCGCCCGCTCCGCGCTCTGGTTCCTTTTCCAGCCAGTGGCGCAAGGCGCTCTTCCGACCCTTTTCGCGGCGACCTCACCGGATGCGCGCGCGTCCACATATTACGGGCCGACAGGGATCGTAGAGGTTCGCGGCTTTCCCGGCGAAGCAAAGGTGCCGCCCGCTGCCCGTGAAAGGCATGTCGCCAGCAAACTCTGGGACGTGTCCGAGGAACTGGCCGGGGTCACCTTCGGCAAAACGCCAAACGCTGTTCTGGTCGATTGAATATGGACACGTTCGGAACTCTCGTCACCGGCATCGCTGCGTTGAATGCCGTTGGTTTGCTCGTCACCGCTTTCGCCGAACGCAGAGCCGGACAGAGCCCGGCCACACCGCTGCCCGACACCAAGATGCAGCCGGCGCGTCTGGATCGCATCCGGGAAACTTTCCGCTTCTTCGGCGCGTGGCTCCGCTCGCCCTTGCGTGTAGCAGCGATCGCTCCCTCCAGCACAGCTCTCGCCCGGCTGATGACGGCGGAAATCTCGGGTTCGACCGGTCCGGTGATCGAGCTTGGACCGGGCACCGGCCCCTTCACGCGCGCACTTCTGGCACGCAGTGTCCGTGAGGAGGACCTTGCACTCGTCGAGTTCGGCGAGCCTTTTGCCCGGGCTCTTTCTCTTGCCTTTCCGCATGCTCAAACGCTTTGCATCGACGCGGCGGAGTTGGACACGGTCGACCTGTTCGGCGGCCGATATGCCGGAGCCGTCGTAAGCGGCCTGCCGCTCCTATCGATGCCGGAAAAGAAGGTCGAGGCAATCTTGCGGTCAGCCTTTGGCAAACTGTCGACCGACGGCGCGTTTTACCAGTTCACCTATGGCCCCCGCTGCCCGGTTTCGCTCGCCGTACTGGAGCGTCTTGGCCTCAAGGCAGAACGCATCAGCGGCACATTCGCCAATCTGCCTCCCGCATCCGTCTACAGGCTCCGACGCGCCGCCGCTTTTGTTCCTCAGTTGCCCAAAGCTGGCAATTGAACCGGGCTAGTTGAAACACACGTCACGCAATTTTCCACCTTATTGTGACAGAGACAAAGAGTACCAATGACCAAAACGTCCGAGACACATGACGATTCCCGCCGCAATTTTCTGACGCTGGCGGCCGCTGCTCCGGCCACTCTTGCACTCGCAGGAGTAGCTTCTGCCCAGACGTCTGCCTCCGCCCCGAGCGCTTTGCCCGGCGCCGGTCGCGCCGCTGTCATCACCGGTTCGTCTCGAGGCATCGGAGCCGCCACTGCCAAACGCCTTGCGCGTGAGGGATATGCGGTGACCGTGAACTATCTGACCAATCACGATCTGGCCGCTGAAGTCGTCGCCGACATCGAAGCGGCAGGTGGCCGGGCCATCTTATGCCAGGGCGATGTAGCCGATCCGGTCGCTCTGCGCGCCGTGTTCGACGCCAATGACGAGGCTTTCGGTGGCGTGGATGTGGTCGTCGCCAAAGCTGGCATCATGAATGTCGGTCTATTTGCCCAGACAACCGATGAAGCGTTCGATCGGATGATGGCAACCAATGTCAAGGGTTCGTTCAACACGTTGCGCGAGGCCGCACGCCGCACCCGCGACGGTGGACGGATCATTGCACTGAGTTCCAGCATCATTCGTCAAACGCCCCCCGGAACCGGCGCTTATGCCGCAAGCAAGGCAGATCAGGAGATCTTCGTTCGCGCGTTATCGAAGGAACTCGACGGGCGCAGCATATCCGTCAACGCCGTGTCACCCGGCGCTGTCGACACGCAACTGCTTCGTCAGCATGGAGAGGATGCGCTTCGTGGCATACCGGAGGCAACGCCTTTGGGTCGTCTGGGCGAGCCTGAGGACATCGCCGACGTCATCGCGATGTTGTGTTCCGAAAGTGGGGCCTGGATCAACGGCCAGAATGTTTTTGCCAATGGCGGAATTGCCTGACACTCCCCGGGGGGACGTCGCGTGTGAAACCGCGCCGACCTTGCCTGCCGGACAAAGCGGGTGACGATCATCATGATGAAATTGCCGAACACGCGCAGGACGTCCTGGCCGCCTGGCTGGCATGGCGAGAAACTGGCGACGCAGCGCTCGTTGTCATAACGAGAACTGAGGGCGGCGGCGTTAGGGCACCAAGGCAATGATGGCTGTGGCAGCCAATGGCGGGCGGTCAGGGACCAGAAAAGATCGCTCGGATTCAGGGCCGGTTGGATTGCTTCCCTCGATGCGCGACGCATCGATGCTGGCTCTGTCCATACTCGCCGAGATCGCAGCGGTCTGGACGGAAACTTGTACGGCGGAACCTTGTCCCTTAGCAACAGTCGCGACGGCTTGACCGGCCCGTTACGGCCGATTGATCTACGATACGAGTAACTAAAGGCGGGCGGCGCATTTGCCACCCGCCTTTAGTGGTTGCTTCTAATCCGCTAATCGGGATTAGCTCACATCAGGCCGGTTGAAACGGCATCTGCCGCAGCCTTGTACCGTTAAGGGCGAAGACGGCATTAGATACCGCTCCCCCTGTCATCGGCACGCCGAGTTCGCCCGCGCCGGTCGGCGATTCCGATGACGGAATGACGTGTACGGTGATTTCGGGGATATCCGCCATGCGCAGCAAATCGTAGTCGTGGAAATTCGACTGCTCGACCATCCCACCGCTTATGCTGATGCGCTCGCGCAGCAGACCGGACAGGCCGAACAGAATGCCGCCCTCGACCTGCGCAATCAGATTGTCGGGGTGGATGACTGTGCCAACGTCCACTGCTGCCCAGAACCGGTGCACTTTAATGCGGCCGGTATCGTCGTCGACGGAGACTTCGGCTACGCCCGCTCCCCTGCTTGCCTTGTATCCGGCAAAGGCAAGGCCATGCGCGCGGCCTTCGGGTGCGTTGCCGAAATCCGACATGCGCAACACCTCTTCGAACACTGCAAGGCCACGAGGACTGTCTGCAAGAAGGCGGCGGCGATAGTCAACAGAACCGGGGGCGCCTGTGTCGGGCGCCCCCGGTTTTGCGTTTGACGGCCCACGCGAGGCGCAACGCCTCATCGTTCGCGGATTTGTCGCGCAGGGCTGGCCAGCTTAACGAACTCGAAGTCCCGCGGAACATGTCCTGCCGGGACGGCTGATCATGGCCTCTTCGCCTCGAGATCGAGAAGGAACGCGGCCAAATTTCCTGGGCCGGTCGGGCTTCAAGTGTCTCAGTCCGTGTCAATACTCGGCCCGTCGCACCCCTCGCGTCTGCACCGATACAATTCGGTACAGTACGCGACACGCGCGGCACAGTCCTGCGACAAGCGCCGTCTATCCCAATTATCGAAACGGGCTGCATTCCGACCTCGCTGAAGGCGTCTGGCATCGATCGACGGTGCAGTATCGACTTTCTATCCCCTCCGATCCGTTTCGCCCCCTGGAGGGGAACATTCACCAAGGAATAAAGACTATGAAACGCATTACTGTTGCCTCCTGTTTGGTACTTGGATTGACTGGATCAGCTTTCGCCGAGCCGCCATATACGGTGGGCGATTACAGCGCCTCCGTACTTGAGGAGCTTAATCGCGACCGCACCGTCCCGGCTTTTCGAACCGGCTCGACGGTGGACGAGACGCTGACGACAGCGTCGATCGGCGAAGAATCTGCCCGTAACGTCACGCGCACTGAGGGTGCTCAGCCACCACTCAGCAACGTCTCCATCCCGGTTGAAAACGGCGGGCGCTGATTAAAGCGCGGTCACGAACAACAGAGAGATCAGCGATGCCCATGCCATGGGCATCGCAAAGCAGGATGCCTGTGTCGGAGAAAGGAATAATTTCTCCGCATTCCAAGCCATCGCTCTGATCCACAAGGCGGCGACAATCACAATTCAACTGGTTTAGCTGGAGGTTAGCCATGAATTTCAAGGTACTTATTATCGGGTCTACATCCGGCCTGGCGATCGCATCGGTCGCTCAAGCGTCCGACGCCATTATTTATGCCGAACCGGAGCCGGTCGAATACGTTCGCACCTGCGATGTATAAGGCGCCGGCTTCTTCTATATACCAGGAACGGAAACGTGCCTGCGCATTGGTGGGGAAATTCGTTATCAGGTTGGCGCGACCAGCGACAACCAGGTCAACCTGCTGCGCGCCGCCGCCGAACGCACAAAGGAAGCGACCTGGCGGCGCATAGGCAAACTCCTCGACCTCTTTCCGGCCGCAGAATGCGCCAACTACCTCAAAATTCAGGATATGGTGCAGCGTAACGTCATCACGATCTAAATTACGACAGTCGCGGGATTCCGTCAGGATGAGATCGAGGCGGCGCCGCTCCAGTTACTCGCGTCGCTGCCGGAACCTGCCGTTCTCCTAACTTCTGCTCAACGGCAGAGCCGTGCCGACAGCGGACTGTTCGCTTTGCCATTTCGAAAAGGTCAACTGCTATTTGTGATGAGACATTTGGGGGAGCACTTTTTGTAACACTCTCGATCATTCCCCGTTTGAAATTCTATTCATTACGTCAGCGTGAAACATTCCTGAAAAAATCCGCATAGTTGGCGTAAACTACCAATGCCCAGTTCACGTCACTCGAAGCCTTTTATCAGGCTCATGCGCAGAACGGCACATGAGACGATTATTCGGTCACAGCCGCACCTATGAACCTCAAGTTTCTCGAAACCTTCCTGTGGGTCGCTCGCCTGAAGAGCTTCTCGGCGGCGGCCGATAAGCTGAACATCACGCAGGCCGCTGTCTCGGCGCGGATCGCCAGCCTCGAGGATGAGCTGGGCGTTCGTCTGTTCGAACGCGAGGGCCGTAGCGTCCAGCTTACGTCGCATGGCATAAAGGCCCAGGAACGCGCACAGACGATCGTGTCCCTGGTGCGCAATTTCGTGGCGGAAGTTTCGAATCCGGAAAGCCAGCGCGGCACCTTGCGGCTCGGGGTGATCGACACGATCTCGCTGAGTTGGCTGGTCGAATTGATCGATATGGCGCGCCTGCGCTATCCGAATGTGCGCTTCGAGCTTTATGTCGACACCAGCCTCGCCATCAATGACATGCTGCTGCGAAACGAACTGGACATCGGCCTTCTGATGGGGCCGGTCATCGGCCAGAATATCCTCAATCTGGAGCTGTGTCGCTATCGCTGCTCATGGGTCGCTTCGCCGGTCTACGGGCTGGGTGGGCGACCTGTGACCATAAGGGAACTCGCGGCGCATCCGATCATCTCGTTTCCTGCCGGCTCCAAGCCGCATGCCTGGCTGGCAAGGCTTCTTCTGGCAGCCGGCGCCGAAACGCCTCTCGTATTCGAATCGAACTCGCTTGCAACCAAGGTAAGGCTGGCGCGCGACGGTATCGGAGTGGCCGCCCTGCCCACTGTACTCATCGAGGAAGAGGCGGCTGCAAAGGGGCTCGAGATTCTCGACGTGACGCCGGATTTTCCGCCCCTTCTCGTTCACGCATCCTATGTAGACGACGGTCATTCCATCCTGCCCGGCAGCATCGCCATGATGGCTGTGGAGGTTGCAGCGAACTACGTGGATAAAAAGAAAAACTTTATGGAAAAGGCCGGCAACCCAACATGATCTACAAATTTATTTTGTAGATTTGGAAAAAAATTTCGCGTTGGACAGACCGCATCATCCTGCATCACCCTCCTGCCGATACGGAACCTCATGGGATGGAGAAACATGAAGATCGTCCAAATCCAGATGAACAGCCAGGGCGATAAGGCTGGAAATCTTGCCGACGCGGCCCGACTTTTTGACGAGGCAGCCCAGGAAAAACCGGACATCGTCGTCCTCCCGGAATACTGGGCCTTGCTCGGCAACAGCCCCGATGAATTCCACGCCAGCGCCGAGACGTTCCCCGATGGTGACGCATATGCGCTCATGAAGGCGAAGGCGGCCGAGCACGGCTACTACGTCCACGGCGGCTCCATCGTCGAGAAGGATGGAAATTCTTTCTACAACACCACCGTCGTGTTTAACCGGTCCGGCGACGAGGTTGCCCGCTACCGCAAGATCCATCTTTTCGATGTCGACGTTCCCGGCGGAGCGCGCCACCGCGAGAGCGAGACGATCGCCCGCGGCGAGGATGTGGTGACCTATGAGGTCGACGGACGCACTGTGGGATGTTCCATTTGCTACGACATCCGTTTCCCTGAACTGTTCCAGGCACTGCGCGACAAGGGTGCTGAAGTCATCATGCTTCCCGCAGCCTTTACGCTGATGACGGGCAAGGATCACTGGGAGCTTCTGGCTCGCGCACGCGCAGTCGAAACGCAGACCTATTTCCTTGCGACTGGTCAGTTCGGCACGCATGCGGATGGCAAGAAGGCCTGCTACGGCCACACGATGGCCGTCAATCCGTGGGGGCATGTGATCGCGCAGGCCGGCGATCAGGTCGGTCTTGCCGTCGCGCGGCTCGATTTCCCCTACCTGGAAACGGTCCGTCAAAACCTTCCCGTCGCTAACCACCACGTTCTTTGAGAGCAGTCAGCATCATGTTCGTCATCAATGAACTTCCCCCACAGATTCCCGCAGAGACGATCGACCTTTTGGAAAAGGTCGAGACCGCAACGGTCGGCCATATCCTTCATTCAGGCTTCGTCGATCCGCGCCTGCGCGCGGTCCTGCCTGAAAAACGGGTTGCCGGCACGGCGGTAACCCTTCGCATTCCCGGAGCCGATTCCACCCTTTTGCACCACGTCCTGTCGTTGGTGCGACCCGGCGATTTTCTGGTCATCGATCGCTGTGGAGACACGCGCCATGCCTGCTGGGGAGGCGTCGTCACCCACGCGGCCAAGCTTGCGGGTATCAAAGGTGGGGTGATCGACGGACCCGCGACCGATTTCTCGGAAGTGCGCAAGGTCGAGATGCCGCTCTGGTGCGCCGGCCCGTCGCCGATCACCACCAAGCTTCTGGGCCTCGAAGGTGCGTTCAACGTGCCGGTCAGCGTCGGCGGTCAGACCGTCGAGCCGGGCGATGCGATTCTTGCCGACGAATCCGGCGTCCTGGTTCTGAAGCCTGCTCAAGCCCGTTCGATCGCCGAACGCGCCATCGCCATGCAGGAGCGGGAGATCACGCTTCTGGAACGCCTTCGAAATGGAGAAAAGCTTCCCGTGATCTCCGGTGCGACCGACAAGATCGTGGCGGCAAACGCAACAGGCTGACCGGCGCAGCAAAAATCGCCGGATTCGGAACTCAGGCTTCGACAACAAAAATGGAAGGTGGGCCGGATGGCGCCGCCTTAGGGGAAACAAAAATCAACAACGGGAGAGTGCGCATGAAAACGAAACTATTGATGGGCGGCATCGCCGCCCTGGCCTTTATGCAGTCCCTCAACGCCGCACAGGCACAGTCAGGAGAAGTAACGATCGCGTCCTATGACGGCATATTCCAGACCGAATACATGGATACCGTCATCGCCGCGTTTGAAGAGGCATATCCCGACATCACGGTAAACTACTACCCGATGGCGAATTCGGCAGCCACGCTCGGCACATTGCGTGCGCAGCGCTCAGCCCCGCAGGTCGATGTCGTAATTTTCGATGTCTCGGTCGCCAAGGCCGCCACCGATGAAGGCCTGCTTGCCGAACTCGACCGTGACGCTGTCACCAATCTCAACGATCTCTACGACACCGCCTTCACCGAAGGCGTGAACGCGGCTGCCGTCACATTCGACAATCTCGTTCTTCTTTACAACACCGGCGCCATCAGCGAGGCGCCGACCAGTTGGGAAGCCCTCTGGGACCCCGCGCGCGAAGGACGTGTGATCATTCCAGCCGCACCTGACATTCAGGGCGTCGCCTTGACGATCATTGCGAACCAGCTTGCCGGGGGAGAATCCTACCTGGACGGGCTCGATGCGGGCGTGGAGAAGATGGCCGAACTCGCGCCGCTCGTTCAAACCTGGGAGCCGACGCCCGATCCCTACCAGCCGATCATGAACGCACAGGCTGATATCGGTATCGGCTGGAATGCGCGCGGCCAGATATTCTCGGATCAGTCGAACGGTTCGATGGGCGTCGTCATCCCTTCCGAAGGATCAGTGTACCAGATTAACGTGATCGGCACGGTCGAGGGCAGCGCCAACGAGGAAGCCGCCAAGACCTTCATGAACTTCGCGTTGTCGCCGGAGGCGCAAGCCCTCTTTACCGAGCGCATGTTCTACGCGCCCACCAACGAAAAATCCGAGCCGTCGACTGAAGCCCTCGATCGCACGGCCGCCACCCCTGAGCGCATGGAAACGATGATAGATATCAACTGGCTTGAGGTTGCACAGTTCCGTGAGGCGCTGACCGAGCGCTGGCGCCGCGAGATCATTCCGCGCAGCCGCTAGGATACGACTGCATATCGCAGGTTCGTGCCTGCGATATGCTCTTCCTCATCCCGACGTGATAGCCTGCCGGCACTCGTGCAGGAGGCAAGCCCGAAGGCCGAACGGTCCGCCACAGAGCAGATCGTTACGAAGCCGCACAGGCAGGAGAATCTATATGCTCGCAACCAGTCCCGTCGCCACGCAAGCACCCGGCGCAGAAGAAGGGGACGCGCATCTTCTGCTCGACCACCTTCAAAAGAGCTTCGGCGATTTCCAAGCGGTCGAGGATCTGAATGTTTCGGTCAGGCGCGGCGAACTGATTGCACTCCTCGGACCATCCGGTTGCGGCAAGACGACAACCTTGCGTATGATCGCCGGCCTTTCTTCGGCGACATCCGGGCGCATTCTGGTGGACGGGCGCGAAATCCAGTCGTTGCCCGCCCACGACCGGGACATGGGCCTTGTCTTCCAGAGCTATGCCCTTTTTCCGCACATGAGCGTCGAGCGCAATGTGGCCTTCGGGCTCGAAATGCGCGGCATCGCCAGGGATCAGCTCAAGGCGCGTGTTGCCAAGGCGCTCGAACTTGTCCAACTCGGCCATCTTGCTCAACGCCGCCCGCGCGAACTGTCAGGCGGTCAGCAGCAGCGTGTGGCTCTGGCGCGCGCGCTCGTCATCGAGCCGAGCATCCTGCTTCTCGACGAGCCGCTATCCAACCTCGATGCCAAGCTGCGCGACCAGATGCGCGTGGAAATCCGCGACATCCAGCAGAGGCTCGGCATCACCAGTGTCTTCGTCACCCATGATCAGGTCGAGGCGCTGTCGATGTGCGACCGTATCGCCGTCATGGACAAGGGGCGGCTGGCACAGATCGGTACGCCTCAGGATATCTATGAGCGGCCCGCGACGCCTTTCGTCGCCGAATTCGTCGGGCGCATCAATAAGCTGCCCGGCCAGATGAGAGACAACTCCACCATCACCGTCGCCGAGCGCACATTCAAGACGACCCGGAATGTCGGCGAAAGCGGCGACGTCACGATGATGATCCGTCCACATCGCATTGAAATGGTGAAGCGCGGAACTCCTTCCGACGGCCGCAATGTGGCGCATGGAACGATCGCGCGCGCAACCTATGTCGGCGACATCCTCGAATATTCCGTCGAACTCACCGACGGCGTCACACTTGCGGTGGAAACCGCGACGGGCGGCCACAGCCGCACCTTTTCGCACGGAGACGAGGTCGAACTGCGCTGGTCGCCGGACGACACGATCGTGTTCGGAGCCCAGGCATGAACGCCGCGCAAGCCGAGCCGGCACGGTCGCCGTTCAGGCTGAACGGACGCCAACTCGTCCCGATCCTCATTCTTCCGATTCTGCTCGTTAATGCGATCTCGTTTCTTTGGCCGACCTTCAGCCTTCTGCGCATGAGCCTCAACGAACCCGTTGCGGGCGGCGCGATCCGCGAGACGCTGACGCTGCAAACCTACATCGATGTGATGACGGACGGCTTTTATCTGGAGCTCGTTTGGAACTCGATCTACCTGTGCTCGATCATCACGATCGTGACGCTGATCCTGTCTTATCCGATAGCGCTCTTCATCCATCGCGCAGACCCGAAATGGCGTAGTATCCTGACTTTGATGGTGATCTCGCCGCTGCTGGTCAGTGCCGTCGTGCGCACATATGGATGGGTCATCATCCTGGGGGATCAGGGTCTCATCAACGCCTTCCTGATGAGTACGGGTCTGGTCGAGCGACCCGCCCGTCTGATCTTCAACAATTTCGGCGTTGTCGTCGGCCTTATCGAAATCCTGATGCCCTATATGATCCTGTCGCTGATGGCCGGTTTCGGGCGGCTCGATCCGCGGCTGGAAGAAGCGGCGCAATCGCTCGGCGCGAAGAGATTCACCACACTCCGGCGCGTCACCATTCCGCTGACTGCGCCGGGCATTGCGCTTGGCTGTCTTCTGGTTTTCGTTCTGTCGATCTCGTCCTTTGTCACACCGAAGCTTCTCGGCGGCGGTCGGGTCTTCCTGCTCGCGACCGAAATCTACGACCAGTCGATCGTGCTGTTGAACTGGCCGCTCGCCGCTTCGCTCTCGATGCTCGTTCTCGTCATCTTCGGCGCGGCGCTCGTCGTCTATTCGCGTATCGTCAAGGCATTGGATTGATCGATGGAACAGAAGAACTCGATTCCTTTCACCATCGTCGTCGGCCTGCTGTTCATTTTCCTGCTGGCACCAGTGCTTCTTGTCTTCCCGATGAGCTTTTCGGGCGACAGCTTTATGTCGTTCCCGCCATCATCCTGGAGCTTGCGCTGGTATGAAGCGCTGCCGCAGAACCGGGTACTGATCAATGCATTGTGGACGAGCCTCGGTCTCGCGTCGGTCGTGACGATCCTGTCTCTGGTCATCGCGATTCCGGCAGCCTACGCCATCGCCCGAATGGACTTCTTTGGCCGCGAGGCGCTGTTCGCGTTGTTCACCGCGCCGCTGCTTCTGCCCTCGATTGTGCTTGGCCTTGCGATCCTGATCGTCTTCGTCGGCGTCGGGCTCATCTCAACCTTTCCCGGGCTCGTCCTTGCCCATCTGGTCGTTACCTTGCCCTACGCGCTGCGCGTGCTGGCGACCGCCCTTTCGACATTGCCGCATCAGGTGGAGGAAGCCGCTTCTAGTCTCGGCGCAACGCCGTTTACGGTGTTTCGGCGTGTGACACTGCCACTGATGACGCCGGGAATCGTGGCGGCCGCCGCGCTGGCGTTCCTCGTCTCGTTCGATGAGGTTGTCATCTCGCTCTTCGTCGTCGGCCCACGCATCACCACGTTGCCTGTCGAACTCTACCGCTATGTAGATACGCGCGCCGATCCGCTCGTCGCCGCCGCTTCGGTATTCCTGATCCTTGGCACTGTTGCGGTGGTCCTGATCGTGGAGCGCACGATGGGCCTCAACAAGGCCGTCGGCAAGAGCTGAGAACCTTTAAGAAATTACATCTGCCCGAATTTGACTTGGCCGGAAGCGGACCGTTCCCGTGAGCGCGAACGGAAGGCTTTTTTATGCCGTCACCATCCTACAAAAAGAAGTCGACGTGCGGTGGGCCATCACATTGTATTTGGCAAAAAGAGAGCGATCGCCGGGAATGCGCAGATGAGGAACAGCCTGACGACATCCGAAAGGACGAACGGTACGACGCCCCGATAGACGGTGCCGAGCGAGACGTCCCGTGCGATCGAATTGATGACGAAGACGTTCATCCCGACCGGCGGCGTGATCATGCCGAGCGTGCAGGTCATGACGATGACGATGCCGAACCAGACCGGGTCGAAGCCAAGTTGCACGATCGCCGGGAACACCACCGGTATCGTCACAAGAATGATCGCGAGTTCGTCCATCACCGCGCCGAGCACAATATAGACCATGATGACGAGCAACAGGATGCCGTAGGGGCCGAACGGCAGATTCACCAGAAACTCGACCATGTTCTGCGTGGTCTGCGTGATCGTCAAAAAGTAGCCGAACAGATAGGCGCCGATGACGATCAGGAAGATTGCCGACGTCGTGCGCAACGACGCTATGAAGCATTCCATGATCTGCTTCGGTCCGAGCCGCCCTTGCGCGATGCCGATCAGAAGCGCACCGACCGCGCCCATGCCCGCTGCTTCGGTGATCGTGAAAAGGCCCCCATAAAGTCCACCAAGCACGAAAGCGAACAGCACGATCGCGGGCCAAACGGCCAGCAGCGTCGAGAAACGTGTGTTCCAGGATACGGCTTCCGCCGGCGGAAAGTCATCCGAGCGTCTCGCAACCAGAATGCGCACGGTAATGGCATACATCACGATGCCGAGCAGGCCGGGAATGACGCCCGCAATGAACAGCCGCGTCACGTCCTGGTTGGTGATTATCGCGTAGAGCACGAGAATGACGGAAGGCGGGATCATGATGCCGAGTGTGCCGCCGGCCGCGATCATGCCGGTCGACAGCTTGTCGCCATAGCCCGCCTTTCGCAGTTCGGGCAGCGCGACCTGGGTCATGGTCGCCGCCGTTGCCACCGAAGAACCGTTGATCGCGGCGAAGCCGCCGCAGGTCGCGATGGTGGCGATGCCCAGGCCGCCGCGCCAGTGTCCGAGCCAGGCGCGGCTCGCCGCGAACAGATCGCGCGACATGCCGGAGCCCGATGCGAACGCGCCCATGAGGATGAACATCGGAATGACCGACAGGTTGAAGTCCATAACGGTTGACAGCGGCGACTGCGCAAGCTGCCGGAAGGCGGCTGTCCAACCGGTCAGCAGACCGAACCCGCCGAATCCGACGATGGCCATTGCGATGCCGACGGGAACGCGCAGGAACATCAGGACGAAAAGAACGACGAAGCCGCCTATGGCGACGATTTCCCTATCCATGTGCGTGACTGTCCGTCGGTTGGAATGATCTGAAAAGCACGACGAGCGAGACGAGGGCGGTCGCGACGACGCCGAGGATAGCGGTGAGGTAGAACGGCCAGACCACGATGCGCATGTCTGCGGTCAGTTCATTCGAGCGAATGCGCCCGCCGAGGCCGTCAATGAGCGCCCATGCGAAGACGCAGAAGAAGGCAGCGGTCACGAAAGCCGCGAAGATATCGATCGCGCGCTGCATGCGCGGGCCAGACAACTCCCAGACGAGATCGACCTTGATGTGCCCGCTGCGATAGGTGGCGACGGACATGCCCCACATCAGCGCGATACCCTGAAGATAGCGCGCCAGATCGAACCCGTCCGGCAGGCTGGTCGACAGGCCGTAGCGCAAAGCCGCCGTCAGGAAGATCAATCCCGCGACGAGTGCCAGTGCGAAACCGGCAAGCATTTCGATTGCGGAAAGAAGGCGTCTCATATCGTGGTGTCCTCAAGGCCGGCGCATAGGCGGCCGGCCGCGACGTCGCGGCCGATCGGGCGTTGTTGACGTTGTGTTATTCGACCTTGGCGCCTTCAGCTTCGAGCGCCGCTTCGAGCCCCTGAAGGGCGTCGGCCCCGTTCGGTCCGGCCGCTGCGAGCCAGCTGTCGTGCAGGGAAGCGGCGGCTTCTCGCCACGCTCCGATTTCCTCAGGCGTCAACGCGTAAACGGTGTGACCGGCCTTGGCTTCGAGCGCTTCGTGCCCCGCCTTCTCATGCGCGCTCCAGGTCGAGGCGATCTCGGTTGCCCACTCGGTCGAGCAATGTGCATCCATGACGGACTTCTGCTCGTCGGTCATGGCGTCGTAGGTGCCCTGGTTCATGACCCATACGAAGCCGGACACATAGAGCGGCGCATCCATCGAATAGTTCACGACATTGTCGAGACCGAAGATGATCGCGGATTCCCAGGGGAAGGTGACGGCATCCGCCACGCCAGATTCCAACGCCGAGCGGCTTTCAGGCGCTGATACGCGCACGTTGGAGCCGCCGAGCGCAGTCACGTAATTCGCCATCGTCGCGTGCGCGGAGCGGATGTTGAGGCCACGCATCTGGTCCGGTGTGCGGATTTCGGTCTTGGCGTGAATCGTTCCCGGTTCATGGACGAAGCCGAGGCAGAATTTCACGTCCGCCATTTCGGTCTGGGCATGTTCACGATACCAGCTGTCGAAGGCCGTCGAGCCGCCAATGCCGCTGGCGACCGTGAAGGGCAGGTGGATCGCCTCGGCGATCGGAAAACGTCCAGCCTGATAGCCGACATTGAGGAAAGACAGATCGGCGATGCCGTCACGCGCCATGTCGTAGTGATCGTTGGCACGGCCCAGTTGCTCGGCCGGGTAGAGCGTCACGTCGATCGTATTTCCGCTTTGTTCGCGAATTGATGCGGCCCATTTTTCCAAACCCTCGTGGACGCCATGTTTAGGTGGCAACCAGGTCGAAAAACGTAGGTCGACGTCCTGCGCGGCGGCGGATGCGGTGGCCAGAAGAACCAGCGCGGTGGCATTGGCAATGATCTTCATCTCTCTCCCTTTCGTGATGGCGAAGCAATTGTCCTCCGCTTCGCCGGTCGTTTCGTTCCTCTCGTCAGGCACGTATCGCGATTTCGACGAGCGCCTGGCTTCGCTTGGTTTCGATATGGTGAATGGCCTCGGCGAGAACCTGCGGCAGAGCGCCCCCGTCTCGCACGCTTGCAGTCCACGCGCGGCTGGCGGCGGCGATCTTGGTGAAGTCCGGCGTGGGGTTGAGCGATGTCAACGGCATCGCGTTGCTTTTTGCCGCGTAGCCGTCTGGATAAATGCCGAGCACCGAATTGCGCACCGCGCCCCATTCGCTGTTATTCAAAACCAACACCAGCACCGGCAATTCGAGCGCTTCGGCGATCTGGTGGCAGGCAGGTGCGTTCGAAAAGAGGTAGGAACCGTCGCCCATCGTCGCGATCGTCAGCCGGTCGCGATTGGCGAGCGACATGCCGAGCGCAGCCGGAAAGGCCCAGCCGAGGCCGCCGGAATGCGGCTCCTGATACCAAGAGTTCGGCCGCTTGAGCTGCAGCGGTTCGAGCGGGCATCCGAGTTCGGAAAGTATGGCGGCGTCCCGATCCCAAAGCGCCTCGGACAAAGTCAGGCTGACGAAGTCCTTCGTCATCGGCTCGCCGCCGCCGCTGCGCGCCTGAACCGTCACGCGGCGTCGGCGGTCATTGGCCTGCTGCGCGATCGGCGCGCGCCGTGTCTCGATGCGGGAAGCGGCGTCCACCCGGTGCGGCTCCAGCCCCTTATGCAGGGACGCGAGCACATCTTCGACCGCACCCTGGATCGATACATGCGCGGCGAAATTGCGGATCGGAAAACGGGCATAGAGCGGGTCGCGGCCGATCTGGATGACCTTCGCGTCGTCGCGCAGCTTGTGAGTGTCAGGGGACCAGGGCGCGAGGCTGTCGATGACGAGAACGACATCCGCATCACCGATATAGGGCGCGGGATCGGTGCCCGCCGACATCGGATGATCGGCGGAAATCGCAAGCTGGATCGCCCAGTACTGGACGACCGGGATGGCCCAATCCTGCGCCAGTTGTCCAAGCGCCTCGAAGCCCGTCGCGTCGCCGCAGCCCCGCTGCGCAATGATCAGCGGGCGTTCGGCGGCCGCCAGAAGCTTGATTGCATCCGCGAGGCTGTCGGGATGAGCGGCGGCACGCGCGGCTTTCATCGTCGCGGGCGCGGATAGCGCCTTGAATTCGATCGATTCGCACAACGTCTCGCGCGGCAGGCTGACATAGACCGGTCCGGGCGGCGTCGAATTGGCGATGGCGTATGCACGGTCGACGAGTTGCGGCACCTGCTCGGGAAAGCGCAGTTCGTAATCCCACTTGGAAGCCTCACGTACCAGGGCCGTCTGGTCGCGCATTTCCTGTCCCCATCCTATGGGAACCGTGCGTGTGCCAAGTCTGCCTTCTTCCGTCGTCGGAGTGCGACCGGAAAACAGCAGGACGGGAATCTGTTCGGCTGCGGCGTTGATCGCGCCCATCGCGCAATTTGCAAGTCCCACATTCGTGTGCGCCATCACCGCCTGCGCGCGGCGCGTCGCCAGATAGTAGCCATGAGCCATGCCCATGGCAGCGGATTCGTGCGGCATCACCAGCGCCTGCGGCAAATCGATGTTCTTTGCCGATGCCTCGGCCAACCCCTCGATAATGGGTGGGAAGTCGGTGCCGGAATTGGCGAAGATGTAATCGACGCCGACGGCCTTGAGCCGCGCTAGCAATGCGCCCCCGGCAGTCATCTTGACGACGTCTGCCTTGTCCTCGCCGGAAGAGGCGGGAAATCCGGAAAAGCTGGGTATGACGTCTGCATTCATGATATTGCTATATGTGTAATTTATATATCTAAAAATTGACAGTAGCGGCTCACCTTGTCAATCTGCAATTGTCGGTTTTCAGCATGGAAGGCGTCGCCAAGCCCGCGACGGCAGAAATTTGATCAGTCAAATCAACAACTCGGTCGTTAAGGCGTTCGAAATCCTCTCGCTCTTCAACGAGGGGATCGAGCAGATTTCGGCGGCAACACTTGCCACGCGGTTCGGCATGAACGCGGTCAGCGCACACCGCTTCTTGCGCACGCTGGAGCGAACCGGCGCGCTCGTCGCCGTATCGCGAGGCAGCTATCGGCTTGGCTACGCGATTGCCGATCTGGGCAAGCGCGCGGCCGACCCCGGAAGCCTGGCGGGCGCCGTCCAGCCTGTTCTGGAAAAGCTGACGCGAGACCTCGGCGAGGGGTCGATGGCGACCATTTTCGACGGCGAGGCGGCGGTTTGTATCGCCAAGGCGGTTGCAGACCGGCCGCTCTTCGTCGATGTTCGCAAAGGCTCGCGGCTGGAGGCCTACGCGACCGCGCATGGCAAATTGTGGCTGGC
Organism: Aliihoeflea aestuarii; assembly: GCF_024105665.1. GTDB lineage: Bacteria > Pseudomonadota > Alphaproteobacteria > Rhizobiales > Rhizobiaceae > Aliihoeflea > Aliihoeflea aestuarii. The sequence continues at coordinate 627,784 of NZ_JAAAMK010000002.1, read as the reverse complement.
ACAGCTCGGGGAATCCGATCTCGATCGGTATTTCGAGCGGACGGATTTCAGGACCATGACGGAGGCGACCGCGACGACGAGGGCGAAACTGGAAGCCGAACTCGACGACGTGCGTCGCAAGCGTGTCGCCTATAATCGCGGCGAACGCGAAAGCGAGATTCACGGCATTGCCGTTCCGGTCCTCGCACGATCCGGACAGATGATCTGCGGCCTGTCCGTATTCGGCGCCTCAGCGCGCATGAGCGACGAGGCCATGGACGGGTTCATTCCGGCTCTGCGAGACGCGGCGAAAAACCTGTCGCTGCATCTTTACGGCGACTCGGAAACTTAAGTGAAGAAAGGCCGGGCTCGCACCCGGCCTTTCTCCCGTCGTCAGAACATCGGCGGATAGGGGCGACCGCCACGATCGAGGGTGATCCAGCGCGTTTCCGTGAACGTCTCCAGCGACCAGCGGCCGCCATGCTTGCCGACACCGGATGCCTTGAAACCGCCAAACGGGACGTGCGGCTCGTCATTCACCGACGAACAGTTGATATGGCAGTTGCCCGTGTCGAGGCTGTTGACGATCGCAAGACCCCGCGCTTCGTCCTTTGTCATGACGCCCGCCGAAAGCCCGTATTCGCTGTCATTGGCGATTTCGATCGCCTCGTCGTCGGTGCGGAACGGGATGACCGGCACGACGGGGCCGAACGTCTCGTCCTGATAGAGCTTCATGTCGGGCGTCACGCCCGTCAGGATCGTCGGTTCGACAAAGCGGCCCTCGATCTTGCCGCCGAGCACCACTTTCGCACCCTTGGCGATCGCGTCGTCGAGCTGTTCCTTCACGCGTGCGACCTGCTTGTCGTTGATGAGCGGCCCGATGATGTGCTCCTTGCTCAGCGTCGGATCGCCGACCTTGAGCTTCTTCGCGCGCTCCACGAACTTCGCCAGGAAGTCATCGAAGATCTTCTCGTGGACGAGCACCTTCTCGACCGACATGCAGATCTGGCCCTGGTGCATGAACGAGCCGAAATTGGCCGCCTGCGTGGCGCGCTCCATCTCGGCGTCTTCGAGCACGATGAGCGAATCCTTGCCGCCGAGTTCGACGCAGCACTTCTTCAGATGCGCGCCCGCCTTTGCCGCGATCTGGCGGCCGACGGCTGTCGATCCGGTAAAGGAAATGCCCTTCACGTAAGGATGCTCGATCAGTTCGTCGCCGACTTCAGCCACATTCTCGCGCGAGCAGGTGACGACGTTGAAGACGCCCTTCGGCAGGCCCGCTTCCTCGAAGATTTCGGCGAACAGAAGCCCGCCGAGATAAGGCGTTTCCTCGGAAGGTTTCAGGACGATCGTATTGCCCGCGACGAGCGGGAACAGGAAGCCGCGTGCCGTCAGGATGCACGGGAAGTTCCATGGCGAAATGACCGAGACGACGCCCATCGGACGGCGAACGGCCATCGACACCTTGCCATATTCGGACGGCAGCACCTCACCCGTCGCGTTCCATACGGACGCGGCGGCGGCGTGGAAGACTTCCGGCACATAGCCGGTCTCGAACATGCCTTTGCCGAACCAGCCACCGCCTTCGGCCTGAATCGCGTCGATGATTTCCATCTTCCGCCGTTCCCAGATCTCGGCCGCCTTGTGCAGGTAGTGCGCCCGCTTGGAAAAGGGCAGCTTCGACCATTCGGGAAACGCGGCGTGCGCGGCCTCGATCGCGGCGGTCGTCTCGGCCTTGCCGGAATCCGGCACCTCGGCCCAGACGGAGCCATCGGACGGGTTTAAATCCTTGAAGGTCTTCTTCGTGGCGGTCCAACCGCCGCCGATATACATGCCTTCGAAAACGCGAGCCATATCAGGTCTCCTTCTGCTTTTTTCGCTTCTTGGGGGATTTGGTTTCGGGTTGCACGCCGTCATCGAGCGTCACCGCCGGTTGTGGCGAGACCATGAAGGCGGTCGGTGTTTTGCGGCGCCCGGTGATATGCCGCGCCTGAATGGACGCTGCGCGCGCGGCCATGTCGGAATAGTCGATGCGGGGCCTCGCCTCATCGTTGAGATCATAGCCGGCGCTGTTGTGGCCAACCATGCCATAAGTGCCGTCCGCCGTTTTCGCCGATTCCGTCACCCGAGGCTTCGGCACCGGGAACGCATGTCGCCGCGTCAGGCGCTGCGTCTCGACATGTCGCGCCAGCCGCTCCTGCGCACGACGCGCCAATTCGCCTGCCTGATCCGACAGGCTACTGGCCTCCCGCGCAACCGGCTTCGACTGCGTCAATTCACTTGCAGCGACCTCCCATGGATCCGGCCCCGCCTTCGGATCGTAGCGCCCGATGAATGCGCTCGGTGCCGGTGTCTCCCGCCGCAGATGGCGCACGAAGGCCTGCCCGATCACGCCCGCGCGCCGCGCCAGATCACCGGCCATGCGCGCGATGCCTTCCAGCGACGACGGGAGTCCGAGGAAAGGCGGCAGCGCGATGCCGCGGCTCGCCGTGCGCTTTTCGCCGTCCGGCTTGCCGCCGCCCAGATAAGCGTTGGCGACGGCCGGATCGTTCATCAGATTGATAGCCGTATCCTCGCCGGTGATCAGCCCGTTCTCGATCAGATAGCCGCGATCGGCGATCTTGAGGCTGAGCCGCGCGTTCTGCTCGACCAGAAGGATACCGACCCCCGTCGCCGCTACCGTCTTCAGCGACTTGAACAATTCCTTGGATAAAAGCGGCGACAGGCCGAGCGACGGCTCGTCCAGCATCAAGATGTCCGGCTTCGACATAAGCGCGCGGCCGATCGCCACCATCTGCTGCTCGCCGCCCGACATGGTGCGCGCGATCTGGCTTTTGCGCTCGGCAAGACGCGGGAACAATTCGTAGATGCGCCTGAGCGTCGCCGCTTCGTCGCCGCGCGCCCGCGCCGCGAACGCACCGAGCTTCAGATTCTCGGCTACGGTCAGTTCGCCGAAAATACCGCGCCCTTCAGGCACCAGCGCGATGCCTTCCTCAACGATCTTGTGGGCCTTCATCGCGGTGATCGGCTTGCCGTTCATCACCGCCTTCGTGCCGGGCATGGTCGAAACCATGCCCGCGATCGCTTTCAGCAGACTCGACTTGCCGGCCCCGTTCGCGCCCAGCATGACGCAGATTTCGCCCTTGGCGACCTTGAGCGACACGCCGTCGAGCGCGATGTGGCGGCCGTAGCGGACGCCGAGGTCGTGAACCTCAAGCATCTTCGTCGTCCCCCAGATAAGCGCGGACGACCTGAGGATCGGCCAGAACCTCTGCAACATCGCCCTCGGCGATCTTGCTGCCGGTGTTCATGACGACGCAGCGGTCGCACAGCGTGCGGATCGCATCCATCACATGTTCGACCATGATGATCGTGCGCCCCTCGCGGCGCAGATCGTCGATCAGCGCAATGCCGATCTTGAGTTCGGTCGGATTCAACCCGGCGAGCCATTCGTCGAGCAAAAGCACGCGCGGGTCGCTTGCCAGCGCACGGGCCAGTTCGATGCGCTTCTGGTCGATATAGGTCATGGCGGATACCGCCATGTCGGCGCGGCCCTCCAGCCCGACGCGCGCCAGAAGCGTACGCGCAAGAGCGCGCGCATCACTGCCCCACAGCCGGTTGCGCGCGAAGACCGCGCCGGCCATCACATTCTCCTCCGCCGTCATCGACGGCAGGATGCGCACGAGCTGGAATGTCCGCGCCACGCCCTGCCGGGCGATGTGGTGTGCGGAGCGGCCCGACAGTCGCTCGCCCTTCAGCCGGATTTCGCCGGCGGTCGGCTTCAGCGCGCCCGAAATCAAATTGAGCATCGTCGTCTTGCCCGACCCGTTCGGCCCGATCAGGCCGAGAAGCTCACCCTCGCGTACGTCGAAGGACACGTCGTTGACGGCGATAAGGCCGCCGAAGGTACGCCTTGCGTGGTCGACGGAAAGGATGGCGTTCATGGCCGACCTCCAGGCAAAGGCGCTCGACGTTGCCCCCCTCTGTCCTGCCGGATATCTCCCCCGCAAGGGGGGAGATCAAGCACGTCGAGCACCTGGCCTGCCTCACAATCGTCAGAGCGCGGCGATGAAGCGAATAATCTCCCCCCTCGCGGGGGCGATGTCCGGCAGGACAGAGGGGAGCGTGAAGAAATGCGACCATATCGACTCATGCCCGCACCTCCTCGCCCAACTTTTCGCGCGGCCGCTTCATCCGCGCCCGAAGCTGCTCCAGCCGCCCCGTCACCCCATCCGGCAGCAGATAGACGATCGCAAGAAACGCCAGCCCCATGACGATCGGCGTGTGGTTCGGAAACTGCGCCGAAACCTGATCGAACAGGATGGTGAAGGGAATGACCCCGACCAGCGGCCCCCACAGGCGCTTCGTGCCACCCAGCAGCGCCATGATGACGACGAGGAACGAGATCATCGGATTGAAGGCCGACGGCGGCTCGATATAGGCATAGCGTGGGGCGGAGATCGCGCCGGCAATGCCGATGAACGCGCCGGAAATCATGAACAGCAGGATTTTCGCTCGTGCCGTATCGATGCCGACATGGCGGGCGACCGTTTCGTCATTGCCGATGATCTTCATGGCGAAGCCCAGCCGCGAACGGCCGATCAGCCAGCCAGTGACGAACACGGCGACGGTCAGCGCCAGCAGCATCCAGTAGATGTGAACCTCGGTGAAGTCGGTGAAGACATAGAGGCCCATTCGGGTCGACACCTTCGTCTGCGTCCATGAGACGATTTGGCGAACGAGTTCGGCAAGGCCCAGCGTGAAGATGACGAAGTAGACGCCCGACAGCCGTAGCGTAGCGAGACCGACGAGCGCCGCAAGGCCGGCGGCGACCAGCCCGCCACCCAGCACAAGAAGCGGGAACGAGACGTGATCGACCCACAGCCCGACCGTATAGGTGCCGAGGCCGAAAAACGCCGCCGTCGCCAGCGAAATGTAATGCGTCGGCCCGGAAAACAGCGACCACGCCGTACACAGCGCCGCATAGAGCATCAGGTTCACGCCGAGCGACAGATAATAGCCCTGGCTGAACAGCGGCAGCGTCGCCAGCGCCGCCACGGCGAGCGCGCCGAAAAACCCGATGCGGATTTCGGTATTGTCGAGCCGCATCATGTCGTCTGCCTTCCGAACATGCCCTGCGGGCGGAAGAGGAGCACGATGATGAAGAGCGCGTAGGTCGCCGCAATCGTGAGGCCGGGATCGATGAGGCTCGCAACCGCCGTCTCCGTGATGCCGAGGATCAGCGCGGCCAGCACCGCACCGCGCACGTCGCCCACGCCGCCCATGATCACGATGATCAGCGCCTTCATGGTGAAGACGACGCCCATCGATGCGTTGAACGTATAGAAGGTAGAGAGCAGCGCGCCGCCACAGGCAGTCAGTGCGCCGCCGAGCGCGAAGGCGAAGGCGGCGGTCTTGGCCACGTCGATCGCGACGAGCTTGGCGGAGTTCGGATCGACCGCGACCGCGCGCACGGCCGTTCCGTGACGGGTGCGGTAGAGGAACCAGTAGAGCGCTACGGCAATGACCACGGCCGCGACGAACGCCACCACGCGGTTCAGCCCGAACGGATTGCCGAGGATCATGAAACGCTCGGCAAGGAAGGTGTAGGAGAAATACGAGCCGCCGAAGGCCAGCAGCATCAGCCCTTGCAGAAGGAACAGGAGGCCGAATGTTGCCAGAATGGAATCGACTTCCAGCATGCCCCGGTTCTTCGCCCGGTCGACCAGCGGTTTCAGGAGAACGGAATAGATCGCCCAGTTGATCGCGAAGGCCGCCGGCGCGATGATGACCAGCCCGACGAGCGGGTTGATCTGCATGGCGGTGAACAGCCAGAAGGCGATGAAGCACGCGGCCACGAACGTCTCGCCATTGGCGAGGTTCATGATGCGCGCGACGCCGTATTGCAGCGTCAGCCCCAACGCGATCAGCGCGTAGGTGCCGCCCAGCAATATGCCCGTGACGATAATCTGCATTCCCGAAACCCTTGGTCGACGGCTCCCCGGCGCTTCTGCCGGGGAGCCTTATTTCGCGTGATGTTACTGCCAGCCGCCCTTGGCGACCGGCTCGATCGAACCATCGATGCCGTTGGCGGCGACGCCGTGGAAGGTGCCGTCCTTCCACTGGCCGACGGTCCACAGATTGCGGTTGACGTTGTTCTCGAACTTAACCTCGCCCATTACCGTGTCGAACGTGCCGGTCCTGATCGCCTCGACGACCGCCTCGCGGTCCTTGCTGCCTGCGGCCTCGATGGCCTGTTCCAGAACCTGCAAGCCCGAATAGGTCACGGCGCTTGCCCAGTAGTCGGCATCCGCGCCCGTCACTTCCTTGTGCTTGGCGCGGTATTCCTGGATTTTCGGATCGTCGGGATTGGTTCCGCCCGCGCCGAGGATGCCGTTGGCGGTTGCACCGAAGCGGCCTGCATAGGCCGGGAACGAGGTTCCGACGCCAACGTAAAATGCGCCGACGTCGAGATCCTGGATTTGCGCCTGCTCGGTCAGCGCGAAGGTGTCGCCCGGATAGGAGAAGCCGACGAAGGCGTCCGGCGCGGCGGCCTTTGCCTGGCTGATGATAGGTGCGACATCCTGCGTGCCGAGCGGATAAGACGCCTCGTAGACGATCTCGAAACCGGCTTCCTCCAGCGCCGGCTTGCCGGCACCGGCAAGTTCCAGTCCGAAGGCGTCGGCGACATGGACCAATGCGACCTTGTCGCCGATTTCTCCGGCATCGCGCAGTTTCTTCAACGCCTCCGCCGCGCCGATGGCAAGTTCGCGCGAGGTGCCGAGCATCCAGAAGGAGTTCGGCCAGCGTTCGGCGAATTCCTCGACGCCGTCGGTGATCGCGCTCGTGGTAATGTGCGGATAGCCATAGCGCGCGATGATCGGCGCGGTCGCGACGTTGAGGCCGGTCGAATAGGGCGTCACAATGAAGTCGACATTATCGACCGTCGCAAGGCGCTGGATGTTCTGGACCGCCGTTTCGGCCGAGGTGCGGTCGTCATATTCGACCAGTTCGATCTTCATCTGCTGGTCGCCGACCTGAAGCCCGCCGCGTTCGTTCACCTCGTGAACCCAAAGCTGCACGTTCGGCCAGTGGCTGACGGTCGCGCCGGCCGCGAGCGGTCCGGTTTTTGGCGCGCTCGCGCCGATCTTGATCGTCTCCTGCGCGAATGCCGCGCCGCCAAGTCCCAGAACGGCGACGCTCGTCGCCAATGCCATGAATGTACGTCTGATCATGTTGCTTCCTCCCGGTTACGGTTCAGTCTGGCGCTCCCCGCGCCAGTGTTTCAGATCGGATAGTCCGGCTTGCCGTTCTGGATCGTGATCCAGCGCAGCTCCGTGAATTCATCGATGCCCGCGCGCCCGCCGAAGCGCCCATAGCCGGACGACTTGACGCCCCCGAACGGCATTTGCGGCTCGTCATGGATCGTCGCCGAATTGATGTGGCAGATGCCGGTCTCCAGCCGTTGCGCGATCGACAGCGCCCGCGTCACATCGCTGCTGAAAACAGCAGCCGTCAGCCCGTATTCCGTGTCGTTGGCGATCGAGATCGCTTCCTCGACATCCGCAAACCGGATCAGCGAAGCGACCGGGCCGAAGCTTTCCTCGTAATAGATGCGCATGTCGGGCCGCACGCCGTCGAGGATCGTCGCGTCCATCCAGATCGATTGCTGTGTGCCGCCCGCGACGAGCCGCGCGCCTTTGGAAACCGCGTCGTCCACCAGAGCCTTGACGCGCATCGCCGCCTGCTCGCTGATCATCGGTCCGATCGTGTTCGCCGGATCGCCGAAACCCACGCGCTGCAACTCGGCAGTCAGCTTGTCCAGGAACAGATCGGCGACGGCGGCGTCGACCAGAAGCCGCTCGGTCGACATGCAAAGCTGGCCCTGATTGAAGAACGCTCCGAACGCGGCCGCCCGCACCGCCTCGTCGAGATCGGCGTCGGCAAGAACGATCAGCGGCGCCTTTCCGCCGAGTTCCAGAAGCGGCTTTTTCAGATGCCGCGCGGCCATCTCGGCGACCATCCGCCCCGACCGCGTCGACCCTGTGAAATTGACGCGGCGCACCGCCGGATGGGCGATCAGCGCCTCGATGATCTCGGAGGCGTGGTGTTCCTCATTGTGGACGATGGCGACCGCACCGTCGGGAAGGCCGGCTTCGGCAAATACGTCGCCGACAAGCTGATGCGTTCCCGGACACAGCTCCGAAGCCTTGAAAACCACCGTGTTGCCGCAGGCGAGCGGTGTGGCGAGCGACCTTACCGACAGGACGACCGGCGCGTTCCATGGCGCCAGCGACAGGACGACGCCGCATGGCTGGCGCATGGCGAGCGACAGGGAGCCAGGCCGGTCGGCGGGAATGATTTCGCCGGAAAGCTGCGTCGTCAGGGCCGCCGCCTCGCGCAGGATCGACACGCCGAGCTTGCAGTTCAATTCGCCCCAGGCGCGTGTTCCACCAGTTTCTTCGTTGATTTTCTTGATAAATTCTTCGCGGCGGTCGAGCAGTATCTGCGCGGCGCGGTTGAGGATTTCGCGGCGGCCCGACGGGCTGGTCTGCGACCATTTCGGGAAGGCGGCGGCGGCGCGGTTGGCGGCATGGCGCGCATCGGCGACCTGTGCCGCATGCACGCGGGTCACGACAAGCCCCGAAACCGGGCTTTTCCGCTCCAGAAAAGGGCCGTCCTGCGCGTTCCGGCGCATTGCCTGCGTCACGTTTCCTCCCTCGGTGCGGGCTCTCCCCAGCCTCTTTGCACCATGCCGGATACAGGAAATCGCAAAAGACGCGCACTTGATATGAAGAAATCTGGCGTTCTATTGTAAAAATCTGGCGCGTTATGAGGGTGGAAATGGACGTCGAACCGGTCGAATGCGGTCTGAATGCGCGCCGATGGACATATGGTCCGGCAAGCGGTGAGCGCAGCCGGCAGTTTTTTCTTCTGACGGACGGCAGCGGGGAGGTCGAGGCGGCAGGACAGCGATTTTCGCTGTCCGCGCCTGCGCTGGTCTGGATCGGCCAGGCCGATGGCAGTCGATTGCGGATGGAAGCGGGCGCGACCGGCTTTCGCGCGCGGGTCGGCGATCCGTTGCTCGTCGATGCGGTGGGTGACGGCCCGGAATCGGCGGCCCTTCGCCATCTGATCGATCGCGATTTCGCGCTGTCCCTGTCCGGCTACGGCGAAGCGGCCGGCGTCGTCGAACGTTGTCTGACGGGCATCGTTCGCGAGCGGCGCGAACCACAGCCGGGTTCGGACCTGATCCTTTCGGCGCTCCTACGCATCATTCTCGTTTCGGTGCTACGCATATCGGGCGGTGAACTGGAGCATACCGGCGCGGGTGCGCAGCTCGGCCTGCTGCAACGCTTTCGTCAGCTCGTCGAAATGAATTTCCGCAACCACTGGCCCGTGACACGCTATGCCGATGCGCTCGGCGTGACGACCGATCGCCTGCATGCGATCTGCACGCAAGGCGTGGGTAAATCGCCAAAGGCGCTGATTTCGGAACGTCTGGCAGGCGAAGCGGTGATGCGGCTGGAACGGTCGTCGCTGACGATTCAGCAACTGGCCGGCTCCCTCGGCTTTACCGATCCGGCGCATTTCTCAAACTTCTTCAAGAGCGTCACCGGCACACGCCCCGGCATTCACCGCAAGGCAGTGCTGGAAGCACGGCGCAACCATCGGGAACCGCCCGCGCCAAGCTTCGCCGAATGGCCATAGCAGGGGCTCACTCGGGTCAGGAATCAGAAAGAAATAGCGCAAGGCTGGATGTCAATTTCCATTCCTTCCAGGGGAGTGCCGAGTGCAGAGCGGCGGGTTCCGCAGAGCCTCCCCAATGCCAGACACTCAGGTATCGGCACCGCCATCCGTGGCCTGGGTAGCGCTGAAGAGCTTTGTGCAGTCAGACTGCGGCGAGGAAGAGGCTGAGATAGTTCGCTATTTGAAACTCTCAAAGTGCCGACGATACGGGGGAGGGGCAGATCTCAATTTGAGACGGTCGCAGTTCCCAGCCCCGAATATTCGCCAGAGCACAAAAAACTACGATGGCTTTTCCTACCGGGTGAGCATCGATCACAGCCATGCCCACAAACCATTAGCCGATTTCCATCACGGTCACGAGTTTCGTTGGTGCATGGCGGGTGAAAGCTAAGCTGGATTGGCGGCTTTCGACCCCATTCCTGCCGTTTGAAAACGATTTGAGTGATCCTGAAAATTGCTGCTCGCACCGGCACTTCGGTTGGCTCGGAATGAAACGGGTTGCGCGCGACCGCAATCAATGATCAGGCCGCGCGCCGCAGGAGCTATTTTGAACCGAACCGGTCGATCAGTTCCGTCAACTCGACATGACCTTGACACGCACCATTGCCGGGCGACATCTCACCGTTCTCAAGCGATGTCGCATAAACGACGGCCGGGTCGGTTTCGATGCGATCTCTAAGGGCGGCAAGCTTTGGCCAGCGGGCCTTGTCGGCTACTTGATGGAAATCGAGCCAGCGGGCGACCCCGATCAAAATGCCGTCGGCCAATGTCGGATGATCGGCGATCAGAAATCGCGTGTTTGCGATCATCTCTTCAAGCCGGTCGTGGCGTTCGATGACGCCTTCGCTGCCCCATTGTTTCAATGCCGATTGCAGTGCCGGGTTGGGTGGCTGCATTTCCATCGCAGCCCAAAGGGGGCCGAACGCGCCGGTGAATCCGGTATTGGTGAACGCCATCAACTGGTGCATCCGGTCGGCCTCGGGCGAGAGCGGATCGAAGCTGATCCGTCGTTCCGTGTCCCGGGCCTCCAGCCATGCGGCAATCGCCATGGTTTCGGTGAGCACGTCACCCCGGTCGGTGATCAATGCGGGCGTCTCGACGCGCGGGTTGATCCGCTTGTAGGATGGATCGCGCATCTCGCCGAACATATCGACGCGGCAGAGCCTATAGGGCCTGCCCATCCATTCCAGAGCGGCGACGAGCCCCATGGAGCTTCCCGATGGGAAGCCGTATAGGAGTATGGGTTCCATGTTCTTGTTCTCCGTGATTTCTTCTGATCACGCTGCGCAGCGAAGCCGGACCTTAGCGGGTGGCTTGCCCAAGTAAATTACGCACCTTTTTGTTACCATGAGTTGCCGATGAAAGACCTTGTTTCCCGCTGCCCGATCGAAGAGGTCATGCAGGTTCTCAGCGGTCGCTGGCCGACATTGCTGATCTATTATCTGCAGGAAGGCACGAAGCGGTTCAGCGATCTTCGCCGGGACAATCCGACGATCTCCCACAAGATGCTGACGCTCGAACTGCGCAAACTGGAAGACGCTGGAATCATTCGCCGGACCGAATTCGGCGGCTATCCGCTTCGTGTCGAGTACGATCTGACCCCGGCGGGCGAAAGGCTGGTGCCGCTCATCGATGCGTTAGGAGATTGGTGGGACAGCGCCCAAGGCAGCGTTGGAGAGCAGGGCGCGTATAGCTCGGACATTCCAGATGCACAGTCGGCCGGTCTCGTTTAATTTCAAACTGAGTATCCGACTTAATGTCGCCATTTCATCCGTTTGCCCACACTGAAAACGATGCGACTTGCCGCCGGATTTTCTCAGCGCCAGTTGGCGGATTTGGCGAATGTTCCGCACGCGCAAATATCGAATATCGAGAAGAACAAGATCAGTCCCTCGGTCGCGACTTTGCGAAAGGTGCTGAGCGGCCTCGGCGTCAGCATGGCGGACTTTTTCGAGCCTGAGCGCAGCATGCCGACAGGGCCGTTTTTCGGTCGCGACGAACTGATCGATCTCACGTCAAAGCTGGCGGCGCATGCTATAGGGGAAGGGCAAGGTGGGATGTCTTTCCGTCAGATCGGAGACGCGCGCGTCCACAATCTGCAGATTTTGCACGAGGTCTATGAGCCCGGCGCCGATACCGGCGAGACCCTGCTTCAGCACCCATCGAGCGAGGGAGGATATGTCGTCGAGGGTGAACTGGAAGTCACGGTCGCCGACAATGTGCGCATATTGCAGGTCGGGGAGTCCTACCTGTTCGACAGCCGTACGCCGCACCGCTTCCGCAATCTGGCGGAAGGCCGGACCGTGGTGATCTCGGCCTGCACGCCGCCCTATCTTTGATTGCTCAAAAATTTGAACGATTGTTGCTCAGGATTTTGAGCGATGCTAAGCGGTCTTAAGGCTTCCTCAAGGCCCATTCGATGAGCGGTCGAGGCCGCTCGTTGTGCCTCAAGCGGCTGACGGTCGCCATTGCGTCGAGGCCGTGCATGGTGCGCGACGTCTTCGTTCTGATTGGCAAAGCCGATCACTCATTATTCAGCAGGGAAAAGATCAATGTCCGACATTACCGCTTATCCTGACACTCAGCTTTTCATCAACGGCGAATGGCGCGCAGGTGGCGGCGGATGGATCGAAATCGTCGATCCGGCAACGGACGAGGTGATCGGCAAGGTTGCGCACGCAAATCGCGGCGATCTCGACGCGGCGCTCGATGCGGTTGCCGCCGGCTTCAAGGTCTGGAGCGCGACGTCGCCTTTCGAACGCTCGAAGATCATGCGCAAGGCAGCGGAACTTCTGCGGGAGCGGGCACCCCGCATCGCACCGATGATGACGCGCGAGCAGGGCAAGCCGGTGACTGAGGCCAAGGGCGAGGTGATGGCCGCCGCCGATGTGATCGACTGGTTCGCCGAGGAAGCGCGCCGCACTTACGGCCAGATCATTCCGGCCCGCACCGTCGGCGTCACGCAAATGGCGATCAAGCTGCCGGTCGGACCGGTCGCTGCATTCACCCCATGGAACTTCCCGATCAACCAGGTCGTGCGCAAGCTCTCCGCAGCGCTCGGCGCGGGCTGTTCAATCATCGTCAAGGCGCCGGAGGAAACGCCGGCCTCGCCTGCGGAATTGATTCGCGCCTTCGCCGATGCCGGCGTGCCAGCCGGCGTCGTCAACCTCGTCTACGGCGTGCCGTCGGAAATCTCCGAATATCTGATCCCGCATCCGGTGATCCGCAAGATTTCCTTCACCGGCTCCACTCCCATCGGCAAGAAGCTCGCGGCGCTCGCCGGCGAGCACATGAAGCTGGCCACGATGGAACTGGGTGGCCACGCGCCCGCGATCATCTTCGATGACGCCGATGTCGACAAGGCGGTCAAGCTTCTGGCCGCGTCCAAGTTCCGAAATGCCGGTCAGGTCTGCATCTCGCCGACCCGTTTTCTCGTTCAGGAAGGCGTTTATAACAACGTCGTTGAGCGGTTCACCGATGCGGCCAAAGCCATCAAGGTCGGCCACGGCTTCGAGGATGGCGTCCAAATGGGGCCGCTTGCCAACGAGCGCCGCATTCCTTCGCTGGAGCCGCTGATCACCGACGCCGTCGAGCGTGGCGCGAAACTGAAGACCGGCGGACGGCGCATCGGCAACAAGGGCAATTTCTTCGAGCCGACCGTGTTGGCCGACGTGCCGCTGGATGCGCGCATCATGAACGAGGAGCCCTTTGGTCCGGTCGCCGCCTTCCGCGCCTTCGGTACCGTGGACGAGGTGATCGAGGAGGCGAACCGTCTGCCATTCGGCCTTGCCAGCTACGCCTTCACCGGCTCGACAGATACGGCCAACCGTCTCGGCACCGAAATCGAAGCGGGCATGACGACGATTAACCATATCGGCCTTGCGCTGCCGGAAGTGCCGTTCGGAGGGATCAAGGATTCGGGCCACGGCACCGAGGGCGGATCGGAAGCCATCGACGCGTATCTGGTCACCAAATTCGTTACCCAGACCGCAGCCTGACGATAGGAAAAGGAGAGCGTCTATGAACGGCGCCGATATTCTGTGCGATACACTGCTGGTCAACGGCGTCGACGTCTGTTTCGCCAATCCGGGTACTTCGGAGATGCATTTCGTTGCCGCGCTCGATCGCAAGCCGCAGATGCGGTGCGTACTTGGCCTTTTCGAGGGCGTCGTCACCGGCGCGGCTGACGGCTATGCGCGCATGGCCGACAAGCCCGCCGTGACGCTTCTGCACACCGGCCCCGGCCTCGCCAACGGTCTGGCCAATCTGCACAATGCACGACGCGCCCGCACGCCTGTCCTCAACGTCGTGGGCGATCACGCGACCTATCACGTCGCGCATGATGCGCCTTTGACAAGCGATATCGAAAGCCTCGCGCGGCCGATGTCTCACTGGGTTGGGCGAGCAAATGCCGCCGAGGAGGTTCGCCGCGTCACCGAGGAAGGCTATGTCGCTTCGCTCATGAATCGCGGCGTGTCGACCATGATCCTGCCGGCCGATGCCGCCTGGGGCGAGATCGTGCATGAGGTCCCGTCGCCGGTTGCCATCCCTCGTCGTCCCGTCGCCGATGCGGATGTGGTTCTTGCCGCTGCAAAGACGCTGAAGAGCGGCAAGCGTGCCGTACTCATCCTTGCCGGCAAGGCATTGCGGGCAGATGCGCTGGAGACCGCAGGGCGGATTTCGGCAGCGACCGGCGCGGCGCTCTTCTCGCAAACGTCGGATCGCACCCAGCGCGGCGCGGGCCGGGTTGCGGCACGTCCCGTTCCCTACAATGTCGACATCGCCGTCGCGACGCTCAAGGAGTTCGAGGTTGCGATCTGCCTGGGCGGCAAGCAACCCGTCGCGTTTTTTGCCTATCCGGGCAAGCCGAGCACGATCCTGGATCCGGCCTGCGAGGTGATCGAGATGGCCGGTCACGAGCACGACCTGGCGGCAAGTCTTGCTGCGCTTGCAGATGAGTTAGGCGTCGCGTCCAATGCCGCCTTCGTTGCAAACCCTTTTACGCAGACCGGGATTTCCGAGCCGACCGGGTCATTGAATGCCGAATCGATCGCGCTGGCGGTCGCGCGTCGCCTGCCCGAGAACGCGATCATCTGCGAGGAATCCATCACATCGGGTGGCAAGCTCGCCGCACTTTCGCCCGGCCTTCACCCGCACGATCATATCCCGCTGACTGGCGGCTCGATCGGCGAAGGCATTCCCCTTGCAGTCGGTGCCGGCATCGCCTGTCCCGACCGCAAGATCGTCGCCATGCAGGCCGACGGCAGCGGCATGTATACGATACAGGGATTGTGGACCCAGGCACGCGAGAACCTCGACGTTCTGACCGTCGTCTATTCGAACCGTGCCTATGCGATCCTTCAGGGCGAGATGCGCAATGTCGGCGTCAACGATTTCGGCGTCAACGCCCGGCGCATGCTCGACCTCGATAAGCCCGATCTCGACTGGTGCAAGATGGCGAACGGCATGGGTGTCGAAGCGGGGCGAGCGACAACGGTCGAGGAGTTTACGAAACTGCTGGATGTCGGCTTCAGCCGCAAGGGACCTTTCCTCATCGAAGCGGTCATGGACTAGATTTGGAAATGCCCGCTCCGGATCGCAGGACCCATGCTCATTGACCGTGAGCTTTCGACAACAGGCGGCGTAAGCTCCAAACTCGATCCACCTTAGCCAGCCGCCAAACTGTCTCACCAGGCGGGACCACCTCTATCTGGCGGCTGTCTCTTTGGAGGTCTTTTCGTTCTGTTTTGGATCGTCAGGGCAGTGCGCCCGAATCACACTCAGGATGATCCGCGTTGGATGAGCGTGACCGGGAATATCCGGCTGGGGGCATCGGGCAGATCACCGCTCAAGCGCGTCAGGATCATCTCGCCGGCCGCCGCGCCGAGGGCGTAGGCGTCAACGGAAACGGTCGTCATGCCGGGAGGAACCTCGGAGGCGACGTCGCTGTCGCCGAAACCGACGATCGCGATGTCGCCGGGCATCGTGAGGCCCATCGTCCTCGCTTCGAGCATGGCGCCGATTCCCAGAAGATCGTTGGCGCAGAAAACGGCCTCGATTCCCGATGCGCTCTCGATCAACCGGCGAAATGCCCTGCGCCCGTCTGCGATTCCGGCCACATTCGGAACGCTGAGGGTGCCGGCGATCTCGAGACCACGCTGTGCGGCCAGTTGCTCGAATGCATTCTGGCGGATTTGTCCGCGACCACTGTTACGGCCAAGAAAGCCGAGCCTTCGATAGCCCCGAGCAGCCAGATGATCGATGACCAGCGTGACCCCGTCGACGTTGGAAAAACCGGCGAGCATGTCGATCGGATCCGAGGCGTTGGCCCAGCTCTCCACGATGGGGATCTTCAGATTGCGCAGGAAGCTGCGGTTTTCCTCCAGTTCCATGACGCCGGTGATGAACGCGGCGGCCGGGCGCATATCCATGATGGCGTGGATGAGCGGCGTTTCGCGCGCATAGGAATAGAAGGTACGCCCCATCACCATGTGATATCCGGCATCTTCCAGCACTCGCGCACAACCATCGGCTGCCTGTGTGTATTGCTGGCTGGCAAGCGTCGACAGGAATGCTGCGACGATATTCGATCGACCGCTTTTCAGAGCCCGCGCATGCGGATTCGAAGCATAGCCGGTTTGCGTGACGGCCTCGTCGATGCGAAGCCGGCGTGCTTCCGAGACCATGTGGGGACTGTGAAGGGCGCGGGACACGGTGATTGGCGAAACGCCCGCGAGCCGGGCGACTTCCTCGATGCGCACACGCTTTTTCGACGATGCGCCGGTTTGCTCGATCCGTGTGCCGACCCGCAAAACCGGATCAAGCGTTGCTGCGAAAGGTGGAGAACCAATCGTCATTCGGGGCTCTCTCCCTCAACTGATATGCAATTCAACTGTATGGTACGGCGACCTGGACAAGGCAATCGCCAGCCTCGCACATGGTGTGAAGACGTTGCGACAGGACGACGCCGTCGCAACTGAAATGCAGGACATCTTCCGCGGCATCCAGGCGTGTAAAATCATGATACCAGCCCGCGACGTCGCCAGCGCGAACCTCTTCACCAACGTCACGCGCAGGCTCGTACCAGCCCGGTCGCGTCGCATAGATGGCCTGATCGTGACTGGTAAGTGCCAGCAGGCGCATCTCGGCGACCTCGAAGCGGTCGAGAAGTACAGGTGAGCTTACGATGCCGAGTGCATGCAGCAGGTTGTCGAGTGCTGCCATGGTTGAGCGCATGCTAAGGGGCGTGACGGTTCCGCCGCCGCCGAATTCCCCACTCAGGCCGATCACGCCAGCGCGCCCGGCGGCGCCGAGCGAGGTTGGCGCGTCCGGCCCGTTTTCTGCAATAAACCCGAACGGCAGTCCAAGCGCATGCATCAGGTCGAGCATTCGGGTGAAATGCTCGGTGTTTCCCTGCCGCTCCATGAGCGCGATCGGCATGTGCGCCATGCTGGTTCCGCCCGAATGCAAATCCATGAACACGTCGTGGCGTGGCAAAAGCTCGTGTTCGAGGAAATGCGCCAGCCGCGCGCTTGGCTTGCCGGCAGGATCGCCGGGAAACAGACGATTGAGATTTCCTCCGTCGAGCGGAGAACGTCGCTTCGCGGCAAATACGGCGGGTGCATTCGCGAAAGGCAGGATCGTGATCTCGCCGCGAATGCTGGCGGCATCGAGGCGTCGGCACAGGCGGGACAGCGCTATGTTGCCCTCATATTCGTCGCCATGGTTTCCGGCCATCAGAAGCAGGCGCGGTCCCTTGCCGTTCTTGATGCGGACGATCGGGATTTTTACCTGAAAATAGGGCGATCGATCGATCGAGAACGGAATGCTGAGGAAGCCGTCCTGACGGCCCTCGGCATTGAAATCGATCGAATGGAAGAGACCGGTGTGCAAATGCGAATTCCTTGAACGGGCGACGTCATCAGCCGCCCGGAATTGGGTATTTTCAGACGAGAGCCATCGCCGTCATTTCGACGCGCAGATCCGGATCGGCAAGGCGCGCTTCCACGCAGGCGCGGGCAGGCGGATTGGCAGGATCGATCCAGGCGTCGTAGACGGAATTCATCGCGTCGAAATCGACGATATTGGGCAAGAACACGTTGACGGCAACGAGCTTGGACTTGTCGGTCCCGGCCTCCGAAAGCAATGCGTCGATTTTCGCCAGGACGTCCTTCGTCTGGTTCTCGATTGATGCCTTGCGGTCATTTGGAACCTGTCCGGCGATGTGCAAAACGCCATTTGCAACGACGCCTTGGCTCATGCGCGAGCCGACCTGATAACGCTTGATACTCATGTTCTGTCTTTCTGAATTTTGCGGAAGCGGAACAATGTGATGTGTTTTCGCTTCGATTTCCCGTGCGAAAGTGCCTTCGCATGTCGTTGAAGCAAAGGCACTCCCGTTTGTTTTTTCGAGTCGGAAGCGATGAGAACTCCATCGCTTCACTCGATAGACGTCACAGCGCCGGCAACACGCCTTGTTCCTCGCGGAACCATTTCTCCTGCAATTCCGGCAGGCGCCCGTTCAGCTTATTGGCGAAAACGAACGTATTGACCCATTGCAGCAGATTATGTTCGCCCATCGGCATCCCCACATGCGCGGGAGATTGGCGAATGGTGAATTTCAGTTCCATTTCCGCGCCGGGATGATCGTTCTGGGCATTGACGACAATGGCGCTGTTTTCGGCGAACATTTCGGCCTGGCCAGCGAGATAGGCGGCGAGCGTCGACGGCACGTCCTCGAAACGGACCAGGTTGGCGCCCTGCGCGTTGTCAGTCAGCCAAAGGTCCAGTGTGGTCCCGCGCGCAACCGCGATCTGACGACCGTCTAGATCGGAGACGTCCTCGGTGGATTCGATGCTTGCCGGACCGTAGACACCCAGCTGGACGGCCGCATAAGGCTGCGAGAACATGACCTGCTGCGCCCGTTCGGAGGTTGCGCCAATGGCGGATATGATCACATCGACCTGGTTCGCCAGAAGGCTGGGAATCCGGTTGGTGCCGGTAAGCTGGACAAGCTCAAGGTCAACGCCGAGTTCTTCTGCCATGAGAGCGGCGACTTCGACATCGAGACCCGACGGACGGCCTTCCTCATCGGTAAACCCCCATGGCGGGACGTCGAGCAACACGCCTATGCGAACCGTTCCGGAATTGAGAATGTCCTGCAGCTTGTCGGCGTGTGCCGGACCCGGCTGCATGAGCGACGCGGCCATGCCGAAAGCGGCTGCCACGACCATCGATTTGAAAGCGTACATCAATCCTCACTCCTTGTTTTAGTTGGGTTTAATTGTGCCGGGTCGAGCCGATAAAGGCCTTGAGTTCCGGGGTTTGCGGATTCGTGAAAAGCTTCGAAGGTGGGCCTTCTTCCCAGACGCGGCCCTGATGCATGAAGACGATCTTGCTCGCGACATTGCGGGCGAAGTTCATCTCGTGCGTGACGAGGATCATGGTCATGCCCTGCCGGGCCATGTCTTCCATGACTTTCAGCACTTCGCCGACGAGTTCGGGATCGAGTGCGGACGTGACCTCGTCGAAAAGCATCAGATGCGGGCGCATGGCCAGGCACCGCGCGATCGCGACACGCTGTTGCTGTCCACCGGAAAGCTGTTCCGGGAAGGCGTCTATTTTTTCGGCCAGCCCGACCTTGGTCAGGCATTCGAGGGCGAGCGCCCGCGCCTCACGCTTCGAAACGCGCCCGGTCAGCGTTGGAGCCAGCGTGATATTGCGCTCGACCTTCAGATGCGGAAACAGGTTGAACGCCTGAAAGACGATTCCGACACGCTGACGCAGTTCCTTCAGATTGCGCATGCCCGCGGCGACTTGCTGGCCCTCGATCGTGATCCTTCCCGAATTGATCGGTTCGAGCGCATTGATGCAACGCAGCAGCGTCGATTTTCCGGAGCCAGACCGGCCGATAATGGTAACGATCTCGCCCTCTTCGACGGATAAGGAGACGTCCTTCAGCACCTCCACGGCGCCGAAGGATTTGTGGACGTTGTTGATTTCAACGAGAGCCATTGAGACGGGTCTCCAGATTGCGCGACCAAAGGGTCAAGGGGAAGCAGATCGCGAAATAGATCGCTGCGACGACGGAATAGACGAGAAGGGGCTGGAAGGTGGCTGCACTGGCTAGCTGCCCGGCTCGCGTCAGTTCGATGAAGCCGACGACAGCGGCGAGCGACGTTCCCTTGATGAGCTGAACGAGGAAGCCGACCGTCGCCGGCAGGGCGATCTTGAAGGCTTGGGGGGCAATGACGTAGCGGAATTGCTGCCAGCGGCTGATGCCGAGCGAGGCGGCGGCCTCCCATTGCGTTTGCTTCACCGCCTCGATGCCGCCTCGCCAGATCTCGCCGAGAAAGACGGCCGTGTAGATGGTGAACGCGACGGTGACGGCGGCCAGAGCGGGTATCTGGATGCCCAGAAAGACCGGAAGCCCGAAATAGAAGAACATGAGAAGCGCAAGCAGTGGAACGGCTTGCACGACCTGAAGGAAGAGTGCCGAGGCCCAACGCAGCACAGCCATATTCGCCGTTCGCAACAGCGCCAGGAAAAGGCCGAACGGCGCGCCGAAGGCCAGAGCCATCAAAACCAGCAGAAGCGTATATTGCAGGCCGGTCGCGAAGGCGATGAGATCGATCGTTGACAAGGAGCGCATGGATGTGACCTCCTTCAGCGCCGTGTCGGCCAGCGGAAGGCCAGACGGCCGAGCGCGGCGAAAAACACACGGAAAGCCATGACCAGACAGACATAGATTCCGGCGATCAGGGCGTAGATTTCAAAACTGCGGAACGTCCTGCTCTCGACCACACCTGCGGTGTGAAAGAGTTCTTCCGCAGAAATCTGCGAGGCGATCGACGTGCCCAGAAGAAGAAGCACGAACTGGCTCGTGATCGAGGGATAGATGTTGCGCAAGGCCGGCGGCAGGACGACATGCATGAACACCTGAAAGCCGCTGATGCCGAGACAATGACCCGCTTCGACCTGCGAGCGGGGAATTGAATCGAGGCCGGAGCGTATGATTTCCGCAGCATATGCGCCGAAATAGAGTGCCAAAGCTATGGAAGCTGCCGTAAATGGCGGCAGCCTGATGCCAAAACCGGGAAACACGAAGAAGACGATGAAGATCTGAATGATCGGTGGCGTGTTGCGGATCAACTCGATGTAGCCGAGGACGGGATAGCGAAGCAGTTTGGGCCCGCTACGCAGGATCGCGGCACATGCGATCGCGATGATCAGCCCGATACCGGCCGCTATGACGGTCAGCCACAGCGTGTTCAGGATACCTTCGATGAAAGCATCCTCGTAGCGCCATAGCGGCCGAAAATTCAGATTTCCCATGTCGATCTAGCCGAAAAATGTTGGAAGGATGCGCCGCACCGCGCCATTGTCGTCAAGTTCGAAGATCGATCGCCAACGGTCGATACTGGTGCAGGGATGCGATATGCCGAATTCGATGATGTCGCCGACCTGCCAATCGGCCGCTTCGCCGATGTCGATGAAGGCATGCTGATCGTTGAGCTTTCGAACCCGCGCCGTGCTGGACACGTCGGTCGATGCGCCGTCGCGCCATAGCGAAAGCGGGCAGGGGAGGTCCTGGTCGAACGAGACGTCGCGCATGCCCATGCCGCAGATCGCCAATCCCGGCTCCGGCCGCGACAGAATTTCGGCCCATAGTCGAAGCGCGGGTGTGAATGCGTCGACGGCACGGCCCAGGCCCGCAGGCTCGAAACCGCCGCGATGGTCCATCGCGGCCAAGCCGCGCTTGTAGACGCCGTGATCGTGGAAATAAATCGCGCCGCTGCGCAACAGAAGGCGTGCATTGCTGTCGGCACGCACGAGACCGGCAAGATCATCCACTACTAGATCGAAAAATGACGAGCCGCCCGATGACAGGATGAGACGGCCGGCGGGGCGCATCTGGCGGACTAGGTCGAATGCCTGCCTCGCCAGTTCGTGAAGCCGGCCGATCGCCTCGCGAGTGGCTTGCGGGTCGGCAAGAGCCGAGGCTCCTTCATAGGCGGACACGCCGGCAAGCTCGATCATTGGCGTGGCGGCTGCGCGCGCTGCGATTTCGCGGACCGTGTCGATATCGCGCGCCCCGCTTCGTGCGCCGCCTACCTCGATCAACACGCCGACTTCGAGTTCAGCTTCACGCCCTGCGGCGGCAACCGATTCGAGCGCCGTGATACTGTCGACGAAGACGAGAATTTCCGCGTTCCGATAATGTCCCAACATGCGCCCGAAACGCTCTGCACTGCGCAATCCGCCGATCTGGTTCGCGACGACGATGCGCCGAAAGCCGCTTTCCAGAAGTACTCTGGCCTGCCGCGCATCGGCAACGGTCAAGCCCCAAGCTCCCGATTCAACGAGATCAGCGCATAGTTCCGGGGCCATGGGTGTCTTCGCGTGAGGGGCGAGATCGACGTCTGCCGCCCGGGCGTATGCGAACATGGCGCGCGCGTTCGCCACGAACGCGCTGCGTGAGACTGTGAGTACCGGAAATGCCGTCTCCCCGGCGCTTGGGCGCAGGCCGATTATATCGGTGGCGTCTTCACATGTCAGGTCGACCGGAATGCCTCGTATTCGTCCATCGATCAGCAAGTCTTCACCCAAAATCATTTTCTCAAGCCTCTGTATCGCCCTTGCGGGCCAGCAGGATGGCGCATATGACAACGTTATCATTATCTGCAGCATTGGCAATGTCCAAAATTGTCCATGCGCTGAAGAAGGAGATAACTCAGTATGACCAGGCGCAGCACGGCCTATATGACCGTCGATTTCGGAAAGGACGGCAAGCAGGTCGGGTCCGTCAATATCCCCCATTCTCCTCACAGCGATGCGTGGGGAGCGACGGTCTTGCCGATCGCCGTCGTAAAGAACGGAACAGGGCCGACGCTTATTCTATCGGGGGGCAATCACGGTGACGAATATGAGGGGCCGATCGCGCTTGGGGAACTTATCCGTGACATCGACCCCGGCGCCATCCAGGGGTGCCTGATCGTTCTTCCCGCGCTCAACATTCCTGCCGTCATGGCAGGTACGCGTACTTCTCCCGTCGATGGGTTGAACCTCAATCGCACCTATCCTGGAAATCCCGAGGGCACGATTTCCCAGCAGATATCGGCCTTCATGAACGATGTCGTTTATCCGCATGGTGATGCCTTCCTCGACCTGCATTCGGGTGGCTCGTCGCTCGATATTCTACCAAGCGCGATCGTCGAGCCGGCCCTTGATCCGGCTCACCAGAAGCGAAACGTCGAAGCCGTTCTTGCTTTCGATGCCCCGCTGACCGTCGTGGTTTCCAATCTCGGCGAGACGCGCACGTCGACGGCAAGCGCAGTGCGTGCCGGGCTCACGACGGTCGGCACCGAAATGGGCGGCGGCGGTACGGTCGGGCTGGAGGCGCTGGCCATCTGCCGGCGCGGCATTCACAATGTCCTTGCTCATCTCGGACTTGTCGAAAACAAGAGCGCTGTGCGCGAGGATCGTACTCTCTTCGAAGTCGCCGGTTCGCAGAGCTACGTGCTGGCGAGCGGTGATGGCGTTTTCGAGCCATTTCATGCGAACGGGACGGAAATTTCGGCCGGTCAGCCTGCGGGCCGTGTCCACTTCCTTGACGATCCCATGCGTCTGCCTGCCGAATTGATCTATCGTCAGGACGGGATTGTCTATGCACGGCGACAACCGGGACGCGTCAAGCCCGGCAATTGCTGCATCGTCGTTGCTTCACCGTTTCAGGGAGATCTCGCATGATCGATTTGAATGATATCCGATCCGCGCATAAGCGCATTCGTCCCTTCGTAAGGCGGACGCCTCTTCTGGCCGCGACGGGGCTGCGCCGTCCGGTGACCGATGGCGATCTTCACCTCAAGCTGGAATGCCTTCAGCCTTCCGGTTCCTTCAAGGCGCGGGGCGCGACCAACAAGCTTCTATCCTTGTCGGCGAAGGAACTAAGCCGAGGCCTTGTCGCAGCCTCCGGCGGTAACCACGGGCTGGCGGTAGCGCGCAGCGCTCATGTTGCAGGTATTCAGGCCACCTTGTTCCTGCCGGACAATGTCGCGGCCGACAAGATCGCTAAAATCCGGGATTGGGGTGCAACGGCTATCGTTGGCGGCGCCAGCTACGATGAAGCCAATGCGGGCGCGCGTGCCTTTGCCGAGAAGAAGGGCGCAACCTATTTCCATTCCTTCGCCGATCCGCTCATCGTCGCCGGGCAGGGAACCGTCGGCCTCGAAATCCTCGAGGATTTGCCGGACGTGAATGTGGTTGTCATCGCTGTCGGCGGCGGTGGATTCATAACCGGCGCCGGCGTGGCATTAAAAGCGGTGAAGCCGTCCGTCAGGGTCATCGGCGTCGAGCCTGTCGGGTCCCCGACGCTCTACGCTTCACTGGCGGCCGGCGAAGTGGTTTCGCTGCCGCAGATCACGACGACCGTTCCGACGATGGCGTGCAAGCGCACGGACGACGCCTTGTTCGAGCTGTCGCGGACTGTGATCGACGAGGTCGTTCTGGTCAGTGACGCCGATATGCAGGCTGCTGCGAATTGGCTCTGGTTTGAATGCGGACTGGCCGCGGATCTGAGCGGCGCAGCGGCTATCGCCGCCCTGTCCACCGGGAAAGTGTCGGTGGAGAAGGGGCAGACGGTCGTAGCTCCGGTTTGCGGCGCCGGGCTACCAGCTTAAGGCGCATTTTCAGCATCAGAGATCGTGCGCACGGTAAGGGCGCTGGCGACCAATTGACTTGAACACGATAAGAGGATATTTATTAATGGACATTTAGTGACATATTGAGAGCAGCCACAGTGTTTGATTTGAAGTTCGTCAATGCGAAGATCATCGATGGGACAGGCAGCCCTTGGATGTTCGGCGAGGTTGCGATACGCGACGGCAGGATCGTCGCTGTCGGCCGCGCGGTCGCCGGAGATGCGGTCGAAGTGGTCGACCTCGATGGCCAGATTCTGGCGCCAGGGTTCATTGACGTTCATACCCATGACGACATTGCGGTCCTGCGCGATCAAACGCACGCGCCCAAGCTTTTGCAGGGCGTCACGTCCGTCGTGCTTGGAAATTGCGGTTTTGGAGCGGCCCCGCTGGGCGCGGGCCGAGAAAGTGACCTTGCGCGATATGCCAGCCCGGTCCTCGGCAAATTGCCGGAAAGGGCCTCCTGGTCGAGCTTCGGTGACTATCTGAACACGCTCGACGAGACGCCGTCGACGATAAATTCAGTTTCACAGGTCGCCCATGGTGCAGTTCGCATAGCGGTCATGGGGTTTGAAAACCGTCATGCGAAGCCGGCGGAGATCGAGCGCATGAGCGCGATGGTTTCGGAGGCCATGCGGGCCGGCGCGATCGGGCTGTCGCTCGGCCTTCTTTACGCGCCGGGATGCTATGCCGACCGCTCCGAGCTTGTCGCGCTCGCCGCGGCATCGGCGCGTCACGGCGGCATTCTCAACTGCCATATCCGCACCGAAGGCGACAGCCTACTGGTCTCGCTAACCGAAGTCATGGAGATCGCCGAGGCGGCGGGCTCGCCGCTTCACATCAGCCATTTGAAGGTCGTCGGCCTGAAAAACTGGGGCACGATCGGCCGGGCGCTGGAAATGATCGATCAGCGTCGGCAGGCCGGGCTCGATGTGACTTGCGATATCTACACCTATACGGCCGGCTCCAGCACGCTGATGTCCGTGCTGCCGCCCTGGGTGTCGTCGGGCAGCGGCGCCGACGTGATGGCGAGGCTGGCGAACAAGGATGCGCGGACGCGCATCAAGCGCGACATGGAGACGAGCGTTCCCGGCTGGGACAATTTCGCCCTGATGCTCGGCTGGGACAGGGTTGTCATCTCGGGCGTTGCCGGCGAGGCCAATCGCTCCTTGGAAGGCATGAACATGGCCGCGATCGCAAGTTCCCGTGGTCAGAATCCAGTCGACTGCATGCTCGATCTTCTCGTGGAGGAGCAGGCGCAGATCACGATGATTCTTCATCAGATGTCCGACGAGGACGTGAAGTCGGTGCTGCGTTCGGACTTCGCGATGGTCGGCTCCGATGGCATTCCTCTCGAAACCGGCCGCGTCCATCCGCGTCACTATGGAACGTTTCCGCGCATGATCGCGCGCTACGTGCGCCAGGAAAACATCATGTCCGTCGAGCACGCCGTCCGCAAGATGACGGCGATCTCAGCGCGTCGTTTCGGATTGTCTGGGCGCGGCCTGATCGCGGAGGGGGCTCACGCCGACCTCATCGTCTTCGATGAAAACGATATCGAGGACAAGGCGACTTTCGAGGACCCGCGCCGATTTCCGGTCGGGCTCGACAGCGTCCACGTCAACGGCAGGCTTGTTGCGAGCGCGGGCAGCATTTCCGCCGAGCGGCCCGGACGTCTCCAGCGCTTCGGCTGCGTTTGCTGCAATGGCGGTCTGCATTCGAGCCACTGATCCGCAAGAGCCCGGCGCATCCATCAACGGGAACACGACGAGCAAAAAAGGGAGAAGGAAATGGACATCACGACGACGATTGGCCGGTTTTCGGCGGTGATCGGTCTTGCGGCGACGGTTTGGGCCGTCCCGCAGGCGGCTTGGACGCAGGAGGCTTCGGGAGGAACGCTCAACGTTGCGATCACGGGCGAGCCGCCGACGCTCGATGCCCATCAATCCACGGCCTTCATCACGCAGTCGATCGGCTGGCACATCTACGAAGGGTTGTTCACGCTCGACGCGAATTACGATGCCGTTCCGATGCTTGCCGAGAGCTATGAGTTCGACGAGAACCGAAATACCTATGTAATCGACATCCGAGCCGACGTGCCTTTTCACGACGGAACGGTCCTTGACGCGGACGATGTCATCGCCTCTCTCGAACGCTGGAGCGACAAGTCGAACTACGGTCGCCTGATGTTCGACAATGTCGTCGAGCTTCGAAAGACCGGTGATCTGACGATCGAGATCGAGCTTGCCGAAGCTTCGCCGATCGTTCCCATGATGCTGGCCTTTCCCAATCAACAGGCGGCGATCTATCCCGCCAGCGTCATCGAGGAATATGGCGAAGGCGAAATCCGAAGCTATGTCGGAACCGGACCATTCAGGTTCGACGAGCATGTTCCCGACCAGCATATCCGCCTGATGCGGTTTGAAGATTATGCCGCTCTTGAAGGCGAGGCGGACGGAATGGGGGGAGCGCGCACGGCGCATTTCGAACAACTGACGTTCGTCCCGACGCCGGAAGTGTCAGTCCGTCTCGAAGGTGTCCAGACCGGTCTCTTCGACATCACCGATCAGGTCAGCCAGGACATGGCGCCGATGATCGATCTTTATCCCAATGTCGAAGCCACGATCACTAAGCCCTACTGGTGGACTATGGCGGTTTTCAATAAGAGCCGCGCTCCCTTCGATGATCAGCGCGTGCGGCAGGCCTTCGTACTCGGCGTGAACAATGAGGAGATCATGGGCGCGGCCTTCGCGTCGCAGGACTTCTATCGCCTCGACCCCGGCATCCTCTTTCAGGAGCAGGCGAACTGGTGGACCGATGCCGATGGCGGCATGTACGGCGCCAATGACGTCGAACGCGCTCGCGCCCTTCTTGAAGAAGCCGGCTATGACGGCGAGCCGCTGAAATGGCTGACGACGCGCGAATACGATTTCATGTATCGCAATGCGCTCGTGGCGGTCGATCAGTTGCGCGCCGTCGGTTTCAACATCGAATTGGAGGTCGTGGATTGGGCGACGATCGTGCAGCAGCGCAACGATCCTGAGGCCTATCACATCTTCAGCGGCGCGACGACCTTCACACCCGATCCCGGCGTGTGGCCCTGCTTTGACAGCGCGTGGCCTGGTTTTTGGGAAGACTCCGTCAAGGATGATCTGGTGCAGCGCCTGAACACGCAGATGGACCCGGAAGCCCGTCTTGGCGTGTGGGAAGAGTTGCAAACTCATTTCTGGGAGGCCGCGCCTATGGCCAAATTCGGCGATTTCTTCATCCTGGGCGTCAAGAGCACCCAGGTGCAGAATTTCGAAGCCACGCCCTTCCCGTTCTACTGGAACGTCTGGAAAGAGTGACGCTGGTTGCTTCCCGCGAAAATGGGGCGATCCGGCAGGAGACGGATATGACGAACGAAATCAGGATCGGCATCGTTTGCAATGCCGATTTTCGGGACAGGCTCGACGCCGCTTTGGCCGATGCCGATCCTCGCCTGCAATTCGAGGTGCGCTGCTATGCGCATCAGGAAGAGGCGAGTGGCTATGCCGCCGAACTCGAACCCATCGTCGATGCGATTCTGTTCTCCGGGCCGGTGCCCTATTATATTTCTCTCGAAGAGAGGGGAGCTTTGTCCGTGCCCGCCGATTTCGTCGTCTATGACGAGGTCTCCCTTCTCAAGGCGTTTTTCGATCTTGCAAGTCGCAATACCGATCTGTCGACCATCAGCGTCGATACGATATCGACCGCCACGGTGCGCGATGTCTGCGGCGAGATCGGGATCGACCCGAGCGGCATCCGCACGATGCCGCTCGTCGAGGGCGGAATCCATGACGATTTCGCAAGCTTTCATATCGAGAATTATCGTTCTGGCCGCACCACCCATGCGCTCACCTGCCGTTCCGTGGTGAAAGCGAAACTGGACGAAGCGGGCATCCCCTGCCATTTCATGTTCTGGACCAAGCACACGATCCTGAAGGCGCTCGATCTTCTGGTGTCGCGCTACATCCAGGCCCGCTACCGGGGGTCGCAGATCGCGGTCGGCCTGCTGCGGGTTGGCATCCCCAGCGTCAACGCGTCGATCGCCGAAACACGGCGCATGGCGCTGGAAATGGAAAGCCAGCTTCTGGAATCCGCCGACCGCCTCGGTGTCCATCTCGTGGATATCGGCAACGGGCTGCATTTGTTTTACTCGACTTACGGCGCGTTGAAGACACAGACGCAGGATTTCACCACGGCGCCCTATTTCCAGTCGTCACCGCAACTGGGCAATTACAGTTTCCAGATGGGAATCGGCACGGGACCGAGCGCGGCCATTGCCGAGGAAGGCGCGCGCAAGGCCCTTTATCGGGCGGAACTCGACCAAAATGACAGCGTGTTCGTCGTCTTCGACAATGATCGCCTGATCGGACCGCTCGGAGCGGGATCGAGCAGCCGCATCATCCGGGTCGCGGATGTGGAAATCACGCGCCTGGCCGACAGAATCGGCATCACCTCGGCCAATCTGGCGCGAATCCTGGAAGCGCTGGAGACCGATCGCAACGCGAATTACAGCGCCATCGAGCTTGCCAGGATACTCGACACCACGTCGCGTACGGCCCGCCGGGTGCTCGCACGTCTGGCCGAGGCCGGGTTCGCGCGCTCGGTCGGCGAAAGCGTAGCCGTCGGTCAGGGACGCCCCGCCACCCTTTACAGGATCGACATGTCGTCACGGGACGGAGCCGTCCAATGAGCATTGCAGCCGAACAGCCTGCCGTATCGACATCTCGCGAACCGTCCTTTCTGGTTCTGCTCTTTTCGCGCGGCAGCGTCATTGCCGGCTCGTTTCTGATCGCGCTCATGGTGCTGACCGCGGTTCTGGCCCATTGGATTGCGCCGTTCGATCCCAATGCGTTGAACATCGCCAATCGCCTGCAGCCACCCGGCAGTGCGGCGCATCTTCTGGGAACCGACGAGTTCGGACGAGACGTCCTGTCGCGCGTGATCCATGGCGCGCGCACCTCGTTGGCAATCGGCATCGCAATCGTCGCCTTCGCTGTGGGTATCGGAACCCTGATCGGTCTCGTCACCGGCTTCTACAATCGCGTCGACATGGTCCTGTCGCGTATAATGGACGGCCTGATGTCGTTTCCCGGCCTCGTGCTCGCGATCGCCATGACGGGCGTCATGGGTGCGAGCAGCACGACGGTCGTGCTCGCGCTCGGCATCGTCTACATGCCCCGCGTCGCGCGGATCATCCGCAGCGCGGTTCTGGTGGTGCGGGAACTCTCCTACGTGGAGGCGTGCTTCGCGCTGGGAGCGACACGCTTTTACGTGCTTTTCCGGCATGTGCTGCCGAACGTGATGTCGCCTATCATCATCCAGGCGACCTTCATCTTTTCCTACGCCGTTCTTGGTGAGGCGGCGCTGTCGTTCCTCGGAGTCGGCGTGCCGCCGACGCAGCCGAGTTGGGGGAACATGCTCGCCGAAGCGCGCACCTTCATCGTGCTCGCGTGGTGGATGGCGCTGTTTCCTGGCCTGGCCATCATGATCACCGTGCTCGGGCTGAACTTGTTCGGCGACGGTTTGCGCGATGCGCTCGATCCGAAATTGAAAGGTCGATGAAATGAACGAAGAGCATTTGTCCTGCGTGGATTGTGGTGCGCGCTACCCGTGTGCGCTCATCTACGAGTGCGCCGCTTGCGGCGACATTCTGGAACTGGTGCGCGATGAAAAAAGCACAGCCCGCCTTGATGGGCTGATTTCCGAACGCGTCAGCCTCGGCGAAGGTGAAACTCCTCTTCTGCGCGCGCCGGATGATTTTCTTGCCGAGATCGGTTTTTCGGGTCGGCTGTGGTTCAAGGACGAGACGCGCAATCCGTCCGGGTCCTTCAAGGACCGTCACGTTGCTGCCGCCTTGACGCGTGCTATCGCTCTCGGTGCAAACGGCGTGGTGTGTGCGTCGAGCGGCAACGCGGGAGCCTCGGCGGCGGCCTATGCGGCCCGGGCCGGCCTGCCGGCGATCATCGTCGTGCCGCAGCGCACGCCATTGGAGAAGATGACGCAGATCGGGGCCTATGGCGCGCAACTGATCAAGGTAGAGGGCCACTACAGCAACTCCTACGACCTTGCGCTGCGTATCGCGCGGGAAGCGGGTTACGTCAATTTGACCACCACCTACATCAATCCTTACGGCACGGACGCCCTCCGCGTCGTCGGCCGCGAACTCTCCGATCAACTGAACGGCGACGTGCCGGACTGGGTTCTGGTTCCCACCGGTGCAGGGCCGCTCGTCAAGGGTGTCGTGCAAGGTTTCGCCGACAAGGCAGGAGGCATGCCACGCGTCGTTGCCGTGCAGGCCGAGGGATGCGCCCCCGTCGTCGACGCCTACGACAAGGGGCTGTCGGCTGTGACGGCATGGGGAGAGCCGACGACGATCGCCTCCGGCATCTCCGACCCGCTGATCGGATACGAGAAGGACGGAAGCTACACTCTCCGCCTTGTCCGCGAGACGTGCGGCGTTGCGATAGCGGTCAGCGACGATGAAATTCGCGCTGCCATGCGCCGGCTGGCGGCCGGGACCGGCATCTTTGCCGAACCGACGGCGGCGAGCTCGGTGGCGGCGGCTGAAAAACTGATCGCTGCCGGCATCATCGATCGGAAGGCCAGCATCGTGTGCATGATTACCGGCCACGGCTTCAAGGACTTCAAGGTCTACCGTGAAATGGACATGCGCGAGACAAGCGTGGCGGCCGGCGCGTCGCTGGACGGTCTTCTGGGCGAACGCTGCCGGGAGGATGCCGCGCCATGATTTTCTTCATCATGCGGCGTCTCATAACGCTGCTGCCGACGCTGATCGTGCCTCTTTTCCTGGTCTTCACCCTGCTGCATCTGTCGCCAGGCGATCCGGCGGCCGTGATGCTTGGCGCTGACGCCACCGCCCAGCAGGTTCAGGCGCTCCGCGAGCAGCTTGGTCTCAACGACCCATTCCTCGTGCAACTGTTCACCTGGCTCGGCCGCATGGCGACGCTCGACCTGGGTGACTCCATCTTCCTGCGAATGCCCGTGATGGACGCCATTTTGCAGCGCCTCGAACCCACGATCATGCTTACGCTTTATGCGCTGACGATCGCCGTGGTGGTCGGCATGGTCTCGGGCATCGTGGCCGCGGTCAACCGCAACGGCGTTCTCGACCAAGTGTCGATGACGGTCGCTATGGTGGGTGTCTCAATGCCTGAATTCTGGTTCGGGCTGATGCTCATCGTCGTGTTCGCGGTCGAGTTCCGGCTGTTCCCTGTTGCAGGTTACACACCGCTCGATCAGGGCTTCTGGGCGTGCATCTGGTCCCTGACCCTTCCAGCCGTTTCGGTCGGTCTCGTGCAGGCCGGTTTCATCGCACGTATAACGCGCTCCAGTATGCTCGACGTCATCGGCGAAGATTTTATTCGCACCGCGCGCGCCAAGGGCCTGCCATCGCGTGTGGTCATCCTGCGCCATGCTCTCAAGAACGCGTTGATTCCTGTGCTCACGGTCATCGGAATCACCTTCGCCGTCCTGATGGGAGGCGCGATCGCGATCGAAACGGTGTTCAATATTCCCGGTATCGGCAGATTGCTGGTCAATGCGGTGGCGCGGCGTGATTACCCGGTCATCCAGGGCGTGGTGCTGTTCATGGCGCTGACCTTCATCTTCATCAACCTGTTCGTCGACATTCTCTACGGGTTCATCGATCCAAGGGTGAAAAATCAATGAGCGTTGCAGGCGAGACTTCCCCGCCGATGCTTGCAATCCGTGACCTGCAACTCGGCTTCCGTTCGCATCGCGGCGACGTTCAGGCGCTTGCCGGCGTTTCCATCGAGGTAGGCGAACGCGAAATCGTCGGTATCGTGGGCGAAAGCGGGTGCGGCAAGAGCATAACCGCGCTCAGCGTGATGGGGCTCCTGCCGGAAGGGACCACGCGCGTCATGGGCGGCAGCATCGAGTTCAGAGGCGATGATCTGCTTACGCTTCCGCCGCGCGAGCGAAGGCAGATGCGTGGCCGCGACATCGCGATGGTCTTTCAGGAACCGATGACGAGCCTGAACCCGATCATGCCGATCGGCGATCAGATCGCCGAACCGATCCGGTTGCATCTTGGCTTGAAAGGAGCGGCGGTTACCGAACATGCGCTCGACGTGTTGGATAAGGTCGGCATTCCCCGGTCTCGCAATATCCTACCGGATTACCCGCACCAATTGTCGGGCGGTATGCGCCAGCGTGTGATGATCGCGATCGCGCTGGCTTGTAATCCGAGCCTCATCATCGCCGACGAGCCGACGACGGCGCTCGATGTGACAATCCAGGGCCAGATTCTCGACCTGATGGTGGAGGCACGCGACACGTTCGGAACCTCGATCCTGTTCATCACGCACGATCTTGGGGTCGTCGCGGAAATCTGCGACCGCGTGGTGGTCATGTATGCCGGCAAGGTAGTGGAGACAGGGCGCACAGACGAGGTCCTGTCATCTCCGAGGCATCCCTATACGCAGGGGCTGATGCGCTCGCTTCCCTCGCTCGATACTCGGCAGGAGCGTCTCGAAACGATCCCGGGTTCGGTTCCGGCTCTTTTCGATATGCCGCGGGGCTGTCGTTTCCGCCCGCGTTGTTCCTATGCCGACGACGGCTGCCGTCGCGATCCGCCTGTCGAAGTCATCGGCGGACAAAAGGTCAAATGCTGGAAGGCCCGACAGATCAGCGGAGTGCACCATGCCTGAGGCTCTTCTGCGCGTGAACGAATTGCGCAAGGATTTCGTTGTCGGTCCCATGTTCAGGCGCAAGACGGTGCAAGCCATTCGCGGCGTGTCCTTTGTCCTGAACAAGGGCGAGACGCTTGGGCTGGTGGGGGAGAGCGGTTGCGGCAAGTCGACCACCGGCCGCGCGGCGATCCGCCTGATCGAGCCGTCTTCCGGTTCCATCGAATATGACGGTGTCGATCTCGCCTCAGTTGGCGCACGCGACATGCGGCGCTTGCGTCAGGATCTTCAGATCATTTTTCAAGATCCTTACGCTTCGCTCGATCCCCGAATGACCGTCGAGCAGATTCTGACCGAGCCACTAGGTATCCAGAAAATCGGCACGTCAGCCGAAAGACGCGAGCGCGTCATGGACATCATCGCCGAGGTCGGATTGCAGGCAGCCCACGCCGCGCGCTATCCGCATGAATTTTCGGGAGGGCAGCGCCAGAGGATCGGCATCGCGCGCTCGCTTATCCTCAATCCGAAGATGATCGTGGCCGACGAACCGGTCTCCGCGCTCGACGTTTCGGTGCAGGCCCAGATCATCAACCTGATGCAGGACGTGAAGGCCAAGCACGGAATGTCCTACATCTTCATCTCGCACGATCTGAGCGTCGTGAAACACATTTGCGACCGCGTCGCGGTCATGTATCTGGGGGAGGTCGTGGAAACGGCATCGCGCGATGCGCTCTATGAGGAGCCGTTGCATCCCTATACGAAGGCCTTGATGTCGGCCATTCCGGGCCGGCGCGGGGCGCAAAAACGCATTACCTTGAAAGGCGATATTCCGAGCCCCGCTTCACCACCCAGGGGGTGTGCCTTCCACACCCGTTGCCCAAGCGCTATGGCGATATGCAAGACGACACCGCCGCAGGCTATCGAAACGGGTGGCCGAAAGGTAGCGTGCCACCTTTACAATTGAATGCCGCAATCCGAGGAAAACGACTTGACCAATTCGCCCGCCTCCCGTCTGGCCGAACTCGGCATCATATTGCCGTCCGCTCCAAGGCCCGTCGCCAACTACGTACCGTTCGTGATCGAGGGCGATTATCTCTACCTGTCGGGCCAAGGGCCGCGTGAGGCCGCCGGAACGTTGCGAACCGGCAAGGTCGGCGCCGAAATAGGCATCGATCAGGCCTATGCCGACGCGCGCCTGACGGGCGTCAACCTCCTGGCCGTCATTCAGGAAGCGCTGGGCGATCTCGGCCGCGTGCGGCGCGTGATCAAGCTTCTGGGCATGGTGAACGCCGTTCCCGATTTCGGTGACCATCCCAAGGTGATCAACGGGTGTTCCGACCTGCTCGTTGACGTCTTCGGCGACGCGGGACGGCACGCGCGATCGGCCGTGGGATTCGGCTCTTTGCCGAACAACATCACCGTCGAGATCGAAGCCATCGTGGCGTTTCGCAATTGAGCGACCATCGCTTCGCCCTCGTCGACTGGGGCACGACAAGCTTCCGGTTATGGCTCGTGGACGCGGCCGGCGAAGTGGTTGCCCGCGCGAACGGGCGCGAGGGCATGACCTACGCTGTCCGGCAGGGCTTCGAAAATGTGCTCGAACGTCATCTAGCGCAGACCGGCGCGCCGTCCGGCCTGCCGGTGCTGATCTGCGGAATGGCGGGCGCACGCCAGGGCTGGCGTGAGGCGGCTTATGTCGAAACGCCGGCACCACTCGCACAGCTCGTCGATCGTTCGGTCATGGTGGACAGCCGCCTTGGCGACATACGCATCCTGCCGGGAATTTCCCACGGCGATCCGGCGATGCCGAGCGTCATGCGCGGAGAGGAAACGCAGCTTCTGGGACTTGGAACTGCACAGGGAAAAACGCTTGTCTGCATGCCCGGCACCCATTGCAAATGGGTGGAAATCGAAGATGGGATCGTGAGCCGCTTCTCGACTTTCCTGACGGGCGAGCTTTTCGACGTGCTGTCCACATATTCGATCCTGCAACATGCGGTCGAAAAGGGCGACACCGTAGCGAACGACGTCTTCCGGTCGGCCGTTCGCATTGCTGGTGCTGCACCCGAACTCGTCTGGACGAGGCTGTTCGCATTGCGGGCATCGCAGCTTCTGGGGCAGATGGAGCGCGCGGATGGAGCGGCGCATCTGTCCGGCCTGTTGATCGGAGCGGAGATCGCCGCGGCGCGGCGTTTGCATGGGGGCGGATCGAAGTTTGTCCTTGTCGCCTCCGGTCCGCTCGCCGCGCTCTATCGGAGCGCGCTCGCAGACGAAGGCTTCGAATTTCGTCATATGGACGCAGACGATGCGGCGCTGTCGGGACTGTTGCGCGCCGCGCGTAGTATCTGGCCGGAGAGGATGGCTGAATGAGTGGAATTGCATCGAGCTGCCGGCCATGGCCGGTGTCGAGGCGCGGCCTCGTGGCCATCTTGCGCGGCATCACGCCCGCTGAAGTCGCCGGCATCGCCGACGCGCTTGTCGAGGCGGGGATCGACATGATCGAGGTGCCGCTGAATTCGCCCGATCCGTTCGCCTCCATACGAATCCTCGCTGAACGGCATGGCAAATCCTGCCTGATCGGTGCGGGAACCGTGCTGACTTGCGAAGACGTCAAACGGCTCGCGGAGGCCGGTGGGCAACTGGTCGTGAGCCCGAATGTCGATCCTGCCGTTCTGGAAAGCGCGGCGGCACTGAAGCTAGTGTCGATGCCGGGCGTTTTTACACCGACCGAGGCGTTTCTGGCGCTGCGCTGCGGCGCGTCCGCGCTCAAGATATTTCCCGCTTCCGCGCTTGGTCCATCCGGCATTTCCGCCATCCGTGCCGTCCTGCCCGGCGATACGGTAA
The DNA here is from genome assembly GCF_024105665.1 of Aliihoeflea aestuarii. GTDB lineage: Bacteria > Pseudomonadota > Alphaproteobacteria > Rhizobiales > Rhizobiaceae > Aliihoeflea > Aliihoeflea aestuarii. The sequence goes on along the minus strand of NZ_JAAAMK010000002.1, from coordinate 591,819 downwards.
CGGCGGCCGTTGGAGGAATTGCATCGCAGGACTTCGCTGCCTATGCCAAAGCCGGTGTCGGCGTTTTCGGCTTGGGATCGAACCTTTACAAACCCGGCGACGTGGCTTCGGCGGTGCATAAAAGGGCGCGTTCGGCTGTGAGGGCCTATGACGATATCGCGGGGGCGGCATCATGAGCGGGCATTTCCTGTCCATCGGCGAGGCGATGATCGAGATGGCGGGCGGTTCGCAGGGCAATTGGAATATGGGCGTGGCCGGCGACACCTTGAACACGGCCTGGTATGCGCGCCGCCATCTGGGAGCCGACTGGCGCGTTTCCTACTTCACTGCGCTCGGCGAGGATCGCTATTCCGGCACGATCCGCGATTTCATCGACGGGGCCGGGATTGAGACCGGCCTGATCGCGACCATTCCCGAACGCCGTCCGGGCCTGTACTTCATCCATCAGGAAAATGGCGACCGTCACTTCACCTATTGGCGCGACGCATCGGCCGCCAGGCTGCTTGCGCGCGATCGATCGGCTTTGGCCAACGCGATCTCAGCGGTGGATGTCGTCTATTTTTCGGGCATAACGCTCGCGATCCTGAGCGATACGGATCGGCGCGCGTTTCTGGACGTACTCGGCGCTTCCGTTTCCAGGGGAACGCGGGTCGCCTTCGATCCCAATATCCGTCCGTCACTCTGGCGCGATGAGGACGAGATGCGCCACTGGCTCATGGAAGGCGCACGCGTGTCGACCATCGCGCTGCCGACCTTCGGCGACGAAGCGCAATTGTTCGGCGATGACGATCCGGCCGCGACGGCTGTCCGCTACAGGGCAGCGGGCGTGAGCGAGATCGTGGTCAAGAACGGACGGCAGCCTGCCTATGTCGACACCGGCCAAAGGTGCTTCAAGGTCGGGGCGCAAGAAGTCGAGAATGTCGTCGATGCGACGGGAGCGGGGGACAGTTTCAACGGTGCATATCTGGCTGCGCGATTGACAGGAGAAGATGCCCGCGAAGCTGCTGTGAAGGGACATCGCACAGCCGCCACCTGCCTGGCTTCTCATGGCGCGCTGATAGGTTGACCGTGGAACGGCAACGTACAACCGATCCAGTTGAATGCAGGTCTGGTCGCCGGACTTGATTGTTCGCAGGCCATCGCGTGACGTACAGCATGCAACAATGGCAGCGCTGCCAATTTTCGGTTCTCATCTGATGGATGGGGTGATATCGAAAGGTCGACAAAGTCTCGTTTGATCTGTGCCGTATCTCGAACGCCTTGATCGAGCAGGAATCGTCCAGGACCGATTTCATTTCGGTTCGACGTTGTAGAGGAGGGGATCGCTTATGACCGACTTGAGCGGGAAAACGGTATTGGTTACGGCTGCGGCGCAAGGCATCGGCCGTGCAAGCGCCGTCGCGCTGGCAAAAGCGGGGGCCAGGGTCATCGCGACCGATATCAATGTCGACATGTTGCGGGAACTGGATGGTGAAGCTGCGATCGTCACGCGCCGTCTCGACGTGCTCGACAGGAATTCCATCCAGCCGCTCGTCGAAGAGATCGGGCGGGTCGATATCCTGTTCAATTGCGCGGGCATCGTTCATGCCGGCACGGTTCTCGACTGCACGGATGAGGAGTTCGACTTCGCATTCTCGCTCAACGTTAAGGCGCAGATACGGATGATCCAGGCGGTGTTGCCGGGGATGCTCGACCGCAAGGACGGCTGCATCATCAATATGGCGTCCGTCGCCTCGAGCGTGAAGGGTGTGCCGAACCGCTGCCTTTACAGCGCGTCGAAAGCTGCCGTGATCGGTCTCACCAAGTCCGTCGCGGCAGACTACGTCGCGCAGGGAATCCGCTGCAACGCGATCTGCCCCGGAACGGTCGATAGCCCGTCACTGCATGAGCGGCTGAGGGCGCAGGGCGACTACGAGGCCGCACGCGCGGCTTTCATTTCACGCCAGCCGATCGGCCGCATTGGTCATGCCGACGAGATCGCGGACCTGGTTGTTTATCTCGCCGGTGCAACCTACACGACGGGCGCCATTCATCTGGTTGATGGCGGCTGGGCCATTTGAGGACTTTTCAATCGAGAGGAGAATTTCATGAAGCTTCTGCGGTACGGCGAGGTGGGGCAAGAAAAGCCCGGACTGCTCGACGATGACGGACGAATCCGCGATCTCTCCAACAAAATCGACGACATTGCCGGCGATGTGTTGACGCCGTCGGGACTTGACAAACTGGCCGGGATCGATCCGTCGAGCCTGCCGCTTGTCGAAGGCGATCCGCGGATCGGCCCCTGCGTCGGCGACGTGGGCAAGTTCATCTGCATCGGTCTCAATTACGCAGATCACGCAGCCGAAAGTGGCGCTGCGGTGCCGCCCGAGCCGATCATGTTCATGAAGCCGACCTCCGCGATCGTCGGCCCCAACGACACGGTTCGCATTCCGCGTGGATCGAAGAAGACCGACTGGGAAGTCGAACTCGGCATCGTCATCGGCCAGACGGCGAAATATGTTTCGGAAGCCGATGCGCTGTCGCATGTCGCGGGCTATTGTGTCGTCAACGACGTGTCCGAGCGCGAATTCCAGCTGGAGCGGCACGGCACCTGGGATAAGGGCAAGTGCTGCGACACGTTCGGGCCGATCGGTCCCTGGATGGTGACGAGCGACGAGATCGCCGATCCGCAGGCGCTCGGCATGTGGCTGGACGTAGACGGTCATCGCTATCAGGACGGCTCGACGAAGACGATGGTCTACGGCGTCGCCCATCTCGTCTCCTATCTCTCGCAGTTCATGAGCCTGCATCCGGGCGACATCATCGCGACCGGCACGCCTCCGGGTGTCGGTATGGGCCAGAAGCCGCCCGTCTATCTCAAGGCCGGCCAGACGATCCGGCTCGGCATCGAGGGGCTTGGCGAACAGCGGCAGGTGACGGCAGCGGATTGAGCTACCTTATTGCGAACGCAGAAAAGGCCGGCGCATCCGAGCGCCGGCCTTTTGCGTCTCGCCCTGGGAGGCTGTGCTTTCGACCTATTCCTTCACGGCGCCGGTCATCGACGAGACGTAGTAGTCGACGAAAAAAGAGTAGAGGATGACGACGGGCAGCGAACCGATCAGCGCGCCCGACATCAGCGCTCCCCATTCATAGACGTCGCCGCGCACGAGTTCGGTCAGCACGCCGACGGGCACCGTCTTGTTCTCAGAAGAGGAGATGAAGGTGAGGGCGTAGATGAATTCGTTCCACGACAGGGTGAACGCGAAGATGCCGGCCGATATCAGGCCCGGAATGGCAAGCGGCAGCACGATCTTCGTGAGTATCTGCCAGCGGCTTGCCCCGTCGACCAACGCGCTTTCCTCCAGTTCGAACGGGATCGAGCGGAAATAACCCATCAAAAGCCAGGTGCAGAACGGGATCAGGAAGGTCGGGTAGGTGAGGATCAGCGCAAGCCGGGAATCGTAGATGCCGACCTGAAAGACCATGAAGGCGAGCGGAATGAACAGGATCGACGGCGGGACGAGATAGGCCAGAAAGATCATCAGGCCGGTGACGCGGGCGCCCGTGAAGCGAATGCGTTCGATCGCGTAGGCGGCGAAGACCGAGGCGGCCAGCGACAGGATTGTCGAGAAGACGGATACGATCATCGTGTTCCACAACCATCCCGGATAGGACGTGCGGAACAAGAGATAATGGATGTGCTCCAGTGTCGGTCCGACGACCCAGAACGGGCTGTAGTCGCGGTAGTTTGTGAGCTGGTGGTTCGGCTTCACGGCCGTTACGGCCATCCAGTAGAACGGGAAGAGCAGCACGAAGACGAAGAGGGCGAGCGGCAGGTAGATCACCACGATGCGGCGCATCAGCGTGTCGTACTGGCGCATGCCGACGATGTCGTCCTGGGCAGGCTGTGCGGTGGATACTTGATCGGTCATCGATGTGTCCTCAATCCGCGCCGCCCTGCTGCCATTTGCGGCGTTGCAGTCCGAAGAAGCTGAACAGGATGGCGCCGAGCAGGAAGGGGATCATCGCGACCGCGATGGCCGCGCCTTCTCCCAGTTGCCCGCCGGGTATCGCGCGCTGGAAAGACAGCGTCGCCATCAGATGGGTCGCGTTGACCGGCCCGCCGCGCGTCAGCACGTAAATCAGTTGGAAGTCGGTGAAGGTGAACAAGACCGAGAACGTCATCACCACGGCGATGATGGGCGTCAGCAGCGGCAAGGTCACATGGCGGAAGCGTTGCCAGGAACTCGCGCCATCGAGTGCCGCCGCCTCGTGCAGCGATTGCGGGATCGTCTGAAGGCCGGCCAGAAGGCAGATCGCGACGAAGGGAATTCCGCGCCAGACATTGGCCGCGATGACCGAGGCGCGCGCGTTGTTTGGATCGCCCAAGAAGTTGATCGGTCGGTCGATCCACCCCCATTCCATCAGGACGAAGGAAATGATGGAAAATTGCGAATCGAAGATCCACCAGAAGGCGAGCGCCGAAAGCACTGTGGGAACGACCCACGGCAACAGAATGATTGCACGAAAGAAATTCTTGAAAGGCAGATGCTCGTTGAGCACCAGCGCCAGCCAAAGTCCGAGCACGAATTTCAGAACCGATGCGACGAAGGTGTAGAGCAGGGTGTTGAATACGGACATCCAGAATACGGAATCGTCCCACAGCCACTGGTAGTTTTCAAGGCCGATGAATACGCCCGGACGGCCGATCGACGTATCCGTGAAGCCGAGCCAGACGCCCAGTCCGAGCGGGTAGGTCAGGAAGCACAGGAGGAAGGCGGCCGCCGGCAGCATGAAGAACAGGCCGAGGCCGTTGCGGCTTTCGGTCAGCCGCATCAGCATCGACGTGCCTGGCCGGGGCGCGGCCTTGCCGTTTTCCATGGTCGTGGACATGTGTGGCCGATCTCCGTCGCTGGATCACCGTTGCCCGTTGCGGGCCGACCGGCGGCGAACCCGCCGGCATGAAGATGCCGGGCTCTCGTGAGAACCCGGCAACCGTGCGTCAGGTTCGGTAGTAGCGGCCGATCCGCCGTTCCGCGTTGGCGATCGCCTCTTGAGGCGAACGCTGGCCGGTGACGGCCTCGGCGAACATGTCGACCAGGACGTAGTCGGCCATCGTCGCTGCCGATGCCGTGCCCAGCGGGCCGGGCCAGCCGTTCGGACGCAGGCTTTCCGAAGCCTTGGAATAGGGTTCGTGAATCGGCGAGGCCGTCCAGACCGGGTTGGATTCATATGCCCGCAAGGGTTGGCAGCAATAGGCGCTGGCGCCTTCGATCCAGGCATTCATCCTGTCCGCCTCGTACATGAAGGCGAGATACGCTTTTGCGGCTTCAGGGTAGGGCGTGTGGTTGAAGATCGACAGCGTCGAAGTCTGGTGAAGTTCGACCGATTCACCGACCGGCCCGATCGGCATCGTCGTGGTACGGATGTCGTCGGCGATTTCCTGCATCGCGGGATCGTTGCGCGCGGCGTAGTAAAGCGAGACGCCGTTGGCCACGAGCGAGCATTGGCCGGCGAGAAATGCGCGGTTGTTGTTGATGTCGAGCCAGCTTTCCGTGCCGGGGATGAAGGTTGCGTAGAGCGCCTGTGCGTATTCGATGGCCGCAAGCGTCTCTGGGCTGTCGATCGCCACCGCACCGTTCTCGTCGACCGCCCGTCCGCCATGGCTCCACAAAAGCCAGTGCGCGTAATTGTTGCCGTCGCCGACCGCCTTTCCGTGCGGGAAGCCGGCAGGTGTACCGTTGGCCTGCAATGCGGTGCAAAGTTCCAGAAAGCCTGCGGTATCGTTCGGAAATTCCGAGAATCCCGCCGCTTCGACCTGGCTGGCGCGATAGCAGATGGCATTGCCGATCGTGCAAAGCGGCAGCGCGATGAACTGGTCGCCGCGTTTCCCGTAGCCTTCAAGCCCCGGATACCAGCCGCCATGGGCTTCGCCGAGTGCATTTCCAAGTTCGGTAACGTCGATCAGCTTATCGGGATATTGGTGCGCGTCGTCGAACCAGCCCATGACTAGATCCGGTCCTGAGCCGATATTGGCGGCAACGGCGGCCTTTGGGCGTACGTCCTCCCAGCTTTCCTGCTCGATGCGGACCTGAACGCCGGTCGCTTCGGTGAATGCCTGCGTGTTGGCGTTCCAGGCTTCCTCTTCGGCGGGAACGAACGGCACCCAGCGCAAGAGCCTGAGTTGCGCGCCTTCTTCGGGCGTGTAGGTGGGGATGCCGTTCTGCGCGAATGCGCGTCGGGGCATGGCGAGCTTGCCGAGAGCTGCCGTGCCGACGAGGCCTGCGGCACCCGTCATGATCTGTCTGCGGTTCATTCTCATATCGTTTCCTCCCATTGTTCTGGACGCTTCGGGTCCTCCACCCTCTTCGTCCGTTTCCTTGCCTTTTCGTCAGTCCGTCAGTCGCATGCCCGATTTTGCGTCGAAGAGATGCGCCGCGCGCGGATCGATCGACACGTTCAGGATTTCGCCCGGTTGCAGCATCACGCGTTCGCGAAAGACACAGGTGACCTGCGTCTTTCCCAAAAGGGCGACGATCTGGCTTTCCGACCCGGTCGGCTCGATGACCTGCACCTTGAGATCGACCGTCCCGCCGAGCGAGACGCCCTCTGGCCGGATGCCGTAGACGAGTTCTTTTCCGCGTGCGGACGCGATGCCCGGCGGTGCAGGCAGGACGATGCCGTCGCCCGTGACGAACCGCGACGGGTCGGCCTCGTCCAGCTTACCGCTCAGCATGTTCATGGCGGGCGAGCCGATGAAGCCGGCGACGAAGAGATTTGCGGGCTTGTCGTAAAGGTCGAGCGGTGCGCCGATCTGCTCCACGATGCCGTCATGCATGACGACGATCTTGTCGGCCATCGTCATCGCCTCGATCTGATCGTGGGTGACGTAGACCGTCGTGGTGGTCAGCCTTTGATGCAGGTTCTTGATTTCGGTGCGCATCGATACGCGCAGCTTGGCGTCGAGATTGGAGAGCGGTTCGTCGAACAGGAAGACCTGCGGATCGCGAACGATGGCGCGTCCCATGGCGACGCGCTGGCGCTGACCGCCGGAAAGCTGGCGCGGATAGCGTTCGAGCAGGCTGGAAAGCCCCAGAATTTCCGCTGCCGGCTTCACGCGCTCCTGAATCTGCGCCTTCGGGACGCCCGCGAGCATCAGCGAGAACGACATGTTGTCGGCCACGGTCATATGCGGATAGAGCGCATAGTTCTGGAACACCATCGCGATGTCGCGTTCCTTGGGCGGCAGGTCGTTGACGACGCGGTCGCCGATACGGATTTCGCCGGAACTGATGTGTTCGAGCCCGGCCAGCATGCGCAGCAAGGTCGACTTGCCGCAGCCAGACGGGCCGACCAGGATGACGAATTCGCCGTCCTCGATGGCGACGCTCACTCCCTTGATGACGGGATGGTTCCCGAAAGACTTTCGTACGTCGTCGATTTCGACTGACGCCATTGGAAACCTCCCTGCATGTCCCTTCGCGTCGCCGTTCGTTGCGAGCGCCTATCCTCGCCCGACGAACGGCATCGCGTTCGCCATGACGGTGATGGTCAGTACGTTCGTTCCAAGAGGCAGGCCGGCCATGTAAACGACCGCTTCGCCGACGTGGCGCGGATCGATCGTCGCCTCCGCTGCGATGCTTCCGTCGGCCTGCAAGACACCTGTCGAGATGGTCTGCGTCATTTCGCTGGCAGCGTTGCCGATGTCGATCTGGCCGCACGCGATATCGTGCATGCGACCCTCGAGCGACGTGGCTTTAGTCAGGCCCGTGATCGCGTGCTTCGTGGCCGCATAGGGCGCGGAATTGGGGCGCGGCGTCGTCGCCGAGATCGAGCCGTTGTTGATGATGCGTCCACCCTTCGGCTGCTGCGACTTGAACAGCCGCACCGCGTGCTGCGTGCACAGGAAGGCGGAGGTGAGATTGGATGCGACGACGGCATTCCAATCGGCAAAGGAAATCTCTTCGAGCGGCACGGGCGGTGCGTTGATCCCGGCATTGTTCACGAGCAGATCGAGCCTGCCGAAACGATCGACGATTTCATCGAAAAGAATTTTGACGGAGTCCGGATCGGAGACATCCGCCCGGATGGCCGAAACGGCAAGGCCTTCACCGGAAAGGGTCGATACCGCGCCTTCGAGAATTTCCGCGCGGCGGCCCGTGACGACCACCTGCCATCCGGCTTCGGCAAGCGCGCGGGCAACCGCCAATCCGACGCCCGTGCCGCCGCCCGTCACGAGCGCGACCGACATTGTGTCGCCGGTTCTAGCCATGCGGAAACATCCGCTTCGCCGGTGTCATTGATCTCCTCCCGAGACAATTCTGCCGTTCGGAAACTGCCTTAACGGCACCTTCGATCAAACGGGTAACGCATCGTCAAAAGGCTGGCAAGCAATAATTGGCAGCGCTGCCAATTATGTGGTAGCCGTTCTGCAATAGCGTGGCTAGGATGCCGGTCGCATGAACCAGGACGACGATCACAAGCACAGGAACGAGGTCACGCTGCGCGATGTGAGCGCGGCCGTGGGCCTCGGAATGAGCACGATCTCGCGGGTTCTGCGCAATCACGGCTCATTCTCCAAGGCCACCCGCGACAGGGTGATGAAGGCGGTCGATGAACTCGGCTATGTTCCCAACCGGATCGCGGGAGCACTCGCATCCTCCGGCTCCAATCTCGTCGGTATCGTCATCCCTTCGCTGCACAATATCGTCTTTCCCGATCTGTTGAGTGGCGCGGCGGTGGCGCTCAATCCCATCGGTTTTCAAACAGTCATCGCCGTCACCGACTACGACATTGAACAGGAGCAGAAGGTCATCCAGTCGATGCTGGCATGGCGGCCGGCAGCGTTCCTCGTCACGGGGCTCGAACATACCGGGCGTACCCGCTCGATGCTGAAGAACAGCGGCGTGCGCGTTGCCGAGCTTCTTGACACCGACGGTGAGGGAATCGACCTCGTCGTCGGCTTCTCGCAGCGCGAAGCGGGAGCCGTCAGCGCCCGTCACCTTTTGGAGCGCGGCTATCGTCGGATCGGCTATATCGGGCCGCAATTCTCGTTCGACCCGCGCGCGCGGAAGCGTTTCGAGGGGTTCAGTCAGGTTCTGGCGGAAGCCGGTATCGAACCGGCCGAGACGGAATTGATCGGCCGGACCTCATCGACGGAGGCCGGCCGCGCTGCGCTCGAACGCATGCTCGCCCGCAATTCCAACCTCGACGCGGTCTATTTCTCGAATGACGATTTCGCGGTTGGCGGGTTGTTCCACTGTTTTGCCAAGGGCATCGCCGTGCCGTCGCGACTGGCCATCATGGGCTACAACGGACTGGATATCGGCAGGTTCGCCCCGCAACCGCTGACGACGCTGCTGACGCCGCGCACCGAAATCGGAGAGATCGGCGCGCGCATGGTCATGGAAGGCGGCGACCCGCAAGTCGTCGATCTGCCGTTCGAAATTTTGGAAGGAGCGACGACCTGACGACCGGTGCGAGGAGGCATCGGGCGAGAAACTTGCATCATCATCAAAGGGAGGAGACCGAAGATGACTGGAAGAACGATCCTGATACTGAGCGCCGCGCTTGCCGCATCGGTGTGGAGCATTCCGCATGCAGCCGCGCAATATCCCGACAGGCCCCTGACGCTGATCGTGCCTTGGGGCGCGGGCGGCGGCACCGACGCCACGGCCCGCATCATCGGGTCCGGCCTCGAGCGTGAACTGGGGCAGTCGATCAGCGTGGTCAACCGCACCGGCGGTTCGGGCGTGGTCGGCCACTCCGCTATCGCCGAGGCCGATCCGGACGGCTACACGATCGGCATCGCCACCGTCGAAATTGGCATGATGCACTGGCAGGGGCTGACGGAGCTGACCCACCAGGATTACACCCCGCTCGCGCTCATGAACGAGGACGCCGCGGGCGTGCAGGTTCTTGCAAACTCCGAATACGAGACGCTGGAAAGCCTTCTCGAAGCCATCGACAGTTCGCCGGCGGGAACGTTTCGGGCGTCGGGAACGGGGCAGGGCGGCATCTGGCATCTCGCCATCGCGGGCCTGCTGAACGATCGCGGGATCGATCCGACGAAGGTGCCCTGGGTTCCGAGCGAAGGCGCTGCGCCGGGCCTGCAGGATCTGATGGCCGGCGGTGTCAGCATCGTTCCCTGTTCGCTCGTCGAAGCGCGCGGTTTGATCGAAGCGGGTCGCGTGAAGTCGCTCGGCCTCATGGGACCGGAGCGGGCTGAACTCTTTCCAGACGTGCCGACCGTTTCCGAAGCGGTCGGTTCAGACTGGCAGATCGGCGCCTGGCGCGGCATCGTCGGGCCGGAGGGTCTGCCTGACGACGTCGCCGAACGTCTGATCGTGGCGCTCGAAGCCGTCTACAACAGCGACGACTACAAGAACTTCATGGCCGCGCAAGGCTATGGCGTCCGCTGGGCCAGAGGCGAGGAGTTCGGGACCTTCATGGAACAGGCGGACGCTTCGCTTGGCCAGACGATGGAAGCGGTGGGCCTCGCCCGCTAGCGCTCGATTTCGGCCCTGCCGGTCATCCGGGCCGGCAGGGATCGTCGAAAACGTACCAGACCGATCAGGCGGAGACGTTCATGCGGTTCAGCGACACCATGCTCGGCGCGATGCTTCTCATTTTGGGTATCGCCGTCACGGCCTATGCGCGCACATTGCCCGCCGTTCCCGGCCAGCAATACGGCGCGGCAGCCTTCCCGACGCTCATAGGAGTCGGCTTTGTGTGTTGCGCGCTCATCCTCCTCGTTCAAGGGCTGAAGGCGCGGTCCGTGCCGCTCGTTTCCTTCACCGAATGGACCCGTCAGCCGGGCGCGCTCGTGGCCGTCGGGGTCACGATCCTGTGCATCGTGGCCTACATGCTTTTGGCGCGCCGCGTCGGCTTCATACCGGTATCGGTCGCCATTCTCGTCGTTCTGTTCCGCCTGCTTTCGGTTTCGTGGGGAAAGACGATCTTCTTCGCCGTGGCGGCGACGCTCGTCACCGATTACGTCTTTCGAAGCCTGCTGCTGGTGCCGTTGCCGTTCGGCATGATGCCGCGAATGCCCTGGTAGGAGGCGCGAAATGGACGCGATCATCCAGGCATTCGAACTGGTCTTCACATGGCCTGTAATGACCACGATCCTCGGGGCGGCACTGTTCGGCCTGCTCGTCGGGGCGGTGCCTGGACTGACCGCGACGATGGCGACGGCGTTGCTCGTGCCGCTCACCTTCTTCATGGACCCGATCCCCGCCGTCGGCGCCATGGTCACCTGCGCGGCCATGGCTATCTTCGCTGGCGACATACCGGGCGCGCTCCTGCGCATCCCCGGCACGCCGGCCTCTGCCGCCTACACGCACGAAGCTTACGCCATGACGCGCAAGGGCGAGGCGGAAACCGCGCTCGGTGCCTGCGTCCTTTTCTCGGCCATCGGCGGGCTGTTCGGTACGGCCGTGCTGATCTTCGCGGCCCCGACATTGGCGGAGTTCGCGCTGAACTTCTCCTCGCAGGAATATTTCTGGATGGCGATGCTGGGTCTGACCTGCTCGGCGTTCATCGGCTCGCCATCACCGATCAAGGGACTTGTGAGCCTGCTCATCGGTCTGCTCGTGGCGACGGTCGGTCTCAACAATGCGGCCGGTGTGCCGCGCTTTACGTTCGGCTCGACGGACCTCATGGCCGGCATCGACTTCATCCCCGCGATGATCGGCCTTTTTGCCGTGTCGGAAGTCTTCCGTACGGTGGCTGCGGGTGCGCCCGCCTGGGACAATGTTCAGGTCAAGGTCGGCAACATATTCCGCAACTGGGGCGGAATGGTCGTCACTTACTGGCGCCAGCAACTGCGGGGCAACGTCACGGGCACGGCGATCGGCATTCTGCCGGGCGCGGGGGCCGACGTCGCCGCCTATGTCAGCTACGCGGTGAGCCGGCGCTTTTCGAAGACGCCGGAGAAGTACGGAACCGGACATCTGGAAGGTGTCGTCGAGGCGACGTCGTCGAACAACGCGTCGCTGTCGAGCGCGTGGGTGCCGGCCCTCGTCTTCGGCATACCAGGTGATACGATCACCGCCATCGTCATCGGCGTGCTCTACGTCAAGGGGCTCAATCCGGGGCCGACGCTTTTCATCTTCAATCCGCAGTTGATCTACGCCGTCTTTCTCATCTTCCTCCTTGCCAACCTCCTGATGATTCCGCTCGGCTGGCTGGTCATCAAGCTGGCGCGGGGGCTCTTGCGCACGCCGCGCTCCATCCTGATGCCGATCATCCTGATCTTCTGCATCGTCGGGGCCTTCGCTTCGAACAACGCGGTCTACGGCATCATCATCATGCTGGTCTTCGGCATTCTCGGGTTCTTCATGGAGGAGAACGAGATACCGATCGCGCCGTGCATCCTCGGTATCGTCATCGGGCCAATTCTGGAACACAACTTCATCACCACGATGATCAAATCGGACGGGTCTTTCATCACATTCGTCGATCGACCGATCGCCGCCGTTCTCGCCGTCGGCCTCTTCCTGATATGGGCCTCGGTCCTCTACCGGGCGTTTCAGTCGAGGGGCGCGGCCGCATCGTGACAAAGGTTCGCAATTGTATCCGCGAAAGCGGCTTTATATGGATTGGCAGCGCTGCCAAACTTGAATATCGTCACGCTGACGAAGATCGGGAGGGTTCATGACGACGAATGGTAAAGGTTCGAAACTGCGCTCGCGTGCGTGGTTCGACAATCCGCTGAACCCCGACATGACGGCGCTTTATCTCGAGCGCTACCTGAATTACGGCCTGTCCCAGGACGAGCTCCAGTCCGGCAAGCCGATCATCGGCATCGCGCAGACCGGATCGGACCTGTCGCCGTGCAACCGGCACCACCTGGAACTGACCAGGCGGGTGCGCGAGGGCATCCGTGAGGCGGGCGGCATCGCGATCGAGTTCCCGGTCCATCCGATTCAGGAAACCGGAAAACGGCCGACGGCCTCTCTCGACCGGAACCTTGCCTATCTCGGCCTCGTGGAGGTGCTCTACGGCTATCCGCTCGACGGTGTCGTGCTGAACATCGGCTGCGACAAGACCACGCCGGCCATGCTCATGGGGGCGGCGACGGTCAATATTCCGGCCATCGCCTTGTCTGTCGGTCCCATGCTCAATGGCTGGTTTCGCGGCGAGCGCACGGGGTCAGGCACCATCGTTTGGAAAGCCCGCGAGATGATGGCGGCGGGCGAGATCGACTATGCCGGCTTCATCAAGCTGGTTGCGAGTTCGGCACCGTCGACCGGCTATTGCAACACGATGGGCACGGCCACCACAATGAACAGTCTTGCCGAGGCGCTCGGCATGCAGCTTCCCGGTTCTGCCGCCATTCCCGCGCCTTACCGGGACCGGCAGGAGATGGCCTACCTGACGGGCAAGCGCATCGTGGAGATGGTCGCGGAGGATCTGAAGCCTTCCGATATTCTCACCCGCGACGCCTTCGTCAATGCCATCCGAGTCAATTCGGCGATCGGCGGCTCGACCAACGCACCGGTCCATCTCAACGCGCTGGCGCGCCATGTCGGCGTCGAATTGTCGATCGACGACTGGCAGGAACAGGGCGAGCATGTGCCGCTGCTCGTCAATCTCCAGCCGGCGGGCGAATATCTCGGTGAAGATTATTACCACGCCGGCGGCGTGCCGGCCGTCGTCGCGCAACTCATGGCGAACGGGCTGATCGCCGAGGATGCGATCACCGCCAACGGGCGCACGATCGGCGACAATTGCCGCAATGCGACCATCGAGGACGAACGCGTCATCCGCCCGTTCGACCAGCCGCTCAAGACCAATGCCGGGTTCCGCGTCCTGCGCGGCAATCTTTTCGACAGCGCGATCATGAAGATGTCGGTGATCTCGCAGGAATTTCGCGACCGGTATCTGTCGGACCCGGCGCAGCCGATGGCGTTCGAGGGCAGGGCGATCGTGTTCGACGGGCCTGAGGATTATCATCACCGCATCGACGATCCGGCGCTGAAGATCGACGAGCACTGCATCCTCTTCATGCGCGGGGCCGGGCCGATCGGTTATCCGGGCGCGGCGGAGGTCGTGAACATGCGCGCGCCGGACTATCTCATCAAGCGCGGCGTCCACTCGCTGCCCTGCATCGGCGACGGACGTCAATCGGGAACTTCCGGCTCGCCGTCGATCCTCAATGCGTCGCCGGAAGCCGCGCTGAACGGCGGTCTGGCGCTCCTGAAGACCGGCGATCGCGTGCGCATCGATCTGAAAGCCGGGTCGGCGGACATGCTGCTCGACGATGCCGAACTCGATACGCGCCGGCGCGAACTGATGGCGCGCGGCGGATACGAATTTCCCGCCCACCAGACGCCATGGCAGGAAATCCAGCGCGGCATCGTCTCGCAGCTCGAAACGGGCATGGTGCTGGAACCGGCCGTCGCCTATCGCCGGCTCGCACAGGGCGGGGTGACCGGCACGATGCCGCTCGTTCCGCGCGACAATCACTGACATTACGGGAGAGCGCGATGCGTATACTGGTTCTTGGAGGCGCGGGCATGATCGGCCGCAGGCTGATCGACGCGCTCGTCGCGAGCGGTGAACTGGCCGGACACGGCATCGATGCCATCCATTCCTTCGATGTCGTCGAGGGCGCGTTCGATTCCCCACTGGTTTCATCGCAGGCAGGCGACATCGCCGATGCGAAAACGATCACAGGACTGGTGGAGGGGCGCCCGGACGTCATCTTCCATCTGGCGTCGATCGTTTCGGGCGAGGCGGAAATCGATTTCGAAAAAGGTTACCGCATCAATCTCGACGGCATGCAGAACCTTCTGGAGGCGATCCGCAAGGCGGGCGACGATTACCGCCCGCGTCTCGTTTTCACCTCCTCGATCGCGGTTTTCGGCGCGCCGTTCGAGGAGCCGATCCGCGACAGCTTCTTCCATGCGCCGCTGACGAGCTACGGCACGCAAAAGGCGATCTGCGAATTGCTGCTCGCCGATTACAGCCGCAAGGGGTTCGTGGATGGCGTCGGGATACGCCTGCCGACCATCGTCGTGCGACCGGGCAAGCCGAACAAGGCGGCGTCGGGCTTCTTTTCGGGCATCATCCGGGAGCCGCTGGCCGGTATAGAGGCGGTGCTGCCGGTCGATGACGATGTCCGGCACTGGGTCGCAAGCCCGGCCGCTGCCGTCGGCTTTCTCCTCCATGCCGCCACGCTTGACGCTGCGGCGCTGGGCAACCGGCGCTCGCTGACGATGCCGGGGCTGTCGATCACCGTGGGCGAAATGATCGAGACGCTGCGCGAAATCGCCGGCGAGGAAACGGCGGCGTTGATCAGGCGCACGCCCGACGCCGCGATCCAGAAGATCGTTGCCGGCTGGCCGCGCGACTTTTCCGCCGAGCGGGCCGAGGCGGCGGGTTTCGTCGCCGACCCGGATTTCGCGGCGATCGTGCGGGCGCACATCGCTGACGAGCGCGCCAGGGCGGCGCAAATGAATGGAGATGCAGCATGAGCGGCGAAAAGGAACGGGTCGGTTTCATCGGCGTCGGGCTGATGGGGCATGGCATTGCCAAGAACATCGTCGAGGCGGGGTATCCGTTGACGGTGATGGGGCATCGCAACCGCGAGCCTGTCGAGGATCTGCGGAAAAGGGGAGCGAGAGAAGCCGAAACGATTGGCGAACTCTCGGCGGGATGCGAGATCGTTTTCCTGTGCCTGCCGGGCAGCCCGCAGGTCGAGGCAGCCGTGCAGGACATTCTTGCCGCCAAGGGCGCGGTCCACACCATCGTCGATTGCTCGACAAGCAATCCGGTCTCGACCCGTGCGCTTTCGGATACCTGCAAAGAGGCGGGCGTGACGCTGGTCGATGCACCCCTGGCGCGAACGCCGAAGGAGGCGTGGGCAGGGCAACTCGACACTATGGTCGGTGCCGATGCGGCGGATTTCGAGCGGTTGGAACCGCTTTTCGAAAGCTGGGCCGCCCGGATCGTTCGGGTCGGAGACGTTGGCGCGGGGCACACCGTCAAGCTTCTCAACAACTTCGTGGCGCTCGGCTATGCTGCGCTCTATTCGGAAGTTCTTGTGATCGCGGCCAAAAACGGTGTCGAAGCAACTACGGTCCGGGACATCATCAATGGCAGCCGGATGGATTGCGGCTTCTTCCAGACCTTCATGCAATACGCCGTCGATGGCGACCGTGACGCGCACAAATTCACATTGCGCAACGCTCACAAGGATATGCGTTACGTGACGGGGCTTGCCAACGAAAGCGGCATCGCCTCGCATCTCGCATCCGGCGTCAAGAACAGCTTTGCGACGGCCGAGGCCATAGGACGGGGCGACGATTTCGTGCCGATGCTGGCCGACGTCGTCGCCGAACTCAACGGCGTGCGCCGCACCACGAAGGACAATCACGCATGAACCGCATCGATCTCGAAGGCCGAAAAGCGATCATCACCGGCGGCGCGCGCGGTATCGGCTATGCAACTGCGGAGCGGATGATCGCAAGCGGCGCTTTCGTCGAATTATGGGATATCGACGCCGCAGCGATCGACGAGGCCGTCAAATCTCTTGGCGACCAGGCCACCGGCAACGTCGTTGAACTGACGGATGAAAAGGTGGTTGCGGTTGCTGCCGGAAAGACGTTCGACGCAAGGCCGGTCGACATTCTCGTGAACAATGCAGGCATCACGGGCGGCAATGCGAAGACCTGGGAACTGGCGCCCGACATCTGGCGACGCACGATCGAGGTCAATCTCGTTGCGCCCTATCTGACCTGCCACGCGCTCGTGCCGCTCATGGCGAAGGCAGGATATGGCCGCATCGTCAATGTGGCGTCCATCGCTGGCAAGGAGGGCAATCCCAATGCGTCGCATTATTCGGCGTCGAAGGCCGGGCTGATCGCGCTGACGAAGTCGCTCGGAAAGGAACTTGCCGGATCGGGCATCCTCGTCAATTGCGTGACGCCGGCTGCGGCGCGCACGTCGATCTTTGATCAGATGACGCAGGAGCATATCGACTATATGCTGTCGAAGATCCCGCTCAATAGGTTCGTCGAGCCGTCGGAGGTTGCGGCCATGATCGCCTGGCTCGCCTCGAACGACTGCTCCTTCACGACGGGCGCCGTGTTCGATATTTCGGGCGGGCGCGCCGTATATTGATCCGTGATGACATGTCTAGAAAATTTGATGCAATAAATTTAGCGCAGTTTTAACCGACATTTCCGAAGCGATGATGTCGGTTTGATTTCGTTAAGTTTCGATGGGCAGATTTCCCTCGCGACAATGCGGGGGGTTCGATGAAGACGTTCTGGCGATCCGAGTCAGGCAATTTCGCGATGATGACTGCCGTGATTCTTCCTGCGCTGCTGGCCGGCGTGGGCGTGGCAATCGACACGGCGAACATCGTCAATTCCAAAAGCCGGCTGCAAAACATCGTGGACAGCGCCGTTCTTGCCGCTTCGCAGGAAAACGCGTCCGACAAGGAGCGCCGCGACCTTTTCGACAGTTTCGTCGCCTCGCAAGGGGCGAACTTTATCGTCGGAGCCGCCCAAACCCGTCTGATCATCGATGAGGGCCTGAACTACGTTCAGCTCACCGGCCACGTCGAAGCCAGGATCGGTCTCTTCCTGATGGACCGCTTCGGCAATCAGGACATCACCGTATCGGCGACGACGTTCCGATCCACCAAGACACTCGAGATCGCGATGGTTCTCGACAATACCGGGTCGATGGGGCAGGCCGGCATCGATGCGCTGAAGCGGGCGTCGAAGGCGCTGGTCACTGCCGTCGACAACAATGGCGACCCTCGCCAGGAGGTCCATATCGGCGTCGTTCCGTTCGTGACGGCGGTCAACATCAATGCGGAGGGGTTCGACGAAGACTGGATCGATACCAGGGGCGAAGCCCTTTACAATGGCTGGAACTTCATCAGCGATCAGATGCGCAACGTGCGATTGGCGCAGACGCCTGCCCAGCGTAGCGCCGATCTTACGAACGCGGCGCGTGATGCGATCGTCAACAATTGGGAGCATCGCGGTTTGATGACGTGCTCCACCTCCCAGACCGGAGCGCTGGCCGACGACATGCGCCGCGTTTGCGCCAATGTCAAAAAGTACCCCCACCATCAGGAACTGTTCAGGCAGTCCGGCACGAGTTGGAAGGGATGCGTCGAGGCGCGTCCCGCGCCGTACAATCTCGATTTGACGCCGCCCGATCCCGCCAAGCCTGACACTTTGTTCGTTCCCTACTTCGCGCCAAGCGAACCGGCAGCGCAGCGCATGACGAATGGCGGCAACGACGGCAGCCGTTTCAACAATGTCTGGCTCGACCACAAGACGGTGAACCTGTCGCTCGACCAGGATGCGACCCGTCATGTGGTTCAGCGGTCGACCTTGAAATATGTGATCGAGGACATGACCGGCAATCGCAAGCCGGGTCGATCAGTCAAGGATACGCACAACCTGACGATCGGTCCCAACCGGGCCTGCCCGACGCCCATCACTCCGCTGACGACCGACATGGCGAAGGTGAATGCCGGCATCGATGCGATGCAGTTCTGGAACGGTTCCGGCACGAATATTTCGGAAGGACTCGCCTGGGGCTGGCGTCTGTTGTCACCCGGCGAGCCGTTTGCCGGCGCGGCGCCTTTCGAGGCCGAGAATGTCTCCAAGTTCCTCGTCCTGATGACCGATGGCACCAACGTTTCCTTTGGCGCGAGCAACACGATCAACAGGTCGGATTACGGATCCTACGGATTTCTGAACACGCCCGCAGCAGGCAGTTCGGGTGGACGGATCAGCGGCGCGACGAGCCAGGGGGCGGCGGAAACGGCGCTCAACACCTACACAAGGACGATGTGTACGCGAATGAAGGAACAAGGCGTCGAGGTCTATACCGTCCTTTACAATACGACGAATTCCGCTGTAACGACCCTCTTTCGCCAGTGTGCCAGCCGGACCGGGAATTTCCACATGGCTGCCAATACCGTGGCTCTGGAGGAGGCTTTTGCCAAGATCGGCCGCGATGTCGCCACCTTGCATCTGACGCAATGAACTGACGCGGGAACGATCGCGGGTGCCGCGCATTCCACGAAGATCGAGAAAAACGATCTTCGGGTGACAGATGAGTTTCCGCGACTTTCGGCGAGACCGTATTTCCAAACCGATCTTCGGGTGGGCCAAAGGTGTCATGCCGCCCATTTCGGAAACCGAACGTGACGCGATCGATGCCGGTACGGTCTGGTGGGATGGTGAACTCTTCACCGGCACGCCCGACTGGAGCAAGCTGGTCGCCATGAAGCCTGCCGCGCTTTCCGCCGAGGAACGCGCTTTCATGGAAGGTCCGGTGCGCGAATTGTGCGCCATGGTCGATGACTGGAAGCTGGCATGGGAGGATCGCGACCTGCCGAAGCCGGTCTGGGACTTCATGCGCGAGAAGAAATTCTTCGGCATGATCATCCCCAAGGCGTTCGGTGGCCTCGGTTTCTCCAACACCGCGCATTCGGAAGTCGTTCGGACGCTTTCGTCGGCGAGCGTCGTGGCGGGCGTGACCGTGATGGTGCCGAACTCGCTCGGTCCCGGCGAACTTCTCATGCATTTCGGCACGGACGCCCAGCGCGAACACTGGTTGCCACGGTTGGCCGACGGGCGCGAAATTCCATGTTTCGGTCTGACCTCGCCGGAAGCGGGGTCCGATGCGGCGGCGATGACGGATACGGGCGTTATCGAATATGGCGAGCATGAAGGGGAACGCGTTCTCGGCATCCGGCTCAATTTCGAGAAACGCTATATCACGCTCGGCCCGGTCGCGACCGTCATGGGGCTTGCCTTCAAGCTTCTGGACCCGGAAAACCATCTCGGCGGCGGTGCGGATCGCGGCATCACGGTCGCACTCTTGCCGACCGCGACGCCGGGCGTGAGCCACGGCGACCGGCACATTCCGCAATTCACGTTTTTCCAGAACGGGCCGCTATACGGAAAGGATGTGTTCGTTCCGCTCGACTGGGTGCTCGGTGCTCCCGAGCGCGTCGGGCAAGGGTGGAAGATGCTGATGACGGCGCTTGCAGCGGGGCGGGGGATTTCGCTTCCCTCGCAATCGGCCGCGTCGGCCGCCATGTGCGCCCGAGCCACCGGTGCCTATGCACGCGTGCGCACCCAATTCAATGTGCCCATCGGCAAGTTCGAAGGCATTCAGGAGCCGATGGCCGAAATCGCGGCCAATGCCTACCAGATCGATGCAGCGCGCCGTCTGACGGTCGCCGCGCTCGACGAGGGGCACAAACCATCGGTCATCTCGGCGATCATGAAGTTTCACGCGACCGACCGCATGCGCCGCTCGATCGAGCACGCGATGGACATTCATGGCGGCAAGGCCGTCATCGACGGGCCGAAAAACTATCTCGGAGCTCAGTATCGCTCCGTGCCGATCGGCATCACGGTTGAGGGTGCGAACATCCTCACCCGCAATTTGATGATCTTCGGACAGGGCGCCATCCGCTCGCATCCCTATATGCTCAAGGAGTTGCTGGCTCTTTCCGATGAAGACGGTGAACGGGGGCTTGCCGAATTCGACCGGCAGTTCTGGCGTCATGCCGGACACTCCATCGTCAACGCGTTTAGGGCTTTCGTTCGCGGCTGGACAGGGGGGCTGGTCTCACCGGCACCGGCCACAGCTTCCATGTCACGCCATTGGCGTCAGCTTTCGCGCTATTCCGCAGCCTTCGCGCTTCTTTCCGACCTGTCGCTGCTGACGCTTGGCGGCGCGCTCAAACGCAAGGAAATGCTGTCCGCCCGCCTCGGCGATATTCTGGCAGAACTTTACCTTGGCGCCGCTGTGCTCAAGCGGTTCGAGGACGAGGGACGGCCGGACGCCGATCGTCCGCTCGTCGACTTCATCATGGTGCGTGGGCGCCAGCGCATGGGCGTCGCATTCAAGGGAATCCTGGCGAATCTTCCGGCGCGTTGGGCGTCATTTCTGGTGCGACTCGTGGCCTTTCCTCTGGGTGTTCCGCATCCCGAACCCAAAGACACGGACCGGTCGCGCGTTGCGGAGATGCTGATGGAGCCAGGCTCGCAGCGTGATCGGCTGACGCCCGACATCTATCTGGGCGAAGGTGACGCGGAGCACGCCCTCAAGGACCTCGAACACGCGTTCGACCTTGCCGCGCAGGTCGCTCCAATCGAACGCAAGATGCGCGACGCGAAGGTGCGGGAGCCTGAAAGGGCGCTGGAAACGGGGCTGATCTCCGCCGACGAAAAGCGCCGACTGGATGAGGCGCAGGGCGCGATCGCCAAGGTCGTTGCAGTCGATGCCTTTCCCATGGCCGAGATATCGCCATTGGCGGACCAGCACGAACACCCAAGTCAGACCGACCGGCGCGAAGCGGCTGAATGACGCGGCATGCCGTGCAACCGGCAAACGATCATCGGCGTTTCTGATGCGACCGATTGGAAAAGGAGGCTTTCATGCCTGAGAACGAGAAAAAACGTCATCTCGATATCGAAAAGAACAACGACAAGACCCGCAAGGAGGACGAATTGCAGGAAGGTCTCGAAGATTCCTTTCCGGCAAGCGATCCCGTTTCCGTGACGGGGTCGAGCATCACCGGCGCGCCGAAGGGCGACAAATCGAAAAACAAGTGATGCAATGGCGATTTCCATAGAAAAAGGCGGCCCGTGGCCGCCTTTTTTCGGTTTCAGCACTTCGTTCAATAGTCCCGTTCGAAGAACAGGCCGAGGCTGGAATCTCCATCCGAACCGACGGCGCCGCGCGCCGTAAACTCGTCGGTAATGTCGAGATTGATCGTGCCGCGTGCTGTGCCACCGGCGCCCGCTTCGACGCCCAGATAGATGTTGTCCTGGATGTAGCGGCCTGCACGCACGGCCGCATTGCCTTCGCTGTCGGTGATGATGTCGAGATCGTCGAGGCCGGTTGCGCCGCGAAGGCTGCCGAGCAGCGACGAGTTGCCGCCGCCTGCAAGCTCGGCCGCCGCTGCGGCAAGCTGGGCGATCTGCAAGGGCGAGAGTTCGCCGATGCTGCGATTGAAGATCAATTGCGCAAGCACTTCGTCTTCGGGCAGTTGCGGTGTCGAAGAGAAGGAGATGTCGAGATCCGAAACACGGCCGGAAACGGTGATGAAGACCGTGGTTCCGCTACCGGCACTCGAACTCGCGACGAAGTTCAGCACCGGATCGAGATCACCGATCAGGGTGATGGTGCCTTCCTCGAATTCGATCCGCTGGCCGAGAATGCCGAGCCGGCCGCGAATGAGTTCGAAAGCACCGACCGGCTGCACGTTGGTAACGGGGCCAAGCACTCTCACGCTGCCGCCGAGTTCGGCGTCGAGACCGCGGCCGCGCACGAAAATCTGGTTGGGGGCATTCACCGTTACGTCGAGCTGAATAACGCTCGGGCGGGATGTTGGAACCGGCGTCCCGTCATTCGCACGCGCGCGCTGCAGCGTCGCGGTCACGCCCGGAGGCGGATTGCGGTGGACGACGTCGATGCCGGCGGCTGCGCCGCCGAAACTGTCGGGAACGCTGATTTCGGCCCGCGCCACGTTGATCGTGCCGCTGATCCGCGCATCGCCGGCAAGCGGACCGACGATTGCCAGATTGCCGGACGCCGTGGCTGCGATCATGTTGCCGTCATTGTAGCGCGCCTCGTTGAGCGCGACCGTGATGTTGGCGGGCAGGCCCTCCGCGATTGACACCGTTCCGCCGGCGGTGATCGTGCCGCCCGCGCCGAGCGTGGCGTTGGCGGTCTGAATCGTGACGGTCTGGCCGGCGATGCTCGCCGCCAGATTGAGCGACTGCACGGAAACATTCGCCTCCGGATCGACGATTTGCGCGCCTTGCGTCGAGACCGTTCCATTGATCTGCGGATCGCTGGTCGAGCCGGCGACCTGCCCCTGAAACGCGACCGTACCCGAAAGCTGCGTTCCGCGGTCGATCAGGAAGCGATTGGCCAGCGACAATGGCGCTTCGGCCGTCAGATTGACGGCGAGTGCCGCACCGTCGAGCGGAACGCGGCCGCTCGCGGACACGGCGATCCCCTGACCATTCGAGACGTTGACGGACGAGAGGGTCACCGTCCGGTCGCCGAAATTGCCGGCGGCCGATGCGGTAAGCGGGTCGATCCCGTTTTCAGCGAGGGGAGCGGCCGAAAGGCCGGCCGCGTTGAGATCGAACGCCGCGCGGGGATCGGATGTGGTGCCGGTGACGCGCGCGGTTCCCGTCAGCGTTCCGGCGAGGTTCTGGTCGGGAACGACGGCATTGGCTATGCCCAGCGGGAAGGCCGCAAGGTTCACGTCCAGCGCAAGCTGGCCGTCGCCAAGAGGGGCAGTGCCGCGCACGGCCGCGTCGAGCCCTTCGGGGCTGGTGGCGCGCGCATCGATGTTCAGGCTTTCGCCGGAGGTCGTTCCGCGCGCCGTCACGTTCAGCGCGGACAGGCCCGCCTGACGCAGCGCGGCGGCGCGGATCGTATCGCCGCGAATGTCGAAGGCGACATTCGGGCGGTCGCGCGATCCGGTCACGCGCGCCGTCCCGTCGATTGTGCCGGCAAGTTCCAGATCGGGGCGCACCGTGTTGGCGATCGACAAAGGGAGGGCTGCGATCGTCGCGTTGAGATCGATTTCGTCGGCGATGCGGCCTGTCGCATCGATGCTGCCGCCGCCGACATCGAGTGCCAGGCGGTCGATGGTGATCACGTCGCCGATGATGGACAGGCTCGCGGCCTGACGCAGCCGCGCGGCAAGATTGCCCTGTGCCAGATCGGCCTGGGTCAGGTCCAGCCTGAAACCGTCGCCCTCGGGCGTCAGCGTGCCGGCAACGGCTGCGGTCGTCGCATTGTCGAGACGCGCATCGGCGCTGAACTCGGTCGCGTCGCCCTGACGGTTCGCATTCGCCTGGAGGGTTTCCACGTTGACGCCGCCGGCTGCGATGCCGGCCGCGTCCACCGAGCCATCGATGCGGGGAACGCCGAACAGATCATCGATGGCCGCTTCGATCTGCGCGCGCTCGATCCCCGTTTCGCCCAGTTCGAAGCCGTCGATGGCTGCGTCGATCGTCGCGCGCTGCTCGTTATCGACAGGCGTCAGTTCGACCGAGGCGCGGACGGCGCCCGATGCTTCCTGCAAGGCAAGCGCCGCGAGCGTCGAAATATCGGCCGCGTCGATGTCGAGCGATCCTGTCAAAAGCCCATCAGCCCCCTGGACCACGCCGCCGGTCAGGCGTGCACCGCCCGCCGTGAATGTCAGGTCCGTCAGGCGGCGTTCCTCTTCGACCAGCGCGATGCCTGTCGACAGGTCGACCCGCACGCCATCGAGAAAGGCGCTGCCGCCCAGCGTTCCATCGAGGTTGCCGTCCTCCAGCGTGCCGTCAAAGGCGATGGCGGCATCGCGCAACTGCTTTTCAGCGAGCCGTCCAGAAGGCACGCGCACCGAGGTGGTCAGGTTGATGATGCCGTCGCCGCCGGCTGCGCGGCCCTCGGCGGCAAGCGCGCCGGACGCCTGCGAGGTGACGAGCGCGAGATCGGTCAGGTTGAAGCTGAAATCGAAATCAGCCGCACCCGTTGCATAGCTGCCGTCGGCCAGAACGTCGAACTGTTCGTTCTCGACGCGCAGATTGTCCGTGACGAGACCTTGCTCGCCGCGCTCGACGCGGCCCGAAATCGTCGTGCGGCCGCCCATGAGGTTGTCGGCGGCTTCGTTGTCGATGCGCAACTCGTCGATCGTGCTGTCGAGCGTCAGGTTGAAGCCACCCGAGAGCGCGGCGATCGTGCCGGAAGCGCCCAGCGTCATCGCGCCGGACAGGTCTCGCCCGGCAATGCCCGAAAACGGCGCGATGCTCGACGTTTCGACAGAGATGTCGCCGTCGAAGACGTTTTCGGCGATTTCGCCGGCAAGGCGCAGGATCAGCGCTTCCGCTTCGACTTCGGTGTTCGAAAGAACGAGCGGCTGACCGGCATTCCATTCGCCGGACGAGGTGAGGGCGATGCGCTGGCCGAGTGCCTGGGAAATTTCCTCCTGCGTGGCGGTCACGCCGTCGATGGCGCCCGACAAGTCGAAGGTGACGCGCCGCGCATCGGGCTGGTCGAGATTCTGTGCCAGGCCAGTCAGATCGAGTTCCATCGTCTCGGCGGCGAATTCCGCGGTTTTCAATGCGCCGATATCAAGGGCGCCGGACCAGTCGTCGGACGCGCCTTCGCCGTAGGACAGAACGAGGCTTGCGCGCTCGACCGTCGTGTCGCCGCCGGGCACCGGAAGGACGACGACGTCGCCGCGCGGATCCTCGACGGTCGCGTCGATGGCGAGACGGCGCAGGAAGTTGTCGGCGGTCGTTTCGGCCGATGCGCTCAGGGTCATGGCCGCGCTGTTGAGGTCGAGCGCATCAAGCCGCAGGCCTCCTTCGTCGCGGATGAAACCTTGCGCGGTCAAGCTTGTTTCGGCTCCGAAAAAGTCGCGGAACTGCTCCGGGATCAGCCGGGCAATCGGCCCGGCAAGTCGTGTCGAGAAGCCGCGGCCGCCATTGCCGTCGCGCACCTGCGCCTGACCCGTCAGCATCCGCTCCTGTTCGGCATCAAGCGCCAGATCGACGTTGAGGTCGCCGAGCGGACCGTTGCCGGCCAGCGTCAGATCGACAGGCGGGCGGCCATCGATATTGAGCAGATTGGCAAGAATGCCGTTTTCGGGCTCGGAAAGATTGAGGTCGAGATCGACCACTTCCGTTGCGTTGGAATAGACGAAGGTGAGGCCGAGCTGTCCGCCGGGGCCGTCGAGCCGTTGAACGTCCAGCGCGGTATCGAGCGACCCGTCTTCCAGACGCAGACGGCCGGAGAGCGACAATTCCGATTCCAGGCCGAACACGGTCGGTCCGAACGCGGCGACCGGTATCTCAAGGCTTTGAAGGTTCACGGCGACCGGGAGTTCCGGCACCGCGAAACCCGAGGATTCGGGCGGCGGCAAGCCTTCTTCTGGCACAGGATTTCGCAAAACATCGATACGATCGGCGCGCAACGACGAGATTTCCAGCCGCTGGCGCAGGAGCAGCGCCGTACGACTCCATTCGATCGAGGCGTTGGTGATGCGCAGCCACACGCCTTCGCGATCCGCGACCGTGATCGAGCCGATGCGGGCATTGGACGACAAAGCACCCTGGATACCGCTGATGCTGATCTGGCGATTGGGCGTGGAGAGCTGGTTCTGGATGAAATTCGTGAACAGCGACCGCGTCTCGGCTTCCGTCTCCTGCGCGAAGGCGGGAGCGGAAAAGAAAACGAACGCGAGGGCGATGAGAAATCTGGTCAAAACGCCTGTCCTATTCCGACATAGAAGGCGACGGAGGGATCGCCTTCGCGCGCGTCGAGCGGCACGGCGACATCCAGACGGATGGGCCCGAGCCCAGTGAAATAGCGCAGGCCCGCGCCGACGCCGATCTTTACGTCCTCGCCGAAGTCCGGCACCGAATCCGCGCCGACAAGACCGGCATCGGCGAAGCCGACGAGGCCGATCGTATCCGTGACCTGCACGCGCGCCTCGACCGATCCCTCGATCAGCGACTTGCCGCCGACGACGGTGCCGCCCGGCCCTTCGACGCCGATATTGCGGAAGGCATAACCGCGCACCGAGCCGCCGCCGCCCGCGAAAAACAGCTTATCCGGCGGGGTTTCGCTGATGGACGGACCAACGAGCGTGCCGACCTTCGCGCGCCCGGCGAGAATGAAGCGGTTCTCCGCGCCGAATCCGTAATAGGTCCGGCCTTCGACCGTGGAGCGGAAGGCTGCGTTGTTGAACTGGAACTCGTAAAACGGCTCGACCACCGCTTCGGCGAAGTAGCCGCGCGCCGGGTTCGCTGCATCGTCCCGCGAATCGTAGGTGAGCGACCCGAAGAGGCCCGCGGTAGTGAATTCGCGTGTCCCGAATGCGTCGTCTTCGAAACGGGCATGGCCCGCCTGAACCGCGAAACGGCCCGCCAGTTCCTCATTGAAGATGTGCGAATAGCCGGACTGTGCATCGACACCGGTGCGGGTGTAGTTGTCGAGGACCTCCCGGGTCCCGTAGACCGATGCGAAGTAGTTCGTGTCCGGCGTGAAGACGCCCGGCTTTTCGAAGCTGGCCCCGACACGGTAGTTGAAGCCTTTGGGATCGAAGCTTCCGCCATCCAGATTGCGGCCGATACCGGCGACGCGTGCGTCGACCCGCAGTCGCTCGGCGCGTCCGAACAGATTGCGATGCAGCCAATAGGTTTCGATGCCCAGGCCATCGAGCGTCGAATAGGAACCGCCGATGCCGATGCGGCGGCGCTCGCGTTCCTGAACGATCAGGTCGATGGGCAACAGGCCATCGGACCCGATGGTGTCGGCTTCCTGAAAACGGGAGGCGCGGAAAACGTCGAGCCGCGCGAGGCGTTCACCGGCGCGGCGGATGTAGTCGGGGTCGTATTCGGCGCCGAGGGGCAGGCCGGCCATGAAGGCGATGAAATCGGGATCGAGCCGTTCCGTGCCTTCGACGGTGATCGGGCCGTAATAGGCTTTTTGTCCCGGTTCGACCGTGATGCGCGCATTGACGATGTCGGCGTCGTGGGCTGCCTCGACGCGGCGATCGACGACCTCAGCCTTCGCATGGCCCTGCTGGCGCCAGGCTTCGACCGACAGACGTTCGGCGCGCAGGATCGCCGTCGAACGTGCAATTTCGCCGGTGGCGAAGCCCTCCTCGCGCGGATCGTCCACTTCGTCGCGCCAGCTTTGCGGGGGCGGGGCCTGGTTAACGATGGCAGCTTCGCCGAACAGGAATTCCGGCCCCGGATCGATCGAGACTGCCACGGTCGCCGGATTGTTGAGCACCGTGTCCGGCGGAAGGTCCGCAGCCTCGCGGCCGTCGATCAGGATCGAGATCGTGCCGCCATATCGGCCCTCGGCATAAAGAGCTGCGAGCAGGCGCCGATAATCTCCGCGTGCCTTGGCAAGCAGGCCACCGGAGCCCGACGCCGGTTCATCCCGATCGTTCCAGAGGGTGGACGTGGATCGCAACCGGCGTTCCAGCCCGTTTTCATC
Source organism: Aliihoeflea aestuarii (assembly GCF_024105665.1). Taxonomy (GTDB): domain Bacteria; phylum Pseudomonadota; class Alphaproteobacteria; order Rhizobiales; family Rhizobiaceae; genus Aliihoeflea; species Aliihoeflea aestuarii. The sequence continues at coordinate 563,820 of NZ_JAAAMK010000002.1, read as the reverse complement.
GTTCTGCACCGTAAATTCGGCCGAGTAGTTTTGAGGTTCGCCGATAACGTCGACCTCGGCATCGTCGTTCGAGCCGAACAGGCCGAAAAACGCCGACGCCTGCGATGCGGGTAGGGCTGCGGCCGCGATGCTCAGCGAAGCAACAAGGGCAAGACGTCGACGGCAGGACCCGAACTTTGCTGACACGTTATTCCCCGAACTCGTACAACCGGCAGGCGCACAAACCATCGCCCTGCCTCTCCCTCGTCCGAACCGCACGCGGACATTCGCACATCAATACCAAACCCAAGCTGGTGATATTGATAATGAATTCCTAACAAACTGCGACGGTTTCCACCCTGCAACCTACCGGCTGGCCGGTGCGGTGTCCAATCTACATCGTGTCGATCCGGTCACAGCGCGTTTCAGAACGACAGGAACATTGGAGCATCCCGGCGATTTTGATGACAGGAGAAACAGGGAGTTCGCCATGCCTGCCAAATCGAAAGCCCAACAGAAAGCGGCCGGTGCCGCATTATCCGCCAAGCGCGGAGAGACGGCCAAATCCGACCTGAAAGGGGCCTCTAAACAGATGGTCGAATCGATGTCGGAAAAGCAGCTTGAGGAACTTGCCGAAACCAAGCGGAAGAAATTGCCGAACAAGAAATCGTGATCAGGCGACATTCATCCGGGCATCGCTCGATCGCTGCTCGAGCGCGTTTAGAAATGCCTGCTGCCATGCGATGGCATCACGCCGAGAGACGCGTTCGAACAAGGCGGCGTGCCGTTCCTTGCGTTCCTCAAGCGGCATCGTCAGCGCATTGTCGATGGCTCTTGCCATCGCGTCTATATCATAGGGGTTGACGATCAGCGCCTCGACCAGTTCTTCCGCGGCGCCTGCGAATTTCGACAGGATCAAAACACCGGGGTCATCGGGATTCTGGGCGGCGACGAATTCTTTCGCGACAAGGTTCATGCCATCCCGCAAGGGTGTGACCAGTCCGGCGCGGCTGACGCGATAGAGCCCAGCCAGGATTTCACGCGGCACGGAGCGATGGATGTAACGGATGGGCGTCCAGTTGAAGTCCGCGAACTGCCCATTGATCGAGCCTGAAAGATGTTCGAGCTCGCTGCGGATATCCGCATAGGCGTTGACGTTCTCACGGGTCGGCGGCGCGATCTGTAGAAACGTCACCTTCTTCATGTGATCGGGGTGGAGTTCGAGCAGGCGCCCGAACGCCTTCATGCGATCGGGCAGTCCCTTCGAATAGTCCAGCCGGTCGACGCCGATGATCTGCTTTCGGCCGAGCGTCTCGCGGCGCATCGAATCGATCTGGACGTCGTCGGAAGGCGATGCGGCAAGCTGCGCGAAGGCTTGCGCATCGATGCCGATCGGAAAGGCATCGAGATGCAGATCGCCCGCCGGACCTGTCATCCGGCCGGCCTTCGGTGGCGACATCTGCAGATGGTCTTCCGCATATCGCGCCAGATTTGAAACGTCCGTCTGAGTCTGGAAGCCGACGAGATCGTAAGCCAGAAGACTGTCGGCCAGCCATTTGTGCCCCGGTGCCGCAGCGAGGATTTCGGGTGGCGGAAAGGGGACGTGGAGAAAGAAACCGATCCGCTGCCTGCAACCCAGCCTGCGCAATTCGGACGCCAGCGGGATCAGGTGGTAATCATGTACCCAGATCGTGTCGTCGTCGCGCAGAAGAGGAAGAAGCGCCTGTGCGAAGCGTCGGTTGACCAGGCGATATCCGTCCAGAAATCTGGAATGAAAATCAACCAGATCGAGCCGGTAGTGAAAAAGGGGCCAAAGCACGCTGTTGGAAAAGCCGAGATAATAGTTGGCGTAGTCCGCCTCCGTCAGCGGGATCGTCGCCATGGAGACGTTGCCTGCCTCAACGACCGTCGGCGCAGCATCATCACCAGCTTGCGAGATTTCACCGTTCCAGCCGAACCAGAGACCGCCACGATTCTTCAGCGCGTCGGTAATGCCGACCGCAAGGCCACCCGACTGCATGGATCGCGTCAAATCCGCGACCCTGTTCGAGACGACCACCAGTCTTCCCAAAATACCATCTCCCTCGTTCTTCTGCGGCAAAACTTTCAGGACGGCCAAATGATCCGTCGAGGCTGAAAGTGTGATTGCGCAAATTTGTAGCAGGATTTTTCGGGGAGGTAAAATTTAGGCAAGATCTCTTGCCGTCGCTGCCAGCCAATCGCGAAATTCTGCTGGAGTATCCGTGCGCAATTTCGCGCGGGTTTCTCCGCTTCCGATCTTGATCGCGACGCCGCCGATTTCCGCAACGGCTTGAAACCCGAATTCGTCGGTGACGTCGTCGCCCGCGAAGACCGCCACGCGATCTGCAAAAGGCGGCTCCTCCATGAAGGCACGGATGGCGCTGCCTTTGTTGGCGTGGCCGGTCTTCACTTCCACGACCATCTTGCCATGCAGAATATCGATACCGTCAAGGTCGCCGAGCGCTTCATGGACGAGCTCGGCCACCGTTTCGCTCAGGTCCGGCCGGCGTCGGTAGTGAAAGGCGATCGAACCCGGCTTGATCTCGATCATCGTATCGGCATGCTCCGTATGAAGATGCGTCATCCGTGCCTGCACTTCGGCAAAAACAGACGGATCGTGATCGGCCGTATGCAGCTTTCCGTCGAACGCGCGCCGTGCCATTCCATGCACGCCGGCGACCGGCAAAACCAGGGGCGACAAAAGCCTGTCGATCTGTTCGATCGGGCGACCCGTTACGATGGCGAGTGCACCGGAGGTACGTTTTGCCAGCATGTCGAGTGCTTCGATCATCTCGCCGGGCAGATGGACGTCATCGGGATGATCGACGATATCGGCCAGCGTGCCGTCGAAGTCCAGAAAGATCGCCAGTTGCTCGACGGGGCAGGGAAGGTCGAAACTCGAAAGAGGCTTTGTGCCGGTCATGGTCACCCTTGCTTGAACTCGTGGAACGCGCGATGCGCCGACATCGTTGGATTGGGGGCGGGCATATAGGCTTCGAGCCGTGCCGGCCAAGATGGGCAAACGACGCCCGCCCTGTTGAAAGGACATTTGCGATGCGTGGTCTGATGTTCATGATGGCGATGCTTGCGGCGGCGCCGGCTATGGCCCAGCACCGGGTCGATGCGCGGCAACTCGACTGCCGTAGCGTGCAATCGCTGATCGACCAGCGCGGCGCGATCGTGCTGACGACCGGCCAATATACCTATGACCGGTATGTCGTCGACGGGCGCTTCTGCTTCAGTCCGGAGGTTGCCCGGTATACGACGATACCATCCGCCGACACGGATCAGTGCCCGGTCTATCGCTGCGATCAGCCGCTTATCGATTGGGATTGAGTCCCGGAGACGTCAGCATCAACTGACCTTCAGGTCGGCGTATCGGGCGGCAAATCGCTTTAGTCGATTGCCGGCGTCGCGCAAAATATCGTCGGGCTGGGTCAGGCTCACCCGAATATGGCCCTTCGCGGCATCACCGAAACTCGATCCGGGCATGACGGCTATTTTCTCGGTATCGAGCAGTTTCCAGGCGAAGGCCTCGCAATCCGGATCGACCGCGGAGATATCGAGCATCACATACATGCCGCCTTGCGATCCGCGCACGATCAAACCGTCGGCGCCGTCGATGGCTTGTAGGAATATCTCGCGTCGCTCGGCATAGCGCGCCGCGATTTCAGCCACCCCATAGCGATTTTCCAGCGCCTCGATCGCCGCACGGGATACGAAATCGGGCAGGCCGTAGGTCGTGACGAGATTGAGGTCGATCAGGCGCGAAATGATCGCTTTCGGCCCCGTCAGCCATCCGATCCGCCACCCGGTCATGCCGTGGCTCTTGGACATCGAATTGATGACGAGCGTGCGTTCCGGCATCCCCGGAAACGCGCGCGGCGACAGATGCTGCCTGCTTCCGGCAATCGACCAGTAGACCTCGTCCGAAAGCAGCCACAGATCATGTCTGATGCAGATGTCGGCAAGGTGGGCAAGGCTTTCGCGCGTGTAGACGGCCCCGGTGGGGTTGTTCGGCGTGTTGATCAGGATCACGCGCGTATTCGGCTCGATCGCATTTTCGATCGCCGCCGCGTCGGGCTGGAAACTTTCTTCGGCGCGTGTCTCGACCACCGTGAAGCCGGCGCCTGCCGCGCGGAACGTGCCCGGATAGGTCGCATAATAGGGCGCGACCACGACCGCATGCCCTCCTGCGTCCAATGTCGCCATGACGGCCGCAAAGAGCGAGGACTGGCCGCCGGGTGTCGCGAGCACGTTTTCAGTCAGGGTTTCGACGCCGGTGCATTCGGCCGAGACTGCAGCCATCGCGGCGCGCAGGCGCGGCATTCCCGGCAATGGCGTATAGTGGTGATGTCCGGCGCGCACCGCCTGAACACAGGCTTCCACGGTCTGTGCCGGCGTGTCGAAATCATGATCGCCGACTGACAGCATGGTGATCGCTTCGCCCGCCTGCTTGCGCTGATAGGCGGTGAAATGGACCTCCCAACCATCCTTGCCGGATGGAACGATGCCGGAAATACGCGAAGAGGGGTTTGGCACGTCAAGTGTCCTTGGAATTAGGAGTGTCGCGATGTTCTATCAATTCGGTTCTTGAGCAGGTGGGTTTTCAGCCGTTGGATCAAAGGAATTGCGTGCTGGCATGGCATGGCCTATGCCCGACCGCACGAAAGCGACCAAGGCGGAGAGATGAATCATCATCCAAGAGGCGAAAGCATGAAATCGTCCGGGCATGAGAAGACGGCGATTGTGGACGAGGCGATCACCTCGCGCAAGTCCGTGCGCGCGTTCCTGCCGACGCCGGTCGACGACCGGACGATCTGCGACATTCTGGAGGTCGCGGCGCGCGCTCCGTCAGGCACCAATATGCAGCCATGGAAAGTCTACGTGGTGAAGGGGAACCGGAAGCAGGAGCTTTCCGATGCCATCCTGAATTCGGGCGTTCGTGCCGAAAAGGCCGCGTGGGACGAATACAAATATTATCCCGACCAGTTCTTCGAACCCTATCTATCGCGCCGCCGTGCCGTCGGATTCGCCCTCTACGGCCTGCTTGGAATCGGCAAGCGGGAAACGGACCGCATGCGCGAGCAGCATGATCGCAATTTCGTGTTCTTCGATGCACCTGTCGGTTTGATCTTCACTATCGACCGGCGGTTGAACATGGGGTCGTGGGTCGATCACGGCATGTTTTTGCAGTCGATCATGGTCGCGGCCAGGGCGCGGGGGCTTCATACGTGCCCGCAGGCCGCCTTCGCGCCGTATCACCGACAGATACGGCCCGTTCTGGACATTCCCGACGAGGAAATCGTCGTCTGCGGCATGGCGCTGGGGCATGAGGACACGACGAAACCGGAGAATACGCTTCGGTCCGAGCGCGAACCGATCGAGGCATTCGTCACTTTCGTGAAATGAAAAAGGGCCGCTGATCAGCGGCCCTTTTGAGGTGTCACCGACCGATAAACGCCAGAAGATCGTCGTTCAATTCGTCCTTGTTCGAGAAGAACAGGCCGTGCGGCGCGCCCTGATAGACCTTCAACTCGGCGTTCGGTGCGAATTCCTGAACGCGTTTGGCCGAAACGTCGATCGGTACGGTCTGGTCTTCGTCGCCATGGATGACGAGCGTGGGGATCGTGAATTTGCGCAAATCCTCGCGAAAGTCGGTTTCCGAAAATGCGCGCACGCAATCGATCGTCGCTTTCGGGGAGGCCAGCATGGCGACTTGGCTCGTCCAGGCCAGAAGCTCGTTCGATATCTCGAAATTGAGTATGCCGGCACCATAGAAGGTCTTGCCGAAACCGGCGAGAAAGTGCGGGCGATCCGCCTTCAGCCCCTCGACCATCTCGTCGAACGTGCTTTTATCCACGCCGTCGGTATTGTCACCCGTCTTCAAAAGGAAGGGCGTGACCGACGCGACGAGCGCGGCTTTCGCGATCCTGTCGGTGCCGTAGCGCCCGATATAGCGCGCGACCTCGCCGCCGCCCATCGAAAACCCGACCAGTGTGACATCGCGAAGGTCAAGACCATCGATGATGGCTTTGAGGTCGGCCGCGAACGTGTCGTAGTCATAGCCAGTCCATGGCTGGCTCGACCGGCCGAAGCCGCGGCGATCGTAGGAAATGACGCGGTGGCCCGCATCGGCAAGCACACGCGCTTGATACTCCCACATATCGCCGTCGAGCGGCCAGCCATGGATGAGGATGACGGGCTTGCCGGTGCCCCAGTCGTTGTAAAAGATCTGTGTGTCGTCGGCGGTCTTGATGAAGGGCATTGGAAAGTCTCCGTTGGTCAGCAGCGGAAACGGCGGTTCGTCATCCAATGTTCCTCACTAACGACCTGCGGCGCGTCAACACAAAGTGAGGGAAAGCATCCTTGCGACCTACGCGGCGTTTAATCTCGTCGGAGGATTAAGAATGTCCGAGAAGAAGAAAGCCACGATCGCACGCATCTGGCGTGGTCGCACCGCCCCGGATCGTGCCGACGAATACGAAGCCTATAATTACGAAATCGGAATCAAACCGCTGATCGAGAAAGCGCTTGGTGTCGAGACGCTACGCGAGGATCGAGAGGATGCCACGACGTTCGTGACGATCTCCTACTGGGCGGACGAGGAGGCCATGGCGAGCTTCACCGGCGCGAGCCCGAAGGACGTTCATCATCTGCCGCGCGATGCCGAATTTCTGCTCGAACTCCCGGAGCGCATCGAGGTGTTCCGCATTCGCCATCGCCATGGCTCGGTCGGCTGATCAGTCGACCGTGTAGCCGACTTCCTCCGCGCTCGTGCATAGGAGTTGCCAGAACGAGCGCGCGAAGGAACGGTAGACGTAAAGGTCGAACCGATCTGTTGCTGTGCGCTGGATGAGCGTGAAGAACTCGTGATGCGCCGTGGATTTCCCCACGCTCACCGGAAAAGCGGCGAGCGAGAAATCGAGCGCGAAGAGCTTGGATAGAACCCATTCGGCCCGTTCGCCTTCGATGGCGATGGCGGTTCGTCCATGCGAAAGGTCGGTCACCGTGCCGGTTTGGGTGTCGATCCGATCGCGAAGGGTATCGCCCATGCCTTCGGCCTGATCGACCATGAGCCAGCGTCCGGGCGCGAAGCCGAATGCGGAACGCGTGTCGCTGAATACGCCCGCGCCGGCATCGGCGGTCACGTCGAGCGAGGCTGCCGCGTTGATCGCGGCAAGCGCCGCGCCCTCCTTGCCGGGCCAGCTTGTCACCTGCACGATCGAGCCTGGCTGCGTCTCCCACAAGGTGATGGCGGAACCGCCATCGCGATTGCCATGCGCGCCGCGCCGATAGACGGGTTCGAGGGCCGAGACGATCTCAACCATGCATGCGGCTCCCTTCCGGGTCGAAGAAGTGGTGGCTGACGATTTCGACCGGGCCGAACCGGTTCCGCAGCGGGTCGGATATATGGGCGCGTTGTCCGTGACGGGTTTTGCCGCCCTTGACCAACGCCAGCCCGATATATTTTCCAAGCGCGGGTGAATAGCAGACGGCGGTGATATGGCCGATAGAGTCGCGCGGCTCGTCCTCCAACCGCTCGACGATATGCGCGCCGCCGTTCAGCGGCCGATCGTCCAGCGAGACGATGCCGACGAGACGAACGCGATCCTCTGCGACGAGACCCTCGCGATCGACCATCGCCGAGCCGATATAAGGCTTCTTTTTCGACAGCATCCAGTCGAGGTAAAGGTCGCGCGGCGAGGTGCGCCCGTCGATTTCCGCGCCGGTGACATGGCCCTTCTCGATGCGCAAAGTGCCGAGTGCTTCAAGACCGTAAGGTGTGATCGCAAAGGGCTTTCCGGCCGCCATCAACGCGTCCCAGACATGCGTGCCATGGCCCGCGCCGCAATAGACTTCATAGGCAAGCTCGCCGGAGAAGGAGAGGCGGCAGATCAATACCGGCGCGCCGGCGATCTCGCCGCGCACGATGCCCATGAAGGGGAGCGCGTCGTTGTCGAGCGCCGTCCCATCGACGCAGACTTCCAGAACCTTGCGCGCGTTCGGTCCGGCGACGGCCCCGCCTGCCCATTCGTCTGTTACCGAGGTGACGTGGACCCGCAGGTCCGGCCAGACACAGTCGAGATAATATTCCAGATGCTGCATGACCTTGCCGGCATTGGCCGTCGTCGTCGTCATCAGAAACTCATGTTCGCCGAGCCGCCATGTCGTGCCGTCATCGAAGGCGATGCCTTCCTCGCGCAGCATCAGCCCATAACGCGCCTTCATCACCGGCAGGGTCGAGAACATGTTCGTATAGACACGGTCGAGAAACGCGCCGGCATCCGGCCCCTGCACCGCGATCTTGCCCAGCGTCGAGACATCGACGATGCCGACGCTTTCGCGCACCGCCGCCGCCTCGCGAACATAGGCCTGCTCGATCGTCTCGCCGCCCGCGCCGTAGATCATCGGGCGATACCACAGGCCGGCGGAATACATCCGCGCGCCATGCTGCATATGCCAGTCGTGCATCGGTGTCAGTCGTTCGGGCTTGAAATGACCGTGCGTGTCGGCAGCCAGCGAGCCTATCGAAACCGCCGAGAAGGGCGGGCGAAATCGCGTCGTGCCTGCCTGCGAGATCGGAATGCCGCGCGCGGCGGCCATGATGGCGAGGCCCGGCACGTTTGAGGTCTTGCCCTGATCCGTCGCCATGCCGAGCGTTGTATAGCGCTTCAGGTGCTCGACCGACTGGAAGCCTTCGCGGTTGGCCAGCCGGATGTCGGACGCGGTCACGTCGTGCTGGAAATCGACGAACGATTTGCCGGATTTCTTGGCGGGCCGGATTTCGAAGACGGGCGCGGGCGCGTAGTCGATTTCCGCCTCGTCCACCTCGAACTCGCCGCCCAGCGCGTCGGCTGTCGAAAACTTTCCGGCAAATGCCCCGGCGCCCGTCCAGCGTTGCGACGGTGCGGGCGGCAGGAACGCCTGTAAAGCCTCGTCCCATACGGGTGCGGCACCGGCCTGGCTCGCCAGATGGATCGCGGGCGACCAGCCGCCGGAAACCGCGAGGCAATCGACGACGATCGAGCGCTTGCCGCGATCGGTGATCGTGCCGCCGGCAAAGGGTTGGACGTCGATCTCGCGCAGGCGCTTTGTCCCGCCGGCATTGGTGACGGCGTGGCCCAGCAGGAGTTCGCCGCCGGCCTGACGGGCAAGATCGCGCGCGGCAGGCGAGATGCCGGCGCGCAGATCGACGATGGCGGCGATCTCCGCGCCGGCGTCCCTGAGCGCCACGGCTGCCTCATAGGCCGAATCGTTGTTGGTGAAGATCGCAACGCGCCGGCCGGGCAGGGTGCCGAACTGCGCCGCATAGCGCGCGGCGGCGCCGGCCAGAAGGATGCCGGGCCGGTCGTTGCCCGGAAAGACGATCGGCCGTTCGAACGCGCCGGTAGCGAGCACGACGTCCTTGGCGCGGATCGTCCATTGCCGATGGCGCGGTTCGCCGATGGCGGGGGCCGATTTGTGATCCGTGACGCGTTCGAGCGCGGCGAACTGGTTGTCGTCGTAATAGCCCCAGACCGTGGTGCGCGGCAGGATGGTGACATTGCCGGCCGCGCGCAATTCGGCTTCGGTCGTATCCAGCCATTCGGCGGCCGGCTGCCCGTCGATGGTTGCGCTTCGCCAGCGCAACGCACCGCCGAGCGTGCCATCCTGTTCGGCCAGTATGACGCGCTTGCCTTCCGCCGCCGCCCGCTGCGCCGCCGCAAGCCCCGCCGGACCGGACCCGACGACGAGCACGTCGCAAAAGGCGAACATCTTTTCGTAGCGGTCGGTATCCGCTTCATAGCCCGCGCGGCCAAGACCGGCGGCGCGGCGGATGAACTGCTCGCAAAACATCCAGAAACGCGTGCCCTTCAACGGGCCGACGACCGGCCCCATGAAGGTCTTGTAGTAGAAGCCGGCGGCGAAGAGATTGCCGGCAAGTCCGTTGATCGCGCCGACATCGAAGCTGAGCGAGGGAAACCGATTCTGGCTCTCGACCGTCAGGCCGTCATAGATCTCGATCTGCGTCGCCGGGACGTTCGGCTCGCGCAGTTTGCCGCGAATGACGGTGACGAGCGCGTTCGGCTCATCGATGCCGGCGGCGAAAATGCCGCGTGGGCGGTGATATTTGAACGAGCGACCGACGACGGAGATGCCGTTCGCCATCAAAGCGGAAGCCAGCGTGTCGCCCGAATGGCCGCTCATCGCCGTGCCGTCGAAGGTGAAGCGGATAATGCGGGAGCGGTCGATCCGACCGCCGCGTTGCGTGCGGTGGGCTGTCAAGCGCGTGACCTTTCGTGAATCGAATCACGCGCATAGGCGACGGACTTCACCTCGTGAGTCAGCGTGGAGCGGACGATCCTCAGATGCGCGCGGCATCCGCCAGAATGCTGCCAGAACTCCGAATGATCACCGGCCGTGTTCACGCGGTCGTAGACATAGGCGTTCCACGCTGCCTGATCGGTCGATCCAGGATCGGGACGAACGCGCGTCGCATCGCCCTGATAAGTGAATTCGGACAGGTCGCGCGGGCCGCAATAGGGGCAGGGTATCAACATGAAAACCTCAGTGCCATTTGGGGGTCGCGCCGGACCCCTTCTCGTCGATCAGGATTCCGCGATGGAAACGGTCGAGCGTGAAGGGGGCGTTGAATTCATGCGGCGCATCGCGCGCGATGGTGTGGGCGAAACACCAACCCGAGGCCGGCGTCGCCTTGAAGCCGCCGTAGCACCAGCCGCAATTGAGGTACATGCCCGGCAGCGGGCCGGTGGTGATGATCGGCGAGCCGTCCATCGACATGTCCATGACACCACCCCAGGACCGCAGAAGACGCACGCGCGCCAGCATCGGGAACATGGCGAGAAGTTCGCTCATGACCTCTTCGACCAGAGGCAGGTTTCCGCGCTGGGCATAGGTGTTGTAGCCATCGAGATCGCCGCCGAAGACCAGCCCGCCTTTGTCGGACTGTGACACGTAAAGATGGCCCCCGCCGAAGGTGACGACCTGATCGATGAGGGGCTTGAGTGATTCCGACACGAAAGCCTGAAGGACGTGGCTCTCGATCGGAAGATTCTCGATACCGGCCAGCTTCATGACACGGCCGGTGGAGCCGGCGACGGCGACGGCGACCTTTTTCGCGCGGATTTCGCCGCGCGTGGTCGTCACGCCGACGACGCGCTCGCCTTCGCGCAGGAACCCCGTGACTTCGCAGTTTTCGAGAATGTCGACGCCGCGCCGGTCCGCGCCGCGGGCATAGCCCCAGGCGACCGCGTCATGGCGCGCCGTTCCCGCACGCGGCTGCAGCAACCCGCCATGAACCGGAAACCGCGCAGAGCCGGATACGTCGAGGCCGGGCACCATCTTCGCCACCTCCTCGCGGCCGAGAAGCACCGCGTCGCCGCCTTCATGGCGCATCGCGTTGCCGCGCCGCGCGTGCTCATCCATTTGCGCAGGCGTATGGGCGAGGTTCAAGACGCCGCGCTGGGAGAACATGACGTTGTAGTTCAAATCGTGGGACAGGTTCTCCCACAGCTTCAGCGAATGCTCGTAGAAACGGATATTGTCGGGCAGGAGGTAGTTCGAGCGCACGATGGTCGTGTTGCGACCGATATTACCCGAGCCGAGGTACCCCTTCTCCAGCACGGCGACGTTCGTCAGCCCGTGCTCTTTCGCCAGATAATAGGCCGTCGACAGCCCGTGCCCGCCACCGCCGATGACGATCACGTCATAGGACGGTTTCGGCTCGGGCTTGCGCCAGGCCGGTTTCCAATCCTCGTTTCCGTTGAAGGCGTTCTTCAATAGCGAGAAGAACGAATATTCAGCCATTGCGGTTGCCGTCCGATTCATCCTGAAGCACTTCAAGCTACAGATCACGGCGGCGAACGAAAGCGAATTTTTCGCCTTTTCCTGACGCGATGCCGACAGGTCGCGGCCCGTTTCGGCGATGTCGCTTTTAGGCCGAGTTCGTGCTTTTGCGCCGTCCTATGTTCGCGGTCGTAAAACACGACCGCGCGAGTGCGGCACGACCTGTTCGGGGAACATCATGGCATTGAAGGAAAAGGCGCGCGCGGTTGTCATCGGAGGGGGAGTGGTCGGCGTCTCGACGCTTTATCATCTGGCGAAAAAGGGCTGGTCCGACGTCATCCTGATCGAGCGAAAGGAACTGACCTCCGGCTCGACCTGGCACGCCGCGGGTCTCTTGCCGCTGTTCAATATGAGCTATTCGGTCGGCCAGATTCATCGCTATTCTGTGAAGTTCTATCAGGAGCTTCAGGAAGAGACCGGCATGAATGTCGGCTTCACCCAATGCACGAACATCCGTCTCGCCCGCACGAAGGACCGCTGGGACGAGTTCATGTATTATGCGGGCGTCGCGGAGACGCTCGGCATTCCGGTGAATATCCTGACGCCCGAGCAGGTAAAGGAAATCTGGCCGCTCTGCGAGACGGACGGGCTTTTGGGCGCGATCCAGCATCCCGACGACGGCTATATCCAGCCGGCCGATCTGACGCAGGCGCTCGCTAAGGGCGCGCGCGACAATGGCGCGACGATCTACCGGAACACCACCGTGACCGCGATCGAGCAGACGGCGGACGGCAAGTGGCTGGTGAAGACCGACAAGGGCGACATCGAAGCGGAGCACATCGTCTCGGCCACCGGCAATTTCGCGCGCAAGACGGGCGAGATGGTCGGCCTGAACGTTCCGGTCATTCCGGTCGAGCACCAGTACATCGTCACCGAGCCGCATCCGGCGATCGTGGAGCGCAAGAAGCAGGGCCTGCCAGAAATGGGCGTGCTGCGCGAAAGCGACTCGTCCTGGTACATGCGTGAGGAAAATGGCGGCCTGCTGCTCGGACCTTACGAGCACGGCGCGCCGGTCTGCTATGTCGACGGTCCTTCCGACGATAGCGAATACGAGCTTTTCCAGGAAGACCTCGAGCGGCTGATGCCGCATATCGAGACGGCGATTGCGCGCGTTCCCGCCTTCGGCGAGGTCGGAATCAAGAAGGTCTATAACGGCGCGATCGCCTATACGCCGGACGGCTCGCCGATCATCGGCCCCGCACCGGGCCTGAAGAATTTCTGGCTCAATGAAGGCCATTCCTTCGGCGTGACGGCAGCCGGCGGCGCGGGCTGGCAGCTTGCCGAATGGATCGTCGAGGGCGAGCCGACCATCGACATGATGGGCGTCGATCCGCGTCGCTTCGGTCCCTATGCGACCGAAGGCTATCTCAAGGAGAAGAACGAAGAGGCTTATGCCAACGTCTTCACTATGCACTATCCGGACGAGGAGCGCGCCGCCGCACGCCCCCTGAAGACCACGCCGGTCTATTCGCGTCTCAAGGAGATGGGGGCCGTTTTCGGCTCGGTCTATGGCTGGGAGCGCGCGAACTGGTTCGCGCCGGACGGCTACGAGGTGCCGGCGAATGAATTGGGTGTCGGCGCGGACGTTCTGACCAACCACAACCACGCGCCCGCTCTGGAAGACGGCCGCATCGTCGAGCGCTGGTCGTTCCGTCGATCGAACTATTTCGAACATGTCGGCAACGAGGTGAAGGCCGTCCACGAGAAGGTCGGCTTGCTGGACATGTCCGCCTTCGCGAAGATGGAAGTCTCTGGTCCCGGCGCGCGCGCGTGGCTGGATTCAATCCTTGCCAACCGCATCCCGAAGAAACGCGGACGCATCGCGCTGACGCATCTTTTGACGCGAACCGGCGGCGTGAAGAGTGAATTCACCGTCTATGAGTGGAAGCCCGGCCGCTTTTATCTCGTTTCGGCCGGCGCTTATGAAGCACATGACCACGATGTGTTGCGCAAGCTGGCTCCGACGGACGGTTCGGTTACGCTTCAGCCGATCACCCAGATGTATGGCGTTCTCGTGCTGGCCGGTCCCAGGAGCCGCGACGTGCTGAAGAAGCTGACGCGCACGAGCCTTGCCAACGCCGATTTCCCTTGGCTCTCCGGCAAGGAAATCGCCGTCGGCACGGCGACGGCGCATGCGTTACGCGTCAATTTCGTCGGCGAACTCGGCTGGGAGTTGCACCATCCCATCGAGCAGCAGAACGCGATCTTCGACGCGCTGATGGAGGCAGGAGCCGAGTTCGGCATCAAGCCGTTCGGTATCCGCGCCATGACGGCAATGGCGATCGAGAAGAGCTACCGCCTGATCCCGCGCGAGCTTTCGATCGAATATTCGGCGTGGGAGAGCGGGCTCGACCGGTTCGTCCATCCCGACAAGGGTGACTTCATGGGCCGGGATGCGCTCGTCTCGCTCAAGGAAAAGGGACCGAACTGGACTTTCGTCACCCTCGACGTTCATGGTGTCACGGACGCCGATGCGCGTGGCAACGAGGCTATCCACAAGGACGGTAAGCTCATCGGCCGCGCGACCCATGGCGGCTATGGCTGGCGGGTGGACAAGAGCCTCGCGCTGGCCATGGTGAAGCCGGACTTCGCCGCCGAAGGCACAGAACTGGAAATCCAGATTCTCGGCAAGGCGCACAAGGCGACCGTGATCGGCGAGAGCCCGTTCGATCCGGATAATGCGGCATTGCGCGCGGATGGATGACGTAACGTCATCGTGACAGGAAAAGCCCGGCTCGACCGGGCTTTTTTCTTGGCCGTGAGAGCTTCGCGCGTATCCTCACAGTCATGACCGTTTCCGCTCGATCCCTTCCGTCGATCACAGGCAGCGTCGCGATGGCGCTGGCGATGACAGGCGAGACGGCTTTTGCGGATACGGAAATCGTCGACGTTCAACTCGTCATCGCGGCCGATGTATCGCTGTCGATGTCCTATGAGGAACTGCAGATCCAGCGCGAGGGCTATATCGCCGCGCTGACACATGACAGCGTCATCCGCGCGATCGAGGATGGGGCATATGGCCGGATCGCTCTTGCCATGTTCGAATGGGCGGGCGATCAGTCGCAGCATATGGTGGTGCCCTGGACGGTGATCGCTTCGCGGGCGGACGCCGAGGCCGTCGCGGCAAGGATGGCCGGGGTCCAGACCAACAGCGCTCGCCGCACGTCGATTTCCGGTGCGCTCGATTTCGCCGGCGATCTTTTCGCCGAGAGCGACTATCGCGGATTGAGGCGCGTCGTCGACATTTCGGGCGACGGGCCGAACAATCAGGGAGGGCCGGTGGTCGAGGCGCGCGAGCGGCTCGTCGCGCAGGGCATCGTCGTCAACGGTCTGCCGATGATGACCGACGGCGGCATGAGTTCGGTTTTCGATGTGCCGAACCTTGACGAATACTACAGCAATTGCGTGATCGGCGGACCGGGCGCCTTCGTCGTTCCGGTCAACGACTGGGACCAGTTTCCCGAGGCCGTGCGGCGAAAACTCGTGCTGGAACTTGCGGGCCCATGGTCGCCGACATGGCGCGACTATGCCGGGCGTGCACCGGTCATCGCGGTGTCGACCGTCGAAGCCTATGATTGCCTGATCGGCGAGAAGAGGTGGATGAACCGGTCGTGGAATTTTCCGTGACCGATCCTTCGCATCACGCCACCAGCAATTGGCGGCGTTCGCCGCGCTCCTGCTGCGGCGATCGGGCATAGACCTCGCGATAGCATTTGGAAAAATGCGAAGCGGAGACGAAACCGCAGGCGACCGCGACTTCCACCACGGGCATCGCCGACTGCAACAAAAGATGCCGCGCGCGGTCGAGCCGGATTTCCAGATAGTATCGGGCAGGGGATCGGCCCATCTCCTGCCGGAAAAGGCGCTCGATCTGGCGGCGCGACAGTCCCACATGATCGGCGATCTCGATCAGCGACAGCGGCTCAGTCAAGTTTGCCTCCATCAGTTCGATGATGGTCAGCACCTTGGAATTCTGAACGCCGAGACGCGCGCGAAGCGGCAGGCGCTGGCGATCGGTCGGGCTTCTCACGCGGTCGGTCAGCACCTGTTCGCAAACGCGGTTGACGAGGTGCTCGTCGAAATCATCGCCGATCAGCTTCAGCATCATGTCGAGCGCCGCCGTTCCGCCGGCGCAGGTATAGATGTTCTGATCCACCTCGAAGAGATCCGCGAACACGTTCGCCTTCGGAAATGCCTCGGCGAAGCCAGGCAGGTTTTCCCAGTGAATCGCGCAGCGCTTGTCCGACAGGAGCCCGGCGGCGGCCAGAATGTGCGCGCCGGTGCACAATCCACCGATGGCGACACCGCGATTATATTCCTCACGCAGCCAGGCGAATGCCGTCTTGCTGGAATAGGTCTCGACGCCGACGCCGGAACATACGATCACCATGGACGGGCGCTCGCCGCCGGTCATTTTTCGACGTTCGATTTCAAGCGAGGTGTTGACCGCGCATTCGACGTCGTTCGACGCTTTCACAGGATTGCCGTCGAGGCTTGCAAGACGCCACTGATAGGCTTCGTGGCCGAGCATGCGATTTGCGGCGCGGAGGGGCTCGATCGCTGTCGCAAATGCGATCATCGTGAAATCGGGCACAAGAAAGAAGACAATCGACCGCTTGACGCTTTTCCCGGCGTTCATCCAACACCCCGCCACCCGATTAGGACTGGTCGCGCCACAATGTCGCGATCAAGATAGCCTCAACAGGAAAGCTCTTTTGTGTCAATCGCATGGAGCTTTCCGTGAAAACTATTCCACGCAGATGGAAAAACTCGGGCTGAAAACACCAAAAGCCGCGCAGGGCAGGGCCTTGCGCGGCGGTCGATTTCAAAAGAATCCTTTTTAGACGAAGTAGCCGAGGCGCGACGCGTTCATTGCGCCGGTCTGGCCGGGCATCGTGCGGCCGAGGCGCTGGCGCTCCAGCGCGGTCGCGAGATTCATCGGGCGGTTGGCGGCGAAAATGCGCCGGAACAGTTTCATGACACGTCTCCATTCATAAATGACACGCGCAACGGCCTTCGCATCATGGAGTGGGGTCGTTCGTCGTTGCAGCACATATAGGGATTGCCGAGGACTTCGTACGCTGTAAAAGCGAAGTCCTCGGATGAAAAAGCGACATCAATCATGACCTTTTTCGGGCATCAGGCCGAACGTAAATCAGGCTGGAGTTCCCGGCAGCTCCGGCGTGGCGCTCGCGATCCATCGTCGAAAGCCTCGACCAGCGAATTGCGCGCGATGTCGCTGCGGATTTCGTCGGGCAGCGAGTTGAACAACTGAAACTGTTCGAGACGGTGATGGCGAGCCTTGCGGGCATTCCACCATCGATGCATGCGCGATGCGAATGACGGTTTCATCGGTGCGTCCTCCGGACCTTGAACCCGTCTTGATCGTCATCCGGCGTCCGGTAGCGATCGGGCCAGCCGATGTCGCGGCGGGTCGCATCGGACAGATCGTTCATCAGGGCTGTATTCCGGTTGCGGCGGTGTATGGCGATCAGGCCGTCGATCAGATGCGAAAAGGCGGAAATCATCAGCATTTCGGGTTTCCTTCCGATCTCTTGAACTGCGATGAATTGACAATGGGTCCGATTGAATGTTCAATCAAACGAAATGAAGTGAAGTTCTAATTCAGGAATTCTGATCATGAACGCCCCGCTCAATCACCCTCTGCCGTTGCTTGACCTCGATGTGCTGCGCACCTTCGTCGCTATCGCCGAGACCGGCAGTTTCACGGCTGCCGCCAATGCCGTTTTCCGCACGCCGTCGGCCGTTTCGATGCAGATCAAGAAGCTGGAGGAGACGCTCGGCCGCTCGGTCTTCATGCGCGACGCCCGTTCGGTGACGTTGACCAGCGACGGGGAGGTCCTGATCGGTTATGCGCGCCGTCTGATCGCGCTCAACCGCGAGGCGGTGGCCAAGTTCGTCATTCCCGACATCTCGGGCGTCGTTCGTCTCGGCTCCCCGGACGATTACGGCGAGCGGGTTCTTCCGCATGTCCTGAAACGCTTTGCGCAAACGCACCCGGCCATCGCCGTCGACGTGGTGATCGACCAGTCGGGGAATCTGCGCCGGCGGTTGAACGAAGGCATGCTCGATATCACCCTCTTCACCGTCTGTCGGTCGATCCCGGCCGAAGCGGAAGTGCTCCTGACCGAACCGATCGTCTGGGGCGGCGCAAAAGGCGGATGCGCACATGCGCGCGAACCGCTGCCACTGTCGATCTGGGAGGAGGGGTGCGCGTGGCGCTCGGCGGCACTCGAAGCGCTCGGCCGTGCAGGTCGGGATTATCGCATCGCCTATATGAGCGCGCATACGGCGGGGCAGCGCTCGGCGATCCTGTCCGATCTGGCCGTCGCACCCTTGCCGCGATCCTTCATCGGCGACGATATCGTGGCGCTTGGTCCCGAAGAAGGGCTTCCGCTTTTGCCGACCTACAATCTTGCGATGATCGTCGCGCCTGACGCATCCGCGCCGGTGAAAGCGGCGGCCGACCATATCCGCGCCACGTTCGAGGCTTTTCGCGAGACTGGGAAGTTTTAGCTTTTACGCAATTCCGGACGCAAAACCGCTTCGCACTTTTGCTGAAATTTCTTAGTCCCTGTTTCGCCGCGCCGCGCGTTCCTCGCGTGAGCGGCGGCGGGGGGCCGCGCTGTCGCCGTCCTGCGTGGCTGTCGCTTTTCGTTCAGGCAGCTTCACCTGCGCGGACAGTTTCGGGAACGGGTCGACCTTGTTCGGAAGTGCCATGGCGTCGACGAAAAGCTGCTGGAAATGCGGTTCCAGCGCCGTCTCGATCTTCTCGATATGCTGGACCGTCTCCTCGATCTCGCGGCGATAATCGCGGTTCAAAAGCGCCATCAGCGCGCCCGTACCCGCCGCATTGCCGACGGCCTTGACCTCGGCGAGATCGCAATCGGGAATGAGACCGAGTACCATCGCGTATTTCGGATCGATGAACGAGCCGAACGCGCCAGCGAAGCAGATCGTGTCTACGGTGTCGACGCCCTGCTTTTCCATCAGGAGCTTGATGCCCGCATAAAGGGCCGATTTGGCGAGTTGGATCGCGCGGACGTCGTTCTGGGTGACCGTTATGCGCTGCTTGCCGTCGTGGAGCAGATAGGAAGCCGTGCGGCCGGCCGTCAAAATGCGGGGCGAGCGCGCGGCAAGTGCGCCATCGACAACGCCGTCCTCGGTAATGATCCCCGACAGATACATCTCGGCGACGACCTCGATGATCGCGGAACCGCAAATCCCTGTGATGCCGACGGTTTCGGCTTCTTCGAAAAAGCCTGGCTCGTCGGACCATTTGTCGACGCCGATGACACGGAATTTCGGTTCCAGCGTGTCGGCATCGATACGCACGCGCTCGATCGCGCCGGGTGCCGCGCGCTGGCCGGACGAAATCTCCGCGCCCTCAAATGCGGGGCCTGTCGGCGAAGATGCGGCAAGCAGGCGCTGTCGGTTGCCGAGCACGATCTCTGCGTTGGTGCCGACATCCACCAGAAGCATCATCCGATCCTGCCGGTGCGGGCCTTCCGACAGCGTCGCGCCTGCGGCATCCGCGCCGACATGCCCGGCGATACAGGGCAGAAGGTAGATTCGAGCACCTTTGTTGACGGCAAGACCAAGCTCGCTGCCCCATGTGTGTACCGCGCCTGACACAGCCAGCGCGAAGGGAGCTTGCCCGAGTTCGGTCGGGTCGATGCCGAGAAACAGATGGTGCATGATCGGATTGCCGACGAAAACGGCGTCGAGCAGCGTGTCCGGCTCGACCTCTGCCTCTTTGCAGACCTCATCGATCAGACCATTGACCGCGCTGCGCACGGCCTTCGTCATCGCCTCGCGACCGTCGGGATTCATCATCACGTAGGATACGCGGCTCATCAGGTCTTCGCCGAAGCGGATCTGCGGATTCTGCGTGCCGGCGGTCGCGGCGATGCGACCCGACAGGAGCGAGACCAGGTGCATCGCGATCGTCGTAGAGCCGATGTCGCAGGCGATGCCGTACGCCTCGTTTTTCAGGCCCGGCCAGAGCGCGATGATCGTCGGGCGCGAGGATTGCAGATCGCGGTGAATGGCGGCTGTGACGCCCCAGTTGCCGTTTCGCAAAATGGACTGGACCTGCGGCAGCAGATGCTGCGAGACGAGCAAATCCTGCCAGCCCCAATCCCTTTCCAGCATCACCTTCAGCCGGTCGAGATCGCCGAGCGGCTTGTGCATGTCGGGCTCGTCGACCTCGACATAGCAAAGCTGCACCGCCGGGTTGCGCTCGATGACGCGATCGATGGGCGATTTGCGCACGAGCTGCGCGTTGATCTGGACGTCCTGCGGAACGTCGATGACGAGATCGCCCTGAATGGTCGCCGAGCACGAGAGCCGCCGGCCCTCCTTCAGATCGCGGACGCGCGCATAGCGCTCTTCCTTAGCGCCGAAGGCTGAGATGTGGTCGGCAAAGGACGAAATCTTGTGCTTGGCGAAATGGCCTTCCTGAACCTCGATCTGGCAGCGCCCGCAAGTCGCCCGCCCGCCACACACGCTTTCGACATAGACACCGAGTTCGCGTGCGGCATCGAGCACGGTCGTCCCAGCGGGAAAGCGTCCGCGCTTGCCCGATGGCATGAACAGGACCAGCGGGTCCTTGATGTTGGAGGGGGCGTTCAAGGACGTGCTTTCGTGTTGCAGGGGGGGCGACGACGCGAAATCATCTCAGTCTCTGATACTACCCCCGCGCCATCCGCGCTTCGCGTCCGCCCCGGCGGCGTCCGTTGGAAGCCGCGCCTTCGCCTGGCGCGTTGACGGCGACTGGCGCTGCAACGGCGTGGCCGCCTTCGGTCGGCTTGTAATCCTTGTAGGTCTTGATCCAGGTCATGCAATCCCTGTCGGTGCCGGCCAGGACGTTGGCGCCGCGTACCGCCTCCATTTCCTGCGGACGGCAGGGGTTCATGATCGCGCTGGTCATGCCCGCGCCGATGACCATGGGAATGAAGGCCGCATTGATGCCATGGCGGTGCGGCAAGCCGAAGGAGATGTTCGACAGGCCGCAGGTCGTGTTGACCTTGAGTTCCTCGCGCAGACGCCGAAGCAGGGCGAAGACCTGACGCCCGGCATCACCCAATGCCCCGATCGGCATGACGAGCGGATCGACCACCACGTCATGGGCCGGAATACCGAAATCGGCGCAGCGCTCGACGATTTTCTTGGCGACCGCGAAGCGCACGTCCGGGTCCATCGAAATGCCGGTCTCGTCGTTGGAGATCGCCACCACCGGCACGTTGTACTTCTTGATGAGCGGCAGGATCGCTTCCAGCTTTTCCTCTTCGCCCGTCACCGAGTTGACCAGCGGACGGCCCTTGGCGACCTTCAGCGCCGCCTCGATTGCCGCCGAGACGGAGCTGTCGATCGACAGCGGCACGTCGACGAGGTTCTGGACGATCTCCAGCGTCTTGACGAGAAGGGCCGGTTCCGTCGCGTTGGGGTCGACGGCGGTCACGCCCGCATTTACGTCCAGCATCGTCGCGCCCGCCGCAACCTGTTCGAGTGCATCCTTCGTCACCGTGTCGAAATTGCCCTCGACCATCTCGGCCGCAAGCTTCTTGCGGCCGGTCGGGTTGATGCGCTCGCCGATCACGCAAAAGGGCTGGTCGAAGCCGATGACGATCTCTCGGGTCGCGGAGGCGACGATGGTGCGGGTCATTTGCGGGATCCTTGCGCGACGGGTTTCAAAGCGAGGCGTAGTTCGCAGGCGACGGGACAACAGCCGGCCAGGACCCGCGCTCGACCAGCCATTCGGTGCTTTTCTTGAGGCCGCCGAACGGGAAGACGTGAATCTGGGCGATCGCGCTTTCGGGCGTAGTGGCAACGTGGTTTTCGATCGGGCCGACCATGCCTTCGGGTGAATGGCTGGTCGCCAGCGCGGTCAGCGACAGGGCGTTCTTCTTCAGGAAGGAGATCGAATTGCCGACGCCGCACATGGCGGCGAATTTGATCAACGTCGTGATCTTGGCCGGTCCGGCCACGCCCAGATGGACAGGCATGTCGATGCCCTGTGCCTTCAGCCCTTCGGCCCATTCTATGAATTTGGACGCATCGAAGCCGAACTGCGTGACGATACGCATATCGATGCCCGTCCGCCTGCCGAAATCCTGCTTCTGGCGAAGCGCCTCGATCGCCACCGCGTTGGAAAAATCCGGATTGCCTTCCGGGTGCCCGGCAATGCCGATATGGGTGATGCTGTTCGTCTCGAAGAAGCCCGTATTGAGAACATCCATGGTCGAGCCGAATTCACCGGCCGGTTTTTCAAGGCCGCCGCCGATGACGAGAACGTCGGTCACACCGGCTTCGCTCACCGTTCGGCGCACGCGCTCCTCAAGCGCCGCACGCGTCGTCAGCCGGCGCGAGGCAAAGTGGGGCACCGGCCTGTAGCCGAGATCATGGATGCGTCTGGCGGCCGCGACCAGCGCGTCGGTCGCATCGTTTCCGATGTCTGTGATGTATACACGAGTTCCCTGCGGGAACAGTCCCGGCAGGTCCGAAGATTCGAGCGCCTGTGTAGGCGCGACCTCTATCGAAGCAGAAATTCCGGTCATTGGTGGGGATCCTCCCGCAATGGTTCATGTCCTCCCGCCTTGACCAGAGCGACAAGGCGCTCGCGATCATAGGCGGTCTCCATTTCCCCCAAAGCCTTGTCAGCCTCGGCTTCGAGGTCATCCCCAACAGAAATCGGATCGGCCTTTCGCCATTCCGCAAGATAGGCGTCGGTCTCACCCGCGCCTGTTCTCATCGCGCACATGTCGATTGCTTCGGTGAAGCGCAGCGACAATTCACGCTTGGCATTCTGGCGACCTCTCCGCACGATGATCTGTGCCGGGATGTCACGCCAGTATACAATTATCAGGTCTGCCATAAAGGCTCCGACGATATCAATTCATGTCGGAGCATTGCCGCAAGGCGATCTGTGCTGCTTGTTGTGCGACGACGCGGGGGCACTCAAAAGCGACGTCGCGGAAAACGGCTCCGTGCCGGCGCGTCGCTCAGCGGCGCAATTGCAAGATGTCGAAGGTCGATTCGGTGTGCGGAAACGGAAAGGCGATCTGCCAGGCGGCCTCGTCGGTGCGGATCGCGTAGCCGACCTGATCGCTTTGCGGGCCGGCGCCGTATTGCGTAGCCGTGTCGCCGGCGACGAAAGACGAGCCGAGATAGGTCATCCGCGTGTCGCTTTCAGTGAAGAAACGGCCGACCGTGCGCTGCGAACCCGTCAGTTTTTCGAGCCGCCAGCCCGATCCGTCGTCGGTGACGCGGCAGTCGAACCATCCATAGACGACAAGTTCAGCCAGACCGCCCGCTTTGATCGTACGGCACTTCCATTCGCCGGTAAGGTCGAAATCCGCCAGGGGCAACGCGTCGGCGTCGAGCGCGGCCAGGAATGTCGCCGTCGCATCCGCGTCAGCCGATCCGGCGGCTTCCTCGATGGCCTTGTCACGCGCTTCGTCGAAGCGTTCCAGCCGGTCGCTGTCCGCATCTGTGATGATCGACAGGATTTCCCCCGTCGCATACGCGCAGGACAAGGAGGCGGAAAAGAAGAACAGGGCGAGCGACAGGCGATGATGCATGGCCGAAAATCCGTCGACATTGAAAATCAGGTCGACGTGATCGCCGCTTGGTGCGCCTTTTTAAGGGCAAGGGTGAGGTCGCCATAGCCGGTGAAGCGGCGTTCATAGGCAAGGCCGAGCATGTCTGCGGCGCGGATCGCGACGGCCTCCAGCTCAGGGGTCTCGGTTTGCGCCAGATAGACGACCTTCTCGTAATTGCCGAAGAAATCCTTCGCCAGTTCCGGGTGCCGGTCGAGCCCCATGGGCTTCATGAAGAAGGCGTCGAAATGACGGCACAGAAAGTCGGTCATGTAGAAGGACGTCATGTCGTCTTCCGCGACTTTCGTGAAGTCGGCCAGACCCTGATAGAATGCGAAGCAGTGCGGCCCGGCGATCCGCTCGACGCCATGCGCCGCGCATACGCGGTCGAGGTCACCACCTGTGCCGCAATCGGCGTAGCCTACGAAAATACTGCCATAGCCTTGCGCGCGGGCTTTGAGGATTGCAGCGTCGAGCGCCGGCGCGATCCGGTCGGGTCGATAGTGGAATTCAGCGGGAAGGCAAGTCAGGTCGAGGTGATCGAGTCCCGACATATCCCTGACCGCAATGATTTCCCGCGCGATCATTCCGCACGCGATAATGAGAACCTTTTCCGCATTTGGACGTTGTGGCGAAACGGAGGCCATTTCGGCAGCCCATACCTGACTTCTGGAGGTTAGATCATATGTCCAAGGCAATTTCACGTCTTGCCGTCGTTTTCGCCGTCGTTGCCCTTGCCAGCGGCTGCGCCAATACGATTCGCGGCGTTGGTGCCGATGCGGCCAATACCGTAGACGCGACGCAGCGTGCCGGTAGCGATGTGGCTGGCGCGGTCGACTAGTTCGGCCACAACCAATCAAAAAAGGCGCCGCAAGGCGCCTTTTTCGCATCAGGCCGAAACGCGCGTATTGTGCTTGCGCTTCATGAAGTCCTTGGCCGTCTCCACGGTCACGGCGGCGTCCCGGCAATAGGCATCCGCACCGACGGCCTTGCCGAATTCCTCGTTCAGCGGTGCGCCACCGACGAGCACGACGTAATCGTCGCGAATGCCTTTTTCCTTCATCGTGTCGATGACGACTTTCATGTATGGCATGGTCGTCGTCAAAAGGGCCGACATTCCGATGATGTCCGGCTGATGTTCTTCCAGCGCGGCCAGATATTTCTCCACCGGATTGTTGATGCCGAGGTCGATGACGTCGAAGCCCGCGCCCTCCATCATCATGCCGACGAGGTTCTTGCCGATGTCGTGGATGTCGCCCTTGACCGTGCCGATGACCATCTTGCCCTGCTTGGGAGCATTGGTTGCGGCTAGAAGCGGACGCAGGATGAACATGCCCGCCTTCATCGCGTTGGCCGACAGAAGCACTTCCGGCACGAAGAGGATGCCGTCGCGAAAATCCTCGCCGACGATGCGCATGCCTTCGACGAGAGCCTCCGTCAGAACCTTGTAGGGTGCCCAGCCGCGCTCCAGAAGGATGTTCGTGCCTTCCTCGATCTCTTCTTTGAGGCCATCGTAAAGATCGTCGTGCATCTGCTGCACGAGTTCGTCGTCGGACAGTTCGGACAGGATGATTTCGTCGTCGGACATGAGGCACTCCCAATAGGCGTTTCCGGCGACGCGCGCCCAATTTGCAATGTCCAATTCATATGCGGCGACCGCGTTGCGCCATAGCCGGATTGCGACGTTCGAGAATATGAAAACGACCGGAAATTCCGCCGATTCGGTTGGGGGCAGGGGTGTCGATTTTGCGACAGGGTTTGGCGCGCGCAAGCCGTTTCGGATAAGGCCATTGACTAGATTGACGGCAAGATGCGGCCGAAATGCCGCCAGGAACACGAGGAAGCACCGATGGACGACAATCTCGCGCACGCAGACGAGGCAGGCGCAGGGCGGCGCGGACGCGGAGCGAGCGGTGGTGCCGCGGCGCGGCGCGCGGCGCGGGCCGGAGGCGGTCCCGGCAAGACGCTGACCTATATCAAGCGGCAAATTCCGCTCTATGAAGTGCTGAACGAGGAGGGTCTGGCGCTGATCGAGGCCAATGCCGACACCGTTCTCGAGGAAATCGGCATCGAGTTTCGCGACGACGCCGAAGCGCTCGAACTTTTCAAACAGGCCGGCGCGGATGTTCGCGGCGAGCGCGTGCATTTCCCAAAGGGCCTTTGCCGTGAACTCCTGAAGACCGCGCCTTCTCAATTCACGCAGCATGCGCGAAATCCCGAGCGATCGGTGCAGATCGGCGGCGACGCGACCGTTTTCGCGCCGGTCTACGGCCCTCCTTTCGTACGCGATCTCGACGGCAATCGCCGCTATGCGACGATCGAGGATTTCCGCAATTTCGTGAAGCTCGCCTATATGGCGCCGTCGATCCATCATTCGGGCGGAACGGTCTGCGAACCGGTCGATATCCCGGTCAACAAGCGGCACCTTGACATGGTGTTCAGCCACATGAAGTTCTCCGACAAGCCCTTTATGGGCTCGGTCACCGCGCCGGAGCGGGCCGAGGACACGGTGGACATGGCGAAAATTCTCTTCGGCGAAAAGTTCGTCGACGAGAACGCGGTCATCATCAATTTGATCAACGCCAATTCGCCGATGGTCTTCGACGAGACCATGCTCGGCGCGGCGAAGGTCTACGCCCGCAACAACCAGGCCTGCATCATCACGCCTTTCATTCTGGCGGGCGCGATGAGCCCGGTGACGGTGGCCGGTACGCTGACGCAAGTTCTGGCCGAGGTGCTGGCCGGAGCGTCCTTCACGCAACTCGTGCGACCGGGCGCCCCGGTTCTGTTCGGCACGTTCGCATCGTCGATCTCGATGCAATCGGGCGCGCCGACCTTCGGCACGCCGGAGCCGACGCTGGTTTCCTATGGTGCGGCGCAACTCGCGCGCCGGGTCGGCCTGCCGTTCCGTACCGGCGGATCGCTGTGTGCCTCGAAGATTCCCGATGCGCAGGCTGCCTATGAAAGCGCGAACACCTTGAACTCGACTGTTATGGCCGGCACGAACTTCGTGCTGCATGCCGCCGGCTGGCTCGAGGGCGGCCTTGCGTCCTGCTACGAGAAATTCATGATGGATATCGACCAGCTCGGCATGCAGCAGAAGTTGGCGCAGGGCGTCGACCTTTCGGAAAACGGGCAGGCGATGGACGCGATCCGCGAGGTCGGTCCCGGCAGCCATTATCTTGGCTGCTCGCATACACAGGCGAATTTCCAGTCGGCATTCTACCGCTCGTCGATCGCGGACAACAATTCCTTCGAGCAGTGGCAGGCCGAAGGCGAGAAGCGTGCCGAAAAGCGCGCCAACGAACTCGCCCGCCGCTGGCTGGAAACCTACGAAGCGCCGTATCTCGATCCGGGCATCGAGGACGGGCTCAAGGATTTCATGGCCAAGAAGAAGGAATCGATGCCCGACGCCTTCACTTGAAGGGAGCCCGACACAGGCCGGGCTAAAGTGGCCGACATCATCCACAAGGAAGTCTGGCGCTCGGCGGTGCGGGGGGCGGGAGACGGTGATCTGTGACGAACGTTTGAGCGATGGCGTGCGCGAGGCATGGACTTCTGTGACGAGCACAGGAATGACGATTGTGGAAAGGTTTCTCCAAACGCGGCGGTCGACCGGTTCGGCAATACCTCTCCACCGTGATTCCTGTGCTCGTCAAAGGAATCCATGCCTCGAACTTCGCGCGCGGTGAAGATGCCGATACGGTCTGCGAGCGTAACCGATCAGATTGCTGTCCTGCTCGCTGAAGAGGATCTGATCGTCCGCGGCGGGTTCAATTTTGAACCAGAAGAAGATGCGCCCGCGAAGGCTGTCATCCTCGTGGGCCATGGTGGGGCGGGATACTGGCCGCATTTCGCGGGGTGGCAACGACACAATCCACATATCGCCAACCCACTCGACACCTGGTCGCGCATCGTCATCGATCGCGTGGCGGTTGCTGTCGGCGCGTGGACGGCCTATCCCAATGACCTTCCCTATCTGCCGTTCCAGCAATGGGCGATGCGTGCGGAAGGGCTGCAAGCATCGCCGCTCGGTATCCTCATGCATCCGCGTTTCGGGCTTTGGCATGCCTATCGCGGCGCGTTGCTGTTCGATCGTGAGATTTCGATTCAAGCCGTTGCGACTTCGAATCATCTTTGTGGCCTATGTGCCGAGAAACCTTGCCTGAATTCCTGCCCGGTCGGTGCATTCTCAGGCGCAGATTATGCGGTCGAGCGGTGCCGGTCGCATGTGCGCAAAGAGGGCGCGACCTGCCGGGATGAAGGCTGCATTGCGCGCAATGCCTGCCCGCACGATGCCTATCGATATCCCGCCGACGTGCAGGCGTTCCACATGGAAGCTTTCATCTAAAGCGCGAGGCGTGTCGTGTGCTTGATGCTTTTCAGGACGAGATTGGTGCGTACATTGGCGATGCCGGGGAGGCGGAACAGAAAGCCTTCGAGGAAGACATTATACGCGTCCAGATCGGCACACAGCACGCGCAGATGATAATCCGCCTCGCCGGTCGTGGAGAAGCAGTCGAGCACCTCCGGGCGTTGCCGGACTTCGGCGATGAAGGTGTCGACATGGCCGTGCTCGTGGCGCGTCAGTGTTACGTGTACGACAGCATGGAACTTCAGTCCTGATTCAGCGGGATCGAGCAAGGCTCTGTACCCGCTGATGATTCCGGCCTCCTCAAGAGCGCGCACGCGCCGCCAGCATGCCGACGCTGACATGCCGCAGCGTTCGGCCAGATCCTGATTTGATATGCGGCCGTCATCCTGCAGGACAGTGAGAAGGCGACGGTCGGGTTCTTCCAGCTTCATCCTGCACTCCGAAAGAAGTATCCGGATTTACCGATATCATTGAATGATCATGCCGTGAAATCGATATTTCGGCGCAAGTCTGAAAGAAACTGCCATGCGGTTGGCGCTATTCTTTTCCATAGCCAATCTCGGAAGGATCAGCCATGACCGTCCACACGCCGCAGCGCGCGCTTGCATCCTACAAGCTCAAGGATCGCTACGAAATGGAGCGCGGCCGGGTCTTCCTGACCGGTACGCAGGCGCTTGTGCGCATCGCGCTCGATCAGGCGCGACGGGATCGGCAATCGGGCAGGAATACGGGCGGCTTTATCTCCGGCTATCGCGGTTCGCCGCTCGGTGGGGTCGATCTGGAACTGTGGCGCATCGGCGAGAAGCTGAAGGACAGCCGGATCGAATTCCTGCCGGCCGTCAATGAGGATCTGGCCGCGACGGCCGTGCTCGGTTCCCAGCAGGTCGAGACCAATCCGCAGCGCGAGGTCGAAGGCGTGTTCGCGCTCTGGTATGGCAAGGGGCCTGGCGTCGATCGCGCGGGTGACGCGCTCAAGCATGGAAATGCCTATGGATCGTCGCCGCATGGCGGCGTGCTGGTCGTGGCGGGCGACGATCATGGCTGCGTGTCGTCCTCGATGCCGCACCAGTCCGACGTCGCGTTCATGGCGTGGTTCATGCCGACGCTGAACCCGGCGAGTGTGTCGGAGTATCTCGAATTCGGCGAATATGGCTACGCGCTGTCACGCTATTCGGGCATGTGGGTCGGCTTCAAGGCTGTTTCGGAAACCGTGGAATCGGGCGCGTCGTTCGAACTGAAGCCGGATCGGCTATTCAACGAGCCGGATTTCGCCATACCGCCCACCGGTCTTCACTATCGCTGGCCCGACCTGCCGGGGCCGCAGATCGAAGAGCGGATGGAGGCGAAAAAGCAGGCCGTCTTCGCCTTTGCCGAAGCCAACCCTATCGACAAGCATATCTATGAAGTCCGGGACGCCAAATTCGGCATCGTAACCACCGGCAAGGGCCATCTCGACCTGATGGAGGCGCTGCGCCTGCTTGGCATCGGCGAGGCCGAATGCCGCGCGCTCGGCATCGACATCTACAAGGTCGGCATGGTCTGGCCGCTGGCACGCCGCGATGCGCTCGACTTCGTGCGCGGCAAGGAGGAGGTCCTCGTCATCGAGGAAAAGCGCGGCATCATCGAAAGTCAGTTCAAGGAATATTTCTACGACTGGCCGGGCGACAAGCCGAAGCGCATGGTCGGAAAGCGGGACGAGGCTGGCGAGCGGCTTGTGCCGTGGACTGGCGAACTCTCGCCGCGCCAGCTTGCGCCGATCGTCGCGAAGCGCCTCGATGGAATTTTCCCCGGCCACGACTTTTCGGCTCGCGCCCGTGCGATCACCGAAACCCCGATCAAGGCGCTCAGCGTACCCGGTGCGACCCGCACGCCGTATTTCTGCTCGGGCTGCCCGCACAACACCTCGACCAAGGTGCCGGAAGGCTCGACCGCACTTGCCGGCATCGGCTGTCACTTCATGGCGTCATGGATGGACCGCGAGACGACCTCGCTCATTCAGATGGGCGGCGAGGGCGTCAACTGGGCTGCGTCCTCGCTCTTCACGGGTCGGGGGCACGTCTTTCAGAACCTGGGCGAAGGCACCTATTACCATTCGGGCTCGATGGCGATCCGGCAGGCGATCGCGGCCAAAGCCAACATCACATACAAGATTTTGTTCAACGACGCCGTCGCGATGACGGGCGGGCAGCCGGTCGATGGTCCCGTTTCCGTTCATGCGATTGCCGCCGAGGTGCGGGCCGAGGGCGTCGAGCGCATTGCGCTCGTCAGTGACGATCCGGACAAGTTTTCCGTGCAGGATTTTCCTAGCGCCACCACGCTCCATCATCGCCGCGAGATGGACGCCGTTCAGCGCGAGTTGCGGGAGGTGAAGGGCGTTTCCGTTCTCATCTACGAACAGACCTGCGCGACCGAGAAGCGCCGCCGTCGCAAGCGTGGCACGATGGAAGACCCGAAGAAATTTGTCGTCATCAACGAACTCGTCTGCGAGGGGTGCGGCGATTGTTCGGTCGAATCGAACTGCCTTTCGGTCGAACCACTGGAAACCGAGTTCGGAACCAAGCGGCGGATCAATCAATCATCGTGCAACAAGGATTTCTCCTGCCTCAACGGCTTCTGCCCGAGTTTCGTGACGGTGGAAGGCGCAACGCGCAGGAAGAAGAGCGGCGTCGAGATCGATCTAGCGGCGCTCGCCGCCGATCTGGCCGAGCCTGAATTGCCCTCGCTCGACAGGCCGTTCGACCTGTTGATCACAGGCGTCGGCGGGACGGGCGTCGTCACGGTCGGGCAGTTGATCACCATGGCAGCGCATCTCGAAGCGAAGGGCGCGACGGTGCTGGACTTCACCGGCTTCGCGCAGAAATTCGGCCCCGTTCTATCGTTCGTGCGTCTGGGCGCGACGCCCGATGCGATCCATCAGGTGCGCATCGACGGCGGCGCCGCCGACGCACTGATCGGCTGCGATATCGTCGTGTCCTCGTCGCCGAAGGCATCGGCGACGTATAAGCCGGGCATGAAAGCAGCGGTCAACCTCGCCAAGATGCCGACCGGCGATATCGTTCGGCGGCGTGATGCGGACCTTGCGGTGGATCAGCGCCTTGCCGCGATACATGGCGTGGTTGGCGAGGGTGCTTTGACCGCCATCGATGCCAACCGCCTGTCGGAAAAGCTGATGGGCGATACGGTGTTCGCCAATGTCATGATGCTGGGGTTTGCATGGCAGCTCGGACTTGTGCCGGTGGGCTTCGAGGCGTTGCGACAGGCAATCGAACTCAATGGAGTCGCGATCGAGGCGAACCATCGCGCGTTTTTGATCGGTCGAATCTCCGCCGCGAAGCCGGAAGCTCTTGCGGGTCTTATCGAGCCCAAGCCTGCAATCGGCGAAACGCTCGACCAGATGGTCTCCAGGCGGGAGGCTTTCCTGACCGATTATCAGGACGCTGCCTACGCCGCGCGCTACCGCGAGACAGTGGAGCGGGTCCGCGCCGCCGAAGCCGGATTGGGTTCGCAGAAGCTGACCGAGGCCGTCGCCCGCTCGCTGTTCAAGCTGATGGCTTACAAGGACGAGTACGAAGTCGCGCGGCTTCATACCCAAACCGGGTTGAAGCTGAAGCTCGCAGACGAACTCGAGGGCGATTACCGCATCGTGCATCACCTCGCGCCACCGATGATGGGCGGCGACAAGGATGCGCGGGGACGACCGCTGAAGCGTGCTTTCGGCCCCTGGATTCGCACGCCGTTCCATCTGATGGCGCGTATGAAGCGTCTGCGCGGGACGGCTTTCGACGTTTTCGGCTATACGGCAGAGCGACGGATGGAACGCGAGCTGATCGGCTGGTACGAGCACAAGATCGACGAAGCGCTGGCGAAGGTTTCGCCGGATACACACGCGGCGATCGCCGAGGCGATGGCCCTGCCGATGCAGATACGCGGGTTCGGTCCCGTGAAGGACAAGGCCGTCGCCGAGGTGCGGCCGAAGCTTGACGCCGCGATAGCTGTGCTTTGAGGCTCACGATTTGTGTCGGGGAGCCAAGGTTGGGCTTGCTTCGGGCAAACGCCTGCGCTAACCCTCGCCGCGTTGCAACAAGGCCCATTGCCGATCCCGTTTCGAAGCTGGCGAAAGTGTCGCGCTACTCCTCCTGCGCCGGCCCGCTATAGTTCAGGGATCGCGGCTCATCGGGAAGTCGGTTCATGAACGAAGTGCTTACGTCCTACCTGCCCATCGTGATTTTCATGGGAGTGGCGTTGGTCGTCGGTCTGGCGCTGCTTGCGGCGCCGTTTCTGGTCGCCTTTCGCAATCCCGATCCCGAGAAGCTGTCGGCCTACGAGTGCGGATTCAATGCGTTCGACGATGCACGCATGAAGTTCGACATCCGGTTCTATCTGGTGGCGATCCTGTTCATCATCTTCGATCTGGAAGTCGCGTTCCTCTTCCCGTGGGCCATTTCCTTCGGGGAAATCGGCTGGCTCGGATTCTGGTCGATGATGATCTTCCTTGGCGTGCTGACCATCGGCTTCATATATGAATGGAAAAAAGGAGCGCTGGAATGGGATTGATCGATAACTCCCAGACCCTCGTCGCACCGAGGCCGAAGGGTCTGATCGACCCGAATACAGGCAACCCGATCGGCGCGGACGATCCGTTTTTCCTGAACGTCAAGGAAGAACTCGACGACAAGGGTTTTCTCGTCACCTCCTCCGAGGCGCTGATCACATGGGCGCGTTCGGGCTCGCTCATGTTCATGACCTTCGGTCTGGCGTGCTGCGCCGTCGAGATGATCCACACCTCGATGCCGCGCTACGATTCGGAGCGTTTCGGCGTTGCGCCGCGCGCATCACCGCGCCAGTCGGACATCATGATCGTCGCGGGCACGCTGACGAACAAAATGGCGCCCGCTTTGCGCAAGGTCTACGACCAGATGCCGGAGCCGCGTTACGTCATTTCGATGGGCTCGTGCGCGAACGGCGGCGGCTACTACCACTATTCCTATTCGGTGGTGCGCGGCTGCGACCGGATCGTTCCGGTCGACATCTATGTGCCCGGTTGCCCGCCCTCGGCGGAAGCGCTGCTCTACGGCATTCTTCTTCTGCAAAAGAAGATCCGCCGCACCGGCACGATCGAACGCTAGGACACGCCAATGAGCGAAGCTCTGAACGAACTCGCCACCTATCTGAGCGGCAAGCTTGGCGGTCGCATTCATGACGTCGGCATCGCTTTCGGCGATCTGACGATCCACACCGAGCCGGGCGACCTGATCGACGTGCTGGAGTTTCTTCGCGACGACATACAGTGCCGGTTCGTGTCGTTCATTGACGTCTGTGGGGCTGACTATCCGGCGCGAGAGAAGCGTTTCGACGTCGTCTATCACCTACTGTCGCCCTACCAGAATCTGCGCATTCGCGTGAAGTTGCGGACCGACGAGGATACGCCGGTCCCGTCCGCGACGGCCGTCTATCCGGGTGCGGACTGGTTCGAGCGCGAGACCTACGATCTTTACGGAGTGCTCTTCACCGGCCACCCCGATCTGCGCCGCATCCTTACCGATTACGGTTTCGAGGGACATCCGCTGCGCAAGGACTTTCCGCTGACCGGTTTCGTAGAGGTTCGCTACGACGACGAGGTCAAGCGCGTGGTCTACGAGCCGGTCGAGCTCAAGCAGGAATTCCGCAACTTCGACTTTCTCTCGCCATGGGAAGGCACCGATTACGTGCTGCCGGGCGACGAGAAGGCGAAAGCGAACTGAGGCGCCTCGATGGCTGAAACGTCTGTACGCAACTTCAATATCAACTTTGGCCCGCAGCATCCTGCAGCCCATGGTGTGTTGAGGTTGGTTCTAGAGCTCGATGGCGAGGTGGTAGACCGCGTCGATCCGCATATCGGCCTGCTTCATCGCGGAACCGAAAAGCTGATCGAGGCAAAGACCTATCTGCAGGCCGTGCCGTATTTCGACCGGCTCGACTATTGCGCGCCGATGAACCAGGAGCACGCATTCGCGCTCGGCGTCGAAAAGCTGCTCGGCATCGAGGTGCCGAAGCGCGGTCAGGTCATCCGCGTTTTGTATTCCGAAATCGGCCGCATCATGTCGCACATCCTCAATGTGACGACGCAGGCGATGGATGTCGGCGCGCTGACGCCGCCGCTCTGGGGATTCGAAGAACGCGAGAAGCTGTGCGTGTTCTATGAGCGCGCGTCCGGCAGCCGCATGCACGCCGCCTATTTCCGCCCCGGCGGCGTTCATCAGGATCTGCCAGAAAAGCTTGTCGAGGATATCGGCAAGTGGATCGATCCGTTCATGAAAATGATGGACGATCTCGACAATCTCCTGACCGGCAACCGTATCTTCAAGCAGCGCAACGTCGATATCGGCGTCGTTTCGCTGGAAGATGCTTGGGCGTGGGGATTTTCCGGCGTCATGGTGCGCGGCTCCGGCGCGGCCTGGGATTTGCGCAAGTCGCAGCCCTATGAGTGCTATTCGGAAATGGAATTCGACGTGCCGATCGGCAAGAACGGCGACTGTTTCGACCGCTACCTGATCCGCATGGAAGAAATGCGCCAATCGGCGAAGATCATCCGCCAGTGCGTCGACCTGCTTCTGGGCAAGGAAAAGACCGGCCCGGTCTCATCCATGGACGGCAAGATCGTGCCGCCGAAGCGTCAAGCGATGAAGCGTTCGATGGAAGCGCTGATCCACCATTTCAAGCTCTACACCGAAGGCTACCGGGTGCCGGCGGGCGAGGTCTATGCGGCCGTCGAAGCGCCAAAAGGCGAGTTCGGCGTCTATCTCGTCTCGGACGGCACCAACAAGCCCTATCGCTGCAAGCTGCGCGCTCCGGGTTTCGCGCATCTCCAGTCGATGGACTTCCTGTGCAGGGGGCATCTGCTCGCCGACGTTTCGGCGGTTCTCGGCTCGCTCGACATCGTGTTCGGCGAGGTCGATCGCTGATGCTCCAGGCGCGGACGGGCGAGATTTCGGTGGATCGGATTCAGGGCAGCGTCGCCGGCGCGGCGCTGCACGAGCGCGCCGCTATCGGCGTGCTTCGCCTGTCCACCGTCGTTCTTCGCCCGTTCCATGATTACGGCTTTTCCTATATCGCGCGGTTTACCCGCAAGCTTCTGCCGAGCACTAAGCCGATGCTGCTGAAGCTTTCCGACGACAGTTTCATGCGCGTCGATTATTGCGACGCCTATTGGTCGACGCTTCTGTCGCCCAGCTACAAATACGAGCAGTGGATCGCTACGCTTCTGACTGACTCGGCAGATGTCGATTACGGTTTCATCGACGGGGGTGCCAATCACGGCTACTGGTCGATTCTGGCCAGCGGCGCAAAAGCGGGCTCCAAGCCGGTCGTCGCGATCGAAGCGGCTTCCGACACGTTCGCGCATCTCGACGACAATCGCCGTCTCAACGGCGAGCGCTTCACGGCGCTGAACCGGGCCATTGGCGCGGTCGGCGGCGAGCGGGTCCTGATCTACGGGGCAAAGCACGAGGCGCGCACGACGGTCGCTACGGGCGATGCCAAGCCGATCCTCGACTGCGTGACCATCTCGCTCGACGAAGTCGCGGCGATGGATGAGTTTGTCGACACGGACAAATTCATCGTCAAGCTGGATGTCGAGGGCGTCGAAGTGGCAGCCTTTTCCGGTGCGTCGCAGCTTCTGGCAGGTGACAGCGTCTTCGTCTACGAGGAACATGGATCGGATCGGGCTCACGAGACGACGCGATACGTGCTTGAAGATCTGGGCCTCAAGGTTTTCTGGCTCGGCGCAGGCGCGACACAGGAGATCGTGGCGCTCGACACGCTTGATGGAATCAAGAAATCCCGCCGCTTCGGCTATGATATGGTCGCGACGAAGAGCCCGTTCTGGCTGTCGCGGCTGGAGCGTCTGGTGTCCGGCCAGACCAGGCCGCACTGAGGGTTCGCAAGGAATTCAGGAATGACAGTTCGCAGACTTGCAGATGTTGAGGTTCAGCCGCCGCATTTCGCTTTCACGAGCGACAATTTGGCGTGGGCCGAGAAGACCATCCGGAAATATCCGGAAGGGCGCGAGCAATCGGCCGTTATCCCGCTTTTGATGCGGGCGCAGGAACAGGACGGCTGGGTCACGCGCGCGGCGATCGAGCACGTCGCCGCGATGCTCGAAATGCCGCTGATCCGCGTTCTGGAAGTCGCGACATTCTACACGCAGTTCCAGTTGAAGCCCGTCGGCACCAAGGCGCATATCCAGGTGTGCGGAACGACGCCGTGCATGCTGCGCGGTTCCGAAGCGCTGATGGATGTCTGCCGCTCGAAAATCCACCACGACCAGTTCCACACAAACGAGGCGGGCACGCTTTCGTGGGAAGAGGTCGAGTGTCAGGGCGCGTGCGTCAACGCGCCGATGATCATGATCTTCAAGGATGCCTATGAGGATTTGACGCCGGAGCGTCTGTCCGAGATCATCGATGAGTTCGAGGCGGGCAAAGGCGATGTGGTTCCGACCGGGCCGCAGACCGACCGTGTGTTTTCCGCGCCGGCGACCGGTCTCACCTCGCTGACGGATGAAAAAGCGGTGACGAAGAGCGGTTCGTCGAAGCCCGCGCGCAAGGCTGGCGCAGACGCCGGCATGGTTGCGCCATCGCAGGCCGCCAAGCCGAAAACTGCTGCTCCGGAGACCGATCCGTCGATCAAGTCGCCGTCGCCGGTCAAGGCTGATCAGGCCAAGGAACGTGCCGAGAGCGTCGAAGCTCCAAAGGAAAACAAGGCGGCCGTCGACAAGAGTGCGCCGGAAGTCGAAGGCGAAGCCAAGCGGCGCAAGCATGCCGACAAGAAAGATGGCGCGACGGCTGAGCACCGCGCGCCCGAAGTGGCTGAGGGCGAGCCGATCGGTCCTGCCGGTCGTCGACGCCCGTCCGAGAAGAAGGCCGAACCCGGCAAGCCGTCGCCGGAAGGCACGGACGAGGTGAAAAAGCCCTCGCGTTCGCGCAAGGCGAAAACCGACGATGAAGGCGGAGCGAAGTGATGCTTCAGGACAAAGACCGCATCTTCACCAATATCTACGGGCAGTTCGACCAGTCGCTGAAAGGCGCCATGGCGCGCGGCCACTGGGACGGAACGGCCGGGCTGATCGCCAAGGGGCGCGACTGGATCATTCAGGAAATGAAGGATTCAGGTCTGCGCGGACGCGGGGGCGCGGGTTTCCCGACCGGTCTCAAATGGTCGTTCATGCCGAAGGCGGTGAATGACGATCGTCCGCATTACCTCGTCGTCAATGCCGACGAATCCGAGCCCGGCACCTGCAAAGACCGCGAAATCCTGCGTCATGACCCGCACACGCTGGTCGAAGGCTGCCTGATCGCCGGTTTCGGTATGGGCGCGCATACGGCCTACATCTATGTGCGCGGTGAGTTCATCCGCGAGCGCGAGGCGCTGCAGCGCGCCATCGACGAGGCCTATGATGCCGGCTTGCTCGGCAAAGGCAACAAGAATGGCTGGGACATGGACATTTTCGTCCATCACGGCGCCGGCGCCTATATCTGCGGCGAGGAAACGGCGCTGCTCGAAAGCCTCGAAGGCAAGAAGGGCCAGCCGCGCCTCAAGCCGCCGTTTCCGGCCAATGTCGGCCTCTATGGATGCCCCACGACGGTCAACAATGTCGAATCCATTGCCGTCGCACCGACGATCCTGCGTCGCGGGGCGGGGTGGTTCGCAGGCTTTGGCCGTCCGAACAATGTCGGCACCAAGCTTTTCTGCATCTCCGGCCATGTCAACAATCCGTGCACGGTCGAAGAAGCCATGTCGATCCCGTTCCGCGAACTGATCGACAAGCATTGCGGCGGCATTCGCGGTGGCTGGGACAATCTTCTCGCCGTCATTCCGGGCGGTTCCTCAGTGCCGCTGGTGCCTGCCGCCGAGATTATCGACACGCCGATGGATTTCGATTCGCTGCGTGACCTGAAGTCCGGTCTTGGCACGGCGGCGGTCATCGTCATGGACAAGTCCACCGACATCGTGAAGGCGATCGCGCGGCTTTCCTATTTCTACAAGCATGAGAGCTGCGGCCAGTGCACGCCGTGCCGCGAGGGTACGGGGTGGATGTGGCGCGTGATGGAGCGTCTGGTGCGTGGCGAGGCGCACAAGCGCGAGATCGACATGCTGCTCGACGTGACCAAGCAGGTGGAAGGGCACACGATTTGCGCGCTGGGCGACGCGGCCGCATGGCCGATCCAGGGGCTGATCCGTCA
The DNA here is from genome assembly GCF_024105665.1 of Aliihoeflea aestuarii. Taxonomy (GTDB): domain Bacteria; phylum Pseudomonadota; class Alphaproteobacteria; order Rhizobiales; family Rhizobiaceae; genus Aliihoeflea; species Aliihoeflea aestuarii. The sequence goes on along the minus strand of NZ_JAAAMK010000002.1, from coordinate 525,754 downwards.
TTTCCGTCCCGAGATCGAGCGCCGGATCGACGAATTCACCCGCAACAGCCACCGCGCCGAGCCGGCGCTGGTCGCGGCGGAGTAGGGCTTGAGTCGATGACCGATCCGAAGCAAAGCGGAACTGGCATGTCCGACGAATTTGCCGGAATGGCGAATTTGATGGCGCATCCGCTTGCCGGCATGGCGGCGGCTTCGGCGATCGGCTTCGGCATGGCGAGTCACGCTTTCGGCATGTGGATGGGCGCAATGGCGGGCGCGGCGGAAGCCTCGCAACGTCTGTTCGAAGATAAACCGCGGGCCGCGCCTGTGGCGCGAAAGCCGGCCGGGCTGAAGCTGGTGTCGAGCCGACAGGTGACCACGCCTGCCGCGAAACCGGTTCGCAAGGCGGCATCGAAGCCAGCCGACGATCTGAAGGCGATTTCGGGCATCGGCCCGAAGCTGGAACAGGTGTTGAATGCGCGCGGCATATCGAGTTATGCGCAGGTCGCGACGTTGAACGCGGCCGGAATCGCAAAGCTCGATGACGAGCTCGGTTTCGGCGGGCGGATCGAGCGTGACGATTGGGTCGGACAGGCGAAGAGCCTTGCATCCGCACACAAGTCCGGTTCAAAGGGTGCGGGCCGCGAGCGGTCCTGAATTTTCTGCCGGTCTTTGAGGCTGGTACGAGCGGGCGGCCTATGCCGCCGGGGTTAGAGGCAAGATGGCGAAGCTTAAAGTCGACGGCAAAGAGATCGAGGTTCCCGATCACTACACGCTGCTTCAGGCGGCAGAGGAAGCGGGCGCGGAAGTGCCGCGCTTCTGCTTCCATGAGCGGCTGTCGATCGCCGGCAATTGCCGCATGTGCCTCGTCGAGGTGAAGGGCGGACCGCCCAAGCCCGCCGCGTCCTGCGCCATGGGCGTGCGCGATCTGCGTCCCGGCCCGAACGGCGAGCCGCCGGAAGTCTTCACCAACACACCAATGGTGCGCAAGGCGCGCGAAGGCGTGATGGAATTCCTGCTGATCAACCACCCGCTCGACTGCCCGATTTGCGATCAGGGCGGCGAATGCGACCTGCAGGACCAGGCGATGGCGTTCGGCGTCGACGCTTCGCGCTATCACGAGAACAAGCGCGCGGTCGAAGACAAGTATATCGGACCGCTCGTCAAGACGATCATGACGCGCTGCATTCACTGCACGCGCTGCGTGAGGTTCACGACGGAAGTCGCTGGAATTTCAGAGCTTGGCCTGATCGGTCGTGGCGAGGATGCGGAGATCACGACCTACCTCGAAAACGCGATGACCTCGGAGTTGCAGGGCAATGTCATCGATTTGTGCCCGGTCGGCGCGCTCACGTCGCGTCCCTATGCTTTTCAGGCGCGTCCGTGGGAACTCTCCAAGACCGAATCCATCGACGTGATGGATGCCGTCGGCTCCGCGATCCGCGTCGACACGCGCGGCCGCGAGGTCATGCGCATCATGCCGCGCGTCAATGAGCAGGTGAATGAGGAGTGGATCTCCGACAAGACGCGGTTCATTTGGGACGGCCTGCGCACGCAGCGTCTCGACCGGCCGTATGTGCGCAAGAATGGCAAGCTGACGGCTGCAAGCTGGGCAGAAGCCTTCGCTGCGATCAAGGATGCCATTTCGAAGACCTCCGGTGAGAAGATCGGCGCAATTGCCGGCGATCTTGCCACAGTTGAGGAAATGTACGCGCTCAAAAATCTGATGGCCTCGCTCGGCTCGGCCAATATCGATTGCCGTCAGGACGGGACGAAGCTCAATCCTGCGAACGGCCGTGCAAGCTACATCTTCAATCCGACCATCGAGGGTATCGAGGACGCGGATGCGCTCTTGATCATCGGTGCAAATCCGCGTTTCGAGGCATCGGTGCTGAACGCACGCATTCGCAAACGCTGGCGCATGGGTAATTTCCCGATCGGCGTCGTCGGCGACATCGGCGACCTGCGCTACGATGCCGAGCGGCTCGGCGGCGGTGCCGAGACGTTGCAGCAGCTCGTCGCAGGCAAACTCGATTTCGCAAAGCTCCTGAAGGATGCCGAACGTCCGATGATCGTCGTCGGCCAAGGCGCGCTTGCGCGTGCTGACGGCGTGGCAATTCTTGCTCTGGCTGCCGAACTGGCAACCGCCGTCGGTGCCGTCTCGGCAGACTGGAACGGCTTTGGCGTATTGCATACGGCAGCGTCGCGCGTTGGCGGTCTCGATCTCGGCTTTGTGCCGGGCGAGAGCAGCAAGGATTTGGCGGCGATGGCGGGGTCGCTCGATGTCGCCTTCCTGCTCGGCGCCGACGAGTTCGACATGAATGCGCTGGGTTCGGCTTTCACAGTCTATATCGGCAGCCATGGCGATGCCGGCGCGCACCGCGCGGACGTCATCTTGCCGGGTGCGACCTACACCGAGAAATCCGGCATTTTCGTCAATACGGAAGGCCGCGTGCAGATGGCCAATCGCGCCGGCTTCGCGCCGGGCGATGCGAAGGAAGATTGGGCGATCCTGCGCGCACTCTCCGACGTTCTCGGCCACAAGTTGCCGTTCGATTCGCTGCCGCAACTGCGCGCCAAGCTCTATGCCGAGTATCCGCATTTTGCCGCGATCGACGAGATCGCCATCGGCGATATCGCGCAGCTCTCGGCGCTCAAGAGCGCCGGATCAGATTTCGACAAGGCGGCGTTCACGTCGCCGATCAGCGACTTCTACCTGACCAACCCGATCGCGCGCGCCTCCGCCGTGATGGCCGAGTGCTCCGCACTCGCACGGGATGGTTTCAGGCAGGCAGCCGAATAGGGCAGGGGCAATGGAATCGTTCTTTTCGACTTACGTCGTGCCCGCACTGCTGATCTTGTTGCAATCAACGGTGCTCATCGTCGCGCTCCTGATCATCGTCGCGTATCTGCTCTATGCGGATCGTAAGATCTGGGCTGCCGTGCAGTTGCGTCGCGGTCCGAACGTCGTCGGTCCCTGGGGACTCTTGCAGGCATTCGCCGATCTTTTGAAGTTCGTCTTCAAGGAGCCGGTGATTCCGTCGGGCGCCAACAAGGGCGTCTTCCTGCTCGCACCGCTGGTCACCGCGTTTCTCGCCATCTCGGCCTGGGCGGTCATTCCTGTCGCCGAGGGCTGGGCGATCGCCGATGTGAATGTTGGCATCCTGTTCGTCTTCGCCATCGCTTCGCTCGAGGTCTACGGCGTCCTCATGGGCGGCTGGGCTTCGAATTCGAAATATCCGTTCCTCGGCGCGCTGCGCTCGGCTGCGCAGATGGTATCTTACGAAGTCTCGATCGGTTTCGTCATCGTCACCGTCCTTCTTCTCGTCGGCTCGCTGAACCTCAGCCACATCGTGCTTGCACAGCAGGCCGGGCTCGGAACATGGCTCGGGCTTCCCGGATCGTTCCTCGACTGGCACTTTATCGTGCTGTTCCCGATGTTTGTCGTGTTCTTCATCTCGGCGCTGGCCGAGACGAACCGGCCGCCCTTCGATCTGGTTGAGGCTGAGTCCGAACTCGTCGCCGGTCACATGATCGAATATTCCTCGACGCCGTTCCTGCTGTTCTTTCTCGGCGAGTATGTCGCCATCGTGCTGATGTGCGCGCTGACGACGATCCTGTTCCTCGGCGGCTGGCTTCCGCCCTTCGACTTCGCGCCGTTTACCTGGGTTCCGGGCGTCATCTGGTTCCTCATCAAGGTCTGCTTCGTCTTCTTCATGTTCGCCATGGTGAAGGCATTCGTTCCGCGCTACCGCTACGATCAATTGATGCGTCTGGGCTGGAAGGTGTTCCTGCCGCTCTCGCTTTTCATGGTCGTTGCGACGGCAAGCTTCCTCAAAGTGTGGGAACTGATGGCGGCATGAGCACAGCGCTGATCGGAGCACTCGTGGGACTGGGGATCGGCATCGTCGATTTCGCCTTCCTGCGTCTGCTCGCGACCCGCGTCGATCTCGCCGAAACCAAAACCGCACTCAATGTTGCCGGGGTGAGCCAGTTGGTGATCCTCCCGGTCATCGGCTACGTCGTAGCCCCGTATTTGTTCGGAGACTGAAGATGTCAGCTCTAGCACAGGCCGCAAAATCGCTGCTCCTTCTGGAGTTCGTGCGCGCCTTCTTCCTGTCGATGCGCCAATTCTTCGCGCCCAAGGGCACGCTGAACTACCCGCACGAGAAGGGGCCGACGAGCGCGCGCTTTCGCGGCGAGCATGCGCTGCGCCGTTATCCCAATGGTGAAGAGCGTTGCATCGCGTGCAAGCTTTGCGAGGCGATCTGCCCCGCGCAGGCCATCACCATCGAGGCCGGCCCGCGCCGCAACGATGGTACGCGCCGCACGGTACGCTATGACATAGACATGGTGAAGTGCATCTATTGCGGCTTTTGCCAGGAAGCCTGCCCAGTCGATGCGATCGTGGAAGGCCCGAATTTCGAGTTCGCGACGGAAACGCGCGAGGAGCTTTACTACGACAAGGACAAACTGCTCGCGAATGGCGATCGGTGGGAGCGCGAACTGGCGCGCAACATCGCGATCGACTCGCCCTATCGCTGAGCCTTCAACAGTGGACGGGACCCAGGGTTCCGTCTAAGAGACACGCGGCTTTGGACACGGTCCGAACGCCTTCGGCCGGTTCGTTTCCCGGCCTTCGATCAAACCGGGGGAACCCATGCTGACAGGACTAGAGGCGATCTTCTTCTACGTGTTCGCCTTCGTAGCGGTGGCGTCGGCCTTCATGGTGATTGCGTCGCGCAATCCCGTGCATTCCGTGCTCTATCTGATCCTGACCTTCTTCAACGCGGCGGGACTGTTCCTTCTTACAGGGGCCGAGTTCCTGGCGATGATTCTGCTCATCGTTTATGTCGGCGCCGTGGCGGTTCTGTTCCTGTTCGTCGTGATGATGCTGGACGTCGATTTTGCCAGCCTCAAGCGTGGCGCGCTCTCTTATGCGCCGGTCGGCGGGCTGGTCGGGCTGATTCTTGCGGCCGAACTCATCATCGTGGCAGGCGGCTATGCGTTCGCGCCGAATATCGGCTCGCAGATCGCCCAGCCGACGCCGGACCCCGCGACGCGCCACAACACGGCGGCGCTCGGCGACATCATCTACACCGATTACATTTTCGCGTTTCAGACCGCGGGCATGATCCTGCTGGTCGCGATGATCGGCGCGATCGTGCTGACGCTGCACCATAAGGCGAACGTCAAGCGCCAGGACATCTCCACGCAGGTTCGTCGCACGCCGGAAACCGCGATCGAGATCAAAAAAGTCGAAACGGGCAGGGGTCTGTGATGGAAATCGGCATCGCGCATTATTTGACCGTTTCGGCGCTGCTCTTCACGATCGGCGTCTTCGGCATCTTCCTGAACCGCCGCAACGTGATTGTCATCTTGATGTCGGTGGAGCTGATCCTGCTTGCCGTCAATATCAATTTCATCGCGTTTTCCGCTGCGCTCGGCGACATGGTCGGACAGGTCTTCGCGCTGTTCGTCCTGACGGTCGCGGCCGCAGAGGCTGCCATCGGCCTTGCCATTCTCGTCGTGTTCTTCCGCAACCGTGGCTCGATCGCGGTCGAAGACGTCAATCTCATGAAGGGCTGAGGGGCTCATGTATCACGCCATCGTCTTTCTTCCGCTTCTCGGATTTCTGATCGCGGGTCTCGGCGGCCGTGCGATCGGTGCCAAGGCGTCGGAATATGTGACGTCCGGGTTTCTGGTTATCTCGGCGCTTCTGTCGTGGGTCGCCTTCGTCCAGGTCGGGCTTGGCGGCGCCGAACCTTTCACGGTGCCGGTGCTGCGCTTCATCCAGTCGGGCAGCCTCGATGTGGCGTGGGCGCTGCGCATCGATACGCTGACGGTCGTCATGCTGATCGTGGTCAACACGGTCTCGGCGCTCGTCCATATCTATTCCATCGGCTACATGCACCACGACCCGCATCGGCCGCGCTTTTTCGCCTATCTGTCGCTTTTCACCTTCGCCATGCTCATGCTGGTGACGTCGGACAATCTGATTCAGATGTTCTTCGGCTGGGAAGGCGTTGGCCTCGCCTCCTATCTGCTGATCGGTTTCTGGTACAAGAAGCCGTCGGCGAACGCGGCGGCGATGAAAGCGTTCGTCGTCAACCGCGTCGGCGACTTCGGCTTCCTGATCGGTATCTTCAGCCTGTTCGCGCTTGTAGGCTCGGCAAATTTCGACACGATCTTCGTCAGCATCGAGGCCATCGCGCAAAATGGCGATGCGGAAGCCTTCTCGTTCCTCGGCTGGTCGCTGACGAATTCGAGCGCCATCACCATGATCTGCCTGTTCCTGTTCATGGGCGCGATGGGCAAGTCGGCACAGGTGCCGCTGCACACATGGCTTCCGGACGCCATGGAAGGCCCGACGCCGGTCTCCGCGCTGATCCATGCCGCGACGATGGTCACGGCGGGCGTGTTCCTTGCCGCGCGCATGTCGCCGGTCTTCGAGTTCTCGCAGACCGCGCTCATCTTCGTCATGCTGATCGGCGCGATCACTGCCTTCTTCGCGGCGACGGTCGGCCTCGTGCAGAACGACATCAAGCGCGTCATCGCCTATTCGACCTGCTCGCAGCTCGGCTACATGTTCGTCGCCATCGGTTCGGGCTTCTATGCCGCGGCTATTTTCCACCTCTTCACGCATGCCTTCTTCAAGGCGCTGCTCTTCCTCGGTTCCGGATCGGTCATCCATGCCGTGTCCGACGAGCAGGACATGCGCAAGATGGGCGGATTGAAGAACCTCATCCCGCGCACTTACTGGATGATGATCATCGGCACGATCGCGCTGACGGGCGTCGGTATTCCGGCCACCATGATCGGCACCGCCGGTTTCTTCTCCAAGGACGCCATCGTCGAGGGCGCTTTCGCCGCGCACAGCCCGCTTGCCGGTTTCGCATTCACGATGCTGGTGATCGCTGCCGTCTTCACGAGCTTCTATTCGTGGCGCCTGATCTTCATGACGTTCCACGGTACGCCGCGCGCGACCGCCGACGTCATGCATCACGTCCATGAGTCGCCGCCGGTCATGCTCGTGCCGCTCTACATCCTCGCGGTCGGCGCACTCTTTGCCGGTGTCGTGTTCTACGATTCCTTCGTCGGATACAGCTACGATGCCTTCTGGCAGGGTGCGATCTTCATGGCCGAGGACAACCATATCCTCCATGATTTCCACGAAGTGCCGTTCTGGGTGAAGGCGTCGCCGTTCGCCGCCATGATCATCGGCTTCCTGACGGCCTACGAATTCTACATCCGTTCGCCGGAGCGCCCCGCGCGGCTCGCGGCCCAGCATCGCGGGCTCTACCAGTTCCTCTTGAACAAGTGGTACTTCGACGAGCTCTACGATTTCCTGTTCGTTCGCCCCGCCATGCGGCTCGGTCGCTTCCTGTGGAAGACGGGCGACGGCAAGGTCATCGACGGAATGGGGCCTGACGGAATTTCGGCGCGGGTCGTGGACGTCACCAACCGGGTGGTCAAGCTCCAGACCGGCTATCTCTATCACTACGCATTCGCAATGCTCATCGGCGTGGCGGCGCTCGTTACGTGGATGATGCTCGGGGGTTCCAACTGATGACCGACTGGCCGATCCTTTCCACGGTCACCTTCCTGCCGCTGGTCGGCGTCGTCCTGATCCTTCTGATCCGGGACGAGGGGGCTGCTGCGGGCCGCAACATCCGCAATGTCGCGCTCCTGACGACCGTCTTTACTTTCGTCCTGTCGCTTTTCATCTGGGCCGGATTCGACAATTCGAATCCCGGCTTTCAGATGGTCGAGAAGGTGGAGTGGCTGGATTCCGGCATCTCCTACCATATGGGCGTCGACGGCATTTCGATGCTGTTCGTCATCCTGACGACGTTCCTGATGCCGATCTGCATCCTCGCCTCGTGGAAGGCGATCGAGAAGCGCGTCAAGGAATACATGATCGCGTTCCTCATTTTGGAAACGCTGATGATCGGCGTGTTCTGCGCCCTCGACCTCGTGCTGTTCTACGTCTTCTTCGAAGCCGTGCTGATCCCGATGTTCATCATCATCGGCGTATGGGGTGGAAAGCGTCGCGTCTACGCGTCCTTTAAGTTCTTCCTTTACACGCTGCTCGGCTCGGTGCTGATGATGCTCGCCATCATGGCGATGTTCTGGCAGGCCGGCACGACCGACATTCCGACCCTGATGGAGTACGACTTCCCGGTCGGCATGCAGCAATGGCTTTGGCTCGCCTTCTTCGCGTCCTTCGCGGTGAAGATGCCGATGTGGCCCGTTCACACCTGGTTGCCGGACGCGCATGTCGAGGCGCCGACGGCCGGTTCGGTCATTCTGGCGGCAGTTCTCTTGAAGATGGGCGGCTACGGCTTCCTGCGCTTCTCGCTTCCGATGTTCACGGATGCGTCGATCTACTTCCAGCCGTTCGTCTTCTGGCTGTCGGCGATCGCGATCGTCTACACGTCGCTCGTCGCTCTGATGCAGGAGGACATCAAGAAGCTCATCGCCTATTCGTCGGTCGCGCATATGGGTTACGTGACGATGGGTATCTTCGCGATGAATCCGGAAGGCATTCAGGGCGGCATCTTTCAGATGCTCTCGCACGGCCTCGTCTCGGGCGCGCTCTTCCTGTGTGTCGGCGTCGTCTATGACCGCATGCACACCCGCGAAATCTCGGCCTATGGCGGCCTCGTCAACAACATGCCGAAATATGCGGTCGTGTTCCTGATTCTGACGATGGCGAATGTCGGCCTGCCGGGCACGTCCGGTTTCGTCGGCGAATTCCTGACGTTGCTCGGCGTTTTTCAGGTCAACACGCTCGTCGCTTTGGTGGCGACGACCGGCGTGATCCTGTCGGCGGCCTACGCGCTTTGGCTTTATCGCCGCGTCATCTACGGTGCGCTGACGAAGGAAAGCCTGAAGAGCCTGCTCGATCTGTCGGGCCGCGAGAAGGCGATCATCTATCCGCTCGTCGCGCTGGTCATCCTCTTCGGCGTCTATCCAGCGCCCCTGCTTGACGTGACTGCCGCATCCGTCGATGCGCTCATCAACAATATCAACCAGTCGATCGAGGCGGCCGCAGTCGCCAGCGACGGTCTTCAGGCCGCAGCACAGTAAGGCCGGATACGAACATGACCCCTGACCTCTCCCAGAGCCTCATCCTCGCCACACCGGAGATCATCATGGCTGTCGCAGCCATGGCTCTCCTGATGATCGGCGTCTTTTCCGGGCCGCGCGCCAATACCACTGTGAACGGTCTCACGGTGGCCGTCCTGATCGGCATCGGCGCATGGATGCTGCTCTTCGGCGAATACGGGCAGGGGTTTGCGGGCACGTTCGTCGCCGATCCGTTCTCGCGTTTCATGAAAGTGCTGACGGTCATCGGTGCGGCGGTGACGCTGGTCATGTCGGTCGGCTTTGCCAAGCAGGAGAAGTTCGACAAGTTCGAATATCCGGTGCTCATCATGCTGGCGACGCTCGGCATGATGATCATGGTTTCGGCCAACGACATGCTGACGCTCTATGTCGGCCTCGAACTGCAATCGCTGGCGCTCTACGTCGTCGCTGCGTTCAACCGCGACAATGCGCGCTCCACGGAAGCGGGCGTGAAATATTTCGTTCTCGGCGCGCTGTCGTCGGGCATGCTGCTCTACGGCATCTCGCTGGTCTACGGTTACACCGGCAACACCGGCTTCAACGAGATCGCGGCCGCGCTGTCCGAAGGCGAGCGTTCGCTCGGTCTTATCTTCGGTCTGGTGTTCGTCCTTGCCGGTCTTGCTTTCAAGATTTCGGCCGTGCCGTTTCATATGTGGACGCCGGACGTCTATGAAGGCGCGCCGACGCCGGTTACGGCCTTCTTCGCGGCCGCGCCGAAGATCGCGGCGATGGCACTGCTCGTCCGCGTCACGGTCGGCGCGTTCCAGCCGGTCGCGGCAGACTGGCAGCAGATCGTCGTCTTCATCTCGATCGCTTCGATGGCGCTCGGCGCGTTCGCCGCGATCGGACAACACAATATCAAGCGTCTGATGGCCTATTCGTCGATCGCGCATATGGGCTTCGCGCTGGTCGGACTTGCCGCCAACAGCCAGGCAGGCGTGCGCGGCGTGGCGATCTACATGCTGATCTACATGGTGATGACGCTCGGCACCTTCGCGTTCATCCTCGCCATGCGCCGCAAGGAAGGCAATGTCGAAAATATCGACGATCTGGCCGGCCTGTCCTCCACCAATCCGATCATGGCGACGATCCTGACGATCCTGATGTTCTCGCTTGCCGGCATTCCGCCGCTCGCCGGCTTCTGGGGCAAGTGGTACGTCTTCCTCGCCGCCATCGAGGCGCAGCTTTACCCGCTCGCCATCATCGGCGTGATCGCCTCGGTCATCGGCGCTTACTATTATCTGCGCATCATCAAGATCATGTGGTTCGACGAGCCGGTCGGAGGCTTCCTCCCGATGGCGGGCGAATTGCGCCTCGTGCTCGGCGTCTCCGGCGCGTTCGTGCTGTTCTATGTGCTCATCGGCGGGCCGATCGTCAGCATCGCCGAGGCGGCCGCGCTCAGTTTCTTCTAGATGGCGGGATTTTCGCTCGCGCCATCGGCCATCGCCGCCGGATACCAGCTCGAAATTTTCGACACGGTCGGCTCGACGAATATCGAAGCGCTGGACGCGGCGAGGGCAGGCGGCAAAGGGCGCGTCTGGTTCGTCTCGGATCATCAGGTCTCGGGCAGGGGCCGCCGCGGACGTCCGTGGCAGACTCAGCGCGGCAATCTCGCCGCGTCGCTGCTCTTGGTGCCCGATGTTCCCTTGAAAGACGCCGCTGCGCTCGGCTTCGTCGCCGGGCTGTCCCTTGCCGATGCGCTGGACGCCGCGATTCCGGACGCGCAGATCGGCGTCGGCATCGATGGCGGTTCCGTTGCGGGCAAAGGCCGTTTCGAGCTCAAATGGCCGAACGACGTTCTCGCGCATGGCGCGAAGCTTTCAGGTATCCTTCTGGAATCGAAGATGCTTGACGCAGGGCGCTATGCCCTTGTCATCGGCATCGGAGTCAATGTGGTGACCGAGCCGCAGGATGTGCCCTATCCGGCGACGTCTCTGGCGAAGATGGGCGCGAAAATCGACGCGAGGCAGCTTTTTCTGGCGCTGTCGGACGCGTGGATCGACAATGAACGGCTCTGGCGCGACGGTCGGGGTCTTGGCGCGATCCGGGAGAAATGGCTGTCCCGCGCGGCAGGGCTTGGTTCCGAAGTGGCGGTGAACGTTGAAGGGCGCATCGCGCGCGGCACCTTCGAGACGATCGATGAAGAATGCCGGTTCGTCATCCGGGAAAATGACGGTTCTACAATCAGGATCGCGGCAGGCGACGTCCATTTCGGCGCCGTCGCATCCGTTCCTCAAGGCGAGAAAGCTGGAGTTTGATGGCCAAAGACAACGAACTCGTATTCTGCCCGCTCGGCGGTGTAGGCGAAATCGGGATGAACTTCGCGCTTTACGGCTTCGGGCCGTCAAGCCGGCGCGAATGGCTGATCGTCGATGTCGGCGTGACATTTCCCGACCCGACGCTGCCTGGTGTCGACCTCGTCCTGCCCGATACGCGCTTCATCGAAAGTCAGATCGAGCAGGTGCGCGGCATCGTCATCACGCACGCGCATGAGGATCATTACGGCGCGTTGCTCGACCTTTGGCCGAAGCTGAAGGCCCCGGTCTGGATGACGCCTTTCGCCGCCGGAATGCTGGAAGCGAAGCGGGTTTCGGACAATGTGCGCGTGCAGCCGACCATCAATATCTACAAGGCCGGCGAGCGCTTCGATGTCGGACCGTTCGAGATTGAAGCGGTCGCCGTCACCCATTCGGTCCCCGAGCCGGTTTCTCTGGCCATCCGCACGCCGCTTGGGACGGTCATACATACGGGCGACTGGAAGCTGGATCCCGCGCCGACCTTGCCGCCCATGACGGACGAAAACCGCTTTCGCGAGATTGGAGCGGAGGGCGTGACGGCACTCGTCTGCGATTCCACCAACGCCATGCGCGAGGGCGATTCGCCGTCCGAGGAAGCCGTCAGCCACGGCATTCGCGAAGTGATCGAGAAAGCGCCCGGACGGGTCGCGATCACGACCTTCTCCTCCAATGTCGGGCGTATCCGGTCCATTGCCGAGGCTGCGCGCGATGCCGGCCGTCAGGTGCTGGTGATGGGACGGTCGCTCAAGCGCGTTATCGATGTGGCCGGCGAACTCGGCTACATGGAGGGTTTGCCGCCTTTTCTTCTGGAGGAGGATTATGGTTACATCCCGCGCGAGAACGTCGTCGTGCTTTGCACGGGCAGTCAGGGCGAGCCGCGTGCGGCGCTCGCCAAGCTCGCGCGCGACGAGATGAAGCATGTCGCGCTGACGGCAGGCGACATGGTCGTCTTCTCCTCGCGTGTCATTCCCGGAAATGAAAAGGCGATCCTGGAGATCAAGAACCAGCTCATCGAGCAGGGCATCAAGATCGTGGAGGATGGCGACGCGCTGGTCCATGTTTCCGGCCATCCGCGTCGCAGCGAGCTTTTGCGGATGTATGGCTGGGTCAAGCCGCGCATTCTCGTGCCCGTTCACGGCGAGGCGGCGCATCTCGTGGCGCAAGGCTCGCTCGGAGCGTCGGCCGGAATTCCCGAGATCGCGCAGGTGCGCAACGGCGACATGATTCGGCTTGCTCCCGGCGCCGCCGAGATCGTCGACACGGTGCCCTTCGGGCGCCTGATGAAGGACGGGCGCGTCATCGGTTCGGAGGAAGAGACAGGCGTGCGCGACCGGCGCAAGCTGTCCTTCGCCGGCCATGTTGTCCTCAATCTGGTCCTCGACGATCGCTATGATCTTGCCGGTGATCCCGACATCGTCGCCATCGGCGTGCCTGAAACGGATGCCAGGGGGAAGCCGATGGAGGACATCATGCTGGATGCGGCGATCGGCGCGGTTGAAAGTGTACCGCGCGCGAGGCGAAAAGACCTCGACCTGATGTCCGAGGCAGCGCGGCGCGCGGTGCGGTCCGCCGCCAACGAAGCCTGGGGCAAGAAGCCGATCGTGACGGTATTCGTCACGCGCTGATGGAGAGCATATGCTCGGACGACTGAATCACGTCGCGCTCGCGGTGCCCGATCTGGCGGCCGCGACCGCGCTGTATCGCGATACGCTTGGCGGTGACGTTTCGGAGCCGCAGGCGCTGCCGGAGCACGGCGTGACGGTCGTTTTCGTCAATGTCGACAACACCAAGATCGAATTGATGGAGCCGCTGGGTGAGGATTCGACCATCCGGCCGTTTCTCGAGAAGAACCCGTCGGGCGGCATGCATCACGTTTGCTACGAGGTCGATGACATCATCGCCGCGCGCGACCGGATGAAGGCGTCCGGCGCGCGAATCCTGGGCGATGGAGAGCTGAAGATCGGCGCGCATGGCAAGCCGGTCCTGTTCCTTCACCCCAAGGATTTCATGGGCACGCTCATCGAACTCGAACAGAGCTGAGATCATGAACTGGATATCGGGTTTCGCGATCTATTTCGTCATTTGGTGGACGGTTCTGTTCGCCATGATTCCGTTCGGCGTGCGCACGCAGGACGAAGAGGGCGACGTGACGCTCGGCACGACCGCGAGCGCGCCCTCAGGCTCGCATATGGGCAAGGCGGTGCTGCGCACCACCATCGTCTCCGCGCTGATCTATGGCTTCTTCTATGTGCTCACATCCGTCTACGGATGGCGGTTCGAGGACATCCCGAACGTACTTCCGAGCTTCTGAAGCCGGTCGACCAAAGCCGGTCCTTCGCCGGCTCGATTTATTTCGGTGCTCAAAAAAAATGCAAGGCACAAGGCCTTGCAAATTTAAACGCGTCCGATCCGTTTCCATTCCATGGTGGCAGCGGTTTATCGCGCCAGGATCGCATCCTCCCAAGACTTCGACCGCGTAGGAAAGCGAAAAATTCTTCTCGCCATCTCTGTTATTGGAGTGAGACTAGACCAATCGTCGCACCGATGTCACCTTAAATTTCGCTTTGAGGGCCTGCAATTTGTGCTGCAATGCACAATTAATCGGCACAGCCATGCGGGCTTCCTCCCGAAAGTCTTACGGGTTTTCAACGGGCCTTGAAATAGCTATGAAGCGCGGGCAATCGGGGCTTCATCGCCTTTGATTCCGCGCCTTCTCTCTTCTCGAATGGACGTGCTTGATGCGTTTGTCGCAGTACTTTCTTCCCATCCTCAAGGAAAACCCCCGCGAGGCGGAAATCGTCTCGCACCGCCTGATGCTGCGCGCAGGAATGATCCGCCAGCAGGGGCAGGGGTCGTTCTCGTGGCTGCCGCTCGGCAAGCGCGTGCTGGAAAAGGTCAATACGATCATCCGCGAAGAGCAGAATCGTGCCGGTGCGCTGGAAATCCTCATGCCGACGATCCAGTCCGCGGAGCTTTGGCGCGAGAGCGGGCGTTACGACGCCTACGGCAAGGAAATGCTGCGCATCCGCGACCGGCAGGATCGCGAGATGCTCTACGGGCCGACCAATGAGGAGATGGTCACCGAGATTTTCCGATCCTACGTCAAGTCCTACAAGGATCTGCCGCTCAATCTCTACCATATCCAATGGAAGTTCCGCGACGAGGTCCGCCCGCGCTTCGGTGTGATGCGCAGCAGAGAGTTCCTGATGAAGGACGCCTATTCCTTCGATCTCGATTATGAGGGTGCGAAAGCGGCCTATTACCGGATGTTCGTGTCTTACCTGCGCACTTTCACGCGCGTAGGCATGAAGGCGATCCCGATGCGAGCCGATACCGGACCGATCGGGGGCGATCTTTCCCACGAGTTCATCATCCTTGCCGAGACGGGCGAAAGCCAGGTCTATTGCGACAAGGCCTATCTCGATCTTCCCGTTCCGGGCGCCGACACGGACTTTACGGACGATGCGGCTATCGCCGGAATCGTCGAGCAATGGACGACGCCCTATGCGGCGACCGACGAGATGCACGATGAAGACGCCTGGGGGCAGGTGGAAGCGGGCAAGCAACTGGCGGCGCGCGGCATCGAGGTCGGCCATATCTTCCACTTCGGCGAAAAATATTCGAAGCCGATGGGCGCCAAGGTGCAGGGGCCGGACGGCAAGGAGCATTTCGTTTCCATGGGTTCCTACGGCATTGGTCCGTCGCGCCTGGTTGCGGGTATCATCGAGGCGAGCCATGACGAGAACGGCATCGTGTGGCCCGAGGAGGTCGCGCCGTTCCATGTCGCGCTGATCAACATGAAGACGGGCGACGCGGCCTGTGATGCGGCCTGCGACAAGCTTTACGGCGAACTCGAAGCGGCCGGCCGCGAGGTTCTCTATGACGATACCGACAGCCGTGCGGGCGGCAAGTTCGCCACCGCAGATCTGATCGGACTGCCGTGGCAGGTGATCGTCGGCCCGCGCGGACTGGCCGCCAATGAGGTCGAAATCAAGAACCGCAAGACGGGCGAGCGCCGCACGGTGCCGCTCGACAATGTCGTCGCCGCGCTGGGGGCGAGCGCATGAGCGAGGCCGTCTCCAAGAAAGGCGCCGGACCGTTTTCGGGCTTCGAGCGCATGGTCGCGTGGCGCTATCTGCGTTCCAAGCGCAAGGAAACGGTGATTTCCGTCATCTCCATGATTTCCTTCATCGGCATCATGCTCGGCGTGGCGACCTTGATCATCGTCATGGCCGTGATGAACGGCTTTCGCGCCGAACTGCTCGACCGTATCCTCGGCATCAACGGTCATCTGATCGTGCAGCCGATCGACAGCGGTCTCGACGATTACGAGGAGATCGCCGCGCGTTTCAACGGCATCGCCGGCGTGCGCTACGCGATTCCGCTGGTGGATGGGCAGGTGCTGGCGTCTGGCCGGCGCTCGGCCGGCACAGGTGCCATGGTTCGGGGCCTGCGGGCTGAGGACCTCCAGCGTATGGAAAGCATCTCGGGCAACATCATCGACGGTTCGCTCGATAACTTCCAGGGCGACCAGGGCGTCGTCATCGGCAGCCGCATGGCGCAGTCGCTCGGACTTGCCGTGGGCGACCCGATCACATTCGCCTCGGCCGACGGCGACGTGACACCGTTTGGAACCACGCCACGGGTCAAGTCCTATCCGGTCGCCGCGATCTTCCAGCTCGGCATGTCGGAGTATGATGCGTCTGTCATCTTCATGCCGATGGAGGAAGCGCAGCTCTTCTTCAACTCCGACGGCGTCGCGCAATCGATCGAGCTTTTCGTCGACAACCCCGACATGGTCGACCAGTTGCGGCCGGCCGTCGAGGACGCGGCCATGCGGCCGGTGTTCCTGACGGACTGGCGGCAACGCAACCAGACATTCTTCTCCGCCCTTCAAGTCGAGCGGAACGTGATGTTCATGATCCTGACGTTGATCGTGCTCGTCGCCGCGCTCAACATCATCTCCGGCCTTTTCATGCTGGTGAAGGACAAGGGACGCGATATCGCGATCTTGCGAACCATGGGCGCGACGAGCGGCGCGGTCATGCGCATCTTCTTCATGACGGGCGCGGCGATCGGCGTGGTTGGCACCTTGGCGGGCGTCGTTCTGGGGGTCATCGTGTGCATGAATGTCGAGCTGATCCGGCAGTTCTTCTCCTGGCTTTCGGGCACGACGCTTTTCAATCCCGAACTCTATTTCCTGAGCCAGTTGCCGGCGCGCATGGACATCGCGGAGACCATATCAGTCGTCCTGATGGCGCTTGTGCTGTCCTTCCTCGCCACGCTCTTTCCGGCCTGGCGCGCGGCAAAGCTCGATCCCGTCGATGCGCTGAGGTACGAATAATGGCGACGAAGACGGTTCTTCAGCTCAACAAGGTTGAGCGATCGTACGAGGACGCGTCGGGCAAGCTCGTCATCCTCGACAAGGCTGATTTCACGATCGGGCAGGGCGAAATGGTCGCGCTTGTCGCACCGTCGGGGGCGGGCAAGTCGACACTGCTTCATTCGGCAGGTCTCCTCGAGCGGCCAAATGCCGGCGAAGTCATGCTCAACGGGCAGGAATGCGGACAGCTTTCCGACGATGACCGGACCGCGATCCGGCGCAACGAAATCGGCTTCGTCTATCAGTTCCATCATCTTCTGCCGGAATTCACCGCGCTCGAAAACATCATGATGCCGCAGCTCGTGCAGGGGCTTTCCCCGAAACAGGCCAAGGAGCGTAGCGCGCAACTGCTCGACTACATGAAGATCGGGCATCGCGCGTCGCATCGTCCGGCCGAATTGTCTGGCGGCGAGCAGCAGCGCGTGGCGATCGCTCGGGCAGTCGCCAACGCCCCGCGTCTGCTTCTGGCGGACGAGCCGACCGGCAATCTCGATCCCGCGACGGCGGGTTACGTGTTCGACGCACTCGAAGCACTGGTGCGCCAGTCGGGCCTTTCGGCTCTCATTGCCACGCATAACCACGAACTTGCCGGACGTATGGACCGCCGCGTGACGCTTATCGAAGGCAAGGTCGTCGAGGTCACCGCCGGCTGAGCTTTCCATCTTCCGGCCATCTGCATGGCCGGAAGATGGATTTTTTGCGGAACGATCCCCACCGCTCCCGGTTTTCCCTTTGAAGGGACTGGCGTTTCGACGCCGTGTGGGATGCAGAAAAATGGCAGGCAAGGTTTTATCCACAGCGCTTCTTGGCGCGCTCGTGGCGGGGTCGTTTTACTTTTTCGGTAGCGTACAGGCAGAGCCGCAGGCGCGTCTGGCGCTTCTCAACCCGCCGATCGAAGCGGACAGTTCCGTCAACTGATCTATTCGGCGTCGGGCTGGCGCATTGGCGCGGCATCTGCAAAAGCAGGCAGTTCCAGGCATGCGGCATCGATGCGCGCAATCGTTGGATAGCGTGTCATGTCAACGCCGAAACGTGCGTTGTTCGCAACTTGGGCGACGAGGCAGATGTCGGCAAGGCCGGGCACGTCACCGTGGCAGAATCGCCCGGTGAGACGATGGGAAGCAAGAATCGATTCAAGCGGTTCGAATGTTTCGCTCACCCAGTGCCCAAACCAGTCGGCGATGGCTGAAGCATCCGCGCCGAAGCGTCTGCGCAACTCCGTCAGGACGCGCAGATTGTTCACCGGATGGATTTCACATGCAATCATCTGGGCAAGAGCGCGGACATGCACGCGACCTGCCGGATCGGCCGGCAGAAGCGGCGGCTCCGGGATCGTTTCGTCCAGAAATTCGCAGATCGCCAGTGATTGCGTGATGACCGTTCCGTCGCTCCAGACCAGCGTCGGCACCAGCCCTTGCGGGTTCACCGCGAGAAACGCGGGGTTGCGCTGTTCGCCGTGCCGCAGATGATGCGCGACATAGTCGTACGCGACACCTTTCAGATTGAGCGCGATCCGCACACGATAGGACGTCGAGGACCGGAAATAATTATGCAGAACGATGCGGCTCATTTCCCGTCCCTGGTGGCGGCCAGTTCGTTCAGCATGTCGATGAGGATTTCCACCTTGTCGTGACCGTAGCGCGCCTGCAGTCGCATGTAGATCGCATTGCTCTGCGGCATCACGGTACGGATGAGGTCACGACCGGCGGGATTGAGGCTCAAGAGTGCGCGCCGCGCATCGCCATCGTCCCGCTCGCGGCGGATCAGGCCGCGTTCTTCAAGCGACTTGATGATGCGCGTCAGGCTGGGGGCCAGAATGCAGGCGCGTTCCGCAAGGTCGGATGCATCCAGCGGGCTCGTTTCGCCCAGCATGCGGATCACGCGCCATTGCTGTTCCGTCAGATCGTGGGACGCCAGAAGCGGGCGAAACCTGACCATGACGGCCTCGCGGGCGCGCAGCAGGGAAATGGGCAGCGATCGGGACGTATCCCCAGGCAGGAATGTATCTTCGTCGACATGATCCCCGGCAGCGCTCATCCTAGATCCCCGCCTTCAATCTCCAAACGGCACCCATATGTTCTTCACTTCGACGGCCCGTGGCAACAGCAGATCGTGAGGCGTGGACGTCCAGTCGACCGATTTGCCTCCACTCGTCCACACGCGCTTGAGATTGCCCGCCGATTCGGCTTCGACCACGCGGCAGGTCTCGTTGTCGGCGACGCACCAAAGACCGTCCACATCGTCGTGCATGGCCAGGACTTTGGCAAGTTCGGCTGAAGGGCCGGTGACGATGTTGACGGCGCCGGACGGCAGGTCCGACGTTTCCATGACCTGATAGAGATCCGTTGCGACCAGCGCATGACGTGCGGAGGGCACCGCCACGACGCAATTGCCCATGGCGAGCGCGGGAGCGATCAGCGAGATCAGACCGAGCAATGGCTGATCGTCCGATGCGACGAGACCGACGACGCCGACCGGCTCGTGCAGCGCAAGCGTGACGGCACGGGCAGGCGGCTGGTGGACGCGGCCCTCATATTTGTCGGCCAGTCCGGCGAGCGCGAAGAGGTGTTCGACGGAAAGATCGACTTCGGCGCGTGCGTTGCGCGCCGATGCTCCCGTCAGAGCCGCGATCCTTGCGGCGAATTCGTCGGCGCGCGCGTCGAGGTTCTCCGCAAAGAAATAGAGCACCTGAGACCGATTGTAGCCCGTCGCCGATGCCCAGCCCTTGGCCGCGTGGGCGGCGGAAACGGCATCGCGAATGTCTTTGCGGCTGCCGACACCGACCTCGCCGACAAGCCGTCCTTTCGGATCGACGACCGGCATCGAATAGCCGCCGTCGGGGCGGACCTGCTTGCCGCCGATATAGAGCTTCGCCGTGCGATCGATGCCTCCGGCGTCCATGGTGGTGGTCGTCGCCGCGGGCTTTGACGGTGCAAGATCGGCGGATTTGCCGGCCGGCTTCGTCAAATATTCGCCGAGACCCTCGCGGCCGCCCTCGCGGCCGAACCCGCTTTCCCGGTAACCGCCGAAGCCGCAGGCGGCGTCGAACATGTTGGTTCCGTTGATCCAGACGACGCCCGCCTTGAGCTTCGGCGCGGCGTCGAGGGCGAGATTGATGTTCTCGCTCCAGACCGATGCGGCAAGCCCGTAGCGTGTGTTGTTGGCGAGCGCGACCGCTTCGTCAGTCGTGCGGAAGGTCATCGCAGCCAGCACCGGGCCGAACACTTCCTCCTGCGCCAGCACATTGGCGGGCGCGAGATTGGTGGCGAGCACGGGCAGATGATAATGACCCTCGGCTGGTATCAGGCATTCGGGTCGCCAGCACTCGGCGCCCTCGGCTTCGCCCTGCGCGACGAGGCGGCGCACGCGTTCGAGTTGCGTCTTTTCGACCAGCGGGCCGATATCGGTGTTTTTGTCCAGCGGGTCGCCGAGGCGCAGCTTCGCCATGCGCGCCTTGACCTTGGCGATGAAGCGCTCGGCGACGCTTTCCTGCACCAGAAGGCGCGAGCCCGCGCAGCAGACCTGACCCTGATTGAACCAGATGCCGTCGACCAGACCCTCGACGGCGGAATCGAGATCGGCATCCTCGAAGACGATGAAGGCCGACTTGCCGCCCAATTCAAGCGATAGCTTCTTGCCCGTGCCTGCGGTGGTCCGACGGATGATCTTGCCGACTTCGGACGAGCCGGTGAAGGCGATCTTGTCGACGCCGTCATGCTCGACGATCGCCGCGCCTGCTTCGGGACCGCCCTGCACGATGTTGACTACGCCCTTGGGCAGGCCGACGCGCTCGCAGATTTCGGCGAAGAGGATGGCCGTCAGCGGCGTGAATTCGGCCGGCTTCAGGACGATTGTGCAGCCGGCGGCAAGCGCCGGTGCGATCTTCCAGGCGAGCATCAGAAGCGGGAAATTCCACGGGATGATCTGGCCGGCGACGCCGACCGCCTTTTGGCCCGGAAACTCCGTATCGAGCGCCTGCGCCCAGCCGGCGTGGTGAATGAAATGACGGATCGCCAGCGGCACGTCGATATCGCGGCTTTCACGGATCGGCTTGCCATTGTCGAGCGATTCCAGCACGGCGAACAGGCGCGCATGGCGCTGCATGGCGCGGCCGATCGCGTAAAGATGGCGCGCCCGCTGGTAGCCGGACAGCGCCTGCCATTTGGGCAGCGCCTTGCGCGCGGCGGAAACGGCGGCGTCAATATCGTCGGCACCCGCCTCGCCGAGTGTCGCGAGCAGTTTGTTCGAAGCCGGATCGCGTGTTTCGAAGGTCTTCTTGCCCGCCGGTTTCTTCCATTCGCCATCAATGAAAAGAGACGCCGAGAAGTCGCGTCCCGCGAGCCACTTGTCGGCCTCGGAGCGGGATTCGGGGGCGGGGCCATAATCCATGGCGTCGTAGCGTTGCTGAATATTCACGTCGTAAACGTCCTAAGCCATCGCGTGGCGGAAACCGGCCGAATAGCGGCCGGTCAGATGATGTTCGAGTTGGCGTTCGATGTCGGTCAACAGGCTCGACGCGCCGAAGCGAAAGAGGTCCGGCTCAAGCCAGCGACGGCCGAGTTCCTCGCGCATCAGCACCAGCCAGTCGAGCGACGACTTTGCGGTCGAGATGCCGCCGGCCGGCTTGAAGCCGATATAAAGTCCCGTACGCTCGAAATATTCACGGATCGCGCGCACCATGACGAGGCCGACGGGCAAAGTGGCATTGACGCTTTCCTTGCCGGTCGAAGTCTTGATGAAATCCGCGCCCGCCATCATCGCCACCATCGAGGCGAGCATGACATTGCGCAAGGTGACGAGGTCGCCGGTGCCCAAAATGACCTTCAGATGCGCCTCGCCGCAGGCTTCGCGAAAGGCCGCGATCTCGTCATAAAGTTCCTGCCAGCGCGCGCCGAACACCAGCCCGCGCGGGATGACGATATCGATCTCGTCCGCGCCGTCGGCGACGGAGGCGCGCACTTCGACCAGCCGGGTTTCCAGCGGGGCGAGCCCGTGCGGGAAGGCGGTCGAGACGGCGGCGACGTGAATGCCGCTCCCGTCCAGCGCCTTTACGGCCGTCGCGACGAACGGATGATAGACGCAAATGGCTGCCGGGTGGACCTGATGCTCAAGCTCAAGCCCGGCGACCAGATCGCCGCGCAGCGTATTGCGCGCCTTGGCGCAAAGCCGCTTCACACGGTCCGGCGTGTCATCGCTCGACAGGGTCGTCAGATCCATCAGCGCAATGGATTTCAAAAGCCACGCGGCCTGATTGTCCGCCTTGATGGAGCGTCGCTTCGTCATCGTCTGGACGCGGCGCTCCAGCGCGCTGCGGTTCACATGGCGCATCGCCTCCAGCCAGCCGAGGTCGAGCGGCATGCCCGGATTGCGCCTGATCGTCTCGTTCGCCGTCTTAGCCGTCGGCAGATGGTGCAAGGTGGCGGCTTGAAGCTTTGCCGTCATCGTTCTTGTTATCCAGTTTTTCTCGTCACCTACGATATCGCACGAAACGGGATCGAGTGGAATGCCGTCGCCGGGCCGCACACGCCCAAGAAAGCTCGAAGCTTCCTATCTCGAGCGTGTTCGGTTAAACCCTCGCGCAAAGGATGATCGTTTGACACCGCCGCTCTATAAACCACCGCTTTTCGCCATCGCGCCGATGATGGACTGGACCGACAGGCATTGTCGGTTCTTCCACCGGCAGATGACGCGTCATTCGCTGCTCTATACGGAGATGGTGGTGGCCGATGCGGTGATCCACGGCAATCGCGACCGGCTGCTCGGTTTGTCGCCCGAGGAACATCCCGTCGCCCTGCAACTGGGCGGGAGCGATCCGGCAAAGCTTGCTCGGGCGGCGTCGATCGCAGCCGAATGGGGCTATGACGAGATCAACCTCAATGTCGGCTGTCCGTCGGATCGTGTTCAAAGCGGCACGTTCGGCGCGTGCCTGATGCGCACGCCAGATCTCGTCGCCGACTGCGTGGCGGCGATGAAGGCCGAAGTGTCCGTTCCCGTTACCGTCAAATGCAGGATCGGCGTCGATGATCAGGATCCGGAAGTCGCGCTGGACGAGATCGCCGACAAGGTGATCGCAGCCGGCGCCGATGCGCTGTGGGTCCATGCACGCAAGGCGTGGCTGCAGGGTTTGAGTCCCAAGGAAAACCGCGATATCCCGCCGCTCGACTATGACCGGGTCCATCGTTTGAAACGGCGGCTTCCCAATCGCTTCATCGGCATCAACGGCGGCATCGCCGATCTGGATCAGACGGCGCAGCATCTGAAGGTGATGGACGGCGTCATGATGGGCCGCGCCGCCTACCATGTGCCGGGCCTGCTCGTCGATGTCGACAGCCGCGTTTATGGATCGGGCGAGCCGACGCCCTCATGGGGCGAACTCATCGACCGGATGGCTGACTATTGCGCCGCCCATATCGCTACGGGCGGGCGGCTTACGCACGTCACGCGGCACATGGTGGGACTTTTCCACGGCATGCAGGGCGCAAGGCGTTTCCGCCAGATTCTGTCGACCGAGGCGACGAGGCCGGGCGCGGGGCCTGAAGTGCTTCATGCGGCCTTTGCTGAGATTCGGCTGGGCCAGGACCGCGACGCGGCCTGATCCGGTTTACATTGCCCCGGCATCGCGATAGCGGGTCTTCACGACACTCCTTTGAGGAAACACCATGTCCGGTCTCGATCTGCCGTGGAACGAACTTGCCGTCTTTGCGGGCGTGATCGCCATATCCGGTATCGTCTCCGGCTTGATGGCGGGCATTTTCGGCATTGGCGGCGGCGCGGTTCTGGTGCCGGTTTTCTATCAGGTGTTCGAGATACTCGGCGTCGACGAGTCGGTGCGCATGCACCTTGCCGTCGGGTCGTCGCTCGCCATCATCATTCCGACCTCGCTTCGCTCCTTCACGGCGCATAAGGCGCGCGGCGCGGTCGACATGGACCTTTTGAAAAGCTTTCTCGTTCCGGTGCCGATCGGAGTCATTCTGGCATCTATCACCGCCGCATTCATTACGAGCGAGGGGCTGAGGGTCGTCTTCGCCGTCCTGATGCTGCTCGTCGCCGTCCGTCTTCTGTTCAACCGCGAGTCCTGGCGTCTTTCGCCGGATCTGCCTGGTACTGCCGGTCGCAGCGTTGCGGGCGTCATCATCGGCTATTTCTCGACGCTGATGGGTATCGGCGGCGGTGTGATGAACAACACCTTCATGACGATGTATGGCCGGTCCATGCATCAGGCGGTCGCCACGTCGTCCGGCGTCGGCGTCCTGATCGCCATCCCCGGAACGCTCGGCTATATCTGGGCAGGCTGGAACAATCCCGATCTGCCGATCGCCTCGACGGGCTATATCAACTGGATCGCGGTGGCGCTCATCATACCGATCGCGCTGATCGTGACGCCCTATGGCGTGCGCATCGCGCACGCGCTGAAGAAGCGTCAGCTCGAAATCGCGTTCGGCCTGTTCTGCATCTTCGTGTCGGCCCGCTTCTTCTGGAGCCTGATCGACTAATCTGGTCGAGCATCGGATTATCCCGAAAACCGGCCTCCACTTTTCGGCCCGATGCTCCGGTTACACCGTGACGGGGTGGCGCACGCGCTCCTTGTCGCCGAAGACACGCAGATAGCGCTCGATCTCGGCGGGGTCGCCGGTTGCCTTTTCGGGGTTGTCGGACAGCTTCACGGCCGGGCGGCCGTTCACCGACGTCACCTTGCAGACGAGCGAGATGGCCTTCAGCGCCTCGTTGCGTTCGGGCGCGCAGTCGTGGAAATCGTTGGTCAGGTTCGTGCCCCAGCCGAACGTCATCCGCACCTTGCCGCGGAAATGCACATAGGTCTTCTCGATCGTCTCGACGTCGAGCGCGTCGGAAAAGATGATCAACCGCTCGCGCGGATCGATGCCATGCTTGCGCCACCAGGCGAGTATCCGTTCGCCGCCTTCGATGGGCGGCGCGCTGTCCGGGCGAAAGCCGGTCCATTCGCCGACCCAATCGGGCGCGTCGCGCAAAAAGGCGTCGGTGCCGAAGGCGTCCGGCAAGACGATCAGAAGATTGCCGCCATAGTGGCTTTGCCAGTCCTGAAGAACGCGGTAGGGCGCGGTTTTCAGTTCTTCATCGGAATTGGCCATGGCTGCCAGCACCATAGGCAGTTCGTGCGCGTTGGTACCGAGCGCCTCGAGGTCGGTGTCCATGGCCAGAAGCACGTTCGACGTGCCGGTGAAGGAGGAACCGATGCCTTCCTTCAGGGCCTCCACGCACCAGCGCTGCCATAGGTGCGAATGGCGCCGGCGCGTGCCGAAATCCGAAATCCTCAAGTCCGGATATTCGCGCAGCCGTTCGACCTTTTCCCACACCCGCGCCTTGGCGCGCGCATAGGTGACGTCGAGCGCGAAGCGGCCCATCGATTTCAGCGCGGCGCGCGAACGCAATTCGTTGATGATGGCAAGCGCGGGAATCTCCCACATCGTCGTGTCGTGCCAGCGACCGTGGAAGGTCAGCTCGAACTGGCCGTCGCGGCGGGTCAGTTCATATTCAGGCAGGCGGAAATCGGCGAGCCAACGAAGGAAATCATGACGAAAGATCTGGTTGCGGCCATAGAAGGTGTTGCCGCCGAGCCAGATCATCTCCTTCTTGGTGAAGCGCAGCGTGCGGGCATGGTCGAGCTGTGCGCGCAATTCGCCCTCGTCGATCTCGTCGGCGAGCCGCACCGATTTTGTGCGGTTGATCAGCGTGAAGGTCGCGTCGACATCGGGATAGACGCCGCGGATCATCTGCAACATCAGGAGCTTGTAGAAGTCGGTATCCAGCAGGCTGCGGATGATTGGATCGAGCTTCCAGGTATGGTTGTAAACCCGGCGCGCGATATCGGTCTTGATCATAATAAGCGTCTTTTCGGCTTGTCGCTCACTCCCGGCCGTCCGGCCGCCGTCTCAAACCTGCACGAAAACCGGCTTAACTCAAGATGGAGCCGCTTGGGCCAGATGGCGATGCGCGGCATAGAGCGAGATCGCCGCGGCATTCGACACGTTGAGCGAACGGATGGCGCCCGGCATGTCGAGGCGGGCGAGGGCGGTGACCGTCTCTCGCGTCTTCTGGCGCAGGCCCTTGCCTTCGGCGCCCAGCACAAGCGCGAGGCGTTCGCCGGCAAAGGTCTTTTCCAAAATAGCTGAACCTTCCGAATCGAGGCCGACCGTCTGGAAGCCGAGTATCGCCAGTTCCTCCAGCGCTTCGGCCAGATTGCGGACCTCGATATGATCGATGTGCTCCAGCGCGCCGGACGCCGACTTCGCCAGCACGCCCGATTCCTGAGGGCTGTGACGCCCGGTCGTGATCAGCGCGCCGGCCGAAAATGCGACCGCCGAGCGCATGATCGCGCCGACATTGTGCGGGTCGGTCACCTGATCGAGCACCAGCAGGAGCCGTGTTTCCTTCAGGTCGGCGAGGCGTTTGGGTTTCAGTGGCATCGCTTCGATCAATACGCCCTGATGGACAGCATCGGAACCCACGAGCTTGTCGATCTCGCGCGGCTCGACGATTTCGGCCAGGTAGGGCATGTCGAGCGGCTCGGAAAGGCCGAGGCGGGCGAGCGCGTTGCGCGTCACCAGAAGACGCCTGATCTTGCGGCGCGGATTGTCGAGCGCGGCACGCACGGTGTGAAGCCCGTAGAGCCGCACCGAGCCGTCGTCAGGCTGGACGCTCGCCTCGATCGCAGGGCGTTCGCGCCGGACAGGGCCACCCGCCTTTTCGTCGCGGAACTTGCGCCTCAACGTTGCGTAGTGACTGTCCTTGGGAGTGCCCTGCGGGCCGGTCTTTTTCGTGCTCATGGCCCTCTATAGACGGCTCGCGGAACGTTTGACATGGGGCGACGCATGGTCACCTTCGAATTTCCAGACAAAGCGACGGCGCGCGGTTGACAGGTTTTGCGCGTCCCGCCATAAGGCCCCTCGCGGATTTGGATGGGATTGTCTGTTCTATTCGGTTCGCAGCCAAGCCTCGTTGCACGGCTCCGATGTGGTCTGACGGAGGGGTGTCCGAGTGGTTAAAGGAGACGGACTGTAAATCCGTTCGCTATGCGTACGCTGGTTCGAATCCAGCCCCCTCCACCACCGGCCCACATCGAACTGCCGAACCTGCACCAGAGGCGGGTATAGCTCAATGGTAGAGCAGCAGCCTTCCAAGCTGAATATGCGGGTTCGATTCCCGCTACCCGCTCCAAGTTTTTATCTTGATCGCTTTACAGTTATTCGTCGACGTGGAAGTCGGCCGGTCATTTTATGATAGCCGGCTTTTTAGGAATCGAAGGAGAACAAACCTTGAGCGAACTGACCGTGGCTGAGGCAACCGACAACATCTATGCGTCGCTTCAAGCTGACAACGCCGATATCGACGCACATATAGCGGCTCTCAAGAGCGCGCTGGCTCGCGAAGGTGCCAAGGAAGCCGTTTTCGACCCCGCCAGGTTGGCACAAAACAACCGTTCGGGCCGCAAGATGATGCAGTCTTATTTTCGCAAACGCGGCGTGAGCGTTACGTTTTCAGCATAGAAAGTCAGCCGAATTTTGTTCCCGAAGGATATCGCTGCACTGCTTCCGCGGCCATGGTCTTTGTCGGGCAGGTCGGCGGAATGTCGTCCCGCGGGCCGGGTTCGCCGATGGGTGATTTTAGCTGCATACGCGCCCGGTCAGTTGTTGCGTTCCGTGGTTGCCCGTACGGGCTCGCCGGGACGGCATGTGCCTTCTAGCGGTCTCCATGCCGAATTGTTGAGGACGGTGCTGCACAGAGCAGGCCGTGGCGCACCGGGAATGTCGAGGCAGGCGCTCTCGCCCTCATCGAAGAATTCGCCGTTTGCCTGGCAGATGTAGCGACGCTGCGTATAGTCGCCATCAAGCTGGCCGCTCTCGATCGGAGCGGTCGACATTGCCGCGATGACCAGCATTTCGATCATAGCTCATTATACCATGTATCGTGACGTTGCGTAAGATGTCGGAATGGCGACGGATCATTACACCGAGGCCGTATTCCGCTGAAATAATATGAGGCAAACTCGCTTGTCGAACTGCGTACCAATTGGTACTGCGCGCGCAGACAATTGGAGTTCTCATGAATATCGTCGCCTCGTTCTCGGCCTTTGTCGGTCGCACATTTGCTGCGTGGGTCATCCTGTTCGCCATTCTCGGCTTCTTCCTGCCGGCAATTTTCACACCCATAGCGCCCTATATCGTCGTCTTGCTCGGTATCATCATGTTCGGCATGGGCCTGACATTGTCGCTGGACGATTTCCGCGAAGTCGCGCGCCGTCCGCTGGATGTCGGCGTCGGCGTCGCCTCGCAATTCCTCATCATGCCGCTCATCGCACTGGTTCTGACGATGATCATTCCCATGCCGCCGGAAGTCGCGGCAGGCGTGATCCTCGTCGGCTGCTGCCCGGGCGGTACGTCGAGCAATGTGATGACCTATCTCAGCCGCGGCGATATCGCGCTGAGCGTTGCGTGTACGAGCGTCACGACGCTGATGGCGCCGGTCGTCACGCCTTTCCTGGTATGGCTGCTGGCGAGCCAGTATCTGCCGGTCAATGCGGCTAGCATGTTCTTGAGCATCGTTCAGGTTGTGCTCGTCCCGCTTGCGCTGGGCTTCGCGCTCCAGAAAGTCGCGCCGGGCCTCGTGCGCGCCGCGCTTCCGGCCCTGCCGCTCGTGAGTGTCGCCGGCATCGTGCTGATCGTTGCGGCTGTCGTTGCCGTCAATCAGGCGTCGATCGCAACGTCCGGCCTGATGATCTTCGCTGTCGTCGTTCTTCACAACGGAATCGGCTATCTGCTCGGCTTCTTTGCGGGCCGATCCGTCGGTATGTCGATGGCCAAGCGCAAAGCGATCAGCATTGAAGTCGGAATGCAGAACAGCGGACTGGGCGCGGCACTAGCCAGCGCGCATTTCTCGCCGCTTGCGGCCGTGCCAAGCGCGATCTTCAGCGTCTGGCACAATATCTCCGGCGCGGTGCTTGCGAACTATCTGTCGAAAGTGCCGAACGATCCGCAAGATCGAGTGCAGTGAGGAAAAGAAGAACCCGCCTTCGAGGCGGGTTCTTCTTGTTATTTCAGATCGATCAGGCGGCTTTTGCCAGTGCCATGTCAAGATCGATCATCACCGGCACATGATCCGATGGCTTTTCCCATGCGCGGGTGTGCTTTTCGATATCGCAGGAGACGAGGCGGCCGGCAGCTTCCGGCGACAGCATCAGGTGGTCGATGCGGATGCCGTTGTTCTTCTGCCACGCGCCGGCCTGGTAGTCCCAGAAGGAATAGGCGCCCTTGTCGTCGCTGACGGCCCGGAACGCTTCTGTGAAGCCGAGATTTTCGAGGCGTCGGAAGGACTGCCGCGTCTGCGGCTGGAACAGCGCGTCGTTCACCCATTGCTCGGGGTGGTGTGCGTCGTGCGGCTCGGGGATGACGTTGTAGTCGCCGGCGAGCACCAGCGGCTCCTCCAGCGCGAGCCGCGCCTGCGCCCAGCGTTCCAGTCTTTCCATCCAGCCGAGCTTATAGGGAAATTTGGGTGTATCGACCGGATTTCCGTTCGGCAGATAGAGCGAGACGACGCGCAGCGCGCCGCGTTCGGTCGAGAAGACACCTTCGATGAAGCGGGCCTGCACATCCTCATCGTCGCCGGCAAGGCCGCGATTGACCTCGTCGAATCGCAGCTTGGAGAGGATGGCAACGCCGTTGAAGCCCTTTTGGCCATGCGTTTCGACGTGATAGCCCAGCGCCTCGATTTCCAGGCGGGGAAAGTTCTCGTCGACCGACTTGATTTCCTGCAGGCAGGCAATGTCCGGCTGGCTTTCACTTAGCCAATGCAAAAGGTTGTCGATGCGCGCCTTGACGCCGTTGATGTTCCAGGTCGCGATTTTCATTCAGATGGCGAAGCTCGTGCCGCAGCCGCAGGAGGCAACCGCGTTCGGGTTGCGGATCTGGAAGGACTGGCCCATCAGATCATCGACGAAATCGATGACCGAACCACCCATATAGACGAGTGAAATCTCGTCGATGAGTACCCGCCCACCGTCGCGCTCAATGACGACGTCATCGTCGTTCTGCCCCTCGACCAGATCGAATGTATAGGAGAATCCCGAACAGCCGCCGCCCTCGACCGCGACGCGCAGAGCCGACTTTCCCGGCTCCTTGGCCAGAATCGCCGCCACGCGCCTGATCGCGGCGTCGCTCACTTCCACGGATTTCATGTTCGTTCCGGCGTCGATGCCCATGGCGTCACCTTGCGTTCGCATTCACACCATAGGTATGAAGCGCGCGGGAACAAGTCAACGAAAGCGGCCATGAGCGACGAACGATTGAACGCCGGCGAGATCGGCTTCGGCTATCGGCCGCGCGCCTCCTACGCCACCGATCCGGCCGCCACGCGCGGACGGCTGGTGCCAGAGCCCGAAAGCGCGACACGCACACCGTTCCAGCGCGACCGCGACCGGATCATCCATTCGACCGCCTTTCGCCGCCTGAAGCACAAGACGCAGGTCTTTATCGCGCATGAGGGCGACCACTACCGCACGCGCCTGACGCATACGATCGAAGTGTCGCAGATCGCGCGTGCACTGGCGCGTGCGCTGCGTCTTGACGAAGACTTGGCCGAAGCGGTCGCGCTCGTCCACGATTTCGGCCATACGCCGTTCGGACACACGGGCGAGGATGCGCTCGACGCCAAGATGAAACCCTGGGGCGGTTTCGACCACAATGCCCAGTCCCTGCGGATCGTCACGGAACTTGAGCGGCGCTATGCGCAATTCGACGGACTGAACCTGTCGTGGGAGACGCTCGAAGGCCTCGTGAAGCACAACGGACCACTGACCGGCGACATCCCGCCTGCGATTGCCGAATACAATGCCCTTCACGATCTCGAACTCGACCGTCATGCCGGGCTTGAGGCGCAGGCGGCGGCGATCGCGGACGACATCGCCTATGACACGCACGATATCGACGACGGCCTTCGCGCCGGGCTGATCTCGCTCGACATGCTGGAAGATGTGCCGCTGTGCGCGGATATATTGCACGGCGTGCGTGATCAGTATCCGACGCTCGACCCGGTTCGCACGGCGCATGAACTGATGCGCCGGCAGATCACGCTCATGGTCGAGGACGTGATCGAGACTGCCGGCGCCAATCTTGCGCGGATCGCGCCGCAATCCGTCTTGGACGTGCACGAAGCGGGCGAGACGCTCGTTACCTTCTCGCCCGCTATGCGCAAGGCGGAAACGGAGCTGAAGTCCTTTCTTTACAAATGCCTATACCGGCATCCTGACGTCATGGATGTGCGAGCTGACGCCGACCGGATCGTGCGCGATCTCTTCGACCGGTACATGGAAGACGATGCGGCGCTGCCCGAGGACTGGCGAAACGATCATATCGCGACCGACGAGGCCGGGCGCGCGCGCCGTGTGGGCGATTTTCTCGCCGGCATGACCGACACATATGCGCAGCGTGAACACCGCCGCCTGTTTGACCGTACACCCGATTTGCGTTAGGGCCGCCGCCAAGCGCGCCGCCGCTGATGCGGCCTGTCATTCCCCGTCACGAGATTTGCCTTCGATGAACATTTTCGCCGAATTCAACGCACGTATCGAGAAGATTCTGAAGGGTTTCGACCTTGAGGGCGAGGGCGGCGCCATCGATCTTTCGCGCGTGACCGTCGAGCCGCCGCGCGATCCGAGCCACGGCGATCTGGCGACGAACGCCGCGATGGTGCTTGCCAAGCAGGCGAAGACGAACCCGCGCGCGCTGGCCGAACGCTTGGCGGAGGCGCTGGGCGGCGAGCCGGACGTTGCGGCGGTGGACGTCGCCGGTCCCGGCTTCGTCAATCTGCGCCTCGATGACGAGTTCTGGCAAAAGCGCCTCGGCGAGATTCTCGACGGCGGCGGCGATTACGGCCGTTCGACGATCGGGGCGAAGCGCAAGGTCAATGTCGAGTATGTCTCGGCGAACCCGACCGGGCCGATGCATGTCGGCCATTGCCGCGGTGCGGTCGTCGGCGATGCGCTGGCCAATATGCTGGCTTTTGCCGGTTATGACGTGACCAAGGAATATTACATCAACGATGCCGGCGCGCAGATCGACGTGGTGGCGCAATCGGTCATGCTGCGCTACCGCGAAGCGCTCGGCGAGAAGATCGGCGAGATACCGGCAGGGCTTTATCCGGGCGACTATCTGGTTCCGGTCGGGCAGGCGCTCGCGGCTGAGTTCGGCTCGAAGCTTCTCGAAATGCCGAGCGGGGATGCGCTTGGCATCGTCAAGGACCGGACTATCAACGCCATGATGGCGATGATCCGCGACGATCTTGCTGCTCTCAACGTCCATCACGACGTGTTCTTTTCCGAGCGCAGCCTGCATGGCGGCAACGGCGGGGCGATCCTGTCGGCCATCAATGATTTGACGCTCAAGGGCCACGTCTACAAGGGCAAGCTGCCGCCGCCCAAGGGCCAGCTTCCCGACGACTGGGAAGACCGCGAGCAGACGCTGTTCAAGTCCACAGCGGTGGGCGACGACATCGACCGGCCGCTGATCAAGTCGGACGGCGCGTTCACATATTTTGCGGCCGACGTCGCCTATATGAAGGACAAGTATCAGCGCGGATTCGAGGAGCTTGTTTTCGTTCTGGGCGCCGACCATGGCGGCTATGTGAAGCGGCTCGAAGCGCTTGCCAAGGCGCTCGCCGGGGACGAACTCGAAGTGACCGTTCTTCTGTGCCAGCTCGTCAAGCTGCTGCGCGACGGCGAGCCCGTTCGCATGTCGAAGCGGGCAGGGGAATTCGTGACCTTGCGCGAGGTTGTCGACGAGGTCGGGCGCGATGCCATCCGTTTCATGATGCTTTATCGCAAGAGTTCCGAGCCGCTTGATTTCGACTTCGCCAAGGTGACGGAGAAATCGAAGGACAATCCGGTTTTCTACGTTCAATACGCCTCGGCACGTTGCCATTCAGTCTTCCGGCAGGCGCAGGACCAGCTCGGTACGGACTGGATCGAACCGCAGGCGATGAAGGATGCAAGCTTCCGACTGACCGACGAGGGCGAACTGGCGCTGATCCGCAAGCTGGTCGAATATCCGCGCGTGGTCGAGCAGGCCGCGCAGGCGCAGGAGCCGCATCGCCTCGCCTTTTACCTCTACGACCTCGCGAGCGCGTTCCACGGACACTGGAACCGGGGCACCGATAATAACGACTTACGCTTTGTTAAGGTTAACGATCCAGAATTGACGCGTGCCAGGCTCGGAATGGTGCAGGCGGTGTCCAACGTTCTTTCGTCCGGACTTGCGCTTGTCGGCGCGGATGCGCCGGCGGAAATGCGCTAGTTGCCTTAACGTAAGGCGTCACCTTTTGCCCACATTGCGCTGGTAGCGGCCAAGATCATTGAGACGTCGCCGGCGTCCGACCGAGTGCGAGTACGGGAAAAGGCATGGCAGACAATCCTTTCAAGCGACCCGACGAATCCGGTTTTCTGGACAATGATCCGTTCGCCGAACTGATGCGGATGGCGGACGCTCCACGCGCCTCGAAGTCGGAACCGGATCTTGCGGCAAACGAGAATTTCGACATCGACCTCGAGCGTGAGATGCTCGGTGATCTCGATGAGGCCGATGCGGTGGTGCCGGTTCAGTCGTCCGTCGCCGATCACTGGACGCAGGAGCCGCAATACGCAGCGCCCGAGCCGGCCGCTCATGACGAGCCTTTCGACGACGACGCGTTCGGCGATCTCGACCTGTCGCTCGATCTCGAACTCGAGGACAACGGACACGATCTGCCGCTTTCGGCCACGAATGAGCCGCAGGACGATCTGGTCGCACCGGCCATCGACTTCGAGGGCCAAGGTGATGATTTGTCCGACGATCTCGATCTGGCTTTCGACCTGGAACTGGATGATGACGGTCCGCATTTGCCGCTTTCGCCGGCTGATAGTTCGCAGAACGACCTCGTCGCGCCACCAATAGCCTTCGAAGCCGAAGTTGATGACGTGCCGGACGATTTTGACGTTAGGTCGCATGCGCTTTTCGCAGCGGTGCCGGAGATCGACGAAGGCGTTTCCGTTGCCGAACCGGCGGTCGATGATTTCGACCTCGCGTTTGAAGACTTCGATGATGGTGACCACACGCAGCCTCTTGCCGCGGATGAAGATTCGGCCTTTGCACAACCTGTAGAACCGGTTGCGGCGTTCGAATTCGATCGACCGGAAGAGACTGTTTTCGCGGATTCTTCCTACCCGAACGATCAGACGAGTGACATCGAGCGATTTGAATTCGATCTTCAAACAGGCGAGCACGATCAGCCGGAGGTCTTCGCCGCGGAGGTGCCTGCCGAGGCTGTGGCGGCCGAAGATTTCGATCTCGATTTCGCCTTTGCCGACGATCTGAACGAGACGGGTGCGCCGGAATCTGCCGTGCCTCTGGATACGTTCGCGCATGACGACGTGCTCCAGGCCGGTCCCGCTGACGATCGGCTGGACGATTTCGTCGCCAGCGATCGTAATGCGGCGATCGGCGGCGCATGGAGTGCGGCGGATCTGCAGGTCGAGGGACCCGTAGAATCGGTCGCCCCCCCGCGTGAGGACGTTGCCGCATGGCGTGAACCTGAATTGCGCCGGGATGTGTCGGACGACGACGACATTCTCGGCGACATCGAAAACTGGCTCAATGCCGACCCCGCGCCGGTCTATCCGGCGGCCGCGCCTGAGACATTTGCCAGTGTCGAGACGATCCGGCACGAAGAGGTTTTCGCTGCACCTGCGGTGGAGCAGAAGCCGGCCCCGCAGCCGCTTAGCCTCGAAGACGAACTCGGCGCCCTTCTTGGGGACGACGACAGCTTTTCCGCTGCATCGTTCGAAGCTCCGCTGGAACCGGTGGCCTCTCAGCCCATAGATGAACCGGTTGCCGACGATCTGGACTTCGATCTTGATCTGGACGACGTCGCCTTCGATTCGGCCGAAGAATATTTGCCCGAATCGAACGATCGGGAGACCGTTAAGGCTGAATCAAACTCGTGGAACGATTTCGACACGCAATCGCCGGATGCCTTGCATGGCGATCGCGTCGAAGAACCCGTAGCCCCGAAGAAGACGGGTCCGCTTGCCATGCTTGCGGCCCTTGCGCCGGCCGCGATGGCCCGTTTCGGCGGCGGTGAGCGCGGTTCGGCGGCCAGAACGGCGGAGCCGGTTCAGCCCGCAACGCCGCTGTTCGGCATGGCGCGGACGGATCGTCCGGTCGCACCGGAGATCGAGACGGTCGAGGTCGATGAACAGCCGACGGCTATCGTCGACGACCTCGACATCCCCGAGCTCGCCCAGCCCGAGGAGGTCGCGCCGCTCTTTTCGCCGGACGATCTGGAGGCGGAACTCGACGTGGCATTCGGCAGCCTCGCTCCCGAGGAAGAGAGTGCGAATACTGTATCCGCGTCCGCGCCGGCGGCGTCGTCAGCCGATACGATCCCCCTGCAAGGATCGTACACGGATGGCGATTACGGCTATGTCCACGAGCCCCAGTCGGCTCAGGCGGACAATGATTTCGGTGATGTCGATTTCGACTACGATCCCGACACCGAACCACTCGATGCGCCGACTCCGAAGGATGGCATGCGGCGCAAATACTTCATCCTCGGCGGCGTTGGGGCTGTCGCGCTTCTGGGTGGTCTCGGCTACTTCATGGCCGGCAGCCCGACCAGCGATGGCCTTCCGGTAATCGTTCGGGCGGATTCCGATCCTGTCCGCGTGCGGCCTGAAAATCGCGGCGGTGCGGTGGTTCCGAACCAGGACAGCCGGGCTTATCAGCGTGCCACCGGAGCGACCGGCACGCCCGGCGCCGGACAGGAAGAACTCATGACGTCGGCGGAGGAGCCGCTCGATGTCCGCTCCGCCGTCGCGCCGCCTGTCGGGAACGATTTTCCCATGGTGGGCATGGAAGAAATTCCCATGCTGGATGATGCGGGTGCCGATGCGATGCTGGCCTCAGTGAAGAATGACGAGCGCCTTGGCGGCGCGGCGGAAACCCTGGAGGACGAAGGCATATCGATCGCGCCGCGCCGCGTCCGTACGATGGTGGTGCGCCCTGACGGTACGCTGGTGGCGCGCGAGGATGTGCCCGCGGCGCCGACGCTCGAACAGCTCGAAGCCAATGCCGCGCTTTCGGCGCAAAGCCAGACGCCCGGTTTGCCGCGCGTCGAGGACGCGCAGCCGGTCGGTTCCATCGCGCCGTTGCAGGGCGAAATCCTGCCGGACGATCCGGTTATGCCGGACACGGTCGGAGTCGTGCCGAGCCGCCCGCAGGCGCGCCCGGAAGCGTCCGGCGCGGCGCAGGCGCCGGTGCAACTCGCATCGGCACAGCCCGCCACGACGGCACCGGTCGCGCAATCGGAAGCGGCCGCCACGAATACCGGCGAATGGTCGATGCAGATCGCATCCCAGCCTTCGGCGGAAGGCGCGCAGACAGCCTATCAGGATCTGGCGCGCCGCTACGCTTCGGTGCTGGAGGGCAGGGGCGTAAACATCGTCCGCGCGGAGATCGATGGCATGGGCACCTTCTACCGGGTGCGCATTCAGGCGAATACGCGCGACGAAGCCGTGCAGCTTTGCACGCAATACAAGGCGGCGGGCGGTAGCTGCTTCGTTTCCCGCTAATCCCTCAAGCCGGGCTTCGTGCCCGGCTGTCTCTCACGCGGGGCGATGATTGACGCCCCGCATCTGCATGTCATGGTTGATCAATGAGCGATTCGAAAGCCCTGATTCTGGGTGCCTCGGGCACCGTCTTGTCGCGTGATGAGCAGGTGTTCTTTGCCAATGAAGCACCCTGGGGTTTCATCCTGTTCGCCCGAAACCTGTCGGAGCCGGATCAGATTCGCGATCTCGTGGCGTCGATGCGCGAGAGCGTCGGGCGGCCCGATGCGCCGGTCTTCATCGATCAGGAAGGCGGGCGCGTTCAGCGCCTGCGGCCGCCGCTGGCCGGATATTATCCGCCGGCCGATACGCTCGGACGCATCTACACGCAGGATCGGGAAGCCGCCGTCCGTGCAAGCTGGCTGATGTCGCGTCTTCATGCGCTCGACCTGATCCAGTACGGCATCAACGCCGATTGTCTTCCGGTGCTCGATGTACCGGTCGAGGGTGCGCATGACGTGATCGGCGACCGGGCCTATGCGCACGATCCCGAAATCGTCGCGATTCTCGGCAAGGCCGCCGCCGAAGGTTTGCTTGCCGGCGGGGTGATGCCCGTGATCAAGCACATACCCGGCCACGGTCGCGCCTTTTCCGACAGCCACCATGCGCTTCCTGTGGTCGACGCCGGGCTGGACGAATTGCGCCGGCATGATTTCGTGCCGTTCAAGGCGCTTTGCGACGCACCCGCCGCCATGACCGCCCATGTCGTCTATACCGCCATCGACGCCGGTAATCCGGCGACCACGTCGCCGCGCGTCATCAGCGAATTCATTCGCGGAGAGATCGGTTTCGACGGGCTTTTGATGAGCGACGATCTGTCGATGAAGGCGCTTTCCGGGGATTTCGCCACACGTACCCGCTCGTCGCTTGCGGCAGGCTGCGATATGGTCCTTCACTGCAATGGCGACATGGCGGAGATGAAGCCGATCGCACAGGCCGCTCCGGTATTGGCCGGTCTGGCAAAGGCGCGCGCGGTTCGGGCCATCGAATCGCTCGACAGACAGGCAGGGGCGGAATACGCAAATCTGCGTCAGGAATTTGAGGGACTGATCGCCGTCTAGAAAGAACGGATTTGGTCAAGGAAAAGACCGCAACAGGCTCGCCACTGCCCCTGGAGGAATTCTGGGAAGAGGGTGGTCGTGCCCTTTCCGAACCGGCTCTGGTCGTCGATGTCGACGGGTTCGAAGGTCCGCTCGACCTTCTTCTTCATCTGGCGCGCGGGCAAAAAGTCGATCTGGCGCGCATCTCCGTTCTGGCGCTTGCCGAGCAATATCTGGTGTTCATCGCGCACGCTCGTCATCTGCGAATCGAGCTGGCGGCCGACTATCTGGTGATGGCCGCCTGGCTTGCCTTCCTGAAATCAAAGCTTCTCATTCCCCACAAAAAAACGGACGACGGCCAGAGCGGCGACGAACTCGCCGCCATTCTCCAGTTCCGCCTGAGCCGCCTCGAAGCGATGCGGGGCGCGGCGGCAAGGCTCATGAACCGCGACCGCCTCGGGCGCGACGTTTTTGCGCGCGGCATGCCCGAGCGAACCACGATCCGCCGCGAAAGCACCTATTCCGCGTCACTCTACGATCTCTTGACGGCATACGCCTCGCAGCGCCAGCGGACCGCAGTGACCAATGTGCGTGTCGCAAAGCGGGGCGTCTGGTCGCTCAAGGAGGCGCGCGATATCCTGATTCGGTTGATCGGCGGTTTCGACGACTGGATCGCGCTCGATAGCTTTCTGATCGAACATGCCATTGCGCCGCAGGAGCGCCGGACAGCGATCGCCAGTTCGTTTGCCGCCACGCTCGAACTCGTTCGGGAAGGCACATTTCAGATGCGCCAGGACGGCGCGTTCGCTCCGCTCTATCTCAAGACGAAGGCGAACTGAGATGGATCGAAACTCCGGCAAGGTAATCGCCTTTTCGGCCCAGCCGGGCGGAAATGCCGCCGATCCGGATCTGTTCCAGGTCGTTCGGATGGCCGAGGCGCTCATTTTCGCGTCGAGCGAACCCGTGCCGATGCGTCGTCTGACGGAAAAGCTTCCGCCGGAAACGGATGTCGCGCTCGTGCTCTCAGAGTTGCAGAAGCTTTATGCCATGCGCGGCGTCAATCTCGTGCGGGTGGGCGAGGGATGGGTGTTCCGGACGGCAGCCGACCTGTCCTTCCTTCTGGCACGCGATGAGGTGCGGGAGCGGAAATTGTCGCGCGCCGCGCTCGAGGTTCTGGCGATCGTCGCCTATCACCAGCCGGTCACGCGGGCAGAGATGGAAGACATTCGCGGCGTCGAGACGGCCAAGGGCACACTCGATACGCTTTTGGAAACGGGGTGGGTGCGTATGCGCGGGCGTCGCAAGACGCCGGGCCGACCGGTGACCTACGGCACGACCGAAGCATTTCTGGACCATTTCGGATTGGCGGAAATCCGGGATCTTCCGGGGGTGGACGAATTGCGCGGGGCGGGGCTGCTGTCGGCCCGTCCGCCCGCAGGTCTGCAGGTTCCCACACCGCCGGCCGACCCCGGCCTTTACGGCGAGGACGAAGAGCCGCTGACCGATATCGACCTTGAGGAACTCGGCCTGTTGACACCCAAGGTCGAGGATGATTGACCCGAAGCGCCGCGAAACGCGGCTTCGGAGGTCCGGTGTCTGAAACGATGGAACGCAAGCATAACGGGCATGTGACGGCTGGCGTGACCTTTGCGGCACGGCTTGCCTTCGAGAACGTATCGCATGACTTCACGCCGACGGCACCCGTTCTGCGCAATGTTTCTCTGGCGGCGGAAGCCGGGGAAGTTCTGTGCCTGCTCGGCCCGTCCGGTTCCGGCAAGACGACGCTTTTGCGCATCGCGGCGGGCCTTGAGACACCGACCGGCGGCCGCCTGCTTCTCAACGATCGCATCATCTGCGGGCCGGGCGTCTTCGTGCCCCCGGAGAAGCGATCGATCGGACTGGTCTTTCAGGACTTCGCCCTGTTTCCGCATCTGACCATTCTCGACAATGTGAAGTTCGGCCTGACGGCACTGTCTCGGGAAGAGGCGCGTCGCGAAGCCCTGATCGCGCTGGAGCGCGTCGGGCTCGAAACCTATGCGGCCTCCTATCCGCACGCATTGTCGGGCGGCGAGCAGCAGCGCGTCGCGCTTGCCCGCGCAATCGCGCCGCGACCGGGCGTTTTGTTGATGGACGAACCGTTTTCGGGGCTCGACTCGCGTTTGAAGGATTCCGTGCGGGCCGAAACGCTTGCCATTTTGCGTCAAAGCCGCTCCACGGCCGTCGTGGTCACTCACGATGCGGAGGAGGCGATGCGCATGGGCGACCGCATCGCGCTCTTGAAGGATGGCGAACTCGTCCAGACGGGAACCGGAGAGGAATTGTTCGACACGCCGGTCAATCTGTTCGCCGCCGGCTTTTTCTCCGAGTTGAATATTTTTGAAAGTCGCGCACTGTCCGGCAGGGTCGAAACGCCCATCGGTATTTTTGACGCAAACGGCTTTCAGGATGGTGCCAGAGTGTCCGTGGCAACACGTCTTTCTGCATTTGACGTGTCGGAAACCGTTGGCGAAGTGCCCGCTCGGGTGCTATCACGCCGGTTCCTGGGTGGGGTGGAATTGCTTGAACTGGCCGTGCAGGGGGCCGAGCGGACCGTTCGCGCACGAATTCGCTGCGGCGCATTGGCGCGGGGTAGCCGGGATGTCAGGCTCGATGTCAGGGTATCGGACGTTCTGGTGTTTGAAAGCCGCTCCGAAAACGCATAAGTCGATAACGAACGAATGTTCGAAAGAGAGTGAACATGGGTAGTTTTTCCGTTTGGCACTGGCTCATCGTGCTTGTCGTCGTCCTTCTTCTTTTCGGACGCGGCAAGATTCCCGAACTGATGGGCGACATGGCCAAGGGCATCAAGAGCTTCAAGAAGGGCATGGCGGACGACGAACCGGTCGGCACCAAGACGCTCGATCATCGCGCCGACGAGCCGGTTGAGCCTGTCGCGAAGGACAAGGTCGGCAAGACCTCGTCCTGATCGCCGGCGGGCGACGTTCGGAACGGGCAGCAGCCTTTCCGTCCTATGCCCGAGCGAAGCTGCTTGCCTCCTTGCGCCCAGGCCGGCGCAAGGCGATCGAAGGGCTGTGTCCCTGACACGGAAATGAGTGATGTTCGATTTGAGCTGGTCCGAAATCCTGATCATCGCGATCGTTCTGATCGTGGTCGTCGGCCCGAAGGATTTGCCGCGCGTCCTTCGCAGCTTCGGCAAGACGATGTCGAAGGTCCGCTCCATGGCGGGCGATTTCCGAAAGCAGTTCGACGAGGCGCTCAAGGAAGCCGAGCTCGACGATTTGAAGTCGCTGGCCGATGACGCACGCAAGCTCAATCCGGCGTCCGAAATCCGCAAGGCGCTGAACCCGATGGAGCAGGCCGCCAAAGACGTGCGCGCCGGCGTCGACAAGGCGATGAAGCCGGCCACCCCGATCTCGGCGGAAAAGCCCGCATCGACACCGCAGCCGGCCGAGCCGCAAAAGGCAGGTGCCGCCGCGCTCCCCGAAGGTCTGGCCTCGAAACCCGACATTCCCGCGAAAGCTACTGGTGAACCGGTGAAGGCGGCCAAGCCGCCCCGCAAAGCACCGGCCAAGGCAAATGGCGTAGCCGCCAAGCATGCGGCCAGCGCGAAGCCGAAGGCCGCGCCTGCGGCGAAAAAGACGACAACTGTAAAGGCGACGGCGACAAAGTCCGCCGCCGCAAAGGCGAAGGCGGACAAGTGAGCAAGCCGGACACCGATTTGGAGGAAAGCTCCGCTCCTTTGCTCGATCATCTCATCGAGCTGCGTTCGCGTCTTATCCGCGCTCTCATCGGCTTCTTCATCGCCTTTCTCGTCTGCTTCTTCTTCGCGCGCGAACTGTTCATCCTGCTCGTCGTCCCGTTTCAGTGGGCGACGGAATGGGCCGGGTTCAATCCCGATCAGGTGGATTTGATCTACACCGCGCCGCAGGAATTCTTCTTCACGCAGATCAAGATCGGCATGTTCGGCGGCATGGTTCTCGCCTTTCCGCTGATCGCGACGCAGCTCTACAAATTCGTTGCTCCCGGTCTCTACAAGAACGAGCGTTCGGCCTTTCTGCCGTTTCTTGTTGCATCGCCCATCCTGTTTCTGATGGGGGCGGCACTGGTATATTTCTTCTTCACGCCCATGGTCATGTGGTTCTTCCTGTCGATGCAGCAGGTCGGGCCGGGGCAGGAGATCCAGATTTCGCTCCTGCCGCGCGTGTCGGAATATCTCAGCCTCATCATGACGCTGATCTTCGCATTCGGGCTGGTGTTCCAGTTGCCCGTCGTGACGACGCTGATGGCCCGCGTCGGGCTTCTTTCGGCGCAGGCGCTGGTGGACAAACGCAAGCTGATGATCGTCGCTGCCTTCGTCGTCGCGGCCGTGATCACGCCGCCCGATCCGATCAGCCAGATCGGTCTTGCACTGCCGACCATCCTTCTCTACGAGGTCTCCATCTGGATTGTCCGCCGGATCGAGCGCACGCGCGAACAGGAACGCATCGCCCGCGAAGCGGCGGAGGCCGCATCCTCCGAGGCCTGACGCAGTTGGCGCAGCCTGTCGCGGCCAGTCCCAAACCGACCACCGGGACGACCTGAAATGCTCGATATCAAATGGATTCGCGAGAAGCCGGAAGCGCTCGCCGCAGCGCTCGTCAAGCGCAACTGGACGAAGGACGAGGCCGACCGCACGGTCGACGGGATCATCGCACATGACGAGGCGCGCCGCGCCCATCTCGTCACCCTTCAGGAAAAGCAGGAGCGTCGCAACGCCGCCTCGAAAGAGATCGGCAATGCGATGCGCTCGGGCGACATGGTGCTTGCGGACAGGCTCAAGGCCGAAGTCGCCGACATCAAGAGTTTCGTGCAGAACGGCGAGGCGACCGAACGCGATCTCGACGCCAAGCTGCATGACGCGCTGGCCGTGCTGCCCAATATCCCGCTGGACGACGTGCCGCTCGGCAAGGACGAGGCCGACAACGTCGAGGTCCGCCGCGTCGGCGAGGGCAAGCGCAAATCCAACTGGACGCGCGAGCATTTCGAGATTGGCGAGGCTTGGGGCCAGATGGATTTCGAGCGTGCCGCGAAGCTTTCCGGCTCACGTTTCACCGTGCTGTCCGGCGAGATCGCCCGGCTCGACCGGGCGCTCGGCCAGTTCATGCTCGACCTGCACACGACCGAGCATGGCTATACCGAGGTCCTGCCGCCGCTTCTCGTGCGCGACGAGGTGCTGTTCGGGACAGGCCAGTTACCGAAGTTTGGCGATGATCTGTTTTTCACGCCGCATGGCGAGGGCAGGCTCGGCCTCATTCCAACCGCCGAAGTTTCGCTCACCAATCTCGTGCGTGAGGAAATCCTCGCCAATGACAGGCTGCCGCTGCGCTACACCGCGCTGACGCCGTGCTTCCGCTCCGAGGCCGGATCGGCAGGCCGCGACACGCGCGGCATGCTGCGCCAGCACCAGTTCTACAAGGTCGAACTGGTTTCGATCACTGCACCTGACGCATCCATTGCCGAGCACGAGCGCATGACGGAATGCGCCGAAATGGTGCTGAAGCGCCTGGAACTGCCGTTCCGCACCGTGACGCTTTGCACGGGCGACATGGGGTTCGGCGCGCGCAAGACCTACGACATCGAGGTCTGGCTGCCGGGACAGGACACCTATCGCGAGATTTCGTCCTGCTCGGTCTGCGGCGATTTCCAGGCGCGGCGCATGAATGCGCGCTACCGCAAGGCGGATGGCAAGGGCGTCGGTTTCGTCCACACGCTGAACGGTTCGGGCACGGCCGTCGGGCGCGCGCTGATCGCCGTGATCGAAAATTATCAGAACGAGGACGGCACCGTCACGGTCCCGCAAGCTTTGCGTCCTTATATGGGCGGGCTGGAAAAGATCGGAAATCGATAAAGGAGACTGCCTTGCGTATTCTGCTCACCAATGACGACGGCATACACGCCGAAGGGTTGAAGGTTCTGGAGCGGATCGCGGGGCAACTTTCCGACGATGTGTGGACCGTCGCGCCCGAGACCGACCAATCGGGGTTCGCGCATTCGCTGTCCCTGTCGGAGCCCTTGCGTATGCGCAAGATTTCCGACCGGCATTTCGCCGTGCGGGGAACGCCGACGGACTGCGTCATCATGGGCGTGCGCGAGATTCTGCCCGAGCCGCCGGACCTCGTCTTGTCGGGCGTCAATTCCGGGGCGAATGTCGCGGATGACGTGACCTATTCGGGCACCGTCGCCGGCGCGATGGAGGGAACGCTGCTCGGCATCCCCTCGATCGCGCTCAGCCAGGGCTACAACGTCACCGAAGAGGGGCGCACGCTTTACTGGGAGACGGCGGAAAGGCATGCGCCTGCAATCCTGAAACGGGTGCTCGACGCAGGCATTCAGCCCGGTATTTTCCTCAACATCAATTTCCCGAACTGCCCGCCCGATGAGGTCAAGGGAACGCTCGTGACCAATCAGGGCAAGCGCGTTCATGGGCTGTGGCTCGACAAGCGCCGGGACGGACGCGGCTTTCCCTATTATTGGCTGCGGTTCGGCCGCGAGCCTTCGGAAATCCGTGAAGGAACCGATCTGGCCGCGCTTCGCGATCAGCACATCTCGGTCACGCCGCTCCATCTCGATCTCACCGCGAACGAGGTGAAGGACCAGTTGAAGAAGGCGCTCGCGTAATGAACGATTCGACCGAGCGCGAGGGTTTCGCCGCTTTCCTCCTGCGCGCACGCGCGCTCGGCATCACCGGTCGCGAATTGATCGCCGCCATAGAGGCGACGCCGCGCCAGAATTTC
Source organism: Aliihoeflea aestuarii (assembly GCF_024105665.1). Taxonomy (GTDB): domain Bacteria; phylum Pseudomonadota; class Alphaproteobacteria; order Rhizobiales; family Rhizobiaceae; genus Aliihoeflea; species Aliihoeflea aestuarii. Next base: position 481,484 of record NZ_JAAAMK010000002.1, on the reverse strand, counting down.
GTACCGGACCAATGGCGCGATGATGCCTGGTCACGCCGGATGGTGCCGATCGAATGCGGCGAGACGATCGAGGGCATCGATCTCCAGGCGCAGTGCCTCTCGGCGCTCGGTCTCCAGTCGGGGCAGCGGGTCTGCGAAATCGGAACCGGGTCAGGCTATACGGCCGCCGTCATGGCGCGAATCGCTGGCAGGGTGTTTTCGCTCGAGCGCTACAAGACACTCGCCGAGCAGGCGCTGGGCCGGCTGGAAACGCTGGGCCTGCACAACGGCATCGTGCGGCATGCGGACGGGCTGGCTGATGTCGCGATCGAAGGCCCGTTCGATCGAATCATCGCCTGGTGTTCGTTCGATGCGCTGCCGCGTCATTTCGTGGATCAATTGTCCTCGAACGGCGTGATGGTGGCCGCAATCGGCCCGGCGGAAGATGAACAGGCATTGGCGCGGCTGACCAAGGTCGGAAGCCGTTTCGAGCGCGAGGATATCGGACGTGTTCGTTTTCAGCCGATCGTGAAGGGCGTTGCCGCCTCTATCTGATTTCCTGCAAATCGCCGCAAATAAGCCGCGGAATTTAACCCGGCAGTAAGATTAACGCGCTTTAATCCAGACAGTTGGTATTGGGTAATTGCGGGTTCTGCCATGTGCTTCGGCCTTTCTCATCAGACGCGACGGATACTTCTGCGCAGCGCCGCAGTGGCTGCAATCGGCGGGGTTGCCGCAGGCTGCAGTTCCAATGTCCAGCGGTTTCAGGATTCGCTGTTTACCAGTTCATCGCCGCAGACGGCGGCAGTCGCCCCGGTCTCCCAGCCCTATCCGGGCAATGTCGACCAGACCTATACCGGTTCGGTTGCGCAGAATGGCGGCCGTGCCGCTCCGGTGCCCCAGGCCAACGTTCAAGGTGGCCAGCCCGTCTATGCCGCTCAGCAGCCTCAGCAGCCGGTCTATCAGCAGCAGCCGATGTATTCGGGCCAGCCGGCAGGTGATTCGCAGGTTGCCCGCTCGACGCTTGCGCCTCCGTCCGGCCAGCAGAACGTCGCCGCTCCGCAGGTGAACCAGCCCGCGCCGATGCAGCCGGCATCTAACGGGTTGCCGGCGCCGACGCAGCCCGGCCAAAGCCAGGTCGCGGTGCTGCCGCAGACGCCGAACGTGAATCAGGCAAATACGCTCCAGCAGCCGCAGGCGTCGCCCGCGCCGGGTGCATCGGGGAGCGGTTCGTCCTATACGGTGGTTTCGGGTGACACATTGTCCGCCATTTCACGGCGCACCGGCGTCAGCGCCGACGCGATCAAGCGTGCCAACAATCTCGACAGCGGCCTGATCCGCATCGGACAGTCCCTGACCATTCCGGCGGGCGGTTCGCAGTCGGCGACCACGCAGGTAGCAAGCACGCCGCCGCAGCGCACGGATCCCGTTCAGACAGCGTCCATGCCCGCTCCGCAGCAGCCGTCGACGACGACTGAACAAGCGCAGGAAGCGGCTTACGCGCCATCGGCGGCAGCTCCATCGATCGAATCGGCAGCGCGCGACACCGCGGCCGCCGCGGCGCCGAACGCCACCGGCGTCGCAAAGATGCGCTGGCCGGTCCGCGGCCGCGTCATCTCCAATTTCGGCTCCGGAGCCAGTGGTGACGGCATCGATATCTCCGTGCCGCAGGGCACGCCGGTCATGGCCGCCGAAAACGGCGTCGTCATCTATGCCGGCGACGGCCTGAAGGAATTCGGCAATACCGTACTCGTGCGCCACGATGACGGGCTGGTCACGGTCTACGGCCATGCCAGCGACCTGAAAGTCGCACGCGGCGAAAAGGTCACGCGCGGTCAGCAGATCGCAACGTCCGGCATGAGCGGCAATGCGGATGCGCCGAAGCTGCGTTTTGAAGTTCGCAAGGACTCGAGCCCCGTGAACCCGGCCGGCTATCTCGAATAACAAGACCGCATACGACGCGGTCTAATGTTCTCCAGTCCAGATTGCGTCTGCCCGTCCCGCTTGCGGGGCGGGCATTTATCTGTTTTTACGCATGTGTTTGGCCCGAAACCGGTTCCACTTTCCGGAGACAGGCGTCAGCCCAGCCTGCGACCAAGGCGTCCAGCGACATCCTGAATGAACTGCCACGCCACGCGGCCGGACCGTGCGCCGCGCGTGGTCGCCCATTCGAGCGCGTCGCGATGCAGTTTGTCGCGCTCGACCGCAAGGTCGAAATGGGCGGCATAGCCGTCGACCATGGCGAGGTAGTCGTCCTGCGAACATTTGTGGAAGCCGAGCCACAGGCCGAAACGATCGGACAGGGACACCTTTTCCTCCACCGCTTCCGACGGATTGATCGCGGTCGACCGCTCGTTCTCGATCATGTCGCGCGGCAGGAGGTGGCGCCTGTTGGAGGTGGCATAGAAAACCACGTTTTCCGGACGTCCCTCGACGCCGCCTTCGAGTGCGGCCTTGAGTGACTTGTAGGACGTGTCGTCATGGTCGAAGGACAGGTCGTCACAAAACAGGATGAAGCGGAATGGCGTATCCTTCAAAAGGCCGAGCAGCCTGGGCAGCGTATCGATGTCCTCGCGATGGATTTCGATCAGCTTGAGCGTGTCATCGCCGACCCGGCCGGCGGCGTCGGCATGGGCTGCCTTGACGAGCGACGATTTCCCCATGCCGCGCGCGCCCCATAGAAGCACGTTGTTGGCGGCTGCGCCCGATGCGAAGCGCAGCGTGTTGTCGAGAAGGATGTCGCGGACCCGGTCGACGCCCCGGATCAGGTCGATCCCGATGCGGCTGACGCGGGTTACCGGATCGAGCGCGAGGCTATCGGCATTCCACACGAAGCAATCGGCGGCTCCGAACTCCGGTGCTTGCGGGGTGGGCGGCACGATCTTTTCCATGGCGTTCGCCAGGCGGTCCAGCCTGGCCACCAGTGCGGCGACATCATCACGTTCCAATTCGGCTTCTCCGGTCGCATTCTCGTTCGCTGCGGCTCTATCACGCAGGGGCAGATGCGCAAAGCGGTGTAACGAGCGGCAACAAGAGTTGCATTGATCGGCCCAGCGACTATATTCGCGCCGATTTCATGGGGCCGCGCATCGCGGTCCTTCGCATATTTTGACCAGGAGCACCCAATGTTCGTGACCCCCGCATATGCGCAGGCAGCAGGTGGCGGAGCCCCAGACATTTTCATCAGCGTTCTGCCCTTCCTCCTGATCTTCGTGATCATGTATTTCCTCATCATCCGCCCGCAGCGGACGCAGATGAAGAAGCGGCAGGAAATGCTGGGCGCGATTCGGCGCGGCGACACCGTCGTCACCGGCGGCGGTCTGATCGGCAAGGTCACGAAGGTGACCGACGACAACGAACTCGAGGTTGATCTCGGCAATGGCGTGAAGGTCGTCTCCCTGCGTTCGATGATCGCCGACGTGCGCGTCAAGGGCGAGCCGGTCGCGAACCAGAACGCCAAGAAGTAGTCGCAATTGGGGGGCACGACTTGTTTCGGATCCCCGAAGGCGAAGATGGCATAACCCGCGAGGTGGGAACCGTTTGTCGGTCGGGGTCATGCTTTTTCGATGAAGGCGCCGCCGCGTTTCGCGTTGGCGCCTTGAACCATTGAGGCCGCATCGGAACGGCCGGAGCCATAAAGGCCCGTTCGCCCGGATGCCCTAACCGCATATGAGCCCCGCAACCGGTGTGGCCTGTGCCTGGAACGAGACCCGATGCTTTACTTTCCCCGCTGGAAGTCGATCCTGATCTGGCTGACCATTGCCGTCGGCGTCGTCCTGGCTGCGCCGAACATGTTCCCGCAATCGACGCTGAACGCACTGCCGGACTGGCTGCCGAAGCGTCAGATGACGCTGGGTCTCGACCTGCAGGGTGGCTCGCATATGCTGCTTCAGATCGACCGGCAGGGCATGGTCAATGACAGGCTCGAAACGCTTCGCGACGACGTTCGCACGACGTTGCGCAGTGCAAATGTCGGCTATACGGGCCTTTCCGACAGCGGCAGCACGGTTCAGGTGCGGGTGCGCGATGCGGATCAGGTCGCAGCCGCGCGCGCGGCGCTCCAAGCGCTTGCCGAGCCCGTTTCATCGGGGCTTTTCGGCACCGGCGTCGTCACCGAAGTCAATCTGACCGAGTCCGAGCCGGGCCTTTTCCGCCTCTCGCTGAGCGACGAGGGCATCGCCTACCGGCTGAACAACGCGCTCAACCAGTCGATCGAGGTGGTCGGCCGGCGTGTCAACGAACTCGGTACGACCGAACCGATCATCCAGCGTCAGGGAGCGGATCGCATCCTCGTACAGGTGCCCGGTCTTCAGGACCCGGAGCGCCTCAAGGAAATTCTCGGCCAGACGGCACAGCTCACCTTTCAGATGGTCGACGTTACCAATGACGTTCAGGACGCATTGAACACGCGTCCGCCGGCCGGCACGCGCATTCTCTATTCCTCCGATGAGCCGCGCGTTCCCTATCTGATCGAAAACCGGGTGATCGTCTCGGGCGAAAACCTGATCGACGCGCAGGCGTCCTTCGACCAGCGCACCAACGAACCGGTCGTGTCGTTCCGCTTCGACAATCAGGGCGCGACACGTTTCGGTCAGGCGACCCAGCAAAATGTCGGGCGGCCCTTCGCCATCGTCCTCGACAACGAGGTGATTTCCGCACCGCGCATCAACGAGCCGATCCTCGGCGGCACGGGCCAGATTTCAGGCAGCTTCACCGTTCAGGGCGCCAACGACCTTGCCGTGCTGTTGCGCGCAGGCGCGCTGCCGGCCGATCTCGACATCATCGAGGAGCGCACGGTCGGTCCGAGCCTTGGCCAGGATTCGATCGAGGCCGGACTTATGGCGACGATCGTCGGCGGACTGCTCGTCGTTGCGGCGATGTTCCTGATCTACGGGCGGCTGGGTCTCATCGCCAACATCGCGCTTGCTGCGAATTTGGCGCTTCTCGTGGCCACGCTGACCATGCTCGGCGCTACGCTGACACTTCCGGGCATCGCGGGTATCGTTTTGACGGTAGGCGTCGCCGTCGATTCCAACGTTATCATTTTCGAGCGCGTTCGTGAGGAAGTCGCGCGAGGGAGGTCGTTGGTTCAGGCTCTCGATCAGGGATTCCAGCGGGCGCTCAACACGGTCGTCGACGCCAACCTGACATCGCTCATCGTTGCGGGCATCCTGTTCTATATGGGAACCGGTCCGGTACGCGGCTTTGCTGTGACGCTTGCCATCGGCATCATTACGACGGTCTTCACGGCCTATACCTTCACGCGCTTCCTGATCGCGATCTACTGGCTGAAGAAGTTCAAGCCGACACAATTGCCGGCCGGGCTCGTCCATTACCTGCCGCTGGAAGCCAAGATCCCATTCATGAAGTTTCGCAATCTCGCTTTCGGGCTTTCTGCGGCGCTTTCGCTTGCCGTTGTCGCGATCTTCTTCCTCGTGCCGTTCAATTACGGAATCGATTTCCGGGGTGGATCGAGCATCGAGGTGCAGGCGCGCACCGGTGAAGCCGATGTCGGCGACGTGCGCAGCCGCCTTCTCGATCTCGACATTGGCGAGGTTCAGGTGCAGGAATTCGGCAGCCCGAACGAACTCCTGATCCGTATCGGCAGTCAGGACGCGGAAAGCGATACGGCCGAGCAGGCTGCCGTCCAGCAGGTGCGATCTGCTTTGGAGAACGAATACGAATTCCGTCGTGTCGAGATCGTCGGACCCACCATTTCCAGCGAACTGGCGCGCACGAGCACGATCGGCATCATCCTGTCCATGATAGGTATGCTCATCTATATCTGGGCGCGGTTCGAGTGGCAGTTCGGCGTGGGCGCAATCGTTTCGACACTGCACGACGTCATCATGATCATCGGTGTCTATCTCCTGCTGGGTCTGGAGATGAACCTTATAGCCATAGCCGCGATTTTGACGGTCATCGGCTATTCGATCAACGATACGGTCGTTATCTACGATAGAATTCGTGAAAATCTGCGGCGTTACAAGAAGATGCCGCTCGATGAATTGATCAACCTTTCGCTCAACCAGACACTTTCCCGCACCTTGTTGACGGGGGTGACGACGCTGCTCGCACTCACCGCGCTTTATTTGTTTGGTGGTGAGGTGCTGGCGGTATTCGTGTTCCCGATCATCATCGGTATCTTTATCGGTACATACTCGTCTGTCTTCATTGCTGGGCCGATGCTCGTCATCTTCAAGCTGCGGCCGGACATTTTCGATACGGCCGATGAAAAAGAGAAGGCCGCGAAAGCACAGGCTCAGCAGACCGAAGGACGTCAGCTTCCGGTTGGCGAATGATGTCCAGCGGACTGATCATCCGGGATGCGCATTTTCCCGGCCGTGCGCCGATCGACGCCTATGGCAATGGGGGATTCCGCTTTGCCGACATGTCGCATCGCGGATCGATCCTGTGCCTGCCGTCCGGCATACACGGCTGGGAGCCTGCCGACCGGGATGTGCTGACGGCGGAAGATTTCGCGCGTGTCATCGATGAGGCGGGCGACATCGAAATCCTGCTGGTCGGCATGGGGCCTGATCTCAAGCCGCTGCCGGTCGGCTTGCGCCAGCGCCTGCGCGAGGCCGGTATCGGGGCCGACCCGATGTCGACCGGTGCGGCGGTGCGCACCTTCAATGTTCTTCTCGCGGAGGAACGTGCGGTCGCCGCTGCGCTGATCGCGGTCGATTGATGGACTGGGCGTCAACGGTACGGGAGGTCGATCCCGACCGCTACTTCGCGACGCTCTTCGCGCCGGCCGACCGCCGTGACGCCCTCTTGTCGCTTTATGCCTTCGATGCCGAGATCGCGTCGCTTCGGCGCAAGGTGCGCGAAGGCATGGCCGGCGAAATACGGCTGCGCTGGTGGTCCGATGCTCTTTCGGCTCCGGCTACGGAGCGGTCCGGCAATCCTCTTGCCGATGCGCTCAAAGAGACGATCGAACGCCATCACTTGCCGCGTGAGGCTTTCAATACCTATCTCGATGCGCGGATCGCCGATCTGTACGACGATCCCTTCGCCACCCGCACCGATCTGGAAGCCTATGCCGGCCAAACGGCCGGGCTGATCATGCAGCTTGCCTGCCTGATCCTTTCACAAGGCAACGCGCATCGGGCTGCCGATGCGTGCGGCCACGGCGGATGCCTGTCGGTTCTGGATCATCTTCTTCGCGCGCGACTTCGCCCACATTCATTGCTGCCAGACGATATTCTCGCAGCGGTCGGCGTTGGTCGCGCCGATATGGGTGACGACGATCTTCCAGCGGCTCTCGCCGGCGCCATGCGTGCATTGGCGCTCGAACATGCCGGCGCATTTCTCAAGGCCGCCGATGCCGCGCCTGCCGAAGTCCGGGCGGCCTTCGTTCATCTCGCGCCGCGCCTTGCGCCAGGCGCGCACCCCGGACGTTTGCGTCGGCAGTGGTCGATGCTCAAAGTGGCAACGCGCGGCTGGCCGCAACGGATATAGCGAATGACTATTCGGCGGCCTGCGCCGCCTGCTCGATGCCGAGCCACGCGCGGGCATCCGCAAGGGCGCGGGCGCTCGTGGCCTTCTTTTTCGCGATCGACTTGTCCTTGCCGCGAAACCGTCCCTCGAAGTCGTCCGGTTTAAGCTTCGTGCCCGGTTCCAGCGGCGGGAACAGGCCGAAATTTACGTTCATCGGCTGGAACGAACGCTTGCCCGGCTCGTCGTCCGATGTGATGTGGCCACCGGTGATGTGGTTCAAAAGCGCGCCGAAGGCTGTCGTGACAGGCGGCAGGGCCAACGGCCTGCCGAGGCGCTCGGCAGCGGCGAAACGTCCGGCAAGAAGCCCGATGGCGGCGCTTTCGACATAGCCTTCGCAGCCTGTGATCTGGCCGGCGAAACGCAGGCCCGGCCGCGACTTCAGTTGCAGCGAGCCGTCGAGCAATGTCGGCGAATTGAGATAGGTGTTGCGGTGCAGCCCGCCGAGCCGTGCGAATTCGGCATTTTCCATGCCGGGGATCATCTTGAAGATGCGGGTCTGCTCGGCATATTTCAGCTTCGTCTGGAAGCCGACCATGTTGTAGAGCGTGCCGAGCGCATTGTCCTGGCGAAGCTGGACGACGGCATAGGCTTTCACGTCGGGATTGTGCGCGTTGGTTAGGCCCATCGGCTTCATCGGGCCGTGGCGCAAGGTCTCGACGCCGCGCTCGGCCATGATCTCGATGGGCAGGCAGCCGTCGAAATAGGGCGTGCCTTCCCACTCCTTGAATTCGGTCTTACCACCGTCGATCAACTCCTGGACAAAGGCGAGGTACTGCTCCTTGTCCATCGGGCAGTTGATGTAGTCCTTTCCCGTTCCGCCCGGTCCCACCTTGTCGTAGCGCGACTGGAACCAGCAGACATCCATGTCGAGCGAATCGAAATAGACGATCGGCGCGATGGCGTCGAAAAAGGCGAGGGCGTCGGTGCCGGTCGCCGTTGCGATCGCATCGGCAAGCGAGGGCGCGGTGAGCGGGCCGGTCGCGATGATCGTCTGGTCCCAGTCTGCCGGCGGCAGGCCCTCGATCTCCTCGCGGCGGATGGTGATCAGCGGGTGCGCTTCGAGCTTCGCCGTCACCGCATCGGAAAACCCGTCACGGTCGACCGCGAGCGCGCTGCCGGCGGGGACCTGATGCGCGTCGCCGGACGCCATGATGAGCGAATTCGCCAGCCGCATTTCGGCGTGGAGGACGCCGACCGCATTCGTCTCCGCGTCATCCGACCGGAAAGAATTGGAGCAGACCAGTTCGGCCAGCCCTTGCGTCTTGTGTGCATCCGTCCCGCGAACGGGGCGCATTTCATGCAAAATGACGGGCACGCCTGCTTGTGCAAGCTGCCAGGAGGCTTCGGAGCCGGCGAGGCCGCCGCCGATGACGTGTACGGGTTCTTTGCTCATGAGGCGCGAGATAATCCGAACGCGGATGCTTTGCAAATCAAAGCTTCGCAAGGCGCATGAACGAAAACCGTCTTCAAACGCACGACACCCGCCGGTGGGAGGAACCGGCGGGTGTCGCTGTAGGGGACCGACGCGTGGGAGGAGGGATACACGCCGGTCGTCACGCTCGAGCCCCTTGGGAGGAGGAGAGGGGCGAGCGGAGCTACTGAATGTCTTAGACGGCCTTGCGGGCGACGAACGGAATGTCGCCGCGGGCGATGCCGAGGTCGTTCAGTTCGCGGTTGGACAGGCGGCTCAATTCGCTGACGGTGTCGCGGTAACGGCGCCAGTTGCGGTAGTTGCGGATCAGGTTCATTTTCTTGGCTCGTTTCGTTTGCAGTTGTTCTTGCTGTATGACGTGCAGATAATCGAGCAGGTTGCCCAATTGAAGTGCAGTTTCTGCATGTCTCCGATGCAATTGTGCATTGCAGCATTAATTTGCCTCAACGGATGTGGCACAAATTTGAGGCAGCCTTGGTTTCGTCGTATTCGCCGGGCGCTTGAACGGTTGGAAATGCGGCCTGAAGAGGGGAAGAATGTTGCTTCGTCAGCGCGTTGTGCAGCGCGAGATAGATCACTGGCAGGATAATGGACTGATCGACCGCTCAACCGCCGATCGGTTGCGGTCCGATCTGGAGGGGAGGGGCGGCAATGTGCGCGTTGTCGAAACGCTCGTCGTCATGTCCGCAATGCTTTTTGCTGCTGCGATCCTTATCTTCGTCGCGGCGAACTGGGAGGCCATTCCCCGGCTCGCCCGCTGCGCGATGCTCGCGATCGTCATTCTTGCCGCCAATATCGGCGGCGCCTCTCAGATGGTACGCGGCAACCGCCACGTCGCCGAAGGGCTCTGGATCGTGGGCGCTGCGGGTTTCGGTGCGTCGATCGCACTCGTCGGGCAGATGTATCATCTGTCCGGCGACGCGGCCGGTGCATTCCTTATATGGTATGTCGCGACTGCTGCGTCGGCGCTCGCGTTTTCGTCGAGGGCTTTGAGCGCGGTCTGCGTCGGGCTTGCGGTTTCCTGGCTGGCCGCTGAGGCGAGCCAGACGTTTTCGATCTTCTCCACCTATGCCAAGGCGAACCACCTCTATCCGCTTTTGCTTGTCGGGGCCTATCTCGTCTCGTTCCGCACGGGAAGCGTACTTGCCCGTCATGCGGCACTGGTGGCGCTGGTCTTCTATTTCATCTGGCTTTTCGACGATTGGGGTGTTCTGTTCGCCGTCGGGCTGTTGATCGTCTCCATAGGCTTGTTCGTCGTGGCCATTCGCATGCCCGACCCGCTGGATCGCATCGTGCGCCTGAACGGCGGCCTGCCGGTCCACCTTCTCCTTTACGCGATTCTCGCTGCGGCGATGTTGCATTCCGAATGGTATGAAGGCGTCGAACTCGCCGCTTTGGCCGCCGTTCTCTTGGCGCTGCTCGTCGGGGTTCTGCTGGTCGGCGGACGAGAGAGCCGGGCGGTTCGAGGGCTGGTCTATACGGCCTTCGCCGCCGAATTGTCCTTCGTCTATGTCAAGATGGTTGGATCGATGCTGTCGACGGCCGGCTTTCTGCTCGTCGCCGCGCTCGCCTTCGCGGCATTCGCTTTCGTCGTGTCGCGCTTCGAGCGCCGGTTTGCCGTGGAGGCAGCCACATGACAAAGCTTCCGCGCTTCGTCCTTGTCGCTGTTGCCATCTCCTTGCTGCAGATCGCCTTCATCGGATGGATGGTCGCCGGCCGTGCTGCTCTTCTGCGCGATGGAACGGATGTCACACTGGCCGTGGAACCGATCGATCCGCGCGACCTCCTGCGCGGCGACTACGTCGTGCTTTCCTATCCGATATCGCAATTGCGCGGAGATCTCGCTCCGCGAGGCGCCAGCGGCGGGGACACGATCTATGTGCGCGTCGGACCGGGCGAGAACGGTACGTTTCAGCCGGTCGCAGCAAGGCTCGGTTCTCCGCCGGAAGCGGCGCTCGGAGATGGCGAAATCGATATTCGAGGCACAGTGCGCCGTTCCGAATTCGGCTCCGTACACTCCAACTTCGGCATCGAGCGCTTCTATGTGCCCGAGGGTGCCGGGCGCGGGATCGAGGAGGATATGCGGCAGGATCGGTTCGAGGTCGTCCTTGCAGTGGGCAAGGATGGATCGGCTCAGATCAGATCGCTTTTGCATGAAGGACGTCCGGTCTATAGCGATCCGATCTTCTGAGAGCAGGGCAACCGTCAGAAAAAAGCCCGTTTTGACGGCAAATTTCCTTTGATCGATGGGATGCCGATGATATAGACCACCCGGTTTCAAGGGCTGACTGCTGGTGAAGCGGGTGTGGCGGAATTGGCAGACGCACTTGGTTTAGGTCCAAGCGCTGAAAAGCGTGGGGGTTCAAGTCCCTCCACCCGCACCAACGGACACCCGGAGAATGAAATTGAGCGTCGGAATGGCCCGAACCGGGTGGATATGCGGTCGGACGCTCAAGACACAAGAATTTCAGCAGGCTGGGCAGCGCGCCGTCGCGACAGCAGCATGCGCTAAAAAAGGTTGAGAGATGCAGGTTACCGAAACGCTTAATTCCGGGCTGAAGCGCCAGATCAAGGTGTCCGTGCCGGCCAAGGACATGGAAGCCAAGCTCATGGAGCGGCTGTCCGACGCCAAGGGGAAGGTTCGCCTGAACGGCTTCCGCGCCGGCAAGGTCCCGGTCCAGCACCTGCGGAAGATGTACGGCCGCTCCTTCATGGCAGAGGTCGTCAACGAGATCGTCTCGTCCTCGCCGCGCAACATTCTGGCCGAGCGTGGCGAAAAGGCTGCCATGCAGCCCGAGATCACGATGACCGAGGACGAAAAGGAAGCCGAGAAGATTCTCAACGGCGGCCAGGATTTCGAATTCTCGATCGATTACGAAGTCATCCCGGCGATCGAGACGAAAGACCTTTCCGGCATCAAGATCACCCGTCAGGTCTATGATGTGCCGGAAAGCGAGATCGAAGATCAGGTCAAGCAGGTCGCCGCCTCCGCGCGCACCTACGAGACCAAGAAGGGCAAGGCTGCCGACGGCGACCGCGTCACCATCGATTTCGTAGGCAAGATCGACGGCGAGGCTTTCGACGGCGGCTCGGCTGAGGATGCCAACCTCGTGCTCGGCTCCAACCAGTTCATCCCCGGCTTCGAGGATCAGGTCGTGGGCCTCAAGGCCGGCGACGAGAAGACCATTACGGTAACGTTCCCCACCGACTACGGTGCGCAGAACCTTGCCGGCAAGGAAGCGACCTTCGACGTCACCGTCAAGGAAGTCGCCAAGCCGGGCGATCTTGAGATCAACGACGAAGTCGCTCAGCAGCTCGGCCTCGAATCGGCCGAGAAGCTTCGCGAAGTCGTGAAGGGCCAGATCGAGAGCCAGTTCGGCTCGATCACCCGCCAGAAGGCCAAGCGCCAGCTGCTCGACGCACTCGACGAGGAATACAAGTTCGAGGCACCCTCGAAGCTGGTCGAAGCCGAGTTCAACAATATCTGGACGCAGGTCACGCGCGATCTCGAACAGGCCGGACGCTCCTTCGAAGACGAAGAGACGACGGAAGACGAGGCGCGCACTGAATATCAGCGTCTTGCCGAGCGCCGCGTGCGCCTTGGTCTCGTTCTTGCCGAGATCGGCGAGAAGGCCGGCGTTCAGGTGTCGGACGACGAACTTCAGCGCGCTCTCTTCGAGCAGATCCGCCGCGTTCCGCAGCACCAACAGCAGGAAGTCTACGACTTCTACCGCAACAATCCGAGTGCTCTGGCCAATATCCGCGCGCCGCTCTTCGAAGAGAAGGTGGTCGACCATCTCCTGAACGAGGTGAAGGTCGATGACGTCAAGGTGACGCGCGAAGAACTTCTGGCCGACGACGAGGAAGAGGCAGGCGAAAAGCCGGCTTCCGAGAAGAAAGCCGCGCCGAAGAAGAAGGCCGCCGCCAAGGAAAAGGCTGACGACGGCGAGAAGGCCGAGAAAAAGGCTGCGCCGAAGAAGAAGGCTGCCGCCAAGGACAAGGACGCGGAGTAATCCGTCGTTTCGAATAAATGAACAGAAGGGGTCCTCGCGGGCCCCTTCTGCATTTCGGGTAGGGCTTGGCCTTCCATTTTGCACAATCGCGCACGACATTGCGCTACCTGACGGACAAGGGGATTCGCGGATGCGTCGACTGATCTTGGGTTTGACTGTTGCGGGCATGGCGCTGACGGCCGGGCTGGTACATGCGCAGGATGACGCCGGGCGCGGCTTTCTGGATCTGTTCGGCCTGCGCAACGGGCAGCAGGAAAGCCAGGAGCCGCAGGCGGGCGAAGCGCAGCGGCGGCTGCCCTTCAGCCGCGACGAGATCCAGCTTTCCTATGCGCCGCTGGTCGCGGAGGCGGGGCCTGCCGTCGTCAATGTCTATGCTTCGCAGCAGGTGCAGGCGCGCTCGCCTTTCAGGGGTGACCCGTTTTTCGAGCAGTTTTTCAACCGGCAGATGCCGCCGCGCGTCCAGTCCTCTCTGGGCTCCGGCGTGATGGTCGATGCGTCCGGTTATGTCGTCACCAACAACCATGTCATTCGCGATGCCGACGAAGTGCGCGTCGCGCTGCCGGACGGTCGTGAGTTCCAGAGCGAAATCCTTCTGCGCGACGAGTCGCTCGATCTGGCTGTCCTGAAGATCGAAGGCAGCGAGGAGTTCGCCTCCATAGCGCTCGGCGATTCCGACGCGTTGGCAGTGGGCGATCTCGTGCTTGCGATCGGCAATCCGTTCGGCGTCGGCCAGACGACGACGAGCGGTATCGTGTCGGCGCTGGCGCGCACGCATATCGGCATTTCGGATTTCGGGTTCTTCATCCAGACGGATGCCGCCATCAATCCGGGCAATTCGGGCGGCGCGCTCGTCAATATGGGCGGGGAGGTGATCGGCATCAACACGGCGATCTTCAGCCAGACGGGCGGATCGATCGGCATCGGCTTCGCGATCCCTTCCAACATGGTGCGCGCGGTCGTCGATGCCGCCCGGACGGGCGCGGACTATTTCGAGCGGCCCTATATCGGAGCAGGGTTCGAGCCTGTGACGGCGCAGATCGCCGATGCGCTCGGCATGGCGCGCCCGCGCGGGGCACTTGTCTCCAGCGTGACGCCGGACAGCCCCGCGGCAGCAGCGGGACTGCGTCCCGGCGACGTTGTGCTGTCGCTGGACGGCCGTGCGATCGAGCATCCGGATGCGCTGGGTTACCGGCTGGCGACGCTGGCGGTCGGCTCGACGGCCGAACTCGGCGTGCTCAGCCAGTCGCGCGAGACGACATTGCAAATCGAGTTGATCCGCGCGCCGGAGGGTGTGGACGGAGCGGAAATCCAGATCGACGGCAGCAGCCCGTTTGCCGGAACGACCGTCGCCAGCCTGTCGCCGCGTCTTGCGCAGCGTCTGCGCCTGCCCGAGCAGGCGCGCGGCGTGGTCGTCACCTCGATCGATCGCAACTCGCCTGCTGCGGGCCTCGGCCTTCGCCCCGGCGACATCGTTCACGAGGTCAATGGCGAGCAGATCGATTCGACCGCCGTTCTGGAACGCGTGGCTTCGGAGCAGACGCGCTGGTGGCGCTTTACACTGGAGCGCGATGGGCGTCTGTTGCGGCAGGCGATGCGATATTGACAGGCGCGCGACGTGGCCGATCTCTTCAACCGTGACGACAGGCCGGACGGTGAACCGGTCGGCAGGCCGCTGGCCGATCGGCTGCGTCCTCAACAGCTTTCCGATGTGGTCGGGCAGGAGCACCTGACGGGCGAGGGCGGGTCGCTGACCCGCATGCTGCGCTCCGGCACGCTCGGCTCGATGATCTTCTGGGGACCGCCCGGCACCGGCAAGACGACCGTCGCACGGCTTCTTGCGGGCGAAACCGGACTCGCGTTCGAGCAGATTTCGGCGATCTTCTCTGGCGTCGCAGACTTGAAGAAGGTGTTCGAGGCTGCGCGTCTTCGGCGCAGCCAAGGCCGCCAGACGCTTCTGTTCGTTGACGAAATCCACCGCTTCAACCGCGCGCAGCAGGACTCGTTCCTGCCGGTGATGGAGGACGGAACCGTCATTCTGGTCGGCGCGACGACCGAAAATCCGTCCTTCGAACTCAACGCGGCGCTTTTGTCCCGCGCGCGGGTGCTGACGTTCCATTCGCTCGACGCAGGCGCGATCTCGTTGCTGCTCGACCGGGCGGAAGAAACGGAGGCCCGCAAGCTGCCGCTGGACGAGGAGGCGCGAGCCGTTCTCCTGCGCATGGCCGACGGCGACGGGCGCGCGGCTTTGACGCTTGCCGAGGAAATCTGGCGCGCGGCATCCGGCGACGAAGTGTTCGACGCGGAAGGGCTGCAACGCATCGTGCAGCGACGTGCGCCAGTCTACGACAAGAGCCAGGACGGGCACTACAATCTGATCTCGGCGCTGCACAAATCCGTGCGCGGCTCGGACCCCGATGCGGCGCTCTACTATCTGGCGCGCATGCTCGACGCGGGCGAGGACCCGCTTTATCTCGGCCGCCGGCTGGTGCGTATGGCATCTGAGGATATCGGGCTTGCCGATCCGCAGGCGCTCGCCATCACGCTCGCCGCGAAGGACGCCTATGACTATCTCGGTTCGCCGGAGGGCGAACTGGCATTGGCGGAAGCCTGCGTCTATCTCGCGACAGCGCCGAAATCGAACGGCGTCTATGTGGCCTACAAGGCTGCGATGCGCGCGGCGAAGGAGCATGGCTCTCTGCTGCCGCCCAAGCACATTCTCAACGCCCCGACCAAGCTGATGAAGTCGGAAGGCTATGGGGGCGGATACGAATACGATCACGACGCGCCGGACGCCTTTTCCGGCCAGGATTATTTTCCAGAAGCGCTCGGCCGTCAGCAATTCTACGATCCGCCCGATCGCGGTTTCGAGCGGGAAATACGCAAGCGCCTCGATTATTGGGACAGGTTGAGGCGCGAGCGGCAGGAAAGATAGGGGCAGGGAGCCGGGGATGACGCATCTTCTCATCGTGGCGGCCGGCGGGGCGCTCGGCGCGGGCCTTCGCCATCTCGTCAACCTTGCCGCCCTGCGCTGGTTCGGTCCCGGCTTTCCGTGGGGCACATTGTTCGTGAACATCGCAGGCTGTCTTGCGATGGGGGTCTTCGTCGAGATGCTGGCCCGGCGCTTCGGCGCATCGGCCGAATTGCGCCTGTTCATCGCCACCGGCTTTCTCGGCGGCTTCACCACCTTTTCCGCCTTCTCGCTCGATTTCGCCCTTCTTTACGAGCGTGGGGCCTTATTGCAGGCCGGAATCTATGTCGCCGGCAGCGTGGGTTTGTCGATCGCGGCTGTCTTTACCGGAATGTGGCTCGCAAGAACTCTCGCCTGATGCTATCTGCCCTTCGCAAAGAAGGAAACGCGTATCAAATGGCAGGCGTCGAACAAATCGTGGTGGAAAAGGACGAAGGCGGAATGCGCCTCGACCGCTGGTTCAAGGCGCATTATCCCGGCCTTGGCTTCGGCCCGTTGCAAAAGCTCTTGCGGTCGGGCCAGATCCGCGTCGATGGCGGACGTGTGAAATCCGACACGCGTCTTCAGCCCGGCCAGCAGGTCCGCATTCCGCCGATCGGCGTCGACCGTACCGATGGAGGTCCCGTTACCGCGCGCACGATGCGCAATCAGGACGATGGCGATGTGCTCGCCAAAATGATGCTCTACGAGGACAAAAAGGTCATCGTTTTCGACAAGCCGGCCGGTCTTGCCGTGCAGGGCGGTTCGGGCATCACGCGCAGCGTCGATTCCATGCTGGAAGCGCTGCGCAGCCAGAAAGGCGAAAAGCCGCGTCTCGTCCACCGGCTGGACCGGGATACGTCCGGCGTTCTCGTCGTCGCGCGCACGCGCCTTGCCGCCATGAAGCTGGCGGAAGCATTCCGTCACCGGGAGACGAAGAAGACCTATTGGGCCTTGGTCAAGGGCGTACCGCCGAAACGCGAGGATCGCATATCGACCTGGCTCGTGAAGGAGCAGACGATCGACGGGGACCGGATGCGCGTCGCCGAACATGGCGAAAAAGGCGCGGATCATGCCGTCTCCTTCTATCGCATTGTCGAGCAGGCGGCGCAGACGCTGTCATGGCTGGAGATGGAGCCCTATACGGGCCGCACGCACCAGCTTCGGGTCCACGCAGCCCATATAGGCTGCCCGATTCTCGGCGATCCGAAATATTTCGAATCCGACCAGAACTGGGATTTTCCCGGCGGCATGCAAAAGCGATTGCATCTTCATGCGCGGCGCATCGTCATCCCGCATCCCGATGGCGGCAAGATCGATGTGACTGCACCCCTTTCGCCGCATATGAAGCAAAGCTGGAACCTGCTCGGATTCGACGAGAACAGCGCCGAGCAATGAGCGCCGCGCAGCAAGTGATCGAGCGGCGCGACGCGATCGACGGTTTCGCGATCATTGTGATGCTGCTGCTCACCTTTTCATGGGGGCTGAACCAGGTCGCCATCAAGGTTGCGACCACTGGCTATAGCCCTATTTTTCTGACGATCGCCCGTTCGGCGATCGCGGGCCTGCTCGTTTATGGGTGGTGCGTCTACCGGGGAATCCGGCTGTTTCAAAGCGACGGCACCCTGCGCGCGGGCATTCTTGTCGGCGTGTTGTTCGGTCTGGAATTCGTGCTGGTCTTCCTCGGTCTCGATCAGACGACCGTTGCCCGTGGCGCGCTGATGATCAACACCATGCCGTTTTGGGTGCTGATCGGCGCACATATCTTTCTTGGCGAACGCATCACGATGAAAAAGGCGCTTGGGCTCGCCCTCGCCTTCATTGGCGTGACGCTCGTCTTTGTCGACCAGTTGAGCCTGCCCGACCAGCGCGCGCTCATCGGCGATTTGATGTGCCTTGCGGCAGGCATGCTTTGGGCCGTAACGACCCTGACGATCAAGAAATCGAAGCTGTCCGAGGTGAATGCCGAAAAGACGCTCATGTATCAGCTCGTGGTCTCGGTGCTGATCTCGATCCCGTTCCTGCCGCTTGCCGGCCCGCTTCTCCGTGACGTTTCGGCTCTGGCAACGGGGGCTTTGCTTTTTCAGGCGGTTTTCGTCGTTGCCTTCACCTACGTCCTCTGGTTCTGGATGATCCGGACGTATCCGGCGTCGGGATTGTCGAGCTTCGCCTTTTTAACGCCGGCGTTCGGCGTCCTGTGCGGCGGCTTTTTGTTGAATGAGCCGCTTTCGTTCAACATATTCGCGGCATTGACGCTGATCGCGCTTGGGCTTTTCGTGGTGAACCGCCCGGTGCGCCGGCGTATTCCGCCGGGCTGACAGACAAGGTTTGAGACATGCGTGACATTTTGAGCGATCTCGATACGCCGTTCGTTTCCGATGAAAACCCGATGAAGCGCGCGCAAAAGCAGATGCGCACGCCGCTGCCCAAGCGGTTCTACAAGACGGCCCATGTCGAGCGCGATATCGCCACCGACACCTTCGCAGTCCAGCTTGACGGCAAGCCGGTGCGCACGCCCGGCCGCGCGCTTCTGGCGCTGCCGAGCGAGGCCGCCGCCCGTCTGGTCGCCGACGAGTTCGAGGCGCAAAAAGAGGAGATCAATCCCTTCGACATGCCGGTTCTGCGCATCGCCAATACCGCGATCGACGGGGTCGCGACGGACACGCAGGCCGTTCTGGAAGACATATTGCGCTATTCGTCGTCCGATCTCGTCTGCTATCGCGCCGATGGCCCCGAAAGCCTCGTCGAGCGTCAGAACGAGGCATGGGACCGCATCGTCGACTGGGCGCGCGCGTCGCTGGGTGCTCGTTTCGTACTCGCCGAAGGCATCGTGCATGTCGATCAGCCGCGGGAGGCGATCGGCGCGATCGGCATTCATCTGAAAATGCGTGACGAGCCGTTTCGGCTATCCGCGCTGCATGTCATGACGACGCTGACCGGTTCGGCCCTGATCGCATTGGCCGTGGATGCTGGCGAGCTAACGGCCGAAGAAGGTTGGGCGGCCGCCCATGTCGACGAGGACTGGAACATTGCCCAATGGGGCGAGGACGCGGACGCGGCGAAGATGCGCGCGGCGAAGAAGCGCGACATGCTGGCTGCCGCAAGATTGCTCGCGGCTTTAAACTAGGACTGCTGGCTTTCGCAGGCGCGGCGCGTGATCGACCGGTTCATCGCGTCGATCTGGCCGATGGCAAGGCCCTGCTCGCGTGTTTCCTGGCCACGCAGATCGGGGATGAGCGGTCCGACGCCCATGAAGCGCGATTCGGTGGCGGGTGTTCTCTGGACCGCGGGCGACAGGCCGTGACGCGCCGCCAATGCGTTGCGCTCCGAGATCAACTGCGGACAGGGCGTATCGTCGTAGCGAATCGAATTGATGACTTCCGCCTCGCGGCCTTCGTCCAGCGTCGTGCAGCCCGAAAAGACCGAGAGGAAAAGGACGAGGGGAAGGGTCTTACGCATCGATTTGCCATGCCTGATGAAGTCGGCGGCATAATGCACGGATTCAAAGCGTGTTCCAGCAGCTTTCATCCCGGCATCGCGATTCCGCCTTATTCGATGTTACAAGCGGTCGTGATGCGGATTCGGGGTGTTTCCGTACGAACTGAAATTCTGGAGGGATGCATGTCTTCGATGAAGCTCGCCGCCGCAGCGACGGCGCTTATTTTCGTTGCCGGTTGCACGACCGATCCGTTCACGGGCGAGCAGCGCCTTTCGAGCACGGCCGGTGGTGTCGGCATCGGCGCGGGTCTCGGCGCGCTGGCAGGTCTGGCGGTCGGCGGCAGCCCACGCGCGCAGCGCAATGCCGTTCTGATCGGCGCGGGCGTCGGCGCACTCGCGGGCGGTGCAGTCGGCAATTACATGGATCGTCAGGAAGACGAATTGCGCCAGCAGTTGCAGGGCACTGGTGTTTCGGTGACGCGCGTCGGCGACCAGATCATCCTCAACATGCCGTCCAACGTCACTTTCGATACCGATCAGGATCAGGTGCGTTCGGAGTTCTACAGCACGCTGAATTCGGTCGGCCTCGTTCTGCGCCGTTTCCCGCAGACCATCGTCGACGTGAATGGCCATACCGATTCGACCGGCAGCCGCCAGCACAATCAGGGCCTGTCGGAGCGCCGCGCGCTTTCGGTCGCCAATTATCTCAATTCGCAGGGCACTGACGGTCGCCGCTTTGCGGTCAACGGCTTTGCCGATACGCAGCCCGTCGCATCCAACGCGACACCGGAGGGACGTCAGCAGAATCGCCGGGTGGAAATCCACCTCTCGCCGATCACCTGATCGCGGCGCAACCGAAACGAAAGGCCCCGGTCATGCCGGGGCTTTTTGCCTGAAATTCAAAGCGCTTTGGCGATTTTGGCCGCGAGCCGCGCATTGTTCTCGACCAGCGCGATGTTCGTCTTCAGGCTTGCGCCCTCCGTCAGTTCGAGGATGCGGCCGAGCAGATAAGGCGTGACCGCCTTGCCCGATATGCCCTTCGGTGCAAGTTCGTCCTGGGCGATTGCGATATGTTCCGCCATGATTTCGGCGGCGATTTCGTCTGCCTGCGGTACCGGGTTTGCGATCAGCATGCCGCCACCAATTCCAAGCTCCTGCCGCGTTTTATGGAAACGCGCGATCTCCACCGCTCCGTCGAGCCGAAGCGGCGCGGGCAGGGGGGAGCGTGACGACCAGAAGGCGGGCATGACATCGGTTCGGTAGCCGACCACCGGCACGCCGCGCGTTTCCAGCACTTCCAGCGTCTTTTCGACGTCGAGAATCGCCTTCGGCCCGGCCGAGACGACGATGACGGGCGTGCGCGCCAGTTCGTCCAGATCGGCGGAGATGTCAAAGCTCGTTTCCGCGCCCTTGTGGACGCCGCCGATGCCGCCGGTCGCGAAAACCTGAATGCCTGCCAGTTCTGCCGCGATCATTGTGGCGGCTACGGTCGTGCCGCCTGTGCGCCCTTGCGAAACAGCGAAGGCAAGGTCGGCGCGCGACAGCTTCATCGCACCCGTCGTTTGCGCCAATGAATCGCGTTCGGCTTCCGAAAGGCCGATCCGGATTCGGCCGTCGATGACGGCGATGGTGGCCGGCACCGAGCCTTCCTCGCGGATGATGTCCTCAACACGGGCTGCCATCTGCGCATTTTGCGGATAGGGCATTCCGTGAGTGATGATGGTGCTTTCGAGCGCGACCAGGGGGCGACCCGCATCGCGTGCAGCACTGACTTCGGGCGACAGTTCGAGATACTGCGCTGTCTGGGACGACATCATGTCAGGCTCCGGTAGTTTGCTGGATTTCGGCCAAACGCCGTTCGAAATCCGCACGAGAGAAATCGGCGACGACGTTATCGCTTTCGACGGTCAGCGAGGCTGCCGCAATCCCATGGCGCACCGCTTCGGCCAAGTCCAGCCCCCCGATGAGGCGCGATAT
This sequence comes from Aliihoeflea aestuarii, assembly GCF_024105665.1. Classification (GTDB taxonomy): domain Bacteria; phylum Pseudomonadota; class Alphaproteobacteria; order Rhizobiales; family Rhizobiaceae; genus Aliihoeflea; species Aliihoeflea aestuarii. The sequence continues at coordinate 460,195 of NZ_JAAAMK010000002.1, read as the reverse complement.
CGTCACACCCGCAAGCGCATCGCCCGCGCCGGTTACGTCGCGCACGTTGGATGACACAATAGGCGCCGATGTCGTGACATGGCCGTGTTCCAGAATGAGCAGTGGCGCGCTTCCCGAGGTAATGACGGCGCGTTTCAGCCCCGCTTGTGCAAGCTTTTGCGCCAGTTGCTCGTTCGGTGCACCAGCCTCTGCGCCAGTCAGTGCGCGCGCCTCGTTGCGGTTCATGAACAGGACAGACAGGGCGGCGAGAACCGGCTTCAGCCGCACGACTTTGGCAGGCGATATGGCGATGGCGAAAAGCGGCTTTTGATCCACGCTTGCCGCCAATCGTTCAAGCGCGCCCTGGCTGAGATTCGCGTCCGTCAGAACGGCATCGGCACCGGGCAGCGTGTTGCGGAACGGATGGCGGCGCAACTGCTTTTCGAAAGCCGTTTCATAAAGCGCCATATCGGCAAAGCCGCAGATGAGTTCGCCATCGGCCCGCAGGATCGCTGTATAGCTCGGCGTCGTACGATCGAGAAAAGTCGCCGACAGATCGGTGATGCCCGCCCCGGATATCGCTTCTGCCACCAACTGGCCCGTGAGATCGCCCCCGCGCACCGACAGGATCGCGCCAGCAGCGCCGAGGCGGCACGCATTTCGCAACGCATTGAAGGCACCGCCACCGACCTCCTCACGCATCGTGCCGGGGTTGGAAGCGCCGTCGACATAGGCGCCCGCGACGGTTCCGCGCCGGTCGATGTGAGCGCCGCCGACGGCGAGAATCGCGGGCTTGGGATTCGCGCTCACAAAGCGCCGCCCGTATGGCGGCGATCCGCCCGATATGAGAGGGTTTCCGATCGGTACGCGGAGAACATATTTCGAACGTATCCGGCAATATTATTTGTTATCAATTATTTAGTCCCTCTTGCGAAAATAGAACAAAAAAGGTACAAAAATCCTAGGGACACAGAACTGTCCACTTTCGCTGACCAGCATGGGATATGTATCATGGCTCAGAATTCATTGCGGCTTGTAGAGGACAGAACTGTGGACAAGACAAAGGCACTCGACGCTGCGCTTTCGCAGATCGAGCGTGCATTCGGCAAGGGCTCGATCATGCGGCTCGGCGCGAACGAGCAGGTCGTCGAGATCGAAACGATACCGACCGGCTCGCTGGGGTTGGACATCGCGCTTGGGGTCGGCGGATTGCCCAAGGGGCGGATCATCGAGATTTACGGGCCTGAAAGTTCGGGCAAGACGACGCTTGCGCTGCACACGGTCGCCGAAGCGCAGAAGAAGGGCGGCATCTGCGCCTTCGTCGATGCCGAACACGCGCTCGACCCGGTCTATGCCCGCAAGCTCGGCGTGGATCTGGAAAACCTTCTGATCTCGCAGCCTGATACCGGTGAGCAGGCACTGGAGATTTGCGATACGCTGGTGCGCTCTGGCGCGATCGACGTTCTCGTCGTCGATTCCGTCGCGGCGCTGACGCCCCGCGCGGAAATCGAGGGCGAGATGGGCGATTCGCTGCCCGGCCTTCAGGCGCGCCTGATGAGCCAGGCGCTGCGCAAGCTCACCGCGTCCATCTCGCGTTCCAACACCATGGTCATCTTCATCAATCAGATCCGCATGAAGATCGGCGTCATGTTCGGCTCGCCCGAGACGACGACGGGCGGCAACGCACTCAAGTTCTACGCATCGGTCCGTCTCGACATCCGTCGCATCGGTTCGGTCAAGGATCGCGACGAGGTCGTCGGCAACCAGACGCGCGTCAAAGTGGTCAAGAACAAGCTTGCGCCACCTTTCAAGCAGGTCGAATTCGACATCATGTATGGCGAAGGCGTTTCGAAGACGGGCGAACTTGTCGATCTCGGCGTAAAGGCCGGTGTGGTCGAGAAGTCTGGCGCCTGGTTCTCCTATAATTCGCAGCGGCTCGGCCAGGGCCGCGAAAACGCCAAGCAGTTTCTGCGCGACAACCCGGCCGCCGCGCGCGAGATCGAGCTTGCACTGCGCCAGAACGCGGGGCTGATCGCGGAGAAGTTCCTCGACGAGGGCAAGCCCGAGGACGGCGACGGCGATTTCGACGACGCTTCGGGCATGTAAGATACAAGTCCAGTTCGTGAAAAGGCCGCCGGTTTTCCGGCGGCCTTTTTGTTTTTAACGCCGAAGATTTCGTCGTGGCTGCCTGCTTTCTGGACAGTGTGGAGGCCTGACGGTAAAAGGCCCTTCCTTCCCGCGAAGCGGATCAGCCAGTACGTAAAGGTTCACCAGATGAGTGGCGTCAACGAAATCCGATCGACCTTCCTCGACTATTTCCGGAAGAACGGTCACGAGGCGGTGGCTTCGAGCCCGCTCGTTCCGCGCAACGATCCGACGCTGATGTTCACCAATGCGGGCATGGTTCAGTTCAAGAACGTGTTCACCGGGCTTGAGACACGGCCCTATTCGCGCGCCGCGACCTCACAGAAATGCGTTCGCGCCGGAGGCAAGCACAACGATCTCGACAATGTCGGCTACACGGCACGTCATCACACTTTTTTCGAGATGCTCGGCAATTTCTCCTTCGGCGATTATTTCAAAGAGGACGCGATCGCGTTTGCCTGGAACCTGATCACGAAGGAACTGGGTATCGACGCGCAACGTCTGCTCGTCACCATCTATCACACGGACGACGAGGCGGCCGGATACTGGAAGAAGATCGCCGGGCTTTCGGACGACCGGATCATCCGTATCGCGACCAGCGACAATTTCTGGGCGATGGGCGATACCGGTCCATGCGGTCCATGCTCGGAAATTTTTTACGACCATGGCAACGACATTCCCGGCGGGCCTCCCGGCAGCCCGGACGAGGACGGCGACCGCTTCATCGAAATCTGGAACCTCGTCTTCATGCAGTACGAGCAGATTTCGAAAGATCAGCGCATCGATCTGCCGCGGCCTTCCATCGATACCGGTATGGGGCTGGAGCGCATCGCGGCTGTTCTCCAAGGCGTTCACGACAATTACGATATTGATCTCTTCAAGGCGCTGATCCGGGCTTCGGAGGAAGCGACGGGCGTGAAGGCGGAAGGCAAGAACCGCGCGAGCCACCGCGTGATTGCGGACCATTTGCGCGCGTCGAGCTTTCTGATCGCGGACGGCGTGCTGCCGTCGAACGAAGGTCGAGGCTATGTGCTGCGCCGGATCATGCGGCGCGCCATGCGCCACGCGCAGCTTTTGGGCGCGGGCGAGCCGCTGATGTGGCGTCTCGTGCCGGCGCTCGTGCGCGAGATGGGGCAGGCCTATCCGGAGCTCGTACGCGGACAGGCGCTTATTACCGAAACGCTCAAGCTTGAGGAAAAGCGGTTTCGCAAGACGCTGGCGCGAGGGCTCGGCCTTTTGGCCGACGCGTCCGACAGTCTGAACGCGGGCGATCGGCTCGACGGGGAAACGGCATTCAAGCTTTATGACACCTATGGCTTTCCGCTCGACCTGACGCAGGATGCGCTGCGCCAGCGCGGGATTTCGGTCGATACGGACGGTTTTTCGGCGGCCATGGAACGGCAGAAAGCCGAGGCGCGCGCGCACTGGGCTGGTTCCGGCGAGGCCGCGACCGAGACGGTCTGGTTCGGCTTGCGCGACAAGGTGGGCGCAACCGAATTCCTCGGCTACGACACGGAGGCGGCCGAAGGTGTTATTTCCGCGCTCGTCAAGGGCGGCGTCGAAACCGGGCAGGCGGCAGCCGGCGATGAAATCGCAATCGTCGTCAACCAGACGCCGTTCTATGGAGAGTCGGGCGGTCAGGTCGGCGATACCGGCATCATCGCCGGCGAGGGCTTCTCGATCGAAATCACCGGCACTCAGAAAAAGGCCGACGGCCTCTTCGTTCATTCGGGCCGTGTTGTGAGCGGTTCGCCGAAAGTTGGCGATGTCGTCGAGTTGAAGGTCGACGCCGCTCGCCGTGCCCGGATCAGGCGCAATCACTCCGCGACGCATCTTGTCCATGAGGCGCTGCGCGAGGTGCTTGGAACGCATGTCGCCCAGAAAGGTTCGCTTGTCGCGCCGGATAGGCTGCGCTTCGACTTCTCGCATCCGAAACCCATTGCTGCGGGCGAACTCGCGCAGATCGAGGATTTCGCCAACGAGATCATTCTTCAAAACGCGCCGGTCACGACGCGCCTGATGGCCGTCGACGATGCCATCGCGGAAGGCGCGATGGCACTGTTCGGCGAGAAGTACGGCGACGAAGTACGGGTCGTGTCGATGGGCACCGCCTTGCATGGCGAGAAGGAAGGCAAGAGCTATTCCACCGAATTGTGCGGCGGCACGCATGTCGCTGCCACGGGGGATATCGGCCTCGTGCGCCTCGTCAGCGAAGGCGCGGTGGCAGCCGGCGTGCGGCGCATCGAGGCCCTGACGGGGGATGCCGCCCGCGCGCATCTCGATGAGCAGGATCGTCGCCTCAAGGCCGCGGCTGCTGCGCTCAAGGTTTCGCCTGCCGATGTGGTGTCCCGCATCGAAGCGGTGCTGGATGAGCGCAAGAAGCTTGAGCGCGAGCTTGCGGACGTCAAGAAAAAACTGGCGCTTGGTGGCGGTGGGACTGCTGGCGGATCGAACGAGGCGGAAAAGGTCGCAGGCGTCGGCTTCCTTGGCCGCGTGGTCGAAGGTGTTTCGGCCAAGGAACTGAAGCCGCTTGCCGACGAAGGCAAGGCGTCCGTGGGCTCTGGGATCGTCGTCTTCGTTGGGACGGATGCGGACAAGGCCAGCGTCGTCGTCGGCGTCACCGACGATCTCATCGGGCGCTTCAGCGCCGTCGACCTCGTGCGTGCGGCATCCGCCGCGATCGGCGGCAAGGGCGGCGGCGGACGGCCGGACATGGCGCAGGCGGGCGGACCGGACGCGGCGAACGCGAATGCGGCGATCGACGCTGTTCGGCAAGCGCTGACAGCCTGACCGTCAGAAATCTGCATAAAGAAAAGCCGCGGCATGCCGCGGCTTTTCTCGTTTTCGATGTAAAATCGATTAGTCGTCCCAGACTTCGAAGCTGCCGACTGTCGCCGCGTCCGCGTTGAGAACGAGCTGGTTGTTCTCCCATGCGAACTGATCGAGCGGGATCACCAGATCCTGATCGGCAAAGCCACCGGAACCGTCGAAATCCACCACCAGCGCGGTTGGCGTTGCGGCATCCGTACCGACGACTTCCTCGACTTCGCCGATCTTGGCGCCGCCGGCGAAAACGTCCCAGTCCTCGACCTGATCGACGCTGGCGCCGAATTCGGTGACCTGAACATTGTCATTCTCGATCTCGACCCAGGCGGTCTGGGCGATCGCTGTGCCGGCGAGAAGACCGGATGCGACGAGGGCGATCGAAAGCTTCTTGGCAAACATGAATGTGTTTCCTTGATTTCAGACACGCCTTCAATGCGCCAGACAGGGAAAGGTTCGGCTACTCAGACGAAAAAGGGCGGCACGAGGCCGCCCCTTGACACGTCCGGTAACCGGAATTATGCGGCCATCGCCTTCTGAAGGTTCTCGTCGATCTTGTCGAGGAAGCCGGTCGTCGAGAGCCAGGGCTGGTCCGCGCCGATGAGAAGCGCGAGGTCCTTGGTCATATGGCCGGATTCGACGGTCTGGATGCACACGCGCTCCAGCGTTTCGGCGAAGTTCTTCAATTCGGCGTTGTCGTCCAGCTTGGCGCGGTGCGCGAGGCCACGCGTCCAGGCGAAGATCGACGCGATCGAGTTGGTCGAGGTCTCCTGACCCTTCTCGTGCTGGCGGAAGTGGCGCGTCACCGTGCCGTGGGCCGCCTCAGCCTCAACGGTCTTGCCATCCGGCGTCATCAGAACCGACGTCATCAGGCCGAGGGAGCCGAAGCCCTGCGCGACGGTGTCGGACTGGACGTCGCCATCATAGTTCTTGCATGCCCAGACATAACCACCCGACCACTTCAGGCTTGCGGCGACCATGTCGTCGATCAGCCGGTGCTCGTACCAGATCTTGGCTTCCTTGAACTTCGCCTCGAACTCGGCCTCGTAGACCTCCTGGAAGATGTCCTTGAAACGGCCGTCATAAGCCTTGAGGATCGTGTTCTTGGTCGACAGATAGACCGGATAGCCGCGCAGAAGTCCGTAGTTCAGCGAGGCGCGTGCGAATTCGCGGATCGAATCGTCAAGGTTGTACATCGCCATTGCTACGCCGGAGCCGGGCGCGTCGAATACTTCATGCTCGATCGTCTGACCGTCCTCGCCGACGAACTTGATCGTCAGCTTGCCTGCGCCGGGGAACTTGAAATCGGTCGCGCGGTACTGGTCGCCGAAAGCGTGGCGGCCGACGATGATCGGCTGCGTCCAGCCCGGCACGAGGCGCGGAACATTCTTCATGATGATCGGCTCGCGGAAGATCGTGCCGCCGAGGATGTTGCGGATCGTGCCGTTGGGCGAGCGCCACATCTTCTTGAGGCCGAATTCCTCGACGCGGCCTTCATCGGGCGTAATCGTGGCGCACTTCACGCCGACGCCATATTTCTTGATCGCTTCGGCCGCGTCGATCGTGATCTGATCGTCGGTGGCGTCGCGGCTTTCCATGCCGAGGTCGTAATATTTCAGGTCGATATCAAGGTAGGGGTGGATCAGCTTGTCCTTGATGAACTGCCAGATGATGCGGGTCATCTCGTCGCCGTCGAGTTCGACGACCGGATTTGCCACCTTGATCTTCGCCATAGGAAATGCCTCGCTGCTAGTTGGGAACGGCCCGGCCCGGACGGGCGGGCGTGAAGTCGCGGCCCCTATAGCATTGTGTGCCGGGAAGGCAAAGGCCAAGGCGGACAAGGCTTTGGGCATTAAGTGAAGGAATTTCGATGACCGCCGATTTTCGCTTTTCCAGCGTCGATACCGGCGCGGCGACGCTCCATGTCTCGGCGATCGGCGACGCATCCAGATCGCTCGTCATCTGCCTGCACGGCTTTCCCGAATACTGGGCAGCGTGGAAAGGCGTGATGCGTGCATTGGCGTCCGACTTTCATGTCGTCGCGCCCGACCAGCGCGGATTCAACCTGTCCGGCAAGCCTGCCGGTGTCGAGGCCTATCGCGCCAGGAATCTTGTCGCCGATATTGCGGCGCTCGCTGATCATCTGTCGCCGGATCGCCCGTTCGTTCTGGCCGGACACGACTGGGGTGCATCGGTTGCCTATGCCTACGCGTTCGCCCATCCCGAGCGTCTGTCTCATCTCGTTATCGCCAACGGCGTCCATCCGAAGCTCCTTCAGGATGCGATCTCGAACGACCCTGAACAGCGGCGCGCGAGCCAGTATATCAATCGTCTGCGCGACGACGCGGCCGAGCAATTGATGTCAGAAGACGGTTATCGAAGGCTTTTCAGCATGTTGTCGGCCTTCTCGAAGACGAACTGGATGGGAGAGCCGGAACGCGCGGCCTATCTGGAGGCTTGGAGCCGGCCCGGTGCGATGACGGGCATGCTCAATTGGTACCGCGCCTCACCGATCGTCGTTCCGGGGATCGACGAGTCGGCGCGGTACTCGCCCATAGAAGACATTCCCGACGAGGCGGTTACGATTGTCGTGCCGCATCTTCTGCTTTGGGGCGAGGCGGACGGGGCGCTGCGCCCGTCGAGCATTGCCGACCTTGAACGATACGCGCCCGATCTGACGGTCGAGCGCTTTCCTGAAAGCGGCCACTGGATCTTGCATGAAAAGCCAAGCGAAATCGCAACGGCGATCCGCGATTTCGTGATGCGTTAGCTCTCCCGACGCATCAGGTAGAGCGAGGCGGCGGCGATCATCAGCGCGCCCGGCCAGAAAGTCGGGCTCGGCATCTGTGCGAAGACGAGCCATCCGAGCAGGATGTTGAACGGCAGTTTCAAATCGTCGAAAGGCTGGAGATAGGACGCGTCGGCATTGGCGTAGGCGGCCGTCAGAAGATATTGCGCGAGAGCCGTCAGCGCGCCCGCGACGAGCAGCGCCGCCCACGCCTCGGCCGGCGGCAGCGCAAAACCCGAGCCACCCCAGGTGAGCGCGTTGAAGGGCAAGAGCAAGAGTAGCATGTAGACCGTGATGCCCGCTGTCGGCTCGAACGTCATCAGCTTTTTGGTGATGAGCGACGTTCCGGCCCACAGTGCGGCCGACACGACCGGCAGCAGCGCATGTGGCGTGAAGGTCTCCGACCATGGCGCGAGGATAACCATCGCACCAGCGAAGCCGACGCATGTCGCCGCGACGCGACTTTTCGTAACGCGCTCGCCCAAAAACAGATACGCCCCCGCGACCACGAAGAAGGGCGATGTCATCGAAAGCGCAACCGCCTGCCAGATCGGCACGACCGACAGCGCCATGACCCAGATCTGAACGCCGCCGGCAGCCAGCACCACGCGCAGGAAATGCAGGCCCGGTCGACTGGTCCGCATCGCACCGAGGTTTCGCCAGACGAGCGGCATCACGAGCAGAAGCGCCAGCGCATATTGCACGAAGGCGGCTGCCGGGGCCGACGCACCGCCGATCATCGTCGCATGCTGGAGCGCGACGTTGAGCCCGGCGAAGGCAAGACCTGCAGAAGTCATCACCAGTGCGCCGCGCATGGCGGTGTTCAATCTGGATTCGGCTAGCTCGCTTCTCATCACTTCCCTCGACCGTCATTCAGCGTTCGGTGAGGGCAGGCGGGCAGCGACCGGAACGGCGGCCGACAGGGTTTTCACCTGCGGCGTCTTCGTTTCTGTCATCCCGTTCTCTCTCATCCGGACTATGACCGTCGGCTTCGGAATCACACCGAATCTGCTGACCCTGAAGGAATGTCTCCCTCAGGCGCTCGCGGGCTTCGTGATGCGGGCCATCCGCCTTCACATTACCGCCGGTGGGGAGTTTCACCCCGCCCCGAGAACGTGGCGCTCGCTCGAGCGCCACGGCTAATCTATGTTGGCCGCATTTGCGTTGCAAGCGCCCGTCCGGCTATGCGAATAAGCGCTCCTTAAGGACAAGGAAGGACGTATCGAGATGGCCGGAACGGCGCGCGAAAAGCGGCTGATCGCAGAGGGACCCGCGATCATTCTCGTCGAGCCGCAACTGGGCGAGAATATCGGCATGGTCGCGCGGGCGATGGCCAATTTCGGCCTGTCCGAACTGCGCCTCGTCAATCCGCGCGACGGCTGGCCGAACGAGAAGGCCAGTGCCGCCGCCTCGAAAGCCGACCACGTCATCGACAAGGTGCAGGTGTTCGCCACGCTCGAGGAAGCGATCGCGGATCTGAACTACGTCTTTGCCACAACGGCGCGCGAACGATACGGCTTCAAGCCTGTGCGTGGACCCGTTTCGGCAGCGCGCGAGTTGCGCGGGCGTTTTTCGGCGGGCGAGGGCGTCGGCGTCCTGTTCGGGCGCGAACGCTTTGGCCTCAATAATGAAGAAGTCGCGCTTGCCGATGAAATCGTGACCTTCCCCGTCAATCCTGCGTTCGCTTCGCTGAACATCGCACAGGCCGTGCTTCTCATGTCCTACGAATGGCTGAAGAGCGGCATGGACGAGGGCGAGGAACTGCCTTTTGCCGGTCCCGAATTCACGCCCGCGCCGAAATTCGTCCTGACGGGGCTTTTCGACCACCTCGAAGCCGCTTTGGAAGCGCGCGGCTATTTCCGTCCACCGCAGAAGAAGGCGAAGATGGTGGACAATCTGCGCGCGGTGCTGACGCGGCCCGGCTTCGATGCGTCGGAACTCAGTCTCCTGCGCGGCGTCGTCAACGCGCTCGACTATTACTCGCCGAAGGAGCCGCGCGGTTCGGGCTATCCCGAGCGCAAGGCGCAGGCCGACGGCGAAGCCGCTGCGCATCGGGAGACGGAAGATTGATGGACGCGCCGGTACTGATCTATGATTCGGGCGTCGGCGGTCTGACCGTTTTGCGAGAGGCGCGCGTGCTGATGCCCGCGCGCCGCTTCGTGTATATCGCCGACGACGCGGCTTTTCCGGTCGGTGCGTGGGAGGAGCGTGCGCTTGCCGCACATATCGTCGGGCTATTCGGCGAGTTGATTGAGGCCCACCGACCGGCCGCTGCCGTGATCGCGTGCAATACGGCCTCGACCGCGGTTCTGGCGGATTTGAGGGCGGCTTTTCCGAAGACGCCGTTTGTCGGCACCGTTCCGGCCATCAAGCCTGCTGCCGAACGGACACGCTCCGGCCTCGTATCCGTGCTGGCGACGCCGGGCACGGTGAAGCGTCAATATACGCGCGACCTGATCGGCGAATGGGCTTCCAAATGTCATGTTCGACTGGTCGGGAGCGACCGGCTGGCCCCCCTGGCCGAAACCTACATGCGCGACGGCTTCGTCGACGAGGAGGCGGTGCGGGCGGAGATCGCGCCATGCTTCGTAGAGCGGGACGGTCTTCGAACCGACATCGTCGTTCTTGCCTGCACGCACTATCCGTTTCTCGTCAATCGGATGCGCAAGACCGCGCCGTGGCCGGTCGACTGGCTCGATCCGGCCGAAGCCATTGCGCGACGGCTGCTGACCGTCCTTGACGGCGCCCCTGCCGTTTCGGGCAGACGGGATGTGCCCGACAGTGCGATCTTCACGTCCGGAAAGGCGCATTTCACTGTAGCGCGGCTGATGCAAGGTTTCGGCCTTCAACTAGCCCAACGCCCTTGAAACCACGCTGCGGCACGCGCCATATAGGACTTGGAATGGCGGCTCAAGACGTGTATTGAGCCGCGGCGTCCCGCGTTTTCTTGTGCGCGGGAGAGAACAGATCACCCGGATTTTCTTATGCAAACCATCCTCATCGTCATCCATTTGCTCGTCGTCATGGCGCTCGTGGCCGTGGTGCTCCTGCAGCGTTCGGAAGGCGGTGGCCTCGGTATCGGCGGCGGCGGCAACAATGCGATGGCCGCCCGCGGTTCGGGAAATCCACTGACACGCGCCACGGCGATCCTGGCGGCGATCTTCTTTGCGACATCGCTCGGCCTGTCGCTTCTTGCGCGATACGGCGAGCGTCCGACGGACTTCCTAGACCGCATTCCGACCGAGCAGGGCACGCAGGCGCCTTCGGGCAGCGGCGGCGTTCTCGACCAGCTCGGCGGCGACAATGTGCCGAGCGCACCCGCCGATCCGGCAGCGCCTTCGGCTGACGACAGCGCGCCGGCGCAGCAGCCGGCCGCGCCCGAGGCTCCTGCTGAGCCTGCGGCACCGACGCCTCCGAACAACTGATAGACGTCGCTTAACCAACAAAGCCCGCTGTGTTTTGGCGAACACAGCGGGCTTTTTTCTTTTGTGCTGTATCATGCAGACACGCGCGCTACTTGAAGAGGTTTCAAGCTTTGATACGCTGTGATCGTCCGAAACTATCGGATGGGCCGGCGCTTGCGCCGTAGGGGCGTTTCAAATGATCAAGTGGATGGTTCCGGCAATTCTGGTTGCCGGGTTTTTCTTGCAATCCTGCACGCAGACGCCGAATCAGGAAGTCGCCGCGACGAATGCGCCGGCGAGGGTGGAAGCGCCGACAGCCGATCTTGCGGCGTTGCGCAGGCAGGGCAACACCGGCGAATTGCGCTCGACCCGGACCGTCGCGGCAGGCTTCATGCAGCCGGTGCAAACGGCGTTTCTGGCCGAGACTCAGGCGTTGGACGAGGTGCTGGCCGAGCGAGAGGTGCGCCGCAAATTCACGCCGAAGCCGGAGCAGATGCCGACGGTCGTTCCGTTCTCCGGCTACGAGCCGGGCACGATCGTCATCGATCCCCAGGCGCGTGTTCTCTATCTCGTCGAGAACCGCCGCTCGGCGCGTCGATACGCGATTGCCGTTGGCCGCGACGGGCTGGAATTCAAGGGCACGGCGAAGGTTGCCGACAAGCAGGAATGGCCGCGCTGGTTTCCGACCAAAGCCATGCAGGAGCGCGAGCCGGCCAAATACGGCCGCTACAAGGACGGCATGAATGGCGGACCGGACAACCCGCTCGGCGCGCGTGCCATCTATCTGCACCAGAACAAGGTGGACACGCATATCCGCATCCACGGCACGAACCAGCCCGAGACGATCGGCAGCGCGTCCTCCAACGGCTGCTTCCGCATGATCAACGAACACGTCATGGATCTCTACAATCGCGTGCGGGTGGGAGCCGAAGTGGTCGTTCTTTAGCGGCTGCCTTCCGCATCGTTCAGTTGAAAATGCGCCGGCCATCCATTTTGGGGCTGGCGCATTTGCGTTCGGGGCGATAATCACCGACTCCCATGGCGCGATATGTATTCATCACCGGCGGCGTGGTCTCCTCACTCGGCAAAGGCATTGCAGCAGCGGCTCTGGCAGCCCTTTTGCAGGCCCGTGGCTATCGTGTGAGACTTCGCAAGCTCGACCCCTATCTCAATGTCGATCCGGGCACGATGTCGCCCTATCAGCACGGCGAGGTGTTCGTAACAGACGATGGCGCGGAGACCGATCTCGATCTCGGCCACTACGAACGCTTCACCGGGCGGTCTGCGAACCAGCAGGACAACATCACTACCGGTCGCATCTACAAGAACATCATCGAGCGCGAACGGCGCGGCGATTATCTCGGTGCGACGGTGCAGGTCATTCCGCACGTCACTGACGAGATCAAGAACTTTATCCTCGAAGGCAATGACGACTATGATTTCGTCCTGTGCGAGATCGGCGGCACGGTCGGCGATATCGAGGCGATGCCGTTCCTGGAAGCGATCCGCCAGCTCGGCAACGATCTGCCGCGCGGGCAGGCCGTCTATGTCCACCTGACGCTGATGCCGTGGATTCCAGCCGCCGGCGAGCTGAAGACCAAGCCGACGCAGCATTCGGTCAAGGAATTGCGCTCGATCGGCATCGCGCCCGACATCCTGCTCGTGCGCGCCGACCGGCCGATCCCGGCCGAGGAGCGCCGCAAGCTATCGCTGTTCTGCAATGTGCGCGAAACGGCCGTCATCCAGGCGCTGGACGTCGCGCATATCTACGACGTGCCGATGGCCTATCACGGCGAAGGGCTCGATTCGGAAGTGCTCGCTGCGTTCGGCATCGACCCGGCGCCCAAGCCGCGCATGGAGCGCTGGCAGGAAGTCTCGACCCGCCTCCACAACCCCGAGGGCGAAGTCACCATCGCCGTCGTCGGCAAATATACCGGTCTCAAGGACGCGTATAAGTCGCTGATCGAGGCGCTGTCGCATGGCGGCCTGGCGAACCGCGTCAACGTCAAGCTCGACTGGATCGAATCGGAAGTCTTCGAAAAGGAAGACCCCGCACCGTTCCTCGAAAAGGTTCACGGCATTCTGGTGCCCGGCGGTTTCGGAGAGCGCGGTTCGGAAGGCAAGATTCTTGCTGCCAAATTCGCGCGCGAGCGAAAGGTGCCGTATTTCGGCATCTGCTTCGGCATGCAGATGGCATGTCTGGAAGCTGCCCGTTCGCTGGCGCATATCGACAATGCCTCATCTACCGAGTTCGGCCCCGCGAAGGAGCCGGTCGTCGGCCTGATGACCGAATGGCTCAAGGGCAACATGCTGCAAAAGCGCCAGGCGGCTGGCGATCTGGGCGGCACGATGCGGCTCGGCGCCTACAAGGCGGCGCTCAAGCAGGGCACGAAGATCGCGGACATCTACGGCTCGACCGAGATTTCGGAACGCCATCGCCACCGCTACGAGGTCAATGTCGATTACAAGGAACGGCTGGAAGATAGCGGCCTTGTGTTTTCCGGCATGTCCCCGGACGGCGTGCTCCCGGAAACGATCGAATATGCGGACCATCCCTGGTTCATCGGCGTTCAATATCACCCCGAATACAAGTCGCGCCCGTTCGAGCCGCATCCGCTCTTCGCCTCGTTCATTGAGGCCGCCGTCGAGCAAAGCCGTCTGGTGTGAGCCCGCGCGCGCTCGATCACTGCGTCCTGCCGGTAGCCGATCTGGCTGCCGCGCGGGAACGGTACGCGGCGCTCGGGTTCACGGTCGCGCCGCAGGGCACGCACCCGTTCGGCACGACAAACGCCTGCATCTACTTCGCCGACGACACCTTTCTGGAGCCGTTGGCGATCGGTGATGCCGGGCAGGTGAGCGAGGCCGTGCGCGCTGGCAATGTATTCGTCGGCCGCGATGCGCTTTACCGGCGAACAGTCGGCGAGAACGGGTTCTCCGCTCTCGTTTTCAAGACCGACGACGCGAAAGCGGATGACGCGGCTTTCTTGAGTGCTGGCATTTCGGCGGGTTTGCTGCTCGATTTCTCGCGCCCCTTCGTCGATCCCGCGGGCAAGTCCGGAACCGTTTCCTTTCGCCTCGCCTTCGCCGCGCATCCGCAAAGCGACGCCTGCTACTTCTTCACATGCGAACGCATCAACGCGCCGTCGAGCGCCGGTCGCGCCGTGCTCGAACAACACGCAAACGGCGTTCGCGGCATTGTCGGGGTGAGGCTTTGCGCGGCTGAACCTGCCGCCTACGAGGATTTTCTGGTGAGCCTGACTGGAGCCTCTGTCACCAGGACGGACGAAGGGCTTTGCGCATCGCTGCCCACGGGAACGGTCGAAATCGTCGCGATGGATTGCGCGTTGCGCCTCGATGCGATCCGTTTTTCCGCTTCCGATCTCGGCTCGACCGCCGATCTGTTCGAAACAGGCGGGGTTGCGTTCGAACGGACCGATCGCCAACTGACGGTTTGGCCGACGTCCGGCCAAGGCGCGACGTTTATTTTCGAGGAAAACGCATGACCAGCCCGAATTCGACCGTGACCGTCGGCAATGTGAGCTTTTCCAACAATGCGCCGTTCGTTCTGATCGCCGGTCCGTGCCAACTCGAAAACCGCGACCACGCGTTCGACATGGCCGGCAGGCTGAAGGAGATGACGGACCGCTTGGGCCTCGGCCTCGTGTACAAGAGCTCGTTCGACAAGGCGAACCGCACGTCGCTGAAAGGCACGCGTGGGGCAGGGCTTGAAGCTGCGCTGCCGGTCTTTGCCGATCTCAGACAAGAATTCGGCTTTCCGGTGCTGACGGATGTTCATACCGAGGAACAGTGCGCCGTCGTCGGCGAGGTGGTGGACATCCTCCAGATTCCCGCCTTCCTGTCCCGGCAGACCGATCTTCTGATTGCGGCAGCACGCACAGGCAAGGTCGTCAACGTCAAAAAGGGCCAGTTTCTGGCTCCATGGGACATGAAGAACGCCGTCGCCAAGGTGACGGAGTCCGGCAACGCAAACGTGCTTCTGACCGAGCGCGGCGCGTCTTTCGGCTACAACACGCTCGTATCCGACATGCGCTCGCTGCCGATCATGGCCGAGACCGGCGCGCCGGTCATCTTCGACGCCACGCATTCCGTGCAGCAGCCGGGCGGGCAGGGCGGGTCGTCGGGTGGTGAACGTCGCTTCGTCGAAACGCTGGCGCGCGCGGCGGTCGCGGTCGGTGTCGCCGGCGTTTTCATCGAAACGCATCAAGACCCGGACAACGCCCCGTCCGATGGCCCCAACATGGTGCCGATTGACAAGCTGGAAGCTCTTCTTGAACGTCTGATCGCCTTCGACCGTATCGCCAAATCGGCGGAACATTCGCCCGTCTGAACGGTTTGATGCTCAACGGGAAACAAACCCAAGGAGCATCGACAATGACCACTGCAGCAGGACATACCGAAGCCATTCAGGCTTCCCGCGTCATCGGCACGAACGTCTACAATACCGAAGGCCAGCACATCGGCTCGATCGAAGACGTCATGCTGGAGAAGACGTCCAACAACATCATGTATGCCGTGATCGGGTTCGGCGGATTTCTGGGTATCGGCGAGAAATATCACGCCATTCCGTGGTCGTCGCTCGACTATGAGAAAGATCAGGGCGGCTATGTCGTGCCCTTCTCGCGTGAACAGCTCGAGGCCGCGCCGGTTCATGACATCAACGATCTGACCAGCGGTGACGGCAAGGCGGCGCGTGACGCTTCCTACGAATACTATAAAGTTCCGCCTTACTGGATCTGATCCGCGTCGTCGCATGGAACGAGCCAAGGCCCCGCTTCGCGCGGGGCCTTTTCGTTGTGTCATTGCCTTTTTACACCCATTCGCTAAGAAGCGCGCACCATTCCCAGACAAAGGTGCCCGCCAATGACCGCCATCATCGACATCACGGCCCGCGAAATTCTCGACAGCCGCGGCAATCCGACCGTCGAGGTCGATGTGCGGCTCGAAGATGGTGCGTTCGGTCGCGCCGCGGTGCCTTCGGGAGCATCGACAGGCGCGCATGAAGCGGTCGAACTGCGCGATGGCGGCAGCCGCTATCTCGGCAAGGGCGTCGAAGGCGCGGTCGAGGCCGTGAACGGCGAAATCTTCGAGGCGATCGGCGGCATGGAGGCGCAGGACCAGCTTCACATCGACCGCACCATGATCGATCTCGACGGCACGCCGAACAAGGCCCGACTCGGCGCGAACGCCATTCTCGGCGTATCGCTCGCGGTCGCCAAGGCGGCTGCCCAGTCGGCCGACCTGCCGCTTTATCGCTATGTCGGCGGCGCGGGCGCGCACGTCCTTCCGGTTCCGATGATGAACATCATCAATGGCGGCGCGCATGCCGACAACCCGATCGATTTCCAAGAATTCATGATCATGCCGCTTGGCGCGGAGACGTTCCGCGAGGGGCTGCGCTGGGGTGCGGAAATCTTCCACACGCTGAAGAAGGACCTCAAGCAGGCCGGGCACAACACGAATGTCGGCGACGAGGGCGGTTTTGCGCCGAACCTCAAAAGCGCCGAAGACGCGTTGGAATTCGTCACGAAGTCCATCGAGAAGGCAGGATTCAAGCCGGGTCAAGATGTCGCGCTCGCGCTCGATTGCGCGGCGACCGAATTCTTCAAGAACGGCGTCTACGATTATGAAGGCGAGGGGCAGACGCGCGACGGTCAGGCGCAGGCCGATTATCTCGCCAAGCTTTGCGATGCATATCCGATCATCTCGATCGAGGACGGCATGGGCGAGGACGATTGGGACGGCTGGAAGGCGCTGACGGAGAAGGTCGGGGCCAAGGTCCAACTCGTCGGCGACGATCTCTTCGTCACCAATTCGGCACGTCTCAACGACGGTATCCGCATGGGTGTCGCCAATTCCATCCTCGTCAAGGTCAACCAGATCGGCTCGCTGTCCGAAACGCTCGACGCCGTGGAAACCGCGCACAAGGCGGCCTACACCGCCGTCATGTCGCATCGTTCGGGAGAGACTGAGGACACGACCATCGCCGATCTCGCCGTCGCGACCAATTGCGGGCAGATCAAGACCGGCTCGCTGGCACGGTCCGACCGGCTTGCGAAATACAATCAGCTCCTGCGCATCGAGGAGGAACTGGGTCGTTCGGCACGCTACGCGGGACGCTCGATCCTGCGTTCCGGCTTGCGTTCGTAACCCTCCATTAAGCAAGATCGGGTCACATGGGGGAATCCAAGGATTCTCCCAAAATGCCCATGTGGACCCGTCATCACAAACAGCGAAATACCGGTCGGCTGATCGTGCCCGTCATCACGGCTGCGTTCCTGGCCTATTTCGGCTACCACGCGTTCCATGGCGCCTACGGGCTCGAAGCCAAGAAGCGACTTGAGGAACGCGTCGCCGTTCTTAAGGCAGAGCTCGACGGTCTTGTCGAAGAGCGCGAAGCCCTTGAAGCGAAACTCATTTTGATCAACGATGGAACGATCGAGCGCGACATGCTGGACGAGCAGGCGCGCCGTGCGCTCAACCTGGTGCGCGACGACGAGGTGGTTATCTATCTCGATCGTTGATTAACTCAAATCAAGTTAATTGTATAATTCCACTGTTTTTTCAGTTGCTTCAGCGAATATCGGCTATGCGATTTCGCCGTAGCAGGAGCCTGGGTCCCGTGCTAGCCTAGCGGCAATGTCGGGGCGTTAAGGTCCCCGACCGTCCGCAAAGAGACACCTTGGGAGACCAGAAGGCATGGCAACAGCCGCCAAGAAGGCGTCGCGCACAAAAGCCGACGTCAAATCCGCTTCTGCAATCAAAACACCGCCGCCGCTAGAGTTCTCGAAGGAAGACGAACTCGAGGCTTATCGTGAAATGCTCTTGATCCGCCGCTTCGAGGAGAAGGCCGGTCAGCTTTACGGTATGGGCTTCATCGGCGGTTTTTGCCATCTTTACATCGGTCAGGAAGCCGTCGTCATCGGCATGCAGATGGCCTTGAAGGACGGCGATCAGGTCATCACCGGCTATCGCGATCACGGCCACATGCTTGCCACCGGCATGTCAGCGCGCGGCGTGATGGCTGAACTGACCGGGCGGCGCGGAGGCTATTCGCGCGGCAAGGGCGGCTCGATGCACATGTTCTCCAAGGAGAAGAATTTCTATGGCGGTCACGGCATCGTCGGCGCGCAGGTCTCGCTCGGCACCGGTCTCGCCTTCGCCAATCGCTACCGCGAGAACGACAATGTCTCGCTGATCTATTTCGGCGACG
The DNA here is from genome assembly GCF_024105665.1 of Aliihoeflea aestuarii. Classification (GTDB taxonomy): domain Bacteria; phylum Pseudomonadota; class Alphaproteobacteria; order Rhizobiales; family Rhizobiaceae; genus Aliihoeflea; species Aliihoeflea aestuarii. Next base: position 441,825 of record NZ_JAAAMK010000002.1, on the reverse strand, counting down.
GCGCGGCCAATCAGGGCCAGGTCTACGAGAGCTTCAACATGGCGGCGCTGTGGAAGCTGCCGGCCATCTACATCATCGAGAACAACCGCTACGCCATGGGCACCTCGGTCGCCCGCGCCTCGGCGCAGACCGATTTCTCGCAGCGTGGCGCGTCGTTCAACATCCCCGGAATTCAGGTGGACGGCATGGATGTCCGCGCGGTGAAGGCTGCCGGTGAAATGGCGGTCGAATGGGGCCGCGCCGGCAATGGGCCGGTCATTCTCGAAATGCAGACCTATCGCTATCGCGGGCATTCCATGTCCGACCCGGCGAAGTACCGCACCAAGGACGAAGTGCAGAAGATGCGCTCCGAGCACGATCCGATCGAGCAGGTGAAAGCGCGGCTTCTGGACAAGAAGTGGGCGAGCGAGGACGAGCTGAAGGCCATCGACAAGGAGGTTCGCGAGATCGTCGCCGATTCGGCGGAGTTCGCGCAGAACGATCCAGAGCCGGATGTGTCCGAGCTTTACACCGACATCCTGCTTTGAGGAGCGCGCCCCATGCCGATTGAAATTCTGATGCCCGCGCTCTCGCCGACGATGGAAGAGGGCAATCTGGCCAAATGGCTGAAAAAGGAAGGCGACAGCGTTGCCGCAGGCGATGTGATCGCCGAGATCGAGACCGACAAGGCGACGATGGAAGTCGAAGCCGTTGACGAAGGCACGCTGGCTAAGATCCTGATCGAGGCCGGCACCGAAGGCGTGAAGGTCAACACGCCGATCGCCGTTCTGCTTGAGGAAGGCGAAAGTGCCGACGATGTCGGCAAGGCGGGGAAATCCGCTGCGAAGTCCTCCGACGAGCCGGAACAGACGGCGGATGCTGCCGGCGGCAAGGACAAGCAGGCGACCGAGGAGCCAACCGCGAAGAAGGACGGCGCGTCCGTGCCCGCCGCGCCAAAGGTCGAGATCGCGGCTGATCCGGACATTCCCGAAGGCACCGAAATGGTTCCGACCACGGTGCGCGAAGCGCTTCGCGACGCGATGGCCGAGGAAATGCGCCGCGACGAAAATGTCTTCGTCATGGGCGAGGAAGTCGCCGAATATCAGGGCGCCTACAAGATCACGCAGAACCTTCTGCAGGAATTCGGCGCCAAACGCGTCGTCGACACGCCGATCACCGAACACGGTTTTGCCGGCGTCGGCGTCGGCGCCGCAATGGCCGGTCTCAAGCCGATCGTCGAGTTCATGACGTTCAACTTCTCGATGCAGGCGATCGACCAGATCGTCAATTCGGCGGCCAAGACGCTCTACATGGCCGGCGGCCAGATGGGCGCGCCGATGGTGTTCCGTGGACCGAACGGCGCAGCAGCGCGCGTGGCGGCGCAGCACTCGCAGTGCTATGCGGCCTGGTACAGCCATATTCCGGGTCTTAAGGTCGTCATGCCTTACACGGCGGCGGACGCGAAGGGACTGCTCAAGGCCGCAATCCGCGATCCGAACCCGGTCGTCTTCCTCGAGAACGAAATTCTCTACGGCCAGACCTTCGACGTGCCGAAGCTCGATGATTTCGTGTTGCCGATCGGCAAGGCCCGTATCCACAAGACCGGCAAGGACGCGACCATCGTCTCCTTCGGGATCGGCATGACCTATGCGGTCAAGGCGGCCGAGGAACTGGCGGGCGAGGGGATCGATGTCGAGATCATCGACCTGCGTACAATCCGCCCGATGGATCTCGATACGATCATCGAGAGCGTGAAGAAGACCAATCGTCTGGTGACGGTCGAGGAAGGCTATCCGCAATCTTCGGTCGGCCAGCACATCGCGACCCAGGTCATGCAGCGCGCGTTCGACCATCTCGACGCGCCGATCCTGACGATCGCCGGCAAGGATGTGCCGATGCCTTACGCGGCCAACCTCGAAAAGCTGGCGCTGCCGAGCGTCTCCGAGGTCGTCGAGGCGGTGAAAGCCGTCACTTACAGGGCCTGAGGGAGGGCGGACCATGCCGATCAACATCACGATGCCCGCGCTGTCTCCGACGATGGAAGAAGGCAATCTGGCCAAGTGGCTGGTCAAGGAAGGCGACAAGGTCGGGCCCGGCGACGTGATCGCCGAGATCGAGACCGACAAGGCGACGATGGAAGTCGAAGCGGTCGACGAGGGCACGGTCGCGAAGATCGTCGTTCCGGCCGGCACCGAGGGTGTGAAGGTCAACGCGCTGATCGCCGTCCTTGCAGAAGAAGGCGAGGATGCAAGCGCTGCGGCCAAGTCCGAGGGAGAGGCACCCAAGGCCGAGGCCAAGCAGGACAAGGCCGAAGCTGCGCCGAAGCCGCAGGAAGCTGCCGCGCCTGAAAAGCCGAAGCAGCAGGAAGCCAAGGCGGATGCGCCGGCTGCGCCGAAGTCGACCAGCGGCGAGCGCACTTTCGCTTCGCCGCTCGCGCGTCGGATCGCCAAGGATTCCGGCATCGAGCTGTCGTCGATCAACGGTTCGGGGCCGTATGGCCGCGTCGTAAAGGCCGATGTGGAAGCGGCTTCCAAGGGTGGCGCGGCCAAGTCCGCGCCTGCCGACAAGGGCACCGCGCCTACCGCCGCACCGGTCAAGGGCATGTCGGACGAAGCCGTTCTCAAGCTCTTCGAGGAAGGTTCGTACGAACTCATCCCGCATGACAACATGCGCAAGACCATTGCGCGCCGCCTCGTCGAGGCGAAATCGACCGTCCCGCATTTCTACCTGACGCTCGACTGCGAGATCGATGCGCTGCTGTCCCTGCGCAAGCAGATCAACGACGCCGCGCCCAAGGTGAAGACGGAGAAGGGCGAGGAACCGGCCTACAAGGTTTCCGTCAACGACATGGTCATCAAGGCGATGGCCATGGCGCTCAAGCAGGTGCCGGACGCCAACGTCTCGTGGACTGAGGGGGCCATGGTCAAGCACGCGCATGCGGATGTCGGCGTTGCGGTATCGATCCCCGGCGGGCTGATCACGCCGATCGTGCGCAAGGCGGACGAAAAGACGCTGTCGAAAATCGCGAACGAGATGAAGGATCTCGCCGGCCGCGCGCGTTCACGCAAGCTGAAGCCCGAGGAATATCAGGGCGGCACGACGGCTGTGTCCAATCTTGGCATGTTCGGCATCAAGGACTTCGCCGCGGTGATCAATCCGCCGCACGCGACGATTCTCGCGGTCGGCGCCGGGGAAGAGCGGGCCGTGGTGAAGAACGGCGAGATCAAGGTCGCCAACGTCATGTCAGTAACGCTGTCGACCGACCATCGCGCCGTCGACGGTGCGCTGGGCGCCGAACTTCTTGCAGCGTTCAAGAGACTGATCGAAAATCCCATGGGAATGCTTGTGTAGTTTTTGTCGACGCAATTTCAGGACGATAATCTCTTGAAATTGCTCCTTGAGAGGGGAATGCGTCATGTCGGAAACTGTTTATCGCAAACGCCTGCGCAATTCGTGGATATGGATGGCGGTTCTCGCCATCGTTTCCCTGGCCGGCGGCGTATTCGCTTTGCTCAATCCGCTTGAGGCGAGCATTGCGGCCGTCTTCATCGCCGGCTGGACGTTCATCCTGTTCGGCGTGCTCAAGCTTGCCCACTCCTTCCAGTTCGAAGGTTGGGGAGGCTTCACCTGGTCTTTGCTGGTCGGCGCGCTTGCCTGCGTCGTCGGTTTCTCGCTCCTTTATAACCCGGCCGCCGGGCTGGTCTCGCTGACCACGCTGGTCGGGGTTCTGCTCATCGTTCTCGGCGGTGTTAAGGCGATGTACGCAGCCTCGCTACGGCCCGTCGCGGGCTGGGCCTGGGCGCTTGTTTCTGGCCTTTTGTCGATCGTCCTCGGCATCCTGATCTTTTCGGACTTTCAGTGGGCCGCGACGTCGGTTCTCGGCATCCTGCTTGCCGTCGAACTCATCTCCAATGGTGTCTTCTTCGGCGTCGTTGCGTTGGGTCTCAAAGGTTTTGCGGCAAATGGAGGCCGCACGCTTTGAAGACTGTTCTTTGCTACGGCGATTCGCTGACATGGGGCTCGGACGCCGAAACCGGCGGACGCCACGCCTATGAGGACCGCTGGCCGACCGTGCTGCAAAAGGCGCTCGGGCCGGATGTTCAGGTGATCGTGGAAGGACTTCGCGGACGCACGACGGCGTTCGACGAGCATCTGGCCGATTGCGACCGCAACGGCGCGCGGTTGCTTCCCACCATCGCCTATACGCACGCGCCGATCGATCTCGTCATCCTCCTTCTCGGCTCCAACGACATGAAGCCGGCGATCGCGGGAACCGCGCTCGCCGCCATGCAGGGCATGCGCCGGCTGGTAGAAATGCTGCGCATCAACGCATTTCGCGATGGCGCGGCGACGCCGCCGGAAGTGCTGATCGTCGCGCCGCCGCCGCTTTGCGAGACAGCGAACGTCGAATACAGCGCAATGTTCGCAGGCGGCGTAGAACAGTCGAAGATGCTGGCGAGCTTTTATGCCGACCTTGCGGACGAGTGGGGCTGCGGTTTCTTCGATGCCGGCTCGGTGGCGGAGACATCGCCCACAGATGGCGTCCATCTCGACGCCGCGAACACGCGTGCCATCGGGCGCGGAATCGAACCCGCCGTGCGCATGATGCTGGGACTTTAGGAGACTGAAATGGCCGAGACCGACTACGACGTCATCATCATCGGATCGGGCCCAGGGGGCTACGTGACCGCCGTTCGTTCGGCGCAGCTTGGCCTCAAAACGGCGATCGTGGAGCGCGAGCATCTCGGCGGTATCTGCCTCAACTGGGGGTGCATTCCGACCAAGGCGCTGCTGCGCTCGGCGGAAATCAAGCACTATGCCGAGCATGCGAAGGATTACGGCCTGTCGATTTCCGGCGAGGTCAAAGCGGATGTGAAGGCGGTCGTCGAGCGCTCGCGCGGCGTGTCGGCCCGGCTGAATGGCGGCGTTGGCTTCCTGATGAAGAAGAACAAGGTCGACGTGATCTGGGGCGAGGCGAAGCTCGCCAAGGGCGGCAAGGTCGTCGTGTCGAAGACGTCCAAGAAGCCGATGGAGCCGCAGCACCCTGCGCCCAAGGGCACCAAGGGCGAGGGTACCTATTCGGCCAAGCATATCATCGTCGCGACTGGCGCGCGCCCGCGCGTGCTGCCGGGCATCGAGCCGGATGGCAAACTGATCTGGACCTATTTCGAGGCCATGGTGCCGCAAGAAATGCCGAAATCCCTGATCGTCATGGGGTCGGGAGCGATCGGCATCGAATTCGCGTCTTTCTACCGTTCGATGGGCGCGGACGTGACCGTCGTCGAACTTCTGCCGCAGATCATGCCGGTCGAGGATGCCGAGATTTCGAAGCTCGCGCAAAAGCAGCTTGAAAAGCAGGGCATGAAATTCCTGCTCGAAGCCAAGGTGTCGAAGGTCGAAAAATCGGGAAATTCCGTCACGGCGCATGTCGAGACGAAAGATGGCAAGACCCAGAAAATCACCGCCGACCGGCTGATTTCGGCAGTTGGCGTGCAGGGCAATGTCGAGAATCTCGGCATCGAGGATGTCGGCGTCAAGGTCGAGCGCGGCACCGTGGTCGTGGACGGCTACGGGAAGACGAATGTCGAGGGGATCTACGCGATCGGCGACGTTGCCGGCGCGCCGATGCTTGCTCACAAGGCGGAGCACGAAGGCGTCATCTGCATCGAGAAGATCGCCGGCGTCAAAGGCGTTCACGCGCTCGACAAGGGCAAGATTCCCGGCTGCACCTATTGCCATCCGCAGGTTGCATCCGTCGGCCTGACCGAGGCGAAAGCCAAGGAAGCAGGGCGCGACATCCGCGTCGGCCGCTTCTCCTTCGCCGCCAACGGCAAGGCCATTGCGCTCGGGGAGGATCAGGGCCTGATCAAGACCATCTTCGACAAGAAGACCGGCGAACTCCTTGGCGCGCACATGGTGGGCGCGGAAGTGACCGAACTGATCCAGGGCTTCGTCGTCGCGATGAACCTCGAGACCACCGAGGAAGAGTTGATGCATACCGTCTTCCCGCACCCGACCTTGTCGGAGATGATGAAGGAAAGCGTACTCGACGCCTACGGACGCGCGCTCAACGCCTAATTTAGCGATTTCGGAAGCTGGTCTGGAACCGGGTGCGACATTTCGCGTTCTTCTGGTGAATTTACCGCAAATCATCAGGAGACGGCGGAATGGATCTCAATGGAATGGGCCTGCTAGGGGCAATCATCGTGGGCGGCATAGCAGGCTGGCTCGCCGAGCAGTTCATGAAGTCCAATATGGGCATCTTCATGAACATCATTCTCGGCATCATCGGCGCCGCCTTCCTCAACTTCCTTTTGAGCGTTCTCGGCATCTATACCGGTACCGGCATCCTGATCTATCTGATCGTCGGTTTCATCGGTGCGTGTCTGCTCATCGCGATCGCAAGGGCGATACGACGGTAGTCAGTCTATCAAGCAAGCATATTTGCAAGGCCGCCATGTTCCATGGCGGCCTTACATTTTTGTGCGCAAGTGCCTATAGAATAAGGTGACGAAACCGGCGGAAATTCGCACCGGAGCATTCATGGTCACCGTTCTCGACAACACACTCAGTCGCCCGCGTCCGCGCCACCCCGAGAAGGCACACAAGCCGGATCAGGAGGTGTTGCGCAAGCCTGAATGGATCAGGGTGAAGGCCCCGGTTTCCAAGGGCTACCTCGAAACGCGCGAGATCGTAAAGTCGAACAAGCTCGTGACCGTGTGCGAGGAAGCCGGCTGCCCGAATATCGGTGAATGCTGGGACAAGAAGCACGCGACGTTCATGATCATGGGCGAAATCTGCACGCGTGCCTGTGCATTCTGCAACGTCGCCACAGGCATTCCGATGCCGCTCGATCCAAACGAGCCGGCAAGCGTCGGCCGCGCGGTCGCGCAAATGGGCCTGAACCACGTTGTCATCACATCCGTTGATCGTGACGATCTTTCCGATGGCGGCGCGCAGCATTTCGCAGAAGTCATTTATGCCATTCGCGAATCCGCACCCGGCACGACGATTGAAATCCTCACGCCCGACTTCCTGCGCAAGAAGGGCGCTCTGGAAATCGTGGTCGCGGCGAAGCCCGACGTCTTCAATCACAATCTGGAAACCGTCCCGTCGAACTACCTGACGGTTCGCCCCGGTGCGCGCTATTTCCACTCGATCCGGCTCTTGCAGCAGGTCAAGGAGATCGATCCCGAGATCTTCACCAAGTCGGGCATCATGGTCGGCCTCGGCGAAGAGCGGAACGAAGTCCTGCAACTGATGGACGATCTTCGCTCGGCCGATGTCGATTTCATCACGATCGGCCAGTATCTGGCACCGTCGAAAAAGCACCACGCCGTCAAGAAGTTCGTCACGCCCGACGAGTTCAAATCGTTCGAGAAGGTCGCCTATTCCAAGGGCTTCCTGATGGTCGCGTCGAGCCCGCTGACGCGCTCCTCGCACCATGCAGGCGATGACTTCGCGCGGCTTCGCGATGCCCGCGCCGCCAAGTTAGCTGCCGCCTGAGCCGTCCCGATCCAACGGCATGGATGACACGCTGATCCGAAATGCGCGGCGGATATTGGTGATCGGTTGCGCAGGAGCGGGCAAATCGACGCTTTCACGCTCGCTGTCGACGCGGCTTGGGCTGCCTTACATCTCCATGGACCGTGAATTCTTCTGGCTTCCCGGCTGGAAGCTGCGCGACCGCACCAAGATAAAGCGCATGATTACCGATGCCGTAGCACACGATCGGTGGATCATGGACGGAACCAGTCCCGGCACGCTGCATGTCAGGCTTCCACGGGCCGACATGGTGATCTGGCTGCGCATATCGCGCCTCATGTGTCTTTGGCGGATCGTCAAGCGGCGCATCCTCTATGCAGGTAAAAGCCGGCCTGAGATGACCGACGGCTGCCCCGAGAAGATCGATCTGGAATTCCTGCGCTACATCTGGAATTTCGAGCGCACGGAAAAACCGGAAATTATAGACGGGCTCAACAAGTATGGGGTCGATTTGCCCATCGTCGTGTTGCGAAATCCATCGGAAGTCCGAGCGCTTCTTGCTCGCATCGAAACGGAAGTGTAGCGCTTTTTCCATGCCTCAGTTCGAGACAAAACGAGTCGTCAAGCATTCGCCCGAGCAGATGTTCGCGCTGGTGGCCGATGTCGAGCGATATCCCGAATTCCTGCCGATGTGCGAAGCGCTTTCCGTGCGCTCGCGCAAAGAGCGGGGGGACATGACGCTGCTCGTCGCGGACATGACTGTCGGCTACAAGGCGCTGCGCGAGACCTTTACCAGCAATGTCGTTCTGAAGCCGAAGGAAAACGCGATCGACGTTTCCTATGTCGACGGGCCGTTCCGTTATCTCGATAATCAGTGGCGCTTTGAGGCGCTGCCCGATGGCGGAACGACAATCAACTTCTTCATCGATTACGAGTTCAAGAGCCGCATTCTCGGCGCCATGATGGGCACGATGTTCGACCGGGCGTTTCGCATGTTTGCCGAAGCGTTCGAAAAGCGTGCCGATAAAGTCTATTCGGAAGCGTCAGCCTAGCGCCGAAATTCCCATGACGAGCGCGGTGCGGACCGTCTCGTTGCGGATATGATCGCGGCCATTGTCTTCGAATTCGCGCTTTTCGACGCGCGTCGGCTGGCCTTTTACCGCGACCGCGAAAAAGACGAGACCCACTGGCTTCTCCTCCGTGCCGCCATCGGGGCCGGCGATGCCGGTCACTGCCAGCGCGATATTCGCTTTCGAGTTCGCCAGCGCGCCTTCGGCCATCTCGCGGGCCGTTTGTGCCGAAACGGCGCCATGCGCGTCGAGCGTTGCCGGGCTCACGCCCAGCATGGTCTGCTTGGCGTCGTTCGAATAGGTAACGAAGCCGCAATCGACCATTTTGGAGGCGCCGGGAATATCGGTCAGGAGCGCGATGATCTGGCCGCCGGTGCACGATTCGGCTGTCGTGGCGAGTATACCCTTGCGCTTGCAGGCGTCTAGGAAATCCTGGGCGAGTTCGGGCACTACACTCATCATCATTCGGGCAAACCTCCTGGATAGGCGACGGTGGCGGTGGCGATCGCGGCAATGCCTTCGCCGCGCCCAACGAAGCCGAGTTTCTCGTTCGTCGTCGCCTTCACCGAAACCCGGTCGGCCGAGATGCCGAGCATGGCGACGAGTTTTTTCGTCATAGCATCCCTATATGGGCCGATCCGGGGCGATTCACAGATAAGCGTGATGTCGGCATTGGCGATGCGGCCCTTTTTCGCACGCACGATGCGAACGGCTTCTTCCACGAAGATATGCGATGCGGCACCCTTCCATTGCAGATCGGAGGGCGGAAAATGGGTGCCGATGTCGCCCGCGCCGCACGTTGCCAGAAGTGCGTCGGTCAAGGCGTGGAGGCCGACATCCGCGTCCGAGTGGCCCGAAAGCTTGCGGTCATACGGGATGGCGACGCCGCACAGGATAACCGCGTCGCCGGGCTCGAACGAGTGAACGTCATAGCCGTTTCCGGTGCGGATATCTGGGAACATGGCCACCGTTTTCCTCATCTTCTCGTCGGCACTGGCGATGTCGCGCGCCCAGGTCAGCTTGATGTTGTCGGGCGATCCTTCCACGAGCCGGACTGGAATGCCCGCCCATTCGGCGATCGACGCATCGTCGGTGAAATCGTCGCGGCCTTCGCCGGCGGCACGCGCATGTGCCAGATGCAAAAGCGCAAAGGGAAAACCCTGTGGCGTCTGTGCGCCGAAGAGCCCGGCGCGGGGAACTGTCCGGGCGACGAGACCCTCCGGCGATGCTTCCTTGAGCGTGTCCGAAACGGCGAGCGCGGGAAGGCTGCCCGTACGCGCATCGATGCCGGTGACGACGCGCGCGATCAGCGCGGCGTCGGCAAAGGGCCGGACGCCATCATGGACGAGCACGGCATCCGGCGCGTGGGCGGCCAGTTCCTGCAGGGCGTTCCATGTCGAAGCCTGGCGTGTCGCGCCGCCGACGACCACGAGGACGCGGTCGGCGAATTCTCCCGCCGCTTCACGGAAAAGCTGCTCGTCGTCGGGGTGGATGGCAATTGCGACGACGTCGATATCCGGGTGATGGAGGAAGGTGCGCAGCGTGTGCCGCAGGACGGCTTCGCCGCCGATATGCCTGTATTGCTTCGGCCCATCCGCCGGATCTCCGGCCCGCTCGCCCCGGCCTGCCGCGACGATGATCGCGGCGATTTTCATCTTTTTCATGCGCGCTCCCTGAACAAGAGCACATCTATCAGTGCATGGCTGAAATGCCAGATATTATGAGCATAGTTGTTGCGGCCATCAGCCAAAATGGCTATTGGATAAGCAAGAATAAAATTGTGCCGGGTTTTTAAGCATGGCCGAATTCAGCGACCTCTCGAAGCCCCTGTCCATCGGGGGCGTCGTCGTGCCCAACCGCGTTTTCCTCGCGCCGCTTTCAGGCGTGACAGACGAGCCGATGCGCCGTCGTGCGCTTCGGCATGGCGCGGGCATGGTGGTTTCCGAAATGGTCGCAAGCGGTGAACTCGCACGCGGCCGTGCAGAATCGGAACGGCGCATCCGCCGCCCTGATGTGGCGACCCATGTGGTCCAGCTTGCAGGTCGCGATGCGCACTGGATGGCGGAGGGCGCGCGGATCGCTGCGGGCCAGGGTGCGGACATCATCGACATCAATATGGGCTGTCCGGCCAAGAAGGTGACGGGCGGTTATTGCGGCTCGGCGCTGATGCGCGAGCCGGATCATGCGCTGTCCCTGATCGAAGCCGTCGTCGATGCCGTTGACGTGCCGGTGACGGTCAAGATGCGGCTGGGTTGGGATGCGGATTGCATCAACGCGCCTGAGATCGCGCGCCGCGCGGATGCTGCTGGCGTGGCCATGATCACGGTCCATGGCCGCACGCGCGAGCAATTCTACAAGGGCGAGGCGGACTGGGCCGCAATCCGGGCCGTGAAAGAGACGGTGTCCGTACCCGTCGTCGTCAACGGCGATATCGTGGATGCCAGGGTCGCCGCGCGTGCGTTGGCGCTTTCGGGCGCGGACGCGGTCATGGTCGGGCGCGGACATTACGGCGCACCATGGACCGCCGCCTTGATCGTCGCTGCCGCGGGCGGAGCACCCGCGCGGGGCGTGCCGGTCGGCAACGATTTTTCGCCCTACGTCATTGCGCATTACGAGGACATGCTGTCGCTTTACGGCGTCGGGCAGGGCCTGCGCCATGCGCGCAAGCATCTCGGCTGGTATCTCGACCGGCATGTTCCGCATACCGATCCGGAGATGCGCAGAGTGATCATGACCGGGCTCGACCCGGCCGAGGTGATCGTCCATCTGGGCGAAGCGTTCGCGGCGCAGCCGCTGGCGGTGGCGGCATGAGCCAGGCTGCCATCAACTCGTCGATCATGATCCTGAATGCAATCCGCCACCCGGTCATCCTGGTCGATGAGGCGGGGCACATCGCGTTCGCCAATGCCGAGGCCGAGGATTTCTTCCGTTCCAGCGCCGCGATGCTGGCCCGCGACCCGATCGAGCGTTTCGTCCCCTTCGGCAGCCCGCTCGTTACGCTGATCGAGCAGGTTCGCGAGCGCCGCGCGCCCTTCAACGAATATCGCGTCGACATTTCCTCGCCGCGCCTCGGCACGGACCGGCTTGTCGATCTTCACGCTTCGCCGATTGCCGAACTGCCCGGCGCCGTCGTCGTCATGTTCCAGGAACGTTCGATGGCCGACAAGATCGATCGCCAGATGACGCATCGCGGCGCCGCGCGGTCGGTGACGGGTCTGGCGGCGATGCTGGCGCACGAGATCAAGAATCCGCTGTCGGGAATTCGCGGCGCTGCGCAGCTTCTGGAAACGGCGGTCGGCGATGAGGACCGGGCGCTGACCCGCCTGATCACCGACGAAACCGATCGTATCGTCTCGCTTGTCGATCGCATGGAGATATTTTCCGACGAACGACCGATCGAGCGCCAGCCCGTCAACATCCATGTGGTCCTCGATCACGTCAAGGCGATCGCGCGCAACGGTTTTGCCAGCCGTGTCAGGATCATCGAGGACTACGATCCGTCGCTGCCGCCTGTGTTCGGCAATCGCGATCAATTGATCCAGGTCTTCCTCAATCTGGTGAAGAACTCCGCTGAAGCCATTGGAAACGAACCATCCGGCGAGATCACTTTGTCGACTGCCTTCCGGCCGGGAATGCGTATCGGCATGCCGGGCACGCGGGATCGGATCTCGCTGCCGCTGGAATTTTGCGTGCATGACAACGGGCCGGGTGTTTCCGACGACATCAAGTCGATCCTGTTCGATCCGTTCATCACGACCAAGCAGAACGGCTCGGGCCTCGGCCTTGCGCTCGTCGCCAAGATCGTCGGCGAGCACGGCGGCGTCATCGAATGCGATTCATCGTCCCGCGGCACCACGTTCCGCATTCTCATGCCAACCTGGAAGAAACCCATCGGCGGCAAGACCATCGATGACGAGGAGCACTCAGCATGACCGTGCGCGGTAATATTCTCGTCGCCGACGACGACGCGGCGATCCGCACCGTTCTCAACCAGGCGCTGTCGCGCGTCGGCCATGAAGTACGCGTGACGTCCAATGCCTCGACGCTGTGGCGCTGGATCGCGGCGGGCGAGGGCGATCTCGTCATCACCGATGTCGTGATGCCGGACGAGAACGCCTTCGACATGCTGCCGCGCATCAAGAAGGCGCGGCCCGACCTGCCCGTGGTGGTCATGAGTGCGCAGAACACGTTCATGACCGCGATACGGGCATCGGAGACGGGCGCGTACGAATATCTGCCGAAGCCGTTCGACCTGACCGAGCTTTTGCAGATCGTCACGCGCGCGCTGTCGGAGCCGAAGCGCATGAAAAGCAGCGTGCATGCCGACGATCAGCCGGAATCCATGCCGCTCGTCGGCCGTTCCGCCGCCATGCAGGACATCTACCGGATGCTGGCGCGCATGATGCAGACCGATCTGACGGTTATGATCTCGGGCGAATCGGGCACCGGCAAGGAACTCGTCGCACGGGCGCTTCATGAATATGGCCGCCGCCGCAACGGCCCGTTCGTCGCGATCAATATGGCCGCCATCCCGCGCGACCTGATCGAATCGGAGCTTTTCGGCCACGAGAAGGGCGCCTTCACCGGCGCGCAGAACCGTTCGTCCGGTCGATTCGAGCAGGCGGAGGGCGGCACGCTCTTCCTCGACGAGATCGGCGACATGCCGATGGAAGCGCAGACGCGCCTTTTGCGCGTGCTTCAGCAGGGCGAGTACACGACCGTCGGCGGGCGGACGCCGATCCGCACGGATGTTCGGATCGTGGCTGCGACCAACAAGGATCTGCGCACGCTCATCAATCAGGGCCTTTTCCGCGAGGACCTCTTTTATCGCCTTAACGTCGTTCCCCTGCGCCTGCCCGCATTGCGCGAGCGCGCCGAGGATGTCCCTGATCTGGTGCGTCATTTCTTCAAGCAGGGTGAAGCGGAAGGGCTTCAGACCAAGCGCATCGCTCCCGCCGGCATCGACCTGATGAAGCGCTACCCCTGGCCCGGCAATGTGCGCGAGCTTGAAAATCTGGTGCGCCGGCTGGCCGCGCTTTATCCACAGGACGACATCGGCGCGGATATCATCGAAAGCGAGTTGCAGACGGCGCAGGCGGCCGAAGGCATCGGGGGTGGGGCAGCGCATGGCGAAGAGCTTACGATCTCGCAGGCCGTCGAGATGCATTTGCAGCGCTATTTCTCCAGTTTCGGTACCGAACTTCCGCCGCCCGGCCTCTACCACCGCATTTTGACCGAGGTGGAGTATCCGCTGGTGCTGGCCTCGATGACGGCGACGCGCGGAAACCAGATCAAGGCGGCCGAGCTTCTCGGGCTCAACCGCAACACCTTGCGCAAGAAAATTCGCGAGCTTGGCGTGAACGTCTATCGCGGCGCAAAAGGCTGAAAAGAAGCCAATACTTCTGCCATCGTCAAAAATGTTGCACAATGGCCACAATGCGATGCATAGACTCATCGCTGACGGGCACCTTTGGGCACGATGACGATACAGACCACCGCATCTGACGACGCATTGACGGGGACTTCCAGCCGCGCCTTCGACGGGCGGCGACTGGGCCTGATCTTCGGCATCGTCGGCGTGGTATGCGCGCTCGTCTCTGCCGCGGTTTCATTCGCCATCCTTCTCGGCCTTACGCCGATCGCGCCCGACGCGGCCAATACGCTTGTCCTCATCGCGATCAATATGGGGTTCACGCTCCTTCTGCTTGCCCTGATCGGCGTCGAAATCAACCGCATCTATCAGGCGCGGCGTCGGGGAAAGGCCGCCTCGCGGCTGCATGTGCGCATCGTGGCGATGTTTTCGTTGGTCGCCGCGATCCCCGCAATACTCGTTGCCATCGTCGCGTCGGTAACGCTCGATATCGGGCTCGATCGCTGGTTCGAGCTGCGAACCCGCGCGATCGTTTCTTCCTCGCTGTCGATCGCGGAAGCCTATGTGCAGGAGAACGGGCGCAGCCTGCAGGGAACGACCTTGTCGATGGCGTTCGATCTCGACCAGGCCCGCACGCTCTACCAACTGGACAGGACTGGCTTTCGTCAATTGATGACGAATCATGTGCGCGGTCGCGCGCTGGCGCAGGCGGCGTTGATCCGGCCCGACGGCTCCGTGATTCTCCAGGCCGATTCGCCTTCGGGCATCTCCTTGCCGGAAGTTCCTGCAGAGTGGGTCGAACTGGCTTCGCAGGGCGAGCCGCTTTTGATCGAGCCGCGCGTACGCAACATCGTCGGCGCCATCATCAGGCTGCAGGAAATCGACGATGCCTATCTCTTCACCATACGCGAGCTCGATCCGCAGGTGATCCGCGCGCGCCAGATCGTGCGCGCCAATACGGAAGAATACCGCGGGCTGGAGCAGAACCGCGTCACGACGCAGCTTGCCTTCGCGATTCTTTATCTCGGCGTGACGCTGATCGTTGTGCTTGCGGCGATTTGGACCGGCATCGCGGTGGCGGATCGCATCGTTCGGCCGATCCGTCAATTGATCGGTGCGGCCGACGAGGTTGCGACCGGCAATCTGGATGTGTCGGTGCCGGTAAAGCGCACCGACGGCGATGTCGGATCGCTGGGCGACACGTTCAACAAGATGATCCAGCAGTTGAAAACGCAGCGCAACCAGCTCGTGCGCGCCAGAAACGTCATGGACGAACGCCGTCGTTTCTCCGAGGCCGTGCTGTCAGGCGTGTCCGCCGGCGTCATCGGTGTCGATCCCAAAGGCGACGTGGCCATTGTCAACCGCTCGGCGGAGAAGATGCTGTCCCTACCGGCGAAGGCGCTGGTGGGTAAAAGCCTCGCACAGGCATTGCCGCAGATCGGCAGCGTCTTCGAAAAGGGGCGCGAGCTTGGCCGTCCCGTCTATCGCGAGCAGGTCGTCGCCGTGCGGGCCGGAGCGGAACGAACGTTCAACGTCCAGATCACCACGGAGCAGAGTTCGGTGCGCAAGGGCGGCCGCTCCTATGTGGTGACCGTCGACGACATCACCGATCTCGTCCAGGCGCAGCGCTCCTCAGCATGGGCCGATGTCGCGCGCCGGATCGCGCACGAGATCAAGAATCCGCTGACCCCGATCCAGCTCTCGGCCGAACGCATTCGCCGGCGCTATGGCAAGGTCATCACGGAAGATCGCGAAGTCTTCGACCAGTGCACCGAAACGATCATCCGGCAGGTCGGCGATATCGGGCGCATGGTGGACGAATTCTCCGCCTTCGCGCGGATGCCCAAGCCCGACATGCAGATGGTCGACATTCGCGAGCCCCTGCGCGAGGCATCGTTTCTGGTCGAGGTCAGCCGCTCGGATATCGCGTTCCGGCGCGAATTCGGCAGCGAGCCGCTCATGGGCCGGTTCGACAGCCGGCTTTTGGCGCAGGCGTTCGGCAACATCGTCAAGAACGCATCCGAGGCCATCGAACAGGCGCAGGCCGATACCGGCCGTCCAGGGGAAATTCTCGTTCGCTGCGCGCGTTCGGGCGACAATGTCGTCGTCGAGGTCATCGACAATGGCAAAGGATTGCCGAAGGAGAATCGTCAACGGCTTCTCGAGCCCTATATGACGACGCGCGAGAAAGGCACGGGCCTTGGCCTTGCCATCGTCAAGAAGATTGTCGAGGACCATGGCGGTACGCTCGAACTTCTGGACGCGCCGGCTTCGTTTCACGACGGCGTCGGTGCGCGGGTGCGCATGATATTCCCCCTGGGGGACAAGCAAGAGGCCATGGCACAGACCGGGCCCGAGACTGAAAAGGTGGCAGATGGCGTCTGATATTCTGATTGTCGATGACGAAGAGGATATCCGTGAGATCGTCTCGGGCATTCTTTCGGATGAAGGCCACGAAACCCGCACGGCCTTCGACAGCGACAGCGCGCTCGCTGCGATTGCGGATCGTGTGCCGCGGCTGGTTTTCCTCGATATCTGGTTGCAGGGATCGAAGCTGGACGGGCTGGAACTGCTCGATGCGATCAAGACCCTTTATCCCGACCTGCCGGTCGTCATGATATCGGGTCACGGAACGATCGAAACGGCCGTCTCCGCGATCCGCAAGGGTGCCTACGACTTTATCGAAAAGCCGTTCAAGGCCGACAGGCTCGTGCTTATCGCCGAGCGTGCGCTGGAAACGTCGAAGCTCAGGCGCGAGGTCTCCGACCTCAAGAAGCGGTCGGGCGACAGTTTCGACCTGATCGGCATGTCGAGTGCGATGGCCCAGCTTCGCCAGACGATCGAGCGCGTCGCACCGACGAACAGCCGTATCATGATCATCGGCCCGTCCGGATCGGGCAAGGAACTGGTGGCTCGCGCGATCCACTCGTCCTCATCGCGCAAGGGCGGTCCATTCGTGGCCGTCAATTCCGCTGCGATCACGCCCGAGCGCATGGAGATCGAGCTTTTCGGCACCGAGGCGAACGGTTCGGAGCGCAAGGTGGGCGCGCTCGAACAGGCGCATGGCGGCATTCTCTATCTCGACGAGGTGGCGGACATGCCGCGCGAGACGCAGGCCAAGATCTTGCGCGTTCTCGTCGAGCAGCAATTCGAGCGTGTCGGCGGCACCAAGCGCGTGAAGGTGGATGTGCGGATCATCTCGTCCACGGCCTACAATCTGGAGGACCAGATCGCGCAGGGGCGTTTCCGGCAGGATCTCTACCACCGGCTTGCGGTCGTGCCGGTGATCGTGCCGCCGCTGGCCGAGCGCCGCGATGACATCCCGCTTCTGGTCGATCACTTCATGCGCCAGACGGCCCAGCATGCGGGTATCCGCATTCGCCGGATCGGAAATGACGCCATGGCGGTTTTGCAGGCGCATAACTGGCCCGGGAACCTGCGCCAACTGAAAAACAACATCGAACGATTGATGATCCTGTCGCGCGACGGGGAAGAGGACAAGCCGATCACAGCCGACCTTCTGCCATCGGAGATCGGCGACGTGATGCCACGCACGCCGACGCAGTCGGACCAGCACATCATGGCGCTGCCGCTGCGCGAGGCGCGCGAGCTTTTCGAAAAGGAATATCTTCTGGCGCAGATCAACCGTTTCGGCGGCAATATCTCGCGCACGGCCGAGTTCATCGGCATGGAGCGTTCCGCGCTGCATCGCAAGCTGAAGTCACTCGGCGTTTGATGGCTGGCGCGAGCGGGGGAAAGATCGCATGCGGGTGATCATCTGCGGGGCGGGGCAGGTGGGCTATGGCATCGCCGAGCGCCTGGTGGCCGAACATAACGACGTATCGCTCATCGATACATCGGCCGTTCGTATCCAGAACGTACGCGACAATCTGGATGCGCGCGGTTTTGTCGGGCAGGGTTCGCATCCGGAAGTGCTGGCGGCAGCCGGTGCGCAGGATGCCGACATGTTGATCGCCGTGACGCTCCACGACGAGGTCAACATGGTCGCGTGCGAGGTTGCGCACGCACTCTTCAACGTGCCCACCAAGATCGCGCGCATCCGCTCCCAGTCCTATCTGCAACCGCATTATCGCGATCTTTTCGCGCGCGAGCATCTTCCCATCGATGTCGTCATCTCTCCCGAACGCGAGGTTGCCGAGACGGTTCTGCGCCGAATCGAGATTCCCGGCGCCACCGAAATCGTCCGCTTCGCCGATGACCGGATCGTCATGGTGGCGATCGAGTGCCTTGACGATTGCCCGATCATCAACACGCCGCTGTTGCAACTGACCGATCTTTTTCCTGACCTGATGTCGACCGTTGTCGGGGTTTCGAGGCAGGGGCGATTGTTCATTCCTCGCTCGGCCGACCAACTCCTTGCGGGCGATCTCGCCTATGTCGTGTCCACGAAAGAACAGGTGCGCCGGACGCTCAGCCTGTTCGGGCATGAGGAGCAGGAGGCAACGCGCATCGTCATCGCCGGAGGCGGCAATGTCGGGCTCTATGTGGCGCGGCGGATCGAGGAGCGTCAGAACCGTACACGCGTGCGCATCATCGAGGCGTCGAGGGAGCGCGCCGTCGAGGTTGCGGAAAATCTGCGACGCACGATCGTGCTCAACGGCAGCGCGCTCGATCAAAAGCTGCTGATGGAGACCGACATCGCCGATGCGGACCTGATGGTCGCGCTCACCAATGACGATCAGGTCAATATTCTTTCCTCTGTGCTGGCCAAGCGTCTCGGCTGCAAGTCGAATCTGGTTCTGATCAACAATCCGACCTATCACGACTTCACCGACATGCTGGGGATCGATGCGCATGTGAACCCGCGCACGGCGACGATCTCGCGGATACTCCAGCATGTGCGGCGCGGACGCATCCGTGCCGTCCATTCGATCGAAAAAGATACGGCAGAAGTCATCGAGGCAGAAGCTCTTGAAACCTCGACGCTTGTCGGCCACGAATTGCGTGAACTCGATTTGCCTGACGGCATCCGGATCGGCGCGATCTATCGCGACGGAAAGGTGCTGTCGCCGAGCGGTTCGCTTCGCATCAAACCCAAGGATCGGATCGTCATGTTCGTCATGGCCAAGGCGGTCAAACAGGTCGAACATCTCTTTCGCGTCAGTCTCGAATTCTTCTAGGACCATCCATGCCCAAGATCGCTTACGTCAATGGCCGTTATCTCCCGCATCGCAACGCAGTGGTCCATGTGGAAGATCGTGGCTACCAGTTCGCCGACGGCGTCTACGAGGTGTGCGAGATCTCGCGCGGGTTCATCATCGACATGGAGCCGCATCTCGACCGGCTCGACCGGTCGCTGCGCGAACTTCGCATATCGTGGCCGATGTCGCGTGCAGCGCTCCAGACTGTCATGCGCGAAGTGATCGCACGCAATGGGGTCGCGAACGGACTGGTCTATATCCAGGTGACGCGCGGCGTCGCCCCGCGCGATCATTTCTTTCCGACGGTTCCGGTCAAATCGGCACTGGTCGTCACCGCCAAGAAGGGCAATCCGGCGGCGGCCGACAAG
Organism: Aliihoeflea aestuarii; assembly: GCF_024105665.1. Classification (GTDB taxonomy): domain Bacteria; phylum Pseudomonadota; class Alphaproteobacteria; order Rhizobiales; family Rhizobiaceae; genus Aliihoeflea; species Aliihoeflea aestuarii. Next base: position 422,390 of record NZ_JAAAMK010000002.1, on the reverse strand, counting down.
CGTGCCGAGGCGGGTATCAACGTCATCACCGTGCCGGAAAACCGGTGGGAACGCGTGGACATCAAATCGGTCGGCCTCCTTCCCAACGTATTGGCACGCCAGCAGGCGCGCGAGGCCGGAGCACAGGAAGCCTGGTTCGTCGACCCGGACGGCACGGTCAAGGAAGGGGCGGCGACCAATGCCTGGATCGTTACGAAGGACGGGAAGCTCGTGACGCGTCCCGCCGAAAGCGGCATCTTGAAGGGGATTACGCGCGCGACCGTGATGAAGGTCGCGCAAAAGCTCGGTCTCGATGTCGAGGAACGCGGCTTTTCGGTGGAGGAAGCGCGCAGCGCGCGCGAAGCGTTCATTACGGCTGCGTCCACGATTGTCATGCCGGTCGTGGCGATCGACGGCCATTCGGTCGCCAATAGTCATCCCGGCTCCACTGCGCTTTCGCTTCGCAAGGCCTTTTTTGACGTTGCAGAGAAAACTGCCGGCTGATAACCAATCCCACGGGGGCCGGGGCGTTCTCTTTTCAGTTTCGACAGGCTTTTCAGGCCGGTTGTGCGTTCGGAAAGAGCCCATTATCTTGGCGCTTCGGCACTTCAGCTTCCGGGTGGGCGAACCTGGATGGCGAACGGTGTGGCCATAACAACGAAACGCCTCGGCGGATCTGCGAAAGAAATAAAACAATGGCGGAACGTACGCAAAACCTTCAGGATCTGTTTCTTAACTCCGTACGCAAGAGCAAGAATCCTCTCACGATTTTTCTGATCAACGGCGTCAAATTGACCGGCGTCGTGACGTCCTTCGACAATTTCTGCGTGCTGTTGCGCCGGGACGGTCATTCGCAGCTTGTCTACAAGCATGCGATTTCGACCATCATGCCGAGCCAGCCCGTGCAGATGTTCGAAGGCGAAGAGAACGGCCGGGACGGCTGATTGAGCGCATCGGACTCCGAAGGACGTAAACCACGCCGCAGCGGCACTGCGGCGGACGAGGATTTGCGCGCCGTTCCCACGCGCGCGGTCGTCATCGTGCCCGTCTTGACGAAAGCGCAACGCGCAGCGGACGACAATGCCGGCGCATCGGCGATCCAGCGCAGCCCCGAAGCCCGCCTCGAAGAGGCCGTCGGTCTCGCGCTTGCCATCGATCTCGACATCGCCGACCGCGAAATCGTCACCGTCGCGGACCCGCGTCCGGCAACGCTGATCGGTACCGGCAAGGTCGAGGAAATCGGCGAACGCATCAAGGCGAGCGAAGCGGACCTCGTCGTCGTCGATCATCCGCTGACGCCCGTTCAGCAGCGCAATCTGGAAAAGGCGTGGAACGCGAAGGTTCTCGACCGTACCGGCATCATCCTCGAAATCTTCGGGCGGCGCGCGCGCACCAAGGAAGGCGTGCTGCAGGTCGATCTTGCCCACCTCAACTATCAGCGCGGCCGTCTCGTGCGCTCCTGGACGCACCTTGAGCGCCAGCGCGGCGGAGCGGGTTTTCTCGGCGGCCCCGGTGAAACGCAGATCGAAGCCGACCGGCGCATGCTTCAGGAAAAGATCACGCGGCTGAAGCGCGAACTTGAAACGGTACGGCGCACGCGCGACCTTCACCGCGCCAAAAGGCGCAAGGTTCCGTATCCGGTCGTCGCGATCGTCGGCTACACCAATGCCGGCAAGTCGACGCTTTTCAACCGGCTGACAGGGTCCGAGGTTCTGGCCGAAGACATGCTCTTCGCCACCCTGGACCCGACCTTGCGGCGCGTGCGGTTGCCGCATGGCACCGTCGTCATCCTGTCCGATACGGTCGGGTTCATTTCAGACCTGCCGACACATCTCGTCGCTGCCTTCCGCGCGACGCTCGAGGAAGTGGTCGAAGCCGATCTCGTCCTTCATGTGCGCGACATTTCCGACCCCGATACGGCGGCGCAGGCTGCTGATGTCGTGCGCATTCTTTCGGACCTCGGCGTCGAGGCGGGCGACAGCCATCACGTTCTGGAAGTGTGGAATAAGATTGACCTCCTGAACGAGCAGGCACGAGGCAATTTTCCGCGCGAGCAGGCCGATGAAGGTCCGGTGCTGATTTCGGCCATCTCGGGCGAGGGTGTCGATCACCTGCTCGCCGTGGTCGAGGCACGCATCTCTGGCGCGCTCGATGAGAAAGAGTTCGTCTTCGGCCCGCATGAAGGAACACGGATCGACTGGGTCTACCGCAACGGCTCCGTCATCGCGCGCGAGGATCGGGAGGATGGCTCGGTCGCGCTGACCGTCCGCGCACCCGCCGCCATCATCAGCGAAATCGGCCAGCGCCGGCCGTCAGCAGACGAATAGCGTTCTATGGCCGCATTCGTGCGACGCCAGCCGATTTCGGCTGGCGACAAAATGCTCAAAGACGCTTTGCCGCTTGCCAATGCGTTTCCATCTGGTCCAGCGTCGCGTCTTCGAGGCTCGAGCCGATCTCGGTGACGGCTTTTTCGACGTGGTGGAAGCGCTGGCGGAACTTGTCGTTCGTCCCGCGCAAGGCCGCCTCGGCGTCGATGCCCAGATGCCGGCCGAGATTGACGAGCGCGAAGAGCACGTCACCGAATTCATCCTTGATCGCGGCCGTTTCGCCGGCGTCGAGCGCGGCGCGCAATTCGTCCACCTCTTCGGAAATCTTGTCGAGGATCGGGCCGGGCTCCTTCCAGTCGAAGCCGACGCGCGCGGCGCGCTCCTGCAATTTCAGCGCCCGCGTCAGCGCGGCATGGCCGACCGGCACGTCGTCCAGATAGCCATGCTCTGCCGTCATGATGCCGCGCGCTTCGCGCTCGGCCTTCTTTTCCGCGCGTTCCTCGGCCTTGATCGTCTCCCACATGCCTTTCGCCATTTTGGCGCCGCGCGCCTCTTCAGGCCCGAAGACATGCGGATGACGGCGGATCATTTTCGTCGTGATCGCCTCGACCACGTCGGCGAAAGCGAACGCTTTTCGTTCTTCCGCCATGCGCGCATGAAAGACCACCTGAAGCAGCAGGTCGCCGAGCTCGTCGCGCAGATCGGTGAGGTCGCCGCGCTCGATCGCGTCGGAAACCTCGTAGGCTTCCTCGATCGTGTAGGGGGCGATGGACGCGAAATCCTGTTCGACGTCCCACGGACAGCCGGTCTGCGGATCGCGAAGCGCTGCCATGATTTCCAGGAGGCGGGATATGTCGCGGGAGGGCTGCATCTTATGTCCTGCATTGCGATTTCAGGCTCTTGATACAAGCCCCGGCGCTTGCTCGCCAACGAAAAAGGCCGCGATCGCTTGCGCAATCGCGGCCCGATCCGGACGGCTGACCCTGTTACTTCAAGCGGCCGCTCGCATGAGCGAGCATCGTGTAGACCTTGCCCGTATCGGAGGTCAGATAGGTCTGCGACATCATGTTGTCGCGGTCGTTCTTGGCGACGTCGGCAAGGAGCTTCTCGAAGTCCTGGCAATAGCGGTCGACAGCGCTGCGGAATTCGCCTTCGTTCTGGTATTTGCGGCGAATGTCGTCGAACGTCTGCTGGCCCTTCAGCGTGTAGAGCCGGCGCGTGAAGACGTTGCGCTCGCCCTTGCGGTAACGGTCCCACAACTCGATCGAGGCGTCGTGGTCGATCGCGCGGGCGATGTCGACCGACAGCGAGTTCAGCGATTCGACCAGATGAAGCGGCGAACGCTGCGGCTGCGAGGGGGCCTGAGCGGGCGCGTCTTCCTTCGAAGCACCCCGCAGGAGCGCGCCGACCCAGCTTCCCGAGGCAGGCTGCGGCGCAACCTCCGCAAGCGAACCGCGCAGAGCCGGGGCCGGCGGTGCGGATGCGACGGGAGCCACCGGGCGGCGCGCGGGCTGGGGCTGACGCTCGGCACGGGCCGGCGCCACATCGAAGGTGCGGCCGGACTTGGCGACGATGTCCGACAGTTCCTTCAGGGCCTTGATCTGCTCGGAAACGGCCTTGCGCATCGCGCTGGTCGATTCCTTCGTCTCGTCCGGCAGTTGCATCACACCCTTTTTCAGTTCGGCGCGCGTCTGGTCAAGTTCGGAGCGGATGGAGCCCGCAGTCTTGCGGATTTCGTCCGTCGCGTCGGCGAAGCGCTTGGTCGCGCTTTCGACCACCTCGGTGATCGCCGAGCGGATCTGCTCCGTCGAGGTCTTCGTGCGTCCTTCCGCACCTTCCAACGCTTTGCCGACGACGTTTTCGAACGAGCGCATGACGCGCCCGATCTCTTCCGACTTCTTCAAAAGGCCCGATGCGAGCGTCTCGAGCGCCGTCTGACGATCGTCGAGGGTCGTCGCCAGCGTTTCCTGCGCGGAGTTCAGAAGGTCACGCGCGCCGGCGAGCATCTTTCCGTGATCCTCGAAACGCGATGCGATGCCTGCAACCTCGTGCAGCGTGGACGAAGACAGTTCGGACAGCTTGCCAGCATGGGCCTCGATGATGCGGGCCGACGAGGCGAAGGAGCGTGCGGCCTTTTCGGTCGTCTCGGCGAACTGCTCGGTGGTGCCGGCGAGTTTCTCGTCGACGCCGCCGAGATTGGCCGACGCGGTTTCCACCAGTTCGGCCAGCTTCGCGTTGGAGCTGGACAGGCGACCGATGAGGCCGTCGACGCCGCGAGCAAGGTCGATCTGGACGCGTTCGACAGCCGAAACGGTCTCGCTGGTCCGTGCTTCGAGTGCCGACATCAGGGCCGTGTTGCCCGATTGCAGGCGCTCGGTCGCGGCCTGCGTGATATCCTCGAGATTGCGCTGCAATTCGCTGCCGCTCTCTGCGAAACGATCGACCAGGGGTCGTGCCGTTTCGTCCAGAATGCGCGAAATTTCCGACGAGCGCGCCGAAAGCATGGCGTTAAGCTGACGCGTCTTTTCGTCGAGCTTGTCGGACGCGCCTTCGGTGCTTTCGTCGAGGTGGCGGTTCATGGCCGCAAAGGTTTCGGCAATCGCGTTCGCCCGTTCCACCAGTTCGGTTTCGACGCGCGCGACCTGCTCCTGAAGACGGCCACCGATATTCGCCGCGCCGTTCGTCAGGCGTTCTTCGGCCGATACGATCTGGTTTTCGATGCGCGAGGCGAACAAAGTCGTGCGGTCGGCAAGCTTGCCTTCGGCCGCGCCGAGCGCTTCGGCAATCGCGGCCGCACGGGCGTCGAGTTCGGCTGAAGTCTGGTGCGTGCGCGCCATGATGCGCTGTTCGGCTGTGTCGAAGGTGCGGGCGAGTTCGTTCGCACGCTCCTGCAGCCTTTCGTTCGAACCGTCGAGAACCGATGCGATATCGCTCGACCGTGCAGCGAGAACGGTCGCTGTTTCGTCAAGGCGCGATACGATCTGGCGATCGGCATCGGCGAACACGCCGCGAAGTTCGTCGGCGCGGCTGGAAAGAGCGCTGGCGGCGTCTTCGGTGCGTACGACCAGCGCATTGCCGGCCTCGTCGAAGCGCGAGACGACTTCGTCGGCGCGCGACAGGAGGCTGACGCGGATTTCGTCCGCCTTGCCGGCGAGATTGCGGTCGGCCTCCTCGACGATCTGGGCGAATTCGCCGGCGCGTGTCGACAACGCGCCTGCCGCATCTTCAACGCGAATGGTCAGGTTGCGTTCGGCCGCCTCGAAGGCAGCGACCACCTCGCCGGACTTGCCGGCAAGAGAGACGGCACGTTCTTCGGCACGGCTTGCAAGCGTCTCGTCAGCTTCCGCGAAGCGCTCGACCATTTCCGCCGCACGCGAGAACAGCGACTGCGTACGCTCCTCGAAGCCATCCGCGAGCGAACGCCCGGCGTTCTCGAAGCGGGAGGCCACGTCTTCCGCGCGGTTCGTCATCAGCGTCGCGCGATCTTCGATCCGCTCGGCCAACTGGCGATCCGTGCTTTCGAGCTGTCCGGCGATTTCCTCGGCCTTCGCGCCAAGGGCCGCCGCCGTCTGTTCCATGCGTTCGGCGATGCGTTTGTCGACATCGACGAATGCCTGACCGGCCTGCTCGCCCATCGCGGCGGTCGCTTGGAGGACCTTGTCGCGCAGCGATCCGGCGACCACGACGGCGCTGCCTTCGAGCGCGGCGCGGACATTCTCCACGCCTGCCTTGAGGGCGCGCTCCATTGTATGGGTACGCTCTTCGATCACGCCGGACTGGCGGTCGAACGCCTCGCCAATGCGGCCGATATCGGCGCCGACGGCATCGGTGATCAATGCGCGGCGCTCGCCCAGCGCTTCGATGTGGCGGGCGAAGGCTTCCTCGACCTTGTCCATGTCAATGTTGATCGCGGAGGCGAGGTCGGTCTGCTTTTCGGCAAACAGCTCGATCTGGCGGGCAAAGGTCTCGTCGATGCGGCCCATATCGGCGCCAATCGCCGAGGATAGCTCATCCTGGCGTGCTGCCAGCGTCGCGAGGTGACCGGCAAAGATCTCCTCGATCTGGCGGGCATCGCCGGCGATAGCCGTAGACAGTTCGGACTGACGGTCGCCGATCTGGCCCGCAAGCTGGCCGAAGAGTTCGGCAAAACGCTCGGCGCCGCGGTGCACGGCATTCTCCATCTCGTTCTGGCGAACCGACAGCGCGTCGACGTGGCGGGCGAACGCCTCGTCGATCCGCGCCACGTCCGTATCGATGCGCGCGCCAAGCTCACCCTGACGCGTGGTGAGCGCGTCGAACTGGCGGTCGAATGCGCCGGAAAAACGCTCCATATCGGCATCGACGGCAGCGGCGAGGCCCGACTGGCGCTCGGACAGACGCTCGATCTGACGATCGAATGCGTCGTCGATGCGCGACAGGTCGGCGCTTATCGCCGCCTGCAACTCGCCCCGACGCGAGCCCAGCGTTTCGATGCCGCGCAAAATGGCTTCGTCGATCTTGTCGGCGTCGGCGGACATCGCAGCCGACAGTTCGTTCTGACGCTCGGCCATGCGGTCGAGCTGACCGGCGAAGGCATCCTCGACGCGTGCCGTGCCCGACGCGAGAACCGAGGTCAGATCCGACTGACGCTCCGCGATGGTCTGGACATGCTGCGAAACGGCTTCGTCCAATCCACGGCGCGTGCTGTCGATCAGTGCGATGTCGTCGTTGAGCGCTCCGGTCAGTAGCGAGCGGCCTTCGGCCATACGCTCGACATGGCTGGTGATCGCATTGTCCATAGCCTGGCGCGTCTCGGCCAAACGCTCGAGGTCTTCGTCGAGCGCAGCGCTGATCAGGCCACGGCCTTCGCCGATCTTGCCGGCGAAGTCGCTCGCGCGAGCTTCCAGCATCGTCGATGTCGACATGACGAGGTCTGCGAAGTCGGCGCCGATCTTGCCCTTGGTCTCATCGAGAAGGACGTTGAGCTGGCTCTTGCCTTCCGTGAAGGTCGCCGCGATTTCCCTGGTGCGGTCGATGAGCGTGTCGTTGATCTGCTTGGCGCGCGCCTCGAGGGCGGCGTTGAGCTTTTGCGTGCCGCTGTCGAGCGCGTGGGCGCGGGTCTCGAATTCGGACAGGAGCGACTGACCGCGTTCGGCCAGCGTGCGCTCGATATCGCGAAGGCGCGTGTCGAATTCGTCGGACAGCGAACGCGACGCGCTGCCGAGCAGCGAGATCATGCCGCTGGTGCGGTCGTCCAGCATCTGGTTGAGCGCGCGGGAGGCTGTGTCGGTGGCTTCCGTCAGCGAGGCGATGCGCGTGTCGAGCAGGTTGGCGACGCCATCGCCGGAGGTGGAAATGCGCTCGGATATCGTATCGATGCGCGTGTCCAGCGCTTCGCTCAACAGCGCGCCGTTCTCGTTCATGCGCTCGATCAACGATGTGCCGCTGTCGGCGATCGTGCCGGAAAGCTGGCCGGACACGTCGACGATGTTCTGGCGGATCACGTCGCTTGCGGCGGACAATTCGTCCTTTAGCGTTTCATGCGCACCGGCAATCGAGGCGCGCACGCGCTCGGCGTGGCTGACGACCGCCTCGCGCTCGCTGCCGAGGCCGTCAACCAGCGAACGGATGCGCGTCTCGTTCTCGGAATAGGCGCGCTCGAGTTCATTGACCTCGGTGTGGACCAGCGTTTCCAGTTCGACGGCGCGTGCGAGTGTCCGCTCGATGCCTTCGCCCATCGACTGCACCTCGCGGCGCACGGCCTGGCCGACCATCATCACGCGGTCGGTGGCGATGTGCTCCGGCTCTGCGAGGCGGAAGGCAACCTCAGTCATCGACTGGGCCGCGTAGCGCATTTCCTGCGCACGGCGGATCATCACCGCGAAGCCCCAGAACAGGATGACAGGCACGAGGACGGCGAGAATCAGCCCGACCGCGTAGGGCGCCGCGATCAGTTCGGCGAGCGAGCCGATCTGCCAGATTTGCGGCGAAAACAGGAGGTGGCCCATGAGAAGGCCGCCGGCCGCCCACGCAACAGACAAAAGCGCGACCGCCCAATAAATGGTGGTCGGAACGGGCTTCGATATGCTCTGGACGAAGCTCTTGTAGTCCTTCTGGGTATCGTCATTGGCGGCGGCGAATGCGGAAGGCCGGGCAGGGGCCTGCGCCTCGACCGGCTTCAGGTCGGCAATGCGTGTCGGGCCTTCATCGGCCGGTTTGGCGAGGGCGGGTGCGACGGCTGCCGCTGCCAGAGGGGCGGCGGCGATATCGACGGATTCGACGGTCGCGGAATCGCGGTTTTCGAAGGCGAGTTCCTCGGCTGCCTGCGAAATCTGCGCTTCGAAGTCCTCCATGGAGGCGGCGATATCGAGGCTCGGCTCGTCTGCATCCTGCACGTCGTCCTCGTCCATGACGAGTTCGATATCGAGGGCGTCTTCCAGCTCCTTTTCGATATCGGTGTCGAGTTCCGTGTTGGTCGCCGGTTTGGTCGCCATGCCGCTCTACCCTATACTATCGCAGCGGGTCACCGTGTTCGGCTTGAAACCACCCGCCAGTTGAGGCCCAATTCGCCTATTTCGTATCGTATCGGCACAAGACCCGGATGGGAACTCGCAATTCGGCTCATGTGTAAAACTTTAAACATAAGGTTAATGCGTCTCAACCTATATGAAAGAAGTGCTGAGCGGCCCTTGAAAATGCCAAGCGGCATGTTAACGCGGCCTCCATGGGCGGCACGCACGATCCCGGAATGGCACAGGTGAACGGCACCTATTCCCGATTGATCGACGAAGAGATCCTTGACCGGCAGACGATGGGCGACCATCGCCTTGCGGCCGAACTCCTGGCCATGTTCGTTGCGCAACTCGACGCCGCGTCCCTCGAGATGGCGACCTGTCCGTCTGAGCGCCGTGCCGCGCTCGGGCATGCGCTGAAGGGGACGGCGCGGTCGCTTGGCATCGAAGAGGTCGCGGCATGCGCTGCCGATCTCGAAGTATCGCCAACGCCCGATGGTGCCGCAACGCGCCTTGGCGCGCTGGCCGTCGCCCTTCGCCGCGAAGTGGATGCCCGCCAGAGCCGGTCGGGTTGACAGCATTTTCGCAGCCATTATGTCATCGCGGCGATCCTCAGTACGAAACCTTCTCCGACAGGCATTTTTCCCATGACCAAGCTCACTTTCGTTGCCTTCGACGGCACGCGTTTCGACGTGGAGGCCGACAATGGCTCGACCGTTATGGAAAATGCCATCAAGGCGGGCGTTCCGGGGATCGAGGCCGAATGCGGCGGGGCATGTGCCTGCGCTACGTGCCATGTCTATGTCGACGAGGAATGGTCTGCGCAGGTGGGCGCTCCGGAGACGATGGAGGAAGACATGCTCGATTTCGCCTATGATGTTCGCCCGACATCGCGCCTTTCTTGCCAGATCCGCGTGTCGGATGAGCTCGACGGGCTAATCGTGCAGGTGCCGGAGCGTCAGGGCTGACGGCCGGCCTCGATCTGCTGTAGCCGGTAGTCCAGAAGGCGCAGCATGCGGCTTTCGAAATTGATGCTCTCGATATTGTCGTAGCGCGCCTGCTCGGCGTCGTGCTCGGCGAGCATTCGCCGGCTGATGCCTTCCGCCGTGCTGGCGGCATCCTCGCAACTGGCGGCATTGCGGATATCGAGAAGAGCCCGTTCGATATCGAGGGCATACCGGCGCGCGATGACGATGTGGCCTTCCTCGTGCCGCCTTATATCGGCGGACAGAGTATCCCACATCAGTGTCGTATCCATCTCCGCGCCGTCTCTGTTGCGCCAGCGCGGCAGGAACACCTCGGCCGCGATGTCGACGCTCGCCTGTGAGACGCTGCACAGGCCGCCTTCCTCCTGATAGCCGATGCGGGTGGTGAACGCCATTCGCGTGGCGCCCGGATGGCGGCTGCCGGTGGTGCCCAGTTCAGGCCCGCGCTTTTGCAGCTCCGTCTCGATCTCGCCGAGCGTACGACCGCCGATCGTGAAATAGCTGTAGGATCGCGACACGGAGGCGGCATCCGCGGTGACCATCGCGGAAAAGAGAATCGCGACGGCCGTCATCATCGGCTTCTTCATGATCCGTTTCCTCGCTCTTGCATCCACGACACGCAACCTTGCACCTAAAGCTGAACAATTGCTGCCTTTCACGAAAATTCGTTGATTTGGCGTCGTCGGCAGTCCAATAGCCCGTGAATGTCGAGTTCCTTTTCCCTTTTGCAAAAAGACGAGCGTGTGTGGCGTCTGGCGCATGGACGCACGCTGACGCTGGGGCCGCGCGCGGTGATAATGGGCATCTTGAACGTCACGCCGGACAGCTTTTCCGATGGCGGCCAGTTCGCCACGGTCGAACATGCGCTGCGACAGGCAGAGCGAATGGAAGCGGAGGGCGCGGCGATCGTCGATATCGGCGGCGAATCGACCCGGCCGGGTGCGACGCCCGTCAGCGCCGCGCAAGAGCAGGATCGCGTCCTGCCCGTCATCGAAGCGCTGGCGCGAAGCGGGGGTGTGCTTCTGTCGGTCGATACCTATCGCGCAGAAACGGCGCGGCTTGCGGTCGAGGCGGGCGCGCACATCGTCAATGACGTGTGGGGACTGCACAAGGATGGCGCGCTTGCCGAGGTGGCGGCTTCGACCGGGGCCGGCCTTGTCATCATGCATACAGGCCGCGAACGCGAAAAACTCGTCGATCCGATAGAAGACCAGTTCACTTTCCTCAATCATTCGCTGAAGATCGCGGCAAAGACGGGCATAAGTGACGATCGGATTACGCTTGATCCGGGTTTCGGTTTTGCAAAAAATGCAGATGAAAACATTGATTTGATCGCATATTTTTTCAGATTGCATGAGCTTGGGTATCCGCTGCTCGTCGGTACGTCACGCAAGCGGTTTCTCGGCGAAATCACGGGACGCGAACCACTTGACCGCGACGTCGGTACTGCGGCAACCAGCGTCGCTTTGCGGCTTGCAGGGGCGGCGATTTTTCGTGTTCATGACGTTGCGGTCAATGCCGATGCGCTCAAGGTTGCAGATGCAATCCTCGGTCGCCAGACCTGACGGGAGATTTTCGTACCATGTATACGATCCGCCTGAAGAACTGCGCGTTCTTCGCCCGCCATGGTGTCTATGTCGAAGAGGAAACACTTGGGCAGCGCTTCTATATCGACGCAGAACTGACCGTCGAGCCGACGGGATCTTTGGAGAGCGATTCGATAGAAGGAACAGTCGATTACGGTGCGGCCTTCGTGGAGATTGAGAAGGTGGTGACGGGCACGCGGCGGTTCCTTATCGAAAAACTCGCGGTCGATGTCGCCAAGGCGCTTTGCTCCCGTTTTCCGCAGATCAGGACGGCGTCGATAACCGTGCGCAAACCGGGCGCACCGGTTCCCGGCGTTCTGGATTCCGTTGAGGTCAACGTTGTCTGGCCGCAGTAAGACGAGGGCTTATCTGGGACTTGGCGGCAATCTCGGCGACCCGCAGGCTGCGATGGCGGCTGCCTTGCGCATTCTCGATGCCCGGCCCGATCTCGCGGTTATGCAGGTTTCGTCGCTCTACCGCACACCGCCCTGGGGCGTGACTGCCCAGCCCGACTTTCTCAATGCGGTCGCCGAAGTCGAAACGACGCTTTCACCGCGCCAATTTCTGGATGCCTGCCTCGATGCCGAGCGTCGGTTGAAAAGGGTGCGCGACGAGCGCTGGGGACCGCGCGCCATTGATCTCGACATTTTGACCTTCGGGGACAGCCATATCGACGAGGAGGGGCTTTCGGTTCCGCATCCACGCATCAGCGAACGCGCTTTCGTGCTGGTTCCGCTGCTGGAGATCGCGCCGGACCTTACGATCGACGGGCGACCAATGGCGGATACGCTGCATGCGCTGGATGCAAGCGGCATCAAGCGGCTGACTGTCGGACCCGACTGGTGGCTTGACGATTAACGGTTGGCGATCGAGCCGACCGAGCCCTTGTCGACGCGCTTCAGATTCATCCCGATGACCGGCACCATCTGGTCGTCGACGAGTACGGATACGGTGACCGTCATCGTTTCCGGGTCAGCCATGCGGGCGAGCATGGCGCCGTTCAACTGGTTGCGGTTGAGCGTGAACGTCACGCGATCATTGGCGACCTTGCCGGCGATGACATCGAGGCCGGTTCCGTCCGACCCGTCCATGAAGCTGCCGCGATAGCCCGCGCGTCCCTGATGCTCGACGCTTGCCTGCATGCGCTGGGTGAAGAGGCCCATCCGGCAACCGCCGTCGAGCGACATGCCAAGCTTGCTGCTGGGCGTCGCGCCTGTGAAATTGCAGACGAACTTCGTGCCCTTGTACTTGCCGGCGACGATTTCACCCGGTCCGGACCACGAACCTTCCACCGAAGAGAAGAACTTGCGATCCTTGTCCGACGCCAGAGCGGGCGCGGCAAGGCCGATCACCGTTGCGGTCGTGGCCGCGAGAAAGGAAGAGGCGAGGCGAAGGGCAGTCATCGAATCGACACCTATGAGCGAGCGAGCTGGTCGAAAGGCTGGCCGCAAATGGTTAAGGATGTTTCCGGCGAAGCAGTGATTTGGAGAATGAGTCAGCTTTCGGGCTGACGCAAGCCCATTATGCACGCGAGGGATTTTCTCGCTCGCGGCGTGTCGCAAAAGTCGCAAGACTGCCGATGAAATCGGCGACGGTCGGCCGTTTGACGATCCGAAACCGCAGCGGACGCACGACTTCCATCGCCGCCAGCCCGACGCGCACGGTCATCACGCCGTTAACGACGCCTTCGCCGAGCTTTGCCGAAAGCCGGGCAGCCAGGCCTTGTCCGACGACCTGATGGACGAATTCGTCGCCGACAGCCATGACGCCAGTCACGGCAAGGTGAGCGAGCACGTTCCGGAGAAGCTTGAAATAACCGAGCGTGCCGGGGCGTGCGCCGTAAAGTTCGGCCAGCCTGCGGATGAGCCGGCCTGATTCGAACAGAATGTAGGCGATATCGACGAGCGCGCGGGGGCTGACGGCCGTCACGACGCTGACGCGCTTGGCTGCGTCGAGAATGAGGCGGCGCGCCTCGGCGTCGAGCGGCGCGACGAGTTCCGTTTCGGCGAGCCCGACCAGATCGCCCGCGTCCATCACGTCGTCGGCGAGCGCGTCGAGCGCGGCGCGGCCGGCAGCCGTCTCTGGCCGCGTCGCCAGAAAGCTCTTGAGCCTGCCCACGAAGGATCGCGCCTCCGATAATCTGCCGTCCCGCAATACGCGATCCGCATCGATACGCAGGTTTTCGACCGATTGAAGGCGCATCAGCGCAAGCGTTTCCCGCGTCAGGATGGCGAGCAGGGCGAGCACGGCGACGGCCGCGAGCGCCAGCCCGATGAAGCCCAGCGCCTCCGAGCGAGCGAACAGATCAGCGATCACGCGATCGGCCCATAACCCGACTGCGAGGCTGACGAGCAGACCGAATGCGCCGGCGAAGATGCGGCCGAGGCGCAGGCCACGTCGGCGACGGGGCGCAAGCGGCGGTGGCGCATCGGCATCGATCACGTCGAAGACGTCGATCTCGGCTTCCTCGACACGGCCAAGTTCGCCGCCCGACAATGCGCGCGGTTCACGCAGCGGCGGCTCGGCTTCGACGGCCGACCTTTGGCCGGGAACGGAAAAGGATTGCGGTTCGCGCTCGCGGCTCATGCCAGCCGGTCTCCTATGAGGAACTGGAACGCACGGTCGAGCCGGATATGGGGGAGCGAAAGCGTCATGCCTTCGGCCGTTTTCTCCAGACGCGGCGGACGGAATCGCACGAAGCGGATCGGCGCGCGCAGGCCGCCTTCCTCCAGCGCAACCTTGGGATCGCGCGGCAAATCACCGGGAAAGATCGCCGTTTCCGTCTCGCCGTCGAAGCGGTCGCGGCCGATCGTTTCGCCGGCCAGCGGCGTTCCGATGATGACCGGCAGCGTGTCGCCGTTTTCGCGCACGGTTCCCTCACGCGTGGCACGCACTGCCGCCATGGCGAGCACTTCGATGTCGGCGCCTGTCGCGCTCGCCCGCGTGATCGCCCGTTCGGCCAGCCGCCGCACGATCGCTTCCAGCCGGTCATGGCTTTCGTGATGCAGATGGTCGGCTTTGGTCGCCGCAATCAGGATCTTATCGATCCGGCGCAGGAAAAGGTCGGTGAATATGCTGCGCGCGCCCGGCCGGAAGCAGGAGAGGATTTCCGTCAGCGCGCGTTCGAGGTCGGCAACGGCCTCGGAACCCGCATTCAGCGCCTGCAAGGCGTCGATCAGCACGATCTGGCGGTCGAGGCGCGCGACGTGATCGCGGAAGAAGGGGCGGACCACATGCGATTTGTATGCTTCGTAGCGTCGCGCCATCATTGCGTGGAGCGATCCGGCGCGGGGCCGGGCATCGACGGCAAGGCCGGGCAGGGGCGCGAAGGTGAGGGCGGGCGACCCGTCGAGATCGCCCGGCATCAGGAAGCGGCCGGGCGGAAGGGTGGAAAGCGCGCGGCTATCATCCTTGCCGGCCTTCAGATAGCCCGTGAACGCCTCGGCAAGCCGGCGGGCGGTCATTTCGTCGGCGTCGGCGGCAGGATCGGTTGCGGTGGCCGTCTCTCGCCATTCGCGCGCGAGGTCGGCCCGCGCCGGCAGTTCGGCAAGGGCCGCCGCGTCGCGGGAGAATTCTTCGTAGGTCTTTCCCATAAGCGGAAGGTCGAGCAGCCATTCGCCGGGATAGTCGACGATGTCGAGCGACAGGCGGCCCGGCGAAAACATGCGTCCCCAGCCGGATGCCGATTCATACTCGATGGTCAGGCGCAATTCCGAAATGGCCCGGGTCGAGTCGGGCCAGACGCGCTCGCCCACCAGCGCGGCGACATGGTCTTCATACTGAAAGCGCGGCACGGCATCGTCGGGCTGGTGCTCCAGATAGCTTTTCGCGATCCGTCCCGATTTCATCGCATCGAACATCGGCAGGCGGCCGCCATGCAGCATGTTGTGGACGAGGGAGGTGATGAAGACCGTCTTGCCGGCACGGGACAGCCCGGTCACGCCCAAGCGCAGCGAAGGCGAGAAGAGCCCGCTCGCACGACCGGTGAAGGTGTCGAGCGCCAGCCGGGCTTCGTCGCCCAATGTGGTCTGTGATGCCAAATGCCGGGTCCCCAAGCGGTCGGTTGCCAAGGAGATAGGTTTTAATGGCCTTCCTGCAACAAAACGCGCGCTATTTCGTATCAGAAGGTCGCAGGAAGAGTTCGAGCGTTCCCGAGCCCGGCTCGATCCGCTCCAGCGGTTCTTCAAAGGCGATTATGGCCAGGCCGCATGTCGGGAAGCCGCCCTGAAGCTCAGGATGGCTGCCGGCATTTTTCACCAGAGCCGTCGCCAGATCTTCCATGACCGGGTTGTGGCCGACGATCATCAGATCGGAATCCGTTTTCTGGGCCTGGATAATCTCCAGCGTCTGAACCGGCGTAGCCTCGTAAAGTGCGTCCAGATACTCGACTGTAAGATTACCCAGCGTCAGGGCCTCCACGGTCTGCCGGGTGCGCACCGACGATGACGAGACGACCTTGCCGGGCAGCGATTTGCGTGAGCGCAATTCGCTGCCGAGGCGTGTGGCATCGTCGATGCCGATCCCTTCCAGCGGGCGGTCGAAATCGCGCTGGCCGGGACATGCCCAGCCGGCTTTCGCGTGGCGCAGAAGGTAAAGTCGCGGCATTCGGGTCCCTCGTTCGCTTCGCATGAGTTGGCATGCACCGCACCGTTGGGTGATCGCACATGTGCGCGCAAGGTGACAAATGCGTGAAAGCCCGGTTCTTAACGCTTGTGTGGTGCATGCGCCCCGAATATACAGGCGCCCGGTTGCTTATGTGGGGTGAGTCTTATGAGCAAGGCTGTCGAGTCTGACTATATGCCATCCGAAGACGAGCCGTTCATGAATGAACGGCAAAAGTCATACTTTCGCGGAAAGCTTGTTTCCTGGAAGAACGACATCCTGCGGGAAGCGCGCGAAACGCTGGATATCCTGCAGCGCGAGAATGCCAATCATCCCGATCTCGCGGATCGCGCATCTTCCGAAACCGACCGCGCGATTGAATTGCGGGCGCGTGACCGGCAGCGCAAGCTGATCTCCAAGATCGACGCGGCACTGCAGCGTATCGACGAAGGGACTTACGGCTATTGCGAGGAGACCGGCGAGCCGATCTCGCTCAAGCGCCTCGATGCCAGGCCGATCGCGACGCTCTCCATCGAGGCGCAGGAACGCCACGAACGCCGCGAAAAGGTCTATCGCGACGAATGACGATCAGCGCCGCTCCTGCGGCGCTTCGTTCAGGAGGCGATCCATCTCGTCCTCGATCGACGGTTCACGGCGCTGCGTTGCCGGTGCGGGTTCGTCGGTCTTGCGAAAATCACGTTCGAACTCCGATACCATGACTTCGTCCACATTCGGCTCGGTCGCGGCGACGCGCTGGGCGATGGCAGGCTCCACGCGTGGCGTATCCGGCTTGACGACCGGCGCGTCCACGGCCTGAACGGCAGGCGTTTGCGTAGTGTGCATCGCGGGCGCTTCATCCAGCGGCTCGCGGCGTTCGGGCACGGGTGGCGTAACAGGCTGGCGTGCGGCGACGACTCGAGGCTCCCGTTCGACGGTCGCGGCGACCGGTTCCACCTTTGCCCGTTCCGGTGCAGGAGCGGATGTCGCTTCATGGCGGCGGCGCGGTGCTTCGTGGGGCTGCGCCGGCTGGTACGGAACGGAGCGACCGGGGCCGATGATGTTCTGCTCGATGACGATGTCGGTCGGGCCGCCGATCATGATCAGATGCTCGACCTCGTCGCGTCGTACGAGCACGAGGCGGCGCTGCGCATCCACCTCGGCGGCGTCCATGACGGCAAGCCGGGCCCGGTAATTTCCGGCCGACCCGTAGGTTCCCGACGACACCTTCCGGAAAATCCTGACGATCAGCATCACGACGCCGAGGGCGACGAGCGCGATCAGCGTCCACATGACCGCGTTGGCATAGCCCGGTCCCGCGATATCCTCAAACCATGTCGGCATGTTCGTTTCCGCCTTTTCGAATCCTGTATGAGCAAATGCTAAACCCCGCAACGCATAAGGCGTCCACCCGGTTGCGTCGAGGCTGACGTCAGGCTTTCTTCATGCATGTCCCGTTCTTGCGACTGCGTATGGCGATGATGTATGCGGAAACGAACCCTCTTGATGAACCCGGCTGGGAGGCCGCCTTCATGGCGCAAAAGAATGGCGAGCCCGACCTGACGCCGATCGTCGACCAGAATACGCGCTTGTCGACGCTTTCGCGATTGATTGGCTTTATCATCGCGTTCGTCATCTGTGCCATCGCGTTAATCGTCTTCAACGATGTCCTGAGCCACAACACTTTGCTGGGCCTTCTGGGCCTGCTGGCCATGATCGGCGTGGGTTTCCTGTTCGCCCTTGCGATCGGCTTCATCCAGATATCGGGACGATCCTCTTCCGACAGTCTTGCCCGTTCGCTCGTGGACAGCGCGTCCCAGGGCTTCGTCGTCACCGACGTCAAGGGGCGCATTCTTTATGCGAATCAGGCCTATGCGGACATGACCGGCGCAGTGTCGGCGGATGATATCCGCACGATCGAGGCGCTGCTGTCCGACAGCGCCGAGGCGGCGCAGATTGTCCACAAGCTGTCGACCGCCGTTCGCGACGGTCGTGACGCCGATGGTGAGTTCCGTTTGCCGCGTCCACTGCGCGCAGGCGGCGAGGCGGGGGCACGGTGGTATCGGGCCGCCGCAAGAACCTTCCGTTCGCCGGATTTGCGTCAGCCGGCAGCGTTGTGGACATTGGTCGATATTTCCGACGAACGTGCGGAACAGGAGCGCTTCTTCCTCGATCTGCAAAAGGCGATCGACCATCTGGACCACGCGCCGGCCGGTTTTTTCGCCTCGGATGCGGGCGGAAGGCTGACCTATCTGAACGCCACGCTCGCCGATTGGCTCGGGGTGGATCTGGCTGGTTTTTCTCCCGGTTCGCTGCGTCTGTCTCAGATCATCGCAGGCGACGGCATGGCGCTTCTCTCGGCCGTGAAGGCCGAGCCCGGCGGCGTTCGCGACGCCGTGGTCGATCTCGATCTGATGGCCGTGTCGGGAGCGGCTATTCCCGTGCGTATCATGCACCGCGTGGCGACGAGCCGAGACGGGGTCGCCGGTCCCAGCCGTACGATCGTTCTCAATCGCGTCGAAGGAACGGACAGTTCCGCCGATCTGCGCGCCTCCGAAATCAGGTTCACGCGCTTTTTCAACTCGACGCCCATGGCCATTGCCGGCATCGACGGCGACGGCCGGATCCTGCGCACCAACGCGCCGTTCCTGTCCCTGTTCTCGTCGGTCATCGACCGTAACGCGATCGACGGCCACGCGCCGCTCGACCGCGTTATCCATGACCGGAATCGCGAGGCGTTCCGCATGGCGCTCGATGCCGCCAAGTCGGGGCAGGCGGATATCGCGCCGATCGACACCGTTCTGCCCGACAACGAAGAGCGCCATTTGCGCTTTTACGTGAATGCGGTGACCGATGCCGGCGGCGAGGATGGAGCGGAGGAGGCCGCCATCGTCTACGCCGTCGAGACGACCGAACTGAAGGCGCTCGAAGCGCAGATGGCGCAGAGCCAGAAGATGCAGGCGGTCGGGCAGCTTGCCGGTGGCATCGCGCATGATTTCAACAATGTGCTGACGGCCATCATCATGGCTTCGGACCTGCTCCTGACCAGCCATCGCCCGTCGGACCCGTCCTTCGCCGACATCATGAACATCAAGCAGAACGCCAACCGCGCCGCCTCGCTGGTGCGCCAGCTTCTCGCCTTCTCGCGCAAGCAGACGCTGCGCCCGGAGGTTCTCAACCTGACCGATGTGCTTGCCGATTTGCGCATGCTTCTGGTGCGCCTCGTCGGCACGGATATCCAGCTTTCGGTCGAGCATGGGCGTGATCTGTGGGCCGTCAAGGCCGATATCGGACAGTTCGAGCAGGTGGTCGTCAATCTGGCGGTCAATGCACGCGACGCGATGCCTGAAGGTGGAGCGTTGGCCGTGCGCACGCGCAATGTCGCGAGCGGCGACTGCGCGGCCTTCGGCTACCGCGAACTGGCGCCGGCCGACTATGTGATGATCGAGGTCGAGGATTCAGGAACGGGCATTCCGCATGAAGTCATCTCGAAGATTTTCGAACCTTTCTTCACCACCAAGGAAGTCGGCAAGGGCACCGGCCTCGGGCTATCGATGGTTTACGGCATCATCAAGCAGACCGGCGGCTACATCTTCTGCGATTCGCAGGAGGGGACCGGGACGACGTTCCGCATCTTCCTGCCGCGTCACATGGCGGTGATCGATGCGGAAGGCGCGCCCGCTTCCGTCGATCACCCCCCCGCACAAAAGCTAAGCGAGGCCGCCAAGGATCTGTCCGGAACGGCGACGGTCCTTCTGGTCGAGGACGAGGACGCCGTGCGCATGGGCGGCGTGCGCGCGCTCGCATCGCGTGGGTACACGGTCCATGAAGCTTCGTCCGGCGTGGAAGCGCTGGAAATCTTCAACGAACTCGATGGCCAGGTCGACATCGTCGTCTCCGACGTGGTCATGCCGGAAATGGACGGGCCGACGCTCTTGGGCGAGTTGCGGAAGATCGCGCCCGACATCAAGTTCGTCTTCGTTTCGGGCTATGCCGAAGACGCGTTCGCGAAAAATCTTCCCGCGGAGGCCAGGTTCGGTTTCCTGCCAAAGCCGTTCTCGCTCAAGCAGCTTGCGACGGTCGTGAAGGACATGCTGGACGAAAAATAGCCTGCCTGTGCCGGGCAGAGCTGTCTTTCACTCCCAGACGGCGTGCTTGAGGGCGTTGAGCGGAAACTTTAGGTGGCGCCCGCCGTTCGCATCAGGGGCGGGCAGGTGGCCGCCATTCATGTTGATTTGCAGCGCGTGAAGAATGAGCTTTGGCATGGGCAGGGTCTTGTCCCGACCCTCGCGCAGGGCCACGAATTCCGCCTCGGTGCGGCATTTCGAGATATGCGTGTTCGTCGCCTTCTGTTCGGCGACCGTCGATTCCCACAACGGTTCACGCCCGCCCGGCTGATAGTCGTGGCCGACGAAGATGCGGGTCTCGTCAGGCAGTGCCAGAATGTCGCCAATCGACGTCCAAAGCCGCGCCGCGCTGCCGCCGGGAAAATCACACCGCGCCGTGCCTGAATCCGGCATGAAGAGCGTGTCGTGGACGAATGCCGCATCGCCGGCGACATAGGTGATGGAGGCCAGCGTGTGGCCGGGCGAAAAGAGCACCTGCACGGGGATCGAGCCGATCGAGAAGGTTTCACCCTCGGCGAAGAGGCGGTCCCATTGGGAGCCGTCGGCGGGAAAATCAGGCCAGCCGTAGATGCCTTTCCAGATTTCCTGCACCTCGACGATCCGCGAGCCGATAGCGGTCGGCGCACCGGTCTTTTCCTTGAGATAGGGCGCGGCGGAAAAGTGGTCGGCATGAGGATGCGTGTCGAGAATCCATTCGACCGTCAACCGTTCATTCTCGACATAAGCGAGGATGGCGTCGGCGTTCTTCGTGGCCGTCGCGCCCGATTTTTCATCGAAATCGAGCACGGGATCGATGATCGCGCATTTGCCGGTCGCCGGATCGGACACGACATACTGGATGGAAAAGGTGCGCTTGTCGAAGATGCCCTTTACGAGCGGCCTGGCCGAATCCATCGAAATCCCCCACATTCTTCATGCCGTTCGATACATAGTCCGCACGCATCATTGCAATGGCAAGCGCTTGCAGGTCTTCTTGCCGGATGATGCGAGGGAGAAATCCATGCTGCGCTCCAAACCTGTTCCGATCGATGCCGTCTACGTGCCCACCGCGCGCCGCAAGACGCTGCATCCCGACACGTCCCGCGTTCTGGCGGAGGACATTCTGGAGAACGGACTGCAAACGCCGATTCAGGTACGAGAGGACGGCGCGCGCTATGTGCTGGTCGAAGGGCTGCACAGGCTGGAAGCGATGAAATTTCTCGGTGAGACGACGATCGAGGCTTATCTCGTGCAGGCGCGCAGGCACTAGAGCAGCGGGCGTTCTAACGAACGCAATCCCGCTGCTCCAGCTTATTATTCCTGGCCGCATTCATGCGACGCCAGACGATTCCGTCTGACTGCAAAATGCTCTAGCTCCCGCGCGCGCTTCACGATCAGCGCGCTATCAGGCTGTGTGTTTCCTGCAGCGTTGCGAGAGCGCCGGTCAGTTCCATGTCATGAAGAATGAAATCGACGGTGTCCTGCAATCGCGCGGCGTCCGGCGCCATGAGATAGGCAAGCTGGCTGCGCGTGAAGGGTTCGGCGGCGAGTGGCGCTGCAAGCCGTTCGTCGGAGCCGGAATAGAAGATGGCTTCCGGGCTGTCGGTGAGCATCACATCGACTTCTTTTTCGGCGACCGCGACCGGGATTGCCAGATTGCTTTCGATGACGATGATTTCGGCGTTTTCGATGTTGTCCTGAACGAAGGCGTAGTTGGTCCCGCCGGGATTGACGCCGATCTTCACCCCTTCCTGATCGATATCCTCAAGAGAGCCGAAACGATCCGACTGGTCGACATGGACGAGCGGTGTCTTGCCGTATGTCAGGTAAGGCTGTGAGAACCGCGCATTAAGCTGCCGGGCGACGGTCCGGCTGATGCCGCTCATGCCGATGTCGTAGCGATCGGCGGCAAGGTCTTCCATCAATGTCGGCCAGCTCGTCTCCACCAGCTCGAGTTCGACACCCAGCGCCATTGCGATGCGTTCGGCCATTTCGACGTCGAAGCCTTCATAATCGTCGCCGTCGCGAAACGAGAAGGGCTTGTAGTCGCCCGTCGTGCCGACCCGCAGCGTTCCCGACTCGATGATTTCGTCCAGATCACGGGCGAATGCGCCCGTCGTCAAAAGAAGGCCAAGCGTAAGGCAGATCAGTCGCTTCATGCAGAAATTCCCCTTTTCTTTTGGCACGGAGCATTGCCCATGACCGCGCCATGCCGATCAGTCACGGTATTCGAAGTACCATCGACGCCGTGTTTTCCCAAACGCATCTAAGGTCGGTCGGCGGGCACGGCCGGTTCCGCAACCGCGACGCGTTTCACCCGCTCGCGCCATAGGGTGAAGAGGCCCGCGCCCATGACGATCGCCGCACCGACGACGAGATTGATGTTCAGCGCCTCGCCGAAAATCAGAAGCCCGACGAGCGATACGAATGGAAACTGGAAATAGGTGAAGGGCTGAACGCTGGATGCGTCCGCGACCTCGTACGCCTTGATCAGCATCCAGTTGCCCGTGATCGCCAGAAGGCAGAGCGCTGCGATCCAGCCGGCATCGCCGGGCGCGACCGTCTGCCAGTGCCACAGGCCGAGCGGCGTGATGAGGATCGCGCCGAAGACGCCCGTCCAGAAAAAGCTGACATTGGCGGCATCCTTGCGCGCGACGTAACGCGTCAGGAGGCTGTAGGCTGCAAAGAGCGTCGCACAGGCGAGCGGAACCAGGGTCCATACGCTCAGGACCGATGCGCCGGGATTGATGATGACCAGCACGCCGACGAAGCCGACGATAATCGCCGACCAGCGCCGCCAGCCGACCTTCTCGCCCAAAAACGGCACCGACAGCGCCGCGACGATGAGCGGGTAGCAGATGAAGACCGCATGCGTCGCGATCAGCCCGATGCTGACGAACGAAAACATGATCAGGCAGATTTCGCTGATCAGCAGAACCGCGCGCAATGCCTGGAGCTTGGGAAAGGCGGTGCGTGTCGCCGCGCGCAGACCGCCGCTCGAACGCGCGGCCCACATGATCGCCAGAAGCGCGAAGAACCAGAAGCGCAGCATGACGACCATGTAGACGCTGACGCTTTCGGCGACATGGCGCGACACGCCGTCCTGAACCGCGAAGACGGCGCAGGTGGCGATCATGTAGAGCATGCCGGCGCGCGGATCAGATGCGGGGGACGACGACTGGCTCAATGGGGCTGTCCGGATAGAAGGCCGTTTGTCGGCGGGGAATTTGGCGCGCTGTTCGGGAGGGAACCGCGATCGCCGAAACGCCTAGCAGCAAAGCGAGCCTCTATCCAGCGGCGGTGCTTGGGCCAGCGGAGACGGCACGACGTGCCGTCTCGATGATCAATGGCCCTATCAGGCCACCTTGGCCACGATCCCATTGCCGGCGATAAGCTTTTTCGCCAGTTGCAGGCTTTCAGGCTGTTCGCTGCGATAGCGCCGGTTGATTTCCATCATCAGGACCGTATCGGGCAGAAACTCGAGCTCGGCGAAGATGTCGGTCCAATCGATATCGCCCCACCCGAGCGGCATATGCAGATCGCCGATGCCAAGCGCGGTGTTTTCCTGAAGGTGGTAGGGGCGGTAGAAGCCCTGTGGACGTCCGAATGAATCATGGACGTGGAGATGGCCCGCGACGGGAGCCATCTCGCGCAGTTCGTTTCGGAAATCGAGGCCGCGATAGGTGGATTCGATATAGGCGTGACTGAAATCGATCAGCGCGACGAGGTTCGGGTGGTTCAAAGCCTTCACGGTGGCGGCGACTTCGCTCGGCGTTTGGCGGTATTGACCCGGTTCCGTGGTGAAGATGTTTTCAAGCGCGATCTTCACGCCATAGGGCTTGCAGAACTCGGCCAGCTCGAACAGCGCATCGCGTTCGCGGGCATCGGCGTCGGCGCGCTCCTGGAGTTGATCGGGACGCAGGCAGCCGCTGTGCTGCACCAGGATACGCGAGCCGACGCGGTCGCAAAGCTCGGCCAGAGCTTTGGCGGCATCGAGCTGATAGCGGCACGTCACAGGATCCATGAAGTTCGACGAAACGAGGCCGTGCACGGTGTAGCGAAAATC
Organism: Aliihoeflea aestuarii; assembly: GCF_024105665.1. Classification (GTDB taxonomy): domain Bacteria; phylum Pseudomonadota; class Alphaproteobacteria; order Rhizobiales; family Rhizobiaceae; genus Aliihoeflea; species Aliihoeflea aestuarii. The sequence continues at coordinate 398,250 of NZ_JAAAMK010000002.1, read as the reverse complement.
GAACTGGCTCGTGAGCGCGACGAGACGTTCGGCGCGCTCGGGAATGATCCGTCCGCCGGCGATGAGGTCAAGACTGGTCAGTCCAAGCTCGACCGTGTCGACGCCGATCTCAGCGAGGCTGCGAAGATCGGTTTCGAGGCTGTGGAACTCGCCGTCGATCGAACCGGCGTTGAAGCCGGTGCCGATGATGTTGGTCATGTCGGTATCTCCTTTTTGAAAGATCAGGCGGCGGCACGGCGCTGGGCGCGCAGGGAAAGAGCAAGGTCGGGGCGGTCGGTGGTCAGATGGCCGATGCCGTGATCGAGCCATTTGCGGATCAGCGCCTCGTCATTGAGCGTCCAGACGCAAAGATTTTCGGCCGGGACGATGGTGGCGATCTCATCCCACTTCGAACCCATCAGTTCGTGGTGGACAGCTACGATGTCGACCAGAGCGTCGACGCGGGTGAGGAAAGCCTCGATGCCGCCTTGCCGGTTGGCCCATGCCGCATTGAGCGAAACGAGACGGGGAATGTCGGCCGCGACGCGCCGGCATTCCTCCAGCACGGAGACGTCGAACGAGGTCAGGTGGCAGCGTGCGCGAAGGTCGTGCCGGTCGATCTCGGCGACGACACGCTCGACGATGCCGTCATAGGCTCGGCCGTCCGGGTCGGACTTGATCTCCACATGGAGGCGCTTGTCCGCTGCCGGGGCGAGCGCTTCGAGCACGTCGGCGAGCGTGGGGATCGTCTCGTCGCAGTCCCTCAGCCGCACCGTTGCGCGCTTTTCGGGCGTAAGGGCGCGGGCCGGGCCGGCCCCGTCGCTCGTCCGATCGAGCGTGGCGTCGTGGATGACGAGGAGTTCGCCGGCATCCGTCAGATGAACGTCGAATTCGACCGCATCCACATCGAGCGCAAGAACCTTGCGGAAACCGCCGAGCGAATTTTCCGGCCAGAGGTCGCGTGCGCCGCGATGGCTGGTGATGAAGGTCATGAGGAGTCTCCCCGTGTTTCAGCGGATGGTCGGATCGAGCTTGTCGCGCAGCCAGTCGCCGACAAGGGAGATGGACAGCGTGGTGAGCATGATGACGACGGCTGGCGCGAGCATGATCCAGGGCGCCGTCGTCAGATATTCGCGTCCGAAACCGACCATGTTGCCGAGGCTGGATTCGGGCGGCTGGACGCCGAGGCCGAGAAAGGACAGGCTGCTTTCCATCAGGATGATCTCGGGAAAGGTCAGCGTCATCGACACGATCAGCGTGGAGGCGATGTTCGGCAAAATGTGCTTCAGATAGACCCGGCTCGGTTTTGCGCCGAGTTGCACCACCGCTGAGGAGTAGCCTTGCGCGCTGGCCGAGATGGCAAGGCCGCGTGCGATGCGCGCATATCGCTCCCACCCGTAAAAGCCCATCAGGCAGATCAGCAGCCACATGGAAGAGCCGAAGAAGGCGAGTACGGCGAGTGCCATGATGAGGAACGGCAGCGCCGCCTGAAAATCGGCCAGTGCCAGCACCAGATGCTCCACGACGCCGCGAAACTTTGCCGCCGCGAAGCCGAGCGCGGTGCCGACCATGCCCGACAGGATCGTCGCGCCGAAGGCGATGACGAGCGAAATGCGGATCGACTGGATCAACCGGGAGAGAACGTCGCGACCAAGCTCGTCCGTGCCGAGCAGGTGTTGCGGATCGCCGGGGCCGACCAGGCGGCTGGACAGGTCCATCGCCGTAATGCCGTAGGGACGCAGCCAGTCGGCGAAGGCGGCGACGAACACCATCGCGGCAAGCCAGAAGATGCCGAAGCCGACGCTGAAGGGAACGGCGCGGCGCAGCCGGTTGACCCTGCGTGCGAGAAAGCCGCGTTCGCCGATGGGAGCGATGTCGAGTGCGGTCATGACGCGATCCTCAATGCGCTGCCTGCATACGCAGGCGCGGGTCGAGCCAGCCATAAAGCAGGTCGACGATCAGGTTGGAGACGACCATCGTCGCGGCGATCATCAAAAGGATGCACTGGACGACGGGTAGGTCGCGATTGGTCACCGAGACGACGAGCAACCGGCCGATGCCCGGCCACGAGAAGATCGTCTCGACGATCACGGCGCCGGCGATCAGCGAGCCGACCATGAAGCCGACGATGGTCACGATCGGCACCGCTGCGTTGGGCAGGGCATGGCGCCAGATGACGTCCGACCATCTAACGCCCTTGGCGGAGGCTGTGCGTACGTAAGGCTGGCCCATCACCTCGATCATGGCGCTGCGGGAAAAGCGGGCCAGAATGCCGATACCGCCGATGCTCATCGCGATGACGGGCAAAACGGAATGCTGCCACGAGCCGTAACCGCCGGACGGCAACAGCCCGAACGTGACGGAGAAGATCAGGACGAGAAGCAGGCCGAGGACGAAGGAGGGTATCGTGAAGCCGAGAATGGAAAGCACGATGACGCCGCGATCCGTCGCGCTTTGGTGATGCAGCGCCGCATAGACGCCCGCGGGAATTCCGAGTGCCAGCTTCAGGAACAGTGCCGGGATCGTCAGTTGCAGCGTGGCGGGAATGCGCTCCATGACGAGGTCTATCGCCGGTGCGCGATCGCGCATCGACACGCCGAAATCACCGGTCAGGATCGACTGGATATAGGCGAGATATTGCACCCATATGGGCTGGTCGAGCCCCCACTGGCTGCGGAAAGCATCGACCGCGCTGGTCGGCACGTCCGGGCCGAGCATGACCTGCGCCGGATCGCCCGACAAACGAAGAACGACGAAGGCGAAGGTCATGACCGCGAAGACCGTGACGACTGCACGCAGAAGCTTTGAAAGCGCAAATCCTATCATTTCGGCCTCCTAGGCGGCGATCGCCACGGTGTGCGGCGTGACCATGTGACAGGCGACGTTGCGCTGAGGCGCAACGGTTTGCAGCGCGGGTCGCGCGGTCCGGCAAATGTCGGCAGCGATCGGGCAGCGTGGATGGAAAGGACAACCGGACGGGCGGTCGGCTGGGTTGGGCGGTTCGCCCTGCAAGATGAGGCGGCCTTCGAGCTTCTTGCCCGGCACCGGCACACTCGAGGCCAACGCCTTCGTGTAGGGGTGGCGCGGACTGGCGAATATGACGTCGGACGAGGCTTCCTCGACGATATGGCCGAGATACATGACGGCCACGCGATCGGCGACGTTGCGTACGACCTTGAGGTCGTGGCTGATGAAAACCATGGCGATGCGCTGGCTTTCCTGCAAATCGCGCAGCATGTTGACGACCTGCGCCTGGATCGACACGTCGAGCGCGGCGACCGGTTCGTCGCATACGAGCAGGTCCGGCCGCGAGGCCAGCGCCCGCGCGATGACCGCGCGCTGCCGTTGACCACCGGACAGCTCATGCGGAAAACGCTCCGCCTGATCGCGTCGCAGGCCAACTGCGGCCATCAGTTCCTCGACCCGCGCGCGGCGTTCGTTCTTCGGCAAAAGCCGGTGGATTTCGAGCGGTTCGCCGATCTGCACGGATATAGGAAGACGCTTGTCCAGTGCCGCGAGCGGATCTTGGTAGACGAGTTGCATTCGCGCTCGTAGTGCCCGCCATTCGGCGGTGCCGAGACGCGGCATGGCTGAGCCTTCGAAGGAGACGCTGCCGCCCTGCGCGGGGTCGATACCAAGCAGCATGCGGCCGAGGGTGGACTTGCCGGAGCCGGATTCGCCGACAATCCCCAGCGTTTCGCCCGGCATGACCGAAAGCGAGACGCCGTCGACCGCACGGACCGGCGTTATCTTGCCGAAAAGGCCGCGGCGCACCGCGTAGGTTCTGACGAGATTCGTGGCTTTGATGAGAGGCTGGGTCAAAGCACGGCCTCCAGGAGTTTTTGGCGAGTGGGTTTCACCGGCTGTCCGGGAACGGGGTTGCGGCAGGCGAGCGACCGTCCCTCTGCCTGCGCGACCAGCGCGGGCACGCTTTCGTTGCAGGCATCGCTCGAACGTGCGCAGCGCGGCGAAAATGCGCAGCCGGACGGCATGTCCTTCGGGTTCGGCACCGTGCCGGGGATGGGGATCAGGCGCGCGCGGGGGCCATCGAGGCGCGGAATGGCGTCGAAGAGGCCGCGCGTATAGGGGTGGCGCGGGGCTTCGAAAAGCGTGTCGATGGGGCCGGCTTCGACGATGCGTCCCGAATACATGACGCAGACGCGCTCACAGACCTGCGAAACCGCGCCCAGATCGTGACTGATGAAGACCGTCGCCATGCCCGTTTCAGCGCGTAATGCTGCCAGAAGGTCGAGGATTTGCGCCTGAATGGTGGCGTCGAGCGCGGTTGTTGGCTCGTCGGCAATGAGCAGGTCGGGCTGGCCGGCAAGTGCCATGGCTATCATTACGCGCTGGGACTGGCCGCCGGAAAATTCGTGCGGAAAAATATCGAAGCGACGGCTCGCATCGGGAATGCCGACGAGGTCGAGCAGACGTATAGCCTCGGCTTTGGCCGCTTGACCGACAAGCCCGCGATGCAGCCTGAGCGCCTCGACGATTTGCCGACCGACCTTGAGGACCGGATTGAGCGAACTCGACGGATCCTGAAAGATCATCGCGATACGGCCGCCGCGAATGCCTTCGAGGACCGGGCGAGGGCGGCCGAGCATCTCGCGTCCTACCACCTTGACCGAACCCGTCACGGTCGCCTTGCCGGGCAGCAGTCCAAGCGCGGCGAGCCAGGTGACGGACTTGCCGCAGCCGGATTCCCCAACGAGGCCGAGGGCTTCGCCCGGCGCGACGTCGAGGTCTATGCCGTGCAGGACCGGTGTGCCGTCGAATGCGACCGTCAGGCCGCGCAGTTCCACGAGATTGGGTCGCATAGCGCCTTCCTCTCCCGATTCATGCAAGTGTGAAAAAGGGGTGGCGGCGGCGAAGATCGCCGCCGCCCGAACGGGCTCAGGAACTCCAGTTGTCCGAGCGGAAATCCATCGCGAAGGCAGGCGCCGCCTTCCAGTTGAGCGACGACTTCATGCCGGTGAATACGGCGTTCTGATGCAGAACCTGATAGACCGGGTCCTCGCGCTCGCAGATTTCAAGCATCCGGGAGAAGGCCTTCTTTCGCTCGGCCCCGTCTGTGCTCGTTTCAAGCACGACCGAGAGTTTGTTGACCTCGTCGTTCGACCATTCGCGTGCCTGCTGCACCTGGCCGTTCGGCCCGAACTGGGCGACCATCGGCGTGACGGGATCGTTGATGTTGGCGGAGGCTGACCAGTCGCGGATGCCGCGCTGCGAGCCGGCATCCATGACCTGCCCCCAGTTCTCCACCATCTGGATCTCGACGTTGAGGCCGGCCTGCTTCCACATTTCCACCAGAATCTGACCCGTCGGCGTCTGGTTGGTGTAGTAATTGTTGAGGAGGCGATAGGGGATCGGATCGCCATTGTAATTGGCCTGCCTCAGCAGATCGCGGGCCAGTTCGAGGTCGAACTCGGGAACCGTCCAGCCGTCGATGAACATGTCGCCGGACTTGAAGGACTCGAATTGCAGGCCGGCCGGAATGACGGTCTGTCCGCCCCACAGCGCTTCCACGATCGCCTGACGGTCGATCGAATGCGTGAGCGCGCGGCGCACGAGCGGGTTTTCCAGCACCGGATGGTGCATGTCGAACACGGACACTCGATGGTTCTGGATCGTCGAGCCCTGAACCTCGAAGCCGGGCGTATTGTTGACCGCCTCGATCTGGTCCGGCGGCAGGTCGCATGCAAAATCGTACTGGCCGGACAAGAGGCCGTTGACGCGCGAGGCCACTTCGGGAACTTCCACGAAAGTGATGCGCTCGAGTGGGGGACGACCGCCCCAGTATTCGTCGAAGGCGACGAGCGTCAGCGAAACGTCGGGGCGATATTCATCGACCATGTACGGCCCGGTCGTGACCGGCTTGCGTGTCCACGCGGCATAGCTTTCCGCTTCGTCCCAGGCGCGGCGGCTGGCGATCTGGCTGCCATATGCGTAGAGGCGGCCTTCAAGCGTGACGTCCGGCGTAGCGTTGTGGAAGCGCACCGTGTGCGTGTCGACGATCTCGACGCCGGCAAGCGCGGGCCAGAGGCGGCGACCGACACCCGGCACGGCGGCCGGAAGTTCGCGGGCGGTGGCCGGCTGGTGCTGCTCAGCGAAAATGGTTTCGCCGCCGGCTGGCTGCGTGTCGCCGAAAACGCGTTCGGCAGAAAAGGAGAACGCGACATCCTCGGCCGTCAGTTCGTCGCCATTGTGGAACTTCACGCCTTCGCGAAGAGTCAATTCCAATGTCTTGTCGTCAAGACGGCGCCATTCGGTGGCCAGACCGGGTACCGGCCCCTGATTGCCCATCCAGTCGCGCAGGATCAGCCCTTCCCACAGATTTGGGAAAAACACCCGTTCGCCGACATTGGACTGTTCGGCCCAGATATCGAGCGTGTTGTTGTTGGTGATCTTTTGAACGGCGATCGTCACCGAAGGGCGCGACCCTTGTGCGAAGGAAAGGCGTGGCAGGATAAGGCTGCCGGTGGCTGCGCCCATCAGGCCGAGGGCGTGGCGGCGGTTGAGTTTCAACATGGTCATCTGCTCCTGATCCAAAGGATGCCCGGCGCGCGCGAAAGGGTTCCGCGTGCGGGCGGTTTGTTGCGTCCTGCTCTAGTCTGTCGAATTCTGCCGTTGCCCGCCTTTTGCGGGAAACGATTACGCTATGGCCGGCTCCGCGCGGGACCGGCCCGACGGGCGCGCGGACGCGCCTGCCGGATTTCTGTTCAAGAGGGCGGCCAATTCGTCCGCTCCCGTTGCAACGCCATGCGCGCCGGCGGCGATAAGCACTTCGGCACGGCCGGGCCGCATGTCTGTCGGATCGACGAAACCGATCGCTGTCATTCCTGCTGCGACCGCCCCCGCAATGCCGTGGGGGTTGTCATCAATGACCATGCAGCCCGCCGGCGCGACGCCGAGCTTGGCCGCACATAGATAGAAAAGGTCCGGTGCGGGCTTGGCGCGTGCCACCATGTCCGCGCTGAAGATGTTCGGCGCGAAGGCGGTCCAAAGGTCGAAAAAACCAAGGCTGCGTTCCAGCCGCTCCATGCCGCTGTTCGAGGCAACGCATTTGAGCGTGTCGAGATCATGGATCAATTCGCTCATACCGGCCATAGGCGCGAGCGATCTGGAAAACTCGGCATACAGATCGTCGCGCGCTTCGGCGAAAATCCGATCAGGGTCGCTCGCGCCGAGTTCCTCGATGCAGATACGGCGCACATCGGCTTGCGAATAACCGACGAAGCGAAGATGCACGTCCTTGAGCGAGATCGATATTCCGGCGCGCGTCAATGCCTGCCACAAAACCCGGCTGGCTACCGGCTCGCTGTCGATCAGCACGCCGTCGCAGTCGAAAATGATCAGTTCAGGTGGGTTGACGGCCATTGCCAGAAATGTCCCCGGTCAAAATGTCGACTTCCGTTTCGATCTGTGGGACAGCTTGCAACCGGCCCGCGGCAAGGGTTAGGTTACAAATGTTACGTCTGTGTGACATTTGGGCGGAGGGGATGTGCCGATACATGAAGTGATGGTAAAGGCGGCATGGCTCTACCATGTCGAAGGCTTGACGCAGGCGCAGATCGGCGAGCGGATGAGTTTGACGCGCAGGCGGGTCAACGAGCTTCTTGCCGATGCGCTCGACAGCGGCATCGTGCGGATCAGCTTTTCCTCGTCGTTAGCGGAAAACGTCGAACTGGAATCGCAGCTTCGGGAGCGTTACGGCCTGGCCGAAGCCTCCATCGCGCCGACGCCCGAAAATCCCGATCTGATGTACGGCGTCATGGGCCGGGTGGCGGCGGGTCTTCTCGACCGGATGATCGCGACGCTGCGGCCTGCATCGCTCGGTCTCGGTTGGGGCTCCACCTTGCGCGAAACCGTGCGCCATATGAGCCGCGCCCCATTGGCCGATCCGCGCATGACGGTCTGCTCCATGATGGGCGGACTGACGCGCGGGGCCGAAATCAACACGTTCGAGATTGTCCACAGTTTTGCCGAAGCGCTCGATGCGCAGTGCCATTACTTCGCGGCCCCGATCTATGCCGACAGCGCCGCGTCTCGCGATCTCATCGCCGGGCAACCCGTTTTCCGCGAGCTTCTGGACGAGGCTGCCGGGGTCGACCTTTCCTTTCTCAGCGTCGGCGACGTGACCGGACATTCGTTGCAGGTCCGGTATGGCCTGCCCGCGGATACGGATGTGCGCACGATCGTTTCGGCAGGCGGGGTCGGCGATCTGCTCGGCTATTATCTCGATGCGAATGGCCAGCCCGTCGACCATCCCTTGAACCGGCAGGCGATCTCGCTCGATCTGTCCCGCTATCGCGGGATCGCGCATCGCATCGTCGTTTCGGGCGGGCGGCACAAACGGGCGATCCTGCGCGCCGTGTTGAAGGCCGGGCTGGCGACTGCGATCGTTACGGATGCCGATACGGCGCGTTGGTTGTTGAGTGGCAAGGAGCATGTGTGAAGCCGGACGCGGCGTTCAGTCATCCGACAGTCAGTTCGACGCGGTCAGCGGCAAAGAGCGTGCGCGCCAGTTCGATTGCCCGCCCGTCGACATCCTCGTCGATCGCCTCAGTCGCAAGCACGATCGCACCGGGTGACAGGCCGAGTTCTTCGACGGTCTTCGGGTCGGCATGTCGGGCGGACACCATCGTCGAACGACGGGTGTAGTCGCTCACGCCTTGCGCGGCGAAGGCGGCCGTGATGGAGCCGGTCTTTCGAAACGTTCTGGCCATGTCCGGGAAGCGCTCTGCGTCGAACCATGCCGTGCTGCGCGAGATTGGTATGCCGTCGGCCTCCGCGATCAGTTCGAGGCGCACGATCGACGCGCCCGGCTTGATCCCGAGCGTCTCGGCGGTTTGCCGATCGGCCGCCTCGACCGCATGGTCAAGCAGGCGGCGCCGCGTTTGACGCGCCTGTCCTTCCAGATTGGTCGAAAACCGGGTGCGCCGCCCCAGCGCATAGGATATGCGCGGCGCACGCCTGATGAAGGTGCCGCGACCTTGTTCGGCATGCAGAACGCCTTCGGCGGTCAGCGCCGCAATGGCCGCGCGCACGGTATGGCGATTGACGGCAAAGCGTTCGGCGAGCGCCAGTTCGGGCGGCAGTTTCGCGCCTTCGACAAGTAAGCCCTCCACGATGTCGCGACGCAGTTCGTCGGCGATCTGCCGCCATAAAGCGATGCCTCCGCCGCGATCCAGACTTGCTGCGCGTGTGTTCAACGGCTCGTTCCTTGTGTCATCAGGCTGTCATTTGTAGGCGATAGATGTAATATGAAGTTGTTTAATTGTCTAGATGAATAGACAAATAGGAATGATCATGCCTCAAACGAAAAGCACGGCGAGCGCCTCGGCGGTCCGCCGCGACGCGATGCAGGTTCTGGCCTCGGCGCCAGCCCAGGAGATTGCACGACTGTTCTCGAATGCGGATTTCGATGGCGATGCGCGGATGCTGCGTCGCCCGGAAACGGGACTCGTCACTGTGCGCGGCCGCATCGGCGGCGGCGGTGCGCCGTTCAATGTCGGCGAAGCGACGGTAACGCGCGCGAGCGTACGCCTTGCCAGCGGCGAGGTTGGCCATGCCTATGCGCTCGGCCGCGACGGCGAGAAGGCGCGCATCTGCGCCGTCATCGATGCGCTTTTGCAGCGCCCCGGCGAAGCGGAGGCCGTCGAGGCCGTCATTTTGGGGCCGCTGCGTGAAGCTCAAGGGAAGGCGACTGCCAAGCGACAGGCGGAGACGGCTGCCACCAAGGTCGAATTCTTCACTATGGTTCGTGGAGAAGACTGATGGAAAGCACGCATATCGAAGGCGGCTTCACCGCGCCGGTACTTGACGGACAGGCGGTCTTTCGCGCCGTCATGGATGCGATGTCCCGGCCCGGCACGGTCCAGAAGCTCGCCGCCGGCACGAACCCGCCCGCACCGCTCGCCGCATCGGCGGCCGCCGTCGCGCTCACCCTGTGCGATCACGACACGCCCGTCTGGCTCGACCCGGCGCTGAAGGGTGTCGAGACCGTCTCGGCATGGCTGTCCTTCCAGACCGGCGCGCCGTATGCGCATACGCCTGCCGATGCGCATTTCGCGCTGATCGCCGAGCCGGCAACGATGATCTCGCTCGACAATTTCGCTCAAGGCTCTCAGGACTATCCCGACCGCTCGACGACGTTGATCCTTCAGGTCGAGACGCTCGAGGCCGGCGCAGTACTAACTCTCGAAGGTCCGGGGATCGAGACCGCCACGCGCCTTGCGCCCGGTCCGATGCCGCGTCACTTCGTGGAGCAATGGCGACAGAACAATGCGCGTTTCCCGCGAGGCGTCGACGTGATCCTTGCCGCGCCGGGCGCGGTTGCCTGTCTGCCGCGCACCACCCGCATTTCAACGACGGAGGCTTGAGCCATGTATGTTGCCGTCAAGGGCGGTGAAGCCGCTATATCGAATGCCCACCGCCTTCTTGCCGATCGTCGCAGAGGCGATCGATCGGTGCCTGCCATCGGGCTCGACCAGATCGTCGAGCAACTGGCGCTCGGTGTCGATCGCGTCATGTCCGAAGGCTCGCTCTATGACCGCGACCTTGCGGCTCTGGCCGTCAAGCAGGCGAGGGGCGACATGATCGAGGCGATCTTCCTTTTGCGCGCCTACCGAACGACCTTGCCGCGCTTCGGCTATACAAAGCCCATCGATACCGAGGCGATGCTGGTCGAGCGCCGTGTTTCGGCCACCTATAAGGATTTGCCCGGCGGCCAGCTTCTGGGGCCGACCTTCGACTATACGCATCGCCTGCTCGACCCGCAGCTTGCCGAGGATGCGCCGGTCGACGAGCCGGAGCGGCGCGAGGAGCCCGGCGAGAAAATCATGCGCGTTTCCGAAATCCTCGCCGGGGAGGGGCTGATCGAGGCCGACGGCGTTCTGCCGGACGACCACAGACCCGGCGACATCACCCGCGAGCCGCTGGAATTCCCGATGGCGCGCGACACGCGGCTTCAGGCGCTGGCGCGGGGCGATGAAGGGTTTCTTCTGGCGCTGGCCTATTCGACGCAGCGCGGCTACGGCCGCTCCCATCCATTCGTCGGCGAGGTGCGGATCGGCGAGGTCGAGCTTGAACTCGAAGTGCCCGAACTCGACTTCGCCGTGCCGCTCGGCTCCATCCGTCTGACCGAATGCCAGATGGTCAACCAGTTCAAGGGGTCGTCCAAGGTGCCGCCGCAGTTCACGCGCGGCTACGGCCTCGTCTTCGGCCAGTCGGAGCGTAAGGCCATGGCGATGGCGCTGTGCGATCGCTCCCTGCGCGCCGAGGAGTTCGGAGAGGACCGCCTTGCGCCCGCACAGGACGAGGAATTCGTCATCTCGCATTCCGACAATGTGCAGGCGACCGGCTTCGTCGAGCATCTGAAGCTGCCGCATTACGTGGATTTCCAGGCCGAACTCGACCTCGTGCGCCGCATGCGCGCAGAGCAGGCCGAGGCGGGCGAGGAAGAGGGCAAGGAGGCGGCCGAATGATCGAGGGGCTGTCTCATATGACGTTCATCGTGCGCGATCTCGATGAAATGAACCGTCTGCTTGTAGATGTTCTTGGGGCTGAAGAGGTCTATTCGAGCGGAGAGGTTCAGTTTTCCGTTTCGAGCGAAAGATTCTTCCTCCTGAATGGAATCTGGATCGCCATCATGGAGGGCGATCCTTTGACCGAGCGCAGCTACAATCACGTAGCGTTCAAGATCGCCGATGACGACTTCGAACTCCATCTCGAAAAACTCCGCGCCGCGGAATTCGAGGTAAAGCCGCCGCGTCCGCGCGTCGAGGGGGAGGGTCGCTCGATCTATTTCTACGATCGCGACAACCATCTGTTCGAGCTTCATACCGGCACGCTCGGGGACCGGCTCGCTCGCTATGCCAAGGGACGGGAGGCGGCCGAATGAACATCGCCAGCTATAATTTCGCGTATCTCGACGAGCAGACCAAGCGCATGATCCGTCGCGCGATCCTGAAGGCGATCGCCATTCCCGGTTATCAGGTGCCCTTTGCAAGCCGAGAGATGCCGATGCCCTATGGATGGGGCACGGGCGGCGTGCAGGTCACGGCGGCGATCATCGGGCCGAACGACGTGCTCAAGGTGATCGACCAAGGCGCGGACGATACGACCAATGCAGTCTCGATCCGTGCCTTCTTCCAGAAGGTCGCCAATGTCGCCGTCACCACCAAAACGGGCGATGCGTCGATCATCCAGACGCGTCATCGCATTCCAGAAAAGCCGCTGGGGCAAGGTCAGGTGCTCGTCTATCAGGTGCCGATCCCAGAGCCGCTGCGCTTCCTCGAACCGCGCGAGACCGAGACACGCAAGATGCACGCGCTCGAAGAATACGGCCTGATGCACGTCAAGCTTTACGAGGACATCGCGCGGCACGGGCGCATCGCGACATCCTACGCCTATCCGGTGAAGGTCGAGGGACGCTACGTGATGGACCCGTCACCGACGCCGAAATTCGACAATCCGAAGATGCACATGTCGCCGGCGCTTCAGCTTTTCGGTGCGGGGCGCGAGAAGCGCATCTATGCGGTTCCGCCCTTTACCGATGTCGTCAGCCTCGATTTCGAGGATCATCCTTTCGAGATCCAGACCTTTACCGAGCCCTGCGCGCTTTGCGGATCGACCGGTGTCTATCTGGACGAGGTGATCCTCGACGATCGCGGCGGACGCATGTTCGTCTGTTCCGACACCGACCACTGCGAGGAATGCCGTGATGAGCACTGACACGATCGAGGACGCGCCACTCCTGAAGGTTGCGGGCGTGTCGAAGTTTTACGGTTCGCGCATCGGCTGCGAGAATGTCTCGTTCGAGCTTTGGCCGGGCGAGGTTCTGGCGATCGTCGGCGAAAGCGGTTCGGGCAAGACGACGCTTCTCAACTGCATGGCGACCCGCCTCAACCCGTCGTCCGGCACCGTATATTATCGGATGCGCGACGAAACCTTCCGTGACATCTATCGCATGGGCGAGGCCGAGCGGCGTCTTTTGATGCGGACCGACTGGGGTTTCGTTCACCAGAACCCGGCCGATGGGCTGCGCATGACGGTTTCGGCGGGCGCCAATGTCGGCGAACGGCTGATGGCTGTCGGCGAACGCCACTATGGCGAAATCCGGGCCTCGGCCATCGACTGGCTCGGTCGCGTCGAGATCGCCGGGGACCGGGTGGACGACGAGCCGCGTGCCTTTTCGGGCGGCATGCGTCAGCGCCTCCAGATCGCGCGCAATCTCGTCACGCGACCGCGCCTCATCTTCATGGATGAGCCGACCGGCGGCCTCGACGTGTCGGTGCAGGCGCGCCTGCTCGATCTTCTGCGCGGTCTCGTCGGTGAACTCGGTCTGTCGGCCATCGTCGTCACGCACGATCTTGCCGTCGCGCGGCTCATCTCGCATCGCATGATGGTGATGAAGGACGGGCGGGTGGTCGAGCACGGCCTGACGGATCGCGTGCTCGACGACCCACAGGCTCCTTACACCCAGCTTCTCGTCTCCTCGATCCTTCAAGTTTAGCCGTGTGACCTCGCAACATCACGCGCAAGGGAAAACAGCCATGCCAACTCCGCTCGTCGTTCACGACGTCGCCAAGACCTTCACCATGCATGTTCGGGGCGGTGTTCGGCTGCCGGTCGTAGAAAACGTGTCCTTTTCGCTGAAGACCGGCGAATGCGCGGTGCTCGGCGGACCCTCCGGCGTCGGCAAAAGTTCGATCCTCAAGATGGTCTACGGCAATTATGCGGTCGATACCGGTGAGATCATCGTCAAGCATCGCGACGCGCTGATCGACGTTGCCAGGGCCGATCCGCGCACGGTCCTATCCATCCGGCGCGAGACAATCGGCTATGTCAGCCAGTTCCTGCGGGTTGTGCCGCGCGTCGGAGCGCTCGATATCGTCGCCGAACCGCTGGTCGAACGTGGAATGCCGAGAGATGCAGCGCGCGAGCGCGCAAGCGTTCTTCTGGCTCGGCTCAACCTGCCCGAGCGGCTCTGGCACCTGCCGCCCGCGACGTTTTCCGGCGGCGAGCAGCAGCGCGTCAATATTGCGCGCGGCTTCATCACCGACCATGCGGTGCTGCTTCTCGACGAGCCAACGGCATCGCTCGACGCCGTCAACCGGCAGGTGGTGATCGATATGATCGAGGAAAAGAAAACGGCGGGCGTGGCCCTTCTAGGCATCTTCCACGACGCCGACGTGCGCGAGCGGGTCGCCGACCGCATGGTCGACGTTTCCGCCTTTGCGCCGGCGAGGGCCGCGTGATGGGCAAACTTTCCGAAACGCCGTTTGTCCATCCCACGGCGACGGTTCGCGACTCCCGTCTCGGACGCTACACGGAAGTGCGCGAACGCACGCGTTTCATCGAATCCGTTCTCGGCGACTATTCCTATATCGTGGAAGACGGGAGCGTCTGGTGCGCCGAGATCGGCAAATTCGCCAACATCGCGGCCGCCTGCCGCATCAATGCACCGAACCACCCCGTCGAACGGGCGACGCTGCATCACTTCACCTACCGCTCGTCGAATTACTGGGACGATGCGGACGATGACGCGGCCTTCTTCGATTGGCGTCGGGATCACAAGACCACCATCGGTCACGACACCTGGCTTGGGCACGGCGCGACGATCCTGCCGGGCGTCACGGTCGGCAACGGTGCGGTGATCGGTTCGGGAGCGGTCGTCACAAAGGATGTTGCGCCTTACCTGATCGTGGCCGGCGTGCCGGCGCGGCCCATCCGCGAGCGGTTCGAGACGAGCATCGCCGATCGATTGCAGGGACTGGCATGGTGGGACTGGGATCATGCGCGCCTGCGCGCCGCGCTCGCCGACTTCCGGTCGCAGTCCGTCGAGGCATTCCTGGAGAAATATGAGCAAAGTCGATGACTAAGCGGGCATCTGCACGCTCTTCGTGCACACATGACTTCACCGCCTGTGAGTTGTCATGAATCCGTCAGCGAACGGTAATCGCACTGTCGCAAGCCGTGCCTAAAGCTCCCCACGTCAAGCCGACCACAGGACGTCGGCTGTAATATTCCATACGAAACGAAAGCTTGGGAGCTTCGCAATGATCGCGCATCTCATCCGTACCACCTGTGCCGCGGCCATCGCCGCTTCCGCACTCGTCGCCCCGGCCGCCGCGCAGGACGACTGGAAATCCGAACTGCCCGTCTTCCGCGTCGGCCTTCTGGGCGGCGAAAACGAAGCCGATCGCCTGCGCCGCAATGAATGCCTCGTCGAGCAGCTTTCCGAGGCGCTCGGCGTCCCGGTCGAACTTTTCCCCGCCTCCGACTATGCTGGCGTGATGCAGGGCCTTCTGGCCGGCCAGCTCGACACCGCTTCTCTCGGCGCATCGGGCTATGCGGGCATCTATCTGCAGGACCCGGAAGCCGTCGAGCCGGTCTTCGTCAGCCTCGAAAGCGATGGCTCCAACGGCTATTACGCGATGATGTACGCCAAGTCGGACTCCGGCATCGAAGACCTTGAGGATATGCAGGGCAAATCGCTCGCATTCGCCGATCCGAACTCGACTTCGGGCTATCTGGTGCCAAAGGCCGAGCTCGAAGCTGCCGAGATCGACATCGAGACCTATTTCTCGCGCACCGGCTTCGGTGGCGGACACGAGCAGGCGGTCGTCGCGGTTCTGAACGACCAGTACGATGCGGGCGTCACCTGGACCTCCGGGCAAGGCGAACAGTCGCAAGGCTTCTCGCGCGGCAATCTGCACACGATGGTCAATAACGGCCTTCTCGACATGAATGACCTCTCCATCATCTGGACCTCGAACCTCATCCCGAACGGGCCTTGGGTGGTGCGCAAGGAGGTGCCGCAGGAAGCCAAGGACATCTGGACCGACTGGATGGCGAACCTCGCCGAGACCGATTACGAGTGCTACAAGGACGTTTCGCAGGGCGAAGGTCCGGGCTTCGAGCGCGTCGACCATTCCTTCTTTGAAGGCGTCGTCGCCATGCGCGAGCGCGAGCTTCAGGGTTCCCGTTAAAAATCCGACCGACAAACAGGCCCGCATCAAACGATGCGGGCCTGTTTCGCATCGTCCCCGGCCAACCCGCGACAGGACATGATCATGCTGAAGATCGACGGCCTCACCAAAGCTTTCAAGGACCGCAAGGCGGTCGACAACGTCTCGCTCGAGATCCCGGACGGGCAGATCGTCGGCATCATCGGCCGCTCGGGCGCGGGCAAATCGACGCTGCTGCGCATGATCAACCGGCTTGCCGAGCCCGGCGAGGGACGCATCCTGTTCGGACGGCGCGACATCACCACGCTCAAGGGCCGCGAGCTTCACGCATGGCGCGCCACCTGCGCGATGGTGTTTCAGCAGTTCAACCTCGTCGGCCGCCTCGATGTCATCACCAACGTTCTGACCGGACGGCTCTACCATCACGGCCTCGTGGCGAGCCTTCTCCAGCATTTCACCGCAGCCGAGCGTGCCTATGCGATCAAGGCGCTCGACCGCCTCGGCATGGCGCACACCGCGCTTCAGCAGGCCGACACGCTTTCGGGCGGCCAGATGCAGCGCGTCGCCATCGCCCGTGCGCTGGTGCAGGAGCCGAAACTCCTGCTCGCCGACGAGCCGATCGCATCGCTAGACCCGCTCAACGCCAAGATCGTGATGGACGCACTGCGGACCATCAATCGCGAGGACGGAATCACCGTCATCTGCAATTTGCATACGCTCGACACGGCGCGCACCTATTGCGACCGCATTATCGGCCTTGCCGAGGGCAAGGTCGTTTTCGACGGGAATCCCGAGCAACTGACCATGCGCATGGCGCGCGAGATCTACGGCGCGGAAGCCGAGGAAGCGTTCCACGAAGGCATGACCTCGACTTCTCTTAACGGCCAGCCGGCCAAGCCCGCTCTTTCCGCAGCAGAAATCGCCAAGGCGCAGATCGCCAAAGCCGAAGCACTCGTAGGCTGACCGATGGCAAATCTCGATCTGCCTTATCGCCGCGAGGGCGAGGACGCCGTCTCGGCGTTCGAGCGCCACCGCGCAGACCTGAAGCGCCAGCGCTTGGCGATGAACGTTCTTTTCATCGCCATGTTTATTGCGGTCCTGGCGGCATCCGTTCATGTCGCCCGCTTCTATCCGGAGCGCCTGTCGTCGGGCCTGCCGCGCATCTTCGATTATTTCGGCACGATCATGCCGAATCTCGAATTCGGCAATCTGCTTCTGCCGCGCGGCGATGACGGACGCGCCGTGCCCGGCTCCATCGTCTACTGGTACACGGATTTCTGGCTGTATCTGCGCCTCATCGTTGAAACGATATTCATGGCGCTCACCGCCACGATCCTCGGCGCGGCGACCGCCTTCATCCTGTCCTTTCCCGCTGCGCGCAATCTCGCGCCGACACGCCTCATCTTCTGGGTTTCGCGGCGCTTCCTGGAAGTGTGCCGCGGCGTTCCCGAAATTCTGATCGCGCTCATCTTCGTCTTCGCGGTCGGCATCGGCCCGCTTGCCGGCGTGCTGGCAATCGCCATCCATACCGCCGGGGCGCTCGGCAAGCTTTTCTCCGAGGTCAACGAGAACGCGTCCATGCGGCCTGTCGAAGGCGTGCGCGGGGTCGGCGGCAACTGGTTTGAGGAAATGCGCTACGGCGTTATGCCCCAGGTGCTGCCGAATTTCGCGTCCTATACGCTGCTGCGCTTCGAGATCAATGTGCGCGCGTCGTCCATCGTCGGCTTCGTCGGGGCGGGCGGCATCGGCATGGAGCTGAACCGCGTCATCAGCCTTTACTCGGACGACCGCGTGGTCGCCGTGCTCCTGATGATCATCGTGCTCGTCACCGCCATCGATCTTCTGTCCGAGCGCATCCGCACATACTTCATCGGCAAGGAGCATTTTGCATGAGCGCCGCGACCCTTCAGGCGGTCGATGCCGCCGGTATCGAGGAAGTTCGCCGCAGCCATCCGCACGCCTTCGGCTCGCCCGCCCGGCGGGCCATCGGTTGGGCGATCGCGATCGGCGTTCTTGCCTATCTTGCCGGCTCGCTTTGGTATTTCGAAATCTGGAAGCTCTTCTACGCTTCCGATCGCGTCTGGCGTCTCGTCGCGACGCTTTTCGTCTGGCGCGATTTTTCGACCTGGCAGTTCACCAACATCTATACCGGCATCGCGCAAACCATCGCGATGGCGTTCCTTGGAACGATGCTCGCCTCGATGGCCGCGCTCGTCATCGGCTTCCTTGCCGCGCGCAACACGATGCGGATCGGAATCGTTCGCCAGACCGTACGCCGGTTCCTCGATGTCCTGCGCGGCATCGATCAACTCGTCTGGGGGCTCGTCTTCGTGCGTGCGGTGGGCCTTGGTCCGCTGGCCGGCGTGCTGGCCATCTTCGTGTCGGACATGGGCACGCTGTCGAAACTCTATTCGGAAGCGATCGAGAACGTCGACCGCAAACAGGTGGAAGGCGTGCGGGCGACTGGTGCCTCACCGCTCAAGGTCGTGCGCTACGGCTATCTGCCGCAGGTGCTGCCCGTCTTCATCTCGCAGTCGCTCTACTTCTTTGAATCCTCAACGCGCAGCGCCACCGTCCTCGGGATCGTGGGTGCGGGCGGCATCGGTATGATCATCATCGAGCGCTTTCGCGCCAATCTGTTCGACCAGGTCGCCTTCGTCGTCCTCAACGTTCTGGTCTGCATCTTTGTCATCGACTGGCTGTCGCGGAAGATCCGTGAGCGCTTCATCGGTGAGAAGGCACACTGAGAAGACCGATTGTGATTTGATGCACAGGGGTTTCTTATTCCTGTCATCTGAATCGCCTAAGGGGGCGGTCTTCCAGACGGAGCTGCGCCATGCGCTACGCGATCTATTTCACCCCACCTCAAGGCAGCGCGCTGACCCGC
This sequence comes from Aliihoeflea aestuarii, assembly GCF_024105665.1. Lineage (GTDB taxonomy): Bacteria > Pseudomonadota > Alphaproteobacteria > Rhizobiales > Rhizobiaceae > Aliihoeflea > Aliihoeflea aestuarii. The sequence continues at coordinate 379,407 of NZ_JAAAMK010000002.1, read as the reverse complement.
GCTGCCGAAAGCTGGCTCGGTTACAGCGCTTTCACGGGCGCTGCATCCGCCATTCCGGCGGAGCGCGAAGCCGTCACGGTATCTGCCCGGCGATATGGCTTCCATGCCACGCTGAAGGCTCCTTTTCGGATGGCCGATGGGGTGAGCGAAGCGGAGCTTCTCGATGCGTTCGAGAACTGGACCGTCACGCAAACAGCCTTCACCGGCCCGCGTCTCGTCATCGAGCAGATCGACGGGTTCTTCGCGCTCGTGCCCAAGGCGCGCAATGAGGCGCTCGACGCATTCGCCCGGGATGTCGTGATTGAGTTCGAGCCGTTCCGGGCCCCTCTTACTGCCGATGACATGAGCCGGCGCAATCCCGACCGTCTCACCTCTGCCGAACGCGACATGCTGGAGGCATATGGCTATCCTTACGTCCTCGACGAGTTCCGTTTTCACATGACGCTGACGGACCGCATACCGGAAGCCGATGCACCGCAGATGCGCGCGCGGCTCGAAGAGCATTTTCGTGCTTCGATCGAAGAGCCGATCGCCATCTCCTCGCTCGCCCTCTTCGTCGAACCCGAACCCGGCGCGCCGTTTCGCGTCCGCGCATTTCATGACCTCGCCTCCCAATCGATGAGAAAGACCGCCTGATGTCCGCCGAAACCGTCTTCACCAATGCCCGCATCGTTCTCGCCGACGAGATCGTCGAAGGCAGCGTTCTCGTGCGCGACGGCCGTATCGCCGCGATCGACGCGGGCGCATCGCGGGCAGGTGAGGACATGGGCGGCGACTATTTGATGCCCGGACTTGTCGAGCTTCACACCGATCATCTTGAAGGCCATTATTCGCCGCGTCCGGGCGTACGCTGGAACGCGATCGCCGCCGTTCAGGCGCATGACGCGCAAGTCGCGACATCGGGCATTACAACGGTGTTCGATTGCCTGCGCATGGGGTCGGACGAAGATGGCGGTTTCGATCCGCAGGAGATGCGCGATCTGGCCGACGCCATCGAGACGGCGCAAGTCGAAGGACGTCTTCGCTCCGATCATTACATTCATCTGCGCTGCGAGGTTTCCGCGCCGGATGTGCTCGACGCCTTCGAACGTTTTCGCGGCGACAGTCGCGTGCGTCTTGCCTCGCTGATGGATCACGCGCCCGGCCAGCGTCAGTTCCAGACGATGGGGCAGTATACGCTCTACTACAAGACCAAGCGTGGCCTGACGGACGACCAGTTCGCCGTCTTCGTCGCCCGCCGTCAGGAACAGTCGGCGCTCTATTCCGCGCCCCACCGCCGTGCGATCGGCGAACATTGCCGGGGTGTCGGCGTCACGCTCGCCAGCCATGACGACGCGACGCTCGACCATGTCGACGAGGCGGTGCGCGACGGCGTGCGTCTGGCAGAATTTCCGACATCGGTGGAAGCCGCGCGCGCCTCTCACGACGCGGGCCTGAGCGTTCTGATGGGCGCGCCGAACATCGTTCGGGGTGGCTCGCATTCGGGCAACATCGCTGCGCGGGACCTTGCAGAAGCAGGCATTCTCGACGTCCTTTCGTCGGACTACGTGCCGTCGAGCCTCATCTTTGCCGCCTTCCAACTGGCCGACCAGGTGGAAACGATCGACCTTCCGCAAGCGCTGTCCTTCGTTACGGAAAAGCCAGCGCGCACCGTCGGACTGACGGATCGCGGCCTGATCGAGGCGGGCAGGCGCGCTGACCTTATCCGTGTGCGCCGCGAGGTCGGGGCGCCGGTCGTCCGGTCGGTCTGGCGGGAAGGTGTGCGCGTCGCATGAGTGGCCGGCAGGGCATTTTGGTTCCGGTCGTCGGGCCGAGCGGGGCGGGCAAGGACTCCATCATGTCCTATGCTCGCGCGGGCCTGGCGGATACGCCTTCGATACATTTCGCCCGCCGGGTCATCACCCGCCCTTGCGATCCGAACTCCGAACTGCACGACACGCTGGACGAAGCCGGCTTTCGGGCCGCCGAGGCAGCGGGGAATTTCGTGTTGTCCTGGCGGTCGCACGGCCTTTGCTACGGCATCCCGCGCGAGGTGGAGGATCGTCTTGCAAAAGGCCAGACGGTGGTTGCCAATCTGTCACGCTCGAGCGTCGCGGAAGCCATTTTGCGCTTCCCCCGCGTCCTGCCGGTTCTCGTTTCCGTATCGCCTGAAATTCTTGCCGAACGGCTTGCCGCGCGGGGACGTGAAAGTCACGAAGAAATCTCGGCGCGACTGGCGCAGTCCGTGCCCGCCACAGCGCCGGGCATTCAGTATCGGATTATCGCGAATGACGGATCCCTCGATGAGGCAGGCAAGGCTTTCATAGCACTGTTGAGATCGACCATGGAGCATGTCGGCTCGCGCACCGGAAAACACCAGAGGGCATGAGGGCAATAGCCAATCGCACAATTGAGCACTCGCGAAATGAGATAATCGCGATTTCGCCCGGTCCCTGGAAGACGTCGCCGCTACGGGCAATCCATACGATACGGAACCCTACGACGGATCGGCCACCGCGCCTGACAGCATCCGCTGCCAGATCACTCATAACGGCCATCGGAAGTTCGCCGACCCCGCCACTGGAGGGGTCGGCGAACTTTATGTGCAAACAAGCTAACTTAGGTCGTGGCGGCGGCGTCAGTCAGTCATCAGCGAGATAAGCCTCAGCTACAACCGCTTGTCGCGCCGCATGTATCGCACTTTTCGCACGTTCCGTTTCTCACCATCGTGAAGTTCTGGCACTCGGTGCACATGTTGCCCGTGTAGCCCTGCATGATGGACTTGGCGCGGCGCTGGGCGGCGATGGCTTTGGCCTCGGCGGCTTCATTTGCCGCCGCGTCGGTGAAGAGCGCGGAGGCTTCGTCGTTCGCGGCTTCCTCGGCCAGTTCGTCCGCACGCTCCTGATAGTCCCGCTTGAAGGACACGGCTTCGTCCTGACGTTCGGACGAGACCTGCTTGAGTGTCGTCACCGTGGCACCGGCGATGGCGCGCAGGTTGGAGCCGGACGAGGCGCGGGCAGGGCTGGCAACGGGGGAGGGATTCGAACCCCCGAGACCCTTCGGCTCGGCCGAGCTGGAGACGACCTTCAAGGGTGATGCGCCGCGGGTCAGGCCGCGCGAAATGGGCGTTGCCTTGCCTTCGGAAATGCCCTTGCCGAGCGCGGTGTTGGAGAAGTCCGACTGGTCGACATGGGCGAGGTCGTTGCGGGCAAGGTACGAAACGGCCAGTTCGCGGAAGACGTAGTCGAGGATCGACGTCGCGTTCTTGATCGCGTCGTTGCCTTGGACCATGCCGGCCGGCTCGAATTTGGTGAAGGTGAACGCCTCCACATATTCTTCCAGCGGGACGCCATATTGCAGGCCGATCGAGATCGCGATGGCGAAATTGTTCATCATGGCGCGGAAGGCAGCGCCTTCCTTGTGCATGTCGATGAAGATTTCGCCGAGGCGGCCATCATCGAACTCGCCGGTGCGCAGATAGACCTTGTGACCGCCGACGACGGCTTTTTGCGTGTAGCCCTTACGGCGGTTCGGCAGCTTGTCGCGCAGCGAGCGGACTTCGCGCTCGATGATCTTCTCGATGATCTTTTCTGTGACGATGGCGGCCTGCTGGGCGGCAGGTGCGGCGATCAGTTCCTCGATCATGTCGTCGGCGTCTTCGTCGTCGGCGATGAGCGAGGCATTGAGCGGCTGGGAGAGCTTGGAGCCGTCGCGGTAGAGCGCGTTGGCCTTCAGGGCCAGCTTCCACGACAGCATGTAGGCTTCCTTGCAGTCCTCCACCGTCGCATCGTTCGGCATGTTGATCGTCTTGGAGATCGCGCCGGAAATGAAGGGCTGGGCCGCCGCCATCATGCGGATGTGGCTTTCGACCGACAGGTAACGCTTGCCGATCTTGCCGCACGGATTGGCGCAGTCGAAGACGGGCAGGTGCTCGTCCTTGAGGAAAGGTGCTCCCTCAAGGGTCATCGCGCCGCAAACGTGGATGTTGGCCGCCTCGATGTCCTTCTTCGAGAAGCCGAGCGCGGGCAAAAGCTCGAAGGAGAAATCGGAAAGCTGCTCGTCGGTGAAGCCGAACGTTTCCTTCAGCCAGTCGGCGCCGAGCGTCCACTGGTTGAAGATGAACTTGATGTCGAAGGCCGAGGCCGTCGCAGCATTGAGCGCGGCGATCTTCTCGTCGGTGAAGCCCTTGGCCTTGAGCGAACCGGGATTGACGCCGGGCGCCTGGTTCAGATTGCCGTGGCCGACTGCGTAGGCCTCGATCTCGGCGATCTGGCTTTCCGAATAGCCGAGTGTGCGAAGCGCCTCCGGAACGGCGCGGTTGATGATCTTGAAATAGCCGCCGCCGGCCAGCTTCTTGAACTTGACCAGCGCGAAGTCGGGCTCGATGCCGGTCGTGTCGCAATCCATGACGAGGCCGATCGTGCCGGTGGGCGCGATGACCGAGACCTGCGCATTGCGGTAGCCGTGCTTCTGGCCGAGTTCCAGCGCGTTGTCCCAGGCGAGCCTGGCGTGCTCGATCAGGTCCGCATGCGGGCTGTCGCCGGCGACGAGCGGGACGGGATTGACCGACAGGCCCTCATAGCCGTCCGACAGGCCATGGGCGGCGCGGCGGTGGTTGCGGATGACGCGCAGCATGTTGTCGGCGTTGCGCTCATAGTCCGGGAACGCGCCCAGTTCGCCGGCCATCTCTGCCGACGTCGCATAGGACACGCCCGTCATGATCGCGGTCAGCGCGCCGCCGATGGCGCGGCCTTCCTTCGAATCGTAGGGGATGCCCGAGGTCATCAGCAAGCCGCCGATATTGGCGTAGCCGAGGCCGAGCGTGCGGTACTCATAGGAAAGGCGTGCGATTTCCTTCGACGGAAACTGCGCCATCATGACCGAGATTTCGAGCACCAGCGTCCACAGGCGAACAGTGTGCTCGTAGCGCGAAATGTCGATCGAGCCATCCGCGTTGCGGTAGGTCAGAAGGTTGATCGAGGCGAGGTTGCAGGCCGTGTCGTCGAGGAACATGTATTCCGAGCACGGGTTCGACGCGCGGATGGGACCTGCGGCCGGCGAGGTGTGCCAGTCGTTCATCGTGGTGTTGAAGTGCAGGCCCGGATCTGCCGACGCCCATGCGGCGTGGCCGATCTTTTCCCACAGATCGCGCGCCTTCAGTGTCTTCATGACCTTGCCGTCCTTGCGGGCGGTCAGGTGCCAGTCGGCATCGGTCTCGACGGCGCGCAGGAAGTCGTCCTTCAAGGAGACGGAATTGTTCGAGTTCTGGCCGGAGACGGTGAGATAGGCTTCCGAATCCCAGTCCGTGTCGTAGGTCTTGAACTCGATCGAGGTGTAGCCCTGACGCGCGAACTGCATGACGCGCTTGACGTAGTTCTCCGGCACGAAGTTCTTCTTCGCGGCCTTGATCTCGCGCTTGAGGGCAGGGTTCTTCGACGGGTCGAAGCAATCGTCGCCGTCCGCCTCGCAATTGAGGCACGCCTTCATGATGGCGGCGAGATGCTGCTGGACGATCTTGGAGCCGGCGACGAGCGAGGCGACCTTCTGCTCCTCCTTCACCTTCCAGTCGATATAATCCTCGATATCGGGGTGATCGACATCGACGACGACCATCTTGGCAGCGCGGCGAGTCGTACCGCCCGACTTGATCGCGCCGGCGGCGCGGTCGCCGATCTTCAGGAACGACATCAGGCCCGACGAGCGTCCGCCACCCGACAGCTTTTCGCCTTCTCCGCGCAGATAGGAGAAGTTGGAGCCGGTGCCCGAGCCATATTTGAACAGGCGTGCCTCGCGGACCCAAAGGTCCATGATGCCGCCTTCATTGACGAGATCGTCCTCGACGCCCTGGATGAAGCAGGCATGCGGCTGCGGATGTTCGTAGGAGGACTTCGACTTGGTCAGCTTGCCGGTGAACGGGTCAACGTAATAATGGCCCTGGCCGGGACCGTCGATGCCGTAGGCCCAGTGCAGCCCGGTGTTGAACCATTGCGGTGAATTCGGCGCGACGCGCTGGGTGGCGAGCATATAGGCGAGTTCGTCCTTGAAGGCGGACGCGTCTTCCTCCGATGCGAAGTAACCGCCCTTCCAGCCCCAATAGGTCCAGGTGCCGGCGAGACGGTCGAAGACCTGACGGGCGTCGGTCTCGGAGCCGTAGCGCTGGTCTTCCGGCAATTCGGCAAGCGCAGCCTCATCGGCTACTGAGCGCCAGAGGAAGGAAGGAACATCATTCTCTTCGAACTTCTTCAGGCGCGCGGGCACGCCTGCCTTGCGGAAATATTTCTGCGCGAGGATGTCGGCCGCGACCTGGCTGAACTGCGCCGGCACGTCGATATCGGCGAGGCGGAAGACGATCGAACCGTCCGGGTTCTTGATCTCGCTCAGCGCCTTGCGGAATTCGATCTCGGCATAGGCCGACTGACCGGGCTTGGTGAAGCGACGTTCGATACGCATCTTGGCTGTCCCATCGTCTATATGTTGTGGGGCTGGGCGGTCCGCTCGTCGGCCGCGAAAATCCCCGGTGTCCGCATCCGGCCGGCGCGATGCGCGCAACAGCCCGTTTCCTCGAAAACGCTTTGCAAATCCTACGCTTGGCCGATCCTCGGCGGAGCCTCATGCTCTTCATCGAACCGCCGGGCAACTCCCGGTTCCGACTCTAAAGGACCAGACTTAAACCCTATCTTGGGTCATCATACAGTCGCAACACTAAATATAGTGTTTACGATGAAAAATTTCGACAATGCGGTTCAGAAAAAACGCACGTAATGCCGCGCTCGGAAAGGCACTCGATAATGCCTCAGCCGACCAAAACTTTCCACCAAAACCAGAAAACCCCGACCCGTAAAACCCGCTCCGGCGCGCACGATGTCGCGCAAGGTCGATAACAACGCGACTCGTGCGCGAGCGTCAAGGGATCGTTTGCGATCCTTAGCCGACCGCTAGATATTGTGGAGGCCGATGTGGATAACGGGGAGAAAGATCAGATGCCCTTGGCTGTGCCATTTGCGCTCACGCGAACAGGCTGAGTGCAAGGAAGATCAACGCCGAGAGGAGGGCGGCGGCAGGAACGGTGGTCACCCAGGCGGCAGCAATCGTCGTCACATGCGCCCGGCGCACCAAACGGCGGCGGCGGATTTCCTCGCTCGATGCGGGCGCGGCATCGAGATCGTCGTCCAATTTTGCGGCGGAGGCGACCTGATCTTCGGATGACTGTTCACGCGCGGCGCGGTGGGCAGCGTTCTTGCGTTCCATGTAGCGGCGACGGCGCGACGAGTTCGTCGTGTACCATTCACGAAAGAAGCCGACGCCGAACACAGCGCCGACGGCGATATGCGTCGAACTGACCGGCATGCCGAGCGCCGATGCGACGATGACCGTCAGCGCAGCCGAAAGAGCCACGCAAAAGGCGCGCATCGGGTTGAGCTTGGTAATCTGCTCACCAACCATGTGGATCAGTTTCGCGCCGAAAAGCACCAGTCCGAACGAGATGCCGAGTGCTCCGATCACCATGACCCAGAAGGGAATGGCCACCGCGGTCGTTACCTCGGATGAGTGGGCGACCTGGACGATGGCTGCGACCGGCCCGATCGCGTTGGCGACGTCGTTCGCTCCATGCGCGAAAGAGAGCAGTGCCGCCGCGAAGATAAGCGGTACGCTGAAAAGAGCGCGCAGGGACTGGTTCCGGTTTTCAAGGCCGATCGCCCGCCGTGCGATGTAGAAATGTGCCGCGAGCCAGACCGCCAAAAAGCTGCCGATGCCTAGAGCGGTGATCGACGTCGTCGAAAGACTGACGACGCGCCGCAGGCCCTTGCTGGCAAGATAGGCTGCAAACGTACCGGCCATGATGGCAATCAGGAGGGGAAGCCAGCGCCGCGCCGCGGCGATCTTGTCGTCCTGATAGATGATGGCGGTCTTGATAAGGGCAAGAAAAACGGCGGCGATCAGGCCGCCCAGAAAAGGCGAGATGACCCAGCTTGCCGCGATCGCCCCCATGACGGCCCAGTTGACGGTTGCAAAGCCTGCCGCCGTCACGCCCGCGCCGAGCACGCCGCCGACAACGGCATGGGTCGTCGATACCGGCGCGCCGATCCAAGTCGCCAGGTTGATCCAGAGGGCGGACGAGATAAGAGCGGCCAGCATCAAACGGATAAAGATTTCCGGGTTCTCGAAATTTGCCGGATCGACGATGCCGCTCGAAATCGTGCCGACCACGTCGCCGCCTGCAATCAACGCGCCGGCGCTTTCGAAGATGGCGGCGATGACGAGCGCGCCGCCCATCGTCAACGCCTTGGCGCCGACGGCTGGACCGACATTGTTGGCGACGTCGTTCGCGCCGATGTTGAGCGCCATGTAGCCGCCGATGGCGGCGGCGGCCACGATCAGGACCGCACGCGGCTCGTCGAACACATAGACCGACGCGAAAACCGCGCTCATGGCGATGAACAGAAGCGCGATGCCGGGCGCGACGAGAGGACGCGCAACGACTGCCGTCGCTTCCTCGACATGAACGAGTTTGTCGAGGTCCTTATCGAGCGTGTCCTTGCGGATCGTCGTATCTGTCATCTGTGTCCTATAAGGTCGCAGCCATGGTTCCGGTCAGCCGGCTAAACCATCTGGCCTGGAAAGGCGACCTTCAGGCGGCGGTTTTTTGAGGATTCGGCGCAAAGCGCCCGATCATTTCCGCCAGATCGGGCTCGTTGACCAGCCGGGCGGCGTCGTCGGGAGCGAACCAGCGACGCCGGCGTTTCTTCTTTTCAGGCCATCTGTCGGCGACGTCCACGACCTGAAGCGGATAGACGAGAACTTCACAGCGCCATTGGCGACCGCGAGCCAGCATTTTGTCGTAATAAAAGCGACCGAGTACGCCTTGCGCGACCTCGCCGGTCACGCCCGCCTCTTCGACCGCCTCGCGGGCAGCCGCGTCCCAGAACGTTTCCGAGCCTTCCGGCCAGCCTTTCGGCAGCACCCAGCGGCCGGTGCCGCGGCTGGTGACGAGAAGCACCTCGCAGGAACCGTCTTTCGCGACGCGCCATGGAAGAGCCGCGATCTGTGTCCTGCACGGCAGGCCGCCGATCAGCCGACGCAACCTTTCGGCGACGCGTATGCGAGTCTGGTGGGTGAGGAACATGTTTTGGTTTCGCGCTCGATTCATTTGCCAACTTAAGGAGTATTGTCCCCAAGTCGCGAGTTTCAAAGTCCTTTTACCTTGCGGATCACGCCAAAATGGGGTGATTTTTCGATTCGTGCAAGCCCTGCGCAAGTTTCGACGGGTTTCGCTTCGGTTTCGTTCGGTCTGGGATCTGTCGCTTGAAGCGAAGCCCACCGTTGCGTCAGCCCTGATGATCCTCGGATATCGGCTTCTGGTAGGTGAACCCCATATCCCAAGGGAAGTAGATCCACGTATCCTGCGATACTTCCGTTACGAAAGTGTCGACGAGCGGGCGTCCTTTCGGCTTGGCGTAGATCGTCGCGAAATGCGCCTTCGGCATCATGGCGCGGACGATGGCGGCGGTCTTTCCGGTATCGGTCAGGTCGTCGACGATCAGCACGTCCTTGCCTTCGTTTTCCAGAAGCGCAGGCGAGATTTCCTTCAGGACCTTCAGTTCACCCTGTTCCGTGTAGTCGTGATAGGAAGCGACGCAGACCGTCTCGATCAGGCGAACGCCCAACTCGCGCGAAATGACGGCTGCGGGAACCAACCCGCCGCGCGTGATGCAGACGATAGCGCGCCACCTGCCGTTGATACCGGCCAGACGCCATGCGAGCGCGCGGGAATCGCGATGGAACTGATCCCAGGAAACGGGAAAGGCTTTGTCTGGAAGGGACATCGGGGGCACTCCGGCAGGAATTATCTGGAAAACGGGAATGCGCGCGGAATTAGACGGATAGTGCGCGTCTTGGCAAGCGCTTTACCAAGTTTTCGGCTGTGGGCGAGGATTTTCACGAACGGAATTCCTGCGAAGGCATGATGTCGTCGCAAAGCCACTTCACAGCCAGCGTTTTCAGCGCAAACCGCGTCGCGCTTTTGCTGGAATTACTCTAAAAGCGCCCGACCAACGCCACCCGAAAGGCAGCCGCTTGCCATCCTCGACTGACAAGACGACCGTCAAGAGTCGCAATTATGACGCCGTTGCCGGCGTTTACGAGACAATTGCCCACATCTATTCGTTCGGACTGATCCGCCGGGCGAAGATGGCGCAACTGCGATATCTGAAAAGGGGCGCCCGCGTGCTCTATCTGGGAGCCGGTTCCGGCGAGGATGCGATCGCCGCCGCGCGTGCGGGCGCGCGCGTCACGGCGATCGACCTGTCGTCGCGGATGATCGAGCGTCTGCGGCGGCGTTTGATGCGCAAGGGTGCACGGGCCGAACTGATCGCAGGCGATGCACTCGCGCTCACGCCCGATCCGCTCTTCGACGTCGTTGCCGGAAATTACTTCTTCAACGTGTTCGGCCCGAAGGACATGCCGGTCGTGCTCGTCAGGGCGACAAGCTATCTGCGTCCCGGCGGTCTGTTGATGATCGCCGACATGGCGCCGCCTCGCGGCCTTCTCGGTCCGCTCGCCTGGCTCTATCTCAAATTCGGGCTCTCGTTCTTCTGGCTGCTGGGGCTTGCGTCGCAGCACCCGATCTATGACTACCGCGTCGAAGCGCAGCGTATTGGGCTTGAAGAAGTCGCGGTCCACGACCACCGTCTTCTCGGGATCGGACCGGCGCTCTACCGCACCTTGATCTTCCGCAAGCCGGAGAAAGGCGCATGAGCCGTAAACTGATCGACCGCCTTTTCGACCGTGGCCTTGCCGAGTTGCCCGATGCGAAACTTCAACAGGCGGATCGGCTGGCGCTTTTCATGCAGCACGGCGACTTCTCGCTTGCCTATTCGAGCGCCGTGCAGGCAGGGCTTTCGCATTTCGGTGACGCGCGCGGCTATATCGCGCACGGAAAGAAGATGGGCTCGCTGATCGCGCTCGGCGATCCCGTGTGCGCGAAAGCGGACCGGACAGATCTTCTCGACGCCTTCATCGGAGAGGCAAGAACGCCGTGCTTCGCGGAGATCGACCGCGAAACGGCCGAGCATCTGGCTGTGCGCGGCTTTCGTATCGCGATGATGGGCATCGACACAGCACTCGACCTTGCCAGCTACGACTTTTCCGGCAAGCGTAAGGAAACGGTTCGCTATTCCGAACGGTGGCTCGAAAAGAAAGGCTATCGGATTGCCGAGGCCGAAGACGTCGAGGGGGCGGACTGCATGATCGCCGAACTGTCCGCCAGATGGCGGCAATCGCGCATCGTGAAGAAGCGCGAGATGGCGTTCCTCAACCGGCCATTGTCGGAGGCGGGTGGCCCGATGATGCGCCGGTTCGTGCTTATCGAACCGGACGGGCATATCAGTTGTCTTCTCTATTTCGACCCGATCTGCCGTGATGGCGAGATCGTCGGTTATCTTACCTCTTTCAAGCGCAAGCTGCCCGAAACGACGTCGCACGCCGAAATCGGCCTGACCAAACGCGCCGTCGACGTCTTCAAGGCCGAGGGACGCGAGCGGGTGATGCTCGGTCTGTCGCCGCTGTGCAACGTCGAGCCGAGCGGGTATGACGAAAGCACGCCCTTCCGCGCCATGCTGCGAGGGCTCTACCGATCGGGCGCGGTCAACCGCAAGGTCTTCAACCTTCAGGGACACGCGGCTTTCAAGCGCAGGTTCCACGGCTGCGAGGAACCGCGCTACCTCGCCTGGAACGCGGGCTCGCCGTTCAAGCATTTCATCAGCCTGATGCGGCTGTCGAAAGCGTTCTAGGAGTACGCCACGCGGCCGATTATCGACACGCGGCAAACCTCGTGATTGTTAGGTCTGTCAGGTCGTATCGGCTCATACGGAGCCTGAATCGGAGTTAAAAGGGATAAAATGGGCTATGAGTTGGAAGTTCGATCAAGCACCGAATGTTGCCTGTATCACTTGCCAATCGGTGATCGACGGTCACCCGGTTCTCATCGCCACGCACTACGAGGACGACCATTCCTGGGGCTTCATGGATGGTGCCCCGATCGACATGGCGAAGGCGCTTGTGGTGGCCATGTCAGAGGTCGTCGGACGTCACCCTGACCTTGATGAAGTAGCCGACCTTCCTCCGGGGTGGTCAGCAACACGCGTCGCCGTTGGAGATTCTTGGTCAAAGCAACGGGACGATTGGGCTTCCGAAGTTTAGAACAGCAGCACTTTTTCACCACTCTCGCGCAACTGATGTACGGTTCACGACCTGATCATCTGGACATGAAGGTCGCGGTCGGCATGGCGTTCAGGATCGAGCGCGTCACGCCGCCGAAGAAGAATTCCTTCAGCTTCGACTGGCTGTAAGCCCCGGTGACGAGAAGGTCTGCGCCGAATTCGCTCGCGCGGTTCGAGACGGCCTCGCCATGGCTCAAATCCGATTTTGGCTGGCTGTTGACCGTGACCGTCGTCCCGTGCCGCGACAGCGCGGCGGCGATCTGGCCACCGGCCGTCATGGCGTCATGGCCGCCGTAGCGATCCGGATCGACGGTGAAAACCTCGACCTGCCGCGCCTCACGAATGAAGGGCAGGGCGTCGAAGACGGCGCGCGTCGCCTCGCGCGTGCCGTTCCAGCCGACGAGGATTTTCTCGAAAGCCGTGTTGACGGGCAGCGCATAGGGCACGAACAGGACCGGACGGCCAGTTTCAAGAAGCAGCGCGTCGACATTCGCGCTGGCTGACGCGGCGTTCGGATCGTTCTGCTGCACCACGATCAGATCGACCGCGCGGGCGCTTTCCAAAGCCGAGGCGGCGCTGTCGCCAGCGAAGCTTTGCAGTGCGCGCCATTCGGCCGACAGGCCGGAGCGCTGCATGCGGGCGTTGAACACCTCCATCAAGGCATCGGCGCGTTCCTTGCTCGCTTCCGCGCTGGTGATCATGAAATCGGCGTCGGGAAAGCCCATCGGCGTCGCATAGGGCATCGGAAGACCTTCCGAATGAACGCCGATGACATGGGCGGAAAGACGTTCGGCCAGCGGGATCACGCAGTCGAGCACGCGCCTTGCGTCGGTGTCATCCTGAAGAACGGCAAGAAGGGTCTTGTAGGTCATGATCGCCTCCATGGCGGGGAGCCTAGAACCTGCCTTCTATGATGTGGCTTTGCTCGACCGGGATCAAGTCCTTACCGCGATCGCGTCGACCATTGCCTGAACTTCGGCGGTCGCGGCATCGAGCTTGGCCCTATCGCGCGCGCGGATGACGAGTTCGGTCCAGAACGATCCGTCCTGATATTTCGGGTAGGAGCCGATGATCGTATCGGGATGCCGCTTCTGGATCTCGCCGAGCGGCCCGCCGATCGTGCCTTCGCCGTACGGGCAGTGAACTGCCGCCGAGAGAAGTTTCGCGCCGCCTTTCAATGTCGGCACCACATTGTCGAGCATCGCCTGGAAGATCGCCGGCACGCCGGCCATCACATGGACGTTGCCGATCCTGAAGCCCGGCGCGAGCGAGATCGGGTTGTCGATATGTGTCGCGCCTTCTGGCATGCGGGCCATGCGCATGCGCGCTTCGGTGAAGTCCAGCCCGCGTTCTGCGTAATTCGCCTCGAGCATGGCATAGGCGCGGTCGTCATACCAGCACGCGACGCCGAAAGCTGCGGAAATGGAATCGGCCGTGATGTCGTCATGCGTCGGCCCGATGCCGCCGGTCGTGAAGACGTAGTCGTTGCGCGCGCGCAACGCGTTGACGGCCTCGACGATCGCGTCTTCCTCATCGGCGACGATGCGCACTTCTTTGAGGTCGATGCCGATCGCGGTCAGAACATCCGCCAGATGGCCGATATTGCGGTCCTTGGTGCGGCCGGAAAGAATTTCATCGCCGATGACGATCATGGCGGCGCTGACGATTTCGCTCATTCGGTGTCCATCCTGTTTGGCGAAGGATTACGCCTGCGCGCATTTCCACGCAATCGGCGTCAAGCTGTGAACAGTGCGTGCTCCGCCTGCCGGATTGTCAGAACCGCCACGCGCCTTAGGTGTAAGTCATCGACGGTTTTCACGTCTTAAAGGAGATTTCCCTCAGATGGCCAAGGTACTCGTTCTTTACTATTCGAGCTGGGGACATATGGAGCAGATGGCGAAGAAGGCCGCCGAAGGCGCCCGCGAAGCCGGCGCAGACGTCACCATCAAGCGTGTGGCCGAGATCGTTCCCGAGGATGTGGCCAAGGCCGCCCACTACAAGCTCGATCAGGACGCACCGATCGCCGATCCGCTCGAACTCGAAAATTACGACGCGATCATTTTCGGCGCCTCGACGCGCTACGGCATGATGGCCGCGCAGCTCAAGAATTTCATCGACCAGACCGGGCCTCTTTGGGCCAAGGGCGCGCTTCTCAACAAGGTCGGCTCTGTGATGGCCTCGACGGCCACGCAGCACGGCGGCGCGGAAATCGCTCTGATTTCCAGCCAGATCTGGATGCAGCATCACGGCATGGTCATCGTTCCGCTGTCTTATGCCTATCAGGGTCAGTCAGGCAACGATGTGGTTCGCGGCGGTGCACCCTACGGAATGACAACGACCAGCGACACCGACGGATCGCGCCAGCCTTCCGAGCAGGAACTGGACGGCGCTAAGTTCCAGGGCAAGCGCGTCGCGGAAATCGCGGCCAAGCTGCACGGTTGAACCGACCGAACTTTTACCTAAAAAGGGCGCGGCTTCGGTCGCGCCCTTTGCGTTCGGGGCCGGGCAGGACTATCTCTCGGGTCGAATGGAGATCGTCATGGGTTTTGCTTCTGTCCTGTTCTGGCTTGCGGTCGTCGTCGTCACGGCGGCGCTTCTGGCGACGGGCTTTTTCATGCACGTCACGCGGCGGATTTCGCGTGAGGCCGAAAAGCTCGTGCCGGCGGCGGGAAAGCGCATCCGGGTCGACGGTCACGACATTCACTATGTCGAGAGCGGCGAGGGACCTGCAATCTTGATGATCCACGGCCTCGGCGGCCATCTTCACCACATGCGCCGGCCGCTTATGGAAGAATTCGGCGACGATTATCGGCTGATCGCGATCGATCGGCCGGGCTCAGGCTATTCGACGCGGGCAAGGGGCGACGGGCGGCTCTCACAGCAGGCCGATTTCATCGCACGCTTCATCGACGAGATGAAACTGGACCGCCCGCTGATCGTCGGGCACTCGCTCGGAGGTACGGTCGCGCTCGCGACCGCGCTGCGCCATCCCGACAAGGTGCGCGGCCTCGCGCTGCTCGCGCCTTTAACTCAAGCCTATAGCGAGGTGCCGCCTGAATTCGCCCCGCTCTACATCCCGAACCCGGTGATGCGCCGCCTGATCGCTCAAACCGTGGCGGTTCCGATGTCGGCGAAAAATGCGCCGCGCACGCTCGATTTCGTCTTCAGTCCGCAAAAACCGCCGGCCGATTTCGCCGTCGCGGGCGGCGCGCTTGCGGGGTTGCGGCCAAGCCACATCTACGCAACCTCAACCGATCTCGTCGCGCTGCGCCACGATCTGGCGGATTACGAAAACCGCTACGACGAGATCGACATGCCGGTCGGCATCCTGTTCGGTGACAAGGACCGTGTTCTCAACCATCGCCGCCATGGGCTGTCGATGCGCGACAAGATCCGCGGTCTCGATCTGGAGATCGCCGAAGGCATCGGCCACATGCCGCAATACGCGGTGACCGAACAGGTCGTTGCCTTCATTCGCCGGATTGCGGACAAAGCGTTCGACACGCATCCGGCGACCGCCGGCTGAACTCAGAAGCGCCGCCACACGGACAGTTCGCCGTAGACATTTCCTGCCGACCAGCCTGTCGAGGTGCGGGCTTCGAAGCCGACCGGGAGCTTGATACCCGTTGCATGCGCGCCAAAGCGGAACTCGTCGTCTTTGTAAGAGACTTCGGGACCGGCCCAGGGCAGCGTCTCCACGCTTCGCCATCCGACTGCTCCGCGCCATGAGGCGTCGTCGGTCGTTGCCTCGGCCCGCGTCGTCGCCATCCACCCGGCATCGTCCCACCAGATATCCGCCGATGCCTTGGGGCGCAGTTTTGCGCTGAATTCGACCCCGCCCAGGAGGGTTGTCGTGGTTCGTCCCGACGCGTGCCGCCACCCCGCCATGGCGGCGCCATGCGACCGCCAGCCTTGCGCGGCGCCAAGTTCGACCAGTAAGATGGGGCCGGAATTGTCGAGGCCGCGCGGCGCTTCCATCCAGCCGATGCCGCCATATCGGGAGTTTTGCGCGCCTTCGAGCGAGAGGAAAAGCAGGCCAGTCGGGCTATCCGCAAAGGCCAAGGAGGACGTTGTCAGGTACAGCAGGAGTGAGGCGAGCACGGCTTTCATTTCAAGATCGTATTGTGGCCGCGTCTATACGCAAGTGCTAATTCTCAACCGGACGTGGTTAGCTGTCGTTTCCCGACTTTCGAGGTAGCAATATACGGAGTTGGCGAATGTATCGACCGCATGGCGGGCGACCAATTTCGCCCGCGAGCGGAGTTGCCTAGACGCAGCGGATATTCTACCGAGAGGGACGCTGCGGGCGTGGAGGAATTGGTATACTCAAGGCACTTAAAATGCCTCGGCTTCGGCCATGCGGGTTCAAATCCCGCCGCCCGCACCACAGGAAAGCGGCCCTCGCGCAAGAACGTCAAGGAATTCCGAATGAACAAGCTGATCGTGATCGTCGCCCTTCTCGCTATCGCCGGCTGCGCGGGGTCGCCGATGAGGCTGGAAACACGCGGCGACGAGGGCGCGAGCAATGCCGCTGCGCTACAGGAGGGCGCGCGGCGGGCCATGGAAACCCGCACGCATGACGGTCGCAGCGAATAGATTCAGAAGCTGCCGGACGGTTGCCCTTGGGTGACCGGCCGTTGCCGCCTCGTATAGACCGGCGTTAGCCGTTCAATCCTCTTCAACGAACACTTCGTCGCGCTTCTTGCGGATCGACGGCATCACCGACAGGATGATGGCGAGTGCGGCGAATGCGAGAAGCGCGGCGCTGATCGGTCGCTCGAAGAAGATCAACGGGTCGCCGCGCGACAACATCATCGCGCGCCGCAGATGCTCTTCCAGAAGGGGACCCAGCACGAAACCCAGCAACAATGGCGCCGGTTCGCAATCGAATTTGACCAGCACGTAGCCCACGATGCCCAGAACCGCGATCGCGTAGATGTCGAACGCGTTCTGGTTGATCGAGAACGTGCCGATGCAGGCAAAGGCGATGATCGCCGGGAACAGAATCCGGTAGGGGATGAGAAGCAACTTCACCCAAAGCCCGATCAACGGCAGGTTGAGGACGACCAGAAGCACGTTTCCGATCCACATCGAGGCGATCACGCCCCAGAACAGTGCCGGTTCGCTGGTGATGACGCCGGGGCCGGGCTGGATGCCCTGAATGATGAACGCGCCGATGATCAGCGCCATGACCGGATGGGCGGGTATGCCGAGCGTGAGCAGCGGAATGAAGGATGTCTGCGCGGCGGCATTGTTGGCCGATTCAGGGCCGGCAACGCCTTCAATCGCACCTTTTCCAAATTCTTGCTGATGGTTCGAGATCTTCTTTTCGATGGAATAGGAGGCGAAGGAGGACAGGACATGCCCGCCGCCCGGCAGAACGCCGAGCACGGAACCGAGGCCTGTCCCACGCAGGACCGGCATGACGATGCGCCTGAAGTCGTCCTTCGACAGCCAGAGCCGCTCGACTTTCTTGACCAGAACCGAGCGCGTCTGTTCGTTCTCCAGATTGCGCAGGATTTCGGCGAGACCGAAGACGCCGACGGCCACCGATACGAAGCTGATGCCGCTGTAAAGCTCGAAAAAGCCGAAGGTAAAGCGCGGCGTTCCCGTGTAGATATCCTGGCCGACCATGCCGAGCAGAAGGCCGACGAGGATCATGCCCAGCGCCTTGATGATCGATCCGTGCGCAAGCGCGACCGAGGCGACGAGACCGAGCACGATCAGCGCGAAATACTCGGCCGAGCCGAAGCTCAGCGCCATTGCGGCGAGCGGCGGGGCTGCGACGGCGACGAGCATGGTCGCGACCGTGCCGGCGAAGAAAGAGCCGAGCGCGGCGGTCGCGAGTGCCGGCCCCGCGCGCCCTTGCTTCGCCATCTGGTAGCCGTCGATGGCGGTAACGGCCGACGAGGATTCGCCTGGCAGATTGATCAGGATCGCGGTGGTCGAGCCGCCATATTGCGCACCGTAGTAGATGCCGGCCAGCATGATGATTGCCGTGACCGGTTCGAATGAGAAGGTAATCGGCAACAGGATCGCGATCGCGCCCGTCGGACCGATGCCCGGCAGAACGCCCACGAGCGTGCCGAGGAAGACGCCGATGAAACAGTAGAGCACGTTGGTCGGCGTGAGCGCGGTCTCGAAACCGAGCGCGAGATTGGCGATGAGATCCATCGTCGGGTCCTCAGAAGGCCGTCCAGGGGCCGAAAAGCGGGAGGGTGAGGCCGAGCGCCCAAACGAACAGGCCAAGGCACAGAAGCGTAATCGCGACCGCCATGACGAGCGCGCCCACCGGTCCCGTGCGTTGGCTCGCCATCGCCGCCATGAAAACGGTCAGAAACAGGCTTGGTACGAGGCCAAGGCCACGCACGGTCAGGCCGAAGAAAACCAGCGCTCCGATGAGAAACAGGAGCCCGCGCCACGGTGTAGCCGAGATTGCAACTTCGTCCGGACCAGAAAACAACGCCTGCACGAAGATGATCGCACCGAAGAAGATCAGGATGCCCGCGAGGACCAGCGGAAAATAGCCGGGGCCCATGCGCACCGCGCGGCCCATCTCGTAACCGAGGGAGGCATAGGCGAAGGCTGTGCCGATGCCGATGAAGATCAGACCTGCAAGCACGTTTTTGAGTGAATAATTCAAAGTCACCGCATCGCTCCGCGATCCGAAAAAGGCCATCCGTTATGGACGGCCGGGACACCCAATCAGGGACAGAAAATCTTGACCGGATCGATCTTGGCGATGACACCCACGCCAAAGCTTGCGGGTGCGAGCGAAGGCGCAGCGGAAAATCCACTGGCGCACACTGACTGCGACATGCTCGACGGTCCTCCCGGCAAAGATGCTTCAGAGGGGGCTCGGCGTCGGAGACCGGCAGTCGGGCTTGCTGAAGCGATTTCATCACAATGCGACGTGCGACATTGTGTCAAGTCACATTGAGGCAACCGGGCGTTACGAACCCCTCTTGCGCACAGGCGCGGCGCTTGCGATGCAAATCAGCATCTGCGCCAGCAAAAGGATTTCCCCGATGACGACACGCATGACGGATCGCCCGAAAGCCTGGCATGAGATGGCGCCGGTTCTGGTCGATGTCGCGACCGGGCGCAGGCAGGCCGATCTCGTCATCCGCAACGGGCGCTGGGTGAATGTGCATTCGGGCGAGATCATCGCCGGCACCGACATAGCGGTCGTCGGCGGGCGTTTCGCTTATTGCGGGCCAGATGCGAGCCATACGATCGGGGAGGGCACGGAGGTCGTCGATGCAGGCGGGCGCTATCTGGTGCCGGGCCTTTGCGACGGGCATATGCATGTCGAAAGCGGGATGGTGACGGTGACGGAATTCTGCCGCGCCGTCATCCCGCACGGCACGACTTCGATGTTCATCGATCCGCACGAGATCGCCAATGTGTTGGGGCTCGAAGGCGTTCGGTTGATGCATGACGAGGCGATGGCCGCGCCGATCAACGTTCATGTGCAGATGCCGTCCTGCGTGCCGTCGGCCCCCGGCCTCGAAACGCCGGGCGCGACGCTCGACGAAAAGGACGTTGCCGAGGCGATGACATGGCCGAACATCATCGGGCTCGGCGAAGTCATGAATTTTCCGGGTGTGTCGGCCAATGACGCGAAGATGGTTGCCGAAATCGCCGAGACGATGAAGGCGGGAAAGACGGTCGGCGGGCATTACGCGTCGCCCGATCTCGGCCGCGCATTCCATGGCTATGTCGCTGGCGGGCCGCAGGACGATCATGAAGGCACGCGCGCGGAAGACGCGATCGCGCGTGTGCGGCAGGGCATGCGCGCCATGTTGCGGCTGGGGTCTGCATGGTACGACGTCGCCGAACAGATCAAGGCGGTAACCGAATCAGGGCTCGATCCGCGCAATTTCATTCTTTGCACCGACGATTGCCATTCGGGCACGCTCGTCACCGAGGGCCATATGGACCGTGTCGTGCGCCATGCGATCGCGCAGGGGCTGAAGCCGGTCACGGCGATCCAGATGGCGACGCTGAACACCGCGCAGCATTTCGGCCTCGACCGCGAGATCGGCTCGATCGCGCCGGGCCGGCTTGCCGATTTCCTGATCGTCTCGGACCTCGCGACGCTCAGGATCGATCAGGTGTTCGCACGCGGGCAATTGTTGGCAGAGGCCGGCAGGCTGGTGGCCAAAATCGACGCCTATCCCTATCCTGCGAAGGTGAAAGCCTCGGTGAAGCTCGGCAAGCCTCTGGGGGCAACCGACTTCGACATTGCCGCGCCGAAGGGCGCCAATGCGGTGCGGGCGCGGGTGATCGGAGTCATCGAAAACCAGGCGCCGACGCGCGCGCTGGAAATCGACATGCCGGTCGAGAACGGGCTGGTCGCGACGGACCGCGACAATAATGTCTGCCAGATCGCACTGGTCGAGCGGCATCGCGGCACCGGCGGTGTCGTCAACGCGCTGGTTTCCGGTTTCGGCTACAAGAAGCCCTGCGCGATGGCGTCGACCGTGGCGCATGACAGTCACCACATGATCGTCGTCGGAACGAACAAGGCCGACATGGCGCAGGCTGCCAACTGCCTCGCGGAGGTCGGCGGCGGCGTGGTGCTGGTGTCCGAGGGGCGCGAGCTCGCGCTGGTGGAATTGCCGATCGCGGGGCTGATGTCGGACGAGCGGGCCGAAATCGTCGCGCAGAAGGCCGCGAAGCTGACGCAGGCCATGCGCGATGTCGGCTGCGACCTGAACAACGCCTATATGCAGCATTCGCTGCTGGCGCTGGTGGTCATCCCTGAACTTCGCATTTCCGATCAGGGCCTGATCGACGTGCGCACGTTCGAGAAGGTCGATCTGTTCGTCTGATCATTGTCCGACCGCGACGTTGATCACCTCCAGCGGGGTGGTGATCACGATAGCGGCAGCCGAGCCGACCGTCTGAGCAACGCCGCCGGTGAGCCGCGCGATCTGCTGCTCGAGCGGCATCGCCGTCTGGTCGGAAAGATCGTCGCGGGCGAGCTGCTCGCCCAGCATCTGGATCAGCACGGGGTTTTCGGCGAACTTGGTGTGGTTGAGCCTGTCCTCGACCCGAATGGCGGAGAGATCGACGACGGTGATGCCAAGTTGGGCAAGTTCCTCACTATCGCGATAATCGCCGACACGCGGCCTGTTGCCGGCCAGAATGGACGAAAGCTGCAAGGCGCGGTCGTCGTCGGACAGCATGATGACGAAGGGGCGATCAGGTCGACCGATCCGCTGCATCTGGCTGCGGAACACATCGACGTCGATGTCGGGCGAGGCGAGCAACACGTCGCCGAGGGCATCGCGCAGGTCGGTCCGCCCGGAGATGGCAAATTGTCGAAGCGCTTCCATCAAGATCCAGTTGCCCATGGAGTGCGCGATGATGTCGATACGGGTCGCACCGGCATTCTTCACGAGGCGCAAGGTGTGTTCCAGCCCATCGCGCGCCACCGAAGCCGAGTTGCTATCGTAAAGATAGTCGACGGTGCGCCCCGTCGACGCCCACGAGAAAAGGATTGTCGTTCCCCCATACGCGGCGTCGTTCTTGATCTGCGCGGCGCGATAGACCGACTTGTCGAACGGGGTGCGGTAGCCGTGGATGAAGACCAGCGCCCGGCCGTTGTTCTTCGCGATGTCGGCGCGCAACTCCCGCTCGAACGTGGTTTCATCGCCGATCAGGCCGATGTCGCGCGCGGCAAAATGCTTCGAAGGATCGCGCGGCGCGTTGCCGGACGGGCTCTCGATCCGGCCGATCTGGTGAGACGCCGGCACCGTTACGTCAAGATCGACGAAGCTTAGCTGCCTTGCGCGTTGCCCGCCGTAGATGTCGGACGGGTCGTTCGCCTTCTCGCGGGTGGTGGCCACGAAAATGCGATGCTCGGCGGCGATGCCGCCTTCGGTTGCCGGAAGGACGTTGAGCATGTTGTGCGAGGGGCCGCCGCCACAGGCCGCCAGCAGGAACAGTGACAGAACGAACACCGCCAACCGGCCCGATTGAAAATACGCTGCGACCAAAACCGACCCTCTCTCCAATCCGGCAACGTTAGCGGGGCGGGTGCGACAGGGCAATGTCTCAGCGGTTCCAGAAGGTGGGCGTGAAGATCACCATCACGGCCAGGATTTCAAGGCGTCCCATCAGCATGGCGATCGCCAGAACCCATTTCGCGGCGTCGGGAAGACTGGAGAAATTTCCGACCGGTCCGATGATGTCGCCGAGGCCAGGTCCGACATTCGTGAGCGCGGTCAGTGCGCCGGACATCGCGGTCATGAAATCGAGGCCGATGGCCGCAAGGATCATCGTGAAAATCAGCCACAACATGAAGAACAGTGAGATGAACAGCACGATTGCACGCTGCATGGCGTCTGTCGCCGTGCGCTCGCCATATCGAACGCTCTGCATGATATCGGGGTAGAGAAGCCGGCGAAGGCCATTTCTGACGAGCTGGTAAAGGACCAGGAACCGGTATGCCTTGATGCCGCCAGTGGTCGAGCCCGAACAGCCGCCGAAGAACATGGCGACGAATGCACAGGCGAAGGCGAGCGGTCCCCAGGCTGTGTAGTCCGAACTCGCATATCCGGTCGTCGTTATGATGGACATGAAATTGAATGCGGTATGCGTCAGTGCATCGAAGGGAGCCACTCCGCTCGTCAGGGTCGTATATATCGTTACAGTGAATATGAAGAACGCCGTATAGCCCGCAAAGACCTTGATTTGCGGATCGCGTAACGCAGCGAGATTCCCTTTTGTCATGAACAGGATGAGGACAACGAAGGGCAGGGCGCCGATGAACATGAAGACCGTACCGACCCACAGGATCGCCCGATTGTCCGCATAATGCGCCATCGATGCATCGTGCGTCGAAAATCCGGCGGTGGAAATGGTCGTCAAAGCGTGGTTGACGGCATTGAATGTTCCCATGCCGGCGGCTGTGTAGCTTATCGTGCATAGCACCGTCATGCCTGCATAGATGCTGATCAGCGTGACGGTATAGGTCGAAAGTCGCGCGAAGGGGCGCTCCATGATGTCCGAAGACTCGATCTTGAAATAGGAGATGCCGCCTACATTCAGCAGCGGCAAAACGAACAGCCCAAGCGCGATGACGCCGAGGCCGCCGATCCATTGCAGCAGCGATCGCCAAATGAGAACGCCAGGTGGCATCGTGTCGAGGCCGTTAAGTACCGTACCTCCCGTCGTCGTTATGCCCGATGCGGATTCGAAAATCGCATCCGCCAGGCTGATCTCGATCGAAGACGCCAAAAACGGAATCGCACCGACGATGCAGGTCGTCATCCACAGAAGATTGACGACGAGGAAGCCGAAGCGCGCGCTCAGGACCGGCGGGCGCCCTTGCGTGGCGGCGGCGACCGTCAATCCCAGGCCGCCTGTCAGGAATGCGGAAAAGGCGAAAGCCTGCCAGTCGTCATGGCCGTAATAGAGATCGACCGCCGCAGGGACGAACATGGCGAGCGAGAGATATATGGCGAAGACCGCGGCGACATGGATCGCGGTACGAATGGCGAAATAGTGCACGTCTTCCCCGATATCGGCGCGCACGGTGCGCGGCGAGGCGAGAGTGGCTTCGCGGGCGCGAATATGCAATAGCGCCGTCACGCGATGAACCGGAGGCCGATGGCCGTGACGACCGACTTTTGCGCCGATGTGCGCCATGCCGCCAGCGCCATGCGCCGCCTTTTCCCCGAGACGCCGCTTCAGGAGAACGCCTATCTTTCCAGGAAGACCGGGGCGCGAATCTTCCTGAAGCGTGAGGACCTTTCGCCGGTTCGCTCCTACAAGATTCGCGGCGCGTTCAACTTTTTCCGCAAGATTCTGGATAGCCCGGAAGAACAGCCCGACGTGTTCGTCTGCGCGTCCGCCGGCAATCACGCACAGGGTTTCGCCTATGTGTGCCGGCACCTTGAAAAGCGCGGCGTCATCTTCATGCCGGTAACGACGCCGCAGCAAAAGATCGACAAGACGCGGTTGTTCGGCGGCGAGTTCGTCGAAATTCGCCTTATCGGAGACTATTTCGACGCCTGCTACCGAGCCGCGCAGGATTTCGCCGCATCTTCCGGGGGCATGATGGTGCCGCCTTTCGACCACGAAGACATCATCGAGGGGCAGGCGACGGTGGCCTTCGAGATCGAGGAGCAACTGCCGCAAGGCGTGACACCCGATCTCATCATTCTTCCGGTTGGCGGGGGCGGGCTGGCGGCCGGCGTGACGTGCTATTTCGGGGCGGATGGCCCCCGCTTCATGTTCGCCGAGCCGGTCGGTGCGTCGAGCCTGCATTCGAGCCTTACCGAAAGGCATCGCGTGCGGCTGCCTCAGGTCGACAATTTCGTCGATGGCGCGTCGGTGGCTGAAATCGGGGAAGCGAACTTTGCAGCGCTGGCGCATTTTTCTCCGGGCGACGTGACGCGCATTCCCGAAAATCGCGTCTGCGCCACGATCATCGAAATGCTCAATATCGAGGGCGTCGTGCTGGAGCCGGCCGGCGCTCTGGCGATCGACGCACTGAAGGATTTGTCCGCCGCCGAGATCGCGGAAAAGACGATCGTGCTTGTGGTCTCGGGCGGCAATTTCGATTTCGAGCGCCTGCCGGACGTGAAGGAGCGCGCGCTGCGTTTCGAAGGGCTGAAGAAGTATTTCGTCTTCCGCTTTCCGCAGCGCCCCGGCGCTTTGCGCGATTTTCTGGATCTGCTTGGGCCGGAGGACGACATTGCCCGCTTCGAATATCTGAAGAAGTCGGCGCGTAATTTCGGCTCGGTCCTGATCGGTATCGAAACCAAGGACGCGGCCAATTTCGCTCTCTTGCGTGACAAGTTCGATGCGGCGGGCTGGACCTATCAGGACATCACCGACAATGAGACGATCGCGGGGCTGGTGATCTGATTTTGCAGTGCGGCAAGTTTCGGTTGCAATTCCACGCGAACCGGCCCATATGAGCCTCACAAGGCGCTTGAGCCGGCTCGACCGGCTTTCCTGAAACGGACTGGTTGCGTCTTTGTCGTTCGAATGCGAGCGGCAAGCTGCGAATGGTCGCGGCGACGACAGCGCAGCCGCGTGGGCGAGAAGCCCTCCGCCTTGTCGAATCCATAAGAATTCACGTTCGCAGGTTGCGCCCTGCAGAACCCGTTTTGCGCCCGGTATTGGCCGCAGCGCCAGAAAGATATTGTTTTGACGACTGAGAATCAGAAAACCAACACTGCTACGACCGGATTCGGTCCACTCGGCATTGACGGCAAACTCCTCGACAGCGCGGCGAAGGCCGGCTTCGTCGAACCGAAGCCCATCCAGGTCGCCGCGATTCCCGCGCAGATCGAGGGCAAGGACGTTCTGGGTATCGCCCAGACCGGCTCGGGCAAGACCGCAGCCTTCGCGCTGCCGATCCTCAAGCAGATCATGGCGCTCGGCGACAAGCGGACGCCGCGCACCTGCCGCGCGCTGATCCTTGCGCCGACCCGCGAACTCGCCGTGCAGATCGAAGAGACGATCCGCACCATTTCCAAGGGGCTGCACATCGCGACCGCCCTGGTGCTCGGCGGTGTTTCGCGCGGCAGCCAGGTCAAGCGCATGGCGCAAGGCGTCGACATTCTCGTCGCGACCCCGGGCCGGCTCACCGATCTCGTGCGCGAGCGTGAAATCGTGCTTACCGAGACGCGCTGGCTCGTCCTCGACGAAGCCGACCGCATGCTCGACATGGGCTTCCTGCCGGATGTGAAGCGTATCGCCAAGGCGACGCACCCCAAGCGCCAGACCGCGCTGTTCTCGGCCACCATGCCTGCCGAGATTGCAAAGCTTGCCGGTTCGCTCCTGAAGGATCCGATCCGCGTCGAAGTTGCGCCGCAGGGCACGACGGCATCCGAAATTCACCAGAGCATCGTGATGGCGCGCCTCAAGCAGAAGCGGGCCGTGCTTTCGACCATGCTTCAGGACGCAGCGATGGAGCGCGTGATCATTTTCGCACGCACCAAGCATGGCGCGGACCGCGTGACGCGCGATCTCGTGCGCGACGGGTTCGAGGCCGCCGTGATCCACGGCAATAAGAGCCAGAACGCCCGCCAGCGCGCGCTGAACGGCTTCCGTGACGGTGAGGTCCGCATTCTCGTCGCGACCGATATCGCCGCGCGCGGCATCGACGTCCCGAACATCAGCCATGTGGTCAATTTCGACCTGCCGGACGAGGCTGAAAGCTACGTTCACCGCATCGGTCGCACGGGCCGCAACGGAGCGGACGGCGTCGCGATCACGCTTTGCGATCCGTCCGAAGCCTCGAAGCTGCGGCAGGTCGAGAAGATCATCCGCATGAAGCTGCCGATCGCCGCCGATCATCTCGGCCAACCGGATCCGGTGCAGAAGAAGTCCGAGCCGCTGCCGGAAGAGCGGGAAAACCGCCGTCCGGCCAACTCGAACGGCAGGCCGCGCCAGGGTGGAAAGCCCGGCGGTGGCGGCAAGCAGGCGAACGGGCAGAAGCGTCCGTTCCGCGGCAAGCGCCGTGGCCCAAAGACTGGCGGGCAGTCGCGCCGGGCTGCCTGATTGCGCTCGGTAGCTCGATAAACCAGAGTAGCGCGCATTCTGACGAATGCTTTCCGCTACTCTGGTACATCTTTTAGTCCCATTTTTGCGACACCGGCCGTTTCCGTCCGGCTGCAAAATGCTCTATGGCGTTCCCCGTGGCTTCGGCCGGGATGGAGAATCGGGGGACGCTTTCATGGCTGGTCTGGCCGCACTTGCGATGGCCTATGTGCTGTCGCAATTCTACCGCTCGTTTCTGGCGGTGCTGACGCCCGTTCTCGGTGTCGAAATCGGCGCGACCAATACCGATCTATCCATCGCATCGGGCGCGTGGTTCGCGTCCTTCGCGGCCATGCAGTTCGTCGTCGGCGTCGGGCTCGACCGCTATGGGCCGAAGCGTACGGCGGCGATCCTGCTGGCGTTTGGCGGTGGGGGCGGGGCGTTTTTATTCGCCATTGCCACGCAGCCGTGGATGGTGATTACGGCGATGGCGCTGATCGGCATCGGCTGTTCACCGGTGCTGATGGCATCCGTCTTCATCTTCGCGCATCGCTACAGCGCCGCGCGGTTGGCGATCCTCACATCATGGCTGGTCGCATTCGGCTCGCTGGGCAATGTCGTCGGCGCATCGCCGCTGGCGGCTGCGGCCGAAGCGTTCGGCTGGCGGCAGGTCATGGCCGGTCTCGGCATCGTGACGCTGGCGACCGCCTTTGCCGTCATGACATTCGTGCGCGATCCCGAACGCCATGCGGATGCCGGAACGGCCGGGTTCGCCGGCTATCTCGAACTTTTCAAGCTGACGGCATTGTGGGCGCTCTTCCCCTTGACGGCGATCAACTATGCCGCCGCAGCCGGCATACGCGGGCTGTGGTCTGGCCCCTATCTCGCCGATGTCTATGGCGCGGATGCGCTGATGATCGGGCAGGTCACGCTGTTCATGGCGCTCGCCATGGTCGCGGGCGGCTTCATCTACGGCCCGCTCGACACGATCTTCCGGACACGCAAATGGGTGGCCGTGGTCGGCAATTCGCTGAGCGTCGCCGTCATCGCCTATCTGGCCTTCAACCCGGTCACGAGCATTGCGCAGACGACCATCATCTTCGTTCTGATCGGCGTGACGGGTGCGGCCTATGGGCTTTTGATGGCGCATGGCCGCGCGTTTCTGCCACCGCATCTGACAGGGCGCGGCGTCACGCTTCTCAATTTCTTCTCGATCGGCGGCGTCGGCGCGATGCAGTTCGCGACCGGTGCGGTGGTGTCGCGCAATGCGGTTCCGGACGACCCGGTCGCGGGCTATCAGGCATTGTTCGTCTTCTACGCCGTGATGCTCGCGATTTCACTGGCGATCTATCTCCTGGTGCGTGACGCGAAACCGGAGGGGGCGGCCTAAAACCGAAGCGACCGTTTCGCCGTAGTATGATGCGAGACGTTCATTGCGGGCAGGGCGGATGCGTATTCCAACATCGCGGCTTATCTACTATGCGCTGCCTGCCATCCCGTTGGCGGCGCTGACGCTACCACTCTATATCATCGTGCCGACTTTTTACGCCGAGGTGCTGGGACTGCCGCTTGCGGTCGTAGGGACGGCGCTTCTTGCCGTGCGCCTCTTCGATGCCGTAACCGATCCGCTCGTCGGCTGGAGCGCCGACCGCTGGCACCCGTCGCTCGGCCGCCGCCGCGCCATGCTGCTTCTTTCGCTGCCGCTCACGGCGCTGGCCGTCATCATGCTGTTCTGGCCCCCCGTCGACGCCGGCCCCGCCTATCTCGTGACATGGGGCGCGGCGCTGTCGCTCGGCTATACGATGGCGATCATCCCGCTGACCTCATGGGGGGCGGAGATGGCCGGCGACTACAAGGAGCGCTCGCGCGTTGCCGGGTTTCGCGAAGGGTTCACGCTCGTCGGAACGCTTATCGCAATCGCGCTGCCTTTCGCGATCGGCATGGACAGCGCCGAAGGCCTGCACGGCCTTGGCGTTCTCGGGCTCGTGGTTGCCGCTCTACTGCTCGCGTTCGGTGGGCTGACGGTGTGGCGCGTCCCCGAACCGCGCGAACATTCGCGCGCGCGCCTGACATTCGGCGACGGGCTTCGTCACATGGCGCGCAACAGGCCGTTTTTGCGCCTGATTGCAGCCTTTCTGATCAACGGGCTGGCGAACGGCATCCCTGCGACGCTGTTTCTCTATTTCGTGTCCGACCGCCTCGATATGCCGGATATGCGCGGGCCGCTGCTTTTCGCCTATTTCCTCGCAGGCATTGCCGGCATGCCACTGGCGATGGCTGCCGCCCGGCGGTTCGGCAAGCACCGCGCCTGGTGCGTCGCCATGCTCTTCACCTGCGCGGTGTTCGCCTTCGCGCCGTTGATCGGGCCGGGCAACTGGCTTGCCTTCGGCGCGCTTGCACTGGCGACCGGCCTGACGCTGGGCTTCGACCTTGCGCTCCCCGCCGCGATCCAGGCGGATGTGATCGACGTCGACACGGCCTCGTCCGGCGAACAGCGCTCGGCGCTCTATTTCGCGGCCTGGAGCCTTGCCACCAAGCTATCGCTTGCGCTTGCCGTCGGGGTCGCCTTTCCGTTGCTGGCCGTCTTCGGCTTCGAGCCGGGTGGGCAGAACGATGCGACGGCTCTTACCGCGCTGGCGGTGATCTATGCCTGGGTACCGATCGCGCTCAAGCTGGTGGCAATCGGCCTGATGTGGAATTTTCCGCTGGACGAGATCGCGCAAGGCGATTTGCGCACGAAGATCGAAACCGACTAGTGCGGCATGCGTCGCTTGTCCTTGCCGGAAGCGACCCGTCTTTTGTCCCAGCCGGTGACTTTGCGAACGATGAGATAGTAAAGTGATTCAGGCAGATACGCGCAAGCCTTCAGCACCCATGAGAGGCGGCGCGGAAAGGAAACCTCGAAACCGCCGGTCTTCAATCCTTGCGCATATCTTTGCGCCGCGTTCTCGACCGTCATCAGCGCCGGCATGGCGAACTTGTTCTTCTTCGTCAAAGGCGTGTCGACGAAACCGGGGTTGAACATCTGGATACGGATGTTGAGCTTGTCGAAATCGTATTTCAAGCTACGCGCCATGCTGTTCAGCGCTGCCTTTGTGGCCCCATAGGCTGCGGCTGACGGAAGGCCGAAATAGGAGGTGACCGATCCGGTGATCGCAATCTGGCCGAAACCTCGATCGCGCATGCGGTCGGCAACGGGCACGAGGCCGTTCACAACGCCGAACAGATTGACTGTGAAGGTCGCATGGAAATTATGTGTTTCGAGCCGTTCCCCAAGGGTTGGCGAATAGGTGCCGGCATTGAAAATCGCGAGCACGATCGGCCCCAGTTCACGCTCGATACGCGCGACGGCCTCGTCCATCGCCTGTTCGTCGGTGACATCGCACGCGACCGGGACGATACGCCCCCGACCTTCCGAGGCCATTTCGGCGACTTCGTCCAGCTTGTCGTCGTCTCGCGCGGTTATGGCGACGACATAGCCCTCGCGGGCCAGGTCGATGGCGAGTTGCCGGCCTATTCCGGTCGAGGCGCCTGTGATCCAGGCGACGCCATCCTGCGGCTTGGCACGGTAGAGGCTCATAATCAGAGACCCAGAATATCGCCGAGCCGCTGCCCGAGCGATCCGGTCAGGCGCAACGGCGCGTCGGTGACGGCGAAGCAGATGCAGGGACGCTCCGATTCCGCGATCGGGCGATGGTCCACGGTATCGTCCGCAATGGCGATGTCTCCGCGTCCATAACGGCCGTCGCCATCGGCGAACGCGCCGTCGAGAACGAGCGTCAACTCCTGCCCCTCATGCGTGTGGGCGGGAATCTTGCGTCCCGGCTTGATCCAGTAGATCGAAGCGTGACAGCCATCTGACTCGAACTCGTATTCGCGAAATCCCGGCATCTTGGTCCGCCACGGGATGTCGGTCTCGTCGAATCCGACGAAATCGCGCAGTGCGGTTGGAAACACGCCGGGCGTTTCGGCTGGGGCCGCATGATCATCAGACGGAGCGGTCTCGAAAATCTTTGCCAGACGGTCGAGCCGACGGGTAAGGGGCAGGGCGACGCCGTCCTCCAGCGCATCACCCGCCATATCTTCCAGACCGGCGACGAAGGAATGATTCGCGCGTGCGATCTCGAGATGAGCGCGGACCAGCACATGTGCCGGATAGGGGAGCGATCCCGCCACATAACGCGCCATCAGCACGTCGATCGTGTCGATTGTCTCTGCCGTCATTCTTTCGCCCGCTGCCTCGTGCCCTTCAATAAGAGCGACCCTTAACCGTTTCAATGCGGTTTGTGCGCACTTTGCGTGCGATACGTCGCCAAAGCGCTTTCGGATCATGCTTTTGAACCGCCGCGCCGGAATAAACGCGAAATTCGGTTCTTGCCAGTCTTCGCGCCGCTTCCTAGTTTCGAAGCTTGGATATTCGAGGATTTAGTTCATGGATCGCACCGTCATCGACGTCATCGGCAACACGCCGCTGATCAAGCTCAAGCGCGCATCCGAGGAGACCGGCTGCACGATCCTCGGCAAGGCGGAATTCATGAATCCCGGTCAGTCGGTCAAGGACCGGGCGGGGCTCTTCATCATTCGCGACGCGGAGAAGAAGGGGTTGTTGAAGCCGGGCGGCGTCATCGTCGAGGGGACCGCCGGCAATACCGGCATCGGACTGACGGTCGTCGCCAAGGCGCTCGGTTATCGCACGGTGATCGTCATTCCCGACACGCAGAGCCAGGAAAAGAAGGACGCGCTGCGTGTTTTGGGTGCCGAACTCATCGAAGTGCCCGCGGTGCCTTACAGGAACCCGAACAACTACGTGAAGGTTTCGGGTCGCCTTGCCGAGCAGCTTGCGAAGACCGAGCCGAACGGTGCGATCTGGGCCAACCAGTTCGACAATGTCGCGAACCGCGACGGTCATATCGAGACGACGGCGGTGGAAATCTGGGAGCAGACCGGCGGCAAGGTCGACGGTTTCGTCTCGGCTGTGGGAACCGGCGGCACGCTGGCCGGGGTGGCGGCAGGGCTGCGCATGAAATCCAACGGCGTCAAGGTCGCGCTCGCCGATCCGCTAGGTGCCGCGCTCTACAGCTATTACACGCAAGGCGAACTCAAATCCGAAGGCTCGTCGATCACCGAGGGCATCGGGCAGGGGCGCATCACCGCCAATCTGGACGGCTTCACCCCTGACTTTTCCTATCAGGTGCCGGACGAGGAGGCGCTGCCGATCGTCTTCGACCTGGTGCAGGAGGAGGGGATGTGCCTTGGCGGCTCGTCCGGCATCAACATCGCCGGCGCGATCCGCATGGCGAAGGAGATGGGGCCGGGACATACGATCGTGACGATCCTTTGCGACTATGGCACGCGCTATCAGTCCAAGATGTTCAATCCCGAATTCCTGCGGTCCAAGAGCCTTCCGGTGCCGGGCTGGATGGAACAGGAGGTCAAGATTTCGGTGCCTTTCGAGGACGTTGCCTGATGGCAATGACGCAGGCGCTTTTTCGCGAAGACGCCTATCTGCGCGAGGCGCAGGCGAAGGTGCTGGAGGTCAACGAGCGCGGCGGCATTCGTCTCGACCGGACGATCTTTTATGCCACATCCGGCGGCCAGCCGGGCGACACGGGGCGCATCACGCGCGTCAATGGCGAGGTGATCGAGATCGCCGGCACCATTGCCGGCGAGACCAAGGACGAGATCGTTCATCTTCCCGCGCCGGGCCAGCCCGTGCCGGGCATAGGCGATACGGTAAAGCTCGAGATCGACTGGGAGCGCCGCTTGAAGCTGATGCGCATGCACACGGCCTGTCATCTGCTCACCGTCATCTGCCCCTATCCGATCACCGGTGCGTCGGTTTCGGAGGATGACAGCCGCGTCGATTTCGATTTGCCGGATTCCGGGGTTACGAAAGAAGACGTGTCTGCGAAGTTGATGGAACTGGTCGCTGCCGACCATCCCGTCTCCTATCGCTGGATCGGCGATGACGAGCTTGCCGCCAACCCTTCGCTGGTGAAGTCGAAGAATGTTCGGCCGCCGACGGGAACCGGGCGCATCCGGTTGGTCCTGATCGGACGGGACGGATCCATCGACAGCCAGCCATGCGGCGGCACACATGTCGCCTTCACAGGTGAAATCGGCGACATTCATATCGGCAAGATCGAGAAGAAGGGCCGCGAGAACCGACGGTTCAGGCTTCGGTTCGGCCCGATGCCAGCCTGAAAGGCGAAATCATGGAAACCAGCCCGTTCGTCGTCGATTTCGACTGGCTCGAAAGCCGGATCGGAAAACCGGGTGTGTCGATCGTCGATGCGTCATGGTACCTGCCGGCGCAAAATCGCGATGCGAAAGCGGAGCACGATGCCGCACATGTTCCCGGCGCAGTGTTTTTCGATCAGGATCTGGTCGTGGAGCCGGGTGCCGACCTGCCGCATACGCTGCCGTCGGAGGAAGTCTTCGGGAAGTTTGCAAGCTCGATGGGCATTTCGACCAACGACACCATCGTCGTCTATGACGGGCCGGGCATGTTTTCCGCGCCGCGTGTGTGGTGGATGTTCCGCATCATGGGGGCGCGGGAGGTCTATGTCCTCGATGGCGGCTTCGACCGCTGGAAGGCTGCCGGCCGGCCGGTGACGAACGAACCGACGAAGATCGCGCCGTCCTTCTTCAGGGCCAGGCTCGATGATGCGCGCGTTGCCCGGCTCGGCGACATGCGCGAGATCGTCGCGTCCGGATCGAGCCAGATTGCAGATGCGCGGCCGGCGGGGCGCTTCACCGGTGTCGATCCCGAGCCGCGTGCGGGCATGCGTTCGGGGCATATGCCGGGCGCGGCGAATGTACCAGCAACCCGTCTTTCGAAAGACGGTAAACTGCTTTCGGTCAATGAGTTGCAGGAGGTTTTTGAAAAACAGTGTGTCGATCTGGAAAAGCCTGTCGTGACGAGTTGCGGGTCGGGTGTGACGGCGGCCGTCATCACGCTGGCGCTCGAATCGGTCGGGCACCGCGACAACAAACTCTATGACGGCTCCTGGACCGAATGGGGCAGGCGCGACGACACACCGGTCGAGACCGGCTCGTGACCCTTCACGCGCGCATCACGCATCTGGAGATGCGCGAGCGGCCATCCGCGCGGATGGCGATGCCGCACGGACAGCGCGTTGCCCTGATGCGTGCGCGGCAGATGCCGCTTTCCTTCTATCGCTATCTTTACCGCGAAGTGGGCAAGCCGCATCACTGGCTGTTGCGCCGACAGACGAGCGACGGCGAACTGGCCGAGGCGATCCATGCGCCGACGACGCGGATCGACGTGCTCTATGTCGATGGATGCCCCGCCGGCTTTTACGAACTCGACCTTGCCCGTCTGCCGGGCGAGGCCGAGATCCTCTATTTCGGCCTGATGCCCGAGTTTCAGGGGCGGGGGCTGGCGAAGTTCTTCCTGTCGGAGGCTATCCACGCGGGGTGGGACAGCGAGCCTGAAAAACTCGTCATCCACACCAATACGCTCGACAGTCCGCGTGCTCTGCAACTCTACCAGCGCATGGGGTTCGCGCCCTATGGCTATGACGAGGAAATCGTCGAGCCCTGGGTGTAGCTATTCCGTTGCTTGCGCGCGGTAGTTCGAGATCGCCTCGCTGATCGCTGCACCGGCTGCTTCGGCACTGTCGTATCCGCCGAGTTCGATCACTTTCGAGCCTTCCGGCAGGTCTTTGTAAACCCGGAAGAACGCTTCGAGCCTGTTGCGTTCCATTTCCGGCAGATCTTCCATCTCGCGGATCGCGTCATAGGTCGGGTCGACATCCGACACCGGCACGGCGACGATCTTGTCGTCTTGCTCGCCGCCGTCGATCATCTTCATGATGCCGATGGCGCGCACGCGGATCATCGCGCCCGGCACGACCGGCACGCGGGTGATGACCAGCGCGTCGAGCGGATCGCCATCGCCGCCGAGCGAACTGGGGATCGAGCCGTAATTCGTGGGATAGGCGACCGGCATCGACATGTATCGGTCGACTATGAGGTGTCCCGTATCGGCGTCCACCTCGTATTTCGTGATTTCGCCGGCCGGAATCTCGATCAACGTGTTGAACTCGCCATCCTCCTCCGGCTGCGGGTAGGCGAAGGGTGCGACGTATTCCTGCGCCTGCGCGCCGGCGAGCATGAATATCGTGGCAAGAGCAAGGGTCGTTAACGTGGTCCGGGCGTGCATTCGGTCTTCTCCTTATCGGCTGTTTCCGCACTTGTTAGCCGAGTGGCGTAACGGTCCCGTGACAGTGGGCGAGGACTCTTGTTTTCGGGTGGCTGCACGAAGTCGTTGTCCTGACAATGGCGTCGTTCAACGCTCGAGGAGACCTTGATGCCCAGCATTCGATACGTTGCATTGCGCACCGATGAAGTCAGGTTCCTGCAAAGCGGGGGAACTGACGTCTATGGGCGATTGCCGGAAGTGAAAACATCGTCAGGCGACGGTGTTCCATGTCGGCACCTGCCTGCAGGACGTGGCCGACGGCGAAGACTATATAGTCCTCGCCTACCGCCCATTTCTCGACCTGCAGCCTTATGCCGAGACCGGTCCGATCTTTTTGCATTGCCGTCCATGTGAACGAGCCATCGAAGGCGACGACACACCACCCATCCTGAAAACGTCGCCCGACTACATTCTTCGCGGTTATGGAGGAGACAACAGGATCGTCTACGGGACCGGTCAGGTCACGCCGTCCAGCGAAATTGCGCATTATGCGCAATTGATGCTCAAGCGTCGGGACGTTGCCTATATCCACGTCCGCTCGGCCAGAAACAATTGCTATCAGGTGCGGATCGAGCGGGCGGATAGAAGGCGTTAAGAAAGCTGAACATTTGCCAACACCGCATTCAGCCATGCTTCAGGGACGGTTTGACAATCTCCTTCCCGATGATTTCGAGAAGGAGACGACCATATGAACCGCCGTTTTTTCCTGGCCAGCTTTGCCGCAGCGATAGCCGTGCCCTCATTTGCCGCCGCACAGGACCGCAGCGGACCGTCGTCCGGGCAGATCATGCGCCAACTCGATGCGGCGCCGCGGCGTCGGGTTCGTCCTGAGGATCGTGTCACGATCCAGGAATTCCGCCGCCGGCCGGAGCTTCGGCGGCAAGCGCCGTCCATCGACATTCAGGCAATCAACTTCGAGTTCGGATCGGCAACGATTCCGCGTTCGGAATTTCGCAAAGTGCGTGAGATCGCCAGTGCGTTCGAGCAACTCGGCCGTCGTCGTCGCGGCGCGCGCTTTTTGATAGAGGGCCATACGGACGCTGTCGGCTCGCGCGAATCCAACCAGATATTGTCGGAACGCCGGGCCGATTCCCTTCGGCGTGTCCTTGTCAACGAATTCGGCGTGTCCGGCCGGATGCTGGAGACGGTAGGTTACGGTGAGGATTACCTGTTGATCAATACGCCTTACGAGGACTGGCGAAACCGCCGCGTCACTATCCGGCGCATCGACGAATTCGTGCGTTGAACCAAGAAAGAGCCGCCAATTCAGCAACCGGCGGCTCTTTGTTTTCCGAATGGCTTCAGGCGGCGAGGGCCTTTTGCACCTCGACCATCTCGTAGCCGAGCGCTTCGGCGACGGGTGCGTTGGTGATGCGGCCCTTATGGATGTTGAGGCCGTTGCGCAGGTGCCTGTCGTCGAGAATGGCGTTCAGACCGCGATCGGCAAGCTGCAAGCCATAGTGCAGCGTCGCGTTGTTAAGCGCGTGGGCGGAGGTGACGGGAACTGCGCCGGGCATGTTGGCCACGCAATAATGGATGATGCCGTCGACCTCGTAGGTCGGCTCCGCATGTGTGGTGGCGTGGGACGTTTCGAAACAGCCGCCCTGATCGATCGCGACATCGACCAGAACCGCGCCCTTCTTCATGCCCGAGAGCATCTCACGCGTGACCAGTTTGGGCGCGGCGGCGCCCGGAATGAGGACGGCTCCGACGACGATATCGCCTGAGAAGCATTCCTCTTCCAGCGCCTCGACGGTGGAATAGCGGGTGTGGACGCGGCCGTTGAAGATGTCGTCGAGCTGGCGAAGGCGCGGGATCGAGCGGTCGAGAATGGTGACGTCCGCGCCGAGGCCGACGGCCATTTTCGCCGCATGAAGGCCGACGACGCCGCCTCCAATGACCGTGACCTTGCCCGGAAGCACGCCGGGCACGCCGCCGAGCAGCACGCCACGTCCGCCATTTGCCTTTTGCAGAGCGGTCGCACCGGCCTGAATCGACAGACGACCGGCGACTTCCGACATGGGGGCGAGAAGCGGCAAGCCGCCGCGATCATCGGTGACGGTTTCATAGGCAATGGCGGTGACGCCGGATTCGATCAGCCCCTTCGTCTGCTCCGGATCGGGCGCAAGGTGAAGGTAGGTGTAGAGGATCTGGTCCTCGCGAAGCTGCATCCATTCGGACGGTTGCGGCTCCTTGACCTTCACGACCATGTCCGACTTGGCGAATACTTCGCCCGCGGTCTTTGCGATCGTCGCGCCTGCCGCGCGATAGGCGTTGTCGTCCGCACCGATCCCCGCGCCCGCGCCGGTTTCGACGAGAACGTCGTGGCCGTGCGCGACATATTCGCGGACCGAACCGGGGGTGAGCCCGACGCGGTACTCGTGATTCTTGATTTCCTTCGGACAGCCGACGCGCATCTACATTCTCCCAAATGTTCCGTTTTCCCGATCATATCCGAAGGCATGTCGAAGGGGTTTGCGAAACCAGGCATGACATTAAGGTGTTTCAGTGTAAAATTGCGCAAAATAGACAATTTATGATGGAATTCACGGAAAATGAAGCTGGACAGGACGGATGTCGCCATTCTTGAGGCTCTTCAGGCGGAAGGGCGACTCCCGAATGCGGCGCTTGCCGAGCGGATCGGGCTATCCCAATCTGCGTGCTCGCGGCGGCTCGACATTCTGGAGAGGGAGGGCGTCATACGCGGCTATCATGCGCGACTTTCGAATTCCGCGCTCGGGCACAAGATGACGGCGATCGTCCATATCTCGTTGTCGGGCCAGTTCGAGAAGACGCTGACCGATTTCGAGGCGGCCGTGAAGCGCTGCCCGAATATCCTGTCCTGTCATCTGATGTCGGGCGAGTACGACTATGTGTTGCGGATCGCAGCCAAGGATCTCGCCGATTACGAGCGCATCCATCGCGATTGGCTGACGGCTATGCCGCATGTGACGAAGATCAATTCGTCCTTCGCGCTTCGGGAAGTGATCGATCGCACGCATATGGGCATCGATCCGGATCTCGCCTGACGCAGCGTCGCGTCCTTCGTCGTTCACGCGTCATGAAAAGTTGCTGGACTGCCGGTCGATCGGAGTCGAAACTGTGCCCGTCGCATCAAGACGACCGAAGAATCCCTTCAGATGGAGAACTCGATGACCGCGAAATCCCTCGCCGTTTCCCGCCGCGCATTTCTCGCCGGCACCGCCGCCACGGGCGCTGCCATCATGCTGCACCCCTATTCGGCGCGCGCACAGGCGAACCAGGCGCATCTGCGCATCATGGAAACGACCGATCTCCACGTCCACGTCTTTCCTTATGACTATTACGCCGACCGCGAGAACGACACGATGGGCGTGGCGCGCACGGCCACGATCGTCGACGAAATCCGCGCGGAGGCGACGAACGCGATCCTGGTCGACAATGGCGATTTCCTGCAGGGAAACCCGATGGGCGACTACTACGCCTATGAGCGGGGGATGAACGAGGGTGACGTCCATCCGATCATCAAGGCGATGAACACGCTCGAATTCGACTGTTCGACGCTGGGCAACCACGAATTCAATTACGGCCTCGAATTCATGGACAAGGTGCTGGCGGGCGCGAACTTCCCGTTCGTGTGCGCCAACGTCGCCAACGGGACGCTTGCGGAAAATCCGCTCGACGACGATCTCCTGATGGAGCCCTTCGTCATCCTCGACCGGACCATCACGGACGGCGCCGGCGAGGAGCATCCGATCCGCATCGGCCTGATCGGCTTCGTGCCGCCGCAGATCATGAACTGGGACGTGCGCCATCTTGAAGGCAAGGTCGAGGCACGCGACATTGTCAGGGCGGCTGAAGCCTGGGTGCCGAAGGTGCGCGAGGAGGGGGCTGATATCGTCATCGTCCTGTCCCATTCAGGCGTCGGCCCGACCGAGTACCGTGATAACCTCGAAAATGCGGCCTATCTCGTCGCGGGCATCGAGGGCGTCGACGCGATCGTTACGGGGCACAGTCACCTCGTATTCCCCGGCTCGGATTTCGACGATGTCGACGGCGTCGACAATGAGGCCGGCACCATCAACGGCAAGCCCGCCGTCATGGCTGGGTTCTGGGGATCGCATCTCGGGCTGATCGACCTTTTGCTGGAGCGCGACGGCGATAGCTGGAGCGTGGTTTCGCACACGAGCGAGGCACGGCCGATCTATGAGCGCGTCGAGCGTCAGGTCAATCCGCTGGTGGAAAGCAAGGCGGAGGTCGAGGACGCCGTTCGCGAGGATCACGACGCGACGATCGAATACGTCAATACGCCGGTCGGTCAGAGCGAAGCGCCGCTTCATTCCTATTTCGCGCTCGTGGCCGACGATCCATCTGTGCAGATCGTAAGCCAGGCTCAGGTTTGGTACATCACCGACATGCTCGCGAACTCTGAATATGCCGATCTGCCGGTGCTTTCGGCGGCGGCGCCGTTCAAGGCCGGCGGGCGCGGGGGGCCGGACTACTACACGGACGTTCCGGCCGGCGATGTCGCCATCCGCAACGTTGCCGACCTTTATCTCTATCCCAACACCGTACAGGCCGTGGTCGTCACCGGCGCGCAGGTAAAGGAATGGCTGGAAATGTCCGCCGGCATGTTCAATCAGGTCGAGCCCGGCGCCAGCGACGCGGTGCTCATCAACCCGGATTTCCCCTCCTATAATTTCGATGTGATCGATGGAGTGACCTATCGCATCGATCTGTCGCAACCGGCGAAATACGACAGTGACGGCGCTGCGGTGAATGCCGATTCGAGCCGCATCGTCGATCTCGAATTCGACGGTCAGCCGATCGATCCGGAAGCGCGTTTCGTCGTCGCGACCAACAATTACCGCGCCAGCGGCGGTGGAAACTTTCCCGAAATCGGCCCCGACAAGGTGGTCTACGAAGCGCCGGACACCAACCGCGATGTCATCGTGCGCTACATTGTGGAGGAAGGCACGATCAACCCGGCCGCCGACGGCAATTGGGCATTCGCACCGATGGAGGGAACGACGGTCCTTTTCGATACAGGACCGAAGGCGCGCGATTTCATCGCAGAAGTCGAAGGCGTGTCGATCGAAGAGGCAGGCGAGGGTGACAATGGGTTCGCTCGCTACCGGATCACGCTTTAATCGTAGTCGGATCCTTATCCGTGATCAGATAAAGGAAGCCCGCCGTCTTGCGACGGCGGGCTTTTGAGTTGCAAGGAGATCCGCAGATCACGGATCGCCGGCACCGCCGGGGCCAGCATCGCCGCCGGAGCTACCACCGCCACCCCCGCCGAGGCCTATGCCCTGGCCGCCAATGCTGACGCCAAGTCCATCGGATCCCAGGCTGACGCCAAGTCCGTCCGCGCCGCCAAGGCCAACGCCGATACCGCCACTGTTGTTGCTCCCGGCACCGGTTCCGCCACCGCCGATGTCGGCGCTGATGCCGCCCGTGTTGCCGCTGGCAGCGCCGCTGCCCAGGCCGACACTAACGCCGCCCGAGTTACCGGACGCGGCGCCCGATCCAACGCCGGCGCTGATGCCGCCGGTATTGCCGGCTGCCGCGTCAGAGCCGACACCGGCGCTGACACCGCCGGTATTGCCCGATGCCGCGCCGGAGCCGACACCGGCGCTGATGCCGCTGGTGTTGCCCGATCCGGCACCGGAACCGACGCCGGCATTGATGCCACCGGAATTGTTGGAACCGGCACCTGGACCGGCACCCACGTTAACGCCGCCGGTATTGCCCACGGCACCGCCGCCGACGCCGACATTGATGCCGCCGGGAGTTCCGGCACCGGGTGTACCTGGCGTTCCAGGAGTTCCGGGGGTGCCGGGCGTGCCGGGAACTCCGGGCACGCCAGGAACACCGGGAGTTCCGGGGTTGGCAGACGCCCGGCCCGGAGCGCCGGGAGCGTTTTCAGGAAGGCATCCGTTTTCCGCGATGGCCTGTATCTGGGCTGCCGACAATGAACGGGCAGGCAGATCACACAGATTAGCGTGGGCCGGTGAAGGCACCGTCAAGCTCGTACCAAGCACAATGGCTGAAGCAGCGCCGAGATGTTTCAAGTGCGAAACTTTCATAGCTTTCTCCTCAAGGTTGCACATTACGCAACGGCAGCTTTCCCAAAATAGTTGCAATTTTGAATTTTGGATTGTTCGGCGGTTAAATATAAGTTAATCGCAAATCTAGAAATATCATAATTTATAGTTAACTGATTTCTGATCGATAATATCAATCTTGCGATGTCTTGAATCCAAATAATTCCGTCTATCGTTCGTTTAGTTTTTCAAGATTTTTCTGCACAAATCCGTGAACAGACTGTTGAAAATCATGCAGGCGTTTTGGAATGAAGCTTAATCCAGACGTTGCGAAGAAACCGGGCGACTGGCGTGTTGCCTTGCCTTTGGTCATCCGCGCGTTCATCGTCGTTGGAGACGGGATCGGAGGAATTGGGAATGCCGGACATGGAGGTGTCACTGGCGGTGGCCGCCACATTCCTTCTGGCCGGCTTCGTCAAAGGCGTCGTCGGGCTTGGCCTGCCGACCGTCAGTCTCGCGCTTTTGACTGCGGTGCTCGGGCTCCCGCAGGCCATGGCGCTGCTTTTGGTGCCCTCCTTCGCCACCAATCTGTGGCAGGCGCTTGCAGGCAGCAGCGCTTGGGACATCCTGCGCCGGCATGGCCCGTTCTTCATGCTTGCAACGGTGACGGTCTGGCTCGGTGCGATGGCGCTGACGCGGCTCGATACCAATTTTCTGAGCGGACTTCTCGGGGTCCTGCTGGTGACCTACGCAGCGGTCAATCTCGGCGGCCTGAAGCTCGCCATTCCGGCCGCGCACCGCTCATGGCTCGGACCGGCCTTCGGCGCGGCCAATGGCGTTCTGACCGGCATGACGGGTTCCTTCGTGGTGCCTGGCGTCATGTATCTCCAGGCTATCGGGCTTTCGCGCAACGAACTCGTTCAGGCGATGGGCATTTTGTTCACGCTGTCGACGCTCGCGCTGGCGCTGGCGCTGGGCAGCAACGGATTGCTCGACGCCGATCTCGGACTGCTTTCGATGGCCGCGCTGGTGCCGGCGATCGCGGGCATGGTGATCGGGCAAAAGGTGAGGGGGCGAATGTCGGAGGCGCGTTTCAAGACCGCGCTGTTTTCGGCATTGCTGGTGATGGGGCTTTACCTGATGCCCAATCTGGCCGGATGATCACTTGCGGTAGATGACCTGTCGGACATCGATGTATTCGGCGCGGAACCCGGCTTCGCAATAGTGGAGATAGAACTCCCACAGGCGCTTGAACCGGTCGTCGAATCCGAGCGGTACGATGCGATGCCAGGAGGCATGGAAGCGGTCGCGCCATTCGGCAAGCGTGCGCGCGTAATCCTGCGGGAAAATGCGCTCGGCGGCGAGCCTCAGCCCGTGATCCTTGCCGAGCGTGCGCAGGATCGACGGCGAGGGGAGCATGCCGCCGGGAAAGACGTAGCGCTGGATGAAATCCGGTCGCGCCCGATAACTTGGGAAGATATCGTCCTTGATGGTGATGATCTGCATTCCCGCCGCACCGTGGGGCTTCAGGCAGTCGCGCATCTTGGAGAAGAAGACCGGCCAGTATTTTTCGCCCACGGCTTCGAACATCTCGATCGATGCTATGCGGTCATAGGTGCCCGTCTCGTCGCGATAATCCTGAAAGCGGATGTCGACCTTATCGGCAAGTCCGGCCTTTTGCATGCGCGCGCGGGCAAAGTCGTGCTGTTCCTGGCTGATCGTCAGGCCCGTCACCTTGCAGCCTATCTCACGCGCGGCGAACTCGGCGAAACCGCCCCAGCCGCAGCCGATCTCCAGAACATGGTCGTTCGGGCCGATGCCGGTGTCACGGGCCAGCGCCCGGTACTTTTCAGCCTGCGCACCGGCAAGGTCGTTCGCGCCGGTTTCGTAGAGCGCTGCCGAATAGGTCATCGAAGGGTCGAGCCATTCGCGATAGAACGCATTGCCGAGGTCGTAATGAGCCGCGATGTTCCGTTTGGAGCCGGTGCGCGAATTCTGGTGGAACCAGTGGCGAAGGCGTTGGAAAAGCGTCAGCATCCAGTTGGCGCCGCCGGCGACGACCTCGCCGGCTTCCTCGTTGATGACGAAAAGTTCGAGAAAGGCCGTGACGTCGGGACTGTCCCAATCTCCATCCATATAGGATTCGGCGACGCCGATCGTGGCACCTGAAAATGCGCGGGAAACGAGATTCCAGTTCTTCAGGCGAAGATGCGCATCAGGTCCGGGGCCGTTGCCACCTACCTTGAAGACCGAACCGTCCGGAACCTCGACCGTCAGCGAACCATGCGGCAACGCCATGCCCACCTTGAGCGCCAGACGTGCCCTGGCGGGCAAGGCGCGCGTGGCAGCCGCAAAGTTCGCCGCGTCTAGAATGACGGCAGTTCGGCGCACGGGCGTTGTCGTGGTCATGTCCT
Organism: Aliihoeflea aestuarii; assembly: GCF_024105665.1. Classification (GTDB taxonomy): domain Bacteria; phylum Pseudomonadota; class Alphaproteobacteria; order Rhizobiales; family Rhizobiaceae; genus Aliihoeflea; species Aliihoeflea aestuarii. The sequence continues at coordinate 336,035 of NZ_JAAAMK010000002.1, read as the reverse complement.
CACCCCCCAAGTCCGTTCGCCCTCATTTGCAGCCGTCAGAACTGTAGCCTCGTCCCTGAAACTGACCGGCTTGCCGGGCGGCGGGCTTTTATGGAAGCGCGCGCCCTTCCACCAGAGCTTCAGCGCTTCGTAATGTATCCCGGCGATCACTTTCCATGTCATCAGCGGAATGCGCAAGAGGATGCGCGCCAGCGAGCGGGTCGTCAGGTCATTGCGCTCTCCTGCAAAGGTCGCCGACAGGAGCGGCTGGTCGCCCTCTGTCTCGTGAATGCGAAGCCGTACGATCTCGCCCGGCGGCAAAAGCCGAAACCGATAGCGCGCGCCCATGTCGATGAAGGGCGAGACATGGAATATCTTGGTTCGCGTCTGGCGCAGGCCGGCCGATGTCAGTTCGCCGGGCTCCACGCGCGCGACATAGGTGTGTTGCTCGCCGAATGTGTTGCGCACCGCATAAATGACGGCGTTCAACGCATCCGTATCGTCATACGCGAAATAGACGGAAATCGGGTTGAAGACGTAGCCGAGGATGCGCGGATAGGCGAGCAAAAGGACGCGGCTTGGCCGCTCGGGCAGGCCGGCGTCGAGAAAAAGCCGGTCCGCCCTGGCGCGCAGGCTTTCGCCTTTGCGATCTGTGTGGTCTTTCTGATGGAAGGAAACAAGGGCGGCCCGGTCGATCCCGAAAAGCACCGAGCGACGATCCGCCTCCTCCAGCCGGTCGAGGTCGACCAGCAGCGAAAAGACCCGGTAGACGAAACGGTGCGTGAAGGGTTTCAGACGCGCATGCATCACCTCGCCGACATAGAGCGAAACCGCTGCATCCGGTGCGCTTCCGTTTTCGGCTATGGTCGTGATGCGCTCCTTGCGGATCATCGTTCTTGCCTATTCGGCCGCCATCGGCAGTTCGTCCGCGGCAACCCTGAAGCGAGTCCATGGAATCGTCGCGCCGAGAGCCGTAGCCGCGTCGAGACCGGACCGCAGGCCGTCCTCGTGGAAGCCGTTGCCGGTCCAGGCGCCGGCGAACCATGTATGACGCACGCCCTGGATCTCATCGAGACGCGCCTGCGCGGTGAGCGCGCGGGCGTCGAATTGCGGGTGTGCGTAGGACCATTCGCCAAAGACGGTTTGGGGCGCGGGGTCCGTCGCTGGATTGAGCGAGACGAAGAGGGGCTTGCCCGCATCGATGCCTTGCAGCCGGTTCATCCAGTAGGTGACGGACACGTCCCGTTCCTCCTCGTCGCCGCTAGCGCGCAAATAGTTCCAGGCTGACCATGCAATCCGGCGCTTCGGCATCAGGCGTACGTCGCGGTGAAGCACGACGCGGTTCGGCCGATATGAAATGTCGCCGAGCACGGTGCGTTCGACGGGCGAGGCATCGTCGAGCATCGCGAGCGCCTGATCGGAATGGGCAGCGATCACGACGGCGTCGAAGCGTTCGGGCGCTGCATCCTTCGCCCATATGATGACCCCGAGCGCATCGCGGACGATGGTTTCGACCGGACTGCCAAGCCGCATCCGGTCGCCGAGCGGCGCGATCAGCTTTTCCAGATAGGTTTTCGCGCCACCCGTCACGGTCCGCCATTTCGGCCGCTCGTGATGAATCAGGCGGTGGTTCTGGAAGAAATTGACGAAGGACGACGCCGGATAATCCAGCATCCTGATGCGCGGCGTGGACCAGATCGCAGCCGCCATCGGGATCAAATAATTGTCCCGGAAACCCGGCGAGAAGCGGCGCGCAACGAGATAGTCGCCGATCGTCATGCCGGCCAGCCGGCCGGTGTCGCGATCGCTGACGCATTGCTTGTTGAAGCGAAGGATTTCGCCGAGCATCTTCAGGAAGCGCGGCGAGAAGAGGTTTCGCCGCTGGGCGAAGATCGAGGAATAGCTCTGGCCACTCCATTCCAGCCGACCGCCGTCCAGCGACAGCGAAAAGCCCATATCGCTTTCGTGGGTCGCGACGCCGAGATGGGAAAAGAGCGCGGTCAGATCGTGGTAATTGTGCTCGTTATAGACGATGAAGCCCGTGTCGACCGAGATCGGCGTTCCGTCATAGTCGATGTCGACCGTCGCGGTATGTCCGCCGGCACGTTCGCCGGCCTCGAACAGCGTTACGTCGGACGTCTCTCGCAGTGCCCAGGCGGCGGACGCGCCCGATATCCCGGAGCCGATGACGGCAATCTTCTTGCGGCCGTCCGCGGTGCGGCTGATCGGAACGATGTTCATGAATGCCCCTTCATGTCCTTATAGGCTTGCAGCGCCTGGTCGCGCGCGCTCGAATGCTCGACGACAGGTACGGGATATGTCTCGCCGAGTTTCACGCCGGCTTTCGAAAGTGCTTCCGGGGACCCCTTCCAGGGCTCATGAGTCTCCTTCGCGGCTAGCCGGTCAAGTTCGGGTACGAATTTATGGACATAAGTCGCGTCTGGATCGAACTTCACGCCCTGCAAAATTGGATTGAACACCCGGAAATAGGGTGCGGCATCGGCACCGGAGCCGGCGACCCACTGCCAGTTGGCGGTGTTGCTGGCCGGATCGGCGTCGACCAGCGTGTCCCAGAACCATTCCTCGCCGAGCCGCCAGTCCTGAAGCAGATGCTTGACGAGGAAGGAGGCCGCGACCATGCGCACCCGGTTATGCACCCAGCCGGTCTGCCAGAGCTCGCGCATGCCGGCATCGATCAACGGATAGCCCGTCTGGCCCTGTTGCCATGCATGACGCGTCTTCGTTCCGCCCTTCCACGGAAAGTCGTCGAAGTCGCGATTGAAGTTCGTGCGGCCAAGGTCGGGATTGTGGAAGAGGAGATGGTAGGAGAATTCCCGCCACGCGACCTCCTTGCGAAATTTTTCGACGTCGCTTGCCGGCGCCCCTACCTTGCGGGTTTCGAGCGCGTGCCAGATCTGGAACGGTGTGATCTCGCCATGCGCCAGATGCGGCGACAGGCGCGATGTGGAGGGCAGGTCGGGCCGGTCGCGATTTTCGCCGTAGCCGTCGATCGGGCTTGAGAGAAACGCGTTCAGCGCAGCATGGGCGGCGTCCTCGCCCGGTGTCCAGGTTTCGCGCAGTCCGCCTGCCCAGTCGGGCCGCGTCGGCAATAGCTTCCAATCGGCGAGTTCGTCAGACTGTATGCGCTTCGCGAATGCGCGCAGCTTTTGCGGGCGGGATACGGGCGCGCGCGGCTCGCTTGCTGCAACAAGCGCACGCCAGAAGGGCGAATAGACCTTGTAGAAACCACCCGATCCGGTCCTGATCTGCCAGGGTTCATGCAGGAGATGGCCCTCGAAGCTTGCCGTCGCTATGTCCTGCTCATCAAGGCGCTTTTTCATGTCCTTGTCGGCGGCTATCGCAGGCGGGTCGTAGCGCCGGTTCCAGAACACCATGTCCGCGCCTGTTTCCTCAACCAGATCGAGCACGACATCGACCATCGGACCGGCGCGCAGAATAAGCTTCCCACCGGCGTTTCCGATCGATTTCGTCAGTGCATCGAGCGAATGATGCAGCCACCAGCGCCGGGCACCGCCGAGCTTGCGAATGCCCTCGCTCATCTCGTCGAAAACGAAGACAAGCACGAGCGGCTTGCCTGTATCGGCAGCCTCGCGAAGCGCGCGATTGTCGGCGAGCCGCAGATCGTGGCGAAAGAGCACGATTGCGGGCAGGTCGGGGTTGCGATCGTTGGAAGAGGCCATGGGAACTTCGGTTTGCGGTCTTGGCGCGGTTTTGGAGAAATGTACGTCGGCGCGAGAAGATCGGATCGGTCAGATATGCAGGTTTCGCACGTTCAGGCCGGTTCCGCCGCGACGACGTAGTCGAACCCGAGACGAAGACCCTCATTCTTGGCTTCCAGACGCAAAGCCTGCCTGCGCAACTCCTCGACATGGTCGGCAAGGGCGGTCCGCAAATCGTCCGGCACCAGATGCAGGCGGTTGATGCACATGTCGAGTTGCGCGTTGACGAAGCGCGCGCGGTAGCGGATCGGAAACTTGCGGATATCGATCGTCTTGAAACCAGCGCGTTCCAGATGCCGCGTGACCCAGGTCAGCGGAAATTCGCGGTAGGTCTTTTGACCGGACAGAAGCAGGAACGTATCGCGAAGACGCCCGATGCGAAAGACGATCTCGCCTTCCGCGCTTGCGGGCTTGTCGAGCACGTAGGGTTCCAAGCCGACCAGATAGAGCCGCCCCGCGCATGCCAGACGCAGCCGCTCGATCATCTCGTCCTGGAAATAGGGCGCGAAGCCGTCCATCGCCCCGATCAGATAGTCGGCGAGGACGACGTCGAATGTCTCGTTTCGCAGAAAATCCGGGTCGGCCCAGTTGCCGGTCACGATCCGCTCATTCGCGGGCGATGGGCCGAGCGCCTCTTCGATGCGCCGCACCATCAGTTCCGCGCCCGTAACGGCCGTCAAGCTGTCCGCCTTCCGGCCGCGCAGCCAGCGCAGGGAATTGATGCCGGTGCCGGCATCAAGCACGCTTCCCCAGTTTCTCTTGCCATGCAGCGCGGCGATGTGATCGAAAATGGCCGACATCAGACGCGCCGCACCGCGCCGAAGATGGACCAGTCCATGCGTTGCGACAGGCGTTCGAGCGCCAGCGTGCCGAGCAGAGAGTTGCCGTTGTCGTCGAGGCCGGGGGACCAGACCGCCACGGTCGCCGTGTTCGGCACGACGGCCAGAATGCCGCCGCCCACGCCGCTCTTGGCCGGCAATCCGACGCGATAGGCGAAATCTCCCGATCCGTCATATTGCCCGCAAGTCAGCATCACCGCATTGATGCGCCGGGCGCGCTCGGCGTCTGCCTTCGAGACCTTATCATCGATGTCCTCGCGGTCGAGCATCAGGAAACGCCCGGCCGCAGCCAACTGCCTGCATGAGAGCGCGACCGCGCATTGGCGCACATAGACGTGCATCACGTCGTCGACCTCATGGTTCAGATTGCCGAAGGATTTGGCCAGATTGGCGAGCGCCTTATTGGTGAAGCCCGAAATGTGTTCGGATTTCACGACATCCTCATCGATGCCGATGGCATGATCGCCGATCATGTCGCCGATGAAGTCGCGCACAGTATCCGGCAGGTCATCCCGCTCTCGATCCTCGAGCAGCATATCGACGACGACGAGCGCCCCCGGATTGATGAAAGGATTGCGCGGAAAGCCCTTGTGGCGCTCCAGATCGATGATCGAATTATAGGGATCGCCCGACGGCTCCTTGCCGACGCGCTTCCAGACTTTTTCCCCTTTGGCCTTGAGCGCGATCGCAAGCGCGAACACCTTGGAAATGCTCTGGATCGAAAATTGCGTATCGGCATCGCCGCCCGCGATCGTTTGCCCATCACGGGTTAGAACCGCGATGCCGAACTGCTTCGTGTCGATTTTGGCGAGTTCGGGAATGTAATCCGCCGCCTTGCCCCATTCCGTTGCTTTGCGTATCTCTACCGCGATGCCTTCCACGACCTTCTTCAAGCGTTCGTGGTCGATGTCCGTCTTGCCGTTTGCCGCCATGAAATTCCCTGTCTCTTTCGGACCCAACATAGGGTCCTCGCTTGCCGCAGCAAGCGGTTGTACGCCTGTGGGACAAGGAACTTCAGGGGTAGGCAGGCAAGATTCGCGGTGGTCATGTCAACGTGCTGTCTGCTCGTGCTGCGCTGGCAAGAATCCGCTGCCGACAGGTTGACGCGACGATCAAGGGAGCGGTAAAGCCGAAAGTGAAACCGGCTTGCTGCAATTGTACAAAAGTTCGCGTATCGGGCAACGGATCGACGAAGCCGATCGATAACGGAGGGATGGCCGAGCGGTTTAAGGCACCGGTCTTGAAATTCGCTTAGATTAGTGCCGCCTCGTCCTTAACCGTGCTTCAAAGCCCCGGAATTGCGCGGTTTGAGAGAGGGCGAGTCCGTTCCCATCCTGTTCTATTTCGGCCTGTGCTACCGAGTTCGGTAGCAAATTGGTAGCAGCCTGTTCCGTCTCCGTTCTGAAATCCTGACGGCCGATAACCAGACTTATCGGCCCCTAGCTTCCGACGAGGCGCATATGAGCGACGAAGACCTGCCAAACGTTTTCACGCCGAAGACACTGGCTGAGCGATGGCACTGCTCCGAAAGGCACATTCGGAACATGCTTGAGCGAGGCGATCTAGATTTCTTCCGCTTGGGTGGGAAGCTCGTCCGTATTCGTACGGAAGACGTTGTTCGCTATGAGAATGCTTCAATCAACGCAAAGCCGTCCCGCGATCTGTGATTTGAGATCGTCGGCATCTTGAACTCGCCTTCCGGTTGCGCCATCGTGAGAAAGGGACACCGGGGGAATATCATGAAGTTTGCAATTGTAGCCGCTCTTGCGGTTGCCCTTTCGGGCTGTGTGCAATCCGTCAATATCACTACGCCGTTCAATCCTGCTGAGCATGCGTATGCCGTTCAAGCAGGCAGGGCGACGGTTGCTGGCCAAGCCTTCATGCGTCGGAATGATGGCATCGTTGTGTATGCCGCCGGCAGTCCGGTTCTGCTCCTGCCGTACACGTCTTACACGCGCGAGATTTTTGCGGCAGCGGGCAACACGTACGGCAACGTTCAGTTCGAAAACGGCGATCAACGACTTCGCGACTATTCCAAGATGACACAGGCGAACGGCGAAGGACGCTTCACTTTCTCCGGCATTCCAGATGGCCAATACTACCTTATCACGAGAGTGACTTGGATGGCTGGTGACTGGCAGCAGGGCGGCGACCTAACCCAGGTAGTCACTGTTTCAAACGGTCAAAGCGTTGATGTCATATTGACGCGGTAGGCGACATTTGCGGCTTGGTGCAGAATGAGTGATGAATTTAGAATTCGGACAATGGCAGGGATGTCGTTGGATGAGCTTCTTGAACGTTTCGGCGGCGTTCAAGCCGGCAAGCCCGTGGCAGTCTGGTATACTGCGGAGTTGCAGCGCAGAGCTGCGCTAGCAGATATTACTGCGGCGCAAGCCTCAGAGCGCGCGGCAGTCGCGGCGGAAAAGGCAGCATATTGGACAAAAGTCTCTGCCATTGCCGTTTCCGTGACCGTCATCGTCACTGCCATAGGGATCTTGGCAACAATGAACTCCTAAGCCGCCATTGCAAACACGTAGTCGAAGACGGGCGGTGAGAGGCGCTTGATCCGTCCGCTTTGAACGCGGTGGGCCTGGGTCTTGCACGTTGGGGAACAGAACATTGCCGGCTGTTTCGACGTGAATGGCGTCCAGCAGAAAGCGCAATTGCTTTTGAAAGACGGTGCTCTCTCTCGCTTGTGATCCGCGTAGCAGTCCGACGAACAGAACTTGGCTTGCCCGTTCTCGCCACGCTGCCGGAAGCTCTTGCCACATTGCTGACATTCGCGAACCGGCTTTCGAGAAATACGGACTAGCTGTACCGCGCGACGATATAGGGCGCTGTCTCGCGACGTTTGCCAGAAGGTCCGCTTCTCCATCGCAATACGTGCGCATTCTGCCGAGCAAAATCGATCACGGTATGAAAGCGCCTCTTCATCCAGTGGCCCGCCACATACCTTGCAGTTTTCATGTGGCTCCACATAGTCTGGCTGCCCCTGTTCCCAGGTCGGCCGTTTGGCTCCCAGCAATCGAAGCGCTTCCGAAACGATTTCCCGCGCCTGCTGATCTGAACGGCTCCAGCCGTAGCCATCGAGACAAAGGCCGCTGCGCAAGCCAGCAATCATCGTCCCTTCCTCTTCGAACGGCGACATCCGCCAATCGCGCATCGCATCCATAGTTTGCTGGATGACGTGCTTCTTCTTCTCCCCTCGGAAGATGGGCGCGGGCCTCATGACATTCGCCAGCGTGATAGGCTTCGACGTTCCGTATCGATACTCGCTGTAACCAGCGCGCCAGCCCTTGCCGAAATCCGTCTTGTGCTTCCGTCGCTTGCTCATCCGAACACCGCATCGAACGCAGCCGGGTTGATGCCCTGCATTGAAGATGGCGACTGCGACCTAGCGTCTTTCGCCTGCGAACGGATCATGACATGTTCGATCCAGACCGCATCGAGCGCCCGGATCGTCGCGACATGATGCGGCTTCAAAGGCCAGCGGTTAACTTGTGCGTAGCTCTGGATTTCCGCGTAGCTGATCGGGTTGGGGCCTGCGGCGTGATAGGTGCGGGTTCCGCAGAGGTCAGCGAATATCTCCCACAGATCGCGACCGGCTTCGGGAATATTCGGACTACCGCGCCCTGAAGATGACGCCGCAGCGCGTTTGCAAGAAGCTTCATTACCGCCCCCTCGGATCGCGCAGGAAGGCGTCCATGTCGTCCTGCACCATGCCGCGCCGGTACTCACCGATGCCCTGACGGACCAATGTGCCGGCAGTCTCCTCCGACACGTCGCGGACGAAGGCTTGGAGATTGCCGTTCTTGTCGACGCTGACACCAACATCCACCTTCACGCGGGTTTCGCCACCACCTGCACTTGCACCGCCCTCTATATGGACGGGCACCTTTCTGTTGTTCGGTAGGGGTATGACGGCCTCCTGACCGTGGACGATGCCACGAGGCTCCCCACGTGCGCCCCCTGTGTTTGCGGTGCCCTCCGAAAAGCCAAAGATTTTCCCTATCCCGCCCAAGATGCTGCCACCGCCGGCAGCGCCGCCGAACAATCCCGCAAGCGGGCCTGTGCCGAGAAGCGCGGCCTGAGCCGCCGCAAGCGCTAACTGGATGACGAGGCGTTTGATCGCGTCCTCTGCCTTCTGGCTGTTGTCCAGCATGGCGAGAAGCGCTTCTTCGCCCATCTGGAACATGTTGCTCATGGCCTGCGTACGATTGCGCTGGGCCGCTTCAGATGCCTTGAGCGCTTCGGTCTCGTCGTGGATGGCCTGCACCAGCATTTCGATCTGCTGGCGCTGTTCGTCCGTTGCCGCCGCACCAGCCTGCCTGAGCGCGTTCGCCTCGGCCTTTTCCGCGTCGGACATGCCGATCAGGCTGAGTTCATGTGTCAGGCTATCGATAAGGTTCTGGACCGCTTCAGCCTCACGAAGCGCAGCAGATGCGGCGCTGTTGCGGGCACCACCACCAGAGCGGCCACCCGATCCGGGGATCTTCGTCTTTGGAGGATCATCGCCCGAAACGGTGATGGAAGGCAGGACGGTATCACCCGATCCGCCCGAAGTGATGGCACGCACCGCAGCATTGAGACGGGCGCGGGCTTCGGCAAGCTGCTGCTCGGCAGCGGCAGCATCTTCACCGATATGCAGTAGGTGTTCGACGTGCTGCGATAGATCGGAGACCCGCTTTTGCATCGCTGCCAGGTCGTCGGCAGCATCCATCGCACCGATATTGCCATAGTTCAGATCGATGGTGATCAGGCCGGCGTCGTCCATTTTTGTGAGCAGCCACCGGAAGAACGATGAGTTGCCGATGTCGTTCATCCATCGATAGATGGTCTCAAGGTGATCGCTCATGTTGTCGAGCGTGGAGATCACATTCATGATCGCGGACTTGGCGTTTACCTCGAAGTTGCGCCACGACGCCGCCCATCGGTCGTCCAGTTCTTCGGCCTTGCGGATCAGTTCCTCGTCGATCACACCGCCCGCGTTTGCCGCTGCCTCTGCCATGTCGTCGAAGCCGTCAGCACCGTTACGAAGCGCCAGAACGAAGGCTGCACCACCGCGCCCGAACGCTTCTGTGGCGAGCGTCATCCGCTCCTGCTCGGAACCGGCATTCTTGACGAGGTTGGCGTAGTCGCGAAGCAGCGCCTCATTCGAACGGATATTTCCGGCCTGGTCGCGCAAGGCGATGCCGTTGGCTTTGAATATCTCGGCAAGCCTGCCACCGCGCGTTGCAGCCTCACCGATCCGGCGATTGAACTGCTCCATGCCGGTCGTGAACTCGGATGCTTCGACACCCGCCTCTCCGAAGCCGAATTTGAGTTCCTGAAACACCTTGGCCGAAAGGCCGACGCGATCGATCTCCTTGCCCATCTCGGACAATTCCGAAACGATGCTGCGAACGGCGCGCTGTGCACCGGCAAGGCCACCAGCAAAGACACCGCCCGCAAAGCCTGCTGCGAAGGACCGGGCCAAAACGCCTATCTGCGTAGAGGTGGAGGCAAGCGCCTGATTGATCCTCGTTGTGGAGCGCAGCATGTCGCGTTCCATCTGCTGCGTGGCAGACCTGCTGTCGCGGCGCATACGGTTGAAGGATGTTCCCGCCTGTCCACTGGCGCGCTGCATGTTGCGCTCGAAGTCGCGAACGCGCGCTTCCAGCAGCACAACGAGGCGTTCCGCGCTCTCAGACATAAGCCCATTCCTCTATATCGCCGTTGAAACTGTCGTAGCTGGATTTGCCGCTATCTCCCGACTGGCAGCGCGAGACAGCCATCGCGGCAGCTACCGCGCCATCGATCGACAGCCATTGCCGGGACTTGGTGAACTTGGCGACGTGGCCCTGATCGTTGCGCTTCACGACGACGTTCGCGAAGCAGTGACGCAGGACCGGATTTGCGCCGTGCATGAACTCGCTGCCGAGAATTGCGCGCTCAAGTTCGTGGAAGGCAGGCATCATGAGCGACGGCACCTGCCGCATGTCCACGGCGGGCAGGCCCATTTCCATGCGCCGTGCATGAACTCGCTGCCGAGAATTGCGCGCTCAAGTTCGTGGAAGGCAGGCATCATGAGCGACGGCACCTGCCGCATGTCCACGGCGGGCAGGCCCATTTCCAGAAGCTTCGGCTGCACCTGGCGCGCCATGAACGGATCAAAGGCGACCTCGCGGACATCGAAGTCCTCGCAAAGCTCGATGATCTTGTTTTCAATGGCCTGGTAATCGATCACGGTACCCTCGGTGGCTGTGATCAGACCATTCTCCGCCCATTCGAGGTAGGAGCCACCGGATGCGTCCTCACGCGTCGAAATCGTATCTTCGGGGCAGAAGAACCACGGCTTGACGAAATAGCCGTCTGCGGTGCGCCAGCACGCCACGATGACGGACAGGTCCACGGTTGAGGACAAGTCAACGCCGATCCAGCACGGTTCGCTTTTGAGGTCTTCCGGATCGAAGTCCCTGCGGCCCACATCATAGATATCCATGTCAACGAATGGATCAGTCGCCGCATCCAGCCAGATATTCAGCTTTAGTTGCTTGAGGGACTGGCGCTCACCGACGCTGCGTTCGGCGCGTTTGGCATGGCGGCGGAAGCCATCGAGCGATGGATAGCCGTGCTTGAGGCCGGGATTGACGAGGTGCCAGACCTCTTCGTCCTTCCAGTCGGCATCGCGCGGCGCTTCGAACAGGATAGGCAAGATGGAAGGATCATCTACCTCGCCACGCGCAACCTTGCGGGCATCGTCGATAACCTCGTGCGCAAGATTGTCGTCACCGCGCCCCGCTGTTGTCGCAATGATCAGAAGCGGATTATCGGTCTTGTCGAGGCCGGTCGTCAGCGCTTCCCATAGCCAGCGGTTTGGCCAGATGTGGATTTCGTCAGCGAGGACGAATGACGGCGTGCGACCATGCTGCGGGCCAGCATCGCCGGAGATGACTTCCAGATAGGACGCCTCTTTCGGATAGGTGATCTTCTTCGCGCTGTTGTGGGCGTCGTAGACGCGGGTGGCAGCGACAAGGCGCTTGTCCTCCCGCACGATGCCGACCGCTTCCTTGAAGGCGATGCCTGCCTGCTTCCTGTCTGCCGCCGCGAATATGCACTCGCCAGCAGGTTCGCGCTCCGGCCCGATGACGTGCAGCATGGATAGGGCAGACGACAGAGAGGTCTTCCGGTTGCCGCGAGGCAGTAGCAACACCACCGTCTTTACGATGCGGGTGCCGTCGTCGTGGCGCGGCCCGTAGATGCGGCGGACGATGCGCTCCTGCCACGGATCAAGCTGGAAGCCCTTGCCGGGAAGGATGGACTTCGGATGCCGGAGCGCACGCAGGAACTTCACCGCGCGCTCGCCATAGCCGAACGGATCGGGAATGTCCGAGTCATCGTAGACCCACGCGGGGAATGTCGAAGGTGTGGTCATGATGGCCATACCTTCAAGGTGCGTGTGTCATACACATACCTTTGAGGTGTTGCCGTCATGGCAATGCCTTCAGGAGATGTCGAGCGGATTAAGACCATCGTCGTCATCGTCCTCTCGAATGGATGGGCGGGACCGCGAAACCGGCGTCAGGCCAAGTTCGGCGGCAAGCTGGCGGCTGGCGGCAATGGCGTCTTTCAGCACCAGCGATGACGGGTTGCGCTTCATGCCGATGCAGACGGGGCCGTCCTCGGTATCCTTGAACGCCTCGTAGACATGGCCATGCTTTTGCAGATGCCGTTCGGCCTCGCGTGCGGTGCCGATGCAGATGCAATAGTTCTCAACGCTGCCGAGATCGGCGGTCGTCAGGATGCGCCGCCTGACGACAGTCGGCATGATCCGACGCCATTCCTTCTTAGCGTCCACAGACAGCCAGGACGGCGGCGCGGGCGTCTTCGTCACGGCCTCGTTCGAGATGACCAGCTTCGGCTTGGTGCCCTTCATGACGCCCTCCCGACGCAGCGAATATCCAGCCCCTTGCGACGGCCGATTTCCTTGATCTCGCGGATATTGAACTGGACGCCCTCATAGGTGACGCGGCGCATGGTCGTCAGATCGTCGATCCAGCGGATGCGAAAGATGATCGCGGCTTCTGCCGTCTCGCCATAGGATCGCAGGAATTCCTCGGTGCTGGATTGCATGATTTTCACGCGCACCGTGGCGAACGGTTCCCAGCCCTCATGCGGGATGCCCCATTCATCCGGCTCACCGCGCACATAGCTTTCGATGACGATGGTTCTGTCGAGTTCGCCGGCTCTCATGCGACCTCCATCACGAGCGTTTCGATGGTGACGATGCCGTGAGCGGTTTCGCCATCAGGGTCGCGAAGGAAACGCATGGAGGACACGCGACAATCGGCAATATGGTAGCCACCTGCATCATGCAGGCGCTCGGCATGGATGGCGGTTCGGATCGCGCTGGCGATGGCCTTGGCGCCTGTCAGGCCAAGCTCGCGCTTCCAGATATGCAACGTCGAGAAGATCAGTTCGCCACGACGGGCTATGTCGCCATGTTCAACGGCCTGATCTTCACCGATGATGATGGAGGGATCGGGCGCGGGAAGCGCGTTCCTGTCGAGGATGTTTGCGACCGGCACGAGGGATGTCACACCAACGGTGGAAGACAACCGCGCACGAATAGCTTTCTGAACGGCAAGGGCGGCGCTCATTTGCCCCACTCCTTTTTCACCGCGCGGCGGATAGCGTTCTTGATGGAAGCATTGGCGCGCTTCTGATGAAGCCTTACCGATGGCCAGAAGAACGGTTGAGCGTTCGCCTTCTGCGTCCCGTACTCGACGAGATGCGCGTATCTGACATCGGCATTGCCGACAGTGATGGCAACGGAAGTCTCTGGAACGACGGTGCGACCGCCCGGCTGCGAATAGGGGGGCGTCGAACTATCCGGTGGCGTGATGGCAATGCTGTCGATCAGATCGCCTGTGTCACGTGGCGCAGCAGATTTCATCGTCCCGGCAATCGTCTCTGCCTGCCGAATAAGCGCCGGTTGAACGGCGCGGACCACCTCATCAGGAATATCTTGTAGCCGCTTTTGAAGCCTGCGAAGACCGCCATCGTCAGCCAAAGGTATAGCTCCTGTGGTTGGCGATGATCTGCTCGACGCCCATGGGCAGCGGCAGCGCCGTCACACCCACCAGCGTGGCCTCGCGGTTCTCGTAGAAGTGCGCACCGACCATAAGGATGGCTTGCTCGACGTCGGCCGGAAGCCCACCAGGGAACTCGTCTTCATCATGAAGATGCCTGCCGAGCATGGCCTCGATGTGCATATGATCCGCAAGCAGGCAGCGGGCGATAACCGCATCATCGGCGTCGTCCGTCACATTGCACTGAGCTTTCAGGTCATCGAGAATGAGCGGCATTGGCCAAACTCCATTTTAGTCAAGGCTTGTGCGTTTGCCCCCGCGCCGGTCCCCGCTAGAGGCCGAAAGTTCATGACCACCCCGGCCTTCCGTTGGTCGGTCCCCCTTGGGGCATCAACCGCCTGTCGTCGGTGCGACGCGGACGATGTTCGAGTTGATGGCGACCGAGGCGTTCATGCGGACGACGTTGTTCACCTCGCCAATCTCTTCGGCCGATGACATGACCTTGCCGACGAACATGCGTTCCGATGGCGTGCCACCAACTGGTGCATCGTTGAAGACGACACGGAATGCATAGTCGTGAATGGTCTTCTCTGCGGCGATAAGGGCAAGCTGACCGGGGTCGGTATAATCCACGTCAACCTGTAGCTCAGCGGTGCCACCGTTGCGGGTGCCCTTGAGCGTCTGACTACGGTTCGATCCGAAGTGGGCGGTCGTGATGCCTTCGGCTGTGTCACCTACCGTGCCGAGGGACACAACGCCCTTGACCTCTGTCCATTCGGAAGGGAAGTCAGCGGCAACGAAATCATCGTCCTTCATGGGCAGCACGCCGCCGATGTAGACCTTTGTGCCATTGGTGGCGAAGAAGGGCATGGCTCAGTTCCTTTTGTCCTTTGCCTGCTTCCAGCCGGAATGACATGGCGTGCAGAGCGACATGAAATTGGTCCGGTCCAGACGGCGATGAGGTGCCTTACGGATCGGTTCGATGTGATCGACGAGATTGGCCTTGGAGCCGCAGCGGCGGCAGGAGGGATAGGCAGCGAGATAGTCGGCTCGTGCCTTTTCCCATTCCCTGTCATAGCCACGGCAGCGAGCATTCGGCCTCTTGGCGTCATGCTTTGCCTTGCGCTCCGTCCTCGCCTGCATGGCCTTGCTGCAAAGAGCACCTGAAGCATGCGCCTTGCCGCAGTGTGAGCAGATGGACGGAGCGCGGGCGGGCATTACTCGCCAGTCCCCTTGAGGACCGCGATGGCCTCTTCCATGACCGGAGCACCACCGACGCGGCGACGGGCACGGATCTTCACGATGCCGTTGTCAGCGCCGGTGTAATCGTCGCGCATGGTCTGGATGCCGATGCGGTCCACGATCTGATAGCCGACATTGAAGTCACCGAAGGCGGCTGCGACGTTGCCGGCTGCGAGATCGGGCATATCGACCATTTCGTAGATCGGCCGGCCCAGAAGCGTGTTCGGCTGGCCTGTAGCGAGGCTGTCGCCCCAGATCATGCGCTGGGTGTTGTCCATCTGGCCACGGATCATCGCCATGGTCTTCCGGTTCATCGTCCATACCGCGTTGCGCGCATATTCGGTCGGCAATGCGTAGTAGAGAGCGATGAGGCTATCCACGATGCCGGTGCCGTCCGCTGCGGTCTCAACCGCCTCGTAGATATCGGGATCGTTCAGAAATCCCTCCGGCTTGCCGTTGCCGTCACCGACGACGAAGCTTGCCGCTTCCATCTTGGCGAACTCGCGGGCGATGTGATTGCGCAGGAAGCTTTCGAGATCGACGAAGCTGTCTTCGAGAAGCTGCTGGGAGATAGGGACAATGACGGCCTGTTCGTGAACGCTAATCTTCTGCTGATCGAAGGTCGGTTCCGAAGTCGGTCGGGGGCCGATTTCCGTCACCCAGCCAGGCTGGATATGCGTGGCCAGCTTCGGGATGATGACTTCCGTCGTCGAGATCGACATGATGTTCGCGATGGTACGCATCGGGGACAGTTCGGAGATCGACTGCAAGATGCGGGTCGAAAATTCCGGTGCCACGACATAGCCGCCGGCCGGGTTGGATCCGAGACGCAAGGTCTTCATCTCGATATCGCGGAGCGACTTGATTTCGTCCTCGTCGAGAGACTGGACGCCACCACGGACCCAAGATGCAAGCGCCTTCTTTTCGATCTCGCCATTATCCGCCTTTGGATCGGCGGCGGGGCGGTTGGCCTTTGCTTCGAGCTTGTCGAGGCGATCGGTTAGCTTCGACGTTTCAGATTTGTGCTCCGTCAGGTGGTGGAGCCCATCAGCGACCGACTCGCTGAGAGTTTTCATTTTGGTTTCGAGTTCGGCAATCTCTGCCATGTCAGTTTCCTTTCCGGCTGGTGCCGACTTCGTGTTGAGGATGATTGCCCGGCTGGATGCCGGTTCGCGCACGACGCTGATTTCCCGAAGATCGATCTCTTCGAGGGTGCGGACGCCATCAGGGCCGCGCGGTGCCCTCGTGGCGACAAAACCGATAGACAGGCCTTTGCTGCGACCGGATTTCACGGCCTGATAGGCATCGCGACCGCCTTTGCTGTTGAGATCGAACCGGCCTTTGACACGCAGGCCAAGTTCGTCCTCGACAACTTCCGTCCATTGCCCGATAGGCTCGCCACCGTGCTCGGACAGCATTTTCGGCAGCTTGGCGCTCAGGGACGATTTGAACGCTCCGGGCGATACGATGTCGTTCACCAGATCGGCAGGGACGCCGAACAGGGATGCATAACCGGCGATGGTGCCTTCGCCCGGGATGGTGACGGTGGCCTTGACCTCTATCTGCTCCATCAGGCGTCTCCCCGATGTGCGCGGCGGTCGGCAGCGAAGCCGTCAACCTGCTCCTGCACCCAATGGACGCGAAGCAGGCGAAGGACGTTCTTCGTGGTGAAAGGAACCGGCTCGCCTTCCTCGACAACTTCCCAGCGCTGGACGTGGGCAGCGAGGCAGTTCAGGCGGGCGCGCTCGCGCTGCTCGGCAGTGATCCGGCCTTCCGGGTCCGCGACCTCGGCAAGCTCGTCAGCGAGCGCCAGGCGGGCGCGGTGCGCAGTTTCACTATCGGGACCGACGATCCAAAGCTTGATGCCGGTTGGCTTGCCCTCGACGGGATCGACCAGTTCGAAGACCTTGCCACGATCCTGATCGCGGACGTTGTGAAGGATGTCCTCAAGCGTCATTGGTCGGCTTCCTTTCAACATCCTCATTTTGAGGAAGTTGCCTTCCGCCATCGGCGGGAACTGGTTTCGTCGGATTGATGTGTGGGTTGCCGAACTCGTCGCCGCCAGTGCGCGGCCCCATGCCCAGCCAGTCGCGGGCTTCGTTCCGGTTGATGACCTCGGACGAGATCAGCGACGACACGGCAGTCGCGCGGGCCGTCAGATCCACGTTGGTGAAATCGTCGCGGTCGAAGCGAATGCGCCAGTCATAGCGCTCGTCCTCCGAGAACAAGGCGCGGCGCATAGCTGCTTCAAGCGGACGCATCCAGAACTCAAGGCCAGCCAGCCATTCCTTCGCGGCCTGTTCGCCATTGGCCCAGGTCACACGCTCATGGTCGTAGAGAAGCTGCGGCGGGATGCGGAACGCACGGCAGATTTCGAGGATGGCGTGTTTCCACGTTTCGAGAAACTGCGCATCGACGCTGGTGAGAACCGTCTGCATCCATGTCGCACTGTCGAACAGGATGGCGGTGCGACCGCTGTTCTCCGGTCCTTCATGGGCAGCGCGCCAGCCCTTGAGCATCTTCTTGACGCCCTCGTCGCCCATGGCCTTCGGCGTGGAGATGATGCCGGAAGGACGAGCGCCGCGAGCAAAGAGGTTGCCGGCGTGGCGTTCCAGCTTGTGCGCTACGCCGATTGCACCGGCGGCGAGGGACAGCGGGCACCGCTCAAAGGGGCTGCGAAGATGGATGATGTCGGAATTGCCGACCGGACGGTTGCCGATCCGGTATGACGGTTCAAGGCGTCCGTCCGTTGAATAATCGATGGTGTAGGAGCCGGGAGCGTAGTGAATGACCTCGATCGGCTTGCCGTCGATCTTGTTCACTAGAGCGACCGCGCCCTCATTGCTCGTCAGGGCAGTGGCAACCAGATCGCGGATAAGCTGATAGGTCGAAGACCAGTCGTTCGGCTGATCAGCCAGAAGCTCAGCGACATGGTGATCCTTGTCCTGAACCCAATTGTCGCCATCGCGGCGCTCGACGAGAATGTCGAGGGAGGCGACGGAGCCGGAAAGAAGCGCGACGGCGCTGGCGACGGCAGGGACTTCGAACGCCTGCCGGCCGGTGACGGCATACTCAGCAACGACGCCACCGCCGAATAGCTCGAACATCCAATCTTCGGGAATGGACGTGCCTGACGGGGCTTTCGTCTCGATAGGCTCAGAACGGGAAAAGGGCCACATCTTCATGTGGCCCAATTTGCCCGCGCGCGCGAGAAAACCCTATTTGGAAGAATGGGTTAAAGTGGGTTTCGTTCAGAAGCAGCCGAAGCTGTTGCACGTACGGCTGAAGGAATTGCCATCCGAGTCCATTCCCCTTGTGAACGAGCTGTCGCCAATCCGCTGGGTCGTGGAATTCCAAGAATTGCCATCGGCGTCATAGCCTCTGGTGAATGTGCTGTTGCCAAGATGCTGGCTGTTCTGTGACCACGACGAGCCGGTGTTGCTGTTGTAGCCCCGCAAATTGGTGGTGTTGCCGTAGCGCTGAACAGAATAGCTGTTGCCTGAATTGTCAGAGCAACGCTGGTAGTTGCCGGTGCCATAGCATGCGGCATAGGACGAGGTCGTGACCGCCATAAGGGCGGCCGCTGCAAGCAAAATGCGCATTCGATTATCTCCGGTGGGAATAATCGCCCGTATCACGACTTTTACTTGCCTGCCACAGAATTCTTTGCTGCTCGAAAGAAATCGATAAGGTCTGTCTCTATTGCGCAATACCTACCACCTACTTGCCTCACAGGTGTATCAGGAAGATACGCAAGTTTGTCTCGAACGAAGTCTGGAGATGTGCCAATTCGAGACGCTATCGCAGATGCCGTCCAAATAATTCGAGGCGAACGTCCGCCTAAGGCGGATGTCATGGCGTCGAAGGCGCTGGCTGTCAGTTGTTTTGTCATGCTCACCTCAATGGAAATGCGGGCGGATCGGCTCGTCGCGAATGTCCACGTCTGTGGCCACTTCTTTGAACGCTTCGAGAACAAGCCGCTGATGTTCGTCGAGTATGGCGTTGCCAGACTTCACAGCCCGGTTCTCTCCGAGCAGGAAGCCGATGACGAGCGCGATGACGATGTAGACGAGCGTCATCATCGCTGCCTCGCATCATAGGCAGCGATCAGTCGGTCAAACGCAGCCATATGCCGATTGGCACTGTCGAGATGCCTCCGAGACATCCGGCTATGATAAAACATGCGGAAGACGTGGATAATGTTCATCATCATGCCGACCGCCTTTCTGCGAACATGTCATCGCCGCGCGAGTGCAGGAGAATGTGGTGACGCCGGCACAGCCACCGGACATCGAGCGGCTTTGAATAATCGTCGTGATGCCCGTCGATCCGCGTTTCGGCGTCGGTGCGACCGCAGACCTCGCAAGCGCCTTTGACCAGATCGCCACGGTTCAGGGCCTTGCCGACCTCGACATGCGCCAGATACCGCTTCGGATGTTTTCGACGCCAGTCAGCCTGACGGCCTTCGCTTTCTATCGTCATGCGACACCCCCGCTAGTTCGATCATCTTCGAGCGCGGGCACCCACCGGGCATTGATCCTGATGCAGTGGGAATGGATGAGAAATCGGAAGTCACCGAGTTCATCATCGGCGTCTGACGACAATATGCCGGCTTTCACCATCTGGTCGTGCGCCGATGATAGGGCACGATGCAAAATCCAATCGGCTTCCCTATTGGTTCTGGCCTTGGATAGCTGTTGAGCGATCTTCCGAGCATGCCCTGACCGTTTAAGAGCGGGGAACGGGATCACTGCGAAAGGTAGCTGCCACGACAGGAGCGGAGTATCGTCACGCTGCATCGGTCGTCCCTCCCATGGTAGTATTATATGTGGACCTGAGATGCGCCTGTGGATCATCAGAATTGGCCTTCACAGGCCTTGAGATGCGCCTGTCAGCACCTTTTCGGTCATTTCCGGCGCGTTGACTGGACCTGAGATGCGCCTGTGCGGACCTGAGATGCGCCTGTGGATTTTCTTCGGGCCACCGCATGAAGTCCTTCGTCGGCAGTTCGCCAGTCACATCGCAGGCGTATTCGGTCAGCCTCCATTCGGTTGCCATGCGGCTTTTGACATTGAACCCGCTCGCCTTCGATTTAACCGCGAAGCCCTTCTCGACGAGGTTCTTCAGGGATCGGCGTCCGGTATCGCGACCGAAGTGAAGCGAGGCGGCAAGCTCCCGCTCCCCCAGCCCAATACGACCGTTGTTCAATCCGTCGTATCGCCATTTAAGTTCGAGGTACGTCGCACGGTCATTCGCCGTGAGCGCCTGCCACGCTGCCGACCGAATGATGTAGGCGTCGATCATGATGAACTTCGCCTTGCCCTTGCGTTTGAATTTGCTGCGAGCCATCAGCGCCTCCGCAGCTTGAAGTTGGCGAGGCCGTCGAGGATGCGCTTCTTGCGGCTTTCCGGCTGTCTGTCACGACGCGGTGCCTCGTCGCCAAGGTAGACACGGCGAACGGTGAAGCCTTTCGCGCGGAGCCGCTTTACCTCGTCCTCCATCGTCGTTTCGAACGCGTCCCAGCGATGATCCTGCTGCCGGCCGTTTTCGACGCGGACGATGCGGTATTGCGCCAGCGCATAGATGTTGCCCGGCACCTCGAAATACTCGTAATGGACTTGGACGGGAGCCGGTCGAAACCGGCGTCCCTCCCTGATGTTCTGAAAGCGATCGACATTGTCGCGACCGACGAGCGCGGCGGCGGTTTGCCTGTCTCTCTCGGACATGAGCGCGGGCTTCGGCTTCGTGCCGACATCCCACTTCGCTCGCATGCGGCGTTCGAGTTCTTCATCGGAAAGCTCGGTCATGCCTGCACCTCGGCATCAACGAAGCTCGCAGCAGCAGCAGCGATAAGGAGGCGCGAGCGAGCCGCGTCAGCCATGTTGGCAATCTCTCTCAATTGCTCGGTGCGACCATCCAAGCAATCGACCAAATTCATCAGCGCTTCTGGTTCGTTAACGAAAGCGTCAACCAGCTTGGCCTTTGAAAGGTACATGCAAGAGTTAGCGAGGTAGAGGATGGACCGCATCGAGTCCCATTCCCCCAGCAACGATTTAAGCGTTTCCAGCTTACCGCTGTCAGGCCAAGCCTCGAAGTCAAGTGCGGCTATCGATGACATCCGGTCGCTTGCCTCATCGGCCGCAGCCGTGCTTGTGCTGGGCTTGCTCATGACCGCATCCCCAGCGCAGCGTTCTCGCGACTTACGAGGTCGTTGAAAGTGGCGAGATAGGCGGCGTCGAGATCGCGGCACTCGCGGTGTACATCATCGAGAGCGTAGGACGCGTGCTCCAACAGTTGCAAATGCCCCGGCTTGATATCCTCATTTTCGAGACGGTCGCTAAGGCTGCCAAGCAGATAGTTCGCCAGTTTGACATGCCGAGCGATCCGCATGATGTCTTCTTCCAAGCCGTAAAAGGCTTCCGAATAATCCTTGGCGGACGGTGGTATTGCCGCGCCTGCCGCAGCCGTGTTATTGCTGTGCTTGTTCATTTTCTGATCCTGTGGAGGTTCTGGATTGGACATCCGGCTCGGCATTGAGGGTGCAACCTCTGCCGGGCCTTTCTTTTGAGCAGCAGCCATCATGCCGCTGCCTTTCCGATAGTGGCGCGCAGCCCCAGCTTTTCAGCCAGTGGAACCACCGGAACGACGAGGCGACGGCCTATGCGGATCGTCGGAATGTCACCAGATCTTGCTGCGTCGTATGCAGCACCACGTGCCAGTCCGAAAAATAATCTTCCTGCTACGGGCACCGGTATAGTTGGGCGCGATAGCGCTTCATCAAGGGTCATGTTCTCTCCGTGTTCCTAAAAGCGTTTGCGGCACGACTTGTGCCGTTTTTTAATCAAAACTGATTTGTGAGTCGCGGTCAATGCCGCTTGTGCTTTTTGTGCCGATTTTGTATCGGTGGGTGTGCAGAACTGTGGAAAGGTTAGCCAGATGGCCAAAAAGCCTCGTGAGAACCGCGTACCGATCATGATGTCGGATGATGAGGTGACAGCCATCGACGATTGGCGGTTTGCCAATAGGATTGCGACCCGTTCGGATGCCGTCAGGCAATTGGCAGAGATTGGGCTGAGAGTGCACAGCCAAGCGCATGCCTTTGCTCAGGAAGCGAATGAGAAAATTCTAGATGTGAATAGCATCGACAGCGAACTGAACGCTTTTTTCGAGCGTCTAACGACGGTCGAGGACAAGGAAAAAGCGCGGCATATGCTGGCCGATTACATGGTCTCGATGATGACCCACTACGATAGCGTTCGCGATGTAGCTTGGGACATTTACAAGGCGGCGATGATGATAGTTCACAAGTCGTCTGAACTGACGGAACCGAGCTTGTCCGAAGATGAGTTCGCCGAATTAATTGGCGATTACCAAAGCCGATATAGGGAGCTTGGATAATGAAAGGCCACGTTCGCGAGCGCAGCCCAGGCACATGGGCCATTATCATCGATATCTACGATGAGACGGGCAAGCGTCGGCGAAAGTGGCACACATTCAAGACGACTTCGAAGCGCAAAGCTGAAGAGGAATGCGCTCGCCTCGTCACGCAGATGAAGTCCGGCAATTATGTCGAGGCTAGCAAGCAGACGGTTGCCGAGTTCTTGGACGAGTGGCTGACCTTCATCAAGCCATCGGTTTCGGCAAAGACGCACGAGCGATACAGTGAGTTGATGCAGAAGGGCATGGCCCCGCTGATTGGTTCCATCACCCTATCGAAGCTCAAGACAGATCGGATCGACGCGGCATTCACCAAGGCACTGACCGAAGGCCGCAGGGACGGGAAGGGCGGTCTATCGCCTCGCACCGTCCACCACATGCGCAGGGTGCTAATTAAGGCGCTCAGCCAGGCCGTGACGTGGGATAGGATTTCGAAGAACCCGGCACAGGCCACGACGCCGCCCAAAGTCGAGCGCAAAAAGATGCTGGCCTATGACGCAGCGCAGACGCACGCGCTCCTTGAGGCCTTGCGACCGACGCGCATGTTTGTGCCGACACTGCTGGCTGTCATGTGCGGGCTGAGGCGAGGGGAGATATTGGCACTACGCTGGCGCAATGTGGAGCTTGGCGACAATCGCCGCAGCATCGCCGTTGTAGAGAGCGCAGAGCAAACGAAAGAGGGCGTCCGGTATAAGGAGCCGAAATCGGGCAGGGCGCGCGTTGTGGCCGTATCCACAACGGTTCTTGCTGAGTTGAAGGCGCATCGTGCGAGGCAGGCGGAAGAGCAACTACGCCTCGGCTTGCGCCCGGATGACGACAGCTTCGTCGTGGCACAATACGACGGTAGCCCGATCCAGCCGCGTTCGCTGACGCATGAGTGGGTGCGCCTAATCACCAAGACCGAACTGCCGCGTATCCGTTTCCATGATCTGCGGCATACACACGCTTCGCAGATGCTATCGGCCGGCGTGCATCCGAAGGTCGCTAGCGAGCGTTTGGGGCACTCGACCATCGGGATTACGCTGGACCTCTACAGTCACGTCATGCCCGGAATGCAAGCAGATGCTGCGGAACAGGTTGACGTGATGATCCGAGCAGCGGTAAAGCCGACAGCGTGAACCGCATTCGGTAGCAAAATGGTAGCAACGGCCTGGTAGCAGGGCAGGACAAAGCCAGATTAGCTAACGAAATCAATCTCGGAGGGATGGCCGAGCGGTTTAAGGCACCGGTCTTGAAAACCGGCGAGGCAGCAATGTCTCCGTGGGTTCGAATCCCACTCCCTCCGCCAAACACCGCCGATTTCTCTCCATGACGCGATCTGCACATCACCGCTCGAGCGCGCCATGCGGTGCCGTTAAGACACTGTTCCCAGCGATGAAAAAATTATGGCAGAATCAATGAATCCGCGCATTGCTCGTTAAGCAACGAAAGACCGGCACCGTTTTCAAGGCAATTTGCACAGCCAGGCTCGACGAGACTCAGGAGTGCATTCCGCCATTTGGTCGCTCCGGGCCTGTGCGAAGCCGGTCGTCGACCGCGGCCATCGCGATCAGGAGTCGTTGACGCATGCGTATCAATTGCGCTTTCGAAGCGGTCTCGTCTTCATTCATCAACAGATCGAAGGACCGGACGACGAGTTCGTCGATCGGCGTGCCGACGAGCAGGCTTTCCTTAAAAAGCACATCGAGAACGTCATCCTCGATCCCGGCCGGGCAGGGGTAGATCGTACCATCCGGGTGACAGGCGGACGTGACCGATATCTCAGTCAGCACCCGTTGCTGGAGTTGAGACCTCGTTTCATGTGGCCGATCGCCGGCTTTGACCAACGTTTCGGTGCGGCTCCGATGACCGCTTTTGGAACGAAGCACCCCGAAATCCCCTGCCATGACGGTCCCTTGCAAGGTCGATTGATCACAATTTCGAAAGCTTGCAAATAAGCATAACCTATTACAGCACTTAGTACATCATTTTGTTTATAGAAATTTTCGATATCTTCGTTTGTGCACCATCAAGAGGCCGGTATTCTATCAAGATTGAAGCAGGCGCGCCCACGCCCAGAGCTTCGCAGTATGGTTCCGGCGAACACCGACAATTCGTCGAACACAAAATATTCTCGAAAAGGCTACGTCAAGATCGCAGGGCGTATCAATCATATCACTGTTTTTATAGGGGCTGCGAGAACTAGCTGCTTCGGACTATGCCCTAAAATCTCGATCCGACCAGTTTGAGATTAACTGATGCAGTAAATAATCCGTTTACGACTTCGCCGGGTGGGGGTATTGTGGATATCTGACAAAGATCGGGGCATCTTCAGATGACAACGCGTGTTGCGTTCTTCGACGATCAACCTATCCGGTTGAGAGGTTTGGAAGCTGAGTTGGGCGATTGCTCCGATCTGGCAGTCGTCGGTTCAGGTAATTCGCTGGCTGATCTCCAGTCTTTTCTGTCGTCGGTTGCAAGTCATGATTGCGTCGTGATTATCTGCGGGCGACTGGCCGGCGAGGACAATTCCGTCATACGTCAAAGTATTCAGACGGCGGGTCAATCAAAATTGGTACTCATGACCGGCTCGACCCAGGTCGCGAGCGCCGTCAAGGTTCTGGAAGCCGGCGCGGCGGGCTATATCCTGTCGACGAGCACGGGCGCGCAACTCATCGACGCCATTCGCTGCGTCGCAAGAGGTGAAATCTTCATTACGCACAGCCTGGCGATGTCGGTCATCAATGCGATGCGACTGGCTTCGATCGCCAGCCGCAAGCCGGCCAATATACGTCTCAGCCTGCGCGAGGAGCAGATTCTCAAGCTCCTTCTGCATGGGAAGACGAACAGCGAGATCGGCATGCGTCTTGCGATCAGCGAACAGACCGTCAAGCATTATATGACCATTCTGATGCAGAAGATGAATGCGAGAAGCCGTACGGAGGTCGTGCTGGCGGCGCAGGCGAGCATGACCAGCCCTGCCGTCAGCCGGGACTGGATTTCCTGACCGGACGTCGGTCGTCATTTCAGCAACTCTGCGAAACGCAATCGTGGCGCGTTTTATGGAACCGTTTCGTCGTCAGTCAGCCTGACGTCAGGCCATCCAATCGACTGCCTGGCCTATGCGGAAAATGAAAGCAAGGACACTGCGCGACAGGTCGCGCTGCGATTGTCGAGACGACATGCGATTGATCAGGTGCGTCAGCAGTTTGCGGCCAATTGCTCATCCTCGTCCGGTGCCGTGGGCGTAGCCGCCGCGCCATCGTCGGCAGGCGGAGGTGCCTGAGGGCCTTCGATGGCGGTTTCGCCACTGATCGGATCAAGCCCGGATGCGACCGCCGGAGGGTCTTGCTGAGGCGATGAATCCAGCTCCTCCGCCTGGCTCGTGCCGATGTCGGAGCCGCCCAGTCCGCCCGTCCAGCCGCTCGAACCGGAACCGCCCGGTGCCGTACCTGCGTCTTCACCGGCGACCGGCTGCGTTTCGGCCGACGACTGGCTTGCCGAGTCCTGCTCGCCTTCCGTGGCGTCGGTTCCGGTTGCGGCCTCTTCGGCGTCAGGCGCGCTAACCGAATTGGCGTCCGCACCAAGGCGGGCCTGCATATCGTCGGTAGAGCCCGACGCTTCCGCGCCGGCTGCCGGCTCGATGCAATCGCCGCGCTCGGGTTGGACTGCGTCATCCTGGGCCGCCGGACCGTCATCATTTCCGGTTGCGGGCGCGGTCTGTTCGGCAGGCGGTTGACCTGCGGCCGGAGGCGTCGTCTGCGCCAGTGCGAGCGATGCCGTCATCATGGCTCCAGCCAGCGGCAATCCGATAAGCAAAGATTTCATATCGATCCTCCACCTGTCAGTGGACGCTAAAACACGCGGGCGCCGATTTCGTTGCGTTTCACAATCGAGATGACTTTTATGTCACCTCTACCAACGGCGCACCGGCTTCGACAGTTCCAATGATCGCTGCGCCCGGATAGCCGGCGTCGCGGATCGTTTCCAGGATGCCATCCGCGCTTGATGGATCGACCGCGATCAGCAATCCGCCCGATGTTTGGGGATCGGTCAGGAGATGGCGACGCCAGTCCTCGGTCCCACCTGGAAGCCGGACGTCGTGTCCATAACTCTTCCAGTTCCTGTGCGATGCGCCGGTAACGAAGCCGGCCTGCAAAAGCCGCTCAGCTTCGCGCAGAAAGGGCAGGGCGCCAAGATCGAGCCGGACCGTCACGCCCGCGCCGCGCGCCATTTCCAGCGCATGGCCGAGAATGCCGAAGCCGGTAACGTCGGTCATGGCGTGAACCGCGGGGTTCGCCCCAAGCGTCGACCCGATTCGATTGAGCAGCGTCGTCGAGGCGATCATTTCCTCATAGGCGTCCGCATCGAGCTCGTCTTTCTTGATCGCCGCCGAATAGATGCCGACGCCGAGGCTCTTTGTGAGGATGAGGCGGTCACCGGGCCGGGCGACCGAATTACGCTTGATCTGCGCGGTCGGGCAGGTGCCGATGACGGCGAGGCCATAGACGGGCTCCGGGCAATCGATCGAATGGCCGCCCGCGACGGGAATTCCAGCTTCCGTGCAAAGCGAGACCCCGCCCGCGAGGATGGCGCGGATATCCGCCGGGTCCATCTTGTCGATCGGCATTCCGACAATCGCAAGCGCGAAGATCGGCGTGCCGCCCATCGCGTAGATGTCCGAGATCGCGTTCGTGGCCGCAATGCGTCCGAAAATGTACGGATCGTCCACCATCGGCATGAAGAAATCCGTGGTCGCGATAATCGACGTTTGTCCGTCCAGGTCCCAGACCGCCGCGTCGTCCGACGTTTCGGCTCCTACGAGCAGGTTCGCATAGGGTGTGGCGGCAGGCATGCCGCTCAGAATATCCTGAAGGACGGAGGGCGCGATCTTGCAGCCGCAGCCACCGCCATGGGCAAGGCTCGTCAGTCGATATATTTGATTGGACATAGCGTATCGAGCCCTCTGCAACTTGATTGTGATGCCGCATTTGTATCTGCGGAAGCAAACAAGCGAAACATTACTTTAGCAGTACTATTGTTGAGTGTCTTTGTCATGTTTTAACACTTTGACATAGACTGAGGTGGACTGTAGCATCCAAATACACATGAATCCCGCATCGGCGGCAAATGAACATATGGAGGGAGGTTCTCCGAATGAACATGGAAATCTCACGGCGCAACTTCCTGAAAGGGGCGGGCGCAGGCGTCGCGGCGACGACGCTGGGCGCTTTCGGCTTCTCGGAAGCGGAGGCTGCGTTCGTCGAAGGCTTGCGGGCATACAAGCTCGCCGGCACGACGGAAACGCGAAACACCTGTCCATATTGCTCTGTGGCGTGCGGCGTCATCATCTATTCAAAGGGTGACCTGGAGCAGGGCACGGCGCAGGCCATGCATCTCGAAGGAGACGTCGATCATCCGACCAATCGCGGCACGCTGTGCCCGAAGGGCGCGGCGCTGCTCGACTTCATCAAGGCGGATACGCGTCTTTTGAACCCCAAGGTCCGTCGCCCCGGTTCGGATCAGTTCGAGGAAATCTCATGGGACGAGGCGATCGAAGGCATCGCGCGGCACATGAAGACGGATCGCGACGCCAATTTCATCGAGCGCAATATGGATGGCGTTTCGGTGAACCGCTGGACGACGACGGGCTTCCTCGCCGCTTCCGCCACGACCAACGAAACCGCGTTTTTGACCTATAAGACCGTTCGTTCGACCGGCATGGTGGCTTTCGACAACCAAGCGAGAGTCTGACACGGCCCCACGGTGTCCAGTCTGGGCCCAACTTTCGGTCGTGGTGCAATGACGAATTCGTGGACGGATATCCGTAACACGGATCTGGTTGTGATCATGGGCGGCAATGCCGCCGAAGCGCATCCGTGCGGCTTCAAATGGGTCACGGAGGCGAAAGCCAACCGTGGCGCGAAACTTATCGTTATCGACCCGCGCTATACGCGCTCGGCCTCGGTTGCGGATTATTACGCGCCGATCCGGCAGGGCACGGACATCGCCTTCCTGCTCGGCCTCATCAAATACTGCATCGATAACGACAAGGTGCAGTGGGACTATGTGCGCGGATTCACCAACGCGGCCTATGTTCTCAAGGAGGGGTTTGCCTATTCCGACGGCCTTTTCACGGGTTACGACGCGGAAAAGCGCGAATATGACCGCTCGACATGGGACTACGAGATCGGTGAGGACGGCTATGCCGTGATGGACGAGACGCTGCAGAATCCACGCTGCGTCTGGAACATGCTCAAGGACCACATCGCGATCTATACGCCCGAGATGGTGGAGCGCATCTGCGGCACGCCGAAGGACAAGTTCCTGCATATCGCCGAGATGATCTCGGAATGCTCGACGCCGACGAAGACGATGACGTCGATGTATGCGCTCGGCTGGACGCAACATTCCAAGGGTTCGCAGAACATCCGCTCCATGGCGATGCTTCAGCTTATCCTGGGCAATATCGGCGTGCGCGGAGGCGGAATGAACGCGCTTCGCGGGCATTCCAACATTCAGGGGCTGACCGATATCGGGCTGATGTCAAACCTGATCCCGGGCTACCTGAACATCCCGACCGAACGGGAAGTCGACTACCCGACCTATATCAGCTCACGCGGCTTCAAGCCGCTGCGCCCGAACCAGGTCAGCTACTGGCAGAATTATCCGAAGTTCTTCGTTTCCTTCATGAAGGCGATGTGGGGCTCGGCCGCGACGCCGGAAAACGACTTCGCCTATGACTATCTGCCCAAGCTCGATCTGCCGGCCTACGACGTGCTGCGCGCGTTCGAGATGATGGATCAGGGGCAGATGTTTGGGTATTTCTGCCAGGGCTTCAACCCGCTGCTCTCGTTCCCGGATCGGGCCAAGATCACGCGGGCGCTCTCGAAGCTGAACTATCTGGTGGTCATGGACCCGTTGGAAACGGAAACCTCGCGTTTCTGGGAGAATCACGGCGAGTTCAACGACGTGGATTCGGCTTCGATCCAGACTGAGGTCTACCAGCTTCCCACGAGCTGTTTCGCCGAGGACGAGGGCGCGCTGGTCAATTCCGGGCGTTGGCTGCAATGGCACTGGCCGGCGCAGAACATGCCCGGACAGGCCAAGCACGACACCTGGATCATGGCGCAGATATTCCTGAAGCTGAAGCAGCTCTATCAGGAAGAAGGCGGCGTATTCCCCGATGCCATGGTCAATTTGCATTGGCCCTATGCCGATCCGGGCGAGCCGACGGCGGACGAGATTGCTCGCGAGCTCAACGGCTATGCCGTGGAAACGCTGCGCGATCCCAACGATCCGACGAAGGTCACCGTCGAGGCTGGACAACAGGTGCCGGGCTTCGCGGCCCTGCGCGACGACGGATCGACGGCCGCCGGCTGCTGGATCTATTCCGGCTGCTACACGCAGGCCGGCAACAACATGGCGCGCCGGGACAATTCCGACCCGGACGCCACAGGTGCCTATCTGAACTGGGCGTTCGCCTGGCCGGCGAACCGGCGCATCCTCTACAACCGTGCCTCCGCCGATCTCGACGGCAAGGCGTGGGACCCGGAGCGCAAGCTGATCGAGTGGGACGGGGAGAAGTGGGCCGGCTACGATGTGCCGGATATCCCGCCAACCTCCAATCCGCGCGATGTCGGCCCGTTCATCATGAACCCGGAGGGCCAGTCGCGACTCTTCACGCGGGGTATGATGCGCGACGGGCCGTTCCCGGTTCATTACGAGCCTTTCGAAGCGCCAATCGCCAACGTCATCGCTCCGGCGATCCGCGGCAATCCGGTGGCGCGAATCTTCGAGAGCGATCGCGAGTCGTTCGGTGACGCGGCGGAGTTCCCCTATGCGGCGACCTCATACCGCCTGACCGAGCACTTCCACTACTGGACGAAGCATGTCTGGGTGAACGCCGTTCTCCAGCCGGAATTCTTCGTCGAGATTTCGGAAGAACTCGCGGCCGAAAGAGGCATCGAAAAAGGCGGATGGTGTCGCGTCTGGTCGAAGCGCGGGTCGGTTCACGCCAAGGCCGTCGTCACCAAGCGCATCCAGCCGCTGATCTGCGACGGCAAACCCGTCCACATTGTCGGCATCCCGCTGCACTGGGGCTTTACCGGCGCGGCCAAGAATGGCAACGGACCGAATTCTCTGACCCCGTTCGTGGGCGATGCGAATATCGAAACGCCAGAGTTCAAGGCGTTTCTGGTCAATATCGAGCCGTCCAGCGGCCCGGCAACGGCATAAGGGAGGACAAGACATGACCATCAACGTCAATCCGCCCGTCGCGCCGGATACCACCATGCAGATGGGACCGCAGGATTACATAAGGCGGTCCGCATCCTCGGTGCCGCAGCCGGCTCGTCAGCTCGAGCCGGTCGCCAAGCTTATCGACGTGTCGAAATGCATCGGCTGCAAGGCCTGCCAGTCAGCCTGTCTCGAATGGAATGATCTGCGCGAGGAGGTCGGTATCAATGTGGGCGTTTACGACAACCCGCATGATCTGACGCCTAACACCTTCACACTCATGCGCTTCACCGAGTGGGTGAACCCCGAGACGGACAACCTGGAATGGCTGATCCGCAAGGACGGCTGCATGCATTGTGCCGACCCGGGCTGCCTCAAGGCGTGTCCGGCACCTGGCGCGATCGTGCAATATTCCAACGGCGTCGTCGACTTCGTGAAGGAAAACTGCATCGGCTGTGGCTACTGCGTGAAAGGCTGTCCGTTCGACATTCCGCGCATTTCCAAGGTCGACAACCGCTCCTACAAGTGCACGCTGTGCTCCGACCGTATCGCCGTCGGCCAGGGACCGGCCTGCGCCAAGGCATGCCCGACCAAGGCTATCGTCTTCG
The DNA here is from genome assembly GCF_024105665.1 of Aliihoeflea aestuarii. Lineage (GTDB taxonomy): Bacteria > Pseudomonadota > Alphaproteobacteria > Rhizobiales > Rhizobiaceae > Aliihoeflea > Aliihoeflea aestuarii. The sequence continues at coordinate 304,902 of NZ_JAAAMK010000002.1, read as the reverse complement.
GCACCAAGGAAGAAATGAAGGCGCACGCGGCCGAGCGGATCGAGGACCTGAAGTCGCGCGGCTACGACAATGCAGGGCTGTACGATCCGCCCGGCGTCGGCGGCACGCATGTCATGTATGTGCTGCACCATGCCGACAAACCGTCGATCTATGCAGGCCTGCCGGACAATCCGCGCATCTCGCCTTTGGTGGAAGCGTGGAAGGGTGTGACGAAATATGCCGGTCTCGCCGTCATGGGCATGGCGGCGGCGGCCAGCGTCTTCCACATCGCGATCGCCGGGCGCAACCGCGTCACCGTCGAGGATGACGAGGAAGCGCGTCGCCTGACCGGAACCGCGCCGGGCGCCGCGCCGCTCGACCCGGATAAGGAGCCCCTGTCATGAGTGACAGCACCTTGCACGGTCACAACCGGCCGATTCCGGAGGTGAGCAAGGCGGATATCGATCGCGGCGACCGGCTTCATGTCGGCCGCGAGGTTGTGGTCGACCGTTACACCAAATGGGCGCGGATCAATCATTGGATCACGGCTGTCAGCCTGATCCTGCTTGCCCTTTCGGGGCTGGCACTGTTTCATCCGTCGCTTTTCTGGCTGACGGCGCTGTTCGGCGGCGGGCAGATGACGCGCATGCTCCATCCTTGGTTCGGCGTCGTTCTGTTTTTCTCTTTCTTCGGGCTTTTCATCCGCTTCTGGCGCCTGAACCTGCCGAAACGCGAGGATGTCCAGTGGGCATCGCAGATCGGCGACGTTTTGTCGAACCAGGAGGAAAAATTGCCCGAGGTCGGCAAATACAATGCCGGACAGAAGGCCGTCTTCTGGTCGATGTCGGTGCTGATCATGGTCTTGATCGCGTCGGGTCTGGGTATCTGGGAGGAATATTTCTCGCAGTATCTGACCGTCGAGCAGTTGCGCGTCGCGATGCTTATCCACTCGATCGCTGCGGTTGTGATTATCTGCGTGTGGATCATCCACGTCTATGCGGCCTTCTGGGTTGAGGGCACGCTGCGGGCGATGACGCGCGGCAACGTCTCGGGCGGTTGGGCGTGGCGTCACCATCGCAAGTGGCTGCGCGCGCTCGCTACCTACGGCAAGCGCGACGACCAGACGGATCGCAAGAATTGATGTCCTGAAATCGGGCGGCCGGCGGGCGAGGTTCGCCGGCCGCCGTTTTCTTGCCGGATGCGCCGTGATGAAGCGGGTGGTTTTCGGCGGTTCCCAAACATGGTTAGATTGCCGCGTGGCCCGTGCGGCTCGTGGAGGTTTGCATGCCCCGTAAGATTCCCGTTTCGGGAGACATGACCGCAATCGGCGAGGTTCGAACCCCGCCCGTCGCGCGCGTGCCCGACCCCTTGCGTCTCTTTGAGCGTCGCGCCCAGCGGTTTCGGCAACTGGGTGAGGGTGAAGGGATCGGGCCGTATCTGCGGTTTCTCGGAGACATTTGCGTTGCCCAGCATGCGGTTGCCAGCGAACTGCCTGCTCCGCAAGCAACCGACGAGAGCGCTCTCAAGCGCGCGCTCGACCACGGCATGCCGCCGCTCGATCGCGGCGCGTTTCGACCCGATGCCGACTTCAAATCGTTGAGCGAGCGTCTTTTCGGCGCTCTGGACGCAGTCGATAAGCCGGCCGCCGCGCAAACGGCATTGAACGATGTCCGCAATGCGGACGACGGCCAGTTGCGGGTTATGGTGGCGAATTTAATGGCGGACGCCGTGCCGGTCGAAACCATGGCGGCTCATGCCTATCTGGCGGCCGCGCTGCAAATCCGTTTCGTTCGGGCTGCGTCCGTCCTGCCGGAGCGGCAACTTGCGTCCGTGGGAAGCGGAGCGTGCCCTGCCTGCGGTGGGCCGCCGGTGGCGTCGATCATCGTGGGATGGCCGCATGCGGGCGGCGCGCGCTATTGCGGCTGTGCGCTTTGCGGGACACTCTGGCACCACGTCCGGATCAAATGCGCGATCTGCTCGTCGACGAAAGGCATCCGCTATCAGGAAATTGAGGACGGTCCCGGAACCATCAAAGCTGAAACATGCGACGAATGCGGCTGCTACGTCAAAATGTTCAACCAGCAAAAGGATGCTTCGATGGAGCCGTTCGCGGATGATGTCGGCAGTCTCGGTGTCGACCTTCTGATGCGTGAGACAAGGTTCAGGCGGGGCGCATTCAATCCATTCCTGCTCGGTTACTAGAGGCGCAGAGGATGAATGCCGGCTTTCGTGCAATACCTTCCGTCGACGCCGTTCTTCGGTCTTGTTCCGGCCAGACCGCCACTGCGCGCTTCGGGCATGCCCAAACGACCGGCCGCATTCGGGCGCTGATCAATGTGGAGCGCGAGACGGCGCGATCAGCCGGTATGTTGCGCGACGCGGAAGGGCTGGGTGCACTGGCGCTCGCCGCACTCGAAGCGCAATCGGGCCACGCCTTGCGGCCTGTCTTTAATCTGACCGGAACGGTTCTGCACACGAATCTTGGCCGCGCCGTTCTGGCCGATACAGCGATCGATGCGGCAATGGATGCGATGCGCGATGCGGTGGCGCTGGAATTCGACCTCGACACCGGCAAGCGCGGCGAGCGTGACGATCATCTGCGTGCGCTGATCTGCGAATTGACGGGTGCCGAAGACGCCACCATCGTCAACAACAATGCGGCAGCCGTTCTGCTCGTTCTCAACACGCTTGCAGGCGACGGTGGCGGAGCCGTCGTCTCGCGCGGCGAATTGATCGAAATCGGCGGCGCTTTCCGCATGCCGGATATCATGCGGCAGGCGGGAGCGCGGCTGATCGAGGTCGGCACGACCAATCGGACGCATGAAAAAGACTATAAGGCCGCCCTCGATGACGAAGCCGTCGCGCTGATCCTCAAGGTTCACACGTCCAATTACCGGATCGAAGGATTTACGAAAGAGGTCGGAGGACAGGTGTTGTCCGTTCTGGCTCGGAACAGCGACGTGCCGCTCGTCAACGACCTTGGCTCCGGCACGCTGGTCGATCTTGCTCGATGGGGCCTGCGACGTGAGCCGACCGTGCGCGAGGCGGTCGCCGAGGGCGCCGATCTCGTGACGTTTTCCGGCGATAAGCTCCTGGGTGGGCCGCAGGCGGGCTTCATCGTCGGGCGCAAAGACCTGATCGAACGTATCAACCGCAATCCGATGAAGCGGGCGCTGCGCGTGGACAAGATGCGGCTGGCCGCGCTGGAAGCAACGTTGAAGCTCTATCGCGATCCGGATCGTCTAGCCGAGCGCTTGCCGACATTGCGACTTCTGGCCCGTCAACGTGATGAGATCTCGGACATGGCCATAGCCCTTCTGCCGCATGTTGAAGCGGCTTTGGGTGAAGCGTGGCATGTGGCAATCGTCGATTGCGAAAGCCAGATCGGCTCAGGTGCGCTGCCACTCGACACGTTGCCGTCCGCCGGGTTTGCGATCCGGGCTGCGAGCGGCTCGGGGCAGGCATTGGAGCGGCTTGCGGCCGCGTTGCGTGGGTTGGCGAAGCCAGTTATCGGCCGTATTGCGGAGGGCGCGATCGTTCTCGATCTGCGCTGTCTCGAGGATGGCGAATCCTTCGTCCGAAATCTTCAGGGAGCCCACATTGGGCTGGCTTGATCGTTTCCGCCCGCCTGCCGGCAGGGATGCGATGGCCTCGGCACTTGCCGCTGCCAAGGCCGGCGACTACGGCACCGCTCTTGCCATCTGGGAGCCGATGGCGCGTGAAGGCAATGCGCGCGCGCAGAACAACATTGCCGCTTGCTTTTCCGCCGGGTACGGCGTCGACGAGAATCCCGAACTCGCCGCCAAATGGCTGGGTCTGTCGGCAGCGTCCGGCGATCCGGTCGGACAGCGAAATCTCGCAACGCTCTATTTCCGGGGCGAGGGCGTCGCGCAGGACGACGATGAAGCGATGCGGCTTTATCGCCTTGCTGCCGATCAGGGCGACGCGACCGCGCAGGACATGCTGTCGTGGATGCTTGCGGAACGCGGCGACTACGAGGGCGCGCGCCTTCTGGCCGAGCAGGCGGCGGCTCAGGGTATCGCGGCGTCGATGACCCGGCTCGGCAATCTCTATCACGACGCGCTCGGTGTCGAGCGCGACCCGCACCGCGCTGCCGGGTGGTGGCGGAAGGCTGCGATGATGGGCGACGCCGACGGACAGGCCCGGTTAGGTGCGGCGCATCTGACGGGAGCGGGCGTGGTCGCCGATCCGGTCGCCGCGCTGGCCTTGCTGCTGCGCGCGCGCGACGGCGGCTCAAAGCTGGCGGCGAACTTCATTCCTGCGGCGAACGAGATTCTTTCGCCCGAACAGCGTGCGGCGGCAGCGCGCCGCGCGAGCGAGCCTCTGGCGCTGGAAAATATGCCATGATCATTGGCACGGCCGGCCATATCGATCACGGCAAGACCTCGCTGGTCCGGGCGCTGACGGGTGTCGAGACCGACCGTCTCGTGGAAGAAAAATCGCGGGGCATCTCGATCGATCTCGGCTTCGCCTACCGCACGCTGGTGAATGGCGCCCGGATCGGCTTCATCGACGTGCCGGGCCATGAACGTTTCATCCACACGATGCTGGCAGGTGCAAGCGGGATCGATTTCGCCTTGCTGGTCGTCGCGGCCGACGACGGGGTCATGCCGCAAACACGCGAGCATCTCGGCATTCTCGATCTCCTGAAAGTCCGGCACGGCATCGTCGTGATCACGAAGGCCGATCTTGTCTCGGAAGACAGGCTGCTCGCCGTCGAGATCGAAATCGAGGCGGCGCTTGCCGGGACGGTGCTCGAAGGCGCGGAGGTGCTGACGGTGTCGAGCACGACCGGCGTCGGCATCGCGCAGCTCGAGGCACGACTGGCGACGGCTGCGCTCGATGTCGGCCGGCGCAGCGCAGCCGGTCGCTTTCGCCTCGCCGTCGATCGCTCATTCACCATTCAAGGGGCGGGCACGGTCGTCACCGGCACCGTGCTTTCCGGCGAAATCGGCATCGGTGACATGGTCATGGTCAGTCCTTCGGGCCTGCCGGCACGCGTTCGTGCCATCCACGCGCAGAACGAGAAAGCGGAGCGAGGCCGGGCAGGGGATCGCTGTGCGCTCAATCTGGCCGGCGAAGGGATCGGCGCTCATAAGATCGCGCGGGGCGAAATGATCGTCGACCCATTCCTTCATGCGCCGACAGCGCGGATCGACGCCCGACTCGACGTACTTGCCGGCGAGAAGCGGCCGATCGGACAGTGGTTTCCGGTTCATCTGCATCACGCCTCGTGCGAGGTGCCCGCGAGGATCGTGCTTCTTCAGGACGAACCGATCTTGCCGGGCGCTCATGCTTCCGTTCAACTCGTGCTCGAGCGGCCGATCGCGGCGGCGGTCGGCGACCGCTTCGTGATCCGGGACACTTCTGCACAACGCACCATCGGTGGCGGCGTCTTCATCGATCTGCGCGCACCGGCCAGGCGGCGTCGCTCGCCCGAACGGCTCAGACAAATCGAGGCGATGGCAACGCCCGATGCGCGGCTTGCGCTTGGCAGACTTCTCGACATTCCGCCCTTCTTTCTCGACATCGACGCGTTCGCGCGCGATCGTGCGCTCGGTGCGGAACAATCTGCGCATCTTGCGGCAGAGACGATCCGGATTCCGCCCGAAACGGGAGCTGTGGTCATGGCGCCCGCGCGCTGGCTGCGGTTTCGTCAGCGCGTGCTCGCCGATCTCGATGCCTATCACGCGGAAAATCCCGATCAGCCGGGCATCGGCCTCGAACGGTTGCGGCTTCTCGGCGAGGTTCGATTGCCCGCCCCGGTCTTTCGTCTCGCATTGCAGGGCTTGCAGCGGCAGGGCGAAATCTCGCTCGATGGCGCATGGGTGCGACGCGCGAGCCATGTCGTTCGACTGTCGGATGAGGATGAAGAACTTTGGGCCGGTATCGAGCCGCATCTGACGGGAGCCGACCGGTTTCGTCCGCCGCGCACGCGTGACTTCGCGTCCATGTTCGGCGTATCGGAACTGAAGATGCGAGCCTTGTTGAAGCGGGCGAGCCGCATGGGCCGGGTTCACGAGGTGGCGCAGGACAGTTTCTTTGCGCGTGATGTCATGACGGAAATCGTGAATATTCTGAAGGAGGTGGCCGCGGCCAAGCCGAAGGGTGAGTTTATCGCGGCCGATTTGCGCGACCGGTTGGAAAACGGGCGAAAGGTATCTATTGAGATACTGGAGTTCCTTGATCGACATGGCGTGACCATACGCAAGGGCGACCTTCGCCGGCTGAACCCGCATCGGCTCGACCTTTTCGGCGGCGGTGTGTCCGGCGAGCAAGACAAAGGAAGAGAAGCGTCCCCGGTGGGGCGTCCGGACTTCAAATCCGGGTGGGGCCGTGAGACGGTCCCAGGTGGGTTCGACTCCCACTCTCCTCCGCCAGTTTCCCGGAATGGTACATGACCGACATACATCCCTTCATCGCAGAACTGGCCTCACAGGCAGGTGCCCGCGAGCATGAAGAATCCGAATTCCGCCGGACGATGGCGACGCGCGTGGCGGCGTTGGCCGAAGCACGCGCATTCGCCAACAGGCGGATGAACCTTATGAAGTCCCTGTTCGCCACGGTGGCGCAGGCACAAACCGAGGAAATCGCGGTCGCCGGCGCGATCGCGGCGCTGTCCAACCGGCTCGGCTGGCGCGAGAACAGCGATGCGCGGGACGAAGTGCTCGTCCAGTATGCGAAGGTCGCCGCCGCAGCCTTTGCCGCCACGCGCGAGATCGATGACGATGAGATTGTGACGGCGTCGATTGGTGACGAGCCGGTTGCCGATATCAAAACAGAGCTCGAGGCGTTCGAGGACTGGTACGTCGAGGCGCGCGGCAAGCCGTTCTGGGTGCTTTTCGAGCACTATATGCCGGAGACGCAGCTTGTCGACTTCTGAGCGTCCCAACCGGTTCGACCCATGGCTTTCAGGCGAATATCGGCGACGCGGCGATTTCACCGTGCTCGTCGTGCTCGTTTCCATCGAGGGCAGCGCGATCGAGCTTTTGCGCTCGACCTTTATGAACGTCATCGGTGACGAGACGCGCTGGATCGAGGTGCGTGAACTTTTCACGGGTGCAGGTGTCTCGTGGAGCGGCGCCGCCTTCTTCCCGGTGAACAGCTATTTCAACGGGCCCGTGCCGAACGATGTGGCCCGTTCGGAACTGAGGGAACTCGAGGCACGCCTGCGCGAGGACCGCCGTATTCTCAACGAAGGACATTTCTTCGACCGCAAGGGCAGACGCCTTACGGTCGAAGAAATGATGCATTGAGCCTCAAGGCTCACTTATCGTGCAGCGGTGCATGCTGGGGCTGGAACAGGCGTCCTCGTTCCGCGATCAGAACCATGACGAGCGCGAAGAGACCCGCGAAGAAATAGCCGGCCGAGAACGCTCGGATCGTACCGTCGAATGCCTGTCCGATGAGCGCACCGATAATCCCGCCGCCTGCGGTTTGCAGGAAGCCCTGAACGGACGATGCCGTTCCCGCGACGTGGCCGAGCGGCTCCATCGCGAGCGAGTTGAAATTCGCGCCGATCCAGGCGAACTGCACCATCGCCAGGGCGTAGATGATGGTGAAAAGCCACAGCGGCACAGGGCCGAGCAGCGCCAGCACGAAGCCGAGCGTCGTCATGGCGAGAAAGCCGAGCAATGCGCCATGGGCAAGCTTGCGCATGCCGAACCGGCCGACCAGCCTTGCGTTCAGGTAGGACGAAATGGCCATGAAGCCGGCGACGACCCCGAAAAAGACCGGGAACCAGGCACCGACACCGTAGAGCCCGACATAAATCTGCTGGGCCGAATTGATGAAGCCGAACAGCGCGCCGAACATGAAGGTAAGGGCGACCGTGTAGCAGACGGCCACACGGTTCGTCAGGACGATGCGGAAGCCCTCGGCGATGGACGAGACCGTGAAGGCGCGCGTGTTTTCCGGCCTCAGCGTTTCGGGCAGGCGCATCGCGATCCAAATCAGCACCAGCGTCGACATGATTCCGATGAAGACGAAAATCCAGTGCCAGTTGGCAAACAGCATGATGACCTGGCCGACGCCGGGCGCGATGACCGGCACGACCATGAAGACCATGAAGACGAGCGACATGACTTCGGCCATGGCGCGGCCGCCGAAAATGTCGCGAATGACCGATATGGCGATGACGCGCGTCGCCGCTGCACCCATGCCCTGAACGAAGCGCAGGGCGAGCAGTGCGCCGAAGGTCGGCGAAACCGCACAGGCGAAGGCCGCGATCACATAGACCACGACACCGACAAGCAGCGGATTGCGACGGCCGAACCGGTCGGACAGCGGGCCGAAGACAAGCTGGGCGAGACCGAAGCCGGTAATGTAGGCCGTAATGACGAGCTGACGCCGGTTCTCGTCCGGCTCGCCGAGGCTCGCGCCGATCTCCTGCAATCCCGGCAGCATGATGTCGATCGCGAGCGCGTTAAGCGCCATCAGGGCGGCGGCGAGCGCGATAAGTTCATTTCGTCCGAGCGGCAACCTGTCGGCAATCGTCGCGCGCGAGTGGGTCTGGTCCATCGATCTTGATCCAGCAATATTCCAGAGACGAAAATGCGCCGGTCGGAAACCGGCGCATCGCTTGGACTTTGATTTCGGTTCGGCGCGCCTTGCGCGCCCGTTGGTCAGGCGGCTTTGACGCTCACGCCTTTTTCACCCAGGAAGGACTGCAATTCGCCGGCCTGGAACATTTCGCGGATGATGTCGCAACCGCCGACGAACTCACCCTTGACATAGAGCTGGGGAATGGTCGGCCAGTTGGAGTATTCCTTGATGCCCTGGCGAAGCTCGTCCGAGGTCAAAATGTTGACGCCCTTGTAGTCGACGCCGAGGTAATCGAGGATCTGCACGACCTGGCCGGAAAAGCCGCATTGCGGAAAACCGGGCGTTCCCTTCATGAAAAGAACGACATCGTTCGACTTCACTTCGTTGTCGATGAACTGGTTGATCGCTGTCATGGATCTGCCTTTCGTCTGCCGGGTCAAGGCCGGTAGCGGAATGAATTCGGGATGGTCTCTAGATAAGCGATGAGCCGCCGAATGTCGAGTTTACGCTATTCGGGAACGCTCGTCTGGAGTGCGAGCGCATGAAGAACACCGCCCATATTGCCCTTCAGCGCATCGTAAACCATCTGGTGCTGCTGGACGCGGCTCTTGCCGCGAAAGCTTTCGGCGACAACTTCCGCCGCATAATGATCGCCATCGCCGGCCAGGTCGCGGATCGTCACCTTCGCGTCGGGAATGGCGTCCTTGATCATGCGTTCGATGTCGCGCGCGTCCATAGCCATTGAAAATGCCTTCAGTCCATGAATTCGGGGAACCACGATTCGTGGCGTGCCTTGAGTTCTTCGACGGATATGGCACGCGTGCCGGGCAGTTGCAATTCGCGTCCGCCCGTCTCGCCGATCCATGCGACGACGAGGCCGCGGGCCGCGCCCTCGTCGACGATCTCGCGCAAAAGCTGCTTGTCGGCGCGGGGAACCGTCAGGAGGTAGCGGCCCTGATCCTCGCCGAAGAGCACCGGCGTGGAATCGCCCGGGGTCGGCAGGCTGATTGCGGCGCCGATACCGGATGCGATCGCCATTTCCGCAATCGCTACGGCGATGCCGCCGTCGGAAACGTCGTGACAGGCCGTCACCCTTCCGTCGTGGATCGCATCGCGCACGAAACCGCCGGCACGGCGCTCGTGATCGAGGTCGACAGTCGGCGGCGGACCGTCGCGGCGCTCGTGGAGGTCGCGCATATATGTCGACTGCGCCAGATGGGTGCCCCATTGCGGCGATGCGCAGACCAACAGGATCGCGTCGCCCTCGTTAGCAAACGCGATGCGCGCCATCTTCGACCAATCATCGATGAGGCCGACGCCGCCGATGGTTGGCGTTGGCATGATCGCCTTGCCGTTGGTTTCGTTGTAGAGCGAGACATTACCCGACACGATTGGGAAGTCGAGCGCGCGGCACGCTTCGCCGATGCCTTTGATCGCACCGACGAGCTGGCCCATGATCTCGGGACGCTCGGGATTGCCGAAATTCAGATTGTCGGTCGCGGCAAGCGGCAGCGCGCCGGTGGCGCACAGATTGCGCCAGCATTCGGCGACTGCCTGCTTGCCGCCTTCAAACGGGTCGGCCTCGACATAGCGCGGCGTCACGTCCGATGAGAAGGCGAGTGCCTTCTTGTCGTGGCCCTCGACTCGCACGACCCCTGCATCGCCGCCGGGACGCTGCAGCGAATTGCCCTGGATCAGCGTGTCGTATTGCTCCCACACCCAGCGGCGCGAGGACAGGTTCGGCGAGCCTATCAGCTTCAAAAGCGCGTCCGCCGGATCGATTGCCCGCCGGTCGGAGAAATCGGGGAGGGCGGATTTGGCGGTCTCGACCCATGGGCGGTCATACTCAGGCGCTTCGTCGCCGAGTTCCTTGATCGGCAGATTCGCAACTTCCTCGCCTTGATGGAGGACACGGAAGCGCAGATCATTCGTCGTCTTGCCGACGATGGCGAAGTCGAGACCCCATTTGCGGAAGATCGCCTCGGCTTCGGCTTCCTTATCGGGGCTCAGCACCATGAGCATGCGCTCCTGGCTTTCCGACAGCATCATCTCATAGGCCGACATGCGCTCCTCGCGCACCGGGACAGTGTCAAGGTCGAGCTCGATGCCGAGATCGCCCTTGGCGCCCATTTCGACGGCCGAGCAAGTGAGGCCCGCAGCGCCCATATCCTGAATGGCGATGACCGCGCCGGTCTTCATCAGTTCGAGGCAGGCTTCGAGAAGGCATTTTTCGGTGAAGGGATCGCCGACCTGAACGGTCGGCCGCTTTTCCTCGATGTCGTCGTCGAACTCGGCCGACGCCATCGTGGCGCCGCCGACGCCGTCACGGCCCGTCTTGGCCCCGAGATAGACGACCGGAAGCCCGACGCCCTTGGCCTGTGACAGGAAGATCTTGTCGGTATCGGCAAGGCCCGCTGCGAAGGCGTTGACGAGGCAGTTGCCGTTGTAGCTCGGATCGAACTCGACCTCACCGCCGACAGTCGGGACGCCGAAGGAATTGCCATAGCCGCCGACGCCGGCGACGACGCCTGCCACCAGATGTTTGGTCTTGGGATGGTCCGGCGCGCCGAAGCGCAGCGCGTTCATCGCCGCGATCGGGCGCGCGCCCATCGTGAAGACGTCGCGAAGGATGCCGCCGACGCCCGTCGCAGCGCCCTGATAAGGCTCGATATAGGAGGGGTGGTTGTGGCTCTCCATCTTGAAGACCACGGCCTGTCCGTCGCCGATATCGACCACGCCGGCGTTTTCGCCCGGGCCCTGAAGCACGCGCGGCCCCGTGGTCGGCAGAGTCTTCAGCCATTTCTTCGAGGATTTGTACGAACAATGCTCGTTCCACATGGCCGAGAAGATGCCAAGCTCGGTGAAAGTCGGTTCACGGCCGATCAGGTCGAGAATGCGCTGATATTCATCAGGCTTCAAACCGTGGGAAGCGATCAACGCGTCGGTGATCGGGATCGAATTCGAAATGGTCACGCGGACTAGTCTCCGTCAGGCCGGGCGGGAACAGGTGGTTTCGCCCGAAGCCCATCTTGTGATGTCGGACGATATGCGGGCGGATTCGGCGCTGCCATCAACAAGCGGGCCGAACGTATTGATGCGCGCCGGGCTGCCCGAGGCTTCGACGACCAGCTTGGGCAGGCCGCCGATGTTACCCTGCGGCACGGCGAGAATGCGCGGCTTGCCGGAATGCGATGTCAACTCAGGCGACATGATCAGGCCGGAAAAGCGCGGGTCGCTTGCCCGAAACCAGCAACGCTGCGCCGCGACCGCGACGCGCTCCATGGTTGAAAGCGCTGATGAGTCGCCGGGCTGCGACGCCGTTTCGATGCCCGGCGCCGAGGCGCGGCAGCCGGACAGCGCCAATGCCAGTGCGACGGCAGCGAATGCAGCTTTCACGCCGCCCGCCCGAGTGCGGCCTCGAAAATCGCACGACCGTCCAGGCCGCCATGTGCATCTTCGATGAGGTTCTCGGGATGCGGCATCATGCCGAGAACGTTCCCCTTGTCATTGACGATGCCGGCGATGTCGTTGAGCGAGCCGTTCGGATTGGTGCCTTCGGCATAGCGGAAAACGATGCGGCCTTCGCCTTCGAGGCGCGCAAGCGTCTCGGCATCGGCGAAATAGTTGCCGTCATGATGGGCCACGGGTGAGCGGATGACCTGACCCTTCTCGTAGCGGCTTGTGAAGCGTGTATCGGCGTTGGCGACTTCCAGCTTCACTTCGCGGCAGACGAATTTGAGCGACGCATTGCGCATCAGCGCGCCGGGCAAAAGACCGGCCTCGACCACGATCTGAAACCCGTTGCACACCCCCATGACCGCGACGCCCTTCGCAGCTTTTTCCGCAACCGCCCGCATGACGGGCATGCGCGCTGCAATCGCGCCGCAGCGCAGATAATCGCCGTAGGAAAAGCCTCCCGGTATGACGATCAGATCGACATCGGGAATTTCCGTATCGGTCTGCCACACGGTCACCGGCGGCTTGCCCCCGATTTTGGTCAGCGCCGCGATCATGTCGCGGTCGCGGTTCAGGCCGGGGAGGAGGATGACGGCTGATTTCATTTTGGCTCGTAGGGCGTGTGCGGTTCGGCGAGTTCACGAAGTTCGAGGCGGCGTTCGATGCGCTCCAAGCGATCGTCGTGACGGGCAAGAATGCCGTAAATATTGTTGATGTCCGCCTGCGTTGCCGCCAGATGACCACGAATGACGTTTACCTCGCGTTTCACTTCGAGCATGTCTTGGCGCATCTCGCCCATGTCGAGATGAGTGCGCTTCAGCAGTTCGTAGATCAACTCGTTCGTCACTTCAGACATCGTCGTCTCCGCACAACCTCAGGTTATGCTGACAGTGTAGTTCTCAATTACTGTGTTCGCCAGAAGCTTGTCGCACATCGCCTTCAGCTCCGATTCGGCTTTCGCGCGATCGGCGCCGTCGAGCTCGATGTCGAACACCTTGCCCTGACGGACATGGCCGACGCCATCGAAGCCCAGCGCGCCGAGCGCGCCTTCGATCGCCTTGCCCTGGGGGTCCAGAACGCCGTTCTTCAGCGTGACGGTGACGCGCGCTTTGATCACTTCAAGCTCCGAGAGTTAGTGCGGCTTGCCCTTGCCGTTGCCCGAGGTGACGAGCACCGGTCCGGACGGGCGGGGAGGTTCGTTTTCGTTCATGATGCCCAACCGGCGGGCAACTTCCTGATAGGCTTCGACGAGGCCGCCCATGTCCCGACGGAAACGATCCTTGTCGAGCTTGTCCTGTGTCGCAACGTCCCACAGACGGCACGAATCAGGCGAAATCTCATCTGCCACTACGATTCGCATCATGTCGCCTTCATAGAGGCGGCCGCACTCGATCTTAAAATCGATGAGCTGGATGCCGACGCCGAGGAAAAGTCCGGACAGAAAATCGTTGACGCGGATGGCCAGCGCCATGATGTCGTCAAGTTCCTGCGGTGCTGCCCAGCCGAACGCCGTGATGTGCTCTTCGGACACCATCGGATCGTCGAGCGCGTCGGCCTTGTAGTAGAATTCGATGATCGAGCGTGGCAGCACGGTGCCTTCCTCGATGCCGAGGCGCTTGGCCAGCGAACCGGCCGCCACGTTGCGCACGACGACCTCAAGCGGGATGATTTCGACTTCCTTGATCAACTGCTCGCGCATGTTCAGCCGGCGTATGAAATGCGTCGGGATGCCCATCCGGTTCAGATGGTTGAAGATGTGCTCGGAAATGCGGTTGTTAAGCACGCCCTTGCCGTCAACGACTTCGTGCTTCTTCTTGTTGAAGGCGGTGGCGTCGTCCTTGAAGAACTGGATCAACGTGCCGGGCTCGGGGCCTTCATAAAGAATCTTGGCCTTGCCCTCGTAAATGCGGCGGCGACGGTTCATGGCGGTCTCTGGTCTCGGTGGCCGGAGCGAAAGGGCCCGGCAGCCTTTCATCCGCTGGAATGCGGACGGTCACTGAACTTTGCCCGCTCTCTAGCGCAATAGCTATCCGCGCTCAATCACGAAAAAGGCCTGCCCACAAGGGCCGAACCGCTATTTTCACTTCCGCCTCCGGATGCTTGCACCCATATTGACCGGATCGCGGCCGTCTGGTCTGGTCGCATGACGACAGGAAAACGAGGTTTTATTGATGAGCTTCAAGGATCGCGAAGAAGGTTTCGAGCGCAAGTTCGCCCATGACGAGGAATTGAGGTTCCGCGCCATGGCGCGCCGTAACAAGCTGCTTGGGCTATGGGCAGCCGAAAAACTGGGCAAGAATGGCGATGACGCCGATGCCTATGCGCGCGAGGTGGTCGCTTCCGATTTCGAGGAAGCGGGCGACCATGATGTCTTCCGCAAGATCCGCAAGGACTTCGACGCGGGCGGTGTCGCCCAGTCCGACCACCAGATTCGCCGGACCATGGAAGAACTGCTCGCCACGGCCGTCGCACAGATCGAGGCGTCATGACGCTCGCGGCGCGGCTCAGGGCCGACGAAACCATCTTCACCGCCTGGTCGGCCATTCCCGATTCCATCACGGTGGAAATGCTTTGCATGACGGCGTTCGAGGCGATCACGCTCGATATGCAGCATGGTGGTCATCACGAAGACAGCATCCTGCGCGGCCTCGCGCCTGTCGTGGCTGCCGGCAAGCATGCCGTCGTGCGCATACCGGTTGGCCGGGTCGACATGGCGAGCCGCGCGCTCGATTTCGGAGCGGAGGCCGTCATCGCGCCGATGGTGAATTCGGTGGCGGATGCGCAGGCCTTCGCCGCTGCCATGAAATACCCGCCGGTCGGGTCGCGATCCTGGGGGCCGACTTTCGCGATGTCACGCCGGCACGTATCGGATACATCCGCCTGGCTCAAGGGCGAGAACGACGCCACGCTCGCCTTCGCGATGATCGAGACGCGTGAGGCGCTCGATGCGCTCGACGGCATCCTGGCTGTGCCGGGCATCGACGGCGTCTTCGTAGGCCCAGCCGATTTCTCGATTGCCTGGACGGACGGGGCGACGGTCAATCCGTCTTTGCCGGACATGATGGACGCGATAGGCCACATCGCGTCGCGTGCAGCGGCCGCCGGAAAGCTGGCCGCGATCTATGTTGTCGATCCGGCGCTTACCACACGGTTTCGCGGCCTTGGCTATCGGTTTATCGCTCTGGGAACGGAGGCGCGCTACATGACGCTCGGCGCGCAGTCGCTGCTCGACGCCGCTCAAGCATGATGCAGCCAAGTGGAATCGCTTGGCGTCGCAGACATGCGGCAAAGAGTTGGACCATGATGTCGCCCGAAAACCGGGTCCCACTTTTCGGCATCATGGTCTAAGGCTCGAGCGTAGAGACGAATTTCGCGAAGGTGAGGGTGCCCTCCGGCCATGGGCCATGGCCGGATTCGGCATTGATATGACCGGCTTCCCCCGCGTCGATGAAGAGCGACCCCCATGCGGCGGCAATGTCTTCGGCGACGTCGAAGCTGCAGAACGGGTCGTTACGGCTTGCCACGGTGATCGAGGGGAAGGGCAAGGGATCGCGACGATAGGGCCCGAACGTCATCAAATGGCGCGGACGAACATCCGGATTGGCGATGTCGGGCGGAGCGACGAAGAATGCGCCCGCTATTTTGCCGCCAAACTCCGGGACGGCCTGGACCGCGGTCGCGACGCCGAGAGAGTGCGCAACCAGAACGACCGGCTTTTCGGCGCGTGCCACTTCCGCGACCAAGCGTTTGGTCCAGTCCTCGAAGACCGGTTTCGACCATTCGGCCTGCTCGACACGGCGCGCCGTGGAAAGCTTTGCTTCCCATCGCGTCTGCCAATGGTGAGCGCCCGAATTCATGTAACCGGGTATGATCAGGATATCGGCGTCTTTTGCTTTCATGGCGCGGCATGTAGCCAGCATACAGCGGTTTCGCAACCACATGCAGATCGTTTCTCAATGCTGAACGCGCTGTCTTTGTAATTGTGATTGCGCTGAACAATGCGGCTGACGATTTTGATGGAGAACGCTGCATGCCCGTAAAGGAGATCGTCATGACCGTACTGCCATTTTCGGTGACAACGCCGACCCACATCGCAAAAGTCGGACTGAAAGCCCGCGATGGAGAGGCATTGGCGGCCTTCTATCGAAATCTGCTGGGGCTCGACGAACAGAGCCGCCGTGACGGTGCGATCGTGCTGGGCGCTACGGGGCGCGAATTGATCGAGATCGAGAGTGTTCCCTCATCCAAGCCGGATGATCCGCGCAGCGCGGGCCTGTTCCATACGGCGTTCCTCCTGCCCTCACGGCGGGATCTGGCGCGCTGGGTGCGGCGCGCCAGCGAAAATCGCATTCCGGTGAGTGGCGCATCCGACCATCTGGTCAGCGAAGCGCTCTATCTGAGCGACCCCGAAGGCAACGGCATCGAAATCTATGCAGACCGTCCGAAGGAGGATTGGGTGCGCGATGGCGGCGATATCGCCATGGCGACGAACCGCCTCGACGTCGACAACCTTCTGGGCGAACTCGATGGCGATACGCCTTCTTGGACGAGTGCACCGGACGGAACCGTGATCGGCCACGTACATTTGCGGGTCGGCGATCCGAGCGTGGCGGAGGATTGGTGGCATTCGGAGTTCGGTTTCGCCACGATGGCGAAATACGGCACGCAGGCGGTGTTCCTCGCATCGGGCGGATACCACCATCACATCGGCGCTAACACCTGGCAAAGTGCAGGTGCCGGGTCTCGAGATGCGGACCGGGCCGGTCTGTCCTTCGTCGAACTCGCTTCCAGCGATCACGCCTCTTCGACAAAGCACGATCCGTGGGGCACGGAAATTCGCGTGTCGGCTGTCTGATATCCAAAAAAGAAGAAGTCCGCGTCAGGGGAAACGCGGACTTCTTACTGGAGGTCTTCTCAATCTGCCGCGCCGGTGAGGGGAGCCGTGCGGCTGTGCATCAAAAAATGCACCGTCACCGCAAAGGTTCCCACAGATCGGCAGTTTGGCGAATTCACAAGGATGTGAGCGTCACCCGAAAACGCGCTTGAAAATCGTGTCGACATGCTTGGTGTGGTAGCCGAGGTCGAATTTCTCGCGGATTTCATCCTCGGGCAGGGCGGCACGCACCTCGGAATCCTTGAGCAGTTCCTCGAGAAAATCCGCCCCCTGTTCCCACACCTTCATGGCGTTGCGCTGGACGAGGCGATAGGCGTCCTCGCGGGAAACCCCTGCCTGCGTCAAAGCCAAAAGCACCCGCTGGCTCATCACGAGACCACGGAACTTGTTCATGTTCTTCAGCATGTTGTCGGGATAGACGACCAGCTTCTCGACAACGCCGGTTAGACGATTCAGCGCGAAGTCGAGCGTGATCGTGGTGTCTGGCGCGATGCCGCGTTCGACGCTCGAATGACTGATATCGCGCTCGTGCCACAGGGCGACATTCTCAAGGGCCGGGACGACCGACATGCGCACGAGGCGGGCAAGGCCGGTGAGATTTTCCGTCAAAACGGGATTGCGCTTGTGCGGCATCGCGGACGACCCCTTCTGGCCGGGCGCGAAGAATTCCTCCGCTTCCAGAACCTCGGTGCGCTGCATGTGCCGGATTTCCGTCGCGACATTCTCGATCGACGAGGCGATGACGCCGAGCGTGGCGAAGAACATCGCATGGCGGTCGCGCGGGATAATTTGCGTCGAGATGGGCTCGGGCGTCAGGCCCAGCTTTGCGCAGACATGCTCTTCGACGAAGGGATCGATATTGGCGAAAGTGCCGACCGCACCGGAAATCGCGCCGGTCGCAATCTCCGCCCGCGCGGCGACAAGGCGATCGCGGCCGCGCGCCATCTCGGCATAGAAGCGCGCGAAGGTGAGCCCCATCGTCGTCGGCTCGGCATGGATGCCGTGGCTGCGACCGATGCGGACATCGTCCTTGTGCTCGAGGGCGCGCTTCTTCAAGGCGACGAGCACGCGGTCCATATCTGCCAGGAGCAGGTCAGCGGCGCGTACGAGCTGGATGTTCAAGGTCGTGTCGAGCACGTCCGACGAAGTCATGCCCTGATGGATGAAGCGCGAATCCGGCCCGACGAACTCGGCCAGATGGGTCAGGAAGGCGATGACATCGTGCTTGGTCTCGCGCTCGATCTCATCGATGCGCTCGACGTCGAATTTCGCCGCGCCACCCTTTTCCCAGATGGTGCGGGCCGCGTCCTGAGGGATAACACCGATTTGCGCCAGCGCGTCGCACGCATGCGCCTCGATCTCGAACCAGATGCGGAACTTGGTTTCGGGAGACCAGATGGCGACCATTTCAGGCCGCGAATAGCGCGGGATCATGCGTGACGTCCTAACGTTCGGGAATAATGCGCGGTCCCTAACAGACGAGCCGAAAAGGCTCAATGCTCAAAGCGCGTCGACCAGGCGGGCATGAGGTCACCTTCGAACGCGGTCGTCGCATAAACACCCCGCGCGATTGCGCGCGCCATGGTCGCCGCAGCGGCGGCATGGAAGTCGAGTTCTTCCGACGGATCGAGCGTGCGGCCGGCCGTCCCCGTCGCCATGGCGAACACGAGATCGCCGTCATGCGGCGTGTGGGCAGGCCAGATCGCACGGGTAAACCCGTCATGGGCAGAGACGGCCAGACGCTTGGCGGCCGCCTTGCTCAGGACGGCGTCGGTCGCGATGACCGCGATCGTGGTGTTGGCCTCTGCCGGGCCGTCGCGGAATTTGAGGCGGACGGATTGCGCATCGGCCGGCATCAGCGCGGGCATGCCCAGCCCGCCGAACTCGTCGCCGATCTCGAAGGGCGCTGCCCAGAAGTGGCGTGACGTGCCGATCGTCGTCGCGCCCAGCGGATTGACCGCGACCAGCGCCCCGAGCGTCACCCCGCCGGGCAGCAGGGTGGAGGCGGAGCCGAGACCGCCCTTGAGCCCCGCCGTCAGCGCACCGAAGCCCGCGCCGGCGCTGCCGATCTGGAAGTCGCGCGCGGCATCTTGGACCGCCTCGTAGCCCATCTCGCGATAGGGCGGATAGCGTCCCCAGTCCTTGTTGCCGCCATTGATCAGATCGAACAGGATCGCAGAGGGCACGATCGGCACGATCGCGTCTCGCACGACAAAGCCGATGCCGCGTTCGCGCAATGCCGCCTGCACGCCCGAAGCGGCATCGAGCCCGAAGGCGGAACCACCCGACAGAACGAGGCCGTTCACCGCCTGGACGGAGTTGTGCGGCTCCAGAAGATCGGTCTCGCGCGTGCCGGGTGCGCCGCCCAGAACCTTGAAACTGGCGACAGCCGGTTCGTCCGACAGAACGACGGTCACGCCCGATTTGAGCGCGGCATCGTGGAAATTGCCGACTTTGAGCCCGGCGACATCCGTGATGAGATTGCGCGGGCCGGTTTTGAACATCAGTCCTCCGTCGCGACGAAATCGGTGCCGTCATAGCGATAGACGCGGTAGGGTTCGCCTTGCATGTCGCCCTTGTCGTCGAAGGTAACCGGGCCGATGACCGTTTCGAAACGGCCGGCAGCTATCGTTTGCGCAAGGGGTTCGTCGGCCTGACGAGCGATTGCGTCCAGGGCAATTTCGACGGCGGCATGGGTCGGCTGGAAGTAGCCGCGCCTCTCCACCGCCGCGTTCGCCTGCCCCTCGACATCGTCGATCCATCGCGTGGCCGCGATCATGCGTATTCCTTCGGTCAACGGCGTTTCACCCGGTGCCGCGCGCAGGGCTTCGCCGCCGGCGATTTCAAGTTCGTAGTCCAGGCCCGCCGCATCGCGGGCCATGATGGCGATGTCCTCGCGGTCGCCGCCGACGAAAACGTGGGTTGCTCCCGAGCGGCGCAAGCGGGCGACAAGACCGATCTGGTTGTCGAGCTGCGGGCGGAACGTATCGACGAAGACCGGCGCCAGAGCGGATTGCTCCGCTGCGTTGCGCACCGCTTCGGCAAGGTCGCGGCCATAGATCGTGCCGTCGTCCACGATCGCAAAAGGCGTCTCACGCCAGTTTTCGACGACGTAGCGGGCAGCAACCTCGCGTTCGCCATCCGCACGCGGACCAAGCCGGAAGACCTGCCAACCGGTGCGCTCGCGCCGGTCGGTGAGGCTGTCGGTCCGAATGCCGGTCGCAATCACGGGAATATCGGCTTCGGTCAGGATCGGCAGGGCCGCTTCGATGGATACAGTGCACAGATAGCCTACGACCGCACCGACCCCAGCCTCCACGAAGGCGCGGGCTGCGCGCTCGCCACCTTCGGCGGTGCAGGCATCGTCCTCGATGACGAGTTCGGCGCTGCGCAAATCGGATGCGGCGCGCGCTCCGGCCTCCATCTGCGCCGTCAGTAAGGGGGCAGTGTCGCCGAGCGGTGCGGACAGGCCGATCCGTCCTTCCGCAGCGGCGGGCACGGCTGCGACGAGAAATGCAAGAAGAACGATATTTGCCGGACCGTGCCGCATGAACCGTATCGATAAGAGTGAAGGCTGCGCTCACAGGTAAAGGGTGGCGGGCAGGCGTGCAACCGGCTAATCGGGAGGCGTACGATGCCTTGTTGGCAAGGGGTGGTGTCTTATATGCGGCAAAATGGCGAAGGGACGATCGTGCTCGACAAGCAACAGGTGGATTCACAGCTTTATCGCGATGCGATGAGCCGCTTCGGCGGCGCGGTGCACGTCGTCACGACTGACGGGCCGTCGGGTCGACGCGGCGTAACGATTATCGCCGGCTGTTCGGTGTCGGACCATCCGCCGACGATTCTCGTATGCCTCAGCCGCGTGAAGCCGGACAATGACGTCTTTGCCGAGAACGGTGTCTTCGCGCTCAACACGCTTGCCGCCGAGCACAAGC
This sequence comes from Aliihoeflea aestuarii, assembly GCF_024105665.1. Classification (GTDB taxonomy): domain Bacteria; phylum Pseudomonadota; class Alphaproteobacteria; order Rhizobiales; family Rhizobiaceae; genus Aliihoeflea; species Aliihoeflea aestuarii. Next base: position 284,070 of record NZ_JAAAMK010000002.1, on the reverse strand, counting down.
CGTTGGCCGATGCCTTCTCCGGTTTGACGAAGCTCAGCCAGGAGGAACGCTTCGCGCTCGGCACATGGGAGACGGTTTCGACAGGAGCCCCCGTTTTGACCGGCGCGCTGACCTCGCTGGATTGCCGCATCGTGGAAACAAAGGATGTCGCCACGCACCGCATACTTTTCGGTGAAGTGACAGGTATCAGGATCGGCGATAGGCTCCAGCCCCTGATCTATCAGGATCGGCGTTACCATATCCTCGAAGCCTGACGGTCTTGCCGGAAGCATCATGTCGACAACCAGCGCTCAACCCTTGCCTTCCTCCATCGACGCCACGCTCGAAATGCTGGCGAGTGCGGGCTATGTCGGCGACCGGGCGCTGGCTACGGTGCTGTTTCTCAGCTTGAAGATGGGGCGGCCGCTCTTTCTCGAAGGCGAGGCGGGTGTCGGCAAGACGGAAATCGCCAAGGTGCTGGCCTCCGCGCTCGGCCGACGGCTGATCCGGCTGCAATGCTACGAGGGTCTCGACGTCTCCTCCGCCGTCTATGAATGGAACTACGCGGCGCAGATGATCGAAATCCGAATGGAGGAAGCTTCCGGCGAAGTGCGGCGCGACGCCATGGAGCGCAACGTCTTTTCGGAAAAATATCTGATCCGCCGTCCGGTGCTCGACGCCCTGAGCGGAGAGGCAGGCGCGGCCCCCGTCTTCCTGATCGACGAACTCGACCGGACGGATGAAGCGTTCGAGGCGTTTTTGCTTGAAATATTGTCGGATTTTCAGGTGACGGTGCCCGAACTCGGCACGATCAGGGCGAAAGAGCCGCCGCTCGTCGTCATCACGACGAACCGGACGCGCGAAATCCACGACGCGCTGAAGCGGCGCTGCCTTTATCACTGGGTGGATTATCCGAGCGCCGCGCGCGAACTCGAAATCGTCGCGAACAAGGTGCCGCAGGCCAACGAGCGCCTGTCGGCCGAAGTGGTGGCATTCATCCAGCGTCTGCGCCAGATGGATTTGTTCAAGGTGCCGGGCGTTGCCGAGACGATCGACTGGGCGAGCGCGCTGACCGAACTCGACAAGCTTGCGCTCGACCCGGAGACGATTTCCGACACGATCGGCGTCATCCTCAAATATCAGGACGACATCGCCCGCATCGCGGACGGCGAGGGCCGGCGCATCCTTTCCGAGGTCAAGGCGGAGTTGGCCGCCGCGGCGGAATAGATGAGTGACGCCGTCGCAGTCCAGCCTGACGGGCGCATCGGCGACAACATCGTCTATTTCGCCCGGTCCCTGCGCGCCGCCGGCATGCGCGTCGGCCCGGCGGCGGTCAAGGATGCGATCGAGGCGGTACTCGCCGCAGGCATCGGCACGCGCGAGGAATTTTATTGGACTTTGCACGCGGTTCTGGTGAACCGGCGCGAGGACCATGCGACCTTCGACGAAGCGTTTCGCCTGTTCTGGCGCTCGCGCGAACTGGTCGAGAAGATGATCGCGATGTTCTCGCCCGTCGCGCCGGACATGCGTGAGCGGTCAAAGCCGAAGCCGGCTGAAAACCGCGTCGCGGAAGCGTTGTTCGGCAGCAACGAGCGGCAGACGAAGCAGGAAATTCCCGAGATCGAATTCGATTCGCGGTTTTCGGTGTCCGGCAACGAGGTGTTGCGCGCCAAGGACTTCGCCCAGATGAGCGCGGCGGAACTCACCGACGCGCGCAAGGCGATCTCGCGCCTGTCCCTGCCGGCCGATCATATCGACACCCGCCGGTTCAAGGCCGATCCGCGCGGCGTCCGCACCGATCCCCGCGCGATGATGCGCCACGCGCTGCGCACCGGCGGCGACCTCGTTCTGCCGCGTTTCAAATCGGTACGCAAAGTGCATCCGCCGCTCGTGATTCTCGCCGATATTTCCGGCTCGATGAGCCAATATTCCCGAGTCTTCCTGCATTTTCTTCATGCGCTAAGCGAGACGCGCAATCGCGTTCACACCTTCGTCTTCGGGACGCGGCTGACAAATCTGACCCGGCAGATGCGCCAGCGCGATCCGGACGAGGCGCTCGCACAGGCCGCCGCGATCGTGAAGGATTGGTCGGGCGGCACGCGGATCGGCGAAACGCTGCATAGCTTCAACCGGCTGTGGTCGCGCCGTGTTCTGGGGCAGGGCGCGACCGTTCTGCTCATCACGGACGGGCTGGAGCGCGAGGATACGGCTTTGCTCGATCGGGAAATGGAGCGCCTGCACAAGTCCTGCCGCCGGCTGATCTGGCTCAACCCGCTGCTTCGCTTCGACGGTTTCGAGCCACGCGCACGCGGCGTGCGGGTCATGCTCGACCATGTCGACGAGTTTCGCGCGGTTCATTCGCTCGACGCCCTCGGCGATCTCGTCAAGGCACTGTCGGTCGATGCGAAACGCCGAAGCAACCTTGGCAAGAGGCATGCCGCATGACCATATCTCGACCAAGGAGTATGGTGCGATGACGATGACCGACGATCTGGGACGGGGCAGCGATCCGCTTGCGATAGCGCAACGCTGGATAGGCGAGGGGCGCAAGGTCGCGCTCGCGACGGTAGTGGAGACATGGGGTTCGGCACCGCGCCCTGTCGGCAGCCATCTCGTCATCGACGGCGAAGGTAATTTCGAAGGCTCGGTCTCCGGCGGCTGCGTCGAAGGTGCGGTGGTCACCGAAGCGCTGGATGTGATCGAGGGTGGGGCGGCGAAGATGCTCGAATTCGGCGTTGCGGATGAGACCGCCTGGCAGGTGGGGCTGTCCTGCGGCGGTCGCATCGCGGTCCATGTCGAACCGGTCGCCTGAATGATGGAACGCGATGTTCTGACGACGCTCAACCGCGAACGTGCCGCTCGCCGGGCCGCGATCCTCGTGAGCGATTTCGAGAATGGCATTTCCACGCTTTATCGGGAAGCCGACACACGCGAAGGCGCGCTGGGCGCGGCACTGTCGAGCGCCTTCGATTCCGGCAAATCGGGCATGGTCGAAATCGACGGGCAAAAACTGTTCTTCAACGTGCACCTGCCGTCGGCGCGCCTCGTCATCATCGGAGCCGTCCACATCAGCCAGGCACTGGCCCCGATGGCGCGGATCGCCGGATTCGATGTCGAAATCGTCGATCCGCGCTCCGCTTTTGCGACGCCGGAACGGTTTCCCGACACGGTCGTGACGGCGGAATGGCCGGACAAGGTTCTGACTGAGCGCCCGCTCGACGCCTTCACGGCACTGGTCGCCGTCACGCACGATCCGAAGATAGACGACGGGCCGATCGAGGCGGCGCTGCGGGCCGGGGCGTTCTATGTCGGCGCGCTCGGCAGCCGCAAGACGCATTCGAAGCGCGTTGATCGATTGCGCGCAAGCGGGCTTTCGGATGGGGAGATCGCGCGCATCCGTGCCCCCATCGGCCTGTCCATAGGCGCTGCCAGCCCGGCGGAGATTGCCGTCGCCGTTCTGGCGGAAGTGATCCAGTCGCTGCGCTCACGCGGCCGGGAACAGGCGGAGCGGGCGGCGTGAAGTTCGGAGCCGTGGACATCGAGGCGGCGGAAGGTTCGATCCTGGCGCATTCGCTTATCGCCGGGGGAGTGCGGTTCAGGAAAGCGCATCGTCTCTCGGCACAGGATATCAAAGTCCTGGCGGCGGCCGGCATCAGGTCCGTCGTCGCGGCGCGCCTCGATGCGGACGATTTCGACGAAAACCGTGCTGCCGCCGAAATGGCGGCGAACCTGTCTGTGCGTGGGGTAGACATTCGCGATGCGGCAACCGGCCGGGTCAACATCCATGCTGCGGAGGCCGGTCTTTTCACGGTCGACAAGGGCGTCGTCGATGCGCTCAACAGCGTCGATCCCGCGATCACGATAGCGACACTGCCCCCGTTCGAACGTGTCCAGGCGGGACAGATGGTGGCGACCATCAAGGTGATTCCGTTCGGCGTGGCAAGGGATGTTCTATCGGCTGCTTTCGCCGTCGCGCGATCCGGCGAAATTTTTGCCGTCGAGAGTTTTCGCTCCGCGCGTGTCGGCCTCATCCAGACGACGCTGAGCGGTGTGAAGCCAAGCGTTCTCGACAAGACGACAAAGGTGACGACCGAGCGGCTTGCGCGCTCGGGTAGCGTGATCGTCCGGGAAACGCGCGTTCCGCATCAAGAGGCCGAACTTGCCGAGGCCGTCAGTGCGATAAGGGTCGATTGTGACCTTCTCCTGATTTTCGGGGCATCGGCGGTTTGCGACTGGGACGACGTTATTCCGGCGGCGATACGGCGTGCAGGCGGACGGGTGGAGCGGACGGGAATGCCGGTCGATCCGGGCAATCTTCTCGTTCTGGGCGAACTGGATGGCACGACCGTCATTGGAGCGCCGGGATGCGCGCGCAGTTCGAAAACGAACGGTTTCGATTGGATTCTCGATCGTATTCTCGCCGGTCTGAAGGTTACCGCCGATGACATCGCGCGCATGGGGGTCGGGGGATTGCTGATGGAAATTCCGCAGCGTCCGCAACCGCGCGAGTTGAGTACGGCAACACGAAAAGTCGTGGTGCATGCCGCCATTCTCGCTGCCGGACGCTCCAGCAGGATGAAGGGGCCGAACAAGCTTCTGGCCGAATTCGACGGCGTGCCGCTGATTCGGCGTGTGGCCGCAGCGACGCAAGGATCGCGGGCCGAACGCGCGCACCTGATCGTCGGCCATCAGCGGGACCGGATCGTGCAGGCGGTCGATGAACTGGACATCGACATCGTGGACAATCCCGACTTCGCGGACGGCCTCTCGACCTCCTTGAAGGCGGCAGCACGCGCCGTGCCTCGACACGTCGATGGCCTTCTGGTGGTATTGGGCGATATGCCGGGTGTTACGGCGCAGACGCTCGACCGCATGATCGCGGCTTTCGAACATTCCGGCGGATCGTCGATCGTGCGGGCGACGCATGCCGGCAAGCGGGGCAATCCTGTCATCCTGCCGCGTGCCCTGTTCGCTGAAATCGAGAAGATCGAAGGCGATACGGGCGCGCGGCACCTTGTCGAGAGCGCCGTTTTGCCGGTGGTCGATATCGAACTGGGCGAGGCGGCCAGCCTCGACCTCGACACGCAGGACGCGGTTCGCCAGGCCGGCGGCCGGATCGTGGAGCAGGCTTGATGCGAATTGCAGTTGCGGCGGCGGCCCTTGCTCTCACCATCGGTCCGGCCGCAGCCGATCTTCTCGCGCCTTTCAAGGACCGGTTGTTCGCCCTTCCCGTCACGCTCGAGACCAGCGATGGCGGCGCGCGGATCGCGGTCGATTACCGTGAAATGCGCGATATCAACGGACGCGATGAAATCCCCGAGCGCCGCGCCCATGCGACCTATGTCGATCTTTCCGTCAGGCGCATGCAGCGCGACGTTGCCGTCGAAACGCCCGCCGGTCCGATCCGGCATGTCGCCGTCGGCCGTGCCGAAGACGCACGTTTCATCGTGGTCTATCTGCACGGACAAGGCGGCAATCGCGGGCAAGGCGCTGACGATTTCACGTTCGGCGGTAATTTCAACCGCATCAAGAATTTGAGCGCGAAAAATGGCGGGCTGTACCTCTCGCCGGATTTCACCGATTTTGGGCCGGCAGGAGCGGGACAGGTAGAGGCCCTGCTGACGACCTATGCTGCAGCGTCACCGCAGGCGTCGATTTTCGTTGCCTGCGGGTCGGCCGGCGGTGCGATCTGCTGGCAGCTTTCGCAGAACGAAGGCCTTGCGAACAGGCTGGGCGGACTGCTGCTTCTCGGCTCGCACTGGGACGAAAAATTCATCAGGAGCGCGGCTTTTCGGGCGCGGGTTCCGGTGTATCTCGGCCATGGGAGCCGGGATCGCGTCTTTCCCGTCGAGCGTCAGGAAGCCTTCTTCCGCTCCATCCTTGCCGCGTCGCCGAATTATCCTGTCAGACTGGTCCGGTTCGAGGACGGCACGCATGGCACGCCGATCCGGATGACCGACTGGCGCGGCGTCATAAACTGGATGAGCAACGCTCGATAAGCAATTGAGAATGCGTCAAGGCGCTTCGTTGAAATTGAGGATTTCCTGCGCGTCGATCTCGCCGTCATAGGTCGGGTCGACCGAATACTCGACCAGCGTGAATGCGCCATATCGGAAAATCCAGCGCCCCGACGACGATGCATCGCCGATGCCGCGCCATTTCTCCCAGGTGGTTATGGATTGCGTATCGGGATCGTATTCGGAGTTGATGAGTTCGGCGCGGGTGATGAGGCCGATTTGCGTCATGTCCCGCAACCCTGCCTCCATGTCGTCGTTCTCGTAACGGATGTCGAGTTCGGGAACGGCGAAGTAGACCGGCTCCGGCTGTTCGCCGCCGATGCTCGCAAGATACATATGCGTGACGTTGTAGGCGCCGAAATTGCACGCGAACCGGAAAAGACGGGCCGTGCTCATCGGATCGTCGGAGGTTTCGTTCATATAGCGGAAATTGATTTCGTAACTTTGCGCCTCCGCGTCCGCGCCCATGCCTTCGCGGTTGCGTCCGGCGCATCGGTTGGCAAATGTCGCCTCGAACACTCTTTCCGCTTCGATCATATGTGCGTTCTGTTCGGACAATTCCGGCCCGTCCGGCGAGCAGCGTGTGGGAAGTGCGTCGCTGCCAAACGAGGCGTCGGTTTCTTCCAGCGTGCCGTCTTCGATCCTGAGCGGCGTGAACTCGTCCGGGTTGTTGGCAGGGTTTGGCTGGCGCAGTGTGTAGCAGCCCGCATAGACCGTTTCGCTGCCATCGGCGGCGGCGGATTTGAGCACGATCGGCAACTGATAGTAGACGCTGCCCGCGGCCCCTTCTTCCGATGGTGTGCCGGTCAGGAGTTCGACCGACCTTGTATCGGCAAAACCTGCCGCGTAATCCTCGACGCTGTCGGCCGGCGGTTCGGCGAAATAGCTCCAGGCGCGCGCGAATTCGGCGCGTTCGATCGCGTTGTAGAGCGAGCGAACCAGCACATCCGGCGCGGACCTGTCGTCGATATAGGCGGGCTGTGCGCCAGCCGCCGTGCCGCATAGGACAAGGGCCGGAGCGAGAAGCCGGGGAAGCGCGCGCATGAGAAGACCTCGCGAATCGTGTCCCTTCGAATCATGCCGAGTGAGACACGAGACGCCCGCAAAATCCAGCGGATCACCGAAATGTTGATCCGCTCCGGCTAAAGCGAGTCGCAATCTTTCAGATTCGCTCCATACGCTTTAGGTTCTTGTTTTTGCGCATGTCTTTATCCCGAAACCGGTGCCCACTTTCGGGAGACATGCGCTAGGCGCGACGCTTGGACCCCATGTCGCGCGCGACATTCGGAAAATCGGCCGGCTTGATGCCGAGATCCGACAACTCCGCCTGGCTCATCATGTTCAGGATCAGCATGCCGCGTTTCTGGTTGGCATAAATCGGCCGGGGCCGTGCAAAGAATTCCGTGAAGATGCCCATGGATCGTCTCCGAAGTTTCGATCCTCCCGCAATCAGAATGACACCGGTTGTCCGAGAGATGCAGTCGGAAAAATTGCAGACCTGCCATGCGCGGAAGCCTTCAAGCGGAACCTTTTTTAGGAATTGACGATTAATCTGCCGGGATAATGAAGATGGCTGGGAGGCCGTGAATGGCAGGCGGTAACGCCAGGAGTTTCGGAGATTTGCTCGACGAGTTGATCTCCACTGCGCCGCAAGAGCCGGAAAGCGGCCCGGCACCCACCTTGCGCGGCGATCTGCTGTATCAGATCGAGCGGCTGCAAGGCGCGAACGCGCCGCTTTTCGACAATTCGGCGCGTCACGCCTACAGGGAGCCGACGCTGGCTCCTGAAGTGATCGAAGCACTCGACACACTCATGCCGGACCTGTCGACAGATCCGGATGTGATCGCGCGCGAGCTTGAAATCGGAAAACTTCGAAGCATTGCCGATCTTGATCGTGCGCGTCGGCGCTTCGCCTTCGCCAATCACCCGGACCGGCTGGCTCCGCACCTCCACGCACGCGCCGTCGAGCGCATGAGCATCGCCAACGGATTGATCGACACGGCCAAGGCGGCGGCAATCGAGTGACCGCCGCCGCGTGATAGTTACCAGTTGCCGGTGTTTTCCATCGACATCCAGGGTTCTGCCTTCTCCTTGGCTGGTCCCTTTTGCAGCAGCTCGATAGAGATTCCGTCGGGCGACTTGATGAACGCCATGTTGCCGTCGCGCGGCGGCCGATTGATCGTAACACCCTGTTCGGAAAGCTTCCGGCAGGTTTCGTAAATGTCGTCGACCTCGAAAGCGAGATGACCGAAATTGCGGCCGCCCTGGTAGGTTTCCGGGTCCCAGTTGTAGGTCAATTCGAGAAGCGGCGCCTGTTTGGACTTCCCCGTCTCCGTATCTTCCCTTGCGGCAAGAAAAATGAGCGTAAAGCGGCCTTGCTCGTTCTCGACGCGGCGCACTTCCTGCATTCCGAACTTGTTGCAGTAGAAATCAAGCGATTCGTCGATGTCCTTTACACGGACCATTGTATGCAAGTAGCGCATTTTCCTATCCTTTTTCCATTGATCAAGACGACCGCCAATGTGCGCTACATATGGCGGCATTCGATCCGCGACAACCGTCGGATGCAGGTAAGGCGGGTCGTCCTTGCGAAGTATTTCACCCGCTTCGCTGCGAAAAAGCCACAATGGGGCCTTGCACCCACCCGAATGCACAATGCTATCCTGCCGTCCAAGAATCAGGTGCGGTGTGTCTTGGAAGGGTTCGGGCATGGGGGAAAATGCCTCGGCGAGGGATCTGTCGGCAAGAAGCGATTCCACCGATAGCAAAAGCGACGGTATGGAACTGATTGAGGCCACCGGCTCGATCAAATGGTTCGACGTCGCCAAAGGCTACGGATTCATCAATGCCGACGATCCTGCCTTGGGGGATATTCTTGTTCATGTGACGTGCCTGCGCCGTGACGGATATCCGACGGCGCTCGAAGGCGCGCGCGTGACCTGCATGGTTCGCCAGGGCGAGCGCGGGCTTCAGGCCTTCCGTATCCTCGCGATGGACATGTCGACGGCCGTTCATCCGTCCGAACAGCCGACCGAACGTACCCATGTCACCGTCACGCCGGAAAGCGGGCTTGAGCGTGCTCTGGTCAAATGGTTCAACAGGACGAAAGGTTTCGGCTTTCTCACACGCGGCGAGGGCACGGAAGACATATTCGTGCATATGGAAACGCTGCGCCGCTTCGGCGTCACCGAACTGCGTCCGGGGCAGGTCGTTCTCGTTCGCTTCGGACGTGGCGACAAAGGCCTTATGGCTGCCGAAGTTCACCCCGATATCGGGACTTTGCCGGCCGCGCATTGACACCTTCGTCATTGCGCGCCGCCAACGCCGAAGGATTCGCCTCGTGAACAAACGCATTGCAGTTCTGGCCCTCGCGCTGACGGGCGCCTTTGGAATGTCGGTATCGGTGCCGATCGCTTTCGCACAGCCTGTCGTTCAGGGCGCTGAGATGAAATTGCCCGTCGATGCCGCGCCGCTGACCTTCGAAGCGGGTGGTGAGACGGTCGCCTTCGACGTCGAAATCGCCGACACGCCGGAGCGCCGCGCGCGCGGCCTGATGTTCCGCACGGACCTGCCCGAAGATCGCGGGATGCTTTTCGTGTTCGGCGAAACGCGCCAGGTCAGTTTCTGGATGCAGAACACGCCATTGCCGCTCGATCTCGTCTTCGTCGGAGAAGACGGCGTTGTGATCGACACCTTGCCGGGGGAACCGTTTTCGACGGCATCGATAGGCCCGGGCGCGCCGAGCCGGTTCGTTCTCGAACTTCATGCTGGCACCGCCGATGAAGTCGGGATTGTCGCCGGGACGCGGCTTCATCACCCCATCATCGACGCGGTGGCAGATCAGTGAGCGAACGCGACGTGCAGTATTTTTCTCATGACGGTTTCGACATCGCCTATATCGACGAGGGCGACCGTCACGGCGAACCGATCCTGCTCATCCACGGTTTTGCCTCGACGCTTCGCATCAACTGGGTTCAGCCGGGCTGGGTGCAGACGCTGACGCGCGCCGGCTACCGTGTCATCGCTTTCGATCATCGCGGGCACGGCGACACGACGAAAAGCTACGACACATCGGTCTATACGCCTTCCGCGATGGCTTCGGATGCCGTCGCACTGCTCGACCATCTGGGCATCGTACGCGCGCATGTCTTCGGCTACTCGATGGGCGCGCGCGTTTCGGCTTTCATGGCGCGCGAACATCCCGGACGCGTGGCGAACCTGATCTTCGGCGGGCTCGGGATGGGTATGGTCGATGGGGTGGGCGACTGGGATCCGATCGCCGATGCGCTGCGCGCGCCGTCCCTCGATGACGTTTCAAACCCGCGCGGGCGCATGTTCCGCGCCTTCGCCGACCAGACGAAAAGCGACCGCGAAGCGCTGGCGGCCTGTATCGCGACGTCGCGACAGGAGCTTTCACAATCGCAGATGGGCCGGATCGATCAGCCCACACTCATCGCCGTCGGGACGACCGACGATATCGCCGGCGATCCGCATGCGCTTGCGAGATTGATGCCGGACGCGACGGCCTTCGACATTGTCGGGCGGGACCACATGCTTTCGGTCGGGGACCGGACTTTCAAAGCGAGGGCGCTGGAGTTCTTGCAGGAGCATCCGCTGTGATCGCGGAAACGCGCATCGAATTTCGTGGCGCCGAGAAGAATTTGCTCATCGGCTCGCTGTGGGACGGCGGCGGTCAGCCTGTCCTGTTCCTGCATGGCGGCGGGCAGACGCGTCATGCCTGGCAGCGCACGGCCGAGCACCTTGCGGCAAAGGGCAAGCGGGCGGTCACCCTCGATATTCGCGGCCACGGCGAAAGCGACTGGGTCGACAGCGGCAATTACAGCTTTCTGCATTACGCTGAGGACATTCAGGCCGTGGTGAGCGACCTTAATCGTCGCTTCGGCGCGCGCCCGGCGATCGTCGGTGCGTCGTTGGGCGGGCTTGCGTCGCTGTTGGCGGAGGCCGATTTCGGGCCGCTCATAGACAGGCTCGTTCTGGTCGATGTCGTGCCGCAGATGAACCCTGCGGGCGTCGCGCGCATCATCGGCTTCATGGGATCGCGGCTGGAAGAAGGTTTTGGCTCCCTGGAAGAGGCGGCCAACGAGATCGCCGCCTATCTGCCCAGTCGCAAGCGTCCGCGTTCGCTCGACGGGTTGAGCAAGAACCTGCGGCTGGGCGCTGATGGGCGCTTCCGCTGGCATTGGGACCCCGCTTTCGTGCGCGGCGCGACCAGCATCGACGCGGACGGCAAAGCGCTGCTGAGCGGCGTTCTGGAGAAGCTTCCCGAGCTCGATCTTCCGATCCTTCTGGTGCGAGGGATGCAGTCCGAACTCGTCGACGAGGCAGCCGCCCGCGACTTCGTGGCGCAAGCGAAAAACGCGCGCTATGTCGATATCGGCGGCGCGGGGCATATGGTTGCCGGGGACCGCAACGATCTGTTTTCGGACGCCGTCATCGCTTTTTTCGAAGAGCAGGTAAATGCGCCCGCCAACCGGGCGAACTCGTCAGCGGCCTGAAAAATTTGCCGCGCGACGCTCCTTGAAAGCCTGCCGGCCCTCCTCGTAGTCGTCGCTTTCGAAAGTCATCGCGCCGAGCCGGGCGGCGGCCGTCATGTCTTCGGACGATCCCGACAGCACGGCGCGAATGGAAGCCTTGGACGCCTTGATGGAGAGCGGCGCGTTCATGGCGATGGATTGCGCCAGATCCAGTGCGCGGTCGCGTGCGGGCAATTGTTCTGTCACTTCGAGCAGGAAGCCGGCGGCAAGCGCGGTTTGCGCATCGAGACGGCCGGCTGAAAAGGTCAGATACCGTGCAAGCTGCGGCCCGACCGCATGCACGATATCGGCCATCGCGTCGACGGGATAAGCCAGTCCGAGCCGTGCGGCAGGAACGCTGAAGAGCGCATCGGCGGAGGCGATCCGCAAATCGCACGCCGCCGCCAGCCCGAAGCCGCCGCCGAAGCAGATGCCGTCGATGGCAGCGATGGTCGGCACCGGACAGTCGCGAACGGCGGCGAAAGCGCGCGAATTCGCCGCTTCATAGATCGCAGCGCGAGAACCGCGCCGCGCCGTATCGAATTCGGCGATGTCCGCGCCGGCGCAAAACGAGCCGTCGCGTCCGGTGAGGATGACGGCCCTGACGTCGGTATTGCCCGCGACGTCGTCGAAAATTTCGGCCAGCGCGATCCACATCGCTTCTGTCAGCGCGTTCTTCTTGTCGGGCCGCGCGATCTCGACGACGAGGACATGCCCCGTGCGTTCGATATCGAAACCGGGCTTTACCAAACCATCTTGATTTTCGGCCAATTCGCGCCACCTGAACGATGAATAAGGAAAACTGAGTTCAAAGAGCGTTCTGTTTGAACTACAATATTCCCACTGCCAAGCCTGACGACAGAGGAAGACGATGACGATCTCGATGAAGCAGCGCAGCCATGCGGTGCAGCCGGTTGATCCGATCTGGAGCGCGGTGCGGGCCGAGGCGGCCGATGCGGTCGCGGCCGATCCGATCCTCTCGGCGTTTCTCTATTCGACCATTCTCAATCAGGACAGCCTCGAGGCGGCGGTGATCCATCGCCTGTCGGAACGTCTGCATCATCAGGATCTGGGCGCCGATCTCATTCGGCAGACCTATGGCGAGATGCTGCGCGACAATGCGGACTGGTCGACTACCGTTCGCGTCGACATTCAGGCCTATTTCGACCGTGATCCGGCCTGCGACCGGTTCCTGATGCCGATCCTCTATTTCAAGGGCTTTCATGCCATCCAGACGCACCGGCTGGCGCACTGGCTGTGGTCGCGCGGGCGCAAGGATTTTGCGCTTTACCTCCAAAGCCGGTCATCGGCGGTGTTTCAGACGGATATCCATCCGGCCGCTATCGTGGGCCGAGGCATCTTTCTCGATCATGCCACCGGGCTCGTCGTCGGTGAAACGGCTGTGATCGAGGACAATGTTTCCATCCTGCACGACGTGACGCTCGGCGGCACCGGCAAGGCAAGCGGCGATCGTCACCCCAAGATCCGGCATGGCGTCCTCATCGGCGCGGGCGCTAAGATCCTCGGCAATATCGAGATCGGACATTGCACCAAGATCGCGGCCGGGTCGGTCGTCCTGCAATCCATCGCCAACAACAAGACGGTGGCCGGCGTACCGGGCCGGGTCGTCGGCGAGGCGGGCTGCGAGGAGCCGTCGCGCGCCATGGATCAGCTTTTCGGTGCGAAAGGTGCCGGCGAATAGTCCAGCTTCGGTTGAAAGAGGCGGTTCGGGCTTTACATGCGCTTCGAACGCGTGCCAGAAGCGCCTCTCTTTGAAAACCAGGACCGGAGTAATCCATTGAAACCGGAAGAAATCCGAAAGCTCGACGCCTACTTCAAGCGGACGTTCAATAATCCGACGCTCGAGGTGAAGGCACGTCCACGCAAGGACGATTCATGCGAGCTTTACGTGGGCGACGAATTCCTGGGAATCATCTTCAAGGACGAAGACGATGGTGAGTTGTCGTACAATTTCTCGATGGCGATCCTCGACGTCGATCTGACCTGATCACTCGGCCGCCTGCAGCGTTTGCATGGCAAATGCCTGCATTGCGGCGTCGAGCTTGCGCCAATCTTCGAGCAGCGCGCGCGGAAAGCGGTAGCGCATCGACAGATTGGCACCGAAATCGATATCGCGCTCGCATGATGCCAGCGCGGTATCCGCTTCCGGTCCCGACAGGCATCGGGCGACGAACGGCGCCCTGAAGCGCGTCGGATCGACGATCAGCATTTCGTCGCCATAGCCGGACGCTTCGATGAAGCGGTGCGCGACCAGCCCGGCCTCGACCGGTTCACCCGGTTCCTCGATCAGCAAGCGATAAATCGGAGTGAGGCGCTGTGACATGTCGCGGGCCATGGATCTTGGCTCAAAAGTCGCGAAGATTATCCGGTTGTCTGCCGTGGCGTGGTTGAACAGTGGCCGTTCTTCCTCCGAATATCCGTTGAGGTCCGGCCACGACAGGTAGATGTCGAGCTTTCTCGCATCGCCCGATCGGCGTTCGGAAGCGAAGCGGATCATGTTGGAGGGAACGGCCAGCATTTCGCCGCCGATGACGACGCCCTGCATCGTGGTGTCGGTGGTGTGGCCCGCAAGAGCGATCGTTCGTCCGATCGATTTGCCGGCATAGCTGATGCCGACCGAAAGCACGGCAAGCACGAGGAAGGCATAGAACACCTTCATCATGAAGTTCGCACCGACCTGTTCGATCCGGGCATTGTCGAAACGTGTGAAATCGGTCATCGCGCACTTGCTGGCAGTTGGAAAGCCCGAGTCGGCTGCGTTCAAATCTCGCCGATCATGGTAAATGCCGCGTAAAGGCTCGTTGCCGCATCACTGACCAGAGGAGGATTTTCATGCCGATCTACGAACTCGATGGTGTCGCCCCGGATTTCGAGGACCGCGCGACCAACTGGATCGCCCCGGATGCGCATGTGATCGGCAAGGTCACGCTCGGACGCGATGTGGGCGTCTGGTTCGGCGCTGTCCTGCGCGGCGACAATGAGCGTATCACCATAGGCGAGGGGTCGAACATTCAGGAACATGCGGTCATGCACACAGATCCCGGCATGCCGCTGACGGTGGGAGCAGGCTGCACGATCGGCCATCGCGCAATCCTTCACGGCTGCACGATCGGCGACAATTCGCTGGTCGGCATGGGCGCGACCATTCTCAATGGCGCAAAGATCGGAAAGAATTCACTGGTGGGTGCGGGCGCGTTGGTGACGGAAGGCAAGGAGTTTCCTGACAATTCCCTGATCGTCGGCGCGTCTGCGAAAGTCATCCGTACGATTTCCAGCGATGACGCATTGCGTGCTTCGGCAAAGTCCTATGTCGCGAACGGCAAACGCTTCACATCGGGGTTGAAGCGCATCGACTGAAAAGAATGGAGCCGACCCACGGGGATGGGCCGGCTCCGCCTGGTCGAACTTACGGGGAGTGGGGCTCGACCTGGCTGTTCCTGAATGAGATCAGCGATTGACGACGCTGCCGACGAGGATGTCGCGATCGTCCGTGATCGTGACCCACATGCCGGCATGGCGCTGCGACTGGCGCTTGAGATAGGTGTATTCCGTCTCGTTCCAGCGCAGGACTCGCATTTCCAGATTGTCGAGAACGAAATCGCCCATCGAGGTGCTGACGACCAGCACGGCATGGCCGTCGCCATTGGGCTGACGCACGACCGTCATGAGCAGGTTCGATGCCGGTACGCCCAGCGCCATCAGGCGCTTGCGCTTTTCCAGCGCATAATCCTCGCAGTCGCCGTAGCCATTGACGGGATAAGACCAATATTCCTCGACGCCCCACATCTCCATGTCGGTACGCGGCTGTACGGACAGGTTGACCATGTTGTTCACATTGACGATTTCGGCCCACAATTCGCGGCTGAGTTCGACGGGGCCATTGGCATCGGCGGTCGGCTGGCATTCGTTCGGCTTGCGCTGGCAAAAATCGTAGTGGCCCACCGGCTGCGTCGTCAGTCCACCGACATGCATGAATGGCTGCGCTGCGGCCGCCGTCGCCGAGAATGCCACGAACAGAACCAGCGCCATCCCGCTGCGAAAGTAATTTGAAGCCGCCATGTTTTTGTCTCCCCGTTTGGGTAGACAATGACAGGCTCCGATTTATTCGACGCGAAAAGTCAATTGTATATTCGAGTAAAAACAAGATCAAATTGAATGGATATTCGAATCAATACTTATTAAAATGATTCGTTTTGCGGTAATATTTCGATAACCATGTGCTTTGGACGAACGCACGAAAAAGGCCGGCGCATGGCCGGCCTTTCGAAGGTCTGATGCGTGGCCGGAGCTATCGATCCGTAAAGGCCGCTTCCAGCGATTCCTCGCGTTGAAGTGCTGCGAACTCGACCGCGATGCCGTCCTGGAAATGGCGAACGATCTGGCCACGCATTGAGCCGAGCGTGACCTGAACGCCGAGCGCCGGCCGAACGTCGATCTCGATCGCCGCGCCAGACAGGGACAGGTCCAGAATGCGGCAGCGATATTGCCTTCCGTCTTCCAACTGGAGGACTGTGATCGGATTGCGCGGCGCGACGCGCTGATGGCGGCGGTCTTCGGGAAGGTCGAGCTCGTGCTTGTTGGCGAGCCAGGTCAATTGAGCGGCGAGTTTTTCGCGCTTGCGCTCGGACGCGATGACGGTCATCGCGAAGCCGTCGTCGGTCAGGCGCGTAACGACACCCTCGACGCGGCCGATATGATCGAGATAGGCGATGACCCGTTCGCCCGGCTCGCCCGGCTTGTCGGCGCGGACCGCTGCGTCGCCAGGCGACATATCGATCACCTGGCAAGGATGCTCCGAGCGGTCTTCGAGCATGAAGCGCCCATAAATCTTTACCCGAACGCGCTGAAAACCGCGACGTTCTGCTCGCGCCGGTGCGACCTGTACTGCCGCTGAATTCATCTCAACCTTAGCCCCGCCAACGTGATCGAGCGCATCGAATTAACCGAAGCTAATTTACCGCCACAGTCGTTAACATCGTGTAAGCCGAATTCATCCGGCGCGACGACATCGATGGCCAATCGCGACCTTGATTTCAGCGATCCTTGACGGTTTCCATCGCCACGAAAGTCGAGGTTTGCGCGACATGCGGCAAGGCAGAGATGCGTTCGCCCAAAACGCGTCGGTAGCTGGCGATATCGCGGGTGCGAACTTTGAGAAGATAGTCGAAGCTGGACGCGATCATATGGCATTGCTCGATCTCGCGGATCGTCAGGACGGCGTGGTTGAAAGCGTCGAGCGCGGCAGACCTCGTGTCCGACAGCTTCACCTGCACGAAAGCAATATGGCCTTCGCCCAACCGTTCCCGATCGATGATCGCCGAATAGCCGCGGATATAGCCGCTCGCCTCAAGCCGCTTCAAGCGCGCGGCGACCGGTGTCTTCGACAATCCCACCTGAACGGCAAGCTCAGCCATCGATAGCCGCGCGTTTGCGGCTAAAGCTGCGATGATACCTTTATCAATCCGGTCGATTTGGTCGGTCATAATCGTATTTACGGTCAATTTGGCTTGTTGCTAGGCTCTGAATAGCCTTATCGAACCATGAGGTCCATGTGTTTGGCGATTTTCGAAAGTTCGGCCATGCTAGTTTGCATGTACATTCGTCAGCGCAATCCGAAAGTCCGGTATGTCCATTTCCAGTCAGCAACTTCGCGCCCGCATCCGTTCATCCAATCTCGCTGACGAGGCGGTCGTTCTGGCCGCCCTTGTCGAGCAAGCCGGTCTTGACGTCGACAGCCGCAGGAAAATCGCTGGACGCGCGACGAAGCTCGTCGGTCAGGTGCGCAGTTCCGCCGAACCGAAGCTGATGGAAGCGTTCTTGGCCGAGTACGGATTGTCGACCGGCGAGGGCGTTGCCCTGATGTGCCTGGCCGAGGCGCTCTTGCGTGTGCCGGACGCCGATACGATCGACGACCTGATCCGCGACAAGATCGCGCCGCATGACTGGTCGGCGCATTCGGGCGGTTCGGGCTCCATCTTCGTCAACGCGTCCACCTGGGCGTTGATGCTGACGGGCAAGGTGCTCGATGAGGGCGAGGGCGGCATCGAGCGGACGCTGCGCGGAATGGTGCGCCGTGTGGGCGAGCCGGTGATTCGCCGCGCGGTCGCGGCAGCCATGCGTGAAATGGGAGAGAATTTCGTGCTGGGCCGCACCATCACGGAAGCCGTCAAACGCGGTACGGGTGAGGTGAAGAAGGGCAATCTCTATTCCTACGACATGCTGGGCGAAGCGGCGCGGACGGAGGAGGATGCGCTTCGCTATCACCGCGCCTATGCGGACGCGATCGCGGCGCTCGCAAAAGAGGCGCGCTCCGACGATATCCGCAAAAATCCTGGTATCTCGGTAAAGCTGTCGGCGCTCAACCCGCGTTATGAACGGCCGCAGCGCGCGACTATGCTGCCGGTGATGATCGAACGTCTGCGTTCGCTGGCGCTAGCCGCAAAACAGGCGAGGATGGGTCTGAATATCGATGCGGAAGAAGCCGACCGGCTGGATATCTCGCTCGACGTCATCGAAACGGTGCTCGCCGATCCGCAGCTTGCGGGTTGGGATGGTTTCGGTGTCGTTGTCCAGGCTTATGGCCTGCGCGCATCGCCGGTTCTCGATTGGCTGCATGATCTTGCAAAACGTCTCGACCGCAAGATCATGGTGCGGCTCGTCAAGGGCGCCTATTGGGACACCGAGATCAAGCGCGCGCAGGTGATGGGGCTGGCCGGCTATCCGGTGTTCACCCGCAAGCCGAATACCGACGTGTCCTACATCGCATGCGCACGCAAATTGCTTGGCATGACGGATCGCATCTATCCGCAGTTCGCCACGCACAACGCGCACACAGTCGCGGCAATCCTCGAAATGGCCGGCGATGATCGCGATGCATTCGAATTCCAGCGCCTGCATGGCATGGGCGACGCGCTGCATGAGGCGGTGCGCAAGGCCGAGGGCACGCGCTGCCGCATCTATGCGCCGGTCGGAGCACATTCGGACCTTCTGGCCTATCTCGTGCGCCGCCTGCTTGAAAACGGGGCGAATTCGTCATTCGTCCATCAGATCGTCGACGAGAGCGTGCGGCCCGAAGAGATTGCCCGTGATCCTTTCGAGGTTGTCGAGACACAGGGCTCGGCCCGCAATCCGGCGCTGCCTAGCCCCGCTGAAATCTTCGGGGCAGGGCGCATCAACGCGAAGGGCTGGGACATTACCGATCCTTCGACGGAGGAAGCCATTGAGGCCGAGCGCGCCGCCTTTTCCTCGCCGCATCGCTGGCGGGCAGGCGGTAACGGCACGGGGCGCACAGTCCACAATCCCGCGAATCTTGAAGAGGCGGTGGGCACCGTCGTCGAAACGAAAGCTGACGACGTGGCGTCGATCGTCGGGCGTGCCATCAAGGCCGCGCCGGGCTGGGCCGCCCGTCCAGTCACGGAACGTGCCGACATACTGCGCCGCGCCGCCGATCTTTATGAAAAGAACACGATCGAATTCCTTGCGCTTGCTACCCGCGAGGCTGGAAAGTCCGTGACTGACGGCATAGCGGAGGTGCGCGAGGCGGTCGACTTCCTGCGCTATTATGCGGCCAATGCTGCCGAAGCGGAGAAGACTGGCGTGGCGCGCGGTGTGATCGTCTGCATCTCGCCGTGGAATTTTCCGCTAGCGATTTTTACGGGCCAAGTAGCGGCGGCGCTTGCCGCCGGCAACGCAGTTGTCGCAAAACCGGCCGAGCAGACACCGCTGATTGCCGCGCGTGCGTTAGAATTGCTCCATGAAGCAGGTATTCCGGCGGATGTTTTGCAACTCGTTATCGGAGATGGGCCCACAGTAGGTGCGCCGCTCACCGCCGATCCACGCATTGCCGGGGTTTGCTTCACCGGTTCCACGGATGTGGCGCGGCTGATCGAGCGCCAGCTTGCGCAAACCGCCGCGCCCGACGCGATGCTGATCGCCGAAACCGGCGGGCTCAACGCGATGATCGTCGATTCGACCGCGCTTGCCGAGCAGGCCGTCCGCGACATCGTCGCCTCCGCCTTCCAGTCCGCCGGGCAGCGCTGCTCAGCCCTGCGCATGCTCTACATCCAGAAGGATGTCGAAAAGCATATGCTTGCCATGCTCAAGGGCGCGCTCGATGCGATGACCATCGGCGATCCGTGGAACCTTGCCACCGATATCGGACCGGTGATCGATGCAGAGGCGCAGTCGACGATTGCCGATTACTGCCGCAAAATGGAAGACGATGGCAGGTTGATCTCGAAGCGCGATGAACCCGAGAACGGGTTGTTCGTCGCGCCGCATATCTTCCGCGTGAAGGGCATCGAGGAACTCGACCGTGAAATATTCGGGCCGGTTCTGCATGTCGCGACATTCGATGCCGACAAGATCGATACGGTGATTTCCCGCATAAATGAAGCGGGCTACGGGCTGACCTTCGGGTTGCACACGCGGATCGATGCACGCGTCCAGCATATCGTCGACCGCGTTCATGCAGGCAACATCTATGTCAACCGCAACCAGATCGGCGCCGTTGTTGGTTCGCAACCGTTCGGCGGTGAGGGCTTGTCAGGGACCGGGCCGAAGGCCGGCGGGCCGCATTATCTGCGTCGGTTTCGTAAAACCGTCTCGGACGACCAATCCGGGGAAACTGCACAGGTCGTTCCGCTCGTCAAACTGCAAGATCACCTGCCGAATCGCATTCAGGATTGGTCGATACGCTCCGACCGGATAGCCGTCCTGCGCAAGCATCTGCGTGGCAAGGCGGCCGATGTCGTGGGCGCGGCCGCGGCACTGGATTTCGGTCCGGCCGATCTGCCCGGCCCGACCGGCGAGGCCAACTCATTGTCGCTGGCCCCGCGCGGCCGCGTGCTTTGCCTCGGCCCAGCGGATGACGCTCTCGTTGCGCAGGTTGTGCAGGCGCTGGCGGCAGGAAATGCCCTTCTGGCCGTCGCGCCGCGTGCCAATGCGGCACTGAAACCGCTTCTTGCCAAAGGTTTGCCGGTCGCGGCGCTTGATGGCGCGGTAGAGGCTGGCGATCTTACCGCGCTGGCCGTCGATCTCGTTGCCTGCTCCGCCGATGCCGACACATTGCGCTCGATCCGAAAGGCACTTGCGGCGAAAGAGGGGGCGATCGTGCCGCTCGTTACGGATACGATCTATCCGGCCGCATATGCCCATGAGCGGTCGGTCTGCGTCGATACGACCGCAGCAGGCGGCAATGCCAGCCTGCTTGCCGCCGCCGAGTGATCGCTCAGGCGAAGCACTCGGTCGGCAGGCCGATCCGCAGAAGATTGCCGTCCGGGTCCCAGACATAGAATTCAGTCATGCCCCAGTCGCGGGACATGACTTCGCTGATTTTCTCGGCGCCGCGCGCCGTGAAATCAGCGTGGAGGGCCAGAACGTCGCGGCCGCGAATGTAGGCGGAGGAGACGGGCGGCAGCTTCTCGTCATCGGTCCGCCAGAAGTGCAGTTCGATCTCGCCGCGCGTGACGATGAGATAGTCTTCGTCCTCGTAATGCTCGCCTGAAAAGCCGAGCTTTTCCTCGTAGAAGCGCCGGGTGCGGGCAATATCGAGCGAGGGCAGGATGGGGATCGCGCGCGCCGTCTCCTCCAGATCGCGCATTGTCAGGCACCTTCGACGACGGAAAAGCCCTCGAACTGCGGATGTCCGATATAGGCGGGCTTCGTCGTTCCCGCGTTCTTGTGGGCATCGCGGAAATTCTGGGATTTGGTCCAGGCGGTGAAGTCGTCCTGGCTTTCCCAGACGGTATGCGAGGCGAAGAGCGTATAGCCTTCCGCTTCGTTCACCGGCCCGCGCAGAAGGTGGAACTCGCGAAACCCCTTCATTTCGGACAAGGTGGAGTCGCGGTTCTTCCAGACATCCTCGAAATCGGTTTCCGAGCCGTTCTTCACCTTGAAGCGGTTCATCGCGATATACATTAGACCTTACCTTTCATGCTGTGCGTCGGCCGTGCATCGAGCACGGCCTGCCTGTCGTTGCCGTCGAACCTGACGACATTGCCCGGACGAAAATCGTTGCCGAGCGCGATGGGATTGGGACCTGCCTGGATCATCGATCCCGGTCGGTTGGAAGCAAGATCGACGACGCGCTCGTCGGTTTCGATTTTGTGACGGCTTTCCAGAAGCGTGCGAAGCTGAGGATGAAGGCCGTCGCCCCGTTCGCTTGCCATCAGGTGAAATCCGAGCAGAGACATGGCCGGTTACCGGGAGAACACGAGAGGCACGGTGAATGGCCATGACGAACGCGCCGCGGCAGCGGGAATGGCCGGGAACGGCGAGGCGCGCTGCACCGTGGCGACGGCTGCCTGATCGAGAACGGCATGGCCGGAACTGCGCGCAACGGTGATGCCTGCCGCCTGCCCGGATGCGTTGACGGTGAAGCGTACATGCACCTCGCCGCGAATGCCCTGCCGCTGTGCATCACGCGGATATTGCAGCGCGCGGCGCAGCCGAGTGGCCACCTGACCGGGGTAATTGGATACGGCCGCGTTTCCGGCGGCGTTCGACTGTGCCGATTGGCCCGAAGGGGCGCTGGCCCCGCTTGCGCCACCCTGTTCGGCACCGCGGCGCGTGTCCGCCTGGTTCTGTCCGCCCGAGCCTTGCTGGCGTGGAGCGGCCTGCTGCTGGCGTGGCCGCTCGGTGCGCTGCGCCTGTTGTCTTGGCGGGGGCGGGGGCGTGTATTCGGGACGTGCGGTGGGGATCGGCACATCGACCAATGCCAGTTCGTCTTCGGGCAACGGCGCCAAAGTCTCAGGCTCGACCGCGGCAGTGTCCGGCGCTTCGGGCGGCGGCACAGCATCGGGGGGCACGGGCACGGCTTGTTCGGTAGGCTCGGGAGGGGTTTCCACCGGCTCGGGTTCGACCGCTTCGGATTGAACGGGTTCGATTTCCTGTGCGGGCTCCGGCTCGGTGCGCTCGGGTTGTACCGTTTCGGGCTGCACTGCCGCAATTTCCTGCTCGGGCTCGACCGCCTCGGCGGTATCGGTCGGCTCGACTGCCTCGGCGATTTCGCCCGCGGAAGTCAGGTCCTCCATCGCATTGCCCTGAATGCTCAGGACGACGGGCTGTCCGCCCGCAATCTGCACGGATTCGTCCGACGGCATCATGAACAGCCCGACGGCGCCTGCGTGAAGCGCGGTCGAAACGGCGAAAGCGGCGGTCCATTTGAGGTGGCGTGTTGTCATCTTCTCACATGCTGGGTCACGACCTGAATCGTCGCGGCATTTCTATTGTCGGCATCCAGCAGATGATCGAGCGGCCGTGTCATCGAGTTTCCGATCACGGCAAAGCCGAACATGGAAACGCCGACGACAACAAGAACCGCCGCTTCTCGGCCCTGTTTCGATGAGGGAAGACGCCAAACCGGCTTCATGGCAACACCTTATGCAAGATCACGACGGGACGGCGGCTGTTCAGGTTCCAAATTCGATCGATGTTCTGGTCGACGTTTCCAGGCTGTTCAGGCAGGCTCGCGGCTCGACACCGTCGCCGGTGCAATCGGTCGTATCGTTGATGAGGACGCGTCCCAGCCGATCACATTGCGTGCCCTTGAAGTCGAATTGCCGGACTTTCGTGCCGGCATCCGGCAGATCCTGAAAATCGACGACGGTGATGCGTTCGACTGTTCCTTCGGCATCGAAAAGAACGAGTTCGAACGCCGCCCGCGACAGATCGCTGCCCATGCCGTTTTCCACAACGAAGGTCAGCCGGCATCCGCCATCGGATGGCTGAAGCGAATTGAGCTCGACCGATAGCGGCCCCGTCTGCGTTTCCTGCGCGGCCTCCGACGTCGTTTCTGCCTGCGCATCGTCCGGCGTCGCGTTTTGCGCAAAAGCAGACGAGCACAGGAGTGCCCCGATCATGAGGCCAAGAGGAAGACGCTTGGAAATCAGGGGCATGAAACTCTCCGAATTGCGGCGTGAGGGACGTTGGGGCAGCGTATTTTGCGCCGGGCAGCTTGTCGACGTTCGATGTGAAAGGCTATTTGTTGAGTGAAATACTCCGGTATTGCCATCCCCTATAAAACCTGATTATTGGTGTCAAGAATACAAACTTTCATGTCGCCCAGCCAGCCCTCGGCAAGCCCGGCACTTCAAGGGGTATGAGACGTGAACATGAGCAACGCACCCGACGCGTTCACGGACCGGTCGAAGACCGACTGGAAGCCGACGGACTCCCATTTTGAACTGCGCCGCCTGAAGAGTTCGGACCTCTTCGCCGGGCAGACCGAAATCGGCATCGATCACGGCGGCTCGCTATACCGCCTCAAGATCACCCGCCAGGGCAAGCTGATCCTCAACAAATAGGTGTTCCATGACGACTTTCATCAAGCCGTCGCCGCGCGAAATCCGTCAGGCTCGCGCTGACAATCCAAAAATGCGCGAGCGCGATCTTGCTGCACAACTCGGCATCAGTGAGGCGCAGTTCGTCGCCGCGCATGTCGGCGAGGGCACCACATGCATCGAGCCGCGCGTGAACGACCTTCTTGCAGGTCTCGAAGCCGTCGGCGAAGTGATGGCGCTGACCCGCAACGAAAGCGCCGTGCATGAGAAGATCGGCTTTTACGACAACGTCCACCCGGGCACGCACAGTGCGATGGTGCTGGGCGGCGAGATCGATCTTCGGATATTTCCGCGTGCGTGGGCACACGGCTTCGCGGTGGAAAAGCGCGACGGCGACGATATCCGCCGCAGCCTGCAATTCTTCGACACGTTCGGAAACGCGGTCCACAAGATCCATCTGCGCCCGGCATCCAACCTCTACGCTTTCCACAAGCTCGTGGCTGAACTCGCCAGCGACGAACAGGTGCAGGAACTTGAGATCGAACACTCGGCGCCTTCCGCGGTAGTGCCTGCCGACGCCGACGGCAACGCCGTTCGCGAGCGCTGGAGCACGATGACCGATCCGCACCAGTTCGTCGGGCTTTTGCGTTCGCTGAAACTGTCGCGCCGCGAGGCCGTCGGTCTGGTCGGCGACGATTATGCCTGGCAACTGGATGTCAGCGGCCTGAATGCGATGTTCAATCACGCCGTGGATCAGGGCTTCCCGATCATGTGCTTCGTCGGCAACCAGGGTTGCATCCAGATTCATTCCGGGCCGATCGTGAACGTCAAGCCGATGGGACCGTGGATCAACGTCATGGATCCGACATTCCATCTCCATTTGCGGGCCGATCACGTTGCCGAACTATGGGGCGTGCGCAAGCCGACCAAGGAAGGGCACGCCACGTCCATTGAAGCCTACGACGCCAAGGGTGAACTCATCATCCAGTTCTTCGGCAAACGGTCGGAGGGCCAGGATGAGCGAAGCGACTGGCGCCTGATCGCCGAGAACCTGCCGCGCGTCGCGCGCTCGACAGCGGCGTGAATCGGGATTTCATCAATGACAATCGTCCGTAGTCTGCTTTCCGTAGCGCTGGTTTCACTCGCTACGTCCGCCGTCGCGCAGGAACGCATCGTCGCGATCGGTGGTTCCTTGACCGAGATTGTCTACGCGCTCGGGCAGGAAGAGCGGCTGATCGCACGCGATTCGACCAGCCTGTTCCCCGCGCAGGCGCTCGATTTGCCCGATGTCGGCTATATGCGCGCCCTGTCGCCGGAAGGCGTGCTTTCCGTCGATCCCGATCTGATCCTGACGCTCGAAGGGGCGGGGCCGCCCGAAGCGGTTGCGGTCATCAAGTCGGCGAGCGTGCCGGTCGTGACGGTGCCGGAAAGCTTCGACCGCGAAGGGGTGCTGGCGAAGATCGATGCGGTCGGGCAGGCACTCGGTATCGAAGAGGAAGCCGCCGAGCTTGCGGCAGACGTCGATGCCGATCTGCGCGCCGCCGAAGATGCGGCGGCCTCGATCGATGAACGCGCCAGAGTGCTGTTCATCCTGTCCATGGAAGGCGGCCGCGTGCTGGCTTCCGGCACCGGAACGGCCGCGAACGGGATGATCGAACTGGCCGGCGGGCAGAACGCCATCACCGATTATGCCGGCTACAAGCAATTGACCGACGAGGCGATCGTGACGGCGTCACCCGATGTCATCCTGCTGATGAATCGCGGCGGCGAGAGTGAACCGACATCGACAGACCTGTCGTCGCAGCAAGCTCTCTCGGTGACGCCCGCGGCGCAAAACGGTCGGGTCGTCCTCGTCGAAGGCAATTACGTTCTCGGCTTTGGTCCGCGTACGGGCGCGGCCGCCCGCGAACTCGCCGACGAACTCTACGGCAACACCGTGACGGACTGACATGGCATTGGTGCAAAATCTGCCGACGACGCGTTTCGGACGGATGCGCGCGGCGGGCGATCGATCCGCCCTCGGCAGGCTTGTCATCGCCACGCTCGCGCTCGTGCTCGTTTTCGTCTCGCTGTTCAGCCTGACGACGGGCGCTTCGGACGCGTCCGTGGCCGATCTCATCCGTGCCTCGTTTTCCGAGGATGCCGTCATTTCGGCGCGCGACCGCGTCATCATCTACGAAATTCGCCTGCCGCGCATCGTGCTCGGCATTCTGATCGGCGCGGCTCTCGCGGTGTCCGGAGCGGTGATGCAGGGGCTTTTCCGCAATCCGCTCGCCGATCCGGGGCTCGTCGGTGTTTCGGCGGGTGCAGGGTTGGGCGCGATTTCGATCATCGTATTGGGCGGCACTGCGCTCGGGCCAGTCGTTGCGCTTTTCGGCATCTACGCGCTGCCGCTCGCAGCCTTTTGCGGCGGGCTGGCGACGACGCTGCTTCTCTATAAAGTCGCCACGCGACGCGGCCAGACGTCGGTCGCAACCATGCTTCTGGCCGGTATCGCGCTGGGCGCCCTGGCGGGCGCTTTTTCCGGCGTTCTCGTCTACATGGCGAACGACAACCAGTTGCGCGATCTGACTTTCTGGGGGCTGGGATCGCTTGCGGGCGCGACCTGGGCCAAGATCGCGGCAGCAGGACCGATCATCGTCCTGGCACTTCTGGCCGCGCCCTTTCTGGCGAAGGGCCTCAATGCGCTCGCGCTTGGCGAAGCGGCTGCCAATCATCTCGGCGTGCCGGTTCAACGATTGAAGAACACCGCGATCGTCGCGGTTGCCGCTGCCGTTGGCGCGTCCGTCGCAGTGTCCGGCGGGATCGGGTTCATTGGGATCGTGGTGCCGCATCTCCTGCGCCTTTCGATCGGGCCGGATCATCGCTATCTCTTGCCGGCCTCCGCTCTGCTCGGCGCGAGCCTGCTTCTTCTGGCCGATGCCGTGTCGCGGACCATCGTGGCGCCGGCGGAACTGCCGATTGGCATCGTAACGGCCGCCGTCGGCGCCCCGTTCTTCCTGTGGATATTGCTGCGCCGTCGCGGCGTGCTCGACCTTTGAGGGCGACATGATCGAAGCGAAAAACGTGAGGGTTTCGCTCGGTGGCAGGCAGATTCTGTACGGGATCGATTTCGCCGCGCGCGCGGGCGAAGTCACGGCGATCGTCGGGCCGAACGGCTCCGGCAAATCGACCTTTTTGAAAGCGCTGTCGGGGGATTTGCGTTCGACGGGCGAGATTGTGATCGCAGGCCGCGACCTGAAAATCATGAAGCCATGGCAGGCGGCCGGTCTTCGCGCTGTCCTACCGCAACAGACCGTCCTGTCGTTCCCGTTCACCGTGCGTGAGATCTTGCGTCTCGGTCTGCTGGGCGGACGGTCCGGCGTCCCAGTGCGAGATCTAGAAACGCTGCCCGAACGTGCCCTGACCAAGGTCGATCTGGCCGGTTTTGCTGGACGCTATTATCAGGAACTGTCGGGCGGCGAGCAGCAGCGTGTTCAGTTGGCGCGGGTGCTGTGTCAGGTTTGGCAGCCGGTCGTCGACGGAACTTCGCGCTTCCTCTTTCTCGACGAGCCTGTGTCCAGCCTCGACGTGAAGCATCAGCTCGTGATCATGGAGATCGCGCGCGACTATGCGCGGCGCGGCGGCGGCGTGATCGCGGTTCTGCACGATCTCAACCTGACGGCGATGTTCGCCGACGAGGTGATGATGGTTCATGAGGGCAGGGTGGCGGCAGTCGGTTCGCCTGCGGCGGTTCTCACCGATACGACCATCGAGCGCGTATTCGATTGCCGGCTGCGCGTCGGTCGCACGCCGCGATCCGGCGTGCCGTTCGTTCTGCCGCAATCCGTGGCGTAATTCAGTTCACGGCAAGCTGGCGCGGTGGCTCGATGTCGATGCCAAGAAGCGAGCGGACATTCGGGCGGGCGTCGATCAGCGTCTCGATCGTATAGCTTTCAAGAACCTCGAAGAACGCGCCGAGCGCCTTGCGCAACGCCTCGTTGAGCGCGCACGAATCGACCAGAGGGCAGTCGGTCGCATCCTTCTCGAAGCATTCGGCCATGGCGAAGTTGTCCTCCGTCACGCGCACGACATCGAAAAGGGTGATCTCAGCCGCAGCGCGCCCAAGACGCACGCCGCCATTGCGCCCGCGAACCGTCTCGACCATGCCGTGCTCGACCAACGGCTGCAAAATCTTGAACAGGAACAGCTCCGACACGCCGTAAGCGCTGGCGATTTCCGGAATGCGGCTCAGCCGCCCGTGATTGGCTGCGCAATACATGAGAATGCGAATTGCATAATTGGTCTGACGGGTCAGTCTCATGGCGTGCCTTTCGCGATTCCATCGTTCGCAATGTACGATGCATTTCTTAGAACTATTCCAGACAAGGCGCAACTCAAAAACATGAACACAGATATCATGTTTTAAAGCGCATGGCTGCCATGCGCGGCGAATGACCACTTGAAAATTGATGCTGCAATGCACAATATACCGGTCGGGTCGAATGCTTCGATTCAGGGGAGGAGCCCTTGATAGAGAGCGGCGACATGAATGACATGGCAACACTGAAAACGAACGCATCCGGTGTCATCCGACAGCTTCGGCCATCGGACCTTTCAAAATTCCGCGAGCATCTTGGCCGTCTCGACATCGAGAGCCGTCGCGACCGCTTCAACGGTCCGTCCAGCGACGCTTTCGTCGAAGCCTATGCCGAGCGCGCGTTTCGCGCGGGAACGACTGTTATCGGTTATGTCGAGAACGGCGAAGTGCTCGGCGCGGCAGAACTTCACGAGATTGATGGAGACGGCGAGCCGACCGGAGAGATCGCTTTCTCGGTCGAAAGAACGCTTCAGCATCGCGGCATCGGGAGCCGTCTGTTCCAGCGGCTTATCTGGCATGCGCATGCGTTGGGATACACGCAGTTGCGCGTGACCACGCACCCTCAGAACCAGGCGATGAAGCGGCTCGCCTCCAAATTCGATGCGCGGTTGCGGTTCGAGGGCGGCGAGACGGTCGGCCTGATCGAACTGGAGCCCGCCGAAGAGGTCTTCGCTCCACAAATGATGTCTCAGGCTCGATTTCTGGCGGCCTGAATACAAAAAGCCCGGTCGAAACCGGGCTTTTTTAGATGTCAGATGATTTCAGGCGGCTGTCTTGACCTGATCCTGAACGATCTTCGTGTTTTCGCTCATCAGTGTCTTCGCCTGTTCGGCTGCGCCGCGGATGCGCTCGATATTGGCGCTGGTCGCCTCGCGCACATAGTCGCTCTGGATCGACACTGCGTCACCGAACGAATTGGCGTCGGCAAGCTTTTCCACCGTAGCGAAATAATGCTGCGTGTTGGCAAGCGTCACGTCGAGCATCGAGCGGGTTACCGTCGAATAGCTGCCGGCGAAGGGGCCGAACATCGACTTCGCCTGATCGGCAAAAGATACGAACTGCTTGTGGGCTTCTTCGGCGCGCGTCGAAGCGGCAACGGCCTGGCTGCGAACGAAATCGCGAGTGGCCTCCGGTATCTGCACAGTTGCGCCGAGTTCGTCGAACGTACGCGTGAATCCGTTGAAAAACGATGCTGCGGTCTGGTCGGTCTTGGTCTTTGCCATTTCAAACTCCATTCTCTTCAATGAGCCATGGTTGGACCCCGCCCGTTATGGCCCGAGGCTGAAGCGTATATAGAGATGAATTTGTGCAATGCAACATAAAATCAGTGTGCGATGCAAAATATGTTGAATCGGACTGATGTCAAAGACCGAATCGCTGCGCTGGACGATGAAAATAAAGCCCGCGCCCTGAAGCGAACCAAGGCCGTCGCGACCGGCTCGCTTGTCCTGTGCGTAGCGATCTTTTTGGCCGCGCGCGCGTTCCAGCCGGATTATCCGGCGCTGGCATATGTCGCCGCTTTCGCGGAAGCCGCCGCCATCGGCGGCATTGCCGACTGGTATGCCGTCGTCGCCCTTTTCCGGCGTCCGATGGGGTTGCCGATCCCGCACACGGCGATCATTCCGCGCAATAAGGACAGGATCGCGGACAATCTCGGCCGCTTCATCGAAGGCAATTTCCTCAAGGAGGATGTCGTTCGCGCGAAGTTGAAGGAAGTCGATTTCGGACGTCTCGTCGCCGAATGGCTTGGCGAGCGGCGGCATGCCGACGATCTCGCCGGTTTCGTCACGCGGATGACGCCACAGGCATTGGCAGCGCTCGAGCACTCGAACCTGCGTGGTTTTCTCGGACAGCGGGTCATTGAGCGTCTGGAGCGGATCGACATCGCGCCGCTGGCCGCCGAATTGTTGTCGGCGGTGACCGCGGAGCGTCGCCATCAGCGCCTGTTCGACGGGCTTCTCAAGGTCATGAGCGGCATCCTGAACGATGAGGCGACTCTTGCCGTCATGCGGGACAAGATACGCGGCGAGCTTCCGACGCTTGCCAATATCTTCCGCGCGGACGCCTATCTCCTGAACAAGATCGTCGCAGCGGCAGGTCGGCTTATGGAGGAGGCGGCCGGCGATGCGGATCACCCGCTGCGCCGCGAATTCGATGAATTCGCCCTACGCTTCATCGAGGATCTAAAAACCGATCCCGCCTATGTCGCGCGGGCTGAGCGCATCAAGGCCGATCTGCTCGCACGTCCGGAACTTGGGCGGCTGGCGGACGAGATATGGAAGAGCCTTGCCGCCTTCCTGACGGAGGATGCACAAGCAGAGGACTCAATCATCCGCGCCCATCTGGCATCGATGTTTGTTGAGATCGGCAAAAGGCTTGCGGACGACGAAGCGATCCGAGCCGACATGAATGCCGGTTTCGTCGTCGCGCTGGCGTCTTTCGTCGAAGAGCAGAAGGCAGGGGTCGCGACATTCAT
The DNA here is from genome assembly GCF_024105665.1 of Aliihoeflea aestuarii. Classification (GTDB taxonomy): domain Bacteria; phylum Pseudomonadota; class Alphaproteobacteria; order Rhizobiales; family Rhizobiaceae; genus Aliihoeflea; species Aliihoeflea aestuarii. The sequence goes on along the minus strand of NZ_JAAAMK010000002.1, from coordinate 253,402 downwards.
CGCCGATCAGGTGAAGGCATGGGACATCATGCAGACGACGCGGCTGATCGAACTCAATATCGGCCGCGACCTGCAATATATACGCTTCAACGGCATGATCATCGGCGGAATTGCGGGTCTGCTGCTGCATATCGGCGAGCGAGCGATCTTTGGTTAGGCGCGTGTCGCTTGACAATTTTTGTGCAGTCGCATAGCAGACCACTCAACGCCGCGCCGCAAAAGCGCGGTGTTTCATTTGACGTGTCCCGTGGATCGGCCCGAAGCGTTGGGCAAGATCCTGTCAGGTCTCGAAAAAGGAGGCCAGAGGAGGGCGCGTTTCCTTCGCCCGAAGCGTGAGCTTTCGGGTGCAATTGTTTGAAAGGGAATGCGATGAGCAAGCGCCAGTCCGCTAAGTACAAGCTCGACCGCCGTCTTGGCGAAAACATCTGGGGTCGCCCCAAGTCGCCGGTCAACAAGCGTGAATACGGCCCCGGCCAGCATGGTCAGCGCCGCAAGGGCAAGCTGTCCGACTTCGGTCTGCAACTGCGCGCCAAGCAGAAGCTGAAGGGCCACTACGGAGATATCTCCGAGAAGCAGTTCCGCAAGACCTACGAGGAAGCCGACCGTCGCAAGGGCGATACGCCGGACAATCTGATCGGTCTGCTCGAGTCGCGCCTCGACGCGATCATCTACCGCGCGAAGTTCGCGCCGACGATCTTCGCTGCGCGCCAGTTCGTCAATCACGGTCACGTCAACGTCAACGGCCGCCGCACGAACATTTCGTCGTTTCGCTGCCGTCCGGGCGACGTCATCGAAGTGCGCGAGAAGTCGAAGCAGCTCGTCGTCGTTCTCGAAGCCGTCCAGCTCGCAGAGCGTGACGTTCCGGACTACATCGAGGCCGATCACTCGAAGATGACCGCGACCTTCGTTCGCGCTCCGGGCCTCGCGGACGTTCCGTTCGCTGTCCAGATGGAACCGAACCTCGTCGTCGAGTTCTATTCGCGCTAATTTTCCTGACGTCGTGCTCGGGCTTTTTCCGAGCATCTGCAAACGTGCCAATAATGTTTGGCGTCGGCAAATCCTCGGCACAAGGCCGAGGATGACGGCCAAGTGTGAAGCGAAGCTCAATGACAGTATCAAGGCCGCGTTTCGACGCGGCCTTTCTTTTTGCCTGCATCTCGGTCTAAATCCGCCCTATGACGATCCAGCCCAGGGACGACGATTTCGCTGCCGCCGCGCCACCGATGATGGCGGACGCACCGCGTTCGGTCGAATTCAACAAACTGCGAAAGCGGCTGTTGCGCCAGACGCGTGAGGCGCTCGACGATTTCGCGATGGTCAAGCCGGGTGAAAAGTGGCTCGTCGCACTATCCGGCGGCAAGGACTCCTACGGGCTTCTCGCCGTTCTGCTCGACCTTCAGTGGCGCGGGCTGTTGCCGGTCGAGATTCTCGCCTGCAACCTCGATCAGGGCCAGCCCAACTTTCCCAAGCATGTGCTGCCCGATTTCCTCAACCGGCACGGCATCGCGCACCGGATCGAGTATCGCGACACCTATTCCATCGTGACGGAGAAGGTGCCTCAGAACGCCACCTATTGTGCGCTCTGCTCGCGGTTGCGGCGCGGCAATCTCTACCGGATCGCGCGGGAGGAGGGGTGTTCGGCCGTGGTGCTCGGCCATCACCGCGAGGACATTCTGGAAACGTTCTTCCTGAATCTCTTCCATGGCGCGCGGCTTGCCGCCATGCCGCCCAAGCTTCTCAACGACGACGGCGACGTGATGGTGTTGCGTCCGCTTGCCTATTGCGCGGAGGCGGATCTCGCCAAGTTTGCCGAGGCCATGCGCTTCCCGATCATTCCCTGCGATCTGTGCGGCAGTCAGGACGGGCTGCAACGCAACGCGATGAAGGACATGATCGCGGAGATGGAGAGGCGTATGCCGGGCCGAAAGGAAGCGATGATCCGCGCTCTGGCCAATGTACGCCCCTCGCATCTGCTCGACACGAAGCTCTTCGACTTCGCAGGCCTGTAGCCATCAGCGATAGATGTCGGCCGGGTCGAATTTCGGCTCGGACTCGATCACAAGCCGCGCTTCGCCGTCGCTGTTTTCGATCCTGCGATAGAAGCAGGAGCGGCGGCCCGTGTGACATGTCGCGTCATGCCCGGATACGTTGACTGTCAGGACGACGGCGTCCTGATCGCAATCGGTTCTCATCTCTACGATCTGCTGAAGATTTCCGGATGTTTCGCCTTTCTTCCAAAGCGATTTGCGCGAGCGCGACCAATAATGCGCGATGCCGGTTTCGATGGACAACGACAGCGCCTCTGCATTCATATGCGCGACCATCAGCACCGCGCCATCCTTCGCGTCCGTTACGACGGCCGTCAGCAGCCCGGACGCATCGAAGCGCGGCGCGAAAACGGCACCCTCTTCGAGTGCCGCCTTGGATGGCGGCGGTAAAGCGAATTTCATGACGTGTCTGATCGATTAGGAGCGCATGTCGCGCAACTGCATCATGAAGCGCGCCTGCTCTTCGGGATGATTGCGGAACGCGCCTGTAAAGGTCGAGGTCAGCGTGGACGAGCCCTGTTTGCGGATGCCGCGCATGGCCATGCACATATGTTCGGCCTCGATGATGACGGCGACGCCTCGCGGGTTGAGCGCTTCCTGGATCGCGCCGGCAACCTGCGCCGTCATCGCCTCCTGCGTCTGCAAACGCCGTGCAAAAATATCGACGACGCGCGCGATCTTCGACAGTCCCACTACGCGGCCGTCCGGCAGATAGCCGACATGCGCCTTTCCGATGATCGGCACCATGTGGTGCTCGCAGTGCGAATAAAACGGAATGTCGCGGATCAGGACGAGATCGTCATAGCCGGCGACCTCCTCGAACACGCGGCCGAGTTCCTCGGCCGGGTCCTCGTCATAACCGCCGAACATCTCGCGATAGGCCTTCGCGACACGCTTGGGCGTATCTGCGAGACCTTCGCGGCCCGGATCGTCGCCCGTCCAGCGCAACAGGACGCTGACCGCGTCTTCCACCTCGGCCTGTGTCGGGCGGGGTGCAGTTTCGGATTTCTGGTCGGCTTCGGCGCGATTGGGGAATGATTTCACTATGGCGTCCATGAAAAGGCGTCTCCCGTAGTTCCTCTCTGATACGGAGGAACGAGTTGAACGGACCACAGCCTTTTTCGGAACGAGCCCGATACGGCGTGCATGCTGTCGGATCGGGCTTGGCAAACGCCTTGTCGCCTCGACATCACGGTCCTTATATATGTATCGAGCCAATGATGGAAAGACGCCCGCGCGTCGTCTGCTCTGCCGATAGCGCTAAATGGGACGATTTTTCATGATCAACGACGTTTACAACGCAAAAATTCTCGGATTCGCTGGCAATATCGAGCGGCTTGGGCGGCTTGACGCACCTGACGCGTCCGCGACGGCGCATTCGAAGCTTTGCGGTTCCACCGTGACGATCCATCTGAAGATGGATGGCGACGTGGTCAGCGATTTCGCGCATGAGGTGAAAGCCTGTGCGCTCGGACAGGCGTCATCTTCGATCATGGCCCGCAATGTCATCGGCTCATCGGCGGATGAATTGCGCGCCGTGCGGGAGACGATGCGCACGATGCTCAAGGAAAACGGTGCACCACCTGAGGGCCGCTTTGCCGATCTGCGCTATCTGGAACCCGTTCGCGACTACAAGGCGCGTCATGCCTCGACTATGCTGACATTCGACGCGGTGGTCGATGCGATCGACAAGATCGAGAAGAAACGGGCAGGCGAGGCGGCCTGAGGAGAATACAGATGCGACCATCTCAAGCTCTAAAGCAACATCGCAGTGAAGTTTTGAACGTGATCGCACGTTACCAACTTTCGAATCCCCGGATTTTCGGTTCTGTCGCTCGTGGTGAAGATCGAGAAGACAGTGATATCGACATCCTCGTAGACTATGATTCGCCGATATCGACTTTCAAATTGGCGGAGTTGGAACTTGCTCTAGAAGCGATACTGAATACGCGCGTCGATGTGCGCCTGCCGAGCGAACTGTCGATTGCCGCCAACGAGACGGCGTCTCGCGATATGCGGCCCATATGACGGCTAATGCTGCAACGATCGTCGTCAGATTGAATGATATCGCTCACTGGACCGCGCGCATGCGGCGTCACATCGGCGATGCAGATTACGCTACGTTCGAGCGCGACCCCATGATGCAGGATGCGGTAATTCGTTGCCTTGAAGTTATTGGTGAGGCTGCGGGTCAGATTCTAAAGATCGACCCGGATGCGGGTTCGAATTTTCCGACTCTGGCTCTCCGTCAGGCTTATCGGGCACGGAACAGGTCCTCTCACGGTTATGGTTCCGTAAGCTTGGATGTTATTTGGCAAACCGCAACGGTCGATGCACCAAATTTGGCAGAATCGACCGTTGACGTGTTGCGGATGTTATCTTCTTCAAAGCCGGAATGATGATCCGCTCGCGAAACTGGTCCGGTCCATGGCGTCCCACGCCCGGCCGGCTCTTCGGCACAGGCTTCGTGCGGTTCTATCAACTCACTCTTTCCGGCTTCGTCGGCAATTCCTGCCGGCATTATCCGACCTGCTCGGAATTCGCCTATGAGGCGATCGCGCGGCATGGGCTTTGGCATGGCGGCTGGATGGGGCTGTTCCGGGTGGCGCGTTGCGGTCCGGGGGGGACGCACGGCATCGATCTCGTTCCAGAAGCGCTCGAAACAGATCAGCGCTGGTTCGCGCCGTGGCGATTGTGGCGTATCAGCCGCAAATCCTGACCTTCCGACGCCTTGCCGCTGCCCGATCGATCCGCTAAACGCGCGTCATCAACAACCACCTGCGCTCGTTTGCAGGACTGGATAGGAGCATGAGCATGCCTGACGTTTCCCTGACATTTCCCGATGGTTCCGTGCGCGCCTATGACGCTGCCGCAACGGGTGCCGATCTCGCCAACTCCATTTCGAAGTCGCTTGCCAAGAAGGCCATCGCCTACGCGGTCAATGGCACCGTGCGCGACCTTTCCGACCCGCTTGGGGCTGACGGCGCGGTCGAGATCATCACACGCGACGATCCGCGCGCGCTCGAACTCATCCGCCACGATGCGGCACACGTATTGGCTGAAGCGGTACAGGAACTGTGGCCGGGAACACAGGTGACCATCGGACCGGTCATCGAGAACGGATTCTATTACGATTTCGCCCGCGACACGCCATTCACGCTCGACGACCTGCCGGTCATCGAAAAGAAGATGCGCGAGATCATCGGCCGCAACAAGCCGTTCACGAAAGAGGTATGGACGCGCGAAAGGGCGCGGCAGATCTTCGCCGACAAGGGCGAGAGCTATAAGGTCGAGCTGATCGACGCGATCCCGGAAGATCAGGACCTCAAGATCTACGCGCAGGGCGACTGGTTCGATCTGTGCCGCGGGCCGCACATGGCGTCCACCGGCCAGGTTGGAACCGCTTTCAAACTGATGAAGGTCGCGGGTGCCTACTGGCGCGGCGATTCCAACAATCCGATGCTGACGCGCATCTACGGCACGGCGTGGGCGGATCAGGCCGAACTCGACGCCTATCTTCATATGCTCGAAGAAGCCGAGAAGCGCGATCATCGCCGCCTCGGCCGCGAGATGGACCTGTTCCATTTCCAGGAGGAAGGGCCGGGCGTGGTCTTCTGGCACGCCAAGGGCTGGCGCATGTTCCAGAAACTGACGGCCTATATGCGCCGCCGGCTCGAAGGCGACTACGATGAAGTGAACGCGCCTCAGGTGCTCGATTCCTCGCTCTGGCAAACCTCGGGCCACTGGGGCTGGTACAAGGAGAACATGTTCGCGGTGCAGTCGGCCGATCCGAAGGCCGAGGATCAGCGCGTCTTCGCGCTGAAGCCCATGAACTGCCCCGGCCATGTCATGATATTCAAGCATGGGTTGAAGTCCTACCGCGAACTCCCGATCCGTCTTGCGGAGTTCGGCACGGTGCATCGCTACGAACCGTCGGGCGCGCTTCACGGTCTGATGCGCGTGCGCGGTTTCACGCAGGACGACGCGCACATCTTCTGCACGGACGAGCAGATGGCCGCCGAGTGCCTGAAGATCAACGATCTGATCCTGTCGGTCTACGAGCATTTCGGCTTCCACGAGATCGTCGTGAAGCTTTCGACGCGACCCGAGAAACGCGTCGGATCGGACGCGCTGTGGGATCGCGCCGAAGCCGTCATGATGGACGTTCTCAAGCAGATCGAGGCGCAGTCGGGCGGACGCATCAAGACGGGCATTCTCGAAGGCGAGGGCGCGTTCTATGGGCCGAAATTCGAATACACGCTGCGCGATGCGATCGGGCGGGAGTGGCAATGCGGCACGACGCAGGTCGATTTCAACCTGCCCGAACGCTTCGGCGCCTTCTACATCGACTCCGATTCGGAGAAGAAGCAGCCGGTGATGATCCACCGCGCAATCTGCGGTTCGATGGAGCGTTTCCTCGGCATCCTGATCGAGAATTTCGCCGGGCACTTCCCGCTCTGGTTCGCGCCGGTTCAGGTAGTGGTGGCGACGATCACGTCGGATGCCGACGATTACGCGAAATCCGTCGTCGCGAAGCTTCGCGCCGCCGGACTTCACGCCGAGACCGATCTTCGTAACGAGAAGATCAACTACAAGGTCCGTGAGCACAGCCTTGCCAAGGTCCCTGTGATCCTCGTTTGCGGCAAACGGGAAGCTGAGGAAGAATCGGTCAACATGCGCCGGCTCGGCTCGCGCGACCAGTCGTCGCTTTCGCTGGCCGAGGCGATCGATACGCTTTCGAGCGAAGCGGTTCCGCCAGATTTGCGCGGATGACGGCCTGACGATCGCGGGGCGGCTCGCTCGCCCCGCTTCACATCGCTGTCACGCGAGTCCGCCATGCTTCGTGCATGAAAACCATTGTCGGCCACGCGCTCTTTCCGGAACTGACCTACGCCAATGACGGCCACAGCCGTCTGCAGCGCTTCGTCATCGAGGCAATCGAGACGCTTGCCGGCCGCAACCGGCTCGCCAGCCTCTACGATTCCTGGCGGCGCGAAGTCGTGCCGAGCGGCGACGCGATGTTTCAAAAGATGTTGGCGATGGTGGGTATCGAGCTGCGTCTGTCGGGCACCTGGCCACCTTCGTTGCCTGATACACCATTGGTCATGGTCGCGAACCACCCGTTCGGCATCGCAGACGGAATCGCGATCCTGTCTTTGGCCGAGCGGCTCGGCCGGCCGTTTCGCGTCATGATCCATTCCGACCTGTTGAAGGTCGAGGAGATGCGGCCCTATGCATTGCCCATCGATTTTTCCGATACCCGCGAAGCGATGGCGAACAACCTTGCGGTGCGTCATGAGGCGGTCGCGCTTCTGCGACAGGGCGTGACGATCGTGATTTTCCCGGCCGGAGGCGTGTCGACCGCTGCTCGCGGATTCGGCAAGGCGCAGGATCTGCCATGGAAGACCTTCGCCGCGCGCCTCGTGAAGGATGCACGAGCGTCGGTCATGCCGCTTTATTTTTCAGGGCAGAACAGCTTGCTGTTTCATCTGGCCACGCGGGTGTCGATGACGCTGCGCCTGTCGTTGCTAGTGCCCGAATTCGTAAGGCGCATGGGAAAGCCGATCGACGTGACGATAGGTCGGATTATTCCCGCAGACGCCCTTGCTGAACTCGATGACCGCAAGGCGATACTTCAAACCGTCCATCGGGCGGTGTTCTCGCTGGCGAAGTGAATTAATCGCCCGTGCCGATGACTTCGCGTCCGCTCGTCTCGTCGGCGAGCACCTCGACGTCGCTGTTGCGGCCGGCGACGACCTGAAACTCACGTTCGTAAAGACGCTCGCGGTTGCGCGCGGCGGCGACATATTTCCCTTCCGACAGAACCATGGTGGCGAAAGCGCCGACGCTTTCGCGCACGATGTCGCCCGAATCGGTCAATACGGCCCAGGATGTGTCCGCGATCGCCTCGCCGCCTGCCTCACGCACGAGTTTCATCGTCACTTCCGCCGCCTTGTGCTCGACGGTCGCCTCGGTGAGCTGACCGGCCTCGACGCGAATGTCGGATCGGATCACCGCGTTGACGTTTCCGTAGGTGGAAACGACGTGGTAGATGCCGCTGTTCAGCCGAACCACGGTTTGAGGACTGACATTGGGGACGATCAACGCACGATCGCCTGCCGCGTCGCCCCCGCCTTCGAAAATGGAAAAGCGCAATTTGTCGGACGGAATGTCGGCGCCGCCCGCGATGACGGCGTCGAGTTTCATGCCGCCGGCGTCCAGCACGAATTGTTCGTCGCGTTGGTCCGGCCCGACTGTCAGGCGCTTCGTGGCGCCGGCACGTCCGAATGCCGCGTGTACGAGATAGCTGCCCGGATCGAGCTGGAAATTGCTCGTTCCTCCCTGAGCCGTCGCGATCAAGGGCAGCGCGCCGTCCGGGCCGGGTTCGGGCCGGAAGACCCGCCAGACCATACCGCGCTGAATTTCGTCGCCCTCGGGCGTCAGCCGTGCCGAGAGCGTCAGCGATCCTGCGCCCGGCAGCGCGAGCGGGGTGCCGATGATCGGTGCGGCATAGCCGGTTATCCCCGGCAGCTCGATCTGCGGCAGCGGCATCGGGAGCTGAAACTGCGGTAAAGCGCCCGACTGCGTGTCTGTCTGTGACTGGATCGGGGGCAGCGAGAGTGGGGCCGGCGTAACGGCACCCGGCAGTTCGAGGCGAGGCATCGCGCCGGAAGGCGGTTGCGAGACGTCGCGATTGCCGCCGATGCCAGGACCACCACCGAACATTCCACCGGGGCCGCCTTCCTGCGCGAGTGCGGGAGCGGCAACTGTCAGCGCAGCCAGAGCAATGACCGAGGTCAGTCGCATGGGGAGTGGTGGAAGCAAGCGATCATGTCTTGCGTTGAACCTGAATCCGGTGGCATTTTCAAGGCTCTCATCGCGCGGCATGCGCGTTCCCCAAACCTCCCCGAACAGGAGCAACGGTTTGACGTCTTCGACGATCGACTTCCTTCTTGGCAGAAAATCCGCTCCCATAGCGGAACTGCGCGATCCCGGACCGAGCGAGCAGGAAATCCGAACCCTGCTGACGATCGCCGCGCGCGTGCCGGATCATGGCCGCCTCGTGCCGTGGCGTTTCATTCTTTATCGTGGAAACGCGCGGCGCGAAGTCGGTGAAAAGCTCGCAGACCTTGCCGAGAAGCGCGAAGGACCGTTGACGGACGCCCGCCGCGAGCAGGAACTGACGCGCTTTTCGCGTGCGCCGCTTGTCATCGGCGTCGTCCATGTGCCGCGCGACAATCCCAAGATTCCCCAATGGGAGATGCATTTGTCGGGCGGGGCGGTGGCCATGAGCCTGCTGATCGCGGCGAACGCGATGGGCTACGGCGCCAACTGGATCACCAACTGGTATTCCGATGTCGAGGAAGGCCGTGCCATACTCGGGCTCGAACCGCATGAGCGTGTCATCGGCTTCGTCCATATCGGCAATTTCGACGGTGATGTGTTCGAGCGCCCGCGTCCCGATCTCGACGCCGTCACGTCCGATTATTCCGGCCCGAAGGAAACATAATGTTCTACGAACCCGCCAAGGGCCACGGCCTGCCGCACGACCCTTTCAAGGCCATCGTCGCGCCGCGGCCGATCGGCTGGATTTCCTCGATCAACGCCAAGGGCGACGTGAATCTGGCGCCCTATTCGTTCTTCAATGCGCTTTCGACGCATCCGCATCTCGTGATGTTCTCGTCCGAAGGCGAAAAGGACAGCGTTGTGTTTGCCCGCGAGAGCGGGGAGTTCGTCGTCAATCTGGTGGGGCAGGCGCTCGTCGAGCAGATGAACGCGTCCGCCGTCGATGCGCCGCGCGGCGTTTCGGAATTCGACTATGCCGGACTGACGCCCGCACTCTCACGCATGGTCAGGCCGCCTCGCGTCGAGGGTGCGCTGGCGGCGCTCGAATGCAAGGTCACGGAAATCCTCGAGCCCAAGGGCCTCGACGGCAAGACCGGAGAGCGATTCGTCGTCTTCGGTGAGGTGGTGGGCATCCATATCGACGAGGCCGTGATGACCGATGGTCTGTTCGACATCGTCAAGGCGGGCACGGTCGCTCGCCTCGGCTACATGGACTACGCCGCCGTAACCGAAACGTTCCAGATGCGCCGCCCGCGCTGGGCCGACACCAAGCCCGCAAAGACCGGCTGATCAGGCGAGGCCGGCGACGCGGGCGCGTTGAAGCAGGCGCTCGGCCCGCTTCAAATGCGGGCGGTCATACATGGCACCGTCGATGCCGACGACGCCCGGATTTCCGGCGTCCGCAAAAGCATCGACTATGGCCCGCGCGTGGGCAATCGCCTCGGCCGAGGGCGTAAACACCGCATTGATGACGGGCACCTGCGCGGGGTGGATTGCCATGCGTCCGGTAAAGCCATCCCGTACGGCGTGCTCACAATCGCGCCGGAAGCCGTCTTCGTCGCGAAAATTCGGAAACACCGTATCGATCGCGGCGACTTGCGCGGCGCTGGCGGCCAGAAGCGTCACCGCCCGCGCCAGCCGGAAAACGTCCGTATATTCACCGTCCCCCCGTCGCGTGACGGACGCACCGATTTCCGCCGACAAATCTTCGGCGCCCCATGTCAGACCGATGAGCCGCGAATCCGGCGCGTAAGTGTGCGCATTGAGAACGCCCGCGCCCGTTTCGGTGATGATCGGAAGAATGCCGGTCACGCGGTCGGCCAGCCCATGGTTCGCTTCATGGACCCGCAGCTTTGCCGAAAGCCGGACGACATCGTCGAGCCCGCCGGCTTTCGGCAGCATGATCGCGTCGGGGGCGCCCGCCATGATGGCGGCAAGATCGTCGTCCGTCAGCCCGGTGGACAAATCATTGAGCCGCACGAGTAAAATGGCGGTCCTTTCACTGTGCGCGGCAAGGAATTCGGCCGTCAGCGCCCGCGCGGCCTGCTTGTTCGCGGCTGAGACCGAATCCTCAAGATCGATGATGAGCGCGTCGGCGCCCGATTGCAGTCCTTTTTCCAGCTTGCGTTCGGAATCGCCGGGAACGAAGAGCAGCGACCGCATCAGGCCGGCTTCCGCAGCATCATCGCCTGACGCGTGCATCTGGCGACCAGAACATTGTTCTGGTTATAGGCTCGATGCTCGAACTCGACGACGCCCCGATCCGGTTTCGACTTCGACGGGCGCACGGACTTGATTTCGGTTTCCACACGCATCGTATCGCCATGGAAGAGGGGATGCGGGAAGGCCGTATCGGTCATGCCAAGATTGCCGATGGTTGTTCCCAGCGTCGTGTCATGTACCGAAATGCCGATCATCAGGCCGAGCGTGAACAGCGAATTGACCAGCGGCTTGCCCCATTCGCTCTTGGCGGCGAAATCAAAATCGATATGCAGCGGCTGCGGATTCAGCGTCATGACCGAGAAGAGCATGTTGTCGCTCTCGGTGATCGACTTGGTCAGTACGTGACGGATCACCTCGCCCGGAACGAACTCCTCCAGATAGAGCCCAGCCATGTTTGTGCCTCCTCGCATCTTGCTCGCATGCCTTAAAGAATATGGTGAACCGTTCGTAAACCAATTCGCGCTAGCGTCCACCGGAGTTTGCGATGGGGGCTAAAGTGACGACTGCAACTGCGGAACGGTTCCTGCGCTCGACGCGGGCGGCAGATCGTGCGACGGCGGCCGAGTATCTCGCAAATCTATATCTCGATATCGGCACGTTCGCAGATGAACGGCATGCGGCCGAGTGCGCTCTGACGCTTCTGGCCGATGATCCGTCCCCGAAGGTTCGCGCAGCCATCGCCACGTCATTGGCCGGCAGCAGCCGCGCACCGCTTCACATCGTTCTTCATCTGGCAAAGGACCAGCCCGGCGTCGCCGGGTCGATCCTGCTGCGATCGCCGCTGTTGGGCGAGGGCGACCTCATCGAACTGGCCGCTACACTGGATGCAAAGGGCCAGACTATGATCGCGCGCCGCCCCGCCTTGACGGCACGCGTCGCCGCGGCCCTATGCGAACTCGGCGCACTAGAGGCGGTGATCGAGCTTGCCCGCAACGAGGACGCCGACATTCTTGCCTGGTGCTTTCGCCGAATGGTGGAGCGCTTCGGAACCGACGGCGAGTTGCGCGAAATCCTGATCCGCGATCCTCGCCTTCCCATCGATTGCCGGCATCGGCTTCTGGCAAGTCTTGGCGACGTTCTGCGCCAGTCGTCATTCGTGTGCGCCCTGATCGGAACGGATCGGGCGGCAAGGGTTACGCGCGACGCCTGCGCGCGCTCGTCTGTCTCGCTCATCGACCGGTCACGCCCGGCCGAGTTCTCGTCTCTCGTCGATCGATTGCGCCAGTCCGGCGAATTGACGACGGCGCTCGTCCTGCGCTGCATTGCGGGCGGCAAGGTCGATTTTTTCGGTCATCTCGCGGCGCATCTGGCATCCATACCGCAGGATCGGGTGCGGACCCTTATCGTTTCGGGTCGCGATCTGGCGCTGGTCGCTCTTTTCGACAAAGCCGGTTTCGCGCCGTCTATACATCCACCGCTGACCGCGGCGATCCATCTGTGGCGTGCTTCCATGCGCGGCGACCATATAGGCGGCCCACGAGAGGCAAGTCAGGTGATGATCGACTGTCTGACGGGAAGTTCCGATCCGCAATCGGTCGCGATCGTCAGTCTGTTGCGTCAAATCCAGTCCGATGCGATCCGTGCTTCCGCGATCGAAACGTCCCGGTCGATCGCCGCCTAAGCGCCGCGATCTTTCAGATTACGTCAGATATCCAGCTCGTCGGCGAATTCCGCGCGGTCCTGAATGAACCGGAAACGCGCTTCGGGCTTCGTGCCCATCAGCGCATCGACCGAAGCGCGCGTTTCATCCTCGGCTTCCTGAACCTCGACGCGCAGAAGCGTGCGCTTCTTCGGGTCCATCGTCGTTTCCTTGAGCTGGCTGGCCATCATTTCACCCAGACCTTTGAAACGACCGATCTCGACCTTGCCGCGCCCGGTGAACTCGGTGCGCAGGAGTTCGTCCTTGTGGGCGTCGTCGCGCGCATACATGGTCTTGCCGCCCTGCGTCAGCTTGTAAAGGGGAGGAACGGCCATATAGAGATGTCCGTCGCGAATGAGTTCGGGCATTTCCTGATAGAAGAAGGTGATCAGAAGCGCGGCGATATGGGCGCCGTCAACGTCGGCGTCCGTCATTATGATCACGCGGTCGTAGCGCAAATCCTCGTCGCGATATTTCGATCGCGTGCCGCAGCCGAGCGCCTGGATGAGGTCGGCGATCTGCTGGTTGGCGGTGAGCTTTTCGCGGCCGGCGCTGGCGACGTTCAGGATCTTGCCGCGCAACGGCAGCACGGCCTGGCTGGCGCGGTCGCGGGCCTGCTTGGCGGAGCCTCCGGCCGAATCACCCTCCACGATGAAGATTTCGGCGCCGGCAGCGGCGTTCTGGGTGCAGTCGGCCAGTTTGCCCGGCAGGCGCAATTTGCGGACCGCGCTCTTTCGGCTGACTTCCTTCTCCTGCCTGCGGCGCACACGTTCGTCGGCGCGAGCGATGACCCAGTCCAGAAGTTTCGACGCCTCCTGCGGATTGTCCGCAAGCCAGTGGTCGAACGGATCGCGTACCGCGTTCTCGACGATGCGCTGCGCCTCGCCGGTCGCCAGGCGATCCTTCGTCTGCCCGACGAATTCGGGCTCACGGATGAAGACCGAGAGCATTCCTGCGACCGAAATCATCACGTCCTCGGCCGTGACGATCGAGGCGCGCTTGTTGCCGGTCAGATCCGCATAGGCGCGCAGGCCGCGCAAAAGCGCGTTGCGCATGCCCGTCTCGTGCGTGCCGCCTTCAGGCGTCGGGATCGTGTTGCAATAGGAATTGAGGAAACCGTCGCCGCCGTGCCACGTCACGGCCCATTCGAGTGAGCCATGGCCGCCCGATTTCTCGCTCCTGCCGGCGAAAGGTTCGCGTGTGACCTGATAGTCCGTGCCGAGCGAGGCAAGCAGATAGTCCTTCAATCCGCCGGGGAAATGGAACGTCGCCTTGTCCGGCGTCGGGTCCTTTTCCCCGATGAGCGAGGGATCGCACGACCAGCGGATCTCGACGCCGCCGAACAGATACGCTTTGGAGCGCGCCATCTTGTAGAGGCGTGCGGGCTCGAACTTCGCCTTGTCGCCGAAAATCTGCGCATCGGGATGAAACCGCACCTTCGTACCGCGCCTGTTTTGCACATCGCCGACGACCTCCAGCCCGCCCTGCGGGATGCCGCGGGAGAAGCGTTGGCGATAAAGCTTGCGGCCTCGCGCCACTTCCACCTCGAGATCGTCCGACAGCGCGTTGACGACCGAAACGCCGACACCGTGGAGGCCGCCTGAGGTCTCGTAGACCTTCGAATCGAACTTTCCGCCCGCATGCAGCGTGGTCATAATGACCTCGAGCGCCGATTTATCCTTGAACTTCGGGTGCGGATCGACCGGAATGCCGCGCCCGTTATCGGTCACCGAAAGAAATCCGTCGGCCGAGAGTTCGACCTCGATGAAGGTCGCGTGACCTGCGACCGCCTCGTCCATCGAGTTGTCGATGACTTCGGCGAAGAGGTGATGCAACGCCTTTTCATCGGTGCCGCCGATATACATGCCGGGCCGCCGGCGCACGGGCTCAAGTCCTTCCAGGACCTCGATGTCGGCTGCGCTGTATCCATCGCTCGCCTCACGCGGCGCCGGTGTCGCGGAACGCCTGGACGCGGCTACGATAGGATCGACAGGGCGTGCGGACGGCTTTACCGGCAGGGCCGTGCCGCCGAGATCGCCGAAAAGATCATTGTTGTCGTCCATGGCACAGGATCGTCCGTTTGCGAATCAGCGGAGGATATATCCGCTCTTTCTCATGATAGAAGGAAACGCTCTAATGCAGGAGATCGCGGCAAAATTGAAGGGTATCGTTCCCGATTCGTCCACAGGCCGGTGCGCATGACGACGACGTTCATCAAAAAGTGGAATGGCAAGTGTAATCGATTAGGAACAATTGACGGAGTAAATGTGGATACCTGCGGGGGCAGGTGTTTGGCGCGGGGTGGCGTGATGGCTGTCGATTACGGGTCTCTTCTTCTGGCAACTGTCATCTCCGGCGTGTGCCTGTCGAGCACGATGATCGCCTTCTGGTTCGCGTCACGACGCGACGTGTTCAAACTGACATGGGCAATCGGCATTCTCGCTCTCGTCGCCCACGTCGTTGCCTATTCCTTCTATTCCAGGAATCCGCAGGCATTCACGGGCGCCTTGATGGTCGCCTTGCTGCCACTGGGGTTCGCCTTCATCTATTGCGCGACGCGACAGTTTTTCGCCATGCCGATACGGCCACGGCACGTCGCAGTTCCCATGACCGTCTCACTGGCGCTGTCATTGCCGCCGCTCTTCGCCGGTCTGGACGGCGTCGCATTCATCGCTCAATATGCCGCAGCGACCGTTCTGCTCGTCATTTCGGGAAATCTATACTTCAAAAACCGGTCGCAGGCGGGGCCTCTCCTTCTCATGGCGGCTCTCTATTACGTGGCAGCCCTGTCATTCGGGCTTTGTGGCATTGTCTTGCTTGCGAACGGCGAATGGATCGTAAATGGCGTGCCTGACAATTGGGCCGAGCGCGTGAACATCGTCGTGGCCATCATCGGCATGACCGGCGCAGGTGCGCTTTCGGTTGCGCTCGACCAGACGCGTCTTGCCCAGCATCATCGGTTCGAAGCTGTGACCGATCCTCTGACGGGTCTGCTCAACCGCCGCGGAATGATCCTCACAGTGCCGGACAAGGCACTCGGTTCGTATGCGGCAATCGCCATCTTCGATCTCGATCATTTCAAGCAGATCAACGACCGGCACGGCCATGCGAGCGGCGACGAGGTGCTGGTTCGGTTTGCCAACATCCTCGAAGACGGCAAGCGCAACCGGGATATCGCCATAAGGCTTGGCGGGGAGGAGTTCGCGCTCTTCATGCCGCGCACGGACGGTGAGAACGCCGCATCCACGGTAAGGCGCATCTGCGCAATGCTTGCCGACGAAGAATTCGTCGGCAACGGCTTGTACAGGTGCACCGTCAGTGCCGGCATCGGATTTGGCGACGATCGGCGTCCTTCGGTCAGCGACGTGCTCGCCCGAGCGGACAGTGCCCTTTATGCGGCCAAGAAGGCTGGCCGCAATAGGGTCGAGATCGAGGGCAATCTGCGGTTGGCAATCTAACTCGCCAGCGCCTCCAGAGGTGGGCAGGAGCATACGAGGTTGCGGTCTCCTCCCACATTGTCGATGCGAGAAACCGGCGGCCAGTATTTCGACGCCATATTTTCGTCGCCTGCCGGAAACGCCGCTTCTGTCCGCGAATAGGGATGCGACCAGTCATCGGCCATCAGGTCGATGGCCGGATGCGGCGCATTGACGAGCGGGTTGTCGTCCTTCGGCCATGTGCCGGAGGCGACCTTGCCCGCTTCGGCGGCGATCGCGATCATCGCGTCGCAGAAGCGGTCGAGTTCGGCCTTCGGTTCGGATTCGGTCGGCTCGACCATCAGCGTTCCGGCAACGGGCCACGACATGGTCGGCGCGTGGAAGCCGTAGTCGATCAGCCGCTTCGCGATATCCTCGACGGAAATGCCGGCACTGTCTTTCAGGACCCGCGTGTCGAGAATGCACTCATGCGCAACACGCCCGTTGCGTCCACGATAGAGCACCGGATAGCTGCGTTCGAGCCGCTCGGCGATGTAGTTAGCGGACAGGATCGCGGTTTCCGTGGCGCGTTTCAGCCCGGCCGCGCCCATCATGCGGATATACATCCAGGTGATCGGCAGGATCGAGGCAGAGCCGAACGGCGCGGCCGCGACGGCGCTGCGCGAGCCTTCCGCCACATGCCCCGGCAGGAACTTCGCCAGATGCGCCTTGACGCCGATGGGGCCGATGCCCGGTCCGCCACCGCCATGCGGGATGCAGAAGGTCTTGTGGAGGTTCATGTGGCAGACGTCGGCGCCGAGATCACCGGGACGCGCGAGGCCGACCATCGCGTTGAGGTTCGCGCCATCGAGATAGACCTGCCCGCCGTGATCATGGACGATCCGGCAGATGTCGCGCACGCCTTCCTCGAACACGCCATGTGTCGAGGGATAGGTGATCATCAGGGCGGCAAGCCGTTCGGCGTGCTGCTCCACCTTGGCCTTCAGATCGTCCACATCGACGTCGCCGTGATCCGTGCATTTGACGACGACGATATCCATACCGGCCATCGAGGCGCTTGCCGGATTGGTTCCGTGGGCGGAGGAGGGGATGAGGCAGACCGTTCGCTGATCGTCGCCATTGGCGCGATGATAGCGGCGGATCGCCAGAAGCCCTGCATATTCGCCCTGGCTGCCGGCGTTGGGCTGGAGCGAGACGGCGTCGAATCCGGTGATCTCCGCCAGCCAGGCCTCGATCTGATCGAACATCGCGCGATAGCCTTCCGCGCTTCCCTCGGGCGCGAAGGGGTGAAGATTCGCAACGCCGGCCCAACTCACCGGCATCATCTCGGCCGCGGCGTTGAGCTTCATGGTGCATGAACCGAGCGGAATCATCGCCCGGTCGAGCGCCAGATCCTTGTCCGCGAGACGACGCAGGAACCGCATCATCTCCGTTTCGGACCGGTTTTCGTGGAAGACGGGCTGGCTGAGGAATGCGCCTTCGCGCTTGCCCGGAAGGCGCGCGTCCGCGTTATCCGGCAGTTTGAGGCCGAAAAGATCGGCGATGGCGAGAAGATCGGTTTCCGTCGAAGTCTCGTCGAATGTGATGCCGATGCGATCGTCGCCGAGATCGCGCAGCCACAGCCCGCGCTCCATCGTCTTTTCGAGGATCGCTTCGGCGTGTTTCGACTTGACCGTGACAGTGTCGAAAAACGCGTTGCCCGCAACTTCGATGCCTTTGGCCTTCATGCCTGCATGGAGACGCGCGGCAAGGCCGTGGATACGCTGCGCGATGGCCTGAAGTCCCTGCGGGCCATGCCAGATCGCATAGGCGGCGGCCATGTTGGCGAGAAGCGCCTGCGCCGTACAGATATTCGACGTCGCCTTGTCCCGGCGGATGTGCTGCTCGCGCGTTTGAAGAGCCAGTCGATACCCGACCCGGCCACCCGCATCGACCGACTGCCCGACGATGCGGCCCGGCATCAGGCGCGTGAACTTGTCGTCCACCGCGCAATAGGCGGCGTGCGGGCCACCATTGCCCATGGGCACGCCGAAGCGCTGCATGGAGCCGACGGCGATCTCCGCGCCGAGCGATGCAGGCGATTGCGTCGTGACCAGCGCGAGTGGATCGGCGACGAAAATGACGACCGCGCCCCGTTCCTTCGCGCCTTTGATGGCGTCGGCATGATTGGCGAACATGCCGGCAGTGTCGGGCCACGGGATGAGGAGTGCTGCCGTCTCCTCATCGACATTGCCGTTGCCTATGGAAATGCCGAGCGGTTCGGCGCGGGTTTCGATTACATCCAACGTTTGCGGGTGCAACGCGCCGGCGATGACCACTTTCGGGCGCTTCATTCGGTGATGACGCCAGGCGATGCCGATCGCTTCGGCGACCGCCGTCGCCTCGTCCAGCAGCGAGGACGACGCGACGGGAAGTCCGGTCAGTTCCGTTACGAGCGTCTGGAAATGAAACAGCATTTCCAAGCGACCCTGGCTGATCTCCGCCTGATAGGGCGTATAGGCCGTGTACCAGGCCGGGTTCTCGAAGAGATTGCGTTGGATGACCGGCGGAACGTCGGTGCCGTGATAGCCTTGGCCGATGAAGCTCTTGGCGACGACGTTGCGGTCCATCATTGCGCCGAGTTCGGCAAGCGCATCCTGCTCGCTCGCCGGGGCAGGCAGATCGAGCGGACGGTCGAGGCGGATCGATTTTGGGACGGCCTGCGCGATCAGCGTTTCGAGCGAGGTCACGCCCAGCGCCTTCAGCATTTCGCGCTGCTCGGCCGGGCCGGGTCCGATATGGCGGTTGGCAAAGCTCATCGGGCTTTCTCCTGTCAGGCGGTCGTGGCGTCGTAGGCGGCGCGGTCCATGAGACCATCGAGATCAGCCGCGTCCGTGAGCTTCATCTTCCAGAGCCAGCCGCCGCTTTCCGCTGCCGAGTTGACGAGGGCCGGATCGGACGAAAGCGTATCGTTCACTTCGGTAATTTCACCGGCGATCGGCGCATAGACGTCCGACGCCGCCTTGACCGATTCGACGACCACCACCGTGTCGCCCTTGGCGATCGCGCGGCCTGTCTCCGGCAGTTCGACGAAGACGAGGTCGCCAAGCTGTTCCTGCGCATAGTTCGTGATGCCGACAGTGGCGACATCGCCTTCGACGCGGATCCATTCGTGATCGGAGGTGAAATAGGTCTGTGCCATCTGCGTCATCCTTTGCGCTGGCGATGTGGCTGAAAGGGAAGAGGGTGGATCTGGAGTGGCAGGCGGTTGCCGCGCACTTCTGCAAGGATCGGTTTTTCTTTTGCCTCGACGGATACGTAGCCCATTGCGACCGGGCTGCCGAAGGACGGGCCGAAGCCGCCTGATGTAACCATGCCGACAGCGTTTCCATCGCCATCGACCAGCGCAGCGCCGGCGCGAACGGGCTGGCGTCCTTCCGGTTTCAGGCCTACGCGTTTGCGCGCCGGGCCGTCGGAAATCGCCTTTTCAAGGGCCGACGCGCCGATGAAGTCGCCGCCGGAACGCAGACCTTTCGGGATCGCCCATAAAAGCCCGGCATCGACCGGGTTCGTTTCGGAGGTGATGTCCTGACCGTGAAGACAAAGCCCGGCTTCCAGCCGCAAGCTGTCGCGCGCGGCAAGGCCGACCCATTCGACGCGTTCGTCGCCGATAAGCCGCTCGGCAACTGCGCGGGCCACGCCTGCGGGAAGCGCGATCTCAAAGCCATCCTCCCCCGTATAGCCGCTGCGGCTGATGAACCAGCCGTCATCCGTTTCCTTGCCCTGCATGAAGACGAGATCGGCCCCGTCGATCCCGGCATCTGCCGCTACCTGCGCGGCTGCCGGTCCCTGAAGCGCGAGGAAGACGCGGTCGAGCGGTTCCACCGTGCAGTCGAACGCAGATGCCACCGCGCGCAACTGCGCTTCGTCCGCATCTGCATTGCCCGCATTGGCAACGACGATAAAGCGCTCTTCGCCCGTGCGGGTGACGATCAGATCGTCGAGGATTCCGCCGTTTTCATCGAGAAAGAACGTGTATTTCGCCTGTCCGATAGGCAGTGCTCTCGGGTCGATCGGGCATGCGCGCGCAAGCGCTGCGGCGGCGCCCGGACCGCTTACCGCAAAGAGCTTCATGTGGGAAATGTCGAACAATCCGGCCGCATCGCGGCAATGAAGATGTTCCTTCATCACGCCGGCCGGATAGGTCAGCGGCATAGACCAGCCGGCGAACCCGCCGAACTTCGCGCCGGCCGCCTCATGCAGGGATTTCAATGGAAGTTGTTTAAGCTCACCCGTATCTGCCATCAGGCCTCCAGAAGTCGCACGCATTCCGCCGCTGACGCGGCCTGTTCGTGCCCCTCTGTCGGAAGCCTGAGAGACTTGCGCGGCCGGAACTCTGTCGGCAACGCTTACACCTTCGGCGCGAGGACGAGCCTCGACTTTCCAGAGTGTCTTGACCGGCAAACGGTTCTTTTGCCTGAGAGATTTCGGGCGATTTCCCCTTCGGCGGCAGCGATGCTGCTCTCTCCCGCGAACCGGCGGAGCTTGACGCTCCTGACGCCGCGAACCTAGCCGATCGCCCCGGCGTTGTCACCCTCGCGGGCGAATATCCTCAACTCTTCCTCGATCTGCGTGATGACGGCGGCGCTCTGCGCATGAAGGCGCTTCAATTCTGTAAGCTGCGCCGAGATGGCGCGGACGGTTTCATCGCGCAAATCCTCGTCAACGGGCGCCGTTCCAACGCCGTAGAGCAGCCATGACAGGCTGACATTGAGAACGCCAGCCAGCATCGAAAGCCTGTTGGCACGCGGCTGCGACCGGTCGCTTTCCCAGGCCTGCAAAGTCGCCGTCTGAACGCCGAGCCGCCGCGCCAATTGCGCGGTGGTCATCCCGACCGCGTCGCGTGCACGCGACAAGCGTCCGCCAAGCGTGTCGAGGTCCGGATTCTCAGAATAAATCGTCGTGGTGTCAGGCACCTGCCACCCCTTTCCGTCGTCATTTCCGTGGTTGCCACTGCCGGAACGACAGCGGCGTAAGCATGTAGGAAGGGATCGCCCATCGCAACCGCTGAAAGGAAAACATCGTCAAAACAGAGATATGCGAACTTTGACTAAACCTCATCGGGAGCAAAAAGGCGTTCGCCATGCCAGCGAAGGTGATCATCCATGAAGGTCGAAATGAAGAAATAGGAGTGATCGTAGCCTTCCTGCATCCGCAATGTGAGGCTGATACCGGTATCCTTGCAGACGTCTTCGAAGAGCCACGGCCGCAGGCCCTCGTCAAGAAAGCCATCCGCCGCGCCTTGGTCAATGAGGAACTCAGGAAACCGCGCGCCATCTTCGACCAGAGCTGTCGCGTCATAAGCGCGCCAGTTCGTTGCGTCGGTTCCGAGATATTTCTCCAGCGCGGGCTTCGACCATCCCGCCGTCGAAGGCTGGACGATCGGCGCGAAGGCGGAGCAGGATTTGAATCGATCGGGATGCTTCAGCGCGATCGTCATCGCGCCGTGACCGCCCATGGAATGGCCGAAGATCGATTGACGCGACATGTCGGCGGTAAAGTTGTCGCCAATCAGCTTCGGCAGTTCTTCGGCGACGTAGGTGTACATGCGATAGTGAGGGGCAAAAGGCTCTTGTGTCGCATCCAGATAAAAGCCCGCGCCCTTGCCGAACTGCCAGTTGTCCGGTTCGTCGGCGACGGCATCGCCGCGCGGACTGGTGTCCGGGCAGACGATTATGAGGCCAAGTTCAGCCGCCATTTTCCGGTATTCGCCCTTGTCCATAACATTGGCGTGGGTGCAGGTCAGACCCGACAGATACCAGACGACCGGGCAGGGGCCGTCCTTGGCCTGCGGCGGAACGAAGACCGCAAAGGTCATGTCGCAGGCGCAGCTTTCCGAAGCGTGCGAATAAACGCCCTGCGTGCCGCCATGCGATTTCGCGGTCGAAATGGTCTTCATGCTTTCCTCATTTGCCGATGCTGACGGCCGAATTGACGACCGCGGCCAAAATGACCGTGTTGAAGAAGAAGGAAACGACGCCGTGGATGACCACGAGACGGCGCATGTCCGCTGTCGTCGCCGCGACGTCGGAGGTCTGCGCCGTCATGCCGATCGTCAGCGAAAAATAGATGAAATCGATGCCGGACGGCTCTTTCGTTTCGGGGAAACCGATGCCTTTGCCGCCGTTCCAGTAGACATGGGCGTAGTGCATTGCCGCCATGATGTGAACGGTCAGCCAGCCAAGCGGTACGGCTGCCAGCGTAATGATGAGATTTACAGCTTGCGGTGAATCATCGCTATTGACCAGAACGAACAGGGCGGCGAGCGAGGCTCCTGCCGCCGCCAGCGTGACGAGAAAGATCAGCGCGACCGGCAGGTCGTCATCGCCGGCGGCTTCCATTACATGTCGCGGTTCCAGCCGCGCAAGGGCGCGAAGCGCGAAGACGAGATAGCAGATGAAAAACAGGTTGGCGGCAAGAACGGGCGCTGCCGGAACGCCGATCGCCGCGCCCATGACGAGTCCCGCCATCGCGGCCAATGTCGCGACGTAGAACGGGAAATGGCGACGGCGCCGTCTCATGCCGCCGCATGTAACGCGCGTCGCACCGTCCGGTCCAGAGATGAAAGAAAGGCGGAGCGGTCGCGCTGCGAAAACGGTGCGTTGTATCCCTTGATTTCGCCGGATTCCCGCAAGGTCTGCTTCAGATCGCGCATGGCCACCGCCATGCCGATCGTTTCGGGCGTGAAGGCGCTGCCGTTCATGCCGAGGACATGACATCCTTTTTCCACGCAGCGCGCAGCCAACGGCACGTCGGCGGTCACGACGATGTCGTTGGTCGATGCGTTTTCGACGATCCAGTCGTCGGCGGCATCGAATTTCCCCGAGACGACGACGTTGCGGATCATCGGATCGCGCGAGGGCCGCAGACCGCCATTGGCAACGAAGGTGACGACGCGGTCATGGCGCTCGGCGACTTTCACGACCTCGTCCTTTACAGGGCAGGCGTCGGCGTCGACGAAGATGGCCGGACCGCTCACGGAAGGCTGCACCGGACGAGCGGAATGCCGTCATTGTCGCCCTGCGAAATGCGGAGGGTATTCGTCTCACTGGTATCGAAGCTGATCTGGCGCTCTTCTTCCATGCCTTCCGCGATGCAGGAGGCCGCGACGGTCGTCTCTCCGTTGACCGTTTCGGCGGGCTCTATGTTGCAGACGCTCTCATAGCGGCGCATCGTCGTCGGCGTGATGACGGCGAACATTTCGAGCGGCTCCCGGTCGATGCGGGCGCAGCTTTCCGCGCTCGCGGCCCAGGCACCCACATAGTCTGACCCGACATGGGCCATGGATGCCCGAGCGGCAGCGCGGGTGTCGGCGCTGAGTTCGTCTTCGGGACCGAGCAGCGCGGCGGGATCGCCGACCGGCTCGTCAGGCACCGTCCCGCCCGTTTCCGACGCGATGCGGCGTTCCAGCGCGGCCGCGGCATCGGTCAAATCCTGACGCGCCTGCTGGGCGATTTCCTCGATCGACTGGCCGATTCGACCCGCAATATCGCGCGCCTGGTCGATCGTCGGGCCGGCGTCCTCAAGCGCGCGCTCGGCCCGCTCGCGTGCCTCGCCGGCAAGACGCCCGGCTTCTTCCGCCGTCTGGCCGGCCGCGTCGCGAAGACGCGACAGCGCGTCGTTCGCCGCATCGCCGGCATCGTCAAGCGCCTGTCCGGCATCGTCCTGCTGCTGCGTGGCCGGGGGCGGAGCCTCGCTGGATTGCTGTTGCTGCTCTTCGCCGCAAGCGGAAAGAGCAAGAAGCGAGGCACCGAAGGCCAGAGCGGCTAAAGACTTGGAGCGGGTCATCGAAGCGTCCTCAATCTGACGAATCCATAGAATGCGCACGGCAAAGATGCCGGGCGCTGCTCATGAACGCGCGATGCTCCGATTGGTGCCAAACGACGAACGCTTTTTGCAGCGAGTGCTAATAGACCACGACGCTTCGGATCGATTCGCCGGCGTGCATGAGATCGAACCCCTTGTTGATCTCGTCCAGCGTCAGCGTATGCGTGATCATCGGATCGATCTCGATCTTGCCGTCCATGTACCAGTCGACAATCTTCGGCACGTCGGTGCGCCCGCGTGCGCCGCCGAAGGCCGTTCCTTTCCAGGTGCGGCCGGTGACGAGCTGGAAGGGACGGGTTGCGATTTCCTGACCGGCGCCGGCGACACCAATGACGATCGATTCGCCCCAGCCGCGATGCGCGCATTCCAAAGCCTGCCGCATGACCTTTACGTTGCCCGTGCAGTCGAAGGTGTAATCCGCGCCGCCGATCTGGTCCGCGCCGCGTTTGGTCATATTGACGATGTGGGCGACGATATCGCCGTCGATTTCGGTTGGATTGACGAAATGGGTCATGCCGAAGCGCTCGCCCCATTCCTTCTTGTCATTGTTCAAATCGACGCCGATGATCATGTCGGCTCCGGCAAGGCGAAGGCCCTGGATGACGTTGAGGCCGATGCCGCCGAGGCCAAAGACGGCGGCGGTCGAGCCGATCTCCACCTTGGCCGTGTTCATCACCGCTCCGATGCCTGTCGTGACGCCGCATCCAATGTAGCAGATCTTGTCGAAGGGTGCGTCGGGGTTCACCTTCGCAACCGCGATCTCCGGCAGGACCGTGTGATTGGCGAAGGTCGAGCAGCCCATATAGTGGAATATCTTGTCCTTGCCGATCGAGAAGCGCGAGGTGCCGTCCGGCATCAGTCCCTGGCCCTGTGTCGAGCGGATTGCTGTGCACAGGTTGGTCTTGCGCGACAGGCAGGACGGGCACGAGCGGCATTCGGGCGTATAGAGCGGAATGACGTGATCGCCCTTTTTGAGAGACGTGACGCCGGGGCCAATATCGACCACCACGCCCGCGCCTTCATGCCCGAGAATCGCCGGGAAAATCCCTTCCGGGTCCGCGCCGGACAGCGTGAACTCGTCGGTGTGACAGATGCCGGTCGCTTTCACCTCGATCAACACTTCGCCGGCGCGCGGGCCTTCGAGGTCGACTTCCATGATTTCGAGCGGTTTTCCTGCGGCGACTGCGACGGCGGCACGGGTCTTCATGTCGACAATTCTCCTCGTTACGTTTTGCGGCAGGTTTCACAGCTTTCGGCGCCGATGACAAGCCGATCTGCGAGGAGACATGCTATGCCAATGCCGCTCGAATATGCGCGCGCAAGCGAAGATTTCGATCGATTCGTCGAAGCGCTGAGACAAGCTCTGGGCCATGATACGCGTCATCAAACCTATCAAACGCTGGAATCCGTCCTGCGCGTTTTCCGCCGGCGCGTGACGATCGGCGAAGGGCTGTTTTTTTGCCGACGCCTTGCCGGCGGTTCTGCGGGCCGTCTTCGTCAAGGATTGGAACGTCCACGAGAAGATGCGCGGCTTTGGCGATATGAGAAGTCTCAATGAGGAAGTACGGTCATGGCGAGCCAATCATGACTTTTCGCCGGATGAGGCGATCGAGATCGTCGCGACTGTCTTGCGCCACCACGTCGATCCGATCACCTTCAACAAGGCGCTGGATCGGCTTCCGGGGAAGGCGCACGAATTCTGGAAAGGCCGGGAGAACGAGCCGGAGACGGCCGGTCGCGCGTGACAATGGGGCGGGACTCGGTTGAAATGACCGATGAGTTCTTCTCCTGCCGACACTCTGCCGAATACGAGTTCCAATGACCTCCAGTGACTTTATCCATTTGCGTGTCCACTCGGCCTATTCGCTGCTGGAAGGCGCGCTGCCGATCGGCAAGATCATCGGTCATGCCGTCAAAGACCGGGCACCGGCCATCGGCATCGCCGACACGAACAATCTGTTCGGCGCGCTCGAATTCGCCCAAAAGGCCGTCAAGGACGGTGTTCAACCGATCGTCGGCTGCCAGATCGACGTGAATTTCGCTGATATGGCGGAGAACGGGCGTGGCAACGACCGACGTTTTGACCGCGGGCTCGCACCGCTCGTCCTGATCGCAGCGAATGAGACGGGCTACGCCAATTTGGTCGACCTCGTCAGCAAGTCCTATCTCGACGTACCGGCGGGTGAACCGGTGCAGGTCGATGCCGGCTGGCTACCAGCGCGCGCCGAGGGGATCATCTGTCTGACGGGTGGGGAGCGCGGGCCTATCGGCGCTGCCATGAAAGTGGAACAGCCGGCTTTGGCCGCCCAGCGTCTCCTGAAGCTCAGGGAATGGTATGGCGACAGGCTCTATGTCGAGTTGCAACGGCCTGTCGGATACGACCGCGCCATCGAGGCGGCGAGTATCGACCTTGCCTACACGCACGATCTGCCGCTGGTCGCAACAAACGAAGCGTTTTTCCCGATCTCCGACGATTACGATGCGCATGATGCGCTGATGGCCATTGCGGCAGGGTCGGTGGTGGCGGTCGACGACCGTCGGCGTTTGACGCCGGACCATTTCCTGCGCTCGCAGGCTGAAATGGCCGAACTTTTTCAGGATCTGCCGGAAGCGCTGGATTCGACCATCGAGATCGCCCGACGCTGTTCGTACTATCCCACAATCCGCGCGCCGATCCTGCCTCGCTTCACCGGCGACTCCGACGATGCGGAAGCCGCCATCCAGGCCGAAGCCGACGAACTGGCGCGGCAGGCACGCGAAGGGCTGGATGCACGGCTTGCCGCGCATGGGCCGACGGCGGGCTATACGGTCGAGGATTATCGCGAGCGCCTCGCATTCGAGCTCGGCATCATCACCCGTATGAAATTTCCCGGCTACTTCCTGATCGTTGCCGACTTCATCAAATGGGGCAAAGCGCAAGGCATTCCCGTGGGGCCGGGACGCGGTTCGGGCGCGGGTTCGCTCGTCGCCTATGCGCTGACCATCACCGACGTCGATCCGCTGCGGTTCTCGCTGCTTTTCGAGCGCTTCCTCAATCCGGAACGCGTGTCGATGCCGGATTTCGATATCGATTTCTGCCAAGACCGGCGCGAGGAGGTGATCCGCTACGTGCAGGGCAAGTACGGACGCGAGCAGGTGGGGCAGATCATCACGTTCGGAACGCTTCAGGCGCGCGCCGTTCTGCGCGATGTCGGTCGCGTGCTCCAGATGCCCTATGGGCAGGTGGACCGGCTGTGCAAGATGGTGCCGGCCAACCCCGCCAACCCGGTGAAGCTCAAGGACGCGGTCGAGGCCGAGCCGCGCTTCGCCGAGGAGGTCGAGAAGGAGCCGGTCGTCCAGAACCTGCTCGACATCGCGATGAAGCTCGAAGGGCTCTACCGTCACGCATCGACGCACGCCGCCGGCATCGTCATCGGAGACCGGCCGCTCTGGCAGCTCGTGCCGATGTATCGCGATCCGCGCTCGGACATGCCGGTCACCCAGTTCAATATGAAATGGGTCGAGCAGGCCGGCCTGGTGAAGTTCGACTTTCTGGGGCTCAAGACGCTCACGGTGCTGCAACGGGCAGTCGATCTGATCAAGCGGCGCGGTGTCGACATAGACCTGTCGAACATACCGCTCTATGATCCCGAAACTTACGCCATGCTGTCGCGCGGCGAGACGGTCGGCGTCTTCCAGGTGGAATCGGCGGGCATGCGAAAGGCGCTGGTCGGCATGAAGCCCGACTGTATCGAGGACATCATCGCGCTAGTCGCGCTCTATCGGCCGGGTCCGATGGAGAACATCCCGATCTACAACGCCCGCAAGCATGGCGACGAGGAAATCGCGTCGATCCATCCCAAGATCGATCATCTTGTGAAGGAGACGCAGGGCGTCATCGTTTACCAGGAACAGGTGATGCAGATCGCGCAGGAACTCGCGGGCTATTCGCTCGGCGAAGCCGATCTTTTGCGCCGTGCCATGGGCAAGAAAATCCGCGCCGAGATGGACAAGCAGCGGGTCCGCTTCGTCGACGGCGCTGTCGAGCGGGGCGTGACCAAGCCGCAATCGAACTTCATCTTCGACCTGCTCGCCAAGTTCGCCGACTACGGCTTCAATAAGAGCCACGCGGCCGCCTACGCCATCGTCTCCTATCAGACGGCGTATCTCAAGGCGCACTATCCGACTGAATTTCTCGCTGCGTCGATGACGTACGACATGAACAACACCGAGAAACTATCTGATTTCAGACAGGATGCGATGCGTCTCGGCATTGAGGTCGTACCGCCATCGGTGATGACGAGCCATCGGCCGTTCGAGGTCGGCGAGAAGAAGATTTTCTACGCGCTGGCGGCGATCAAGGGGGTCGGCGAAGGCGCGGTCGACCACATCGTCGAGGTGCGCAAGGAGCGTCCGTTTCAGAGCCTCGAAGACTTCTGCTCGCGGATTGATCCCAAGATCGTCGGTAAACGCGTCTTCGAAAGCCTGATCGCGGCCGGTGCGTTTGATTGCTTCGGGCATGATCGCGCCGCCCTTGCCGCAGGGCTCGACCGGATGATGGGCCTTGCCGCGCGCGTCAGTGAGAACGCGGCGAGCGGGCAGGCCGACATTTTCGGCGCCGCGATGGGTGCGGAGCCCGAAAAGCTGCATCTGCCGCTGGCCGAACCGTGGTTGCCGGCCGAACGGCTTCATCGCGAATTCAATGCGGTCGGATTTTATCTGTCGGCGCATCCGCTGGACGAATACAAGTCAACGCTCGAAAAACTGCGTGTCCAGAACTGGACTGAATTCCAGGCCGCAGTGAAGCGTGGTGCATCGGCCGGACGGCTGGCCGGCACCATCACGTCGCGTCAGGAGCGACGAACCAAGACCGGCAACAAGATGGCGATCCTGCAGTTGTCGGATGCGACGGGCCAGTATGAGGCTGTCCTGTTCTCCGAGATGCTGGCGCAATATCGCGATCTTCTCGAGCCGGGCAAATCGGTGGTCGTGACAGTTGCGGCGGAAAACCGACCTGAGGGCGTCAATCTGCGTGTTCAGACGATGCAATCGCTGGAGGACGAGGCATGTCGCGTCCAGAAGGCGCTACGTATCTTCCTGCGCGATCCGTCGCCACTTGCGATGCTGACCGGACAGCTTGGCCAGCGCGGCGAGGGGCAGGTGAGTTTCGTCGTCATCCGCGAGGGCGGGCAGGGCGAGATCGAGGTCGAGCTTCCCGATCGCTATCGCCTGTCGCCACAAATCGCCTCGGCGATGAAAGCGGTTCCGGGCGTCGTCGATGTGGAATTGGTGTAGCCGGAGTTCGACCATAATGGCGGCTTTGGGGTGGTAACGCGAATTTGCACGCAGAAATGACCTGATTGCGCCGCTCGGGCGTTGTCCCTCGTTCAGAAGCGAGAGGATCGACATGCGCAAGCTCCTGCCGGCACTGCTGACTGCCGTAAGCATATTCGCGATGCCCGTCGCAGCATCCGAGGCCGACTTTCTGCAAACGCTGGCAGGGGAATGGTCGGGCGGCGGACAAATTCGTCTCAAGCCGGAGGACGGACCGGTCGATGTGACCTGCGAGCTTTCGTCGACCACAAGCGCCGACGCGGTATCGATGCGCGGTACCTGTAGCGCCTTGATCATCATGTCGCGCGAGATCGGCGCCGACCTCTCCGTGGACGGAACCAGCTATTCGGGAACCTATACGGGTTCTATTCACGGTCCCGCGAATCTGGCCGGCACGCGCGATGGAGATACGATCAATCTTTCCGTTTCGTGGCCGGAGAGTGGACGCGAGGCCGCCATGTCGCTATCGGCGACCGGCAATTCGCTGCAAATCGTGACCAGAGAGGCACATCCCGAAACGCAGGAGCAGATCGTGACCTCGCAACTTTCGTTTCAGCGTCAGTGAACTACTCGGTGCGCGGTGGCCGGCCGTTGCGCGGACGCCCGAACGTATAGCCCGTTTCCACAATCGTATTGCCGAACTTTTCGCGCAGGCGGTCTACGGCGCCTTCGGCCTTGGCCGCCTTCCCGCCGCGCACATCCACGAGATCGGGCGGGTCAGCCCGACTGGAGTCGGCAAGATCACTGACGCCGATGCCGAGCAGCCGGAAACGCGTGCCGTCCATCTCGTGCCTGAGCATGTCGAGGCCGGTCTGAAACATGCGCTCAGCGAGTTGCGTTGGATCAGACAATGCGCGATTACGAGTGCGCGTCTTGAAGTCGCTTGTCTTCAATTTGAGCACGACGGTTCGGCCGGCAACACCGTGCTTTTTCAGGCGTCGCGATACTTTTTCGCTGAGTGCCCGAAGGACCGGGACGAGGTCGTCGGCGCGTGACAAATCCGTGTCGAAGGTCGTCTCGGCCGACACGCTTTTCGCCTCGCGGTCGGACGAGACGCGGCGCACGTCCTCTCCGCGCGAGAGCCGATAGAGACGCTGGCCCATGGTACCATAGCGACGCATGAGGTCTGTCTGCTCCATGCGCTGCAACTGCCCGATCGTACGGATTCCGTCTCGCTCAAGCACCGCATTGAACGCTTTGCCGACACCCCAGATCAGCGACACCGGCTGGCCGGCCAGGAATTCGAGCGCCTCCGCCTCGCCGATGACTGCGAAACCGCGCGGCTTCCGAAGGTCCGAGGCGACCTTGGCGAGGAATTTGCAGTAGGAAAGCCCGACCGAAACCGAGATTCCGATTTCCTTTTCGACCTGTTGGGAAAAGTGCCCGAGCACGAGCGCCGGCGGCCGGCCATGCAGCGCTTCCGTGCCGGAAAGATCGAGAAAGGCTTCGTCGATGGACAAAGGTTCGACGAGCGGTGTCAGGGCTTCCATCATCTGGCGCACCTCACGCCCGACGCGAACGTATTTTTCCATGTCGGGCTTGATGACGATGGCTTCGGGACAGGCTTCCAACGCTTTGAACATCGGCATGGCCGAACGAACGCCCTTGATGCGGGCAATGTAGCAGGCCGTCGATACGACACCACGCGTACCGCCGCCGATGATCACCGGCTTGTCCCGCAGCGCCGGGTTGTCGCGCTTCTCGACCGCCGCATAGAAGGCGTCGCAATCGATATGCGCCAGATGAAGCGCGTAGAGTTCGTCGTGGCGGATAAGGCGCGGGCTGCCGCACGCATGGCAACGCGCAACGCGTTCGCGCTGAAGCGTCAGGCAGTCGCGGCAAAAGCCGCTCGTGGGCGAATTGGATGGCGGGCGCATCTGAATGGAACGGAACCGGAACGCGATGTTATGCCGGCATCGTTCAGGCGGCAAGCGCGAATGCGTTCAGATACCCAATGCCTGCTCGATCTTCGGCAATGCGGATTTCCAATCCTCGACGATTACCGCGAAATCGGGCGGTGGCGGCATCAGTTCGCGCAGCGAATTGTCCGCCGTCAGGTGAAAGAGCGTCGCGTCGGGCACATGTTCATGCGCAGAAACGAGATTGCGTGGTTGGTCGTCGACGAAGGCGATCGGACGCGGCGTCGGTCCACGAAGGCGTGCGACCGCCGGGCCTTTGGCCATTTCGGTAGTCAATAGCGGGTAGGGCAGGCCGAGTGCGTCGAGGTGGTTTCGCCGCGCCTCGCGAAACCGGTGCGGCATGGCAGTCAAGAGGACGATCTCCGCGCTTTTGGCGATCTGAGCCATCGCGTCGGCCGCGCCTTCGGTGATGGTCTGCCATTCCGCCTGACCGTGAAAGAACTCGTCGATCAGTTCCGTGACGTGTCCGGTCGCCGCGACCTCGCCGTTCTCGACATGGAAGATGTTGCCATGGAGGTGAAACGAATCGAGGCGCAGATCGAAGCCTCTCGATTGCAGATAGCGCGGAAAGGGCTTGATGAAATCGAGGATGACATCGTCGACGTCGAGGATCAGAAGCGGGCGATCGTCCGCCGCCAGTTCCTCGATCTGACGCAGCGTTTCGGGATCGTCACTCATGTGTTGATCTCGTAGCGGTCGTCGCCGGTCGGCAGGGAACGCAAGGCGCGACCCACATCCTGAGGGGCGACCTCGCTCGCCTCGGAAAACTGGATCAAAGTCGGCTCGTGCGCGAGCACGAATTGAAGCACTCCGGCGAGAAAGCCGGGTTCGCTTGCTGCGCGCCTGATCTCGTGCGCGGCAATGCCGGTCAGGTCGAGAAAACGGGGAAGCAATTGCGAATCTGCGGCAACAAAGCCGAGTGCCTGAATGGCGATCGCCTCGGCCGCTTCGGGCGTCAGCTTCTTGTCGTTATGGATCGAATCCGACATGGTTCTTTTCATTGCGCCGGGTTAGCCCGTGACTTGGCTGCGATCAAGCATCGAGCACGGCTTTGTTTTCACGAGTTTGCGTTTCATCAATCAAATCGCGCTAGGGTTCGGCGGGGTCGAAGCCATTCGGCGCCGAATACAGTCGAGGGCTTATGACCAAGAAGGTGATGATCGTCGAGGACAACGAGCTCAACATGAAGCTCTTTCGCGACCTCATCGAGGCGTCGGGCTACGAGACCGTGCGCACGCGCAACGGGCTCGAAGCCCTCGATCTTGCGCGCGAGCATCGGCCGGACCTGATCCTGATGGACATCCAGCTACCCGAAGTGTCGGGGTTGGAGGTCACCAAATGGCTGAAGGACGACGACGATCTGCGCTCGATTCCGGTCATCGCGGTGACGGCATTCGCGATGAAAGGCGATGAGGAACGAATTCGGCAAGGTGGCTGCGAAGCCTATATCTCCAAACCGATCTCGGTCGCCCGGTTCATCGAGACGATCAAATCCTATCTTGGCGATGCGTGAGGAGCCGGCGGGGCTGCCGGGGCAGGGGTTGAAATGACGGCGCGGATACTGGTTGTCGATGACGTTCCGGCAAATGTGAAACTGCTGGAGGCAAGGCTTCTTGCCGAGTATTTCGAGGTCCTGACCGCGACCAACGGGCGCGATGCGCTCGACATTTGCGAGGGTGGACGCATCGATGTGGTTTTGCTCGACGTGATGATGCCCGACATGGACGGTTTCGAGGTCTGCCGCAGGCTCAAGTCGGATTCGGCGACCGCCCATATCCCCGTCGTCATGGTGACGGCGCTCGACCAGACGGTCGACCGGGTACGGGGTCTCGAAGTCGGCGCCGACGATTTCCTTACCAAGCCGGTCAACGACCTCCAACTGATGACGCGCGTCAAGAGCCTGGTGCGGCTCAAGACGCTGACCGACGAGTTGCGCATGCGCGCTTCGACGACGCGCAATATCGGCATCGAGGAGCTTTTGAAGAAGCGCGATATCTCGGTCGATGCGCCGATCCGCGTCCTGCTGATCGACGACCGCCCGTCATCCATCGAACAGATCGAGAAATATCTGCGCGGAATCTGCACGCTCGATGTGATTCCGGACCCGCAGACCGGTCTTTTCGAGGCGGCTGAACACAGCTACGAATGCATCCTCTTGTCCACCGCGCTCGGTGGTCATGATCCGTTGCGGCTGTGCGCGCAACTGCGCACGCTCGACCGCACGCGCTTCATTCCGATCATGCTGATCGCCGGACCGGACGAAAACCAGCGCCTCGCGCGCGCGCTCGAACTCGGCATTAACGACTATGTGACGCGCCCCGTCGATCGCCAGGAGCTGATCGCGCGCCTGCGCACGCAGGTGAAGCGCAAGCGCTACAACGACCAGCTACGCTCGAGCGTCACGCAGACCATCGAGATGGCCGTCACCGACGGGCTGACCGGCCTGCACAACCGACGTTACCTCGACAGCCATCTGGCAAGTCTCGCGGGAAAGGCGCGCATGCGCCAAAAGCCGCTGTCGCTGCTGATCACCGATATCGACCGCTTCAAATCCATCAACGATCTGCATGGGCATGACGCGGGCGACGACATCCTGCGCGAGTTCGCCATGCGCCTTCGCCAGAGCGTGCGCGGCTTCGATCTTGCGTGCCGTTATGGCGGCGAGGAATTCGTCATCGTCATGCCGGATACCGAGCCGGCGCTTGCCGAAAAGGTTGCCGAGCGCATCCGCCGCGAGATCGAGCGCAATCCGTTTCCGGTCGGCAATGGCGACAAGCGGCTCGACATCACGATTTCAGTGGGGGTCGCCTCGCTGAAGGGCGAGCCCGATACGGTAGAGGCGATGATGAAGCGTGCCGATATCGCGCTTTATGAAGCCAAGAATGCCGGTCGCAACCGAGTGGTTGCGAGCGCTGCTTGAGCCTTTGATTCAGGCAGCCGGTCCAAGTTCTCCGCGCGCCCTGGCCTGCGCGACCTGCCGGATCGCGTCGGCCAGCACGGCAGGCTCCTGCGCGCCCATGATGGCGTAACGGCCTTCGACCAGATAACACGGCACGCCGCGCACGCCCATTTGAGCGGCGGTGTCGATCTCGGCCTGGACCTCATCGGTGTCCGCATTTGATGCCAGAAGCGTCTCCACGACCGCGCTATCCATGCCGCTGGTCCGTGCCGCCTCCGTCAGCACGGCGTGATCGCCGATGTCGCGGCCTTCCTCGAAATACATCGCGAACAAACGGCGGACGAGGTTGGTCTGCACGTCGCGGCCTTCCGTGCCTGCCCAGCGGATCAGGCGATGCGCATCCAGCGTGTTGGGCGACACGCGGATCGCATCGAAAGCGAATTCGATGCCCGCATCCCGGCCGGCTTCCGCGACCCTGGCGTGGATTTCAGCCAGCCGGTCCTCGCTGCCGAACTTCGCCAGCATGTATTGCTTCCGGTCTGTGCCGCCTGCGGGGATCGTCGCGTCGAGCTGATACGGGCGCCAGCGAACGTCGACGGTCACGTCGTTCGCCTGCGCGATCGCCGCATCGAGGCGTTTGAGGCCGATATAGCACCACGGGCAAACGACATCGGACACGACATCGATGGAAAGGGGCAGATGCGGGGTCATCTCGGTTTTCTACTCCGTTTCGACGCCGGCACTCCACCACGTCGACAATTGATAGCCGTAGAGCGACGTATGTTCCGGGTGCCGCAGACGGTTCCAGTAGGCGACCCATTGTTCGGTGTTGTGCTGCATCGGAACCATAAAGGCGCCAGAAATCAGCACCCGGTCGAGCGCCCGTACCGCCGCGACATAATCATCGCGGCTGCGAGCAGCAAGCATAGCCGCAATCATCGCATCGATCGCGGGATCGGCGGCGCCGACCAGATTGAACGAACCTTCGATATCGCGCGATGGCGAAGCCCAGCGATTGAGGAGTTCGATGCCTGGCGACAGCGTTCCCGAGAAGCCGGTGGTGCCGACCAGCATGTCGAACTCGAAACGCTGCTTGCGCTGCTGAAGCTGCGCATCGTCGAGCGTGCGGATCGACATATTGATTCCCAGCCGCGCGAGCGTGCGCTGGAAGACGGCCGCCAGTCGTTCTTCCGAACGTGATCCCGTCAGGATTTCGAACGTGAAGGGCTGTCCGTCGGGACGGAGCATGCGGCCGCCCTCGGTCCGATAGCCGGCTTCGGCCAGAAGGTCATGGGCGGCGCGCAGAATGTCGCGCCGGTCGCCGGCATTTTCCAGGTGAGCCGGTTCATATGTGCCATCCATGACGTCCGGTGTGACGGCGTCGGGAAACGGGGCGAGCAGTTCCCGCTCGCGGGTGGATGCGGATACGTGCAGCGCCGAAAGGTCCGAGCCTTGCCAATAGCTTTGCGTGCGCGTGTAGCGGCCCGAATAGATGTTCCGGTTCACCCAGTCGAAATCGTACAGCATCGCCAAAGCGCGCCGCACGCGCACATCCGCGAAGACCGGGCGGCGCGTGTTGAAGGCGAAGCCTGTGACCACGGGGGGAATACTGACCTCGAATGTCTCGCCGACGACGCGGCCGTCCAAATAGGCGGGAAAGTCGAAATCGCGCTCGCGCTGCACCGGGTCCGCATCGAGGTGGATGTCGCAGATGCCTTTCTTGAAGGCTTCGAACTGCGCATTCTGGTTCTGGAAATATTCGATCGTGATGCGGTCGTAATTGTCGAAGCCGCGCTTGGCGGGAATGTCCTTTCCCCAATATTCCGGGTTCTTTTCGAAGACGATGCGCTGGCTCGGCGCGATACTGGCAATCCGGTAGGGGCCGCTGCCGACCACCGGCTGCAGGGTCGTCTGATCGAAGGTTTCCATGTCGAAGGCGTGCCTGGGCACGATCGGCGTCATCGCGATGATCAACGGAAATTCGCGATCCGCCTCTTCGTTGAACGTGAACCGGACGCTGTGCGGGCCGGTCTTTTCAAGCTTTTCCACCCGCCGCATGCGATCACGGAAGGGCGGACGGCCCTTTTCGGTGAAAACGTCATAGGTGAAGATGACGTCCTCGGGCGTGACGGGTTCGCCGTCGGACCATTTTGCGTCCGGGTTGAGGTTGAGCTCGAGGAAGCTGCGCGCCTCGTCCATCTCCACCGATTCGGCGAGCAGGCCGTAGAGGCCGAACGCCTCGTCCATGTTACGGGTCATCGGCGTTTCAAAGACGAGATTGCCGAAAATCGTGTCGATCACGCCGCGTGCCGTCGTGCGCAGGCTTCGAAGAATGAAGGGGTTGAGATTGTCGAATGTTCCGACCACGCAATAGGTGACAGTACCGCCCTTCGGCGCGTCGGGGTTCGCGTATGGAAAGTGCGCGTAGTTTGCGGGCAGGGCGGGATCGCCGTGCATGGCGATCGCATGTCGCGGTTCTGCGGCGACTGCCGAGGGCGCCAGCAGAAGCGTCACGGCCGCAACGCCCATAAGTCCTCGCATGACCAACCGCTCCCGATACAAGATGATTCGCCGGAGGGTAATCTATCCGGTTATGGAGTTGAACCGGCCAACCCGTCGCGCGACCTGCGATATGCGCGCGCATCTTGTCGAAATCGCGAGCGCTATGGATTTCGCGTCGGCAAACGTGTAGGAGCCGACCTGCAGTCATGCTGTTGCCGCATTTGGCCAACACGACGCCAATCGATGGGCTACGGCCGGTTCCGGCACCCGAATTCTTTATGCGAAAGGATCGCTTCGGATGACGACCCTTACCACCGCTACCACTTTTTCAACGATCGCTGCCGGCCTGGTGGGACTGGCGCTTTCGACGTCTTCTGCAAGCGCGCAGCAGCCGCAACTGCCCGAGGGCTGGTTCAAGGCCTGCACCCAGCAGGAAGAAACTTCGATCTGCAACGTGCAGAACATCATGGTTTCGGAAACGGGACAGCTTCTGACGGGCATCAGCCTTATCCAGCTTGAAGGCGGTCAGGATCGCCGCGTGTTCCAGGTCACCGTGCCGCCCGGCCGCCTTCTGCCTCCCGGCATCGGCTTGCAGATCGATGGCGGCGAAACACAGAAACTGGATTACGTCATCTGCCTGCCCGACCGGTGCATCGCCGAAGGCCAGTTGACCGACCAGCTCGTGAACTCGTTCAAGCGCGGGTCGAACCTGCGGCTGACTTCGGTTAATTTCCAGAACCAGCCCAATCCGATACAGGTGACCCTTGCAGGCTTTACGCAGGCTTATGACGGGGCGCCGCTGCAACAGTCGGACATCGAGAACCGTCAGCGCCAGCTTCAGGATTTCGTCAGCCGCAATACCGAAGAACTCAATCGCCGCCTGCGTGAAGAGCAGGAACGTGCGGTACAGGGTGGTGGCGCGACGCCGGCTCCGGCTCCTGCTGCCGAGTAATCTCCACGGGATTTCAAACAGACAAAAGGCGGCCTTGAGCCGCCTTTTTCATTTTTAAGTGTGGACCTCAATGGCTGGCTCGCGGCTTAGGCTCGTAGTGGCCACCACGCAGCGATCCGAAATATTGGCGCAACTGCGGATGCCGGACGGGCTCGCCCGTTTCGTCAGGCAAAAGGTTCTGCTCCGACACGTAGGCGATATATTCGGTCTCGGCGTTTTCGGCGAGAAGATGGTAGAAGGGCTGGTCCTTGCGGGGCCGCATCTCGGCCGGGATGGACTGATACCATTCCTCGGTATTGGCGAATTGCGGGTCGACATCGAAGATGACGCCGCGAAACGGAAAGATGCGGTGCCGGACAACTTGTCCAATGGCGAATCTGGCTTGTATCGTATGTGGCATGTAATTGACCTCAATGGTCTATCTGGCGCACCGACGATATAAATTCAATCCCGCATGGCTTGACGGTCACGCTCCCGCTTCGTAAGCGCGGCATGTAGCCAGTCGCGCGGATCCATGTCTGACATCATTGCACTCGTGCTGCCGTTCTTCGGCATGATCTTCCTCGGCTCGCTGGTGGCAATGCTCACCAAACAGCCTATCGAAGCGCTCGGCTGGATGAACACATTCATCCTCTACCTCGCCTTGCCCGCTCTTTTCTTCCAGCTTCTGTCCCAGACGCCCTTCGAGGAACTCACAAACTGGACCTTCATACTGGGCGCCGTCGCGGCCACCTATATCGTCTTCTCGCTCATGTTCGCGATTTCGTGGATCGGCGACCGGAATATTCCCGATTCGACGATCAAGGCGTTGGCGGCATCTTATGGGAATATCGGTTATATGGGCCCCGGACTGGCACTTTTGGCGTTCGGCGAGCAGGCCGCCGTCCCGGTCGCCCTGATATTCGCCTTCGAAAATGCAGTCCACTTCGCCGTCGCCCCGTTCATGATGGCGGTGTCCGGCGAACGGAAGGAGTCCTGGTGGCAGGTGGCCAGGGGTGTGACGACCAAGATCGTCTATCATCCATTCATCATCGCGACCGCGATGGGCGTTCTGGCCGCTTGGCTTCAATGGCGTCCACCCGTCGCTCTCGACACCATGCTCGATTATCTCGCTCGGGCGGCCGCGCCCTGCGCGCTGTTCGTGATGGGCGTGACGATCGCGCTGCGTCCGCTGAAGCGTGTGCCGGTCGATCTGTTGCCGATCACGGTGCTCAAGCTGATCGTGCATCCGCTCATCTGCTACGCGATCCTGACGGCAATCGGCGATTTCCCGCCGGTCTGGATCTATACGGCCATGCTGCTCGCCGCATTGCCGACGGCCACCAACGTGTTCGTCATCGCGCAGCAATACGGCGTATGGGTGCAGCGGGCTTCGGCCAGCGTGCTCGTCACGACGATCGTGTCGATCGCGACCGTCACCGCTATCCTCTACGCGATCAAGTCCGGCTTTCTGCCTGCCGATCCCTGGTCTTGAGAGGCAGCAGTGACCGCAGGCCGTTTCCCGGACGCATGCCTTCCTGCATGAAGAAATTGCGCAAAGGCGATAGTGTACGCAGCGCCTCGAAAACGGCGCTTCTGGCGACCTGAGCCGGGAGCAGATCGGAAAGCAGCGAGCGGTTCAGAAGGTCGACTACGCCCGAGCGCAAAGCGATGTCGGGGCGTCTTTTGGCCTCGTAGGCGGCAAGTGCGTCTGCGGCGCCGATATCTTCCCGGTTGCGCGTCGCGACCTGCACGAGGCTTTCGACGTCGCGGATGCCGAGATTCAATCCCTGCGCGCCGATCGGCGGAAAGACATGTGCGGCTTCACCGACGAGGGCGATTCGGTTCAGCGCATAACGCCGTGGCCGCGACGTACTCAGCGGATAGGTCTGCGGCTGCGTCTCCACTGTCACGCGTCCGAGCATCGAGCGCATTTGCCCTTCGATGCGGACAGCGAGTTCGGATGGGTCGAGCGCCAAGATGGACGGCGCATCGTCGGTGCGTACCACCCACACGAGGCTCGACCGGTTTCCGGCAAGCGGAACCTGCGTGAACGGGCCGGATTCGGTGTGAAACTCCGTCGAAATGCCCTCATGCGGCCGCGTATGCGAAAAGCTCAGGACGATGGCCGACTGGCCGGTCGATTGGGTCTCCACGTAGATGCCGGCGGCAAGCCTTGCAGACGACCCCCTTCCATCCGCCGCTATTACGAGGGCAGCGGCGATCTCAGTGCCATCCTCCATCCTGGCGTCGACATGCGTTTCCGATGGATGCCAGCTTGCGACGAGGCCTTCCAGACGACGAATCCCCGGCGTTTCCAAAATCGCAGTTTCGAGGGCGGCGTTGAATTCGGCGTTCGCCACGTTGTGCCCAAAGGCTGGCAGATCGAGTTCCGAGGCATGGAAGGTTACCGTCGGACTTCTGACGAGGCGCTGCGTGGCATCGACGATCCGCATGGTGCGCAACGGCTCACCGCGAGTCTCAATGAACGAGCCAAGCGAGAGCGATTTGAGGTAATCGATGCCCGGATGCATGATCGCCGTGGTTCGGCCATCGGCAGTCGACGCCTTCGGACCCGCGATCGCCGTTTGGAAGCCGGCCTTCGCGCAGGCGAGGGCGGCGATCATTCCAACCGGGCCGGTGCCCGCGACAAGTACCTCGTATTCGGCTCGATCCGTCATTGCCATCCGCTTTCCTTTTGAAACGGATATATGTTCTCAGCCACGGGATTGATCAACGGGGCGATTTGGCCCATTGCGGATGGGAGAGTTAAATCGGCGGCGCGAGGACGAGTCTTCGACCGCTTCTTCAAAGCTGGACTGGCGTGGACCCGTGAGTAAGGATACCAATCGAAAGCCGTTGTCGCAGCGCATTCCCAAGCCCAAGAAGAAGGTGACCTGGCCGCAGGCGCGCGCTTTTTCGGTGCATTTGCTGACTGCGTCCGGGTCGTTTCTCGCCTTCCTGTCGCTCGTCGCGGCGGCCGAGAAGCAGTGGACGGCCATGTTCCTGTGGCTTGGTCTCGCGCTGTTCGTGGATGGAATCGACGGACCCATCGCGCGCAAGCTCGACGTCAAGGAGGTTTTGCCGACCTGGTCCGGCGAACTCCTCGACAACATCATCGACTACGTCACCTATGTTCTGATTCCCGCCTTCGCGCTCTACCAGAGCGGTTTCATGGGCGAGGGACTGTCGTTCCTTTCAGCCGCGATCATCGTCGTTTCGAGCGCGATCTACTATGCCGACACCGGCATGAAGACGACGGAGAACTTCTTCAAGGGGTTCCCGGTCGTCTGGAACATGGTTGTCTTTACGCTGTTCGTGATCGAACCGGGCGAGTGGGTGTCGTTCGCCGTCGTCGTTGTCGCCGCGATCCTGACCTTCCTGCCGCTCAACTTCCTGCATCCCGTAAGGGTCGCGCGGCTGCGTCCGCTCAATCTGAGCATCTTCCTCGGATGGTGCGCGCTGTCGGCCTATGCCCTGATCATGGACATGGACCCACCGGAGTTCGTGCAGGTCTCGATCGCGATCCTGAGCATCTATCTTTTCTGTATCGGCATCGTGATGCAGATCTTCCCCAAGCTTGGAATGAGAAAGGCCTGATCGATGGCAAAAGCGATCCGCATCAACGCGCATGGCGGCCCGGAAGCAATGACGCTGGAAGACGTGGACGTCGCCGCGCCGGCGGTGGGCGAAGCGCGAATCAGACACACCGCGATCGGCGTGAATTTCCTCGACGTCTATTTCCGCACGGGCCTTTATCCGGCACCGAATGGTCTTCCGCTGACGCCGGGCCATGAAGCTGCCGGTGTGGTGGAAGAAATCGGGCCGGGCGTCCACGGCATCAAGGTCGGCGATCGGGTGGCCTACGCCTCCGCGATCGGCGCTTACACGACCGCGCGCACGATGCCGGCCGACAAGCTGGTGAAGATTCCAGAGGGCGTCTCCGATGAGGAAGCGGCCGGCATGATGCTGAAGGGCATGACGGCCGAGTATCTTCTCCGTCGCACCTTCGAGGTCAAGGCCGGGCACACGGTTCTCTACCATGCCGCTGCCGGCGGCGTCGGGCTGATCTTTGGCCAGTGGGCAAAGCATCTGGGCGCAACCGTGATCGGCACAGCCGGTTCGCCCGACAAGGTCGAACTCGCCAGGGCGCACGGCTTCGACCACGTCATCAATTACCGTGAGCAGAATTTCGTCGAGGAAGTGGCGAAGATAACCGGCGGGAAGAAGTGCGACGTCGTTTACGATTCGGTCGGCAAGGACACGTTCGAGGGATCGCTCGACTGCCTCAACCCACGCGGCCTATTCGTATCTTTCGGGCAGTCCTCCGGCCCGATCCCGCCGATGAATGTCGGGCTCTTGTCGCAGAAGGGCTCGCTCTACATGACGCGTCCGACGCTTTTCTCCTACATCGGGACGCGCGCTGAATTGGAAGAATCGGCCGGTGCGCTGTTCGACGTGGTGAAGAACGGTATCGTGAAGATCGAGATCAACCAGCGATATCCGCTCGCCGAGGTCGCACAGGCGCATGCCGATCTTGAAGGCCGCAGGACGACTGGTACCACGATTCTCATTCCCTGAAGTCAATCACACGCTTATGCGTTGAAGCACTTTCAAAACCGCCGAAGCTTTGCTCTTCACGCATCGGCGGCCTAAGGTCGGCTAAGGGAACAAAAGAAGGCAGGCCATAGGCCGCCGAACGGGGGATGAGTGGATCAGTCCTACCTGAGCAAAGCCGATGTCCTGCTCGCCGTGCGCGGGCTGACCAAAATATTCGGGTCGCTCAAAGCGTGCGACAGCATCGATCTGACGATCGGCAAGGGCGAGATACATGCACTGCTCGGCGAGAACGGCGCGGGCAAATCGACGCTCGTCAAAATGCTGTTCGGATCGCTCGAACCTGCCTCCGGCGAAATCTACTGGAAGGGCGATCAGGTGCGCATCGCCAGCCCCGGACAAGCCCGGCAAATCGGCATCGGAATGGTCTTCCAGCATTTCTCACTGTTCGAGGCGTTGACGGCCGCCGAGAACATCGCGCTGTCGATCGATGACGACACGCCGATTATGAAGATCGCTGAACGCGCACGGTCTTTGTCCAAGGCATATGGCCTTCCACTCGACCCGTTCAGCCATGTCGGCGACCTGTCGGTGGGCGAGCGCCAGCGTATCGAGATCATCCGCTGTCTGCTTCAGGAACCGGAACTGATCATTCTGGACGAGCCGACATCGGTTCTGACGCCGCAGGAGGCCGACCGGCTTTTCGAAACGCTGGAGCGTCTCAAGGGCGAGGGCAAGTCGATCCTCTACATCTCGCACCGTCTCGAGGAGGTGAAACGCATCTGCGATCGTGCGACCGTGCTTCGCCATGGCAAGGTCGTCGGCCATTGCGATCCACGCCAAGAAACCGCCGCGTCGCTGGCGCGCATGATGGTCGGGCTGGAAGTCAAAAACGTAGTTCGCG
This sequence comes from Aliihoeflea aestuarii, assembly GCF_024105665.1. GTDB lineage: Bacteria > Pseudomonadota > Alphaproteobacteria > Rhizobiales > Rhizobiaceae > Aliihoeflea > Aliihoeflea aestuarii. The sequence continues at coordinate 210,318 of NZ_JAAAMK010000002.1, read as the reverse complement.
AGGCGCCGGCAACCGATGCCGGACGCCAACCGCTTCTCCTGATCGAGAATTTGAACCGCAAACCCGCCACGCCCTTTTCCGTGCCCCTGCGTGACATTTCGGTCAGCGTGCACGCGGGCGAAGTGCTGGGCATCGCCGGCGTCGCCGGCAACGGGCAGGGCGAATTCTTCGAGGCCGTTTCCGGCGAAACCTTGCAGGACAAGGCGGATATCGTGTGCGTCTCGGGCAAAGGCGTCGGTCGGCAGGGCATCTCGCAACGACGGTTGAAAGGCGCGGCCTTCGTGCCGGAGGAACGCCTCGGACACGGTGCCGCACCTGCCATGAAACTATCCGAAAATCTCCTCCTGTCCCGCTATCGCACAGATGCGAAAGAGTATCTCGGCGCGGCGGGAACGATACGGACAGGCCGGATCGCCGCAGCAGCCAGGCGCATCGTGGATATGATGGATGTGCGAAAAAGCGCCGAAGACCCCGAGGCGTCGGCGCTTTCGGGCGGAAACCTGCAAAAATTCATCATCGGGCGCGAACTCGATCGCGAACCGAAGGTGATGGTCGTCAACCAGCCGACATGGGGCGTCGACGCAGGCGCGGCCGCGCGCATCCGTCAGGCGCTGATCGATCTTGCGCGGTCGGGTTCGGCGGTGCTCGTCATCAGCCAGGATCTCGACGAGCTCTTCGAAATCTCCGATTCCATTGCGGTCATGCATGACGGCCGTTTGTCCCAGCCGATACCCATTGGCGAGGCGACCTTCGAGAAGATCGGCCTTCTGATGGGCGGCGCGGACGATGCGCATCCGCCACGCCCGTTCGAGGAGACCCTGTGATGCGCATCGAACTCGTCAAACGCCCGCAGCAATCAGCACTCTTCAGCGCATTGTCGCCCTTCATCGCCTTCGGGCTGACGATCGCGACGGGTGCGATTCTGTTTGCCGCACTTGGCAAGGACCCGCTTGAAACCCTCTATTTCTATTTCATCGATCCGCTCACCGAGACGTGGTCGCTGCATGAACTCGCCATCAAAGCCGCGCCGCTGATCCTGATCGCGGTCGGGCTGTCCGTCTGCTTCCTGTCGAGCAACTGGAATATCGGTGCGGAAGGCCAGTTCATCATGGGCGCGATCGCAGGATCGATCCTGCCGGTCGTCTTTCCCGACTTCCAGTTCTGGTTCGTTTTGCCGCTGATGCTTTTGATGGGCATCGCGGGCGGAGCCGCCTATGCGGCGATCCCGGCCATTCTCAAAGTGCGGTTCAACACGAACGAAATCCTGTCGAGCCTGATGCTCGTCTATGTCGCCCAGCTCTTTCTGGACTGGCTGGTTCGTGGACCATGGCGCAATCCGGCGGGCTTCAACTTTCCCGAGACGCGCAGCTTTCATGAGTATGCGCGCCTGCCGGAAATCTGGGCCGAATCCGGCCGCGCGCATTATGGCTTCGCCTTCGCGCTGATCGCTGCGCTGATCTTGTGGTTCGTGCTGTCGCGTACGCTCAAGGGTTTCGAAATCAAGCTGATCGGTCAAAGCCCGCGGGCAGGGCGCTTCGCTGGCTTTTCTGCCGGTCGCATGGTGATTTTCGCTTTCGTCATCTCGGGAGCGATGGCGGGACTTGCCGGCATTTCGGAAGTTTCGGGCGCGATCGGCCAGCTCCGCCCCTCGATCTCGCCGGGTTACGGCTTCACCGCCATCATCGTCGCCTTCCTGGGACGGCTCAATCCGCTCGGTATCGTTGCCGCCGGCCTCGTTCTCGCCCTGACATATCTCGGTGGCGAGGCGGCGCAGATTTCGGTCGGGCTTTCCGACAAGGTCGTGCGTGCTTTCCAGGGTTCGATCCTGTTCTTCGTGCTCGCCTGCGATACGCTCATCCACTACCGCATCCGGCTCGTTCGCCCAAACACCGCACCGGCGGAGGCCGCCAATGTTTGAAGCTATCCTGCTTACCGTATCGATGGCCGCGACGCCGCTTTTGCTGGCAGCCATCGGCGAACTCGTGGTCGAACGCTCCGGCGTTCTCAATCTGGGCGTCGAGGGCATGATGATCATGGGCGCGGTGACCGGGTTCGGCGTCGCGCTGATGACCGGCAATCCGTTTCTCGGCGCGTTCGCAGCCATCATCGTTGGCGCGCTGTTTTCGCTGCTCTTTGCCTTCCTGACGCTGACGCTCGTCACCAATCAGGTCGCGACCGGGCTGGCGCTGACCCTTCTTGGGCTGGGTCTTTCGGGCATGATCGGCGAGAGCTTCGTCGGCCAGCCCGGCGTGCGTCTGCCGCGTCTCGATGTGCCCGTGTTGTCGGAACTGCCGATCGTCGGCCGGCTGCTCTTCAGCCAAGACCTGATCTTCTATGTCTCTGTCTTCCTGACGCTCGGCGTGGTCTGGTTCCTGTTCTACACGAAGGCCGGGCTGACGCTGCGCTCGGTCGGCGACAATCATTCCTCCGCGCATGCGCTCGGCATCAAGGTCGTTCGCATCCGTTATATGGCGGTTCTGTTCGGCGGCGCCTGTGCCGGTCTCGCTGGTGCGCATCTGTCGCTCGTCTACGTTCCGCAGTGGGTGGAGAACATGACGGCCGGTCGCGGCTGGATCGCGCTGGCGCTCGTCGTCTTCGCCTCCTGGCGACCGTTGAGGGTGCTTGCGGGGGCGTATCTGTTCGGCGCTGTGTCGATCGGGCAGCTTCATGCGCAGGCCCTGGGGATAGGCGTGCCTTCGCAGCTTCTTTCCGCTCTTCCCTATCTGGCGACGATCATCGTACTTGTTCTAATCTCTCGAAACAGGCGACTGACAATGGTGAACACACCGGCATCTTTGGGGCGGCCGTTTGTTCCAGATCGCTAACAAAAAACGACGGGAATGCCCCGGGTGACCAACAGAGGACTTGAACCAATGAAGACTATCACTCTTGCTCTGGCGGCTTCGGTCGCGGTGCTCGTTCCGGCGGTCGCCTCCGCGCAGAACGAAACGGCCAAAGCCTGCTTCATCTATGTCGGGCCGATCGGCGATTTCGGCTGGTCCTACCAGCACGACCAGGGTCGCCTCGAGGCGATGGAGCATTTCGGCGACAGGCTCGAAACGGCCTATCTCGAAAGCGTGCCGGAAGGCGCGGACGCCGAGCGCGCGATCGAGCGTTTCGCACGGTCGGGCTGCGACATCATCTTCACGACATCGTTCGGCTACATGGACGCGACCAACACGGTCGCCGGCCGGTTCCCGGACGTGAAGTTCGAGCACGCCACCGGCTACAAGCGCGAGCATCCGAACGTATCGACCTACAATTCGAAGTTCCACGAAGGTCGCTACATTCAGGGCGTGATCGCCGGACGCATGTCGGAAGCGGGCGTCGCGGGCTACATCGCCTCGTTCCCGATTCCCGAAGTCGTCATGGGCATCAATGCGTTCATGCTGGGCGCGCAGTCGATCAACCCGGATTTCCAACTCAAGGTCGTGTGGGCGAACACCTGGTTCGACCCGGCGCGTGAAGCCGACGCGGCAACGGCGCTGATCGACCAGGGCGCGGACATCATCACCCAGCACACCGACTCGACCGCCGCGATGCAGGTTGCCGCAGAGCGCGGCATCCCGGCATTCGGGCAGGCGTCCGACATGATCGAGTTCGGTCCCGAGACGCAGCTCACCTCGATCATCGACGACTGGGGTCCGTATTACATCGAGCGCATCCAGGCCGTGATGGACGGAACCTGGGAGCAGGTAGACATCTGGGACGGTCTTGCCGAAGGCCATGTCGTCATGGCGCCCTATGCCAACATGCCCGACGACGTGAGGGCCGAGGCCACGGAAACCGAGGAAAGCATCCGTTCCGGTGCGTTCAACCCGTTTACGGGACCCGTCAACAAGCAGGACGGATCGGTCTGGCTCGCAGAGGGCGAAGTCGCCGAAGACAGCGTCCTTCTCGGGCTGAACTTCTATGTCGAAGGCATCGACGATCAACTGCCGCAGTAACAGGGCGATCATCTCATCAGGAAAGGGCGCCCGTAACTGGCGCCCTTTTCGTTTATTCCGACGACAAGAAGGGCGGGTCGTCGAGTGCCGGGTCGGCGGTCGGCAGAAGCCTTCCGAAGGTCTGCCCGCCGAAATTCATCGTGTTCAAATCGGGGGCGGACATCGAGCGCGGCACGCCGTCGCTGCAATCGTAGTTCGGCCAGCCCGCCGGGTAGCAGGCGATCATTTGCGCCCAACCGGATTTTTGCGACCATTCCTCCAGCCGAAACGAGCCATCCGACATTCGCCTGACCGTCGATCCGTCATCGGCCTCCCAGTAGAACGGGATCCCGCTCGGATGCGGTCCGTCGGGTTCGATCGGCCGACCAAGCGGTTTGGTCCCATGGACCATCCAGACGAGGCGCGTGCGGCTCATTGCCGTCACGAAGGCAGGCGGTATCGAAGCATTTTCGCCGTGGGGCGAAAGCAGCGTCGTTTGGGCCGTCGCAGCATCCAGAGGGACAGCCATACATGCAACCGCGATCCAAAAGCGCCACTGCATCGTCACCGCCTGTGATCTCATACGTCTTTGCTCAATGTGCCTGCAGGGCGGGCGACTGAACCAAACCCACCTTCGATCCGTATGGGAAGGGATACACGAAACACAGGAGGCGCGCATGTACCGTTCCGGACTGGCCATTTCGATCGTCCTGACATCTCTCGTGCCGGCTTCGGCGCAGACCCTGGACGGTGCCGGAATCGAAGAGATCATCACCGACAAGCGCGTTCTTCTGTCGACGCCCTACGGGTTGCGCCTGCCGCTTCGCTATGAATCCGACGGCAGTGTGACCGGCGACATTTCCGGCTTCAGCATGGCTTCCATGTTCACACCGAGCGAGACGGGCCGTTGGTGGACCGAAGAAGACAGCATGTGCCAGCAATTCCCAACCTGGTACGATGGCGCGACCTTCTGCTTCACGATCGAAAAGACCGGCGAGGACGCGATCATTTGGAAGCGCAATGACGGTCTTGAAGGTACCGCAACGATCGAATGATCCGGTAGGATTTTAGTCGAAATTTAACCATGCAAAGCAAGGCGCGACATGCGCCCCATTCCTGCCAGCATCCCGACACAATCAATTAATACGCAGCTAAACAATTCGTGCGATCCACAGGGTCGATCGGTTATGGACGATAAGTTTTCGTCCAAATAGATTTCGGGTTGCGGATTTCGACCGCATTGGGGACTGGGGACTACATCGCATGGCAGAAACAAGGCGCCGCCGCAATTCGCAGACGCTTGCGTCTGTTGTGCTGTTGATGTCCGGCGCAGCGTTCCTTGCAGCGTGTTCTGCCGGTCCCGCGAAGGTTGCGGGCAAGAAGCCGACGCGGTCGTCCGAATATTTCGCCGAATCCGAATATGGCGTGAAAGCCAGCCCGCGCGTATCGAATTTGAAAACGAACCTGCCGCGCGGCGGCGGCCGTGATCAGGTGGGACGGCCCTATCAGGTTCGCGGACAGTGGTATCGCCCCAAGGAAGATCCGAATTATCGCAGCACCGGGCTCGCGAGCTGGTATGGCGATGCCTTCCATGGCCGGCTGACGGCGAACGGCGAAGTCTACGACAAGACGCATCTGACCGCCGCGCATCCGACCATGCCGCTGCCCAGCTATGCGCGGGTGACGAACAAGACGAACGGCACGTCGGTCATCGTGCGGGTCAATGATCGCGGTCCCTTCGCCAAGGGACGGGTCATCGATCTTTCGCAGCGCGCCGCCGAGTTGCTCGACTACAAGAGCAACGGCATTGCGCAGGTTTCTGTCGAATATGTCGGGCGCGCGCCCCTGCATGGTCTCGACGACGCTTATCTCATGGCCTCCTACCGGCCCGGAGGCAGCGCGCCCGATCCGTCCGACGGCCTGCCGACCGGCGTCATGATGGCGATGAACGGTGGAACGCCGACGGCCCCCGTCGCGGCCGTACCGCAAGCGCCGGTTCCGTTCGAGGTCCGCCAGACGAACGACTCCGACCATGGCCATTTCGTGCTGCCCGATATGGTGCCGATCGCGCCTGTCCGTCCTTCGGCGACAATGGCGTCCATCGACGGCTTTACCGTCATGTCCTATGCGGACCAGCTTATCGGCGAGGCGTCCGTCGCCGCTGAAAGTTTCGGGGCGCATCGGCTCGATACCCAGGCCGTCGTTGCGTCTTTCGCGCGTTCGAACGCTTCGCGTGAGGGAACCGGTGTCGCATCATACGTCAATGCCGGAACGTTCGCCTCAAAGGCAGAGGCGCTTGCAGCCGCTTCGCATTTCGCCTCGTTCGGCAAAGCCAGCATCGATGCGGACCCCGCCGGCAATTGGTACGGCGTCACGGTCATCGAGGACGGTTCTGTTTCGCTTGACTCGATCCTGCGCCACGCCTGGGCGAACGGCGTCTCGGACGCGATGATCGTTCGTAACTGAAAAAGCAGCATATCTTCCCGAACGAAGTCAGGAACGCGTTGTGAGACAGCGCGTTAAAGATCCGTCCCGCGCCAAGCGACGTTAAATCCGCCTAAGGATTGTGCAGTCGCTGTCGATGGATCAAAAAAGGGGGAGCTTCGACATTCCAGCGACTTGCTTTTTCCAGATCGAACACGTCGAATGCAGCAACATGGGAGTTGTTGCGTGGTAGCATTTGACGAGATGCGGCCGGAAGAAGCCGGGCTGCGAAATCCATACTCCGAATATGACGGCTGGCTCACCGAGCAGGATACGGCTCGTCTCGGTCAAAAGATGAAAGACGCCGAGAACGTCTTTCGGCGAACCGGGATCACCTTCGCGGTGTATGGCGAGCAGAATGCCGCTGAGCGCCTGATCCCGTTCGACATCGTCCCACGCATTATCTCCGGTGCGGAATGGCGTCGCCTGACATTGGGCATCGAGCAGCGCGTGCAGGCACTGAACGCATTTCTCGAAGACATCTACCATCGCCAGGAAATTCTGCGGGCAGGGCGCGTCCCGAAGGAACTGATTGCCGGCAACGTGGCGTTCCTGCCCGAGATGATCGGTCTTCGTCCGCCCGCCGGCGTCTACACCCACATCATCGGCACCGATATCGTGCGGACCGGCGAGAACGATTTCTTCGTTCTCGAAGACAATGCCAGGACACCGTCCGGCGTCTCCTACATGATCGAGAACCGCGAGACGATGATGCAGCTCTTTCCCGAGCTGTTCAAACGGATCAAGGTTCGCCCCGTCGAAAACTACCCGCAATTGCTGCGCCAATCGCTCGCGGCGGTCGCGCCGCGTTCGGCCGACGAGCAACCGACCATCGCCGTCCTGACGCCAGGCAGCTTCAACTCCGCCTATTTCGAACATGCCTTTCTGGCTGACCATATGGGCGTCGAACTGGTCGAAGGGCACGATTTGCGCGTGGTCGACGGCCATGTCGCGATGCGCACGACGGAAGGCTACAAGCAGATCGACGTGCTTTATCGTCGCGTCGATGACGATTTCCTCGATCCGCTCAGCTTCAATCCGGATTCGGTTCTGGGCGTTCCGGGCATCATGGATGTCTACCGTGCCGGGAACATAACCATCGCCAACGCGCCGGGAACGGGCATCGCCGACGACAAGGCGATCTACTCCTACATGCCCGAGATCGTCGAGTTCTACACGGGACGCAAGCCGATCCTCGGCAATATTCCCACATGGCGGTGCTCGGAGCCGGATAGCCTCGCCTATGTGCTGGAACATCTTGGCGAACTGGTCGTCAAGGAAGTTCACGGCTCCGGCGGTTACGGGATGCTGGTCGGCCCGGCCGCGTCGAAGAAGGAGCGCGACGCCTTCGCTCAAAAGCTCAAGGCCCGTCCCGGCAATTACATCGCGCAGCCTACGCTCGCGCTTTCGACCTGTCCGATCCTGACAGATGCAGGTCTGGCTCCGCGCCATGTCGATCTTCGCCCGTTCGTTCTGGTGTCGGATCGTATCCGCATCGTACCCGGTGGGTTGACGCGCGTCGCGCTTCAGCCCGGATCCCTCGTCGTCAACTCCTCCCAAGGGGGCGGCACGAAGGACACATGGGTTCTGGACGACTGAAGGCGAGGGACCGACATGCTTCTTGGACGCACGGCCAACGGCCTTTACTGGATGAACCGCTATATCGAGCGTGCCGAAAACATGGCGCGCCTCATCGATGCGGGTCTACGCATGGCGCTGACCCGCAACGAGAGCGACGCGGAGGAATGGACGTCCGTCATCATGTCCAGCGGCGTCGAGGCCGGATACCGGAGCAAGCACGACGAGTTCAACGCCGCCAATGTGTGCGACTACCTGCTGCGTGACATCGAGAATTCGTCGAGCGTCCTGTCCTCGATCGAGACCGCGCGCATGAATGCGCGCATGGTGCGCACCGCGCTGACGCGCGAGACGTGGGAAAGCATCAACGATGCGTGGATGTCGTTTCGCCGCATGCTGTCCGGCCCGCTCGACGAACGCGAGGTTCCCAAAGTTCTCGACGCGATCAAACGCGAGACGGCCCAGATACGTGGCGCATTCCACGGGACGATGCTGCGCAACGAGATCTATGATTTTTCGCAGCTCGGCATCTTTATCGAACGCGCCGACAACACGGCCCGCATTCTCGACGTCAAATATTACGTGCTCCTGCCGTCCATCTCGTGGGTCGGCTCATCGATGGACAATTATCAATGGGAATCGATCCTGCGCTCGGTTTCGGCGCATCGTTCGTATCGCTGGGTCTATGACGCTGCCTACAAGCCGACGAATATCGCCGAGTTCCTCGTGCTTTCGCGGCGCATGCCCCGGTCGCTCGCATTCTGCTACCGGATGATCGACGACAGCCTAGAAGGATTGGCGAGCGACTACGGCATTCGCCACCCGTCCCATGAAATGTGCGCCGACATGCTCTCCAAGCTCAAGGCGATGCGGATCAAGGACGTTCTCGATGAGGGGCTGCACGAGTTTCTGACCGACGTCATCTTGCGGACGAACCGGTTGGGTGACCAGGTCGCTCGTGATTATCGCTTTTTTTGAGGTCGGACCATGCTGCTCAACATCGTCCACCAGACCACATACAGCTACGATCAGGGGTTGCCCTACGCTTTGCAACGCGTTCGGCTGACACCGCGTAGCGATGCGCTGCAAACAGTTGAGCGCTGGGAACTGACTTTTGAGGGGGCGCAGGAGGAGGTTCGTTTCATAGACCACTTCGGCAATCAGAGCCGGTTGCTTAGCACACAGCCCGGCGCTTCGACCGTCACCGTCACCGCAAAGGGACTGGTCACAACGATCGACCGCACGGGTGTTTCCGGCCCCCATACCGGCTTCGCGCCGCTTTGGCTTTTCGAGCGCGAGACGCCGTTGACCGCGCGGACGCCTGAAATTTTTGCGCTCTCCGGTTCGCTTGAGGGACCGGATCTTCTTGCACGGCTGCATGATCTGATGGACGAGATAAAATCGCGCGTATCCTACGTAACCGGCACCACCACCGCGGCGACGACCGCGCATGAGGCTTTAATAGCCGGGCAGGGGGTCTGCCAGGACCATGCGCATATCTTCATCGCCGTTCTGCGCGCCGCCGGTTTTCCCGCGCGATATGTCAGCGGCTACCTGCTTCTTGATCACACCGACCATCAGGTCGCCAGCCACGCCTGGGCCGAAGCGCATGTTTCGGGGCTGGGCTGGGTCGGGTTCGACGTTTCGAACGCCATGTCGCCGGACGAGCGTTATGTGCGCGTCGCGTTCGGTCGCGATTATCGCGACGCTACGCCGGTCGCGGGAATCCGTCAGGGACAGGCGCAGGAACGGCTTGAAGTCCACATAACAGTCGAGCAGTAATCTTCGCCTGCGCTTTTCCTTATGTGGCGATTCGATGACCTACTGCGTTGGCCTCAAGATCGATCGGGGGCTCGTATTCATGTCCGATACGCGGACGAATGCGGGCATCGACAGCATTTCGAGTTTTCGCAAGATGACCGTCTGGAAGAAGGAAGGCGAGCGCGTCATCGTCCTTCTGTCGGCGGGAAATCTGGCCACCACGCAGGCCGTCGTCAGCCTGCTGGACGAGCGAAGCAAGGCCCATGCAGAGCGCGCGCCGTCCATCCTCGAGACGCCGTCGATGTTCCAGACGGCACGACTGGTCGGCGACACTGTCAAGGAAGTGATCACGAATTCAGCGCCCGTCGGCCAGAACGCGGATGCGTTCGGCGCATCGTTCATTCTGGGTGGGCAGATGCGCGGGTCCGAACCACGCCTGTTCATGATCTATCCGGAAGGAAATTTCATCGAGTCGTCGGACGATACGCCGTTCTTTCAGATCGGCGAAACCAAATATGGCAAGCCGATTTTGGTTCGGGCTTACGACCCGCAGATGACTTTCGCGGAGACCGCGAAGCTTTTGATGGTCTCGTTCGATTCCACACTCAAATCGAACCTGTCGGTCGGATTGCCGCTCGACATGCTGTTCATGGAGCGCGACACTTATAAGATCGCGCTGCAAAAGCGCGTGGGTGCTGACGATCCCTATTATCGCCAGATATCCGATGGTTGGTCGGATGCGCTCAGAAACGCCTTTCGCAGCCTGCCGGATTTTCCAGGTTAAAAAAAAGCGGCCTATCGGCCGCCTTTTCATGTCACCATCAGGTTATCAATAATAGGGCGAACGGCACTCACGGCGCGGCCCGTTGTAGGGCTGGAACGTATTGTCATAAGCCCGATAGGACCGGTAACGGTTGTAGCACCAGTTCTCATGCGCGCTGCCGTAGTCGCGAGCGTAACCGCGTGGAGCGGGCTGCGACGCGATCGCGCCGCCGACGATTGCTCCGGTTATGAAAGCGGCCGGCGGGAACCAGAAACCATCGTAACGACGATAGCCAGGACGATAATCTCTATATCCGCGATGGCCTCGATACCATCCCGAGCGCTGGCCATGCCAGCGATCGCGATCCCGGTAGCGCGGGCCGCCGCGTTCGCGGTAATAGCCGCGGTCTCGATAGCCTTCGCGGTAGCTACCATCGCGCCGGCCTCGATCGGGACCGCGCAACATCTGCTCCACAGTCAGCCCGCTGCGATCCTGCGCCACCGCAGGTACAGGAGCACTGAAAACTGCCATCATAGCGGCCGCGCATATACTCGTGAACAGCTTTTTCATGACGAAACTCCGCAAACTCGTGAGGCCAAGCCTTCACGCAGTCCCTTTACTGCCAGAAACGGTTCTCGCGCGTCCGCGGTTCCCTGATGGGAGATTGCATTCGCGCAATTCTTCGCAAGTGAGCGTCACGATCAGGTGATGTGTCTCAAGACGACGATATCGCAAACATCGCCCTTGGACGCTGCCGGCGCATGAGGTGGTCTCAAGATCAGCGCATTGGCCATGGCAAGGCTCTTCAGCATGGACGAATCCTGAACGGACATCGGCTCCACGACGATGCCATCGGGCACGTTACGGGCAATGGCGCGTACATAATCCTGTCGCTGCTCATTCGCTGCCATGGGTGTGGCAAGGCGCGCACGCCAAATGTTCGTCGTGGTCGAAGTGCCCAGCATGCGCGCAACCAGCGGACGAAGGAAAAGATGGGCGCACACCATGGCCGAGACGGGGTTACCCGGCAGGCCGAGAAAACGCGTATCACCACGACGACCGGCCATTATCGGCTTGCCGGGGCGCATCGCGATCTTCCAGAAGGCCAGATCGATGCTTTTCGCGGCAAATACCTTTGCCGTCAGGTCGTGATCGCCCACAGACGCACCGCCAAGCGTGACGACGATGTCGCAACCGCCTGCCATCGCTCTGTCCAGCGTTTCGCCGATCGCAAATTCGTCGTCCGGGACGATGCCGAAGTCTACCGGTTCGCCGCCGCCTTCATGTACGATTCCGGCAATTCCGAAATTGTTCGACGCAACGATCTGATCATCCGTCCGCAACCGGCCCGGTTCGACCAGTTCGTCGCCGGTGGCGATAATGCCGACACGCGGTCTCCTGACGACCGGAACTTGCGTGAGATCGGCCGCCGCGATCAGCGCGAGCGCAGCAGGATCGATGCGTCGACCCGGTTCGAGCAGGGGCTCGCCTTGCCTGAAATCCAGTCCGGCGCCGCGAATGTGGCGTCCCTTGGCCACCACTTCCATCGCGGTGATCATATCGCCCGCGCGCTCGGCGTTTTCCTGAATGAGGATCGTGTCGGCACCGTCCGGCATTGGTGCGCCGGTGAATATGCGAACGGCCTGCCCGTCATCGACATGTCCTATGAAACGCCTTCCGGCGGCCGATTCCCCGATAACGGTCAAAACCGTCGGAACCGTTGCAATGTCGGACGCTCTTACCGCGTAGCCGTCCATCGCGGAGGCGTCGAAGGGCGGGTGCGTGCGAAGTGCCGTTACCGGCTCGGCGAGGACGCGTCCCAGCGCATCTGGCAGCGCGACATATTCGGTCCTGAGCCGCTCGACGTCGCCGAGCAGGCGGGCAAGCGCTTCATCGACCGGAATGAGGCTCATGATTCCGGCCGTCTGAAATCGCCCGATTTGCCACCCGCTTTTTCGATCAACCGGATTTCGCCGATCGTCATCGCCTTATCCAGGGCCTTGGCCATGTCATAAATCGTCAGGCAGGCAACCGAGACGGCGGTGAGTGCTTCCATTTCCACGCCGGTCTGGCCAGAAAGACGCACTTCGGCCCGTACCTTAAAGCCGGGCAGGGCATCGTCAGGTTCGATGTCCACGACGATCTTCGTCAACAGGAGCGGATGACAAAGCGGAATGAGGTCCGCCGTCTTTTTGGCGGCCATGATGCCTGCCAGCCGTGACGTTCCCAGAACGTCGCCCTTCTTCGCATTTCCGGCCAGGATTGCGGCCAGTGTCGCCGCGTCCATCCGAACCTGTCCTTCGGCGACGGCAATGCGCTGCGTCGCGTCCTTGCCGCCCACATCGACCATATGCGCCTCTCCGCCCGGTGCGATGTGCGTCAACCGGCTCATGCGGCGTCCAGCAATGTGCGTGTCGCGGCCGCGACATCGTCCTGACGCATCAGGCTTTCGCCGACCAGAAACGTGTCGATGCCGCTTCTGCCAAGGCGGACACAATCGTCGCTCGTGAAGATGCCGCTCTCGGCGATGACGATCCGATCGTCCGGAATCAGTTTAGCAAGACGTTCGGACGTGGCCAGATCGACTTCGAAGGTCCGCAGGTCGCGATTGTTGATACCGATCAGCGGCGAGTGGAGTTGCAGGGCGCGATGCGTCTCCGCCTCGTCGTGCACCTCGATGAGGGAAGCCATTTCGAGCTGCGATGCGACATCCTCGAGTTCTCTCGCCAGCACGTCGTCGACGCTTGCCATGATGATCAGGATCGCATCCGCGCCCCAGGCGCGGGCTTCGAAAACCTGATACGGGTCGAACAGGAAATCCTTGCGCAGCGCGGGCAGGGCGGTGGCGGCGCGCGCTTCCGTCAGGTAGCTCGCCGCGCCCTGGAAGGACGGTCCGTCCGTCAGGACGGACAGGCAGGCCGCACCGCCCGCCTCATAGGCGCGGGCGAGCGCCGGCGGATCGAAATCGGCCCTGATCAGACCTTTCGACGGGCTGGCCTTCTTGATTTCCGCGATGAGCGCCGGCCAGCCTTCATCATGCTTCGCCCGAAGCGCACCGATGAAATCACGCGGAACATCCATGTCGCGCGCAGCCGCCTCGACATCCGCAATCGGCCGCTTCGCCTTGGCGCTCGCGATTTCTTCGCGCTTGTAGGCTTCGATCTTGTGCAAGATGTCGGTCATGAGGTCGGTCCGGATCGGTTGGAAACGGCAATCAAATCGGCAAGACACTGGCGGGCCTTGCCGGTATCGATGGCATCATGCGCGAGATCGATACCGATTTCGAGGGTCTTGGCCCGACCGGCCACGACAAGCGCGCCGCCGGCATTCAGGACCGCGATATCACGGTACGGGTTCTTTGCGCCGTCAAGAACGGCCTTCAGCGCGGCCGCATTCGCCTGCGCATCGCCGCCTTTCAGGTCGTCCGGCCGGGCGCGTGCCAACCCGAGCTGTTCAGGAAAGATCTCGAAGGTGTGGATTTCGCCGTTTTCGACGGCCGCGACCTGTGTCGCGCCGGTCGTTGTCATCTCGTCAAGGCCCTCGCCATGCACCACCCAGACATGATCGGAACCGAGCTTTTTCAGAACCTCCGCGATCGGTTCGAGCCAGTCCGGCGAGTAGACGCCAACAAGCTGCCGCTTCACGCCCGCCGGGTTGGAAAGGGGGCCGAGCAGATTGAAGATCGTCCTCGTGCCAAGCTCGACCCGGCTGGGCCCGACATGGCGCATCGCGGCGTGATGCGCCGGTGCGAACATGAAGCCCAGGCCCGCCTCGCGAATGCAGGCGGCGATCTCACGCGGTCCAAGCTCGATATTGACGCCGAGCGCTGCGAGCGCATCGGCAGCGCCCGATTTGGACGACAAGGCACGATTGCCATGCTTGGCGACGGGCACGCCGGTTCCGGCGACGATGAACGCCGCGCAGGTCGACACATTGTATGAGCCAGACCCGTCGCCGCCCGTTCCGACAATGTCCACCGCGTCGGCGGGCGCTTCGACGCGCAGCATCTTCGCGCGCATCGTCGCCACGGCGCCTGAAATCTCGGGAACCGTTTCGCCGCGCACGCGCAGTCCCATCAGAAAACCGCCGATCTGGCTTGGCGTCGCTTCGCCCGACATCATGATGTCGAACGCCTCGCGCGCCGCCTCGAAGGAAAGCCTGCCTCCCGAGGCGACGTGAGCGATATGTGTCTTCAGATCCGCCATTCGGGTGCCGGTCCTAAAAGTTCAGCGCCTGCTGTGCGGCATTCTGGTTGACGGTTACCGGATACTGCGCCTGCAAACGCTCGATCAGTTGATCGAGCAGGTCGTCGGCGAGTGCTCCGGCCTGATTCTGCGCGACGTTTGCCGGCAGCGTGTCGCCCGATGCGTTGGCCGGCGCGAACACTTCCGTGACCTGAAGGACGATTTGCCGGTTGCCCTCATTCGAGGCGATCGTCTCGATGCCGTTCAGCGGAACGGAAAAGGCGGTCGCGACGCCGTCGCGTCCAAGATCGACATCGTCCGCGCCGCGACGAAGGCCACGCTTGGTCTGAACCTCGATACCGAGTTCGCCGGCTATCTCGCTCATAGCATCGCCGTCTTCGAGCCGAGCGGCAATCTCGTTGGCGCGATCGGAAAGATTGCGCGCGGTTTCCTGCGCGCGCCAATCGGCAAGGGCTGTGTCGCGCACCTCGTCCAGCGTCCGCTCGCGAGCAGGGGTCACATCCGTCACCTCGAAGAAGAGGTAGCCGTTGCCGGCAAGAGGAAGGGGCGCATTTTCGGCATTGGGTTCTGCTTCGAACGCCTGTTCGAGCACCTCCTGCGCGGACGGAATGTCAGTAACTTCGTTGCCTTGGGGATCGAGGCCGACCGCATCGATCGCCTCTATGGTCACGACATCGAGGCGGTTCTGCTCGGCCGCCTCGCGCAGGCTTGCGCCGCCTGCACGCGTGTCTTCATAGGAATCGTAGACGTCGAGGAGAATGCGGCTTGCCTCGTCCAGCGCGATCTCTTCGCGAATTTCATCGGTAACATCCGCGATGGGGCGAACGGCCTCGGCCTGAATCTCGTCAACGCGCGCGATCAGCGATCCGAAGGCGCCGGCGATGACGCCGCTCGTCTCGCCTTCCTCCAGCGTGAACACGGCGTCGGCTATCGCCGGGTCGGGCAGTTCTTCGCGCGTGAAGGTGCCGAGCGTCAGGTCGTCCGTCGTGCGGCCGAGCTCCTGGGGGATTTCGTCGAATGTGACGTCGCCCGAAGCCAGGCGCTCGGCTGCCGCCTCGGCCGATGCCGTATCGGGAAAAACGATCTGGCTGATCGTACGCTGCTCCGCTTCGCTGAACGAATCGCGATGGCTTTCATAAAACGCTGTGACGTCCTCGTCGCTGATGGAGGTCGGATCCGCGATGGTATCCGGCTCCAGGCGCACATATTCGATCGATCGATACTCCGGCGCTGCGTAATTGGACGCGTTCTCGTCGAACCAGGCTTGAAGAACGTCATCTGCCGGATCGCCGATGGGATCGATGCGCGCGGGATCGATGACCAGATATTTGGCGGTGCGGTCTTCGCCCTGATAGAGCGCCATCGCCGTCAAAAAGGTGTCCGGCGCGGCCATGCCGTCGGAGACGGCCTCGATGATCTGCTGGCGGATTGCCAGTTGTTCGCGAGTGCGCCTGTAGTCGCGCGGATGCATGCCCACCTGCTGCAGGACGAAGTCGAATTGGTTGCGGTCGAACTGGCCGCTGGAGTTGAGGAAGGCGGGGTCCTGACCGACGAGCGCCGCCAGCCTGTCGTCGGAAAGGCCAAGACCCATCTCGCGCGCCTGTTCGTCGAGAACCGCGCCGGCGATCAACTGACCCATGACCTGCTGGTCGAGGCCGAAGGCACGCGCCTGCTCCCGCGTGATGCGCGAGCCGAATTGCTGCGAAAGCGACTGCATCTGCCGATCGTAGGCGAGGCGATATTCATTCGCGGAAATGCGTGTGTCGCCCACCTGGGCGACATGGTTGCCGACGCCTGTGAAAATCTGGCCGGAAATGCCCCAGACCGCGAAGCTGATGACGAGCAGGCCAAGCAGCAGCTTCACCATCAAAGATCCGGTCTTGCCGCGCAACCATGTCAGCATTTTCAACTTTCCCGCATTGGATCAACAATTGTCGAGTGTCGGAATACCGTTACGGACCGACGCTGTCGATTGCTTTGTCGACGCTTTTTGGTACCAAGCAGCGATCCCATAGCGATGAACCGACAGCGAGATGACAGATGAGCGCACAAATCCGACCCGTTCTTGCCGGCAACTGGAAGATGAACGGCGTCGCCTCGTCCCTTTCCGAGCTGAGTGAAATCGTCGAGGGGCATGCACGCTTTCCAGACGTGGACCTCGTCGTCTGTCTGCCGGCCACACTTTTGAGCCGAGCGCAGCCTCTCGTGACGGATTCCGGTGTCGCGATCGGCGGGCAGGATTGCCATGCCGACGCGGCCGGTGCGCATACCGGCGACATTTCGGCCGATATGCTGGTCGATGCCGGTGCGACCTGCGTCATCGTCGGGCATTCGGAACGGCGTGCCGACCACAACGAGACCAGCGAAACCGTGGCCAGGAAGGCGACCGCCGCCTGGGCGGCAGGTCTAAAGGCTATCATCTGCATCGGAGAAACACGCTCCGAGCGCGAAGCAGGTGAAACGCTCGACGTTCTGTCGGCACAGATCGCAGGCTCGGTTCCCGTGGAGGCGACTGCCGCGAACACGCTCGTCGCCTATGAACCCGTCTGGGCCATCGGCACCGGCCTGACGCCCACCGCCGCCGATGTCGGCGTCGCCCATGCGCATATCAGGGCCGAACTGACGCGAAAGCTCGGCGACGCCGCCATGACCGTCCCCCTGCTTTACGGTGGATCCGTCAAATCCTCGAACGCAGCCGAACTGATGGCTGTGGATGACGTGAATGGCGCACTCGTTGGAGGCGCAAGCCTGAAAGCGGCCGATTTCCTGGCGATTGCGGCTGTATTCGGAAAGATTTGATTCAAAATCACGCTTGGTTATTGGCTTGAGGTTTACCACCTGACAAGCGGATATATCTGGTGACCTGACGCGGCCGCGATCGCGATCTAGAACTGACTCAGTCATATAGCGATTCGACGGTCGGTCTTGAGTGCCCGGTCCGAGACGCTATCTGTATTGAGCGGCGGAGTATGCGTAATGAACGAACATAGTGTAGGCGGGCGCCCCGACGAGGAGCATCTCCTGGAACTGACGACGCAAATCGTCTGTGCGTATGTCAGTCATAATCCTGTGCCCGCGTCCGAAGTACCGGGATTGATTGGTTCGGTTCATCAATCCATCAGTTCACGCTTGGGGGCTGTCTCGACCGAACCCGCGCAGGAACCAGCCGTTCCGGTAAAAAAGTCCGTGACACCGGATTACATTATCTCGCTGGAAGACGGACGCAAATTCAGGACGCTGTCGCGGCACCTGATGGCGCGCTACGGCCTGACGCCCGAGCAGTATCGCCGCAAATGGGGGCTACCGGACGACTATCCCATGGTCGCGCCCAATTATGCCGTCGAGCGCTCCAAGATCGCCAAATCCATGGGACTTGGGCGTCCCGACGCCGGCTCGTCCGACGACTAACCCACAAGCGGGCAGCGCGGCGCGCGGGCGAACGTCACATGGATGCGTTCACCGCGTGACCGGCCGACGATATCGATCGTTCGTCTGTTTACGTTCGCGATTTGCGCGCGCCGGATGCCCATCCGCTCCGCCTTGTGCAACGCGTCGCCGGGCGAGCAACCGCCGTGATTGCGGCGACCGGTGGTCCAATCCCGATCGTAACCGCGACCGGGCGCGAAAAACTCGCTGCCGGGGCGGTGTCCGCCGCCAAGCCCATAATAGCCGCGATCCTGTGCGGTTGCCGGCAGCGCGGTGAGCAGCATCGCCGCGATCATCCCCAGAACACCAATATGCTTCATGTCGAAAATCCCCGGAACGCCTGATCGCGTTTATGGAGACCAGGATACGGGCGGCTGTCTGAACCCTTGGATTACAACGCATTCATGAGTCGTTCAGGGGGACGTCTACGGCATGCTCCAATATGTGCTTGCAAAAAGAACAAAATAAGAACACATTGCAGAGAACAATAGGAGAACACATCATGTCCGCTCTCATCCATGATCTCGTTTCGTTGGTCTCGATCGGCGCTTTCATCATGACGCTGGCGCTGTGGCTGGTCGCCGTCTGACAATTTGCCGAATGCCCGGATCAGGTCACTTCCCCGAAGACTTCTCCGAACGCCGCTTCGAGGGCGAGATCGAAATCGGCCATCGTAACCGGTAGGCCCAGATCGACGAGGCTGGTGATGCCGTGTCCTCGAACCCCGCAAGGCACGATGCCCCCGAAATGGGACAGATCGGGATCGACATTAACCGCTATGCCGTGAAACGACACCCAGCGGCGCAGGCGAATGCCGATGGCCGCGATCTTGTCTTCGACCGGCGCGCCGTCGGGCAGGGGCGGGCGATCGGGCCTGACGACCCAGACGCCGACGCGATCGTCGCGCCGCTCACCCTTGACGTTGAAGCGGTCGAGCGCGCGTATGATCCACTCCTCCAGCGCCGCGACGAAAACGCGTACGTCCTCGCGGCGTCTCTTCAGATCGAGCATGACATAGGCCACGCGCTGACCCGGTCCGTGATAGGTATATTCGCCGCCGCGCCCTGCCTGGAAGACCGGGAACCGGTCCGCGGCCAGAAGATCGGTCGGATCGGCGCTCGTCCCCGCAGTATAAAGAGGCGGATGCTCTACCAGCCAGATGAGTTCACCGGCCGTTCCGGCGCGTATCGCCGTCGCGCGCTCTTCCATGAAGGCAAGTGCATCGGGGTAGTCGACCAGTCCGTCTTCGACCCGCCACTCGACCGGATCGGAGCCGGGGATCGGCAGAAACTGGGTGGGCAAGGTGTCGCGCGTCGTCATGATGGTCTGGATGTATGAGATCGTGTGGCCAGCGTCCACCGGTCTTACGCTGCGTCCACGCCGGATCGGCAAAATAATGTCGTTTAGCTGACGCGCGGCCTTGTGCGCTCCAGAGTGATTTGCTAATTGCGCCGGGCCGGCCAAAACCGGCTTTGTCATGGCGTGCGGTCGTGGCGGAATTGGTAGACGCGCAGCGTTGAGGTCGCTGTGGGGCAACCCGTGGAAGTTCGAGTCTTCTCGACCGCACCATGACGGCACTGGCCGGGACTGATGGCCATCTCACTCTTTACCTAAATTCCTGCATTTCCGCGTTCAGCATGCAAGGTGCTGCCGTGCGGCAAAATTGTGCGCATTAAGGCAGCAATCCTGAATTTTTATCTCACGTTCTCAGATCAATTGAGTGGCATTTTGAAACATGGATGCCAAATTCATCACGCTCAATCATGCTGACGAAATCAGCGTGAAGTTGGCGGAAAGATTTTGGACCTGTAGCGACCCAAGACGTTCTATCCCAATTCTTTTCGCCATGAACCCAGACGGCCGGATGTATTCGGCCGCAGGAAGGGAATGGATTTATCATGGCATTCAACAAGACGATTCGGAACGCAATTCTTTCGGCGGCTCTCGGCGTGTCGGCGATGGCTCTGACGCCGGCCTTGGCTCAGGAGACCATGGAAGCGCCGGTCGAGGCACCTGCCGGGGCGACTTATGATGAGGGCAAGCTTCAGTCCTTCGTCGTCGCTTTCCTGCAGGTCGACGAGATCAACCGGACATATGCGCCGCAGCTTCAGGAAGCCGAAAGCGAGGAGGCACAGGGCACCGTTCGCGAGGAAGCCAGCCAGGAGATGATGCAGGCTGTCGAATCGGTCGAAGGCATCACGGTCGAGGAATATGGCCAGATCATCCAGCAGGCGCAGACCGATCCGGCGCTCGCCGAGCAGATCAACGGTTATATCCAGCAAGCGGTAGGCGCGCCGGCAGCTCCGGCCGAGCCGGCTCCCGTAGAGTAACGCTCAGGAAGCCGCCATCAGCGCCTTGACGCCGTCGGCGACGAACTGAACGGCGAGCGCGGCGAGAATGACGCCGAGCAACCGTGTGAGGATCGATCGACCGGTTTCGCCCAGAAACCGGTCGATCCGGTCTGCGAGCACCAGGAATATCCATGTAACGAAAATGCAGGCCGCCAGGATCGCCATCAGAATCACGCGCTGCGGAGCCGACTGGAACGTGCCTGAAAGCAGGACCGTTGCTGAAATGGCGCCCGGACCCGCGATCAACGGCAGAGCCAGCGGAAATGCGGCCACGTTGCGGATATGATCGCGCGTGATCGCGGTGTCAGCGCTCTTTTCCTTTCGATCCTGCCGTCGTTCGAAGATCATTTCGAAGGCGATGTAGAAGAGCAGCAAGCCGCCCGCTACGCGGAACGCCGGCAACGTGATGCCGAATACGGCCAGTATGGTCGTTCCGGCCACGGCGAAGAGGGCGAGGATGGCGAAGGCGATCAGGCTCGCCCGCAGCCCGACCTGTGACCGCTCGCTGCGATTCATTCCGGCTGTGAGTGCCAGAAAGAGCGGCGCGAGACCCGGTGGATCGATCGTCACCAGAAGGGTGACGAAGGCATTGAAAATGTTGTCGATCACCGCGCGGATCACCTCGAATGGATCGGTTTGGCGTCAGTCTTAGCGTACTTTTGGATGACGGTCGCCGCTCCGTTGAGGAAAGGGAGCGGGGACGTTTTCCCCAACTTCGTTGCGCAAATTACCGCATGCGTCCTAATTAATTGATCTCAAAAGGACAATTCCAGCCGGCCGAAACCCTCGGCAATTGGTGTTTCCAAACCCGATCCTATATAGATTGTGCGTGATTCAATCAGCACGATCGTGAAACCAGTTGACTGACCTGACGACACCGCGCGGGCCAAAGGGCGGCCCGGACGACATCGAACCGATTTCCATCATCGAGGAAATGCAGCGTTCCTATCTCGACTACGCGATGAGCGTGATCGTCAGTCGCGCGCTTCCCGATGTCCGCGACGGTTTGAAGCCGGTGCATCGGCGCATTCTCTACGCCAGCCATGAGAGCGCCTATTACTGGAACCGCAAATATGTGAAATCGGCGCGCCCGGTTGCCGACGTGATGGGTAAGTATCACCCGCATGGCGACGCATCGATCTACGACGCATTGGTGCGTATGGCGCAGGATTGGTCGCTGCGCGTGCCGCTCATCGACGGGCAGGGCAATTTCGGCTCGATCGACGGCGACCCGCCGGCGGCGATGCGTTACACCGAATCGCGCCTGACCAAGGTCGCGCACGAGCTTCTGGAAGATATCGACAAGGATACCGTCGATTGGCAGGACACCTATGACGCGTCCGACCAGGAGCCGAAGGTTCTGCCGGCGCGCTTTCCGAACCTGCTCGTCAACGGGTCCGGCGGTATCGCGGTCGGCATGGCGACCAATATCCCGCCGCACAATCTTGTCGAAGTGATCAACGGCTGCATCGCACTGATCGACAATCCCGCGATTGAGCTTCACGAATTGATGGAGATCATCCCCGGTCCCGATTTTCCGACCGGAGGCATTATCCTCGGCAAGGCCGGCATCCGTAGCGCTTACGAGACCGGGCGCGGCTCGATCCTCATGCGTGGCAAGGTTCATGTCGAACCCATGCGTGGCGATCGCGAAGCCATCATCGTCACCGAAGTTCCCTTTCAGGTGAACAAGGCATCGATGATCGAGAAGATGGCCGAACTCGTCCGCGACAAGCGCATCGAGGGCGTCTCGGATATTCGCGACGAATCCGACCGGCAGGGCTATCGTGTGGTCATCGAGCTGAAGCGCGATGCTGTTGCGGATGTCATCTTGAACCAGCTTTACAGGTTCACGCCGTTGCAGACCTCGTTCGGGGCCAATGTGGTCGCTCTCAACGGTGGCAAGCCGGAACAGCTCAACCTGCTCGACATGCTGCGCGCCTTCGTCTTCTTCCGCGAGGACGTCATCAGCCGGCGTACGAAGTATCTTCTGCGGAAGGCCCGCGAGCGCGCCCATGTTCTCGTCGGTCTGGCGATCGCGGTCGCCAATATCGACGAAGTGATCGCGCTGATCCGCAAGGCGCCCGACCCTCAGACGGCGCGCGAGCAGTTGATGACGCGGCGCTGGCCAGCGCATGAAGTGGAATCGTTGATCCGTCTCATTGACGATCCGCGTCACCGGATCAACGAGGACGACGGCACCTACAATCTCTCCGAGGAGCAGGCGCGCGCGATTCTCGAACTGCGTCTGCAGCGCCTGACTGCACTCGGACGCGATGAAATTGCCGACGAACTGAATTCGATCGGCGACGAGATCAAGGATTTCCTCGATATCCTGTCGTCGCGCGCGCGCATCCAGCAGATCGTCAAGGACGAGCTGATCGCCGTGCGCGACGAGTTCGGAACGCCCCGGCGCACCGAGCTTGTCGAAGGCGGCGCGGACATGGACGACGAGGACCTGATCGCGCGCGAGGACATGGTCGTCACGGTCAGTCATTCCGGCTATATCAAGCGCGTCCCGCTCTCGATCTACCGGGCGCAGCGGCGCGGCGGCAAAGGCCGCTCCGGCATGTCGACCAAGGACGAGGATTTCGTAACGCGGCTGTTCGTGGCCAACACGCACACGCCGATCCTGTTCTTTTCCTCGCGCGGCATCGTCTACAAGGAAAAGGTTTGGCGTTTGCCGATCGGGACGCCGCAATCGCGCGGCAAGTTCCTGCGCAATATGTTGCCTTTGCAGGAAGGCGAGCGCATCACGACGATCATGCCGCTGCCGGAAGACGAGGAAAGCTGGGCCAATCTCGACGTCATGTTCGCAACGACGCGCGGCACGGTTCGCCGCAACAAGCTGTCGGACTTCACGCAGGTCAACCGCAACGGCAAGATCGCGATGAAGCTCGATGAGGATGGCGACGAGATTCTCGGCGTCTATACCTGCACCGAGCATGACGACATCCTTCTGACTGCGGGAACCGGCCAGTGCATCCGATTCCCCGTGACGGATGTTCGCGTTTTCCAAAGCCGCAATTCGACGGGGGTGCGCGGGATCAATCTGAGCGAGGGCGGCCGCGTCATTTCGATGGCGATCCTGCACCATGTCGATGCGACGCCGGCCGAACGGGCTGCCTATCTCAAGCAATCCGCGGCCGAACGTCGATCGGTGACGGGCGAGGACGAAGAGATCGCGCTGACCAACGAAGAGGTCGTCGGCGACGCCCAGATCGACGGTGAGCGCTATGAAGAACTGAAAGCGCGCGAAGAGTTCGTGCTGACCGTCAGCGAAAAAGGCTACGGCAAGCGCTCGTCCTCCTACGACTTCCGCGTCATCGGGCGCGGGGGCAAGGGTATTCGCGCCACGGATGTGTCGAAGATGGGGGAAATCGGCCCGCTGATCGCGGCCTTCCCCGTCGAGAGCGACGACCAGATCATGATGGTATCGAACGGCGGACAGGTCATCCGGGTGCCGGTAGGGGGCATTCGCATAGCCAGCCGGGCAACCAAGGGCGTTACGATCTTCAATACGACGAAAGGTGAGAACGTCGTTTCGGTTGAGCGGATTTCTGATCCGCAAGGTGATGACGAAGAACTTGAGAGCGAAGCGGAAGTCGTTGCGCAGAACGCGGCCGATGCCGCGTCGGGCGAAAGCGACCAGTAACCTCTAGAACGGGTGGCGCGCGATCTGCCGCTGCCTGTCCTGGATGCGTACGCGCTGAGCTTCCTGATGCAGGCTGAAAGCGGTCGCGATCAGCATTGCGAGGGTCATGGTGGCTGCGAGCATGATGATGATCATGATAAATCTCCTTGCCTGTCTTAACGAGGAATGAATCAAAAGGTTTCATTCACAGCTTGACATTCGCCGAACCGCGTTGAACCGGCCCTGACCCAACCGTTCATCCACCATTCACCACACGCCGTGCCATTTGCCTTCCGGCCATTGCCTGAGTAGAAACCTGCCATGACTGAACGCATCGCTTTTTACGCCGGATCGTTCGACCCTTTGACCAACGGGCATCTCGATGTCCTCAAGGGCGCATTGTCGGTCGCCGACCGCATCGTGGTCGGAATTGGCGTTCACCCGGCCAAAAAGCCGCTTTTCACTTTCGAGGAACGGGTCGAACTGATCGGGCGCGCCTGCGCCGACGAACTGGGCCCGCAAGCGCAGCGGCTTCAGGTCGTCGCGTTCGACGGTCTCGTCGTGACGGCTTCGCAGGAACATGGCGCGTCGATCATGATCCGCGGGCTGCGCGACGGCACGGACCTCGACTACGAAATGCAGATGGCCGGGATGAACGAGACGATCGCGCCGGACCTTCAAACCATCTTTATTCCCGCCAGCCCTTCGGTTCGCACGATTACCGCCACACTCGTTCGCCAGATAGCGTCGATGGGCGGCGATATTACCGCCTTCGTTCCGAAGGTCGTTGCGCCGGCGCTGCGCAAGAAATTCAACTAGTTCAAAGGGAGTTCGACATGTCGTTCGTTCGCTTCGCTTCATCTGCAATTGTCGCCGCATTGTTGGCATCCTCGGCGCTTGCGGCAGAGCCCGAGGACACGATGGTCATCGCCTTGAAGGACGGCGAGGTGACGATCGCGCTGCGGCCCGATCTGGCACCCCAGCATGTCGAGCAGATCAAGACGCTGGTGCGTCAGGGTGCCTATGACAACGTCTCGTTCCACCGCGTCATCGACGGCTTCATGGCGCAGACGGGCGACGTGCAGTTCGGCAACATGGAAAACGGCTACAACAGCCAGCGCGCGGGAACGGGCGGCTCGGACCTCGGCAACATTCCGGCCGAATTCAGCCAGGAGAATTTCGTGCGCGGCACCGTCGGCATGGCGCGAGCGCAGGACCCGAACTCGGCAAATTCGCAGTTCTTCATCATGTTCGCGCCGGCGCCCCCGCTTGACGGCGCCTATACGATCGTCGGAGAAGTCGAAAGCGGCATGGAGTTCGTCGATAACGTCAAGAAGGGCGACCCGGCCATGAATGGCTCGGTGACCGATCCCGACCGCATGATCAGCGTCCGCATCGCAGCCGACGACTGATCGATTCGAAGCAAAAAGGAAGGATTACATATGGCCGAGATCAAGGATCCGGAAAACGCGCTCGTCATGGAAACGACGAAGGGCACGGTGACGATCGAGCTCTACCCCGATCTGGCCCCCGGCCATGTCGCGCGGATCAAGGAACTGGCGCGTGAGGGCGCTTATGACGGCGTCGTTTTCCATCGCGTGATCGAAGGCTTCATGGCGCAGACCGGCGATGTGAAGTTCGGCCGCAAGGGCGGCAAGGACTTCAATCCGAGCCGCGCGGGCATGGGTGGTTCGGACAAGCCCGACCTGAAGGCGGAGTTTTCCAACGCCAATCACGGTCGTGGTGCCTGTTCCATGGCGCGTTCGCAAAACCCGAACTCGGCGAATTCCCAGTTCTTCATCTGTTTCGGCGATGCCGCGTTCCTCAACCGCCAGTACACGGTTTGGGGCCAGGTCATCGAAGGCATGGAATTCGTCGACGCGATCAAGCGCGGCGAGCCGGTTCAGGACCCTGATTCGATCGTCTCGATGAAGGTCGCGGCCGACGCATGATGCGTTGCCTGCTGATTGCAGCATCCGTTCTGATCAGTGCCGGGAGCGCCCACGCTTCCGGCACGATTTCTTGCGCGGGTGAGCCGGACATTTCGGTGGATCTGACGATTGGCAGCCTGCCGGTTCTGTCCGTAATCGCGGGCGGCATCTCCATAGGCGAGCGTTCCTTGTCGATAGGCGGCGCCGAAAATGCTGTCATCGTCGGACAGGCGTTCCGCGAGGACAACCGCATCAGCGTCGATTTCACCGATCCAAATGTCGAGCGTATCGTTGCCGAGTTGCGCCTGTTCGAGGCGCTTGAAGAGCGGGACCACGCGATGGCCGGCACGCTGCGTGTGATCGGGCAGGGCGCCTACGCTCTGACCTGCGTCGGTCCCTGATCAGCTATGCGTGTCGATCTTTTCGATTTCGATTTGCCGGATGAGCGCATAGCCCTGCGCCCGGCGGAGCCGCGCGATACCGCGCGCATGCTTGTTGTTGACGGCGACGTCGTCTCCGACCGTTCGGTGCGCGACCTGCCGACTTTCCTGCGCGCAAGCGACGTGCTGGTCTTCAACGATACGAAAGTTATCCCGGCGCAACTGATCGGCTTGCGCCGGCGCGGCGATGCGGTCAGCGAAATAGACCTCACCTTGCATATGCGCATTGCGCCCAACCAGTGGAAGGCGTTCGCGCGGCCTGCCAAGCGCCTGACAACAGGCGATCGCATCGAGTTCGGGCATTCGGAAGCGATGTGCCTTGCGGGCAGTCTGTCGGCCGACGTGATCGAAAAGGGAGAGGTAGGGGAAGTGACGCTTGCCTTCGACCTGTCCGGCCCCGTGCTGGACGAGGCGCTGCATGCGGTCGGCCACATTCCGCTGCCGCCTTATATCGCATCCAAGCGTGCGGAGGATGCACGCGACCGCGCCGACTACCAGACCATCTACGCGCGTGAGGAGGGGGCCGTCGCTGCTCCAACGGCCGGTCTCCATTTCACACCCGAACTCATGAGTGCCGTCGAGGCAGTTGGCGCGCAAACGGCGTTCGTGACGCTCCATGTGGGGGCGGGGACCTTCCTGCCCGTCAAGGCGGACGATACCAACGACCACAAGATGCATGCCGAGATCGGCACGATCGATGCGGCGATCGCTGAAAAGCTCAATGCAGCCAGGGCGGCCGGAGGGCGTATCGTCGCCGTCGGAACGACATCGCTCAGGCTTCTGGAAAGCGCGGCGCGACCCGACGGTGCAATCGAGCCGTGGTCCGGACCGACCGACATTTTCATCACGCCCGGCTATCGCTTCAAGGCCGTCGACGTCCTGATGACCAATTTCCACCTGCCGCGCTCCACGCTCTTCATGCTCGTTTCGGCATTTGCCGGGTATGAGCATATGCGCGCGGCCTACGACCATGCCATTTCCAGCTTCTATCGCTTCTATTCCTACGGCGATGCGAGCCTGCTCTTCAGGGCCGAATCCGAATGACCGAAAACTTCCAGTTCCATGTTCTGGCGAGCGACGGCATGGCGCGCCGTGGTGAGATCACCATGCCGCGTGGAACGGTGCGCACGCCGGCGTTCATGCCGGTTGGCACAGGCGGAACGGTCAAGGCGATGTATCTCGACCAAGTGCGCGACCTCGGCTCAGACATCATTCTCGGCAACACCTATCATCTGATGCTGCGCCCCGGCGCGGAACGGATGGCACGCCTTGGCGGCCTCCATGAATTCGCGCGCTGGCCGCATCCGATCCTGACGGATTCAGGCGGGTTTCAGGTCATGTCTCTGGCACAACTTCGCAAGATCACCGAAAAGGGCGTGACGTTCCGGTCGCATATCGACGGGACGGTCCATGAAATGTCGCCGGAACGATCGATCGAGATCCAAGGCTTGCTCGACAGCGATATCCAGATGCAGCTCGACGAATGCACGGCGTTGCCTGCGACGCATGAGGCAATCGAAAAGGCGATGGAGTTGTCGCTTCGCTGGGCCGAGCGCTGCAAGGTGGCATTCGGCGACCAGCCGGGCAAAGCCATGTTCGGCATCGTGCAGGGCGGCGACGTGCCGGCGCTGCGGGAACGGTCCGCGAACGCTCTCGCAGCGCTCGACCTCAAGGGTTATGCCGTTGGTGGCCTTGCCGTGGGCGAGCCGCAAAATGTCATGCTCGACATGCTCGAAGTGACGACGCCACTCCTGCCCGAAAACAAACCGCGCTACCTGATGGGCGTCGGCACGCCGGACGACATTTTGAAATCGGTGGCGCGCGGGATCGACATGTTCGACTGCGTCATGCCCACACGCGCCGGCCGCCACGGTCTTGCGTATACGCGCCGCGGCAAGGTGAACCTGAAAAATGCGCGTCATGCGGAGGACAATCGGCCGCTTGACGAGGAAAGCGACTGCCCTGCGGCACGAGACTACAGCCGCGCCTATCTGCACCATCTGGTAAAGTCTGGCGAAGCCTTGGGCGGTATGCTTTTGACGTGGAACAACCTGGCCTATTATCAAAGTCTGATGGCCGATATCCGCCGTTCGATCGAAGCCGGGCGCTTTGTGGCGCGTGCAGGCGAGATCGCCGAAAACTGGGCAAGCGGCGATCTGCCGGCACTCTAGCCGCGTAGAAGGTCATCGGCATACACGCGGGATTTGCTTCAATGACCAAATATGTTTCCGCCTACGGCATAGCGCTCGTTCTTTTCCTGATCATAGATGGTCTTTGGCTCGGGCTGATCGCGCGCAATTTTTATGTCTCGCGCATGGGCGATCTGATGGCCGACAATCCGCGATGGGGCATGGCGGCGCTCTTTTATGCCTTTTATCTCGTCGGTCTCGTCTATTTCGCCATATCGGCCGGCATGGCCAATGCGAGTTGGACGACGGCCGCTTTCAATGGCGCGCTTTACGGCTTCTTCTGCTACCTGACCTACAATTTCACCAATCTGTCCGTCGTACGCGGTTTCGATACGACGCTTGCCTTCGCCGACACGGCGTGGGGGACGGTGATGAGCGCGGCGGTTGCCGGGGGCACGGTAGCCGCGCTCCAGTGGTCCGGGCAGTTGAAGTGACCGGCATTGCGCTCGCCGGGAGTTGAGTTGCATCGGCTTCCCGGCCGGTGCTAGCCTCGCCGAGGGCAAGCAACAGGGGTGTGGCTATGGTCGGTCGGGGATTTTCAGGCGTAGTTGTGGCGCTGGTTTTGTCGCTGGCCCATGTCCAGATCGCCGCAGCGCAATTGTTCGAAACGCGCGCCAGCCAGGGCTTCATGATCGACGCCGATACGGGCACGGTCCTTTTCTCCAAGGACCCGGACACGCTTATTCCGCCGGCCTCGCTTGCAAAACTGATGACGATGGAAGTCGTCTTCAATGCGCTCAAGACGGGTCGGCTTTCGCTCCAGGATGAATTCTACGTCAGCGAAAACGCTTGGCGCACGGGCGGCGCGATGTCCGGCGGCTCGACCATGTTCGCCGAGGTGCGCTCCTCGATCACGCTCGAAAACCTGATTCAGGGCGTGATCGTTCAGTCCGCCAATGATGGCTGCATCATCATCGCCGAAGGCATGGCGGGGTCGGAAGACAACTTCGCCCAACTGATGACCGAGCGTGCCCGCGAGATCGGGTTGACACGCTCCGTTTTCAAGAATTCCACCGGCCTTCCTGCCGAGGGGCAGGTGGTGACGGTGCGCGAACTCGCCATACTCGCGCATCACATCTGGAAGGAATATCCGGAGTACTATCAGTACTATTCGCAGCCGGACTTCACCTGGAACAACATCACCCAGCGCAACCGCAACCCGCTCTTGCGGATGAACATCGGCGCGGACGGCATGAAGACCGGCTTCACGACGGAATCAGGCTATGGCATCGTCGGGTCCGTGGCGCGGGACGATCGGCGCCTCTTCGTCGCCCTGAGCGGCATGGAAAGCGATGCGCAGCGCGCCGAAGAAGCCCGCAAAATCATCGATTGGGGCATGCGGGCTTTCGACAAGTATCAGATTTTCGCCGCAGACGAGGTCGTCGGAGAGGCTAAGGTCTATGGCGGGGCGAAGTCCGGTGTCGCGCTGCGGTCCGATGGCCCGATCTCGCTTTTCGTCCCGCTGACGAACCGCGACAGGCTCGTTGCACGCATCGTCTATGACGGTCCGGTGATGGCACCGGTCGAGGAGGGCGCGCGCGTCGGCGTGTTGCGGGTCTGGATCGGCGACGCGATAAGCCAGGAAACGCCGCTCTACGCAGCCGAGTCGGTCGGGCAGGGTGCGCTTCATCAACGTGCGCTGGACGCGGTCGAAGAACTCGCCATCGGTTGGATGCGGTAAGTCCGATCTGGGGATTGCTCGCATCGGCGAAGCGTGCCGGGTCGCATTCGCTTCCAATCTCGCCTATCTGAGAGCCGTACGACATTGCGGCTGGCGAAAGGATGCGCATTGCCAAAGGGACATTTCATCACCTTTGAAGGCGGCGAGGGTGCCGGCAAGTCCACGCAGATCCGCCTTCTGGCGGATCGGCTGGAAGCCGAAGGCCATGACGTCGTCGTCTCGCGCGAGCCGGGGGGCTCGCCGGGCGGCGAGGCCGTGCGTCACGTTCTTCTTTCCGGAGCGGCCGAACCCTTCGGCCCGGCGATGGAAGCCATGCTGTTCGCGGCCGCTCGTTCGGACCACGTCGAGCAGGTCATCCGACCTGCGATCGAGAGCGGAAAGATCGTTCTGTGCGACCGGTTCCTCGATTCCTCGCGTGTCTATCAGGGCGTTTCGGGGCGTCTCGACAAGGCGTTCATGAGCGCGCTCGAAGGGGTTGCGATCAACGGCATGATGCCGGATCTGACGATCATTCTCGATCTCGACCCCGCCGAAGGAATGCGCCGTGCAGCGGCCAGGCGTGGTTCGCAGGACGCGGACCGCTATGAAAAGGAAAATCTCGCACTGCACGAGGAAAGACGCGAAGCCTATATCGACATCGCTCGGGCGGAGCCGGCGC
The DNA here is from genome assembly GCF_024105665.1 of Aliihoeflea aestuarii. Lineage (GTDB taxonomy): Bacteria > Pseudomonadota > Alphaproteobacteria > Rhizobiales > Rhizobiaceae > Aliihoeflea > Aliihoeflea aestuarii. The sequence goes on along the minus strand of NZ_JAAAMK010000002.1, from coordinate 179,291 downwards.
GCTGCGTGATCGTCGATGCGGCGCGGGACCAGACCGACGTGGCCGATGCGGTCTGGACGTGCGTTACGAAAGTGATCGCTCCGTCGAACAGCCTGCTGCAGGTGGCCGATGAGCTTTGAGCGCGTCGCATCCGAGCGATACGATACGATACCGGACATTCCCGAACCGGTCGAACACGGTCATCTTTTCGGCCATAGCAATGAGGCGGAAGACCTCGCGCACGCGTATCGCGCCGGCAAGTTTCATCACGCACTCGTTCTTTCAGGGCCAAGGGGCATTGGGAAGGCGACTCTGGCTTTCCGGCTCGCCTATCACATCCTTGCCCATCCCGATCCGGCCTCCGCGTCGGAAAGGTTGACTGAAGTCGACACCGGATCGACGCTCTTTCGACTGATGGCACAAGGCGCTCACCCATCGCTGATACATCTTACACGGCCGGTTGCCGAGCGCGGCAGCGGGTTCAAATCTGCCGTCACCGTCGATGAGGTCAGGCGGGTCGGCCGATTCCTGTCGATGACTTCGCACGATGGCGGGTATCGCGTCGTCATCGTCGACGCGGCAGACGACATGAACCGAAATGCGGCCAACGCGCTTTTGAAAAGCCTTGAAGAACCCCCTCCGCGTACATTGTTCGTTCTGATCGTCCACTCGATCGGCCGCATGCTTCCCACGATCCGCTCGCGCTGCCAACTCGTGAAGCTGAAGCCGCTCGACCAGCACGACATCGTGCGGGCACTTCGGGCGATCTCGCCGGGAACGGACAGTTCGGATTCTCTGATCCAGCGTGCCGGCGGCAGCGTGAGAGATGCGCTTTTGATGACACATTTCGGCGGCCTGGACATCGCGGATGCGGTTGATGCGATGATGTCGGCATCGCGCTTCGATGTCGCCGCCGCCTACAGAATCGCCGATGCCGTCGGCGGGCGGGATGCTACCGTGCAGTTTCAGTTGTTCAACGAGCATGTTGCATCGATCGCCGAGGCGAGGGCACGTTCGTTCGGCGAAGCGGGTGAGGTTGAGACGGCGGCGCGCCTCGCCGCGGACTGGGCAAGCATCCGCCAGCAGATGCGCGACACCGATACCTACAACCTCGACAAGCGCCAGCATGTCGTATCGCTGCTCGGAAGCCTTTGCGGCGCGCGGTGAGCGGCGGCTGGCCAAAAGCGGGTCCGTGGTCTATGTGACCGCGACACACATGAAAGACCGAGCAACAGCATGGCCGCCGAGAAATTCTATATTACCACTGCGATTTCCTATCCCAACGGCAAGCCTCATATCGGCCATGCCTACGAGCTGATCGCCACCGATGCGCTGGCGCGGTTTCAGCGGCTGGACGGCAAGGATGTGCATTTCCTTACCGGAACCGACGAGCACGGCATCAAGATGCTGCAGACGGCCCGGAAAGAAGGAATTTCTCCGCGCGAGCTGGCTGATAGAAATTCTTTAGAATTCAAAAAGATGGCCTCGCTTCTCAATGCGTCGAACGATGACTTCATCCGCACCAGCGAGGAACGCCACAAGCTTGCGTCTCAGGCGATCTGGACCGCGATGGAGAAGAACGGCGACATCTACAAGGGCGGGTATGCAGGATGGTATTCCGTCCGCGACGAAGCCTATTACGGCGAAGACGAGACGGACGTTCGTGACGGAGTGCGCTACGGCCCCCAGGGAACACCGGTCGAATGGGTCGAAGAGGAAAGCTATTTCTTCCGGCTCTCGTCTTATCAGGATCGTTTGCTGGCGCTGTATGAGAAACAGCCGGAGTTTGTCGGGCCCGCCGAGCGTCGCAACGAGGTCGTTAGCTTCGTCAAATCCGGCTTGAAGGATCTGTCGATCTCACGGACGACTTTCGATTGGGGTATTCCGGTTCCCGGCGACGACAAACATGTCATGTATGTCTGGGTCGACGCTCTGACAAACTACCTCACAGCGGTCGGTTATCCCGATGAAAACGCATCTCTTTGGGTAAACTGGCCTGCCAATGTTCATGTCATCGGCAAGGATATCACCCGCTTCCACGCCGTTTATTGGCCAGCCTTTCTCATGTCCGCCGGGATCGCGCTTCCCAAGCGGGTTTTCAGCCACGGTTTCGTCTTCAACCGTGGGGAAAAAATGTCGAAATCGGTCGGCAACGTGATCGATCCGGCCGCGCTGGTCGAGCATTACGGGCTCGATCAGTTGCGCTATTTCCTGCTGCGCGAGGTGCCGTTCGGACAGGATGGAAATTACAGCCACGAGGCGATCGTCAATCGTACCAATGCCGATCTCGCCAATGATCTGGGAAATCTGGCGCAGCGGTCCTTGTCGATGATCGCCAAGAACTGCGCGGGCAGGGTGCCCTCAAAAGGCGAGCTCGCCGCAGTCGATGATGCGATCTTGACCCAATCCGTCGAAGCTCTCGAGGCCGCGCGCAAGGCGATGAACGGCCAGGCGCTACATATCGCGCTGGCCGGCATCTTCGCGGTCGTCGCCGAGGCGAACCGCTATTTCGCCGGGCAGGAGCCGTGGGCACTGCGCAAATCCGATCCGGCGCGCATGGAAACGGTTCTTTATACGACGGCGGAGGTGCTGCGCCGCGTTGGCCTCTTGTGTCTCGCCTTCATTCCCCAATCAGCCGATAAACTGCTCGACCTTCTCGGCATTTCCGAGAACGACCGTCAGTTCGGCAAACTGGCGGACGGATGGCTGCTGGAGGGCGCGGAACTGCCGGCTCCGCAAGGCATTTTCCCGCGCTATGTCGAGCAAGAGGCAATAGACGCGTGACGATGCTCGTCGACAGTCATTGCCATCTCGATTTTCCCGAGTTCGAGAGCGAGCGAGACACCATCATCGATCACGCGCGTGCCGCCGGCGTGACGCGGATGGTGACGATTTCGACCCGCGTGCGCCGTTTCGACCAGGTTCGTGCCATCGCCGAAGCATATGACGAGGTCTATTGTTCCGTCGGCACGCATCCGCACAATGCTGATGAGGAACTCGACGTCACTGTGGACGAACTCGTGGCACTCAGTGCCCATGCGAAGGTGGTCGCAATCGGGGAGGCGGGTCTCGACTATCATTATGACAAGTCGCCGCGCGCGGCCCAGGCGCAAGGGTTGCGTACGCACATCGCTGCGGCGAGGTTGACCGGGTTGCCGCTAGTCATTCATGCCCGCTCGGCTGACAAAGACATGGCGGAAATCCTTCGAAACGAATCCAGAAAAGGCCAATTTCCCTTTGTTTTGCATTGCTTTTCCTCAGGGTCCGAATTGGCGAGAATTGGCGTCGAACTGGGTGGTTACATCTCGTTTTCGGGCATTTTGACATTCAAGAACTCGGACGATATCCGCGAAATCGCGCGGCAGGTGCCACATGAAAGGCTGCTGGTGGAGACCGACGCTCCGTTTCTGGCGCCGGTTCCGTATCGCGGCAAGCGCAACGAACCGGCGTTCGTTGCCCATACGGCTGCGGTGCTGGCCGATACGATCGGCCTGAGCGATACCGATGTTCACCAGATGACGACAGACAATTTTTTCCGGCTCTTTTCCAAGATGCCACGCCCCGCATGACGGCGTACTATCGCCTCACGATCCTGGGATGCGGCTCGTCGCCGGGCGTGCCGCGCATCACGGGCGACTGGGGGAATTGCGACCCGGCCAATCCACGCAACCGACGCACGCGCACGGCAGCCATGGTCGAGCGTTTCGGTCCTCGCGGCGTCACGCGGGTAGCGATCGACACCGGCCCGGACTTTCGCCAGCAGATGCTCGCAGCGGGCGTCGATGCGCTCGACGCCGTGGTCTATACGCACGCGCATGCCGACCACATTCATGGTATCGACGATCTGCGTAGTTTCGTGCTCATCCAGCGCCGGCGCATGGATATATATGCGGATCGGACAACGCTTGAACGCTTGCAGGAATCATTCGCTTATTGTTTCGAGACTCCGGCCGGCAGTTCCTATCCGCCGATTTTGACTCCGCACACCATCGCTCATCGCGAGCCGTTCAGCATCGAAGGCGACGGCGGGCCGATCGAGTTCCGGCCATTGCCGCAATTCCATGGCGATACCGTTTCGCTTGGCTTTCGGATCGGACAGTTGGCATATTGCTCTGATGTCAGCGACTTTCCGGACACGACCATCGAGGACCTCGCAGATGTCGAAGTTCTCATCATCGACGCACTCCAGTACAAACATCACCCAAGTCATTTCTCGCTGGAGCAAGCCCTCGACTGGATCGCGCGCCTGAAGGTCGCGCGCGCGATCCTGACGCACATGCATATTCCGCTGGACTACGACAGGGTGAACGACGCAACGCCGGATCACGTCGAACCGGCTTACGACGGGTTGGCTATCGATTTCCGATGAGTATTAACGGAACATCCCGAGTTCCATAATCCATCTTATGCGATTATGATCTGCGGCCGTTCCAGCCCCATACGCACCCTGATCAGCTGAGTTCCCTTGATCCCGTCCGTGTATCGATGAACGCGCGATATTTGATTTCCTGTCCCTGGATGACCGTTGGAGGATGGTCGATGGCAAGATTTCGATAAAGGGCCACAACACCGGTTGGATCGGGATGCTCGATTGTGAATGACCGAAGGCGCGCGCCCATATCCGGAATGGCAGCGAAATGGCTCGTGTCGCTGTAATGATCGATGATCGAAGGTGCGATGCCATCGAGCGGCAACGAGCCGTCGTTCGGGACGCCAAAGGCAAAACTGGCTTTCTGTGCAGGCAACGGAACCTTTGAGCCGAAGATCATGCCATGGGCCGAAAGAGTGGCATCAATGTTTTCCGTGCTGGACGACCCATCCACGCAGGCGGTTGCCCTTGTCCCAGTCGGCGCGAACCTTATCCTGCTCGTCCAGTTCAAACCATCGCGGACGGCCGGGTACTGTCCCTGCCGGATCAAGCGCCACAATCTCCAGATAGACGCGATTTCCGATCTGGAGTCGATGATTGTGGGTGCCCATATAGTCGTGCCGCGTCCCGAAAGGCACATCGAGGTGGAGCTATCACGGTCAGATGATCGAGCCTCAACATGTTCGGTAATGCACCCGTGTCTATAAGGAGCTTCAAAACAAAAAAGGCGGGCAATTTTGCCCGCCTTCCAACGCTAGAACGGTATCTCGTCGTCGAGATCGCGTCCGTAACCACCGCCGCCGCCCGAGCTTCCTCGGCCGCCGCGATCATCTGACGGACCGGATTGTCCGAAGTCGCCGCCTCGGCCACCGCCGGAATAGCTGCCGCCACCGCCGCCATAGCCGACCTGGCCCTGATCGCCGCCCTGCCCGCGCGAATCCAGCATCTGGAGTTCGCCGCGGAACTTCTGCAGCACGATCTCAGTCGTATAGCGCTCGACGCCGTCCTTTTCCCATTTACGGGTTTGCAACGCGCCTTCGATATAGACCTTCATTCCCTTCTTCAGATATTGCTCGGCGACCTTGGCGAGATTATCGTTGAAGATGACGATCTGATGCCATTCGGTCTTCTCGCGACGCTCGCCGGAGTTTTTGTCGCGCCAGCTCTCGGACGTCGCAATGCGCAGATTGACGACCGGGTCACCGGAATTCAAACGGCGGATTTCCGGGTCGGCTCCCAGATTACCGACCAGAATGACCTTGTTTACGCTGCCTGCCATATCGCTCTCCAAAACGCGCAATCTGAATGTCGGCCGGCACCATAGTCCATACCGGCGCTCGTCGCGCCGTGGAAGTGCTCTCGGTCCACAACAATCAAGTTCGCTTTTTGTTCTGGATCATTTTCCGTCAATCATCAAGAGTTTTTGGGCGTTACCATCGACAGGCAAAGCAAAGGCCCTTGACCGTAAAGGTTCAAGGGCCGCTGAATCGCTACCTGGCGATTTCATTTCCATTGAGTTTTCGAAAGCGGCTTGATGCCGTTCGACGGTGTATCTGATTTGGGTCGATCGCCGGGGTCTTTCCGGCGCGATTGCATCGCTGCAATCAGGAGAACCTGTCCGGTGGAGTCATGCCTCACCTCACGCTTGTCTCACGGACGTCATCGAAAAGGATCGTTGACGAAAGGATGGTGCGCTCACGCTTCCGCTGCGTCAAGTCATATTTGAATGTCAGTAGCTTGTTCATCCTTCGTTCTTTTCACTTGAAAGCGGAGCGGAAAAGTTTGAAATGCGCTAAGTGAAACTGCGCCCTCGACTGGTGCGCGCAAATACCTACATGTGCGGCTTGGCCGGACGGCTCATTCCCGGCATCGCAATCAGGAAGGCAGCGTTCGGCTCATGGCTGACCACAAGTTTATTTCCGTGCGCGGCGCGCGCGAACACAATCTCAAGAATGTCGACCTGGACCTGCCGCGAGACAGCCTGATCGTAATGACCGGCCTGTCGGGATCGGGCAAGTCGTCCCTGGCGTTCGACACGATCTACGCTGAGGGGCAGCGCCGCTACGTCGAGAGCTTGTCGGCCTACGCGCGTCAGTTCCTTGAAATGATGCAGAAGCCGGATGTCGATCAGATCGACGGGCTATCGCCAGCCATTTCCATCGAGCAGAAGACGACCTCGAAGAACCCGCGTTCGACGGTCGGCACCGTCACCGAGATATACGATTACATGCGGCTGCTCTTCGCCCGCGTCGGAATCCCCTATTCTCCTGCAACCGGCCTTCCGATCGAGAGCCAGACGGTCAGCCAGATGGTCGATCGGGTTCTCGACATCGAGGAAGGCGCGCGTCTTTATATCCTTGCACCGATCGTACGCGGCCGGAAGGGCGAGTATCGCAAGGAACTCGCCGAACTGATGAAGAAGGGCTTCCAGCGCGTCAAGGTCGACGGCGAGTTCTACGAGATCGCCGACGTCCCTGCCCTCGACAAGAAGTACAAGCATGACATCGACGTGGTGGTTGACCGTATCGTCGTGCGGGCGGATCTGGGAACGCGGCTGGCCGATTCCATGGAGACGGCACTGCGGCTTGCCGAGGGTCTCGTCATCGCCGAGTTCGCGGACAAGCCGCTCGGCGCGGAAATGACCGGCGCCGATGCCGTGAACAAGTCGAAGAACGAAACGCACGAGCGCCTCCTGTTCTCCGAAAAATTCGCCTGCCCGGTTTCCGGGTTCACGATTCCTGAGATCGAACCACGGCTGTTTTCCTTCAACAATCCGTTTGGCGCCTGCCCGACCTGCGACGGGCTTGGCCATCAGCAGGCGATCGACCCATCGCTGATCGTGCCGGAAGACCATGTATCCTTGCGTGAAGGCGCGGTCGCGCCTTGGGCGAAGTCGTCGTCGCCCTATTATCTCCAGACGCTCGAAGGTCTGGGCAAGGCTTACGGGTTCAAGATCGGCGATCGCTGGCGCGATCTGCCGGACGAGGCGAAAGACGCGATCCTGCACGGGACGGGCACTCGAAAGATCGACTTTTCCTATGATGACGGGATGCGCAGCTACAAGACTTCGAAGACCTTCGAAGGTGTGATCCCGAATTTGCAGCGACGCTGGAAGGAAACTGAATCAGCCTGGATGCGCGAGGAAATCGAGCGCTTCATGTCGGCCACCCCCTGCCCGGCCTGCAACGGCTATCGCCTCAAGCCAGAGGCGTTGGCGGTCAAGATCGGCGGGCTGCATATTGGCGAAGTGACGGCGATGTCGATCCGCAAGGCGGTCGGCTGGTTCGAGGAACTGCCCTCCGCGCTCAACCAGAAGCACAACGAGATCGCCTTTCGCATTTTGAAGGAAATCCGCGAGCGGCTGCGTTTTCTCAACGATGTCGGCCTCGACTATCTCACCATGTCGCGCAATTCTGGCACGTTGTCGGGCGGGGAGAGCCAGCGAATCCGGCTCGCCTCGCAGATCGGGTCGGGCCTGACGGGCGTGCTTTACGTGCTGGACGAGCCGTCGATCGGCCTTCACCAGCGCGACAATGCACGCCTGCTCGACACGCTGAAGCATCTGCGCGATCTGGGCAACACCGTCATCGTCGTGGAACATGACGAGGATGCGATCCTGCAGGCCGATCATGTCGTCGATATCGGTCCGGCCGCCGGCATTCACGGCGGACGTGTGATCGCCGAAGGCAAGCCGACCGAGATCATGGCCAATCCGAATTCGCTGACCGGACAATATCTGTCCGGCGGAATGGGGATCGTGCTGCCGCTCCAACGGCGCAAGGCGAAGAAGGGAAAGCGCATCAAGGTCGTCGGTGCGCGTGGCAACAATCTGAGGAACGTCACTGGAGAAATCCCGCTCGGCACCTTCACCGCGGTAACCGGCGTGTCGGGCGGCGGCAAGTCCACCTTCCTGATCGAAACGTTGTTCAAGGCGGCCTCGCGCCGGATCATGGGATCGCGCGAGCATCCGGCCGACCACGACCGGATCGAGGGGCTGGAATTCCTCGACAAGGTCATAGACATCGATCAGAGCCCGATCGGGCGCACGCCGCGCTCCAATCCGGCGACCTATACAGGCGCGTTCACGCCGATCCGTGACTGGTTCGCGGGATTGCCGGAAGCGAAGGCGCGCGGCTATCAACCGGGCCGTTTCTCCTTCAACGTGAAGGGCGGGCGCTGCGAAGCCTGCCAGGGCGACGGCGTCATCAAGATCGAGATGCACTTCCTGCCGGACGTTTACGTGACCTGCGATGTCTGCCACGGCAAGCGATACAATCGCGAGACGCTCGACGTGACGTTCAAGACGAAGTCGATTGCGGATGTGCTCGATATGACGGTCGAGGAAGGCGTCGAGTTTTTCGCGGCAGTGCCAGCCGTACGCGACAAACTCGCGACGCTCAAGAAAGTCGGGCTCGGCTACATCAAGATCGGCCAGCAGGCGACGACGCTTTCCGGTGGCGAGGCGCAGCGCATCAAGCTGGCCAAGGAACTGTCGCGCAAGGCCACGGGCAAGACGCTCTACATTCTCGACGAGCCGACGACCGGTCTGCATTTCCACGATGTCGCCAAGCTTCTGGAAGTGCTCCACGAACTCGTCGACCAGGGCAATACGGTCGTGGTCATCGAGCATAATCTCGAAGTCATCAAGACGGCGGACTGGGTGCTCGATCTCGGTCCCGAAGGCGGCGACGGCGGCGGTCAGCTCGTGGCATCCGGCACGCCGGAGGATATCGTCGCAGAACCGAAGAGCTATACCGGCCACTTCCTCAAGGAGCTTCTGGAGCGCCGTCCAGGTCAAAAGCGCGAGGCCGCCGAATGAGCAAATCAGGCACGATCCGCGCGGGCATGGGCGGCTGGACCTTCGAGCCTTGGGATAAATCCTTCTATCCCGACAAGCTCGCCAAGGCGAAGCAGCTTCATTATGCGTCCCGGCAGGTGAAGACTATCGAGGTCAACGGTACATACTATTCGACGTTCAAGCCCGCGACCTTCGCGAAATGGGCGGCCGATACGCCGGAAGATTTTGTTTTCTCGCTCAAGGCGATCCGTTTTTCGACCAACAGGCGTGTACTCGCGGAGGCGGGCGAGTCCGTGCAGCGTTTTCTTGATTCCGGCGTTGCAGAACTCGGAGCCAAGCTCGGGCCGATTCTGTGGCAGTTCGCGCCGACGAAGAAGTTCGATCCGGACGATTTCGAAGGTTTTCTGAAAATATTGCCGGCGAAACAGGATGGGGTGTCGCTTCGTCATGCGCTCGAAGTGCGCCACGATAGTTTTGCGGTTCCCGAATTCGCCGCGCTGGCGCGCAAATATGGTGCCGCCATCGTCTACGCGCATCACGCAAAATATCCCAAGATCGCAGATTTGACTGCGGATTTCGTCTATGCGCGCCTGCAAAGCGGAAGCGACGACAACCCCGACTGCTATCCCTCCAAAGAACTCGATGGATGGGCGAAGCACGTGACGCTATGGGCCGATGGCGGCCAGCCCGAGGGTCTTCCCTATGTCGACCCGGATCATCCGGCCGAAAAGAAGCCGCGTGACGCGTTCGTCTATTTCATCACCGAAGGGAAGGAGCGCGCTCCTTATGGAGCGATCGCCTTGCAGGAACGCGTTTCTTCATAGCAGATCGCGCAGGATCGCCGGCAGCAATTCGGGAAGGTCTTCGGCGATCAGGCCGGGACCGAACTTGCCGCCCGCTTCGGCGTGAAGCCAGACGGCGGCGCAGGCTGCTTCGAACGCCGGCATCCCCTGCCCGGCCAAGGCCGCGACGATGCCTGCGAGAACATCGCCGGACCCGGCCGTCGCCAGCCAGGGCGTGCCGTTGCCATTGATCGCCGCGCGTCCGTCGGGCGCAGCGATGATCGTGTCGGGGCCTTTGTAGATGACGATGCCGCCGGCGCGTGCCGCTGCCTTTCGCGCGCGTTCCAGTTTCGAGCGCTCGTGCTCCATATCGGGGAACAGGCGGCGAAACTCTCCCTCGTGCGGGGTCAGAATAGTTGCCGATCGCGACTTGCCGATCATTCCGAACAATACATCCGGCGTGTCCTTGAACGACGTGATCGCGTCGGCGTCGAGAATGACCGACATTGTCTTTTCATGGCCGAGCAGCGTCGCGACGAACGTGCGCGTGCGATCGCCGGTACCGAAACCCGGGCCGATCACGCAGGCGGTTGGCTGCCGACCCCGCAGGAAAGTCGTGAGATCGGCGTCGCTTTCCGTTACGACCAGCATGATCGAGGTCAGATGAGCGGCGTTGACGTCCAGCGCATCCGGCGGTGAGCCGAGTGTCACCGCCCCTGCCCCGCTCCTGGCGGCACTCATCGCGGACAATCGCGCGGCACCCGTTTGATAGCGCGGTCCCGACAGGACCAGAATATGCCCGCGTCGATATTTGTGTGCGTCCGATGCTGGTCGCGGAAGACGATGCCTCCAAAGGCTGGGGGTATTGCACCATGTCCGGCATCCTGCAGCCGCGACATGACGATCCGCGATGCCGATATCGGCGAGCGTGACACGGCCGCACAATGCGCGCCCCGGATAAAGGAGGTGGCCCGGCTTCATACGGGCAAAGGTTACGGTTTCGGTGGCGTCGAATGCCCCGCCGAGATCCGCGCCGCTGTCACCCGCCACGCCGGAGGGCAAATCGACTGCAAGAACCTTCACATCTGCTTTCGCAACGCGCGTCGCTGCCTCTGCTGCACTCAATGGCAGATTTCGCGACAATCCCGCGCCGAACACCGCATCGATGACCAGGGCCTCCACAGTCGGTCGGAAGTCTTCAAGCGGCAATGGTTTGAGGCGACATTCGTCAAATGCCCGGCGCGCATCGCTCATCGGAGCGGGTTTGCCGAGCGCCCATACACGCACGACCCAGCCGGACTCAGCCAGAAGCCGCGCCACGACGTAGCCATCGCCGCCATTATTGCCTGGCCCGCACAGAATATCGGCTCCATTCGAGTCGGGGAAGGAAGCGAGCGCGGCGCGCAGCACCGCCTCCCCGGCCCGTTGCATCAGGCCATAGGTTCCAGCCGGATCATCGCTTGCCGCCGCGCGGTCGACGGCGGCCATTTCAGCGGACGTCAGCAGTTCGTCGAGGCTATCTTTGATGCCTAAATATTGTGCATTTCGCTCAATCATTGTGCTGCGAACTTCCCTGCAATTTCATCCTGCCGCCTGGCTGTTTTCTGTCCCAAACGTTGCCTTCCTGTGGCCACGGCGGTCACGCGGCGTTCGCGGCAAAAAAGCAAAATCGAACCTCAAAATCTCAAAAACTGGCATGAACCATGCTTACTCTAACGCGAAACGAAGCCGAATGGCTCGTTTCCAGCTTATCGGAGGCCAAATTCGCATGAAAAAGATCGAGGCGATCATCAAGCCTTTCAAGCTCGATGAGGTGAAGGAAGCTCTTCAGGAAGTCGGGCTGCAAGGCATCACCGTAACTGAGGCGAAGGGTTTTGGCCGACAAAAAGGGCATACCGAGCTTTATAGGGGGGCGGAATATGTCGTCGACTTCCTTCCCAAGGTGAAGATCGAGGTGGTTCTGGGCGACGATCAGGTCGAGCAGGCAATCGAAGCCATCCGCAAGGCGGCCCAAACGGGGCGTATCGGCGATGGCAAGATTTTCGTCTCGAGCGTCGAGGAAGTCGTGCGTATCCGGACCGGCGAAACCGGCGTCGATGCGATCTAGCAGCGCGGAAATTTTCCATTCTTTACTGACAACTACAGGGAAATGATAAATGACTACAGCAAATGACATCCTGAAGCGGATCAAGGACGAAGACGTCAAGTTCGTTGACCTGCGCTTTACCGATCCCAAGGGCAAGCTGCAGCACGTCACGATGGACGTCACGGCCGTTGACGAAGACATGTTCGCCGATGGTGTCATGTTCGACGGTTCGTCCATCGGCGGCTGGAAGGCGATCAACGAATCCGACATGGTTCTCATGCCCGACACCGAGACGGCCCATATGGACCCGTTCTTCGCGCAGTCGACCATGGTCATCGTCTGCGACATTCTCGATCCGGTGTCCGGCGAGTCCTACAACCGCGATCCGCGCGGGACGGCGAAGAAGGCCGAGGCCTATCTGCGTTCGGAAGGCTTTGGCGACGAGGTCTATGTCGGTCCTGAAGCCGAATTTTTCGTCTTCGACGACGTGAAGTACAAGGCCGATCCGTACAACACGGGCTTCAAGCTCGATTCGACCGAACTGCCGTCCAACGACGATTCCGACTATGAAACCGGCAATCTCGGCCACCGTCCTCGCGTCAAGGGCGGCTATTTCCCGGTTCCGCCGATCGATTCCCTGCAGGATATGCGCTCGGAAATGCTCTCCGTCATGTCGGAGATGGGTGTCGTCGTCGAAAAGCATCACCACGAGGTGGCGGCCGCACAGCACGAGCTCGGCATCAAGTTCGACACGCTGACCCGCAACGCGGACAAGATGCAGATCTACAAATACGTGATCCATCAGGTCGCCAACGCCTATGGCAAGACGGCGACCTTCATGCCAAAGCCGATCTATGGCGACAACGGCTCGGGCATGCACGTTCACCAGTCCATCTGGAAGGGTGGAAAGCCGACCTTCGCGGGCAACGAATATGCCGGCCTGTCGGAATCCTGCCTGTTCTACATCGGCGGCATCATCAAGCACGCAAAGGCGCTCAACGCCTTCACCAACCCGTCGACCAACTCGTACAAACGTCTGGTTCCCGGCTTCGAGGCGCCGGTCCTGCTCGCCTATTCGGCCCGCAACCGCTCGGCGTCCTGCCGCATCCCGTTCGGCAACTCGCCGAAGGCAAAGCGCGTCGAAGTTCGCTTCCCCGATCCGACCGCCAACCCGTATCTCGCTTTCGCGGCGATGCTGATGGCCGGCCTCGACGGTATCAAGAACAAGATTCATCCGGGCCAGGCCATGGACAAGGATCTCTACGATCTGCCGCCGAAGGAACTGAAGAAGATCCCGACCGTGTGTGCGTCGCTGCGCGAAGCGCTGCAGTCGCTCGACAAGGATCGTGGCTTCCTCAAGGCCGGCGGCGTGTTCGACGACGACCAGATCGACGCCTATATCGAATTGAAGATGGCCGAAGTGTTGCGTTTCGAAATGACGCCGCATCCGATCGAATTCGACATGTACTATTCGGTCTGATCCGAACCGGTGATCAAAGAAAAGGGCGGCTCCGGGCCGCCCTTTTCGTTTGCATGATCACACCGCTAAACCCAGTTGCGATGCCGTTGCGCAATCGTGTCCAGAACTGCCTCCGCGCCGATCTCGCCGGCTGGACGCTCGGTATGCAGTCTTTGCGCGATGATGTCGAAGCCGTGCAGTTGCGTCGCACGGGCTGGCGTGGCCGCCCAGATCTGCTCGATCGCGCGCGCAAGATAGGCTGGCCGCACATATTCGTTGTAGTATTCGGGAACGACCGGCCAGTCCGCGATCAGGTTCGGCAAGGACGCCGACCAGACCGTCACGAGCCGCATCAGCGCATGAAACACCGGGTCCGTCTTGTAACAGGCGAGCAGCGGAACGCGTGCAAGGGCGAGTTCGAGAGACACCGTTCCCGACGCGGCCAGCGCGGCGTCGGCGCGGCTGAACGCCTCGTATTTTTCGTCGGTCGCCTCGATCACGCGGGTTGGGACCGGCCATTCGGCGATCGCTTCGTGCACCTGCTCCGCCACTTTCGGAACGGTCGGGATGTCCACTTCGAACCGGTTGCCGCGCGCGGCAAGCTCCTTGACCGCCTCGCCGAACGGCTCGATCAGGCTTTTAACCTCGGACCGGCGCGAACCGGGCAGAACGAGCAAGGACTTCGTTCCCCAGGAGGGGTCGCCCCGATTCATCTGCGCTGCGGTCGTCTGGGCAAGCGCGGGATCGCGCGTCAGGCGATGCCCGACAAATGTGCCCTCAGGCCCGCCAAGGCGGTGCAGCTCGGTCGGTTCGAAAGGCAGAAGACAAAGGACATGGTCGATATAAGGCTTCATCTCGGCCGCCCGGCCCGGCCGCCAGGCCCATATGCTCGGGCAGACATAGTGGACTGTCGGCAAATCCGGCAGGATCGCGCGGACTTTGCGTGCGACGCGCAAGGAGAATTCGGGACTGTCGATCGTAATCAGGCAATCGGGCCGCTCGGCCGCGATGGACCGGGCCGTCTGGTTGAGACGGCCGATCAGGCGCGGCAGATCACGCAAAACGGCGGTGATGCCCACCAGCGCGATCTGCGAGGCGTCGAACAGCGAGTTCAGACCGCGCGCCTCGAGATGTCGCCCGCCGACCCCGACGAGTTCGATCGGCCGGCCGATCCGTTGCGCGATGGCGTCGATCAGGTCGCATCCCAGAAGATCGCCTGATTCCTCTCCCGCGACGATGGCGATCTTCAGTGGCTGCATGTCACTCGTCACCTTTCAGACCGTAGATGAATAAGCCCCGGTCGTTGGCGCGGGCCATCGTCGACGCGCAATCGAGGATGAGCGCGCGTCCTGCATCGAGCGCTATGCCGGTCAATCCGGCCGCAAATGCGGCGCTGACCGTATCGGGACCGATCGTCGGCAGGTCGACCCGCAATTCCTGCCCGGGCTTGGCGCATTTGACGAGGACGCCACCGGTTCGGCCCGCAAGGCGGCCGTGACCGCGCATTGCGGCAACGCGGTCCAGCAGGCCCTCGGTTCCCTCGATCCCCTCCAGTGCAATCGCGCGTCCGCCGATTGCCACTGCGGCCTGCCCGATGTCGAGCGCCCCGATTGCCCGTGCTGCGACGGCTGCGGCGCGAACATCGCGCATTTCGCTCGCATCAGGCTTGCGGACAGCGATCGCCCCCGTCCCGGCAACCAGGTCGGGAACGATTTCGTGGACACCGACGATCTTGATGCCGTGTGCTTCAAGATGCCCGATTACCGTGCGCAAAAGCACATCGTCGCCGGACGCAAGTGCCTTGGCCAGCCTCGGGAGAAAACCGAGCAGCGACCATGTCCATTTCACGTTGCGAAAGACAGGACGTCGCGCGACGCTGCCGGCCATGACAAGCCGGGTGACGCGCGCGGCTTTCAAAAGCGGAACGAGCCTGCCGAATTCCTCCAGCGGCAAGCGGACGTGATCATGACTGCGAAATATCTCGAGATCGTCGGCCTCGCCGTCGATCAGGACAAGATACGGGCTCAATCCCTGGCGGTTGAGACTTTGCAGAATCTCGACAGGCAGGTGACCGCCGCCGGCGATCAGTCCGATGCGCCCGTCGTCATGCCTCGTCATCGCCGCCGCCGCGGTCTTGAGCGGCAGGCATGGTGAAATGCCGTTTTCCGCTGACTTGCAGGAACGAGAGCATGTCCGCGATTGCGGCCGAATCCGGATATTTTTCGGCGACGAGCGGAATCGCGTCGGCAAGCGCGCGGCCGGACGCAAACAGCATCCTGTAGGCTGACCGCAACGCAAGGAGATCCGCGCGCGAATAGCCGGACCGCTTGATGCCGATGACGTTCAGGCCGCGCAGTTTCGCCCGGTCGCCGGTCACCATGCCATACGGAATGACATCCCGTTCCACACCGGACAGGCCGCCGATGAACGCGTGATGGCCGATACGCACGAACTGGTGGACGGCCGACAGGCCGCCGAACGTCACGAAATCACCGACCTCGCAATGGCCGCCCAGCACGGCGCCGTTCGCCATGGTGACATTGTCGCCCACCACGCAATCATGCGCGACATGCGACTGGGCCATGAAAAAGCCGTTCGACCCGATCGTCGTCGCCCCCGTCGAACTGTCCGTGCCGACATTGAAGGTCACGCCTTCGCGGATGATGCAACTGGCGCCGATGCTCAATGTCGTCCTGCCGCCCTTGTGGCGCACGCTTTGCGGCGCGCCGCCGAGGACTGCATTTTGAAAAATCTGGCACCCTGCCCCGATATAAGTCGCGCCCGTGATCGTGACATGGCTTGCCATTCGCACGCTATCACCGACCACCGATTCCGCGCCGATATGGCAAAAGGGGCCGATATGAACGCCCGCGCCGAGTTGCGCGCCGGCCTCGACCACAGCGGCCGGATGGACAAAGGTCTCGGCTGTCATTGCGTCAGGCCTGCTTCGGCGACATCATTGCGGAAATCTCCGCCTCCGCGACCTTTGCGCCCTCAACCTTCGCTTCGCACGCGAATTTCCAGATATTGCCGCGCTGCTTCAGCTTCTTGACGTGAAGCTCCAGCCTGTCGCCGGGGACCACTGGCTTGCGGAATTTCGCGCCGTCGATCGTCATGAAATAAACCAGCGGCGGCGCGGAGCCGCCAGCATTGTGTGCACAGATCGCGCCTGCCGTCTGCGCCATCGCTTCGACGATGAGCACACCCGGCATGACGGGTTGATCCGGAAAATGACCGGTGAAATGCGGCTCGTTCATCGTCACGTTCTTAATGCCGACCGCCGCGTCGTCGCCCTGAATATCGACGATCCGGTCGATCAGCAAAAACGGGTAGCGATGCGGAAGAAGTTTCAGCAAATCCTGAATGTTCAGGCGGTCGAGCGTCGTGGTTGTTGCCTCAGTCATCGCTGCCTTCCCTGGTCTTGCGCGAGCCGGAAACGAGTTTTCGGATGTAGGTGACTTCACGGAAGAAGTCCTTCATCGGCTGGGCGGGCATGCCCCCCCAGCGTCCGCCGTCCGGAATGTCGTGCATAACGCCGCTTGCCGCCGCAACGGCCGCCCCCGTGCCAATCGTGACATGATCGGCTAGGCCGACACGTCCACCCAGCATCACGTAGTCGCCAAGCGTCACGGAGCCGGACAGGCCGCAATGACCCGCGATCACGCAGCCGCGTCCAAGCCTTACATTGTGAGCGATCTGAACCAGATTATCGATCTTGGTGCCTTCGCCGATGATCGTGTCGGAAAGCGCGCCCCGGTCTATGGTGGTGTTGGCGCCGATCTCGACATCGTCCTGAATGATGACACGCCCGATTTGCGGCATCTTCTCTGGTCCGCGCGGGCCGGTGACGAAGCCGAACCCGTCCTGGCCGATCTGCGCGCCGCCATAGATGAAGACGCGATTTCCGACAAGCGCGTACTGGACCGAGACATTCGGGCCGATATAGCAGTCTCGCCCGACACGGCAGTTGCGGCCGATCACGGCATTCGAAGCGACGAGCGTTCCCGATCCGATTTCAGCCCCTGCCCCCACGATCGCTCCAGGCTCGATGATCGCACCGGCTTCGACGCTGGCGGACTGATCCACATAGGCACGATCCGACACGCCCGTTTCAGAGGTGAGCGGCGCAGGCCGAACGGCGGTGGGAAACAGGAGACGGCCGACGGTGGCGAAGGCATATTGCGGCTTTTTGGAAACGAGAACGGCGATACCCGCAGGTGCCTGGTCCGCGATATCGGCCGTACAAAGCACCGCCGTCGCTTTCAGGTTCGCCAGATAATGCGCGTTGCGTTTGCCGTCGACGAAGACAAGCGCTCCCTCGCCGGTTTCGGCGAGAGAGGTAATGCGGTCGACCGGCGTTTGCGCATAAGCGGCATTGGCGAGATCGGCACCCGTAAGCGCCGCGATCTCGCCAACCGTAAAGGTTCTTGCCGGCTCAAAGAAGAGCGGATCAGTCATTCATGCCTGCACTTTCGGGGCATCATCTGCCCCGAAAGCTCTAAAGCCCCTAGAATCGGGTGGACATACCGAAGCTGAAGTTCTGGACGTCGTCCGAATCTTCCTTAGCCACCGGCACGGCGTAATCGACGCGGATCGGACCGAAGGGCGACGCCCACAGAAGACCGACACCGACCGAGGCGCGCAGTGCGGACTGGTCGCCCTGCACAATAAAGTTGTCACCGCCGCCTCTGTTGACGAGCACCGAATCCGGTACGCCGTAGAGTGTCGCCGCATCCGCAAAGACCGCACCGCGGAAGCCGAGGCTTTCCGGCAGGCCCGGAACCGGGAACTGCGCTTCTGCCGAAGCGTGGAAATAGGTCGTGCCACCGATGTGATCGATCCGACCGTTTCCTGCCTCCGAAAACGCACCGATACCGTTGAAATCGAAACCACGAATGATGCGGTCATTAGAACGAAACAGATCGAAGACTCGCAAGCCATCGTCGCCATAGCCTTCGATGTGCCCGGCACCGGCCGTCAAGACACCGACGATGTCGAGTTCTTCCGAAAGCGTCTGGTAGTAGCTGCCGCGCGCCGTGAACTTGACCCATTGTGCGTCGCCGCCCAGACCCGCGACTTCCGTCGTAAAGACCGAGTAGATGCCGTTGCGCGGATTCTGCATGTTGTCGATCGTGTTGAACACGAGACCGGCGCTGACCGACGACTTTCTCCACGGGCTTTGGTTGATGATCGCGTCCTGCAGGATAGGCGAGATGTTTAACTGACAATCCGGCCTCAGAACACCATCTACTGGCTCGCAACCATCGCGGAAATTGTACTCTTCCTGCGAGTAGTTGTACGCGAGTTGCGTCGTCAGCGCCTCAGTGATCGGCAGGCCGAAGCGGATCGTGCCGCCGGTCGCTTCAGTCTCGTAGTTATCAAAACGACGCGTGTTGCGGAAGATGTCGAAACCCGCCGAAATGCGGCGTCCAAGGAAGTACGGCTCGGTGAAGGACAGCGCGATGTCGCGCGAATCCCGGCCGCCACCGGCCGAAAGACGGATGAACTGACCGCGCCCGAGGAAGTTGCGCTCCTGCACCGATCCTTCCAGCGAGAAGCCGGAACCGCGATTGTTGGTCTCGCCGGTCGAATAGCCAGCACCGATCGAGAATTCACCCGTCGGCTTCTCGACCACTTCAACGATCATCACGACCTGATCGGGCTGCGAGCCCGGGGCGGTCGCGATATTGACCGTCTCGAAATAGTCGAGACGCTCGATGCGGCGGCGTGCACGCTGCACGAGGACCTGGTTGAAGGCGTCGCCTTCGCTGAGGTCGAACTCGCGACGGATCACGTAGTCGCGCGTGCGCGTGTTGCCACGGATTTCGATACGTTCGATGTAAGCGCGCGGACCTTCGTCGATCACATAGGTGACGTCGATGGTGCGGTTCTCAAAGTTGCGATTGCCGCGCGGGGTCACCTGCGCGAACGCATAGCCCGAGCCGGCGACGTCTTCGGTCAGCCCAACGATGGAGCTTTCGACGTTCTGCGCGCTGTAGACGCGGCCTTCACGGGTGTCGAGGCTGGAGCGGTAGGCTTCGGTATCGACGCCAGGTACCGTGCTTTCGACCAGAACCTGACCGAACGTGTAGCGCTCGCCCTCATCGATGGTAAAGACGATCGAATACTCGTTCGAGGCTTCGTCGAGCTGGCCGTTCGCCGAGATGATACGGAAATCGGCATAGCCGCGATTGAAATAGAAACGGCGTAGCGCTTCTTCATCGGCGCGCAGGCGATTTTCGTCATAGATGTCGTTGCGGGTCAGCCAGGACAGGAAGTTCGACTGCTTGGTCGCAATGACGTCGCGCAGGCGGCCGTCACCGAATGCCTGATTGCCCTCGAACGTGATCGACCCGATCTTGGTGCGGCCGCCTTCGTTGATCTGGTAGACGACGTTGACGCGGTTCTCGCCGAGATCGACGGTCTCCGCCGTCACAGTCGTGTTCTCGCGACCGACGCGGGCATAGGCCTGACGGATCGCCTCGACATCGGAATTCAGCGCATCGGCGGAATAGGCGCCGCGCGGGCGAAGCTGAACAGCGGCGGTAAGCGCGTCATCCTTGACGCGCGAATTGCCCTGGAAGATGACCTGGTTGACCACCGAATATTCGGAGACCTCCACAACCAGGGCCGAGCCGACCTGATTGATGCGCACATCCGAGAAAAGGCGTGTTTCGAAAAGACGGACGACAGCCGCGTTCACATCCGCGCTGCTGAACTGCTCACCGGGACGAATGCCCAGATTGCCGATGATCGTGTCGTTGCTGACGCGCTGATTGCCGCGAACGTCGATCCGGTTGACCACCGCGGCATAGGCCGCGTTCGTTCCGGCAAGTTGTACCGATACCGATCCCGTCACGACGATCGCCGCCGTGAGTGCCATCGCCGACGCGGCGCTCTTGAAACTCGAAGCTGCCTTCATTTGGCTTACAAACCTTTTGTTCTCGTTGTCCCCGTGCCGAGAATGGACCGGACCAGCCGCAAAACCCCGTACGGTATTAACCGGATTTTCCCTACACGCAAGGCTGCCGGTTAATTTGCATTTACTAAGTCAGAAAGCGTGGCATTCGCGTCACGCAAAATCGCGTTCATGGTAAATGGAGTTTGAATTTCAGCAGTTTCGAGCCCCGCCGGCATCAACATCCAAAAATATCGTTCCAGAAAACGAACGCCATGAAAGCGAGCACCGCAAGCATCCCGACCTTGTAGAAACCCTCCATCACGCGTTCCGACACCGGCCGGCCGCGAACGGCTTCAGCGGCATAGAAGACGAGATGGCCCCCGTCCAGTGGTGGTATGGGAAGAAGGTTGAGAAAACCTATTCCTACAGACAAAAGCGCGATCAGTTGGACAAGCCAGAGCGGTCCAAGCGCCGCCGCCTGCCCGGACATCTCGGCAATGCGCACCGGCCCGCCGAGTTGGCACCTGTCCTCGCGCCCGGCCACGAATCGCTGGAGGAACTGCCCCGTGCGCGCGATGATATAGCCCGTTTCGCTGACCGCCTCGCCGAGCGCCTCGACGGGCCCATAGCTGATCTGGCGCGGTTGGCCGAGTTCCTCGTTGTTGACCACACCGATGACGCCGATGCGAATCGTGTTGCCGAGCCCGTCGGCTTGCTCGGACAGTTCCGGTGTCGCCGTCAGTTCGATTTCCTGGCCGTCGCGCAGCATGACGAACCGAAGCGGATCGCCCGCTCGCGCCGACACCACGCGCTGAACGTCGCCGAAGGTCGCGATTCGAGATCCGTTGACCGTTACGAACCGATCTCCCGGTTCGAATCCGGCCTCCGCCGCGGGGCTGTCGGGACGCACCTCGGCCACGACCGGCTCGGAAACGAAGCGGCCATAGATTCCGAACATCACGGCGAAGACGGCAATGGTCAGGAGAAAATTGAAAAGCGGGCCGGCTACGACGGTGGCGGCCCTTTTCCAGACGGGCTGCGTGTGGAAAGCGACGCGTTGCTCCGCCTCGGTCAGCTTTTCCGTTTGCTCCGGATCGGGCTCGCTCGTCACGCTCATGTCGCCGACGAACTTGACGTAACCGCCGAGCGGTATCGCCGAAAGCTTCCAGCGGGTGCCATGCCTGTCGTTGAAACCGAAAATCTCGGGACCGAAGCCGATCGAAAATGCCTGGACGCCGATGCCGCACCAGCGGCCGACGAGGTAGTGGCCCATCTCGTGCACGAACACGACGACGGCGAGTACCAGGAAGAACGGTACGAGCGTTCCCAGGATAAGCCCGCCCGACCCGAATATACCCGTCAGGAAATCCAATTCACTGCCCCTTCATTGCCCCGTGCCGCGCTTCCCTGCAGGTCAATCGCGGCGTTTCGGTGATCCATCGACGACTGTCAGAAAAACGCCAGAGCCGGCGCGTCCGGATCGATGAGAATCGCACCGACGACATAAAGGACCAGACCGGCGGCGACCAGACCGTCCACGCGGTCCATCACGCCGCCATGTCCAGGTATGATGTGGCTGGAATCCTTGACCTGAAAGCGGCGCTTCAACCAGGACTCGAACAGATCGCCGATTTGCGAGATCACCGAAAGAAGAAGAATCAGCCCGATGGTCGCCGGAATGGAAAGCCGAGTATCCATGACGAGCGCCGCAGCCAATCCCAGAATCAACGCCGCGAACGTTCCCCCGATGGCCCCGGACCATGTCTTTCCCGGCGAGATCGCAGGCGCCAGCTTCGGCCCCCGCAGGGCCTTGCCGACGAAATAGGCCAGGATGTCGGTCGCCCAGACCACGACGAACAGGAAAACGACGGTCTTGAAACCCTCCAGTCCCGTCCCGCGCAAGAGAGCAAGCGACAAACCCGCCATCCCGGCATAAAGCAGCCCGGCAGCGTTCCATCGCGAGGCGCCGAGAGCCGGCGCGGCCATTGCTGACAATGCCGCCAGCGCCGCGACAATCGAGAGGCTCGTGAGACCGTCGGGAATCATCAAAATGACGACACAGACGGCCAGCATGAGGCCGAACGAGAGTTGCCTGTCGGCCGTGGTTCCGTCGGCTCTGGCCATTTGCAGCCATTCGTAGAAGACGGCGGCAGCGATCACGACGCACACAAGCCGGAACGTCAATCCGCCGATCCATGTCGCGGTCAGCGCCACGACGATCATCACGACGGCGGATACGATCCGCAGTTGCAGCTCTCTTGTCAGAAAGCTGCCGTTCGCCGCCGTCATGAAAGGGCCTCGCGAGCGGCGACCGCTCCAAATCGACGGTCCCGATCGGCGTAGATCGCAAGCGCGTGGTCCAGTTGCGACCGGTCGAAATCCGGCCAGAAGCACGGCAGGAATACGAATTCGGAATAGGCCGCCTGCCAGAGCAGGAAGTTCGACAGGCGTTGCTCGCCGCTGGTGCGTATGATGAGGTCGGGGTCGGGAATATCGGCCGTATCGAGCGCACCCGAGAGCATTTCGGGCGTGATCGAGTGGGGATCGAGGTGCCCGTCGGCGGCCATTTGCGACAGATGCCGCGCCGCGCGTACGATTTCGTCTCGTGCCCCGTAGTTGAAGGCGATCACCAGGTTCATGGCGGTGTTCACGCGCGTCAGCGCCTCGGCATCCGTGATGAGTTCGAGAATGTCGGGTGCGAGCGTATCGCGGTTGCCGATCATGCGGACGCGCACGCCGTTACGATGAAGCTGGGCGAGATCGCGCCTGATGAAAAGTTTCAAAAGCCCCATGAGATCGTTGATCTCGGACGCCGGCCGCGACCAGTTTTCCGACGAAAAGGCGTAGATGGTCAGCCAGCGCGCGCCGCTGTCACCGACATTTTGAACCGCCTGCCGCAATGCCTCGACGCCCGCGCGATGGCCGGCGCTGCGCGGCAGGCCGCGCGACTGCGCCCAGCGCCCATTGCCATCCATGATGATTGCGATATGCGCGGGACTTGTCACCGGCCCTCCAATCGACCTGTGCGCCGGTCAAGGGTCGAAACCCTAGACCTGCATGATCTCTGCTTCCTTGTCGGCAAGCAGTGCGTCGATCTGCTTGATCGTCTCGTCCGTCAGCTTCTGGACGCGCTCCGACTGGACCTTGGAATCATCTTGGCTGATCGCGCCGTCCTTCTCCGCCTTTTTGGCGACCTCCATCCCGTCGCGGCGTACGTGACGCACGGCCACCTTTGCCTGCTCGGTATATTGATGCGCGATCTTGGCGAGGTCGCGCCGGCGATCTTCGTTGAGTTCAGGCAGAGGGATACGCAGATTGGTACCGTCCACGATCGGGTTGAGGCCGAGATTCGACTCGCGGATGGCGCGGTCGACGGCACCGACGAGTTGCTTGTCCCAGATGGAAACCGCCAGCATGCGCGATTCGGGAACCGTCACCGTCGCGACCTGATTGATCGGCATCGGCGCACCGTAAGCCTGAACCATGACCGGATCGAGGAGGTTGCTCGACGCACGTCCCGTGCGCAGCGAGGCAAGATCGTTCTTGAACGCCGAAATCGCCCCGTCCATCCTGCGTTGCAAATCCTTGAAGTCCACGCCTTCGCTCATCATCGTCTCCTCATGCCGGCACTGCCGGTTCGTCTCGTTCTCAGGAACGGCCCTGCTGTTTGTCAGGCGTCCGCAACAATCGTGCAGCGCCCGCTCCCGCGCAAAATGGCGCCTAGACCGCCCTGCTCGTGAATCGAGTAGACGATTATCGGAATGTGGTTCTCGCGCGCAAGCGCAATCGCCGCCGTATCCATGATCGCCAGGCCCTTCACCAGCACTTCTTCATGCGTGATCGTATCGTATCGGGTGGCGGCCGGGTCTTTCTTGGGATCGGCCGAGTAGACACCGTCGACCTGCGTCCCTTTCAAAAGCGCATCCGCACCGATCTCGGCTGCGCGCAGGGCAGCGGCGGAATCGGTCGTGAAGAAGGGGTTGCCGGTGCCACCCGCGAAGATCACGACCTTGCCCTGATCCATGTAGGCGGTCGCCTGACGCTGCGAGAAGCTTTCGCACAGTTCGGGCATGGCAATGGCCGAAAGAACCACGGAATCGACGCCAAGCTTGATCAGGGACGTGCGCAGCGCCAGCGAGTTGATGACGGTGGCGAGCATGCCCATATGGTCGCCCGTTACGCGGTCGCCGCCCTTGGAGGCGACGGCCACACCGCGAAAGATATTTCCGCCGCCGATCACAATGCCGACTTCCACGCCCATCGAACGTGCTTCGGCGATGTCGGCTGCAATCTGGTCCACGACGGAAACGTCGATCCCGAATCCTTGCGAGCCCATCAGTGCCTCGCCCGAAGCCTTGAGAAGAATGCGCTTGTATTTCGGCAGGTTCATGAATCTCTCGCGTGGCGGCAATGATCGGTTGGTACCATGATGTCATCCGAAAACCGGTCCCCGCTTCTCGGCATCATGGTCTGAAGAAGGCGCATGTCAGATACACGAAAGGGCACCGCCATGCGATGCCCTTTGCGCGTTTCCTGCGTAAGCCGGATTACTTCTTGGCGACTGCGGCCACTTCGGCCGCAAAGTCCGTCTCTTCCTTCTCGATGCCCTCGCCGAGTGCGAAGCGTACGAAACCTGTCAGCTTCGCGGGCGCGCCGATTTCCTTTTCAGCATCGGCAAGCGCCTTCTCGACGGTCACGTCCGGGTTCATGACGAAGCCCTGCTTCAAGAGCACGACTTCCTCATAGAACTTGCGCATGCGGCCTTCGACCATCTTCTCGATGATGTTTTCCGGCTTGCCCGACTGGCGGGCCTGCTCGGAGAAGACGGCCTTCTCGCGCTCGACCGCGGACGGATCGACTTCGTCGGCCGTCAGGGCAAGCGGATTTGTCGCCGCGACGTGCATCGCCACCTGACGCGCGAAGGCGCGCGCAGCATCCGCATTGCCGGTCGTCTCGATGGCTACGAGCACGCCAAGCTTGCCGAGATTGTCGGCAACCGAATTGTGCACATAGCTGGCGACGGCACCGCTCGAAACGGAAAGTCTGGTCGAACGGCGCAGGTTCATGTTCTCGCCGATCGTGCCGATCGCGTCCTTGATCGTGTCGGTGACCGACTTTTCGCCACCCGGATATGTCGCCGCCCCCACCGCATCGGTCGAACCGTCGGTGGTCAGGGCCACCTCGGCAACTTTGCGCACGATCTCCTGAAACGCGTCGTTGCGGGCAACGAAGTCGGTCTCGGAATTGACCTCGACGACGACCGCGCTGGTCGCGTCGGCGGCGACGCCGATCAGGCCCTCGGCCGCGGTGCGGCCCGCTTTCTTGTCGGCCTTGGCGATACCCTTGGCCCGCAACCAGTCGACGGCGGCCTCGAGGTCGCCATTGGTTTCGGCCAGTGCCGTCTTACAGTCCATCATGCCCGCGCCCGTCATGTCACGGAGCTGTTTGACCAGTGCAGCAGAAATGCTCATCGTCGCCTCTTCAATTTCATCAGTTCATAAATGGCGCGGCGCACCGTGGAGAATTCCAGGTGCGCCGTTCGCCTCGTTCAATTCAGCGTACAGCCTTAGCTTGCCTTGCCTTCTTCCGCGGGCGTCTCGTCGAGTGCGGGCTCGACAGGCGCTTCGGCCGAAGCGCCGACGTCGACGCCCATGGCGCCCTGCTGACGCGCGATACCGTCGATCGCCGCCTTGGCGACCAGATCGCAATAGAAGGAGATGGCGCGCGCGGCGTCGTCATTGCCCGGAATCGGATAGTCGACCTTGTCCGGATCGCAGTTCGAATCGATGATCGCGACGACCGGGATACCAAGGCGGCGCGCTTCCTGAATGGCGATCGCTTCCTTGTTGGTGTCGATCACGAACATCAGGTCTGGGGTCGAACCCATGTCCTTGATGCCGCCCAGTGCGCGGTTGAGCTTCTCGCGCTCGCGGTCGAGCGTCAGGCGCTCCTTCTTGGTGAAGCCCTGGGCTTCGCCGGCGAGCAGTTCGTCGAGCTTGCGAAGGCGCTGGATCGAGTTCGAAATCGTCTTCCAGTTGGTGAGCATGCCGCCCAGCCAGCGCGAGTTGACGTAATACTGCGCGGAGCGCTCGGCAGCGTCGGCGACGATCTCGGACGCCTGGCGCTTGGTGCCGACGAACAGAACGCGGCCGCCGCGGGCGACGGTGTCGGACACGACCTTCAGCGCCTGGTTCAGGAGCGGAACCGTCTGCGACAGGTCGATGATGTGAATGTTGTTGCGGGCGCCGAAGATATAGGGCGCCATCTTCGGGTTCCAGCGGTGAGTCTGGTGGCCGAAGTGAACACCAGCTTCAAGAAGCTGGCGCATGCTGAAATCAGGCTTAGCCATCGTTATTTTCCTTTCCGGTTGGCCTCCACGGATGTCAGGCGGAAAAACCGCCACCGGAGGTCGAGGCCGGATTTCTCCCGACGCCAACCCATCACCCGTGTGTGGAATGGCCGCGCATATAGCGGCAATGGATCAAGTATGCAACCCGCAGCCCGAGGGCTATTGCGCGCAGTCGTCCGGCGCATCGAACATTTCGAGATCGACGATCCGGCCCTGGATCGAAAAGTCGCCATAGTCCATCGTCAGGTCGCGCGTGATGCCGCTCTCATAGAGCTTGAACGAGATGCGGTAGGTCGGCGTCCCCTCGCCCTGGATATCGCCGAGGTCGAAATAGGCGATGTCGACGGGCCAGAACTCCTCCGATTCGATCGCGGCGATTGCGCCACTTTCGGGATCGTCCCCGGCCAGAGCGGTCTTCTTGCCGAGAATGACGGTGGTCGTCATGACGCTGTCGCCATCTTCCGAGCCGTCATAGATCGTCGTTTCGAAGAAGTTCTCGCCGCTGTTTGCCCTTTCCAGAACCTCCAGCAGATGCTGGCTGGGAAACTGCGACCGCTCCAGCTCGTACTCGACCGACTCGGGCTCTTCCATGGCGACGCGCGTTTCGGTTTCGGTCATCTCTGCCGAGCCGCGCACCTCCTTGTCGAGATTGGTATCGACGAAAGAACGCGTGACGAAAGAATATTCCGATCCGTCGCCCGCCTCGAAGGTCGTCGTCTGCTGATCCGTCGTGCGGACCATTTCGCTTGCTTCGATACGGGTGACGAATCGGAACGTCACCGTATATCCGTCGCATGCCGAACCATTGAATTCGTAGACCATGCGTCCGGAAAGTCCGGTGACACCCGAACTGTCCGTTGCGTCGGCGAGCGCCAGATCATAAACCGCACGATGCGGGAGAAGAGGCGCGGCCATTGCTTCCAACGGCAGGAACGGCAGGGCGCAGCTTGCCAGGATCGCAAGGCGTGGCAGGGACATTCGGTTCTCCCGATTGGGTGCAAGGTCGGATATGCCGGCACCTGAATGCGTTTTCGTGGCGGAAGCGAGGCGATTTTTGCCGCCACTTTCATCGACAAGGATCACATGATGACCGACACAATCAATAGCCGCCTGGAAAAGCTTGGAATCACTCTTCCGCAGGCAGCGGCCCCGGCCGCCAACTATCTGCCCTTTATGATCAGCGGCGATCTCGTCTTCACGGCCGGTCAACTGCCGCTGAAGGACGGCACGCTGGCAGCCAAGGGCCGGGTCGGGCGCGATCTCGACGTTGCCTCCGCACAGGAGGCCGCACGACTTTGCGCGATCAACGTGCTGGCACAGGCCAAGTCCGCGCTGGGTGACCTCGAACGAATCGCGCGCGTCGTCAAGATCACCGTGTTCGTGGCGTCCGAGGCCGATTTCACCGAGCAGCATCTCGTCGCCAATGGCGCGTCCAACCTTCTGGTCGAGGTGCTGGGAGAAGCCGGCAAACATGCGCGTTCGGCGGTCGGTGTCGCCTCGTTGCCGCTCGATGCGGCGGTCGAGGTCGAGGCCGTCTTCGAGATCGCGAAGAACTGACATGGCGAATCTCGACTGGCTTACCGCGCGCCCGATCGCGCATCGCGGCTTCCATGACCTCAACAAGACCCGCTGGGAAAACACGCTGTCGGCCTTTCGCGCCGCGATCGATCGCGACTATGCCATCGAATGCGACGTGCATCTGTCGTCGGACGGCGTTCCGGTCGTCTTTCACGATCACGATCTGAAACGTCTTGCGGGAATCGATGGCCGCGTCTTCGAAAAGACCGCCACGCAATTGGCCGATCTGCGGATCGGCGGCACGGACGATCACGCGCCCACGTTGAAGGAGATGCTCGATCTCGTCGCAGGCCGCGTGCCGCTCGTCATCGAACTCAAGGGCACGCAGGGCGAGGATGACGGGCTGGTCGCGGCCTGCGCCGCGCTCCTGCGTGCCTATTCCGGCCCTGCAGCCATCATGTCCTTCGACCACTGGCTGGTCCGGCAGTTCGGCACCGAAGCGGCCGGCATTCCTGCGGGCCTCACGGCCCACGGCAACAAGCCGGAAGAACTGGAAGCGCATTTTTCCATGCTCGCGCATCCGATCTCGTTCGTCTCGTGGGGCGTTCACGATTTGCCGAGCCCGTTCGTTACCTTCGTCCGTGACAAGCTCTCCATGCCAGTGATCACCTGGACCGTGCGAGATGAAAAATCGCGGCAGGCGACGCAAGCCCATGCCGATCAGATGACGTTCGAAGGCTTCGATCCGGACGGCCGCGATACGCTCTGACCTTGCAACCGGCATCCCGGCACGTATCTAGAACGCAAAGGTTCGCGGGTCGGGATGTCTGGTCTATGAGTGAGAATGAAGCCGGGTTCGTCATCCGCGTCGTGGACGGGATGGCCGGCATCCCGCACGAGGGATGGGACCGGCTTGCAGGCACCACACATTCGTCGCCGATGACGCCCTATAATCCGTTTTTGTCCTACGCGTTTCTTTCGGCGTTGGAGGACAGCGGCTGCGTCGGCGCTCAGGCAGGATGGTTGCCGCAACACCTGGCATTGCAATCGCCGGACGGCCGGCTGATCGGCGCCGTTCCCTGCTATCTCAAATCTCACAGCCAAGGCGAGTACGTTTTCGACCATGGTTGGGCAGATGCTTTCGAGCGAGCGGGCGGGCGCTATTACCCCAAGCTGCAAGCCTCCATACCCTTCACGCCGGCGACCGGTCCCCGGCTGCTTTTCGACGCCGAACTCGATCCTGATCCCATCCGGGCGGCACTGGCCGAAGGCATGAAGGTGCTCAACGAACGGTTGGGTACATCCTCCGCCCATGTCACTTTTGCGCTCGCCGAAGAAGCGGACGTGCTTGAAGAGGCCGGCTATCTCCACCGCACCGATACGCAATTCCATTTCATCAATGAAGGCTACGGCAGCTACGAGGACTTTCTCGACACGCTCGCATCGCGCAAGCGCAAGGCGCTGCGCCGGGAACGGCGTGAGGCGCTGGGAGATGGCATCACCATTGACCAACTGACGGGGGCCGACCTCACCGAAGCGATCTGGGACGATTTCTACCAATTCTACATGGATACCGGCAGCCGCAAATGGGGCCGCCCGTATCTCAACCGCACGTTCTTCTCCATGGTCGGCGAACGCATGGCGGACGACATCCTGCTCATCATGGCCAAGCGCGACGGCCGCTACATTGCCGGTGCCATCAATTTCATCGGCGGCGATCGCCTGTTCGGCCGCAACTGGGGCTGCGTCGAGCATCACCCCTTCCTGCATTTCGAGGTCTGCTACCATCAGGCGATCGATTTCGCCATCGAGCGCAAGCTGTCCGTGGTCGAAGCGGGCGCGCAGGGCGAGCACAAGCTTGCGCGCGGCTACGTTCCGGTCACCACGCATTCGGCGCACTGGATCGAGCATCCGGGTCTGCGCCGCGCCATCGCCGACTATCTGGAGCGCGAGCGGCAGGATGTTGAGGAAATCGGCGAATATCTGTCCGAGCGCGCGCCGTTTCGAAAAGACTGACGCGCGCTGCAAAACTGCAACCTGCTCTGGTCAACGGGCCGTGTCTTGGTTACCCCTGACGCAGTTGCATAGATGACAGAGGTCGAGATGCCCGCCGCTTACGACGACACCAACATTTTCGCCAAAATCCTGCGCGGCGAGCTTCCCGCCCACAAAGTCTACGAGGACGACGCGACCTTCGCATTCATGGACATCATGCCGCGTGGAAAGGGTCACTGCCTCGTGATCCCGAAAAAGCCGGCTCGCAACATTCTCGATGTCGACACGACAAGCCTCTCGGCCGTCGTCGCGACCGTGCAGAAGCTGGCGCATGCGGTCGTCGAGGCATTCGATGCAGACGGCGCTTCGATCGCACAGTTCAATGAATCGGCCGGTGGACAGGTCGTGTTTCACCTGCATTTCCATGTGATCCCGCGCTTCGAAGGCGTGGACCTGAAGCCGCATAGTGGCGACATGGAAAAGCCCGAAATTCTTGCCGCCAACGCCGAAAAGATCCGCGCGGCTCTCGATCAACTATAGGTCGCCAGCACCATTCCCGAAAGAAGGACCACCTCCGTAACGACGATGCCGACGAGCACGTTCTTGCCGAACCACAGGAAGGCTGCGAAGCCGATAGCAGCGGAAAAGACGCGCAAGCGGATCGTCGTTTCGGCGAGCGGCCCTGCGGGAAACACGATCAGATTGGCGATGACGGCCGCGACCAGCGCGGTCGCAACGCAGCGGACAAGCACGAGAAGATCGGACTTCTCCGAAAGCCGGCCGCCGAGATAGACGCCGAGGAACCGCCAGCTATCGGTCGCCAGCCAGCCCGCGATCAGGATGAACAGATAGGGCCACCACCAGGTATCGATCGACGAAAACGTCATGTCGTCCCTCCCCGCCCGGAAAGGCGGTGATGGAGATATGCCAGACCGCCACCGGCCATGCCGGTCGCGAGCAGGCTGAAATCCGGGATGACCAGATGGAAGAGCGGCCCCATGATCAGGCCGAGCACCATTGCGATATGCCCTGCCCGCTCACGAGCCGACGCCCACAGGGAGGTCAGGAAGTAGATCGGCGTGAGCATGAACAGTGCGGCCGAAATGATCGGCGGCAGATCGTCCGCGATCATGAAGACGACCGCGACCACGACCATGTTCAACATGATGAGGGACGAGCCGACGCCGGCATACCAGCTTGTGCGAAGGTCGCGCGGCACGTTACGCACGTTTTCGAGCGCGATCACCCATGAGGTGACGGCGACGAAATGGGAGAGAACGTAGAGTACCCAGTTTCGCGTGCGCGGTCCGCGCAGCTCGGGAACGAGCACGACGACCATGGGCGCCAGTCGGACCGACGAAAGGGCGACCGCGAAGGCCGCCGCCGCCAGACCGTTTCCGGCAAGCACCGCGCCGATCAGGACGACCTTGGCCGGAAGCGCCCAGATGACGGCCGTCATGAAGACGGTCTGCGCCATGGTGAACCCGGCCTCGACGGCGAGCGCCGCGAAGCCGACGAAACTGCTGGCCAGAATGACAGCCGGAATCGAAATCACCGCGCGGCAACCGCGAAGATACCAAAGCAGGCATTCCTGAGCGGTTGGCGGGGATGAGGCGGCAGATGCGGAATCGTTGACGTCGGGCATTTGGCGCCTGACTATCATGCCCTCACGGTAGTTGCGATGTTAAAAAACCGGCGCCTTGCGAGCGCCGGTTTTCATGTCTGTCGTTCAGTTCTTGCGCGGAAGTTGCGGCACGCTCGACCGCTTGCCAGTTCCCTTGTCCGACGCATTGTCGGCTCCGACTGCGGCGGGCACCTTTTTCGCCTTGCGGGCAGCGGGCTTCTTCTGCTTGACCGCCTGTTCGGGCTGTTCCTTCTTCGGCTTGACCGGAACGTCTTCGGCCAGGCTTTCAAGCGTCAGCCCCTTCGTGCCGTCGTCTTTCTCCGTGACGAGAACGCGCACCGTTCCGCCCTTTTTGAGCTTTCCGAACAGCACCTCTTCGGCCAGCGGCTTCTTGATGTGCTCCTGGATGACCCTTCCGAGCGGACGCGCGCCCATGCGCTCGTCATAGCCCTTGTCGGCCAGCCATTCGATCGCCTCCGGCGTCAGTTCGAACGTTACGCGGCGCTCGGCAAGCTGCGCCTCGAGTTGCATGACGAACTTCTGCACGACCTGATGGATGACCGGGATCGGCAGCGAACCGAACGGGATGATCGCGTCCAGACGGTTGCGGAATTCGGGCGAGAAGAGACGATTGATCGCCTCGAGGTCATCCCCTTCCCGCTTGGTCGAGCCGAAACCGATCGCCGCCTTGGATGCCTCGGCTGCGCCCGCATTCGTGGTCATGATCAGGATCACATTGCGGAAATCGATCTTCTTGCCGTTGTGATCGGTCAGCGAGCCATGATCCATGACCTGCAACAGGATGTTGAACAGGTCCGGATGCGCCTTCTCGATCTCGTCGAGCAGCAAGACGCAATGCGGATGCTGATCGACGCCGTCGGTGAGCAATCCGCCCTGATCGAAGCCTACATAGCCGGGCGGTGCGCCGATGAGGCGCGAGACCGTGTGGCGCTCCATATATTCCGACATGTCGAAACGCAGGAGTTCCACGCCAAGCGAAGCGGCAAGCTGTTTGGCGACCTCTGTCTTGCCGACGCCCGTCGGGCCGGAAAACAGATAGGAGCCGATCGGCTTGTCCGGCTCGCGCAGGCCGGCGCGGGCCAGCTTGATCGAAGAAGACAGCGCCGTGATGGCGGTGTCCTGACCGTAGACCACACGCTTCAGTTCGTCCTCGAGCGTCGCGAGCACCTTTTCGTCATCTGCCGAGACGGTCTTGGGCGGAATGCGCGCCATCGTGGCGATCGTATTCTCGATCTCCTTCACGCTGATCGTCTTCTTGCGCTTGTTCTCCGGCAGAAGCATCTGCGAGGCGCCGGTCTCGTCGACCACGTCGATGGCTTTGTCCGGCAGCTTGCGGTCGGAGATGTATCGGGCAGACAGTTCCACCGCGGCCTTGATTGCCTCGTTGGTGTACCTGACCTTATGGAAGTCCTCGAAATAAGGCTTCAGCCCCTTCATGATCGAGATCGCATCCTCGATGGTCGGCTCTTTCACGTCGATCTTCTGGAAGCGGCGCACGAGCGCCCTGTCCTTTTCGAAGAACTGGCGGAATTCCTTGTAGGTGGTCGAGCCGATGCAGCGGATCGCACCGGAGGACAATGCCGGCTTCAACAGGTTCGACGCATCCATCGCACCGCCCGACGTCGCGCCCGCGCCGATCACGGTATGGATCTCGTCGATGAAGAGCACCGCGCCGGGATAGTCCTCGAGTTCCTTGACGACCTGCTTCAGGCGTTCCTCGAAGTCGCCGCGGTAGCGCGTGCCCGCCAGGAGCGAACCCATGTCGAGGGAGAAAATCGTGGCGTCGAGCAGCACTTCGGGCACGTCGCCCTCGACGATGCGCTTGGCGAGCCCCTCGGCGATCGCCGTCTTGCCGACGCCGGGATCGCCCACGTAAAGCGGGTTGTTCTTGGACCGGCGGCACAGGACCTGGATCGTGCGATTGATCTCTTCCGAGCGGCCGATCAGCGGATCGATCTTGCCGGTCTTGGCCTTCTCGTTGAGATTGACGCAATAGGCCGACAGCGCATCCTGCTGCTTTTTCTTGGGGCCTTCCTCATGTTCGGCCGCCGGGCTGGCAGCTTCCTCTTCGGCGCCGCGCGGCGAACGCGTTTCGCCTGCGCCGGGACGCTTTGCGATGCCGTGGCTGATGTAGTTGACCGCATCGTAGCGGGTCATCTGCTGTTCCTGCAGGAAATAGGCCGCATGGCTTTCCCGCTCGGCAAAGATCGCGACGAGCACATTGGCGCCCGACACCTCTTCGCGTCCGGACGATTGAACATGGATCACCGCCCGCTGGATCACGCGCTGGAAGCCGGCCGTGGGCTTGGAATCCTCGTCATAGCC
Source organism: Aliihoeflea aestuarii (assembly GCF_024105665.1). Taxonomy (GTDB): domain Bacteria; phylum Pseudomonadota; class Alphaproteobacteria; order Rhizobiales; family Rhizobiaceae; genus Aliihoeflea; species Aliihoeflea aestuarii. The sequence continues at coordinate 145,085 of NZ_JAAAMK010000002.1, read as the reverse complement.
CGTGACGAGATTGTCGAGCTCGGTGTCTATGTAAGACAGGACTGTCTGCTTGAGTTCGTCGACATTGACGTTGCAGGCACGCATGACCGCAGCCGCATCGCCGTCGTCGATCAGCGCCAGAAGCAGATGCTCCAGCGTTGCATATTCGTGATGGCGTTCGTTGGCGAAAGTGAGCGCCTGATGCAACGCCCGTTCGAGGCCCTGGGAAAATGCCGGCATTCAATACCTCATTTCTTTTCCATCACGCATTGCAGCGGATGCTGATGCTGTCTGGCGAAATCCATGACTTGCGTCACTTTGGTCTCTGCGACCTCGAAGGTGTAGACGCCGCATTCGCCGACACCGTGGTTGTGTACGTGAAGCATGATGCGGGTCGCCGCATCGCGGTCCTTCTGGAAGAAGCGCTCGAGCACATGAACGACGAACTCCATCGGTGTGTAATCGTCGTTCAGAATCAGCACGCGGTACAGGCTGGGCTTCTTGGTTTTCGTCTTCGTACGGGTGATGACCGCCGTGCCCCGGCCAGGCCCACCGTTCTCATTGTCGCCCGCCTGCGCCCTTGGCGCATCGCTGCCGAAACTGCTGCTCTTCACTCGCCTTCCCAATCCTTCCACTCCCGCCTCGGAAGCGTCATGTAAGGTCGTCTCGACTCGATTGTAAGCCCTTCGCCGGTGGTGACAATACGGCCCGGGATCACGACGACGACAATATTTTTCAAAGCCCGCACCGCCAAAGAAAAAGGCCGCGCACCCGCACGGCCTTCGTCTGCGAAAAGTGCAAGAAAAGCGATGCCTAACGGTGCTTCGCACCAAGCGTTTCAAAGGGCTTGTAGACCTCTTTCGCCATGTCCGCATAGAGTTCGCCCATGCGCGAGGCCTGACCTATGAAGCTTTCATATGCCTGTCGGGCGAAGTCCATCTGAAGCTGCACCGCGCTCTCCGGCGAATTGGTCTGCAAAAGCTTTGCGACGGTCGAACCTGATTGTTCAAAAGCGCGGCGCGAATATTCCGTGGCCTCGACGGCGATCGCCTGCATGTTCTTCGAAACCGAAGCAATGCTCTTCAGCCCGGTATCAGCGATTTCGTTGCCGAGTTTTCCGGCGTCATCGAAGGAGTGAATCATAAACGGGAACCTTTGACTGTTTATGCTGCATCGCCCAACGATATCGTGCGTCGCACAATCGGTCAAATTCCTCAGCCGGCGCAAACATATTGCTCCGATTGACGCGAATTTATGAACGATGCGGTTACCATAAACGGATCGGTAACCTCCGACCGATAATCCTAGAGGGATGTAAAGCTCGCCAGAATGCGACCAACAAAAATCTGTAAGGGTATAGTTGTGCGTCAGTCGTTCGCCGGAATGTGTCCGCATCATCAGGCCGTACTCAAGGTCATCATCTCCTTTCTCGCAGCGATCGCCCTGATCGCCGGCTTTGCCGCCCAGGCGTCGGCCAATCCGCGCTATGCAGCCTATGTCATGGATGCCAAGACCGGGCAGGTGCTGTTCAACCGGTACGGCGACGAGCAGCGGTATCCCGCGTCACTCACCAAGATGATGACCCTCTATATGCTCTTCGAGGCGATGGAGTCGGGTCGGGTCGCCAAGTCGACGCCGATCCCGATCAGCGCAAAGGCAGCCGCCGAACCGCCGACGAAGATCGGCCTGCGCGCCGGCTCGACCATCACAGCCGAAAACGCGATCTATTCGCTCGTCACCCGCTCTGCAAACGACATCGCGACCGCGATCGGCGAGTTTTTGGGTGGTTCGGAGCAGAACTTCGCACGCCTGACGACGACGAAAGCGCGCCAGCTCGGCATGAATTCGACGACGTTCCAGAATGCACACGGCCTGCCGAACTCCAGGCAGGTGACGACGGCGCGCGACATGGCGATCCTGGGCATCGCGCTGCGCGAGCATTTCCCGCAATATTATTCCTATTTCGGCACGCGTGAATTCACGCTCGGCAAGCAGCGGTTCGGCAACCACAACCGGGTTCTCGGGCGCGTTCGTGGCGCAGACGGCATCAAGACCGGCTATATCCGCGCATCCGGTTTCAACCTCGTCTCCTCTGTTCAAGATGACGGCCGCTCGATCGTCGCCGTCGTCATGGGCGGACGTTCGGGACGCACCCGTGACGACCACATGGTCGAACTGATCCGCGAGTATCTGCCCCGCGCCTCGCGTGGCAGCAAGCAGATGCTCGTCGCGCGTGGTTCCACCAGCCAGATCGTGGCATCGGCCGCCTCGCCACAGCAGCTTCCTCAAACGATTGCCACTCCTCAGTTCCGCCCGGCCATGTCAGCCGAACCGGCCCCGATGGAACTGGCGCTGGCTCCCACATCCACGCCGCAACCGTCGATGCCGCAGATCGTGCCTGCTCCTGCCCCGGTCGCGGCGGCCGAAGGTACCGACGAGGTCGCCGAACGCATCCAGATGGCGTTCGCGGGCGCCGTTCCCTCTGCCCGGCCGACACCGCCCTCCCCGATCCCGTCGCAGGCCGTTCCGGCCGCACTCGAAGCGGTCAAGGAGCGCTCGAACGTTGATCCTGTCCAGACGTCTTCTACACAGGCGAGCGGCTGGGTCATTCAGGTGGCATCGATGCCGTCCGAAAGCGAGGCGAATTCATTCCTGGCATCCGCCAAGTCGCGTGCATCGAACGTGCTGAGCGGTGCGGAACCCTTCACCGAGACATTCGAACACAATGGCCGAACCTACTACCGCGCGCGCTTTTCGGGCTTTGCCGGCAAGGATCAGGCATGGAACGCGTGTGGTTCGCTCAAGAACTACGACATCGCCTGCTACGCGGTGCAGATGTAATCTGGAGTTCCCGCTCTCCGGGATTTGTAATTTGTCGAAGGAGAATCAGCCGTGAGTGGACAACAGGACGTCCTTGGCTTCGTTGATCCGGGCCGCCAGGAAAGAACTGCCGCCAAGGTCGGGATGCAGCTTCTGCATAAGGCGCCGATGGGCCTTTCGGATATCCGCCGCGCCAGCACCCGGTTCAAGACCAAGGACCTGGTAGGCCTCCTGCTTAGTCATGGGGCCAGAAGCTGGCGCGCGAGTTTCCCCGCCGCCGACATCCGCCTGCGGGTTCTCGCGCCAGAGGGGAAGACGGCCGTCAAGATACGCCTCAAGTAGCTGGCGGCTTTCACCGTCGCCTTGGAGTTCGGCGTGAAGTTCGAAGAGTTGCTCCTCGCTCAGATCGCCGAGCGCCCGACCGTCGAAAGCACCTGCCCGGACGACGCCGTCCAGTTCGCCGCTGTCATGGTCGAGTTCCATTTCAAGCGCGGCGGTTCGGACATGGGACCGCTTGCCTGGCGTCGGTCGCGCATTGCGGCGGACCCGCCCCGCGCCATACCAGCCGAGTGCCGCCGACAGCGCCATGCCGCCAATTCCCACGCGGCCGATCAGCATCATGCCGGCCCCGAAAATAGCCAGGACGATCGGTCCGACGAGGCGAAGGCTGAGCGCGATCTTCGCAGCGTCCGCCCGCATGAAGACATAGAAGAGACCGAGCGCGACAGCGACGCCCGTGATCACATAGAGCATCATCTCGAATTGCCGCGCATGTTTTCGATCAACAGCATGTCTTCGCGTCCGCCCCTCGCCTCCAGTGCCGTGTATCCGCCCGAAGCGTAGACCGCTATGGCCGACAGAAGCTTTGCAAGCATGGAAGCGGAGTTACGGTCGAAGCGGAACCAGGCGCCGCGCGTCAGCCGCGCGATCTCGCGGAATGCGTGTTCTGCGGTCGCGTCGTGGCCTTCCTGGAACATAAAGACAGGAACGCCCTTCAGGCCCAGTCTGCCGGCCATGTCTGCGAGATCGTCGATTTCTTCCTCCATGGCATCACCGATATAGACCAGCGCATCGACCTTCTGCGTTTCGGTTTCCTTCAGCGTGTGGGAAAGCACCTTGCCGATCTGCGTATGGCCGCCGCGACAATCGATCCTGACCATCAAATCCTTGAGCCGCGCCGTATCGTCCACGAATCTCGACGATCGGCATTCACCGAATCCACGAAAGTAGACGAGTTGCACTTCCAAGCGGCCCGTCTTTCCGACGGCGTCGAACATGTCCGCCTGAAGCGTGCAGGCAAGGTCCCAGGTCGGCTGCCTGCTCATCGTAGCGTCGAGCGCGAGGATGAGCCGACCCTTCTTCGCACCCGGCGCACGCGACGCGGACAACGCCCGCGCCTGCTTCAAAAATGCCGACACGGCGCTCGGATCGCTGCGGTCGGCTGGCGTATTGGTGGTCTTCGGTCTGGTCGGCGTCTTGTCTTTCATTGACGAAAAATGTGGATTCGAAACCGACAAGGCAAGGCGGCCGCCATCAAAGAAGGCCGAGGTCGGCCAGTTCGCGGCGCAGTTCGGGCGGCATTTCGCGCATAGCCGATCCGCCGCCAAGGTCGGCGGGCGCATCTTCAGGGCGCAGATATCGCCAGCCCTGAAAAGGCCGTCGCGGTTGCCAATTGGTCGGCGTCAGTTCGCTGTCGAGCATCAGATGGCAGCGACCGATGCCGTCGCCATCGGTGAATGGGCGCACATCGACCAGCTTCTGGCGACACTGCACGCCGCCCTTGATGACCCAATAAAGCGATCCGCCGTCCAGCAGCTCGTCGACGCGCTTCGGTACCATGCGGGTAGTGTGAAAATGCTCGACCGGCTGGCCGGCTGCGCGCATGCGCGCGCCGCGCTCATCGATCCAGGACTGAAGATCTTCGATCGAATCGCAGCCGACGCAGAGCTTGAGAATGTTGAGAGCCATGCCCCGTAGTTAGGCGTTCCTTCGCGGCAACTCAAAGGCCGGGCGCACGCCTGTCCACAGGATCAGCATTCGACGACGTTCACCGCGAGCCCGCCGAGGCTCGTTTCCTTGTATTTGTCGTTCATGTCGAGCCCGGTCTGGCGCATCGTTTCAATGGCAGCATCGAGCGGCACGAAATGCTTGCCGTCGCCCTTGATCGCGAGCGATGCGGCGGTCACAGCCTTGACAGCACCCAGCGCGTTCCGCTCGATACACGGCACCTGAACGAGACCGGCAATCGGATCGCAGGTCATACCGAGATGATGTTCGAGCGCGATCTCGGCGGCGTTCTCGATCTGCTCCGGGCTTGCGCCCATCACGGCCGCCAGTCCGGCCGCCGCCATGGCGGATGCTGAGCCAACCTCGCCCTGACAGCCGACTTCGGCGCCCGAGATCGACGCGTTGTGCTTCACGATCCCGCCGACCGCCGCTGCCGTCAACAGAAAGTCACGTATGCCTGCCTGATCTGCTTCGGGATGAAAATGCAGCCAGTAGCGCATGACGGCCGGCACGACGCCTGCCGCACCGTTCGTGGGCGCGGTAACGACGCGGCCGCCGGCCGCATTTTCCTCGTTGACCGCCATCGCGTACACTGAAAGCCAGTCATTCGCGAGCAGCGGGTTCGGCCGGTTCTGTCGCCACTGTTCCTGCAACGTGTCGTGCAGATGGCGTGCACGGCGGCGCACCTTGAGGCCGCCCGGCATGATGCCGTCCTGGCTTAAGCCACGCTCGATGCAGCCGCGCATCGCATCCCAGATCGCGTCCAGCCCGGCATCGAGTTCATCGCGCGACTGGCGTGTTTCCTCATTGGAACGCTTCATCTCGGCAATGGATTTTCCCGATGCTTGGGCCATTTCCAGCATTTCGCGGGCATTGCGAAACGGGAATGGCACGTCACCCGCCTGCCCTTCCGGGCCGCGCGCGGCCAGACGCTGCAATTCTTCTTCCGAAACGACGAATCCGCCGCCGATCGAATAGTAGATGCGTTTCAGAAGCAGCCTGTCATTGCGGTCATAGGCGTGGAACGCCATGCCATTGGCGTGTCCCGGCAGGGGGTGCTTGCGATCCATGACGAGATCGGTGGCGCTATCGAAGCGATAGGCTGGATGCCCCGGCGGCGTGACGGTTTTTTCGGTGGCGACCGTTTCGATCACGGCGTCCATCTTGTCCGGGTTCACCGTCTGCGGTGTCGCGCCGGTCAATCCAAGGATCACCGCGCGGTCGGTGCCATGCCCGACGCCGGTAAATGCCAGCGAGCCATGAAGGCTGACGGCGAGCCTTGCAACGGCCGCTCCGGCCGGCTTCGGCCAGTCGTCGCCGGCGAGTTCGTCGAGAAAGCGTCCGGCAGCCGACATCGGCCCCATTGTGTGGGAGCTCGAAGGTCCGATGCCGATCTTGAAGAGGTCGAATACGGACAGAAACATTCATGGCTCCAAATTCTGGCTGGTGGGATCATTCGCGTGAGCGTCCATCCGATGAGAGACGCCGCCCGACTTCGCATGATCCGAAAGCGACATAGGCCAAATGAATAAGGCCGCGGGATGCTCCCGCGGCCTCGAATTCTTACGGCAGGACCTGCCATTCATCATCGTGTCTTGAGATCAGCCGGCGGTGATAATGACCGCGGCGTCCGCACCGGCTCCACCGACCAACCAGGCCAGAAGAAGGATACCGGCGAAACCGATCACTGCCTTGGCGGTTACGCCCCAGCAGGACCTCTGAACGCTATCGTCCATGAAATTCCCGTTTGATGATTATCGTTTGCCTATGCGATCTATCGTGTTCGTTCTTCGCGCCAGCGAGAGAACCGGTAGACCTGTTCGCGGCGCGTTGCAATCCCAAAATACGGCAATTGAGTGGCATTGTGCGGTGCAACGATCACGTTTACGGATGGGTTTTAAATAAAATCCGTTACTTATACGAAAGTTCACAGTCGCAAATCGGTAATGCATTGGGCGAAAGCAAGGCGCGCGCCGCGCGCGCCGATGCACTATCATCATGTGATGATCGTCGATTCCATTTTCCAGGAGCCGCTCGACGCGGCGGCACTTGCCTACTTTCTCGTCGGCTGGGTTCTCTTCGCCCAATCGACGCAGGGACGCCTTAACACACGGCCCACTCTGACGTCGCTGATGAACCGCCAGCGTGAAAGCTGGATACGAACGATGGCGCGGCGCGATTTGAGGATGATCGATACCAACATCATGATGGGCCTCCAGCAGGGTACCGCGTTCTTCGCTTCGTCCGCGCTCATCGCGCTCGGCGGTTGCTTTGCTCTTTTGGGTTCGAGCGACCGGGTGGTCGCGGTCATCGGAGATTTTCCGGTGACCGAACAGGTCGCAGCGCCGGTCTTCGAAGCGAAGGTTCTCGGCCTCGCCGCCATTCTGGCTTATGCGTTCTTCAAGTTCGGCTGGGCCTATCGCATCTTCAATTACTGCTCGATCCTGATCGGCGCGGTGCCGATGCGTGGCGATCACATTGCGGACGAGCATGAGGTCGAACGCGCCGTCGTGCGTGCGGCGCGCATGAACCAACTTGGCGGCAAGCACTTCAATGCCGGGTTGCGGGCAATCTTCTTCGCGCTTGGCTATCTCGGCTGGTTCATCGGCCCGTGGGTTTTCATCGCCACGACAACCTGCACGCTTTTCGTTCTCATCCGGCGACAGTTCTTCTCGGCCGCGCGTCAGGCGCTGCTCGATTAACTCTGGTCAGGGCAATATCCGGTCGGTGCGTCCCGTCAGCCGATACGCGACCAAGCCGATCCATTCGCGGATCGCGATCGTGGTAATGTGAAGATTGGTGATCGAATTGCTCTGCGCGAAGCCCAGTGTCTCCGTACCGGCCGTACGGTAATCGGCCGGCCACGGCGTCACGTCGAACCCGGCCTTGCGAAACAGGAGCACCGAGCGCGGCATGTGGAAGGCCGAGGTTACGAGCAGCCAGGTCTGTCCGGCTTGAGGATCGACCATGTCCCGCGTGAACCGGGCATTCTCATCGGTGTTGCGGGAGCGGTTTTCGAGCACCAGCCGTTCGGGGCCGACGCCGAGCGCGACCAGGAGGCGCGGCGCGGTGTCCGCGTCGCCCTCGCCGTCCAGAATCATCGAGCCGCTTCCACCAGTAATCACGACGGGCACATTCGGATAGCGCTTTGCCAGAACAGCGGTTTCCACGAACCGGTCGCCGCTGGCGTTCAGTTCGTAGCCGCCACGAGCCAGATTGACCGCGCCCTCAAAGCCGCCGCCCAGAACGATGATGCCATCGATGGTCTCCGGCGCGGGGGCAGGCCGTGCGAAACGATCCTCGAGCGGATGCAGCGCCAGCGCGCCGAGCGAGGTCCATGTCGATAGCGCGACCACGAGAAATGCCAGTGCGAAGGACGCGCCGGCCAGCCGCGTCCAATGGAACACGAGCAGTACCAGCCCGACGCCGAGCAGGATTCCCGTCAGGTTGAGGGGATGAGCGAACAGCCAGAAGATCTTGGAAAGGTAGAAGAACATCTGCTGCCCGCTCGCTGCGTCACCACCATTTCGTGGGTTCGAACCGTCCTGCCGCCTGTTCGATCACATGGGCCGTACGGAAGAGCGTCTCTTCCTCGAACGGGCGGCCGATAAGCTGAAGCCCGAGCGGCAGACCTTTCGAATCCAGACCGGCCGGAACTGCGATGCCCGGCAGACCCGCCATGTTGACCGTCACCGTGAAGATGTCGTTCAAGTACATCTTCACCGGGTCGGACGCCATGTCCTGATCGGCGATGCCAAAGGCGGCGGATGGTGTGGCGGGCGTCAGGATCGTGTCGACGCCGGCGGAGAACACGTCCTCGAAATCCTTCTTGATCTGCGTGCGCACTTTCTGCGCCTGCAGATAGTAGGCGTCGTAATAGCCGGCCGACAGGACATATGTGCCGATCATGATGCGGCGCTTTACCTCGCGGCCGAAACCGGCGGCGCGGGTCTGCTCGTACATGTCGGTGATGTCCTTGCCGGGCACGCGCAAGCCGTAGCGGACGCCATCATAACGGGCGAGATTGGACGAAGCTTCGGCGGGCGCGACGATGTAATAGGCCGGCAGGGCGTATTTCGTGTGCGGCAGCGAGATGTCGACGATCTCGGCACCGGCGTCCTTCAGCCAGGCGATGCCCTTTTGCCAGAGCGTCTCGATTTCCTCCGGCATGCCGTCCATGCGGTATTCCTTCGGAATGCCGACGCGCATGCCCTTGATCGACTGGCCGATCGCCGCCTCGTAGTCCGGCACCGGCAGATTGACCGATGTCGTGTCCTTTTCGTCCACCGAAGCCATCGACTTCAACAGGATCGCAGCGTCGCGCACGTCGCGGGTGATCGGCCCAGCCTGGTCGAGCGAGGAGGCGAAGGCGACCGTGCCCCAGCGCGAGCAGCGGCCATAGGTCGGCTTGATGCCGACCGTACCCGTGAAGGCGGCAGGCTGGCGGATCGAGCCGCCCGTGTCCGTCGCGGTCGCGCCGGCGCAAAGCCAGGCGGCAACGGCCGAAGCCGAGCCGCCGGACGAGCCGCCTGGCACGAGGTCGACATTGGAGCCTTGCGCGCGCCAAGGGTTCTTCACAGGGCCGTAATGGCTGGTCTCGTTGGACGAGCCCATGGCGAACTCGTCCATGTTGAGCTTGCCGAGCATGACAGCGCCGTCGGCCCACAAATTGGCCGTGACCGTCGATTCATAGCGTGGCTCGAACTTATCGAGGATATGGCTCGCCGCCTGCGTGTGGACCCCTTCGGTGCCGAACAGATCCTTGATGCCAAGCGGGATGCCTTCGAGATCGCCGGCCTTGCCGGCCGCCAAATTCTCGTCCGCTTGTGCCGCCATCTTATGGGCATGGTCGGGCGTCACCTTCACATAGGCGTTGAGTTCGCCATTGGCCGCATCGATCGCACCCAGATAGGCGTCGGTCAGTTCGAGCGCCGTGAAATCCTTCGCGCGCAGTCTGGCGCGGGCTTCGGCAATCGTCAGGCGGGTCAGATCGGTCATAGGGCAAGCTTCTTTTCGTAGAAACGGGAAAAGCCGGAATCGGGATAGTCGAGAACGGCACCGCATTGGGTGTAGCCGCCGCGCTCGTAGACGCGCCAGGCATCTTCGAAGCCCGGCGCCTCGCCGGTTTCAAGGACAAGACGCGACAAGCCTTTATCGCGCGCCAGTTTTTCGACGCGCTGGAGAAGCGCGGAGCCGACGCGCTGGCCGCGCACGGCAGGTAGTGTGTACATGCGCTTCACCTCGCCGAGATCGGCGTCATGCGCCTTCAGCGATGCCATGCCAATCGCCTCGCCGGCTTCGTTGCGCGCGACGAAAACCGTGACTGTCGGCTCAGCCATTTGCTCGACGGTCAGTTGAAACTGGAATTGCGGCGGCGTCAGAGGCTGCATGTAGGCGTTGAGTTCGGCGACGAGCTGGCGCACGTCGTCCTGAAGCGGCGTTTCGTTGGCGATGATGACGGCCATCTCTATTCGATGACCTTCGGGACGAGGAAGAAATTCTCGTCCGTTGCCGGCGCATTGGCGACGATGTCGGCAGGCTTGCCGCCATCGGTCACGGCGTCCACGCGCTTCTTCATGTCCATCGGTGTCACGGACGTCATGGGCTCCACGCCCGTCACGTCGACCTCGCCCAGTTGTTCGACGAAGCCGAGAATGGCGTTGAGTTCGCCGGTCATGCGCTCTGCCTCATCATCAGCAACGGCAATGCGCGCAAGGCGCGCGACGCGACGGACGGTGGCGATATCGACGGACATGGTGACTCCGCAGCAAGCATAAAAACAACAAGCCCGCGCTATAAAGGCGCGGGCTTCGCGGTGCAATACGGGCGGGACGCTTCGGTCAGATTTCGACTGCTTCACCGATTTTCGGAACGACGACCTTGCCCGACGCGTCACTCATACCTTCGACGAACTTGTCGGCATTCTGGTCGATGATCGGAAACGTACCGTAGTGGCATGGAATGATGGTTTCGAATGCGAAGAAGCGCTGGCAGGCCATCGCCGCGACGGCGCCACCCATCGTGAACCGGTCACCGATCGGCACGAGCCCGATCTTGGGTTGGTGCAACTCGTTGATCAGTGCCATGTCCCCGAAAATATCGGTATCGCCCATGTGATAGACGGACTTGCCATCGGGGAAATGGAGCAGGAGACCATTGGGGTTGCCGAGATAGACGTTGCTTCCATCGTCATTCGTCCAGGACGACGAGTGACGCGCATCGACGAATGTCGTGGTGAAGCTGCCGCAATCGACCGTTCCGCCATGATTTCCCGGATTGACTTTATCCTGCGAAACACCTTTGCCTGCCAGATAACTCACGATCTCGGCATTGGCGACGAGCATCGCGCCAGTCTTTTTCAGGATCGGCAGCGCATCGCCAAGATGGTCATTGTGTCCGTGCGTGAGCAGCACATGGGTCACACCTTCCGCCGGACCTTCCCATCCCTCGCCCCAGGAAGAATTGCCGGTCAGGAACGGATCGATCAGAATTTTCGCGTCGTCCGTTTCGATCCTGAAGGCCGAGTGCCCGTACCATGTGAGGTTCATGCCCTATCCTTTCTTCGCTTTTCGGTGTGACAAAGGATAGGACGAGGCCAATGATTGTCAAAGCTGATGGAACCGCAGATGAACCTGATCGATCTTGACCAACTGGCCGCGCTGGCCGATGGAAAACCGGTCGCCGGGCTTGACCTCGGAACGAAAACGATCGGTGTCGCGGTTTCGGATATCGGTCACAGCTTCGCCCATCCCCGCCCCGTCATCCTGCGCAGGAAGTTTTCGCAGGATGCGGCCGCACTGATCGATCAGATGAAGAAGGATGGCGTCGCGGCGATCGCGATCGGCTGGCCGATCAACATGGACGGATCGGAGGGCCCGCGCGCGCAGGCCACGAAAGCGTTCGTGCGGAATATGGCTCGGGTGACGGCACTTCCGTTCATGCTGTGGGACGAAAGACTGTCGACGGTCGCCGCCGAGCGCGCGCTTCTGGAGATGGACGTGTCGCGCGCCAAGCGGGTGCAGCGCATCGATTCGGCCGCCGCCGCCTTCATCCTGCAGGGCGTTCTCGACCGGCTTCATGCATTGCAACCAGACGATTCTCCTGGCGCCGACGCACCCACTCCCTGATCTGCTTGCGCCGCCGAAAGGCGAAGATCGCGAAAATCAGCCCCGTATCGACGATACAGGCCCGGATGACGAGCGGTGGAAGAATTGCGGGGTCGACGCCGAGTATGTTCCCGTAAATCTCGAAGATATGATCGTGCAGCACGCGGCTTAGCATCAGATAGCCGAAATGCATGTCGTTGTAGGACAGATAGTACCAGCCCCAGAAAAGGCCCATTGGGAGCGCCCAAAACAGCAGGATATATTTCATCGCGAATGGTCTCCATGGCCACCCGACGAACGTGCCATCCGGTTGATCTTGGCATCCGTGGCGGCCAGCATCGCCAGAAGGCGGCCGGTCGCCCTGCTGTTGTCGTTGGCGCCGATGCGCTCATTGACGACCGGCCGTTCGGACTGCATGATCAGATGGCTGACGAGCAGGCCGGCGAACTGCAAGGCGTAAACCTGCGAACCCGCCAGATCGCCGAAGGTTGCGAGCGCGGCGATCGTCGATGCGACAAGACCGGCACCGATCGCGATCCTGCCGACATCGCCCTGCCCCGCCGCTGTTCTATCACTGTGCATCAGCACGGAAACCAACACCCAAAAGAAGGCGAGCGCGGCAAGGATTTGGGCGGCGACCACGATACTCGTCAAGCCGATCTCCAGCCCACTTCCGGCGGTGGCCGACATGCCGGAACCAGCATGCAGAACGCCCCCGGCGCACAGAATCGCGGCCCAGTGAAACGCTATGATGACGGTCAGCGCACGTCGCATGGAAGCCCTTTCTTAACCATGAGGGAAACTGGACCTCGGACCGCTCAACGGCAAACGAAACCTTTCGTTAAGGTTAACGCACACCGATTGACGGTTTATCTATCCACGAACGAGCGCTATGGCAGGCATTCACCCCGCCTCGGTCGACCCCTCGCCCGGTACTCTCGCCTTCCTGACCTGCCATGATCGCCATATTCGAAAGCACGTTGCCCATCTTCCTGCTGATCGCGCTCGGCATGGCGCTGCGCCGCGCGTCTATCATCGACCAGAAGGTTTGGCCCGGGCTCGAACAACTCGCCTACTGGTTTCTTTATCCGGCGCTCTTGTTCATCTCGATCTACAACGCCGATTTCTCTGGCCTGCAACTGGATACGATGCTTGCGGCTCTTCTTCTGGCGCTGTTCCTGATGATGGGTCTCGTGCTGGCGCTGTGGCCTGTCCTGCGAGACACGGGGCTGGTGCGGGCAAGCGAGTATTCGTCCGTCTTTCAGACAGCGACGCGCTGGAACGGCTTCATGGCGCTCGCCATCGCGCAGAAACTTTTTCCGCCCGAAGGAAGCGCCGTCGTCGCTCTCGTGATGGCGGTCATCATCATTCCGCTCAACGTTTTCTCGGTGATCGTCGTCACGCGCTTTGCCAATTCGCAGGCCGACTGGCGCCGGATCAGCATGTCGGTCGTGCTCAATCCGCTCATCCTCGCAGCGTTTTTGGCGGTCGTCCTGCGGCAGGTGCCCTTCGCTCTTTACGGCCCCATCAACGAGGCGCTCGTGCTCGTTGCGAGCGCGGCTTTGGGCATGGGCCTGATCACGATCGGCGCAGGACTGCGCGTGGCGGACATGACCTCGCTACGCTTCGCGTTGTGGCTGCCCGTTTTCCTCAAGCTCCTTGTATTCCCGGCGCTTCTTATCTCGATTGCTTGGGCCATGGGCCTGCAGGGCGAGCAACTCGTCTATCTCGCGCTTTGCGCGGCCGTTCCGACCGCCATGAACGGCTACTTCCTCGCGCGGCAGCTCGGCGGCGATGCCGAACTCTATGCGGCCTCGACGACAATCCAGACCGCACTGTCGTTCCTGTCCATGCCGCTGATCCTCGCGCTGGCGGCTCAGCTCAGCTCCGGATAGAGCGAATCGATGATCATATGTGAATCGTAGCGCGCATCGAGCATGCCATAGGTCGCGCGCCACTGTCCGCCGAGCCGCGTTTCGGCAAAGGCGTCCGCGATCTGGCCCGCACCGAGCCGCCGCAGTTCCGCCGCCGCCGCCGCAAGCGCGAGTTGCTCGGTCAGGATGCGGGCAGATCCTTCATCGTTGACCGCCACGTCCATTGCGGCCCGCAGAACCTGTGTCGTGCCGGGACCGCTTGCGCCCAGTTCCCTCTCGATCGATGCCAGGACGTCTTCGAACGGACCGATGCCACGGCGCAGCACGCGCAGGACATCGAGCGCCATGACGTTGCCCGAACCTTCCCAGATCGCATTGACCGGCACTTCGCGGTAGTGCCGCGCGAGCGGCGCATCCTCGACATAGCCGTTGCCGCCGAGGCATTCCATCGCCTCGTAAAGCAATGCGGGCGCGATCTTGCACGTCCAGTATTTGACGACGGGCGTCATCGCGCGGGCGAAGGCCGCCTCCGTACGGTCGTTCGCCGCCTCATCGAAGGCGCGCGCAAGGCGCAGCGAGAGCGCGGTGGCAGCGGCCACGTCCAGCGCCATGTCAGCCAGAACGCGCTGCATCAGCGGCTGATCGATAAGGGCCGATCCAAAAACCTGCCGGTGGCGCGTGTGATGGACCGCCTCGGCGAGGCCGGCGCGCATGATGCCCGAATTGCCGAGCGCGCAATCGAGCCGCGTCAGCGTGACCATATCCATGATCGTTTTAACGCCCGCACCCGGTTCGCCGACCATCTCGCCGATCGCGCCGTTGAACTCGACTTCCGACGAGGCGTTCGAGCGGTTGCCGAGCTTGTCCTTCAGGCGCTGGAATTCCAGCCCGTTGGCCGAGCCGTCACTGAGCACGCGTGGAACGAGAAAACAGGAAAGCCCTTCGGGCGCCTGTCCCAGAACTAGAAACGCGTCGCTCATCGGCGCGGACATGAACCATTTATGGCCGGTCAGGCGATGGAACCCTGTCCCGACGCGCTCCGCCATCGTCGTGTTGGCGCGCACATCGGTGCCGCCCTGCTTCTCCGTCATACCCATGCCTATGGTCAGGCCGGTCTTTTCGACGGGCGGCTTGGACGCCTGATCGTATTTGCGCGTCGTCACGCGCGGCGCCCACTCGCGAAAAAGCTTCGGGCTTGCCATCAGCGCGGCAAGCGCCGCGCTCGTCATGGTAATCGGGCACAGATGCCCGCATTCGAGCCCGGCCGTCATGTAGAAACGCGCGGCGCGCACCTGATGACGCTTGCCCTTTTCCGATTCGTTGTTTTCCCAGATCGAGGAATGGATGCCGAGCGAAACCGAACGACGCATCAGGGCGTGATAGGCGGGGTGGAACTCGACCTGATCAAGGCGCCGCCCCTGCCGATCGTGTGTGCGCAGCTTCGGAACTTCCGTATTGGCAAGGCGCGCGAGATCGAGCGCTTCGCTGTTGCGCACGAACTTGCCGAGCAGATCGAGGTCCTTGCGTGCGACGTCGGAAAAGCCTTCACCAAGCTGCATCAAAAGCGGGTCGGAGCGCCAGGCGTTCGATCCTGCGATCGGCGGCGTCTGGTTCGTAACCTCGTGGTTCACTGCAAATCCTTCCCGTTTCTCGGCGATTCCGCCATGCGCGGTGCGTTTGCCGATCAAAGCACGCCAGCCCCTTCGATGAAAATCCCGGGGAGTAAATTTGTCTCGGTGACGACGCTCGCTTGCGACACCGGCAAGGCTTGCCTATAGGAAGCCTCCAACATGACAGCGCAAGCGCCCTTCCCGCCCTATCCTCATCGCCATCTTCTCGGCATCAAGGGGCTGTCGCCCCTCGACATCGAGAACCTGCTCGACCGTGCCGAAGCGGCCGTCGCCATTTCGCGCGGGGCCGACAAGAAGCGTGCCACCCTCCGCGGCCGCACGCAGATCAATCTCTTCTTCGAAGCGTCGACGCGCACGCAGGCATCGTTCGAACTGGCCGGCAAGCGGCTCGGCGCGGACGTGATGAACATGTCGGTCGCCAGTTCGTCGGTGAAGAAGGGCGAGACGCTGATCGACACCGCGATGACGCTCAACGCCATGCGGCCGGACATTCTCATCATCCGCCATTCGGCAGCGGGCGCTGCCGCGCTTCTGGCGCAGAAGGTCGGATGCGCGGTGGTCAATGCGGGCGACGGTGCGCATGAACATCCGACGCAAGCGCTGCTGGACGCGCTGACCATTCGCCGCGCCCGAGGACGCATCGCCGGTCTCACCGTCGCGATCTGCGGCGACGTGCTTCACAGTCGCGTCGCCCGCTCCAACATCGTTCTTTTGAATGCACTCGGCGCGCGTGTTCGTGTCGCGGCCCCGTCCACGCTCTTGCCAAGCGGCATCGAGCAAATGGGTGTCGAAAGGTTTGCGCGGCTCGAGGACGCCTTGGCCGACGCCGACGTGGTCATGATGCTGCGCCTCCAGCGAGAGCGCATGGCGGGCGCGTTCGTGCCGTCCGTGCGCGAATATTTTCGCTATCACGGGCTCGACCAGGCCAAGCTATCGCATGCGAAGCCGGATGCGCTCGTCATGCATCCCGGCCCGATGAATCGCGGCGTCGAGATCGCCTCCGCCATCGCCGACGGACCGCAAAGCGTCATTCAGGAACAGGTGGAAATGGGTGTCGCGGTGCGCATGGCTGTCATGGAAGCGCTTCTGGAAGGAGCGGCATCGTGAAGCCGGTCGTGCTCAAGGGAGGCCGGATCGTCGATCCCTCGCAAAATCTCGATGAAACCGGCAGCGTCGTGATTCTCGACGGCAAGATTGCCGATGCCGGCGCCTCAGTGCTCAATCAGGGCGCGCCGGACGGTGCCGAAATCATCGACTGCGCGGGACTGACAATCATTCCCGGCCTGATCGATACGAGCGTCCATATCGGGGAGCCGGGCGCCGAGCATCGCGAAACGATCGCGTCCGCGAGCGCCGCGGCCGCTGCCGGCGGCGTCACGACGATCGCCATGATGCCGGACACCGATCCCGTCATCGACGACGTGTCGCTGGTCGAATTCGTGCTGCGCACGGCGCGCGACACGGCTACCGTCAATGTCCTGCCGACCGGCGCGGTGACGAAGGCGCTGCATGGCAGCGAAATGACCGAGTTTGGCCTTTTGAAACAGGCCGGCGCCGTCTTCTTCACCGAGGGCCGCAAGACGATCGACAACGCGCTCGTGATGCGCCGCGCGCTCACCTATGCGCGCGATTTCGGCGCGGTGATCGCGCATGAGACGCAGGATCGCGATCTCGCTTCGTCCGGCGTCATGAACGAAGGGCTGTTCGCAAGCTGGCTCGGCCTGCCCGGAAGCCCGCGCGAAGCAGAGGCCATCCCGCTCGAACGGGATCTGATGCTGGCGCGGCTGACCGGCGGTCTTTACCATGCCGCGAAGATTTCGGCCGCGATGTCCGCCCGCGCGATCCGCCGCGCCAAGGACGACGGCGCGGACGTCACGGCGGGCGTATCGATCAACAATCTCGCGCTTAACGAGAACGACATCGGCGAATACCGGACCTTCTTCCGGCTGTCTCCGCCTCTTCGCGCGGAGGACGATCGGCTGGCGATGATCGAGGCGCTGCGAGACGGGACGATCGACATCGTCACTTCCGCGCACGACCCACAGGATGTCGACACCAAGCGCCTGCCTTTCGCCGAAGCCGCGAGCGGTGCGATCGGGCTCGAAACGCTGCTCGCCGTTGCACTGCGATTGCACCACAATGGCGATGTCGGACTGCTGCGCCTCGTCGAGGTGCTGTCGACCAACCCGGCGAAACGCTTTGGCATCGCAGGCGGTACGCTGATTACCGGCGCGCCGGCGGATATCGCCATCGTCGATCTCGATGCGCCATGGGTCGTCAGCGAAGCCGATATCGTCTCGCTTTCGAAGAACACGTCATTCGAAGGCGCGCGCCTTCAGGGACGCGTGATGCGCACATTGGTTGCAGGCCGCACGGTCTTCGCGCAAGAATGACGCCGAGGGCCGTAATCCCTACCCCGCCTCGCGCCATGGACATTTGATGATTTTCGTTGCTGCCCTCCTTTTCGGCTATCTTCTCGGATCGATCCCCTTCGGTCTGTTGTTGACCCGCGTGGCCGGTCTCGGCGACGTGCGATCGATCGGCTCCGGAAATATCGGAGCCACCAATGTGCTGCGCACCGGCAACAGGAAACTCGCCGCCGCGACCCTTCTTCTGGACGCGCTCAAAGGCACGGTGGCGGTCGTCGTCGCCAACCAGTACGGAGTCGGCCTCGGCATCATCGCCGGTTTCGGTGCCTTTCTCGGCCACCTCTTTCCCGTCTGGCTTGGTTTCAAGGGTGGCAAGGGCGTCGCGACCTATCTCGGCATCCTCCTTGCGGTCTCCGGGCTCGCCTCGCTCGTCTTCGCAATCATCTGGGTCGCGACGGCGTATCTCACGCGCTTTTCGTCGCTGTCCGCGCTGATCGCCTGCGTTGCGGTGCCGATCACGCTTCTTCTACTCGGCTTCGGCGATGCGGCCATCGCCTTTTCGATCATGAGCCTGATCGTCTTTGCCAAGCATCGCGCGAATATCAGCCGGCTGATTGCCGGCACCGAGAGCCGGATCGGTTCGAAAGGATGAATGCGCCCGCCGCTTCGCTCAGGCTTTCTGACGCGCAGCGGCTGAACTGGCTGCGGCTGCTTCGTTCCGACAATGTCGGTCCGTCGACCTTTCGCGATCTGATCAATCGATATGGATCAGCCAAGGCCGCTCTCGATGCCCTCCCGGATCTTGCCGCGCGGGGCGGCAAACGAAAGATCCGCATCGCCACGGCAGCCGAGGCAGAAGCCGAACTCGATCGAGTAAGACGTTTCGGCGGGCGGATCATCGCCGTCGGCGAGGCCGACTATCCACCTATGCTGCGCCACATGGACGTCCCGCCGCCGCTCGTCACCGTGATGGGACGCGACGAGGTCTTTTCGGCTCCGGCCGTCGCCATCGTCGGCGCGCGCAATGCCTCGGCATCGGGCGCGAAGATGGCGAGGTTGCTCGCCGGCGAACTGGGACAGGCCGGCTTCACGATCGTCTCCGGCCTGGCGCGCGGGATCGATGCCGCCGCGCATTGGGCAAGCCTCGACACGGGCACCGTAGCGGTGCTCGCCGGCGGGCTGGACAAGCCCTACCCGCCCGAGAATCTGGAACTTATCGGCAGGATCGCCCGGCAGGGCGCGGTGATCACCGAAATGCCGTTTGGCTGGGAGCCGAGAGCACGCGACTTTCCGCGCCGAAATCGGCTGATCGCGGGCCTCGGCCTCGGCCTCGTCGTGGTGGAGGCCGCGCAGCGGTCCGGCTCACTGATCAGCGCGCGACTTGCCGGGGATCTTGGCCGCCAGGTGTTCGCCGTACCGGGCTCCCCGATCGATCCGCGCGCAGCCGGTTCGAACGGCCTCCTGAAGGACGGCGCCGTCCTGACGCTATCCGGCACGGATGTCATCGAGCAACTGGCGCCGATGATCGGACGAGCGCCCGCCCCAACGCTGCGCGAGCCGGATAATGCACCGCCGCAGGCAGAGGACGAAGATGTGGGCGATCGACCGCCGGCCAATGCGCAGGACCTGCTGGTCGAAGCAATGGGGCCAGTCCCCATGCCCGTCGACGAGATCGTGCGCCATGCCGGTCTGCCCGCCCGCGTCGTTGCCACGCTTCTGCTCGAGCTCGACCTTGCCGGACGCCTGGAACGTCACTCAGGCGGCGCTGTCTCCCTGACCGCTCCTGACCAGTGAACCGCGTATGTCCCTAAGCGTATCGTCCGCCTCGATACAGGCCATTTCGATCATATAGGCCAGAACTTCATGCTGCTCATCCTCGGCCATACGGCGCAACTGACCGAGCATGGAATGCACGAACTCGAGTGTATCGGTGTTACGAGTGCGTGCCTGCCGCATAAAGGGCTCCCTGACGGTTTCGGCATCGTGCTTGCATGTCATTTTGGTTGCGGATCAATGCCGTGTTACAACTTTTGATAATCCGAGAATGGATGCACGAAACGTTGATTGCAATCACAAAATTATACAACCTATGCGCGTTTTTAGCCGTCCTCTCCAATGGGTTGCTGCGTTTTCCCTTGACCGGACCGCGCCGCGCCGCCATGTGACGGGCCATATATTCGAAGATAGTGAAAGGCTGCATCGCTACACGCAGCCAGGAGATTTCCCGAAAACATGGACGTCGTCGTCGTCGAATCGCCCGCCAAGGCCAAGACAATCAACAAGTATCTGGGCTCGCGCTATAAGGTGCTCGCCTCGTTCGGGCACGTTCGTGACCTTCCCGCAAAGGATGGGTCGGTGCGGCCGGACGAGGACTTCGCCATGTCCTGGGAGGTTGATTCGCCCTCTTCGAAAAGGCTCGGCGACATCGCCAAGGCCATGAAAGAGGCCGACAGCCTGATCCTCGCGACCGATCCGGATCGCGAGGGTGAGGCGATCTCGTGGCATGTGCTGGAGGTCCTGCGCCAGAAGAAGGTGATCAAGGACAAGCCCGTCAGGCGGGTGGTGTTCAACGCGATCACCAAAAAGGCCGTGACCGACGCCATGGCCAATCCACGCGACATCGACGTGCCGCTGGTCGACGCCTATCTGGCGCGCCGTGCGCTCGACTATCTCGTCGGGTTCACTTTGTCCCCCGTGCTGTGGCGCAAGCTGCCGGGCGCGCGGTCGGCCGGCCGGGTGCAGTCGGTTGCCCTGCGCCTCGTCTGCGACCGCGAGGGCGAGATCGAGCGCTTCGTTCGCGAGGAATACTGGCAGATCGCCGCTCTCCTCGATACCGAGCGCAAGGACCGGTTCGAAGCCCGGCTGACGGCCTATGAAGGCAAGAAGCTCGCAAAGCTCGATATCGGCAACAAGGACCAAGCCGACGAAATCAAGGCGATGCTCGAAGGCGCATCGTTCAAGGTCGCCTCCGTCGAGGCGAAGCCGACCAAGCGCAATCCCGCACCGCCCTTCACCACCTCTACACTGCAGCAGGCCGCGTCCTCGCGCCTGGGGTTTTCGGCATCGCGAACCATGCAGGTCGCGCAGCGCCTTTATGAAGGCATCGAAATCGGCGGCGAGACGACCGGCCTCATCACCTATATGCGAACCGACGGCGTGCAGATGGCGCCCGAGGCGATCGAGGCGGCGCGCGAGCAGATCGGCAAGGGGTTCGGTGACCGCTATCGGCCGGAAA
Source organism: Aliihoeflea aestuarii (assembly GCF_024105665.1). Lineage (GTDB taxonomy): Bacteria > Pseudomonadota > Alphaproteobacteria > Rhizobiales > Rhizobiaceae > Aliihoeflea > Aliihoeflea aestuarii. Next base: position 124,064 of record NZ_JAAAMK010000002.1, on the reverse strand, counting down.
AGCCGCGCTTTTATTCGACCAAAGCCAAGAACGCTCAGGAAGCGCACGAGGCCGTGCGCCCGACCGATTTCTGGCGCACGCCCGATCAGATTCGCAAATATCTCGATGCCGATCAGGCGCGCCTTTATGAGATGATCTGGAAGCGGGCCATCGCCAGCCAGATGGTGCCGGCCGAAATCGAGCGCACCACGGTTGAGATCGAAGCCGCGAATGGCTCGAAGACGGCCGGCCTTCGTGCCGTCGGTTCCGTTGTCCGCTTCGATGGTTTCATCGCTGCCTATACGGAGCAGAAGGACGAAGACGCGCCGGATGCGGACGACGACGAAAAGCGTCTGCCGCAGATCGGTGCGAACGAAAGTCTCGCCCGACATGCGATCAACGCCACGCAGCACTCGACCGAACCGCCGCCGCGTTATTCGGAAGCCTCGCTGATCAAGAAGATGGAAGAACTGGGCATCGGCCGCCCGTCCACCTATGCCGCGACGCTGAAGACTCTCGAGGACCGCGACTACATCACCAACGAAAAGCGCAAGTTGGTGCCGCAATCCAAGGGTCGGCTCGTCACGTCCTTCCTCGAAAGCTTCTTCGAGCGCTACGTCGAATACGACTTCACCGCGAGCCTCGAAGAAAAGCTCGACCAGATTTCCGATGGAAAGCTCGCCTGGAAGGACGTTCTGCGCGATTTCTGGCGCGATTTTTCGGGCCATGTCGACGACATCAAGGAACTGCGCGTCACCGAAGTTCTCGATGCGCTCAACGAGGAACTGGCGCCGATCGCCTTCCCGCCGCGCGAAGACGGCAGCGATCCGCGCATCTGTCCGAAATGCGGATCGGGGCAATTGTCGCTGAAGCTCGGCAAATTCGGCGCGTTTGTTGGCTGCTCGAACTATCCCGAATGCGGATTTACCCGCCAGCTCGATGGTCCGGGCGATGGCGACGGCAATGCGGTCGAGGGAGACAAGGTCCTCGGCACCGATCCTTACACCAATGAAGAGATCGTCCTGAAGAGCGGCCGCTTCGGTCCCTATGTCCAGCGTGGCGAGGGCAAGGAAGCCAAACGTTCGAGCCTGCCGAAGGGCTGGAAGGTCGAGGACATCGACCACGAAAAGGCGCTGGCGCTGCTGTCGCTTCCGCGCGATGTCGGCAAGCATCCCGAGTCGGGCAAGATGATCTCGGCCGGACTTGGCCGCTACGGCCCGTTCGTGCTTCATGACGGGTCTTACGCCAATCTGGAAACCATCGAGGATGTTTTCTCCATCGGCCTCAATCGCGCCGTGACGGTCATTGCCGAGAAGAAGTCCAGGTTCGCCAATGGCGGCGGACGCACCGCCGTTGCCGCGCTGAAAGAACTTGGCGACCACCCCGACGAAGGCGGGAAGATCACGGTGCGCGACGGGCGCTACGGCCCCTACGTGAACTGGGGCAAGATCAACGCGACGCTGCCGAAGGGCAAGTCTCCCGAGACCGTGACGGTCGAGGAAGCGCTGACGATGATCGCGGAGAAAGCGGCAAAGGGCGGTAAGGCCCCGAAGAAAAAAGCCGCGCCGAAGGCGAAGGCCAAAGCTGCGAAAGCCGATGGCGAGACCAAGTCGGCCCCGAAGAAAAAAGCGGCGGCGAAGAAGCCGGCCGCCAAGAAGGCGAAGGACTAGGATTTGGCGCGAAAAATTTCCGGGCGAAAGCCGGCGAGCCCCGCCAACAGGCCGGACTCGGCCGCGTCCGGAGATTTTCGGCCAAGCCGCGAACAGATACTCACCTTCATTTCCGAGAATCCGGATGCCGCCGGAAAGCGCGAGATCGCCAAGGCGTTTCGCCTGAAAGGTGACGACCGCACATGGTTGAAGGACATGCTGCGAGAGCTTCAGAACGAGGGGCTTCTGGAGAAGAAGGACAAAAAGCTCAAGCGTCCGGGCGACCTGCCGCACATGGTCGTGCTCGACGTCATCAGCCGCGATGCGGATGGGCTTTTGATCGCCCGGCCGGCCGAATGGCCCGCGCATCTGGGCGCATCGCCCATGGTGGCCATCCGCACCCAGCGCCAAGGCAAGGGACCGACACCGGGTATCGGCGATCGCGTTCTCGCCAAGACGTTTCCGAACGAGGACAAGGGCGGGCCGACTTATATCGGGCGCGTCGTCAAGATATTCGACAAACAGCGCGATGCGGTGCTCGGCGTTCTGCGCCACCTGCCTGACGGTGGATTTCGTATGGAGCCCGTCGAGCGGCGGCAACCGGAACTGATCATCGACGAGGACGATCTGAACGGGGCGAAGCCCGGCGACCTGGTCGAGGTCGCGCCGCTGCGCCACGCGCGCTATGGCCTGCCCAAAGGCAAGATCGTCGAGGTCGTCGGTTCGCTGACCAGCGAAAAGGCGGTCTCGATGATCGCCATTCACAGCCACGACATTCCGCATGTCTTTCCCGACGCCGTCATCGCCGAATCGGAAGCCTGCCGGCAAGCGACGCTCGACGGGCGCGAAGACTGGCGCGACCTGCCGTTGATCACCATCGATCCGCCGGATGCCAAGGACCACGACGATGCCGTCCATGCCGCGCCCGACGATGACGAGAGCAACCCCGGCGGTGTGGTCGCGACGGTCGCGATCGCCGACGTCGCGGCCTATGTGCGCCCTGGCTCCGAACTCGACCGCGAAGCGCTGAAACGCGGCAATTCGGTTTATTTCCCGGATCGGGTCGTCCCGATGCTGCCCGAACGCATCTCGAACGATCTGTGCTCGCTGCGTGAGGGAGAGGATCGCCCTGCGCTTGCCGTGCGCATGATTTTCAGCGCCGAAGGAAAAAAGATCCGCCACACCTTCCACCGCGTGATGATGCGCAGCCACGTCAAGCTGTCCTACCAACAGGCGCAGGCGGCGATCGACGGTGCGCCGGACGACAAGGCGGCGCCGTTTCTGGATGACGTCCTCAAGCCGCTCTGGGACGGTTACCGTGCACTCAAACGCGGTCGCGATTCGCGCCAGCCCCTCGAACTCGATTTGCCGGAACGCAAGATCGTCCTGAAGGAAGACGGCACGGTGGACCGCGTCGTGGTGCCGGACCGGCTCGACGCGCACAAGCTCATCGAAGAGTTCATGATCCAGGCGAATGTCGCCGCCGCCGAAACGCTCGAGGCGAAACGGCAGCCGTTGATCTACCGGTCGCATGACGAGCCGTCGATGGCCAAGCAGGAATCGCTGCGTGAGTTTCTGGCAACGGTCGGTCTGTCGCTGGCGCGCGGGGCCAATCTGCGCCCATCGCAGTTCAACGGCATTCTGAAAGCCGTCGAGGGCAGCGAACACAATGAACTCGTCAACGAGGTCGTTCTGCGCAGCCAGAGCCAAGCGATCTATTCCAAGGAAAATGCCGGCCATTTCGGGCTCAATCTGCGTCGCTACGCGCATTTCACCTCGCCCATCCGCCGCTATGCCGACCTCATCGTGCATCGCGCGCTGATTTCAGCGCTGGGGCTGGGCAAGGACGGCATGACAAAGGGTGAGGAAGAGCGGCTGGAGGAAATCTCGGCGCTGATCTCGGCGACCGAGCGACGCGCAATGGCGGCCGAGCGCGACACGGTGGACCGGCTGATCGCCGGGCATCTCGCAACGCGGCTGGAAGAAACCTTCACTGGACGCATATCCGGCGTCGTCAAGGCGGGACTGTTCGTCCAACTGCCGCAATTTGGCGCAGACGGGTTCGTGCCGGTGTCAACGCTCGGCGATGATTACTATATCTACGATGAAGCCGGGCACGCGCTCGTCGGCGACCGGACCCGCAAGGGTTACAGGCTCGCGGACACGGTCGAGGTGAAGCTCGTGGAGATCGCGCCGATGGCAGGCAGCCTGCGCTTCGAGATGATGAGCGATCCGACGCCGATATCCGGTTCGCGCAGTTCGCTGCACAAGACCAAGGGGCGGCGCCGCGCACAACAACCGCGCAATGGTGGGCGCGGATCGAGCAGGAAGAGACGATGAGCGAGATTCAGTACGGCGGCGTCGCCGCACATACCGACAGGCCCCTCTTGCGCTCCATGTGGCGCGGGTTTCTGTGCCGCTGTCCCAATTGCGGAGAGGGAAAGCTGTTCGGCGCGTTTCTCAAATCCGTGCCGTCCTGCTCGGTCTGCGCAGAGGAATTCCACCATCATCGCGCCGATGATCTTCCGGCCTATCTGGTCATCATGATCGTCGGCCATGTCGTCGTGGCGGGCTTCATGGGTGTGGAAATGACCAGCGGCCTCGGAATATGGCAGCATCTGGCTATCTGGATTCCGCTGACCATCATCGCGTCCGTCGCGCTTCTCCAGCCTGTGAAAGGCGCCGTCATCGGCCTGCAATGGGCCTTGCGCATGCATGGTTTTGGCGGCGAAAAGGACGTACTGGAATCGCATCCCGAGCTCTAGAGTTCGTGCGGAACTAAAGGGGAGGCAGCTTTGGAAGGCTGGACGCGCGGCGAGATCGACAGGGCGGAAAACAAGGATTTTGCGCTGGGCTCCGGCCCCAAGCGGCCACGCGATGCCGCAACCTTGATCCTGCTCGACCGGCAGGGCGGCGATGTGCGCGTCCTGATGGGACGGCGCAGCCGTAAGCATGCGTTCATGCCGGGCAAGTTCGTGTTTCCCGGCGGGCGCACCGATCCAAGCGACAGCCGCATTGACGTGGTCTCGCCGCTCGATCCCGCCGAAGAAATCAAGCTGATCGGCACGGGTAGCCGCGCAAGCGCTGCGCGCGCGCGCGCCATCGCGCTCTCCGCGATCCGCGAAACCTATGAGGAAGCCGGTCTTCTGATCGGCCGGCGCGGACCGTTCACGACGAAGAAATCCGACTGGCTCGGGTTTGCCGAGCATGGCATCCAGCCCGCTCTTTCGGGATTGCGTTTCGTTGCGCGCGCGATCACCCCGCCCGGCCGGGTGCGCCGGTTCGATACGCGTTTCCTTTCAGTGTGGAAAGACGAGGTCGCCCTCGAACTCGAAGACGGAGGCCCGACGCACGAATTGGAGGAACTCGTCTGGTTGCCGATCAGCGATGCGAAGGAAGCCGATATCCCGACAATCACCCGCACGATTCTCGGTGATTTGGAAACGCGCCTCCTGACCGACCCGGAGCTGAAGCCCGGCGGCGAGGTGCCGTTCTACTATCTGCGCAACAACCGCTTTCAGCGCGACATTCTCTAAGGCCCTCATGCATACCGCCCTGCCCGGTTCTGGCGACGAGACGATCCGCTGGTTGTCGGTATCGGCCGCGATCGCCTCGATCAGCGTCGTCGGCATCGCGATCGGGCTCGGCGTGCCTCTGCTCAGCGTGATTCTCGAAAGCCGAGGGCATTCGGCGACGATGATCGGCCTGAACACGGCCGTCGCCGGGCTGGCCTCGATCGCGGCCGCACCCTGCGCCACGCCGCTGGCCGCGCGTTTCGGCGTGGTCTGGACGATGCTGGCGATGATCGTTGCGGGCGCGGGCGCGTTCGTCGGCTTCTATTTTGTCTCCGAATTCTGGATGTGGTTCCCGCTTCGCGCGATCCTGCATTTTGCGATCACAATCATCTTCATCCTGTCCGAATTCTGGATCGCGACATCCGCTCCGCCCGCAAAACGCGGCTTCATCCTGGGGATCTATGCGACCGTTCTGTCGCTCGGATTCGCGTTCGGTCCCTGGCTTTTCTCGCAGGTCGGCAGCCAGGGATTCCTGCCCTTCGGCATCACCTTCGTCATCGTCATGCTGGCCGCCATACCCGTATTGGCCGCGCTGAAAGAAAGCCCGCGAATCGACGCGCAGCCGACCGGAACGCGCTTCATCGGCTATATCTGGCTCGTCCCGATGGCGACGGGCGCCGTTCTCGTCTTCGGCGCGGTCGAGACGGGCGGCTTTGCCCTTTTCCCCGTTTATGGCACGCGCATCGGCTATTCGGAGGCCGACGCCGCCCTGCTCCTGACGGCCGTCGGGCTCGGCAATGTCATGATGCAGATACCGCTCGGTCTGCTGAGCGACCGGATCGGCGATCGTCGGCATCTGCTGATCGCCTGCGCCGCGATCGGCATGGTGGGCATAATCGCCCTGCCCTTCGTCACCCATGACTGGTATCTGACGGCTGGCGTCCTGTTTTTGTGGGGCGGCGTGGTCGCCGGTCTCTATACGGTCGGGCTCGCGCATCTGGGCTCCCGATTGTCGGGCCGGGATCTTGCATCCGCCAATGCGGCCTTCGTGTTGTGCTACGGCATCGGAATGCTGGCCGGTCCGCAGGCGATCGGCATCGGCATGGATCTTTTCGGTCCGAACGGTTTCGCCTACGCAATCATGGTCTTTTTCGCCGGTTATCTCGCGCTTGGCTTCATGCGGCTCGGATCACGCCCCGGTCGGGGTTGACAATCAGGCGGTATCGGATATGTCTCGCGCCAAGTTTTCCGCCGCCGGGCCCGGCTCCCGTTCGTATGCGGTACACCTCATTTTAAAAAACGGACGACGAAAATGGCCAAAGCTACGACCATCAAGATCAAGCTTCTGTCGACTGCCGATACCGGCACCTTCTACGTGACGACCAAGAACAGCCGCACGATGACGGACAAGATGGTGAAGCGTAAGTACGACCCGGTCGTGCGCAAGCACGTCGAGTTCAAGGAAACGAAGATCAAGTAAGCGTTTGGCTTCCGATCTTGTGCAAGCGCCGCCTTCGGGCGGCGTTTTGCGTTTCAACGGTTCGGTAAAAGAGGCCGGTCGACACCGGCAAGTGGTACGAGGAGCCACTGAATCGCCGGCGTCGACCGACCGACCCCACGGACCCAGGAGATGCGGCGGACCTGAGCATCATGGGGTAGCCAAGAGGGCGCGCACATATCGTTTCGCCCCCGTTCGCTTCACAGTCGCGCACGGCCAATCCAAAATCAATAAATTATTAACCCCAAAAACGACTAACCTAAATTAAGGTAAATGCGCGCCAGGCCAGTTCAGATAGATGGCGCGCATCGTCTTGACTTGTTTTAATGCGCGGCTTGCGCCGCGATCTTCGCCAGTTGGGTCATGACGATGGCTGCGCCTTGGAGACGCTTGGCCGGCGTCGGCCAGTCGCGCACCAGCACGATCGACTGGTCGGGCCGGATCTTCGCCGATGCACCCTGCTCGCCGATGTAACGCACGAGACCGGTTGGCTCGGGGAAGCTCTTGTTGCGGAACTGAATGACGACGCCCTTCGGTCCCGCGTCCAGCTTCTCGACATTGGCGCGCTTGCACAGGCCCTTGATGAAGACGATCTTCATCAGATGCTCGACCTCCTGCGGCAGCGGACCAAAGCGGTCGATCAGTTCCGCACCGAAGCCGTCGATTTCCTGAGGCGTGTCGAGTTCGCCGAGACGTCGGTAAAGCGCCATGCGCAATTGCAGGTCCGGAACGTAGCTTTCCGGGATCATCACGGCGGTTCCGACCGCGATTTGCGGCGACCAGTCGCCCGAATCCGCTTCGGCCACGCCCTGAACCTCGGATACGGCCTCTTCCAGCATTTGCTGATAAAGCTCGAACCCGACCTCTTTGATATGGCCGGACTGCTGGTCGCCGAGCAAATTGCCCGCGCCGCGAATGTCGAGGTCGTGGCTGGCGAGCTGGAACCCCGCGCCGAGCGTGTCGAGCGACTGAAGCACCTTGAGCCGCCGTTCCGCCTGTTGCGTCAGCATCTTCTTCGCCGGAAGCGTCAAAAGCGCATAGGCGCGCGACTTCGAGCGCCCGACGCGCCCACGGATCTGATAAAGCTGTGCCAGCCCGAACATGTCGGCGCGGTGGACGATCAGCGTGTTCGCGGTCGGGATGTCGAGACCCGATTCGACGATCGTCGTCGACAAGAGAACGTCGTATTGCCCGTCATAGAAGGCGTTCATAATGTCGTCGAGTTCACCGGCCGGCATCTGGCCGTTCGCGGTCGCAACCTTGAGCTCGGGCACCTGGCTGTCCAGGAACTCCTTGATTTCCGCCAAGTCGGAAATGCGCGGCACGACGTAGAAGCTCTGTCCGCCACGGTATCGCTCGCGCAACAGCGTCTCGCGGATCACGAGCGGGTCGAAGGGTGATACGAAGGTGCGCACGGCCATCCGGTCGACCGGCGGGGTGGTGATCAGGGAAAGCTCGCGCACGCCCGTCAGCGCCAGTTGCAGCGTGCGAGGGATCGGCGTCGCCGACAGCGTCAGGACGTGTACGTCCGACTTCAACTCCTTGAGGCGCTCCTTATGCTTGACGCCGAAATGCTGCTCCTCATCGACGATCAGGAGGCCGAGGCTCTTGAAGGATACGGCCGAGCCGAGCAGAGCGTGCGTGCCGACGACGATATCGATAGTCCCGTCCGCAAGCCCCTTCTTCGTTTCGGCCAGTTCCTTCGCGCCGACGAGACGCGAAGCCTGCCGCACCTTCACCGGCAGGCCGGCGAAGCGCTGCGAGAAGGTCTTGAAATGCTGACGCGCCAGAAGCGTCGTCGGCACCACGACCGCTACCTGAAAGCCTTCGAGCGCCGCTATGAAGGCGGCGCGCAGCGCCACTTCCGTCTTGCCGAAACCGACATCGCCGCAGATCAGCCGGTCCATCGGCCGTCCGCGCGACAAATCTTCGAGCACGGCATCGATCGCGTTCTGCTGGTCGTCCGTCTCCTCATAGGGAAAACGGGCAGCGAACTCGCCATAGACGCCTTCGGGCGGCATCATGACCGGCGCGGGCCGCATGGTGCGTTCGGCCGCGATGCGGATGAGCTGGCCTGCCATGTCGAGCAGGCGCTTCTTCAGCTTCGCCTTGCGCGCCTGCCACGCCCCGCCACCGAGTTTGTCGAGCGTGGCTTCGGACCCCTCCGCACCGTAACGCGACAGAAGCTCGATATTCTCCACCGGCAGGAACAGGCGGTCGTCGCCCGCATAACGCAGTTCGAGGCAGTCATGCGGCGCGCCGGCGGCCGTGATCGTCTGGAGACCAACGAATCGGCCGATACCGTGATCGGCATGAACCACGATATCGCCCGCATTCAGCGCCGCCACTTCGGCAATGAAATCAGAGGCTTTCTTGCGCTTTTTGGAGCGCCGAACGAGCCGGTCGCCGAGAATGTCCTGCTCGGCCACGACCACGAGTTTTTCGCTCTGGAAACCGCTTTCGAGCGGCAGGACGGCGAGGCCGATCTTCCCGGCGTCGAGCTTTTCCACCTCGTCCAGCGACGCGACGCGGACGATTCCTTCGAGTTCGTGCTCAGCAAGAATTTGCGCCAGTCGGTCCGAAGACCCCTCCGACCAGCCTGCGACCACGATCTTTCGCCTGGCGGCACGCATATCCGCAATGTAGCGCGCGGCGCGTTCGAAGACGTTGATCGAGGGGTCGGCGCGTTCTTCCGCGAAGCTGCGCCCGGCTTCGGCGCCCAGATGGATGATGCGCCGCCGCTCGATCTCCGGCGCTGCGAACGGCGTGAATTCGAGGACGGCGCGTCCGGCCGCAGCCATCTTCGCGTCCTCGTCCGACAGATATAGCCGCTCCGGCGGAACGGGTTTGTAGGGTACGGCCTCGCCGATGCTGCCGGCGGACTGCCGCTTGCGCGATTCGTAATGGTCGAGGATCAACGCATGGCGTTGACCCAGCGCCTCGCGCGACAAATGATCGAAAACGACAGGCGCGTCCGGCAGATAGTCGAAGATCGTTTCGACCGTGGCGAAGAACAGCGGAAGCCAGTGCTCCATGCCCGCAAAGCGCTTGCCCTCGCTGATCGACGCATAGAGCGCATCGTCGCGCGAGGGCGCACCGAAGAGCTCGATATAGTTGCGGCGAAACCGGCTGATCGTCTCGGGCGTCAGCGCGATTTCGCTCATCGGCTGGAGCCGCATTTCCTTGCGCTGACCCGTCGTGCGCTGGGAAACGGGATCGAAGGCGCGGATCGTTTCCAGCGTGTCGCCGAAGAAATCGAGGCGCAGCGCCTCGTCCGCACCGGGCGCGAGCAGGTCGAGAATGCCGCCGCGCACTGCATATTCGCCGACATCACGCACGGTCGCGACACGCTCGAAGCCGCTGGTTTCGAGCCGCCCCGCGAGGTCCTTCATGTCGATGCGGTTGCCGGGCCTTGCCACGAAGGTCTGCTGCGCCACGAAATCGAGGGGCGGCATCTTCTGCAGCACGGCATTCGCGCTGACGAGCACGATCGCGCGATGCGGCTTGTCGCGAAGCGCGGCGATCGACGCCATAGCGTCGAGACGGCGCGCCACGGCGTCGCTTCCGGGCGAGACGCGGTCATAGGGAAGGCAATCCCATGCCGGCAGTTCGAGCACCGGCAGTCCCGGCATCGCGAAATGAAGCACCTCCGCCAGCGCGGGAATCTTCTGGCCGTCGCGCGCGATGAAGACGATGGGGCGGTCCTGTGCGGCGGCGATCGCACCCAGCGCAAAAGCCTCATAGCCGTCGGCCACCCCGTCGACGATGACGGGCTCTCCCGAGATTTTTACGGGCAAATGAATGGGATTGAGAAGGGTCATGGCCGGTGTCAGGTGGTGAGGCTGCGGGCTTGGTCGATCATTCGGCGCACGATTGCGTTGTCCTGATGGGCCGGCAAAGGCAGTTCGCCCGTCACCCATTTGACGATGTCGGCGTCCGCTTCTTCGAGAAGCGCTTCGAAGAGGTCGAGTTCCATCTCTGATAACCCGGCCAGGCCCCTGTCGGCGAAGCCGCCGACGACCAGATCGGCCTCGCGCGTGCCGCGATGCCAGGCGCGAAAGCGAGCCTTGCGTTTGCGGATTTCGAGCGGATCATGGTTGAAAGCGGTATCTGACATGAAGAAATTCCGGTTGGACCGCGCATATAGCGTCTGGCGGATGCGATGTCAGCCTTTGCAGGTGCGAACGGCATGGATAGTGTCGCGCCATGCGCCCTACCGAACTCGATCCCCTGTTCGCACCCGTCACGTCTCTTGCCGGAATAGGCGAGAAGACGGCGGACCTGATCCGCCGCATCGTCGCCGTCGATACGACCGGGCGCGACGTGCGCGCGGCAGACCTTCTCTTCGTCCCTCCCTACGCAATTATCGACCGCACGCGGCGGCCGGGCGTCGCGCATTCAGGCGAAGGCTCGATCGTCACGCTGGACCTGACCGTCGATCGGCACCAGCCACCGCCGCGCGGTCGCGGCCAAATCCCCTACCGCGTGTTTGCCTTCGACGAGACCGGCGAAATCACGCTGACCTTCTTCCACGCAAAGGGACAATGGCTCGAAAAACTGATGCCGGTAGGCGAAGAAATCGTCGTCAGCGGCAAGGTTGAATGGTTCAACGGCCGGCCGTCGATGGTTCATCCCGACCACATCGTCGCCAGAACGGATGCCGACAGCCTGCCGTCGATTGAGCCCGTCTATCCCATGACCGCCGGCCTGTCGGCCAAGCTGGCGCGCAAGGCGATCGCCTCCGCGCTCGACCGCCTGCCTGCACTGCCCGAATGGCAGGACGGTCCGGTTCTGGCCAAGCTCGATTTTCCCGGCTTCAACGAAGCGCTGTTTACACTCCATAAACCGGAAAACGCCGCCGATTGCGAGGTGACGGGACCGGCATGGCGACGGCTGGCCTATGACGAACTCCTTGCCGGACAAATCGCCCTTGCGCTGGTTCGCATGCGCATGCGCCGATTGTCCGGGCGGGCCTTGTCGGGTGACGGTTCGCGCGGTGCCGCTATCCGCAACGCTCTGCCTTATACTTTGACCAATGCACAGGAACGCTCGATCGCCGAGATCGAAGGGGATCTGGCGCGGCCGGACCGCATGCTGCGCCTGCTGCAGGGCGATGTCGGCTCGGGCAAGACGGTGGTGGCGCTGATGGCGATGGCGCGCGCGGCGGAGGCCGGCGGGCAATCCGCGCTGATGGCGCCGACCGAGATTCTCGCACGGCAGCATTTTGCGACCATCGCGCCGCTGGCGCAGAAAGCTGGGTTGCGCGCCGCGATCCTGACCGGCCGCGAAAAAGGACGCGAGCGCACCGATACGTTGGCCGCCATCGCGGATGGCACCGTCGACATCGTCATCGGCACGCATGCGATCTTTCAGGAGACGGTGGCCTTTCACGATCTGGCGTTGGCCGTCATCGATGAGCAGCATCGCTTCGGCGTTCACCAGCGGCTGGCCATCGGTGCCAAGGGCGCCGCGGCAGACATCCTCGTCATGACCGCAACGCCGATCCCGCGCACCCTCGTTTTGACGGCGTTCGGAGACATGGACGTCTCGCGTCTCGACGAAAAGCCGGCCGGGCGCCAGCCGATCCAGACGGTGACGCTGCCGCTCGAACGGCTTTCCGACCTGATCGGCCGCATGCGTCGCGCGGTCAACGAAGGCCAGAAAATCTACTGGATCTGCCCGTTGGTGGAGGAAGCCGAAGGCATGGACGTCATGTCGGCCGCCGACCGTCACAAGGCGCTGACAGAAATCTTCGGTGGCGATGTCGGGCTCGTCCACGGGCGCATGTCGGGCGCGGCCAAGGACGAAGCGATGGCGGACTTCAAGTCCGGCCGCACGCGCATTCTCGTCGGCACGACCGTCATCGAGGTCGGCGTCGACGTTCCTGATGCCACGATCATCGTCATCGAACATGCCGAGAGGTTCGGCCTTGCCCAATTGCATCAGTTGCGCGGACGGGTCGGGCGCGGCGATGCCGCGTCGAGCTGCGTCCTGCTCTATCAATCGCCGTTGGGCGAAATCGCCAAACAGCGTCTGTCGGTCATGCGCGACACGGAAGACGGCTTCCGAATTGCAGAAGAGGATCTGAAACTGCGCGGTGAAGGCGAACTCCTCGGCACGCGCCAGTCCGGCACGCCGGGGTTCCAGCTTGCGCGGCTGGAGCATCACGCCGACCTTCTGGCAATCGCGCGCGACGATGCGCGGCTGTTCCTCGACCGCGACCCGGACCTTGCCGGTCCGCGCGGCAAGGCGATCCGCATGCTTTTGTACCTCTTCAGCCGGGACGACGCGATCAGGCTGATCCGCGCCGGCTGAGCAGCGCCGAAAGCGCGACGAGCAGCCAGCCGCCGATCAGGAAAACGCCGCCGGCTGGCGCGGCCATCGGAAATAACCGGATCCCCAGAAACGCGCGGGCGACCAGATCACCGCAAAACAGCGCGAGGCCGATAACGATCGTCCACGCGCCGACGACCTGTACGTTGCCGAAGCGCCGATGGGACAGGATGAGCAGGGCTGGCGCGTGGATGAGCAGGAACGACGCGGCGGTGCCGAGATCGCCCCCCGTCCGGTGTGCCGCAATCGCGGACAGCACGACGCCTACCGCGCCGCAAAGCGCCCCGATGAAGAAGAGAAGCCGCTCGGATTTTTCCATTTTCGCCCCGAAATTTTTCAATTTCATCATGCCTGTTGCAGAACACAACTGGAACATGTACGTTTGTTCTGGTTTTGTTTTTCGATTCCTTCTTAAGGCCCGCCATGCTGACGCGCAAGCAACATGAACTTCTGCTCTTCATCCATCAGCGGCTGAAGGAAAGCGGCATTCCACCATCCTTCGACGAGATGAAGGAAGCGCTGGGTCTTGCCTCCAAGTCCGGCATCCACAGATTGATCACGGCGCTCGAGGAGCGCGGTTTCCTGCGACGGATGCCGAACAGGGCGCGTGCGCTGGAGGTGATCAAGCTGCCGGATTCGATCTCGCAACCACAAAAACGTTTCCAGCCCAGCGTCATCCAGGGCAGCCTGTCGGAGAAGCCGGTGCAGAAGCCGGAAAGACAGGTTGTGTCGCCGTCGGCATTGCGCGGCCCGATCGAGGTTCCGGTGATGGGCCGGATCGCCGCGGGCGTGCCGATCGACGCTATCCAGCACGCCACGCGCGCCGTGACCGTTCCCCCCGACATGCTGACAAGCGGAGAGCACTACGCGCTTGACGTGCATGGCGATTCGATGATCGAGGCCGGTATTCTCGATGGCGATACGGTGATCATACGTTCGGGCCAGTCGGCGACGCCCGGTGAAATCGTCGTCGCCCTCGTCGACGATCAGGAGGCGACGTTGAAGCGCTTCCGTCGCAAGGGAGCTTCGATTGCGCTCGAAGCAGCCAACCCGGCCTATGAGACCAAGATCTACGGTTCGGAGCGCGTCAAGGTTCAGGGCAAGCTAGTCGGATTGATCCGCAAATACTGAGACGGTGTGGACGATGCTGCCGGGTTGATGTCGCGAGACAGGCTATTCAGTCCGCATTGTCCGCTGAATATTCGGTGCCATTGAGGCGTGCGGCCAGGATATCCCAAAGGCGGGATTGCTCACTCGGTCGTTTCCGACGGTGCGGTTTCCGGCCGCTCGGGCCGGACATAGGGGCCCATCCCGCGCGCGGCGCGGGAAAAACGGCGATGATCGTGCCATGGACGATAGGGCTCGGCGATCGCATGGCGCAGGACGGGTGTCGTCGACGCCCCCTCGCCCCGCCAGACGATCTGCGCGCTGCCCCCCTTTGCAAGGTCGCGCGCCGTGATCACCAGGATGGCGGGATCATTGCAGGGGTCGTCTGCGGTCGCATCTGCGATCACGATCAGTCTGACCGTTCCGCAGGCGCGCGAGGCCGCGTCCACGGTTTCGGCGTGGGCGACTTCGGGGCCTTTGCCTGAACGGGCAAGGCAAAGACCTTCATCGCATATGAAGAAATTGACCGGATTTTCCCCGTCCGCGTGCGCCGCCGATCTCGGCGGTTCGAAGTCCGGCACGTCGAACGCGCGCAACCAGTTCTGGATGGTGAAGCCGTTCGGGCGCGGGCGGTTGACCGCGACGCCGCCACTTGCCGTGCCGACAGCCACAAGACGGGCATCCTCTGAAATGAGAACATCCGGCAGATCGCGCATGATCATCAGCGCGATTCCGGCGATGACCAATGGCACCGCCGCCCACCGAAGAACACCTCCCGTCATGGTGAGAATGACGAGCGCCATCGTCAGCACCAGTACCGACGACAGCGGGATCGCGCCGGTCGCGTCGAAGGCCGAGCGCTCGGCAAGCCAAAATGCGATCGTGTTCATTCCCCATATGCCGAAGCCCATGAGGTCCAGAGGAAATCCGTCAAGGCCAAGCGGCATAAGTACCGTCGCAAGAACCGCCATAGGCATGACGATGACGGATACGAGCGGCATGGCCGTAAGGTTTGCGACAACGCCAAGCGGCGACACCTGCTGAAAATGCCAGGCGGTGAACAGTGCGGTTGCAAGCCCCGCAATGATAGAAGTCATGGCAAGCGCGGTCGCATGCGACAAGCCGCTTCGCAACATGCCGCTCTTCGGCGGAGGGCCCCTGTCGGCCAGCCTGTCCCGCTTGCGCGCGCTCCATGCACCATAGGCCGCCACCAGAGCCGCCGTCGCGGCAAACGACATCTGAAAGCTCGGACCGATCACCTCATGCGGCGAGATAAGGATGATGATCAGCGCCGATATCGCAAGGTTGCGCATTGTCAGTGCCGCTCGATCGAAGAGCACCGCGATCAGCATGACGCCCAACATCAGAAACGCACGCTGGGCGGCGATATCTCCGCCCGATACCACGAGGTAAAAGCCGGTACCGAACAAAGCGGCACCAGCCGCGTATTTCTTGACCGGATGTCTTACGGCGAGTGCCGGGAAGAAAGCAGCGGCAATCCGGATCGACACCATGATCGTGCCGCCAACGAGCGCCATGTGCAGACCCGAAATCGATATGACGTGGTACAGGCCGGTAATTCGCATGGCTTCGTTAGCGGCCTCCGGAATACCGGTCCGGATACCGGTAATCAGCGCTGCCGCGATCGCGCCCTCCGTCCCTCCGATTCGTTGCATGATCCGCTCGGCCACATTGCCCCGTTGCTTTTCGATCCAGGCGGCAAGTCGCTCCTTTCTCGTGGGCGCCGATGATAGCTGAACGAGTTCCGGTCCCCTCATGAAGAAACCGCTGCCGCCGATGCCGTCGAAATAGCGTTTGAAGGCGAAGTCGTAGCTTTGCGGCCGCACCGGACCGGAGGGCGGCATCAGACGCGCGATCCCGACCACCCCCGCGCCGGGAAGGAGTCCTTCTGGCACGGAGCGCGCCGTCACCCGAACGCGGTCCGGTGCGTAGCGCAATTCGGGGCGCGCCGTCGCCACGACATCAAGCGTCAGGCGTACCCGGCCGCTTTCCTGATGTTCGATGCGTACGACGCGTCCGGTCAGCCGCGTGGTGATCTCCGAGCCGAGCACTTTGGTGTCGGCGAGGCGCGTTTCCACCTTGGCGGCCGTCACGCCTGCGCTGGTGAGGAGACACGCGGCCAAAGCGGCCCGCACCATTCCGCCGGCGGCGGCGACCGGTAGCAGTGCGGCACAGGCTATCGCGATTGCGGCCAGAGTGAAAAAGCCCGGCTCCCACGGCAAGTTGAAATAAATGAGTGCCCCAAGCGCGAGAAGCACCGGCACGAACAGAAAAGCCATGCCATGATCGAGTTCGTGTTCGACCGATCGGGCGAACACACCCATGTCGGGCCGAGGCAGGCCGAAAGTGCGGGGCCTCCATCGCTGCGGCCGCCAATCCGATGCCTTGCCTACGGAACCAGAGCGCATTTCCCCAGCGGTCACAACGGCTTCGCCGGTTGCAAGCAATCGGCGCTCGTCGATGCCGGAACGCTCCGTCGTCTCCCTCATGATGGCCCCCGCCGGTGAGATGCTTGCACCTCGACTGGCCTATGCTACATGAGCGCCAACAGAACGCCACATGTCGCTCGACGTGAGCACGTATGAGATCCAGGAAGTTCCATGAGCCGTCCCGTCGTCACCCGCTTCGCACCTTCGCCCACCGGCTATCTCCATATCGGCGGTGCGCGCACGGCGCTTTTCAACTGGCTTTTCGCCAAGCATACCGGCGGTAAGATGCTCTTGCGCATCGAGGACACAGACCGCGAGCGTTCGACGGACGCGGCGACGGCGGCGATTCTCGACGGTATGAAATGGCTCGGTCTCGACTGGGACGGCGAACCGGTTTCGCAGTTCGAGCGGGGCGACCGACATCGCGAGATCGGCGAGGAACTCGTGAAGCGCGGGAAGGCATACTACTGTTACGCCTCGCAGGACGAGTTGACGGAGATGCGCGAAAAAGCGCGCGCCGAGGGCAGGCCGCCACGCTATGATGGGCGCTGGCGCGACCGCGATCCGTCCGAGGCACCCGAAGGCGTCAAGCCCGTCGTGCGCATCAAGGCACCGCAGGACGGCTTCACGATCGTTCAGGACAAGGTGCAGGGCGAGGTCCGCTTCCCGAATAAGGATCTGGACGATTTCATCATCCTGCGTTCGGACGGCAACCCGACCTACATGCACGCCGTCGTCGTCGACGATCACGATATGGGCGTCACGCACATCATTCGCGGCGACGACCATCTGACGAATGCCGCCCGACAGACCATCATCTACGAGGCGATGGGCTGGGACGTGCCGGTCATGGGCCATATCCCGCTGATCCACGGCGCGGACGGCGCGAAGCTTTCCAAGCGCCACGGTGCGCTGGGCGTCGAAGCTTATCGCGAGATGGGCTACCTGCCTGCCGCCCTGCGCAACTATCTTGTCCGGCTCGGCTGGAGCCATGGCGACGACGAAATCATGACGCTCGACCAGATGATCGAATGGTTCGAGATCGAGGACGTCAACAAGGGCGCCGCGCGTTTCGACTTCGCCAAGCTCGAGGCTTTGAATGGCGTTTACATGCGCCAGAGCGACGATGTGGAGCTTCTGGCGCAACTGGAGGCCACGCTACCCTATCTGGAGGGCGGCGACGAAATGCTGGCCAGGCTCGATCCGACGCGCCGCGGCCAGCTCCTCGCAGCGATGACGGGGCTGAAGGATCGTGCGAAGACGCTTGTCGAGCTGAAGGACGGCGCGAGCTTCCTTTTTGCCGAGCGTCCGCTTGCGCTTGACGAGAAAGCTGCCCAGATTCTTGCCGATGGCGGCCGCGATGCGCTGGCAGGGGTGGTGACGAAACTCGATGCAGTCGAAGACTGGCGCGCGGAGACGACGGAGGCGGCTGTAAGAGCCTATGCCGAGGAAGCCGGTCTGAAGCTCGGCAAGGCGGCACAGCCGCTCCGCGCCGCGCTGACCGGGCGTTCGGTATCGCCCGGTGTGTTCGATGTGCTCGCCGTTCTGGGACGGGAAGAAAGTCTCGCGCGGCTGAAGGATCAGCTCTAATTTGCACGACTTGCCGCGATGCAGCATACGACTGTCGGCGAACTTGGCACGCCGAACCAAATGCGCTAGCTAGAGCGCGCACTGTCCGGGTTCGTTATGGAACATCACCAATGCCAACCCGGCCTTGAAAAGTTTTCCGCATGAATGAGGTGTTCATATGACTGAAGGGACGGCGAAACTGGAATTCGGCGGCGAGAGCCACGACTTCAAGGTGCGAAAAGGCTCGGTCGGCCCGGACGTCATCGACATCTCGGCGCTCTACAAGAACACCGGCGCGTTCACCTACGATCCGGGCTTCACCTCGACGGCGAGCTGCGAATCCGAGATCACCTATATCGACGGCGACGTCGGCGTTCTCCTTCATAGAGGCTATCCGATCGACCAGCTCGCCGAGCATGGCGATTTCCTCGAAACCTGTTACCTGCTGCTTTACGGCGAATTGCCGACCAAGGCGCAAAAGGAAGATTTCGACTACCGCGTCACGCACCACACGATGGTGCACGAGCAGATGTCGCGCTTCTTCACGGGCTTCCGTCGCGACGCGCATCCGATGGCCGTCATGTGCGGCGTCGTCGGCGCGCTTTCGGCGTTCTATCACGACTCGACCGACATCTCCGACCCGCATCAGCGAATGGTCGCCTCGATCCGCCTGATCGCGAAGATGCCCACGATCGCGGCGATGGCCTACAAGTACCATATAGGCCAGCCCTTCGTTTATCCGAAGAACGAGCTCTCCTTCGCGGCCAACTTCCTGCATATGTGCTTTGCGGTGCCATGCGAGGACTACAAGGTCAATCCGGTGCTCGCGCGCGCCATGGAGCGCATCTTCATCCTGCACGCCGACCACGAGCAGAATGCATCGACCTCGACGGTTCGCCTTGCCGGCTCGTCGGGCGCGAACCCGTTCGCCTGCATCGCCGCCGGCATCGCATGTCTTTGGGGCCCCGCCCATGGCGGAGCCAACGAAGCGGCACTCAACATGCTGGCCGAGATCGGTTCGGTCGACCGTATTCCCGAGTTCATCGCGCGCGCCAAGGACAAGGACGATCCGTTCCGCCTGATGGGCTTCGGGCACCGCGTCTACAAGAACTACGATCCGCGCGCCAAGATCATGCAGAAGACGACGCATGAGGTTCTGGCCGAACTCGGCATCAAGGACGATCCGCTGCTGGACGTTGCGATGGAGCTCGAGAAGATCGCGCTCACGGATGAATACTTCATCGAAAAGAAGCTCTATCCGAATATCGACTTCTATTCGGGCATTACGCTGAAGGCGCTCGGCTTCCCCACCACCATGTTCACGGTGCTGTTCGCGCTTGCACGCACCGTCGGCTGGGTGGCGCAGTGGAAGGAGATGATCGAGGATCCGGGCCAGCGTATCGGCCGCCCGCGCCAGCTTTATACCGGGCCTACCGAACGCGACTACGTGCCGATCGCCAAGCGCTGATCGGTTCGCCATACAAATCAAAAGCCCCGGTTTTGCCGGGGCTTTTTCTTGAGGCTTGCCGTGTTCCGAAAAGTCCGGTCGAATCGGGCTCGATCGAACCTCGAAGCAGGCAACAAAGCGAACCGATAGCCTCAATTCGATAAGCCAAAAGAAAAGGCCCGGGCAGATTTCCCGGACCTTTCCGTTTTCATGTCGAGCCGGCGTCAGTCGACGGCGTCGAGGTCGGTGTCCTTCGTATCGCGGACGAACAAAATGCCGATGACGAGCGTCATCGCGGCGATCGCGATCGGATACCAGAGACCGAAATAGATGTCGCCGCGCGCCGCGCTCATGGCGAACACGGTCGCCGGAAGCAGGCCGCCGAACCAGCCATTACCGATGTGGTAGGGTAAGGACATGCCGGTGTAGCGGATGCGGGTCGGGAACATTTCGACCAGGATGGCCGCGATCGGACCGTAGACCATCGTCACATAGAGAACGAGGACGAACAGGATCGCGATGATGCGGCCCCACTGTACCTCGTCCGGATTGGCGACCATGGTATATGCGCCCGCATCGTTCTGTACGAGCGGATAACCGGCCTCCTGCAACGCCGCGAACGTGGCGTTCGACAGGTCGGTGTTACGGGCAGCAGCGTCTGCACCGACGACGTTCGCATCGTAGGATTCGATCGTTTCGTTGCCGATCGTGATCACCGCAGGCGTACCTGCCGCAGCCGTCTGGCTGACGTCATACGGCACCGAGTTACGTGTCAGGAACGCCGTGGCGATATCGCACGACGTCGTGAAGCGCGCCGTTCCGGTCGGGTTGAACTGGAAGTTACAATCCCCGGGAGCGGCCGTCACCGTCACCTGCACGTTGTCGTGAGCCGCAGCCAGCGCCGGATTGGCGGCGTGGGTCAGGGCCGAGAACAACGGGAAGTAGGTGAGGATGGCGAGCGCAAGACCGGCCATGATGATCTGCTTGCGACCGACCTTGTCCGACAGCCAGCCGAAGAACACGAAGAACGGCGTACCCATGGCCAGAGCGATTGCGATCATGATGTTGACCGAGACGCCGTCGACCTTGAGGACGTTCTGAAGGAAGAACAGCGCGTAGAACTGACCCGTATACCATACGACGGCCTGACCGGCCGTGAGGCCGAACAGCGCCAGCAATGCGAGCTTGGCGTTCTTCCACTGACCGAATGCTTCGGACAGGGGCGCCTTGGACGTCTTGCCCTCGGCCTTCATGCGCTGGAACGTCGGCGATTCGTTGAGTGTCAGACGAATCCAGACCGAGATGCCGAGCAGGAAGATCGACAGGAGGAACGGCACGCGCCAGCCCCATTCGCGGAACGCGTCCGGCCCGAGCATCGTCTGGATAGCAAGAATGACGAGCAGCGACATAAAGAGACCGAGCGTCGCCGTTGTTTGAATCCAGGACGTATAGAAGCCTCGCCTTCCATCGGGTGCGTGTTCGGCGACATAGGTCGCGGCACCACCATATTCACCGCCGAGCGCCAGGCCCTGGAGCATCCGCAGGATGATCAGGATGATCGGAGCCGCGATGCCGATCGTTGCCGATCCGGGCAAAAGCCCGACCAGGAAGGTCGAGGCGCCCATGATGACGATCGTGACGAGAAAGGTGTATTTGCGGCCGACGATATCGCCGAGCCGGCCGAAGACCAGCGCGCCGAACGGGCGGACGAGGAAGCCTGCGGCGAATGCCAGAAGCGCAAAGATGTTGCGGGTCGCTTCCGGGTATTCCGAGAAAAAGGCCGCGCCGATAAAGGCAGCCAGCGAACCGTAGAGATAAAAGTCGTACCATTCGAAAACGGTGCCGAGCGAGGATGCAAAGATGACCTTGCGCTCCTCCCTGGTCATTGCGCGGTTTTTATGCCCCGCGCCAGTGGCGACATCTGCCATTTTCAGTCCTCCCCATGGCGAACACATTCGCGATTTCCACCCGCACGCCTGAGGCGTCCTCCAGAGAATCGGGCGGCATCATGTCGAAATCTGTCAGATGTGAAGGCGGATGGGCAGCGATGCTTTATGCTTATGACTTTAGTCTAAGACGGCAAAGTAATGACCATCTTTGCCCGTTGTCCGAAAGAGCCGCGCCTTTCATTGCCGGGATCGATCCGGTAGAACCGCTGGCATCAAGCAATGCCGCAAGCGGGCGTCATGCACTTTCGGGAGGGAACTGGCATGAGTTGGGGCGAGATTTTCAGCGAGCAGTTTTTCGATCCGTTCCGTGCCGGACTTCTGCTTTTTCTTGTTCTGACCGCCCGCAATACTTCCGCGGTGAGCGGAACGTTGTTGCCGCTTGCGGCGGGCATCTTCTTCGTCGCGGTGCTGATCCCACTGTCCTTTGCGCCGGATGCAGCGAACTGGTGGAACCTCGTGCTCGCGGGAATCGTCACGAATACGATCATCGTCGCGGCGCTGGTCGCGATTTCCTCTTTCTTCTTCCCGGCGAAGAAGGACGACAGCGGACAAGCCTGAAGGCTCGCCTGTCCGTCCTACATAGCGGAAGCCGCCCAGGGCACGAGTTCGCCGATGGCCTGCGCGAATGCCTGATCGAGCGCGGCGGCATAGGCCGCGTTGCCCGTTCCGGAAACCGGTGCCTGGGCCGTGAAGAGACGCGACGCGCGCACGGACCCGTTGCGATCGTTCAGGACCTTCACGAAAAAGCTGACCTCGGCGCGCGGCCCGCCATCGACGCGCACGCCGAACGAGCGGATTTCGGTGACGATCTGATAGTCGATTGCAAGCCCCTGCCCCGGCAATCCCACGCCTGCAAAGCGTCCCGAAGCCTGAAAAGCCTCAGAAAGACGGACCTGCACGACACGCGGCAGGCGATCCGACCATTGCGCGCCCGACAGATATTCGATCGAGCCTGGAGACGTGCGGATAACGATTTCCTGGCCATCGAGCGAACGCAGCGCGGTCGGCTCGGCAATCAGAATCTGCGTGCGCGCGCGCTGAGGGCCGGTAGCGGCGGTCGCCCTCGTGGTCAGTTCGAACGTGTCGAGGGCAGCCGGCCCGCCGCCGAGTAGCGCACAACCGGACAAGGAAAGGGCGAGCCCGGCGATAACCGGCAAAGAAAAACGCAATGTCACTGATAATCCCCCGACTTGACCGTTGGTCCGCATTGCTTGTGCGCCCAATCTTGTCGTGAAAGCGCGTTATGGCAAGGTTGGTTCCTCATCGACGCTGACGCCCGTCGAACTGGCGCACTTCGCCCGCTCCACCCTGCAAGATGCGCTGCGGATTGCGCTCGATATCCGTGATGGCACGCTCGATCCGGTTGATCGACTGGCGCGTGTCGCGCACGAGGCCGTCCACTTCGCGCAGGCCCTGCCCGCTGAAACGGGAAAGGTTGTCCGTGATCGCGCCGATTCGGGAATTGAGCGTATCGGCCACCTGACGGTAGGCGGCAAGCGTTGCGCTGGCATCCTGGATCAGACCGCGCGTTTCTGCCGAACCGAGCACCTCATCGACGCGACTGTCGATCGTGTCGGCCATCTGGCGGAACGAATCGAGCGTGACGCGGGCATCGGCGATCAGCCCTTCAGTATCGGCCGTGCCGAGCAATTCGTCGATGCGTGCGTTGAGATTGTCCGCGACCTGGCGGAAGCTCTGCAACGTCTCGCGCGTGTCGGCAATGACGCCGTCGGTCTGGCCCGACCCGAGAAGATCGTCCACGCGCATGATTACGCCATCGACGCGCAGCGCTGCCTGATTGAGGCGCTCGCCGAGAAGGCGCGCGTCCGCGATGACCTTGTCGATATCGCCCGAGCGCTCGTTGATCGAGCGGGCGATGTTCTGCACGTCGTTCGATGCGCTGCGGATGGCCGCGCTCGCCTGATCGAAATTAGAGACCAGTTCGCGCACCATTTCGGGGTCGACCTGATCGACCACGCCCTGCACGCTGGAAACGACGCCGTCTATCGTGTTCATCGTCCCTTCTGCGCGTGTCGTGATCGTCGCCACGGCGGCGGATGCTGTCGACATATCGGTCATAATCTGCTGGAGACCGTCACCTGCGTCGCGCAGATCGCCCGTGAATTCCTCGACATTGGCCATGACCTGATTGACGCGGCCGGCATCGACTGCGGAGATGAATTCTTCGGCGGCCGCCAAGGTCGATTGCAACTGGCCGGAGACGCTTGAAAGCGTGCCGGAAAGGTCCGACACGCTGGCAAGGAACGTGTCGATGCCCTCGGCATTGCGGCCCAGCGCATCCGTGAACATCTGCGCGTTGCGGGCCGACTGGGTCAGTGGACCGCGCACGTCGGTGGCGAAGCCCTCGAACTCGGTCAGGACGGTATCGGCCCTGCGGAAGATCGACTGGGCGGTCTCCAGAAGGTTGGTCACGGCGGATGGGTTGGCGGTAAGTTCCGCAACTCGGCCCTGCGATTCGGCTTCGTCGATCAGATTCGGTTCATCAAGATTGGCACCCCGCAGCTCGATATTCGCCTGACCGGTCAATCCCGCAAGGCCGACATCGACTTGCGTCGAGCGGGTAATCGGCGTCAAACGGTCGATCTCGGCATCGGCGATGGCAGCGGCCGGGTTGCGCGGATCGATATAGACACGGCGAATGTCACCGACGCGAACGCCGTTGAAGAGAATGGCGCTGCCACGCCCGAGCCCGGAAGCAGAGCCGGGGATCAGGATGCGCACGGTTGCGGTCTCGCCCCGTTCGCCCACCGCCGCCGTCCAGTAGACGAAGGCGAATGCCGCCAGTATCGCGACCAGCGTGAAAATGCCGACGATGACGTAATTGGCGCGTGTTTCCATTCAACTTCTCTCGTTCAACCGCGTGCCGACATGTCGATCTGGCGCGCGCGCTTGCCGCGGAAATAGGACTGTACCCACGGTTCGTCGTAATCCATCAATTCCTTGACGGTCCCGTCCACCATCACCTTTTTGCCGCCGAGAATGGCGATACGATCGCAGACCGAAAACAGGCTGTCGAGATCGTGGGTGACCATATAGACGGTCAGCCCCATCGTATCGCGCAGCTTGGCGACGAGTTCGTCGAAATCCGCTGCGCCGATCGGATCGAGACCCGATGTCGGCTCGTCGAGGAAGACGATGTCGGGATCGAGCGCAAGCGCACGCGCTAGCGCGGCGCGCTTGATCATGCCGCCGGAAAGCTGCGAGGGAAATTTGTCGGCCGCGTCAGGCTTCAGTCCGACAAGCTCAAGCTTGAGCATTGCGAGCTCGTCCATCAGCTTCTTCGGCAGGTCGAGATATTCCCGCATCGGAACCTGGATGTTCTCCTTGACGGTCAGCGCCGAAAAGAGCGCCCCCTGCTGAAAAAGCACACCAAGCCGCATGTCGAGCGACACGCGCTGCTGGTCGGTGACATTGTCGATATCGACACCGAACAGCTCGATCGTGCCGGACTGCTTGGAGTTGAGGCCGAGAACCGTGCGCAACAGCACGGACTTGCCGGCACCGGAGGGACCGATAAAGCCGAGAATTTCACCCCGATAAACATCGAGCGACAGGTTTTCCAGCACGGTCGTCCTGCCGAAACGCACTGTCACGTCCCGCGCGCTCAAAATCACATCGTCCCGCTTTTCAGGCTCGGGCGCGGCTGGTTTGTCGTGGAGGAGAATTTCGCTCATCGCCGCCTCAAAAATTGATTGCGGCGAAGAAGATGGCGAACATGCCGTCCAGCACGATGACCACGAAGATCGACTTCACCACGGACGACGTGACGTGCCGACCGAGGGATTCGGCACTGCCGCCGACCTTCATGCCTTCCACCGAACCGATGATACCGATGATCAGCGCCATGAAAGGCGCTTTGATCAGACCGGCAAAAATCGTCCCCATATCAATCGACGACCGCATGCGGTCGAGAAAGGCATCGGGCGTGATACCCGAATAAATCCAGGTCACCGTCATCGCACCACCGATCGCGGCGAAATTGGCGAAGATCGTCAGGCACGGAAGCGCGATGACGAGCGCGACGAGGCGTGGAAAGACCAGCACGCCGACCGGATTGAGGCCGATGACCGTCAGCGCGTCGACTTCCTCGCGCATCTTCATCGATCCGATTTCGGCCGTGATCGCGCTGCCCGAACGACCCGCGACCATGATCGCGGTCAAAAGAACGCCCATCTCGCGCAGAACGAGGATGCCGACCAGATCGACGACGAAGATTTCCGCGCCGAAATAGCGAAGCTGGAACGCGCCCTGCTGGGCGACGATCGCGCCGACGATGAACGACATCAAGATGACGACGGGAATCGCCCCGACACCCATGCGATCAACCTGATTGAAGATCGCGGCCAGATTGACGGAATGACCGCGGCCAAGCTTGAGCTGACCGCCGCGGATCGTCGCGCCCAGAATGTGCATCGAGGCGAGGAAGTCGGTGTAGAAGCCGTACATAACGCGGCCAAGCGATTCGGGAAGCCGCAGGAAGAAAGGTGTCCTGTCGTCTGGCACCTTTTCGTCCGGCTTGTTCAGCACCTCTCCGACGGCCTCGGAAAGCGTCGCGAGGGATTCGGACTGTCCCGAAATCTCCACCTGCGCGCCCCGGCTGCGATGAGAATGCGCAAGACGCTCCACCAGCCATGCGCCGGCCGTGTCCATGCGGCCAATTCCGGCAACGTCGATTTCGATCGTCTGTGCGGATTGCGCTCGTTCCAACTCGCGCATGTCCTGATCGACAAGCGCCACCGTCTGGGTGTCCCAGTCGCCCGAAAGCGCGCAAATCAGCCGACCACCCTCCTCGCGCCGCTCGATGGCGGGACGGGAGGAGTCGGTTTCGGCTAGCGCCTGGCTTGCTTCCGGTCCGGGTTTCCTGAACATGGCGGAAGTCTTACTCACGAATGTTCCGGCTGTCACTTTATCAACCGGGGCGCGATTTCAGCACTGGAGAATTCCTTATGCGGCGTGACATTTCTGCCGAGATAGAACGGTTTCCGATTGCCGGAAGTTTTCGGATTTCAAGGGGAACGAAGACCGAGGCGGAGGTCGTGACCTGCACGATCAGCGATGGCGAAGCTATAGGACGCGGCGAGTGCGTCCCCTATTCAAGATATGGTGAAAGCCTCGATCTGGTGAAAGCCGCAATCGAATCAATAGCGCCCGCGATTCGCGACGGCGCGGATCGCGAATCGCTTTTGAAGCTGCTGCCGGCAGGGGCCGCGCGAAATGCGGTCGATTGCGCGCTGTGGGATCTGGAAGCCAAAATGTCGGGACGACGCGTGCAGGATATCATCTGCTCCGCGCGCCAGCAGGCACTGACGACCGCGATGACGATCTCGCTCGGCGAACCGGACGAGATGGCGCAGAACGCACGCAACAACGCGTTCCGGCCGTTGCTCAAGGTCAAGGTCGGCACGGAAGACGATCGCTCGCGCATCCGGGCCGTCGCCGAAGCTGCACCGGAAAGCCGCATCATCCTCGACGCCAATGAAGGCTGGACGCCGGACAATATCGTCGATCACCTCGCTGTGGCGGCCCAACATCGAATCGCACTGATCGAGCAGCCGCTGCCGCAGGGTGCCGACGATATCCTGCGCACGATCGCGCACCCCGTTCCGATCTGCGCCGACGAGAGCGTCCACGGCGCCGACGATCTCGACAAGCTCGTCGGCCTTTATGACGCCGTGAACATCAAGCTGGACAAGACCGGCGGGCTGACGGCCGCCATCGACCTGCGCGACCGCGCGCGGGGACACGGCTTCGCCATCATGGTTGGATGCATGGTTGGAACGTCGCTGGCCATGGCGCCTGCCGTTCTTCTGGCGCAGGACGCCGACTTCGTCGATCTCGACGGGCCGCTGCTTCTGGCGCGGGATCGATCGCCTGCTCTGCGCTACACCGACTCGCTGGTTTCCCCTCCGGAAGCCGAGTTGTGGGGCTAGATATACTTCAAAAGACATCTCGCGCGGTTGTGTTTAACGACGAGAGCGGGATAGGTTAGCGCCGCATTTTCAAGGGAGAGTTCAAGCATGGATCTGGGCATACGCGGCAAGAAGGCAATCGTCTGCGCATCGAGCCGGGGACTGGGTCGCGGCTGCGCAACGGCGCTGGCCGAGGCCGGTTGTGATCTAGTGGTCAACGGCCGCGATGCAGCAATTCTTGCAAAGACCGCCGAGGAGTTTCGGAGCCGGTTCGGAGTAACCGTCACCGAAGTCGTCGGCGACGTTTCCACACCCGACATCCAGGAAGCCCTGCTCAAGGCCTGTCCGGCCCCCGACATCCTCGTCAACAACAACGGCGGCCCGCCGCTGCGCGATTTTCGCGAGCTGACGCGTGACAACATGCTCGAAGGCGTCACGCAGAACATGATCACGCCGATCGAACTCATCAAGGCGGTGATCGACACCATGGCCGAGAAGGAGTTCGGCCGCATCGTCAACATCACCTCGCTTTCGGTCTACCAGCCGATACCGGGGCTAGACCTGTCGTCGGGAGCACGCGCCGGCCTGACCGCCTTTCTCGCCGGCGTCGCACGGACGGTCGCGGCGAAGAATGTGACGATCAACAACATCCTGCCCGGCAAGTTCGATACGGACCGCATCCGCACGACGATCCGGTTCAGCGCGGAAAAGTCGGGCGAAAGCGAAGAGGCAGCGGCACACAAGGCCGCTCAGGTGATTCCGGCCAAGCGTCTCGGCTCCGCCGAGGAATTCGGCAAGGCATGCGCATTCCTGTGCTCTTCCCATGCGGGCTACATCACCGGACAGAATCTCGTTCTGGATGGCGGCCTCTACACCAGCGCCTTCTAAGCTCGTCCGTGCGGATATCGCGAACGGCGCAATCAGTGTTTTTGAAAACGGGGATCGGAGGATTGAACGGCAATGATGGATGAAGTTTCGAAGTCTGCGCCGGCTGATCTGGACGAGGCGGCGCTCTTCTATCATCGCTATCCGGCTCCCGGTAAACTCGAGATTCAGGCAACAAAACCGCTCGGCAACCAGCGCGATCTGGCGCTTGCCTATTCGCCGGGCGTCGCCGCGCCCTGCCTCGCGATCCACGAAGATCCCGCCACTGCTGCAGACTACACGTCTCGTTCCAACCTCGTCGCCGTCATTTCCAACGGCTCGGCGGTGCTCGGGCTCGGCAATATCGGGCCGCTCGCCTCCAAGCCCGTAATGGAGGGCAAGGCGGTCCTGTTCAAGAAGTTCGCCGGCATCGACGTGTTCGACATCGAGATCGACGCGCCGGAGATCGACCGGATGGTTGAGACGGTCGCCGCGCTGGAGCCGACATTCGGCGGCATCAATCTCGAAGATATCAAGGCTCCCGAATGTTTCGAGGTCGAGGAACGGTTGAAGGCGCGGATGCAGATTCCCGTCTTCCACGACGACCAGCACGGAACCGCCATCATCGTCGCGGCGGCGGTTCTCAATGCGCTGGAACTTGCGGGTAAGAAGATCGACGAGGTCAAGATCGTCACCTCCGGTGCGGGTGCCGCGGCGCTTGCCTGCCTCAACCTGCTCGTGGAACTGGGTGCGGACCGCGACAATATCTGGATCACCGACCGTCACGGCGTCGCCTATAGGGGCCGCCTCGAAGAGATGGATCGCTGGAAGGAGCCATACCTCAAAGAAACCAACGCCCGCAGCCTCGCTGACGTCATCGGCGGAGCGGACGTTTTCCTCGGCCTGTCTGCGGCTGGCGTCCTCAAGCCGGAACTCCTCGAGCATATGGCCGAGCGTCCGCTTATTCTGGCGCTTGCCAACCCCACCCCGGAGATCATGCCGGATCTGGCAAGACAAGCCCGGCCGGACGCCATGATCTGCACGGGACGTTCGGATTTCCCGAACCAGGTCAACAACGTCCTTTGCTTTCCATACATCTTCCGTGGTGCGCTCGATTGCGGCGCGACGGCAATCAATGAAACGATGAAGATGGCAGCCGTGCGGGCCATCGCCGCGCTCGCGCGTGAAGAACCCTCGGACGTGGCCGCCCGCGCCTATTCGGGCGAAACGCCGATATTCGGGCCGGATTTCCTGATCCCCTCTCCCTTCGATCCGCGCCTGATCCTGCGCATCGCGCCCGCCGTCGCCCGCGCGGCCATGGAGACCGGCGTTGCAACACGTCCCATCGAGGACATGGGCGCCTATATCGATCGGCTGACCCGCTTCGTGTTCCGCTCGGGTCTGGTGATGAAACCGGTCTTCGCAGCGGCCCGGAATGCGGCCGGCAACCGCGTGATCTATGCCGACGGCGAGGACGAGCGCGTACTGCGGGCAGCGCAGGTCGTGATCGAGGAAAAGATCGCAGCACCCATTCTCATCGGTCGGCCGGCGGTCATCGAAACACGGCTGAAGCGGTACGGGCTGAAAATCGTTCCGGGTGCCGATTTCGAGATCATCAATCCCGAAGACGATCCGCGCTATCGCGATTATGTCGACCTGCTGCTGAAACTCGCGGGCCGGCGCGGCGTGACGCCGGAAGCTGCCCGCACCATGGTGCGCACCAACAACACGGTCATCGCCGCACTCGCCATGATGCGCGGCGAGGCGGACGCAATGGTTTGCGGCCTGGAAGGCCGGTTCGAACGCCATCTGCGCAATGTCGAACTGATCATCGGACGCCGGGACGGCGTTACGGACATGTCGGCGCTGTCGATGCTGATCTCGCAGCGCGGCGTGACGTTCTTCACCGATACCTATGTGTCAGTCGATCCGTCGGCCGAGGAAATCGCGGAGATGACGACCCTGGCAGCGGCCGAAATCCGCCGGTTCGGGATCGAGCCGAAGGCGGCGCTGCTGTCGCATTCGAATTTCGGCTCGCGCGATTCGGCAAGTGCGCTGAAGATGCGCAAAGCAGCGGCATTGTTACGGACCGCCGCGCCCGATCTGGTCGCCGATGGTGAAATGCACGGTGATTCCGCCTTGTCCGAGACATTGCGCCAACGCGTCTATCCGCACTCGACACTGACGGGCGAAGCCAATCTTCTGGTTTTCCCGAATCTCGATGCCGCCAATATCGCCCTGAACACGATCAAGGCGATGACGGACGCGCTGCATGTCGGGCCGATCCTGCTTGGAACCGCCCTGCCCGCTCATATATTGACGCCGTCCGTAACGTCGCGCGGCGTCGTCAACATGACCGCGCTGGCCGTGGTTGAAGCGGCCCAGAACGCAGCCGAAGCAGCCGACGCCGGATAACTTTCAGGGGCGTCGGGCCTGCGTTTCCTCGACGCCCAAAAGCGGCAGAAAATTCGCAAGCTCCGGTCCGGAGTCGCGTCCGGTAAGAGCCAGTCGCAAGGGCATGAACAGCGTCTTCCCCTTGCGGCCCGTGACCTGCTTGACGCGGTCGGTCCACACCTTCCACGTCATCTGGTCCCAAGGCTCGGGCGGCAATTCGGCGAAAGCCTGTGCCAGAAACGCCTCATCCTCGGCAGAAAATTCCGTAGCCGGCCGGCCCTTCTTGGAGATAATTGTCCACCACTCGGCTGCATCTGCGAAACGGTCGAGATTGCCGCGAACGCAAAGCCAGAACGGCTCTGCCTTTTCACCCTCGATGCCGAGTTCGGCCAAGCGCGGCTTGGCCGTTGCGAAAGGCATGGCGTGCAAAATGTCGCGATTGAGGCCGTCCAGATCGGCGGGATCGAATTTGGATGCCGATTTCGATGTGGCGGTCGGCTCGAAGCGCTGCACGAGTTCGTCCAGCGAATAAACGGCTGCAACACTCTCCGAGGTTCCGATCAGCACGGCCAAAGACGCAACCGCCAAAGGCTCGATCCCGGCCTCGCGCAATCCCTTGATGGACAGCGAGCCGGTGCGCTTCGACAGCCCCTCACCGGTGCTGGTGGTCAGGAGATTGTGGTGGCCAAAGGCGGGCTGCTCGGCGTCCAGCGCCTTGAACAACGCGATTTGCGCTCCGGTATTCGTGACATGGTCGTCGCCGCGAATGACGTGAGTGACGCCCATCTCGATATCATCCGCGACGGACGGCAGCGTGTAGAGATAGGTACCATCCTCGCGCACCAGAACCGGATCGGACATGGAGGCGAGATCGACGGTCTGCGGCCCGCGTACAACGTCGTCCCAGTGAACTTCGGTGCGCTGCGGCGCGAACGGATCGGCCGCGAAATTGGGCAGGAGAAAGCGCCAGTGCGGCTTGCGCCCTTCGGCCTTGAACGCCTTCTTTTCCCCATCCGTCAGCTTCAACGCTTCGCGGCCATAGACCGGCGGCAAACGGCGGGAAAGGCGCAACCGGCGCTTGCGCTCCAATTCGTCCGGCGTCTCGTAGCAGGGATAAAGTACGCCTTTCGCCTTCAGCGTCTCGACCGCGGCTTCGTAAGTGACGAAGCGGGACGACTGGTGAGCGGTCACGTCCGGCTTGATGCCGAGCCAGAACAGATCCTTCTGGATTTGATCGGCATATTCCTGCCGGGATCGCGCAACATCGGTGTCATCGAAGCGCAGAATAAACCGCCCGTTCGCCTTGTTTGCGAACAGCCAATTGAAAAGCGCGGTGCGCGCATTGCCGATATGGATATGGCCGGTCGGCGACGGCGCGAAACGGACGGTGACGGTCATGTTCAGGTCCTATCTCGAAAACGGTTGGTGATCGGATAGCGCCGGTCGCGGCCGAAATTCTTGCGGGTGATCTTCACGCCGGGCGCGGCCTGCCGGCGCTTGTATTCGGCGATGTAGAGCAGGTGTTCGATCCGGTGGACGAGGTCGCGGTCGTGGCCGCGCGCGACGATCTCGTCGACGCTCAACTCGTTCTCGACGAGCGATTCCAGAATATCGTCGAGCACAGGATAGGGCGGCAGCGAATCCTGATCCGTCTGGTCGGGTCGAAGTTCCGCCGATGGCGCCTTGTCGATGATGTTTGGCGGAATGACCTGCCCGGACGGGCCGAGCGCTCCGGGCGGAACGGTGCCGTTTCGCCAGCGCGACAGACCGTAGACCTGCATCTTGTAGAGGTCCTTGATGGGGTTGAAGCCGCCATTCATGTCGCCGTAAAGCGTGGCGTAACCGACCGACATTTCCGACTTGTTGCCAGTCGTCACGACCATCGAGCCGAACTTGTTGGACACCGCCATCAGGATCGTGCCGCGCGCCCGGCTTTGCAGATTTTCTTCCGTGACACCCTCGTTCGTTCCGGCGAACAGGGGCGCGAGTACCTGCGAAAATCCTTCGACCGGCTCGGCGATGGGCACGATGTCGTAGCGGCAGCCGAGCGCGCGCGCGCAGTCCTCGGCGTCCCTGAGCGAACCTTCGGACGTGTAGCGATACGGCATCATGATCGTGCGCACCCGCTCTTCGCCGAGCGCGTCGACCGCCAGCGCCGCGCAGATCGCCGAATCGATGCCGCCCGAGAGACCGAGGACGACGTCCCTGAAGCCGTTCTTGTTCACATAGTCGCGCAGGCCGAGCATGCAGGCGCGATAGTCGGCCTCCTGCGCGTCAGGTATCAGCGAACGCGGTCCGCCTGTGCAGCGCCAGCCGTCCCCTTCCCGCGCCCAGGTCGTGACGGCGAGCGTCTCCTCGAACGGGCTCATCTGGAAGGCGAGCGACTTGTCGGCATTGATAGCGAAGGACGCGCCGTCGAAGACCAGTTCGTCCTGCCCGCCGAGCTGGTTCGCGTAGATCATCGGAAGACCGCTCTCGATCACTTGCCGGATCACGACCTGCTGACGCACATCCTGTTTGCCGCGATAATAGGGCGAACCGTTCGGCACGAGCAGGATTTCAGCACCCACCTCCGCCAGCGTCTCGCTGACGCCGAGTTCGCCCCAGATATCCTCGCAGATCGGAATTCCAAGCCGCACGCCGCGAAAGTTCACCGGCCCCGGCATATCCGGTCCGGGCTGGAACACCCGCTTTTCGTCGAACTCGCCGTAATTGGGAAGGTCGAGTTTGAAGCGCTCGGCGATGATCTTGCCGCCATCGGCGACGACGACCGCATTGTGGAGGCCGCTTGCCCGCTTTACCGGCGTGCCGATGACGATTCCCGGTCCACCATCGCCCGTGTCGGCCGCAATGTCGCCGACGGCCTTTTCGCAGGCCGCAACGAAAGCCTTCTTGAGCACCAGATCCTCGGGCGGATAGCCGGCGATGAACAGTTCGGTGAAGAGGACGAGATCGGCTCCCTGACGAGCCGCATCCGCCCGCGCCTCGCGCGCTTTGGCCAAATTGCCGGCGATGTCGCCGACCGTTGGATTCAACTGCGCGACGGCGATACGGAGAATGTCTGGCGTCTGGCTCATGCGGCTCGTTTAGCGCGGCGCGAAACGGACGGCAACCGCGCTTGCGGGCGAGCGTGCCGGCATGCATTCTTCATTGGACCCGGCCCCGCACGAATGGACGATCGATGGTAACGCTCGACGAACTTGCAAGGCGATGGACGAAGCGCGAAGGCCGCAAGCCGACCGAGCTCGAAAGCCGCATTCTCAAATCGGCCGCCGAACGCCGCTCCATCAGCCGCAACCAGAACGAAAGCTTCGATACGCGACTCTCGATGGGCGATCGCATCGCCGATACGGTCGCCCGTTTCGGGGGATCCTGGAGCTTCATTCTCGGGTTCATCGCATTTCTCATGGTCTGGACAATCGCCAACACGATCATGCTGACCCGCGATGCGTTCGATCCCTACCCGTTCATCTTCCTCAATCTCATCTTGTCGATGATCGCGGCCTTGCAGGCCCCGGTAATCATGATGTCGCAGAACCGCCAGAGCGCCCGCGACCGGCTGGAGGCCGAACATGATTACGCCGTCAACCTCAAGGCGGAACTGGAAATCATGGCGCTTCACGAAAAGCTCGATGAAATGCGCGACCGGGAAATTGCCCTTCTGCACGAAAGCATCTCGCGACTGACAACGGCCCTTGAGCGGATCGAAGGCAGGCTCGAACCTCGATGAGCGACCTCATAACCGACCTTATCGGACGGTTCGGGCTTCTTGCCGTTTTCATCGGCTGCGTGTTCGAAGGCGAGACGGCCGCCCTCGTTGCCGGCTTTCTCGTACATCAGAATCTCGTCGACGTCGTCGGCACATTCCCGGCCGTCTTCACCGGCGCGCTTGCCGGCGACACGGCGATGTTCCTGGCCGGGCGGCGATGGGCGAGCCATCCATTCGTCGGCAAGCTTCGGGACCGTCCCGGCTTTGCAAGGGCCGCGCGGCTTGTGAACGCGCATCCCACCAGTTTCGTGTTCTTCAACCGCTACGTCTACGGAATGCGCACCATCGGCGCGGTCACGGCCGGACTATCGGGCATCCCGGTTGCCCGTTACATGATCGTCAGTGCCGTATCCTGCGCTCTATGGACGCTTCTGTTCGTGGGGCTTGGCTATTTCGTCGGGCTTGGGGTGGAGCGTTTCGTGGGCGGCGAATTGCGCACTCATGAAAAACTCATCGCCGCCGCCCTCCTTATGGCCGCCTGCGCCCTAGCATTCACGCTGATCAGCCGCCGAACTCGCGGTCACCGCGATCGAGGATCAGCGGGATGATCAAATCCTCTTCATCGTCGAGATGCCGGGCGAGCATGGCGACGAGCCTGGCATTCTGGTCGGCATAGGCGTCCGCCGCGTAGCGCTGCGTGTCGCCGTCGCCTTGCAGCGCCTGCAGAAATGCGTTCGCCGTCTGCGAATTCATGTCGAGCGCGTCGTGGATCAGGTGATGGTCCGAATCAAGAATGTCGAACCCGCGCGTCAGGCGGCTTTCGGCCCGCGCGAAAATGGGAAAGTAGTGGTGATCCTCGATGTTGTGATGACCATCGAGCTGACCAAGAAAGAAGTTGAGGCGCGGCGCGAATATCTGTGCGAATTGCCGCGCATCGGTTCGACCCTCACGATAATCGCCGATCGCGGCCGTCAAAATGCCGCCGAGTTCCCGGAACATATCGTGCCGCTGGAGCCACATCGACGCCAGGCCATGCACGTTCGGATGCGCGGACCAGTCCTCGCGGGGATAGTTTTCCAGAAGGACCCGCAGATCGTCCGGCAGGCCCTGCCTTCGCTCCAGTAGAAGCGCGGGATCGATTTCAGCACGATTTGACATGGCGCACAGATAGGCGGTGTGGGTGGATCGCGCCAGTCAGTCCGTCGCGCCGTCCCATTCATGCGGATATTGGCGCAGATGGTCCTCGATTTCGTAGTAACCGCCTTTGTCCGCGGTGAAGATATGACATGCAGCTACGAGTTCGGCCGGTTCGTCGAAAGCGCCGGCAAGAATGGAGGTGACGTCGCGGCCATTGCCCTTCCAAAACAGCGCCGAACCGCATCGATTGCAAAACCCGCGCCTGGCAGTTGCCGAAGCGGCGAACCATGTCACGTTTTCACGACCATCCACCGACAGATGCGCGTCGGCGACGCTGGTGGTCGCATAGAAGTGACCACTCTGTTTGCGGCATTGCGTGCAATGGCAAAAGACGACGGGCCTGACCGACCCTTCGGCCTCAAAGCGCACGGCACCGCATAGACAGCTTCCTTTTCTCATCATCTGCAATCCCCGCTAACTGGCCCGATCTGGCATGAGCGGGACGCTTTCGCCATCGCATTCGGTTCAATCGAACGTAAAGCGTTGCGAAATACTGGCAATGCCGCAACAGCATACCTATCTCGCCGAAGCTTCCGGGGGGCAGCAAACAATTTTAAGGACTGCCCAAGGTGAAACACCGTAAAAGAGCACTGTTCCTCATCAATACGAAAGCGCGACGCGGCGGCGAGCCCGTCGAGCCCATTCTGGCAAGGCTGCGTGCTGGCGGGCTGGATGTCGTGGTCGAACCGTTCGATGCACTTCCCGAACTCGCGCGCGACGTCGTTCGCCTGCGCGAGGCCGCCGACCTCGTCGTGGTATGCGGCGGCGATGGAACGGTCTCGTCCGCCGCCGTCGCGGTGATGGAAAGCGGATTGCCGATGGGCATCATGCCGATGGGAACGGCGAACGATCTGGCCCGCACGCTTGGCATTCCCATGGATCTGCTGCAGGCCGCCGACGTGATCGCGTCCGGTCATTCGCGCAAGGTCGATCTCGGCACGGTCAACGGGCATGCCTTCTTCAACGTGGCAAGCATCGGATTGTCGACGGAACTTGCGCAAAGCCTCGATCCGCAAACGAAAAAGCGCTGGGGCCGACTCGGCTATGCGGTCGCGGCGGGCCGTGTTCTGACCAATGCGCGCCCGTTCAAGGCGAAGATCGCGGAAAAGGGCCAGACCATCAAGGTGTCCACATACCAGATCGCTGTCGGCAACGGCCGTCACTATGGCGGCGGAAACGTCGTCGAGGCGACGGCCGAGATCGACGACGGCACGCTCGACCTTTACAGCCTCGAACTTTCGAATGTGTGGAAGCTGGCGCTGATGATGCGCTCCTTTCGCGCCGGTCGCCATGGCGCTTGGAACGAAGTGCGCACCGCGCGCTGCATCGAGTTCGACGTGGAGACGGAAAAACCGATGCCCGTGAACACAGATGGCGAGATCGTCACGGCGACGCCCGCTCATTTCAAGGTGCATCCGGGCGCCGTATCGATCTTCGCGCCGGTGCAGTCGGCCCATGACGATCTATCCGCCAGCCTTGGGCGAGCGCACATGCTCGGGGCGCACGCCCATGCCGACGAGGCGCGCGGGAATGCGGCGCAGTAGCGAAAACCGGCCGAGCAGCCGAAGCGGCAAGGGAGCCGTAGCTGCCCGTGCACCGCTCAATGTCGGCGACAGGATGCGGTTCTGGACGACGACCTGCGCGGCTTGCGTCAGCCGTGTTGGAAAGAACCGGCGGGCTTGAACCTTTTCGAGATCGGCGTCAGTGACCGTGCCGGAAGCCAGCCGACCGGAAAGAAGATTAGCCGTCGCTACGGCGTCCTGAATGGCCAGATTGATGCCGACGCCGCCCACCG
Source organism: Aliihoeflea aestuarii (assembly GCF_024105665.1). Taxonomy (GTDB): domain Bacteria; phylum Pseudomonadota; class Alphaproteobacteria; order Rhizobiales; family Rhizobiaceae; genus Aliihoeflea; species Aliihoeflea aestuarii. The sequence continues at coordinate 86,679 of NZ_JAAAMK010000002.1, read as the reverse complement.
GCGACATCGCGTGGGCGGCATCACCGATGCACAAAAAGCCCGGCCGATGCCATCGCCGCAACCGATCGACGGCGACCGAGAGTACGCTGACGGCTGAGAAATCGGGCAGATCGCGCCTCAGCCGTTCATCGTCGAAGGGCGTCAAGGCGGCAACCGCAGCGCGAAATGCGTCGATCCCCTGCCCCATGACGGTGTCGGCTTCGCCTTTTTTGACCACATAGCCACATTGCCAGTAGTCGCCGCGATAAATCCTGACGAAAACTCCGCCATCGTCGAACCTGCCCGCTGTCGCGTTGGTATCCGACTGCTTGCGCGATACCCGAAACCACATGACGTCGATGGGCGCGCCCAGCGTTTCGACCTCGAGCCCTGCTGCGCCGCGCAATTCGGAGCGACGGCCATCCGCCGCGACGATGAGGCTGGCCTGGATCGCCAGTCGCTCGCCGCCATGATCCGCCTCGAGCCCGACGATACGTCCGTCATGGAAATCAAGGCTCACCGCGTTGCAGCCCATCAGGCAGCGGAAGTTCGGATAGAGTTCGGCTTTCCGCTTCAGAAAATCGAGAAAGTCCCATTGGGGCATCAGGACGATCGCCGGACAGGTGACCGGCAGATGACGGAAGTCGGCAACGCCATAACTGCGGCCACCTGTTTCCGCCGAAATTTCTTCGATTCGCTGATGCGGCAGTTTCAGAAGCCCGTCCAGAAAACCGAGTTCATGAATCACCTCCAGCGTGGAGGGATGCAGCGTGTCGCCACGAAAATCGCGCAGAAAGTCGGCGTGCTTCTCGACAACCACGACGTCGATGCCGGCCCGCGCCAAAAGCAGGCCGAGCATCATCCCAGCCGGCCCACCGCCGGCGATGCAGCACGTCGTGCGGATCGCCGAGGGAGCCATTCAAATCCACCTCAGGCGTTGACGGCGGCCTTGTGAGGCGTGCCGTGCTTTTTCTTGTTCAGGAACTCGCTGACGAGGAACGCCAGTTCGAGCGCCTGATCCGCGTTGAGGCGCGGGTCGCAATGCGTGTGATAGCGGTCCTGCAAATCCTCGTCGCGAACCGCGCGCGCGCCGCCGGTGCATTCGGTGACGTTCTTGCCGGTCATTTCGACATGAATGCCGCCCGCATGGGTGCCTTCGGCCTGGTGCACCTCGAAGAAGGACTGGACCTCCCGCAAGATGCGGTCGAACGGCCGGGTCTTGTAGCCCGCCGCGGTGACGGTGTTGCCATGCATCGGATCGCACGACCACACCACCTTGCGCCCCTCCTTCTCGACCGCGCGGATGAGCTTCGGCAGATGCTCACCCACGGCTTCGGAGCCGAAACGGGCGATCAGCGTCAGGCGTCCCGCCTCGTTTTGCGGATTGAGCAGGTCAATCAGGCGGATCAACCCGTCCGGCGTCATCGACGGTCCGCATTTCAGGCCGAGCGGGTTCTTGATTCCCCGGCAATATTCGACATGGGCATGGTCAGGCTGGCGGGTGCGGTCGCCGATCCAGATCATGTGGCCGGACGTCGCGTACCAATCGCCGCTGGTCGAATCGACGCGCGTCATCGCCTCTTCATAGCCGAGCAGAAGCGCCTCGTGGCTGGTGTAGAAATCGGTCTCGCGCAGCGCCGGATGGCTTTCGGACGTAATTCCGACAGCGCGCATGAAATCGACCGTTTCGGAAATGCGCTGCGCCAGCGCCTGATAGCGCTCGGCCTGCGGGCTGTCGGACACGAAGCCGAGCATCCACTGATGCACATTCTCAAGGCTCGCATAGCCGCCCTGCGCGAAGGCGCGCAGAAGGTTGAGCGTCGCGGCCGACTGGCGGTAGGCCATGCGCTGGCGCGCCGGATCGGGCATGCGCGCCTCGGGCGTGAACTCGATGCCGTTGATGATGTCGCCGCGATAGCTCGGCAGGGATACACCATCTTTTGTCTCCGTATCCGACGAGCGCGGCTTGGCGAACTGGCCCGCGATGCGTCCCACCTTCACCACAGGCTGCGCGCCGCCGAATGTCAGAACGACCGCCATCTGGAGAAAGACGCGGAAGAAGTCGCGGATGTTGTCGGCGCCATGCTCGGCAAAGCTCTCGGCACAGTCGCCGCCCTGAAGCACGAACCCTTCGCCGGCGGAAACGGCGGCGAGCTGCTTTTTCAGCTTGCGCGCTTCACCTGCAAAAACGAGCGGCGGATAGCTGGCAAGCTGCTTTTCGGTATCCGCCAGAGCTGCCGCGTCCGGATAGGCCGGAACTTGGCTGATCGGCATGCCGCGCCAGGAATTCGGGGTCCACTTCGTCATGATCGCACCTGCAAATTTTCGGTTCACGACGTTGCTTGCGTCGTCGCAGATGATGGTTACACCATGAACCTGCCTGTTTCCAGTTCGCGAAGCGGCATGAATGAGTGCTTCTTGCCGGTTTTGCGTGCAGCGCTTTCAAGTAGAATGAAAAATATGAGATGAAAGGGATCGTCGATTGACGTCAGAAACGGCCGCAAGCAGTTCGGCGCGATCTTCAAATGTCACCTCGCCCGGCGCGCCGATACTCTTGTGCCTCGTGGGCGCTCTCGTCTACACGGTCGGCGGCATTGCAGGCTCGATACTTGACATTCCCGAACTGCGTACGGCTGAACTCTTCAGCCTGCATATATTCGCGGGCCTGTTTGTGTGGCAAACCTTCCGCCTCACCGTGCCCGTCTACGTCTTGCTGCAATGGCGCGCCAGCCGCTCGCACACATTGAAACACCGGTCTTTCGCAAATCTTGCCCGCGCTGCCAGGATCGCATTGGCGCGCCGCCGCTTCCTTTCCTGGTATGCGCCGATCATGACCGTCGTCGCTCTGACCCTGATCGCATCCGCCGAAATCGAGCTGGCCGCGATCATTCTCGCGGTGCTTGCCGCCATCGTCCTGCTGCCGTTTGCCTTCAACCTGAAAGCGCCCTGGCGCTGGATCGTGATACTTTCGGTATGTGCAACGGCCGGGATATTCTATGGTCCACTCGGGTCGCAGTCCCAGCGGGACTTTCGCTGCCGGGGCGATGCCGGGCTCGTCACCGTATCGGACGAGCGGCTGCCCTGTGACAGTATTCTGGCGTTCAGCGATTACGATCTCATCGCCGTCAAGCATGAAGGCGATGTCCGGCTGCTCCGCGCCGGGGACGTGACGAACGAGGCTTTCTACAGGGCGATCCTTGCCGACCCGGATTAGCGGTCGCTGCTAATCGACCCGCTTGCCATCCTTCACCCGGTAGCTCGGCTGGTACATGGTCACGAGCTCTTCCGCCGCAGTCGGATGAACGGCCGCCGTGCGGTCGAAATCCTCCTTCGTCAGCCCCGCTTTGACCGCGATCCCAAGCAATTGCGCCATCTCGCCCGCGTCGACGCCAAGCACATGCGCGCCGACGACCTTTCGCGTCGCCGCGTCCACGACGAGTTTCATCACCATCTTCTCCATCCGGCCCGAAAGCGCGTGGCGCATCGGCCGGAAGGTCGCCATGTAGATATCGAGTTCGGCATATGCCTTCGCCGCATCCTCTTCCGACAGGCCCACAGTGCCGAGTTCGGGCTGCGAGAAGACGGCGGTGGCGACCGTCTCGTGATCCGGGCTCGTCGGCTTGCCGCGATAGACGGTATCGACGAAACACATTGCCTCATGGATCGCGACGGGCGTGAGTTGCACTCGGTCGGTAACGTCGCCGACGGCATAGATGTTCTCGACATTGGTGCGCGAATATCGGTCGACGACGATTTCGCCCTTCAGACCGGTTTTGACGCCTGCCTTGTCGAGGCCCAGCCCATCCGTGTTGGGCTTGCGCCCGATGGCCAGCATGATCTGGTCGGCCGTCAGCACGCGATCCGCGCTCGTATACGCGTCCAACCTGCCGTCCGCTCGTCTCTCGATCTTCGAGAAGATTTCCCCGCAAAGAATCTTGATGCCCTTTGCTTCCATCTCGACGTGAAGAGCCGTCCGCAAGTCCTTGTCGAAACGACTCAAGATCTCCTTGCCGCGGTAGACTAGCGTCGTTTCGACGCCGAGCCCGTGGAAGATGTTCGCGAATTCGACGCCGATATAGCCGCCGCCGGCGATGACTATGGCTTTCGGCAGTTCCTCGAGATGAAACGCCTCGTTGGAGGTGATGCAATGTTCCGACCCCGGCAGGGCCGGGTGAAGGCTTGGGTGTCCACCGGTCGCGATAAGGATCGTTTCGGCGGTAACCGTGCGATCTTCAGCGACGATCCTGACCGTGTGGGCGTCCTCAAGCACGGCGCGGCTGTCAAAGATCGTGGCGCCGGCATTGTCGAGCCCCTTGCGGTAGAGCCCTTCGAGCCGCGCGATCTCGCGGTCCTTGTTTTCAATGAGCGTCTTCCAGTCAAAGCTGCGCTCTCCGACCGTCCAGCCATATCCGGCCGCGTCCTCGAAATGTTCGGAGAATTGCGACGCATAGACGAAAAGCTTCTTCGGTACGCAGCCCCTGATCACGCATGTGCCGCCGAACCGGTACTCCTCGGCGATTGCCACTTTCTTGCCGAGGGAGGCGGCGACACGCCCTGCCCGTACGCCTCCCGATCCGCCACCGATGACGAAAAGGTCGTAGTCATAGCGGGTCATGGATCAACCTTTCTGCGGGATATGCGACGGACGAAGGAATAGGTGCGCGACCGGAAAAAGAAAAGCCCGGACAGGCCGGGCTTTGTCGAGAAGGCGCAACGGCGCCTTACTGCTGCGGCGCCGGTGTCCCTTCGACGGGATTGGGCAATTCCCCTTGCAGTTCCGTGGTCACGGCCGAGGCAAGATCGCGCAGGATGCCGGACTGCCAGATATTTGCGGCTTGCAGAACCTCGCGCGTGACAACCGGGCCTTCCTCGATCAGCTTTCGGCCTGTTTCTGAATTGTAGAATTCCGTGATGGCCGTCAGTTCTTCTTCGCTGAAGACGCGTGCGAATGCCGTCGCCGCCTCGTTTTCGAGGTCCGATCGGCGCGCCGCCAGACCGAGCGCCTTTTCGTCCACCGTCGTGCTGATCAGCTGCGCCTGATCAGGATTGTTCTGGGTGAGTTCGCCTTTCAGCATCAGCGCCGCCTGCGGCAGGATATCGTCGAACTCGTCGGTGGCTCCGATGGCGCCGACAGCCGCGCGCGCCGCGCTCAAATGACTGGGGGATACGTCCTGCGCGAGCGCGGCCGTATTGAACCCGAACGTGACCGAAAGCGCCGCCGCGAACGCCATGCCTGCATATTTCAACGTCATCTTGGAAAATCTCCTTCTTGAGCGGCGCTCAAAGGCCGTCGATTGTCTTTACGCCATCCGGTTCGGCCACGACCGCCAGATCGGCCATTTGCAGGAAAAGGCCATGCTCCACAACGCCCGGAATCGCATGGAGCGCATCCGACAATGCCAGTGGATCGGGAATACGGCCAAAAGATGCGTCGAGGATCAGATGTCCGCCATCGGTCACGAACGGCTCGCCGTCGCGCTTTCGCAGCACCAGACCGCCGGAAAGACCAAGCGCGCGGCATGCCTCCTCGATCGCGAGTTGCGATGCGCGAAGTCCGAAGGCGTTCACCTCTATCGGCAAGGGAAAGCGCCCGAGATTCTCGACCACTTTCGAGACATCCGCGATCACGATCATACGGTTCGAGGCATACGCCACGATCTTCTCACGCAACAGCGCGCCGCCGCCGCCTTTGACGAGCGACAGGCCCGGCCCGATCTCGTCGGCGCCGTCGATCGTCAGGTCGAGCGCCGGTTCCTCGTCGAGCGTTGCGAGCGGAACGCCGAGTTCCCGGCAAAGCTGCGCCGTGCGCTCGGACGTCGGAACCCCGATGATCTCGAGCCCTTCGGAAACGCGAACCGCCAGCAGGCGAACGAATTCCTCCGCCGTCGAGCCCGATCCGATGCCAAGCTTCATGCCCCGCTCGACATGTGAAAGTGCGATCCGTGCCGCTTCGATTTTCAGCGCTCTTGCGTCCATATGAAATTCCCTGTTCGTGAAGGCCGTTTAGCATCTTCACTCTCACAGGCAAACCGGTCCCGATGTCTTGCGCGCACATGGGTCAGGAGATAGACCCGCCGCAACGGAAACACGCAACGAGACTTCCATGACAGCCCCCATCATCGTCTTCGATCTCGACGGAACGCTGGTCGACACGGCCCCGGACCTGATGGCTAGTCTCAACCATTCGCTGGCGATGGACGGCCTTTCCGTGTCCGACCATGCCGAATTGCTTCGCTATGTCGGCATGGGCGGCAAGGTCATGATCGAGCGCGCCTACGCCGCGAAACAGCGCGTTCTGTCCGACGAGCGCCTCAAGGAACTGCTCGACGTTTTTCTCGAACATTACACCAATGGCATGCCGGGCGAATCGAAACCCTATGCAGGTGTCGTGGATGCGTTGGACCGATTCGAGGCGGCCGGCTATCTGACTGCGGTTTGCACCAACAAATTCGAGGTCATGTCCGTGACGCTTCTGACCGGCCTTGGCCTCCATGAGCGTTTCCGAGCCATTTGCGGCCAGGATACGTTCGCCTTCCGCAAGCCCGATCCACGGCATCTGCTGGAAACGATCGCACGCGCAGGCGGCGATCCCTCTCGTGCGGTTATGGTCGGAGATTCCGAAACGGACATCAGGACTGCGCAAGCCGCCGGCATCCCCGTGGTCGCCGTCGATTTCGGATACACCGACCGGCACGTCCGTGAATTCGAGCCGTCGCACATCATCTCGCACTATGACGAACTGACGGTGGACCTTGCCGACAGGCTGATCGCGGCGGCAGCGGGACGGCCGATCAAGACCGCTTGACGGACGCTGCCGCTTGCCCCTATACGCGGGCCACGTCCGGTTCGCCGGGCATCTTCGAACGTCAGTTCGAGGGCGCGTAGCTCAGCGGGAGAGCATTCGCTTCACACGCGAAGGGTCACAGGTTCAATCCCTGTCGCGCCCACCATTTTTTAAGCGTAATATACTTTGGAAACGCCGTCAGATCGACGGCGCCCTCGCGGTTTCGATACGGCCCATGGCCTCGCGCGTCTTCAAATCGCGATCGTACACGTCCGGATAATAGCCCATCTTCCCGTCGGCGTCGGGCCAGGCGGTGAAGTACGCGACATAGACCGGAAATTTCACATCGAGATTGTTGCGGCCATGCTGGCCGGCAAGGCGCGTGTCGACCTGATCGCGATCCCACCCGAGCACCGCCGCTGCCATCAGGCGCGGGTCTTCAAGCCGCACGCACCCGTTCGAAAGCGCGCGATTGTCGCGACCGAACAGGGACTTGTCCGGCGTGTCGTGCATGTAGATCGCGTGCTTGTTGGGGAACATGATCTTCAGCTCTCCAAGCGCGTTGTTGGGACCTGGCCGCTGACGGACATTGTACGGGATGTTCGCGCCATACCGTGTCCAGTTGATCGCCGACGACGAGAGCTGCCGTCCGTTGCGGTCGGTCACTTCGAAGCCGTTGCGATCGAAATAGGACGGGTCCCGGTAGAGACGCGGAAGATGCGTGTTGACGATGATCGATCGCGGCACGCCCCAATAAGGATGAAACTCGACATAAGAGATTTCATCCTGGAAGAAGTAGGTCTGCGTCCCCTTCGAGCCGACGACCGTGCGCATCGAGAATTTTTCGGCGCCGTGTTCGACATAGGTCGCCTTTGCCGAGGGTGTGTTGAGGAGGACGTAGCGCTGGCCCAGATCAGACGGGAGCCAGCGAAGCTGCTCCATGGCCAGCTTCACCTTCTCGATCCGCGATGCCTTGGTCTCCCCGGCGAACGCCGTGACCGTGCGCGGGCCGACAATCCCGTCGACCTGCAAATTGCGCTTTGCCTGCGCGGCGCGAACGACGGGAACGAGGTCGTCGGTATATATTTCGCTCGCGCGGTTGCGCTCGATCGCCGGCCCGTGTTCGGCGAGGAACGCCTGATCGGCTTCCTTCTCGATCAGGGCGACGATCTTCGGCAGTTCGGTGTTCGTCTGGCCGGGCCGGATGAGCGTGCCGGGCGCGATCACGATCGAATTTTCCTCGCTGGCGCGAAGCTCTTCGAGCTCGACCTGCATCGCCTTATAGAATTCGTTCTGCGGGTGCAGCGCGCGCAACGTCTCGCGCGCATCGTCGCCGGACCCGAGCGATTCGAGAATCCCGGCGTAATCGACGGTCTTCAATTCGAAATCATGGTAGCCGGAGATACGGTTCGGATCGACGCGGCCCGCGTGGACATCGCGCGCATAGCGCAGGACACGCGCCGACAGCGCCATCTCGAACCTGGCGAGTGCGGCGGCATCCTGGCCGGTCGGCATCGCCACGGCATAGTCGCCGGGATTGAGGCCGTAGGCATCGGCGTCGGCGAGTTCGCGAATGACCGCTCGGGCCTCGTCATTGACCGCTGCATCGGTGGTCCAGATGAAATCCGGCGTCTTGGAGTAGTGGGCGACGATTGCATCGCCGACCGCGCTTTCGGCGTAAAGCTCATAGGTAGCAAGATCGTCCAGCGCATCGGCAAGCGTCGGCGAAGATGCAGCCGTGCGGCGGACGTCGATTTCCAGCTTCGGATTGGTGCCGGCGATGTCCGGCGCAGGTTCGCCGCTCGGCCGCGAATAGCTTCGCCAACGCATTTCGGGCTTCGAGCCGCTGTCGATCGCCAGCACTTTCTCCACGGCTTCCTCGAGACTGTCGCCGTCGACCGAGACGGCGCGGGCCGGATCGTCCGTCGCGCTCCTGCGCGTTGCGCCGACGGTGCCGTGATCGATACCGGGCGAGGCAAGCGCGGCAGGGGCGATATTGATGGCCGTGAAATCGACTTTGGAAAGAGCGTCCGTCTTGTAGGTGTAATATTGCGGACCGGTCACGCGCGGGGCCTGCGGCGGCGGGCCGGCGCGGCGCACCTGCTGCTCGATGGGTGCCGGCTGCGGCGTCGCCTGTTGCGTCACCGGCCCGTTGTGCTGGCTCGACTGGAACAGCCTTTGAAGCAGCCCTTGCGCGGAGGCGTCGGACACGGTCAGTGCGGCGATCAGGGTGGTCGAGGCAAGGGCCAGAGCCTTGCGGCGTCTATCGGCGTTCATATCAGTGCGACCCGCGGGCATGAGTTGAAATGGACAACGGCGGATTTCGATGATTCCACCGAGACAAGCGGAGACCTTGAACCCGATATGGTTTCCAAATCGCAAACCCCTCTCCCGTCGGATTTCAGGTGACGCTACGGCGCGTCATTCGATTCGGGCAACCTTGCAATCGTCCCCGATGCCGCTTTTGCAAGCGACACTTGCAGGAATGCCACGCTTTGCGAGGCTTCAAACCAGATGAGAAAGGTTCTAAGAAGCGCGCGAACGCCCGATCCGAGGAGACCCGAATTCCATGGCCGACTATGCAAGCGCCGAGCTTTTCCCTCTTTCCGCCGACGAAACGCCCTACCGCAAATTGACGTCCGACCATGTCGGTGTGGAGATTTTTCGCGGGCAGGACGTGCTTACCGTCGACGCCGAAGGCTTGCGTTTGCTGTCCGAAACGGCTTTCAGCGACATCAACCATCTCCTTCGGCCCGGCCATCTGAAGCAACTCGCCTCGATCCTCGAAGACCCGGAGGCGACCGACAATGACCGTTTCGTCGCCTACGACCTCTTGAAGAACGCCAATATCGCGGCGGGCGGGGTCCTGCCGATGTGCCAGGATACCGGCACCGCGATCATCATGGGCAAGAAGGGCCGCCGCGTATGGACCGAAGGCGGCGACGCCGATGCTCTCGGCCAGGGAGTGCTCGACGCCTATGAGCGCAAGAACCTGCGCTATTCGCAGCTCGCGCCGATTTCGATGTTCGAGGAAAAGAACACCAAGAACAATCTGCCCGCGCAGATCGACATCTATGAAGAAGGCGAGGACGCCTACAAGTTCCTGTTCGTCGCCAAGGGCGGCGGCTCGGCCAACAAGACCTTCCTCTATCAGGGCACGCCGTCGCTGATGACGCGGGACCGCCTCCTCGATTTCCTGAAAGAGAAAATCCTGACGCTCGGCACCGCCGCCTGCCCGCCCTATCATCTCGCAATCGTGATCGGGGGCACTTCGGCTGAGATGAACCTGAAGACGGTCAAGCTCGCCTCGACCCGCTATCTCGACGGCCTGCCGATTTCGGGCAGTGAGACCGGCCATGCCTTCCGCGATCTGGAAATGGAAGCCGAAGTCCACAAGATGACGCAGCAGATGGGCGTCGGCGCGCAGTTCGGCGGTAAATATTTCTGCCACGACGTCCGCGTCATCCGCCTACCCCGCCACGGCGCATCGCTGCCGATCGGCCTTGGTGTTTCATGCTCGGCCGACCGGCAGGCCAGGGGCAGGATTACCAGAGACGGCATCTTCATCGAAGAGCTGGAGACCAACCCGGCCAAGTACATGCCCGATATCGACGAGGACAAGCTGACCTCACACGTCGTCGAGATCGATCTCAATCAGCCGATGCCAGAGATTCTTAAGATTCTCTCGCAACAACCTGTAAAGACACGCGTCTCCCTGTCCGGCCCAATCATCGTCGCGCGAGACCTCGCACATGCCAAAATTCGCGAACGGCTGGAACGCGGCGACCCGATGCCCGACTATTTCAAGAACCATCCCGTCTATTATGCCGGACCTGCCAAGACACCTGCGGGCTACGCGTCGGGGTCTTTCGGGCCAACGACGGCCGGCCGCATGGATTCCTATGTCGACCAGTTCCAGTCCTTCGGCGGATCCATGGTGATGCTCGCCAAGGGCAACCGCTCGCGTCAGGTGCGTGAGGCGTGCGGTCGTCATGGCGGCTTTTATCTGGGCTCGATCGGCGGCCCGGCCGCGCGACTAGCGCAGGATTGCATCAAGAAGGTCGAGGTTCTGGAGTATCCCGAACTCGGCATGGAGGCAATCTGGCGCATCGAGGTGGAAGATTTCCCGGCCTTTATCGTGATCGACGACAAGGGAAACGACTTCTTCAAGGAGCTCAATCTGAGCTAGGATCGCGATCTTTCGAGGAGACCGACATGAAAAAGGGCTACAAGGCGCTGGTGGCGGAGGCCGATGCCGAGATCGAAGCCGTTTCACCGGCTGAAGCACTGGAACTGTCGAAGAGCGAGGATGTCGTACTGGTCGACATCCGCGATCCGCGCGAACTGGAGCGCGACGGCAGAATCGCCGGCGCGTTCCATGCGCCGCGCGGCATGCTGGAATTCTGGATCGACCCGGAAAGCCCTTACCACAAGGATGTCTTCGCGTCGGGCAAGACCTTCGTGTTCTTCTGTGCCGGCGGAATGAGATCGGCGCTTGCGACAAAGACCGCACAGGATATGGGGCTTGCGCCGGTCAAGCATATCGAAGGCGGGTTCGGTGCGTGGAAAAAGGCGGGATTGCCGACCGAGGCACCCGCCCCGCGCAAATCCTGAATTCTATCCGCGCGAGAGGCCCTTTTCCGCGAGTTCGTCGAGATAGGTCTGCCAGCGGGCGTCCTTCTCGTGTCCGAGTTCATGGAGATAGGTCCAGGTGAAGATGCCCGTATCGTGCCCGTCGTCAAAGATGATGCGCACGGCATAGTTGCCGACCGGCTCGATGCGTGAAATCGCGACGCTTCGCTTGCCCGGCACCGTAACGCGCTGCTCGGGCGAATGGCCCTGCACCTCGGCGGACGGCGAGACGACCCGCAAAAGTTCGGCTTCGAGCGGAATCGGCGCATGGTCGGAGAACAGGACGGTCAAAAGTCGCCGATCCTTTGAAACGCGCATTTCCGATGGCGGCCGCATATATGTCCCTCCAGCCCGAGCGTCGTCACGAGGCTTTGAATTGACTGCGATATGCCTGCCTTGTCGATAGAGGCTTGCATAAGGCATGAAAGATCACGAGATTGCATTCATGGGTTTTCAAGGCAAGGACATAAAAGTCGGCGACCCCGCCATGATCGATCCTTTCGGACGCGCGATTTCCTATCTGCGCGTTTCGGTCACGGATCGGTGCGATTTCCGCTGCACATATTGCATGGCGGAGAACATGACCTTTCTGCCGAAGAAGGACCTTTTGACCCTTGAGGAGTTGGACCGGCTCTGCACCGTCTTCATCGAAAAGGGCGTTCGCAAACTCAGGCTGACCGGCGGCGAGCCGCTGGTGCGCAAGAATATCATGCACCTGATTGGCGATCTGTCGCGGCATATCGACAGCGGCAAGCTCGACGAGCTGACGCTGACGACGAACGGCTCGCAACTCGCCCGCTTCGCCGACGATCTCGCCGCCTGCGGCGTGCGCCGCATCAACGTGTCCCTCGACACGCTCGATCCAGCGAAATTCAAGCAGATTACGCGCTGGGGCGAAATCGGAAAGGTGATGGCAGGCATCGACGCCGCGCAGGCGGCCGGGCTCAAGATCAAGATCAACGCCGTCGCCCTCAAGGGCTTCAACGATCACGAAATCCCCGACATGCTGCGCTGGGCGCATGGCCGCGGCATGGACATGACCGTCATCGAGACGATGCCCATGGGAGAGATCGACGAGGATCGCACCGATCAATATCTGCCGCTGTCTCTTCTGCGCGCCGATCTGGAACGCCAGTTCACGTTCACGGATATTCCCTACAAGACGGGCGGCCCCGCGCGCTATGTCGAGGTCGCCGAGACGGGCGGTCGCATGGGCTTCATCACGCCGATGACCCACAATTTTTGCGAAAGCTGCAATCGCGTGCGCCTGACATGCACCGGCACGCTCTATATGTGTCTCGGTCAGGACGATGCCGCCGATTTGCGCGCCGCGCTGCGCGCATCGGAGGGCAATGAAGTCCTTTCGCAGGCGATCGACGAGGCGATCGGCCGCAAGCCCAAGGGGCACGATTTCATCATCGACCGGCGCACGAACCGCCCGTCCGTTTCGCGTCATATGAGCGTTACCGGCGGCTGATCTGGCGCATCTCATAATGGGCGCTGCCCATTGCGCCGGCATCTTGCGCGTCATATGGGCAGGGGTCTCTCTTGTCTGTGAGCCATGCCCCGGTGACCCTTTCTCCCAACACGCGCGCAGCACTTTTCATGGCCGTCTCCATGGCCGGCTTCACGTTCAACGATGCGCTGACCAAAACCGTCATCGCCGACATGAACGCCGCACAGGTCATGTTCGTGCGGGGCACGTTCGCAACCGTTCTGATTGGCGTCCTCGCCTTACATGGCGGCGTTTTTTCATCGCTCGGTTCGCTGCGTCGCCCGCTTGTGGCGGTTCGGGCGCTAGGCGAGGTCGGGAGCACGCTGTGCTTCCTCGCGGCCCTGTCACAGATGCCGCTCGCCAATGTGTCGGCCATCCTTCAGGCGCTGCCTCTGGCGGTGACGATGGGGGCCGCGCTGTTCATGAGCGAGCCGGTCGGATGGCGGCGCTGGTCCGCGATCCTCGTCGGCTTCGCGGGCGTCATGATCATCGTGCGACCCGGCTTCGAAGGGTTCAACTCCTATTCGCTGCTGGCGCTCCTTTGCGTGGCGTTCTGTGCGTTGCGTGATCTGATCACAAGGCGCATTCCCGACGAGGTTCCCTCGCTTGCCATTTCCTTCGCCACCGCCCTGTTCGTGACGATCGCAGGCGCCGTTCTCGTCGTTCCGTATGGCGGCTGGACGGAACTGACGGTTTCGAGCACGTCGCGCCTCCTGGCCGCCGCCGTTCTGGTCATCGTCGGCTACCAGTTCATCATCATGGCCATGCGCGCCGGCGACATCTCATTCGTTGCGCCGTTCCGCTATACGGCGCTGGTGTGGGCGATCCTGCTCGGCTTCGTCATGTTCGGCGAGGTGCCGGACGTAGCGATGATCCTCGGCGCATCGATCGTCGTCGCTTCGGGGCTGTACACGCTCTATCGCGAACGAAACGCCGGCAAGACGCAACCAGCCGCGGAAACGACCGGTCCCGCTATGGCACCGGACGGGGTTTGAGATGTCTTGCTGCCGAGCCACTCGCGGCCTAGTTAGTCGCTATGATTAACCTGTTCACTTCCTCATGACATCTCCGCTCGTTCGACGTCGTGATACGCCGCCCCATCTCTTCACGCTTGTCATGGCGACGGCGAGCAGCGCGCTGGCGATGAACGTTTTTCTTCCGTCCCTTCCGGGGATGGCGCGGCATTTCGAGACGGATTATGCCGTGGTACAGCTTGCCGTCGCGCTTTATCTGGCTGCGACGGCCGCGCTCCAACTTGTCATCGGCCCGGCATCCGACCGGTTCGGGCGTCGGCCGGTCCTTCTGATCTGCTTTGTCATTTTCCTGGCCGGCACGCTTGCCGCCACTTTCGCGCCCACGATCGAAATCCTGCTGTGTTGCCGCGTTCTGCAGGCATTTTCCGCCGCCGGCATGGTGCTTGGACGCGCCATCATCCGCGACACGGTCGGCCCGGACGAGGCCGCCGGCAAGATCGGCTATGTCACGATGGGCATGGCTCTCGTCCCGATGGTCGGACCGGTCATCGGCGGGCTGCTGGACGAGATTTATGGCTGGCAGTCGACCTTCCTTCTGACGCTTGCCTTCGGCTTTGTCGCCTTCATCATCATCTGGTTCGATCTCGGGGAGACGAATTTCACGCCATCGTCGTCGATGCTGGCACAGGTTCGCTCCTACCCGGAACTGATGAAGTCTGAACGCTTCTGGGGGTATACGTTGGCGGCCGCCTTCACCTCCGGCACGTTCTTTGCTTTTCTCGGCGGCGGACCTTACGTCGCGACCGAACTCCTCGGCCTGTCGCCGTCGCAGTACGGTTTCTATTTCGGCTTCGTGTCGCTCGGCTATGTGGCCGGAAACTTCCTGTCCGGACGCTTTTCCTACCGTGTGGGCATTAACCGGATGATGATCTTCGGCAATCTGATTACGGGGCTGGGCATGCTCGTGGCGCTCGTTCCTGTCGCAATCGGTGAGGTCAACGCGCTAAGCGTCTTCCTTCCGATGGTCTTCGTGGGCATCGGCAACGGCATGGCACTGCCCAACGCCATGGCCGGAATCGTCAGCGTGCGGCCGCATATCGCAGGGTCGGCTTCGGGACTTGGCGGTTCGTTGCAGATCGGCGGCGGCGCGGCGCTTTCCGTTCTGTCAGGCGCATTGCTTGGACCATCCAGCGGCCCTGCCCCGTTGTTCGCCGTCATGCTCGGATCATCGATCTGCGCAGCCCTTGCGTCACTTTATGTGATCCGTGTCGCACAGCGAAAAGGGGAACTCACACGATGAAGACGGTCGGCGTCATTCTGGCAGGCGGACGCTCATCGCGTATGGGAACGGACAAGGCGCTGGTCGAGATTCACGGCGTCTCGCTTCTCGACCGCGCGATCGGACGTCTGTCGCCACAAGTCGATGCGCTGGCGATCAATTCGAATGTTTCGATCGCCGATCGACCGCTGCCGATCCTGCCAGACGCCACGGCGGCTTTCGACGGCCCGCTTGCAGGCGTTCTGGCGAGCTTGAAATGGGCCACAAGCCTCGGCGCAAACCATCTTGCGACCGTCGCCGTGGACACGCCTTTCTTTCCACTCGATCTTGTCCGGCGTCTGGCGGAAATCGAAACATCCGGCATCGCGCTGGCGAGAAGCGGCGGGCGAAGCCATCCCGTATTCGCCCTGTGGCCGGTTGTAGTCCTCGATCCACTCGAAGCATTTCTCGAAAAGGCCGAGACCCGCCGCGTCATGACGTTTCTGAAAAGCTACGGTTATGAATCCGTCGACTTCCTGGAAAAGCCCTTCGACCCGTTCTTCAATATCAACACGCCGCAGGATCTGATGGCGGCGGTCGAGATGGAGACTTCCCTGTCATGACACGGCGCATCATCGGCATCACAGGATGGAAGAATTCCGGCAAGACGACGATGACGGAGCGGCTCGTCGCCGAATTCGTCGCGCGTGGGCTTAAGGTCGCGACCGTCAAACATGCCCACCATGCGTTCGATATCGACAAGGACGGCACCGATTCTTTCCGCCATCGCACGGCGGGCGCCGGCGAAGTGGCCATCGTATCGGGCAACCGCTGGGCGTTGATGCACGAGCTTCGGGACGAGCAGGAACCGTCGATGGAGGAAATCCTGTCGCGCCTTTCGCCCTGCGACCTCGTGATCGTCGAGGGCTACAAGCGCGAATCCCATCCCAAGATCGAATTGCGCCGCGTCGGGTCGAAGGATACGCGCCCACTCGCGCCGGACGATCCGAACATCATCGCGGTGGCGAGCGATCGTGCGATGCCTGACGAAACCTTGCCCGTGTTCAGCATAGATGACATAGCCAATATCGCGGACTTCATTTCGGGCCGATTGGGGCTCGCCGGGAAAAACTGAGGGAGACGACGATGGCCAAGGTCGCATTTCTGGGATTGGGCGTAATGGGATACCCGATGGCGGGTCACCTGAAGGTCAAGGGCGGACACGACGTTACCGTCTACAACCGGACGGCATCCAAGGCGCAGAAATGGGCTTCTGAATTTTCCGGCGCTTTCGCCGCGACGCCGGCCGAAGCCGCCAAGGGGGTCGAGTTCGTCTTCGCCTGCGTGGGCAATGACGATGATCTTCGCCAGATAGCCACCGGCTCAGAAGGTGCATTTGCATCAATGGGTTCGGGATCGATCTTCATCGACAACACGACGGCATCGGCCGAGGTCGCGCGCGAGCTTGCCGAAATTGCCTCGGAAAAAGGCATAGGCTTCATCGATGCCCCGGTTTCCGGCGGACAGGCTGGTGCGGAAAACGGCCTTCTCACCGTCATGTGCGGCGGTGAAGAAGCGGTCTACGAAAAGGCGCGGCCGGTCATCGATGCCTATGCCCGCATGGTCGGCCTGATGGGTCCGGTCGGCGCCGGCCAGCTCACCAAGATGATCAACCAGATATGCATTGCCGGGCTGGTTCAGGGCTTGTCGGAAGGCATCGCCTTCGGCAAACGCGCTGGCCTCGACATCGAGAAGGTGGTCGAGGTCATCTCCAAGGGTGCGGCCGGGTCCTGGCAGATGGAAAATCGCTGGAAGACGATGAACGACGGAAAATTCGATTTCGGCTTCGCGGTCGACTGGATGCGCAAGGATCTCGGCATCTGCCTCGAGGAAGCCGACCGCAACGGCGCGCAGCTTCCCGTCACTGCGCTCATCGACCAATTTTACAAGGACGTGCAAGGCAAAGGCGGCCAGCGCTGGGATACGTCCTCGCTCATCTCGCGTCTTTGACACGCTTTCCGTCAGGGCAAGCATTGGCGTTCATCCTGACGGAAAATCTCAGGCCGCGCTGGCGGAAGCCGATTCCTTGTCGAGCACCATGTAATCGAGCGGTAGTTCCGTCGTGTATTTGATCTGCTCCATCGCGAAGGACGAAGACACATCGCGAATCTCGATCTTGGCGATCAGGCGTTTGTAGAACGCGTCATAGGCCGCGATGTCCGGCACGACCACGCGCAGGAGATAGTCGATATCGCCGCTCATGCGGTAGAACTCGATCACTTCCGGGAATTCCTGAATGACTTCGGAAAAGCGGCGCAGCCATTCATGGCTGTGCGAATTGGTGCGGATCGACACGAAGACCGTCACCCGCGCATTGATCTTCACCGGGTTGAGCAGGGCGACGCGCTTGCGGATGACGCCCTCCTCCTCCAGCTTCTGAATCCGGCGCCAGCAAGGCGTCGTCGACAGTCCCACCTTCTTGGCGACATCGGCGACGGCCAGAGTGGAATCTTCCTGCAGCAGACGCAGGATTTTACGGTCGAGACGATCCATATCGGAGCTCCGTGTAAAAACTCATGCTAAAATGGCCGAACTTTGTGCATTGGCCAAGCATGAACAGCAGCCACAACGCACTGCCGAGGCAAAATATTTCTAACTATTGTCTGGAATGAATAACCGCATTTCACGGCGCAGCACCGGCAGCAATTCGGTTTCGAAGAAAGGATGCCGTTTCAGCCAGCCGGTATTGCGCCATGATGGATGCGGCAACGGCAAAATACGAGGTCGGGTGTTGCGCATGAAGACGGCGCGCCAGTTCTGAACATTTTCTGTCAACGACGCTGCACAGGCATCCCCAAGATGCCAGCGCTGAGCATGCAAACCGATGGCCAGCACGAGTTCGACCTGCGGCATTGCCGCCATCAGCGGCGCGCGCCAGGTCGGGGCGCATTCGCGGCGCGGCGGCAGGTCGCCGCCTTTTGCGTCCTGCCCGGGAAAGCAGAAGCCCATCGGCACAATGGCGAATTTCGCCGGATCGTAAAATTCGTCCCGTGAAACACCCATCCAGTCGCGCAAACGGTCGCCCGACCGATCGTTGAACGGCAGACCGGTGGCATGAACGCGCGTTCCCGGCGCCTGCCCTGCGATCAGAACACGCGCGGTGCACGAGGCGACGACCACCGGCCGCGGCTCATGCGGCAGCGGCACTTTCAACGGCGCGTCGCGGCAAATCCGGCACAGCCGGATTTGGTCGGCAATTTGGTTCGGATCGTCCAATCAGGCCGTCGCGCTTGGGCGCGCCGATATTTCAGCAAACCACCGCTTCACGTTTTCAAGCTCATCCGGCACCGCCAGACGCGCCGGCTTCATGAACTCGACGCCGACCAGACCTGTGATGTCCGCAATCGAATAGGCATCGCCAGCGACGAACCGGCTGCCGGCCAGGTGGCCGTCCAGAAAGCGCAGGAACTGGATTGCCTTTGGCTTGTTCGCCTCGCCCCATTCGGCGATCTGCGGCACTTCCCACTCCTTCATCGCGGGATGGATATGCCGGAAGGACTGGGCGACGGTCGACAGGAAATGCAGTTCCATCCGTCGCTGCCACATTTCGACCAATGCCTTTCCGACCGCCCCGGTGCCGAACAGCAAGGGTTCGGGATGCAATTCCTCGAAATAACGGCAGATCGCCACCGATTCGGAAATGATCGTTCCGTCGTCGAGTTCGAGGACCGGCAGCCGCTGGAGCGGGTTCCGGGCCGTGACCTCCTCCGATTTGTGTCCCATCGTCGCCATATCGACGGGCACGAGCGGCACTTCAATCCCCTTCTCCGCCAGAAAAATGCGCACCCGGCGCGGGTTCGGTGCGCGCCCACCATCGTAAAGCTTCATCGTCTTCTCCCTGATCCCGATAATCTTTAGCCCGAAGGTCGGTCGAAAAACAGACGCAGGCGGTCGAGAAGCGCATCGAACATCCCGCCGTCCTCCGTCGCTAGTCCCCGCTGCGCGCGCCAGTCGCCCGGCCGTTCGAACTCGCCGGCCCATATGCCGCGTTCTTCGGTTCTGGCCCGGCGTTCCGTGAGGTCGTAATCGCCGGAGGCGAGCGCCCATCCCTCTTCCACCATCCGCCGGCCCAGATCGATTTCATCCCTGTAGCAGGTTGCGACGAGGCGGCCATACCGGTCCTTGCGCCGTGCTGTGCAGGTCACCGGCCGATTATCTATCGCCGCGACCAGCGCCTCGCGCGCCTGCCGCCCGCAATCATACGATACGCCGCCCCGCCTGCACCCCGGCTTGTACCGATCGCCAACGTGTCGCCGTCGACGACCCGGGCAACGCCGCCGATTTCATGCGCCGAACGATTGTCGAAATACACCGCAAGCGCACCGAGCACGATGAAAAGCGCCGCCGTCAGCGCGTAGTCGCGCATCCTGGGAGCAATAGACCGGCGAGCGCCACGATTTGCGCGCGATGCCTTCTTTTGACTGCGAAATTTACGGCGTGGCAATGCGAAGGGTCTCTTAATCTTCTGCGTGTAGCTTTAGCGCAAATCATTGGCGCGCATTGACTGATATTTCGTATGGCTTTTTCAGGCACGCAGCTTGCCGACAAGAATATCGTGGACCGCCGTCAAGCGCATCGTAACACCGATGTCGCGAAGGCGGTTCGACGCACGCGCGAGCGCCTGTCGCAGCGCGATGGCAATCCGGTCTTCGATCGCGAACTCCTGAAGCTTCATGCGCGCGCCATGATCAACACCGCGGCGGCCATTCCGCTGATGGTGCTCGTCGTTACGGCGGCAGGCGTCTTTCTGGGCACCGGACCGCAGATCGTCGTCTGGGGCGTCATCACCGTCGCCTGCTATCTGGGACTGGCGCTGATCGCGCGCCGCGTCGACCGTTCGGACATCAACGAACTCGATGCGGTCGGTGTCAAACGCAGCTTTCTGCTCGGACATTTCGTCAGCGGTCTCGGCTGGGCCTATCTCGCCACGATCGAATGCGTCGAATGCCAGCTCGATCAGTTCACCTTCGTCAAGACGGTCATCATCCTCATCGCAATCGCGTCGACGGCCCTGATCTCCCACACGCTGCGAGGCGCGCTGTTCTTCACCTTCGCCCTGCCGGTGGCGGTTTTCGCTTACCAGACGGTCAGCCCGTCGGAACCTATCGAAGCTATCATGGTGGCGCTTCTGGCTCTTTCTCTGGGCTTCTTCACCTTCGTCGCGCGAGACATGAACCGGTCGGCGGTGATGCTTCTGTCCTATCAGACCGAGAAAGACGAACTGATCGGCGAACTCGAAACCGCCAAGGCGATGTCGGACGAGGCGCGCCGACGTGCCGAAGAGGCGAATCTGGCGAAATCCCGCTTTCTGGCGACGATGAGCCATGAATTGCGCACGCCGCTCAATGCGATCCTCGGTTTTTCGGAGGTGATGGGCACCGAGGTGCTCGGCCCGATGCACAACGAGACGTATCGCGACTATTCGCGCGACATCAATGCATCCGGCCAGCATTTGTTGAACCTCATCAACGAGATTCTCGATCTCTCCCGCATCGAAGCCGGGCGCTACCAGCTCAACGAGGAACCGCTGTCGCTTGGCGGCGTCGTCGAGGAGTGCTGCCATTTAATGGAACTGAAGGCACACAAGAAGAACATTCGCATCGTGCAGCAATTCGAACCGGTTCTGCCGCGCCTTCTTGCCGATGAGCGCTCGTTGCGACAGGTCACGCTCAATCTCCTGTCCAACGCGGTCAAGTTCGCGCCGAACGGTTCGGAAGTACGCGTGCGGGTCGGCTGGACGGCGGGCGGCGGTCAGTATGTCTCGGTCAAGGACAACGGGCCGGGTATTCCGGCAGACGAAATTCCGATCGTGCTTTCGGCATTCGGGCAAGGTTCGATCGCAATCAAGAGCGCCGAGCAGGGAACCGGCCTCGGCCTACCCATCGTGCAGGGACTGCTCGAGCTTCATGGCGGCGAATTCCAGCTTCGCTCGAAATTGCGCGAAGGCACGGAGGCCATCGCCATCCTGCCGTCGTCGCGTGTCATGGAAGCGTTGCCTGCTTTGCCGACTATGCAGAAGGCAACGGGCCGCCGCTGATCACCAGACCGGATCAGTTCTGCCGGATCGTCATCGAGGCGTGAACCTGCGCAGCGTTCTTGAGAACGAGCGCGCCCATCGCCGCGCCGACGCCCTCCCCTTCGCCGATATCGAGATCGACGAGCGGCTTCAGACCGAGCGCGGCCGCGGCGTTTCTTTGCCCGCGATTGGCCGTGAGATGGCCGAGAACGCAATGGTCGAGCGCGTCTTCCCGCACCGCGTGCAGCACGGCCGCCGCGGCCAGCGAAACGATACCGTCCAGAACGACCGGGATGCGCTCCATGCGCGCGGCCAGGATCGCCCCGGAAATGGCCGCGATCTCGCGGCCTCCCAGCCGGCGCAGCGCTTCCAGCGGGTCCTTGACGTGACCGCCATGCAAAGCGACCGCCTGATCGATCAGACGGATGCGCCGCTCCGTCATGTCGGCATCTCCCTCGGGCTTGATCCAGTCCAGCGCGGCCTTGCCGTGCAGCGCCATCAATAGAGCCGCCGCCACGGTCTCGCCGCCGACGCCGAGCGAGCCGACGCAGATCAGGTCCGCGCCGCCGGCAATCGCCTCCATGCCGAACGCCATCGTCACCGCGCAGCCGCGCTCGTCGAAGGCCGGGCCTTGCGAAATATCGGCGACCGGCATGTGCAGGGCCAGATCGAAAACCTTAAGGCCGAAATCGTTCGCCGCGCAGATCTGGTTGATGGCCGCGCCGCCGGCCGCGCAGAACTCGACCATCGCCTGGGTCTCGTCCTGTCCGCGCGTGCTGATGTCATGGCGCGTGATGCCGTGCGTGCCCGCAAAGATCGTCACCATGGGCCGCGCGATCTGCGGTTCGCTGCGTCCTTGCCATCCGGCCAGCCAGACGGCGAGTTCGCCCATGCGGCCGAGGCCCACGCCCTGCGCTTCCAGAAGCCGCAACCGGCCTTCCGCTTCGCGCCGTGCCTTAGCGTCGGGCTGCGGCAGCCTGCGCAGGAGATCGCGATAGTCGTCGAATGGCAGACCGCTCGTCATTTGATGCTCCTTGTCCGAGTGGCTAGCGCAATAGCGCCGCTGCGCCGCAATCTCAATGGCGAAGAACCGCCGCCTTGCGCCGCGCAGCCGTTTGGCCCATCTGTGACAGATGTTCAGGATAACACGATGACGGCGATCGAATCCCCTTGCATTCTCATCTGCTCGATCGATCTGACGAGCGGGTACTGCTTCGGGTGCGGGCGCACGCGCGAGGAAATCGGCGCTTGGATATCCATGACGCCCGAGCAACGACGCGAAACCATGGCGCTGTTGCCGGCCCGGATAGCCACGATGGAGCGGCGACCCCGACGCGAAACGCGGCGCAGCCGTATGGCGCGCGAACGCGGACTGGCGGAGAACTGAGCATGGGGCGCTTCTTCTGGATCATCGTCGCGGTCATGGCGCTCGGCCTTGTCGGGCTGATTGCGATGGAGGATGGCGGGACATTGTTCGGGCTCGACGGCGACGGGCTGGCGCGCACGCTCTATCTGGGCGTTCTGGGCGCGGTCGTCGGTGTGGGCCTGCTTGGCTCCGGCCAGCGCTTCGGACCGATGGCGCGCACGCTCGCGATCTGGCTCGTCATCATCATGGCGCTGATGGTCGGCTATCAGTATCGCTACGAGTTGCAGGACGTCGCCAGCCGCCTCACCGCCGGCCTCGTGCCGGGCAGCCCGCTGTCGATGGTCGACGACGACGGGCGTGCGGCGGTCATGGTCGACCGGCTGTCGAACGGGCATTTCGAGGTTCGGGCAGCGATCAACGGAACGGCGGTCAACACCGTTGTCGATACCGGGGCGACGGTGACCGTTCTCAGCGCAGCAGACGCAATCCGCGCCGGTTTCGATCCGGACGCGTTGAGCTTCACCGTGCCGATCATGACGGCCAACGGGCCGGCAGAGGCGGCGCGGATCACCATCGACGAAATCCGCATCGGCGACATTTCGCGCACGCGCCTGCCCGCGCTCGTCGCTGCCGAAGGACAACTCGACCGAACGCTTCTCGGCATGAACTTCATCGGCTCGCTGTCCGGCTTCGAGATGCGCGGGGAGCGTCTGATCCTGAGGGATTAGACCGTCAGTGCGAATCCCACGACGGCGAAAAGTCGT
This sequence comes from Aliihoeflea aestuarii, assembly GCF_024105665.1. Lineage (GTDB taxonomy): Bacteria > Pseudomonadota > Alphaproteobacteria > Rhizobiales > Rhizobiaceae > Aliihoeflea > Aliihoeflea aestuarii. Next base: position 63,351 of record NZ_JAAAMK010000002.1, on the reverse strand, counting down.
AGTCGCAAATCCGCATATTCGTCGCGCCGAGCGACGATATCGCCTGCATTTCGGCATCGGTGAGCGCGAAATCGAAAATCGCGAAGTTCTCGGCCAGACGTTCGCGCTTCGTCGTGCGTGGAATCGCGACGATGCCGTCCTGCTGGAGGTGCCAGCGCAGGACGATCTGTCCGGGCGTCCGGCCATGCTTCCCCGCCGCCTCGACGATTACCCGTTCGGCGAACAGATCGCCGCCCCGCGCCAGCGGGCAGTATGACGTCATTGCCATGCCCGCCTCGCGGCACGCGGCATGGACCTTCGACTGATCCAGATAAGGGTGATGCTCGACCTGGTTGGCGACGAGCGGGGCATCGGAAAGCGCGATCGCTTCGGCCAGCAGTTTCGTGGGAAAGTTCGACACGCCGATATGCCGGGCCAATCCGTCGGTCCGGGCGTTGTTCAAGGCCGCGATGGTTTCGTCCAGCGGTACTGCAGGATTCGGCCAGTGGATCAGGAGCAGGTCGACCTGATCCAGCCCGAGCTTTTCAAGGCTCGTTTCCGCAGAACGGCGTAAATCGTCGGCGCCCAGATCGGTCCACCAGACCTTGGTGGTGACGAAGACGTCGTCGCGCGCAACACCCGACCGGCGAAGGCCGTCTCCGACCGCCTCCTCATTGGCATACATCGCCGCCGTGTCCAGATGACGATATCCGACCTCGAGAGCATGGGCGACGAGGTTCGCGCAGCCCTCGCCTTCAAGGGTCCATGTCCCAAGTCCGAGCGCGGGAATCCGCGCGCCGTTTGCATCGATCGTGTGCATCCGTCAGTCCCTATCCTTGGCTTTGCCTTCGTGTTTCATGCTACCGACAGGCACCAACCGCGATTCTTCCATGACCGAACTAATGCAGCCACCGCAGAAAAACAAATCGCGCATCGAGGCCATCGATGCCGCGCGCGGTCTGGCGCTCGTGGCGATGGCGATCTACCATTTCGCGTGGGATCTCGAATTCTTCGGCTACGCTACGCCCGGCATGACGGCCGAAGGCGGCTGGCGCATCTTCGCCCGTTCGATCGCCTCGTCGTTCCTGTTCCTCGTCGGTTTCAGCCTTTATCTGGCCCATTGGCGCGGCGTGCGCTGGCGTCCCTATTGGTGGCGCATGGCGCAGGTCGCGGGAGCGGCAGCGGCGATCACGCTTGTCACCTTTTTCGCGACACCGGATGCCTTCATCTTCTTCGGCATCCTGCATCAAATCGCGGCGGCGAGCCTCATCGGCCTCGTCTTCCTGCGCGTCCCCGCTGTCGCGCTCGTGGCGGCTGCGGCCCTCGTCATTGCGCTGCCCAATCTATGGCGCGCAGAAATTTTCACGGCACCGCTTTTGTCATGGATCGGCCTTGCCACGACCAATCCGCGCTCAAACGACTTCGTGCCGCTCTTCCCCTGGTTCGGCGCGGTGCTGCTCGGCATGGCGGCAGCGAAATTCGCGCTGGCTACAGGTTGGACCGAACGGGCGGCCGGCAAGGAATTGTCAGGCTGGACGCGTCCCCTGCAGTTCGCCGGCCAGCACAGCCTTGCCGTCTATCTTCTGCACCAGCCGGTCCTGATCGGCGCGATCTTTCTGGCCTCGCTGGTCGCACCACCGGCGCCGGAGGCCCCGCTGGCGGGTTTCGAGCGTGGCTGCGTCGCGCAATGTCTCGACATGCAGGATGCCGCCTTTTGCGAAGCCTATTGCGGCTGCGTGATCGCCGAGATCGACCAGAGCGGACGCACGAACGAACTCTTTGCCAGCGAAGCCGACGACACAACCTCAGCCTGGCTTGGCACGATTGCCGCGCAATGTTCGATGTCGACCGTACATGAGCCTCAGGGAGACGACCGATGACGACGACTGAAAAGCCGCCGATGCGCTTTCCCTGGCCCGTGGCAATTCTCCTCGCCTTCACCACGTTGGCGGTGATTGCCGGGATCTTTCTTCCTCTACCGTGGTTTCGTGGCCCGTTCGGGGAGTTTCTGGCCGGCCTCGGCGCGCTCGCTGTTCTCGGCGGCGCCGCGCTGATCATCATGGTGATCGCGAAATTCCGCAGCCGGCGAACACCGGTCGCGCCCTATGCAGCGGCCATGCACCTCGTGACCGACGGCCCGTTCGCCATCAGCCGAAACCCGATCTATCTCGGCATGGTGACGATCATGTTCGCGGTCGCGCTCGTATTCGGGAATCTCTGGTTCGTGCCATTCGCCATCGCGACCGCGTTTGCAATCAGCCTTTTGGCAATTCGTCCGGAAGAACGGCATCTGGAACAGCGGTTCGGCAAAGCCTATCGCGACTATGCAAAACGCGTTCGGCGCTGGATCTGAATAAAGCGTCTCAGGTGTTTACTCCAAGCTCGGCCAGCCGCTCCACGCAGGCTTCCTCCGCGCTGTCGAGTTCGGACAGCGTTTCCTCCAGATCGCGGCGCTTCTGGCGCAGATCCTCGCGCTTTTCCTCGATTCGCTTGATCATCAGCTTGAGTTGACCGACCTCGCCGGGCGGCGTCCGGTATATCTGGATGATTTCGCGGATTTCAGAGATGGAAAAACCGAGACGTTTGCCCCGCATGATCTGCTTGATCAGGTGCCGGTCTGCCGGGCGGAACAGCCGTGTGCGGCCTCGGCGAACGGGAAGGATCAAGCCCTCATCTTCGTAGAACCGCAAGGTGCGGGTCGATACGCCGAACTCGCGCGTGAGTTCGGTTATCGTGTAAAATTCCCGCATGCCGTTTCCAATCAGGAACTTGAACCTTCCGGAAATTGCCACGGCATTTACGTAAAAGTCAATTGCGGTGGATGCTAACCCAACCCGAACCACCAGGTCGCCAGCCCCAGAAAGGCAAAGAATCCGACGACATCCGTGGTGGTCGTCACGAAAACGGGCGATGCGACCGCAGGGTCGGCGCCGAATTTATGCAGAACCAGCGGCAGGAGAATGCCGGCCAAAGCGGCGACGAACAGATTGATCAGCATTGCGGCCGCAATGACGCCACCGAGATCAGGACTCGAAAACCAGGTTCCCGCGACAATGCCGATCAGAACGGCGAACAATCCACCATTGATGATGCCGACGCCCATCTCACGACGTATGATGCGTCCGGCGTTGTAAATATCGAGATCGCGCGCGGCGAGTGCCCGTACCGTCACGGTCATGGTCTGCGACGCGGCATTCCCGCCCATTCCGGCGACGATCGGCATCAGGATCGCGAGCGCCACGATCTCCTCGATCGTCGCATCGAAAAGTCCGATGACGGACGCTGCCAGGAATGCCATGACCAGATTGACCATGAGCCAGGGCACGCGAAGCCGCGAGGTGGTGAGAACCGTATCGGAAAGCTCTTCATCACCGACGCCGCCCATGCGCAGCAAATCTTCCTCGGCCTCTTCCTGGATGACGTCGACGACGTCGTCGATGGTCAGGACACCGACAAGCCTGTCGTTCTCGTCCACCACGGCTGCGGTCAGAAGATCGTACTGCTCGAATTCCTGCGCCGCCTCTTCCTGATCCATCGTGGCCGGAATGGCGTGACGCGTCTCGTGCATCACGTCTTCGATGCGCACGCTTCGCTGGCTGCGCAGGATGCGGTCGAGATCTACCGCCCCAACGAGCCGGAACGTCGGGTCGACGACGAAAACCTGATGGAAGCTCTCGGGAAGGTTCTTGTCCTCGCGCATGTAGTCGATCGTCTGGCCGACCGTCCAGAACGGGGGAACGGCGACGAACTCCGTCTGCATGCGCCGGCCGGCGCTCTCTTCCGGGTAGTCCAGCGACCGACGCAGCCTGATCCGCTCGGTGAACGGAAGCTGCGCCAGAATCTCGTCCTGATCCTCCGGATCGAGGTCTTCGAGAATGTAGACCGCGTCGTCCGAATCGAGTTCCTGAACGGCCTGCGCGATCTGCGCATTCGGTAATTGCTCGACGATATCGAGGCGGATGGCCTCGTCGACCTCGGTCAAGGCCGTGAAGTCGAAATCCTCGCCCATGAGGACGACGAGCCGACGACGATCATCTACGTCCAGCGCTTCGAGAAGATCGCCGACTTCCGACTGGTGAAGGTTCGAAAGATCGGCCTTCAGCGTGTCGGCATCGCCGTTCTCGATCGCCTCACTGATCGCCGACAGAAAATCCGAACGGATGGCGCCGTCGTCATTGTAGATGCCGAGCGAGGTATCCTCGCCGCCGTGATTTTCGTTTTCAGCGGCAGTCATCGGCGCCTCCACGGATATCGGGCTGGAGAATTGGAAATTGCGGCTTCGTGAATGCGGAGCCGTCTTTTGCAAGTGGGTAAGCCGAAGGACAGTGCGTCGCAAGGCCATCTGCCGACAATTCTTTTCCAGTGTGCCATCAGCTTTTGAAAATCGTGTGTCGGATCGCCCGGTCCCGCCTCGCCTTCACGGTTCGGATACCCTATTTTCGTAACGTGGGACGATCTGAAACGGAGCGGCAGATGCTCGACTGGGCGTCATTCAGAAACAAGCACGATGCGGACAGGGTTGCGCCTCCCACCAACGTCCCCGAACCGGATCAGCGCCAGCCGGTCGGCATAGCTCTTGCGCTGGGTGGCGGCGCGGCGCGCGGCTGGGCGCATATCGGCGTCCTTCGTGCGCTGGATGAAGCCGGTATTCACATCAACATGATCGCGGGAACGTCGATCGGCGCCCTCGTTGGCGGATGCTATCTCGCCGGCAAGCTGGACGAGTTGGAGGAGTTCGCACGCTCGCTGACGCGCCGGCGCATTTTCGGGCTGCTCGACTTCAATCTGCGCGGGTCAGGACTGCTCGGCGGCATGCGCCTGACGGCACGCATGCAGGAGCACCTCGAGGGGCTGACCTTCGCCGATCTGCCCTGCCCGTTCGTTTGCGTGGCGGCGGAAATCCGCACCGGCCATGAAATCTGGCTGTCGAGCGGATCGCTCATCACGGCGATGCGCGCTTCCTACGCGCTGCCAGGCGTCTTCGAGCCGGTCGTCGCCAACAGGCGCGTTCTGGTGGATGGGGCGCTGGTCAACCCGGTGCCCGTCTCGGTTTGCCGCGCCTACGAACAGCCGCTCGTCGTCGCCGTCAATCTTCACTACGATCTGTTCGGCCGTGCAGCCGTCATCAAGCACAGTGCGGACATGCCGGAAGACGGCGAGAACAGCGACAGCTCGAAAACGCCGCTGGTCGTGGATAAGGGTCCTTATGCACGCGAATCCCGGCTCGGCATCACCGGCGTCATGGTCGAAGCCTTCAACATCATCCAGGACCGCATTTCGCGCGCGCGCCTTGCCGGCGATCCGCCGGATCTGTCGCTCCAGCCCAAGCTTGGACATATCGGCCTGACGGAATTCCACCGTGCCGACGAACTCATCAAGCTCGGCTATGACGCCACGAAGGCGCAAATCGGCGAACTCAACCGCTTGCAGAACGTTATCTAGCCTGGCGTCGATGTCGTAATCGACTGCCTGACTTGCTGCATCGCGAAGCGGCGGAAAAGAGGCATGGATTCCCGCGCCGAGCACAGGAATGACGGCATTGAGAGTAATGCCAACCGTCAGGACTGGAGATTCGCCGAACCACTTATGCACCGTCATTCCTGTACTCGTCACAGGAATACATGCCTCGTTATATCCGCTTCGAAGCGGACTCCGCTCTCGCCGCGTCGATGATGCGAAACTGGACCGAGCGCGCGCCGTTCCAATAGTTCGAGCCGATGGAACCAGCGACATGCACGGTCTGGCCCCGCCCCGTCGCAAGGAAGTTGCCGAGGTCGCTGTCGGCAACGCGGAAGGCCATCGCCTGAATGCGACCGCCCATCTCTGATGCCAGATCGACGCGCAGATGGCCGTTGCCGACGGCGCGCGCATCGAGAATCCGGTGGCGCGGCAGTACCAACACCGGCTGCGAATGGCCCGCCCCGAACGGACCGGCGGTCTCCAGCGCATCGACAAGTTCGAAGCGTGCGCCTTCGGCAGAGAGCGCCGCATCGATCTTCAGCGTCTCGCCGTCGCGCAGATTTTTAACCTGCTCTGCCGCCCGCTCCTCGAAAAAGGTACGAAGCGCGCCGAGATTTTCGCGTCGCACGGTAATGCCAGCCGCCATGGCGTGACCACCCCCCTTGACGAGCAGGCCGGCTTCGACCGCGTCGCGAACGAGGCGTCCAAGATCGAAGCCCGACACAGACCGTCCCGAACCGGTGCCGACGCCATTGGCGTTGAATGAGATCGCGAAGGCCGGCCGGCGTGCGTGATCCTTGAGACGCGAGGCAAGCAGCCCGACGATGCCAGGATGCCAGTTGTCACTGACCGCGACGAGAACCGCAGGCCCGTCGCCGCGCACCAGTTCGGCGTCCGCCTGTTCCTTGGCGTCGAGAAGCATCGCCGCTTCCATCGCCTGCCGCTCCTGATTGAGCCGGTCGAGCGTCTCGGCAATGGTTCCGGCCTCGACGGGGTCGTCGCAGGCCAGCAGTTTCGAGCCCAATGCCGCATCGCCGATGCGCCCGCCGGCATTGATGCGCGGGCCGATGATGAAGCCGAAATGGAAGACGTTGATGGGTTCGCCGATCCGCGCAATCTTCGCCAGCGCCGCGATGCCGGGATTGCCGAGCCGGCGCGCGGCGACCAGCCCCTTGACCACGAAGGCGCGGTTGATGCCGATCAGCGGAACCACGTCGCAGACCGTCGCCAGCGCGACGAGGTCGAGCATTGCGAGCAGATCGGGCAAATCCGCCCGGCCTCGGCTACGCAGAATGCTTGTCACGCGCACCAGCGTGAGGAAGACGACGCCGGCCGCGCACAAATGCCCCTGCCCGGAAAGATCGTCCTCCCGGTTCGGGTTGACGACGGCATGTGCGGCGGGAAGCGGGCCGCCGACCTGATGGTGATCGAGAACGACGACAGAAGCCCCGGCTTCGTTCGCCGCATCGATGGAGGCCACGCTGTTGGTGCCGCAATCGACAGTCACGATCAGGTTCGCGCCGCGCGAGATGAGTTCACGCATCGCATCAGGATTAGGGCCGTAACCCTCGAATATCCGGTCTGGAATATAGATCTCGGAGTGGACGCCGAAATGGTCGAGATATCGCTTCATCAGCGCCGACGAGCACGCACCGTCGACGTCGTAATCGCCGAAGATCGCGACAGGTTCGCGGCGCTCGACGGCGTCGGCGATGCGCTCCGCCGCCTTATCCATGTCGGTCAGTGACGCTGGATCAGGCATCAGCTCGCGGATCGTCGGATCTAAAAAGCGCGGCGTCTCGTCGAGACCGACACCCCGCGCGGCCAGAACCCGCGAGACGATATCGGCAACGCCGTGGGTCTGCGCGATGGCGAGTGCGATGTTTTCCTGACGTGGATCGAGCCGATGTTCCCAGGCAAGCCCGCGCGCCGACTTTCGAACGTCAAGGAAATGCCGCCCCTCGGGCATCAGCGGGCCAAAAGCCGCATCAGCCGGCACGCTCGATGCGGATGACCTGCGGCATGTCGACGAGGTGGCCGTCTTTAGTCACGCCGTCGATCGCCTTGCGCACAGCCGCTTCCGTCGTCTCATGCGTGACGAGGATGACGGTCTTCTGCTCGGCCGGCGTATCGCTGTCGGAATGCTGGACGATCGATTCCAGCGAGATGTCGTTGTCCGCCATGCGCCGTGCCAGCGCCGCGAAGACGCCCGTTCGGTCATGAACCGTCAGGCGGATGAAATAGCCGCCTTCGTGGCTGCGCATCTTCGCCTTCTTGCAAGGTGCGAGTTCCTTCGCCGGACGCCCAAAGACCGGGCCGTGCTGGAAGCCGGGGCGGCTCTTGGCAATGTCCGCGATGTCGCCGATGACGGCCGAGGCGGTCGCGTTGCCGCCAGCGCCGGGACCCGAGAGAAGCAGTTCGCCCAGAATGTCCGTCTCGATCGCGACGGCGTTCGTTACACCATGAACCTGCGCAATAACGGAGGCGGTCGGCACCATGGTCGGGTGAACGCGCTGCTCGATCCCGGTATCGGTCTTCTGCGCCACGCCGAGGAGCTTGATCCGATAGCCGAGTTCGGACGCCGCACGGATATCGGCCTGCGTGATGTTAGAAATGCCTTCCAGATAGATATCGTCGGCCGCGATCTTCGTGCCGAAGGCAAGGCTGGTCAGGATCGACAGCTTGTGAGCCGTGTCGTTGCCTTCGATGTCGAAGGTTGGATCGGCTTCCGCATAGCCAAGACGCTGCGCGTCCGCGAGACAGTCTTCGAACGAGATGCCCTCCGCTTCCATGCGGGTCAGAATATAGTTGCAGGTGCCGTTGAGGATGCCGAAGACGCGCAGGACCGTATTGCCGGCCAGCGCCTCGCGCATCGTCTTGATGATCGGGATGCCGCCTGCGACCGCCGCCTCGTAATTGAGCAGCACGCCGCGCTTTTCCGCTATTTCGGCAAGCGCGATGCCGTGTTTGGCAAGCAGCGCCTTATTGGCGGTCACGACATGACGTCCTGCCTCGAGCGCTGCTTTCACGGACTGCCTGGACGGGCCTTCATCGCCGCCGATCAGTTCCACGAAAACGTCGATGTCGGCGGATTTCGCCAGTTCGACCGGATCGTCGAACCATTGAAATCCTTCGAGCGCGATGCCACGATCGCGTGCCTTATCGCGCGCGGCGACCGCGACGATCTCGATCGGTCGGCCGCATTGGCGCGTGAGTTCCGCCGACCTTTCCGTGACCAGCCGGACGACCGATGCGCCGACGGTTCCCAGACCGGCTATTCCCACACGCAATGCTTCACTCATGCCCTCGAAACCCCTTATTGCCTTCGAAAATCCTAACGCCGCGCACCGATCGGCACGACATTGTCCGGAAGCGGCGCGGCCGCGCCGAGAAACTTCTTGATCGAGCGCGCCGCCTGCCGGATGCGATGTTCGTTTTCCACCAGCGCAAGGCGTACATAATCGTCGCCATGCTCGCCGAAACCGATGCCCGGCGCCACGGCAACGTCGGCCTTCTCGACCAGAAGCTTGGAAAATTCCAGCGAACCGAGCGCCCGGTACTGCTCGGGGATCGGCGCCCAGGCGAACATCGTCGCGGCCGGCGCGGGGATCGTCCATCCGGCGCGTCCGAATGCGTCGACCATCACGTCGCGGCGGCGGTGATAGACGCGGCGCACCTCGTCGATTTCGGCTCCGTCGCCATTGAGCGCGGCCGTGGCGGCGACCTGAATAGGCGTGAACGCACCATAGTCGAGATAGGATTTGACGCGCGTCAGCGCCGATATCAGCCGTTCGTTGCCGACCGCGAAGCCCATGCGCCAGCCCGGCATCGAAAACGTCTTCGACATGGATGTGAACTCGACCGCGATATCCATCGCGCCCTCGACCTGAAGGATCGAGGGCGGCGGCGTGCCGTCGAAATAGATTTCGGCATAAGCCAGATCGGACAGGATGATCAAATCGTGCTTGCGCGCGAATGCCACCACATCCTTGTAGAAATCGAGCGAGGCGACATGCGCCGTCGGATTCGACGGATAGTTCATGATCAAAGCGAGCGGCTTGGGGATCGAATGCTTGATCGCCCGTTCCAGCGCGGGGATGAATCCGTTGTCCGGCTCGACCTGCATCGAGCGGATGACGCCGCCCGACATGATGAAGCCGAAGGCATGGATCGGATAGGTCGGGTTCGGGCACAGGATCACGTCGCCGGGTGCGGTGATCGCCTGCGCCATGTTGGCGAAGCCTTCCTTGGAGCCGAGCGTGGCGACGATCTGCGTATCGGCGTTGAGTTTCACGCCGAAGCGGCGCGCATAGTAGCTTGCCTGCGCGCGCCGAAGGCCCGGAATGCCGCGCGAGGAGGAATAACGATGCGTGCGCGGATCGCGCACCACGTCGACCAGCTTGTCGACGATCGCGGCCGGCGTCGGCAGGTCGGGATTTCCCATGCCCAGATCGATAATGTCCGCGCCCTGCGCCCGCGCGGATGCTTTCAGGCGATTGACCTGTTCGAACACATAAGGCGGAAGGCGGCGGACCTTGTGAAACTCTTCCATGGCAACGGTTCCGGAGCGGGAGGGCGACGGCGGCTATACACCCGTTTGGCGTTACGGTCGAGGGATGGCGGCGTCAGTTGCCTTCGATGCGGCTGATCGCATCGGCCGAATGCCTGCCCCCGATCTGACGAAGCTGATCGGCTGACGATGCCGGCGTCGCCGCCGGCGTCGGACCTTGACGGCGCGCGCGCAAATCCTCGGCGGTGGCCGCACGTTCCTCGGGCGTCAGTTGCGCCGTTGCGGGGGTCATGGGCACATTGAGATTGGGATAGGCTCCAGATCCTGCGGACGCCGTCGAGGCGGAGGCGCCCTGGCTCACCGGTGCCGCGCAACCCGCGCCTGCAAGTCCGATACCAACCAGTATCGCCAAGGCGGCAGAGCGTGTTCCAGCCATCGTTTTCTTCCTGCGTTTCGTCAGCACTTTATTGGACCGGTTCGATCCCGTCGTGCTAGTCTGTAAAGAAAATGCTTGTGGGAGGAAGCTTAAAAATCATGGCCGGCCGCAAGACATCGCAGGAAAAGGTCCAGCCCGAGGCGTCCGCCATCGAGGACTACCTGGTGAAGAACCCCGAAGAATTCGCGGTCAACATCTCTCACATGATGGAAGAGGCGGGCAAAGTGGCGTCCGCATGGTCGGCACCGCGCGAGAAGGGCGAGGTTCGCGACACCGTCGCCGAGCCGATGGCCGACATGGTCAAGACCTTTTCGAAGCTGACGGAATACTGGCTTTCGGACCCTTCGCGTGCGCTCGAAGCGCAGACCCGGCTCTATTCGGGCTATATGGAGGTGTGGACACGATCACTGACGAAGGTGGCCGACCCGGATGCGCCCGACGTGCCGCAACCGGTCGACAAGCGCTTCAAGGATCCCGATTGGGGGCGCAACGCGTTTTTCGACTTCCTGCGCCAGACCTATCTCGTCACCTCGCGCTGGGCCAACGATCTCGTCGAGCATGCCGACGGTCTCGACGAACACACCCGCCACAAGGCGCAGTTCTACGTCAGGCAGATCAGCCAGGCGATCTCGCCCTCCAACTTTATTTTGACCAATCCCGAGCTGTTCCGCGAAACCGTTTCGAGCAACGGCGCGAATCTGGTGCGCGGCCTGAAAATGCTCGCGGAGGATATACAGGCCGGTAAGGGCGACCTGAAACTTCGCCAGTCGGACGCCTCCCGCTTCAAGATCGGCGAGAATATCGCCATGACGCCGGGCAAGGTGGTCGCGCGCAGCGAATTGGCGGAGATCATCCAGTACGAGCCTGCTACAAAGGAGGTGCTGAAGCGCCCCCTCCTGATCTGCCCGCCATGGATCAACAAGTTCTACATTCTCGACCTCAACCCGGAAAAATCCTTCATCCGCTGGGCAGTCGAACAGGGCCACAGCGTCTTCGTCATCTCCTGGGTCAATCCGGATGAGCGCCACGCCCGCATGGGCTGGGAAGCCTATATAGATCAAGGCATCCGCTTCGCCCTCGACACGATCGAGACGGCGACGGGCGAAAAACAAGTCAATTCGGTTGGCTATTGCGTCGGCGGCACGCTGCTTGCCGCCGCCCTCGCTTTGTTCGCCAAATCGGGCGAAAAGCGCATCGCCTCGGCGACATTGTTCACCACGCAGGTCGACTTCACTCATGCCGGCGACCTCAAGGTATTCGTCGACGAGGACCAGATCACCGCGCTCGAGCACGCCATGGAAACGCGCGGCTATCTGGAAGGCACCAAGATGGCGACCGCGTTCAACATGCTGCGGGCCGGCGACCTGATCTGGCCCTATGTCATCAACAACTACATGCGCGGCAAGGCGCCGATGCCGTTCGATCTGCTTTACTGGAATTCCGATTCGACGCGCATGAGCGCCGCGAACCATTCCTACTATCTGCGCAATTGCTATCTGGAGAACAGTCTGGCGGCCGGGAAAATGATGCTCGGCGGCAAGAAGGTGGCGCTTAAGGACATCAAGGTCCCGATCTACAACCTGGCCACCCGCGAAGATCACATCGCGCCCGCAAAGTCCGTCTTCGCCGGCAGCGGGCTCTTCGGTGGTCCCGTCGACTACGTGCTGGCCGGTTCGGGCCATATCGCGGGCGTCGTCAACCCGCCAGCGGCGGGCAAGTATCAGTTCTGGACGGGCGGCACACCGAAGGGAAACTTCGATGCCTGGGTCGAAAAGGCCGAGGAAACGGCTGGTTCATGGTGGCCGCACTGGGACGCTTGGATACGTGCCCACGAGGATGCAACAGTGAGGCCGCGCAAGGTCGGCAAGTCCACCGAAGTCCTTACCGATGCACCGGGAGACTATGTCAAAGTGCGGGTATAGACAGATCGGGCGAATTACCCAATACTCCGCGCCGATCGGCCAAGACTGCCGTCCGTCGCGGATAAAATCAGCCACTTTGGCGTCTTGGTCGGCTGAAACGGAACCCTGTGTTGTGTTTTGGGTCCAGTTCCGCTAGGTCACCTGTCGTCAGGTCAAGAAACCTGCGTTCGTGGGATGCGAGCGCCTTGCTCGTCCGGAGCACATTCGAGGGGACAAGCCTTGTCTGCAAACGCCACGCGCCCGATTGCCTTCGGTCGTCTCATGCTTGCAGCGCTGACCGCCACCTTGCTTGCTTCCTGCTCGGCGACGTCGGATACCGACGGAACGTTGTTCGGGTTCTCCCCGCAATATGGCGCGACCGGCGTTCCTGGCGAAGCTTCTGTGGAAGTCGCCGAAGCGGTGCAGGACAATGCTTCCGAAGAAAGCGACGCGGTTTCCCCGCCGCAGAGTGCCGCCATCGAGGCTGACGCCGACACGGCAGATGCGCCGGCGGCGGCTCCCGTAGAGCCAGAAGCAGTTGCCGAGACGGTGCCGGCTGAGCCAGCAGAGAGCGATCAGACGCAGTTGCAGGCGCGAGAGCCTTCGCCTGCCGTGCCGGAGACTGTGGAAACCGCCGCGCAGCAAACAGAGCCGGAGCCGGCCAAGCGAGGCTTCCTGTCGGCATTCTTTTCGCCGCAACAATCGACGGGCGCTTCCGCGCCTCTTGCTGCTGCTGCCCAACAAAATGAAACGGCCCCGCGCCCGGTCGTCGATCTGGAAGACAGCCAACCCGCGCTCGCAGCGGCGGCGACCAGCCGCCCCTCGATGATCGACACCGCGTCCTTCGGCAATGATGCTCTCCCCGGCGTTCGAGACAATGCCGGCCTGTTCGAGATCAGCCGGCGCAACGGCATCGACGACGACAGCGACATCGACATGCTCGAAGGCGGCGGGCTTTATCAGGTCGCCTATGCGCCGGGCCTCGCCCGTCTGGCGCCGAACGGTCTGTTGAAACAGCACGACAAGGTCGAGGTCGGATGCTTCCGCCCCGAACTCGTCGCCATTTTGCGAGCGATCGAGAATCGCTTCGGCCAGAAGGTGATCGTCACCTCCGGATATCGCAGCCCCGAGCACAATCGGCGCGTTCGCGGCGCGCGTGCCTCTCAGCACATGGCCTGCGCGGCGGCCGACATTCACGTTCCAGGTGTCCACAAGATGAAAGTGGCCGAGTTCGTGCGCGCGATGCCCCGGCGCGGCGGAGTCGGCACCTACTGCCATACCGAATCCATTCATGTGGATACAGGCCCCGAGCGCGACTGGAACTGGCGTTGCCGCAGGCGAGGCTAGGATTGCTCCTGGAATGCTGTTTTCCGCCGACGTTGCGTAAGTCTCGATGCATCAGAAAAATCGGAAAAACGGCCTTGGGCGGCTTGTGTGCTTCGCGGAAGCTTACTATAAACCGCGTCGTTGGAACGCGCCCATCGTCTAGCGGTTAGGACAGCGCCCTTTCACGGCGCAGACAGGGGTTCGATTCCCCTTGGGCGTACCAACATTCTTTACCCTCTTTAACGTGTTGAATGATCGAGTAATCGAGCATTCTCGGTTTGCTCTTCCACCCACTTTTCCCCCACGTCCTCGCACGCGAAAGCGTGTACAAGCAGTTTAGCAACGAGGACGCTACTATGACGATCGCAGCAGTCTGGCACGACACAGAAGGCGTCTGGGTGGCCGCTGATACTCGCATCTCCAGACCAGACCGTTCTGGTAGCGGTGTTGCAATAACGACCGACGCGGGAGCGAAAGTTTACCCGCTCCCGATCAGTTGCCGCATGGCGCCGCGCAATCTAACTGAACTGGCGACGTTTGGTCCGCTGTTTTACAAGGGAACACTGGGACTTGCGTTCGCCGGGAACGTTTCAGCAGCTTCTCAGGCCATCGCAACGATGTCTCTTGCGTGTGGTCAACTCACGGGATCGGCCTCGACCCCTCCGAGCTTGGACGATCTGGCGTCTCTTTTGGGGCGTATACTGAAGCGCTATGTTGAAAACATAAGGGAGGTCACGAATAACCTTAAAGATCGGGGCTTGTGTGATTTCGTCATTTTTGGAAAGTGTCCCGCCTCGAACGAAATGCAGATACGTCACATTTCGGATGAGTTCGATGGAAGTGAGGTAACGATACGAATTACTGACGTTTCGACATCAGCATCATTTCCTGGCGTGATTATAGGCGGCGAGGATGAAATAAAGCGTTTTATGTCTCGATATGCGCAACTTCGCATCGATAACACCGCCGCGAGACTGCCGAAGAGAATAGTGGCTGAGATGGCGGGTGAGGGAAGAGGAGCGGTGGGCGGCTCTGTCTCAATCGGCCTAGCTGATTTCACGTCTGAATTCAGAGTGTATTGGACGGCCGAGCCAATTCGATATGGCGAACCAACTGCGCGACGAACGCTAAATGGTATTGATATCGATGTCGAGCTCGGACGGGTCGGCCCGCTAGTGATCGGCACATTTGGTATGGGTTGAGCGCGATCCTTCAAGCATACCTTCGGAAGCTAAGCCTGAGCTTTTAATGCTCGAAATACACTCGCGCGGCTTATATCCAAGATCGTCGCGATCTGCTCGGCAGCCTGCCCCTCGGCTTTAAGGCGCACAACATCATCTGCCTTCGCCATAGCCGTTGCCTTTTGACCCTTATATTTACCGTCAGCCCGCGCCTTCGCGATGCCTTCCCTCTTACATGCGGTCGCTTCCGGGGTTGAATGCGAGCGCGCTTGGTGCCAAATCTGTTTTCAATCAGTTCCGTTGCGACCGGCAGGATATAATGGTCACCTATCTAGATGCGGAGGCGGCCCCTTCGCGCAATACCGGCCAGATCCGGCTCTATAACGAAGACGCGTTCGAAGGCATGCGCAAGGCATGCCAACTGACGGCACGCTGCCTCGACGCGCTGGCGGGCCTCGTGAAGCCGGGCACGACGACGGAATCGATCGACCGTTTCGTCTTCGAGTTTGGCATGGACCATGGCGCCCTGCCCGCCACGCTCAACTATCGCGGCTACACGAAGTCCTCGTGCACATCGATCAATCACGTCGTCTGCCACGGCATTCCCGACGCCAAGCCCCTGCGCGAGGGTGACATCGTCAATATCGACGTTACCTACATCCTCGACGGCTGGCATGGCGATTCGAGCCGGATGTATCCTGTCGGCCAGATCAAGCGCGCGGCGGAGCGTCTTCTCGAAGTCACGCATGAATGCCTGACGCGGGGCATTGCCGCCGTGCGGCCGGGTGCACGCACCGGGGCGATCGGGGCGGCGATTCAGTCTTTCGCCGAAGCCGAGCGCTGTTCGGTGGTTCGGGATTTCTGCGGCCACGGCGTCGGGCGCCTGTTCCACGACGCGCCGAACATCCTGCACTATGGCAGCCCGAACGAAGGCGTCGAAATGCGTGAGGGCATGATCTTCACCATTGAGCCGATGATCAATTTGGGACGCCCGCATGTGAAGGTGCTTTCGGACGGCTGGACTGCGGTGACGCGAGACCGTTCGCTTTCGGCGCAATATGAGCACACGGTGGGTGTGACCAAGGACGGATGCGAAATCTTCTCGCTGTCACCCGGCGGTCTCGACCGCCCCGGCCTTGCCTGACGGCCTGCCGATGAACGAGGGCGAGGCGGACGACGAGCGTGGTTTTTTCGCAGAGCGGCCGTTCACGCTCACCGCCGATCCGACGCCGATCCCGCCACTCGTCAGGCAATCGAAGACCGCATCCGGCCCGGCTCCGGACAAGCCGCATTATCACGGCCATCGGGATCGCTTGCGCGTGCGATTTGCCGAAGGTGGTGCTTCGGCGCTTGCCGATTACGAACTTCTCGAGTTGATCCTGTTCCGCTCCATTCCACGCGCCGATACCAAGGGTATCGCAAAGGCGCTTCTGGCCCGCTTCGGCTCCTTCGCCGAAGTTCTCGGTGCCGATCCGACATTGCTGGCGGAAGTCAAGGGCGTCGGCGCTTCGACCGCGCTCGACCTCAAAATTGTTGCCGCTGCGGGCAGTCGTCTGGCGCGCGGCGAGGTTGGCAAGCGCGAAATTCTCGGCTCATGGAACCAGGTACTCGATTACTGCCGCGCGGCGATGGCATTCGAGACGAAGGAGCAATTCCGCCTGCTCTTCCTCGACAAGAAGAACGCGCTGATCGCCGATGAGGTGCAGCAACGCGGCACGATCGATCATACGCCGGTCTATCCGCGCGAGGTGGTGAAGCGCGCGCTGGAGCTCTCCGCGAGCGCGCTGATCCTCGTGCACAACCATCCATCAGGCGACCCGACGCCCTCTCGCGCGGATATCGAGATGACCAAAACGATCGCTGATGCCGCCAAGCCGCTCGGGATCTCCGTGCATGATCACATCATCATCGGCAAGAGCGGCCATGTGAGCATGAAGAGCCTGCGCCTGTTCTGACCCGCCGAAATCGCTGGTGTCCACCAGCATGTTGGCGATAAAGCGATTCGATCATCACCGTGGAATCGCGACCATGTCCCTGCCCTATCTTCTGCCGATCCTGCTTTTGGCCGTCTCGAACGTGTTCATGACGTTCGCCTGGTACGGTCACCTCAAATATCCGACCGCGCCGTTGCTCGTGGTGATCGGCATAAGCTGGCTCATCGCTTTTCTCGAATATTGCTTTGCGGTTCCCGCCAACCGCATCGGCCACGGCGTCTACTCCGCCGCCGAACTCAAGACCATTCAGGAAGTGCTGACACTCACGGTCTTCGCCGTGTTTTCGGTCTTCTATCTAGGCGAGAGCATCACCGTGAACCACGTTGTCGGCTTTACGCTTATCTGCGCGGGGGCATTCTTTATTTTCAAGGGGCCAATCGGCTGAACGCGAAAAGGGCGCCTTGCGGCGCCCTTTTCAAACTCTTCGAAAGCTGAAATCGCTTTATGCGGCTTCGCTCTCATTGGCCTGCTCGGCTTCGACGCGGGCGCGGTCGGCAGCGCCCTTTGCATCGACGTCGCGCTCGACGAACTCGATGACAGCCATCGGCGCGTTGTCGCCGTGGCGGAAACCGGCCTTCATGATGCGCAGATAGCCGCCGTGACGGTCTGCATAACGCGGCGCGATGTCGTCGAACAGACGCTTGGCAGCGGCTTCCGAACGGGTCGACGAGATGACCTGACGACGGGCGTGCAGGTCACCGCGCTTGCCGAGCGTGACGAGCTTTTCCACGATCGGGCGAAGTTCCTTCGCCTTCGGCAGGGTCGTCACGATCTGCTCGTGCTCGATAAGGGATGCGGCCATGTTGGCGAACATCGCCTTGCGGTGGCTGGCGGTACGGTTCAGCTTACGGCCGGAATTTCCGTGGCGCATGAGCTTGCTCCTTCACATTTGATGCGAGGCATCAAGCCTCAATACTGATCTTCGTAGCGCTTGGCGAGGTCGTCGATGTTCTCCGGCGGCCAGTCGGCCACGTCCATGCCCAGATGGAGACCCATCGAGGCGAGAACTTCCTTGATCTCGTTCAACGACTTGCGTCCGAAATTGGGCGTGCGGAGCATTTCCGCCTCCGTCTTCTGGATCAGGTCGCCGATATAGACGATGTTGTCGTTCTTCAGGCAGTTCGCCGAACGGACCGAAAGCTCCAGTTCGTCGACCTTCTTCAAGAGCGCCGGGTTGAATGCCAACTCGGTGACCTGCTCCGAAGCGACTTCCTTCTGCGGCTCTTCGAAATTGACGAAGAGGCCGAGCTGGTCCTGAAGGATACGGGCGGCGAAAGCCACCGCATCTTCACCGGAAATCGAACCGTCGGTCTCGATCTGCATGGTCAGCTTGTCATAGTCGAGAACCTGGCCCTCGCGGGTGTTCTCGACCTTATAGGAAACCTTGCGGACCGGCGAATAGAGCGAATCGACCGGGATGAGGCCGATCGGCGCGTCTTCGGCGCGGTTGCGCTCGGCCGGGACATAGCCCTTGCCGGCGTCGACCGTGAACTCCATGCGGATTTCCGCGCCCTCGTCGAGCGTGCAGATCACATGATCGGGGTTCAGGATCTCGACATCGCCGACGGTCTGAATGTCGCCGGCAACGACAACACCCGGACCCTGCTTGCGCACGACCATGCGCTTGGGACCTTCGCCTTCCATGCGGATGGCGATTTCCTTGATGTTGAGCACGATGTCCGTCACGTCCTCGCGAACGCCCGGGATCGACGAGAACTCGTGCAGGACGCCGTCGATCTGCACAGCCGTAACGGCTGCGCCGCGAAGCGACGACAAAAGCACGCGGCGAAGCGCGTTGCCGAGCGTCAGGCCGAAGCCACGCTCGAGCGGCTCGGCGACGAGCGTCGTATTGGTACGGCCCTTGGACTTGAACTCGACCTTGTTCGGCTTGATGAGTTCCTGCCAGTTTTTCTGGATCATTCGATTTTCCTTCCGTTTCCCCGACACCATCCAATCGTGCCAGGCAATACTGGAAATCGCAGAGGAGCGCCGGACATCCGGCGCTCATGCAATGTGTGAACTGTTAGACGCGACGCTTCTTGCGCGGGCGGCAGCCATTGTGCGGGATCGGCGTCACGTCGCGGATCGACGTGATCATGAAGCCCGCGGCCTGAAGCGCGCGAAGTGCCGACTCACGGCCGGAACCGGGACCGCAAACCTCGACTTCGAGGGTGCGCATGCCGTGCTCTTGCGCCTTCTTGGCGCAATCTTCGGCGGCGACCTGAGCGGCGAACGGGGTCGACTTGCGCGAACCCTTGAAGCCCTGAGCACCGGCAGAAGACCAGGCAATCGCGTTGCCCTGTGCGTCGGTGATGGTGATCATGGTGTTGTTGAAGGTCGAGTTGACGTGCGCGATGCCCGTCGAGATGTTCTTGCGTTCGCGGCGGCGAATGCGTCCGGCTTCCTTGGCCATGATATTCCTTTCAAATGATCTCGTCGCCGCCGTAATTCCAGCGGCTCCACCAGGAAGGGAAGCAGGGAGCGAGGGAAAGGGGAAATTGCGTTTCCCTATTTCCCTATTTCCCTATTCCCCTTCAATTCTTACTTCTTCTTACCGGCAATCGCCTTCGCCGGACCCTTGCGGGTGCGGGCGTTGGTGTGCGTGCGCTGGCCGCGAACCGGCAGCGAACGACGGTGGCGCAGGCCACGGTAGCAGCCAAGGTCCATCAGGCGCTTGATGTTCATCGAAACTTCGCGGCGCAGATCACCCTCGACCTGATAGTCGCGGTCGATCGCCTCGCGGATTTGCAGCACTTCGGCGTCGGTCAACTGGTTGACGCGGCGGTCGAGCGGGATGCCGACCTTCTCAACGATCTCGGACGCGAACTTCGCACCGATACCGTGAATGTACTGAAGCGCGATGATCACGCGCTTGTTGGTCGGAATATTGACGCCAGCTATACGGGCCATCTTCGTCTCCATCTAATGTCGGATACCCGACGGTTCTTGTTATCCCGCGTCCGGTGGAGGCCGGCCCATGCGAGGTTTCCTGCACCATGAGGGGCGCATGCCCGAAAGCGGCGCGCCCCGTTCACGAATTGGGAAGACGCGCCGCTATAGGGCAAGTCGGCACGCGGGTCAACCCCGCACGCCATCAGTCCGCTTTTGCGAGGATGTCCTCGATCTCGTGGGTGACGGCGTCCATGTCCTGCATGCCGTCGATCGTCACCAGTTCGCCCGTCTGCTTGTAATGCGCGGATAGCGGCGCCGTCTTCTGGCGATACTCTTCGAGTCGTTTGGCGAACGAATCGGCATTGTCATCGGCGCGCACGGTGCCGCCGGCCGCAATCGTATCGGCGACCCGCTTCTTCATGCGCTCGATCAAGGCCGATTCGTCGACCTTGAGTTCGATGACCGCGTCGAGCTTCTGACCCTTTGCGCCCAGCATCGCCGAGAGAGCCTCGGCCTGCGCGACGGTGCGCGGAAAGCCATCGAGTATGAAACCCTTGCGGCAATCCGGCTCATCGATCCGGTCGGACACGATCTGGTTGACGACGTCGTCGGAAACGAGCTGGCCCGCATCCATGATCGCCTTCGCGCGGCGACCGATCTCGGTGCCATTCGCCACAGCCGAGCGCAGCATATCCCCCGTGGAAAGCTGCGGAATGCCGTGTTTCTCGACCAGCCTTTGTGCCTGCGTCCCCTTCCCCGCTCCCGGCGGGCCAAGCAAAATTAGTCTCATCGTCCCCTCTTACCACCACGCAGCTTCGACTTCTTGATCAACCCTTCATACTGATGGGCAATAAGGTGCCCCTGCATCTGCGCGACCGTGTCGAGCGTGACGCTGACGACGATCAGCAGCGACGTTCCGCCAAGATAGAACGGCACGCCAGTGGCCGAGATCAGGAATTCCGGCACAAGGCAGACCACGATCAGATAAGCCGCACCCACCGTCGTTATGCGAGTCAGCACATAGTCGATATACTCGGCCGTGCGCTCGCCGGGACGGTAGCCCGGAATGAAGCCCGAATGCTTCTTCAACTGGTCGGCGGTGTCCTTAGGATTGAAAACGATCGCCGTGTAGAAAAAGGCAAAGAACCCGATAAGAGCGGCGTAAAGCACCATATAGAGCGGCTGGCCGTGGCCGAGAGCGGCCAGAACCGAATTCGCCCATGCCGGCAGGTTCGTCGTGTCGGAGAAGCCGGCGGCGGTGGCCGGCAGAAGCAGCAGCGACGAGGCGAAGATCGCCGGAATGACGCCGGCCGTGTTCAGCTTCAGCGGCAGGTGAGACGTGTCGCCCTGGAACATGCGGTTGCCGACCTGGCGCTTCGGATACTGGATCAGAAGCCGGCGCTGTGCACGCTCAAAGAAGACGATCACACCGATCAAGATAACGGCCAGGACAAGGATCGCCAGGATCAGGGTCGTCGACAGCGCGCCGGTGCGGCCGAGTTCCAGTGTGCCGGAGATCGCAGACGGCATACCGGCGACGATGCCGGCGAAGATGATCAGCGAGATCCCGTTGCCGAGACCGCGCGCGGTGATCTGCTCGCCGAGCCACATCAGAAACATCGTGCCACCGACCAAAGTGATGACGGCGGAAATGCGGAAGAACCAGCCCGGATCAGTCACGATGTTCGCGCCGCCCTCGAGACCGACGGCGATGCCGTAAGCCTGAACCGTCGCCAGAAGCACGGTGCCGTAGCGGGTGTACTGATTGATGATCTTGCGGCCCTGCTCGCCTTCCTTCTTCAACTGCTCGAGCGTCGGCACCACGGCCGTCATGAGCTGCATGATGATGGAGGCGGAAATGTAGGGCATGATGCCGAGCGCGAAGATCGCCATGCGCTCGACCGCGCCGCCCGCGAACATGTTGAACATGCCGAGGACGCCGCCGGACTGCTGCTGGAAGGCCTGAGCGAAGGCATCCGGGTTGATGCCAGGCATCGGGATGTAGGTGCCGAGCCGGTAGACGAGCAGAGCGCCGAGCGTGAACCAGATTCGCTTTTTGAGGTCTTCGGCCTTCGAGAAGGCCGCGAAATTCAGATTTGCGGCAAGTTGTTCTGCTGCAGATGCCATAAGTCTCTCCGAACGCAGGCGGATCAGCCGAGGAAAAGCCGGCGCGCGGAAAACCTGTCACGCACTGTCCGTCGGTTCAAGCCGTGGAAGGCACGACATAAGGCCACGCCCGACAATATGCAAGCGGCGGCACAAGGCCGCCGCTTCAATCAACGCATGTCGCCGTGGATTACTCCGCAGCGACCTTTTCAGGCACCTTGACGGAGCCGCCGGCCTTCTCGACCTTTTCGACAGCCGACTTGGAAGCGCCTGCAACGTCGAAGGACACTTTCGACTTGATCTCGCCATTGCCAAGAAGGCGCACGCCGTCCTTGGCGCGGCGGACGAGGCCCGCATTCACCAATGCGTCGATCGTGACGGCTTGCTTGGCGTCGAGACGACCCGAATCGATCGCTTCCTGCACCTTGCCGACGGAAATCTCGTTGAATTCCTTGGCAAACGGCACCTTGAAGCCGCGCTTGGGCAGGCGACGATAGATCGGCATCTGGCCGCCCTCGAAGCCGTTGATGGCGACGCCCGAACGCGAGCTCTGGCCCTTCACGCCACGGCCGCCGGTCTTGCCCTTGCCGGAGCCGATACCGCGACCGACGCGCTTGCGCGAATGGGTCGCACCATCGACATCATGAAGTTCGTTGAGTTTCATTTTGGTCGCTCCTGCTTACGCCTCGTCCACGAGGCGGACGAGATGCTGCACTTTGGCGATCATGCCGCGAACCGAAGGAGTATCCTCCAGCGTGCGGCGACGATGCATCTTGTTCAAACCGAGTCCGACGAGCGTTGCGCGCTGGGCGTCCGGACGGCGAATGGGGCTGCCGATCTGTTCGACGGTCAGCGTCTTTGCCTTCTTGGCCATAGAACCAATCCTTCCCTACACCCGACTATTCGTCGGACGACACGGCAGCGCCGCGGCGTGCCTGGAGCGTCGAATACTTGATGCCACGCTGAGCGGCGACGTCCTTCGGGTGAAGCTGGTGCTTCAGGGCGTCGAACGTGGCGCGAACCATGTTGTACGGATTCGAGGAACCCATCGACTTGGCGACGACGTCATGCATGCCGAGCGTCTCGAAGACGGCGCGCATCGGGCCACCCGCGATGATGCCCGTACCGGCCTTGGCGGTGCGCAGCAGAACCTTGCCGGCGCCATGGCGGCCATGGACGTCGTGGTGGAGCGTGCGACCGTCGCGCAGCGGCACGAAGATCATCTCGCGCTTGGCACTCTCGGTCGCCTTGCGGATGGCCTCCGGCACTTCGCGTGCCTTGCCGTGTCCGAAGCCGACGCGGCCCTTCTGGTCGCCGACGACGACGAGCGCGGCGAAGCCGAAGCGACGACCACCCTTCACCACCTTGGCGACGCGGTTGATGTGTACGAGCTTGTCGACGAAGCCGTCGTCGCGCTCTTCGCGATCGCGTCCGCGACCACCTTCCCTACGATCCTGTGCCATATCCTGTCCTTATTCTTTTCCGGAAGCACGGGTTGCAAAAAGGACGAGGGCGGGAAACCCGCCCTGCCCCGGTTTAGAAGTTCAGGCCGCCTTCTCGGGCTGCCTCGGCCAGAGCCTTGACGCGGCCGTGGTAGAGGAAACGTCCACGGTCGAAGACGACTTCCTTGACGCCGGCCTTGACGGCACGCTCGGCTACCAGCTTGCCGACGGCGGCAGCAGCGGCGGAGTCGGCGCCGGTCTTGAGCGAACCCTTGAGATCCTTCTCGAGCGTCGAAGCCGAGGCAATGGTGTTGCCGTTGGTGTCGTCGATCACCTGAACGTAGATGTTCTTCGAGGTGCGGTGAACCGAAAGACGCGGACGGTCACCAGCGACCTTCTTGATCTGCTTGCGAACGCGAAAAGCACGGCGCGCTGCCGAATTATTTGCCATGATAATATCCCTGCCTTGGAAAACGGGGCCGGCCATATGCGGTAGGCTGACATGCCTCCCGCGACCGCACCCCGTGGCGTTACGTTCTTACTTCTTCTTGCCTTCCTTGCGCACGATGCGCTCGTTGGCATAGCGGACACCCTTGCCCTTGTAGGGCTCCGGCGGCCTGTATTCACGGATTTCGGCTGCTACCTGACCGACCTGCTGCTTGTCAATGCCCGACACGACGATCTCGGTCGGCTTGGGCACCTGGATCGTGATGCCTTCCGGCGTCTGGTAGACGACGTCATGGCTGAAACCGAGCGCGAGCTGCAGGTTCTTTCCCTGCAGAGCGGCACGGTAACCAACGCCCGTGATTTCGAGGCGACGCTCGAAACCCTTGGACACGCCGTTCAGGATGTTCTCGATCTGGGTGCGCGACATTCCCCACTTGGAACGCGCGTCCTTGGATTCATCCTTGGGAGAGACCGAAATCTGGCCTTCTTCCATCTTGATCAGCACTTCGTCGTTGACGACGAACTTCAGTTCGCCTTTCGGACCTTTGGCGGTGACGGTACGACCGTCGACCGACGCGGTCACGCCCTGCGGGAGCGAGAGCGGCTTCTTGCCAATACGAGACATTTCGTTGTCCTCGTCTTCTATTTCGTTTCGAACGCCGATCAGAAGATCTGGCAGAGAATCTCGCCGCCGACATTCTCTTCACGGGCCTGGTGGTCCGCCATGACGCCCTTCGGCGTGGAGAGAATGGCAATGCCGAGTCCGTTCGCGACATGCGGGATGGATTTGACGGAGACGTACACACGACGGCCCGGCTTGGAAACGCGCGCGATTTCGCGGATCACCGGCTGGCCTTCGTAGTACTTCAGCTCGATCTCGATTTCCGACTTGCCGTTGTCGTAGTCGACCTGGCTGTAGTCGCGGATGTAGCCTTCCGACTTCAGGACGTCGAGAACGCGGGCGCGCAGGCGCGAGGCGGGCGTCGAGACCTTGGTCTTCTTGCGGCCGTAGGCGTTGCGGATGCGGGTCAGCATATCGCCGAGAGGATCACTCATGGACATGAAACAAATCCTCCTTACCAGCTGGACTTGACGAGGCCGGGGATCAGGCCGTTGTTGCCGAGTTCGCGCAGCGCAATACGGCTCATCTTGAGCTTGCGATAGTAGGCGCGCGGACGGCCGGTGACTTCGCAACGATTGCGAACGCGGGTCTTCGACGAGTTGCGCGGGAGTGCCGCGAGTTCAAGCTGCGCACGAAAACGCTCGTCCATCGGAAGCTTCTGATCCATGATCGTCGCCTTCAGCTCGGCACGCTTGTTGGCATAACGCTTCACAAGCTTGGCGCGCTTCTGGTTCTTCTCGACTGAGCTGGTCTTTGCCATTTCAGATTGTCCTTTATTCGCTGCCGTTACTGGCGGAACGGGAAGTTGAAGGCCTTGAGCAATGCCCGTGCCTCGTCATCCGTTGCGGCAGTCGTACAAACGATGATGTCCATTCCCCAGATCTGGTCGACCTTGTCGTAATTGATCTCGGGGAACACGATGTGCTCCTTGATGCCCATGGCGAAGTTGCCACGGCCGTCGAAGCTCTTCGGGTTCAAGCCCCGAAAGTCGCGAACGCGCGGAAGTGCGATCGTCACCAGACGGTCGACGAAGTCGAACATGCGGTCCTGGCGAAGGGTGACCTTCGTACCGATCGGCATGTCCTCGCGCACCTTGAAGCCGGCGATCGAGTTGCGGGCACGCGTGATGACCGGCTTCTGACCGGCGATCAGCGCGAGATCCTCGGCGGCAACGGCGGGCTTCTTGGAGTCGCCCGTCGCTTCGCCGACGCCCATGTTGATGACCACCTTGTCGAGACGGGGGATCATCATCTCGTTGGCGTAGTTGAACTCTTCCTGGAGCGCCTTGCGGATCGTCTCGTTGTAGAGCTTTTTGAGCCGCGGCTCATACTTGGCGTCAGCCATTGATCACTTCTCCGGAGCGCTTGGCGATGCGGACCTTCTTGCCGTCGCGGAACTCGAAACCGACGCGGGTCGGCTTTGAGTCCTTGGGGTCGGCGATCGCGATGTTCGACAGATGGAGGGGGGCTTCCTTGCGGATGATCCCGCCTTCCTGCGAAGCGGACTGCTTCTGGTGGCGCGCGATCATGTTGATGCCGCGGACGACAGCCTTGTCTTCCTTCGGCATCACCTGCACGACTTCACCTGTACGGCCCTTGTCCTTGCCGGCCAGGATGACGACCTTGTCGCCTTTACGAATCTTCTGCATTTCCCGGCCCCTTAAAGCACTTCCGGTGCAAGCGAGATGATCTTCATGTGGTTCTTCGCGCGCAATTCGCGCGGAACGGGACCGAAGATACGCGTGCCCACCGGCTCTTTCTTGTTGTCGACGAGAACGGCTGCGTTCTTGTCGAAACGGATCACGCTGCCGTCTGGACGACGGATGTCCTTGGCCGTGCGAACCACGACCGCCTTCATCACATCACCCTTCTTAACGCGGCCGCGCGGAATGGCTTCCTTGACCGAGACGACGATGATGTCGCCCACGGAAGCGTATTTCCGCTTCGAGCCGCCCAGCACCTTGATGCACATGACACGACGTGCGCCGGAATTATCCGCCACGTCGAGGTTTGTTTGCATCTGAATCATGACTGGCCGCCTTCTGATTATACGGAGAGCGGCACATATACGCCCTCTCCGGCATTAGCAAGTTTTGTTCTTATTCAGCCGTAGCTGCCTGGGTCTGATTTTCGATCACGACCCACTTCTTGTCCTTGGAGATCGGCGCCGACTCCTGAATGAAGACGAAATCACCCACCTTGGCAGTGTTGTTCTCGTCATGCGCCTTGTACCGCTTGGTCTGGCGAACGGTCTTCTTCATCACCGGATGGGTGAAGCGACGCTCGATCTTGACCACGACCGTCTTGTCGTTCTTGTCGGAGACGACCGTGCCCTGCATGATGCGCTTTGGCATATTCTTGTCCTCAAGCCTTCTTGCCGGCAGCCTTCTCGGCCGCGATCGTCTTGATACGCGCGATGTCCCTGCGGACTTCCTTCACGCGTGCGGTTTTCTCGATCTGGCCGGTCGCCTTCTGGAAGCGCAGGTTGAACTGCTCCTTCTTCAGGCTGGCCAGATCGTCATTGAGCTCATCGAGCGTCTTCGCCCGAACATCAGCGGCCTTCATGATCAGCCCTTTCCTATTCTGCGATACGCTGGATAAAG
Source organism: Aliihoeflea aestuarii (assembly GCF_024105665.1). GTDB lineage: Bacteria > Pseudomonadota > Alphaproteobacteria > Rhizobiales > Rhizobiaceae > Aliihoeflea > Aliihoeflea aestuarii. Next base: position 36,453 of record NZ_JAAAMK010000002.1, on the reverse strand, counting down.
CGCGTGCGCACCGAAAGCTTCGCCGCGCCGAGGCGCAGAGCCTCGCGGGCGATGTCTTCCGAGACGCCGTCGATCTCGAACATGACGCGGCCCGGCTTGACCCGGCACGCCCAGTAATCGACCGAACCCTTGCCCTTACCCATGCGGACTTCGGTCGGCTTCGAGGTCACCGGCACATCCGGGAACACACGGATCCAGACACGGCCCTGACGCTTCATCTGACGCGTGATGGCACGGCGGGCAGCTTCGATCTCACGGGCGGTGACCCGGTTCGGCTCAAGCGCCTTCAGACCGAACCCGCCGAAATTCAAGTCCGTTCCGCCCTTCGCGGTACCGTGGATACGGCCCTTGAACTGCTTGCGGAACTTCGTGCGCTTTGGCTGCAGCATTCTAATTCTCCAAAACTATCTTGCCATTCAGGCGTTTTCGCGACGGCGACCGGAGCCACCTTGCGAATCGCCCTCGATGGCGCGGCGTTCCGAAGCCATCGGGTCATGCTCCAGGATCTCGCCCTTGAACACCCAGACCTTGACGCCGCAGATCCCATAGGCGGTCTGCGCTTCGGCCGTGCCGTAATCGACGTCGGCGCGCAGCGTATGCAGCGGCACGCGGCCTTCACGGTACCATTCCATGCGCGCGATTTCCGCACCGCCCAGACGACCCGAGCAGTTGATACGGATGCCCTCGGCGCCCAGACGCATCGCCGACTGAACGGCACGCTTCATGGCGCGGCGGAACGCGACGCGGCGCTCAAGCTGCTGCGCGATCGACTGCGCGACCAGCTTGGCGTCAATCTCGGGCTTGCGAACCTCGACGATGTTGAGGTGCGTCTCGGACTTCGTCATCTCGGTCAGCTTCTTGCGAAGCTTCTCGATGTCGGCGCCCTTCTTGCCGATGATCAGACCCGGACGGGCCGCATGGATTGTCACGCGGCACTTCTTGTGCGGACGCTCGATCACGATCTTGGAGACCGCAGCCTGCTTCAATTCCTTCTCCAGATAGGAGCGGATCTTGAGGTCTTCGTGGAGCAGCTTGCCGTACTCGCCGGTATTCGCGTACCAACGCGAATCCCAGGTGCGGTTGATGCCGAGACGGAAGCCAACCGGATTGATTTTCTGACCCATTATGCGGCCTCCACTTCTTCAACTTCGCGCACGACGATCGTCAGGTGCGAGAACGGCTTCTCGATGCGCGAGGCACGACCGCGGCCACGAGCGTGGAAACGCTTCATGACGATGGACTTGCCGACATAGGCCTCGGCCACCACCAGAGCATCGACGTCGAGGTCGTGATTGTTCTCGGCGTTCGCAATCGCGGACTGAAGCGTCTTCCTGACGGTTTCCGCGATGCGCTTGCGCGAGAACTCGAGTTCGTTCAGCGCAGTGCCCACCTTCTTGCCGCGGATCAAGGCGGCAACGAGATTGAGCTTCTGAGGGCTGACGCGAATGGTACGCAGAACGGCGCGTGCCTCGTTGTCAGCAAGCCTGCGCGGAGCCTTGGCCTTGCCCATCGTTACTTCCTCTTTGCCTTCTTGTCCGCGCCGTGGCCGTAATAGGTACGGGTGGGCGAAAACTCACCGAATTTCTGGCCGACCATTTCCTCGGTCACGTTGACCGGGATATGCTTTTGACCGTTGTAAACACCGAAGGTGAGGCCGACAAACTGCGGCAGGATGGTGGAGCGACGGCTCCACATCTTGATCACCTCGTTGCGACCGCCTTCGCGAACCTTATCTGCCTTCTTGAGCAGATAACCGTCGACGAACGGGCCTTTCCAAACTGAACGGGTCACGTTGACACCCTTTCCTTAGCTCTTGCGCGCGTGGCGCGAGCGCATGATGAACTTGTCGGTCGATTTGTTGGACCGCGTCTTCTTGCCCTTGGTAGGCTTGCCCCAGGGCGTGACCGGATGACGGCCACCGGACGTGCGTCCTTCACCACCACCATGCGGGTGATCGACCGGGTTCATGGCGACGCCGCGAACATGCGGACGCTTGCCCAGCCAGCGCGAACGGCCGGCCTTGCCCAGGTTGATGTTGCCGTGGTCCGGGTTCGAGACTGCACCGACAGTCGCTATGCACGAGCCGTGAACGAGGCGCTGCTCGCCCGAGTTCAGGCGCAGGATCGCCATGCCCTGGTCGCGGCCGACCAACTGAGCGTAGGAACCGGCGGACCGTGCGACCTGACCACCCTTGCCCGGCTTCAGCTCGACATTATGGACGATCGTACCGACCGGCATCGAGCCAAGCGGCATCGCGTTGCCCGGCTTCACGTCGATCGCCTTCTCGCCGGCAATGACCTTGTCGCCGACAGCAAGACGCTGCGGTGCCAGGATATAGGCCAGTTCGCCGTCCTCGTACTTCAAAAGCGCGATGAAGGCTGTGCGGTTCGGATCGTATTCGATACGCTCGACCGTCGCCGACACGTCGAACTTGCGACGTTTGAAGTCGATGATGCGGTAGGTGCGCTTGTGACCGCCGCCCTGATACCGCGCGGTGACGCGACCGGCATTGTTGCGGCCGCCGGCCGACTTCAGACCTTCGGTCAGTCCCTTGACGGGCTTGCCCTTGTAAAGGCCCGAGCGGTCGACGATGACCAACTGGCGGGTACCTGGCGTTACCGGATTGAATTTCTTGAGTGCCATTGTTCTATGTCCTTCCGGTCGCTCAGAGGCCCGTCGAGACGTCGATCGACTGGCCGTCGGCCAGGGTCACGACAGCCTTCTTGACGTCGCTCGTACGGCCGATGGTGCCGCGGAACCGCTTCACCTTGCCCTTGCGGACGAGCGTGTTGACGCCGGTGACCTTGACCCCGAACAGCGCCTCGACAGCGGCCTTGATCTCGGGCTTCGTCGCCTTGCGGGCAACGTTGAAGACCACCTGGTTGAATTCGGAAGCCATGGTCGACTTCTCGGTGATCGCCGGCGAGACGATCACGTCGTAGTGGCGAAGATCCGTCATTTGAACCGCTCCTCGAGGGCTTCGATAGCCGCCTTGGAAAGCACCAGCTTGCCGCGACGAAGGATGTCGTAGACGTTGATGCCCTGCACCGGCAGTACGTCGATATTGGCGATGTTGGCAGCGGCGCGCTTGAAGTTCTGGTCGAGTTCAGCGCCGCCGATGACGAGCGCATTGGTCAGACCGAGCTTCACGAAGTTCGCCGCTATCGCCTTGGTCTTGGCATCCGATGCGACCAGATCGTCGATGACGATGAGGTCCGACGCCTTGGCCTTGGCTGAAAGAGCGTGCTTCAGGCCGAGCGCACGAAGCTTCTTGGGAAGATCGTGGGCGTGGCTGCGAACGACCGGGCCGTGGGCCTTGCCGCCGCCGCGGAACTGCGGAGCGCGAGCCGACGAGTGACGAGCGCGGCCCGTACCCTTCTGCTTGTACATCTTGGCGCCGGTGCGCGCGATTTCCGCACGGCCCTTGGTCTTGTGCGTGCCCTGCTGCTTCTTGGCAAGCTGCCAGCGCACGACGCGCTGAAGGATGTCCTCGCGGGGCTCGAGACCGAAGATCTCGTCGGAGAGCTTCAGCTTGCCGGCCTCGTCGCCGGAGAGCGTGGTGACTTTAAGATCCATCATTCGGCTCCTTCGGCAGCCGGGGCAGTCTCGCCCTTGGAGGCTTCGCTTTTGCTGGCGGCACGGATCGCGGCCGGCTTCGGCGCATTGTCGGGTGCCGGCGACTTAACGGCGTCGCGAACGACGATCCAGGCACCCTTGGAGCCGGGAACGGCGCCGCGGATGAGGATCAGACCGCGATCAAGATCGGTCGAAACGATTTCGAGGTTCTGGGTCGTCACGCGGGTCGCGCCCATGTGGCCGGCCATCTTCTTGCCCTTGAAGACCTTGCCCGGATCCTGACGCTGACCGGTCGAACCGTGCGAGCGGTGCGAGACCGAGTTACCGTGGGATGCACGACCGCCACCGAAATTGTAGCGCTTCATGACACCCTGGAAGCCCTTGCCGACCGACGTGCCCGTCACATCGACCTTCTGGCCGGCGACGAAATGCTCGGCGGTGATTTCTGCACCGATGTCGAGCATGTTGTCTTCGGAGACGCGGAACTCGGCGAGCTGCGACTTCGGCTCGACGCTGGCGGCGGCGAAATGACCACGCATGGCCTTCGACGTGTTCTTGACCTTGGCAAGGCCAACGCCGAGCTGCACTGCCGTGTAGCCGTTCTTTTCCTGGGTGCGCTGGGCGACGACCTGGCAGTTCTCCATGCGGAGAACCGTCACCGGCACATGCTCGCCTGCGTCGTTGTAGACGCGCGTCATCCCGACTTTCTGTGCAATAACACCTGAACGCATTTTCTCGTTCTTCCTTCAGAGGAACCTTAGGAGCTTTCGCCCGGTCGGTTCGTGTCTTGGCTCTTTAGAGCTTGATCTCGACGTCGACACCGGCGGCAAGATCGAGCTTCATCAGCGCGTCGACCGTCTGCGGGGTCGGGTCGACGATGTCGAGAAGACGCTTATGTGTGCGCATCTCGAACTGCTCGCGGCTCTTCTTGTCGATGTGCGGCGAGCGGTTGACCGTGAACTTCTCGATACGGGTCGGCAGCGGAATGGGGCCACGGACGTTCGCGCCGGTGCGTTTTGCGGTCGACACGATTTCACGCGTCGAGGCATCCAGCACACGGTGGTCAAACGCCTTGAGGCGGATGCGGATGTTCTGTCCGTTCATGCGTTTCTTCCTTCAAGTCTTTCGCGGCGCGGGGCTTGCCCGCGCCCGCGACAGACCGTTTCCTGTTATTCCGTGATGCTTGCGACGATGCCGGCGCCGACGGTGCGGCCGCCTTCGCGGATGGCGAAGCGCAGCTTTTCTTCCATCGCGATCGGAACGATCAGTTCCACGTCGACCGTGATGTTGTCGCCCGGCATCACCATTTCCGTGCCTTCCGGCAGCGTCACGATGCCCGTCACGTCCGTCGTGCGGAAGTAGAACTGCGGACGGTAGTTCGTGAAGAACGGCGTGTGACGGCCACCCTCTTCCTTCGTCAGGATGTAGGCTTCGGCCACGAACTTCTTGTGCGGCTTCACCGAACCCGGCTTGCACAGAACCTGACCGCGCTCGACGCCTTCACGGTCCACACCGCGGATCAGCGCACCGATATTGTCGCCCGCCTGGCCCTGGTCGAGCAGCTTGCGGAACATCTCGACGCCCGTCACCGTCGTCTTCTTGGTGTCGCGGATGCCGACGATCTCGACTTCCTCGCCGACCTTGACGATGCCGCGCTCGACGCGGCCGGTCACCACCGTGCCACGGCCCGAGATCGAGAACACGTCCTCGATCGGCATCAGGAACGGCTGGTCGATCGGACGCTCCGGCGTCGGGATGTAGGCGTCGACCTCGGCCATCAGCTTGCGGATCGCGTCTTCGCCGATCGCCTTGTTGGAATCTTCCAGAGCCGCCAGCGCCGAACCCTTGACGATCGGAATGTCGTCACCCGGGAAGTCGTACATCGACAGAAGCTCGCGCACTTCCAGTTCGACCAGTTCGAGCAGTTCCTCGTCGTCGACCTGGTCGACCTTGTTCAGGAACACCACCACAGCCGGAACGCCAACCTGGCGGGCGAGCAGGATGTGCTCGCGGGTCTGCGGCATCGGGCCGTCAGCGGCCGAACACACCAGGATCGCGCCGTCCATCTGCGCCGCACCGGTGATCATGTTCTTCACATAGTCGGCGTGGCCGGGGCAGTCGACATGCGCGTAGTGACGGTTTTCCGTCTCGTATTCCACATGCGCCGTCGAGATCGTGATGCCGCGTGCCTTCTCTTCCGGCGCCGCGTCGATCTGGTCATACGCGCGGAACTCACCGAAGTACTTCGTGATCGCAGCCGTCAGCGACGTCTTGCCATGGTCAACATGGCCAATCGTGCCAATGTTCACATGCGGCTTGTTACGCTCAAATTTACCCTTCGCCATGTGAATTCTCCATTCCTTGTTGGCCTTGTCAGGCTTTGTGTTCGTTTATGCGAAGCCCGACAGGCGCTTACGCGTATTTCTTCTGGATTTCCTGAGCGACGGCCTGCGGGACCGGCTCGTAATGGTCGAATTGCATCGTGTACTGGGCGCGGCCCTGCGACATCGAACGCAGCGTATCGACATACTTGAACATGTTCGCCAGCGGCACCATCGCGTTGATCACGACTGCGACGCCGCGTGCTTCCTGGCCCTGAATCTGGCCACGGCGGCCATTCAGATCGCCAATGACCGAGCCGACATAGTCTTCCGGCGTCACGACCTCGACCTTCATGATCGGCTCCAGAAGCTGTGCACCAGCCTTCTGGGCGCCTTCACGGAAGGCCGCGCGGGACGCGATTTCGAACGCCAGTACCGAGGAGTCGACATCGTGGAAGGCACCGTCGATCAGCGTCGCCTTGACGCCGAGCATCGGGAAGCCTGCCAGCGGACCGGAGGACAGGACGCTCTGGATGCCCTTCTGGACGCCCGGAATGTACTCCTTCGGAACCGCGCCGCCGACGATCTTGGACTCGAACACGAACTCTTCCGTTTCCGGATTCGGTTCGAAGACGAGCTTGACGCGGGCGAACTGGCCGGTGCCGCCGGTCTGCTTCTTGTGCGTGTAGTCCACCTCGGCGAGACGGGTGATCGTCTCGCGATAGGCCACCTGCGGTGCACCGACATTCGCCTCGACCTTGAACTCGCGCTTCATGCGATCGACGAGGATGTCGAGATGAAGCTCGCCCATGCCGGCGATGATCGTCTGGCCGCTTTCCTCGTCCGTCTTGACGCGGAAGGACGGATCCTCGGCGGCAAGGCGGTTGAGCGCGAGGCCCATCTTTTCCTGGTCGCCCTTGGTCTTCGGCTCGATCGCGATCTGGATGACCGGATCGGGGAATTCCATCCGCTCAAGAATGACCGGCTTCAGCGGATCGCAAAGCGTGTCGCCAGTCGTCGTGTCCTTGAGGCCGGCAAGCGCGACGATGTCGCCCGCAAACGCTTCTTCGATGTCCGAACGCGAGTTCGAGTGCATCTGAAGCATGCGGCCAATGCGCTCCTTCTTCTCCTTCACGGTGTTCTCGAGCGAAACGCCCTTCTTGAGAACGCCGGAATAGATACGGCAGAAGGTAAGCGAACCGACGAACGGATCGTTCATGATCTTGAAGGCGAGCATCGAAAGCGGCTCGTCATCCGAAGAGTGACGCGCGATCTCTGCTTCGGTCTTCGGGTCGATGCCCTTGATCGCTGGCACTTCGACCGGCGACGGCAGGAAGTCGACAACGCCGTGAAGCAGCGGCTGGACGCCCTTGTTCTTGAAGGCGGAACCGCAGAACATCGGGAAGAACTTGACTTCGATCGTGCCCTTGCGGATCAGCGCGCGCAACTCGTCGTTGGACGGCATCACGCCTTCGAGGTAACGTTCCAGAGCGCCCTCGTCCATTTCGACGGCCGTCTCGATCATCTGCTCGCGGAACTCTTCGGCCTTGTCCTTGAGGTCGGCCGGAATTTCCACGACATCCCACTCGGCGCCGAGGTTTTCGGACTTCCAGACAAGCGCCTTCATCTCGATCAGGTCGACGACGCCGGCGAAGTCGTTTTCCGCGCCGATCGGGAGCTGAACGACGACCGGGGTCGCGCCGAGACGGCTCTTGACCATCTCGACCGAGCGGTAGAAGTCCGCACCGATCTTGTCCATCTTGTTGCAGAAGATCATGCGCGGGACATGATACTTGTCAGCCTGACGCCAGACGGTTTCCGTCTGCGGCTCGACACCGGCATTGGCATCCAGAAGGGCAATCGCACCGTCGAGAACGCGCAGCGAACGCTCGACTTCGATCGTGAAGTCGACGTGACCGGGCGTGTCGATGATGTTGAAGCGGCGCTTCTTGCCGTCGCGGCCTTCCCAAAACGTGGTGGTCGCAGCGGACGTGATCGTGATGCCACGCTCCTGCTCCTGCTCCATCCAATCCATGGTGGCAGCACCGTCGTGGACTTCGCCGATCTTGTGCGACTTGCCCGTATAGAACAGGATGCGCTCGGTCGTCGTCGTCTTGCCGGCGTCGATATGCGCCATGATACCGAAATTACGGTAGTCTTCGATCTTATAATCGCGGGCCATGATTGTGCCTTTCCCTGATCGCCGGAATTACCAGCGGTAGTGCGCGAAGGCGCGGTTGGCTTCGGCCATCTTGTGCGTGTCTTCACGCTTCTTGACTGCCGTGCCGCGATTGTTCGAGGCATCCATGAGTTCGCCCGACAGGCGATCGATCATGGTCGTCTCGTTGCGGTTGCGGGCAGCCGTGATCAGCCAGCGGATCGCCAGAGCCTGACGGCGCTCCGGACGGACGTCGACCGGAACCTGATAGGTCGCACCACCGACGCGGCGCGAACGAACCTCGACATGCGGAGCGACATTGTCGAGCGCGGTATGGAACACGCCGACCGGCTCCTGCTTCGTCTTGGACTCGAGCTGCTCCAGCGCGCCATAGACGATGCGCTCGGCAGCGGACTTCTTGCCGTCGAACATGACGGCGTTCATGAACTTGGTGATGATCAGGTCGCCGAACTTCGGGTCCGGGTTGATCTCACGCTTTTCTGCACGGTGGCGTCTGGACATATTATTCGTCTCTCACGATCAGCAGCCGGCGGAATGATCCGCCCGGCCGGAAAACCTTACTTCGGACGCTTGGCGCCGTACTTCGAACGACGCTGCTTGCGGTTCTTGACGCCCTGGGTGTCCAGCACGCCGCGAATGATGTGGTAGCGAACACCGGGAAGATCCTTCACGCGACCGCCGCGGATCATGACCACGGAGTGCTCCTGAAGGTTGTGGCCTTCGCCCGGAATGTAGCCGATCACCTCGAAACCGTTGACGAGACGAATCTTCGCAACCTTGCGCAGCGCCGAGTTCGGCTTCTTCGGCGTCGTCGTGTAGACGCGCGTGCAAACGCCGCGCTTCTGCGGGTTGGCCTGCATGGCCGGAACCTTATTGCGCTTCACCGGCGCAATGCGCGGCTTGCGGATCAGCTGGTTGACGGTAGGCATTAAAACCTTCCTCTTTCTCTCAAACTCGTGTCTCAAGCCCGTCAGGGCGGCCGCCGGCAGCATGTCCATGCACGAATTCGGGCAAATACCGCCTCAACGGTCTTGCCCAACAAACGCAGAGGAAGCATTGCTGCTTCGTGCAGGCCGGAAATGTGTCGTCGCTCGTAGAACGAACCCTGTTTGAGAGGCAAACTTCAAAGCGTGTCGCTTCGAAAAGAAACCCTCACATCGGCTCAGATGACGCGGCTTCTACCGCCAAGCCGGCGGATCGTCAACCCCGCAGCCGCTGAAATAGAGGCAATCTCGGCGTTGGCATGAAGCACCGTAATTATATGTCGCCAAACGCGGTCGAACTTGCCGGAAATTCCGCGCCATTCGAACCGCTTGCGCACCGGCTTCGGGATGCCATATGGAATCGCTCGAACGATGAAACAAGGTCAGCCATGAACGACAACGAAGAGCCCCGCGTCATCATCATTGTCGGCCGCGTGTGGCGCAGCGAGTCGGCGGCGGCCGAAAGAATCAATGTGCTCCTGCGCGCGCCGGACGACGATTCGGCCGTCCGCATGACGCTCGAAGCGCTCAAGCGCGAAGGCTACGGGCGCGCCGAGCTCGATCAGATCGGCGAACTGGAAGGCATGCCCGACGAGGAGCCGCACATGTCCGCCTGGCAGGGGGCGATGGAGGGCGAGATCGCGATCGTCACGATGTAGGCGATCGGACTGCGCTCGCGGTGGAGAACTTTCGGGACGGCAACCGCGCTTGATTGAGTGCGAGGCCTGGGTTCCTGTGACGAGCACAGGAATGACGGACTTCATGAACGGGTCTGCAAATCGTGAACCCGACGACCGGCTGAAACCTCAATGCCGTCATTCCTGTGCTCGTCACAGAAATCCAGGCCTCTTCCTGACACCATACGAAAAGGCCGCCGGATCGCTCCGGCAGCCTTTTGCATGTCATGTGCGCGGCGATTACTCCGCTGCATCGCCCGTCATGTCCGCCAGCATCGGGTTTGCCGTCTCGGCACCCGACGTTTTACGGCGCTCTTCAAGGATCAGGTCGTCGCGCGAGGACGCGATACGACGGATCTGGCTCATCTGGCCACCGGTTCCGGCGGGGATGAGGCGACCGACGATGACGTTCTCCTTCAGACCCTGCAGCGTGTCCATCTTGCCGGCAACCGCAGCCTCGGTGAGGACGCGGGTCGTCTCCTGGAACGAGGCGGCCGAGATGAAAGACGGCGTTTGCAGCGAGGCTTTGGTGATGCCGAGCAGCACGGGCTCGCCGGCAGCCGGCTTCTTGCCTTCCTCGATCAGGCGATCGTTGATCTCGTCGAGTTCGATCGAGTCGACGTGATCGCCGGGGATGTACTGCGAGTCGCCCTGCTCCGTGATCTCGACCTTTTGCAGCATCTGGCGAACGATCACCTCGATGTGCTTGTCATTGATCACGACGCCCTGCAACCGGTAGACTTCCTGGATTTCGTTCACGAGATAGGAAGCCAAAGCCTCCACGCCCCTGATCGCCAGGATGTCGTGCGGAGCCGGGTTGCCGTCGAGGATGTAGTCGCCCTTCTCGATGCTGTCGCCTTCCTGAAGATGGAACGGCTTGCCCTTCGGGATCAGATACTCGACCGGCTCGACTTGCTCGTCATGCGGTTCGATGACGATGCGACGCTTGTTCTTGTAGTCGCGACCGAACTTCACCGTTCCGTCGATTTCCGCGATGATGGCGTGGTCCTTCGGACGGCGCGCCTCGAAGAGCTCGGCAACACGCGGCAGACCGCCGGTGATGTCCTTCGTCTTGGCGCTTTCCATCGGAACACGGGCAATCACGTCGCCCGGCTGAACCGTTGCGTCCGGCTCGACCGAGAGAATCGCCTCGACCGACAGCAGGAAGCGTGCATCGCCGCCCTTCGACAGCTTCAGCACCTTGCCCTTTTCGTCCATCACGGTGATGGCCGGCTTCAGATCGGTGCCGCGCGGGGTCGAGCGCCAGTCGATGACCTCACGCTTGGTGATGCCCGTGGACTCGTCGGCAGTTTCCTGAACCGAGATACCGTCGACCAAATCTTCGAAGACGACCTTGCCGCCGACTTCGGTCAGGACCGGACGCGTGTACGGGTCCCACTCGGCGATACGCTGGCCGCGCTTCACCGCATCGCCCTCGTCAACGAAGATGCGCGAGCCGTAGGTCACACGGTGAACCGCGCGCTCCTTGCCCGCCTCGTCGGCGATGACGACCGCCATGTTGCGGCCCATGACGACGAGATGGCCGTCCGAGTTGCGCACCACGTTGCGGTTGCGGATCTTGACCGTGCCTTCATAGGACGCTTCGAGGAACGACGAGTCCACCACCTGCGCGGTACCGCCCATGTGGAAGGTACGCATGGTGAGCTGCGTGCCCGGCTCGCCGATCGACTGCGCCGCGATGACGCCAACGGCCTCGCCCTGGTTGACGGGCGTGCCGCGTGCGAGATCGCGTCCGTAGCAGACTGCGCAAACACCGGTACGCACGTCACAGGTCAGAGCCGAGCGAATGCGCACGGACTGGATGCCCGCCTTTTCGACGGCATCCACGTCGCGTTCATCGATCAGCGTTCCCGCCTTGACGATCACGTCGCCCGAAACCGGGTGCACGATATCGTCGAGCGAGGTGCGACCGAGAATACGCTGGCCGAGCGAGGCCACGACCTGTCCCGCATCCACGATCGGCTGCATGGTCAGGCCCTTCTCGGTGCCGCAATCGACTGCATTGACGATGCAGTCCTGCGCCACGTCGACAAGACGACGCGTCAGATAGCCCGAGTTTGCCGTCTTCAAGGCGGTGTCGGCCAGCCCCTTGCGGGCACCGTGGGTGGAGTTGAAGTACTCCAGAACGGTCAGGCCTTCCTTGAAGTTGGAGATGATCGGCGTCTCGATGATCTCGCCCGAAGGCTTGGCCATCAAGCCACGCATGCCGGCAAGCTGACGCATCTGCGTCGGCGAACCACGCGCACCCGAATGCGACATCATGTAGATCGAGTTCATCGGCTTTTGCCGCTTGTCGTCGCCGAACTCGACCGCCTTGATGCGGCCCATCATCTCGTCGGCGACCTTTTCCGAGCACTTCGCCCAGGCGTCGACGACCTTGTTGTACTTCTCGCCCTGCGTGATCAGGCCGTCATTGTACTGCTGCTCGTATTCCTTCGCGAGCGCTTCCGTGTCGGCCACCAGCTTTGCCTTGGTGTCCGGGATGACCATGTCGTCCTTGCCGAACGAGATGCCGGCCATGCAGGCACGGGCGAAGCCGAGCGCCATGATGCGGTCGCAGAAGATCACCGTCTCCTTCTGGCCGCAGTGGCGGTAGACCGTGTCGATCATCTTGGAGATGTTCTTCTTGGTCATCTCCTGGTTGCAGATCTCGAACGGCACATTGACGTTCTTCGGCAGGAGTTCGCCGATCAGCATGCGGCCAGGCGTCGTATCGTAGATTTTCGAGACGGGCTTACCCTCGGCATCGACCGTCTTGAAGCGACCCTTGATCTTGGCGTGGAGCGTCACGGCCTTGGTCTCGAGCGCGTGCTGGAGTTCGCCCATGTCGGCGAACACCATGCCCTCACCCGGCTCGTTGTCGTTGACGATCGACAAATAGTAGAGACCCAACACCATGTCCTGCGACGGCACGATGATCGGTGCGCCGGACGCGGGATGGAGGATATTGTTGGTCGACATCATCAGGACGCGCGCTTCCAACTGCGCTTCCAGCGACAGCGGAACGTGAACGGCCATCTGGTCGCCGTCGAAATCGGCATTGAAGGCCGTGCAGACCAGCGGGTGAAGCTGGATCGCCTTGCCTTCGATCAGGATGGGCTCGAACGCCTGAATGCCCAGACGGTGCAGCGTCGGCGCGCGATTCAGGAGAACCGGGTGCTCGCGGATGACCTCGTCCAGGATGTCCCAGACTTCCGGACGCTCCTTCTCGACGAGCTTCTTCGCCTGCTTGACGGTCGAGGAGTAACCCTTTGCGTCGAGGCGGGCGTAGATGAAGGGCTTGAAGAGTTCGAGCGCCATCTTCTTCGGCAGGCCGCACTGGTGCAGCTTGAGCTCGGGACCCGTCACGATGACCGAACGGCCCGAATAGTCGACGCGCTTGCCGAGCAGGTTCTGGCGGAACCGGCCCTGCTTACCCTTGAGCATGTCGGACAGCGACTTCAGCGGACGCTTGTTGGCGCCCGTGATGACGCGGCCGCGACGACCGTTGTCGAACAGGGCGTCGACCGCTTCCTGAAGCATGCGCTTCTCGTTGCGGATGATGATGCCCGGCGCGCGCAGTTCGATCAGCCGCTTCAAACGGTTGTTGCGGTTGATGACGCGGCGGTAGAGATCGTTCAGGTCGGACGTGGCGAACCGGCCGCCGTCGAGCGGCACCAGCGGACGCAGGTCCGGCGGGATGACCGGGACGATCTTCATGATCATCCACTCGGGACGGTTGCCCGATTCCATGAAGTTCTCGACAACCTTGAGCCGCTTCAGAAGCTTTTTCTGCTTCAGCTCGGACGTCGTGGTGGCGAGTTCGGCACGCAGATCGCCCGCGATCTTCTCGAGGTCCATGCCAGCGAGAAGGTCATGGATGGCTTCCGCGCCGATCATGGCGGTAAAGGAATCCTCGCCATATTCGTCGACAGCCAACATGTAGTCTTCCTCGCTGAGAAGCTGGTGCTCCTTCAGCGCAGTCAGGCCCGGCTCGGTGACGATGTAGTTCTCGAAGTACAGGACGCGCTCGATGTCCTTCAGCGTCATGTCGAGAAGGGTGCCGATGCGGCTCGGCAGCGACTTCAGGAACCAGATATGCGCGACGGGAGCGGCAAGCTCGATGTGGCCCATGCGCTCACGGCGCACGCGCGACAGCGTGACCTCGACGCCGCACTTCTCGCAGATGACGCCCTTGTACTTCATGCGCTTGTACTTGCCGCACAGGCATTCGTAGTCCTTGATCGGGCCAAAGATGCGCGCACAGAACAGACCGTCACGCTCGGGCTTGAACGTGCGGTAATTGATGGTTTCCGGCTTTTTGATCTCGCCGTACGACCAGGAGAGAATCTTGTCCGGGCTGGCCAGCGAAATCCGGATGGAATCGAAATTCTGGGCCGGCGCCTGAGGGTTGAAAAGATTCATGACCTCTTGGTTCATGCCGTTCTCCTTACGGGACCCTTGGTCCCTTTCCTGGACGGACGCGACGCTGGGGCTTCGTCGCGCGTCTGAATTCTAGCGGACATTCGCCGGACGGTTCCGGCCGGACGGGCGCCGCACGGATGCGGCGCCCTGCCCTTCTTTTACTCTGCGGCGTCCGGGAGCTGCTGCTGCTCCTGGTCGGCCTGCGTGTTTTCGAGCTCCACATTGAGGCCGAGCGAGCGCATTTCCTTGACGAGAACGTTGAAGCTCTCCGGAATGCCGGCTTCGAACGTATCGTCTCCACGCACGATGGCCTCGTAGACCTTGGTACGGCCGGCAACGTCGTCCGACTTCACCGTCAGCATCTCCTGCAGCGTGTAGGCCGCGCCGTATGCTTCCAGAGCCCAGACCTCCATCTCGCCGAAGCGCTGGCCACCGAACTGCGCCTTGCCGCCCAGCGGCTGCTGGGTGACGAGCGAGTAGGGTCCGATCGAACGCGCGTGGATCTTGTCGTCCACGAGGTGGTGAAGCTTGAGCATATAGATATAGCCCATCGTCACCTTACGATCGAACGGTTCGCCCGTGCGTCCGTCATAGACGGTCGACTGACCGCTCGTATGAAGACCCGCCTGCGTCAAAAGTTCGTTGATGTCGGCCTCGTTCGCACCGTCGAAGACCGGCGTCGCGATGGTGACACCGTGCTTCATCTGGTCGGCCAGACGCAGGACCGAATCGTCGTCGTAATCGCGGACCGGCTCGTTGCGGTCATTGGCCGGAATGATGTCCTCGATCGTGGCGCGCAGCGGCTTGATGTTGCCATCCGCGTTGTATGCCTCGATGAGTTCACCGATCTTGCGGCCCATGCCCGCACAGGCCCAACCAAGATGCGTTTCGAGAATCTGCCCGACATTCATGCGCGACGGCACGCCCAACGGATTGAGCACGATATCGGCATGGGTGCCGTCCTCGAGGAACGGCATGTCTTCTGCAGGCAGAATCCGCGACACGACACCCTTGTTGCCGTGACGGCCGGCCATCTTGTCGCCGGGCTGCATCTTGCGCTTAACGGCAACGAAGACCTTGACCATCTTCATGACGCCGGGCGGCATCTCGTCGCCGCGCTGCACCTTCTCGACCTTGTCCATGAAGCGCTGCTCGAGCGCCTTCTTGGAATCGTCGTACTGGCCGCGAAGCGCCTCGAGTTCACCCTGAAGCTTCTCGTCGCCGAGAGCGAACTGCCACCACTGCGAACGCGGGTAGTCGGTCAGCGTTTCACGGCTGAGCGCGCCGCCCTTCTTGAAGCCCTTCGGACCGGCGATGACTTCCTGGCCTTCCAGAAGGTCGGCCAGACGCGAATAGACGTTGCGGTCGAGGATCGCCTGTTCGTCGTCGCGGTCCTTCGCCAGACGCTCGATCTCCTCGCGCTCGATCGCCATCGCGCGCTCGTCCTTCTCAACGCCGTGGCGATTGAAGACGCGCACTTCGACGACCGTGCCGTAGGCGCCGGGCGGCATGCGCATGGACGTGTCGCGCACGTCGGACGCCTTCTCACCGAAGATGGCGCGCAAGAGTTTTTCCTCCGGCGTCATCGGGCTTTCGCCCTTCGGCGTGATCTTGCCGACGAGAATGTCGCCCGGCTGCACTTCCGCGCCGATATACGTGATGCCGGCTTCGTCGAGGTTCTTCAGCGCCTCTTCCGAAACGTTCGGAATGTCGCGCGTGATTTCTTCCGGCCCGAGCTTCGTATCGCGCGCCATGACCTCGAACTCCTCGATATGGATCGAGGTGAAGATGTCGTCGGCGACGATGCGCTCGGACAGGAGGATCGAATCCTCGTAGTTGTAGCCGTTCCACGGCATGAACGCGACGAGCACGTTGCGGCCAAGCGCCAGATCGCCGAGATCGGTCGACGGACCGTCGGCAAGGATGTCGCCCTTGTTCACCGGATCACCGACCTTCACCAGCGGACGCTGGTTGATGCAGGTGTTCTGGTTCGAACGCTGGAACTTCATCAGACGGTAGATATCGACGCCGGACTTGCCCGGATCGAGGTCTTCCGTCGCGCGGATGACGATACGCGTCGCGTCCACCTGATCGACGATACCGCCACGGCGCGCGCCGATGGCGGCGCCCGAGTCACGGGCGACGATCGGCTCCATGCCGGTGCCGACGAACGGCGCTTCGGCACGCACCAGCGGCACGGCCTGACGCTGCATGTTCGAGCCCATCAGAGCGCGGTTGGCGTCGTCGTTCTCGAGGAACGGGATGAGCGCCGCGGCGACCGAAACGAGCTGCTTCGGCGACACGTCCATCAGATCCACGTTCTCGCGCGGCGCCATCATCACTTCGCCGGCATGGCGGCAGATCACGAATTCTTCCGTGAACTGGCCATTGGCGTCGAGTTCGGCGTTCGCCTGGGCGACGTAGTGCTTGGCCTCTTCCATCGCCGAGAGATAGACGACGTCGTGGCTGACCTTGCCGTCGATGATCTTGCGGTACGGGCTCTCGATGAAACCGTATTTGTTCACACGGGCAAAGGTCGCGAGCGAGTTGATCAGGCCGATATTCGGGCCTTCCGGCGTCTCGATCGGGCAGATGCGGCCATAATGCGTCGGATGAACGTCGCGGACTTCGAAGCCAGCGCGCTCACGCGTCAGACCGCCAGGTCCAAGCGCCGAAAGACGGCGCTTATGCGTGATTTCCGACAGCGGGTTCGTCTGATCCATGAACTGCGAAAGCTGCGAGGAACCGAAGAACTCGCGCACGGCGGCAGCCGCCGGCTTGGCGTTGATCAGGTCCTGCGGCATGACCGTGTCGATCTCGATCGACGACATGCGCTCCTTGATGGCACGCTCCATACGGAGCAGGCCGACGCGGTACTGGTTCTCCATGAGTTCGCCGACCGAACGCACGCGGCGGTTGCCGAGATTGTCGATGTCGTCGATCTCACCCTTACCGTCGCGCAGTTCGACGAGCGTCTTTACCACGGCCAGAATGTCGTCCTTGCGCAGAACGCGCACGGTGTCCTCGGCGTCGAGCTCCAGACGCATGTTCATCTTGACGCGGCCGACGGCCGAAAGGTCGTAGCGCTCCGCGTCGAAGAACAGCGAATTGAACATCGCCTCGGCGGTGTCGATTGTCGGCGGCTCGCCCGGACGCATCACGCGGTAGATGTCGAACAGCGCGTCCTGACGGCTCTCGTTCTTGTCGACCGCGAGTGTGTTGCGGATGTAGGCACCGACATTGACGTGATCGATGTCGAGAACGCTGAT
Source organism: Aliihoeflea aestuarii (assembly GCF_024105665.1). Taxonomy (GTDB): domain Bacteria; phylum Pseudomonadota; class Alphaproteobacteria; order Rhizobiales; family Rhizobiaceae; genus Aliihoeflea; species Aliihoeflea aestuarii. The sequence continues at coordinate 19,023 of NZ_JAAAMK010000002.1, read as the reverse complement.
CTCGTCATGGCCGAGCTTCAAAAGCTCGATCAGATTGCCCTTGCGCTCGCCCGACTTGGCGTCGACCGTCAGTTCCAGCTCGTCGCCGGCCTCAAGATAGATCTCGCCCGTCTCCGGGTTGACGATATCCTCGGCAAGATAGTTGCCGACGAGGTCGTCTTCCGTCGCCTTGAGATACTTCAGGCCCTTTTCCGTAAGCTGTTTGGCCTGACGCGCGGTGATCTTCTTGCCGGCCTCGACCACGACTTCGCCGGTGTCGGCGTCGACGAGATCGGTCACGGCCTTCATGCCGCGGAAACGCTCGGCCGAGAACGGGATACGCCAATGGTCGCCGGCGTTCTCGAATGTGATCTTGTTATAGAAGGTCGAAAGGATTTCCTCGCCGTCCATGCCGAGCGCCATCAGGAGCGACGTCGCCGGAATTTTGCGGCGGCGGTCGATGCGCGCATGCACGACGTCCTTGGAATCGAACTCGATATCGAGCCACGAACCACGGTAAGGAATGACGCGCGCGGCGAAAAGCAGCTTGCCCGACGAATGCGACTTGCCCTTGTCGTGGTCGAAGAAAACGCCCGGCGAACGGTGCATCTGGGAGACGATGACGCGCTCGGTGCCGTTGACGATGAAGGTGCCGTTCGATGTCATCAGGGGCATGTCGCCCATGTAGACGTCCTGCTCCTTGATGTCCTTGACCGACTTCGAGCCCGTATCCTCGTCGATATCGAACACGATCAGACGCAAAGTGACCTTGAGCGGCGCTGCGAAGGTCAGATCGCGCTGCCGGCACTCGTCCACATCGAACTTGGGCGCCTCGAACTCATACTTGACGAATTCCAGCATCGCCGTTCCGGCGAAATCCTGGATCGGGAACACGGACTTGAAAACCGCCTGCAGTCCTTCATCGAGACGACCGCCCTTCGGCTCCGTCACCATGAGGAACTGATCATAGGATGCCTTTTGAACCTCGATCAGGTTCGGCATCTCCGCAACTTCCGGAATGTTTCCGAAGAATTTGCGTACGCGCCTGCGACCATTGAACGTCTGGGTCTGGGCCATCGTCGCTCCTTGCTGCCTTTTGGCTAACTTTGCCAATCATCCGCCGCGCACAAACGCGGCCTAACCGTCAAAACGGGCAAAAACCCGTTTCCTGAAAGCCGTTTCCGGCCCACAGGAAAGAGGTTTTTCACATCCGCTTTTCCCAGTGGGACCAGCGGGCGACAAAAGCCGCCCGCCGAAAACCCAAAGGGCTTACTTGAGCTCGACCTTGGCGCCGGCCTTCTCGAGCTGTTCCTTGACCTTGCCGGCCTCGTCCTTCGACACGCCTTCCTTGACGGGCTTCGGAGCGCCTTCGACGAGGTCCTTGGCTTCCTTGAGGCCGAGACCCGTGATCGCACGGACTTCCTTGATGACGTTGATCTTGTTGGCACCGGCGTCGGTAAGAACAACGTCGAACTCGGTCTTCTCTTCCTCGGCGGCAGCGGCACCACCGGCAGCGCCACCGGCAGCAGCGACTGCAACCGGAGCGGCGGCGGAAACGCCCCACTTCTCTTCGAGCATCTTCGAAAGCTCAGCCGCCTCGAGGACGGTCAGGCTCGACAGGTCTTCAACGATCTTTGCGAGATCAGCCATTTTTTCAGTTCCTTATGAAAGTTCGAATGTGTGTTGGTATTTTGACAGCGAAGAACAGCCTTAGGCGTTCTCGTCCTTCCGGGCGTAGGCGCCGAACACGCGAGCGAGCTGAGCCGCTGGTGCGTTGACGACCTGTGCAATCCGGCTTGCGGGGGTCTGAACCATTCCGACAATCTTGGCCCGGAGCTCGTCGAGCGACGGAAGCGAGGCAAGAGCCTTCACCTTGTCGGCGTCGAGCGCGGTCTCGCCCATGGCTCCGCCGATGATGACAAGCTTGTCATTCGTCTTGGCGAAGTCGGACGCGACCTTGGGGGCCACAACCGGATCGTCCGAATACGCGATCAGGGTCTGTCCCTTGAACAGAACCTGAATGTCTTCGGACGGCGTACCCTGAAGAGCGATCTTGGCAAGACGGTTCTTCGCGACCTTTACCGTGCCGCCCGCTTCGCGCATCTTGGAACGAAGATCGTTCATCTGCGCGACGGTGAGCCCGGCGTAGTGGGCCACAACGACTGAACCCGTGCTTGCAAACACATCGTTCAGGCCTGTGACGAATTCGCGCTTTTCCGCTCTTTCCACTGCCTATCTCCATCTGACAGCCATCTTGCGACGACTGTCGGGTTGCCTTTGCCGCACGGGCTTCCTTTGATAAGGATCGCCCGAACGACGTTCGAGGATCCTGCCCCCTTTTCTCCAGACCGGCGACGCCGGCTTGTCAGACAAAAGGCACACACGGTTCGAACCTTCCTCGTGGGTCGAAACCCACCAAAAAGCCTCTCACCCGTCTCATGCAGACCCTTGCGAATTAAGGTCCATCCTTGGAAGGACCGCCTGCAATCTCGGACAGGATTTCCGGAGATTTCTCCCCGGATATCCGGGCCCCGTGAGGCCCGGAATTCTTTAGAACCCGCTTTGGTTAAGCTGCGGGTGCCGTCACGGACGACGGGTCGAGCTTGACGCCCGGGCCCATGGTCGAGGACAGCGCGACCTTCTTGACGTAGTTGCCCTTGGCACCCGTCGGCTTGGCCTTGATCACCGCATCGGCGAACGCGCGCACATTCTCTTCCAGCGCCTTGGATTCGAACGATGCCTTGCCGACGCCGGCGTGAACGATACCGGCCTTTTCAACGCGGAACTCGACGGCACCGCCCTTGGAAGCCTTGACGGCTGCGGCGACGTCCGGCGTCACCGTGCCGACCTTCGGGTTCGGCATCATACCGCGCGGGCCGAGCACCTTGCCCAGACGGCCGACAAGCGGCATCATGTCGGGGGTCGCGATGCAGCGGTCGAAATCGATCTCGCCCTTCTGGACGGTCTCGACCAGGTCTTCCGCGCCGACGATGTCGGCACCGGCAGCCTTGGCTTCCTCGGCCTTATCGCCGCGTGCGAAGACGGCGACGCGAACGTCGCGGCCCGTGCCGTTCGGCAGGTTGACGACGCCGCGAACCATCTGGTCGGCGTGGCGCGGGTCGACGCCGAGATTCATCGCGATCTCGATCGTCTCGTCGAACTTGGCGGTCGCACGGTCCTTCAGGAGAGCGATAGCCTCCGACAGATCGTACTGCTTGTCGACATTGATGCCTTCACGCGCCTTGGTGATACGCTTTGCTGCTTTCGTCGCCATGATCAGCCCACCACTTCCAGGCCCATGGAACGGGCGGAGCCCTCGACCATGCGCATTGCAGCCTCAACGTCGTTGGCGTTGAGATCCTTCATCTTGGCTTCGGCGATCTCGCGAACCTTGTCGCGCGAAATCTTGCCGGCCACCGACTTGCCCGGCTCCTTGGAGCCTGACTTCAGGTTGATGGCCTTCTTCAGGAAGTAGGACACCGGGGGTGTCTTCATCGAGAAGGTGAAGGACTTGTCCTGATAATAGGTGATCACGACGGGGATGGGCGAACCCTTCTCCATCTCCTGGCTCTGCGCGTTGAACGCCTTGCAGAATTCCATGATGTTGATGCCGCGCTGACCAAGCGCAGGACCGATCGGGGGCGACGGCGTCGCGGACCCGGCGGGAACCTGAAGCTTGAGCTGGCCTGCAATCTTCTTAGCCATAACTCGTCTGCCTTCGTTTTCCAATTACCGGCGATGCCGGCGGTTCTTGCAGATTGGTGGTTCGGATCTCGACAACCGGCCAGGCCGCCTCACCTTCCACCTGCGACGAGCCGCATCGGCGGCCCGGCTCCGATCAGACCTTTTCGACCTGACCGAATTCGAGATCGACGGGCACGGCGCGCCCGAAGATCGAAACTTCCACCTTGAGGCGCGAACGCTCCTCTTCGACTTCCTGCACCGTTCCATTGAACGAGGCGAACGGGCCGTCCGAAACGCGAACGGCTTCGCCGATCTCGAAGGTGACGGAAGGCTTCGGGCGCTCGACGCCTTCCTGCACCTGATGCAGGATGCGGTTCGCCTCGGCTTCCGAAATCGGCACCGGCTTTGCCGTCGTGCGGTCTTCGCCGAGGAAGCCCGTCACGCGCGGGGTGTTCTTCACCAAGCTGATGACGGCATCCGTAAGGTTCGCCTTCATCAGCACGTAGCCGGGGAAGAACTTGCGCTCGGCATCGACCTTCTTGCCGCGACGGATCTCGACGACCTTCTCGGTCGGAACGACGATCTGCTCGATCTTGTCCGACAGGCCTTTTTGCTTGGCCTTGTGCTCGATATCCTCGGCGACCTTCTTCTCGAAATTCGAGTAAGCGTGGACGATGTACCACCGCGCAGTCATTCTAATGGCTCTCCGTATTGGCAGGTTAGCGAGCGATCCCGAGGATCAGTTCGATACCCCACGCCATGATCTGGTCGGCGACGAAGAAGAAGATTGCGGCAATAAACGCAAACACCAGAACCATGATCGTCGAGATCAGGGTCTCGCGCCGCGTCGGCCATGTCACCTTGGACGTCTCGGTCCGCACCTGCTGGAGGAAGGTGAATGGATTGGTTGTCTTGGACGCCATATGCCGCTCATTTTCTTTTGCGGACCGGCGCGCGGAACACGTCCCGGCACCGTCCCATTATATCGAACGATCCAGCCGCCGCCCCCGTGCGTCAGCCAAATCTCGGAACCGCGAAACGAATCGATGAAAGTGCTTCGTCCATGCAATTCAGGCGCGTAAAGCCGTTTTCCGGCTCCACGCACCGCGTGTTCGTCGGGCGTAAATAGAGGCGATTGCCAGACGATGCAAGCGCTTTGTTACAGAATGTATGAGGAAACTGGCAGGGGCAGCAGGGCTTGAACCCGCGACCTGCGGTTTTGGAGACCGCCGCTCTACCAACTGAGCTATACCCCTTCAGGTGGGTGGCTTCTCCCACAAGTGCCGGCGCATTTCAAGCGCCGGATGCCTTTCGAAGCGCATTTTCCGCAGGGCGATTCGGGCAACGCAACGTCATCCGACCCCAAAGCCAAAACGAAAACGGGTGCCGCCAAGCTGCCGAAAGAACGAACACCGCCTCTCGTCATGCTCGGGCTTGTCCCGGGAATCTGCCGTGTTGTCGATTGCGCGCCATGTTTGCAAATCCTCGGCACACAAGGCCGAGGATGAGGGCTAAGGGTAAAGCGAAGCTTTTCAAAAAATAACGGGCGACCCGAAGGCCGCCCGTCTTGTCTGCTGAGTCGCTTGAAGCAATTATTCCGTGATGCTTGCGACGATGCCGGCGCCGACGGTGCGGCCGCCTTCGCGGATGGCGAAGCGCAGCTTTTCTTCCATCGCGATCGGAACGATCAGTTCCACGTCGACCGTGATGTTGTCGCCCGGCATCACCATTTCCGTGCCTTCCGGCAGCGTCACGATGCCCGTCACGTCCGTCGTGCGGAAGTAGAACTGCGGACGGTAGTTCGTGAAGAACGGCGTGTGACGGCCACCCTCTTCCTTCGTCAGGATGTAGGCTTCGGCCACGAACTTCTTGTGCGGCTTCACCGAACCCGGCTTGCACAGAACCTGACCGCGCTCGACGCCTTCACGGTCCACACCGCGGATCAGCGCACCGATATTGTCGCCCGCCTGGCCCTGGTCGAGCAGCTTGCGGAACATCTCGACGCCCGTCACCGTCGTCTTCTTGGTGTCGCGGATGCCGACGATCTCGACTTCCTCGCCGACCTTGACGATGCCGCGCTCGACGCGGCCGGTCACCACCGTGCCACGGCCCGAGATCGAGAACACGTCCTCGATCGGCATCAGGAACGGCTGGTCGATCGGACGCTCCGGCGTCGGGATGTAGGCGTCGACCTCGGCCATCAGCTTGCGGATCGCGTCTTCGCCGATCGCGTTGTTGGAATCTTCCAGAGCCGCCAGCGCCGAACCCTTGACGATCGGAATGTCGTCGCCCGGGAAGTCGTACATCGACAGAAGCTCGCGCACTTCCAGTTCGACCAGTTCGAGCAGTTCCTCGTCGTCGACCTGGTCGACCTTGTTCAGGAACACCACCACAGCCGGAACGCCAACCTGGCGGGCGAGCAGGATGTGCTCGCGGGTCTGCGGCATCGGGCCGTCAGCGGCCGAACACACCAGGATCGCGCCGTCCATCTGCGCCGCACCGGTGATCATGTTCTTCACATAGTCGGCGTGGCCGGGGCAGTCGACATGCGCGTAGTGACGGTTTTCCGTCTCGTATTCCACATGCGCCGTCGAGATCGTGATGCCGCGTGCCTTCTCTTCCGGCGCCGCGTCGATCTGGTCATACGCGCGGAACTCACCGAAGTACTTCGTGATCGCAGCCGTCAGCGACGTCTTGCCATGGTCAACATGGCCAATCGTGCCAATGTTCACATGCGGCTTGTTACGCTCAAATTTACCCTTCGCCATAGTCAGTCTTCCCTTGGGCGCCTTGTATGCGGTTCGGTTAAAAGATGCGGGGCGATTAGCGAGTGCGGGGCAAAAACACAAGAGTTTTGTTGCCCGGCGATCGCAGCGGCGGACGGCCGCGCCCCATCGGATTGCGTTCACATAGGATCAGTTGCTGCCTTGCGCCAGAATATCTTCGGCGAGCGCGATGGCCGTGCGCCTGTCGGCCTCGGGGGCCAGCGCAAAGGCTTCTTCCTGCATGTTGCGAATCCATGCCTGATCGGCGGGCGACGCGCGATGAAGCGCGGCCGTCATCATCGCCAGACCACGCACAACCCTGCCGCTGCGGAACAAAAGGTCGCCAAGCGTCGCTTCGGCGCCGGCATGTCCCTTCTCGGCCGCAAGCTGGAGCCAGCGCGCAGCCTGCTGAACATTGGCCTTGAAGCCTTCACCGCCCAGGAACATGCGGCCGATCTCGTATTGCGCGTCGGGATGACGATAGCTCGCCGCCGCGCGCATGTAATATTCCTGCGCGGCCATCGGATTGGCGGCAACCGGCGAGCCGGGGATGCCGCGCCGCAGATAGCCGGCGAGCGCGACCAGCGCATCGGCGACATAAGAGTCGTCCGGGCCGCCGGGCTCGACTTCCTGCTGTACGATTTCCTGATAGAAACGGAACGCTTCGTAATCGTTCTGCGTAACCCCGTCGCCCTGCGCATACATGGTCGCCAGTTTCCAGCGCGCGCCGATCTGGCCGTTCTCGGCGGCGTAGCGATATGCCTCGACGGCTTCGTCCTTGTCGCCGGCCTTATAGGCGGAAAACCCGAAGCGGAAGACCGCCCAAGGGCTGCGTTTCTCACCGCTGTCGGCCTGCGCCACCTGTTCGTCCAGCGCATGGGCGAACGACACGCAAGCGAGCATGCTGCCCGCGACGGAGAAAACGACCAGCCCTGCCCTGACGAAATCAGATATCCGCATAGCAATGCGTTTCCTTGGCCCCGCCGGGATGCGTGACCGCGCCGTTCAGCGCCGGTCCCACGGTCTGGGCATATTTCCAGATCGCGCCCGACTGATAGTCGGTCGTGCGCGGTTTCCACGCCTTGCGGCGCTCTTCGAGTTCGTCATCGGACAGGTCGACCGAGAGCGTGCCCGCGGTGGCGTCGATGGTGATCACGTCGCCGTCGCGCAGCAGGCCGATCGGGCCTCCCAAGGCCGCCTCCGGCCCGACATGGCCGATACAGAAACCGCGCGTCGCGCCGGAAAAGCGACCATCCGTGATGAGCGCGACCTTGTCGCCCATGCCCTGACCGTAGAGCGCGGCCGTGGTCGACAACATCTCGCGCATGCCCGGCCCGCCTTTCGGCCCTTCGTAGCGGATGACCAGCACCTCGCCCTCGCGATAGACGCGATCATTCACCGCCGCGAAGCACTCTTCTTCCGAATCGAAGCATCGCGCAGGCCCGGTGAATTTGAGATCGGTCATGCCAGCCACCTTCACGATCGCTCCTTCAGGCGCCAGATTGCCCTTGAGGCCGACGACGCCGCCGGTGACCGTGATCGGACGGTTCGCCGGGCGCACGACGTCCTGCTCGTCGTTCCAGGACACATGCTCCATGTTTTCGGCAACAGTACGGCCGGTCACCGTCATGCAGTCGCCATGGAGGTAGCCGTGCTCCAGCATGGTCTTCATCAGAAGCGGAATTCCACCTGCCTCGAACATGTCCTTGGCGACATATTTTCCGCCCGGCTTCAGATCGGCGATATAAGGCGTCTTCTCGAAGATGCGCGCGACGTCGAACAGGTCGAACGCGATGCCCGCCTCATGCGCGATGGCGGGCAGATGCAGCGCGCCGTTCGTGGAACCGCCCGTCGCCGAAACGACGGCGGCGGCGTTCTCCAGAGCCTTGAGCGTGACGATATCGCGTGGACGGATGTTCTTTGCGATCAGTTCCATGATCTTTTCGCCGGAGGCGTAATTGAAACGATCGCGCATTTCGTACGGTGCCGGCGCGCCGCAGGAATAGGGCAGCGCCAGACCGATCGCCTCGGCGACGGTCGCCATCGTGTTGGCCGTGAATTGCGCGCCGCAGGAACCCGCCGATGGACATGCCGCCTGCTCGACCTCGAGCAAATCCTCGTCCGAAATCGCGCCGACCGAATGCTGGCCGACAGCCTCGAACACATCCTGAACCGTGATCTGCCGCCCGTGCCATGTGCCCGGCAGGATCGAACCGCCGTAAATGAAGATCGACGGCACGTTGAGCCGCACCATCGCCATCATCATTCCCGGCAGGGACTTGTCGCAGCCGGCCAGCCCCACCAGCGCGTCATAGCAATGGCCGCGCATGGTCAGTTCGACACTGTCGGCGATCACGTCACGCGAGACGAGCGACGCCTTCATGCCCTGATGGCCCATCGCGATGCCGTCAGTGACGGTGATGGTGCAGAATTCACGGGGTGTTCCGTTGGCGGAGGCCACGCCCTTCTTGACCACCTGCGCCTGCCGCATCAGCGAAATGTTGCAGGGAGCGGCCTCGTTCCAACAGGAGGCGACGCCGACGAGCGGCTGGGCGATCTCGCCGGCCGACAGGCCCATTGCATAAAGATAGGAGCGATGCGGCGCGCGCGCCGGACCCACGGTGACGTGGCGGCTGGGCAGGTTCGCCTTGGAAATCGCTTTGACGTCCATCTTCATCCTGGCAGCCGGGCGGCCGCTTTGAATTCCGTCCGCCGAGCCGAAACCCGACTGGACAGAACTGAGGCATTCGACCTGCGCCCGGTTTATGGCCGGAAATAGGCGCAGCCCCATCACCCACTTCTATAGCGCGATGGAGTTGAAAGAGTGTTGCGCCAAAAACACAAATCGCGCCCGGAAGGGCGCGATTTCACTCGATAACGATTCATTAGCGACGTTTGTCGCTACTCGCCGTGCTGCGCCCGCTCCTTGGCCGCCAAATGCTCGGGGGTCTCTTCGTCCTCTTTCTCCTTGATCAGCACCGACAGCAGAACCGAGCCGAGGATAAGCACTGCGACGACGCCGAGCGACAGTTCGGACGGCAGCTTGTACCAGTGCTGGATGATCATCTTGGCGCCGACGAAGATCAGCACCAGCGACAAGCCGTGCTTCAGGAAGCGGAACTCGCGCATCATGCCCGACAGAACGAAGAACAGCGCGCGAAGGCCGAGGATCGCGAACACGTTCGACGAGAAGACGATGAACGGATCGTTCGAGATCGCCAGCACGGCGGGGATCGAATCCACTGCGAAGACGAGATCGGTCACCTCGACCGTGACGAGCACGAGAAATAGCGGCGTCATGTAGAGAAGGCCGTTGCGCCGGACGAGGAATTTCGAGCCCTCGTAATTATCGGTAACGCGCCCAGTGGATCGCAACCACTTGACGACGCGGCTGTTGCCCGGGTCGGCCATGTCGCCGTCCGACATCATCATCTTGTAGCCGGAGACGAGCAGGACGACGCCCAGTATCGCGCCGATCCACCAGAACTGGTCGACGAGATGCACGCCAGGCACGATCAGCGACAGGCGCATGACGATCGCGCCCACGATGCCGTAGAACAACACCCGGTACTGCGCTTCCGCCGGAACCTTGAAATAGGCGAAGATCAGGGCGATGACGAAGATGTTGTCGAGGGAAAGCGCCTGCTCGACCAGATAGCCGGTCAGGAACTCGGAGCCACGCTGGCGGCCCTCGAAATAGAAGATCGACGCCGCGAAGAACATCGCCAGCGAAACATAGCCGCCCACCGTAAGAAGCGCTTCGCGGGTGGTGATTACCCGGTCCTTGCGATGAAGAACGAACAGGTCGAAGAAAAGGATCAAGGCGACGAACGCCAGGAACCCGGGCCAGAGCCAGTCATGGTCAAACATGGTTTTGATGTGTGGTAGCGCGGCGTCTGCGCAGCGTCGATCGGTCCGACATCGCAGGCGACGCCTCGCCTGCCAGAGGGGCCCGGCCCGTGTGACTGCGACAAAATGCGCCTGCGCGCGTGCGATTGCAAGATGGTGAGACGGCGAAACGCACACAATCCGTTACGCCGGGCCAAACTTGCGGCATCTTCCATGAAAAACGGACGCGGATATCCGCGCCCGTTCCATATTTCCAGTAACCAGCCGAAGCTGCGTGAGCTACCAGTTGATACGATAACCCAGCGAAACGCCCGTCGCCCAGTCGCTGCCGACAGCCTGGTTCTCGGGGTGCAGCGGTGCATCGACCGAAGCCAGATAGCTGACGCCGAGACCGGCACGCAGTTCGCCGCCGAACGTGTCGCGCAGCGAAGCGCCAAGGCTCAACGTCCAGCTATCTCCGATGAGGTCCCATCCCGTTGCAACGCCGCGATCATACGTAATGCTCGCAAGGCCGCTCACCTGTTCGTTGAACGCATGACCGACGCCGCCCGTCACGGTCCAGCCGTCGCGCCAGTTGTAGATGTCGGCAGTGGTCGCCAGCGGGGTTTGAACGATCAGGGCTTCCTGCACGCTCCAATCCGTCCACTTTACCGAACCAAAGGCCAGCCAGCCCGGCGCGATGCCGCTCTGGAGCTTCAGTTCGACGCTTTGCGGCAGATTGCCGAAGCCGAGCGCGGGTGCGGCCTGCGGCCCGAACGGCGTCTGCACGGTGAACGTGCCGTCCGCCCCGTAGGACGTCGCCGAGCGATACAGCAATTGGCCGCGCAGCGCGATCTCCGGAACATCGTAGCCGATACCGACGCGATAGCCTTGATCGGTACCTTCGAGTGTCAGGCCCGCATTAAGGACCCCTGGCGCACCGGGAATAAGCAGCGCCGTCGGCACGATCTGCGTGCGCGAGTAATCGAACTTTTCATGGAAGACACCGCCAAGCAGATAAAGCTGCCCAGGACCTGCATCGAAACGAACCGCACAGGTCAGCGCGAATTCTTCGACATCGAACTGCTCGGTAAGCTTACCAGGCGTCGTGCGCCCTTCATAATTCACGTCCGCGCCGTAAGGCTGCGCGTAAGTGCCAGCGCAACCCAGCGCGTCGAATGGCTGAAACTTCATTGCCAGCGATGGAACAACGTAGCTTTCCGTATACCGCTTGCCGACCAGCGCCGGGTCGTTGTGGCGCGTGAAGCGACGCTGCGGGTTCACGATCGTCAGGCCCGAGCGCATCGTGAAATTGCCGGGCTCGTAAAGGATGTCAGTGTCCGCGTTGCCGCGCGAAAAGCCGCCGGCCTGTGCAGCGGTGAGCGACGTTGCCAGCATGGTGCCTGCCAGCAGAATCTTGATGAAACCTGTCATGATCTGGGTAACCCTCCCCGAAAAATATTCCCGACGAACAATGCATGAGCCGGCGGCAAAGGGGAAGAAGACGTAAGCGTCAATCGACGCGGAAAGACGCATCCGATTCAATGCGATGACGACAAAGCGCGCCTACGTTGTTAGCCGCTTCGATTTAGAGCCAAGTAAAAACAAGGAGTTCCGCCGAGCGTCACTTCTATGCCACATTGCCCGAAAATGCGCTCGATGAAGGGAACCATTCAGGCAAAGACCTGCGCGCCACCCGCAAGACTGTGGGTGGCGCGCGAATCGCTGGTTCAGCCGGCCTCGCGCACGCGGGCGAGAGCCACTTTCAGTTTGGCGCGCGCATCCTGGAACTCGGCAAGTTTCTCGCGTTCGGCAGTAACGATTTCGTCCGGCGCGTTGGCGACGAACTTGTCGTTGGAAAGCTTCTTTTCGATGCGCTGCGTCTCCCCGTCGAGCTTGGCGATTTCCTTCGCCAGCCGTGCCGCCTCGGCTTGCAGGTCGATCAGGTCGCCAAGCGGAAGGCATACCGTCGCCTCGCCGATGACGATCTGCGCCGCGCCCTTCGGCGCTTCAGCCGCAAAGCCGATATCGCCGACGCGCGCCAGACGCCGGATCGCCGGCTCATGACGGCCAAGACGCTCGCGCGTAACCGCGTTGCCGCCGACGACAACGAGAGGCGCGATCGCGGCAGGGGGCACGTTCATTTCCGAACGTACAGAGCGGATGCCGGACACGATGTCGATCAGCCAGTTGATCTCGGCCGCGGCGTCCGCATCGTCGAAATCGGGCGTCGGCCAGTCGGCATGGCAGAGCAGCGTCTCGCGCGTTGCCGTATGCGCCCACAGCTCTTCCGTCATGTAGGGCATGAAGGGATGCAGCAGCTTGTAGGTCTGCGACAGGACGTAAGCCGCGACCTTCTGGCTTTCGGCCTTGGCTGCCTCGTCCTCGCCCATGAAGACAGGCTTCAGGAGTTCCAGATACCAGTCGCAGACCTGATTCCACACGAAGCGATAGGCAGAAGCCGAAGCCTCGTTGAAGCGGTACGAGGTGATCCCCTCCGTCACGGCGTCCGTGGCGCGGGTAAGCTCGGTCAGTATCCAGCGGTTGACGGTCAGCTTCGCATCTTCCGGCGCAAAATCCGGATCGAGCATGGCACCGTTCATTTCGGCGAACCGCGTGGCGTTCCAAAGCTTGGTGCCGAAGTTGCGGTAGCCGGCGACGCGCGCCGGATCGAGCTTCACGTCACGCCCCTGCGCGGCCATGATCGCCAGCGTGAAACGCAGCGCGTCCGCGCCATATTCATCGATCAGATCGAGCGGATCGATGACGTTGCCTTTTGACTTCGACATCTTCGCGCCGTTCTTGTCGCGGACGAGCGCGTGAACGTAGACGGTGTGGAACGGCTCTTCCTTCATGAAGTGAAGTCCCATCATCATCATCCTGGCAACCCAGAAGAAAATGATGTCGAAGCCGGTCACCAGAACGTCTGTCTGGTAGTAGGTCTTGAGCTCCGGCGTCTTGTCGGGCCAGCCGAGCGTCGAGAACGGCCAGAGCGCCGAGGAGAACCATGTGTCGAGCACGTCCTCGTCGCGGCTGAGGATGTCGCCTGGCTGGTAATTCTCCAGCTTCTCCTCGACCCATGCCTTCCATGGCCCCTCGTGAGCGATGTAGTGCTGGACAGCCGCCTCGAGCGCCAGTTCCTCGTCCTTTTCCACGAAGATGGTGCCGTCCGGCCCATACCAGGCGGGAATCTGGTGGCCCCACCAGAGCTGGCGCGAGATCGTCCAGGGCTGGATATTCTCCATCCACTCGAAATAGGTCTTTTCCCAGTTCTTCGGCACGAAATTGGTGCGCCCCTCGCGCACCGATGCAATCGCCGGCTTGGCGAGCGTCGCGGCGTCCGCGAACCACTGATCGGTCAGCATCGGCTCGATGACGACGCCAGAACGGTCGCCGAAAGGCTGCGTGATCTTCTTGTTATCGACCAGCGGAACGGCATTGCCATCCGCATCCGTCGTCATCACCGCCAGACCTTCAGCGTTGATCTGCGCAACGATACGCTCGCGCGCCTCGTAGCGATCAAGCCCGCGATATTCGTCCGGCACGAGGTTGATCTCGTCCACCGTCGCTTCATCGGGCAGTTTCCCGGATTTCACGATCTGCGCGGCCTGCGCGGCGCAGGTGGCATAATCCTCTCCATCGGAGCGCATCGCGGCCGACAGGTTCATGAGCCGGTAGAGCGGGATGTGATTGCGTTTGGCGACCTGATAGTCGTTGAAATCGTGCGCGCCCGTGATCTTCACCGCACCGGAGCCGAATTGCGGGTCCGGATACTCGTCGGTGATGATCGGGATCAGGCGCCGGTGTTCCTTCGGTCCGACCGGAATCTCGCACAATTTGCCGACGATCGACGCGTAGCGTTCGTCCGACGGATGAACCGCCACCGCACCGTCGCCCAGCATCGTCTCGGGCCGCGTCGTGGCGATGGAAATGTAATCGCGCGTCTCGCGCAACGTGACATTCCCGTCGGCGTCCTTCTCGACATATTCGTAGGTCTCGCCGCCGGCCAGCGGATACTTGAAATGCCACATATGGCCGTCGACGTCGCGGTTCTCCACTTCCAGATCGGAGATCGCCGTTTCGAATTTCGGGTCCCAGTTGACGAGCCGCTTACCCCGATAGATCAGGCCTTCATTGTAGAGCGTGACAAACACTTCGATGACGGCCTTCGACAGCCCCTCATCCATGGTGAAACGTTCGCGCGACCAGTCGCAGGATGCGCCAAGGCGCTTCAGTTGGTGGATGATCGAGCCGCCGGACTGCTCCTTCCACGACCAGACGCGGTTGATGAAATCCTCGCGATCCATGTCTCGGCGTGAAAGTCCGCTCTCGGCAAGCTGGCGCTCGACCACCATTTGCGTAGCGATGCCGGCATGATCCATGCCCGGCTGCCACAGCACGTTCTTGCCGCGCATCCGCTCGAAACGGACGAGAATGTCCTGCAACGTGTTGTTGAGCGCATGCCCCATATGGAGCGAGCCGGTTACGTTCGGCGGCGGAATGACGATGGTGAAGGCGTCCGCTCCGGGCTTCGAACCGGCGCCTGCCCGGAACGCATCCTCATCCTCCCAGCTTCTGGCGATCTTCGGCTCGACGGCTTTGGCGTCGTAGGTCTTTTCAAGCATGGGGATTTGTCCGCTCATTCAGGCGTTGCGTGCGGACGGTAAACCGGAAGGGCCTTGCCAAGTCAACTGTGCGACGGGTTCTCGGCGCCAACCCGAAAGAAAGCCTCTTATCGCGATCCGCCTCGGGCGACGCGCTCGATTTCCTCACGCACAAGGCGCTCAACCAGCGTGGGAAGATTGTCGTCCAGCCAGTCCTGCAGCATCGGCCGCAGCATTTCCTCGGCCATTTCATCAAAGCTCTTGCGCCGGTTTGCAGCAAAAGCATCGGAAAGTTCGCCGAAAGCGGCGGCGACCTGCCGACCCGTGGCTTCCGAAACGATCGGCGTATTCTGGGCAGCCTCTTGCGAACCAGCCGCCGGAGGGTCAAAGGACGGGGCATCCCGCAGATCGTCCAGTCCCTGATCCAGTACGGCCTGCAATTCCTCGAAATCGGCGGCGAAATCGTCCGGCAATGCGAAATGATCGTCGTCCGACAGAGCGGCATGCAAATCCTGCGCGTCCAAATCCGGGACAGGATCGTCAGCCGAACGGCTTTCCAACTCGTCAGCCGAAGCCGGTCGACGGAAGGAAACGACGTCCGAATTGGCAGGCTCCAGAATCGGCGCGTCCGCTTCGTCGGCTTCTATGTCCCCATGGCGCTCGAACGGTGCCGGCTTCTTGCCCGTATCGCTGTCCTCGATGATCCGGCGGATCGATGCGAGGATTTCCTCCATTGAGGGTTCACGCTGTGCGGAAGACGCTTGTGCCATTGGTGTGCCCCGTGCCTTTCGGCTGAACCGACACCGCCCTGAACCAGGGCGGCGAATCACCAACAGATTAGCGGGAAGCCCCGGCAGATAGAATCCCCCGGGGCTTCGGCGTCTCGCTTTACACAGCTTTGATTCTTAAAGATTTACCGACCGTCGGGCGTGCGGGTGCCGTGCCATTTGTTCTTCACGGCGTCGTAGTGCTCTTCCGGACGGTGGAGCGTGACGCCCAGTCCGAGATTGCTCGCCGTCAGACGTCCCGTCGCCGACAGGATCGCGTAGCTTGCAACGACGACATCGCGCTCGGCGCTGGCCTGATTGATCTGCGCCGCGATCACGTCGGCCTGCGCGTTGAGCACGTCCAGCGTAGTGCGCTGCCCGACATTGCGCTCTTCCGTCACGCCGTTCAGCGCAAGCTGCGCGGCGGAAACGAGCTGGCGGTTCGCCGTCGTGGCTTCGATCGCGGCGACATATTGCGTCCAGGCAGAGGTTACCGCCTGACGGACCAGATCGCGCGTGACATCGACCTCAATGCGTGCCTGGCCGAGCTCTTCCTTCGACAGACGAACCTGGCCGGACGCCCGACCTCCCTGATAGATCGGAACCGTCAGGTTGATGCCGACACTTGCGGCCGTCGTGTCCGAGTACCCCGGAACGATGCCGGCGACTCCGGGCAAATTGCTGTCCGTGTAGGAAGCGCTCACACCGGCCTCGGCCGTAACGGTCGGCAAAAGAGCGCCTTCCGCCGCCTTGACGACGAAGTCCGCGGCATCGACCAGATGCTGCGTGGCAAGGATGGCCGGATGCTGCGACGCAGCGATGGTGTAGGCCGCGTCGATGCCGCCCGGCAGGAGATTGGCAAGCGGTCTTGCCGCCGAAAGCGAGTTCGGATCCTCACCGACGAGTTGGCGATAGTTCGCTGCGCTGACCTGCGCCTGGGCGCGTGCGGCGGCCAGCAAAGCGATGGCGGATGCCCGGCTCGCGTCAGCCTGGGCGACATCGGTTCGCGTGCCCTCACCCACTTCGAAGCGCGAATTGGCCGCCCGCACCTGCTCTCCGAGAAAATCGAGATTGCGTTCGCGGAAAACCGCGATCTGCCGGTCGCGGATCACATCCATATAGGCGGCGGCCGCATTGAAAAGGATGTCCTGTTCGGTGTTCGTCAGGCTTTGCCGCGAAGCGCGGACACGCGCCTCGGCCGCGTTGACGTTGTTGGACGTTTGAAAACCGTCGAACAGCGATTGCTGGATCGAAACGCCGAATTGCCCGGCCTGCAGTTCTCCACCGGGCCTTCGCTCATGGCTCAGAGCCCCGGCTGCCCCGATCGTCGGCCGCCATCCCGACTTCGCAATCGGCACCGTCTCATTGGTGACGCGAACGCCCGCTCGGGCTGAATTCAGGCTCGCATTGTTCTCATATGCCTTGGCCAGCGCCCCCAGAATCGTCTCGGCATGAACCGGGGCAGAAACAAAGACGACCGACGACGCAATCGCAGCGGAGAGAAGAGAAAGACGATATGGGAACACGCAGTGACCACCCTTTTGAAATCCGCGACCATCCGAAACGAGTGCCTCAGCGCGCGAAACTGCGACAGCGATATCCGATTCGAACGGCCTCACAAGCCACAGACGCGTGACCATAGCCGAAATTAATGTGCCGTAGGTTGCAGATAGGTAACAGGGCGCCGATCAAAAATGGAACGTCGGAGGAAGGTGAAACGCCGCCAATGGCTTGATGGCGCAGTTAAAGCCGCGCCGTGCGGCGACCATACCGTTTTCCTTGAGGAAGAGCATCGCCTTGCCCGTATTGCCCTGGCCGACGACCGCGACCAGACGGCCGCCCTCTTTCAATTGCTCGAACAACTGTTCCGGCATCTCCTCGACAGCGCCTTCGACGACGATCACGTCGAACGGTGCCTCGCTTTTATATCCGGCCTCCAGCGGCCCTTCCACGACCGCAACGTTGTTGGCACCGAGCCGGCCAAGCGTTTGCGCGGCGGCGGCGGCAAGATCCGCGTCGCTTTCCAGCGCGATGACCGAGCTTGCAAGCTTCGACAGGACCGCTGCCGAATACCCTGTGCCCGAGCCGACATCGAGAACGACGTCGTCCTTGCGAATTTCGGCGAGTTGAAGAAGCTTGCCGAAGGGGGATGGCTCCATGAGATACCGCGCCGGCGTACCATCGCGTGCGGGGGCGATCTCGATATCCTCATCGATATAGGCAAGCGGCTTGCGATTGGCCGGAACGAAGTCTTCGCGCGGCACGGCGATCATCGCGTCGAGAATGGGAACGTTTGTCACGTCGGTCGTGCGCAACTGGCCATCGACCATCTTCAATCGCTGCGCCGCATAATCGAAAGTCATGTGCCCTGCCCGCGCTGTTCCTGCCGCGTCGGTCGCAACATCGCCTGCCCGACACGCTGTGATGTCAGCAAGACGCGCGGTGGAGGCCTCGCCCGGAATCGAACCGGGGTGCAAGGATTTGCAGTCCTCTGCGTAACCACTCCGCCACGAGGCCATCCAGGGCGTCGTGCCCTGCCCGCTCATTAGGTTGGGCCGGGCTCGCCTGTCAACAGCGCAGTTGCGCTTTGCCGCTGCCGTAAGGCGATAGGGATCAAATGTCCCGGCGCCGATCACGGCGACCGTTGCGGCTGCCCCACCACACGGTGCCCCGCCGGCGCCAGCGACGGATCATCGCGAATTCGTAGGACAGGACGAGCACGCCGAGCGGCAACATCCAGAAGCCGAGGATCGGCAGAAAGCCCAGCAACCCGCCGACAATGAGCAATATACCGACCGAAATGCGCAGCAAGCGCGACTGCGGCAGGGGAATCGCTTTTCCGAACAGGGTGATGCGCCGCCTGAAATCGGGCTCGTCCATAAATGCATCCTTGGGCGTGACGCCTTCCATGGCCCCTCATCTAGGATCGATTGAGGCCGTTTCGGGGCTAACCCTTGATTTGCACTCACAAAGTTCCGCATCGTAACGCCGCCAGCGGCCATTTCCATTCCCTTTTCATGGAAATTCGCTCGCGATGTGCTTTGCAAACACGAAAACTGTTTGCTATAGCCACGCTCGTTCGCACGAGCATCGTTCCCCGGTAGCTCAGTGGTAGAGCAACCGGCTGTTAACCGGTTGGTCGCTGGTTCGAATCCGGCCCGGGGAGCCATCCGCCTTGATGTACGACCCGGAGACATGGGTAACAGAATGTACCTAAGACATGGGTGACAACCTCGTGCCGAACGGGTTGTCGATGGTCTGCAAGGTCTTCTGTTCCAGGTCGATATATCCCAGATCATAGTGCATGAAGCTGACGAGCCAAATGCCGTCGTCAACTTCCTTGATTCCGAGCCTTTGACCGGCGAGCACGGTTGAGACGTTGATCTTCTTTCTGTG
>NZ_JAAAMK010000019.1 GCF_024105665.1 Aliihoeflea aestuarii | reverse complement strand
TTGACGGTGGCAATGCGGGAAGGGACCCGGCCAAGCCTCGGTCTCGCCAGCAGGCGGATCAGGATTCCGACGGTATCCTTCCCGCATTCACTCTACACCACCCCGAACACACAGGATTCCTGTGACCCCCGTGACAAGCACGGGGGCAGGCGAGCACAGGAATGATGGACTTCATGGGTGCTGTGCGCAAAATCACCGAGTTCGAAGGCTGAGCAAAAGCCTCAATGCCGTCATTCCTGTGCCCACAGGAATCCATGCCTCGTCAGCCAGGCCGCCGAAACAGGGTTTTCAGGGCTCCATGTTTTCGACCAGACCTTGAAAATACCCCGGCCGGGATTTCACTTCCCGTCGAATGCGCCGACGGAACGAACCCACACCAGCCCCGTTGAGCGGTCCAACGGGGCATCTTCTTGACATGCGAAAATTCGATCTGCGTACCGGCAAGCCGGTCTGGCATGGCTATCGTGCGCCGTCCGTTCCGACGAACAAGCTGGTGCGCGACATTCGCAGCGAGATCCTCGTCGTCGGCATGGGTATCTCAGGCGCCATGATGGCCGAGGCGCTCACGGGCGAGGGGTATCAGGTCGTCCTGATCGACCGGCGCGGGCCGCTTCTGGGATCGACTCCGGCGACGACGGCGCTCGTCCAGTATGAGATCGACGTTCCGCTGACGACGCTTTCGAGGACCATCGGCAAAGCCGACGCCGAACGCGCGTGGCGGCGCTCGCGTCTTGCGGTGATGAACCTCAAATCGCATATCGAGGCATCGAAGATCGCCTGCGATCTCGCGACCCGCCCAACACTCTACCTCGCCGGCAATCAACTGACCGGCGGCGCGCTCGAGGCCGAGGCGGACGCGCGGCGCGATGCGGGTCTTTTGTCCCGTTATCTTACGGCCAAGCCCCTGGCAGACGAGTTCGGCATCGATCGGGAAGGCGCAATTCTCAGCCACGACAATCTCGCTCTCGACCCGCGCAAGCTAACGGCGCGGCTGCTCAACATTGCAAGGGAACGCGGCGCGCGGCTCTATGACGATGTCGAGGCGGTCGATTTCGATACGTCCGCAGACGGCGTAACCGTGGGCACCGCGCATGGTCCGACGGTCCGCGCGGATCATGTCGTCCTGTGCACCGGATACGAACTCCTGCCGTTCGTTCCGGCCGACAATCATCAGGTGATCTCGACCTGGGCGATCGCGACACGGCCGCAGAAAGCCAATCTGTGGCCGCAGGAAGCCTTTATCTGGGAAGCATCCGATCCTTACCTCTACATGCGCGCGACAAAAGACGGCCGCGTCATCTGCGGCGGTGAGGACGAGGAATTTTCCGACGAGACGCGGCGCGATGCCGTGATCGGCGAGAAATCGCAAGCGATCTCGCGAAAGCTGAAGAAACTGATGCCGCAGCTCGATGTGACGCCGCAATACGCCTGGGCTGGCGCATTCGGCTCGACGTCCACGGGACTGCCGATCATCGGACCGGTGCCGCAAAAGCCGCGCATCCATGCCATCATGGGCTATGGCGGCAACGGCATCACCTTTTCGCGGATCGCTAGCGAGATCGTTTCCGCCTCCATTGCGGGACGAAAGGACAGCGACGCCGATCTTTTTGCCTTCTCGAACCGGTAATATTTGCCGTAGGCGTGCCCGACCCTTAAGTTTAGAGGGACAAAATTCGAACGATTGAGGATTTCATGTTCTTTTCCGGGTTCGAGATTGCGGTGATCGTTCTTGCGGCGCTTGTGCTTCTCTTCATCTTCGCTGGCGTCAAGACGGTTCCGCAAGGCTTTCAGTACACGGTCGAGCGGTTCGGTCGATACACCCGCACGCTCTCGCCCGGCCTCGCCCTGATCGTTCCCTTCGTCGAGCGTATCGGCGCGCGGATGAACATGATGGAACAGGTGCTCGACGTTCCGACGCAGGAAGTCATCACCAAGGACAACGCCATCGTCGCGGTCGACGGCGTCGCCTTTTATCAGGTTCTGAACGCCGCGCAGGCCGCCTATCAGGTGTCCGGCCTCCAGAACGCGATCCTGAATCTGACCATGACCAATATCCGCTCCGTCATGGGCTCGATGGACCTCGACGAACTCCTCTCCAACCGCGACGCGATCAACGACCGGCTGCTGCATATCGTGGACAATGCCGCCGCGCCGTGGGGCATCAAGATGACCCGCGTTGAAATCAAGGACATCAACCCGCCGAAGAATCTCGTGGAATCGATGGCCCGCCAGATGATGGCGGAGCGTAACAGGCGCGCTGAAATCCTGGAGGCGGAAGGCCGCAAGCAGGCGCAGATTCTCGACGCGGAAGGTCGTCGCGAGGCCGCCTTCCGCGACGCCGAAGCGCGCGAACGCGGGGCGGAGGCGGAAGCCAAGGCCACACAGATGGTGTCGGAAGCCATCGCGGCAGGCGATGTACAGGCAATCAACTACTTCGTTGCCCAGAAATACACGGAAGCGATGGCGAAGATCGGCTCCGCGCCCAATTCCAAGATCGTCCTGATGCCGATGGAGGGCTCGTCGCTGATCGGCTCGCTCGGCGGCATCGGCGCCATCGCGAAGGAAGTCTTCGGCGACAACGCGCAGGCCATTCAGGAAAAGCGCCGCACCTCGCGCCCGCCGGTCGTAATGCCGAACAGGGACGCCTGACATGTCCGCCTATCTCGCCGCGCTCGGTCCCTGGAACTGGATGATCATCGGCGGCGTGCTTCTGGCGCTGGAGATCATGGCGCCCGGCGTCTACCTGTTGTGGATCGGTATCGCCGCGCTTCTGACCGGTGCGCTGTCGTTCCAGATCGGCGAGGCGGCGTGGTGGAGCTGGCAGGTCCAGCTCATCGTCTTCGTCGCGCTTGCGCTCGTGTGCGCCCTTGCCGGACGCTATTTCTTCGGGGCCGATCGCGGCGGGACAAGCGACCAGCCGCTCCTCAACCGCCGCGAGCAGCAACTGATCGGCCAGGTTTCGACGCTGGAGGAACCGATCCACGATGGCCACGGCCGGGTCAGGCTGGGCGATACGCTCTGGCTCGTGCGCGGTCCCGACCTGCCGCCGGGAACACGCGTGCGGGTCGTTTCCGCCGACGGCGGGACGCTGCGGGTGGAGGCCATCGACGAAAGCTCTCGAACGTAGCGGGATTGAGAAGTCGAGGCATGGATTCCTGTGACGAGCACAGGAATGACGGCAGAAAGGTAAATGCCAACTTCCCAACGTTGGAGATTTGCATCGACACAAATGCACCGTCATTCCTGTGCTCGTCACAGGAATCCATACCTCGACCTCAAAAACATCCGCAGCATCGAACGTCAGGCCGCACCCACTCTCAGCAGATCGTGGAAATGGACGATGCCGACCGGTCGCTCGTCCTCGCATACGATAAGCGCGGAGATGCCGTTGTCGTTGATGATGCCGGTCGCGGTGGCGGCGAGCGTATCGGGAGCGACGGATTTCGGCTCCCTCGTCATCACGTCGTCGACGGCCATCTGCGAAAGATTGCGGTGAAGATTTCGGGCAAGGTCGCCATCGGTGATGATGCCGGCGAGCCGTCCATCCTCATTCACGATACATACGCATCCGAAGCGCTTTTGCGACATGACGCGGACAGCTTCGGTCATCGGCGTTCCGGGCGGCACGATCGGCATGCGGTCGCCGGTATGCATCAAATCGCGCACATGGGTCAGGCTCGCGCCCAGCTTGCCGCCGGGATGGAACGTCCTGAAATGATCGGGCGTGAAGCCGCGCGCTTCCAAAAGCGCCACGGCGAGCGCGTCGCCGATGACGAGCTGCATCAGCGTCGACGTGGTCGGCGCGAGCCCGTGCGGGCAGGCTTCGGCGACCTTCGGCAAAGCGAGAACGGCGGTCGATTCGCGCGCAAGCGCTGAATTCGTGCCCGACGTGATGGCGATGAGCGGTATCGAAAAGCGCCGCGCATAGGCGATGATGCCGCTCAGTTCGCTCGTCTCGCCCGACCACGAAATGGCAAGGATCGCATCGTCCTCGGCAATCATGCCGAGATCGCCGTGATTGGCCTCTGCCGGGTGAACGAAGAAGGCGGGCGTGCCGGTCGAGGCGAGCGTCGCCGCGATCTTGGAGCCGATATGGCCGCTCTTGCCGACGCCGGTGACGATCACCCGGCCGGTGATGCCGGCAATGGTCTCGGCAGCTTTCACGAACGCATCGGAAAGCCCGTTCTCGAACGAGGCCGCAAGCGTGGCGAGGCCCGCCGCCTCGATTTCGAGCGTGCGGGCGGCTGATTGGACGATCTGGTCGCGCACCAGCGCGGTCTGTGGCTTTTGTCGCTGCATGGCGACAGCGCTTAGCGCCAGTTGGCCGATCTGTCCATTCGGCTTGGCTGAAACACCGGCATCAACGCTTGGTTAACCAAGGCCGTTTACGGTTTCGTAAGCATGATTTCCGTGCATCGAGGCAGCCGCGCGCATATGGCAAACCAGACTTTCCGGCTTGGCAAGCTTGCGCGGCGCGGTGCGTATGCGCTGGCGATTGCCAGCGTGGCGCTCGGCTCGCACGGTGTGCTTGCGCAAGAGCAAGCATTGCCGCTGCGCGGATCGTTGCAAGATGAGCCGATCACTGTCGTCCAGCCGTTGGACGAGGAGGCGGTCGCGCTGCCGGCCGACGCCGAACCCGAGCTAGACGAAACGACGACCGGCACTGTGCGGGACCGCACCAACGACGCGCGCGACGAACGCACGCTGCGCGGCACTCCCTTGCGGACGCCGCTCACCGAACGCGATAGCCGCGCGGAGGAGCCTGTCGAAGCACCGGCCGATTACCGGCCGTTCAGCGAGGGCGCCATCTCGACCGGCGAACCGCTTGCCGATTCGCGGCCCGACCCGACCCCTGTTGATTTGTTTTCCGACGACGATCCGTTCGCCGGTTCCGATCCGCTCGGACCGCAGTCGCGTGAAGGGCGCGTGCAACCGCTGGGGCGACTGGTTCCCGCAACGCAGCGCGCCGAGACGGATGTGCTGCTCGACGGGACGACGACCGCAACTGTTCCGCTCGCGGCCATCGACGCAGAGGATCTCCAGCGCAATCTGCGCGTCGGCACGGATGCGGAGCGGATCAATTCCATCGAGACCACGCGTCGCGGGTCGCCGGACGACCCGTTCGCGCCGGTCGGGCTGCGGCTCGGCACGTTCGAGCTCTTTCCTTCGATCGAGCAGGGTATCGGCTGGACGTCCAACGCCGATGGCGGCGTGGAGGGCGACGAGGCGTTCTATTCGGAAACGACGGGGCGGTTCGATCTGCGCTCCGACTGGTCGCGTCATGAGGCGCGGCTGAATGGATTCGGTATCCTGCGAAGGGACATCGCGGGGGCGGAAATCCGCGATGTCGAAGCCGGTCTCGACGGCGAATTGCGGTTCGATTTTTCCGATGGCTATGAAGGGCGCGCGGCCTTCGGCTATCTGCATCGGCCCGAATCGGCGACCGCGCCGGACACGGTCGAAGGCGCGGTCTCGCGGCCCGATCGCGATACGCTGTCAGGTGAACTCGGAATTGCCCGTGAGATCGCGCGTTTGCGGCTTGGTCTGACGGCTGCCGCGACGCGCGATACCTTTTCCGATGCAGAATTGCCGGACGGCACGATCATCAGCCAGAAGGACCGCAACTCGACGCTTGCCGTCCTGCGATTGCGCACCGGCTACGAGGTTTCGCCGGCACTGATTCCCTTTGCGGAGATCGAGGCGGGCCGGCGGATCTATGACAACGAGATTGACGCGGCGGGTTTTCGGCGATCGGCCGACCGTATGGCGCTGCGCGGCGGGATTGCGATCGACATTGCGGAAAAATGGCGCGGCGAAGCCTTCGCCGGCTGGCTGTGGGAAACACCTGACGATGAGGCGTTCGAGCGCGTATCCGGCCTGGAGCTTGGCGGCACTCTGGCCTGGTCGCCAGTGCGCGGCACGATCGTCGATCTGAACGCGCTGACCAGTGTGGAAGGCGCGACGGCGCCCGGCGCCGGAGGCTCGCTTCTTTATGCGGCGAACCTTTCGGTCACGCGCGAGCTGCGAGCGAACCTCACGGGAACGGCCGGCATCGGCCTCGATTATCGCGACTATGCGAATTCATCAGCCCACGATCTGACCTGGAGCGGCCAGCTTGCGTTGACCTGGTGGTTCAACCGCTATCTCGGCCTCACCGGTCGCGCGCGCTACGAGAATTTCACGAGCAGCGTTGACGGGCGTGACAGCGATACCGCGAGCGTCTTCGTTGGCCTGAGGGCGCAGCGCTAAAACTAAAACGCTGAACCATCTGGTTGACAATCGCGTGTCTCCGCAATAATAAACCATATGGTTCAATTTCAGCCTATCGAACTCGACGCCGTATTCCATGCGCTTTCGGATGGAACGCGGCGCGCTATGGTCGAGCGCCTGTCCGCCGGCCCGCAAAGCGTGAGCGATCTCGCTGCGCCGTTCGACATGTCGCTCGCCGGCGCGTCGAAGCATATCCGCGTGCTCGAAAGCGCCGGGCTCGTCAGGCGCGAGGTTCGTGGACGCACGCATCGCTGCACCCTCGATGCCGCGCGGCTGAAGCACGCGAAGGACTGGCTCGCCCGCTACGAGAAATTCTGGAACGCACGGCTCGACGCGCTGGAAGCGCTCTTGTCGGCCGAGGAGGGAAAGACGCATGACTGACACCCAAAGCCTTACCGTGACACGCAGGCTGGAGGCTTCGCCGGAGCGGGTATTCGATGCCTGGCTCGATCCCGAAATGGCGCGCAGATGGCTTTTCACCATTCCGGGCGGCGAGATCGTGGTGGCGAAGAGCGAGCCGAAGGTCGGCGGCACGTTCACCTTCGTCGACAAGCGCGCAGACGATGAAATCCGCCATGTCGGCGAATATCTGGAGATCGATCGGCCGCACCGTCTCGTCTTCACCTTTGCCGTGCCGCAATTCTCGCCGGCCTACGATCGGGTGACCGTCGAGATCACGCGGCTCGACACGGGCTGCGAACTTACGCTGACGCACGAGATGGCCGCCGACATGTTCGATGAGTGGGGCGAGGGCAGCCGTCAGGGCTGGAAGACGATGTTGGCTGCGCTCGACGCGCAGCTTCACCGCCGCTCCGACGAGGGCAACGGCATCATCGTCGCACCGGATACCGTGCGCATCGAACGTGTGCTGCCGGGTACGGTCGATCGCGTCTGGTCGTATCTGATCGACTCCGACAAGCGCCGGAAATGGCTCGCGGAAGGCATCATGGAGCCGCGCAAGGGCGGCCGTGTCGAGCATATCTTCCGCAATGGCGAGCTTTCGCACGAGGGGACGCCGGAACGGTTTCGCTACACGGTTGGTCCCGCCGTGCGTGTCGGGGAGGTGGTCGAATTCAAGCCGCCGCAACGGCTGACCTATGTCTGGCCCGGCGACGAAAGCGAGGCGGAGCGCAGCGAGGTCACGTTCGAACTGTTCGCGCAAGGCGACCGGACACGCCTCGTGCTCACCCATCGCAAGCTTCCCGATGGACGGACGATGGTGAGCGTGGCGAGCGGCTGGGATTCGCATCTGGGCGTCCTGATCGACATCCTGACGAACGAGACGCCGCGCGGCTTCTGGTCGACCATCGGTGCGCTCGAAACTGTCTACAGACAGAAATTCGGCGTGAAGGAGGAAATGTCGTGACGAATTTCACCACCACGATCATCGTCGACAAATCGCCGGCAGACGCATTTCGCGCGATCCTCGACCCCCCGCTCCTGGTGGGGTGTGGAGATCGAAGGCGACGCTGACACTATCGGCGAGGAATGGAGCTATCGCTAAGAGAATCTGCACTTCAGCAGGCAAAGGACCGTCGAACTCGTTCCCGGTCGCAAGATCGTATGGGAGGTCGTGGATGCGCGGATTAGCTTCCTGCGCGACACGGGCGAATGGAAAGGCACGAAGCTGGTGTTCGAACTGGAACCTGAGGGCGAAGGCACGCAACTCCGCTTCACGACAGCATCGAGAAAGTCGCCTGATCCAGTTACCCCTGAAGGAGGTCGAACATGATCCGCATCAACGTGTCCGCAATTCCCGTCAACGATCAGGACAAGGCAGAGCGCTTCTATGTCGACATGCTCGGATTCGTGAAGAAACGCGATATCCCCTTCGACGGCGGGCGCTGGCTAACCGTCGAAAATCCGGATGGCTCGGGCGTCGAACTGCTTCTGGAGCCGGCGGGCTTCGAGTTTGCAAAGGTGTACCAGAAGGCGCTCTACGACAACGGCATCCCGGTGACGTCCTTCGGCTCGGACGACATCGATGCGGATTATGAGCGCTTGTCAAAGATGGGCGTATCGTTCCGCGGTCCGCCGGATGGGGAGGCCGGCACGAATGTGCGCGTCGCGCTCGTCGAGGACGGTTGCGGCAACCTCATCATGTTGACGCAGGAAGCAAGCTAGGCTGTATTTGCACGTCAGTCCTTCTGCGGGTCGCTTGAAGCCCGCTAAAGTCCGGATCGCGATGCATATTATTGTCGGTGTTCTGGCGGTTGCCGCCGCAATCATCTTCTTCGTGGTTCGTGCGCATGGCGCCTATGGCGCGGCGAAGGAACTGAACCGCGATACGCAAGGCTTGCAGCGGCGGGCGAAGTCCTCGTTCCGGCAGTTCTTCGGCACCAGGCTGTCTCGGGTCAACGACCCGCAGCTCGCGGCCACGATCCTGATGATCCAGCTCGTCAGAACCGGCTCGCCGGTCACCGCGCAGGAAAAGACGACGATATTGAATTGCATGGCCGATCCGCTCGGCATCGAGAAACCGCAGACCATGTTCGAAAAGGGCTGGGATTATACGGAAAGCCGCGCGTTCTTTTCCATGGTCAGCGACGAGCTCACGCCCTTGCTGCGCGAACGCTTGCGGGAGAGCGAAAAGAACGATCTCATCGACATGCTGACGAAAGTCGCGGAAGCCTACAATGGCGCGAGCGATCTTCAGCAATCGTCGATCGCGCGTTTCCGGAAACGCCTTTTGGCCTGACGGGCGTCAGCCCGTTTTCAGTCGCTCGGCGATCAGGCGGGCCAGCCGTTCTGCGACCTCGTCCTTGGTGAGTTCGGGCCACGCGTCGGCGCTGTCGGCCGAGAGGATCGTCACGCGGTTCTTCGCTCCGCCCATGATGCCGCCGGCGCTGGTCGCGCCCGATGCCGACACGTCGTTGGCGACGATCAGGTCGGCACCCTTCTTCGCCAGCTTGGCGCGGGCGTGGTCCAGCACCTTTTCCGTCTCGGCGGCGAAGCCGATGACGAGTTTCGGCCGCTGCGCGTGATGACCGATGGTCGCGAGGATGTCCGGGTTCTCCGTCATCGTCAGCACCGGCGCGCCTTCGCCTACGCCTTTCTTGATCTTCTGCCCCGTCTCGCTTTCCACTCGCCAGTCGGCGACTGCGGCGACGAAGATGGCGGCATCGGTGGGCAGGGCCGCCTCGACGGCTTCCTTCATCTGCCGCGCGGTCTCGACATGGACCGTATAGACGCCTTCCGGATCGGGAACGGAAACGGGGCCGGAAACCAGCGTGACCTTCGCGCCGAGGCGGGCAAGCGCTGCCGCTATCGCGTGGCCCTGCTTGCCGGATGAGCGGTTTGCGATGTAGCGCACCGGGTCGATCGGCTCGTGCGTCGGACCGGATGTGACGACAATCCTTTTGCCGCAAAGGGGAGCGGTGCCGGTCGAGAAATGACGTTCGATCGCCGCGACGATCTCCAGCGGTTCGGCCATGCGGCCTTCGCCCGCCTCACCGCTTTCAGCCATCTCGCCGCGCGCTGGGCCGACGAAGGCGATGCCGTCGGCTTCCAGTGCGGCGCGGTTTCGCTGTGCGGCGGGATGTGCCCACATTCTCGGATTCATCGCGGGCGCGACGAGCACCTTCTTGTCGGTCGCCAGAAGCACCGTCGATGCGAGGTCGTCGCACAATCCGTTCGCCATCTTGGCCATCAGGTCGGCGCTGGCCGGCGCGACGACGATCAAATCGGCCTCGCGCGACAGGCGGATATGGCCGACATCGTGCTCGTCCTGCCGGTCGAAGAGTTCGGTGAAGACGTGATCGGCCGACAGAGCGCCGACCGACAGTGGCGTCACGAACTCCTGCGCCCCGCGCGTCATCACACAGCGCACCTTCGCGCTGCGCTCACGCAAGCGGCGGATCAGGTCCAGTGACTTGTAGGCGGCGATGCCGCCCGAGATGATCAGGAGAATGCGTTTGCCGGAAAGGGTCATGTCCACCGCCTCAGGCCGGCTTCACCGCCGGTTCGATGTCGGTATGGATGAAATCGTCGCCTTTGAACAGAAGCGGCAGATTTCGCGATTTCGCCAGCGCGTAGGAGAAGCAGTCCCCGAAGTTGAGCTTTGCCGGGTGGCCGGTGCCTTTACCGTAGTTCCGATGCGCGGCGATCCCGATGATTGCTTCGTCGGGCGTTGTCGGTACGATTTCGATATCGGCCTTGTCGATCAGGATATTCAGTCGCTCCAGCCCGCGTGGCGACTTGTCGTTGGTCATGACAAGGCCCGCTTCCAGATAGGTCGATGCGCCCATCACGGCGCCGCGCGCAGTGCCGAGCGCAAGGGCGAAGGCTTCGGCCTCGTCCTCCGCACGCAGGATTGCGACGATCGCCGATGTATCGACCACCATGGATCAGTTCTTTTCCATATAGTCGTAAAGCGTATCCGACTCTGCCTTGTGATCGATCGGTTTGTCCGGCCGGATACCCAGCGCAAGCAGTTCTGCCAGCGTCGCCTTCGCATGCCACTGGTTCGGGCTGCCGGAATCGGCACCTTTTGCTGGCAGGGGCCGCCGTAGACGGTCGCGCGCCTCCTGTTCCATGGAAACGCCACGCCTGGCAGCGCTGATCCGCAGATCCCGCATTACTTCGTCATCGATCCTGCGAACGGTCATGTTGCCCATGTCTGGCTCCCGTATATCCAGACAAAATAGTGCAGAACTAATTTGACTGCAATGCTGGCATTGACTGCAATGCAGTCACGCCACCTGCCACGCGATGAAGACCGCCGCCGCCGCGATTACCCAAAGCGCGATACGCCCCGACCGGGTATGGCGCGCTTCGGCCTTGCCGATCTTCTTTGCCGTTTCGTCGTCGAAACGCAGTCCGTTTTCCGCCATCGCGTCGATCTCGCGCGTCAGCCGCTCGGTGCGTGCCGCAAGTTCGGGGGCTTGCCGGGCGAGGGCGAGAAGCGCGCCCGCGCCGTCGCGGGCATCTTCAAGGAAACCGCGCGGGCCGAGATTGCCTCTGATCCAGTCGCCGACGACGGGTTCGGAGGTCTTCCACATGTTGAAGGCGGGATCGAGCGTGCGCGCGACGCCCTCGACCACGACCATCGTTTTCTGGAGCAGAAGCAGTTCGGGCCGCGTCTCCATGTCGAAGAGTTCGGTGACCTCGAACAGCAACGTCAAAAGCCGCGCCATCGAGATCGTTTCGGCCGGCTGTCCGTGGATCGGCTCGCCGATGGCGCGGATCGCTTGCGCGAAGGCGCGCACGTCGTGGGTGCGCGGCACGTAGCCGGCTTCGAAATGGACCTCGGCGACGCGCACATAATCGCGCGTGATGAAGCCGAAGAGGATTTCGGCGAGGAACCGCCGTTCCTTCTTGCCGAGCCGTCCGGCGATGCCGAGATCGACCGCGACGATGGTGCCGTTCGCCTCGACGAACAAATTGCCCGGATGCATGTCGGCATGGAAGAAACCGTCGCGCAGCGTATGGCGCAGGAAGGACTGGATCAGCACGGCGGCCAGATGCGGCAAATCGTGGCCGGCGGCGCGCATGCCGTCGATGTCCGACATCTTGACGCCGTCGATCCACTCCATCGTGATGACGTCGCGGCCGGTGCGTTCCCAGTCCACCCACGGCACGCGGAACCCCGGATCGTCGGCGGTGTTCTCGCCGAGTTCGGAAAGCGCGGCGGCTTCGAGCCGCAAATCCATCTCGATCTTGGTGGTCTGCGCGAGCGTCTTCGCCACCTCGACAGGCTTCAGCCGCCGCGAGGAGGGAATGAAGCGCTCCTGCATGTGTGCGGCGAGGAAGAAACCTTCGAGATCATGTGCGAAGCGGTGGCGCACGCCGGGGCGGATGACCTTTACGGCCACAGGAGTTTCGCGCCCGTCGCGCATCACGCGGCCGGGATGGACCTGTGCGATGGAAGCGGCGGCGATCGGCTCGTCGAGCGACAGATAAAGCTCTTCGACCGACCGGCCGAGCGATTCGGTTATCTCGGCGCGCGCCTTCGCTGTCGGAAAGGTCGACATGCGGTCCTGCAACAGCGCCAGTTGCGTGGCGACGTCCGCGCCGACGACGTCCGGCCGCGTGGCGAGAAACTGGCCGAGCTTCACATAGGACGGTCCCAGCCGGTCGACGGCGTTCGACATGCGGTCGGCGGCGTCGCGCTTGCGGGAGCGGGGCCGGGCGAGCCAGCGGGCGATGTTCCATGCGACGCGCGGCGGGCCATCGAGCTGGTCGCCGGGCAGGGCAGCGATCACGCCTTCGCGCGCGAGAATCCAGCCGGCCCGTGCGAGCCGGATATAGGCGACGGGGGTGGTCATGCGCGCGCCGACCTCAAAGCTTCCAGGCCGAATGGAGCGCGGCGATGCCGCCGGAATAGTTGCGCCACGTCGCGCGCTCGAAACCGGCGTCGTTGATCATCGCGGCGAAATTGGTCTGGTTGGGAAATTTGCGGATCGATTCCACCAGATAGCGATAGGGCTCGCCGTCACCCGCCACGACCTTGCCGATCTGCGGGATCGCGTTGAAGGACCATGCCTCATAGACCTTGTCGAGGATCGGCATCTCCACGTCGGAGAATTCGAGGCACAGGAACCGTCCGCCCGGCTTCAGCACGCGGAACGCTTCGAACAACGCCTTGTCGATGCGCGGCACGTTGCGGATGCCGAAGGCGATCGTATAGGCGTCGAACGAGGCGTCCTCGAATGGCAGCTCCTGCGCATTTGCCTCGACGAAGCTCAGATACGGGTCGAGCTTGCGCTTGACGGCGCGATCGCGGCCCACCGCCAGCATCGAGCCGTTGATGTCGAGCACGGTTGCGTGCGCATTGCGGTCCGACGCCTCGACGATGCGAAAGGCGATGTCGCCGGTCCCGCCCGCGACGTCGAGCACCTTCCAGCCGGCGCGGCGCGGCGGGTTCAGCCACGTCACCATCGCGTTTTTCCAGACGCGGTGAAGCCCGGCTGACATCAGATCGTTCATGACATCGTAGCGTTCGGCGACCTTGTGGAACACGTCGTTGACGAGCGGCTGTTTTTCGCCTTCGGCCACATGGCGGAAACCGTAGGAGGTTTCCATCCCGCCTTGTGCGGTGGTGCGCGTGTCCGACATCGATTTCACCTGTACCTGCCTGAAAATCGCCGCGACCATAGCCGATCGGCTGTTGCGGCGCTATCTTCCAGCCCGCGATGAAGAGCCGCGCCGAAAAACGAAATAAGAAAGTCGAAGATGGTTCTCAAGGCCGAACTCCACTGCCACATCGAGGGCGCAGCGGCGCCCGAACTCGTCGAGGCGCAGGCGCGCAAATATGGCAAGGACGTCTCCCACTTCATCAAGGACGGCTCTTTCGTCTGGACCGATTTCACGACGTTTCTCAATGCCTATGACGAGGCGGCCGATCTGTTCCGGTCGGAAGAGGACTATGCCCGTCTTGCCGAACACTATCTGACGAGCATCGCCCGCGACGGCGCGATCTATTCGGAGGTCTTCACCTCGCCCGATCATGCCGTGAAGGCCGGCCTGTCGCCAAAAGCCTACACCGACGCTCTCGGCGAAGGCATGGAACGGGCAAAGGCGAAGACCGGTATCGAAGGCCGCATGATCGTTACCGGAGTGCGTCATGTCGGCGTGGAGTCGATCGAAAAAGCCGCCCGCTTTGCGGCAAAATGCGATCATAAGCTCGTCACCGGCTTCGGCGTGGCGGGCGACGAGCGCATGGGGACTATGGAGGACTATGTCCGCGCCTTCGAGATCGCGCGCGAGGCCGGGCTCGGCATTACGGTTCACGCCGGAGAATTCGGCGGACCTGAAAGCGTACGCGACGCGCTCGACCATATCCGCCCCGCACGCATCGGGCATGGCGTGCGCGCCATCGAGGATGCCGACCTCGTCAAACGCATCGCAGATGCCGGTGTCGTGCTGGAGGTCTGTCCCGTCTCAAACATCGAATTGAAAGTCTTCCCCTCGCTTGCCGACCATCCGTTCCCGGAACTGCGCGCGGCCGGCTGCAAGGTCACGCTCAGTTCCGACGATCCGCCCTATTTCTGGACGTCGCTGAAGCGCGAATACGAAATCGGCCGGACCGAGTTCGGGCTGTCCGACAAGGAACTTACGGCACTGACCCGAACCGCGATCGAGGCGGCATTTTGCGACCGGAAGACGAAGCAGGCGCTGCTTGCAAAGCTGGACGCGCCTGCCAAGCGCTAGCCTTTGTCGAGCGCTTCCAGTTCGTCGATCAGCCCTTCGATGACCGACAAGCCCTTTTTCCAGAAGTCGGGGTCGGTCGCGTCGAGGCCGAAAGGCGCGAGCAGTTCGGAGTGGTGCTTGGTGCCGCCCGCCTTCAAAAGCGCGAAATATTTCTCCTGAAAGCCCGGCTCGGCGGACTGGTAGACGCCATAGAGCGAGTTCACCAGACAATCGCCGAACGCGTAGGCGTAGACGTAGAACGGCGAGTGGATGAAGTGCGGCACGTAGGCCCAGAAGGTCTCGTAGCCTTCACGCAGGGCGATTGCCGGCCCAAGGCTCTCGGCCTGCACTTCGAGCCAGAACTGGCCGAGTTGGTCAGGCGTCAGTTCGCCATTCTTGCGTTCGGTGTGAACCTTGCGCTCGAATTCGTAGAACGCGATCTGGCGCACGACCGTGTTGATCATGTCCTCGACCTTCTGGGCGAGCATCGCCTTGCGCTCCGCCTTGTCGCTCGTTCGGTCGAGTAGTGAGCGGAAGGTCAGCATCTCGCCGAAAACGGAGGCCGTTTCGGCGAGCGTCAGCGGCGTCGACGACATCAACGCCCCCTGATCGGCGGCAAGCACCTGATGGACGCCGTGACCGAGTTCATGGGCGAGCGTCATCACGTCACGCGGCTTGCCCATGTAGTTCAGCATCACATAGGGATGGACCGAGGGTACCGTCGGATGCGCGAAGGCGCCTGGCGACTTGCCCGGACGCACGGGCGCGTCGATCCAGTTTTTGTCGAAGAAGCGGCCGGCGATCTCGGCCATCTTCGGGTCGAAGCCTTCATAGG
The DNA here is from genome assembly GCF_024105665.1 of Aliihoeflea aestuarii. Lineage (GTDB taxonomy): Bacteria > Pseudomonadota > Alphaproteobacteria > Rhizobiales > Rhizobiaceae > Aliihoeflea > Aliihoeflea aestuarii. The sequence continues at coordinate 13,427 of NZ_JAAAMK010000019.1, read as the reverse complement.
CCGACAAGACCGTCTCGCGCGCGGAAGCCCATGAGATGACCGCTTTCGGCGTTTCCGGCAGCGGCGCGTTGCGGTCCCAGTGGTTCATCTTCTCCATGCCGAGCCACTTTGCTTTCATCGCGTAGTAGCGGTGCGACAGGCGCGGATAGGCTTCGCGCACCGCCGAAGTCAGCGCGTTGACCACCTCGCGTTCGACCCGGTTCGCCAGATGGCGCGAATCCGCGATATCCTCGAATCCGCGCCAGCGGTCGGAAATCTCCTTGTCCTTGGCGAGCGTGTTGGTGATCAGCGTGAAGGTGCGAAGATTTTCCTTGAAGGTCGCCGCCAGCGCTTCCGCAGCTTTCTTGCGAATTTCGGGCGAGGGGTCCTGAAGCTTGTTGAGCGTCGGCTCCAGCGGCAGGGTTTCGCCATCGATCTCGAAACGCAGCGCCGTCATGGTCTCGTCGAAGAGCCGGTTCCACGCGCCGCGCCCCGTCACCGACTTTTCATGGAAAAGCTGTTCGATGCGGTCTTCGAGCTGGTACGGCTTGTCCTGCCGAAGATCCACGATCCATGGCCGGTAGCGGCCGAAGGCCGGGTCGGCGTCGAGCGCGGCATCGATCAGGGCGTCGTCGAGCCGGTTCATCTCCAGCGTGAAGAAGAGCAGATGCGACGATGCGTCGGTGAGCTTTTCCTGCACGTCGCCATAAAGCTTGGCGCGCCTGGGGTCGGACGTGTCGCCAGTGTAGAGAAGCGCGGCGTAGGACGCGATCTTGCCGATCAGTTCCTCAAGCGCCTCGTATTCCTGCATGGCTTGGCCGAGCCCGCCGTCGCGACCCTTCTTCGCCTCGGCTTCGAGACTTCCCTTCCAGCGCGTTTCGAAAGCCTCGGCATCGCTTCGCGAGCGCGCAATATCCGCCTTCAGTTCCGGCGCGTCGATCGAGGCGTAGAGATCGGCAAGGTTCCACTCGGGCAGATCGCCGAACTCGCCAGCGGCGCGCGCCGTGGTCGCCGGAGCATGGACGGCAGCGAACGGCTCTTGCATCAAAGTCATGAAAATTCCTCGGGACAGATTGGTTTTAGGCGCGGGACGGTAAGGCTTCGTTCACCGGTCTTCTTGAGCGCCTGTTCATGGAGTTGTGCCAGTGTGGAGCAATCATATGGCGATAGGCAACGCAAAAATGGCATGGGCGTCATGGCCGGCAGCATTCTGATCATCGACGACGATCCCGTCCAGCGACGGCTGGTCGAGGCGCTCGTCACGCGGTTCGGATATCAAGCCATCACCGCCGAGAATGGACGCGTGGGGCTCGAACGGCTGACGTCGGCGGATCGAGAAGCCATCGCGGCCGTCTTGCTCGACCTCGCGATGCCTGAAATGTCCGGCATCGACGTGCTCGAAGCTCTTGCCAAGGCGGGCCTTTCGACGCCCGTGATCGTCCAGACCGCGCAAGGCACGATCGACACCGCCGTGTCCGCCATGCGGCTCGGCGCGTTCGACTTCGTCGTCAAGCCGGTCGCGCCAGAGCGGTTGAGAAGCTCCATCGAGACCGCGATCAAGGTCGGTGCGCTCACGGGCAGGGCAAGGAAGCGCGGCACCTCCGGCAAAGACCGGTCGATAACGCTTGACGAACTCGGCGTGTCGCCGGCCGCGCGCCGTGCGGCCCAGCTTGCCCGCAAGGCAGCGGCGACCGACATGCCGATCCTCATCGAAGGCGAGACCGGCGTCGGCAAGGAAGTCCTGGCGCGTGCCATCCGCGCTGCCGGCGCACGTCGGGACAAGCCCTTCGTCACCGTCAATTGCGGGGCCATCCCCGAGCATCTGGTCGAGAGCATCCTGTTCGGCCACGAGAAGGGCGCGTTCACCGGCGCCACGGAAAAGCATCTCGGCAAGTTCGTGGAGGCAGACGGCGGCACGCTTTTCCTGGACGAGGTCGGTGAATTGCCGCTCGAGGCGCAGGTCAAGCTCCTTCGCGCAATACAGGAGGGCGAGGTCGATCCGGTCGGCGCGCGTCATACGATCAAAGTCGATGTGCGCCTGATCTCGGCGACCAATCGCGATCTGGCACGACGCATGGCCGACGGGACATTCCGCGAGGATCTCTATTACAGGCTCAATGTGCTTTCGATCCCGATCCCGCCGTTGCGTAGCCGCACCGACGAAATCGCGCGACTTGCGGATCTTTTTCTTGATCAGGCGCGCGCAGCCGCTCCCGTCACCGCGCGGACACTGTCTACGGGCGCGCGCGATCTGCTGATCGCCTATGACTGGCCCGGAAATATCAGGCAGTTGCAAAATGTTATCTTTCGCGCTGCGGTATTGGCCGATGGCGATGCAATCGAGGCCGCGGACTTCCCGCAGATCGCCGCCGAAATCGATGCGATGCCCATTCACGAGGCACGAACCTCGGTTTTGACGGGGCCGTCCACAGTTGAGCATGAACAAGAAACTGATTTCAAAGCGGAAATGATGGTTTCTCTGCTCGATGCAAGCGGTCAGATACGGCCGCTTGCCGATATCGAGCGGCAGGCGATCCAGGCTGCCATCGATCACTATGACGGGCGGCTTTCCGAGGTTGCGCGCCGTCTTGGTATCGGACGTTCGACCCTCTATCGCAAGCTCAAGGAGATGGGGATAGAGGCGGACGAGGGGCGTGCCGGCCGGCTCGCGTCTTGACGGTTCCGTAACGGAGCGATAGCCATTTTTCAGGCAGTTAACGACGGTTTCGATCATGCGGCATGCGTCGCGATTTCGTCATCGTCAAACCGTAAATGGCCGCACTAAGTGCTGATTAACCATTAGCGCTGATATTCGGACGATAATCGACGTCCGGAAATCGGTCCGGGGACACTCAACAGCCGACAAGGCGAGATGTTTTGATCAGTATCGCTGGAATGCAGAATAATCGGTGGATCTACGGCGCTGTCTTCAGCCGCCCGGCCCTCGTGGCTCTTATGATCACCTTCGCTCTCCTGCTGTGCGCAACCGGCAAGGCCGATGCGCAGGCACGCACGCTGAACCTTTATAATATCCATACCAAGGAACGCGCGCAGATCACGTTCAAGAACGGCAGCCGCTACGACCAGAACGGTCTCAACGAGCTGAACCGCTTCCTGCGCGACTGGCGGCAGAACGAGCCGACGAAGATGGACCCTCGCCTGCTCGACCTCCTTTGGGAGGTGTATCAGCAGGTCGGTGGACGCGAGCCGATCCATATCGTCTCGGCCTATCGCTCCTCGAAGACCAACGGCATGTTGCGTTCGCGCTCGAGCGGCGTTGCCGACAACAGCCAGCACACGCGCGGCCGGGCGATCGATTTCTACATCCCCGGCGTCAGGCTGGCCGAACTTCGCGCGGCGGGTCTGCGGATGGAAGGCGGCGGTGTCGGCTATTATCCGACATCCGGCGCGCCGTTCGTGCACCTCGACACGGGCAATGTCCGTCATTGGCCGCGCATGCGCCGCAACGATCTGGTCGCCCTGTTCCCGAACGGGAACACGATCCACGTCCCGTCCGACGGCAAGCCGCTCCCTGGTTACCAGCAGGCGATGGCTGCTTATAAGTCCCGCCAGTCCAGCGGCGCATTCGCGGTCGCCAGTGCGGGCGGCAGCGGTGGCGGTGGAGGCGGCGGATTGCTCGCAGGCATCTTCGGCCGTGGCGGCGGCAATTCGTCCGCAGGCCAGACGATCACGGATAGCGGCCAATCGCCATCGGCAGCGCCGGCCCGTGCCTCCGCACCGACACCACAGGCTCCGGTCGCGGCGCCTGTGCCTCAGGCACCCGAAACGATCGTCGCCGCCTTGCCGGCGCGCTCTGTGCCTGTTCCGCTTGCCGCGCCACGTCCGCAAGTCGAAGTCGGCGCGCCACCGGCCGCACCCACGGTCGCAGCAGCGGCCATGGAGGAAAGTTTCGACGCATCTTCGACCGAGCAGGCCGCGACGGCTACCGAGGTCGCGCTCAATATCCCGCTTCCGACGCGCCGTCCGGATTACACGCCGACGCCCGAAGCACAGGCCGATGCGCTTGTCGCATCGATCAAGACGCCCGAAGCCGGCGTGCCGATCGCGGCGCTTCTTGCCGAGCGGCCGAACCGCGGCGGGTCGGATGCGATCAGCCAGATTCTGCGTGACGATACGAAGATCGCGCGGGCCGGGGTGATCGTGAACGAAAATACGGCAACAGCCGTGCCTGCCGTCGGCGACGGCACCACGGCCGGCGAGGTTCTCGCTTTGGCCGCGCTCCCCGATATGCCTGCCGCCGCGCCGCTCGACCTCGACGTGAATGCGCTTGGCGAGGCGCGGAGCGAGCGGGAAGCGGCCAATGCGATCAAGCAGCGGCAGGTCGCCGCGCTTGAATCCTCGCCTCGTGCCGCGCTGATGGCGCGGACCGAGGGTGTGTCTCCGATGATGGCGATCGAATCGGGCGTGCGCACCACGGCCAAGCTCGGCAAGCCATCCGCAACGGACATTCGCCAGGCACGTCGCTCCCGCGCCGTGGACGCGACGCCGGAAGTTGCGCGCTGGGCGCTGGAGCCGGGCCGCGTGGCGGAGGTTTCCAACGGCACGACGGCGCCGTCCTTCGCCTACAACATCGTCCGCACGCCGCCGGCGATCATCTACACGGAAGGCTTCCAGCAGGCCGATGCGCAGCCCGATACGAACCGGTTCTCCGGGCAGGCCGTGCAGTTCATGTCGGTCGCGCGCTTCAACTGAAGCTGCGTCCGAACGAACGAAAGCGGCGGCCGATGGCCGCCGTTTTCGTTCGTTCATGTTCGAATCCGCTACCGCAGGCTTGCAGCTTCGCGTGAAAGCCGTTCGATCGCGCCCCAGTCGCCGGCCTTCACCGCTGCGTCGGGGACGACCCACGACCCGCCGACGCAGACGACGTTGGGCAGCGCGAGATAGGACGCGACGTTGGACGGCGATACGCCGCCGGTCGGGCAGAAAACCATATCGGGAATGGGTGCCGCGATCGCCTTGAGGAAGGGCGCGCCGCCAGACTGTTCGGCGGGGAAGAATTTCAGGAAGCCGTAGCCTTCCTCACGCATGGCCATGACTTCGCTGGCCGTCGTCGCGCCCGGCAGGAACGGCACGGCGCTCGACCGGGCGGCGTCGATCAGTTCCTGCGTCGTTCCGGGGCTGACGATGAAGCGCGCGCCGGCCTTTTCGGCCGCTTCGAACTGCGCCGTATCAAGGATCGTTCCGGCCCCCACGACTGCGCCCGGCACCTCCTCGGCGACGCGGCGTATGGCCTCCAGCGCGTCCGGCGTGCGCAAGGTGATCTCGATCGCCGGCAGGCCGCCGGCGACGAGCGCATGCCCCATAGGAACAGCCGTCGCCACATCGTCGATACGGATGACCGGGATGACCGGTTGGTTCCCGATAAGCGACCGTAGACGTTCGGCCTGAGATGCAGTCATGTCGGCTCTCCTTTTTTCAACCGATTAGCATGGGTGTTGTCGTAACGCTATCGCTGCACGAACAAGGATTTAAGAAAGGACACGATGCGATTGACGAAAAAGCGACGCTCGAGAGCGTTCAACGTCGCGTCGTCGGCGATGCCCGTGGCGGGCAATCGCCGCGCGGTCTGGAAGCTGCGAAGCGCTTGTTCGGTCGACGGGCCGAACTGCCCGTCGATCGCGAGTTCCGCGCCACGCGCCACGAGGCGGCGCTGGAGATCGGCGACCGCTTCGCCCCGGTCGCCGCGCCGCAGGGTGGCCGATGCAGTCTGCCAGTCGAGCTTGTCATAGCGGGCGAACGCGCGGGCGAGCTTTGCGTCATAGGCATTCGAAGCGAAGCCCGGTCCATTATACGCGCGGGCTAATGCCACCCAATCGCGCGACGCCAGAACGGCGCGAAGCGCGGCTTTGTCGATGTAGCGCGCCATCAGCCGCACCTGACCTTCCACACCGTCACGCGCCTCGGCCACGAGCGCGTCGACCGAGGCGAAGCCCAACCATGCCCAGTGCGCGCCCATGACCTGGCCGATGCCCCAGGACGTCGATTCGTCTGCCGCGCGTGCGTCGACGGCGCGTGCGGTGGCCAGCAGTTTCCAGCGTGCCGCCTGCGATGCGGGATTTCTGACCGCCCCGGCGCGGGGCGAGGCGAGACCCTGCCGCCGTGCCTTTTCAAGCGCTTCGCCGGACAGGCGGCGATCGAAATAGTGGCCTTCGAAACGGATCAGTGGTTCGTGCCTTCCGTCGATGACGGCGTGCGTGACGAGGTTGCTTTCGACATGGGCCACGGCGGCGAGCGCGGCCGGGTCGAGATCGAAGGATCGGGCGACTTTTGCAATAACGGTGCGCATCCGGGAATCGAGCATGGCGAAGTCCTCTCTTGATCGAAGAGGATTATTTTCTCCTGTATGGCGCGGGTGGGGATAAGTTGCGAAGCTTTTCGGAAAGCCTTAATCAGCCAGCCTATGAACAGTGCCGCTCACGAAACACCCATCAAGGTCGCCGCGCTTTACCGGTTTGCCCGGCTCGACGGCTGGCGCGAATTGCGCGAGCCTTTGGCGGCATTCTGCACCGCGCACGGCATCAAGGGCACGCTGCTGCTGGCGCATGAAGGCATCAACGGGACGGTGGCAGGTGAGGCCGACGCCATCGACGCGCTTGTCGCCCATCTCGACGCGTTGCCGGAACTGACGGGGCTCGACGTGAAATACTCGACGGCGTCGCACATGCCGTTCCACCGGCTGAAGGTGCGTTTGAAAGCCGAAATCGTCACCATGGGTGTGGAGGGGATCGACCCGGAGCGGGACGCGGGAACCTATGTCGAGCCGGCCGACTGGAACGCGCTGATCGCCGACCCGGACACGGTCGTCGTCGACACACGCAATCTTTACGAAATCGGCCTCGGCACCTTTGCCGGCGCGATCGATCCGGGCACCGAGAGTTTCCGTGAGTTTCCGGCCTGGGTCGAGGCAAACCGCGAACGTCTCGAAGGCAGGAAAATCGCCATGTTCTGCACGGGCGGGATACGCTGCGAAAAAGCGACGGCCTATGCGAAATCGGTCGGCATCGCCGATGTCTATCATCTGAAGGGCGGCATCCTGCGCTATCTCGAAGAGGTCCCGGAAGGCGAAAGCCTCTGGCAGGGCGAGTGCTTCGTCTTCGACGAGCGTGTCGGCGTCACGCATGGATTGGGCGAGGGCGAAGCGGAATTGTGCCGGGCGTGCCGGCGTCCGCTGACAATCGCCGACCGCCAGTCGCCGCACCATGTCGAGGGCGTCGCCTGCATCCATTGTCACGACGAGCGCAGCGACCGCGACCGCATGCGCTACGCGGAGCGCCAGCGGCAGGTGAAACAGGCAAGGGCGAAGGGCAGGGCGCATATCGGCAGTTGAACCCACGCGCCATTGTAAAGGCTTATATGGTCCCCTAGCTAATTCGACACCAATCGCGAAGGCCCAGTGTTGAAGAGGAAAGCACCATGTTCGACCCGAAGAAAATCATCGACAGTCTCCTCGGCGCTTCCGGCTCCGGCGCTCGGCCCGGCGGCACAGGCCAAGGTGGGGCAGGCGGCGGCCTCGGCGGGCTTGCCGGTGGTCTTGGTGGTCTTGCAAGCGGCGGGTTGGCCGGTGGCGGGCTATCGGGCGGTGTCGGCCGGCTCGGTCAACTCGCCAAGGACAATCCGATGGCGACGGCGGCACTGGCCGGCATTCTCCTGACGGGTAAGGGCCGCAAGTTCGCCGGTTCGGCCGTGAAGATCGGCGGAATGGCGGCGATCGCGGGCCTCGCTTATAAGGCCTATCAGGACTACCAGAGCGGGCAGAAGCCGCAGCAACCCACGCCCGACGCACAGCCCGAACTTCTCCCGCCTCCCGAAAACAACGGTTTCAATCCGGCCCGCGCGCCGCAGGGCGAGGATGCATTCGCGCTCACCATCGTGCGTGCAATGATCGCTGCGGCCAAGGCCGACGGCCATATCGACCATGCCGAGCGGCAGAAAATCGCGGGCCGGCTCGGCGATGCGGGGCTCGACGCGGAAGGCGAACAGTTCCTGCTTGCCGAACTCGAAAAGCCGGTCAATGTGGACGATCTCGTCAGCGCCGCTCAGACCGAGGAGCAGCGCGTGGAAATCTACACCGCCTCGCGCCTGACCATCGAGCCGGAAACACGCGCCGAGCGCGGCTATCTCGACATGCTCGCCGGTCGGCTCGGCCTCGAAGACGGGCTGGTCGATCACATCGAGGCGAATGTCGCGGGCGTGAAAGTCTGACGAAACTTTGACCGTTAAGGTTCGTTGTTGCCCGTGAGCCAAAGCCACGGGTGACCATGACTTCCCTCCGCCTGCTGTTTATCTTCTTCTCCGGTATTTTTCTTTCCGCCTGCGGCGGGGCGGTCGGCATCGTCAATTCGATGACCGACAGCGACGACGTGGTTGCCGAGACCGGCGTTTCCTATGGCGCAAATCCACTCGATAGCATGGATATCTACCGCCCGGCGGGTGCTGCGTCCGACGCGCCGGTCATCATGTTTCTGTATGGCGGAAGCTGGTCGAGCGGCGACAAGGCGACTTATCGCTTCGTCGGCAATGCACTGGCGGATGAGGGGTTCATCGTCGCAATTCCCGACTATCGCACTTATCCCGACGCGATTTTCCCTGCCTTCGTGGATGACGCGGCGGATGCGCTTGCTTATGTCACCGCGAACGTCGCGCAAGGGCGGCCTATCTTCGTCGTTGGGCATTCGGCGGGCGCGCAAATCGGCGCGCTGCTCACGCTGGACGAAAGATATCTTCGGCGACGGGGCCTTTCGCCATGCGGCTCGATCGCCGGGTTCGTCGGCATCGCGGGGCCTTACGATTTCCTGCCGCTGACCAGCGATCGTTATCGGCGCATCTTTCCCGAGGCGACGCGGGCGGACAGCCAGCCGATCAATTTCACGGCAGGCCGCAAGCCGCCGTCGCTTCTCCTTCACGGCAGATCGGACCGAACGGTCGAGGCGCAGGACAGCGTCGATCTGGCGGACGCCCTTCAGCGTTCCGGCAATCGGTCGCAAGCGCGCATCTATCCAGGAGCGGGCCATATCAACATCGTCGGCGCCATTTCCGCGCCGTTGCGCGGCAGTGCGCCCACCCTTGCCGACATTTCCGATTTCATGCGCACAACCGGAGCAGGGCGAGGGTGCTGAAAAGCGCTACCTCGTGGCGTTAAGCTTCGGTTAAGGTTCGAAGCGCATTCTTAACGAACGAATCGGACGTTCCTCCTCCCAAGCACCGGTTCCAAACTCAGGCGGCCATGAATGGCCGCCTTCTTTTGCGTTTTTCCAGAACATCGAACGGCAATTTGATCTGTGCCAACGCCGGAACATGCTCTCGGGGAACCGTAGGGGCATCCGCTCCGTTAGAAAACTAGTCCATATGCCCATGGGGACGGGGCTTCATATGCAGGAACTGATTGCAGGTCATGAGGCCTATGTGGCGCTCGCGATCGTGTTCGTTACTTTCGTCGCCTTTCTCTTCGAGCGGTTTCCGCCGGAAGTGACCGCATCGGCGGGCGCGGCGGCCTTCGTCGTGTCCGGGCTGCTGCCGGCAGCGGACGCGATGTCTGTGTTTTCCAACGCCGCGCCGATCACCATTGCCGCCATGTTCGTCCTGACGGGTGCGCTGGTGCGCGCTGGCGTGCTCGAAAGTGTCGCCGGATTCATCCTCGACTGGTCGTCCAACCGGCCCGCACCGGCGATCGGCCTGCTCCTCCTCGGCACGGTGGCGATCGGCGGTTTCATCAACAACACGCCGCTGGTGCTGATCCTCATTCCCATCACGATCAAGCTGGCCCAGAAGCTCAGTATCGCCTCGACCCGGCTGCTCATCCCCGTTTCCTACGCTGCGATCCTCGGCGGCACCTGTACGCTGATCGGCACATCGACCAATCTTCTCGTCGACGGCGTGGCGCGCGAAATGGGCATGGAGGCGTTTTCCATCTTCGAGATCACGCCGGTCGGCATCGTCACGGCGGTTTCGGGAATCCTGTTGATGCTCGTCTTCGGGCGCTGGCTGCTGCCCGACCGCCCCGATACGTCCACGACGACGGATTCGGAGTTCCTGACCGAGATCGCCATTCTCGACGACAAGGCGATCGAGAACGAGCCGATAAAGGAACTCGGCGTCTTCAAGCTGCCCGGACTTCGCATTCTCGGCATCAAGCGCGGCGGCGAGGTGATTCGTGACGAGCTTCCCGAAAAGGTGCTGAAAAAGGGCGATCGGCTGATCGTGACGGCGACAGCATCGGAAGTGCTGACGCTCAACGAAGCGGAATATCTGCGGGTCGGGCGGACGCGACTTGGCGGCATGCCGTCTGAAACGCAGATCGTGGAAGCCGTGGTCGCACCGCATCGTGCATCGATGGGCCAGAAGATCGCCCGCCTCGCGCTCGGCAGTCGGTTCGGCGTGCGTATCCTCGGCGCGCACCGCCACCAGCATATTCCGGGGCCGGATCTCGACAGTGTGCTCCTGCGCCCGGCGGACAAGCTGCTTCTGGAGGGGCCGCCCGAAGGGCTCGATACCATGACGCAGCAAGGCTATCTCGTCTCGGTCACGGAGACGGCGGGCCGGGCATTCCGCCGTTCCAAGGCGCCGATCGCGCTGGGTGCACTCGGCGGCGTCATCCTGCTCGCGGCCTTCAACGTGGCGGATATCTCCATCCTTGCCATCGTCGCCGTTGTCGCCATCCTGATCCTGCGCTGCATCGACAGCGAGGAGGCGTGGGGTTCGATCGACGGCGGCATTCTGATCCTGATCTTCGCCATGCTGATGATCGGCATCGGCATGCAGCGCACCGGCGCGATCGATCTCGTCGCCGGATGGGTCGCCCCATATCTCGGCGGCAGATCGCCGCTCGTGACGCTCATCATCGTCTATCTGCTGACATCGACACTGACAGAGATGATCACCAACAACGCGGTCGCCGTCGTGATGACGCCGATCGTCATCGGGCTCGCGAGCCAGATCGGCGTCGATCCGCGCCCGCTTGTCGTGGTGGTGATGTTCGCGGCAAGCGCCAGCTTCGCCACGCCGATCGGCTACCAGACCAACACGCTAGTCTACGGTGCCGGGAACTACCGGTTCGCGGATTTCCTCAAGATCGGCATTCCGATGAACGTCATCGTCGGCGTGTCGACCTGCATCGCGATCTATTTCTATTACGGCATGTGATCAGCGGGCGAGGAAGGATTCGATGCGTTCCAGCGCGCGCAGGATGTTTTCTTCCGAATTGGCGTAGGAGAGGCGGATATAGCCTTCACCGAGCGTGCCGAAATCCGGTCCGGCGATCAGCGCGACGCCGGCTTCTTCCAGAAGCTGGGAGGCGAGCTTCTTGGCCGGCCGGCCCGTTTCCTTGATGTTCGGGAAGGCGTAGAACGCACCCTTCGGCGTGATGCAGGAGATGCCGTCGATGGCGTTCAGCCCCTCGACCACGACCTGGCGGCGGCGGTCGAAGGCGCGCATCATCCTGTCCACCTCGTCCTGCGGCCCGTCAATGGCAGCGATGCCGGCATATTGCGACGGTGCGTTGACGCAGGACCAGCAATTGACCGCGAGCTTGCGCACTTTGCCGTAAAGCGCATCGGGCCAGATCGACCAGCCCATGCGCCAGCCCGTCATCGCCCAGGTCTTCGACCAGCCGTTGAGCACGATCAGCCGGTCGCGGATTTCGGGAAACTGGAGCAGCGACGTGGCGCTCTCGCCGTCATAGGTCATGACGTCGTAGATTTCATCCGACAGGATCGCGACATGCGGATGCACTGCCAGCCCCTTCACCAGCTTCTCGATTTCGGCGCGCGGCGTCACGCCGCCTGTCGGATTGGCCGGCGAGTTCAGGATCAAAAGCCGCGTCCTCGGCGTGATCAGGGAGAGGGTTTCCTCGGCGGAGAAGGCGAAGCCGTTCTCCTCGCGGATCGGCACGGGCACGGCTTTCGCGCCCGTGAAGTCGATCATGGATTTATAGATGGGGAAGCCGGGATCGGGGTAGAGAATTTCCGCGCCCGGTTCGCCGAACATGACGATCGCGGCATACATGGTCGGCTTGCCGCCCGGCATGATCATCACGCATTCGGGCGAAATCTCAACGCCGGTTGTCGTAAATGTGCGGCGGGCTACAGCTTCGCGGGTCGCAAGAAGGCCGGTCGCAGGCGTGTAGCCGTGATGGCCGTCGCGCAGCGCCTTGATCGCGGCTTCGACGATGTGGTCCGGGGTGCGGAAATCCGGCTGGCCGATGCCCAGATTAATGATGTCCTTGCCCGATTGGGCGAGTTCGGTCGCGCGGGCCAGCACGGCGAATGCATTTTCCTCGCCGATACGCTCGAATGCGGAAATCGTCTGGATCATTGGTTTGGTCCAACCTCCCTTATTGCGGATCATAGCCGTTTGTGGGAGCGCTCTTGCCGGATGTCAAACGTGGAGAAACGCCGTGGCCGCTAAGTTCGCCGACTGGTCGCCGAAGGCCATCCCTCATCGGCAAGTGCATGACGGACGCTATATCCGGCTGGAGCCGATCAGCGCCGAAGACCATGGCGATGCGCTGTTTGCGGCAAAATCAGTGCCCGATGCGGAAGAGCGCATGCGTTATCTTCCCGATTTCCCGCCTGCCGATCGTGCCGCGCTGCAACCGTGGTTCGAGCGCTTCCAGACCGCGGCCGATCCGCTCTTCTTCGCCGCCGTGGACAAGGCGGATGGGCGCGCCAAGGGTCGCCTCGCGCTGATGCGCATCGACAGGACGAACGGCGTTGCCGAAGTCGGTCACATCTACTGGGGCCCGGAAATGACCGGCACGCGTCTGGCGACGGAAGCTATCTTCCTTCTCATGCGTCATGTCTTCGACGATCTTGGTTATCGCCGGTTCGAATGGAAGTGCAACGACCGCAACGTGCCATCGCGTCGCGCTGCGCGCCGGCTCGGTTTCGACTATGAGGGGGTGTTCCGCCAGCACATGATCGTCAAGGGCGAGAATCGCGACACGGCCTGGTATGCGATGATCGATGCCGACTGGCCGGCGCGCCGCGACGCATTCGAGGCGTGGCTCGACGAGGACAATTTCGACCGCGACGGGCGCCAGAAAAAGCGGCTCGAGGAATTTGCGGTCAAGAAGGATGATTCATGAACCGCGAAACGCGCAACACGATGCTGGCGACCGCCGCGATCCTGATAGGGTTCGGCGGTGTGGCCTATTTCATGCCGACGATCATGCTGGCCGCAATCGAGGTGTCTCCGTGGCTCGCCGGGGCGATCGCTGCGCTTTTCCTCGTCGCCTTCTTTGGCATTTTCTGGCTGCGCGGGCGGATGCGGCGGTAGCTTTGCGGCAAATGCGGGCTGGCAATGTCGAGGCCTGGCAACTGTGTTTTCAGGCGTATTGTTTTTGTTGGCGTTGCATTGCGTTGAGGACGGTGAGGAGTTTCCTTGCGACGGCGATGATGGCGAGTTTCTTGGAGCCGGATCTCGCGGCGATT
>NZ_JAAAMK010000018.1 GCF_024105665.1 Aliihoeflea aestuarii | reverse complement strand
TCGTCACCGCCTGCGGCCGCGTCTGCATGCACAGAAAGAAGATCAACGTCTCAACCGTGCTCGCCGGTCAAAGGCTCGGAATCAAGGAAGTTGACGACGGCATTTGGCTCGTCAGCTTCATGCACTACGATCTGGGATATATCGACCTGGAACAGAAGACCTTGCAGACCATCGACAACCCGTTCGGCACGAGGTTGTCACCCATGTCTTAGGTACATTCTGTTACCCATGTCTCCGGGTCGTACACGGCGGTGAATGGCGGAGAGGGAGGGATTCGAACCCCCGATGGGCTTGCACCCATGCCGCATTTCGAGTGCGGTGCATTCGACCACTCTGCCACCTCTCCGCGGGTCGTGGTTCGCTCGTTACGAGCGCGGCGCAGACATAGCCACTGATCCGGCATCAGGCAAGAGCCTCCCGCGCTTTTCCTGCATTCGCCGTTGCGCTCTTGCAGGCACGCGCTTTTATCGTGAGGCGCTCGCCGTCTCTCGGATCAAAAGTTCGAACGTCACACAGACGGGGTTTCGTCCGCGCTCCAGCCGACCTTCGTGAAGATTGCCGTCGAGGTCGACCAGAGCAATGTCGAGCGTGCAATGCGCGGCATCGTCGTTCGCCTGGAAGCGCCCGGCGGTGATGAGGATTTCGGTCGCGTAGGAGGCGATATGTCGCCCGTCCGTAAAATCGACGCCGACGAGACTTCCAACGCCGCCGACTTGCGCCGCGCCGAAGCCGTACCGGTCGCAGATCGCTTCGATCGTCGTGACGATATCAACATTCGGCCGTAGGGTGCAGGCGAGCGCGCGTGGCATGGCTGCAGGTGGCGCAGGCGCGCATGGACGGGCAGAAAACAGCTTGAAATTTGTTTCCGCGTCGTCGATCGCAACGAACTGTGCGCCCGCGATACCCCATGCCGCGACCGTCGTGTCCGCGGCAAGGATCGCGTCATGCGGCAGAAGATGTCCGCCGTGACGGGCGCCGTCGGCCAGCCGCCAGATGCCATGGCAATGCACGAAGGGCTCGCCGTCCCGCATGCCCGCGACAAGGCCCGCCGCCTCGATCGTAGCCATGCCCTCGGGCGCAAAGGTCGCGCTGTACCAGGCTGCATGTTTTTCATCGGGTGCCGGCGCGGGGATGACGTATCGCAGCGGCGCAAGCTGAACCTCTTCAAGATCGGCATATCCACCCAAGAACCCCGCTTCGGCAAACGCACGCGTCACGGCGCGGTTGACGCTCTCGCCCGCCTTCAGCTCCAGTTGCAGGGCCTGCGCGCCGCAAGGTGCAACGCTCGACCGTTCGCTTGCAGGCGGCCCCGGATGGCGGATCGAGCGCATCACACGGCAAGTCCCGCATTGACGAACCCGCCGTCGACGGCCAGCACCTGACCGTTGACGTAGCTGGCATCGTGCGAAAGCAGGAAGGCGACGGCCGTCGCAATCTCGCGCGGGTTGCCGTATCGGCCCTGCGGCACGCGTTCGGCCCATTGCCGTCGCACGTCGTCGGTGTGGACGGACCGGGCGAGCGGCGTATCGACGGGTCCGGGGGCGATCGCGTTGACCCGGATGCCATGCGCGCCCAGTTCCGTCGCCAGCACCATCGTCATCAAATTGACACCGCCCTTCGAAGCGCCGTAGGCGACGCGGCCCTTGTTGCCGATCAGGCCGGAAACGGAGCTGATATTGACGATCGCGCCGCCGCTGCCCGCAGCGATCCAGCGCCGCGCCGCCGCGCGCGCGACGAGGAAGGAGCCGGTCAGATTGACGTCGATGATGCGCCTGAAATCGGCGACGTCGGTATCCACGGCGGCCCTGTCCATGCCGATGCCCGCCGAATTGACGACACCGACGACCCTGCCCGCCGCGTCCATCGCGCGTTCCACCGCGTCTTCATCCGAAACGCTGCCTCCAGCGCCGCGTGCCGTCGGGCCGAGCCGCTCACAAGCCTGGCGAACCGCATCGTCGTTCAGGTCGAAGATGAAGGGCGTAAACCCGCGCTCGGCGAGAAGCGCCGCCGTGTCGAAGCCGATGCCGGACGCGCCGCCGGTGATGAAGACCGTTCCGCTCATCAGCTTGCCTTTGCCGCAATGGGCGCGAGGTCGCCGCGCTTTTCCAGTTCCTCGCGGATCATCTTCTTGGCGATCTTGCCATAGGCGGATTTGGGCATCTCGTCCCAGAAAACGAAGAGTTTGGGCATCTTGTAGCGCGCGATTTTTTCTTCGAGGAAGCTGCGCATGTCGATCTCGCCGGGCGCAATGCCCGGCTTGGCGACGCAGACCGCCACGCCCGTCTCCCCCCACATCGGATCGGGCACGCCCAGAACGGCGGTCTCCGAGATGGCCGGATGGGTGAGGATCTTTTCCTCGATCTCGCGCGGATAGATGTTGGATCCGCCGGAGATGTACATGTCCGAGGCGCGGCCGGTGAGATAAATGAAGCCCTCCGCGTCCATATGGCCAAGATCTCCGGTTCGGAACCAGCCGTTGCGGAACGCCTTGGCGTTGGCCTCGGGATTGTCCCAGTAGCCGGCGAAGACCGCAGGGCCGACGACGCAGATTTCTCCGGTTTCGCCCGCTGCCACCGCCTCGCCCGCATCGTTCTGGATTTCGACCTGCATGCCGGTGCGCTCGAACCCGCAGGTCCCGATCCGCGCTTGCGGCCCGTCGTCGCGATCATGCAGCGCAGCCGGCAGGACGGTGATGTTGCCGGTCACTTCGCCCAACCCGAAATATTGCACGATGACCGGACCCAGCTTCTCGAGCGCCTTCTTCTGGTCCGTCCGGTACATCGGCGCGCCGGCATAGATGACGTGGCGCAGGCTCGAATGGTCCACCTCGTCCACCGACGGGTCCTCGACCAGAAGCTTGAGAATGGTCGGCACGGTGAACGCGTTGGTCACGCGCCATCGCTCGATCAGACGCCACACGGTCGGCACATCGAGCTTGTCGGTCGGCAGCAGGATGGTCTTTGCGCCATGCGCGACCTGCGTCAGTTGGTGGACGCCCGCGCCATGCGACAGGGGCGCGACGACGATGGAGGCATCCTCGCGCGTCGTTCCCGGCATCAGGTCGCACAGATGGTTGGTGACGACGAAACCCATCTGACCATGCGTCAGAACGGCGGCCTTGGGCCTGCCCGTCGTGCCGGAGGTGAAGAAGAACCAGCACGGATCGTCACGGTCCATCGTCGCCATCGGGACGCTTTGGCCCATATGGCGCGCGACGATCACATCATAGTCGTCGCCGAAATCCGCATCGCCGATGGCGACCACCACCCTCACGGAAGGTGCCTGCTCGCGCACGGCCCTCGCATGGCCGGGAAACTGCGCGCCGCAGATCATCAGCGCCGCGCCACTCGCATTGGCGAGATAGGCGACTTCGTCGGGCGACTGGCGGTAGTTGGCCGGAACCCAAACCGCGCCGACCCGGAAACACGCGAACATGGATTCGAACATCTGGTTGCAGTTTGCCGACTGGACGAGCACGCGGTCCCCCTTGCCGATGCCGAAAATGTCGACGAGCGCCCGTGCGAACGCGTCGACGCGCGCCTCCATCTGCCCCCATGTCCAGATTTCGTCGCGCCAGACGAGGCCGATGTCGTCGCGATTGCGCCGCGCCGCCTGCGCCAGGAAATTGGCAAGGTTCATTGTGCGCGTGGTGGCTGGCTGCATTCTGGACATCCTGAAAATCTAGGCTTGTTTTCGCCCATTCTCTGAAACGGGTGTGAAATAAACGGATTGGCGCTGGGCAAGCTTCGCCTCGACGCGCCGTGCTTCAAGGTGAAGGGCGGCGACGATTTCGCTGCAGCGCGGTTCCTGCAATCGCGAGTCGATTGCGGCGATGGACAGCGCGCCGACGGGCCGCCCGGCCGGATCGAGAACGGCGACGCCCACGCCCCACGAATTGGCGACGATCAATCCCGGATTAAGAGCGTAACCCGTCTCGCGGGTTCGAGCGACGTCCTGACGTATGCGATCGGGCAAGAGCAGCGGATATCGGGCTTCCAGAACGTCTTTGTTGGTCGCCAGAACCTCTTCGATCTCCACATCCGAAAGGGCGGCGAGAATTGCCAGCGAGCCGGCGCCGCAGCCCAGCGGATGTTCGAATCCCGCCTGAAGCGCGTGTGTGCGCACCGGATAGGTACCTTCCTCGCGGTGCAGACAAACGGACACGGCATCCCGGCGCACCGAAACGAACGCCGAATCGGCGGTCTGGCGCGACAGGCGGACGACGCTGTCCATGGCGAATTGCAGGAGGCCGTGCCGAGAGGCGGCCAGCGCGCCGGTCACATAGGCTTCCGAACCGAGATGGTAGCGGCGCGTCTCGTCGTCCTGTTCGACGAATCCGGCACGGATCAGCGCAAGCAGCAGCCGGCGCACCGTCGCCTTGTTCAGTCCCGTCTCGCGCACGAGCGCGGCCAGCGACGTGCCGGTGTCCGCATGCCGGCCGACAAGGGCGAGCAGGCCCAGTGCCCTGTCGACGCTTTGCGCCCCGCTGAACTGCAAAAATCCATCCTCCCGAACCTCAGGCGAGGTTCACACTATGGAGCAGAACGCTAGCTACCGATCCATCTCCTGTAAAGACGCCTCAAGAAATCCGTTGCAATTGGGGCATTGGCACGTATCGTCTGGCTTCTTGGAGGAAAATTTTAGTTTCACAATATGAACCATCGAGCCGGATGGAGCCGGGCGAATGGTTCGAGGGAGGAAGAATGAATTTCAGGATCAAGCTGGCGGCGCTCGCATCCGCTGCCGCAATGTGTGCCGTTTCGACCTATGCGTCGGCCGAGACGTTCCGCCTGTCGCACAATACGGGCGACACGACGACGTGGCACCGCGGCGCCGAGCGCTTCAACGAATTGCTGGGCGAAGCGACCGGCGGCGAGATGTCGGTCCGCATTTTCCCCAACGCCCAGCTTTCGGGCGGCGACCAGATGCGCCAGGCAGAAATGGTCGGGCGCGGGGCGCTCGACTTCGTGGTGACGTCGGCGATCAATGTGACACCGCTCGAACCGCAGATGGCCGTTTTCTCGCTGCCCTATCTCTACGCCAATTATGAAGAGGTCGACCGCACCACGGACGGCGCGCCCGGCGACCGAATGAAGGAGATCATGCTCAACCACAATGTCGTGGTTCTGGCATGGGGCGAGAACGGCTTTCGCGAGATCACCAACAGCCAGCGGCCGATCGTGACGCCGCAGGACATGCAGGGCCTCAAGGTGCGCGTGGCCGGCCCGATGTATATCGACGTGATGAATGCGCTGGGTGCGAACCCGCAGCAGATGCAGTGGACCGAAACCTTCACCGCGCTCCAGCAGGGCGTCGTGGACGGTCAGGAAAATCCCATCGGCGCCGTCATCATTCCGCAGCGTGTCTACGAGGTCCAGAACCACCTGACCACATGGCACTATTCCTACGACCCGATCTTCATCGGCGTCTCCAAGCGCCTGTGGGATTCCTGGGATGCGGAAACGCAGGCCAAGGTGCAGGAAGCCGCGAACGAGGCCATGGCCTACCAGAAGGAGATCACGCGCTCTGAAACGGCCGAGGGTCTGGAGGTTCTGCGCGGTCACGGCATGGAAGTCCACGAATCGACGCCTGAAGAACTTCAGGCGTTCCGTGACGCCACGCAACCCGCTTTCGACAAATGGGCTGCTCAGGTCGGCGAAGACCTGGTCGGCGAGTTCCAGAACGCCATCGGCGCCTCGAACTGATCAAACCGACAAGGGACGAGCCGTTCGCACGAGAACTGCGAACGGTTCGTCCGATATTGTCGTGGGCACGGAAAGAAAGCGTATGCGCACTATCCTGCGGGACTTCGAGAAAATCGCATGTTTCGTCATTTTTTCCGCGATGACGTTGCTCGGTTTCATCAATGTCGTGGTGCGCTATCTGACCAATGCATCGCTGGCGGCGTCGGAGGAACTGCTCGTCAACGGCTTTCTCTTGCTGACGGTACTCGGCGCGGCCATCGCCGCACGTAACGGCGAGCATCTGGCGGTGACGCTCGTCTACGATCTTGCGCCGCGCTGGCTGCGCAAACTGATCCTCATCGTTTCGTCGGTTCTGGCGGCGGGGCTTCTGGCAGCGTCGGCCTGGTTCACGTTCGAGCTTTTGCGCAACGAGCTTGCGACGGGAACGCGCTCATACGCGCTGCAATTGCCTGCCTGGTACTACAGCGCTGCCCTGCCCTTCGCCTTCGCGCTGGTCCTTTTCCGCTACGTCCAGCACGCACGCGACGAGTGGCACAACCGCGACGCGACGGAGATTCCCCTTGTCTGATATCGGCGCCGGGACGCAGATGGTCGTCGTCTTTTTCGTCCTTCTTTTCCTGCGCGTTCCCGTCGCCTTCGCGCTCGGGCTGTCTGCGATATGGGGCATGTGGCAGATCGGCTTCGGGCTGGAACTCGCCGGCGATCTGATCGCCACCAGCATCGCGCGTTATTCGCTTCTTGCCATCCCGTTCTTCATCCTTGCGGGAACGCTTATGGGCTCGCTCGGCATCGCCGCGCGGATGATTCACTTCTTCCGCGTTCTTATCGGCGGACTGCCCGGCGGCATGGGCGTCGTCGGCACGGTCGTCTGCCTGTTCTGGGGTGCGGTATCGGGATCCGGCCCTGCCTCGGTCGCCGCCATCGGTCCGCTCATCATCAAGGGCATGGAAGAGGACGGATATGATCGCGCCTTCGCGTCGGGACTGGTCTGTTGCGGGGCGGCGCTGTCGATCGTCATCCCGCCGTCGATCGGCCTCGTCATTTACGGCGTCATTGCCGAGGTCTCCATCTCGCAGCTATTCCTGGCGGCCGTCATACCGGGTCTGCTGCTCGGCATTATCATGCTTCTGGCGCTACCTTTCGCGCAGCGCTCGGAGGTGCCGGCCGGCGCTCCGAGCCTCGAAGCGCTTCACCCGGTCGACGGTCGCGACCTGCCATATGGTCGCCGTCTCCTGAAGGCGTTTCGTGAATCCTTCTGGGGGCTGATGACGCCGGTCGTCATCCTCGGTGGCATCTATTCAGGCGCTTTCACGCCCACCGAAGCCGCCATCGTGGCGACCGTCTACGCGGTCCTCGTCGGCGGCCTTGCCTATCGCACCTTGTCCGTTTCCCGGCTTTACGAGGCGGTCGTGACAGCCAGCGCCTCATCCGCAGTCGTCATGCTGGTGGTCGCCTATGCGGGCCTGTTTGGCTGGATGGTCACGGTCGACGACCTCGTGGGTCAATATTCCAGCGTGCTCCTGTCGCTGTCGGAAAATCCCTGGGTCATCCTGGTGGTGATCATGCTCATCCTGCTTATCGCGGGCATGTTCATGGACGCCATAACGATCATGTTCATCGCGCTTCCCATTTTCCTGCCGGTCGCCCGCGAGATGGAATGGGATCTGGTCTGGTTCGGCGTGCTCGTCATGATCAATCTGGCGATCGGACTTTTCACCCCGCCCGTCGGCATCAATCTCTATGTCGCGGCCAACATCACCAAACTGCCGCTTGAACGCATCGCCTACGGTGCCCTGCCTTTCCTCGTCGCCTGCCTGATCGGGCTGATGATCGTCGCCGCCGTTCCGCAAACATCGAGCTTTCTGGTGAATTTGCTGCGTTGATGCACGCAGGAAAGTTGCGCTTCACCAGCGCAACTTTCCACTGGCGCACCATCAGCCGTCTTGGCATAAGCCGGTCATGACCGACATCGCACGCATCCGGGCCGCCGCCGCCCGTCTCGCCGGCAAAGCGCGCAGAACGCCGCTCCTGTCCTCACCATTTCTGGACGAAATCGCCGGGCGGCGCATCTTCGTGAAGGCCGAATGCCTTCAGCATACGGGCTCGTTCAAGTTTCGCGGCGCATGGTCGGCGATATCGGCGCTCGATCCTGAAATCCGCGCGCGCGGCGTCATCGCCTTTTCGTCCGGCAACCATGCGCAGGGCATCGCCTATGCCGCGAAGCTGCACGGCACTCCGGCCGTCATTGTCATGCCGTTCGACGCCCCGAAGATGAAGATCGAGAACACCCGCGCCTATGGGGCCGAGGTCGTGCTTTACGATCGCATCAAGGAGGACCGCGACGCCATCGGCGAGACGCTGGCGTCGGAACGCGGCCTCACCCTCATCCGCCCGTTCGACGAGCCGGAAGTCATCGCCGGTCAGGGAACCGTCGGTCTGGAGATCGCCGAACAGGCGGCGGAACTCGGCATCGCATCGGGTGAGGTTCTGGTGCCGTGCGGCGGTGGCGGGCTGACCTCAGGTATCGCGCTGGCACTTGAAAGCGAAGCTCCCGCGTTCACGGTGCGCACCTGCGAGCCGAAAGGCTTCGACGACATCGCCCGCTCGCTGGAAGCCGGCGAAATCCGCTCCAACGAACCGGGCGCAAAATCGATCTGCGACGCGATCGTCACGCCGCATCCCGGCCGCATCACATTCCCGATCATGAAGGGCCTGTGCAGCGCGGGCATCACGGTGAGCGACGACGACGCACGCCGCGCCATGGCGCTCGCCTTCACCCGGCTGAAGCTCGTCGTCGAGCCGGGCGGCGCGGTCGCGCTTGCCGCCGCACTCTTCCACGGCGACAAGCTTTCGAGCGACGATGTCATCGTCGTCGCCTCGGGCGGCAATGTCGATCCCGAGGCGTTCGCGACGCTGTTCGACTGAGCTTACGTTTCCGGTTCGATCTCGACTTCCGCGCGCCGGGCGCGAACGGCCGGCAGCGCAAGGACGATGTCGGCCAAGTCGCGTGGCAGCGTCAGCGTCACCCGCTCGTCGGGGAAGCTGCCCGCCTCGACCTGATCGGTGATCATGCCGCCGGCAATCGTGTTGTTCGTCTGCGGGCTGATCAGGATGAACGCGCCGGTGTCGCGGCAGTCCTCGAACCGGTCGAAGATCGCGCGGCTTTCGAATTCGAGCCGGATGCGGCCGATCGCGTTGACCGGCAGCGCGCCAGATTTCGCCCAGCTTGCCTTCGACAGATCGTAGGTCTCGTCGATATGGATGCGCACGCGCAGGAGACGACCGGCCGCCTTCAGCCAGTAGCGCCCGCCATCGCTCAGACCTTCCGTCTGCAAAGTGACGAGAGTGGCCGCAAAGGCATGACCGGAGAGCGGCGGTTCGCTTTCATCAGTCAGCACATCGCCCCGCGAGGCATCGACCTGCCGGTCGAACACGAGCGTGACGGCTTCGCCCGCATAAGCGCGCTCCGCTTCCCCGTCGAAGGTGACGATCTTCGATACGGTCACGCGCTCGCCTGACGGCGCGACGACGATTTGCGTACCGATGCCGATTTCGCCCGCTGCGATCGTTCCCTGATAGCCGCGAAAGCTTTCGCCCGGACGCGACACGCGCTGGATCGGCATGCGGAAAGGCAGCTTCGACACGGTCGCCGGAGGCGCCGCTTCCAGCGCCTCGATCAGCGTCGGCCCGGAGTACCAGCCGATCGCCTCTCGCGCTGGCGTGACGATGTTCTCGCCCTTGAGCGCCGATAGCGGGATCGCCGTGACCTGCATTTCGCCAAGCCCGGCAGCGAAGATGCGGAACGCCCGCTCGATCTTCTGGAACACCTTCTGGTCGTAGCCGACGAGGTCGATCTTGTTGATGGCGAGAATGACCTGCCGGATGCCCATCAGATGCACGATGGCCGCGTGACGGCGCGTCTGCTCCAGAAGCCCCGCACGCGCATCGACCAGCAGGACGGCGAGATCGGCAGTCGACGCGCCGGTCGCCATGTTGCGCGTATATTGCTCATGGCCCGGCGTGTCCGCGACGATGAAGGCGCGGTGTTTGGTCTGGAAGTAACGATAGGCAACGTCGATTGTTATGCCCTGCTCCTGCTCGGCCTTGAGGCCATCGAGGAGCAGGCCGAAATCGGGCAGCGACAGATCGTTCTGCTTCGAACCTTTGGCGAGAAGCGCTGCGCGATGGTCTTCGGAAACGGATTTCGTGTCCCACAAAAGCCGACCGATCAAGGTCGACTTGCCATCGTCCACGCTGCCGCAGACGAGAAAGCGCAAGCGTCGCCCATCCTGCGGATCGTCAGCGCCCGCAATATCGGCTTCAAAATCCTGATCGAGTTGCACGATGTCGGCGTCGAGCGTCATCAGAAATATCCCTCGAGCTTCTTCTTCTCCATCGATCCGGCTTCGTCGCGATCAATGGCCCTGCCCTGCCGCTCGGAAACGGTCGCGGTGGTGATCTCGGCGATGATGTCGTCGATAGTCGTCGCCTCGGAGCGAATGCCGCCGGACAGGGCGAAGCAGCCGAGCGTGCGGAAGCGGATCATCCTTTCCTGACGCACCTCGCCCGGCCACAATTCGAGCCGCTCGTCCTCGGCAAGGATGATCATGCCGTCGCGCTGCACGAAGGGGCGACGCTTGGCGAAATAAAGATCAACGATCGGGATGTTCTCGGCCTTGATGTAGTGCCAGATGTCGAGCTCGGTCCAGTTCGACAGCGGGAACACCCGCACGCTCTCGCCCTTGCGGATGCGGCCGTTGTAGAGGTTCCACAGTTCCGGCCGCTGGTTGCGCGCATCCCAGCGATGCTCGGCGGTGCGGAAGGAGAAGATGCGCTCCTTCGAGCGCGAGGCGTCCTCGTCCCGCCGTGCGCCGCCGAAGGCGGCATCGTAGCGCCCTGTGTCGAGTGCCTGGCGCAACGCCTCCGTCTTCATGACATCGGTGAAGAAGGACGAGCCATGCGTGAAGGGGCTGAGATTCTCGGCAGCCCCACGCGGATTGGTGTGGACATGGAGATCGAGACCGAGCTCTTTCGCGGTCCGGTCGCGAAACGCGATCATTTGCGAAAATTTCCAGCCCGTATCGACATGCAGCAGCGGAAACGGCACGGGCTCGGGGAAGAACGCCTTGCGCGCCACATGCAGCAGGACGGACGAATCCTTGCCGACCGAATAGAGCATGACGGGTCGTTCGAACTCCGCGGCGACCTCGCGGAAAATGTGGATCGCCTCGTTTTCGAGCGCCTTGAGATGGGGGGAGAGCGGAGAGGACTGGTCGTTGTCGTCGGCTGCGTGAATGCGGGCTGCGGATGCGGTCATGATATCGGTACGGACACTTTCGGGGACGCGGGAAGGATGACGGGGGAGGATGCGGAAGATTTGACGTGCAGCCCGCATTCGCGGGTCTGGTCCTGCTCCCACCACCAGCGCCCGGCACGCTCCGGCTCGCCGGGCTTGATGGCGCGGGTACAGGGCTCGCAGCCGATGGAAGGATAGCTGCGCGCGTGAAGCGGATTGAGCGGCACGTCGTGCGTCCGCGCATAGGCTTCGATGGCGTCGAGCGTCATGTCGGCAAGCGGATTGACCTTGATCAGATCGCGCTGCGCATCGAATTCGGCCAGCGGCGTCTGTGCCCGCGCGCCGGACTGGCCGCGCCGCACCCCGGTGATCCAGATCGAAGCCCGGTCGAGCGCCAGCGCCAGCGGGCGCAATTTGCGTATCTCGCAACAGGCATGACGCGCCTCGACGCTTTCGTAGAAGCCGTCGATGCCGTAGCGCGCCTTGTAATCCTCGACGTCGATCGGAGCCGGGCGATACCGCTCGATGGAAAGCGCGAAGCGTCGTTCGGTTTCCTCGATCAGTTCACGCGTCTCGTCGAAAAGCCGCCCCGTGTCGAGCGTCACGATCTCCACCGACGAGGCCGCGCCCGAACGCGCGATCGCTGTCGTGATCACCTGATCCTCGATACCGAGACTGGTCGTGAACACCGTGCGACCGGCAAAACGCGAAATGTGCCGAAGCCGTGCTTCGAGATCGAGCGCGGCGAGGTTTTCGGCGAGTTTTTCGGCGGCGTGGCTTGGCGTTTCGTTCGTCATGCGCAGCAGAATGCGCAATCGCGGCCTTCCGATACAGAAAAGCGGCCCTCATTTTGCGCCGCATGGGAGCAAAATCGAGCCGGTTTTCGCCGTTCATGGCAATTTCGCGCCGATCCTCGCCTCAATGGGCCGAAACAGCTTCCATGAGTTCGGCCGGAAGGCGATGCGGCCTCCATCCGGTATCGACCGCTCGGCGGGAACCTCGATCTCGATGCGATGGCCCGGTCCGCCGACGGCAAGCTCGACCCGGCGCTTCGCCTCGACGCGGCGCGAGGTGGTCACTGTCCCCGCGATGCAGCCCCCGCACCCTTCCAGTTCCTCGATGTCGTGCGGCCGGAAGAAGAGCTGCGCTGGCCCCGCCGGCGCGTGTCCGGCCTCCAACCCCAGCAACCTGTCCTCGAGCCAGATTTGTCCATCCTCCACACGCACCGGCAACCGGCTGGACTCGCCGATAAAGCCGTAGACGAAGGGCGAGTTGGGTGTGTCGTAGATATCGTCGGCAGACCCGACCTGTTCGATGCGCCCCTTGCTCATCACCACAACGCGGTCGGCAAGCTCCAGCGCTTCCTCCTGATCGTGTGTGACGAACACTGTCGTATGGCCCGTCCGATCGTGGATTTCGCGCAGCCAGCGGCGGAGATCGCGGCGCACCTGCGCATCGAGCGCGCCGAACGGCTCGTCCAGAAGCAGAACCCTCGGTTCGATGGCGAGCGCGCGAGCCAACGCGACGCGCTGCCGCTGACCACCCGAAAGCTGGTTCGGATAGCGATTTTCGAGCCCCGACAATTGCACGAGGTCGAGAAGCTCCAGCGCACGGCGGCGGATTTCGGTCTTCGGCGGCCGGGTCGCAGCAGGCCGCACCTTGAGACCGAAGCCGATATTGTCCGCCACCGTCATATGCCGGAACAGAGCGTAATGCTGGAAGACGAAGCCGACATTGCGCTCCTGCACGCTCTTGGCAGACGCATCCTCGTTGCCGAAGTGGATTGCGCCGCCGGTGGGAAAGTCGAGCCCGGCAATGAGACGCAGAAGCGTCGTCTTGCCCGAACCCGACGGCCCCAGAAGCGCGATCAGCTCGCCTGAATGAATGTCGAGCGACACATTGTCGAGCGCGGCGACGCCGGAAAAGCTCTTGTCGATCGAGTTGACGCGAAGGTCCATTGAAGTGTCTCCGAAGTTTCAGTGCCGCGCGCCGTGGTCGCGTCCATAGACGCGTTCCAGCACGGTTTTCAGCACGAGCGTGACGAGGGCGAGCAGCGCCAGAAGCGAGGCGACGGCGAAGGCGGCGACGAAATTATACTCGTTGTAGAGAATCTCGACCTGCAACGGCATGGTGATCGTCTCGCCGCGCAGGCGGCCCGAGACCACCGACACCGCGCCGAATTCACCCATCGCGCGCGCGTTGCAAAGCAAAACGCCGTAGAGCAGGCCCCATTTGATGTTGGGCAGCGTGACGTTCCAGAAGGTCTGCCACCCGTTCGCGCCGAGCGAAATCGCGGCTTCCTCGTCGCCCGTTCCCTGATCCTGCATCAGCGGGATCAGCTCGCGTGCGATGAAGGGGAAGGTCACGAAGATCGTGGCCAGAACGACGCCCGGCACCGCGAAGAGAATTTGCAGCCCCCACGAATTTAGCACCGGCCCCAGATAGCTGCCCGCACCGAAAAGCAGGATGTAGACGAGCCCCGCAATGACCGGCGAGACCGAGAACGGCAGGTCGATCAGCGTGATCAGGAACGCCTTGCCCTTGAACTCGAACTTGGCAATCGACCAGGCCGCCGCCACGCCGAAGACGAGGTTGAGCGGCACTGCGATCACCGCGACGATGAGGGTCAGTTGCATCGCCGCAACCGCATCCGCCTCGACGATCGAGGCCAGCGCAACCTGCCAGCCACGCCGCAACGCTTCGGAAAACACTGCGACCAGCGGCATGAACAGGATCAGCGCGAGAAACGCGATCGCGATGGAGATCAACGTCCATTTCGCGACCGGGCTTTCGGCCGTCGGATCGCGGAAGGGTGTTTGCGGCGTCGCTGCAAAAGACCCCTGCAAGGCGAGGCTGCTATCCGCCATAACCATATCTCCTGCGGCTCCACGCTTGGATCAGATTGATCGTAAGCAGCACGACGAATGCCAGTATGAGCATGATCGCCCCGATCGCTGTTGCGGCCGGATAGTTGAATTCCTCGAGCCGGATCGCGATGAGCAGCGGCGCTATCTCGGACACGAAGGGAATGTTGCCGGCGATGAAGAGAACCGATCCGTATTCCCCGACCGCGCGACCGAAGGCGAGCGAAAAGCCGGTGAGGATGGCAGGTGCCAGCCCCGGAAGAATGACGCGCCACAAAGTCTGGAAACGGTTCGCGCCAAGCGACGCGGCCGCCTCCTCGACCTCGCGGCTGATCTCCTCCATCACCGGCTGGACCGTGCGCACCACGAATGGCAGGCCGATGAAGATCAGCGCGATGACGATGCCGATCGGCGTATAGGCGATGCGGATGCCGTAGGGCTGAAAAAACTGCCCGATCCATCCGTTCGGGGCATAGATCGCGGTCAGCGCGATGCCCGCCACCGCCGTCGGAAGCGCGAAGGGAAGGTCGACCGCCGCATCGATCAGCCGGCGTCCGGGAAAGCGGTACCGCACCAGGACCCATGCGACGATGACGCCGAAGACGACATTGACGGACGCCGCGAAGAACGACGTCCAGAAACTGGTTTTCAAGGCCGCGATAAGACGCGGATCGCTTGCCAGCCGCCAGAATTCGCTCCAGCCCAGCGCCGCGGAGCGCCAGCCGAGACCGGCCAGCGGAATGAGGATCAAAAGGGAGAGATAGAAGATGGTGAAGCCGAACGTCAGCCCGAAACCCGGGATGACGCTTGGCTGCTTCCATTGCCGGCGCGAAGCCGGCACGGCAAGTATGGCGCTCATGCCTTACTGACCGGGCTGATAGATCTGATCGAACACGCCGCCATCGCCGAAGAAGCGCGGCTGCACCTCTCGCCAACCGCCGAGATCGTCGATTGTGACGAGCTCCACATCGGGGAAACGCTCGAGTTCCGAAGCCTCGACGACTTCAGGATTGCTCGGCCGGTAATAGTGACGCGCCGCGATATTCTGACCGATATCGGAATAGAGATAGTCGAGATAGGCGGATGCGACTTCGCGTGTGCCCTTGGCGTCGACATTGGCATCGACCAGCGCGACCGGCGGCTCGGCGAGGATAGAGATCGACGGCACGACGATGTCGAACGCATCCGGGCCGAGCTCTTCGATCGCCAGAAACGCCTCGTTTTCCCAGGCGAGCAGCACGTCGCCGATGCCTCGCTGGACGAAGGTCGTCGTCGATCCGCGCGCGCCGCCGTCGAGAACCGGCACGTTGCGATAGATATTGCCGACGAATTCCGCCGTCCGGTCCTCGTCACCCTCGAACTCGCGCAGGCCCCAGGCCCAGGCGGCCAGCAGGTTCCAGCGCGCGCCGCCCGACGATTTCGGGTTCGGCGTGATGACTTCGACGCCCTCCTTGATCAGATCGTCCCAGTCGGTCAGTTCCTTGGGGTTGCCCTTGCGGACGAGAAAAACGATCGTCGAGGTGTAGGGCGCGCTGTTGTTGCCGAGCGTGCCGCGCCAGTCCTCGCGGACCTTGCCCGTATTTTCCGCAATCGCATTGATGTCGGCTTCGAGCGCCAGCGTCACGACATCGGCGTCCAGCCCATCGATGACGGCGCGCGCCTGCTGGCCGGACCCGCCATGCGTGGTCTGGATGCGCACGGTCTCCCCTGTCTCCGTCTGCCAGTGCTCGGCGAACGCGGCATTGAACTCGCGATAGAGTTCGCGGGTGGGATCATAGGAGACGTTGATGATC
Organism: Aliihoeflea aestuarii; assembly: GCF_024105665.1. GTDB lineage: Bacteria > Pseudomonadota > Alphaproteobacteria > Rhizobiales > Rhizobiaceae > Aliihoeflea > Aliihoeflea aestuarii. The sequence continues at coordinate 21,827 of NZ_JAAAMK010000018.1, read as the reverse complement.
GTCTGCTGCGCATGAGCAAGCCCGAGCCCGCCGAACTGGGCGGATGCAGCAAGAGCTGCCGAGACGAGTAGATTTCTGCGAGTGAACATTGAACCGCCCTCTTTGTGTGACGGGTTCAATCCTAGATATCGGGACTGAAACGGGAACGTTGCCCGCGACCAAACTTGGCGTGTCTTGGGAACGCCTGTTCCAACTTGCGGCAGAACGACGCAAAATTCGCGTGACGTCCCGCAATTCGGGTGCTGAGTGATGACATTGCGCGCCCGGGGCGGCGGCACCCTTGACCGACGCGTCAAAACAATGCCTTCCTCGAACCGACTTTCGACCTTCGACAATCCGCATCTGAGCGCAACGGAAGCCCGTGAACGAGCACCACACCCCAACGCCGCCTGCCGAGCCTCGCTGGCTCGGCCCCACGACGTCCGGCCGGATTGCGCTCGTGCCGCCGCTATCGGCCGCGCGGTGGCTTCTGATCCTTGTGGTGGCCGCCGGCATCTATTTCTTCCACGGCTTTCTGGTGCCCATTCTGGCCGCCCTCGTGATCGCCTTTGCGAGTTGGCCGATCTATCGGCGCCTGCGCGAGCAGATCGGCGGCTCGAACACGCTCGCCGCCACCATCGCGATCACGCTCATCGTATCGTTCCTCGTCGCCCCGCTCATCATGGCCGTCAGCTATGCGGCGACGGAAATGCGCGACTGGTTCTTCTGGGCCGTGGAGGCGAACCGGACAGGCAGCCCGACGCCCGAATGGATGACGGCGCTGCCGGCGGTCGGCGAATGGATCGACGAGCAATGGGAGCGCTATATCGGCCATCCCGGCGCCATCGGCGAACTCGTGCAGATCGTTTCGGGCGCCAATATCGGCAATATCTACCGCGCGGTGCTCGCCGCTGGCGGCGGGCTGTTCAACCTGTTCCTGACGCTGCTCTTCATGCTGATCGCGCTGTTCTTCGTCTACAAGGACGGCGAGCGCTTCGTCGGCCAGGTCGACCGTATCGGCGAGCGCATCCTGCCGACCCGCTGGAGCCGCATCTCGCGCGTCGTTCCGGCGACCATCTCCTCCACCGTCACGGGCATGACGCTGATCGCCATCGGCGAGGGCATCGTGCTCGGCATCGCTTACTGGATCGCCGGTGCGCCCTCCCCCGTCACGCTCGGCGTCATCACCGGCTTCATGGCGATGATCCCCGGCGGCGCGCCGCTCTCCTTCAGCCTCGTCTCGCTCTACCTGATCGCCTCGGGCTCGCCCGTCGCGGGCATGCTTCTGTGGATTTGGGGCTCGGTCGAGCTCTTCATCGTCGACAAGACCCTGCGCCCCAAGCTCGTCGGCGGCCCCATCAAGTTGCCCTTCCTGCCGACCTTCTTCGGCCTCATCGGCGGCGTGAAGACCATGGGCTTCCTCGGCCTCTTCATCGGCCCGGTGCTGATGGCCCTGCTCGTCGCCATCTGGCGCGAATGGGTGCGCGAGGTCGAGATCGCCGAGCCTGTGCCTGCCATAGAGCCCGTTCCACCGGACTCGCCACATGCCACGCCACCAGCCTCGACGCTGGGCTGAGCGAACGCGGTGATCTCGTGTCGTTCTTGGAGGCCATGTCGCAATCATGACTGGCGCAGCGTCAGTTCGCGCCAATAGAAATAAATACCGGCCGATGCGATCGAGGTCGCCTATTCGTGGACGGGCCGATAAGGTTCCAACTGCCCGCTCGGTCGTTTTGATGCGACCAGCCCGGCCGAAACATCGAGGCATGGATTCCTGTGACCAGCACAGGAATGACAGCATCACGGGGATATGCCAGTCACCAGCCAACCGCCAACCGCCAACCGCCGAAAGTTTGCGTCAACAAAATTGCAATCGTCATTCCTGTGCTCGTCACAGGAATCCATGCCTCGACAGTCCGACCTGATAAAAAGCGTCGATAGCTCGCCAACGGCTGCAAGGGCTTCACCCTGCAACCAAACAAACAAAAATGGCGGGCAATGCCCGCCATCATCGAATTCAGAATTTTGCTTAAACGGCGTCGTGCAGCGTCGAAAGCTGCGCGATGAGCTGCTCGGCCTTTGAGCGGCCTTCATCGTCCTTGGCGTCGTCGAGATCCTCGCGCGCGTCCTGGATGCGCTGCTGGATATCGGCCTTGTCCAGTTCCGCAACCGCTACGGAGGATTCGGCCAGCAGCGTGCAGCCTTCCGGCAGAACGTCCGCAAAGCCGCCGAACACGACATATCTGTCTTCCCGTCCGCCGCCGAACTGCACTCGCACGACACCCGGCTTGACGGTCGTCATGAACGGCGCATGGTTGGCCATGACCGTGAACTCGCCCTCGGAGCCCGGGATCACGACGGCCTCGACTTCCTCGGAAACGAGCAAGCGTTCCGGCGAAACGAGTTCGAATTTGAAGCGATCAGCCATTGTTACCCTGCCTTGAAAGCGCCGCGTCGAAGTCGGCTACGGCTTTCTCGAACTTATCGCGGCAGCCGGGATTACAGAACCCGACGACCGCGCCCCTGTAGAGGGTCAGCGAATCGTCCGCGATCGGCTTTCCCGACCACGGACAATTTTCGTTCACGGCGTCCTCCGGTCGAAGGATGCGTGCGCTCATGGATCAAGCGGCCTCTGCGGCCAGCTTCTTGCCCTTCTCGACCGCTTCCTCGATCGAGCCGACCATGTAGAAAGCGGCTTCCGGCAGGTGATCATATTCACCGGCGACGAGGCCCTTGAAGCTCTTGATGGTGTCAGCGAGGTCGACCAACTTGCCAGGCGCGCCCGTGAACACTTCGGCCACGAAGAACGGCTGCGACAGGAAGCGCTCGATCTTGCGGGCGCGGGCGACGGTGAGCTTGTCCTCTTCGGACAATTCGTCCATGCCCAGGATCGCGATGATGTCCTGAAGCGACTTGTAGCGCTGCAATGTCTGCTGAACGTCGCGGGCGACCGAATAGTGCTCTTCGCCGACGATCTGCGGGTCGAGCATGCGCGACGTGGAGTCGAGCGGATCGACGGCCGGGTAGATGCCTTTTTCGGCGATCGAGCGGTTCAGCGTCGTCGTGGCGTCCAAGTGGGCGAACGAGGTTGCCGGAGCCGGATCGGTCAAATCGTCGGCGGGCACGTAAATCGCCTGAACCGAGGTGATCGACCCCTTGGTCGTCGTCGTGATGCGCTCCTGCAGAGCGCCCATGTCGGTCGCCAAGGTCGGCTGGTAGCCCACGGCCGAAGGAATGCGGCCGAGAAGTGCCGACACTTCCGAACCCGCCTGCGTGAAGCGGAAGATGTTGTCGACGAAGAACAGAACGTCCTGACCCTGGTCGCGGAAATATTCGGCGACGGTCAGGCCCGTCAGGCCGACGCGGGCGCGCGCACCGGGCGGCTCGTTCATCTGGCCGTAGACGAGCGCGGCCTTGGAGCCTTCGCCGCCGCCGGCCTTGTTGACGCCCGACTCGATGAACTCGTGATAGAGATCGTTGCCTTCACGCGTCCGCTCGCCGACGCCGGCGAACACCGAGTAACCACCGTGCGCCTTGGCGACGTTGTTGATCAATTCCTGGATAAGAACGGTCTTGCCGACGCCGGCACCGCCGAACAGGCCGATCTTGCCGCCCTTTGCGTAAGGCGCGAGCAGATCGATGACCTTGATGCCCGTGACGAGAATCTCGGATTCGGTCGACTGCTCGATATATTCGGGCGCCGGTGCGTGAATCGCGCGCTTTTCGGTCGCGCTAAGCGGGCCAGCCTCATCGATGGCTTCGCCGACGACGTTGATGATGCGGCCGAGCATTTCCGGGCCGACAGAAACCATGATCGGCGCGCCGGTGTCGGTCACGGCCTGGCCGCGGACGAGACCTTCGGTCGAGTCCATCGCGATCGTGCGAACCGTGTTCTCGCCGAGATGCTGCGCGACTTCCAGAACGAGGCGCTGACCGTTATTGTCGGTCTCGAGCGCGTTCAGGATCGCCGGCAACTGACCGTCGAAGGCAACGTCGACGACGGCGCCGATGACCTGACGGACCGTGCCGGCCGAGCCGGTTGCGGCAGGCGTGGCCGCCTTTGGGGCCGCCGTGGTTTTGGTAGCTGCTTTAGCCATCGTTTTGAGCCTCTTTCTTCACGGCGCAGCAGGTGCGCCAAGTCGATTACAGCGCTTCCGCGCCGGAAATGATTTCGATCAGTTCCTTGGTGATCTGCGCCTGGCGCTGACGGTTGTAGGTGATCGAAAGCTTGTTGATCATGTCGCCGGCATTGCGCGTGGCGCTGTCCATCGCCGACATCTTGGCACCCATCTCGCCGGCCGCGTTTTCGAGCAGCGCGCGGAATATCTGGATCGAGATATTGCGCGGGATGAGGTCGCCGAGGATTTCGCTGGCATCCGGCTCGTACTCGTAGACGGGCGTATTGCCGGAGGTCTCTTCGGCCGCATCCACGAGCGGTGCGGACGCCGGAATGATCTGCTGTGCCGTCGGAATCTGGCTGATGACCGACTTGAACTGCGAATAGAACAAAGTCGCGACGTCGAACTCGCCCTGATTGAAGAGCTGGATCACCTTGCGTGCGATCTGGTCGGCATTCGTGAAACCGACCTGCTTCACGTCACGCAGTTCGATACGCTCAACGATCAGGCTCGCATAGTCGCGGCGCAGGATGTCGTAACCCTTCTTGCCGACCGTGATGATTTTGACCGTCTTGCCTTCAGCCAGAAGCTTGCGCGCATGCTCGCGCGCCAGACGCGCGATCTGCGAGTTGAAGCCGCCGCACAGACCACGCTCGGCCGTCGCGACAACGAGCAGATGCACGTCGTCCTTGCCCGTACCGGTCATCAGCGGCGGTGCGTCGACGGCATCGACCGCGCCGGCGATGTTGGCCAGAACCGCGGCCATGCGCTCCGAATAGGGGCGCGCGGCCTCGGCGGCCTCCTGGGCACGACGCAGCTTCGCCGCGGCGACCATCTGCATCGCCTTGGTGATTTTCTGCGTCGCCTTGACCGAGGCGATGCGGTTACGAAGGTCTTTCAGTGAAGCCATGCGGCAATCTCTGCTTTCTCGTCAAAGGCCTCAGGCGAAGTTCTTCGCGAACTTGTCGATCTCGCCCTTAAGCTTGCCACGCAGATCGTCGGACAGCGCCTTTTCCTTGCGGATCTGGTCGAGCACGCCCTTACCTTCGGAGCGCATATGCGCCAGCAGGCCCTGCTCGAACTTGCCGACATCGGCGAGCGCGAGCTTGTCGAGATAGCCGTTGACGCCGGCGAAGATCACCGCGACCTGCTCTTCGGTCTTCAGCGGCGAAAACTGCGGCTGCTTCAAAAGCTCCGTCAGGCGCGCGCCGCGGTTGAGGAGGCGCTGCGTTGAGGCGTCGAGGTCCGAGCCGAACTGCGCGAACGCGGCCATCTCGCGATACTGGGCGAGCTCGCCCTTGATCGAGCCGGCGACCTGCTTCATCGCCTTGACCTGAGCGGCCGAGCCGACGCGCGACACCGACAGACCGACGTTCACGGCCGGGCGGATGCCCTGGAAGAACAAATTGGTTTCGAGGAAGATCTGGCCGTCGGTGATCGAGATCACGTTTGTCGGGATGTAGGCCGACACGTCGTTGGCCTGCGTTTCGATGACCGGCAGAGCGGTGAGCGAACCGGCACCGAGCTCGTCGTTGAGCTTGGCGGCGCGCTCGAGAAGACGCGAGTGCAGGTAGAAGACGTCGCCAGGATAGGCTTCGCGGCCGGGCGGGCGGCGCAGAAGAAGCGACATCTGGCGGTAGGCGACGGCCTGCTTGGACAGATCGTCATAGGCGATCAGCGCATGCTTGCCATTGTCGCGGAAATATTCGGCCATGGTGCAGCCGGCGAACGGCGCCAGATACTGCATAGGAGCCGGGTCCGAAGCGGTCGCCGCGATGACGATCGAATAGTCCATCGCGCCGCGTTCTTCGAGAACCTTGACGAGCTGCGCGACGGTCGAACGCTTCTGACCGACGGCGACATAGACGCAATAGAGCTTCTGGCTCTCGTCGTCGCCGTCATTGAGCGGCTTCTGGTTGAGGAAGGTGTCGAGAATGATCGCGGTCTTGCCGGTCTGGCGATCGCCGATGACCAGTTCGCGCTGGCCGCGGCCGACCGGGATCAGGGCGTCGATGGCCTTGAGGCCGGTCGACATCGGCTCATGGACCGACTTGCGGGGAATGATGCCGGGTGCCTTGACGTCGACGCGCTTGCGCTCGACGGCATCGATCGGGCCCTTGCCGTCAATCGGGTTACCGAGAGCGTCGACCACGCGGCCAAGCAGGCCCGGACCGACCGGAACGTCCACGATCGCGCCGGTGCGCTTGACGGTGTCGCCTTCCTTGATGTCGCGGTCGGCACCGAAGATGACGACGCCGACATTGTCGGCTTCGAGGTTGAGCGCCATGCCGCGAATGCCGCCCGGGAACTCGACCATCTCGCCCGCCTGGACGTTGTCGAGGCCGTAGACGCGCGCAATGCCGTCGCCGACGGAGAGAACCTGACCGACCTCGGAGACCTCGGCCTCACGGCCGAAATTCTTGATCTGGTCCTTGAGAATTGCGGAAATTTCCGCGGCGCGGATGTCCATCAGCCGACCTCTTTCAGTGCAAGCTTGAGCGAATTGAGTTTTGTCTTGAGCGACGTATCGATCTGGCGCGATCCGACCCTGACGACGAGGCCGCCGAGGATCGAGGGATCGACCGTGAGATTGAAAGCCACGTCCTTGCCGACGACACCTTTCAGCGCCGCTTTGAGTTCCTTTTCCTGCGCCGCGGAAAGCGCGTGCGCGGAAACGACATCGGCAGAGACCTCACCGCGCGCTTCGGCGGCGATGCGGCGGAACGCTTCGATGATACCGGGAACCGCGAAGAGACGTCGGTTCTGCGCGACGACGCGCAGGAAATTGGCGACGAGCCCCTTGAAGCCCGCTTTGTCGAGGATGACCGAAACCGCGCGGAATTGATCGTCTGCCGAGAAGACCGGGCTCGAAATGAGCCGCTTCAGATCCTCGCTTCCATCGAGAAGTTCGGCGAAACGGCCAAGATCGGCCTCCGTTGCAGCCAGGGCGTCTTCATCCCTCGCCAGTTCGAACAGCGAGCGCGCATAGCGCTCCGAAACACCTGTGATCATCGAGCCAGACTGTGCCACGAACCGTGTTTTCTCTTCATCTGGAAGGCAGCGAATTCGAGCACCGGCGCGATCGACCGGCTAAATCCCTGACCTCGTTGAAAAATTCCCCCGGACGAGCAGCCTGGCCGCATCCCCCGGTCAAAAGTCGATTGCCGTCTAGCACAGGCATTCGGGACTCGCAACACGCCTTGCGGCGGGGTTTTTGTCCGTTTTGTCGCAGCCCTGACGATCAGACGGCGAAGCCGAGCGCGAAGCCCAAAGGCAGGCCGGCCAGCACGATCTCGACGATCAGCGCCACCCAGTTATAGGGCGTATTGCCGCGATCCGACAGCATCGAGACGACGCGCCCGAACGCCGTCAGCGCCCATGACGCGCCGAGCGTCAGATAAAGCAGCGGCTGGGCAAGCAGGATGCAGCAAAGACCGAGGCCGAGATAGAAACCGGACATGGTCGCCCGCGCCTCCGCCAGCGCCTCGGGATGATCGGGCGCCGTCTGGAGGCGAAGGATGCGCAAAGACAGGCGCGGCGCGAACAGCGTCATCAGCCCGAACAGGACGGTCACCGCCGCCGAAGACCACGCCAGCCACTCGCCCTGCGAATACGGCCACGGAAATGAGAGTTCCATCCAACGCCCCCGCTCAGAACATCACGAATCCATAATGGATGCGGACCGCTATCACTTCTTCCGTACCTTCGGCAACGTCCGCGCCTCCCTGGCGAGGTTTGCAATACTCTCGTCGGCTACCGCTCGCCGCTCTTGACGACGCAATTCATCGAACCGGGAATAGAGATGTTCGACATGTTTTCTCGCGTCAGCCGCACGTACGGACCCGCCGCTGCGCAAAACCACGCGCCCGAGACTTGCCAATTGATCATCAAGCAGCCGGCTCGCATCATCCATGATGACCAGTCGTCCCAAATCCAGTTGATCCTCGAAAATATCGAGAAGGATGACGGTCAGACGGTTGAGTTCCTTTAATTCGCGCTCCGAAAGATAGTTCTTGGATACGGCGACATCCTGCTTTCGCGGCTGCGATCCGCTCCAGTTCTCCAAACCCATATTTGGCTTTTCTAGATCGGAGCGCTCCAGGATGATTTCTGAAGGCGTATGCGATGTCACTGCATAGACAAGCTTGGCTTGCACGCGCTGATAAAATTCGCGCGCCGTTGACATCGATGGGTCATAGTCCTGGCACATCGCGCAAATGGCGCGTAGTTCGCGATAGACATTGGCCTCATCCGCACGAAGTTCGCGAACAATCTCACGAAGCTCTGCTATGCGACCTGCGTTCTCCGGTTGTTTTAAGCGCTGCCTGTCGATCACAAACCCGCTTCTTGCAAACTGAACAAGAATTCCGGTTGCCCAGCGGCGAAAGATGGTCGCTTGCGTCGATGACACGCGATAACCAACCGAAATGACCATATCGAGAGTGTAAAGCGTTACAGGCTTTGCTGAGCGAGCATTATGCATTTTTTGCATATTGCTCGGGGCATCCAGTTCGCCTTCATCTACTACGTTCTGAATATGGCGCGATATGACCGACTGATCGCGTCCAAAAAGTTGCGCGATTTGCGCCTGCGTCATCCAAAGAGTTTCGCCCTCGTAGCGAACATCAAGCCGCAGCCCGCCAGCAGCTTCATAGATCAGGAACCAATCACCAGTCGTCTCTTCTTCAAGAATTTCAACTGGCTCAGAACCGATGACCATTATGCCTGCCTCGTAGTTGCGCACAAGAACGTAAGTAGAACAAATAGAGATGTCTGTCTATAAAAAGCTCTGCGGATCGATATCGACGTTCACCCGCACCGAGCCGCGTTCCTTCGGTCCCCGTGTCAGCATTTCGCGGACAAAGCCCTGAATATCGGCCCGGCGCTCGCCATGCACCAGCAGGCGGAAGCGATACCGGCCGGCAATCAGCGCCAGCGGCGCTTCGGCAGGGCCGAGCACCATGATCTCGGGAGCCTGCGGTGCGGATTTTCGCAATCCGCGCGCATGATTTTCCGCCTCGGTTCGCGTAACGGCGCTGACGATGATCCCGGCGAGCCGCCCGAACGGCGGCAGACGGCCGCGCTCGCGCTCGCCAACTTCGCGCTCGTAGAACGCCTGCGCATCGCCTGAAACGAGCGCCCGCATCACCGGATGATCGGGCTGGTAGGTCTGCAACAGTCCGACGCTCTTCTTGCCGGTCCGTCCGGCGCGGCCCGTCACCTGGCTTAAAAGCTGAAACGTCCGCTCGGCCGCCCGCGGATCGCCGTTCGCAAGGCCGAGATCCGCGTCGATTACGCCGACCAGCGTCATATTCGGGAAGTTGTGGCCCTTGGCGACAAGCTGCGTGCCGATAACGATGTCGGCATCGCCATTGGCGATGGCGTCGAGTTCGAGCCGAAGGCGCTTGACCCCGCCCAGCATGTCCGACGACAGCACGATCGTGCGCGCGTCGGGAAAGTGCGAGACGATTTCCTCGGCGATCCGCTCCACGCCCGGCCCGCACGGCACGAGATGGTCGAGCGTGCCGCAGGACGGGCAGGCTTCGGGCCTTGGCTCGGCATGTCCGCAATGATGGCACATCAATTGTCCGCGAAACCGGTGCTCCACCAGCCAGCTCGAGCAGGACGGGCACTGGAAGCGGTGACCGCAAACGCGGCACAAGGTCAGCGGCGCATAGCCGCGCCGGTTGAGGAAGAACAGCGCCTGCTCGCCGCGCTCGACGGCCCTGCGCGCCGCCTGGATCAGCATCGGCGACAGGAAGCCGCCCCGCGCGGGCGGATGGCGGCGCATGTCGATCGCGCGGATATCGGGAAGCGCGGCCTCGGCGAAGCGGCCTGAAAGCACCTCACGCTCATAGCGGCCCTGAACGGCGTTGACCCGGCTTTCCACCGACGGCGTCGCCGAGGCGAGCACCACCGGAAATCCGCTGATATGCCCGCGCAGCACCGCCATGTCGCGGGCATTGTAGAAGACGCGGTCTTCCTGCTTGTAGGCCGGGTCGTGCTCCTCGTCGACGACGACGAGCCCCAGATCCCTGAACGGAAGAAACAGCGCCGAACGCGCGCCCGCGACGACCTTCACGCGCCCCTCGGCCACCTGCCGCCAGACCCGCTCGCGCGTCTTCGGCGCGAGGTCCGAATGCCATTCCGCAGGCTTCGCCCCGAACCGGTCGTGGAAGCGTTCGAGAAACGCTGCCGTCAGCGCGATCTCCGGCACCAGAACGAGAACTTGCCTGCCGGCCCGCACGGCCTCGGCGATCGCCTCGAAATAGACCTCGGTCTTGCCCGAGCCGGTCACGCCGTCGAGAAGGGTGGTCGAAAACCCGCCGTCCCGCACCCGCTTCACGAGATGTTCGGCCGCCTGCCCCTGCTCGCCGACGAGGCTGGACGCGCCGTAGTCGGGATCGGGAGCGGCGACGATCGGGCGTGGCGCGATCTCGACGGCGTCGAACACGCCTTGCGCCTTCAGCCCGTCGATCACGGTCAGCGACGTTCCAGCCGCCCGCGCCAGTCCCGAACGCGTCCAGGCAAGCCCGTCCGACGCAAGTTCGAGCACGCGCCGGCGCGCCTCCGTCATCCGGTCGGGGTGCCGGCCGGACAGGACGAGCCCGTCGATCATCGGTTCGGGATCGAATGCGGCGGGCGCACGAAGCAGCATGCGCGCCACCATGCCGGGCGGCGACAGCGTATAGGCGGCAACCTTGTCGACGAATCGGCGCAGAGGCTCGGATATCGGCGGGCAGTCGAAAACCTGTTCGATCGCGCGCAGCTTCTTCGGATCGACGCGGCCGCCGTCGCCGTCCCACACGATGCCGGCGACCTGACGCGGCCCGAGCGGCACGCGCACGATCGAGCCGGACTCGACGTTCATTCCCTGCGGCACCACATAGGAATAGGGCCGGTCCGCCGGCAAAGGCACCAGCACCGGCACGACGGTCAGGTCGAAGAGGGACGAGAGCGAATCTTGGTTCATCGGACGTGACCTTGCCCCGATCTTGCGCTAGTGCAAGGGGCCAAAGCGAATGGCCGGATGGCCAACCAAGGAGTGCACGAAATGAAATTCTTCGTCGACACAGCCGACGTGGCAGAAATCCGCGAACTCAACGAGTATGGCCTGCTCGACGGCGTGACCACCAATCCCTCGCTGATCCTCAAGGCAGGACGCGACATCAAGGAAGTCACCAAGGAAATCTGCGACATCGTCGACGGCCCCGTTTCGGCCGAAGTGACGGCGGTCGACTATGCCGAGATGATGCGCGAGGCGGACGTCCTGTCGAAGATCGCCGACAATATCTGCATCAAGTTGCCGCTGACGCTGGACGGCCTCAAGGCCTGCAAGGCGCTGACGGGCGATGGCCGCCAGACCAATGTGACGCTCTGCTTTTCGGCCAACCAGGCGCTGCTCGCCGCCAAGGCCGGCGCGACTTACATCTCGCCCTTCATCGGCCGCATCGACGATATGGGCACCGACGGGATGGAAGTCATCTCCGAAATCCGCACGATCTACGACAATTACGATTTCCAGACGAACATTCTTGCAGCTTCGATCCGGACCGTGAACCACGTCAAGCTTGCCGCCATGATCGGCGCAGACGTCGCCACCGTTCCACCCGCAACACTGAAAGCGCTGGTCAAGCACCCGCTGACGGACAAGGGGCTGGAATCCTTCCTCGCCGACTGGGCCAAGACGGGCCAGAAGATCGGCTGACGGGTCGGCCGTTTGCAAGGAAAGCCCCGCTCTGGCGGGGTTTTTTTTGAGCTTTCGGGCCGCGCCAAGGTCGAGGCATGGATGCCTGTGACGAGCACAGGCATGACGGCAGTAATGGCAATGTAACCCATCGCCGTCGACGACTTGCAAATTCATCTATCCCGTCACCCTTGTGCTCTTCACAGGGGTCCATTCCTCGCCATATCACCTTGCTGGACGGCGCCGAACCAAGCTAGTCCCTGACGAATTCCGCTTCGGGGTCCGCCGTCAGCCCTTCCGCCGTGTGCGCCTGACGGGTTCGTCCGTTTGTGATGCCGCCTGACGGGTTTTTTTTGAGAGCTTTCAGGCCGCTTCAAGGTCGAGGCATGGATGCCTGTGACGAGCACAGGCATGACGGGATGAATGGTTTTGCCAAGTGCCAACGCTGACGGGTTCCACGTCCTTCCCGCCGTCGTCCCTGTGCTCGCTGACCCAGCTTGTCACGGGGGCAAGGCGGGCTCAGGCATGACAGCATCCAGATTCGTGTCAATCACCGACGTCGGAGGTTCGCGCAAACCTCTGCACCGTCACCCCTGTGCTCGTCACAGGGGTCCATGCCTCGCCATGTCACCCTGTGAGACGGCGCTGAATCAGGCTAGTCCCTGACGAATTCCGCGTCGGGGTCCGCCGCGAGTCCCTCGACCGTATGAGCCTGCAACAGCGCGGCGACCTGTGCCGCATCGCCCGCCAGCAAATCCGGCGCGACCGGTTTGCCGACCGTGATCGAGAACGGCTTGCACTTCTTGTTCAAGAGCTCGTGGAAGATCGTCATGTCGCGCATCTCGGTCGAATATTTCGACAGGAAGTAGAACAGGCCCGAATTGCGCGCCGTGATTCGCACCGGCACGACCGGCACGTTGTAGCGGCGTGCGAGCGCCACAAAACTCGGCTGCCAGGGACGCTCCGTCAGCTTGCCGCCGTTCCAGTAGGCGATCCGACCCGAGGGAAAGAGCACCACGGCACGTTCGCCGGAAAACGCCCGTGCCGTCATTTCGAGCGTATCGCGACTTTTCGACCGCGTCTTTTCGCCCTGCCGCCATTCGACGGGAATGATCATGTCCCGGAACCCCACCGCAACGCGCAGCGCGTCCCGGTTGGCGAAGATGGAAAGGTCGGTTCGAACCGACTTCATCAGCTCGTAGACCGCGATGCCGTCGGCGATGCCGGTCGGGTGGCTGGGCGCAAGCACGAACCCGCCGGTCCTGGGAATGTTCTGCCGCCCCGTCACGGAGACATCGAGGGCCAGAAGACGGCTCAGAAAATCGAATGCTTCCAATCCCGACAAGGGAGCGATCTCATCGGCCATCGCGACGGCCAGATCATAGTCGAAATACCGATAGATCAATGGCCGCAGCACCGGCCATGCAGGATGTCGCGACATTGCAGTCGCCCGCTCGGCGATCAGTTGATCGACGATGTGATCCCGCGGTTGTCCCGAAGCCAGGAAATTGCTGACGAGCGAGGTAAGGCTGTACGGCGCTTGCCGAAGATTCATTCTGTCCACTCCGTCATGCACCGTCATTTCGCCGATTGGCATGACGTGCGCATGACATTCTGACAAGAATGGCTTCGGTAACAAAAAGTTCCTGTCGCTCAGCTATCGTGTAGCAATGCGTGAAAGATCCTGCGCGATTGCCAGCCGGACGAGTTCGGCCGCCTCGCGCGCCGCACGGTTCTGTGCGTCGCGCCCGGCGCGCAATGCCGCGAATTGCTGGGGCGAGACGTCATAGGGCGCCTGCGCCGAGCGCGACCCCTGGCCGACCGTGTTGCCGGTCGCATCCGTCAGCGCATAGGCCACGTTCACCGTCACCAGCGACGCGGTCGGCTCGTCGTCCCGGCCGACCTGGATCGAGGCGGCGGACGCATCCGCCACGGAAACGGAAAGCCGTGCCGTATAGCGCGCGCTCGCCGGCTCGCCCGCGCCACCCGAAAGCAGGAAGATCAGATGATTGCGAACCTCCTGGCTGACGCGGTCGCTCACCGGCGCCACGGCGACGGAGGCCAGTTCGGCGCTGACCGCGCTGCCGGGCGAGCCCGGCCCTCCCGAACCATGGAGCGGCTGCACGGTGCAGCCGGCGAGCATGACGAGCGCGCCAAGCGCAAGACCGGCGGCAAGCCGCGAGCGGACGAAATCAGGCAACGACATTCACGATCCTCTGCGGCACCACGACAATCTTGCGCGGGGTCTTGCCCTCGAGCGCCTTCTGAACGAAGTCGAGAGCGAGCGCCGCAGCCTCGACGGCAGATTGGTCAGCGTCGCGCGCGATTGTCAAATCGCCGCGCTTCTTGCCGTTGACCTGCACCGGCAGGACGATCTCGTCATCGACGGTCAGCGCCGCATCGAAGGCAGGCCAGGAGCGTTCGGCCACCAGCCCGCGCCCGCCGATCTGCGCCCAGCACTCTTCGGCCAGATGCGGCATCATCGGCGCGATCATCGCCACCAGCATCTCGACCGCCTCGCGTAGCGCCGCCTTTTCCGCGGCATCGGCGGCGGAAATTGCCTGCAGGCGCGGGGCGAGCGCGTTGACGAGTTCGTACAGCCGGGCAACCGCCTTGTTGAAGGCAAGCCGCTCGATGTCTTCGCCGACGGCCTTGACGGTCTTGTGGGCCAGCTTCGAGATCGCCGCACCTTCGCCCTCGCGGGCTGCGGCAGGCGCAACGCCGGAAAGAGCCTCGGCAGCTTCGGAAATCAAACGCCACACGCGCTGCACGAACCGATGCGCGCCTTCGACACCCGCTTCTGTCCAGATCACGTCCCGGTCGGGCGGCGAATCGGACAGCATGAAGAAGCGTGCCGTGTCTGCGCCATAGGATGCGATGATGTCGTCGGGATCGACGACGTTCTTCTTCGACTTCGACATCTTCTCGATCGAGCCGATGGCGACTTCCTCGCCGGTATCGATCAGCGTTGCGCGGCGCTTGCCGTCCGCTTCCTCGATCCTGATTTCGGCGGGCGTCACCCAGCCCTGCACGCCCCTGTAGGTCTCGTGGACGACCATCCCTTGCGTGAAAAGCCCCTGGAACGGTTCCTCGACCACGTTTACATGCCCGGTCGCCTTCATGGCGCGGGTGAAGAAGCGCGAATAGAGCAGATGCAGGATCGCATGCTCGATGCCGCCGATATACTGGTCAACCGCCAGCCAGCCCTTCGCTCCGTCCACATAGTCGAGCGTCGTCGGCTGGGTCTCGTTCCACGGATCGGTGAAGCGCGCGAAATACCAGGAGGAATCGGCGAAGGTGTCCATCGTGTCCGTATCGCGGCGCGCATCGCCACCGCAGGACGGACATTTCACATGCTTCCATGTCGGATGATGGTCGAGCGGATTGCCCGGCCTGTCGAATGTCACGTCGTTCGGCAGTTCGACCGGCAATTGCTCGGCCGGCACCGGCACCGAGCCGCACGAATCGCAGTGGATGACCGGGATCGGGCAGCCCCAGTAGCGCTGGCGCGAAATCAGCCAGTCGCGCAGGCGGAACTGCACCTTGCGCGCGGCCTGGGGGCGACCGCGAAGGTCGGTCTTTTCGAGCCGCGAGGCGACCTCTTCGAACGCATCCTTCGGCGCCATCCCATCAAGGAAGCGCGAATGGATCATCACGCCGTCATCGGTATAGGCTTCATCGATGATCTGGAAGGTCGCGGCATCGGCGTCCTTCGGCATCACAACCGGCACGACCGGCAGGCCGTATTTGTTGGCGAAGTCGAGATCGCGCTGGTCGCCGGACGGGCAACCGAAAATCGCGCCCGTGCCGTAGTCCATCAGCACGAAATTCGCGACATAAACCGGCAGCGTCCAGCTTTCGTCGAACGGATGAACGACGCGGATACCGGTGTCGAAGCCCTTTTTCTCGGCCGTTTCCAGCTCGGCGGCGGACGTCCCGCGACGGCGTATCTCATCGTTGAAAGCGGCAAGCTCCGGGTTCTTTTCCGCTGCCTTTTTCGCCAGCGGATGATCCGCCGCGATCGCCATGAACGACGCACCGAAGATCGTGTCGGGCCGGGTCGTGTAGACCTCCAACTCGCTTGTCCCGTCGGGCGCGGTCGCCGGATCGAGTTTCCAGCGCAATTGCAGACCTTCCGAACGGCCGATCCAGTTCGACTGCATCAGCTTGACCTTGTCGGGCCAGCGGTCGAGCGTGTCGAGACCGTCGAGCAGGTCCTGCGCCATCGACGTGATCTTGAAGAACCATTGCGTCAGATCGCGCTGTTCGACAAGCGCGCCGGAGCGCCAGCCACGCCCGTCGATCACCTGCTCGTTGGCAAGCACCGTCATGTCGACCGGGTCCCAATTGACCTTGGCCGCGCGACGCTCGACCAGACCGGCTTTCAGCATGTCCGTGAACATCTTTTGCTGGTGCTTGTAGTAGCTCGGATCGCAGGTCGCGAATTCGCGGTCCCAGTCGAGCGACAGGCCCATCGTCTTCAACTGGCCCTTCATCGTCTCGATATTGGCATAGGTCCAGTCGCGCGGATTGACCTTGTTGTCGCGCGCGGCGTTCTCGGCCGGCAGGCCGAAGGCGTCCCAACCCATCGGATGAAGCACGTTGTAGCCGACGGCGCGCTTGTAGCGCGCGACCACATCGCCCATCGTGTAGTTGCGCACATGGCCCATATGGATGCGCCCGGACGGATAGGGGAACATCTCCAGCACGTAGTATTTTTCGCGCGCATCGTCGTTCTTCGTGGCGAAGAGGCCGGAATCGTTCCACGCCTTTTGCCATTTCGGTTCGGATGCACGCGGATTGTATCGTTCGGTTGCCATGGCCTGCTTTTCGCCGGATAAGGTGCTCGAAAATTCGACCGGTCTTCACCACGGATCGAGCGTAAATTCAACTAAATGATGAATGTCGGAGAACTTATGCCGGACGCCGTCAGCCGCCTTGCCGAGGTAAGGGCCGCAATAGAAGCCGCCGAAGACGAGGCAAACCGTCCCGCCGGCTCCGTCACCCTCGTCGCCGTCTCCAAGACCTTCGACGCCGATGCGATCCGCCCGGTTCTCGATGCCGGGCAGCGCGTCTTCGGCGAAAACCGTGTGCAGGAAGCGCAGGGCAAATGGCCCGGCCTTCGCCAAGAGTTTGCCGGCATCGAGC
Organism: Aliihoeflea aestuarii; assembly: GCF_024105665.1. Taxonomy (GTDB): domain Bacteria; phylum Pseudomonadota; class Alphaproteobacteria; order Rhizobiales; family Rhizobiaceae; genus Aliihoeflea; species Aliihoeflea aestuarii. The sequence continues at coordinate 4,895 of NZ_JAAAMK010000018.1, read as the reverse complement.
TCCATCTGATCGGCCCGCTGCAATCCAACAAGGCGAAAGAAGCCGTCGCCCTCTTCGACGTGATCGAAACCGTGGACCGCGAGAAGATCGCCGCCGAACTGGCCAAGGAAATGGAACGGCAGGACAAGCGCCCGCGCCTCTATGTCCAGGTCAACACCGGCCTCGAAGACCAGAAGGCCGGCATCGACCCGCGCGAAACCGTCGCCTTCGTCGCCCGCTGCCGCGATGTTCACGGCCTAGCCATCGAGGGCCTGATGGCGATCCCGCCTTTCGACGAAAATCCCGGCCCGCATTTCGCGCTTCTGGAAAAGCTGGCGCGCGAAGCGGGCGTCGAAAAGCTTTCCATGGGCATGTCGGGCGACTACGAGACCGCGATCGCATTCGGAGCCACGTCCGTGCGTGTCGGCTCGGCGATTTTCGGCACGCGATGAACTTTGGTAAACTGCTTGATTCCTTTCCGGTTGCGGAATAAGCGGGCCGACACTTCGGATCAGGAAAGGATCGACTGGTGAGCGAAACAAGCAGCAAGGACGACGAGCGCATGCAGTTGCGCCCCGTTCCGATCTTCGCGGGCCTTATGGTCTTTGCGATCCTCATGCTCCTTCCCGCCCCGGAAGGCTTGTCGATCGAGGGCTGGCGCGTCGTCGCCGTCGCAAGCCTCATGATCATCTGGTGGATCACCGAAGCGATCCCGGTTCCCGCGACCGCACTCGTGCCGATCGCTCTTTTCCCGATGACGGGCGCAACATCGGCCTCGGCCGCCACCTCGCCCTATGGCGACCCGATCATCTTCCTGTTCATGGGCGGCTTCATCCTGGCCCTCGCCATGGAGCGCTGGAACCTTCACAGGCGTATCGCGCTCAACATCGTCTCGCGCACGGGCACGCAGCAAAGCCGTATCGTCGGCGGCTTCATGATCGCGACGGCGTTCTGCTCCATGTGGGTATCGAACACGGCGACCGTCGTCATGATGCTACCTGTCGCGCTGTCGGTCGTCGGCCTGATCGGCGAGGACAAGAAGTCGAACTTCCCGCTGTCGCTGCTTCTGGGCGTCGCCTACGCGGCCTCCATCGGCGGTGTCGCCACACTGATCGGCACACCGCCCAACGCGCTTCTGGCGGGCGCGCTCAATCAGACCTACGGCTACGATATCGGCTTTGCGCGCTGGATGATCATCGGACTGCCGATCGCGGTCGTCATGCTCGGCATAAGCTGGCTGTTCCTGACCCGACTGACCCTGCGCCTCGAACGCGGCGAGGTGGAAGGCGCAAGCGACCTTTTCCGCGACGAACTGGCCAAGCTCGGCGCATGGTCGGTGCCCGAAAAGCGCGTCGCGATCGTCTTCGTGATCACTGCGCTCGCATGGATCTTCCGCACGATCCTCGACGACTACATTCCCGGCCTCAACGACACCTCTATCGCGATCATGGCCGCGCTTGCCCTGTTCGTGCTGCCGGCCGGGGACGGCAAGGGCGGTGCGCTGATCGAATGGCGCAATGCGCTTCGCCTGCCTTGGGGTGTGTTGCTTCTGTTCGGCGGCGGCCTCAGCCTCGCAGCGGCAGTGGTCTCGACCGGCCTCGACCAGTGGATCGGCGACCAGATGGGCAACATGGCGAGCGCGCTTCCGCTGATCGCGGTGATCGCTCTCGTCGCGACCGTCATCTTGCTTTTGACCGAGTTCACCTCGAACACGGCGACGGCCGCGACCTTCCTGCCGCTGATGGCGGCGCTCGCGGTCTCGCTCGGCGAAAACCCGCTGACGCTGACTGTGCCGGCGGCGATCGCAGCGTCGATGGCGTTCATGCTGCCGGTGGCCACCCCGCCCAACGCGCTCGTCTTCGGCTCGGGCCATGTCACGATCCCGCAGATGGTCCGGCAAGGCATCTGGCACAATCTGGCCGCCCTCGTCCTTTTGACGACGCTCGGCTACTGGCTGCTGATCACCTTCTTCGGCGTCACCATCGGCGAAATCCCCGACTGGGCGCAGCGCGCCGCCGGATAAATTGAAGGGCCGCCTCGGGCGGCCCTTTCTTTTTGCTGTTCGGCAAGGCCGCCTTCGAGGCGATGATCCCGCTCGGCGCCGTTGCCTTCAGCATGCTCGCCTTCGCGATCCTGACGCACATCATGCGCTGAGCCTCGACGGCTCAGTGCAGGACGAGTTCCCCACTGACATTCCTCCATTCGTTCGGCGAAATCAGCCTCTTGTGGCTGTAGCTGACCGAATGGAGCGGCCCGTCGAGGCTCTCGCGCCAGAAATCGAGAAACCTGTAGAGCGCCGGAAATTTCGGCGCCAGGTCGTAATGTTGCCAGATGAATGTCTGGAGCAGGCCCGGATGGTCCGGCATCCGATAGAGGATCTGCGCCGTGGTCAGTCCATAGCCCTGGAGCATCAGCTCCATTTCACTTGTCCGCTGCATGGTCTTCGAACCCCGCACATGACTGATGAAGCGACGTCGATTGTGCGTGCGTCGTGGTTAACCGTCTATTGATTTTGACGCGCACACGCCGATTTTACCACGCACGATCAGCGGTATAGGCGTTCCCACATCACAAGATTCACCGGGTCGTCTCTCGCACCCATCGTCTAATGTTGCCCCCACACTTCAAATGCTAATAATGCCGCCACCAGAAGCGGCCGCGCCCGCATGAAAGCCCAACGGGAGGAATGAATGTCCGAGGTGAAAGCCCATCGTGTGAAGCCGGAATGGAAAGAGCGCGCGCTCATCGACAACGACACCTATCTGAAATGGTATGACAAGAGCGTCTCCGACCCCGAAGGCTTCTGGGCCGAGCACGGCAAGCGGATCGACTGGTCGACGCCCTTCACCAAGGTCAAGAACACGTCCTTCGACGGCGATGTCTCCATCAAATGGTTCGAGGACGGCAAGACCAACATCGCCCACAATTGCATCGACCGGCACCTCGAAAAGCGCGGCGACCAGACGGCCATCATCTGGGAAGGCGACGACCCGGCCGAAGACAAAAAGATCACCTATCGCGAACTTCACGAAAAGGTCTGCCGCCTCGCCAATGTCCTGAAGGACCACGGCGTCCAAAAAGGTGACCGCGTCACCATCTACATGCCGATGATCCCCGAGGCGTCCTATGCGATGCTCGCCTGCGCGCGGATCGGCGCGGTCCATTCGGTCGTCTTCGGCGGTTTCTCGCCCGACGCGCTCGCCGGACGCATCGTCGATTGCGAATCCACCTTCGTCATCACCGCCGACGAGGGCCTGCGCGGCGGGAAGAAAATCCCGTTGAAGGAGAACACCGACAAGGCCGTCGACATCGCCGCGCGCCAGCATGTGATGGTGAAGAAGGTGCTCGTCGTGAAGCGCACCGGTGGCACTGTCGGCTGGGCGAACGGCCGCGACATCTGGTACGAGGACGAGATTGCCAAGGTCTCCGCCGACTGCCCGGCAGAGCCGATGGGCGCGGAAGACCCGCTCTTCATCCTCTATACGTCCGGCTCCACCGGCAAGCCGAAGGGCGTCCTGCACACCACCGGCGGCTACCTCGTCTACGCCTCGATGACGCATGAATACGTCTTCGACTATCACGACGGGGACATCTACTGGTGCACGGCCGATGTCGGCTGGGTGACGGGCCATTCCTACATCGTCTACGGACCGCTCGCCAACGGCGCGACGACGCTGATGTTCGAAGGCGTGCCGAACTATCCCGACGCCGGCCGCTTCTGGCAGGTCATCGACAAGCATCAGGTCAACATCTTCTACACCGCGCCGACCGCCATCCGCGCATTGATGGGCGCGGGCGACGAGAATGTGACGAAATCCTCGCGCAAGTCGCTGCGCCTTCTCGGCTCCGTCGGCGAACCGATCAATCCGGAAGCTTGGGAATGGTATTACCGCGTCGTCGGCGACGAGCGCTGCCCGATCGTCGACACCTGGTGGCAGACCGAAACCGGCGGCATCCTGATCACGCCGCTGCCCGGCGCGACCGACCTGAAAGCCGGCTCGGCGACGCGTCCCTTCTTCGGCATCCAGCCGCAGCTCGTCGACAATGAGGGCGCGGTGATCGAGGGCGCGGCAGACGGCAATCTGTGCATCATCGATTCATGGCCCGGCCAGATGCGCACGGTCTATGGCGACCACGAGCGCTTCATCCAGACCTATTTCTGGACCTACAAGGGCAAATACTTCACCGGCGACGGCTGCCGGCGCGACGAGGACGGCTATTACTGGATCACCGGCCGCGTCGACGACGTCCTCAACGTGTCGGGCCACCGCATGGGCACGGCCGAAGTCGAATCCGCCCTCGTCGCCCACGACAAGGTCTCGGAAGCGGCCGTCGTCGGCTATCCGCACGATGTGAAGGGCCAGGGCATCTACAGCTATGTAACGCTGATGAACGGCGTCGAGCCGACCGACGAGCTCAAGAAGGAACTCGTCGCTCATGTCAGAAAGGAGATCGGCGCGATCGCCTCGCCCGACAAGATCCAGTTCGCGCCGGGCCTGCCCAAGACCCGCTCCGGCAAGATCATGCGCCGCATCCTGCGCAAGATCGCCGAGGACGATTACGGCGCGCTGGGCGACACCTCCACGCTCGCCGACCCGGCTGTGGTAGACGATCTGGTGGAGAACCGGCAGAACAAGAAGAAGTAGGTGTGTTCAAACACGAGGCCGAATTTTCGGCCCCGTCGTGCGTACGGTACTTATTGCGGCCTGGACCCCTGTGACGAGCACAGGGGTGACGGGACCGAGGGCATTTGCAAATCGGGACACCGATGGCTTCCACCACCCTTCCCGCCGTCATTCCTGTGCTGGTCACAGGAATCCTGTGTGTTCGGGGTGGTGTAGAGTGAATGCGGGAAGGATACCGTCGGAATCCTGATCCGCCTGCTGGCGAGACCGAGGCTTGGCCGGGTCCCTTCC
>NZ_JAAAMK010000017.1 GCF_024105665.1 Aliihoeflea aestuarii | reverse complement strand
GGCCACGAAGCGTAGACGTTCTTCCATCACCGAACACTCCATCCACGGCATCAACACCTCCCGGCAAAGCCGAAAAGTGTTACCCATGTGTCCGGTACAAAACGTCACCTATGTCTCGGGTCGTTCTATTGTAGGACCCGGAGACATGGGTAACATGTCGCCAGTCGCATAGTTCGCACTCAAACGCGCATAGTTTGCACTCAAATAGCCCTTCAATCCCGCTCTGCGCGGCTTAAGGAGGCTGGCCCCCGATTGGTCGCAGCAGCTTTTTGCATTTCAATTCGATCGGAAGTTGACCGGAGACCTGGCTTTTGTCCTTGGCGGCTCTAAGCTCCGAACGACTGCCATTCGGCATCATTCGGCATCTCACCGAAAGAGCCGCTGAACGAACTCCCGGACGCCTAAGGTCGATAGCCCTTCTGTAGAACAGCCTATAAAGGACTAGGATGAGGCGAGATTAATCACGTCCTCAGCGGGGAAGAGACGCGACGCGACAATAGCGGCATGAGCCTGTGCAGGGTCATCTGCAAAAAACACGACACCCAAATCCTCGCCGGCTCTGGAACAGCAGACATACAGAAGGCGACGGGTGCGCATAATCGTCGTTTCCTTGCCGTCCCGAATGTTTTGTTCGTCCGTGTCGGATAGAGGTGTTATGCCGAAATACTTCCCGTAGTTGAACTGATTATGCCGACCTTCTTCGTCATCTAAGATCGCGAGAACTCGGCTGAACTCCGCGCCCTTTACGCCCTGATGCGTCTCGAACGGCGACTGCTCCTCGATGTAGCGACGATAGCCCCATAGTTGCCGGATCGGCGTGTGAAGAAGCTTCACCAAAGCGGCATCGTCGCCGCTCTCGGCAGATGGAGCCGCAGGATCGTATTCGGCCATTGCCTCAACGATGCGATCATCCAGCTTAAACATGCCTCCGTCCCGCAAGTGCTCGAACGCAGCAAATGCAGGACACGCTGAAGACTCTCCGCAGATCTGTGCGAGCGCCTTCACCCGAGTGTCCATATCCTTTAGAATTCCGGGGATAGCGTTCGCCTGCATGTATTCGCGCTGCAAAAAAGGCGCATGGCGACGTAGAAGGCTCATAATTTCGAATTGATCGTCATCGGCATGGGCCAGCATCAAAGGAGCCAGCAGCTTCAAAAATGGAATGACGGACCAATGTGTGCCGTCATCGAAGCCGGCTTTGAGACCGTCAGAGGTTCTGTCGTGAAAGGCTTCATAAAGGGTGCCGAAGCCAAGGCGGTTGGCCGCCATCCGGTGGGCAATTACCAAGACCTTCACGTCAGCGTCAGCTTCATCGCTGAGCCAAAGGGCGTCGTTGTTCTGATGGGCTAGCCACTGTCGCGCTTCGGCAAGGCTCTGGGTACGGTCGGCCTTGGACACCACGAGCAGCTTCGCAGAGCCCTGGACCGGTACGCGTGCACCTCCGACCTCTTTTGTTTTGCCGCCGGTCTGAACAAGACCGTCATCGCCCGCGCGGATCTGATTGATCACATTGAGGACAGCGACGGGGCAGCGAAAATTTTCAGGCTTCTCGATAGGCTTCCAACCTTCGAGAGGCGCTATGACGCCTGCCCCGGACGTGTAGATTTTTTGCATCGGGTCGCCAATGAAACCGAGGCAGAACTTATTACCAAGCAAGGCTGAGATCGACTTAAGTGCCGCAACGACACCCGGATCGGTGTCCTGACTCTCATCGACAAAGATGAACGGGTACTTCTGCCCAACAACCTTGGCGATAACCGGCAGGTGTTGGACTAGCTCGGTCGAAAGCTTGATAACGTCGTCGTGCCCCAGAATTCCCTTCGGGTAGTCGCTTCCGACGCCATAGGTGAAGCGCTTCACATCTCCGATCGTCAGCTTTTGGGCTCGATATCGCTCCAGGTCGGCGTGTTTACGTTCGCGCGTCAACGCCCGCGTCCTGTTCGTGAAGCCTGCAATCTCAGTTTCAGTGTCTGTGATTTTCTTGTCGAGCCGACGTCCAACCCAGCTTGCGATGTCGCTCTGAAATGGCTTCACGGCCGCCCAGAGGAAGCTGTGAATCGTGGACACTTGGAATAACGGGTTGTTGCCGACATCACCCCAAATCTCGCCGACCGCGACTTCTGTGTAAGTAATGCAGGCGATCTTTTTGGACTGCGCTCGCAGAGCGCGGCCTCGCGTTTTGAGAAGATGATCGAGCGCTTTGACGATCGATGTCGTCTTTCCTGACCCTGCACCTGAGACCATCACGAACCCGGTTGACGCATCATCATCTAGCAAGGTTCTCAGTTCGATATCAGCTGGCGTATCAGGCTTTCCTGCGCGGCTGGTCATTGAGCCGCCTGAAGGTCTTGAGGTTGGGCAGGAGCGGCGTCGGTACCGGCGATTGCAGCCGTGTCGTCCGTCTCCTCTTCTACGACTGCGACGTGTTGTGCCAGCCAGTCCAAGCCCTGCTGGATGTAAGTAGGGACGACCCAAGTCGCGTCGCTGCTAGCCAACAGGCCCAAGGCGAAGTTGGTTTTCTTAAAATGCTGGCCTTTGACGCGCGTATGGATCCTGGAAGCCAAGTCGGCAAGCGGCATCGTTCCCGCCTTGCTCCATCTCAGCTTCAGATCGTGGTGCTCCTTCTTCTGGCACCACTCAAGATTTTCGTAGGCAAAGGCTTCTTCGAAGGTTCGGCTCTTCAGCTCGGCCGTCTCCGCTCCCCACGTCACGGTCACGGGGCACTGATACGTCACCATCACATGCGCACCGGAGCCATCCTGCGGCGCTTGCAGCTTGCTTTCAGGCATCGCGGCCAGAAGGTCTTCAATAAGTATCTTGCCGGGGAGCCACTGGCGCAGGGTCTGGTTTGCCGTCACAGCTCCAGGCGTTCCGGCAGGGCATTTTGAGCTTGGCTTCGGCTCATCCCCTTCAGTCGCAGCCTCATCGTCGAGATCATCTTCCTCGTCTTCGTCTTCACCAGCGGCGTTGTTACCTTGGGCAGCGGCGTCCCAGTCGGCCTCCGGAACAGCCTCAGCAACCTTCTTAGGCTTGGGCGGGTACACGCTGTCGAGATCAGTCACGATCAGGGTCGGCAAGCCGAGGAACTCAATCAGTTTCTGGAAACGAAAGGCGAAAGCGCCACCAACCTCAAGAATGCTGAGATAAGCCGCGTTCAGCTTCTCAGCACCGTGACCGATCATCAACGGAAGTACGAGGCGCTCGACGTTGCCTTCAACAAGGATTGCGCCGTCAGCGAAGAAGAGGTCACAATGCGTTAGCTTCATGTATCGCTGGAGAAAGTCCCGGTCGTCCTTGTTGCTCGCGTAGAAGGCAGAGAGGTTGAAAACGGAGGAGCTTTGCTTGGAGCCGATTTCGGCCGATCGGCGGAAGTAGCGGATCGGTTTGAAGCCCCGCTCGTACAGGATGTGCGGGGAATGCGTCGTGATGACGAACTGCGTGACGTGACCGTCTGCCCCTGCAGGTGGGATGAGTTCGGTGAGCTTGCGAACGAAGGCCTGCTGGAGTTGCGCGTGCATATGCGCCTCCGGCTCCTCGATAAACATCAGGTGGATTGGCTGGCGCTTTTCTTCCTCGCCTTCTTCCGTGAGCGACCACGCAGCGTGGAGGTCCAGCAGCTCGACGCCCATGTAGATTAGGTTTTTGAAACCCAACCCGTTGTAGCTGTCGGGGAGAGACAGGGCTTCTGCGCCATCCGCCGCCTCTTCAAGCAGGTAGTGCACCTTGGCCTGCTGATCGCCCATCAGCCGCTCCAGCCGTAGAGCGGCGCGGATCTCCAGTGAAGGGTGGGAAAGGCCGGGATACCCGAGCTTGCGTAGCGATTTGAATGTGTCCTTGAACACGTCCGAAAAATGCTTCGTCAGTTGATCTTCAGAGAGCGCCAACGCGCGCAAAGCGTTATGGTCGTCCTCGCGCTTGCTCTGGTTGCGCGTGTAGAAACGGCTGAGCCGTTTGGACAAATCCTCTGTTCGAGCTTGTGCGTTACCATCACCAAGATGTCGTTGAGCGCTCAGGAAGTCCACCTTGATCAGCGAATTGATGATTGAGTGTCCCGTTCGCTCGGTGTCTCCCAGGATCTCTTTCGGCGCGTACGTCTTACCAGCGTTGGCGGGGTCGAGCGACGCCTCGTCGAGTATGAAATAGCGCAGGCCGTATTCATTTTTCAGCTGGCGCGCGAGATAGTCGCGCATGTTGCGGGGCCAAGGCTTATAGTCTGCGCCGTGCTCAGCCTTATTCTGGGCGAACTTCGCGGCCTCGGTCGCCATCCTTCGGTAGCTGGCCAGCGTTTGAGCGGCGTCCTTCACGGCAAACTCAATCCGGACACCGACGAGTGCCCCTTCCCATGCGGCTCGGGGCAGGAGATCCACGACCCGGTAGAGATTGTCAGGATCAACGCTGATCCACACATCAAGAGTTATAGCCGGGAATTCGAAGGCTTGCTCAACCGAATCGTCCGCCGGAAAATTTTCAAAGTCCGGCCAGCAATCCGCGCTAAAATCATTGACAGTAAATTTGTCCTTCGAGCCGGATAGAAACAGATCAATAGCGTGAGTTGCAGATGTTTTTCCACTGTTGTTGGCCCCAACAAATATGGTCAGGTCGTTCGAGAACTCGACGCGCGCATTCTTCAATCTACGAAAATTCATGAATGAGAGAGAGTGAAGATGCATCTTGTTTTGGCCCCCGCCCGATCGTATCAAGACTTAATATCGATTACTGACTATCTCTTAGGCTGTGCCATAGCATATCCTCAACTGTAGGGGGAGAGGGTTCGAGGACGAGACCGGCAATCTCTCCACATCAAAAGACGGGGCAAAACGTGAAATTGGCGGTTGTGAATAGAGAGCGAACAGAGGCTCAACCAAAGCTCAAGGGAACCTGCCTGAGCTGTGGCGGTGCCGTGGTCGCCAAGTGGGGGAGGGTCGAAGTCTGGCCCTGGTCAGTCTCAGGCCAGCGCAGCTTCCTGAACAGATTATAGGAGGTATCCTCGCGTAGCATCGTGCTGGTCAGCACGTCCACGTGCGGCACTGCAGCGACATCAGGAAATGCTGTTCCTGAGACTCCCTGGGCTTCGCCATGGCCCAGCCCTCCGCCTGCAGGTTTCGGCGTCGACGAGCGTGGCAGGGGTCCGAGTTCATCTCCCGAGACCTTGACCTGTGGGCCTACACGAAGGGCGTCACGCTCGACTTCTCGCGGCCGGGAAAGCCAACACACAACGCCTACATCGAAGCTTTCAACGGTCGCTTCAGGGCAGAATGCCTGAACGCGCACTGGTTCCTGACGCGATGCGGCCGAAAAGATGGAGGATTGGCGCAGATACTACAACGAGGTTCGTCCGCATGGGGCGATCGGGCACAACGTCCCGATCTCGTTGCTAAATCACGATGGCGCTGCCAGCCCGCCAACGTGACAACATGCCGGAAACTCCAGCATCCGGCGGTCCAAAGAATGGGATCGGAGCAAAACAGCCGAGGCTCTAATCGCCGCTGGATGAAAGTTCAGTGGCAGGTCACGGTCTGCCTAAATTGGACGCCAACTTCGCGAGCTGTGGCTGCAGGTGACGCCCCTCATGCGCCTGAGACCTAGCAGCGCATTTGAAATCCTCGGTAAGACAGAAAAACTATGCTAAAACGACTTGAGCCCCACAGGCTTGGACCTGCAGGGCTCTGACGATCTAGCTTGCCGAATGGATACGGCTGACATGCGAAATATGGCGGCTCACAGATGCTCTGTCAAGCGGCTGAAGCCTAACCAATGCAGAACAGCTCTCCGAACCTCCAAAGAATGATCCTTTGAGAGTTTCACATTCGACCTCTTTCCAGCAAAAAAAGGCTGATCGAGACGTTCGTTGCTAACGGTCTCCAGCATGTCGGCCTTGAGCCAATTTTCCTCATGCGGATCAAAAAATCCGTACGAACCCGGAGGAATGCAAAAGTGATACTTTTGCGGTGTCCTTGGAGCGACCGTTGAAAACGGCACGATTGTAGTCAGCCCTCGACCGGCACTCAGCACTACACAGTGACGCTCCTTGTACATCTCAGGCTTTACACCAAGCGGACCAGTCATGATCCCAGGCTCCGCGATTTTGTCGGGGTCTGGTCCAAAATTGCATATTAACACTTGCCCCGCCTGAGGGAAAATTCCAGCCTTTAACGCCATTCCCCGGCACTATAGCTTAGGCGTCATTTTGGCAATGTTAAATGAGAGATTCTGCGGCTAGCCCAGAAGTCTTAAATGTGACGCTGGGAACTGCGCAATCCCTGGAAATTTCGTGGAGGCCCCACGAAGGCTTTATTAACTCTTCAGCGATGAGTGATCAAAACCGGTCAGAAGAACTGTGTGCGTGGGGCGAGGGCTTCGATGATCGAGTATTAATTAGGAAGGGTAGTCAGAACTCGCGCCACGCCGTCGAAGAACGGTAACCTCGCCTCTTCGGAGATCGAAGTGTCGAGCTGCTCAGGCGCATTGTTGATCCGCTTCCGGACCCTGACTTCGATGCGTCGTCGTTCGGCTGCGGCACCGGAATTCGACCCGTCAGTCACAGTATCCCCGGGCAAGATTAGCTGTCCACCTGACATCGGAATAAACGTGACGTGGGTAGCCTCTGATAGCTCCGGAAGGCCCTTCAGAAACGTCACGACCGACAACGCGCGTGCGAGCCCGAGACCTGCATTGTCGACCGGTCTCAACGCGGACACGGGCTGCGAACCTTCCAGGACTTCCCGCATGCTGCGGTCCATATTCGAAGCTGTACCGGACATCGCTTGCTCGTCTGTGTGGCCAATGACTTCGACGATGTCGACATCGAATTCCTGCAAACGCTCTGCAATAACCGGGGCGACCTCCTGGAGGCGCGTCTTGAACCCCTCCGTGAGCTCGGCACTGCCGCTCGCAAACGACTGGCCGTCGGTTTCGCTTAGGTTGATGATCGGCGGCCAATCGTGCGGGCCATCGTCACGTCCGTCAGCTCGCCCCGCAGCTTCCAGTATCGATGCCAATTCGGCCGCGGTAGCGGCTTTGTCGTAGCCGAATTTTTTGAGAACTTCCGCTGCGGCTGTAATCTCCTGCACTTCGGCAGAAGTCATTCCCTGATCGGCGGCAGATTTTGCCGCACGAACCATATCTGCAATCGTTTCTGCTTGGAGACCATGCTCGCGAGCAGATTTCGTCAACGCGGCGCTTTCTACCGCTTCTGCCAACGTTAGCCCTGCTTCCTCGATCTTCCTCACACCTTGCTGCGCTGCGCGAAGCTCACGCCACTCCTCGTCGATAGTTGCGCCACTTCGCGAGGCCAGCATCTCTTTCATCTGCTCATCAAGCGCTGCTCTCTCGCTTTCGATCGCTGCGAGCGCCGTTTCGGCGGCCTGCCGCGCAGCGATCGCCTCCTTGGTTTCCTTATCCTTGTTGCCGATGATGGCCCCTACCGCGAGCAGGAGACAGAAGACGAGCAATAGCATCGTCTCCGCCATTGTCAGGCCAAGGATCAGGCCTCGCCCGTAACCACTTCTTTCGGAGCCTATCTGCGTTCTGCTCATCGGTTCCAAAATCCGGTGAAGCGCTGGGGCCTCTCGGCAGGCTCGATGACCGGTTGGAACTCGTCGGTCCTTTCAGGCCCATCGATCTCGACGGTTCCTCCCACAACATTCGGCACTGTCTTCGGGGCGGCGACCGTTAAGGGCACGGCCTGCATTTGGGCAGCGTCGTTTTCAGGAACGGAGATATCGACGATCTCTTCCTTCGCCGCCTTGCGTGCGACAACCTTCGCAACCCGCGAGATATGTATGCCCTGCTTCTCGACCGCTTCGGCGAGCTTTGCAAAACGGTCTTCTTGATCCGAGGAGACCTCTGCCGCCGTCTCGGCTGCTTTGGCAGCGCGCTCCGAAGACGTTGCAACCTTCTCCACCATCGCAGCTATGGCCAGCATTCGCTCGTTCTGATCCTTCGCGGCATGCTCGGTTTTGACCGCATACATGCCCACAAGTTCACCAAGCTTCTTGACCATTGGGGCGAGGTCGTTTTTCAGGACCTCGTCCGGGACGATCACCTTCTCGAGCTTGTCGGCGACATTTCCCGCCTGATCGCCCAGGCGGGCCGTTGATTCCGACATGGACGTGTTAGCCTTGTCCAGAAGCTCTCCGGCGGCTTCGACTTTCTGTGCGATCTCCGCGAATTGGCGTTCGATACGCTCGTAGTTCTGGTTCATCGCCGCGCCGAGCCGCTCAGACGTCTCCAGAACGGGTTTGATGGCTTCGCTGGCCTGCTTGTCCAAAATATCGCGGATGTGCTCACCGTTTTTGGCAGCCTGCGCCGCGATCTCGTGGAAGCCTTCCTCGAGCATCTGGTTGCTGATCCGACGAAAGTCCGCGAACTCGCGGCTGACACTGTCCATTTCCGTGCGGACCTTACGCGACATCTCTGCCAGTTCGTGCCGGGCGGCCTTCTCGATATCTGCAGGATCTCGGCGCATCTGATTGTACATGATGCGAAGTGCGATGCCCGTAATCGTCGAGCTGATTGCGATGCCGAAATTACGAACCACGTCGTCGGTGGAGGTCCCCGCACCGAAATTGTAAAGCGAAGCGCCAAGAGACGTGAGCGTGTACAGGAACCCCATGTAGTAGAGGTTGTCTCCCGTCTGTTCATCGTGCATCCGCAGTTTGCCGAGCACCTTCGAGATGATCATGAATATGACCATCAGAGCGACTGGCACCACCAGCGACAAGGTTGGAGACATATTCATTGACTTCGCGACAAAAATGAAACCGCAGCCGCCAAACGTGAACACAGCGAATGTGCCTAGTTGGAGGTACGGTCCATCCACGAACGAAGATTTCGATCTGGCCATCAGTTCAACCCCTCAAGCCGTTTGATGCTGCCGATCCTGCCGCCGTTCTCAATAATCCAATCGTTCCAAAAACGGACATGCTCAGACGACGGGAAGCGCCTGTTGGCACGCTCGACGTAGAGGATCGTAACCTCGACGTCGCTCAGAGTGGTCCTGAAAGTCCGATATGCGTCGGACGCCAGATACGCCGCGAAATCCGCGCCGGAGCGATATTGCGAATAGAGATCCGTGTGCTCAATCATGTCCGAAACGATGATGATCCTTTTTGGGGATCCCGGAACGGCGATATCACTGTCGAAAAGATCGTTTCGGATCTTCTGAACGGCCGCCATCACGGGCGACTGGGAGGCTCCAATGCCATTGTCGAGGCTGGCAGGAAGCTGCTCGAGCGGCTTGCCGAACTCCTCCTCCCATCGGCGTTGCCGCCTATTTGGGTTATTGGTCCACTGGTCGACACTTGACCCGTCGCCTGGATTGCAGCCATCGAACATCATCGGGAGCTCTCGAGGTTGCCCGGTCAGAGAGGCAATCCGCAGATACTGACCCTTGCCAACCTGAGCGACCTCACGTCTGAACTCGTTCTTCAGGTTGGCCATGGTGATTTCGGAAATCGGATCTGTGGCATCTATGATGATTGCCGTCATCCCGGTCGCTCCCGTCACAGGACACCCGAGCTGATCCAGTGCGACATCCTGATCCCGCCCATAGCTGAGCCACAGGTAGCCGCCAAGCAGCGCTGCACTTGCTCCCGTCACCAGGACGGCAGCAAAAATTTGAAGTGCTGTAACGCCGGATCCGCTTCTGCGCCGGGTGCCACGCCCCGAAGACCGTCGACTGCGAGATCTAGCCATGAAGCTTGTCCGGATGAATGTTGTCCAGCGCGCGGTACTGCTCAATCCCGCTCTCGCATTCCTTGCTTATGAGCTTCATCTGGGCGCGCAGTTCATCCTGCGCGGACCTGATCCCCTCAGAAAGCTCCTTCTCGCCCCACTCTGCATCACCGGGTTTTCGAGGCTGGATACGATCCATTTTCCACTGGCTCTCGAAATACTTAGGTGGAGCGGTTTCGCGCGCTTTCGTGTTTTCTGCGCGGTAGCGTTTGAGAAGCGTGTTCCCCGCCCGTTCAAGCTGATCCTGATGCGTTGCGAAGAGCGACAGGATGCGCGCGCGGTGCTCGACGATTGCCCGGTACTCTCTCTGGCTTTTCGAAAGGTTGCCGACCACTTCCTCGACCTTGGCGTTATGATCGTCGCGAATTCCGCAAAGAGTGTCGATCAGATCGTCCTTCCGACTGATGTAATCTTGTCGATCACGATCGAGACGTTTCCTGACGCCGCCGTAGCCTTGGTAGGGATCCCGGATGTAGGTTCCGTCGATGAAGGCAATGATCGAGAACATGAAACCCAGGCCGAAAAGCAACCAGGAATTCACCGAATCCAATTGGAACGGGGTGCTGGTCAGGCTTTGCATCGTAGCTGTGCCGATATCGCCTTCAAAACCGGGCCGCAGCGAGATGTCGCGGTAGTGTGCCAAGCCCAGGTTAATGCCGACAGCGTAAGCGGCATATGCAGAAGCACCCAGCAGGCCAACCAGCTTAAACAACCAGTTCCGATGGACCAAATGCGTGGCCAGGAACATGGAGAACAGGAGCGCGCCGCCGATGTTCATGACCGAGAAGGTCAGCGCCAAGGTAAACCCGCCGACCAATCCTTCATCGCTGCCTCCGGCGAGGAACGACCCGTTGAGAATCGTCTCGATGATCAGGAGCAAGACGATGATCGCGAATTTCATATAGAGCGTGAAGCCGCTGGAGACGCGAGCTGCTCGAACCAACCGATTTCTTTTTCTGAAATCTTCATATTCGACTTCGGCGGTGTGAAGGATTCGACGCTTGTCGTGCAACTCATCCAAGCCCACCGAGACCTCGCCCTTGAAGTCAGTGACGCTGGCTTCGTTTGCTTGACGGATCAGGCCGAACTTTTCGTCGAAATCCAAGCCTGCCATGCGCTCCGAGAAGAGCTGCAGATTGTCCTCGACGATCTGATGTGCCGATTTTTGCTCGTCCCGGATCAGTTCGACGACGGTCCGCTCGAAGGCATCTATGCTTTTCGCCGAGCTCGGGGGCCGGTTATTTCGCCCATTTTCCTGGGCTGCCTCGACCAGATCAAGGTCCTTAGCGACCTTCTCAACGTCGATGCTGGCAAATGTTTCGGTCGATGACCTGTAACCATGACTGCTCGTCGCGATTTTCTCGCGGAGCTTATTCAGACTGTCGAACTTTTTCGCCAATTCCCATACCCCTGCAGCGAAGCCTTTTCACTCGGCAACTACAGCTTGTAAGTACGGATAGCGAACCAAGCAATATACATGTTCACAGTTATCTTCGGGCAGGCCTCCAGCCTGCAGCGATTGCTTCCTCTTGCGAACAAAACCACCGCTGTCCTCGGTCCTCATGGATGACGGTGCGCTCGTAGTCTCTCTGCCCCGGCGAATGAAAAATCCGCTCCCCCTTGGAGTTGATGTTGCCCTTGATCACGCATCCGGATTCAGTTGAAGGCTGGCGGGCCGCGGTCGCCTCCCTGGCCCCTCTTCGCCAGTCCCATGGCCAGTCAAAGCTGCCCTGCCAAAGGCCGCGGCTCTCACGTTCTGCAAGTTCCTGAGATAGGGCGTATGATCCGCCACTGTAGCGAGGCCAATCGAAGGCATGGCCGTTTTCGACCATCCATTCGTTGACGCCGGCTCCATCGGCACGGGTGCATGTCCCGACAAACCTGCCGTATCTGTCGCGTTCAACGAAATCACACGAAGCAGGGACGGATTTAGCGAGGAACTCAGCCAATGCATTGGCCGAGGCAGCACCACATCGGTATTCACGCCCTCCGGCCGACAGGCAGGTTTGAGCGGATTCCGGCGCATCGATCCCATTGAACCGAATGCGTTCGCCATGAATTTCGATAGTGTCGCCGTCGATGACGGTAGCTCTGCCAATGAGACGGTCTGCGGCGTGTGCACCAGATTCATCGGCTACCAAAGTCATCAGGACAGCCGCAGCGCATGCCGCACTGCGCAAGACGACGAGACGGTACGTGTCGAGCGTTCGCATTTTCAGGCTAGATGGCCTCCGAAATATTCCACCAGGTCGGTCGCAAGACATCGCTGTACCTAGCTAGGAGCAGGGTTGCGAATTGCCTCAGGAAATCCCAAACCGATCGAGGTCATGATTTACGTCTACGACCCGGTTTTGCACCTGTTTTCCGCCCCAATCCCAGTTGCAGTGCGAGCTCCGAGCGAGCCTTGGAATAATTGGGAGCGACCATCGGATAGTCAGAAGGCAAGTTCCACTTTTGTCGATATTGGTCCGGAGTTAGGCCGTACCTGGCCGACAAGGCACGCTTCAGCGATTTGAATTTCAGTCCATCTTCAAGCGAAACGATGTAGTCCGGTGTCACCGATTTCTTGATCGGGACAGCAGGCTTCTGGGTCTGTTCGATTTCAAGCGGCGCGCCCGTCGGCGAGAGCCGCGCAATGGCTGTCGCCACGCTTTCGATCAATGCCGGAAGTTCAGTCGTCGGCACAGCGTTGTTTCCCACATACGCCGACACGATGTTGCTGATGATTTCAAGCTGAACCTCAGCTTCGTTTTGATTCATGGTCATCGTGGCCTCTTTGCTCTGGTCAGCGATAGTAACAATCGCCAATCTTCTCAAGGGGTCGTAGACCAAATCACCGAACGCCAGGTGGGCTAGCCAGGCATGGTACCTGTGTTACCACCCGCCGCTACGATGAAGTGGCAGCTTCGGGGTGGTTTTCAGACGGTCGGCTTTCAGGTCGCTTTCGGAGAAAGCAGACGTTGCTGGTCCGGCAAAGTTGGGGTCGAAAGCCGCTGCCCGTCATCGGAGTCTGGTGCTTGGCAGTTGATCGATCATCGTCGCAAGCGCATATGAGGAGTAACATTCAATACTCTGCCCGCGCGCTCGCTCTTATGCGGCTTCCCAAACCTGATTGAGAATGCGCGCCGCGATCTCCGCTTTATCTTGTGGCAAGAAGCGACCGTAGTGCTGCGCAACCATCTCTGGTGTGTCCTGGATCGCATAGCTTGCTTGCTCGTAAGAGCCTGTTTGTTTCAAGATGTGCGTCGCAAGGACATCGCGGACATTGTGGGGACCGTGTGGTAGTAAGCCTTCAATCGCGCCCCGACCGGTGAACGGATTATAAATCCCGTAACGTTGGATCGTATGCCGCCAAGCCTCGAAGAAGGTGTTTTGGCAGTATGCGGCGTCGGTACTTGTGAGCTTTGCTGACTTTACAAAAAAAGTACCTGGATCTTCCGCCGGGCCGATCAGGAGCGCTCGGTGACGAGCGATCCAGGCTTCGATCGTTTCGTAAAGTCCGCCGAGATCCGGCAATATCAGCCGAAAGGGCTTCGATCCAAAGAACGATGAATTGGCGTTCTTAAAGGCCAGTGCCGGGATCAACACTTCCCACCCTTGATCTCGGCTACTCCAGCGAATCTCACCCCGTCGCTGCTCCTCCAGAATGCGTTCCGCTGTCGGCAGCCGCCCATGCGGGCACAGCAAAAGTTCACGCAAGTTCTTTTGCCTAAGCCCTGTATGCAAACCCAGACGCAGGATCAGCAACGATCGAACGGCCTCTGCCGCCGCCTTTGGATAGCGGTTCTCATCGGGCATGCGCTTGACAATTTCCTCGGTGATCTTGCGGTACTCACTCACCGGGCTCTTCGCTTCGAGAACCGGGAGGATTGGCTCAAAGGGATCGCGATGCACTCGAGCCACGCGCTTGAGCTCACGTGTCCGGTGTCGGCCATGTGCGTGCATGGCATCGCATGCAGCGTCCCAGTTGCCACGAACTGTCTCAATGTCATCCCAACTAATCAAGCCGGGGATCGGTTGGAGATTTTCAGCTATCCGAGGATTCTGACGCAGCCAGCCCGTCTCATTGCGCACGAGAGCCAGACCGATCGCGAGCATGTCGATCTCCCATTTGGTGTAAAACCCACGCCGTTGCTCACGCCATTGCAGATACCAGTCCCAGACTTGCGGAAACATTAGGATGGCGAAGCTCAGTGTATCGAGCTCGGCACCGTAACCGCGAATTTCGCTGTCGGGTGACGCAACAAACGCTCCAAACATCAGGCCAAGATGTTCGATTTTCTGCGCGGCAGTTTCGCTGTTCCAAACTCCGGTTCGGCGCATACCAAAGGCGGTCAGGGTGGCGGTTTTGAAACGCAGCAGATCATTCATCTCGCTCTGAAGCTGCTGCGGGGCGTCAACGACCTTGTTCTGCCGAGCGGCATCGTGTTGGATTCCGTGGGGAGCTGCATTCCGCTTATTCGCGCGCTTTCCTGCCCAACGCGCTGATCCATCAGGACCTCGAAAGCGGACGGCGAAGCGTTGACGCTGCGCCGCGGCCTGATATCGGCGGTAGTCCGTCGAGCCGCTAATGATATTCTTACGCACCCAATCTAGGATTTCCTGCTGCTCAGCCTCGGGACGTCCCGCAAAATCTGTCGGGAGGTGCCAAGCGAGTCGTCGGCGCTCGGGAAGTGGGATGTTGTCGAGAAGGTTGGCGACAAACGCACGGTTGGGATGCGGAAGTTTCGCTCGAAGATTGCCGTCTGGAAGACCATAGCGCTTTTCTATGCAGGCAAGTGCTTCCAGACTGTTGACCGTGCGGGGGGATGCGGTGCCAGCAACCCATTTAGCAAGGGTAGGTCGATCAAGCAGGACGCCCGCGAGAGTTACGGCTTTCGCGAGGCGGTAAACGGTCTCACCATGTCGCTCCAGATGTAGGCGAAGTGCCGATGCCAAATCCGAAGGCTCAGACCAGTCAGTCCAGAGAGCCTCAGGATTGTCGTCGATTGAACATAGCTTTCGGCTATCGGTTCTTGGCCCGTCCGATACCAAATTGTCTGATGGCTCGGCGGATTTACGTGGTGCGCCTCGCGGATTGGACGTCTTCGAACGTCGCATCGACCGCTTCAATTTTCGTGCGCTTAGCGGTCTGTTGGCCAGCGCACGGCATATAGCATCGCAGATGGACTGTAACTCGCTTTGAGCTTTGCGAAGCACCGCGGGGTCAACGCCGCATCCATTTGCGATAAGCTCAATGTCGATCGAGCTTCCACGATACGGAGGAAACTCGCGGCTGATCAGGCAATGTTCGAGATAACTTTGGGTATTTGCTAGGTCGAACGCTGATAAAAGGTTTGCGAGGCGCATTTGACAAAAAAGTTTGATGCGGCGCGGGGTGAACTTGGTTTGAGAAAATCGCATGCACGCCTCGTTTTGAAATGGGACGACGCAGAGATAGTCCGTTTCATCTCGGTTGCATGCTTACCAAGCGGAGCCGGTAGGCTGCATCATCGCAGTTCCAACGCCCAAGCGCGGTACTTGGATTCGTTGAACTAACCAGACGCGACTTCCCTAATATGCTAGTATTTGCCCGTGCATACGATGATCAACAAGCACTTCACTGGGGTCTATCTTGAGATACGCCGTCGGCCGCTTTTGGGGCATCCTACCGGAAGCGTGAATGACCAAAATGGGGTCGGCTCGAGACCGGCGCATCCGGGGTGGAAAACCGACCGTCTGCCTACCTAGCGATTGCCCTGTCTACTTTCGCATCTTCTTTGTGACTGTGTGTGGACGACCGCTCCGGTCATAGGTGATCCACTCGCCGACCTGCTGTCCGTTATCGAAGTGACCGGAACGCAGCTTGGTACCGTCGATCCGAAACCACTCCCAATATCCGGACAGGGCCCCGTCCAGCATCTGCCCTTTTGCCCGCAGAGTTCCGCCTTTATGCCAGTGTTCGACCTGCTCAAGCATCATCGTTTACCCTTTTTTAGAAACCCACCCTGCCTCGCGTTCCACGGCCACGCTGGCGCGATATTGCCATTGCCGCAGAATGTCCGCTCCTCTGGCGGCGATGAATGCGCTGTATGGCTGCAACGGGTCGTGTGCTGACCAGGCAAACTTTGCCTGACAAAGCGGGACTTGACGGCACAGGGACATGGCGAACATCCCTCAAGCCACAAGGTAACGTCTGTGAATGTCGAAACTTTCCACCAGCGCTCCCGCGCTGCTTGGGTCGCCACGCTTCATGCCGCGGTTGGCTCCAACGTCCCTTCCAGCAGTATGTGGACGCGTACAAACCAGATAGTCCGCGTCCTGACGCACATCATGGGTCATAATAACAATCATACCCACCTGTCAGCGGGCGGAAGCGTGGACATGATAAAGGTCCGCATCGCCGCCGATGACCCTAGTTGTCTGGAGTTTAATCCGTACGCACGGACGATACCGTCTATCTTATGAAGCCCAAGCAGCTCACACTCGAATTCATAGAGAATGCGCTAGCGGAGTCGTGTCTCTACCTTGAACTCAAAAACTCAAGTCGTCCGGTGTTTATCGGTCGATCGAGGAGGGCCGGGACGACAATGTTTCGCGCTACCGTCGATACTCTTCCCTCCCATGCGAGGTTGGTTGTCAGATTGCTTGGCGGAGCTGCGATGCCTGTTGCCAAGGGGTCTTTGTGGAACGGCCACGGTGCGACGTACGACGGCCGTCACAGCAAGATGACACCGGTCCAGATCCGGGCTGTAATCATTCGAAGCCTGGAATGAACTAGGTCGTTTTCAGGCTGCTCCGCTAGTAGGGTCGGAGCAGCCGTGCTCGTTGTCTGGCAAACGACTGAAATTGGGGGTGGCCCGAGTTCAACCGGATGAGAAGGATCGACGGAGGCGATGAAACCAACTGCAGCAAGATTCAAACCGACGAGAGGCCTGTTTGGGCAGTCCCCGCCCAAGAAGCAGATGCATCCATCCTACAGGTTCCTTAAGGAATCGCCGCGCAACCGATCGACCCGGGCGATGATTAACGAAGCCTTCGCCCGCTTCCCTGACCGCGACGGTAATTTCGTGGAACAGTTCCAGACGACCGGCTTCGACAACAGAACGTTCGAACTCTATGTCAGCGAACTCCTTCACTCCGAGGGGTTCACGATGATCGGCAACGCTCACCATCCGGACTTCAGCGTCGAGAAAGGAGGTGTTCGAATCCACATCGAATGCACGACCGCGAACCGCACTGACAAGGGGGGTAGCAGGCTCATTCCCTACGAGCCGACAAACACTAGGGATCTGGACATCCAAGACATCCGCGACCGATCCGAGAACGACATCCCGGTGCGCATAGGCGGCGCGCTGCGGAACAAATTGCTGCATCGAATCGACAAGAAGAGGAATCCTAAAGCCTACTGGCAATTGCCCCACGTCACAGGTCAGCCGTTCGTGATTGCGGTGCAATCCTTTCACGAGCACGGTTCGCTTGGTTTCGGCGGCGCGGCCACCGCCTTCTATCTGTATGGGATCAGGCAATCGCCAAGTTGGGACGATAGCGGTCGGCTCATCATCGAACAGAAGCAGATTGCCCGCCACGTCAGCGGAGACAAGGACATTCCGTCCGGCTTTTTCAACTTGGAGGGAACGGAACACGTCTCGGCCGTACTCTGGACTAATGCAGGAACGGTACCGAAGTTCATGCGTGTCGCCTTGGCTGGACCATACCCCGACGAGGACGTGACGATGCTCCGCTTCGGAACCATGAACGATCCCGATCCCAACGCCCATCAGCCCCTACCTTTTGCGTATATCGTCGGAGACCCAGGGACGCCGGAAGAGACCTGGGGGCAGGAGGCCATGCTGATACATAATCCCAACGCCCTCCATCCCGTGCCGCCGGGTCTGTTCGAAACCGTGACGGAGACGGTGCTCGAAAACGGCAGGCCCGTCGATACGATCAAGTCGGGCTTTTTACCCTACACCTCGTTGTCGCAGGTATTTGCGGGCCCAGGCGGGCGCGAAGGAGCGATGGACTTCGGAGATCGCGTCTACGACTCGCTGGTGCAGATCTTCGCCGCCAACGATCCCAAGCACGCTTGAGCCGACCGCCAGAGGGTCGGTATCAGCCTTGCCAACGGAAGGAAGCCGGAGGAACGGCAGATTGCGAACAGCGGTGGAAGCAGTCGGAATGACCGAATTGGGGTCGTATGCAGACTGGGCAAACTTTGCCCGACAGACAGGCCCGGTCAACCGCCAGACGCGGCCCGATAGCGGACCATCCGGAAACGGCCCCGATTCAGTCACTTAAATTCGTTGAGGATTGAGCTCATAAGAGCTCTCGAATGTTAGGTGACAGCTGGCCACCGGCAATCTCGATAGTTGCCAAAGTTATGGGGAGCGTGAACCTGCGCGGGCCAGCGCTTCCGGGATTGACGTACAGAACGTCATTCAACCTTTCGATGCTGGCGCGGTGAGAATGACCTGAAATCACAAGGTCAATGCCCATTTCCGCTGGAGCAATTGCAAGTTCGTTGCGATCGTGGATCACGTAGATCTTCTGGCCAAACAGGGTGGTTTGGATCGTGTCGGGCAAGGATGACGCCCACGGCTGAACATCGATATTGCCGCGAATTGCCGATACGGGAGCAACTGCTGCCAAGCGTTGGAGGATGTTCGGCTCACCGATATCACCAGCGTGGATGATGTGGTCCACACCATAGAGCAACTTGATGGCCTCTTCGCGCAGGAGCCCGTGCGTGTCGGAGATAATTCCAAGAGTGTTCATGGGAATGAGCTTAGCTGTTCTCGAATCCGCTCGTGAAGCGATTGATTACGATGACGGTCCGAACCGCGAAATCGTATGCCAGCTATGCGGGCGGACGAGCCTCGGGAAGAGGTGTTGAAATCTCGATCGAAGGCCGAACCTCGCTCGGGCCGCGCGTCGACTTGTCACCAACGTCGAGTGCTGTTTGCTTGTCGACCAGTCTCTCCACCAGACGCCGCAAATCCGAAGGCTTGGTATGACCGGCAACCACCTCGTGATACCCGATGCCAGCGCGGCGCAGTGCTTCCTTCTTCACCGCATCACGCGCGGCCGCTGTTCCTTGATGATGGCCAATTCCTTGGTATTCGACGACGTGCCGCGGGTGACAGTGCTCATCGACCAACAGCAGGTCGACACGCTTGGAATTGATGCAACTAAAAGCGGCCTTGTCCTTAGTGCGAAGGATTTCCCCTAGCGAGACCTGAGCCATGACCTGCCAGAGCGGATTGTAGTTGAGAACGATGTGATCGAGTTCCTTGAACACACGCACTTCGCTGCGGTTCAATAGAGGTTGGCTGGCGAACTCCGCTCTCATGACAATCCGCAGCTGGTCGGCCGCATCCATATGGTTCACGGGAACTGCATCCCGAGCTTGCTGCAATGGTGGCCAGGAAGGACTGTTTATGCCGCGTTCCTTATTCCATTTGCTCTGATTGTGAGACTGCCACTTTTGACGCACGTGGTCTGCTCGCAGCTTTTCCACCATAGCGCCTGCGGTTGCGGCCAGGCCAAGCGCAGCCGCAAGCGACGCGTGTTCGTTGATGAAGAGATAGACGTCTTCAAGCATCCGCAACGATTATCATACCTTGCCGATCTGCTAGATTAACCGTGGTGCTTCAATTGTATCGATGTGTGCGATTGATCAGCGACACATCGAGCCAAATCCGCGGGCTCTTCGTCGCCGCGAAAGGGCAACTCAAGCAACTCGCCGTCTCGACGCGTCGGGTTCCAGAGCCGATCTTGTAGCACGCCTGATGACGAAGACTTTAACGGCAGCGAACCACCAAAAGCTTCCAAAAGCAGCCTGTCTGCCTCCCGCCCCAGTTCTGCCGTTTGTGGGAATTGAGCGAACGACAGGTTCCGAGCGGGGACAGAAGCATCCCGAACGGCGACAATGGGGTCAGTTGCGAACGTTCTTACGAAACAACCAATATAGGCAAGTCCGCCAAACGCGTCGTGTATCGTGGCGTCCGCATATTGGTCTTAAGGTGCCAGCTCTTGTCGCGGAAGCCCTCGCTGGCGAGCACAAGCGACTTCTTGCCGAAGCGGTCATTGACCTGATCAAGCGCATCCATCAGGCGGCCGTCGCGTGGCCGAATAGGCGCGAACAGCATCTGCGGCGCTTCGTCAGGTCGAAGCAAATCATCGAGGATGACGCCTGCCTTGGTGAAGCCATAAGGCCGGTCGCCGCGCCACGATGCGCGCAGACATTGCATCGCCGTTTCGACCAGATCGAACGTGTCGGATGACATCGGCTTGAGCGCCATCGACTTGCTGGCATGACGCTGCGGCCGGTCCGGTCGATGCGGGTTGGTGTGGTAGAAGACCGTGAGTGTCCCGGCGACAAGACCATGACGACGCAGCTTCTCGGCGGCACGCGTCGCATGAGCGGTGATCGCTCGGCCCATCGTGTCGATATCCGTAATCGGCGTGCCGGGTGACCGCGTCACCGCCATTCCCTTGCGCTGCGGCTCGACTTCTTCAACATCGACACATCGCACGCCGTTCAGTTCGGCGACCGTCCTCTCCAGGACGACAGTGCCGACCTTGCGCGCCAAAGCCGTCGGCATGTCGCGCAGATCGGCGACCGTCTTGACGCCCTGCGCCAGCAGCTTGACCTCCGTACGGCGGCCGACGCCCCAGACTTCGCCGACCGCAATGTGAGGCAGGCAGACCGATCGGATCGTACCGTCCATCATGTCGCAGACGCCGCCGAATACCGGGTTCTTCTTCGCGACATGGTTGGCGAGCTTGGCCAGTGTCTTGGTGGGACCGATGCCGACGCACGTCGGGATGCCTGTCAGCTGGCGCACGGCCTGACGCATGTCGCGCGCCTGTCCCACCATGCGACCGCCGAAGCCGGACAGATCGACGAATGTCTCGTCAATCGAATAGACCTCCAGCGACGGCGAGAAGGCATGGAGAGCGCCGACGACCCGGCGGCTCATGTCCCCGTAGAGTGTGTAGTTGGACGACAGCACCTTGATGCCGTTGCGCTCGACCTTGTCGCGGAAGAGGTGCAGCGGCTCGCCCATCTTGATGCCGAGCGCCTTGGCCTCATCCGATCTCGCAACGGCACAGCCATCATTGTTCGACAGCACCACCACCGGCACGCCGACCAGCCTCTGGTCGAACACCCGCTCGCAGGAGACGTAGAAGTTGTTGCAGTCGATCAGGGCCAGCGGATCGGCCATGATTCATTCGACCGGGTAGCGCCGCACGACCCCGGCGACGACGCCCCAGATTTCGCAATCCTCGGTCATGCGAATGGGCGCATAGTTCTGCTTGCGCGAGCGCGGCATCAGCCACAGCTCGCCATCGCGTCGTTCGATCACCTTGACCGTGACACCGCCTTCCACCACCGCCAGAACGATGCGCCCGGGGCGGGCCTTGCCTGCCTTATCGACGGCAATCAGATCGCCGTCGAAGATGCCTTCATCGACAAGGCTGTCCCCCGATACCCGCCACCAGAACGTCGCGCTCTCGTGGCGAACGACCCATGCGAACGGATCGACCGTATCCTCCTGATCGTCGGCAGCAGGCGATGGAAACCCGGCCGCGACATTGATGCTGACCAGCCGATAGGAACGGCGGTCGATGATGTTCGGGATGCGGACGGGGCTGAGCATGGTTTCGAACATAACGCGAACAAACTTGCACGACTAGCCATCCTGTGTCTTACCTTGCGTCGAAGCGGAGGATGCCGTGCCGATGATTGCAGATGAACCACAGGTCGTCCCATACCTGCCGCAGACGCCAGCAGGCATCTTCGATCATTGGTGCACCCATCCAGGATGCACGCGCTGGGGGAGCTTCGGCTTTTCGTCCGGGCGGGCAGAGCCGCGACGGTATTGCGGCGAGCATCGCGCATTGGGCGAGACCGTCCCCGTCCAACTGGCCAACGGCTGACGGGAGGGACGCGCCTTGTGCAATCTCTACAACATCACCATCGGCCCGCAGGCGATCCTTGAACTGACGCGCGCGATGACGAACCGGGTCGGCAACCTCGAGCCGCAGGATGTTTACCCCGACTATCCCGCCCCCATCGTGCGGCAGGGCCAGGATGGCGAGCGTGAACTGGTGCGTGCGCGCTGGGGAATGCCATCATCGAAGAAGGCGATCTTTGATGCGACCGTGAAGCGGGTCGAGAAGATGAGGGCGAAAGGCAAGGCCATCGACGACGACGAGTTCAGGCGCTTGCTTACCCTGGAACCAGACATCGGCACGACCAATGTGCGCAACCTGACCTCACCGCACTGGCGACCGTGGCAAGGCGTCGAGAGCCGATGCGTCGTGCCTGCCACCTCGTTCTCCGAATACGGCACCGTGCGCGGACCGGACGGCAGGCTGCCGCTGCACTGGTTCGCCATCGACGAGATGAAGCCGCTGTTCGTCTTCGCGGGCATGTGGACGAGTTGGACCGGCGTGCGCAAGGCGAAGGAAGGCATGGTGACGGCCGACATCTTTGCGTTTCTGACGACCGAGCCTAACGCCGTCATCGCGCCGATCCACCCCAAGGCGATGCCGGTGATCCTGACGACCGCCGAGGAGATCGACATTTGGCTACGCGCGCCATGGGACGAAGCGAAAGCGTTGCAACGGCCACTGCCAGACGATCAGCTCGTTGAGGTCGCTGCATGAAGATCAAACCGCTCAGTCGGTCTGTGCTTGATCTCGAGCGGATTCATGACTGTGCCGACGCGCTGGAGCCGTATGTCTACGCGCTGCTTCGCATGGTCGACCATCAGCACGCGGAATCAGCTGAGCCCAACTTTCGCCAAGTCCGCGAAGCGGCGCGCGCTGCCGGTTGGGATGAGGTGGCGATTTCGGCCGCCATCGACTATCTCACGGCCGCCTTCGCCATGGCTGGAGAACCTGCCCGCGCGGCCGATAATGCGCGTGGACTGCGAAGGGAGCCGAGCGATGAGTGAAGAAAAACTCCCGAAGCTCATCGTGGTCATGGCGTTTGATCCCGACGATACGGGCGAGCTTCAAACCGTATTCGGGCCGCAGGACTATCAGTCAGAAGACCGTGCCGTCAGACAGGCAAAGCTCCTCGCCGATCAGCACGCGGGCGTCATCGCCTGGAGCCGCGAAGCGAATGTAGACGTCGGTGAATATGGCGAACCGGTCACCCTGTTTCAGGCGGGCGACATACCGGACATGGAATAGTGAGAATGGCCTCGTGAGCATCCAATGCAGTGTCTGACATCGCGGGTATCGGCGCTGCTGTGACCCTCCGAGGTCAGCTTGCCTCCAGCCATCCAGCAATCTGCCCAAGTTTACTATCGGCCCATCAGTCTCCCACATCAAATGCAATACCTCCCAATCACGCGTCGGGCTATGAGCACCGACGATTCCAGTGGAGATGTGCTGAGCAATGAAGGGCGGCGAATCGTTCCGGCGCAGAGACGGCATATGGCTACCAGAACATGTGCGGCTATTGGTCGAGCGTGCGCTTATCGATAGGACCGATGCCTCAGTCCAAGAGGCTCATCTCGAAATCGCAGCTCTAGTCAGGAAGGCGCACCCGGCACTCCCGATGAGCGAGCGCGAATTGCTCGTCGCGATCGCTCGATTGGCACAACAGCCGTAGCATTATCGCGAGATGCATATAGGTCATGCTGGCCACATCCACCGGACTGGATGCGCGCAGCTGACCAATTAAGCTCCACACGAATTTCAGCATGACTTATGGTACGCAGCGGAACGCTGTGAAAACTAATCCTCGCCGTCTATTGACGCATCGCGGCCTCCGACTACCTTTGGTCGAAACGATTCTGTACCGGAGGTTGCAAGCAACTTGTCCGCGACGGCCTTGACGATGTCGGGATGGTCTCCCGAGCTTCCAAGGAAACGGGGATCGACTTTGCCTTCCGCGACCAGTTGTGCAAGTTCATCGACCGCGTCAGCGTCCGTGATCTCACCATCGGCCAGCCTATGCGCGATGCTTATAATGAGTGGTATCGATCCGTTGTCCGAACCTGCTTGTTGCAGGTACGCGTCTGCGAAGAACAGTGCGCGTTTTGTTTTGTCGAGTTCATCTTTCATAGTACGGCGTGCCCCAACGTACTGTGCCTTTACCGGCGCAGAATGATTAAACCCCCAAGTCTCGCAAGAGGCCAAGAGGTGAAATTATGTTGCGCGTGCACTCAGAAGCTCTGGACTTCATCGAGCGCATCAACCGGCACCACGAACTGGACGCTCTCGAAAACGATTTCAACGGACTGATCAACCGCAACGGGTTTCACACTTCGATCATGACCCGACTGCCGGTCGCCGGAGCCGACGTCGAGCCGTTGGTAATCTCCAACAAATGGCCCGCAGCCTGGTCGGATCGCTATCGCGAGCAAGCCTATTTTGCAGACGATCCAGTCTCTTGCTGGTCTCTAACGCGCAATCGCGCTTTCCGATGGGCCGACGCACAGTCTTCACGCAGCGATGTTCGCGCACGACAGATTGAAGCCGAAAGCCGTGACGTTGGATTGGTCGACGGCCTCGGCTTCCCTATCCGCAATGCCGCGCACTGTCAGGCAGTGATATCACTGGGAACGTCGGAGCGGGTCGACATGAGCGTTGGCGAAATAGCGTTGCTCGAAATCGCCGCAAACTATTTCTTCCTCCGCGGGCAGGAGGTGATGGCGCGTCCGCATCGGCCGCGAGGTAAGCTGACGCCGCGCGAACGGGAGATACTCCATTGGTGCGGGGCGGGTAAGTCCGCATGGGAAATCGGTGAGATCCTCTCCATTTCCGAGGGCACGGTGAAGCTCCATCGCAAGGCTGCGATTCGAAAGCTGGATGCAAGCAATACAACCCACGCACTGACAATCGCTATTTCGTTGGGTGAATTACAACCCTGACGTGCCGGTCCATATCCCTTTCGGGATATATGAGTGATCGCTTATTCTAGGCACCCTTTCCTTGGTCAAACCGGGGAAATGGGCAATGGAAATCCACGTCGTCAATCAGGGCAACCGACACCTCTATGCTGACGTCCTGAAGGCCTTCTTCGAAGCACGTTACCCGATTTTCGTCGAGGAAATGGGCTGGCGAGAGCCCAACTCGGCCAAAATGGAGGTCGATCAGTACGACAACGAGCACGCGACCTATCTCATCGGCAGCATTGATGGGGAGGTCATGACCGGGACGCGGCTTTATCCGACGAGCCGTCCGCACCTTCTAAGCGAGCACTTCGCGCATATGTCGCCTTTCGGCATCGCAGCCTCACCGACAATCGCCGAGTGGACCCGTGGATTCATCGTGCCGAAATTCCGCGAACAGGGGCACGGTCCGATCAAGGGCCAGTTTTGCGGATCGGTGATGGAATACTGCCTGAAGGAAGGCATCACGATGATCGGCGGGGTCCAGGACTGCAACTGGCTTCCGCTGTGGCGGCGGTTCGGCTGGCGCGTCGAGCACATGGGGCCAGTGTCGCAAGTGGACGGAAGAGAGTGCATCGCAGCCTACTTCCACGTCACCGAAGAAGCGAGGGACAAGGCATTGCGGCGCGGCGGGATCGAGCATTCGCTCCTGGTTCACCGCGGTCCGTACCAGCCTTTCGTACAGGAGTTGGCAGATGTCCGTCATGAAGCAGCGTAACCGCATCATGAGCGAGTTCACAGCCGCAACCGACATCGGCGAACGGGCGCGTTACCTGCGCGATATGGCGATACAGATGCGGAAGATGGCGGCGACGGATGGTCACGAATTTGCTGCCTACATCTTCGACATGGCAGCGAGCGAAATGAACGATCGCTGTGAAGCTTCAAAAGCGAAACCGCGGCGGAGAAACAGATGATGCTCATGCAGCAGCGAAACTTGACGGCGCGTACTTCGCAGATGTCGCCCCGTAAAAGGAGACGCTGATGGTGCTGCATATAAAGGATGAAGAGACTGATCGCTTGGTCCGCCAACTAGCCGCGATTTGGGGGCTCGGACTCACCGAAACGATCAGGAAGGCCGTGCAGCAAAGTCTGGCTGTCACCGCCGCTCGTCCGTCGCTTTGGGAGCGTACTAGCGATCTGCGCTCCAAATATGCGGGCGGGTCTGACATCTCCACTGACAAGGCGTTCTTCGACAACCTGAGCGAACGAGATTCACAATGAGCGACGATGCGCAGCGGAAAGATTTGCGAGCCCGACTGCTAGCCGAACTGACCAAAGAAACATACGGCGAGCTGAAAAAATATTTGCCTGGCCAACCGGAATCGTTGACCGCGAAGCAACTTGCAGACGTCATCGTACTGAGCATCGATATGCTGCAAAAGCACCCTACAGTCGTACTGGACGAGAATCTATTTACGGAAGTGTATGCTGCGGGGCTACAGATGAAGCTTGCGCGGTCATCTGTTGAGGCCTTCTATTTGAATGTCGCGAAAGTTCGCTAAGCCGTGCCCACGTATTGGACGTCCTCGCAAGGGGTCGCAAGAGAGTACGAATGAAGACACTGGCACCCGGGTGTAAAAGGATCGCCGTCTTCCTTGACGGCACCTGGAATGTCACGACGGACAACACGAACGTTTGGCGGCTCTCCGCGCTGTGTGCCCCCTTCTCAAAATCCGGTGTCCGACAGGTGAAGCGGTACGACATCGGCGTTAACGGCTTCTGGGGCGGCGCGTTTGGCAAAGGAGTGGGCACCAATATCGTTGCCGCTTACGAATGGCTGGTGGGTGAATACGATCCCGGCGACGAAATCTTTATCTTTGGCTTCAGCCGCGGCGCGTTTACCGCCCGCAGCCTGGCGGGGTTCATAACCAAGTACGGGCTTCTGAAGCCTGGAGCCCCGCTTGGGGTGAAGCAGCTTTTCGAACGCTATCAACGCGCCGACGACGTGACAATTCGGGGATTGGCTGCTGCTTCCACTGACGGTTCCTTAGCCGACCCGGAGTTGGAAGAGCGTTGGATGTTGCGGTACTCGCAGCCCGTGAACATCAAAATGGTGGGAGTTTGGGATACAGTCGGTGCGCTTGGAATCCCGTGGTTCAGCTTTGAAGGCATCAGTAGGAAGACCTTCGGCTGGATGCATACAGGTCTGCGCATTCCTATCGAAAACGCGTACCATGCGCTTGCGATCGACGAACACCGTCGCTCGTTCGAACCCACGCTTTGGACAGTGAAGTCAACGACACGCGCCACGCCCCGATCGCTGGACAGCGTCGAGCAGCGCTGGTTCGTGGGCAACCATGGCAATATCGGGGGAGGCTATGGCGGTGACGTTCTCGTCCAAGCGCCATTGCGGTGGCTGCAGAAAAAGGCCGAAGGCCATGGACTTGAATTCCGATATGACGCTGAGATTGACCCCGAGCATCATGCTGCCCCTATTCCTGATTCCCACGCCGATTTCATGCGCGGCCTATACAGATTGGGCAGTGCACGCTATCTCCGACCAATTGGGTTGGAGCAGTTCTCGGACGAACGAGGAACGCACTCCATCATCAACGAAACGATTGATGGGACGGTTTTCGAGCGTTGGCATTTGAACCCCGCCTACCGTCCTGGCAACTTGTCCGATTGGGCTAGGCGCAAAGGTGTTGACCCTGAAGACATCAATGGATCCGTGCTTGCAATGGCTCCAAAACGTCCTCTTGGAGTCGATTGATAGGTGGGGCTTTAAGGAACCGTCTATAGGAATAACTCGGCCACTCCTTGGTGCATCAAAATGTGCCTCGCTCGACTTAAAAGCATGACACACCAACATGAGAGGTCCGTGCTCTTGCCATTCTGAACCTTCGGCGTGGGGTTCCGCTGCAGCGCTCGTTGCAACTCTTCCGCAAGGCATCTTCCGCAAACAATGGCTTCCAGATCATTGACGGTCTCGAACCCATGGCTTGGGTGTTGACCTTGGCGACCGCATGCATCACATTTACTACGCAAATTGCTTATAGGTAATGTGTGCACATAGATGAATTAGACATCCTGCTGGACGTCGATGGGTCGGAGGACCCTTATCTCATATTTGACGTGGCTACGTCAGATGGCGTGTTGCAGATCATGGGCGAATTCATCGTTAGCGAAAGCCACATTGTCGTTAAGGGTATGCACTTGGGCGGAGACCCGTCCATCAAATGGGGTTGGTCCAAGTTGAGGGCGCTTGGACGGACAATCGCGGAGAAATTGGATGTCGACTACATCGAAATTCATGGAGCGGTTCGGACAACGGGTGCGAACCCGGGACGTCATTCTAGTCCAGTCAGGCTTTCCGGTGCGCCTAAGCCTCAGTATCAAACCAGGAGCGAATACCCCTGAAGCAGCCCGCATTTTGGTGAGAAGGCGCGTTCCCCTTCGAAAGGCACATTCCGTCCTGACTGAAATGGCCGACCGGGGAAAAGCCTATGTTACGGTTCCCTGCGTGGAAGATCTGCATGCGCTAAAACGGGAACTACAAGGCGCGGGAGTGATTGCCCGAAACCATGCACCGGGGCAAATCGACGTGCGTCAAGTACGCGACAGAGTTGGTCTATCACAGGAGGCTTTTGCGGTTAGGTATGGGCTTGATCTTGGGACTCTTCGCAATTGGGAGCAGCACAGGTCAGAACCGGACATTGCCGCAAAGACCCTTCTATGGACGATCTTCCATAATCCTGAGGCCGTCGAGGCGTCCATCGATATGGAAGACGATTATCCGGCTCTGACGCCCTCGATCTAGCGGAACCTTCCCGCACAGCCCGGCAAATTGGTGGGTGCTCATTTGCCGGGATTGACATGTGTTTTGTTCCGTATATGTTCTCATTCATGGTCATTCTCGCTCACCACATACGCTGACAGTCGCCGCTCCCCCTCTCGGGGAGCCATGCCTGTCCCGTATCCGGTGAAATTCAATGCCCTCTTCCAACACCATTGCGCCAGTTTTGCGCTCGCGCTCGGCTGCCGTGTCCCTGAAGTTTCCTTTGATCGGCTGTGTCGGCCCTGCCGTTTTCCGATCGGCTACAGCAGCCGATATCGCTCTTTTGTTATCTGCCGACCCTGGCGTGGCCGAGTTTAGTTGCCTTCCGCGTGTCGTAGACGATCAAGGCGACGATCTTTTCCCGGACTTCGAGATCGGCACACCAAATGAGGTCAGGTACGGCCTCGTCGGAGCCTATCCTGACAATTCGATCATCAGGGATGCCGTCAACCTCGAGGCAAGCTTATGGACCGGGACCCGCCTCGCCAACCTTCAGAGACTGGCTCCCGGAGCACGGTACGTATGCCCGCCTGATGACCGCCTGCGTATCGAAGCGCTTCTTGCCGAATGTGAGTACACGACAATCGGCGAAGTCGCTGAGTGTCTGCGAACTGCGGACCCTCTCGGTGTGATCGCGGGTCTGTTCTTTCTGAACACAATCACACTCCGCATCGATGATGAAACTCTGTCCCCCCTGACCAAACTAGCAGGTCCAGCGACCGAGAGCGTAGTCGAGGCTATCATCGCGGAGGCAGGCCGATGAGACGGACACCAGCGATCAAGGATCGCTTGCTGCGATCCGTTGCACCGGCTCTCGCGTATTTTGCCCTCTGCAAGGCTGTGCGCCGCAATCCCCGTGTACGCTCAGACCGTCAGTGGCTTGTCGTGCTGCACGCCCATCAGGACGAA
Source organism: Aliihoeflea aestuarii (assembly GCF_024105665.1). Lineage (GTDB taxonomy): Bacteria > Pseudomonadota > Alphaproteobacteria > Rhizobiales > Rhizobiaceae > Aliihoeflea > Aliihoeflea aestuarii. The sequence continues at coordinate 12,712 of NZ_JAAAMK010000017.1, read as the reverse complement.
GACATCGCGATCGTCGAGCGGGCAGCGCGCTTCTATCTGCGCGGCAACGGAAGATCGAGAACTAACGAGTTCGCCCGTGAGGACGACGTCATCAGCGTCGATTCCAAGCCATCCTTCAGGTTGGAAGACGGCACACTCAAAGTGCCTCGAGAAAACATCCATTACAGGAAGCTCTTTCTGGTGTGTGGGCCGGACGAGAGGCCGAGCCCCGAACTCGTGTTGGCGGCCGATGCGTTTATCAGACTGGAGCCGACCAACGAGAGCCACATCCGAACGGTCTTGAGGCTGTCGCGCCGTAGCGTTCCGTCCGCACGCCAGTTGGCGGTTGTCCTGAGCAATGATCTCGCGACTATCGATTTGGCTTTCCGTGGCGACCGCACCCTGGTCGAGGCGGTCAGCCGTCTCGAAGCAATGCCCAGCAAAGAACCCCAGACATACCCGGGCAGAAACCTGGATCAAATCCACGGTATGGGTGAAGCTGGAGTTTGGGGGCGTCAGCTGGCCGAAGAAATTGAAGCCTGGAAGCAAGGCGAGCTTCCATGGTCGGCTATCGACAGCGCGATCCTCTTATCAGGTCCGCCCGGGACAGGGAAAACCTCGTTCGCGACCGGGCTCGCCAACAGCTGTGCTGCAACGTTGGTCATCGGTTCCTACGGCAGGTGGCAGGCCGAAGGACATCTCGGCGACTGTCTTGCAGCCATGCGCGATTCCTTTTCAACGGCGATCAAGAATGCCCCTGCAGTCCTGTTCATCGATGAGATCGATGCGTTCGGGAGTCGGAAGACATCGTCGAGTGACAACGCCGAATACAACAACAAGGTGATCGCAGCCCTTCTCGAGCATCTCGACGGCGTCGAGGGTCGGGAAGGCGTGGTCGTGCTCGCGGCATGCAATCATCCGGAAATGCTCGATCCGGCCCTCCTTAGGGCCGGAAGACTCGACTTGCATGTGCGCATCCCTCTGCCCGACATCACCGCGAGGGCAGCCATCCTGAAAGATCTTTTCGAGAACCGTCTTGAAATCGAGCTCCTGCGCAAGGTCGCCGCACGTACGCACGGTTGGACAGGTGCCGACCTGACCGCGTTGGCCCGCCAAGCCAAGCGGCGAGCCAGGCAGGAGCGCCGCGAAGCGTCGATCGCGGACTTGGAGGCAAGCCTTCCCCGCCTCGTCGAATTGCCCCAGGACGACCTGTATAGAACCGCGGTCCACGAAGCGGGGCACGCACTGGTGTCGATCGGCCTCAAATGGGCTGAGGTAATGTCTATCTCGGTGATTTCACATCGGGAATTGAAAGCGGGTTCTCAGACGGCTGGCGAAACGACATATAAACCTGGATTGCCGACCATCCTTACCCGATCGGAGGGTTTGAAACGGCTTGCCGTTCTCCTGGGTGGGGCAGCCGCCGAGGAACTCGTCTTCGGCGAGAGATCAGAGCTCTATTCGGCGGGGGAAGGGTCTGATCTAGAAAGCGCGATTGCTGTCGCAAAATCAATCGAGACGCTTTCTCTCGGAAAGGGCAGCGCCTTTGCACTTCCGGCTCCCTCGGGCGGCGACGCTTCGCTGGACGCCCAAGGCAGGATGGAGCGGTTGCTCGGCGAGGCCTATGCTTTGGCATTGCAGACGCTACGCGACGATGCGATGGCGCTGAAGGCAATGAGCGTTCATCTTACATCGAAGAAGTATCTCGGGCAGAAGGAAATCCTCGATGTCACCCGTCAGAATTGACGCCTGTCGATGTCTCTCAATCGCCCAGATCACCCCGGCGCAACGGACCGCCCTTGGCGAGCATATCGGCAGGATCGGTGCGCTCGGCGCGCCCGAGAGCCAGTATCTGATACTTGCGGCCTTGGTAGTGGATCGTCTGAGCCCCTGTATCGTCGACCGCCGTCAGGACGTCTTCGAGCGGACCTCCGTCACCTTTCAGGAGCCAGTTGTTCTCGCCGTCACGGGACAATCCCAAAGTCGCCTCCTCGTTAGGTTTGCGTAAGGTAAACAGATGTATGCCAAGGTCCACATTTGCAGCCTTACAAAGATCGCGAGGCCAATTGCGGTTCCTGCTCGACACCAACGTTATCAGCGAACTCGCGTTGAAGGAGCCCGACCCCCGCGTCGTTTCGTGGTTGCAGGGCAGTCAGGTGCATAAACTCGCCCTGTCCTATGCGGCAGTCGTCGAGATTGCCCGCGGGGTCGAACTCCTTAGGGACATGCAGCCCCAGCGGGCGATCCAGTACGAAGCCTGGCTTGAACAAATCCTTCGGTCTGACATCGACTGGTTGCCTTTGACCCCTGCGGTGGCACGACTGCACGGCCGTATGCTGGCGCTGCCGTCCCTGAAAGACCTTTGGACCAACGCGCCCGTAAAACGGCAACCGAAATGCAAACTGGATCTCATGATAGCAGCCCAAGCGATCACGGCGAACACACCGGTCGCGACTTTCAACCTCAAGGACTTCATTCAGATCGATCACCACTTTCCACTACCGGGAATTTTCGATCCACGCGAGGGAACGTGGATTAAGCCGACGCACTTCGGGAGCGAAATGAAGCTGCAGTCACGCATGACCTGACCCATGCGATCCTGCGCTCTCGTCCGAGCAGCTGAATTCTTTCTCTTCAAAGCGAAAAGGAAACGGATGTCGGGCTGCCGGATTTCTTTGCAGATTTCCCGCAGAAGCGGTCCACGCACCAAATTCTGCGTCATAAGACGTCCTCGTGGCGTGCGGGCATTATCGCGGGGGTCACGGCAAACATGCCGATTACGATCGCCATCAGCATGATGACAATAAGCAGGCCGGGCAAATCCGTTCGCCGGGGTGCGCGATAGAATCTTTTCACCAGAATTCTCGACGGCGGCAGGTCCGCTGGACTTGGTCCAAGCTTCCATCCGTCGCGGCGGAATCGATCATCAATTCCCGCATCGATGCCAATCCATTTCGTAGCCAGCCTGACCTTCTCGACCATAGCACCATCCCGCGGCTTGAGCGGACATTTGAGTATGTTCGCGCGCCTCGCAAGCCTGCCAAGTCTCCGGGCGATCTCCCGAGCCACCGCGGCAGTTCGAATTCTGCTCCTCCCAAAGAGCCAGCATTGCGCTTGGATCAGCCGACTGTCCCTTCAGAACTGACCCGGCTTCGCGGGTGATCTTCATCTCGTCGGTGTCCAGATCGAATGAAAAGGTCGCGACGCCATTTGTGCTCCGCTGCCTCAGAGGACTATGGGCAAACCAATCAACGGTTGCCGTCATCGTGCACGTGGAGCCGATGCAGTTAGCCGTAAGTGACCCAGCGCGCGTCGTGTAGGTGCGTACAGGCCAGCGTTCGGCAAACTTCCTTTTTTCGTCACCAGCGCCGAATGTGAAATGCGGTTGCCGTAGAAATCCACCGATGTGCCGTAGATGCTGCTCATGAACTCGATCGCCTGTTCGTTGGGCGAGGACCACGCGATATGGTAGGCGATGGCGAACGCTTCGGCGAGTTGCTCCGTGCTTGGCCCGTCATCCCGGCCCCGAGCAGCAGGAATTGTAAGCTCTGCCGATGGGCTTTCCGAAATCGCAGGCGAAAAGCAAAGCACCTGGACAATGCTTGGCACCAAAGCCTCTGACAGGTCTGCCGTTGAGAGTGGAGGCGCGGAGGCTTGGCCGTATGCGTATTCGATAGATCGGCTTTGCAGGAATAATTCCGCTACGTTGGAGCGTACGGCGAAATTGACGTTCTGTGGCAGGATTCCTGTGACGCCCGCGAAGGTTTGCCCGAGCACGGATGTGGCGATGCCAAGAACGTTGCCATCCCGATCAAGAACGGGCCCGCCTGAATTGCCTGGCTGGAGGGGAGCTGAAATCTGCAGATAGCGCGTATCGTTGTCCATGCCGACAAGGGAGTTGATGTTGCCGGTCGTTACCTTGATGGAGTCCGACAGAATTCCCGAGAGGGGAAAACCGTACGCGACTATGTCGTCGCCCAAGCGGACAGGCAGCTGTCGAAACCGAACGAACTCATCGCTTTGCTGCGATGGCAGTTTCACTGCTGCGAGATCGTTCTGACGATCCATTTTGATGTCGGTAGCATCTCCTCTGCCCGCGACAGAGACCCGCGCACACTCTTGGACCACGTGAGCATTCGTCAGCACCCAGCCATCAGCATTTATGAAGAAACCGGTTCCTGAACTGGTCGGCGAGTCCTGGGCCATGCCGGGAGCTGCTGCCGCGATGTTCGCCAGGAGTGCGCAGGTCATCGTCCTAAGAACCGGCACTGTCATTTTCCCCAACCCATCGTCCACTGGCCGCAACAAATCCCCGAGCTCGCGGCCCACCCCGGAATTTGACCTATCTCATCAAACCCTAAGGAAACCGTAGCTGCTGGAGTGAGAAGATTACGAATACTCAGTGGGATGGCAACAGAAGTCCGCCAATAAATTCAGACATGCGCAACGAGACCCTGCCTGAAATACGAACGAAGGATTCGATATTGGTTCCGTACCCTTCATCTGGCATGTCTGAAGGATAAATCAGTTTTGACAGCGATCGACTTGGGAATTCAAATCTGGTTCTGTTGCTCGTGGGACGTATAGCATCTGGGGCAAGCAAGTGGGAAAGAAGTCCGGCGGCAAACTTGGCTGGTTGGCGGCCGCAGTGCTCGCCGCTGCTTGGTGGAGCAGCGAGCCGGGTGAGAGGCAGTATCCCGATGATCAGTCACAAGCCTCCGTGCCGACTTCGACGCAGGAGGTGTCTCGTCAGCGTCAAACGGCATTCGTCACGCAAACTCAGCCCCCTGCCCCAATGGCTACAGATACATCATCACCGCGACCCCAAGAGTCCGCTCGGGTACTCTACACCACAGCGAATGTTCGGCTCCGCGAACAGCCGACCACTGAGGCACCTGTGGTCTGGACGGCTCCGGTGCGTACCCAGGTTCGATCAACGGCAACCGAATCCGCATGGCATTACGTTGCCGTTGGAGGCTTCTCAGGTTGGATGCATGGTGACTATCTTGCTGAACAGCTGCCGGATGAGCCGCCACAGCGCCGTTCCGTCTCGGTTCCAATACAGCCGCTGCGATCCATCGCTCCAGCACGGTCCTCGGCAGGAACGCCGATCAAGGGCACCCTACGTAGGCACTTGCGACTGTCCGTATGACCAGATGCGAAATGGACGTCGCTGCGGGAACAACAGTGCTTATAGCAAGCCTGGCGGCCGGAACCCGGTTTGCTTTCAATGAGCTCCACGGATCAAATTTACGACTGAGCTAACGATTAACCTGTTGTGCTGTATGCCGCCGACGTAAATGGAGGTGTCATGCAGTCGATAGGATTCAGGCTTACCGAAGATCATACCGATTTCTGGTTTTTCGGGACGACCGACGACGGGTTTCCCACCCAAGCTTATCTTGGTGTGGAAGGACTTCACAGACTACTGGGAGAGATGAGAAAGCGGCAGCTTCGAATTGTCCATCAACTGTTGGACTCCGAGGAGGTCCGGGAAGCTCTGCGGAATTTTCAATCGGAACATTGGCTGGTGATCGATCTGGCTACGAATGGCGCGCGTTATCTTGCCTTTGCGTCCGCAGACAAACGCGTAGATGATGGCCGATACGAAACGATCACGGAACTCCGCGCGGCGGTAGCCGAGCCCGTTAAGCCGCGGTTCCCATGATCTGACGATAGCGGCGCGCAGCCTCGACATGATCTCGCGTTAATATGCGGGGATTGTCCATGGATTTCTGGACAAATGGATGTTCGAGATTGAGCAGACTTCCTTTACCATGTTCATCCTCTACGAAGGCGCAGCGTTCGGCCTCACGTTCAAACCACGCAATTCTCTCGCGGACTTCAGGTGAGCCTGACGCTCGCAATTCCTTGCCCCATTGCGACACATCTCGGAAAAGCAGGTCAACAAAACCGGCTTCGTAATCGAACCGCAGTGTTTCGAGCAGCCAATTCTCCCGGCTATTCTGATTCCAATTAATCGGCATCTGCTACTCCTCATCCACACTCACATGAATAGGTTGGATGAACCTGCCGCCGGCTGCAAATGGCCGAGGCCGAACGCCAATCCGAGACGGCGGGATCTTTTCGATGCTAGCGTGACGCGATACCTGATGCATATCGTTCATTATTTGTTCTATTCGATGCGGTCGGGGAAGATTTGCCGCTGCCAGAAAAAAGATCTTGCCTTTATCACAGCGAGCTAATATTGAGCCCACCTCCGGTTCGCCGGACATCAAAGGAAGCCAACATGTTCTCTCCAATATCGATAAGTGTCAGAGCGAAAAGCTCCACGGCTGCGTAAGCTTCGATATCGGAGTCGGCGCGACCGCGCCCGGGCTTCTTCCATCTGCACAAACTTGAACGGTACCCGTCTCGACTGATTATTCGGTCGAGCGACGGTAACCGTGCTGTCGATCATTTCCGTCCTCCATTACGGGGAGGATCGATCATTGCAACTTGCCGCACTCCCGCGGCCAACCAAGGAGGTACGCCAATGCAACTGCTTGTCTCAACTGCCTCCCTGGGGGCAAATCACATCCTGCGAATACGTCGCTGACGTTTCCGGACACGTCGTCCGAAGCCTCATCACGTCCCCCAATCAAGGGGTTTCAGCTCCGGCAGCCACCGGAGAACGCAGGAGATTTGTATCTTGACCACGAATTCGAAATCCGGCTGGAGCCGTGAATCCAGCATCCCCACCCGCATGGAGGAGACCGCAGGAGTGCGCGTTCCGCCTCGCCGCTCCCTTGCCCAGCGCAACATCACGTTGCGGTCCAGAGGATCGTTTCGCGGCACGATCATCAATCCGCTGAACAATCGCGAAGTCCACTACGAGAGCGTTCTCGAGCGTGATGCTGCGTACATCCTCCTGACCGATCCGCGCGTAGTCGCGCTCCGGGAACAGGCGGGGCCCGTCAAGTTCCGTGACGAAAACGGTACCGAGCGCAGCCACTTCTTCGACTTTTCCGTGAACTTGAAAGACGGATCGACGCACCTGATCGCAGTCAAATACGAGCGGGATGTCGCCAAGTCCGGCATCACCGACATTCTTTCCAAGGTCCGACAACGGTTGCCGCGCAGGGCGGGACAGTTCGTTCACCTTCGCACCGACCGCCATATCACGCGCGTGCGGGCCGCGAATGCCCGTCTCGTGTTCGCTGCCAATCGCGATGCGGATCCGGCTGACGTCGCGATCATTGTTGACGCCATCAGAACGTTCCACGGGACCATGAGTGCGGAAGCGCTTCTCATGACCGCCGGGCTCAACACGCCGAAGGGGTTCCTCGCACTTGCCCACGCCTTCGGTCTCGGCCTCGTGAAGTGCACCGAAGACCTCCCCCTCACCCATTCCTCGCGGATTCGAGCGGTGAGGCCCGGGCCTGCCGTTGGAGGCCGCCAATGAACGCGCCTTGCGAAACCTTGCCGATCCGTCTGGAGCCGCAGGACAAGGTGACGATTTCCGGCATCGACTATGTGCCCGACTCCTTCGACGACGATGGCCACACCCTGCGCCGTCTGGACATGCCTGATGCCTACCATCAGTTCAGCCATGACGAACTGCGTTCCATCTGGAATGAGCACGTCCAGCTGCATCCCCGCTTTTTCTCGCGGTCCAGCGGGAAGCGACGCGCGAGCGGCTACACCTTGCAGACCCTTCCTCGTGACGAGCTGCCGAAAATCTATTGGCGAAAGGACTGGTGCGACGCGTTCCTGGAGGAAGAGCGCGCCGGGAAAGTCAGCCGTTCCGATCAAGCGATCAGAGAATTCGTTGCAGAAAACGAACTTCGGATCATGGGCTTGGCATCTCGCGCAGAGGCCCGGTCCGGCCGCTGTGACCGCCTGAGGAAAAGCTACGGTCCGCCCAGCCCGACATGCCTGAGAGAATGGCTTCGCAAATACGAAGCCGCCGATTTCGATCCGATTGTCTTTCGCGACCGATACGGCCGCAGTGGCAACCGGACGGATCGGCTCCATGAACAGGTTCGCGCGCTGCTCGTCCAAGCCGCCGAATCCTATGCCGATAGTCGGCGTCCATCGAAAGAACAGATCATGAGACAACTGCACGAACAGATGAACGACCTGAACACCCGCCGGAGCGAGGAAGGCGAACCCACCTTGGCAGTTCCCTCAATGTCCACGCTGAGCCGCGAGATTACCAAGCTGAACGTATATCAAACGGTGGCAGTCCGAGAGGGCTTCGCGAAGGCAAGGAACAAGTTTTCTCCCGTAAGGCACGAGCACTCCATCCGTCGTCCGCTTGAGCGTGTCGAAATGGACGAGTGGCTCGTCTCGCTACAAACGCTACTTCAAAAGGCAGAGCTCTGGAGCAAACTCTCCCCAAAGCAGAAAGCCGAGGCCAAAAAGACCCGCGTCTGGCTTTCGGTCATGATCGATTGTGCCACCCGCTCCATCGTCGCCGCGCATCTCATCAAAGGCTCGCCAACCTCGGAAGACGCTCTCGCGACGATGCGGATGGCCGTCAGCGACAAGTCCGCGATCGCGGCTGCAGCGGGCTGCAGGAGCCCCTGGCTTGCAGGCGGGCGATTCGAGGCAATGGCAACCGACACCGGGGCAGCCTATTACGCTCATGAGACGCGAGCCGCTTGCGGCGATCTTGGGGCAGATCAAATTTTCCCGCCCGCGGGTGTGCCCCAGATGCGCGGTCGGATCGAGCGCGTGTTCTCTACCCTCCACAAACAGTTCGTGTCACTGTTTCACGGCCGGACGTTCGAAAATGTCGCGGCCAAAGGCGACTACGATGCAGAGGCCATGGCGATCATGGATGCGGACGAGCTCTACCTGCTTCTGATCCGCTATATCGTCGACATCTACCACAATCAGCCCCATGACGGGTTGGGCGGCGAGACGCCCAACGAGTGCTGGAACCGCTTGGGCAAGAGGCATTTCATTCGGCCGCATGCCGATGCCAACACGATCGGCTCCGTGTTCGGGGTCACGCTCGAGCGCACCTTACGCCGTGAAGGTATCGAAGTTTTCGGCATCTTCTACTCCCACGACGACCTGCACCGTGCACGTCGTGAGAAGAACACCGCCAAGGTGAAAATCCGCGTGGATCAAACCGACCTCAGCCGGATCTGGGTCCACCTGGATGACAAATGGCTGACCGTGAACGCCGTGCGCGACGACCTGAAAAGGGTGGCGTTGGATACGTGGCTAAAGAACCGTGCGGAGGACATGAAGGAATTCGCCGCTCAGGCCGAGATGGCAAAACCTGTCGTAGATGCAGCCTACCGCGACATCAGACAGTTCGTCATGTCGGCCGAGCAGCGCGCCGGTCTGTTCCCGCTGACCTACTCGAATGCGCGCCTCGTAGGACTGGCCGACTCCATCTCGAAGTTTGCCCGCACTGATGATGCGCTTTCCGAATGCGACATGCTCGAGGCCTATGATGAGGAGGAGACGAACCCCGTCACCGATCTCCCAGCCACTGAAAACAGCATCATCTCCGGGCCGTCGGTCGGCCAATCGAACACCGACGACAGCGACGACTTCCTGGAGGACTGATTTGAAGAACGCGACCGAGAACCCGACCGACCAAATCGCACGTGATCTGCTCAAGGCTTACCTGAAGCGTGACCAGGATGACGTGCTCGAACAGAGGTTGCAGGAGCTGATCATCGTCACCGATCGGGTGCATACGCCGCGCACGGACGGAGATCGCGTCGGCCGTCTGGCTGAGTGCAAAATCCTCGCTCTCGTCGGGCGCTCCGGGGCGGGCAAGACAAGAGCATTGGAGCGCGCGTTCGCAAACCGGCCGGAATTTTCTGGTTTGCATGAACTCGACGCGGGATGTCCGCTGATCTCGCTCAAGGCTCCATCGCCTTGCACGCTCAAGCAGCTCGGCATCGAAGTGCTCAAGGCACTCGGCTATCCGCTGAGGCGCGATCCCAAAGAGTACGAAGTCTGGGACATGGTCCGCGAGCGCCTCGAGATGCAGGGCATCCGCTATCTGCACATCGATGAGATCCAGCACGTCACAGCCAAGGCGAACCGCAATCGTGTCCAGAACATTCGGGACACGTTCAAGGCGCTCGTTCAGCGAAGGGAATGGCCGGTTTCCCTCATCCTTTCAGGAACGCCTGATTTCGTACCGTTCCTGGAAGAGGACACGCAGATCAAGCGTCGGTGCCTGAATGTTGCCTTCCCCGACCTGAATGCCGAGCAGGATCATCGTTGGGTCTTGGATCGGGTCCGGAAGCTGATCGAGAAGAAGACGCCCTTGGTCGACGTGGAACAGGATCTGGAGATTATCACGCGTTTGATGCACGCGTCCGAATTCCAGTTCGGCACCCTTATCGAATTTGTACAGGATGCCGCGTTGAAGGCTCTGGACGATGGTCTCGACAAGCTTCGGATGAGCCATTTCGCGGACGTCTATGCGATCCGGACGGGGTGCCCGGACGATGCCAATGTCTTCGCATCGGAGAATTGGCAAAGCATCGTCGTGGGTTCCGCGCTGCAGGACGTATTCTCACCGTCGCCGATGCCACCTTCCTTCCAGAAGGTGCGGGTGGAGCGTGGCCGATGAGCGGTCTCCTTCCCAGCAAATTCTCGGCATTTTTCCACAACGACGAGACGACTTGGAGTTTCATCTCCCGGGTCGCGTTCCTGAACAAGCGTTCGCCTGGGGAATTTTGTCGCGACATCGGCGCGCCCCTGCGGGAGATCGCTGCCGGAGACCAGATCGCCATTGATCGTTTGGCCTTGGTCACCGGATCATCCGCTTCTGCAATTCGCGCAAGAACGTTCATCCTCGAAGAACGGAACCGTTATCGCTTCGGCGACGAACTCGTCGCGGTCCAGGGATTGGACTTCAGGAGCCTGCGCTTTTGCCCGGAATGCATCCGGTCCGACGCCGATGGCGGGTCCGGCCTCGTCGAAGGACGTCCGTACCGTCGGTCTGCATGGATGTTCTCTTCCTATCGCACGTGCCATCTGCACAAGACCGAGCTGGTCTGCGTACCTGCGGGTGACGGGCCGTCGGCATTGGATTTCGCGGCTGCCATCCAGTCTCACTTGCAAGCCACTTTGTCTTCGGCAGACCAGCGACCTGCGCACGAAGCTCCTCTGGAAGAGTACATCGTCGGTCGCTTGGCCGGAACGCGACCCGAGTCCAATTGGCTGAATGGCTTTCGTATCGATGCGGCAGCGCGCATGTGCGAACTGACGGGTGGCACTGAACTGTTCAAGGACGTCATGCTTGCACACATGACGCCCGCGATGCTTCGTCAGTCCGCCTCGAGCGGTTTCATGGTGGCTAGCGCTGGCCCTGAGGCTGTGCGGGCACTCCTTGAGCAGGTCCAGTTACGGATGCCAGAACCGGCGAGAACGGCCAGCAGCGCCTGGCCTTCGCTTCAGGCCTATCTGACAAGGGCAAACGACGATCCTGAGTATGATGCCTTGAGGGATATCGCCTTCGATCAAGCTGTTCGGTCCATGCCACTGGGACCAGGCGATCTGTGCCTCGGCCGAGAGGTCGTGACCCGGCATATCCATTCTGTAAAGTCAGCTGCCAGCGAAACAGGCATGCATCACATCCGGCTTCGCCGATTGCTTGAGAAAAAAGGTATCATCTCTTCCGAGGCGGCGAAGCTTCACAGCGGACGAATCCTGTTCAACGCCGCCGCCGCCAAACCCTTTTTGGACATGGCTAAGGATGCGCTGCCACTTGAGACAGCGGCGAGGTATCTGAACGTGCGTTTCAAATGCGCAAGGCAAATGGCAGCAGCGGGCCTTCTTGAGCCGCTTGCCGCGGTCGACGAAGGTCCGCTAACTCAGCACGCTATCCCGAAACGGGAGCTTGACGAATTTCTCTCCGGCCTTACTGCCCGAGCCATCGAAATCCGAGACGATGAGCCCCAATTCCTCGCAATCGCGCCCGCTGCCGGTATGTCCAGGCACAAGATTGTCGATATCGTGAAAGCAATCCTTACGGGGGGATTGAGGGAAATCCGATACGACCCGCACGAGTCTGGGTTTAAGTCAGTCCTTGTGAGCCTCGATGAGATTGCCATGTTCTTCACGAATAAGGCTCCCGCGATGGAAGCGACAAGCAGAGGGTATCGCTCGGCCTTCAGCTATAACCACGCAGCTAGCGTGATTAAGACGTCCACCACGGTTGTCGGCGCTCTTGCCAAACATGGCATCATCGAGACGGTCTTGCGCGGCGTTCCTGGGTCCGAGTCGAGAACCACTGTGCCAGACCCCGACAGTGTGGACGACTTCGCCCAGCGCTATATTTCTCTACGCAATCTTTCCGAGGAGACCGGGATTCACCCTGGCACTCTCCGCTGCAAACTTGAGAAGGTAGGTCTGGCTCCGGCTTTTCCGAAGGAACTGGTCGGCACGAGGTTTTATGATCGAGCGGCATTGCCCGACCTCAGATAACCCTCCAGTCGTTCACCTCAAGCCCGGCTCGCCGGGCTATTTTTTTTGGCCGAAAGCCATCGGTTTTGGCCGCGTGCGCGCTTTTGAGCGAGATTGACGAGGTTGTTCCAGGTGCAGTGAGGGCCACTATGCGAAAAAACCCTTTATTTACGTTCACTTAGCGTTTCGATAAGCGGAACTTTGCGGTCGGTGACATAACAGAATGTACCTAAGACATGGGTGACAACCTCGTGCCGAACGGGTTGTCGATGGTCTGCAAGGTCTTCTGTTCCAGGTCGATATATCCCAGATCATAGTGCATGAAGCTGACGAGCCAAATGCC
>NZ_JAAAMK010000016.1 GCF_024105665.1 Aliihoeflea aestuarii | reverse complement strand
GCCACGAAGCGTAGACGTTCTTCCATCACCGAACACTCCATCCACGGCATCAACACCTCCCGGCAAAGCCGAAAAGTGTTACCCATGTGTCCGGTACAAAACGTCACCTATGTCTCGGGTCGTTCTTGAGCGGAATGCTGCAGATTCGCGGCGTGATGTTAGCTACCCCCTATTTTGCCTGGTTCATACCGCCTGCAAATGCCGCCTTCTCCTCATTCGCCTGGGCCGATCCGATAAATCTGGCGGTTGGCGGCGCAATCGAAGCCCTTGCGAGTGACATTTACATCGCAATCGGTGGAAGACTTTGGACCTGGCCACGGATGATCGCTGAGAGTTCGGTGAAACACAGCGGTCTCGTCCATGCCCTTGATCGCTGCAAACTCACCTATGATGCGGTAGTCGCCCAGCCTATTCAGTTTTGGCCGAGGAACCGCATCGAATCTCGGAAAAAATGGACATCACCCATCTGCCCTCCCTTCAAAATAAGCGGCATCGGGTGGCCAGCCAGGTTCGCAACGAGCGTTGAGACGCCCGGGCAAACTGTTCCAGCGAATTCAAGGTAGCGAGGTTTCAGTTCCTGTACGACGGCGCTCGACGTGTCGCCGCCGGCGACGATCAACGCGCCCACCCTGGCTTGCTGCAATATTTGCGAAATCAGATGGGCGCTCCATCTTGCAAGGATAGCGGGCGTCGTATCTTGGGCGCTGTCAGCCGTGAGAAACAACAGACAATCCTGGCCGCCCGCCAATCGTTCGCTTGCCCAGTGGAAGATAGTTTCGCGGGCTCGGCTGTTCGGATCCAGATCCGAAGGCGAAACGGGGTGTCGCGCCAGCCCGTCTGCCGCTGCGACCTGACTGGCGGTCAGGGATGAACGGCTGCCGGCAAAGGCAAGTATCGGGCGATCGACGCTCAATCCCGGTTGCGGTACTGCCCGCCCGATGCCCTGCCCCGCAAGCCACGCTTCGGCCACCGACGACGCGCCGACAACGACGAGTGGCGCTGCCTCCTCCACAAGTTCGCGACCGATCATTGCGATGTCGGCCTGTTCAAGCACATCGTAAAGACGGGGAAACGCTGTGCCGCTTCCGCTCGTTCGTCGGTCCACGCGGCTGAGGCCGGTCAGGCCGAGCGCAGCAAAGTGCAGGGATAGATCGGCTTCCCTCATCGGCGTCACCGGATGAGAGGCCATGATCGGGTGCCGGTCGATCCGGTAGACGCCGTTGTCGGGCGCCCGAGCGAACAGATTGCCGAACACACAAAAGCGGCCGAGCGACGGCTGTCCGCCGATGACGGCCAGTTTCCTGGCTCCGATGGCCTGGCACAACGCTTCGGCAAGGATCGCGATGTTTCCCGTCTCTGCGGACGAGTCGAATGTCGAACATACTTTAACGTGCAGGAAAGGTGGCCGGAAAGGCGCAAGCTTGCGCCCGAGATCGACCGCGAGAGCCTTCAGGCTCCGGCTGTCGAGCGAGCGCGCATGGGTGGCGATGCCCCACGCGTCGAGGCCGTCGACCTCGTCGGCTTGCGGCACGTCGAGAAACAAGCGCGCCCGCAGCCCACATCGAGCCAGGGTCGCAAGCGTGTCGGAGGCGCCTGTAAAATCATCCGCGACGAATATGTAGGCCAATGTCAGGTCTTTCCGCCGAACTTGGCGAGGGCCGAAGCAAGCTCGGTATGCGACCGCGCGTGGACGTCCAGCGGAACGCCCTCCTTGCAGGCGTCATATGCCTGCCGAAGGCTGATAACGCCGGCGGCCGGGCCGTCCGGGTGAGCGATGATGCCGCCGCCGCACAGAAACATCAGGTCGTCGGAACCGACCTGCTCAAGCGTGAAGGGTAGCGTGCCGGCCCATTGGCCGGACGAGAAGACGGGCATCACGCGGTCATCGCCCTCGCTTATCTTTTCGAGACAGTGCCGGGCAGCGGCGGTCACATCTTCTTCGAGATCCGAGAACTTGCCGCGCATGCCGTGGACGTGCATGTGGTCGATGCCGGCAAGCCGGTAAAGCACCTGATAGGCACGCACCCCGATGCCGAGCAACGGATGACGCCCCATGCCGCCATAGCCGTTGCGATGACCATGGACGGCAAGCGGCGTGTGGCGGCGCAGCGTCTGTACGGCCGACAGGCCGCACCAGTTGAGCGATACCATTGCGCAAGTGCCTTCCTCGTGCGCCAGAAGGTCGGCATGGCGGCGCATGATATCGGTTTCATCGGTGATGTTGAACGCCACCATCACCAGGCGGCCGGTCCGGTCCCGATGACGGCGCACGCGGTCCATCACGGCCCGGATGCGCGCGTCGACCGGCGCGTGAGGGTGCGTGCCGGCGATCTCGTCGTCCTTGACGAAATCGACGCCGGCCTCGCAAAGCGTTTCGACCAGATCGGCGATCTGGTCCGGCGACAAACCGATATTCGGCTTGATGATCGTTCCGAACAGGGGACGGCCTTCGACACCGGCGGACGCTCTGGTGCCGGCGATGCCCATAGTCGGCAAATCGTAGCGCTCGCGATAATCCCGCGTGACCTCGACATCGACGAGCTTCAGCCCGGTGACTTCGCCGAGATCGTAGAGATTGCCGGCAACGACCGATGCGAGCGTCGGCAGATTTACGCCGACATTGTCTTCGGGATAATCGATGACGACGCGGTAAATTCCGCGCGGCCCGTTCAATCCCTTTCGTTCGGCCCAGGCACTGCGCAGCGTCGGCGAATCCGATCGCCCGATTTCCTCGGTCGAAATCACCTGCGCGCCGAAGCGCCGGCGCAAAGCGTCAGTCTCGCCGGCGACGCGGACGAACGTGCCGGCGCTTTGTTCCCCGGCCATCATCGCCGCGACATCGGCTATAGGTACTGGCGTCTCGACGACGTAGGTTGCACGTATCATCCCCGTCAGACCTTCGACAGGTCAGGAAATGGACGTACGGGATCGCTGCCCTCCCAGCCTTCCGAGGCGGTGCGGATGAGGTCGAACAGGCGACCTTTCGGTCCTTTCACCTCAGAAAGTTCGATCACCGAACCGGGATGCGTTTCCTTGTCGAAATAAGCGAAACGGCCAGCAGCACCGACCTTGCCCGACATCTTCACCGCATAGCCTTCGGCTTCCATCGTCGCCAAATCGCGGTCGTAGTCCTGCGTCCAGTAAGCGGTATGCTGGAGCCCCCAGTTCCCCGCATCGGTAAAGTCCTTGTACATGGACGGAACGTCGTTGCGGCACTGGATCAACTCGACCTGGATATAGCCGGCATTGCCCAGCGCGACCGAATTGTGCGGCTCGTAACGCTGTCCTGCATAGGTGTAGTCTTCGATCGGGACGCGCGGATTGTAGTAGAAGGGGCCGACGCCCATCACGCGCGTCCAGTGATCCATCGCCTGCTCGATGTCGGGAACGACAAATCCGAGCTGGCGGATGGGGCCAAGAAAGCGACTCATAGATTACTCCATCAAGAGATTGGGCAGCCACGCGGAAAGGCTTGGGAACAGCGTCACCAGAGCCAGCGCGGTAAACAGCGGAATGAAGAAGGGAACGACACCGCGAAGTACTTCGGCGAATGGCATCTTCGCCGCGATGGACATCATGTAGAGGCTCATCCCGACCGGCGGCGTCAAAAGCCCGATCATGAGGTTGAGCACCATGACGATGCCGATTTGCTCCGGCGGCGCACCGGCAGCGACGAGCGCGGGCGTCACGATCGGCGCGATGATCAAAATCGCCGCGATGCCTTCCAGAAACATGCCCGCAACCAGAAGGACGAGATTCAGGATGAGGAGCAGGACGAGCGGATTTTCCGAGATGCCGAGCAGCCAATCGCTGGCGCGCGCGGGAACCTGATCCATGGTCAGAACCCACGCGAACAGGGCCGCAGCCGCGACGACGAACAGAATGTTCCCCGTTGCCAGAACCGTATCGCGCGCCGTCTCGATCAGCGACGATATGGTTAGCTTCCGATAGACAAGGAAGCCGATGAGAACCGCATAGGCAACCGTCAATCCCGCCGCCTCGGTCGGACCGAACGTGCCCGAAAGCAGACCACCGATGAGCAAAACGGGCGTCAGCATCGCCGGAAACGAGATCGTGACAAGACGCAGGAACTCACGCAGCTTTGGCCGGACCGTATCGCGCGGGAGATTCTGCGAACGTGCGATGAGCGCGATATAACCCATCAGCATGGCCGTAATCAGCAATGCGGGGACGATGCCCGCCAGCAACAGTTTGACCGCTGAAACCTCCGCCGCAGTCGCGAAGATGATGATGGGGATGGACGGCGGAAAGATCGGGCCGATGGTCGCGGCAGCAATCGAGACACCGGCGGCAAAGCGCCTGGTGTAGCCCTGGTTGACCATCTCGCGCACCTGCATGCCGCCGAGCGCTCCGATATCGGCGAGCGCCGCACCGGACATTCCGGAGAAGATGAGAGACAGAAGCACGTTCACATGCGCCATGCCGCCGCGCAGCCGCCCGACGATCATCCGCACCACATCGAACATGTAGCGCGTGACACCCGTGGTGGTCAGCAGATTGGCGGCCATGATGAACATCGGCACGGCCAGAAGGGGCGAACTGTCGATCGAATTCACCGCCCTTTGCAGGACGACCGACAGCGGCAGATCGTAAAAGAAAATGGTCGCGGCCGACGAGAGACCAAGGCTAACCGAGATCGGTGCGCCCAGAACCAGGAGCAGCGCAAAAAGGATCAGAAGCGTGAAGGTCACTGCGTTGCCCTTTCGGTGCGCACGATCGTCGCGATGCGCCAGGCCGAGATGATGAAGAGAAGGACGAAACACGCCATGATGGGCGCGTAGAGGTATATGTTCGGCAGGCCGAGCGCCGCCGTCTTGAACTTCCAGGCTCGCTGCAAATAGAGCCAGCCGCCATAGACCGTCAGTACGCAAAAGAGCATCATGGACAGCTCGGCGATGACGAGGCAGGCCGCTCTGGGCAATCGCGGCAAGAGGTTGATGAAGACATCGACGGCCACATGCTGGCCGCGCAGTGCCAGCACCGGCGCCGTCGTATAGACCGCGAGCACACCTGCCAGACGCATCAGTTCTTCAGCCCGCGGCAGACCGATGTTCCAGAGATTGCGTGCTGCGACCTGTGCCACAAGCAATACCGCGACCAATATGATCAGTGCTGTCGCGACTGCCAGAAGCACGCGGCACAGGACTTCCAGCGCCCGTGGTGCGGGCGCCGGCTCCTCGATGGAAATCGTCTCGGCCATGGTCAGGAGATTGCGTCGATCTGGGTGTAGAGATCGCCGAACTGGCTGTCGAACTCGGACGAAATGCGTGCGCGGACGCTTTCGCGGAAGGCGTCGAGGTCGAGACCGTCCGCTTCGCCGATGATCGTCATGCCTCGGCTGCGCAACGTCTCAAGATCATCGTCCTCGGATGCGAGCATCTCCTGTGTGGCGCGCTCGCGGGTTTCTTCCGCCGCCGTCGCGACGGCTTCCTTGTGGGCGTCGGACAGACCGTTCCAGACATCGTCGTTCATCATGACAACCTGCGCGGCCGCCGTGTGCCCAGTCAGGATAAGGTGACTTTGGACATCCGAGAGATTGGCCGTCACCAGCACATTGAGGGGGTTTTCCTGACCTGAAACGACGCCAGTCGCGAGGGCCGTCGGCACCTCGGCCCAGTCGACCGGGACGGGAACTCCGCCGAGCCCTTCGACCGTCGCCATATAGATCGGGAATGGAATGGAGCGGATCTTGACGCCGGCAAGGTCGGCCGGCGTCAAGGCCGTCTGGTTGACCGTCAATTGGCGGGTGCCGAAATAGAAAGCGTAGAGAGCGCGCGTTCCCGAGGCTGCGATCAGGCCGTCGTTGAGTTCCTGCATGACCGGGCTGTCGGCCGCGACGACCTTCATCAAATGATCGACGTCGCGGTAGAGGTAAGGCGTGTCGAAAGCGGCGAAGGGCGTGTAGAGCGATCCGATCGCGCCCGCCGTATTGTGGGAAAAGGCGATCGACCCCGTCGACACGGATTCGGCGAGTTCCTGCAAGCGGCCGAGCTGCGAATTGGGAAATATCTGGATGTTGATTTCGCCGCCGGTCTTTTCCGCGACCGCATCGGCAAACCATTGCGCCTGCGCGCCTGCGATCGAGCTTGGCGTATGCATGTGGCCGTAGCGCAAGGTCGTGGCAGCCTGCGCGCCTTTTCCGATGAAGGCGGCCGCGAGCGCGCCCGAGCCGATGGCAAGCACGCCGCGCCGCGACATGCGCGTCAAATTCGTCATGATGTCCTCCCAGATCGATAGGTGTCCCGGCATTCCTCTACCCGGCACATTGACTGGAAGCTATGGAAGCTCGATAGACAGGGCAACGCCAAAAGTTTGAGGTGTTTTGATGGGATCGCGTCCCGCCTTGCGCGACATCGCCAATCTGGCCGGGGTGTCGGAGGCCACGGTCGACCGGGTGCTTCACGGGAGGCCCAATGTTCGCCAGCAGACAGCCGAACGCGTGCTGAGAGCCGCCGGAGAATGCGGCTATCTCGCCGAAGAGCAAATCGCGCGTCTCATGCGGCCGGAGCGGCTGCGCCTGACAGTCGTGCTGCCCGGAACCGCCAACCCCTATATCCGCACCTTCAACAACGAACTGCGCATATGGGCGCAAGCGCGTGATCGCGGTGCGCGTCTCCACAGTTTCATGGTGGAGAGCCTCGATGCGGCAGCGCTCGCCGGCGCGCTTCGCCGGCTTGGCAAGCGCTCGGACGCCATCGCGTTTTTCGGCGTCGATCACCCGGAAGTGCGCGACGAGGTCGACAGGCTGGTCACCGCCGGCAAGCGCGTGATCACCATCATCAGCGACATTACTGATAGCCGACGGCACGCCTATATAGGGATCGACAATGTCGCGGCTGGCCGAACGGCCGCCTTTCTTCTGGCGCGGCTTAATCCTCACCGGAAAGGCAAGGTCGCCATTGTCGCCGCAACGCGTCAGTATCGCGCGCATGTCGAACGCGAGCTCGGTTTTCAGGAGCTGATTCTGAGGGACTATCCAGGCGTGGCCTTTGCTGAAACGATCGAGGGGCGAGACGATCCGCAGGTCAATGCGAAGCTCACGCTCGATCTTCTTGATCGGCATCCCGATCTATGTGGAATCTATAATGTCGGAGGATCATCGGCCGGTATCGGGACGGCGGTGCGGCAGGCCGGACGCGCAACGCAGGTCGCGCTCGTCGGACATGGGCTGAGCCGGGATACGCTTGCGATGCTCGAGGAAGATACAATGCTTGCCGTGCTCACGCACCGGACACAGACCCTGCTCGAGATGCTGGTCGATACCGTGCATTCGTCGGTGCTGCCCGGACATCTGCCCATGCAGATCATCTTTCCGACGAACGTTCCGAATATTTGACAATGTATTGGATGATCGCGAACCTTTTGAGAAAGGTGAGAAGTGACCCTCTTCCTGCGTCATCTTATCGCGCTATATTCCGCAACGTTAGATGAGTCGTGGGCAGTTTTCGAACGCTCATATCGGAGAAGGGGAAATTCCATGGAAGGTGTAGGCTGGATCGCGGCGATCATCATCGGCGGCCTCGCGGGCTGGATCGCTTCGAACTTCATGAACAGCAATACGGGCATTATCGCCAACATCGTTCTGGGCATCGTGGGAGCGATCGTCGCGAACATCCTGCTGGGACTGGTGGGTGTCACGTTTGCCGGGTGGCTCGGCAACCTGGTCGCCGGCTTCATCGGCGCCTGCATCCTGATCGCGCTCGGTCGGGCAATCCGGCGCTGAACGATCGCTGCGTCATCCGATAAGGGAGGCTGCGAAAGCGGCCTCCCGCGCCAATACTCTTTACTGGGCCGCAGATTGTGGTAACGGGTTGCGCGGCGCCCTTGTAGCTCAGTTGGTAGAGCACCTGATTTGTAATCAGGGGGTCGGCGGTTCGAGTCCGTCCGGGGGCACCAACTTTCCGATTTCACGCTTGGCTGTTTCTCTTGCAACTCGCAAACGGCGAGGTTCCGTCTTCGGGAGCTCCGTCGCGCCTTTGCAGGGCGTGGCGTGGCATGCTACGCGCTTTTCCGGTCGTTCACACATTCGGGCAGCGCTTCATGGTCTCCCCTCAAAAGCCGCAGTCGATCGCCTTCGTCGCCGCGGCGACGGACGAAGCCCAATCGGCAGCGCGCCGCCTTGCCGCGCTTTACGGGCAGTCGAGCCTCGACGAAGCCACCATCGTCGTCGCACTGGGCGGCGACGGCTTCATGCTCGAAACCCTGCGCGCACAAATGGGATCCTCGAAGAAAATCTACGGCATGAACAAGGGAACCGTCGGTTTCCTGATGAACGAATACCGCGAGCACCGCCTGCCCGAGCGCATCGCCGCCGCCCTGCCCGAGACGATCCGCCCGCTCGAAATGGTGGCCACGACCCACGACGGACAAGAGCCGCGAATTCTCGCGATCAACGAAATCGCCCTGTTCCGCCAGTCGGCGCAGGCGGCCAAACTGCGCATCACCATCGACGGAAAAATGCGGCTCGACGAACTGGTCTGCGACGGCGTGATGGTCGCGACGCCGGCAGGTTCGACAGCCTACAATCTTTCCGCGCACGGCCCGATCCTGCCGCTCGACGCTCCCTTGCTGGCCCTCACCCCGGTCAGCCCCTTTCGCCCACGCCGCTGGCGCGGCGCGCTTTTGCCCAATCGCTCGACCGTTCACTTCGACGTTCTGGAAGCCGACAAGCGGCCGGTGAACGTGGTGGCCGACCACACCGAAATCCGCTCGATCCTGAGCGTGACGGTGCGCGAAGTCGGCGACATGACCGCGACGGTGCTGTTCGATCCGAGCCACTCCTGGGACGAACGGGTTCTGGCCGAACAGTTTCGATACTAAGCGCCGGGATCACATATTAACGATTCCGCCTTGGAAAACGGCCGATTCGGTTGACATCGGCTGGCCGGGGCCTTAACGCCACGGCAGCACTTCCATGCCACCGGCTTGGAACCCCTGTCGTATGCGCGCCGTTAGCGCCACGCCAAACAAGCAGAGACAGCCAAAACGTGTCAGCTCAAAGCAAGATTGAAGATCAGGCTGCCGATCAGCCTATTACCTTTGCCGATCTCGGACTCTCGCCCAAAGTCCTCGCCGCCGTGACCGATGCCGGCTATACGGTACCGACGCCAATCCAGGCAGGCGCCATTCCCCATGCCCTTGCCGGCAAGGATGTTCTGGGCATCGCGCAGACGGGCACCGGCAAGACCGCCGCTTTCACCTTGCCGATGATCACGCGCCTCGAAAAGGGCCGCGCCCGCGCACGCATGCCCCGCACCCTGATCCTCGAACCGACGCGCGAGCTTGCCGCCCAGGTCGAAGAAAACTTCATCAAATACGGCAAGAACCACAAGCTCAACATTGCGCTGCTGATCGGCGGCGTTTCGTTCGACGAGCAGGAAAAGAAGCTGGAGCGCGGGGCCGACGTTCTTATCGCGACGCCCGGCCGCCTGCTCGATCACCGCGAGCGCGGCAAGCTTTTGCTGAACGCTGTCGACATTCTCGTCATCGACGAAGCCGACCGCATGCTCGACATGGGCTTCATTCCCGATATCGAGCGCATTTGCGAAATGATCCCGTTCACGCGCCAGACGCTGTTCTTCTCGGCGACGATGCCGCCGGAGATCACCAAGCTTACGGAAAAATTCCTTCAGGCACCGGTGCGCATCGAAGTCTCGAAGGCAGCCTCGACGGCGACGACCGTCACGCAGCGCCTCGTCAAGTCGAAGGCGAAGGCCTGGGACAAGCGGGCCGTGCTGCGCGACCTGATCCGCGCCGAGGAAAGCGAACTCAAGAACGCGATCATCTTCTGCAATCGCAAGACGGCCGTGTCGGAACTGTTCCGCTCGCTGGTCAAGCATGATTTCGATGCCGGCGCGCTGCATGGCGACATGGACCAGCGCGCCCGTATGGCGATGCTCGCCGGCTTCCGTGACGGCAAGCTCAAGCTGCTCGTCGCCTCGGACGTCGCAGCACGCGGGCTCGATATTCCCGATGTCAGCCATGTCTTCAACTTCGACGTGCCGATCCATGCTGAGGACTACGTTCACCGGATCGGCCGCACGGGTCGCGCCGGACGCTCCGGCAAGGCGTTTACGCTGGCCACGAAAGCGGACGGCAAATATGTCGACGCCATCGAGAAACTGATCGGTCAGAACATCGAATGGCTGGACGGCGATCTGTCGACGATCGTGCAGGACGACAGCGAGGACGAGACACCGCGTCGCAGCTCGAAGACTGTGCGCGGGCGTGGTGGCCGCAAGGACGAGGCGCGCAAGCCTCGCCGTGGAACGAAGTCGGACGACGCGCCCGTTTCGGCGGAAACACCCACCTCCGTTCCGGTCGCGGTATCCGAAGCTCCCGCTGATCAGGCTGCGCCTGTCGAGGCGCGGAGCGAGCGGCGTGAGGCGATCCGCTCCGACAATGCAGACCGGCAGCGCGCGGCACGTAATTCGGACCAGCGCCCCGGCCGCGATCGCGACCACGATCGCAACAGGCATCGCCGCGACGATCTGGGCGCCGCGCCCATCGGTTTCGGCGACGACATTCCCGCTTTCATGAAGGTCGTCGCGAAGGTCTGACCTTTTTCATGGTTTCGGCGCGGCGCGAGGCCGCGTCGGCCTTACGCGCCCATTCTGCAAGTTCGTGCGGATCGTCCAGCGCTTCGTCGGGAACCGACCAGTAGGGCATGCGCGTGGGCTTGCCCTTCATCTCGTAGAGCCACTGGCGCGAGCCGGCCGCCTCGAAATCGGGTGCGGATAGCTCATCTGCCTTCAGCCACACCTCCCCGAATGCGTGTAGCGCAATGATACGGCCATCGTGATAGATGCCGTGGCCGCCGAACATGCGCCTGACCGAAACCGGGCCGAACGCGGCAAACAGATCGACCAGATCGCGCTCGTCCATGGCTGGCTCCCGTATCCCTGCGCCCTACCTTAGCGCACAGGTATCATCAACGGGAGAGCCGTCATGCCGATGCAGCTTGCAGGATCGTGCCGTTGCGGCGCGGTCGCCTTCAGCGTCCAAAGCCACACGCCCGCGCCTTACCAGCTTTGCTATTGCTCGATATGCCGCAAGCAGGCGGGCGGTGGCGGCTATGCCATCAATCTGGGTGCTGATGCGCGAACACTGGAGATAAAGGGCAAGGACGCTATCGGCATCTTTCGCGCGCGGATACACGACGACGAGCATTCGAAGGCGACAACCTCGTCGGGAGAACGGAATTTCTGCACAAAATGCGGAACCGCTCTTTGGCTCTTCGACCCCACATGGGCAGATCTCGTCCATCCATTCGCGTCCGCCATCGATTCCGACCTGCCGAAACCGCCATCGCGCGTGCATCTCATGCTGAAATACAAGGCGTCCTGGGTCGAGCCGGACATTCGCGCAGGTGAAACGGCTTATGACCTGTATCCCGAACTCTCCATCGCCGACTGGCACCGGCAGCATGGCATGTGGGTAGATTAGACTTTCGCCGATTTCCGTTAGGTCAACTTCCTTCGATGGCTTACTCTTTGGCGGCGCTGCCGAAACGCAACGCCGATCGCATGAAAGGGACAATCCGCATTCGGGCCGCATTGGACATCAGCGACCCGGTCACATCGACGAGGGAGGATGCTCGATGGAAAGACGCTCGTTTCTGGGTTTGGGTGCTGCCGGAGCCGCAACGGCCCTCGCCGCCCCGGCAATCGCGCAGGAGCGCCATGTATGGCGCATGGTCACGACATGGCCGCGCAACTTTCCAGGCCAGGGCGTAGGTGCCCAGAAAATCGCGGACGACATTACCGCCGCGTCGGACGGACGCCTGAGCATCGAGGTCTATGCAGCCGGCGAACTCGTTCCGCCGCTCCAGTCCCTCGACGCCGTCATCGACGGCAATGCCGAGATGAGCCACGGAACGCCCTATTACTGGCAGAACAAGAGTCTGGCACTGAACTTCTTTTCCGGCGTTCCTTACGGCATGACCTCGCGCGAACTGACGGCATGGGTGCGTTATCTCGGCGGACAGGAGCTATGGGACGAGGTCTATGAACAGTTCGGCGTGCGCGGATTTCTCGCCGGAGATTCGGGCACGCAGGCCGGCGGGTGGTTCCGCAGCGAATTGACTAGTCTGGCCGATATTCAGGGTTTGCGGTTCCGCACGCCCGGGCTTGGCGGACAGGTCTGGCAGAGGCTGGGCGCATCGGTGACCAACATCGCGGCGGGCGAAATCTTCCAGGCGCTGCAATCGGGAACGCTCGACGCGGCCGAATTCGTCGGGCCATACAACGATCTCGCACTCGGTTTCCATCAGGTCACGAAGAACTACTACCTGCCCAGTTTCATCGAACCGTGCGCCGGTGCCGAACTGGTCGTCGACCGCGTGAAATTCGACGCACTGGCCCCGGATCTGCAAATGATCGTCAGGCTCGCGACTCAAGCGGCGCATGATCAGATGACTGCGGATTTCGCGGCCAACAATCCACGCGCCCTGCGCACTTTGGTCGATGATCACGGCGTCATCGTGCGAACGTTCCCCGACGATATTCTCGAAGCGGGCGCTGAAGCGTCTCGGGAGATTCTCGACGGACTGCGCGGGTCGTCCGATCCGCTCACCCAACGTGTCGCGGAGTCCTTCATGCAGGCGCTGGCACTTCAGCGGGCACGCAAGGAACAGACGGAAATTCCCTATCTTCTGGCGCGGGAGCGGTTCTTCCAGACATCGTGAAAGGAGGTGGGGCCATTGCGCCCCGCTGCTTAGACGACCGCGCCCTGCCCGCGCGCTTCGGCCAGCGCCTTCAGGTCCGCCGGCTTCAACTCGATCGATTCGCCGCAACCGCAGGCCGACGACTGGTTCGGGTTCTTGAAAGTGAAGCCGGAGCGCAGCGTGGTTGTCTCGAAACCCATTTCGGTGCCGAGCAGGAACAGCGCCGCTTCCGGCGCGACGTAGACATGCGCCCCGTCGCGCTCGACATGGTCATCCTTCGGATCGGGCTCGGAAACGAGATCGACCGTATATTCCATGCCGGCGCAGCCGCCCTTCTTGATCCCGATGCGGATGCCGGCAGCACCGTCGCGCGCCGACACTATGTCGCGCACGCGGCCTGCCGCCTCGTCCGTCAGGGTCATTACCGAAAATCGTGCCATCTAATTCTCCATGCCGGCGGGTTCAAGGCCCGTGGAATGTCCATGCGTTCAAGATGGGGAAGTTTCGCGCCCGGCGCAACCGGGAACGGGCGGCCATGCAGCATTCGGCTCAAACCGCGCCGAAAATGGGAGAGTTCGAGAACCGGACCGGAGCGCACTTAGAGTACGTGAGGACCGGAAGCGCAGAAATCTCCCGTTTGCAGGCCGGTTTCAGTCGAATGGACATGGTTCTAATACCAGCCGACGGCGACCTGCGCCTCTTCCGACATGCGATCCGGCGTCCAGGGCGGATCGAACACCATCTGCACATCTACGTCGGAAATTCCCTCGACGGTGCCGACCGCATTCGCCACCCAGCCCGGCATTTCGCCGGCGACGGGGCATCCGGGCGCGGTCAGCGTCATGTCGATCTTGACCGAGCGGTCGTCCTCGATGTCGATCTTGTAGATCAGCCCGAGTTCGTAGATGTCGGCTGGAATTTCCGGGTCGTAAACGGTTTTCAAGGCCGAGACGATGTCGTCCGTCAGCCGCGCCAACTCATCCGGCGGGATCGCGGATATCGGTGCGGTGCTCTCGATTGCGGTTTCGTCGCTCATGTCATCACCTGAAGAATGTGCGCGCCTTTTCCAGCGCGTCGGCGAGGGCATCGACCTCGGCCTTCGTATTATACATGGCGAATGAGGCACGGCATGTCGAGGTCACGCCGAAACGCTTCAGGAGCGGCTGCGCGCAATGCGTTCCCGCACGCACGGCAACGCCCTCGCGGTCGATCACCATCGAGACGTCATGCGCGTGAATGCCCTGCAACTCGAACGAAACGATCGCGCCCTTGCCCGGCGCATTGCCGATGATGCGCATCGAGTTGATCCGCGACAGGCGTTCATGGGCATAGGCCGCAAGCTCCGCCTCATGGGCGGCAATTGCCTCCCGTCCGATGCCCTTCACATATTCCAGCGCCGCGCCGAGCCCGATCGCCTGGACGATGGGCGGCGTGCCGGCCTCGAAGCGATGCGGCGGCTCGTTATAGGTGACGTTGTCTTCCGTCACTTCCTCGATCATTTCGCCGCCGCCCTGGAACGGGCGCATCTTCTCCAGCATCTCCGCGCGCCCGTAAAGGACGCCGATGCCCGACGGCCCATAAACCTTGTGACCGGTGAAGACATACCAGTCGCAGCCCAATTCCTGTACGTCGACCGGCATGTGCACCGCACCTTGGCTGCCATCGACCAGCACGGGAATGCCGCGCTCATGTGCGATGCGGCAGATTTCGCGGATCGGCGTGATAGTGCCGAGCACGTTCGACATATGCGTGATCGCGACCAGCTTGGTACGGTCCGTCAGGCGCTTTTCGAATTCCTCGATATGAAATACGCCCTCCTCGTCGACCGGCACCCAGACGAGTTTGGCGCCCTGCCGCTCGCGGATGAAATGCCACGGCACGATGTTGGAGTGGTGCTCCATGATCGACAGGACGATCTCGTCGCCCTCGCCGATATTCGGCATGCCATAGCCATAGGCGACCGTGTTGATTGCCTCGGTCGCCGATTTCGTGAAGACGATCTCGTCGACGCTGGATGCATTGATATAGGAGCGCACGCTCTCACGCGCCGCCTCATAGGCGTCGGTCGCCTCATTCGACAGGAAGTGCAGTCCGCGATGGACGTTGGCATATTCGCTGGAATACGCCTTCGCGATCCGGTCGATCACCTGCTGTGGCTTTTGCGAGGACGCCCCGTTGTCCAGATAGACGAGCGGCTTGCCATAGACTTCACGCGACAGGATCGGGAAGTCGCGGCGGATCGCGTCGACGTCATAGCGCGTGACGGTATCCCGGCCGATGCTAGCCATGTGCGGCGAACCAGGCTTCCAGACGCGCCTCCAGCGCTTCGACAATCGCCTCGTCGTCCAGTTCCTCGATAACCTCGCGCAGGAACGCCTTAACCAGAAGACCCCGCGCCAGCTTTTCCTCGACGCCCCGCGCCATCAGGTAGAAAAGATGGTCGTGGTCGATCTCCGTCACGGTCGCGCCATGACCGCAGGCCACGTCGTCGGCGAAGATTTCCAATTCCGGCTTGGTCGAGAATTCGCCATCGTCGGACAAGAGCAGCGTGTTGCAGGCCATCTTGGCGTCGGTCTTCTGCGCAAGGCGGTCGACGCGAATCTGACCCTGGAACACGCCATGCGCCTTGTCGGTGATGACGTTGCGGATGATTTCCGTCGAGGTCGTGTGCGGGGCGGCATGGTCGAGCACCATGGTCACGTCGCAATGCGTCTCGCCGCCGAGAAGATTGACGCCGCGCAGGCGGAACTGCGATTCCTCGCCCGCTGCCACGACATGCACTTCCTGACGCACCAGCTTCGCGCCGGTGTTCATGAGGAAAATCGTCACGTCGGAATGCGCGCCGAAGCGCCCACGAATCTGACCGAAATGCGTGGCGTCCTTCGGCTGATCTTGAACGATCAGCCAGTTTACGGTTGCGCCGTCGGCGACATCGAGATCCGAAATGGATGAAACCAGCGCATCGACCGAGCCGGTCTGGCGTTCGACGATCGTCACCTTCGCCCCCTTGCCGACCTTGACGGCAAAGCGGCTATGAACCTGTCCGCCGGAATGAATGTTCTGCAATTCGATCGGCGCGGCGATGTCCGCACCCTCCTCGATTTCCAGCACATACCCATCGGTCACGAAGGCCGTGTTGATCGCGCCGACGGTGTCATCGGCATGAACCGGGGCGAGATCGGCCGCAAGCGCGCCGCTCATCAGTCGGTCGGCGACCTTTTCTAGCCGAACGCCTTGCGGCACTTGCGTTCCATTCGCTTTGCCGTCGAGAACGGCCAGCACGGTCGATCCCTCGATCAAGGGTTCGACAGCGGCCGCATCGCCCTTGCCGCCATCAGCCGGCACGGTCGCGAGCAGACGGCGAAGGTCCGTGTAGTGCCACGCCTCGACGCGCCGCGTCGGCAGGCCGGCCTTCAGAACGCCTGCCGCCTCATCGCGCCGTGCCGCCACGTCAGGCGAGCCGACCAGCGCGCCCTTACGGGTCTGGAAGCCTTCGATCAGCGCCTCTTCGGCGCTGGTCAGCTTCGGTGTTGCATGAACGTTCATCTCTACACCTCGCCTCAGGCAGCTTCGCCGATGATGCCGGCATAGCCGTTCTTCTCAAGCTCGAGCGCCAGGCTCTTGTCGCCCGACTTCACGACCTGCCCGCGCGACAGCACATGCACCGTGTCCGGCACGATATAATCGAGCAGGCGCTGATAGTGCGTGATGACGACAAATGCGCGATCCGGCGAGCGCAGCGAATTGACGCCGTCCGCCACGATCTTCAAAGCGTCGATGTCGAGGCCGGAATCGGTCTCGTCGAGCACGCACAATTTTGGCTCCAGAAGCTTCATCTGGAGGATTTCGGCGCGCTTCTTCTCGCCGCCCGAAAAGCCGACATTCAACGGGCGCTTGAGCATCGCCATGTCGATGTTGAGATCAGCCGCATTTTCCTTCACGCGCTTGATGAATTCGGGAATCTTCAACTCGTCCTCACCGCGCGCCTTGCGCTGCGAGTTCATCGCCACCTTCAGGAACTCCATCGTGGCGACGCCCGGTATTTCCATCGGATACTGGAACGCGAGGAAGATCCCGGACGCAGCGCGCTCGGCGGGGTCCATCTCGAGGATCGACTCGCCGTTGTAGAGAATGTCGCCCTCGGTCACTTCGTAATCCTCGCGCCCGGCAAGGATGTAGGACAGCGTCGACTTGCCCGAGCCATTCGGCCCCATGATGGCGGCGACTTCGCCCTTGTTCACGGTCAGGTTCAGACCACGAATGATCTCGGTGCCGTCCTCGGCGATGCGGGCGTGAAGGTTCTTGATTTCAAGCATATTCGAATTCCTGCGTATCTTGCGTGCGGCGGCGATGGAGGATCAGCCGACCGAGCCTTCGAGAGAGATACCGATGAGCTTTTGCGCCTCGACGGCGAACTCCATCGGCAGTTCCTGGATCACGTCCTTGACGAAGCCGTTGACGATGAGCGCGATGGCTTCCTCTTCGGGAATGCCACGCTGCATGACGTAGAAGAGCTGGTCTTCCGAAATCTTCGACGTCGTCGCCTCGTGCTCGAACTGGGCCGTCGCGTTTTTCGCCTCGATGTAAGGCACGGTGTGCGCGCCGCAATCGTTGCCGATCAGCAGCGAATCGCACTGGGTGAAGTTGCGCGCGTTGGTCGCCTTGCGATGCGCCGAGACCTGACCGCGATATGTATTGTTCGACTGTCCGGCCGAGATACCCTTGGAGATGATGCGGCTCGACGTGTTCTTGCCCAGATGGATCATCTTGGTGCCGCTATCGATCTGCTGGTGGCCGTTCGACACCGCGATCGAATAGAACTCGCCGCGGCTGTCGTCGCCGCGCAGGATACAGGACGGGTATTTCCAGGTGATTGCCGAGCCGGTCTCGACCTGCGTCCAAGAAATCTTCGAGCGGTCGCCGCGGCAGTCGCCGCGCTTGGTGACGAAATTGTAGATGCCGCCCTTGCCGTCCTTGTCGCCCGGATACCAGTTCTGGACGGTGGAGTATTTGATCTCGGCATCGTCGAGCGCAACGAGTTCGACGACGGCTGCGTGAAGCTGGTTTTCGTCGCGCTGCGGCGCGGTGCAGCCTTCGAGGTAAGAAACGTACGCACCATCCTCGCAGATGATCAGCGTGCGCTCAAACTGGCCGGTGTTCTTCTCGTTGATGCGGAAATAGGTCGACAGCTCCATCGGGCAGCGAACGCCCTTGGGCACGAAGACGAACGAGCCGTCCGTGAAGACCGCAGAATTCAGCGTGGCGTAATAATTGTCCGACGTCGGAACGACCGAGCCGAGATATTTCTGCACCAGTTCGGGATGCTCGCGGATCGCTTCCGAGATCGAGCAGAAGATCACGCCGGCAGCCGCTAGTTCCTTCTTGAAGGTGGTGACGACCGAAATCGAATCGAACACGGCGTCGACAGCCACGCGGCCCGACTTGTAGACGTTGTCGTTCGCGACATCCTCATCTTCGTCCATCTGGACGCCGGCGAGAATTTCCTGCTCGCGCAACGGAATGCCCAGCTTCTCGTAAACGCGCAGCAGCTCGGGATCGACCTCGTCGAGCGACTTCGGCCCGGTCTGGTTCTTCGGCGCGGCGTAATAGTGGATGTCCTGGAAGTCGATCTTCGGATAGTCGACGCGCGCCCAGGTCGGCTCATCCAGCGTGAGCCAACGTCGGTAGGCGGCCAGACGCCAGTCCAGCATCCACTGCGGCTCGTCCTTCTTGGCCGAGATGAACCGGATGATATCCTCGTTCAGGCCCTTGGGGGCCTTGTCCATCTCGATGTCGGACTCGAATCCGTATTTATACTGGTCCACGTCAATCTTGCGGACCTGGTCGATGGTCTCCTGCACGGCAGGCATCAGCGCTCTCCATCCAGGCCGGGGTCAAGGCCCGGCAGTTGTCGATTTCGCATTCGCGGCCAATGTGGCTGAATGCGCCCTACATAGTGTCGGCTTCCGGCAAATGCACGCGCATATGCGCCGAAAACATCAATTTTTCCGCGCTCAGGCGGCCGTTTGCCGCCGGCTTACGAACTGCCGCAGCGCGTCCGTGAAAGCGGCGATCTCCATATCGCTCGTCGCATGGCCAATCGAGACACGAATGCCGCTGACGTCCTCACCAAAGCCCATGGCTTTCAAGACGCGGCTCGCGCCGACCTTGCCGGACGAACAGGCCGAGCCGGAAGAAACGGCGACACCGGCAAGATCGAAGACGATCTGCGCGGTCTCGGCCTTCACGCCGGGAATCGCAAAGAAGATCGTGTTGCACAACCGATCCGCGCCCGAGCCGAACACGATGGCGTCCGGCACGATCTCGAGGATCGCCACCTGCAAATCATCGCGCCTGCGGCGAAGCTCGTCGGCACGCGGCAAATTTTCCAGCGCGACCCGCGCCGCCGCTCCGAACCCTGCCAAAGCTGCATAGTTCTCCGTTCCGGCCCGATGCCCGCGCTCCTGCCCGCCACCTGTCGCAATCGGTTCGGGCATGAGGACATCGCTCTTGCCGACCAGCGCCCCGGCCCCTTTCGGCCCGCCGATCTTGTGCGCAGCGAGAATCAGGAAATCCGCGCAAAGCTCTGCAATATCGAGAGAAACGCGACCACCCGCCTGAACGGCATCGAGAACCAGCACACCACCGGCATCGTGCACGATTTTCGCGATCTTCGCCCCCGGCTGAACGACACCTGTCTCGTTATTGGCAAGATGGATCGCGACCAGCGGCAAACCGGCCGACTTGTCATGGGCGGCCAAGGCGTCGGCAAGAACGCCGAGATCGAGAATGCCGTTTCCATCGACCGGCAGTTCGACAACATCGCCCTTGGCGAATCGCCCGCCGCCGATGACGATCGAATGGTCAGTGGTCGAGGTATAAAGCTTCGAATAGGTCAGGGCCGCGCGGCCCATGCGCCAGTTCGGCGTAAGGACGAGTGCGACGGCCTCGCTCGCCCCGGACGTAAAGACGACATGATCCGGCTTGGCATTGCACAACGCGGCCACGTCGCGCCGGGCGGCCTCCACCATCTGCCGCGCCGAACGCCCTTCCGCATGGACCGAAGACGGATTTGCCGTCAGGTCGAGGCCCGCAACGATCGCGTCCCGCGCCTCCGATAACAGAGGGGCGCTGGCGTTCCAGTCGAGATAGGCGCGGGGGCGAGCCATGATTGCGTTCGGGTCCGATTCGTTCCAGGCAGACGGAGGGCGGCGTTATTTCCTTGAATTCGCAAGGCGAGCCGTCCTATCTACGCGCTTTGCGAAAAGAGCGGCAACCTGCACGCTACTTTTGAATAATTCTAAACTAGTTTCTATGGAGACGCCCGCTCCGCGTCAAGCCCCGAACTCTCCCTCACGAGGCTTCCGCGGCTCGCGACAAGCGGTTCAACTGGAGTATCCCATGCCCGAGGTCATTTTCGCAGGTCCGGCCGGACGCCTTGAAGGTCGCTATCAGCCTTCCAAGGAGAAGAATGCGCCGATCGCGATCGTTCTGCATCCGCATCCGCAGTTCGGCGGGACGATGAACAACAAGATCGTCTATGACCTCTTCTACATGTTCCAGAAGCGCGACTTCACCGTCCTGCGCTTCAACTTCCGCAGCATCGGCCGCAGCCAGGGCGAATTCGACCACGGTTCGGGCGAATTGTCCGACGCCGCCGCCGCGCTCGACTGGGTGCAGTCGCTTCATCCCGATTCGAAAAGCTGCTGGGTTGCGGGCTACTCGTTCGGCGCGTGGATCGGCATGCAGCTTTTGATGCGCCGCCCGGAGATCGAGGGCTTCATGTCCATCGCGCCCCAGCCCAACACCTACGATTTCTCGTTCCTGGCGCCCTGCCCGTCATCCGGGCTCATCATCCACGGCGATTCCGACCGGGTTGCGCCGCCCAAGGACGTGCAGGTTCTGGTCGACAAGTTGCACACGCAAAAGGGCATCACGATCACGCAGAAGACGCTCGAAGGCGCGAACCATTTCTTCGCCAATCATGGCGACACCTTAATCGAGGAATGCTCGGACTATCTCGACCGCAGGCTCAACGGCGAACTCGCCGACCCCAAGCCGAAACGCCTTCGCTGACGTAGCGTCAATTTTTCTCGACTGAACGCCGGACTCATGGCACCTTTCGAACGTCAACCAGACGTTCGAGGGGATCGGGCATGCACAAGTTCGAAATCTACAAGGACAAGAAGGGCGAAAGCCGCTTCCGCTTTCGCGCAGGCAATGGCGAGATCATGTTCTCGTCGGAAGGTTACAAGTCGAAGGCTTCGGCCGTAAAGGCGATCGATTCGATCAAGAAGAACGCGCCCGAGGCCGCCGTCGACGATATGAGCGCCACTCCGAAGGCAGCGGCCGCACCCAAGGCCAAGGCAAGCGCCAAGCCGAAGGCGGCACCGAAAGCCAAAACCGCCGCGAAGTCGAAGTCGCCCGTCAAGGCGAAGACCGCTTCCAAGACCAAGGCGGCTGCCGCGCCGGCTTAAGTATCGGCGGATCGTTCGAAATTCAGGAAATCGACCGCACCGACTTTGACGGTGCCTGATCGGCGCATGCCAAGTTTGGCGATGACACCGAGCGAGGCCGCATTGTCCGGATGCGCGAACGCGATGAATCTTGCGCCCTTGCCGGTATCAAAGAACCAGTTGGCCAGACCTTTCGCAATCTCGGTGGCGTACCCCTGGCCCCAGAACGACGGCGCGATCGTAAAGCCCAGTTCGAATGTCGCAGGCGCGCCATAGGGCGAAAATCCTGCACGTCCGACGAAGCGCCCCGAACTGCGCTCGACAAGCTTCAGCTTGCCTATACCCAGAGCCTCGTGCTCGCCCATCCACTTCTCCATCGCTCGAACGGCATCTTCCCGAGCCCACGCCTTTCCCGCACCCGACAGATATCGATTAACCTCTTTCGAACCGTGCAATTCGGCCACCAGATCGATGTCGGCGGCGTCCCACGGCAAAAGCACCAGACGCTCCGTGACCAGAACGGCATTCGGAAAATCGCGTCCCGTCATGGCGACACCAATACGCCGCCCGTGACTGGCACCCGGCACCCCGTCGTGGTCGGCCATGTGAACGGCAGGCGCTTTTTCGCGCGAACGGCGAGATAGGCCCAGGCTTCCGCCTCCATCGAATCGCCGTCGAGGCCGACGTCCTCGGCAAGCAGAACCTGCGCGCCGCGCTTTTCCGCTTCTATGCGCATGTCCGCCACGATATGCGGGTTCTTGCGCCCGCCCCCGCACAGGATCCACACTTTCGGCTCCGACGGCAGATGTTGCGCCGCCTTCACAATCGCCGCAGCCGACACGGTTGCCAATGTGCGCGCGCCATCGGCCAGTTCCAGCCCTGCCGCCAGTTCGAGCGTGAAATCGTTGCGGTCGAGCGATTTCGGCCCTGTGCGTTCGAAGAACGGGTTCTTGAGATAGCGCTTGACGACGCCTGTCACGATGCCACCCTCGCTCGCGATCATGCCGTTCTGGTCGAAGGGCACGCCGCCTTCGCGCGATACCCACTGGTCGATCAGCGCGTTTCCAGGGCCGCTGTCGAAAGCGACTGGCGGACCATCCGCCGCGACGAAGGTGATGTTGGAAATGCCGCCGACATTGACGAAG
Source organism: Aliihoeflea aestuarii (assembly GCF_024105665.1). Taxonomy (GTDB): domain Bacteria; phylum Pseudomonadota; class Alphaproteobacteria; order Rhizobiales; family Rhizobiaceae; genus Aliihoeflea; species Aliihoeflea aestuarii. The sequence continues at coordinate 20,591 of NZ_JAAAMK010000016.1, read as the reverse complement.
CAGACCGGACGTTCCACGCCGTTGAGCAACGCCGCCAGCGCGGCGTGATAGGCGGGGACCAGCGGCGCGCCCTGCCCGCCCGCCTCCATGTCGGCTGCGCGCATGTCGTAGACGACCGGAATGCCCGTCTCGCGCGCCAGCAGCGCGCCGTCGCCAAGTTGAACCGTCAGCGCGCGTTCCGGCCGGTGCAAAACGGTCTGGCCGTGGAAGCCGATCAGATCGACCGCGCCGTGCTTTTCGACAAACGCGGCGACCGCCGAAACATGACGCATCGTGAGTTCATGTTCCAGACCTGCCAGATCGCCCGGCCGCTCGTCGCGACTGTCGATCGACTTTGCTTCTTCGAGCCCGGCCTCGATGCGTCGGCGAAAAACGGCGTCATATGCAACGAACATGGCCGGTCCCCGGCTGACAGCCGTGTCGCCATCGGTATCCACGAGAGCGAGATCGATGCCGTCCATCGACGTTCCGCTCATCAAGCCAAGCGCGCGCGTAAGAGCCATGCCAAGGTCCGTTCTTGTGATTCGTCGTCCCGGGATGCTAAAGCCCGCGCGTCACGCCGTCAGTTCGATGGCCGTCAAACTCGACATGAAAGATAAGAAAGATGTCCGCCTTCAAGTCCGATTTCCTGCGCACGCTGTCCGAGCGCGGCTTCATCCACCAGATTTCGGATGAAACCGGCCTCGACGATCTGTTCGCGAAGGAAACCGTGACGGCCTATATCGGCTTCGATCCGACAGCGCCGAGCCTCCACGCGGGCGGGCTGATCCAGATCATGATGCTGCACTGGATGCAGAAGACCGGCCATCGCCCCATCGCGCTGATGGGCGGCGGCACCGGCATGGTGGGCGATCCGTCCTTCAAGGACGAAGCGCGCAAGCTGATGACGCTGGATACGATCGCCGACAACATCGCCTCGATCAAGCGCGTCTTCACCAATTACCTGTCCTTCGGCGAGGGTCCGCAGGACGCACTGATGGTCGACAATGGCGACTGGCTGCGCAAGCTGAACTACCTCGAATTCCTGCGTGACGTCGGTGCGCATTTCTCGGTCAACCGCATGTTGTCCTTCGATAGCGTGAAGCTGCGGCTCGACCGCCAGCAATCGCTTTCCTTCCTTGAATTCAACTACATGGTGCTGCAGGCTTACGATTTCGTCGAACTCAACAAGCGCTACGGCACCCGCCTCCAGATGGGCGGTTCGGACCAGTGGGGCAATATCGTCAACGGTATCGATCTTGGCCATCGCATGGGCACGCCGCAACTCTACGCGCTGACCTCGCCGCTTTTGACGACCGCTTCCGGCGCGAAGATGGGCAAGTCGCTCAACGGCGCTATCTGGCTCAATCCGGATATGCTGTCGGCCTATGATTTCTGGCAGTACTGGCGCAACACCGAGGACGCCGATGTCGAGCGCTTCCTGAAGCTCTACACGACCATGCCGTTAGACGAGATCGCACGGCTCGGCGCGCTTGGCGGCTCCGAAATCAACGACGCCAAGAAGGTGCTCGCAACCGAGGTCACGGCCATGCTGCACGGCCGCGCGGCGGCCGAAGAGGCAGCCGACACGGCCCGCAAGACCTTCGAGGAAGGCGCCTTGGCCGAAAGCCTGCCCACCGTCGAGATCGCGAAAGCCGAGCTTGGCGCCGGCGTCGGCGTTCTGGCCCTCTTCGTCAAGGCCGGTCTCGCCGGCTCGAACGGCGAAGCGCGCCGGCATGTACAGGGCGGCGCGGTGCGCATCAACGACGCGCCGGTATCGGACGACCGTCAGGTGATCGGCGATGCCGACGTGACCGCGGACGGCATCGTCAAGCTCTCGCTCGGCAAGAAGAAGCACGTTCTGGTGCGTCCGGTCTGACGACACTACACGAGCGGAGAACAGAAGGACCGGATAGCTTCCGGTCCTTTTTCCATATCTACTCCGCAAACTCGAAAACCGAGCGGAAGATGCCCGGCGCGATCGCGGACAGCGGATTGATCTGCAACTGCGGCGCTTCAAGGCTTCCGGCCAGCTTGAACGTGATGCCGATCAGGCCCCGGTCCCGGCCATTGCCCAATATCTGCCCGATCAGCGGGATTTCCGCGAACAGGCGGTTGATGCCGTAGGCCGGCATGAACGTGCCGGTCATCGACATGTTTCCAGCCTCGTCATAGACCGTGCCCTGGAAGGTCGAGCCGATATTCGGCCCACGGATCACGCCGTTTTCGAGCACGAGATAGCCCCTGCCCTGCTTGATGCCGGACACTGCACGGTCGAAGAACACGCGCTGGACGTTGAGCTGACCGCGCACGACATCGTTGAGCGAGCGGCCCCTGTCATCGGACGGCGAAGAGACGAGCGAGGCGAGCCGTGGCTCGTCGACCAGCCAGAAGTCGCGAGCCGCCACGCGGCCGACCAGCGCGCCGCCTTCCGCGCCACGCAGGTCGACCCTCATGCTTCCGCCTTCCATGCGGCTGTAAAGGTCGAGGAAGCGCAGCACGGCACCGGCATCGCCCGTATCGGCGCGCAAGAAGCGCCCCGCCTGCCCAATGCCAAGGCTCACCTCCAGGCGCGCGCCGGATCCCGTGAGCGCCGACGCCGTCAAATTCTCGATGGTCGAGCCCGTGCCCGAATAGGCGATGACGACATCGCGCAGCGTTTCGTTCCCGAAACCGGTGATCGCCCCGACGTTCACATCGAGCTGGATCGGCACCGAATTGCCGGCCGTCCCGCCGGCTGCTTCGCTGGTCGCGCGCAGCGCCCTGATCAGCGACCGCGCGTCAAGCGCCTGCCCTTTGACCGTGATGGAATAACCGCGCCCACGACGTTGAATATCAAGGCTGAAATCGTCCCCACGGTTGAGCCGAACGCGCGGAAAGCTGGCCTTGGTCAGCCCGGCCTCGTCCAGCGACACCTCACCGCCGACCGCAAAGCTTTCGCCCTGGATGCCGAAACCGTGGAGGAATGTCTGCCCGCCGTTCCGCTCCATTTGGAAGGCCGTGGTGGCGGCGATCCCGGCGCCTTTCGACCAGCCGATCCAGGGCAGGCTCAGGACCGAGCCGGACAAATCGGCGGTCACCGACTGGCGTTCACCACTCGACAGATCGATCCCGACATCGGCGCTGCCCGACAGGAGCATCGACAGAGCCGGCAACAATTGATCCCGCGCCGCATCGTCGAGCTGGAGGTCCACCTTGCGCGACCGGTCGACCGTATCGACGAACGGCTCCGTCATCTCGATGCTCGCGGGAATGCCGTTCAGTTTCGCGTCCGCCTTGATTTCGGCATGGCTGGGAGCGATGCGCACCGTTCCGTACGCTTCTTCGACGGTCTGTCCCTGCAAAGGTTCGGCCAGAGAGATATCGGCAATGTCGAGTTCCACATCGAAACCGACCGGTAGCTTCTGCCCTCGCGCATTGACCGGAAACTGCGCCCGAACCCGGCCGGCGACATGTCCGGAAATACCGGACGGCGCGAAATCGAGATGCTTGCCGGCATCGATGGGCTCCAGCGATGCGAATTCAAGCGCCGCATCGGCGTCGGCGTCGATCTCGACATCGAGATTGCCGATCAGCGGGGCGTTTCGCGGCAGGTCCATTGCGAAAATCGCGTTCTTTCCCGACACCCATTTGCCGCTGGCTAGCTGCGCGCGCGCCGTCTGCACGGAAGCATCCAGATTATCGCCGCGAAAGCGAAGTTCGCCCGTCGCATCCTGGATCAGCGGCAGCTCTCCGCCGACATCGAGCGACGCGCCTTCAATGGCGAACCGGCCGGTGATCTCGTCGGTGAACGGAATGCCGTTGCCGAACTGCCCCGGTTCCGTCGCGAGAAATATCTCGCCCTGAGTGACCTTGCCGCCATCGACACGTTCGACGGCCCAGCGCCGCGCTCCCGCCGCCGCGAATACGGGCCAAAGCGCTTTGGCGTGATCGATTTCGATGTCGCGCGCATCGAGCGCAAGGCGGACGCCCGGCGTCATGCCCGGCACGAAATCGAGCCTTGCACGCCCCGTCGCGGTTCCGGTCTGCGTCCGCACGCCCAGATCGGCCAGATCGAGCACACTGGCGATCGGATCGAACGTTCCGCCAAGTCGCGCGCGAATCGTGAGATCCTCATCGGAACCCGGTACACTCAGACGAGACTGGTCGGAGACGAGTTCGAACCGATAGCGCGGCTCGATGCCATCCCGTCGCGGTTCCGGTCCGACCGCACCATTAAACGCCCACTGCGTCCCTTCCGAACGAAGCTCCAGATTCTCGATCTCGATCTTGTTGGCGCCCGTCGCGGCATAGGCGCGCAAGGCGCCTGACAAGGTCACCGTCTCGCGGCCTATATCCACGGAGGCGCGCTCGAAACTGGCCTCGATATCCAGACGGTCAGCGGCGGACGACAGGCTTTGCGCGCCTGAAAGGCTGACGGACAGGCCGCCGACGCGGTGCGCCAAGCCGATGCGCTCGACGCCCTCCTCGACAGGTGCAAAGCTCATGTCGAGATCGAGCATGGTAATGCGCGTGCCTTCGCTGTCGCGCTGGGCGCGACCGTCGAACATGAGCGTGCGATCGGCGATCTCGGCGATGCCTTCCATCTCAAGGCTGCCATCCACCGTGCGGGCAAGCTGCGCCTCAACGATCCGCAGCGACGTTCCTCGCTGGCTGTCGAGGACGATGACGACATTGTCGAGTTTCAGATCGCGCGCGGCATTGGTCTCGACGAGATCGAAGGCGCGATGGATCGTCTGGAAAACAGACGGCGTCACGAGGTCGGGATCGAGCAATCCCTCGGCATTGCGCAATCCGGCCAGCGGCCCCGGCCCGCCCCGGTCGGGCAATTGATCGGCGACCAGCCGTGCATCGCTCAGACGGGCATTCGCAAGCTGGATGCGACCTTCCAGAAGTGGCAGGAACCGAATTCCGAAGCGCAACAGGCCGACATCGGCGAAGGCTTCGCTGGCCTGATCGCCCGATAGACCCGCTCCGGAAATCTCCAGTGCGAGGAAACGGTCGGAATCGATGCGCAGGCGGACAGAACCGATGGTCGTGACGATGTCGCCGCCCACGAGTTCCGTCAGCGCGCTCTGTGCTTCGACACGCAGCCGCTCACCGCCCAGCCCCCCCATTACCGCACCGGCCAGAACGAGGGGTGAAAGGACGAGCAGAACCGCTACGACGGCCAGCGCTCTCACAGCGCGCGACATGCGCGAGCGCACGCGACGACGCGGCTTCGCGGAGCGCAGCAGAGCATGCGCCGTCGCATTCGTCTGTGGCCGATCAGGATGGTCGGTCAAGCGTCATTCCGTCAAATTGCGCGATCGTGGACGAATCGTGTCCGTCGACTATAACCACCCCCACCGTTCTCGTAATAACAAAATGGAGATCAAATCATGTCCGAGCTTTCAGTCGGCGACGTCGCGCCCGATTTCTCGCTTCCGGGCGATGGCGGATCGACCATCACATTGTCGCAGATGGCCGGAAAGCCGGTGGTTCTTTTCTTTTATCCGAAGGACGATACCAGCGGCTGCACGACCGAGGCCATCGCGTTTACCGGACTGAAGCCGGACTTCGACAAGGCAGGCGTCGAACTCGTCGGACTATCTCCCGACAGCGTGAAGAAGCACGACAGGTTCAAGGCCAAGCATGAGCTGGGCGTTCCCCTCGCCTCGGACGAGGAAAAGACGGCCATTCAGGCCTATGGCGTTTGGGTCGAAAAGAGCATGTACGGCCGAAAATATATGGGCGTGGATCGCTCGACCTTCCTGATCGGCAAGGACGGCCGGATCGCGCGCATCTGGCGAAAGGTCAAGGTGCCCGGCCACGCCGAAGAAGTCCTGGCTGCAGTGAAAGCGCTTTGACGACAGGAACGTTTTCGCCCTTGCCGGATTATCGCACCAACACCCAGCGATAATGGAGACGGAAATGTTCAAGGGTTTGCTTTTGTGGATGATCGGCATTCCGATCCCGATCATCATCCTTCTGCTTCTGATCTTCTGATCGCACGAATAGACGATTTTCCACTAATCCGCACAAACACACGGCTCCGCTTCGGCGGGGCCGTTTTCGTGTCGGCGTGAACCCTGCATTAACCCTAATGAGGCGTAATGATCCGAACGCTTAGCCACAAGTTTTGGAGTTCCGGATCGTGCCGACACATCCTGGCAATCGACGAGAGCCGCACACTGTCATCATCGCCCGCGGCGACCGAATCCGGCACTTCACGATCAGGCCCTGGCTGGTCGGTTTTTTCGGATCAGCGCTCGCCGCGCTGGCGATCGGATATCTGCTCGCCACCAGTTATCTGGTTTTGCGCGACGACCTGATCGGCGCGACGGCTGCTCGGCAGGCGCGCATGCAGCAGGCCTATGAGGACCGCATCTCGATCCTGCGCACGCAGGTCGACCGGATCACAAGCCGCCAGTTGCTCGACCAGCAGCTCGTGCAGGGCAAGGTCGCCGAGCTTCTCGCACGCCAGAGCGAGATCACGCAGCGCCATGGTCAGATCAGCCCGATTCTCGAACGCGCGACCGGCGTTGCGAGCGCCCTTCCGGAAACGGCGCCCGTGCCCGAGGCGCGCCCTGCCCTTCGCGCCGATTCCGGCTCGCGCAAGGCAGCCTCGGTGTTCGCGAAGCTGACGCGTGAGGAAGACCCGTCCGACGCCGGCGGGCTGCGCGTCGAGAGCGCCTTCTGGCCGCAGGATCGCACGCAGGCTTCCGCAACGGGGGACGGCGCACTCATCGGGACCGAGCCGAAGGCTCAGATCGTCCCCGTCACGGCGGAGCCGACGGACGACAGGAAGGCAAGCCTTTTCGATTCGCTTGGTGCCTCCCTTGCTGCGATCGAGGCTGAGCAGATGACCAGCCTGCAAACGCTGGCTTCGGAAACCTACGAGACCGCCGACGCGATCAGAGAAGTTCTCGTCGAGGCCGGCCTGCCTGTGGATGTCGATTTCGGCAAGGAAGAAGGCATCGGCGGGCCGTTGGTCGGGCTCGATCCGGAAGCGGTCTTCGACGAAAGGGTGCGCGAACTGGAAGAGGCACTCGGCCAGCTCGAAACGCTCAAGCAATCCGCGCGCGACTATCCGATCTTCAACCCCGCACCGGGCCAGTCCGTTTCAAGCTCGTTCGGCGTGCGCCGCGATCCGTTCCTGCGCCGCCCGGCCATGCATTCGGGCATCGATTTCCGCGGCCGCACGGGAACGCCGATTCAGGCGACCGGTGCCGGAAAGGTCGTGCGGGCAGGATGGGCCGGCGGCTATGGACGCCTCGTCGAAATCAATCATGGAAACGGCTGGACCACGCGCTACGCCCATATGAGCCGGATCGACGTCAAGATCGGCGAGACCGTTTCGACCGGCGACCTGATCGGTGCGATCGGCAGCACGGGGCGCTCGACCGGGCCGCATCTGCATTATGAAATCCGTAAAAACGGCAAGGCGACCGACCCGGTTCGCTTCCTGAAGGCCGGAAATCGAATTGCCGATCTTCTGTGACACGTTGAAAAGGCGCCTGCTTTGGCCCTGTCGATACGTTCCGGATCAGTAGGCACGCATCGAGGGCTTGACCAACGGCCCGCCCTCGAAAGCGACATTTTCGGCCTCGCCTGCCGGTACGCCCTTCAACCGCGCCAGAAATCCCTGAACCGCCGCGCCGCCGCCCTTGCGGATGAGGTTCAAGTGATTGCCGTCGGGGACCACGACGAGCGACGTGCGATCCTCGTTCATATCCGCCAGGCGCTGGGCGAAACGGGCGGGTGTGATCTGATCCTTTGCGCCGGCGACAATGAGGATCGGCGCGGTCACCTTGCTCAGCCGTGAGCGGGTGTCGAACTTGGTCTTGACCAGCCAGTCGGGCACCTGCGCGAATTGCTGGCGCACCGCGTCGCCGAATGTCGTGAACGGCGCTTCCAGCACCAGCCCGAGCGGCTTGGCCAGAGCGGCGACATAGCTCGCCACGCCCGTGCCCATCGAATAGCCGTAGATGATGATCCCGTCGGGCGCGAGATGGTCGATCTCGATGCGCTGCATCAGGGCCGCTGCATCTGCGTAGAGCGCGGCCTCGCTGGGCAGGCCCGGATTGCCGCCATAGCCTCTGTAGCCGGTTAAAAGAAGTCCGTAGCCCTGCTCGGCGATCGCCGTCAGGTGACGCGGCTTGTGAATGATGTCGCCCAGCCGGTCCGGGAAATAGACGATGACCGGCTTGCCTTCTTCGGGTGCGAAATAATAGGAGCGCAACCGAAGCCCGTCACTGGTCGCAAGGTCTATCGGCTTCAGGTCGAGCTTGCTGTCGAATTCGAGAATGTCGAGACGCAACCGGTCGCGGAACAGGACATATTCGGGAACGGTGTGGGCGGCGGTGGCCCAGGCGGCGACCAGAAGCATCAGCAGCGTGGCGAACACACTCGCCTGGCGTTTGCGCTTTCCCGATCGCAGGATCATTCGGCCCCTCCAAACTTGTCGCTACCAGCGATTCGCATCAGCCCTCACAATTAGACCGATTTATGGTTACCGCGCGACACATTATGTGAGCAAGAGCGCTGAGTTGGCAACAGCGTGTCCTGAACGACACAAATTAGAAGAGAGGCGAATACGCACGGAAATACACTTAATGCGTGCAATTTAAGGTCTTGTTCATAAATCAAGCGCAAGCATGCGCTGATTGTGTAAAACGGGGAACGCCACCTATGCGCGCATTCTCTTGCAAGAATGGGTCGACCGCGATCGAGTTCGCGATCCTTGCACCCGTCTATTTCCTGTTTCTCCTCGGGATGATCGCATACGGGATTTATCTCGGCGCTTCCCACTCCGTTCAGCAACTGGCATCGGAGGCCGCGCGCCTTTCGGTCGGCGGCCTGACGGAGGTCGAGCGCCGCGCAATGGCAATCGACTACATCGCAAATCATTCGCAAGGGTATGCCTTCGTCGATCCGGCCAAGCTTCAAGTCCAGGTTGCAGACAGCGAAGTCGATGCCACCCGATTTGTCGTCGATCTGCGGTATGATGCCCGTCATCTGCCGATCTGGGGCATCTTCGACGGCCTGGTCATGCCGAGCACCACGATCGAGCGCCGGTCCACGGTTCGGGTCGGAGGTCTGTGATGGGACTGTGCTGGCGTTCTCTTCCGCGCGATCGCGGTGGCAATTTCGCTATCATCACAGCGCTTGTCAGTCCGGTCCTGATCGTCGTCGCCGCGCTCGGCGTCGATACCGGATCGTTCTTTCTGGAGCGCCGCGAGGCGCAGGGTCTGACGGATCTGGCCGCCATGTCGGCAGCCAGATCGCCGCAGGACGCCGAACGGATCGCGCTGGCCGTATTCGCCGACAATGGATGGGCCGGTCTGTCGTCGGACGGCGCCGTCCCGACCAATGTGCGCACGACGAGAGGCGTCTATACGCCCGACCCTTCCGTCGCCGCCGGCCAGCGTTTCGTGGCCGGCCAGGAACCCGCGAACGCTGTGCGGGTCGAGTTCGAGCGCAAGGCGACGCGGTTCTTTTCCGGCTCGCTGATCGAGGCTCCCACCATCCGGACCGCTGCCATCGCCTCGATGGAGCCGCGCGCCACCTTTTCCATCGGTTCGCGCCTGGCCGCCCTCGACGGCGGCATCGCGAACCAGATTTTGTCGAGTTTGCTCGGCACGTCGATCAATCTCAGCGTCATGGATTACAACGCCCTCCTGTCAACCGACATCGACCTCCTCGCCTTCACGTCGCAAGCTGGTATCCACGCGGATTTGAGGGCGGGCACTTATCGCGACGTGCTGGACGCCCAGATCGGCGTCCGGCAAGCCGTACAGGCATTGGCCGCGACACCTGGCGTTGGGCTCGCCGCGCGAACCGCTCTCCAGACCGTAGCGAACGCCGTTCCGGCAGCGAAGAAGCTGCAACTGGGAGACATCATCGATCTCGGCACGGATGCGAATGCGAGCATCGGCGGCATCACGGCCGGGCTGGAAGCCGAAGTGAACGCCATGGCGATGCTTCGCGCAATGGCTGCCCTTGCCAACGACCAGAACCAGGTCGCAGTCGATCTGGGCGCGGGCATCCCCGGCATCGCCAACGCCACAATTACCCTCGCCATCGGCGAACGTCCCAGATTCAGCGCCCACGGGCCGGTCGGCACGTCCATGCGCACGGCCCAGACGCGCCTTCGCGTCGATCTCCAGATAGGCACATCCAATGCGCTGCTCACCGCGCTGATCCATGTGCCGGTCTATATCGATGTCGCATATGGAACGGGAACGATCAGTTCGATATCCTGCGCCACGGGCATGAAGGAAAGCGCACGGGTCGTCATCGCAACGCGCCCCGGCATCGCCGCCGCGCACATCGCCGATTTCGACGCTCGCAACATCGACGATTTCTCCCATCAGCCGAAACTCGAGCGCGCTCGGCTCGTAGGGTTACGTGTGTTGGGTATCACCGTCGCCAACATATCGGCCCGCGCTGAGGCCAGCGCCACCAATCTCCGGGATACTCCGCTTTCCTTCGCCTGGCCGGACATCGAACACGGCAAGGTCAAGACGGCTGCCACGCGCGATGCCGTCTCGACGCTGACGAGTTCGCTATTGTACAATCTTGACCTTCGCGTCGACCCGCTCGGTATCCCACTGATCAGCATTCCATCGGGATCGCTCGGAATCGTGCGGCCGCTTCTCGATCCGGTCGCCCCTGCGCTTGACCGTATCCTCAACACGGTCCTCGCAATCGCCGGCGTTTCGCTTGGCGAGGCGGATGTTCGTGTTCACAAGGTCGATTGCGGACGCCCTGCGCTGGTGCAGTAGGAACTACGCGATCACGCTGGGCGCGTTGCGTCCCGTACGCTTGGCGATCGAGGCGATCGCCTCCGCCGCTTCGATCAGGTCGGACAAAGCTGCCTGCGTGTCGAGATCGAGGTGACCGTCCTTCGGCTCGTAGCGCTCGATATAGACCCGCAAGGTTGCTCCTTCCGTCCCGGTGCCAGAAAGCCGCATCACGATGCGCGATCCGCCTTCGAACAGGATGCGGATACCCTGATGTTCGGTTACCGAGTTGTCGACCGGATCGGTGTAGGAAAAATCGTCGGCCTGCGCGACCGCGAGGCCGGCGAACATCTGGCCGGACAGCGTGTCGAGACGCCCGCGCAGATCGTCCATCAGCTTGTTGGCGGCGGCGGCGTCGATCGCTTCGTAATCGTGACGCGAATAGTAGTTGCGCCCGTATCGCGCCCAGTGGTCGCGCATGATCTCCGCGACACTCTCCTTGCGCACGGCAAGGATGTTGAGCCAGAGCAGCACGGCCCACAACCCGTCTTTCTCGCGCACATGGTCGGAACCCGTTCCCGCGCTTTCCTCGCCGCAGATCGTCACCTTGCCGGCATCGAGCAGCGATCCGAAGAACTTCCAGCCTGTCGGCGTCTCATAGATATCGATACCGAGCGCCTTCGCCACCTCGTCGGCCGCCGCGCTCGTCGGCATGGAACGCGCGATCCCGACCGGGCCATCTTTGTAGCCGGGCGCCAGATGCATGTTGGCGGCAAGCGCCGCGAGCGAATCGGACGGCGCGACATACATGTCCTTGCCGATGATGAGATTGCGGTCCCCGTCGCCGTCCGACGCCGCGCCGAAATCCGGCGCGTCGGGCGACATCATCAGGTCGTAAAGCTCTTTGGCATAAACGAGATTGGGATCGGGATGGTGGCCGCCGAAATCGGGCAGCGGAACCGCGTTGCGCGCCGTACCCTTCGCTGCACCCAGCCGATTCTCCAGTATCTCGACCGCGTATGGTCCGGTGACGGCATGCATCGCGTCGAACGCTATGGTGAAGCCGCCGCGGACATGCGCCCGGATCGCGTCGAAGTCGAACAATGTTTCCATGAGCGCGGCATAGTCCGCCACCGGATCGACCACCTCCAGCGTCATGCCCTCGATCTCGCTCGAGCCGATTTCGTCCAGGTCCACGTCACCGATCTCGGCGATCGCGTAGCGGTCGATCGCCTTCGAGCGCTCGAAGATCGCGTTGGTGAATTTTTCGTTGGCAGGCCCGCCATTGCCGGCATTGTACTTGATGCCGAAATCGCCGTCGGCGCCGCCCGGATTGTGGCTGGCCGAAAGCACGATGCCGCCGAACGCCTCGTTCTTTCGGATCAGATGCGAAACCGCAGGCGTGGACAGGATGCCGCCCTGCCCCACGATGACCCGTCCGAAACCGTTCGCCAGCGCCATCTTGATGACGATCTGGATGACTTCGCGATTGTAGAAGCGGCCGTCGCCCCCGACAACGAGCGTCCGTCCGCGATAGCCGGCCAGCGAATCGAAGATCGACTGGATGAAATTCTCGACGTAGCGCGGCTTTTGGAAGACCGGCACCTTCTTGCGCAATCCCGATGTCCCCGGCTTCTGGTCGTCGAAGGGGGTGGTCTCGTGGATCGCGATCATGAAACGGGGTCCTGATTGGTCGGGATGGCTTTTTGCCTCTTTTCTCGTCCGAATGCCAGCCTGAAGAAGCCCCAAGCACCTTCGCTTACGTTTCGTGCATATGCGCGGTCCCATTTCCCACTTTACGACGCGAGCGGCGCGCGATATGGACTTCTCCGCTCACATTGGGGCGTAGCCAAGTGGTAAGGCAGCGGTTTTTGGTACCGCCATTCCCTGGTTCGAATCCAGGCGCCCCAGCCACCTCCCGGATGCATCGCTGAAACCGGCGAATCACCGCCATCCGGCAAGCTCGGATGGATCATCGTCCCATGCAGTTCATCGATCTTAGCGCCCAGCGCGACCGCATAGCCGACCGCCTGAAGACGGCCATCGACAAAGTCGTCGCCGAGGGCCGCTACATCCTCGGCCCTGAAGTGGCCGAGTTCGAAAAGCGGTTGGCCGATTATGTCGGCGTCGACCACGTCGTCACCTGCGCCAACGGCACGGATGCGCTGCTCCTACCGCTCTACGCATCGGGGATCGGGCCGGGCGACGCCGTCTTCGTGCCGAGTTTCACCTTCGCCGCGACCGCCGAGGTGGTGGCGCTCGCCAAGGCCGAGCCCGTCTTCGTCGATGTCGATCCCGACACCTACAATATCGATATCGAAAGCCTCGAAGCCGCCATCGCCATGGTGAAGTCCGAAGGCCGGCTGACGCCGAAGGCGATCATCCCGGTCGATCTCTTCGGCCTCGCCGCCGATTACGACGCGCTCGACATCATCGCGAAGCGCGAAAACCTGCTCGTCATCGAGGACGCCGCGCAATCGATCGGCGGCATTCGGGACGGCATCAAATGCGGCGCGTTCGGCCATGTGGGCTCGACCAGCTTCTATCCGGCAAAGCCGCTCGGCTGCTACGGCGATGGCGGCGCGATGTTCACCAACGATGCCGCGCTTGCCGACAAGCTTCGCTCCTTCGCCTTCCACGGCAAGGGCGAGACCCAGTACGACAACATCCATATCGGCATCAATTCGCGGCTCGACACGATCCAGGCCGCGATCCTGATCGAGAAGCTCGCCATCCTCGAAGACGAGATGGAAGCGCGTGACCGGATCGCGAAACGCTATTGCGATGGCCTCGGCGATGTCGTGAAGGCGCCGGTTCTGCCGGAAGGCAACCGCTCGGCTTGGGCGCAGTTCGCCATCGAGTACAAGGATCGCGACGCTCTCAAGACGCATCTGCAGGGCGAGAGCATCCCGTCGGTGATCTATTACGTCAAACCGCTTCACCTGCAGACCGCCTACAAGGATTTCCCGCGCACGCCGACCGGCCTGCCGGTGTCCGAGGGCCTGTCTGGCCGCATCCTCTGCCTTCCGATGCACCCCTATCTGTCGCAGGACGATCAGGACAAGATCATTCAGTCGATCCGCAACTTCGTGAAACGCAACGCGTGAGGGTTGCAGCGTTGGTGTGACGGAAAGTTCGAGGCCTGGATTCCTGTGACGAGCACAGGAATGACGGCATCAAGGGGTATGCCAGTCGTCGACGCTGGAGATTGGCGTCAAACCTCACCACCGTCATTACTGTGCTTGTCACAGGAATCCAGGCCTCGCCGTCAACACACCCGAAGCGTTCCAGACTTTCAGCCGACCGGCACGTCAACGCCGCAGTCGGAGATGAACCAGGGGTTGGCGAACGCCTCGGCTCGCGGGCGACCCGCGCAGCCATAGCGCAAGGGTTCGCCGTCGAGGGTGCGGGTTCGCCCGCCCGCCGCCCGCAGCACGGCGTCGCCGGCAGCCGTATCCCACTGCATGGTCGGACCGAAGCGTGGGTAGAAATCGGCGGTGCCCGCCGCAATCATGCAGAATTTCAGCGAGGATCCGACCGAGAAGATTTCGGCTTGCGGCAGGCGAGCCAGATAATCGTTTGTCTCGATGGTCCGATGCGAGCGGCTCGCCACGACGATCGGCGTCGGCCCCGGCGGCTGCGTTTTCAGCTCGCGCCGGCCCTCGACCGTATGAGTCTCGCTCGTGCGGATCGCCTCGCAATGGCCCGGCCGCCCCAGATAGAGCTTGTGACGCGCCGGCGCGTAGACGGCGCCTAACACGGGATCGCCGCCGACGATCAGCGCGATGTTGACCGTGAAATCCTCGGAGCGGTTGACGAATTCGCGCGTGCCGTCGAGCGGATCGACCAGAAAAAAAGCATTGTCGAGCGCTTGCGGCATCAGCCCCGCACTGACCTCCTCCTCGGCGACGATGGGGATTTGCGGAAACTCGTGTCTCAAACCGGCGAGAATGATGCGCTCGGCCTCGCGATCAGCCCAGGTCACCGGGCTTTCATCCGCTTTCGTCTCGACCGCGCAACCGTCGCGATAAGCATCGAGCACGACGCGGCCAGCCTCCAGCGCCATCGGTTCGAGCCGCGCCAGCGCCTCGGCATAATCAAGTGTATCGCCCATCTAAAATCCCATGCTCCAGTGGAGCGTCCCTCAAGGACCGTCCTAACCGAAGATGGGAAAAAGGCAAACTTCCATGCCTTTACGCCTTGCCGGAATTGGCTACGCGCAGATGCTCTTCCCACCGGACAGCGTGGGAAACGATGGTATCGAGATCGTCGAACCTCGGACGCCAGCCGAACTCCGCCTTGGCAAGCGCGGGATCGGCGACGATCGAGACGGCATCGCCGGCCCGGCGCTCGCCAAGGCGGATCTCAAAATCGCGTCCAGTCACCCGTTTCACCGCGTCGATCACTTCCAGTACCGAATAGCCTTTTCCGTAGCCGCAATTGGCGGTGATGCTTGCGCCTCCCGCACGCAGCCGCGCGAGCGCGGCAGCATGGGCATCAGCAAGGTCGCTGACGTGGATATAGTCGCGGATGCAGGTGCCGTCCGGCGTCGGATAGTCGGTGCCGAACACGTCCATTCCAGCGCGCTTGCCTGTCGCAGCTTCTGCCGCGACCTTGATGAGATGCGTCGCGCCTTTCGTCGACTGTCCCGTGCGCAAACCAGGATCGGCACCCGCGACGTTGAAATAGCGCAGCACCGTATAGGCAAGATCGTGCGCGGCGGCGGCGTCGCGCAGCATGATCTCCGTCATCAGCTTCGACGTGCCGTAGGGCGATTCGGGCTGCAGAGCCGCGCCTTCCGCCACCGGCGACGTCTCGGGCGTTCCATAGACGGCCGCGGTGGAGGAGAAGATGAAGTGCGGCACGCCGCATCGCACCGCGCTCTCGATCAGGGCACGCGACTTGACCGTGTTGTTCAGGTAGTAGCCGAGCGGATCGGCGACGGAATCTGGAACGACGATCGAACCTGCGAAATGGATGATCGCGTCGATCCCGCGTCGTGCGATCGTCTCCTCGACCAGTGCCTGATCGGCGATGTCGCCGAGGATGAGTTCGGCTTCCGCCGGCACCGCCCAGTCGAAACCCGTACTCAATCGGTCGAGAACCACCACGTCCTCGCCCTGATCGAGCATGCGCCAGACCATGTGCGAGCCGATATAACCGGCCCCACCCGTCACAAGAACCGCCATAGCGCCCTCTCTCGCTTACCTTTGCGGCCATACTAGCCCATTCAGGTTACCATCGGTTGAAAAGGTGGCCAATCTTGGCGAAACGATCAGCGCGATGCTACAGGCTTCGTGCAGATGTTCGAATTCGAGAGATTGAAATGAGCGAAAGAAGCTGTCTGGCGATCGTGCTTGCCGCCGGCGAAGGCACGCGCATGAAAAGCGCCCGGCCGAAAGTGCTGCATGAAGTCGCCGGCTTGCCGCTCGTGTGCCATGCAGCGCGCGCGGCGCAGGCCGCAGGCCATGCCGAACTCGCGATCGTCGCCGGCCGTCAGTCCGACGAAGTGTTGAAGGCTGCAAGTGCCGTCGCGCCGACCGCACGGCTCTATCTTCAGCAGGAGCGCCTTGGAACCGCACACGCCGTCCTCGCCGCCCGCGAGGCGATCGCCGAAGGCCATGACGACATCCTTGTGCTCTTCGCCGATACGCCACTCGTCGAAAGCGACGACATCACCGCCTTGCGCAAGGGGCTTGCCGAAGGAGCGGCAATTGTCGTCATGGGCTTCGAAGCCGCCGATCCAAGCGGTTACGGCCGCCTCCTGACCGACGGCGATCGCCTTCTCGCAGTCCGCGAGGACAAGGACTGCACCGACGCCGAGCGAAAAATCACCTTCTGCAATGGCGGGCTGATGGCGATCGCGGGCGAGCACGCCCTCGCTTTGATCGAGGCCGTCGGGAACGCCAATGCCAAAGGCGAATATTATCTGACCGACATCGTCGAGATCGCCGTCGCGCGCGGCCTCAAGGTCGTCGCCACCGTCGCCGACGAGCAGAACGTCCTCGGCGTCAACAATCGCGTCCAGCTCGCCGAGGCCGAAGCCGCATGGCAGGCGCGCAAGCGCCGCGAGATGATGCTTGCGGGCGTCACGCTGATCGCGCCCCAGACCGTTCACTTTTCCCACGACACCGAAATCGGGGCCGACACCGTCGTCGAACCGAACGTCGTTTTCGGTCCGGGCGTCAGCATCGCTGAAAACGCCGTCATCCACGCCTTTTCCCATCTTGAAGGCGCGCAAATCGCACAAGGCGTGCAGGTCGGGCCGTTCGCCCGCCTGCGCCCCGGCGCGCGTCTTTCTGAAAATGCCAAGGTCGGAAATTTCTGCGAGGTGAAGAACGCCGATGTCGCGGCAGGCGCCAAGATAAACCATCTGTCCTATATCGGCGATGCGTCGATCGGCGCGGGCGCGAATATCGGTGCCGGAACGATCACCTGCAATTACGACGGTTTCCTCAAGCATCGCACGACTATCGGCGCGGGCGCGTTCATCGGGTCGAACTCATCGCTCGTCGCGCCGATCACGATCGGCGACGGCGGCTATGTTGCGTCCGGCAGCGTGATCACACAGGACGTTCCTGCCGACGGCCTTGCATTCGGACGCGCGCGGCAGACGAACAAGGACGGGCTCGGCGCGGAATTGCGCGCACGGCTGAAAGCCGAAAAAGACGCCCGGAAAAGCGGCAAAACCTGAAGCCCTGCCGCCGTCTTCGCTGCTGCCGTAAGGGAGGCCGATTGGCAGTTGACCTCTCCCGGCCTCCTGCCTATGTTCCGCCGCGAAATCAGGGTCGCTCGCGGCCTTTGGGGCGCGTAGCTCAGTTGGTAGAGCAACGGACTTTTAATCTGTAGGTCCAGGGTTCGAGTCCCTGCGCGCCCACCATCGCCAACGCCTGACTGCCGAGCCGTTTTCTGCTCACCGCTGTTCATTTCCCCACGATGCGCTAGCTTTAAGTTGCATCGGACCTGTTGATCCGCGGCTGTCATAAACGGGAGGTAGAAATGGGAATTTTCGACAAGATCAAGAATGCGATCTGGGGCAAGGAAGAAGCCGCCAGTCCGAAGGATACGGCGACGGTAAACCCCGCATCACCGCCGATCGCCGCTTCCACGACGGCCAGCGCGCCGAAGAGCGCGCCTTCGAATGCTGCGCCAGTTCAACCCTCGGGATCGACCGCCGCTCCAAAAGCGGCAGCGAGCGCCCCGGTGGATGTCGCAGCGATTCTCGATGCCGCCGTGAAGGCAAATGGCCAGAAGCTCGACTGGCGCAATTCGATCGTGGACCTGATGAAAGCTCTCAACCTCGACAGCAGCCTGTCTGCCCGAAAGGAGCTTGCAGGGGAGTTGAACTACTCCGGCGATACGAACGACAGCGCGTCGATGAATATCTGGCTGCACAAGGCAGTGATGCAGAAATTGGCGCAGAACGGCGGAAAAGTTCCTTCCGAACTCACCGCTTGACGGCAATCACGCAAAGACCCGCCTTGTCGGAGGCGGGTCTTTGCGTGGTCTGCGCGTGGCCGCCATACGTTCACCTCACATCGGGCGGTGGTCTTCCTCTTCCTCGAAACCGACGGCGACATTCGCGTTGGCCGAAAGCCGCACCGTGCCGCCTTCGATCTCTGCCACAAGCGCCATCGGCACGAAATGGTGGTGGCCGCGATGCGAGCCTTCGCCGCTGTCCTTCTTGGTCAGCTTGATCCGGTCGCCTTCGACGCGGTCGACCGTTCCCACGTGCACGCCGTCCGCGCCGATGATCTCGGCATGTTCCCTGATCTCAGATTTGTCGACCATTTCCATCTCCTTAGGGTTTCCTGCATAACGCGGGCGCGCGCAGTTGGATGCGTCCAGGCACGCTTTCGGGCACAGCGACACTCTGCCACGCGATTATGATTGGCGAGACGACGCGCGTTCGCGCTATCACGCCACCATCACAGGAGTTTCGTCTACGCATGGCTCTCGACGTCGGATATGTCAGCGCGGTCGCCGCCGGCGCCATCTCGTTCCTGTCGCCTTGCGTGCTGCCGCTGGTGCCGCCCTATCTGTGCTACATGGCAGGCGTTTCGGTGGATGATTTCCGCGACGGTGCGGCGGCGACGCGAACGCGAACCGCGCTCGTCGGCTCCGCACTCGCCTTCGTGCTCGGATTTTCGACCGTCTTCGTGGCGCTGGGTGCGGGAGCCTCCACCGTCGGCGGCCTGATGCGGGCCTGGCAGCAGGAGCTCGCAATCGTCTCGGGCATCCTCATCATCTTCATGGGGCTGAATTTCCTCGGCATCATCCGTATTCCGTTCCTGTCGCGCGAGGCGCGGTTCCAGGCGAATGTGACGCCCGCGAACGCGGCCGCCGCCTATGTGATGGGCCTTGCCTTCGCCTTCGGCTGGACGCCCTGCATCGGCCCGATCCTCGGCCCCATCCTGACGCTGGCGGGCGGGCGCGAGACGGTCGGCGAAGGCGCGGTGCTCCTTGCCGCCTATTCGCTCGGCCTCGGCATACCCTTCGTGATCGCGGCACTGTTCTCGGGCGCGTTCATGCGCTTCCTGCAACGCTTTCGCGTGCATCTGGGGCGCGTCGAAAAGGTAATGGGCGGAATGCTCGTGGTCGCGGGCGTCCTGTTCCTGACCGGTGGCATCCAGACGGCGGCCTTCTGGCTGCTCGAAACTTTCCCGGCGCTCGGGCTTCTCGGCTGACGAACAGCCGTGTTACACGCCTTCGCACATGCGAAGGGAGCCGTCATGGAATTCGATACCAAGTTCGAACCGCACTACGGCGAGGCGGTTCCGGTCGCCGCCGAACTTCTGCGCCTGACGGTCAACAATCCCGGGCCTTTCACCTTCCACGGCACCAACAGCTACATTCTGGGCGCCGATACGCTTGCCGTGATCGACCCCGGCCCGGAGGACGAGGCGCATTATGCCGCGTTGCTGAAGGCGATCGCCGGCCGTCCCGTCAGCCATATCTTCGTCAGCCATACGCATCGCGACCACTCGCCGCTCGCCGCGCGCCTGAAGGCGGAGACCGGCGCGCTCGTCATGGCCGAAGGTCCGCACCGGCCGGCCCGGCCCTTGCGCATCGGCGAGATCAATCCGCTCGACGCCAGTGCCGATACGGATTTCCAGCCCGACCATGCGCTGGCGGACGATGAAGAGGTCGAGGGCGACGGCTGGACGATCCGCGCGATCCACACGCCCGGACATTGCGCCAACCACGTCGCCTTCGCCATCGAGAATACGGGGATTTTGCTCTCGGCCGATCACGTCATGGCATGGGCCACATCCATCGTCGCGCCACCCGACGGCGCCATGTCCGACTATATGGCCTCGCTCGACCGCCTCGCCGCACGCGACGACGCGATCTATCATACCGGACATGGCGGTCCCGTGCGCAATCCCCGCGCCTTCGTGCGTGGCCTGCGGACGCACCGCAGGATGCGCGAGCGCGCGATTCTCGAGCGCCTGAAGGCCGGCGACCGGCTGATTTCTGACATTGTCGCCGCGATCTACCGCGACACCGACCCGCGTCTTCACGGCGCGGCGGCGCTGTCGGTTCTCGCACATCTGGAAGATCTGGTCGCGCGTGGTCTGGTCACGGCCGAGCCGGAGCCATCGATCGATGCGGTTTACAGGATCGAGTGATCATGTGGATCGGCAACGTTTGCGCGGTGGATATCGCAAGGCATGGATTCCTGTGACGAGCACAGGAATGACGATGGCAGGAAGACAATTGCCAACCATAACCGTGGCGATTTGCGAAAACTTATCTGCCGTCATTCCTGTGCTGGTCACAGGAATCCTGTGTGTTCGGGGTGGTGTAGAGTGAATGCGGGAAGGATACCGTCGGAATCCTGATCCGCCTGCTGGCGAGACCGAGGCTTGGCCGGGTCCCTTC
>NZ_JAAAMK010000015.1 GCF_024105665.1 Aliihoeflea aestuarii | reverse complement strand
GTTCAGGTTGACGGTGGCAATGCGGGAAGGGACCCGGCCAAGCCTCGGTCTCGCCAGCAGGCGGATCAGGATTCCGACGGTATCCTTCCCGCATTCACTCTACACCACCCCGAACACACAGGATTCCGGTGACGAGCACAGGAATGACGATGGCAAAGGCGATACTGCAATTCTCCGGCGTCGAGGTTGGCATAACCCTCGATGCCGTCATTCCTGTGCTCGCCTGCCCCCGTGCTTGTCGCGAGGGTCACAGGAACCCAGGCCTCACGGTCTCAACATCGCATCCGGCATCGACATGCGGGCCAACCGTTCCGGCCAATTCAAAGGGCGTTGACCCTCTAGCTGCGTCCTTTGAGGATCGCGCCGACGATGCCGGTCAGGATCGCGCCGCCGCCGGCGCCGCCGAGGGCGCTGCCCAGCAGGCCGCCCATGCCGCCCGTCGCGCCGCCAGCGGCAACATCCGCGCCACTGCCGAGTAGAGCCCCGAGCAACTGACCGCCCGCCACTCCGCCGATGGCGCCGCTGAGAATTTTGGGCAACTGGCCCATCGCCGCCTGCTTGAAGGCCGCACCGACCGCTTGTCCGCCGACCACGCCGGCGATTACCTGTATGAGGATTGGGAGAAGAGCTTCCACGTCATTTCCCTCCATACGTCCGGCACGAAACGCCGACACGAAGATGGAGCGCGCGAATCAAGGCAAAGTCAAAAGGACGACACGTCCCCCGCCAATAAAAGCGGGGGAAAAGCTACCTGTCGCGGAGTAGAGCGGGAACGCTTACTCGGCTGCGACGCGCTTTGGCTGTACTTCCGCCGCGTAGTCGTTCATCAGCGTGGCCGAAATTTCGCCCGGCGTGAAACGGTACGGCCCGACTTCCGAAACCGGTGTGACTTCCGCCGCCGTTCCGGTCAGGAAGCATTCCGAAAATCCGTCCAGTTCCTCCGGCATGATCACGCGCTCGTTGATCTTGAGGCCGCGCCGACGCGCAAGTTCGATCACTGTGCGGCGCGTAATGCCATCGAGGAAGCAGTCCGGCGTCGGCGTGTGCAACTCGCCATCCTTGACGAAGAAAACGTTCGCGCCGGTCGCCTCGGCGACCTGTCCGCGCCAGTCGAGCATCAGTGCGTCGGCATAGCCCTTCGCCTCGGCGGCGTGCTTGGAGAGCGTGCAGATCATATAGAGACCGGCGGCCTTGGACTTCGACGGCGCGGTGCGCGGATCGGGCCGGCGATATTCGGCCAGATCGAGGCGGATGCCCTTGAGCTTCTGCTCGGGATCGAAATAGCTCGGCCACTGCCAGATCGCGATCGCGCAATTGATGCGGTTCGACTGCGCCGACACGCCCATCATTTCCGATCCGCGCCATGCGATCGGTCGGACATAGGCGTCGGAAAAGCCCTGCTTGACCAAGAGTTCACGGCACGCACCATCGATCTCCGCAACCGAATAGGGAATCTTGAAGCCTAGGAGCCGTGCGGATTCGTGCAGGCGCTCGGTGTGCTCGGTCAGCTTGAAAATCTCGCCGCCATAGGCGCGCTCACCCTCGAATACGGCGCTCGCATAGTGCAGACCGTGCGTCAGAACATGCACCTTGGCATCCGCCCATTTGACGAATTCGCCGTTCATCCAGATATGGCCGTCCAGTTGGTCGAAAGGAACGGATGCCATGAAAACCTCCCGCGGGCCGGCGGCCCTTTCGGTCTAGAGCTGAAATCGCAGTCCTTGGCTGCACTTCTGCCAGAATGATCCGATGCCGGGGCAAAATGAAGGAAATTCCGTGGAAATCCGCTCTCACTTGCCTTTTCGTTCGTCAATTGGCGAAAAGATTGGCAAAAGTTACAAGCCCGTGCAATTTATGTCAACAAAGCTGACATAAATTTTGCACTGGGTTACGCTCGACGCGACGAAAACCAATGCCGCATGGAAAACGATCTCATGAACGATGAACTCGAACAGGCGATCCGTACGCCGCTGACCGCCAACGACGGCATCGATTTTTCCCTGATCGAACTCTTCTTCTTCGCCTATCGCGACTTCACGTCCGATCCAGACCAGATATTGGAGACCTACGGCTTCGGCCGCGCGCATCATCGCGTGGTCCACTTCGTCAACCGGATGCCGGGCCTCACCGTGGCCGAACTTCTCGACGTGCTGAAGATCACCAAGCAGAGCCTTGCGCGCGTGCTCAAGCAGCTTATCGACATGGGATATGTCGTCCAGATCCAGGGGCTGCGGGACCGGCGGCAGCGCGAGCTTTATCCGACGTCGAAGGGGCGCGAACTGGCGCTGGCGCTGGCCGCGCCACAGTCCCGCCGCATCGCAGGCGCACTCGATGATCTTGAAGCGGACGATCGTGCCGTCATCGAAGCTTTCCTGAAGTCGATGGTCGACCCGCATCTGCGCCCGCAGATCGACAAGCTTCCCGGAAGCGTAAGCGGGCAGGATGGAAATGCCACGCGGACGAACTAGGTTATGGGCGGATTATCGAAGGAAACATCCATGAGCGAACCCTCTTCCATCCCCGACGACGACGCCCCGCATCTTCTCGTCGTCGACGACGACACGCGTATCCGAAACCTGTTGCAGCAATTCCTCGGCGAGAACGGCTTTCGCGTGACCGTTGCCGATTCGGCCGACGAGGCGCGGCGCAAGCTGGCGGGGCTCGATTTCGACTTGATCATTCTCGACGTGATGATGCCCGGCGAAACGGGCGTGGAACTGACGAAGTCGCTGCGCGAGGAAAAGGACGTTCCGATCCTCATGCTGACCGCGCTGTCCGAGACCGACAGCCGCGTCGAGGGCCTGGAAGCGGGTGCCGACGATTATCTGCCCAAGCCGTTCGACCCGCGCGAACTGATCCTGCGCGTCAACGCGATCCTGCGCCGCGGCGGCCCGCAGACGACGCCCAAGGTCGAGCAGATCGTGTTCGGACCCTACACATTCCAGATCACGAGGCGCGAGTTGAAGCGCGGCGGCGAGCTTTTGCGCCTTACCGACCGCGAACAGGAAATCCTCGTCATGTTCGCCGAGCGCGCGGGCGAGACGATCCCACGCTACGAACTGGTCGGCGACGGCTCCGAAGTGGGCGAGCGCACCATCGACGTGCAGATCAACCGCCTGCGCCGCAAGATCGAAAAGGACCCGTCGAACCCGATCTGGCTGCAGACCGTGCGCGGGGTCGGCTACAGGCTGAGCGTGGAATGACGCGGCGAACGATCGTTCCGGCCGCACTGCGCCCGGTATACGACCAGTGGCACTTCGCGCCCGCCGTCGTCGCGAACGGCTTCGTCTTCTGTTCGGGCATCGTGGGCACCAGCATCGACGGCGAAGCACCGGATCTTGCAGGTCCCGGCGCGCTTGCCGGAGCGAAACGATCCGCCGATGCGAATGCACCTTTGGCTGCGCTCGTCGCGGTCCGCGACCCGCAAGCCCAGTTCGCGACAGCCTTCGAGGCACTACGCGCGATCCTCGCCGAGGCAGGCGCGACGCTGGGCGACATCGTCGAACTGACGAGTTATCACGTCGATATCGGGACGCACATGGGCATTTTCATAAAGGTCCGCGATCTCTATCTCGCCGACCCCTACCCGGCCTGGACGGCGATCGGCGTATCCGAACTCATCGTACCCGGCGGACTGGTCGAACTGCGAGCGGTCGCGGCTGCGCCAAAGTGACGTTTGAGCTTGGCCGCGCCGTGGCCTAAAGTCGGCACCGAGACAGGGACCGGCATGGCAAGTTCTGACATTACCCAACAGACGAATGAGACGGCGGATCGCCCCGATCCGACCTTCAGGGAAAGCGCATCTTCCTTGTGGCGTCACATGTCCCGCCGTTTTGCGCGCTATATGCCCAAGCGCCTTTATGCGCGCTCGCTCATCATCGTCATCGCGCCGATGATCCTGTTTCAGTCGGTCGTCGCCTTCGTCTTCATGGAGCGTCACTGGCAGACGGTCACGCAGCGCCTGTCGGCAGCCGTCGTGCGAGACATCTCGGCCATCATCGACATGATCGAGACCTATCCGCCGGGCGACAATTACGCCAATGCGATCCGAATCGCGCAGGACCGGCTGGGCCTGAAGATCGACTTATTGCCACTCGACCCTCTGCCCGCACCGGGGCCGAAGCCGTGGTTCTCCATCCTCGACAATTCGCTGAGCCAGGAGATCAACCGGCAGATCAGCCGGCCCTTCTGGCTCGATACGGTCGGCAATTCCAACGTGGTCGAAATCCGCGTGCAATTGCAGGACAGGGTTCTGCGCGTTTTCGCACGGCGCAGCCAGGCCTATGCATCGAACACGCATATCTTCCTTTTGTGGATGGCCGGCACCTCGCTCGTGCTGCTTTCGATCTCGGTGGCCTTCCTGCGCAACCAGATCCGCCCGATCCTGCAACTGGCCGAGGCTGCCGAAAGCTTCGGCAAGGGACGACCGATGCCGACCGACTTTCGTCCGCGCGGGGCCGACGAGGTGCGCCGCGCCGGTACCGCCTTCATCCAGATGCGCGAGCGCATCGAGCGCCAGATCGAGCAGCGTACGACGATGCTGACCGGCGTCAGCCACGATCTGCGCACCATCCTGACACGCTTCAAGCTGCAACTCGCGCTTGCCGGATCGAAGATGGACACCGCCCCGATGGAACGGGACATCGACGATATGCAGTCGATGCTGGAAGGCTACCTCGCCTTCGCACGCGGCGACACTTCGGAAGAAACCGGCTTTTTCGACTTCGAGGAATTCCTTGAAAAGCTGGAGGCCGAAGCAAAGCTCAGGAAGCGCAAGCTCACCACCAAGCTGGTCGGCAGACCGTCGATCACCGTGCGCCCGATCGCGTTCTCACGCCTCATGAACAACATCGTCGGCAACGCTTTCCGCTATGCCAAAAAGGTCGAGGTGACGGCGACGCATTCGGCCGGCTCCCTGCGCATCGTCGTCGACGACAACGGACCGGGCATCCCTGAAGCGCGCCGCGAGGACGTGTTCAAGCCGTTCGTGCGTCTCGACGAAGCGCGCAATCAGGATGCGAGCGGCACCGGTCTCGGCCTGTCCATCGCCCGCGGCATCGCGCGCACGCATGGCGGCGACATCACGCTTACCGACAGCCCGCTCGGAGGATTGAGGGCGGTGATCCGACTGCCGGCGTAAGCGACCGGATGCTTTGCCTTACGATCAGCCGTAAAGGCCTGGATTCCTGTGACGAGCACAGGAATGACGGATGCTGTTATGTTCGTGCAAATCGCGAAGGCTGACGGTTGGCCTTAAACGTTGCGCCGTCATTCCTGTGCTCGTCACAGGAATCCAGGCCTCGACAGTTCGGCCAAGCGCAACGATCCCGAAAAATCAGAACAGCCGGCCGCCGTCAGGCACCCTCTTATCGATCGCACCCAGCACGACCTCGCCGTCCTCGTCGGGAAAACCCAGCGTCAGCACCTCGGACATGAATTTGCCGATCTGGCGCGGCGGGAAGTTGACAACCGCCATGACCTGCCGTCCGACGAGCTCGTCCGGTTCATAATGTTTGGTGATCTGCGCGGACGTCTTCCTGATGCCGATCTCGTCACCGAAATCGATGCGAAGCTTGAACGCGGGCTTGCGCGCCTCGGGAAAGGGCGCGGCCTCGATGATCGTGCCGACACGGATATCGACCTTGTCGAAATCGTCGAAAGTTATCTCGGGTTTGCGCTCGGTGCCGCTCGACATGGAACTCAGGCATTGCCCTTGGTTTCGAACAGCACGTTCGCCAGCGCATCCCTGGCGCTCGACCCGGACCAGACGACGAACTGGAACGCGGGAAAATAGCACTCGCAGGCTTCGAGCGCGGAGTGAAGCAGTACCTCGACCTGCTGGCTGGTCGGCTCCGCGCCGCCCGAAAGCAGCAGCGACTGGCGGAACATGATCGCGCCTTCCTGCTCCCAAAGATCGAAATGGCCGAACAGCATCTGCTCGTTGATCAGCGACAGGAGCCGCATGACTTCCAGCGTGCGGTTTTCCGGCACCTTGATGTCGAACGCGCAAGCCAGATGAAGCGCCTCGAAATCCTCCATCCAGGAGAACGAGACGTGGTAATCCGTCCAGCTTCCGGCCACCGAGATCGCGATCTCATCCGATCCCGTGCGCTCGAACGACCATTCGTTGGTGTTCGCGACATGCTCGATCACATCCACCGGATGCAGATCGCGGGCGATATCGAGTTCAAGAAGGCTCATCAAAATCTTTGCTTTCCCGTTCTGCCCCGCCGCGCGTCGCGCCGCCGGAACCCGCCCCAAAGCGGACTGAAATCTCATGTTCGGCCGGACGATTCACACCCGCCCCGCCGCCTGCGCGTGACCGCAGCGCTCGAAGGCGCTTCCGAATCATGCTGTAGATTCAGTCTATTGAAGCCGAGTCCCGTGAACAGCCCCTTTCGGGTTCAGGGCCAGAGCAAGATGTGGATAGTCGGCGGGAGGCAAAAATGAAGGAAGGCTTAAGCGATTCACGGAAAAGGTGTTTTCAGGCTTTGCGCCTGTGGAGAACCACGCCCGCAATCCTTGTGCGAAACTTGCGCCACCGTGACGCAAGGGCAATTTCAGACCGCAGGATCGGACGGCTTGTCGCCGAAACGCGCTTCGAGCGCCTCGATTCGCGCGGCGAGCTTTTCGTTTTCGGCCCGCGCTTTCAGCGCCATTTCGCGTACCGCCTCGAATTCTTCGCGCTGGACGAGGTCCATCGAATTCAGGATTCGTTCGGCTTGGCCGCGAAATGCCGTCTCGAATTCACGGCGCACGCCCTGCGCGGCGCCTGCCGCATCCGTCATAAGCTTGGCGAATTCATCCAGAATGCGATTAGGGCCGGTCGACATGATCTCAACTCCGCTCGAATGTTTGGTTTGAGGTAGTCGCCGCCCGGCCCGATTGCAAGCGCAAGCGATATGCTCGTCAGACCGACAAGGTCATCTCAGCCGCCCGTTTTTCGGCGGCCGAAATTTTCACGGACTTTTTCCATCCAGTCGAAGACACGGCCGACCGCTTGCTCACCGCCGCCCAGCCAGCCCGACAATTCGCTTTGCGCCTTGTCGCGCCCGGAACCGTCTCGCTCGGGAAGCGGCGGCAGGATATGCGCGAAATAGGTATTGTCGAGAAGCCGGTGGAGAAGGCGCTCGCCCGGAAACGGCTCCTCATTGTTGAGCGCCCGTGCAGCCTTGAGAAGCGTTCTGATATCGTATTGAACGGGGCTGATGTCCGGCACCTGTTTGCGAAGGCCAAGCAGAGTGTAGACGCCTACGCGCGCGGTCCGGATCGAACTGTCCATCGTGAAGATGATGTCGTTCGACGTTTCCACGAACTGCCCCATCAAAGCCAGATTGGTGCAGCCCGCCGGCACGACATGCGGCCGGTCGCCCGCCGCACGCGGCATGAACATCGCGGTGATGTAGGGCATGAGCGCAAGACGCGCCTTGGTGTTGGCGACAACGGCGTCGACCTGATCCTCGATACCGAGGTGGTAGCAAAGTTCGGCGATGATTTCCCGCCCGGTGCAGGCCGGCATCGGCTTCTTCACATGGTTTCCGTCCTTGTCCATCAGCAGTGCGTAGACCCATACGACGAGAACGTCGCCCGGCTGATCCGGGAAGTGCGGCTGGCGGTTGCAGGTGAAACTGAGGACCCAGTTTGAATCCGTGAACGTTATGATGCCGCCGGTCGCGGTCTTGCCCGAATAGGGATCGTTCACCGACAATTCCTTCAGCCTGTCCACGAATGGCGAGGGCTTGCAAGTGAGCGTGACCGACTCCCACATCGACTTTTCGGTGTCGCCGTAGAATTTTTCCGGTTTACCGAAGACCGGCGATTTCTTCGCCAGATTCTTCCACAGCATCCAATCGCTCGCCTCGCCGGGTTCGTGGCGACCGCGCTCAAGCTTCGGAGCCGTTTCCATATCGCCATAGGCAGTGCCTTCGGTCATCGAGCCGGTCAGGGCGAAAACGACGTCATGCGCCCCGACGGCGATCACTTCGTCCTTGCCGTCGATATTGGCCCGGATACCCGTAACCGTTCGCGTATCGCCCTCGGTGCTGAAATCGAGATCGTGGGCGCGGGTGCCGAACCGAACCTTGACACCCTTTTTCTTCAGATGCTCGACCAGCGGCCGCACGAAGCTGTCATATTGATTGTATTTCGGGAAGATCAGGGCCGACATGTCCGTGAGCCCATCGAGAGCGTCAAGGAAGCGGTGCATGTAGAGCTTCATTTCGAGCAGGCTTTGCCAGTTCTCGAAGGCGAACATGGAGCGCCACAGATACCAGAAATTGGTTTCGAGGAATCCGGCGCTGAAATATTGCTCGATGGTGATGTCGTCGAGTTCTTCCTTGCGCTTCAAGAGCAGCTTGATGAGTTCCCATTGCTGCGAACGCGACAGACCCAGCGTCGAGAAATCGCGAATCTGGCCCTGCTTGTGCATCAGACGGGCTTTTGAATAGTTCGGGTCGTTGTCGTTGACGAGCCGATACTCGTCGAGGACGCTGTAGCCCTCGGGCAGTTCCAGCGCCTGAACGTCCTGGAACATGTCCCACAGATTGTCGTAATTCCAGTTCATCTCCCGGCCACCCCGGATGATGTAGCCGTCATCGGGATTGCCCGCGCCGTCAAGCGAGCCGCCCTCGATGTTCATCGCATCGAGAATGGTGATGTCCTTGCCGTCCATGCCGCCATCGCGGATCATGTAGAACGCTGCTGCAAGGCCGGCGATGCCGCTGCCGATAATCCACGCCTTGCGGCCCTCGACCTTGTTTTCGATCACGGGACGATTGCGCATATAGGCGCCCATCATGTCCGGCGGCGGCAGGGTGTTTTCGGGCCGGTGATGCCAGTAGCCGGAGGTGGTGTCGTTCTCGACGTTGAAAGGTTTACGATCGTCAGAGAAGGAAGATTTCGCGCTGGTCATGCAAATTCACCTTTCGAGCAATTTTCCCCACCACAACATTTGCAAGCAACTCACCAGATTTCTACTGTCGTTTTCGTGACAGCGTTAAAAATTCTTGGCGAACATCCTGGCGAAAACGCACCGCATGATCTTCGCCTTGACCGGCGCGACACCCCCGCGCCATATGTGCCGACGCATCCACCGGGGAGCATCTCTTGCCCGACTATCTCGCCTTGCCGATTTCCGCCCTCGCCTTTCCGAACATCGACCCGGTCATCGTCCAGGTCGGGCCGCTGGCGATCCACTGGTACGGGCTGGGCTATGTCGTCGGCATCCTGTTCGCCTGGTGGTATGCCCGCCGCCTGATCGCGACGCCCGATCTGTGGCCGAACGACACCGCGCCGATCAAGCCGGTCGACATCGACGATTTCCTGATCTGGGCGGCGGCGGGTGTCGTTCTCGGCGGGCGGATCGGCTACATGCTGTTCTACGACTTCGCGCGCTATGCCGCCAATCCGCTCGAGGCGCTGGCGATCTGGCAGGGCGGCATGTCCTTCCATGGCGGGCTGGCCGGTGTCACCATCGCCATGATCCTCTTCGCGCGACGCAGGGGTTTTTCCACCTTCAGCCTGTTCGACGTAATCGCCGCAGGTGCGCCGGTCGGCCTTGGGCTGGTGCGCGTGACGAACTTCATCAATTCCGAACTCTGGGGTCGTCCAACCGACGTGCCGTGGGCCGTCGTGTTTCCCAATGGCGGGCCGTTCGCGCGTCATCCGAGCCAGATCTACGAAGCGATTCTCGAAGGGCTGGTGCTGTTCGTCGTTCTCTTCGTGCTTATTCATAAGGGCAAGGCGCTGAAGCGGCCGGGCACCGTCGCGGGCGTATTCATCGCCGGCTATGGCCTGTCGCGCATCATCGTGGAGTTCTTCCGCGAGCCGGACGCCCATATCGGGTATCTCGCGGGCAACTGGCTGACGATGGGCATGGTGCTTTCGGTGCCGCTCGTTCTCGTCGGACTGTGGGCGATCCTGCGGGCGCGCAAGGCCGCGTGAGCCTCGAGCGCCGCATCGCGGAATTGATCGCCGAAACGGGACCGATCCCCGTTTCGCAATTCATGGCCATGTGCCTGTTCGATCCGACCGACGGTTATTACACGACACGCGAGCCGTTCGGCGCAAAGGGTGATTTCATCACCGCGCCGGAAATCAGCCAGATGTTCGGCGAACTGGTCGCCATATGGCTCTACGCGGCGTGGCAGGCGCAGGGCGCGCCGAGCAATGTGGTCCTTGCCGAGATCGGTCCGGGACGCGGCACGCTTATGCGCGACATGAAGCGCACATGGGCGCGGCTGCCGGGCGCGGGCGACGTGCGGACGGCGCTGATCGAAACCAGCCCACGCCTCACCGCGATCCAGAAGGAGACGCTGGGCGAAACTTCGGCGAAATGGCATCGTGACATGGCCGAACTGCCGGACGCACCGCTCCTCATCGTCGGCAACGAATTGTTCGACGCCGTGCCGATCCGCCAGTTCGTCAGGACGGCGCAAGGCTGGCGCGAGCGCTGCATCGGGCTTGGCGAGAACGGCGATCTTGCTTTCGTCGCGGGTGCAGGAACCATCGAGGCCGATCTGCTGCCACCGGACGCGGCTGAGGCGAAAGACGGCGCGATCTTCGAGGTTGCGCCGGCACGCACGGCGTTGATGCAAGGTATTTGCGAACGAATCGCCGCACAAGGTGGAGCCGGGCTTTTCATCGACTATGGGCACCTTGCTCCCGGAATCGGCGACACGTTGCAGGCCATGCGCGCGCATTCCCATGTCGAGATGCTTGCAAATCCCGGACAGGCCGACCTGACGAGCCATGTGGATTTCGCGGCGCTCGCGCTCACCGCGAAGGCCGCAGGGCTCGAAGCGCGCGCGACGACGCAGGGTGAATTCCTGATCGGGATGGGGCTTCTCGAGCGGGCCGGCCAACTGGGAGCGGGCGGCAACGATGCCTTGCGCGAACGGCTGAGCGGCGAGGTCGAGCGGCTGGCAGGCCCCGACCAGATGGGGGCGCTGTTCAAGGTGTTGATGGTGAGCAGAGACCTGCAAGGATTGCCGCCGGCTTCGGCTGCCGATTGACACCACCCCCGCCCTCCCCCACCATCGCGCGCGATTTGCGGGTATGACGAGGATGGGTCGCCTGTAAGCGACTGCCAGCAAAAAGGTTTCTGGATGCTCGATTCAACGCGACCGGACCCGGTACGGTCCGATCTTATGGACGAACTCGCCCCAAACGGAATCCGGCATGGTTTCTTCACCAGACGAGGCGGCGTTTCGCAAGGCATCTATGCCGGCCTGAATGTCGGCTATGGCTCGTCGGACGACCGTGAGGCCGTGAAGGAAAATCGCAGCCGCGCTGCAAGATGGCTGAACGTTTCGGACGACCGACTCGCGACGGTGCATCAGGTTCATTCGGCCGATGTCGAGATCGTCGATGCCGCCCTGCCCGTCGATGAACGCCCGAAGGCGGATGCGCTCGTCACGGCCACGCCGGGGCTCGCGATCGCCATCCTGACGGCCGATTGCGGGCCGATTCTCTTCGCGGACGGTCAGGCGCGGGTGATCGGCGCGGCCCATGCCGGCTGGAAGGGCGCGCTCCATGGGATCGCCGAAAACACCGTCGCCGCCATGGAAAGCCTGGGCGCGAAGCGCGAGAACATCCACGCCGTTCTCGGCCCCGCGATCAGCGCGGCGAACTACGAGGTTGGCCCCGAATTCATCGTGCGCTTCATTGAGGCGGACCTTGCGAATGACGTCTATTTCAAGTCGTCGGGCAAGGACGGCCATGCGCTTTTCGATCTGAACCGATATACGCTCGACCGGCTGGCGCGTGCGGGCGTTGCGGTTGACCATGCCGCGCGCTGCACCTATGCGGAGCCGGACAATTTCTATTCCTATCGGCGGACGACACACAGGCAGGAGCCGGATTACGGCCGCCAATTGTCCGCTATCGTCCTGGAGACCTGAAGAATGGCGCTGCATTTCGACAGAACCGAATTCGATTCCCGGCGCGACCGCCTCGTGATCGAAATGGCCGACCGCAAGCTCGATGCCATCGTCCTGTTCGCGCAGGAAAGCATGTACTGGCTGACCGGTTACGACACGTTCGGCTTCTGTTTCTTCCAGTCGCTGGTGGTCAAGGCCGACGGTTCCATGGTGCTTTTGACACGCTCGGCTGACATGCGGCAGGCAAAACACACCTCGATCATCGAGAACGTGATCCTGTGGACCGACCGCGACAAGGCCGATCCGACGGTCGATCTGCGCAATCTTCTCAACGATCTAGACCTACTCGGTTGCCGCATCGGCGTCGAATATGACACGCACGGGCTGACCGGCCACAATGCGCGCCTGCTGGACGAGCAGTTGAAGACATTTGGCAAGATCGAGGACGCATCCGATCTCGTCTCGCGCCTGCGCCTGTTCAAGAGCGCGGCGGAAATCAAGAAGGCGGAGCGCGCGGCCGCACTATCGGACGAAGCCTTCGAGGCGGCACTTCCACTGATCAAGCAGGGCGGCGACGAAGGCGCGATCCTGGCCGCCATGCAGGGCGCGATCTTTGCCGGTGGCGGCGACTATCCGGCCAACGAGTTCATCATCGGCTCGGGCGCCGACGCGCTTTTGTGCCGCTACAAGTCCGGCCGGCGCAAACTGACCAAGAACGACCAGCTTACGCTCGAATGGTCGGGCGTCTTCGCGCATTACCACGCGCCGATGATGCGCACCGTTCTCGTCGGCAAAGCGACCAAGCGCCACCAGGAACTCTACGAGGCCGCGCATGAGGCGCTGACGGCCGTGGAGCGGGCCATGGTGCCCGGCCAGACCTTCGGCGACGTGTTCGATGCCCACGCGAAAGTCATGGAAGCGCATGGCCTGACGCGGCATAGGCTCAACGCCTGCGGCTACTCCGTCGGCGCGCGGTTCACGCCGTCCTGGATGGACAAGCAGATGTTCTTTGCAGGCAATCCGGAGCCGATCGCACCCGACATGACGCTGTTCGCACACATGATCATCATGGATTCGGATTCGGAAACGGCGATGACGCTCGGCCGCACGTATCTGACGACCGACGGCGCGCCGCGTTCCTTGTCGCGGCTCGATCTCGACTTGATCGTCCAATGATTGCATAATCGCGCGGCGATACGGGGGCGGCGATGAAGCTTTGGCAGGTGATCGGGATCGTTGGTGCGTCGGCGCTGGCCGGCTGCACGAACACGACCGCGGTGCAGCCAACCGCCCTTACCAGCATGCAGCAACGGGCGGTCGATGCCGCAACACCTGGCGGCCAGCAGACGGCGGCATTGACGCCGGCAAGCAATCCGCAACTCACCATCACGCCGGGCGTCGGCGCGCCCGACACGGCCATGGCGCCGCTCAATGCGCGCCTCGTCTCCCGCGCGCGCGAACTCGGCATTCCGCTCGCCGCCTCGCCGACCGGCGAGGGGCTGACGATGAAGGGGTACTTCTCCGCCTTCACCGAAGGCGCGCAGACGACGGTGATCTATGTCTGGGACGTGATCGACGCCAGCGGAAACCGGCTGACGCGCATTCAGGGACAGGAACGCGCCCCACGCGTTACGGGCGAAGGCTGGGCAAGCGTCGAGCCGCAGGTGATGGACCGCATCGCGGACCAGACGATCGACGCCTATGCCTCCTGGCTTCTCGCACGCGCCGGTTGAAACCCACCGACAAGGCGCGAAAGCCACAATTGAATCGCCCCCAAAGGGTTGCAATCGCGCCGCTTGCCGGTAAAAGGCCGGTCAAATCCTTTGCCGGGGACATCTCTGCATGAAGCTTTTCGCGGGTAATTCAAACCGGGTGCTGGCCGAGGCCGTCGCCCGCTACCTGAACATTCCGCTCGGAAAAGCGAGCGTGCGCCGTTTCGCCGATCAGGAAATCTTCGTCGAGATCCAGGAAAACGTGCGCGGCGAGGATGTCTTCATCCTCCAGTCGACCTCCTATCCGGCAAACGATCACCTGATGGAAATGCTCATCATGATCGACGCGTTCCGCCGCTCGTCGGCGCGGCGAATTACGGCCGTGATCCCCTATTTCGGCTACGCGCGGCAGGATCGCCGCGCCTCGGGCCGCACGCCGATCTCGGCCAAGCTCGTCGCCAACATGATCACCCGCGCCGGCGTCGACCGCATCCTGACGCTCGACCTGCACGCAGGGCAGATTCAGGGCTTCTTCGATATCCCGACCGACAATCTCTTCGCTGTGCCGGTTCTGGCGCGCGACGTGAAGGCGAATTATTCGCTGCCCAACACGATGGTCGTCTCGCCCGATGTCGGCGGCGTCGTGCGTGCCCGCGCGCTCGCCAAGCGCATCGATTCCATGCTCGCCATCGTCGACAAGCGCCGCGACCGCCCCGGCGAATCCGAGGTGATGAACATCATCGGTTCGGTCGAGGGCAAGGACTGCCTGCTGATCGACGACATCGTCGATTCGGGCGGCACGCTGTGCAATGCGGCCGACGCGCTGCTCGCCAACGGCGCGACCAGCGTGACTGCCTACATCACCCACGGCGTGCTTTCGGGAGGCGCTGCGGCGCGCATCACCGGCTCGGCGCTGAAGGAACTGGTGATCACCGATTCGATCCAGCCGACTTCAGCCGTCGAGGCCGCGCACAACATCCGCGTCGTCTCCATCGCGGATCTGATCGGCGAAGCCATCTCGCGCACGGCATCGGAAGAGTCGGTTTCGAGCCTGTTCGACTAACGACGCACCGGATATTTCAGGCTCTGGTGCCGCTTCCACGCAGCCTTGAACCGCTTTAGAGTGAAGCTGTTCAACTGGGGGAGCCACGCGCGGCTTGAACGAATGATGCATGTCGTCTGCGCAGCCGATCGTGCGTTTCTTCGCCATGTACCGGTCATGTTGTCTTCGCTGACAGCCCATAGCTCGACGCCTTTGCGGGTCTCGGTTGTCGGGATGGACTGGAATGATCGTGACAAGAGGTGTATCGAAGCCGCCCTTCCCGATCTGGCGATCGAATTTCTCAGTCCACCCCTCTCGGTCCTCGAGGGCCTGTCGCACAAGGCGATGCTGTCGCCGATGGCCTATGCACGGATTCTCATGGCGGAACTGGTGGACAGCGACCGGTTCCTCTATCTCGATATCGATATGATCGTTCGCTCGGACGTCGCCGAGCTTTGGGCGACTGAACTCGGTTCGTCCCCGGCAGCCGCCGTCTTCCACGACGACAAGCTCAATTCCGGCCTGCTGCTCGTCAATGCCCGCGTCTGGCGGGAGCGCGAGCTGACCGCGCAGATTCTTGAATGGGCGCGCGTTCATCGACCGCGTGAAGCCGATCAGGAATCGATCGAAGCGGTGATCGGGCCTGAAATCCAAAGGCTCGATCCGCGCTGGAACCGGCTTGTCGACCCGTTCTGGAGCGCGCAGGCGCTGGCCACGCCCCAGTACCGGGAGAATGCGAGAATTCTTCACTTCATCACCGGCTTCAAGCCCTGGAATTTGGGGCGTTGGTTCTTGTCCAAAGCCTATGTGGACGAGTGGAGACGGTTCCGAAAGCCGACCGGTCTGCCGGTGATCTGGGCCTACGAGATCAAGACATTGCTCTGGCAGATACAGATGCTTTTCCGGCTTTGGCTTAAACGCTGAACAGCAATAGCCACGCCAGTCCGGCGGCGCTGGCTGCGGCCAGCACTGCGATCAGATTGACGCGCAGCGCAAGAAGCGCGACCGCCGCACCGGCGGCGATGATGGCGGCGGCGGGATCGAAGCTTGCCGGGTCGGGCAGGAGCAGACGAAACGGACCTGTCTCGACTTCGTCCAGCGTGCCGAAGAGCACATGCAGGCCGAACCATACCGCCAGATTGGCGATGACGCCGACGACGGCGGCCGTGACGGCCGAAAGCGCGGCGGCAAGCCGTTTCGACTGCCGGATCGTCTCGACATAGGGGGCGCCGGCGAAGATGAAGAGGAACGACGGTGCGAAGGTGAACCAAAGCGCGACCAGTGCGCCGGCAAGCCCGCCCGCCACCGGATCGAAGCCGGACAGGCGCGCGCCGCCAAGAAAGCCCACGAAGGCCAGGACGAGAACGAGCGGACCGGGCGTGGTCTCGGCGAGGCCGAGCCCCGTCAGCATCTCGTCGGGGCGCAGCCAGCCATAGATTTCGACCGCCTGCTGGGCGACATAGGCAAGCACGGCATAGGCGCCACCGAAGGTGACGGTCGCCATCGCCGAGAAGAACAGCGCTTCCTGCGCGAAGACGTTTTCCCGGCCCACCGCGACGACGATCAGCGCCAGAGGCGCGAGCCAGATGCCGAGCCACAAAAGCGTGGTGCGCGCGAACCGCGCGGCATCGGGTCGTGCATGGTCCGGCAACGGCCCGAGTGTGGCTTCGTCGTCCACCTGCACTTTGCCCGAAAAGAACATGGCGCCGATCAGCGCGGCGGCCAGGATGACGATCGGAAACGGAATCTGCAAAAGCGCAATGGCAACGAACGCCATCACCGCGACCACGACCTTCCCCGTCCCCTTGAGTGCCCGGCGGGATACTTTGACGAGCGCGTCCAAAACGATGGCGATCACTGCCGCCTTCAGCCCGAAGACGAGGCCCTGGACGACCGTCACCTCGCCGGCAAGGAAATAGACGATCGATAGCGCGACGATGAGAACCGCGCCGGGAAGGAGGAAAAGCAGCCCGGCCAGAAGGCCGCCTGCGGTGCCGCGCAGGAGCCAGCCGGCATAGGTTGCAAGCTGCATCGCCTCCGGCCCCGGCAGGACCATGCAATAATTCAGCGCATGCAGGAACCGCGCCTCCTCCAGCCAGCCGCGCTCCTCGACCAGTTCGCGGTGCATCAGCGCGATCTGCCCGGCCGGTCCACCAAAGGACAACAGCCCGATCTTGCCGAATACCCGGAAAAGCTCGTGAAGCGATGGCTGCAGATGGGTGGTCAAGAAAACGCCCTCATGTTCCGCCTGCGTAGCCGAGCACAGATGACGGTTCAATGACGAAGCCGGCCGTTCTCCAGAACGAGTTCGCGTTCCACCCCGATCGCATCAAGAAAATCGCGATCGTGGCTGACGACGAGAAGCGCACCGATGAAGTCCCGAAGCCCGTCTTCGACCGCAGCGATCGAATCGAGGTCGAGATGATTGGTCGGCTCGTCGAGGATCAGAAGTTCGGGCGCGCTCGCCCCGCCCGCCGAACAGGCAAGCCCCGCGCGAAGGCGTTCGCCGCCGCTCAAATTGGCGGCGCGCATCAATGCGTCGTCGGCGCGGAACGCATAGCGCGCAAGCGCCGTGCGGGCGTCATGTTCGGTGGCGTGCGGATTGAGGCGCACGAAATTGTCGAGGATCGACAGCGACGGATCGAGGATCGAGACGTGTTGGTCGAGCATCACCATGCGGTCAGTGCGGTGGACCGCTCCGAAGATCGGCGCAAGATCACCCGCGATGACGGCGAGCAATGTCGACTTGCCCGAACCGTTCGGCCCTGTCAGTGCGATCCTTTCCGGCCCGACGATGGAAAAGCCGATCCCGTGGATGATTGGCGTATTGCCGAAGCCGGCAGTGATGCCGTCAAGAGACAGGATGGTGCGGCCGCCGTGAACGCCGGCCTCGACTATGCCGGCGGCGAATGGCGTCGTCCTCTCGATGCGCGAACGGGCATCGCTGAGCGAGTCGGCGGACTCGGCTTTCAGCCTGTCGCCCAATCGCCTGCCGCGCCCGGCCGTGCCCTCAGCGCGCTGCTTGCGCGCGTCGAGCAGGATCTTTGGGTCCGAACTGCCGCGCCGCGACCGTCTTCCGCCCGCGTCGCGCCGCTCCTGTCGCTCGCGGATGATTTGCGCCTTGCGTTCGGCCTGACGCATCCGCTGCTCGGCGCTTTGCAGATTCGCGTCAGCGGCGGCGCGCTCGGCATCGCGCGCGGCGCGATAATCGTCATAATTGCCGCCATATAGGCGCGCACCGAGCGTCGAAAGCTCGACGATCCGGTCCACGCGGCGCAGCAACTCGCGGTCATGGCTGACGACGACGGCACCGCCGCGCCATTTGCCCAGAAGATCGAGAACGAGTTGGCGGCCCTCCGAGTCGAGATTGTTGGTCGGCTCGTCGAGCAGGATAAAGTCCGGCCGGTCGAAGACGAGCGCGGCAAGCCCTGCGCGCGTCCGCTGGCCGCCGCTGAGTTCACCGATCGGCGTTGCAGGATCGATGCCGGTCAAGCCGAAACTTGCAAGCGCAGCGTCAAGCCGCGCCGGCAACTCCCAGTCGATCCCGGCAAGCTCGTCCATGTCCGCCGCACCCGCGACGGCCCGGTCGATCGCAGCCAGTTGTTCACCGACACCGAAAAGGGACGCGAGCGTACCACCGGCCTCGCCGACATTTTGCGGGAGGGCGCGCACGACGCCGTGGCACGAAACGGAACCCGAATACGGAATGACATCACGGGCCAGGATCGCCAACAGCGCCGACTTGCCGACGCCGTTGCGACCGACGAAGCCGGTGCGCTCGGCACCGAAGGACAGATCGAGATTTTCGAAAAGCGTGCGCCCGTCAGGAAGACGATATGAAAGGGCATGGACGGAAAGCGAAGGCATGGAACACCGGGCGAACAGTTGCGAAGCGGGCGAGTGGGGCGCGCGTCGTGTCGTTCATCGGTGAGACCGTCCTGTTGAAGTTTCCGTTCTGTCCGCCAGATAGGCCGGAGCGAGGATGTGTTCAAGCCGTGCCCGTCATATGCCTGTTGGAGTTGGCGGGCAGGCTGGTCAGAAAGCTGGGTGAGGATCATGCGAAAAATGTTTGCGATGGCATTCGTGATGGCG
Organism: Aliihoeflea aestuarii; assembly: GCF_024105665.1. Taxonomy (GTDB): domain Bacteria; phylum Pseudomonadota; class Alphaproteobacteria; order Rhizobiales; family Rhizobiaceae; genus Aliihoeflea; species Aliihoeflea aestuarii. The sequence goes on along the minus strand of NZ_JAAAMK010000015.1, from coordinate 24,196 downwards.
CTTTCAGGTGGCGCAGCGCTCGCGCAGGAACCAGCACCCGAAGGGTACAACCGGATCGACTTGATCCGGCCCGATGCGCCGGAACTCAGCGCGCATGGAGACCTGCCGATCGGCGTGCGCACGATCGAGGCGACCAATCCGGACCAGCTCGACATCGTCGACATGGCCGCCGGCGGCGAGCCGCGCTACGACCGCACGCTGACGCTGGAAGTCTGGTATCCGGCCGCCGAGGGCACTGGCGACCAAGGCACCTACAGCACGTTTTTGCGTGACGGCGAGACGGAGGTGACGCTGACCGGCCGCGGCGTGCGCGACGCGGAACCGGCGGCAGGTGGCCCCTACCCGCTCGTCATCATCTCTCATGGCTATCCGGGAAACCGATTCCTTATGAGTCACCTGGCTGAAAATCTTGCGACGAAAGGTTATGTGGTCGCGGCGATCGACCATAAGGATTCGACCTATAACGACCAGGCCGCATTCGGCTCCACACTGATCAACCGCCCGCTCGACCAGCTTTTCGCGCTGGATGAAATCGAACGCCTGAGCGGGGCGGACGGCGACTTCCTGTCGGGTCTGGTCGACACGCAGAACACCGGCCTGATCGGTTACTCCATGGGCGGTTACGGCGCGGTCATCACGGCGGGCGGCGGCGTGACGGAAGCAGCGGTCGGCTATCCGAACCTGACCCCGCCCGGAACGCTCGCCATCCATCAGGCCGGTTCGGACGAACTCACGGCGCGCGCCGACGAACGCATCAAGGCCGTCGTCGCGATTGCGCCATGGGGCCGCCAGCGCGGTTTCTGGGATGCGGCCGGCATGGAAGGCATCACCACGCCGATCTTCTATATGGCCGGTTCCGTAGACGACGTCTCCGGCTACGCGGATGGGGTGAAGGCGCTCTACGACGAGACGGTGAATGCCGAGCGCTATCTGCTGACCTTCGAGAACGCCAACCATAATGCGGCAGCGCCGATCCCGGCACCTGCCGAAAGCTGGGCGATATCGGATAAGCTTGGCTATGCGCCCTTCGATCACTACGCCGATCCGGTCTGGGACACGGTTCGCATGAACAATATCGCCCAGCATTTCGTGACGGCGTTTTTCGGCGAGCATGTGAAGGGCGACGAGGCGATGGGGGACTATCTCGACCTTGTCGAGAACGCGTCGGACGGCCTGATCGCGCGCGACGACGCGGGTGAACCCACGCAAGAGCACACTTACTGGAAAGGCTTTGCCGACCGCACCGCCGCCGGCCTTTCGCTGATGCAAGCCGCACCCGGACCATGATGCCGAAAAGTGGGAACCGGTTTTCGGGCAACATCATGGTCCAACTGCATGATCAGGCGGCGGCGCGGAAATAGGCGCGCGGCGCCGTGCCGAGCATGCGTGAAAACATGGTGGTGAAGGCAGGCACGCTGTCATAGCCGAGATCGAGGGCGACCGTCGTCACGCTTTCGCCCTCGGCAAGGCGCGGCAACGCGGCGAACACGCAGGCCTGCTGGCGCCATAGGCCGAGGTTCACACCCGTCTGGCGCTGGAAAAAGCGGGTGAAGGAGCGCCGGCTCATGCCGAGCGCGGACGCCCATTCGTCGATTGCGATGGCATGGGCGGGCTGCGCCAGAAACGCGCGGCAGAGCGCCAGAAGCCGCCGGTCGGACGGAAGCGGCAGCGCAAGCGGGCGTTGCGGCAGACGCGCGATCTCCTCCACCAGAAGCCCCATCGCGAGTTCGTTGCGGCGCGAGCCTGTGGCAGCAATGTCCGCTTCGACCGCGACGGCGACGAGTGCGCGCATCAGGTCGGTCATCGCGAGCACGGCGAGATCGCGCGGTGCTTCACCCGCCGCTTCGGGTCGCAGATAGACCGAGCGCATGGCAACCGCCCCCATCATCTCGACCGAATGCGCCATGCCCACCGGAATCCACATCGCATGTTCGGGTGGGACCATCCAGCGACCGGCCGCGCTCGATACCAGAACGACGCCGCTGCGTGCGTAAAGAAGCTGCGCACGCTCATGGCTGTGCGAGGGCACGACGTGCCCGTCCGCATAATGCGAGGCGCGCCCCACGACGATCGCCTCGGCGTCGTCGAGCAGGTCGAGGCTCCTGCGCCATTCGGGATCGATCTCGGCATAAGGTGGCATGATTTTTGGCCCGTTCGCGTAAGAACTCGACCAAACCACGTAAGCGGCCACCAGGCAAGCGCCCTATAAGGCGGCAACAGGAGCCTGATCAGTGACCGACACGACCGCACAACCCGTTCGCATACCCGTCGAAACGACGACCTTCACCGTGATTTTCGCGGTCTCGTTCTGTCACATGCTGAACGACGTGATGCAGTCGCTGCTCGCCGCGCTCTATCCGATGCTGAAGGACGATTACGGCCTCGCCTTCTGGCAGATCGGTCTTTTGACGATGGCGTTTCAGGTAACCGCCTCGCTGCTCCAGCCGCTGGTGGGATTCTATACGGACAAGAACCCCAAGCCCTATTCGCTCGCCTTCGGCATGGGGTCGACATTCGTCGGCCTTCTGCTGCTGGCGTTCGGCGACCGATATTCGATCCTTCTTCTGGGCGCCTGCCTGATCGGCATCGGCTCGGCGATCTTCCATCCGGAAGCCTCGCGGGTGGCGCGCATGGCATCGGGCGGGCGATTTGGTCTCGCGCAATCGCTCTTTCAGGTCGGCGGCAATTTCGGCACCGCGATCGGCCCGCTGCTCGCCGCCTTCATCGTCGTCCCGCGCGGCCAGACGAGCGTCGCCTGGTTCTGCGCGGCGGCTCTTCTCGGCATGATCATCCTCCAGCAGGTTGGAAGCTGGTACAATCGCTACACCGCTGCGCGAAAGGGCGCGAGCCGGGCGATTCCCGCCGTCAACCTGCCGCGCAGCAAGGTGGTGATCGCCCTCGTCGTTCTGGCGCTGCTCGTCTTCACCAAGAACATCTACACCGCCTCGTTCACAAGCTACTACACGTTCTACGCGATGGAACGTTTCGACGTGACGGTGCAGCAATCGCAGATGATGCTGTTCCTGTTCCTCGGCGCGATCGCGCTCGGCACGGTTCTGGGTGGCCCGTTCGGCGACCGCTTCGGCTCGAAGGCGGTGATCTGGTTTTCGATCCTGGGCATCCTGCCGTTCACCGTCGCCCTGCCCTTCGTCGGCTTCACCGCGACGCTGGTGCTGACCTTCATCATCGGCGTCATGCTCGCCTCGGCCTTCCCGGCGATCGTGGTCTTCGCTCAGGAACTCGTGCCGGGTCGGGTCGGCATGATCGCCGGCATCTTCTTCGGCTTCGCCTTCGGCATGGGCGGCATCGCGGCGGCAGTGCTCGGCGTAGTGGCGGACGCGAAGGGCATCGAGTTCGTCTACCTGATCTGCGCGTTCCTGCCCTTCCTCGGCCTGCTCACGATCTTCCTGCCAAACATGCGCGAATTGCGCGCGGAAGCTTGACGGGAACCGGATCGCGCTGACACGCTTTCCCTTCACCAAGGACGAGCGGAGGGGAAAATCGCAGATCCCGTCGACCATTACGCGCCGGAACTGAACGCGCTCGAAAAGCGCGCGCGCGACTATCTGTCGAGCGCGCCGGCCGGCTCCGGCAAGCTTCCGCTGACCAAGGCCGATCTGGACAGGCTCGCCGCGATCCGCAATCGCGCCGTCATCCTCGCGACGATTTCGGGCACCATTTCCGGCCTGATCATCGGCGGGGGCGAAATCTGGATCAGACTTGGCTTCCTGGGCGGCAACGACGATCGCTCACTGTTGGACGACCCTTGGCTCTGGGCCGCGTTCTACGCAATCGTCGGGCTGATCACGGTCGTCGAAATCGTCTTTCTCTACTGGAATGCGCTAAGCGCCATCACGAAGATCGGCGACGTGATCGGCCTTGCGATGAAGGGCAAGCCGGCGTCCGGGCTGATCGCGACGGGGCTTGCCCGCTCGGCGCTCGAAATCCCGAACCCGCACCGCAAGATCTACGGCATCGACCCCTATGCCGATCTGCCGCGTTGGCGGCTGTTGCTGTGGAACCTCGCCTACAAGGCCAAGGTCGGCGTGACGAGCTTCGTGCTGCGCATCCTGCTCCGGCGTGTTTTCGCGCGCGCGATCCTGCGCGGCTACGTACCGCTGCTCGCCGTGCCGCTCTATGCGGTCTGGAACGCGTGGATCACATGGGCGGTGATGCGCGAGGCGCGGTTGCGCGCGCTCGGGCCTTACGGCGTCGACCAGATCGTCGAAAAGGCCGGCGAGCGCAACGACGAGCCATGGCGAACCGCGCTTCTCCACGCCACCGGTGAGATGGTGAGGCGCAGCGGAGATTCGCACCCGACCTACGTGCTCCTTCTTGCCCGCCTTCTCGAAAAGCTGGACCGGGACCGCGACGAGATCGAGGTGAACTGGGAGACCGCGCGCCAGGAGGCCCGTGCGCTCGACGGCGATGGCCGCATGGCGCTCGCCGACATTGTCGCATGCGTCGCCGTGCTGGCCGGTCAGCCTGCGAAAGCGCAGATGGAATTGTTGTGCGAACTGGACGAGATCGCCGGTCGCCCGCATGAAGGCGAGCGGATTGCAAAATTGCGCGGCGCGCTGATCGACGGCCAGCCTTTCAGCGAGTGTAAATGAACCAGATCGGCCTGGGGTATGACGGATGAGGGTCCTGATTATCGGCGGCACGCGATTCATCGGCGCCCATGTCGCCCGGCAACTCTCCGAAAAAGGCGCCGCGCTTACGGCCTTTCATCGCGGTCGCAGCAGCAACGCCATCCTTCCCGAAATGGAGCATATGCTGGATTCACGCGCGGAGTATCCGATCGTGCATTTCCCCGAAGAACTGCGCCGTGACTGGGATGTCGTCGTCCATATGGTCGCCATGGGGCAGGCTGACGCGCAAGCAGCCATAGAAACCTTCGAGGGTCGCACCGGACGGCTCATCCTGATCTCCAGTTGCGACGTCTATCGTGCCTATGGGCGCCTGACGAAAACCGAACCGGGCGCGGCCGAGCCCCTACCGCTCGATGAGGATGCGCCGTTGCGCTCGGTGCTCTATCCCTATCGTGGCATGGAAGAACAACTTGGCGCTTACGCGCATGACTACGAGAAGATCCTTGCCGAGAACGCCCTACGCGCCGCCGGCCTCGACTGGACGATCCTGCGGCTGCCGAAGGTCTACGGCCCGGAGGACAACGGCGATCTCGCGACAGTTTACAACTTCGCCACCGTGCCGGTCTGGAAGTGGACGCATGGCCATGTGACCAATGTCGCTGCGGCGATCGCACACGCGGCCACGCATCCGGCGGCGCGCAACGAGGTGTTCAATGTCGGAGAGGAAGCGACCCCCTCGATGGGCGAGCGGCTCGCGCTTCTTCCCGAAAGAAAGGACGCACCGCCCGAGCCGCCGCCCTTCGATTACGGCCAATCTCTCGTGCTCGACACCACCCGCATTCGCCGAATGCTGGGCTATGCGGACATCGTCGACGAGACGCAAGCCATGCGCAGGAGCGCCGAAGCGGCAGCGTGAGACGGCCTGCGAGCGGCAGTCGTTCCACCTTGCCGCGAAAAGACGGCCATGCGAAATTCCGCGCTGCATAGAGGGGCGACATGGACATTCACGTAAGGCCGGCAGTCGAAGGCGATATCGCGGCAATGGCCGAACTGATCAACGAAATTATCGCAATCGGCGGCACCACCGCGCATAAAACGCCGTTCACGCCGAAGCGGATGCGCGATCACTATTTCGCCCCGGCTTGCGGCATCAGTTGCTTCGTCGCGACCAGCGGCGATGCGATTGTCGGCTTCCAGGCACTCGAACGCTGCGACCCCGAATGGGACGGCGCGGGCCGACTGCCGGCGGATTGGGCTACGGTCGCGAGCTTCGTACGCGCGGGCCTGCAAGGTGGCGGGGTCGGCGGCAAATTGTTCGCGGCCACGAAGGCGGCAGCGCGTGATGCGGGCATAACCGCTATCGATGCGACGATCCGGCTGGAAAATACGGGCGGCCGGACATTTTACGGGAAAATGGGTTTCGTCGATTATCGCGTGGACGATCAGGTCGTCTCCAAGCGCTTCGACGTGGCATGAGCCTGAATGCGACGTAGGCGGCGAACCTTGCACCCCTTGCTCACTTCGTCTATAGCGTCGCCACCCGCGTAGACACCCTTGGAGGCAACGCGGGCGATGGCCGCCGGAGCTGTTAGGCACGGGCGGCTTTCGACGTTTGCGGCACCGGCTTCGCCACCGTCGCAGGCGCTCCAGAAACCTGAAAGGAAATGCCATGAGCCACGAGAGCTACACGCTCGAGGCCGAAGCGCGCGAAACGGTCGGTAAGGGGTCCGCCCGAGCATTGCGCCGCGCAGGCCGCGTACCTGCCGTCATCTACGGCGACAAGCAAGACCCCGTTTCGATCTCGCTCCCCTACAAAGAGCTGTTCATGAAGATTCATGGCGGCGGCTTCAAGACGACCGTTGCCACGGTCAAGGTCGGATCGAAATCGTACCAGGTCCTGCCGAAGGATTACCAGCTCGACCCCGTCAAGGACTTCCCGATGCACGTCGACTTCCTGCGGGTGTCGAAGCGCACGGTCGTGACCGTCAACGTCCCTGTCCACTTCCTGAACGAGGAAGCATCGCCCGGCATCAAACGCGGCGGCGTCCTCAACATCGTTCGCCACGACGTCGAAGTGCATTGCCGCGCCGACAACATCCCCGAGGCGTTCGAGTTCGACCTGACCGGTCTGGAAATCGGCGATTCGATCCACATCTCGGCAATCGAGCTGCCCGATGGCGTCGAGCCGACCATCACCGACCGCGACTTCACGGTTGCCACGATCGCTGCCCCGGCCGTCCTGACGGCTGAGGAAGAGGCCGGCACGACCGAGGAAACCGACGCAGAAGCCGTCGAGGTCGAGAACGGAGCCGAGCCCGAAGGCGACGACGCCGATGGCGAAGCCGAGGAAAAGAAGGGCGAGTAATCGTCCGGCACGGTCCGGGAGCGTTTGGACATGCGTATCATTGCAGGTCTTGGCAATCCCGGATCGAAATACGAGAACAACCGGCACAATGTCGGGTTCATGGCGGCGGACGCAATTGCCCGCCGCCATTCCTTTTCACCCTGGACGAAGAAATTCCAGGCGCTGATCTCGAGCGGCATGCTCGGGGCTGAAAAGGTCCTGCTGATCAAGCCGCAGACCTTCATGAATCTCTCCGGCCAGTCGGTCGGCGAGGCAATGCGCTTTTATAAGGTCGACATTTCCGACCTGATCGTGCTCTACGACGAACTGGACCTCTCGCCGGGCAAGGTGCGCATCAAGACCGGTGGCGGCCATGGCGGTCACAACGGCATCAAGTCCATCGACGCGCATTGCGGCAAGGATTACCGGCGCGTGCGGATCGGCATCGGCCATCCGGGCGTGAAGGAAATGGTGACGAACCATGTGCTCGGTGATTTCGCCAAAGCCGACCGCGACTGGCTCGACCCGTTGCTCGATGCTTTCGGCGACCACGCCGAACTGCTCGCCAAGGGCGACGATGCCGGCTTCATGAACAAAGCGGCGCTAAGCGTTCAGGGGAAGTCGGCCGCGCCTGCAAAGGAGGCACCGAAGCCGAAGGCGCAAAGCCATATCAGGCAGGCGCGCGGATCGCAGCCGCAGGTGAAAGTGCCGGAGACCGGCCCGATGGCCGCGATGCTGAAGAAGCTTTTCGGCAAGGGTTGAACGGCCGGCCCGTTTCTCCCTCTTCGCAGGGGAAATTTAAACTCGTTTTCAGCCTCGTGACGAACATTCCCGGAACCGATCCGCCACTCGCAGCTTTTGCAAGCATCATGACCAAGGCCGACATGCTCGAAGAACGCAACCTAAACTCCATGGAGGCCGTGGTCGACCTCATGGCGGAGGTCGGCAGCGAGGACCGTGTATGCGTCGGTGATATCGTCGACGACATCGACGGCGATGCGTTTGCACCTCTGATGCTTTTTCCGGCCCTGTTGGCGGTCACGCCTGCAAGCGGCATTCCCGGCATGACCGCAACCTGCGGGCTGATCATCGCACTTGTCGCGGTGCAGATCGTTCTGCGCCGAAAGGCGGTGTGGCTTCCCGGATTCCTGCGCCGTCGCTCGATCTCGCGCGCCCGTCTGCAAACGGCCCGCGACTGGCTGGCCAAACCTGCGCGCGCAATCGACAAGGTGACGGGAAAGCGGCTCGCCTTTCTCGTCCGCCCGCCTTTCGACATCGGCGCAGCGCTGATCTGCATGTGCATCGGCCTCACAATGCCGTTCATGGAATTCGTTCCCTTTTCGGGAACGATGGCAGGGATTGCAGTGTCGCTGATCGCATTGGCGCTCGTCACCGAGGACGGGGTGCTGGCGGTGCTCGGCACGGGCTTTCTGGCGACGGTCAGCTATATCGGCTGGAGCGCGGTGACGTAAGCCACCCTTGACCTTCGCCCACCCAACGCCCATAGCCCTGCCAACGAGAACTGCTCAACAGGACTGGCACCTCCATGGGTTTCAAATGCGGCATCGTCGGCTTGCCAAATGTCGGCAAATCGACGCTCTTCAACGCGCTGACGAAGACGGCAGCGGCGCAGGCGGCGAACTATCCCTTCTGCACGATCGAACCGAACACCGGTGAAGTCGCCGTGCCCGATCCACGCCTGAAGGCGATTTCCGGCATCGCGAAGTCGAAGGAGATCATCCCGACCCGCATTTCCTTCGTGGACATTGCCGGCCTCGTGCGCGGTGCGTCGAAAGGCGAAGGGCTCGGCAACCAGTTCCTCGCCAATATCCGCGAGGTGGACGCGATCGTCCACGTTCTGCGCTGCTTCGAGGATGACGACATCACCCATGTCGAAGGCAAGATCGATCCCGTCGCCGACGCCGATACGGTCGAGACCGAACTGATGCTCTCGGACCTCGAAAGCCTCGAGCGCCGCACGCTCCAGTTCCGCAAACGCGCATCCTCGAAAGACAAGGAAGCGCTGACCGTCCTGCCGATGATGGAAGAGGCGCTGAAGCTTCTCCAGGACGGCAAGCCCGTGCGCATGCTCCTGAAGGGTATTGCCACCGAGGATCTGCTGATCCTGCAGGGCCTGAACCTGTTGACGTCGAAACCGGTGCTCTATGTCTGCAACGTCGCCGAAGGCGACGCCGCAAGCGGCAATGAACACACGCAGGCTGTCGCCGAAATGGCGAAGGCGCAGGGCGCGCATACGGTGGTCATTTCCGCCGCAATCGAGGCGGAAGTCGCCCAGCTTTCCGACGCAGACGCCGCCGAATTTCTCGGCGATCTGGGGCTCGACGAGCCGGGCCTCGACAAGCTGATCCGCGCTGGATACGAGCTTCTCGACCTGATCACATATTTCACCGCCGGGCCGAAGGAGACGCGCGCCTGGACCGTCGCCAAGGGCTCCAAGGCCCCGCAGGCGGCAGGCGTGATCCACACCGATTTCGAGCGTGGCTTCATCCGCGCGCAGACGATTGCGTATAATGATTATGTCGCGCTCGGCGGCGAGGCGGCGGCCAAGGAAGCCGGCAAGGCCCGCGACGAAGGCAAGGAATATGTCGTTCAGGACGGCGATGTCCTGCTCTTCAAGTTCAATACCTGACGGGATGCCATGATCCGCGCCTACGCCCTTCGCGATGGTCTGCTCGTGCCGGTCGAATCGGAGGGCGAGACGCGCGATGCGACGGTGTGGATCGATATGATCGCGCCCACCGATGCCGAAGAAACGCTGGTCGAGGACTGGCTCTGCATCGACGTGCCGACGCGCGACGAGATGGGCGAGATCGAAACCTCCTCGCGCCTCTATGCGGAAAACGGGGCCATCTTCATGACGGCCATCGTAACCGCCAACACCGAGCGCGAGCGGCCGCTCACCGGGCCTGTCACGTTCATCCTCGTCGGCGGAAAGCTGATCACGCTTCGCTATATCGAGCCATCGAGCTTCGCGCGCTTTTCCGAACGTGCCGCGCGCGTCAAACTCGGCTGCGAAAACGCCACCGGCATCCTCTTCGCCCTGCTCGAAGAAATCGTCGGGCGCGCGGCCGACGTACTCGAAAATGTCGGCGGCGACATCGGCGAGCTCTCGGAGCGTATATTTCACCCGGCCGCCGCCAAGGCATCGCGCCGCGACCGCGACTTCCAGGCGATCCTGCGCCGCCTCGGGCGCAAGGAAGAATTGCTCGCAAGCCTCCAGGAAAGCTTCCACACGCTGCAGCGCATCGTCAGCTACCACACCCATATCGTCGGGACCGAGAAAGCGTCGCGCAATCGCTCGCGCTCGCTGGCCCGCGATCTCACCGCGCTGTCGGACTATGCCGAGCGGCTGTCGAACAAGATCACGTTCCTGCTCGATGCGACGCTCGGCATGATTTCGATCGAGCAGAACACGATCATCAAGATCGTGTCGGTCGCTGCGACCATCTTCCTGCCACCGACGCTGGTCGCCTCGATCTATGGCATGAATTTCGAAATCATGCCCGAACTGGCGTGGCCCTATGGCTATCCGGCGGCGATACTCATCATGGTCGCCGCCGCTGCCCTGCCCTTCTGGTATATCAAGAAGAAGGGGTGGCTTTAGACGCGCGCCTTGCATGGCCGCGCAGTATTGGCCAGATTTCGCGCGAAACGGATTGGGTTGAACTATGAGCGAAAAGCGCTGGGCGTTCGAGGACTTCACCATCGGACTCGAGATCGAATTGCCTGAAAAGACGGTCACGGCCGACGAGATCGTCGATTTCGCATCGCAGTTCGATGCCCAGCCCATGCATCTCGACGAGGAAGCTGGCAAGGCGTCGATCCTCGGCGGGCTTGCGGCATCCGGCTGGCACACCTGCGCGATGTTCATGCGTATGATGTGCGACGCCTTTTTGCTCGACTCCACGTCGCAGGGCGCGCCGGGGGTCGACTATGTGCGCTGGAAGAAGCCGGTTCTGGCGGGCGACACGCTTTCGGGCGTCAGCAAGGTCGTCGCTGCCCGCGTATCCGCCAAGCGCCCCAATCTCGGCTTCGTCACGGTCGAGCACCGCATCCGCAACCAGAATGGCGAAACGGTCTGCGAGCTTGCCAATACCGGTATGTTTCTCTTGCGCAATCCGGGAGCTGCCGCATGACGCTGGACGACTATCTGCGGATCAGCGAGACGATCACGCTCGGCGCGCATATTTTCACCGCCGACGAGATCAAGGCCTTCGCCGCGAAATATGATCCTCAGCGCTTTCACCTCGATGAACGCGAGGCCGAGGCGAGCGTGTTCGGAAAATTGTGCGCGTCGGGCTGGCATACCTGCGCCATGTGGATGCGCTACAATCTCGAAAAGCGGCAGGACATGCTCGGCGAATGGACGGGAGACGGCCCTGCCCCGGTCTTCGGCCCTTCCCCCGGCTTCCAGAACCTGAAATGGCTGAAACCGGTCTATGCCGGCGAGACGATCACGTTCACGCGCACGGCGAAGGCGCATCGGCCCGTCGCCTCCCGCCCCGGCTGGCATTTGATGACGATCGATTGCGAGGCGTTTGATTCGACTGGCGACAAGGTGCTGACGTTCGAAAGCGCGGTGCTGTTGCAGGCTGGCTGATCTACCCCTGCCCGACGAGCGCACCCAGGATACGGTCGCTTTCGCGCGAGCTTTCCGAAAGCCCCGACGCCACGCCTTCCCGAACGGCTTCCGGTCTATTCTGGCTGAGCTTGCGTTTGCCCTCGACCCGGGCAACGGGCATGCGCAGACCGACGATGCCGCGAAGCTGCGCGGCAACGAACCGCTCGGGCGCGTCCGAGACCGCCCACTCTTCGCTTCGCCCTTTCTCATGATGCTCGGTGAGTCGCGTGACGACGCCCAAAAGACGCTCCGGATCGTCGAAAAACTCGACGGCGCCATAGGCATGGACGGCGACATAGTTCCAGGTCGGCACGACCTTTCCATGCTCTCGTTTCGACCGATACCAGGACGGTGTCACATAGGCGTCCGGGCCGGAAAAGATCGCGAGCGCCTCGCCGGACGGTTCGAGCGTCCATTGGCGATTGGCCTTGGCGAGATGCCCGTAGAGCGTCCCGAACGGCCCCTCTGCGGTATCGAGAAAGAGAGGCAGCGGCGTAGCGATCAAGCCTTCCGCCGTAGAGGTGACGAAAGTCGCGAGTCCCGCTTCGCCGATGATGGCACGCAGAATGTCCGGGTCGTCTTCGCGAAAGGCTGGCGGCGTGTACATTCCCACAGATTATCAGCGATGGCGGCGCGAAACAGACGTTTCTGCGCCAAATGATTGGTCCAGACGTATCTCAATCAATCCGGCGCATCATCAGCACTTCGTCCATGGCGACCCCGTCCACAATGGTGGCCGCGGGAATGCAACCGATCACCGTATAGCCCTCGCGCTCATAGAGACGCCGGGCTGGTTCGTTCTGCGAATTGACGCCGAGTTCGAGCTGACCGATGCCTTGTGCCCGCGCGTGGCGTGTCAGAACGTCAAGAAGCCGTTTCGCAAATCCTGCGCCACGCATGACTTCGCGCACATAGACCATCACGACCGTCGCGCGGTGCCGCGCATTGGATGAGCGCTCCCGGACATAGCCCATCAGCGCGACCGGCTCCGCACCGTCGAGCACCGCAAAGGCCGGATTGTCGGTCAGTCGCCGAAGCCATTCGCCATCGTCGAAACGCGCCCAGTCCTCGAACGTGCTTGCAAACGCGGTCGGATTCAGGCGCAACGCCTCCAGTCGGATGCGTCGGAACGCGTCGACATCGTCAGGTCCGAGGCGGCGAATGATGATGTCATCCGTCGAGGACATGCCCATCAATGCCCCTCGAACGCCACCAGCGTCCTGACCGGCACGTCAAGCGCCTCGAGCTTCGCACGCCCGCCGAGGTCCGGCAGGTCGATGACGAAACAAGCGGCGACGATCTCGGCACCCATCTGGCGCAGAAGCTTGACGGCGCCTTCGGCCGTGCCGCCCGTCGCGATCAGGTCGTCGACGAGGATGACTTTGTCGCCGGGTGCGACGGCATCCTTGTGCATTTCCATCTCGTCGATCCCGTATTCCAGCGAATAGGCGACGCGGACGGTCTCATAAGGCAGCTTGCCCTTCTTGCGAATGGGCACGAAGCCGGCAGACGTCTGGTGCGCGATCGCGCCGCCGAGAATGAAGCCACGCGCTTCGATGCCGGCGATCTTGTCGATCTTCGAGCCGGCATAGGGATGGACGAGTTCGTCCACGGAACGACGAAAGGCGCGCGCATCGCCGAGCAGCGTGGTGATGTCGCGAAACAGGATGCCGGGCTTGGGATAGTCGGGAATGGTGCGGATCGCCGCTACGAGCGTTTCCTGAAGTGTCTGAGCCATCATCATCGCTTTCCGTCTGCTTGCACGATTGGTAGGGGCATTCATGCGCCGGGGAAAGAGCGCCAAGAAAAAGGGCGCCGCTGGGGCGCCCTCGTTTCGTGCGATCGTCCTGTCGTCAGTGCGCGCCCGCCCAGACCTTGCGCTTGGTGAGATACATAAGCCCCGCAAAGCCGACGAGGAACAGCATAACGACGAAACCCATGCGCTTGCGCTGTTCCAGATGCGGCTCCGCCGTCCACATCAGGAAGGCGGTGACGTCATGTGCATATTGCTCGACCGTCTCGGGCGTGCCGTCATCATAGCTGATCAGGCCTTCCTGAAGCGGCGGCGCCATCGACAGCGACGTACCGGCAAGGAAATGCGGGTTGTAATAGGTGCCGGGCTGCTGCTCGTAGCCTTCCGGCGCATCTTCGTAGCCGGTGAGCAGATTGTAGACGTAGTCCGGCCCGCTCTCGGCATATTGCGTGAAGATGTCGAACACGAAGGTCGGGAAGCCGCGCTCGACGGCGCGCGCCTTGGCGATCAGCGACAGGTCCGGCGGGGCGGCACCGTTGTTGGATGCAGCGGCTGCCTGCGGGTTCGGGAACGGGTCCGGGAAATAGTCCGACGGAATGGCGGCGCGCATGAACATTTCGCCATCGGCATCCGGACCGTCCTGGATTTCGAATTCGGCTGCCAGCGCGCGAACCTGAGCGTCGGAATAGCCCAGATCTTCCAGCGTGCGGAAGGCGACGCGCTCGAGGCCGTGGCAGGCCGCACAGCCTTCGCGGTAGACCTTGAGGCCGCGCTGCAATTCGCCGCGATCATAGGTGCCGAACGGGCCTGCAAAGCTCCAGTCCTGCTCGACCGGCTTGATGAGCGGATATTCCGCCGCATTCGCCCCGACCGTCACGCCGGCAACCAGCCCGAATGCGGCAATCACCTTGAGAACAGTTTTCATTGTCACTTCAGTCCTTTCGAGCCGGCAAGCGGTTCAGCCTTTGGTTTCCGGCGACGCATTCGCGCCAGCGGGCTGGACGGACGCCGTCCCCTTTTTCTTGCCGAGCACGGCTTCGGTGATCGAGTTTGGCAGCCGCTTCGGCGTCTCGATCAGGCCGAGGACCGGCATCACGATCAGGAAGAACCCGAAGTAGAACACCGTCGAAACCTGCATCGCGGGGATGTACCAGCCTTCCGCCGGACGCGAGCCGAGCCAGCCGAGGAAGATCGAGTTGATCACGAAAAGCCAGAAGGCGAGCTTGTACCACGGGCGATAGACGGCCGAGCGGACGCGCGAGGTATCGAGCCACGGCACGAAGAACAGGACCGCGATGGCGCCGAACATGGCGAGCACGCCGCCGAGCTTGGAATCGATCGGCCCGATGTCGAAAGTGATGGCGCGCAGGATCGCGTAGAAAGGCAGGAAGTACCATTCGGGAACGATGTGCGACGGCGTCTTCAGCGCATCCGCCGGGATATAGTTGTCGGCATGGCCCAGATAGTTCGGGATGTAGAAGACGAAATACGCGAACATGATGAAGAACAGGATCATCGCGAACGCGTCCTTGATGGTCGCGTAAGGCGTGAAGGGAAGCGTGTCCGTCTTCTGCTTGACCTCGATGCCCGTCGGGTTGGTCTGACCCGTGACGTGCAGCGCCCATACGTGCAGGACGACGACGCCCGCGATCATGAACGGCAGCAGGTAATGCAGCGAGAAGAAGCGGTTGAGCGTCGGATTGTCGACCGCAAAGCCGCCGAGCAGAAGCTGTTGCACCCATTCGCCGACGAGCGGGATGGCGGTGAAGAAGCCGGTGATGACGGTCGCGCCCCAGAAGGACATCTGGCCCCAGGGAAGCACGTAGCCCATGAAAGCGGTCGCCATCATCAGGAGGTAGATGATCACGCCGAGGATCCACAGAAGCTCGCGCGGCGCCTTGTAGGAGCCGTAATAAAGGCCGCGTGCGATGTGCAGATAGACCGCGATGAAGAACATCGACGCGCCGTTGGCGTGAAGATAGCGCATCAGCCAGCCGGAATTGACGTCGCGCATGATCTTCTCGACCGAGTCGAACGCGTAGTCGACATGCGCCGAATAGTGCATCGCGAGGACGACGCCGGTGACGATCTGCACCACCAGCATGATCGAGAGAATACCGCCGAACGTGTAGGCGTAGTTCAGGTTCCGGGGAACCGGATAGGAAACGAAGCTGTCATGCACCAGCCGCGGCAGCGGCATACGTGTATCGATCCAGCGCCCGATGCCGGTCTTCGGCGTGTAGGTAGAGTGTCCACCGCTCATGTCTTGATCTTCTCTCTTGCCTTAGCCGATTCTGATGACGGTATCGGAGATGAATTCGAGTACCGGAACCGGAAGGTTCGTCGGCGCCGGACCCGTGCGAATGCGTCCGGCCGTGTCGTAGTGTGAGCCGTGGCAGGGGCAGAACCATCCGCCGAAGTCGCCGGCCTGGCCGAGCGGCACGCAGCCCAGATGCGTGCACGAGCCGATCATGACGATCCAGTTTTCGCGCCCTTCGCCGGCCGAGCGGGCGAGATCCGTCGCCGGCTCTGCATCGGGAAGATTGTCGTTGCGCGCGACGGGATCCTTGAGCTGCGAAAGCTCGACGGCCTGCGCCTCCTCGACTTCCTGATCGGTTCGGTTGCGCACGAAGATCGGCTTGCCGCGCCACTGCGCGGTGACCGACATGCCCGCCTCGATCTGCGAGATGTCGATGTCGATCGTGGCCAGCGCCAGCGTCGAGGCATCCGGGCGCATCTGGTCGATGAAGGGCCACACGGCGCCACCTACGGCGACGACGCCTGCCATGCCTGTTGCGATGTAGAGGAAGTCGCGGCGGGTCGGCTCGGTCGTATCGTTCACGCTCACGGGACTATGATCCTTATTGCCTCAATTCGACCGCAGGAAACCGTGATATCTGCTTCATCCGAACCGTCTTGCGCCATTGGCCGACGATACCGGAGGATTCCCCAGTCATTTGGCGAAGGTTTCTATGCGCGCCTCGGACGATTGTCCAGCCGTTACAAGGTGTGAGGGCAGATTGTCGCGGGACCCTGTTGATAGCCGAAACCGCGGCGCGGCATGTCATCGTGCGCCGAGCCGCGCCAGCACTTCATCCGGAATGGCATAGTCCTTGATCGCATCGTGATGGCGGCGCAGCCCGACCAGTTCGCGCTGGATGAAATAGGCATGGACGGCATCGGCCGCCGCCTTGCGCAGCACGATTCGCGCCTCGTCGCGGCATTCATGGGCCTTGAGCGCAGCGAGCGTCTCGGCGACGCGGCGGCCGGCACGGCCGAGCGACGTCGCCATCTCGCCGGCAAGCTCGTGATCGAGCGTGTCGAGGCCGGTCTGGAGCCGCCTGCCGCCCTGCCCCGGAAGCCGAAGCGCCATGACGCCTACTCCGCCGCCAGGCTGTCGGCGAGGAAGCCGCCCGACTGGCGCTTCCACAATTGCGCATAAAGGCCGCCGCGCGCGATCAATTCGTCATGCGTGCCCTCCTCCACGATCCGTCCCTTGTCGAGCACGACGAGCCGGTCGAGCGCGGCGATGGTCGACAGGCGATGTGCGACCGCGATGACCGTCTTCCCCTCCATCAGGCGGTAGAGATTGTCCTGGATCGCGGCCTCGACCTCCGAATCGAGCGCCGAGGTCGCCTCGTCGAGCAGCAGGATCGGCGCATCCTTCAGCATCATCCGGGCGATCGCGATGCGCTGGCGCTGGCCGCCCGACAGCTTCACGCCCCGTTCGCCGACATGTGCCTCATAGCCTTCCCGCCCCTTCGGATCGGACACGTCCGCGATGAAATCATGCGCGGCGGCGCCCCGCGCGCCTTCGATCACGTCGGCGTCGGACGCATCGGGACGGCCATAGGAAATGTTGTCGCGGATCGAACGGTGCATCAGCATCGGGTCCTGCGCGACGACGCCGAACTGCGCGCGGAGCGACGCCTGCGTCATCGTGCGGATGTCGTGCCCGTCGAGAAGGATGCGTCCGCCCTCCACGTCGAAGAGCCGCAGCATCAGGTTGATCAGCGTGGTCTTGCCCGCACCGGACGGACCGACCAGCGCGACTTTCTCACCTGGACGGATATGCAGGTCGAGGCCGTCGATGATCCCCCCGCTTTCCTTGCCGTAGTGGAACGACACGTTCTCGAAGCGGATGTCGCCCGTCGCGCGAGAGATCGCCACGGCGTCCGGCCGATCGGTCAGCGCAGGCTCGACCGAGATCGTGCCGGTCGCATCCTGCACGGTTGCGTAATTGCGGATCAGGCCGTTGATGTTGAACATCATGTAACCCGACATCTGATTGAGACGGTAGGCAAGGCCCATCGCCGCTGCGATCGCGCCGGTCGTCGTGTTGCCGGCCATCCAGCTTTGCAGCGCGAGCAGGAAGATGGCCGCCATCATGAAGCCGTTGATGATGGCGACGGCCGCACGCACGCGGGTGATGGAGCGCGTCAGCTTCTTCACCGCGCGCAGGTAGTTTCCCATGCCCTCGCGCACATAGGAATGCTCGCGCCCGCCATTGTCGAACAGCTTGACGGCGAGAATGTTGGTGAAGGCGTCGACGAGCCGGCCGTTCACGATCGAGCGTTCGTCGGCCGTGCGCTTGCCGGCGGCACGCAAAGGCGGCAGGAGCTTCCAGCCGGCGACGCCATAGGCCGCCAGCCAGAGACCGAGCACCGCCAGCATCCAAGGATCGACGGCGAACATGATCGTCGCCGCGAGCACGAGGAAGGTGGCGAAACCCCAGACCGTCTGGAGCGAGGAGATGATGAAATCGCCCGTCGCTTCCGACCCTTGCGTGATCTTGGTCGCGATGCGGCCGGCGAAATCGTTCTGGAAGAAGGTGTAAGGCTGCTCGATCACGCGCAGGAACGCCTGCCAGCGCACGCGCTGATAGAAATTCGGCGCGATCACCTGCTCTTCCACCACCGTCTGGAAGATGAGCGCGGCGGCCCGTGCGACGAGGATCAGAAGAAGGTAGGCGAGGATCGCCCAGCCGTAATCGGCGATCAAGGTCGCCGGCGCTGCGGTATCCAGGATGTCGATGATCCGTCCGAGCGCCCAGTAGAGCCCGGCATCGACTGCACCCGCCACGCCGCCCGCGATCAGGAGCAGCGCGAAAGACCATGGCGCCTGCCGCGCGAAGAAGACGATGAAGTCGAAGGCTTCGCGCGGCAGCACCTTGCGCGGCGTATCGGCGAACGGATCGATGACGTCCTCGACCCGCCGCCAGGCGCGCTCGGTGATACGGTTTTGCTTGCCTTCGATCTTCTCGCTCATTCCGCGGCGATGTCCTTCACATCCTGCTCGGCATCGTCCGGCAGAAGGAACCCGCCCGACTGACGGTTCCAAAGATCGGCATAAAGGCCGCCCTTGGCGATCAAATCGTCGTGCTTGCCGTCTTCGATGACGTGACCCTTGTCCATGACGATCAGGCGATCCATCGCCGCGATGGTCGACAGGCGGTGCGCGATGGCGATCACGGTCTTGCCCTCCATCAGGCGATAGAGATTTTCCTGGATCGCGGCCTCCACTTCCGAATCGAGCGCGGACGTCGCCTCGTCGAGGATCAGGATCGGCGCATCCTTCAGCATGACGCGAGCGATGGCGATGCGCTGACGCTGGCCGCCGGACAGTTTCACGCCGCGCTCGCCGACATGGGCGTCGAAGCCCTTGCGACCTTCCGGATCAGAAAGGCCCGCGATGAAGTCGAGCGTCTCGGCCCGCTTTGCCGCTTCCAGCATCATCTCCTCGCTTGCGTCGGGGCGGCCGTAAAGGATGTTCTCGCGCACCGAGCGGTGCAGGAGCGAGGTGTCCTGGGTGACCACGCCGATATGGGCGCGCAGGCTCTCCTGCGTGACGTCTGCAAGGGTCTGACCGTCGATCATGAGGCGGCCGCCTTCGATGTCGTAGAAGCGCAAAAGCAGGTTGACGAGCGTCGACTTGCCCGCGCCCGAGCGACCGACGACGCCGACCTTCTCGCCCGGCCGGATGGTCAGGTCGAGCTCTTCCAGAACGCCCTTGTTCTTGCCGTAGTGGAAGCGGACCTTGTCGAAGACGATCTCGCCCTTCGGCACGACGAGTTCAGCCGCATCCGGCTTGTCCTCGACGACACGCGGCAGCGAGATCGACGAGATGCCGTCCTGCACCGTGCCGACATTCTCGAACAGCGCGGTCAGTTCCCACATGATCCACTGAGACATGCCCCAAAGACGCAGCACGAGCCCGAGCGCCACCGCGATCGCACCGACCGAAATGGCATCGAGCTGCCACAGCCAGATGCCAAGACCGCCGATTGTGACGAGGCAGAGCGAGTTCAGGATGTAGAGCAGGCCGTAAAGACCCGTCACCAGTCGCATCTGGCGATAGACGGTGTCGAGGAACCCGCCCATGCTTTCCTTGGCATAGGTCGCCTCGCGGCGTGCATGGCTGAAGAGCTTCACGGTCTGGATGTTGGTGTAGCTGTCGACGACACGGCCCGTCATCACCGAGCGCGCGTCGGCCTGGTCTTCTGCGACGCGGCCAAGGCGCGGCACGAAGTAGGTCATCAACACGACATAGCAGACCACCCACCCGGCGAGCGGCAGCGCCAGCCGCCAGTCGGCGGACGCGACGATGAACAGCATGCCGAGGAAATAGACGACGACGTAGTTGAGCACGTCGAAGGTCTTGATCACCGTCTCGCGCACGGCGAGCGCCGTCTGCATCAGCTTGGTCGCGATGCGGCCGGCGAACTCGTCCTGATAGAAGGTCATCGACTGCTTGAGCAGATAGCGATGCACCTGCCAGCGGATGCGCATGGGATAGTTGCCGAACAGCGTCTGCTGCTGGAGAAGCGAGTGGAACCATACCATGGTCGGCAGGCCGACGAGCACGATCGCGGCCATGCCGGCAAGCTTCCAGCCTTCGTCGGCAAGGAAGGTCTCGCGGTCCTGCGCGGAAAGCCAGTCGACGATGTTGCCCAGGAAGGAGAACATCCAGACCTCGGCGATCGCGATCCCCGCCATGAGGATCGCGGCCGGGATCAGATATGGCCAGGCATCCTTCGTGTAATGAAGGCAGAAGGCGAGAAGCGTCTTCGGCGGCTCGAGCGGCTCTTCATGCGGAAAGGGATCAAGGCGGGATTCAAACCAGCGGAACATCGGTCTATCTCGTTTCACAGTCGCGCACGGCAATCGGGACGAACCCCGTCCGGCGCGCTCAATATTTTCGGGTCGAAAAGAGCCTCGCAGGACGAAGCCTGTTCCGCGAGGCTGATATAGGGTGCCCGTTCGACGCTTCCCATCGAACCGCCGGCTGCCGACACCGCAAGCGCGAACACTGCGACGACAAGAAACGCAGCCAGCCCACCGAAGAAATCGGCAGCCGGATCAGGCGGAAGCGGCCTGGGCCGCGGATAAAAATGGTCAAACATCGGTCGGAATCCTTCAAAGTCCGGGCGAACCGGCGGATTTCGAGATGCGTACCTAAAGTGTCAGGAAGGAACCGATCCGAAAGCCGCCGTCAGGCGATCACGCCTGCTGGGTTTCGCAGGCGGGAGAAGGGAAGAACCATCAAAATGTTCATCGCTGCCTCCAGCTTTCGGATTGAAAAGGGAATGGGCGTATAACCCGATTCTGACCGTATGGCCACCCCCTTTCCCTACCGTGAACTCCATGCCCCAGAATTTTTCCTGCCGGTCGAGCATGTTTCGTCTCCGCTCTTGTCATTCGATCGGCCGGCACGCTACAAGTTCAAGTGAACTTTAAGTCAACAGGCATCTGGAAGTTTTTTGGCTGCATCGATGCTCACCATCACCGAGGTCGCGCGACGGGCGGGTATCGCCTCGTCCGCCTTGCGCTATTACGAGGAACGCGGGCTGATCGCCTCGCAGCGCGCCGGTTCCGGCCATCGCCGCTACGCCCGTGCGGTGCTTCGCCGCCTGGCCTTCATCACCTTCGCGCAGCGCATCGGCCTGACTTTGGACGAGATCGGCGGCGAGCTTGAAAAGCTTCCGCAGGACCGCGTGCCCGGCCGGAAGGACTGGGAGCGGCTTTCATCGACATGGCGCGACCGGATCGACCTGCGGATCGCCGAGCTCGAACGCCTGCGCGACAGTTTGAGCGAATGCATCGGCTGCGGCTGCCTGTCGCTGAACCATTGCAAGCTCTCAAACCCGCTGGATCGTGCGGGCCGCAACGGCCCCGGTCCGCGCTACTGGATCGGCGACGAAACGGAGAGCGCCGCATGAGCCGTTTGCGCATCGCGCTCTACCAGCCCGACATCGCCGGCAATACCGGCACGATCCTCAGGCTCGCCGCCTGCCTCGACATCGAGGTGCACATTATAGAGCCGGCCGGCTTCGACCTGTCAGACAGGAATTTGAAACGCGCCGGTATGGACTACCTCGACATGGCGGCGCTGACCCGCCATGTCGACTGGCAGTCGTTCGAGACATGGCGCAGCCACGAAGATGCACGACTGGTGCTTTTGACGACGAAAACCGACGAAGCCTATACGGATTTTTCCTACCGGAACGGCGACGTGCTGCTTTTCGGACGCGAATCGGCTGGAGTCCCGCATGCGGTACATGATGCGGCCGATTATCGATTGACGATCCCGATGCGCGAAGGCGCGCGCAGCCTCAATCTGGCGATGAGCGTGGCGATGGTCGCCGGCGAAGCCGTGCGGCGGACGGGTGGCTTTTCCGGCGGCGAACGTATTGCGAACGGATAGGGCGAGGCCTGGATTCCTGTGACGAGCACAGGAATGACGGTCGCATAGAGTTCCTGCAAACCCGAAACAGTAGACGCTTGCATTAACCGAACTGCCGTCATTCCTGTGCTCGTCACAGGAATGACGGCCTCACCGGCCAATGACGAACGCAAGCGATGACGAATAACCGAGCATTCTGTTTCAATCCGCCGTCGGCAGCCTACGGATCGTAAACTCGATGATGTCGTCGGGCCGCTCGGCCCAGCTTTCGATTTCGGTCCAATAGGCCTGCTTGGGCCAGCGGTCGAACCATTCGCGCGCCTTTTCACGCGCATCGGTGCGCGGCAGGCGGAAGGTTTCGCGCAGAAACCCGTCGCGCGGATGGGCTTCGCCTTCCGCACGATGCTTATTCAGGCTGCGCCTCAATCCTTCCAGAGGTGGTCTGGCCGGAACCCGCACGAAAGAACTCCTTGACCCC
Organism: Aliihoeflea aestuarii; assembly: GCF_024105665.1. Classification (GTDB taxonomy): domain Bacteria; phylum Pseudomonadota; class Alphaproteobacteria; order Rhizobiales; family Rhizobiaceae; genus Aliihoeflea; species Aliihoeflea aestuarii. The sequence continues at coordinate 1,705 of NZ_JAAAMK010000015.1, read as the reverse complement.
AACGGCAAACAGATTAGAGATTTCAAACAGGAAGACAATAAGAATATTCTAAGAAACTGATTTTGCTATTAAATTTTTGACAATCAGGAGTGCGCCATGAACATTTTCCGATCTGGCCACAAACCGTCCGTTCGCGGGCCGGCGGACTGGTTTACCGGGACGGTCCGGATCGATGCGCTCTTCAACCCTTCCGCTCCCGACCGCGTCCAGGGTGCTAGCGTGACGTTCGAACCGGGTGCGCGGACGGCATGGCACACGCACCCGCTCGGGCAGACACTGGTGGTGACGACAGGCGTCGGCCGGGTGCAGCGCTGGGATGGCCCCGTGGAGGAAATCCGCCCCGGCGACGTGGTATGGTTCGCGCCGGACGAGAAGCACTGGCATGGTGCCGCGCCCGAAACGGCGATGACGCATCTGGCGATCCAGGAGGTTCGGGACGGTAAGGTGGTCGACTGGATGGAGCACGTCACGGACGAACAGTACACGGTCACACCAACTTCGCTCCCATAAATCTAAAGCGCTTGAAAATGGCGGACAGATGATGGATCAGGGCCGCAGCTTACGAGTTAATTGTCCAGCCCTGCGGCCACCGCAGCCTTCATGGAGACCTGAATGGAGCGCCCCGACATTCCTGCCGGCCTGCCCGACGACATCGAGACGAAGAAGGCGACCGCGAAGGCCTGGTTCGAGGAATTGCGCGACAGGATCTGCGCCGGTTTCGAGGCGATCGAGGACGATCTGTCCGGCCCGCACGCCTCATGGGCGCCCGGAAGGTTCGAGAAGACGGAGTGGCTGCGCGAGGACGGCAAGGGGGGCGGCGGCGTCATGTCGATGCTGCGCGGGCGCGTCTTCGAAAAGGCGGGCGTCCATACCTCTACCGTCCATGGCGAGTTCTCGCCCGAATTCCGCAAGCAGATTCCCGGCGCAGAGGAAGACCCGCGCTTCTGGGCAAGCGGCATCTCGCTGATCGCCCATCCGCACAATCCGAACGTGCCGGCCGTTCATCTGAACACGCGCATGATCGTCACCTCGCGCCAATGGTTCGGCGGCGGCGCGGATCTGACGCCCGTCCTCGACCGGCGGCGCACGCAGGACGATCCCGACACGCTCGCCTTCCACAAGGCGATGAAGTTCGTGTGCGACAAGCACAAGGCCGTCGCCGATTACGACCGGCTGAAAGCATGGTGCGAGGAGTACTTCTTCCTGCCGCACCGGGGCGAGGCGCGCGGCGTCGGCGGCATCTTCTACGACTGGCTGAAGACGTCGGACGACGCAGGCGGCTGGGATGCCGATCTGCGCTTTTCGCAGGATGTCGGCCGTGCTTTCCTGGTCGTCTACAACCACATCGTCCGCAAGAATTTCAACGAAAACTGGACGGATGCCGACCGCGAAGAACAATTGATCCGCCGCGGCCGCTACGTCGAATTCAACTTGCTCTACGATCGCGGCACGATCTTCGGCCTGAAGACCGGCGGCAATGTGGATTCGATCCTGTCGTCCATGCCGCCCGAGGCGAAGTGGCCGTAGGCGGTCAGTGACGCTGCGGATCACGCTGCAGGGTCGCACCCTTGACCGAGTTCGAGGCCTGGCAACTGTGTTTTCAGGCGTATTGTTTTTGTTCGCGTTGCATTGCGTTGAGGACGGTGAGGAGTTTCCTTGCGACGGCGATGATGGCGAGTTTCTTGGAGCCGGATCTCGCGGCGAT
>NZ_JAAAMK010000014.1 GCF_024105665.1 Aliihoeflea aestuarii | reverse complement strand
TTCATGCACTATGATCTGGGATATATCGACCTGGAACAGAGAACCCTGCAGACCATCGACAACCCGTTCGGCACGAGGTTGTTACCCATGTCTCCGGGTCGTACATGGGGATTGTTGGTTGCGGGGGCAAGCAACCACCGATACCGACATTCGGTAGAAGTCGCCGTTTGAGCACGGCACCGGCGTCAGTCGCCACGCCTGTGGCAATGTTTGAACTTTCTGCCTGATCCGCAGGGACATCGTTCATTGCGCCCGATCTTGCGGCGTGCAGGTTGTGGCGGCGTGTCACGAATGCGCTCTTCTTTTCCGAAACGACGAGCGAGGCTTTCAAGCATGCCCGGAGGGGGCACCCATTTTGGAGGTGGTCCAAACGCCCGAAGTTGTGCGATCAATTCCCGCTGGCTCTGGAGTTCTTCCCGCACGCGAGAAGGAAGACCGGCTTCATAGGGCTCTAACCGTGCCATCTCGTCTTCGCCTTCAGAAAATCTTCCGCAATAGGCTAGGACCACCGCATACTGCGAGCGCACCGTGATCATATAGTCGGCCAGCTTCCACTGCCTGAGTTGCGGCAGAACGATGGCCTCCATCATGTTGAGCGCGCCGTCGAAGTCGCGCTTGCTGATGAATTGGTCCACGAGATCCTGCCCCACCCGGAACAGGGAGTCGGGCGCGCGCGCCAGATCGTAGAATTTCAGGGCGTGGATTCGCGCGAAAGGTGAAGGTTGACCCTGAGCGTCTCGCGCCTTTGCAAGCACGTCAAGGGCGTCCGCAAGATGCTTGACATCATCGACGTCCGTACCTTCTTTCAGCATCTGCGATAGGTCAGGTGCATTGTTCCCGATCACCATCTCGGGCGTCAGGCCGATCAGCTCATAATAGTCTCTGATTAGCGGCTGGACCCGCTTGGCCGCGGCGTCCGCATCGCCCAGTGCGAGTTCGGCGCAAGCGACATTGTACTCAAACACACGCTGATGTCCGGAAGGGAGATCTTTGACGACAGGCGTGAGATCTGTCACCAGACGCATCGCGCCACGCCGGTCACCTTTGCTAGCCAGGAGGCTCATCCGCTTCATTCCGACGCGGAGCCGCTCCTCGGCTCCTAGATCGTGGGCAGTGATCAGAGCGTCCATCTGGTCGAGCCACGAAGCGGCGCGGTCGGAACCGGCTTTGATATCGGCGAATGCCAGCCCATCGAGCGCCTTGATCCGCTGATCGGGGGGAACAGCATCGTCCTGTGCGCCGTGCACGAGGTAGGCTTCAACCTCGGGCCAGACGCCCATTTCGTGGAAGAGCTCTTCGGTCGCCATCTCAACCAGTACATCGAGGCGACCGACCTCCCCGGTCAGCCGGAGAAAGAGCGAGAGCTTCGCCGGGTGCCAGCTCTCTAGAAGGCTCTTCTGTACGACACCTCTCAACGCTTCCTGTCGAGCCTTCACACATTCGGCACCGTGGAGGAGGAGCCGCCCCTTCCCGACTGCGCGCGCAGCATCGTGGAGCTTGATGCGATTGTTGGCAAAGACCTGCAGCAAACCCTGACTTACCAGGTGGCGAAGGGAGCGATCGAAGACTGCCTGATCGGGACCTCTGGCTGCCCCGACATAGAACCGTATCTCCCCGCGCGTCAGGGGCGCATCGCAGAGGCTAAGAAGTTCAGCGACACTTGCCACCGCCTGGGGAAGCCGGTCAAAGACCCGCCCGAGGATGAGGTCCTGAGCGATTTCTCTTGTGTGTGCTGAACGTGCAAGATCCGCACATAGCCGCTTCAGCGAACCATCGTAGTCAGACTTTGCAACCGAGATTGCATTCAAAACGAAAAGCGGAAGTCCGCCGGTAAGATAAATCAATCGCTGACAATCGGCGGCATCACCCTGGCAACCTTCCTCATGTACGGCGGCTGCCACCGTATCGGGTGCCCATCCCAGCAAAGCCTCGCGGGCGACGCCGAGAAGTGCCTCAAGTGCGGGAACTTCGCCTTCGGGACGTCCCAACAGTACAAAGCGCATATCCCTTGCTGACTGGATCACCCCCATCAGATCGTCCGCCGACAGTTGGTGAACATTGTCGAGCGCGACGGTGACGACCTGACCCTGCTCAGCCAGCCGGCGGGATAGAATCTGGAGAACTTCTCGTCCAGAGGCCCCAGGCAAAAATATCTCTCCAAGACGATGACCCGTCTCGAACACGCGACCAGCGACTTCACGAGCAACGGTGTTGGCGAGGGCGGCACCGGGTGTATCGGCGGTATCGATGTACACCAAATCGCCTGGAGCATGCTGCGCAGATTGCGCCAGCCACGACGTCTTACCGGCCCCCGAATAGCCGACGATCAACCTGACCCTGTCTCCTGTCAACAGGTCGGGTTCGTGCTCCTGAACCCGGTAGGGAGACGGCGGCAGAGGCAGATCTTGCAACTGCACTACGAGCTGTTCGAAAAGGCTGGGAAGCTTTGCGGTTTCGAAAGTATGGTCCAGATGCTCGTATTCTCCGGTGGCAGCGAGAGACACAACACCGGCCAATTTCCAGACGAGGGTTTCCGGTGCGAGCGTTGCAAACGGCAAGTCCTCCGCCATCTGGCCGGCGGCTTTCGCCACTTCGAGAAGCGACGCTTGTGGGGACGGCAGAATCCTTGTGTCGGGATCGGCCAACGGCCAATCGACCCGTACATCTGTCGGCCAATCCGTCGCGGCGATCTTGGCCGCGAGAGGGCCATTGGGCGCGGCATTGCTAACAATAAGGAATGCTGGCTCCCCGCTCCGCTCACCGCGCTTATGAGCGGCGCGCAATTCTCCAAAGCGTGTTACGGCATCTTCGATATCGTTCCAGGCGAGCGATTCTTTCCTATGCTTAACCTGAACGTAGATGTGCCGCCCTTCAAACTGCACCTCGACATCTTCATCGCTCTCAACGTTGACACGCTTTATCGACAACGCCGCCGCCGACAGCAGACACTGCACGGTGTACAGGTGTTGAAAAAGGAAGCCGCGATGTAAAGCTTCGATCCGAACAAGCTGTACCGGATCCAGTACATTGGCTCTGGCTCCCTGCTGCTCCGCTTGGCTCAAAGACAAAGACTCCGCTTACTCAAATGGTGCGCCAACCTCACGGTATTATCCGTCACGTTTCTTCAGCTCCAGCAAGAAACGGCACCAATACGTTGCCCATACCACGTCGAATTTCGATGCAGTCGTCGCAAAGACGCAAGGATGGCACTCCGGGCATGATCTCCGCACCGTTGACCAGACGGAAGAAGTTAGCGGGCTGATCCCCACATGACGTGCAAACTTCGGTGCTGCCTTCCGAAGCAACGACATGTCGCGATAGAGCTGCGAGATGCGGTTCAACAAGATCGATTATCGACCACCAGTACGGAGTATGGGGCTCGATCTCCTCCATGTGCAGTCTGAGTTGATCGGGGTAGTGTCTTTTCAGCCAATCATAAGCGATCTCCCGGCGGCTCTGATCGTTGTGCACAAGCATTTCATAAAGCACGATCTCGAGGCAGAACGACTCGCGCGGGCACTGTCGTTGTAGCGCCCGAAGCTGGACGAGGTTGATCGCGAAGCGAACGCCGCCGCTATAGGCCTCTTTGAGAGTAGCTATGCAATAGTCTCGCACGACCTCGGGCGACGCGGAAAGTCTGTCCATTTGCTTGTGGTCGTAGCGCCACGGATGCTTCTCGACTTCCATCCTCCAGAGGTCGAGGTAACCGCTGCTTTTAAGGGCAGCCGCAATCACATGATCAACGTCAGGACGCCTTACCAGCAAACCATATAGATCATTAAAATTCTCTACCTCAGGATCGACTGAACGCGCCGCGTTTAGCACAGCGTTCTGGGCAACATGGGTGAGCCGAATCGGGTCTGGACGATCGGACATCCACGCGAGTTCTTCATCCGAAACCAACTCAAATTCTACAGGCAGCTCTGTCAACAGTGAACTGCGCCGAAGGTCCTCCGGGGAGCAGTAATCTGCATCCGGGACAAGATCGACACCTGCCATCTTGTACACTCTTGCAACTAAGCGCGAACAGAATTGTCTTCGTGATCTCGGCTTACGAATTGCAGTGACTGAGCGCGCTGCTTCGCGGATGGAATAGCGGGCGCCGACCTCAGCCCGGGCATAATTTATGATCTGACTGAGAACTTCGCGGCTAGGCGGATTCATCATCCGGAAGTGAAACGCTTGTTCTTCGTCTTCAAACAGCTCACGCTGAAGATTACGTGCTTGCACACCATCCGAAGTTGAATCGATAAAGGAACCGTGCTGCACGCAAATCATCACATGAGATACAACACCATCGGTTGCGAACCGGATCTTCTTGCTGGTCTTCCCAGGGCGCGCCGTAAAGAGAATATCTCCCGGTCTTACGCTGTCGATCTTGATACGTTTCATACACTATCCCAGGGCCAAGCCAATAAGGTATGACCAACTTCAATTACATGGCCAGGGACACAAGCGTGTATTGTATGGAAGCGGATGGGGCGACCACTTACAATAGGAGCATCCCGTTCAGACTGAAGCCCAACGGTAGCGGATCGAAGTGCTAGAATTCTCTTGACGCCACGTCTTGCCACATCCGATTTCGCATTCATAACGTAGCCCAGCATCATCGCCAATGGCAGGCCGCTGGAATACTGGCCGGTTACAAATCGCATCAGCCCTTCATCGACATATTCGCCGACCAACGCACGCACCCCGGTCTTGTAGGGGACATTCAGCCGTTTGCATTCGCAGGCCAGATAGACATCCTCATCATCACCGATGGTCAGGACGAAGTCGATATTGCTCGGCGCCGATACGTTACCGCTGCCATCCTCGGCGAGCAAAGTGTATTGATAGATGATCCGCCCCGGCACCAGCTTTGTTCGGATCAATGACTGAACGAGGTGCTCGGTGATGTGATCCTCATGCGTCATCGCATTCTTTTTGGATTGCAGCGGCGCAATGCAGATAGGCCATGCAGTTTCGACCGCATCGGCGATGCGTTCCTCAAGGCTTCGAAAATGGGGGAGCCATGCGTTTAGATCACCGGCCAGCATATTCACCACCAGCCTTGCCATGGCGAGCGACGGCAGCAGTAAACTCGGCTGCAATCTGCTCCGCATCCGCCAAGGCTGTCGATCTCAGCCAATGTCGAAGTTGCATCGGCTTGACCAAATACATGTCGCTCCCGATCACGAAGCGAAGATCTGGCACCAGCTGCACGTTCCCCGGCAGGCGCACCGGTAGATTAGCTTGGATCGACTGAAGGAACTGTTCGACCTCTGGAGATACCCCTTCCCCATATTCATCGCCCCCGGAAGCGATGGTCAGTCTCAAAACCGCGACATCAGCTGATTTGGCGGCGAGCGACGCTTGGATAGGTTGCCGAAAACAGGGTGCAAGAGCCTCGCGAAGCGTGGCGGCATAGGCGGCGCGGTGCTCGTATCTGCTATTGGCCCAGATTTTTTGCAGACCCGCGCTACGCCGAGGTTGCATCGCAGGAATAATGTATCGGAAGGTGTCCTCAATCAGCGCGATTTCGTGCGCATCCAGACCATAGTAATCGAAGACCAAGTGATCGATTTCATCGAGAGGGTCGGATTGTAGTGAAAACAACTCATCGGCCTTCGCCACTTCCCGATCGATCAGTTGGATGATTTTCTCCTCCGCGACCGCGGCCCTTACCGGATCGGGCATATTCACCGCTGCGTCGAACGGCAGCTTCAACAATTCGCCTTGATGCACCTTGGCACGGTCAGCACCGAGATTGGCGGTATCGTGGAAATAAACCCAAGCCGCCAGACTGCTGTTCAGGACAGCGGTCAAAATCTTCGCAACACGCGTTTCCGTTTCAGGAAAAGCGATAGCCTGAATAGAGTGTTGGAATACAAGGCTTTGATCGCAATAAGCAGCGCGAACACGGCCGATAGAACGCTCGACACCTTGGGGGATCAGGATGTGCGGGCCGGCAAAACCATCGGCAAAGCCCGCGCGGTGGACAGTTGACGTGGACCAAGGACCAGTCTCCACCGTTGGGAGGGCTATCGATCGGAAAGCACGGGCGTTCAAAAACGGGAAACGGGTGACGATTTCCGCCGTTGTGGTATCGTAGTCGGGATCGTCTAGCCGATCTTCCTGAGCAGGCTTGAACCCCTGCCCGATGACCCAGTCCTTCGTCCGATCGACCGTGGCATTGGCCTTGCGGACGTCCTTGTATTCCTTGATGAACGTGTTCAGCGCGGGAATGGTCCGCAAATACTGAAGCAGCGTTTCCTCCGGACCACGCGTCCAGAGCCGGCGTTTGAACAGCGTCGGGTCTTCACCGACCAGGTCCGAGCGGAAGCGAAGACGGTCCGCACGCGACAAGGTCATCAACCGCTTGAGCCGCAGATTGAGATCGGCTTTCGGCACCCAATATTCGAAGCGATAGGGTGGTTGCCCGCCCTCAGCTGGTGCATAAAGCACGAACGCCGTCGGTCGTTGCGCGCCATCGAACAACTGGAAACAAAGATCCGACAGGTTCACGATCCGCCTGACCCGCGCATCGCGCAAAAGCCGTCGTCGCGCATCCTGAGCCTCTTGCGAAGTATTGTGCAGAACCCCCATCGCCGGCAGCAGAAACGCAACAAGCCCGTCCGGCTTGACCACCTTCAGAGCCTTCCAGACGAAGCCCCAGGCAATATCCTTGGCAGGATCGGGATAACCGTTGGCGCTTGCCCATATCTGGGCGGTCGTGATCTGGCCGCTCCGCCCCTTCCAAGGGGGATTCCCGACGACCGCATCGAATTTCGGTGTATCCACAAGCGCAAAGAAATCCGACGCCGGGAGCAACGTGTCGCCGTAGAGCGACGGCAAGAGCTTCCCGGCCTTCAGAAGCGCCTCCAGGTCGGGCGGGTTGGATTGTTCCAGTAGCGCGATGTAGAGCGAGAACGCTGCTACACGGACGGCAGAGGGATTTATGTCCCCCCCATGCAACCGGCACGCAATAGACTTCAGTTCATTCCACGAGGCATGACGTTTGTTCTTGATCCGGCAATGGTGCGCGACAAGGCGCTGGAACAATCGGACAAGAAAAATCCCCGACCCGCATGCTGGATCGCAGAACACGCCTTTTGCCCGCTGCTCGTCCGACAGATCATCCCAAAGCTGATTAACGACGACATCAGCTAGGAACATCGGCGTATAGAAGGCGCCGTCAGCGCTCTTTTTCTCGGCCTCTTCCTTCAGGAAGCGATCATAAACCGCACTGATGAGGCCGATCGACATATACCGGAAGTCATAGCCCCATAGACGAAGCTGGCCGGACGCCATCTCTTCACGTCCATGCCGGAAACGCGCCAGCGTCCGCAGATGCCGCACCGCCAGCTTCGGCGGCGTCGCATCGCCTGTTTCGAAGGCGCAGGGGGCATTGAAGAGGTTGCCGTTGAACGCGCTCTTCAACCATACAAACAGCGCCTCGAAGTAGGCCGGAGAATCTGCCTCCAACATCTCCGCGAGACTGGAACATGTTCTGTTGGACGCCTCTTGGAACACCACCTCCTTGATGATCTTGCGATCTTCCAGATACGCGATGAACATCGTCTGCATCAGCAGCGCCTGGGCGGCCTCGCCACCGAGATCGCCCCGCATGTCGCGAAACGCCTCCAGCAGGTTTGACAGCAGCACGCTATCGACACGATCATCGGGGTCGAAATATTTGTCGTTCTCGAACCAGAACCGCCCGGACTCCGTCGAATCGATCAATTCCCGAAGTTTCAGCGCATCCGAAAGAAGCGATAGGGTCACAATCAGACGAGGATCGCTGTGCTGGCCCTCCTGACGCTGGAATGGCCTCTGGACAAGCGAATAGGCGACAAGCTCATCCTCCTTGAGGACGAGCAACAGGCTCATCAGGCCCTGATTCCAGAGAATCCGGTGCAATTCGTCGATCCGGGCGAGCGATACATCTGGCTCGTTCAGAAATCCGACCGTCGGAACGTCCTCAATGCAGAAGACAGCAGATAGGCCAAGATCGGACAAGACAAAGCGGATCGCATCAGCATGCGGTCCCGGCTCCACATCGGCAGGAGACGTGTAAAATTCGGGCGCCGTCCGACGATCGAGCGCGAGGGCGTCCCGCCAGTGCGAAGCGAAGCTATCCGCCATGCCTCACCTCCTCTCGCGTCATGGGATCGGCATCAGTATCGCACAAAATAGAACATATCAAGAACATTGTAGTTTTGTGGGCGACCCTCGCGCTCATTTATCCAGCTCCAGCACCCCTTGCGGGTCACCTGCAAATTTTCCGGCCTTGGCGGCACCGCGTGGCTTTTTCTTGCCGGGCTCGAGGCGTTCGAAAATCGGGGTGTAATCGATATCTTGACTTGCCATTTCGGCAAGGAGGCTCGCGATCACCGCCAGATGGACTGGGACATCACCTTTCTTCTTGTTATTGGAAACTGAATTCGGTTGCATGCTCATAAGTTCTGCGAAGCGCCGGATAGTGAGCCCCGCCTTGTTGAGTTCGATGATGAAATCGTCGTAGGTCACGGCATCCTTCACCCATGATTTAATGAGACTACCACATAAAATCATGTGCCTACAATCGCCTTCTTACGTGGCCGTGCCGGACTGATTCTGCCGCCGTGCCTTGGCGAACCCACGATCCGTGGCGACGAACCGCTCCAGCATGGGCACGATGAGCTTGATGGGATCGGTGACGGGTCTGCCGGTTTCACGGGTCAGCACCTCGGCATAGTCGATCAGATCGCGGTTGAGCGTTGCGGGCAGCTCCAGCGTGACCTTCACGGGCTTGTCGTCGGGCAGCGGGCCGAGTTTCAGCTTGGTCATGGTCAACCTCCTGCCGGCTCGAATACAAGGTCGCGGGTGACGATGATCCTGACCGGGAAGCCCGGCCGGATGGTCAGCGTCGGCGCAACCTGCAACTGGCGCTGCACGATCTGCTGGCCCGCCTGATTGACGGTATCCTGCGCCCCGTCGCGGATGGCCCGGATAAGCCGGTCCTCGTCGCTCGTCGCCAGCTCCGTGCCGACCGCGAGCAGCGTGGACAGCCCTGCGGCCTTCATCAGATCCCACCAATGATAATCGACGCCATCCTCAAGGCCGGCATAGCCGCTGGCGTCCGCGCCGGGCAGGCGCTCCAGAACGATGGAACGGCCGCCCGGCAGGATCAGGCGATTCCACACCAGCAACACCCTGCGCTGGCCGAAGGTCACGCCGTCATCGTATTGGCCGATGATGCGCGTTCCCTGCGGGATCAACAACAGCGAGCCGGTCGGGCTATCATAGACGTTTTCCGTCACCTGCGCCGTGATCTGGCCCGGTAGGTCGGAACGGATGCCGGTGATGAGCGCGGCCGGGATCACGGCCCCGGCCTGAAGGATGTAGGGCGATGCCGGCGGCGCGACGCGATCCGGCGCGACGGTCTGCCGGTCCACGGGTCCATTGAGGAAAGCCGCGTGCCGGTCTTGCGTCGCGGGCTGTCCACCAAGGCCAAGACCGGCAAGGCCGGGCATGGCCGTCCCTGCCGGCGCTCCCGTGCGCGGGCCGGACTGGAAGAACACATTGCTCAAGCGCGCGGCTTCTTCCTCGGCGCGGCGGCGTTCTTCCTCTGGATCGACGGCGGGCGTCGCCATGACGGGCGGCACGACTGGTTGTCCCCGGTTCTGCGCGTCCAGAATGGGGCGGCCCAAATCTCCGGGCAACGCGGGGCCGAGCACCGGCCCGCTATAGTCGCCCGGCAGGCCCGCCAGCCCATCGGCAGTTTGCCGGTTATTGGTCGAATAGAGTTCTTCGCCGCCCGGTCCTGCGTCGCGGGTCTGGAGCGCGTAGATCAGTGCGCCGCCGATGCCGAGCAAGGCAACAGCGCCGACGCCTGCCAGCATCTTGCGCGACAGGCGCGTGACACGGGGCGTTTCGGCGCGCAGGCGCATGGGGGCGGCGGTATCGGTATCGCTCATGAGGACGATCCTCCCGTGGTCGTGCTGGCTGGCTCTGCGGCGGCCTGCGTCGGGTTGGTGCGGACGATCCTGACGACCTGCTGGCGGTTGCCGCTGCCAAGGCGCAGCTCGGCCGCGCCGAACAGGCGGTCCACGATCAGGATGTTCTGGTGGACTCGGCTGTTGACGATCTGCGGTTCGCCATTGGAGCCGAGCACGAAGATCGGCGGCATCTCGCCCTGCACGATCCCGGCCGGGAAGACGACATAGACGCGCCGTCCATCGTCGAAGACGGAAACCGGACGCCATGGCGGGCTGTCGCCCTGCACCTGCAAGCCATAGCGATAGTTCCGCGCGGCCTCGGCGGGGATGATCGGGGCTGCCGGAACGGTGCGGCGCTGGCCTGGCGTTGCGGGATAGGCCCAGGCGACGGCGGGCATGTAGAGCGAGTCCCGTGCGCGCAGCTCGATCATGTAGGTGCGCCGGTCGGTGGTGACGACAAGGTTGGTGGCAATGTCGGGTCGCGTCGGCTTCACGAGGATATGGACGCGGCGGTTCGCGCCCGAACCGGATTCCGTGTCGCCGATGATCCAGCGGGCGGTGTCGCCCGCCGCAATTGGTCCGGCGCCGGTCAGGCTCTCGCCCGGCTCCAGGGCGATGCTGGTGATCTGCCCAACCGCCGCATAGACCTGATAGAGCGCGCCTTCCGACCACGGGAAAATCTGGATGGCGTTGTAGTAGCCCTCACGTCGCGGCTCGACGCGGGCGGCGGCGTTGGCGTTCTCGACGCGGCCCGCCGGCGTTCCCGCTGCTTCGCCACCACGCGCCACGGTCCAGGCCGGCGGCGTATGCAAAGGTCGGGGCGTGTCATCCGTCGCAGCGGCCTGCACGGTCGGCAGCGGCGGAACGCTGGCGTCGTAGCTGAACTGCGGCGTCCGGTTGGTGGCGCAGCCCGCCAGCATGGTCGCAGACATGAGCAATGCGGAGACGGTCGATTTGCTGATGGCGCGAGTCATTGTCCCATCTCCCTCGACCAGTTGATTGCATTGACGTAGATTCCCAACGGGTTCGCGCGCAGCCTTTCAGCATCGCGCGGAGGCTGGATGGCGATGGTCAGGATGGCCGTCCATCGCTCGGTCGTGGAAAGCTGGCCGTTCTCGAAGTGCCTCTCCGTCCACGCCACGCGGAACGAGTTGGGGGATGCCCGGATGACGCTGGACACCTCGACGGCGATCTGTTGCCGCCCCACCTTGCTGAACGGGTCATTGGCGCGGGCATAGTCATTAAGCGCCGCCGCGCCGCGATCCGTGGTCCATTCATAGGCGCGAAGCCAGTTCTGGCGGACAATGATGGCGTCGGCCGGGATCGCGCGGACCTGCTCGATGAAGCGGCCGAGATGGAAAGCGATCTGCGGATCGGTCGGGCGATAGTCGGCACTCGCGGGCGCGACAGTCTGCGCCTGGCCGAGATTATCGACCTGCACCACCCACGGCACCACGGTCCCGCGCGCCGATTGCCAGACAAGGGCGGCGGCGAAGCCGGCCGACAGGATCAGCGAACCGAAGGCCATGTAGCGCCAGTTTTTCGCCTGCACACGGGCCGAGCCGATGCGCTCGTCCCAGACTTGCGCGGCCTTCTGATAGGGCGTCTCGGGTTCCGGCGTCTTGCCGTAATGGGTCGATGGTCGTTTGAAGATGCTCATGAGCGGTCACTTTCGGAAAGGTTGATGGAAGAACCGCCGCCGTGGCTGTCACCAGAGCGGACAGCATGTGCGGCCATGGTCGTGCCGTGGTTCATGGCCTGCGAGCGCCGCATCCGCTGCGCCCAGGCCGGGGGATTGCCGGCAGGGCCGGATGGCGCGACGGATGCCTCGGCGCCTGCGCCGCCGACCATCCCCATGGTGGAGCCGCCGACCGTTGCACCGAATCCGGCCTTCGCGCCTGCGGAGAAGCTGGATTTGACGGATTCGGAAGCGCGCGCAGCAGCACGTTTGAGGGGCGAGATAGCTGCCGATCCTGCGGCGCGCGCCACGCCGCCAAGGCCGGACGCGACGCCTGCCGCGCCGGACTGGCCGAGCGCGCTGACGCTATAGGCTGCGGTTGCCGCGCCCGCGGCGGCCGCACCGTCGCGCACGGCCGCGGCCCCGCCGGACAGGGCAGCAGCGCCGCCCTTCGCGGCAAGCATGGCCCCGCCTCCTGCGGCGACGGCTGCGCCCGCGACCGCAAGGCCGGTTCCCACGGCAGCGCCCGCGCCAAGCTGCGGCCCGCCCGAGACGATGCCGTTGGCGATGCCCGGCCCGAAGATGCCGAGGCCGAGCAGCGACAGTGCGGCGAGCACAATCGCCATGGCGTCGTCGATGGTCGGGGTCGCCCCGCCGAAACCGGCCGTGAATTGCGAAAACAAGGTGCTGCCGATGCCGATGATGACGGCGAGCACCAGAACCTTGATGCCGGACGACACCACGTTGCCAAGCACCTTCTCGGCCATGAAGGCGGTTTTGCCGAAGAGTCCGAACGGGATGAGCACGAAGCCGGCGAGCGTCGTCAGCTTGAACTCGATCAGGGTGACGAAAAGCTGGATGGCGAGGATGAAGAACGCCAGCACCACCAGCGCCCACGCAAACAGCAGGCAAGCGATCTGGATGAAGTTCTCGAAGAAGGCGATCCAGCCCATGAGGCTGGAAATGGAATCGAGCAACGGGCGGCCGGCGTCGAGGCCAGTCTGCGCGACGCGGCCCGGCCGCATCAGGTCGGTGACGGAAAAGCCGGTGCCGGATGCCATGAGGCCGAGGCCGGCGAAGCTCTCGAAGACGATGCGGGCGAGGTTGTTCCAATTGCTGATGATGTAGGCGAAGACGCCGACGAACAGGGTCTTTTTCACCAGCCGCGCGATAATGTCGTCATCCGCGCCCCATGCCCAAAAGAGCGCGGCGAGCGTCACGTCGATGACAATGAGCGTCGTGGCGATGAAGGCGATCTCGCCGCCGAGCAGGCCGAACCCCGAGTCGATGTAGGACGTGAATACGCCGAGGAAATTGTCGATGACGCCCGTGTTGCCCATGGTCAGCGCGCCTCGCTGCGATCACGGCCGAGGAAGCGGTCGCGGGATTCGGCCCATGCGGCGAGGCAGCCGGCATCGCTGGCGGCAGCCTCGCCGAGCTGCTGGCAGCGGCGCAGAGTTTCGCGCAACGGGTCGGCCGGGGGCTGGAAGGCCGGCGCAGGGGGTGGCGCGGAAGGTTCATCCTCCCGCGCCATGTCGATTGCGGTCGCCGTGACGGCGATGGCGATGAACACCACGGCCCCGAGCCGGGCCAGCATCTTGCCGTCCATGGCGAGCCTCCCGGTCAGTTGTTGCCGTTGTTGAACATTTGCGCGTTGCCCGGCTGATAACCGCTGCCCGGCGTGAGGAAGCGGCGGCGCTGCTCGCGGCCCTGCTCGGCGGCGGTCGCGCGCTCGGCCTCGGTCAGCGCGTCGGCGCGGCCGTTCGCCGAGATGAGCGCGATCAGGTCGGAAAGCTGCTGCGACTGGAGGGCAAGGAGCTGGTTGCCCGCCTGCGTGGCTTGCAGCGCGCCGGTCGCGCCTTGGCTCTGGCCGACAAGCGCGGCCATCTCGGCGCGATTGCTGTCGATGTTGCCGACGACGCCAGCCTGCACGCGCATGGCGTCCTGCAAACCGCCAACCGTATTTTCCCAACGGCCGCGCGCGTCGGCGACAAGCTGGGCGTCGGTCGCCGAAAGCGAGACATTGCCGTATTGGCTCTGGAACGCTTGGTCGATCTGGCCGACCTCGAACGCGAGATTTTGGGCCTGCCCGAGAAGCTGCTGCGTGCGGCTGACGTTCTGCTGGAGCTGCTGGAGCGAGCTATGCGGCAGGCTCGCAAGGTTGCGGGCCTGATTGATGAGCATCTGCGCCTCGTTCTGGAGGCTGGTGATCTGGTTATTGATCTGTTCGAGCGTGCGCGCTGCCGTGAGGACGTTCTGCGCGTAGTTGCTCGGGTCATAGACGATGCGGCCGAAGCCGAATTGCGCATGGGCCGGGCTTGCCAGCATGGGCGAAAGCGCGACAGGCACGCCGAGCGCCAGCGCGAGGGCCGAGGCCCCGACGATCTTGGGATAGGTCATGGAAGAATCTCCGGCATGGGGTGGGTATCGAGCCGAGCCGGCGCGGCGGATTCCGGCCGGTCGGCAAGATTGGTGAGGTTCGGGATCAGGTGGGCCGCCCAATCGACGCCGCGCTCTCGCAGCCATGCGGCGAGGAAGCCGTCGCGGCCGTGTTCGGCGACGATCTGCGCAATGAGGGTTTGGTCGGATTTGGCGGATGCGGCGCAGAGCGCGAGGCCGACTTCGGACAGGCCAAGCTCGAACAGGCGATTGCCCCTGCGGCTTTGGCAGTAATAATCCCGCTTGGGCGTGGCCCGTGCGAGGATTTCGATCTGCCTGTCATTGAGGCCGAAGCGGCGATAGATGGCCGTGATCTGCGGCTCGATGGCGCGCTCGTTCGGCAGCAGGAGCCGCGTCGGGCAGCTCTCGATAATCGCGGGCGCGATGTTGCTGCCGTCGATGTCGGACAGGCTTTGCGTGGCGAAGATGACCGATGCGTTTTTCTTGCGCAGCGTTTTCAGCCATTCGCGGAGCTGGCCGGCGAAACCCTCGTCGTCCAGCGCAAGCCAGCCTTCATCTATGATGAGCAGCGTCGGCCGCCCGTCGAGCCGGTCGCCGATACGATGGAACAGATAGGCGAGCACTGCCGGGGCCGCGCCGGTCCCGACAAGGCCCTCGATCTCGAACGCCTGCACGTCCGCCGATCCCAAATGCTCTGTCTCGGCGTCGAGCAGCCGGCCATAGGCACCGCCGACGCAGAACGGACGGAGCGCCTGTTTCAGATCGTTGGATTGCAACAGCACCGCAAGGCCGGTGATGGTCCGTTCCTCGACCGGCGCGGAGGCGAGCGAAGTCAGCGCCGTCCAAAGATGCTCTTTGACCTCGGGGGTGATGGCGATCCCCTCACGCATGAGGATGGCCGCAATCCAGTCCGCCGCCCATGCGCGTTCATAGGTATCGTGGATGCGGGCAAGCGGCTGGAGCGAGACGGACGCCTCGGCCCCTTCTGTCAGCCCGCCGCCAAGGTCGTGCCAGTCGCCGCCCATGGCGAGCGCGGCGGCGCGGATGCTGCCGCCGAAGTCGAAGGCGAACACCTGCGATCCCGCATAGCGCCGGAACTGCAAGGCCATGAGGGCGAGCAACACGGATTTGCCCGCGCCGGTTGGGCCGACGACAAGGGTGTGTCCTACGTCACCGACATGGAGACTTAGCCGGAACGGGGTTGAGCCTTCGGTCTTTCCAAAGAGCAAAGGGGGTGCACCGAAATGCTCGTCCCGTTCCGGCCCCGCCCACACCGCCGATAGCGGGATCATGTGGGCGAGATTCAATGTGCTGATGGGCGGCTGCCGCACGTTGGCGTAGGCGTGTCCCGGCAGGCTACCGAGCCATGCGTCAACCGCGTTGACCGTCTCGGCCATGGCGGTGAAGTCGCGGCCCTGAACGATCTTTTCGACCAGCCGCAACTTCTCATCGGCAAAGCGGGGATCGTCGTCCCATACCGTCACCGTGGCCGTGACATAGGCCATGCCCGCCACGTCCGCACCGAGTTCCTGTAAGGCCATGTCGGCATCGAGCGCCTTGTTGGCGGCGTCGGTGTCCACAAGCGCGGACGCCTCGTTCGTCATGACCTCTTTCAGAATCGCGACGACGGACTTCCGCTTGGCAAACCACTGGCGGCGGATACGGGTCAGCAGCCGCGTGGCGTCGGTCTTGTCGAGCAGGATCGCGCGGGTGTTCCACCTGTAGGGGAACGGCAGCCGGTTCATCTCGTCCAGCAGGCCGGGCGTCGTCGCGCTGGGGAATCCCACGATGGTCAGGACGCGCAGATGCGCGGTGCCAAGCCGAGGCTCCAGCCCGCCGGTCAGCGGCGCGTCGGCCAGCAGCGCGTCCAGATACATCGGCACTTCGGGAACGCGGACGCGATGCCGGTTCGTGGAAACCGTCGAATGGAGATAGGTCAACGTGCCGGCGTCATCGAGCCATCGGCACTCGGGCATGAAGCCGTCGAGCAGCGCCAACACGCGGTCGGTGCGGTCCACGAAGCCGCGCAGCAATTCGTGCGGGTTTACCCCGGATTGCTCGCGACCCTCATAGAGCCAGCTTTCCGCCCGCGCCGCCTCCTCGGCCGGCGACAGCCAAAGGAAGGTCAGGAAATAGCCGGACACGAAATGCGCGCCCGCTTCCTCAAAGCCGGCTTTCCGCTCCGCATCGACCAGCGCCGATGCCGCGTCGGGAAAGCTGCTGTCGGGATAGGTCGCGGCTTCGCTGCGCTGCGCCTCGACGAAGATGCTCCAGCCGGAACCGAGACGGCGCACGGCGTTGTTGATGCGGCCGGCGACGGCGACCAGCTCGGCCGCGACGGCGGAATCCAGATCGGGACCGCGAAACTTCGCGGTGCGCTGGAATGAGCCGTCCTTGTTCAAGACGACGCCCGAGCCGACCAATGCCGCCCATGGCAGATAGTCGGCGAGCCGGGATGCGCTGCGGCGGTATTCTGCAAGGTTCATCATGGCCGCGCCCTCACACCGCCAGAAAGGCCGGGATGCGCAGATGCCTGCGCCCGACCTCGACGAATTGGGGATCGCGCTTCGCTGCCCATACGGCCGCGAAATGCCCGATGGCCAAAATGGCGATACCGACCAGCCAGAGGCGCAGGCCGAGGCCCACGGCCCCGGCCAGCGTTCCGTTCATGATGGCGATGGAGCGCGGTGCGCCGCCGAGCAGGATATGCTCGGTCAGCGCCCGATGGACCGGGACCGTGAAGCCCGGCACCGCGTCCAGTTGTTCGAGGCCGCCCGCCATCAAACGAGCGCCCCGCCGCCGAACGAGAAGAACGACAGGAAGAAGCTCGACGCCGCGAAGGCGATGGACAGGCCGAACACGATCTGGATCAACCTCCTGAATCCTCCAGACGTGTCGCCGAAGGCGAGTGTCAGGCCGGTGGCGATGATGATGATGACGGCGACGATCTTGGCGACCGGCCCCTCGATGGACTGAAGGATTTGCTGAAGCGGCTGCTCCCACGGCATCGACGATCCCGACGCATGAGCGGCCGGGGCGAGCATGAGGCTGATGGCAAGGGTGGATGCGGCGGTCGCGGCGAAGCGATAGCCGCGCGAAATCGTGCGGATCATGAAGATTCTCCTGTGCTGGTGGGGATTGCCGAAGGGATGGGATGCGTGATGCGATAATCGCCGTCCGGCCCCAGCCCCTCGACGCGGGCAAGCTCGGCCAGCCGGCGCGCGGAACCGCGCCCGGCAAGGACGGCAACAAGGTCGATGGTTTCCGCGATCAGGGCGCGCGGGACCGTGACGACGGCCTCCTGGATAAGCTGTTCGAGGCGGCGCAGCGCGCCAATGCCGGAACCCGCATGGATGGTGCCGATGCCGCCCGGATGGCCGGTTCCCCAGGCTTTGAGCAGGTCGAGGGCTTCGTGGCCGCGCACCTCGCCGATGGGGATGCGGTCGGGGCGCAGGCGCAGCGAGGACCGCACAAGGTCCGACAGGCTGGCGACACCATCCTTCGTCCGCATCGCCACAAGGTTCGGCGCGGCGCATTGCAGCTCGCGCGTGTCCTCGATGATGACGACGCGATCCTGCGTCTTCGCCACCTCGGCGAGCAGGGCGTTGGTCAGCGTGGTCTTGCCGGTGCTGGTGCCGCCCGCCACGAGGATATTGGCGCGGGTAGCCACGCCAAGCCGCAGCGCCTCGGCCTGCATCCGGGTCATGATGCCGGCGGCCACATAGTCGTCGAGCGTGAACACCGCGACGGCGGGCTTGCGAATGGCGAAGGCGGGCGCGGCGACCACCGGCGGCAGCAGCCCCTCGAACCGCTCGCCGGTTTCGGGAAGCTCGGCCGAGACGCGCGGGCTGCGGGCGTGAACCTCCGCACCGACATGATGGGCGACCAGGCGCACGATGCGTTCGCCATCGGCCGCAAGCAGGCGTTCGCCCGTATCGGCCAGCCCTTCGGAAAGCCGGTCCACCCAAAGGCGGCCATCGGGATTAAGCATCACCTCGACCACGGCCGGGTCTTCGAGCAGCCGCGCGATTGCCGGCCCGAGCGCGGTGCGCAACATGCGCGCGCCACGCTGCATCGCCTCCTGTCTGTGGTGGTTGGTGGTCATGTCGGCCCCGGCTTTCGGTGGGGACGCGACAGGCGATCCCCGGATCGGGGTCGATTAAGAGAGGCCGAAATCCGGCCGCTTCAACAAATATTTAAGTCCGTGCGGCGCAATGCGGTGATATGCGGAAAATAGGATAGGCCGGGGATTCAGGAACGGTCGCCATCGCCCTCGGACTGCTCCGGTGAGGGAACGTCATCCGACGAATCGACGTCGCGCGACAGTTCCTTGAGAAACCTGTCTCCCGTCGCCAGCCTCCGGCCGAGCATCTGCATGAAGCCCTCGAACCGCTCGACGCCCTTGGCGCGCGCCGAGGCTTGCGCGCTGTCCGGCAGCGGCAGCGTTGACGCGAGCCAGAAATGGATGAACAGCGCGACCGTCTCGCCAAGCACGGCGAGATCTTCGTCGAGCGTGTCGATCTGGCGCCCGATCCTGTCCAGGCGGCGCGACATGGCCGCCTCCAGTCGATCCCCCGCGTCGCCGGACAGGAAGGAAGCGACGGCGGCCTCGACGATGGCCGATTTGGACACATGCCGGCGCAGGGCTAGCATCTCGACCTCTTTCAGCAATTCGGGATCGAAATAGACGTTCATGCGGGTGCGTGTGGTCATGGGCGTTCCTTCAAAGCTCGATGCCGTCACCGGGGTTCATGGCGACCTGCCGGGCGACCATCCTCATGCGCTGGCGCATGGCGCGGGCCTTCGCGGCGTCCACGTCCGGTTCGTCGTCCAGAATGTCGAACTCCTGCGCAGGCGACGGCGGCGGGGCGACAATTTCCTCATGCTCGGGCAATTCCGGCTCGCGGCGGATGCCCGCATTGGCCGGATCGCCTTCGGCCCCGTCTCCAGCGCCGGTCGCGGGATGGCCCGCCGCCGCGACCACGCGACTCGACCAATCGTCGGATGTCGGGTTCGTGGCGGGACCGGCCCTCGGATCGGGCGGGGTCAGGATGCGTTCCATGAACCGCGCATCCTCGAAATAGCGGGCCTTGGTCGCGCGGATCGGCGGCGTGCCCGCAACCATGACGATTTCGTCGGATGGCGGAAGCTGCATCACCTCGCCCGGCGTGAGCAGCGGTCGGGCCGTCTCCTGCCGCGAAACCATCAAATGCCCGAGCCACGGGGCCAGCCGATGCCCGGCATAGTTGGTGGAATCGCGCATCTCCGTGGCGGTGCCGAGGGCTTCGCTGATCCTCTTGGCGGTCCTTTCGTCGTTCGTGGCGAAGGCGACGCGGACATGGCAGTTGTCCAGGACGCTGTTGTTCGCGCCGTATGCCTTCTCGATCTGGTTGAGGCTCTGCGCGATCAGGAAGGATTTCATTCCGTAGCCGGCCATGAAGGCGAGCGCGGATTCAAAGAAGTCCAGCCTGCCGAGCGCCGGAAACTCGTCCAGCATCAACAGCAGGCGATGGCGCTTGCCGGACGTGTTCAAGTCCTCGGTCAACCGCCTGCCGATCTGGTTCAGGATGAGCCGGATCAGCGGCTTCGTCCGGTTGATGTCGGATGGCGGCACGACAAGGTAGAGGCTGACCGGCTCCTTGCTCCCGACAAGATCGGCAATGCGCCAGTCGCACCGTGCCGTCACTCGCGCCACCACGGGATCGCGGTAGAGGCCGAGATAGGACATGGCGGTGCTGAGAACGCCCGACCGTTCGTTCTCGCTCTTGTTGAGCAGTTCCCGCGCCGACGACGCGATAACTGGATGAACGCCCGCTTCGCCCAGGTGCGGCGTGTCCATCATCGCCCGCAAGGTCGCCTCGACCGGACGGCGCGGGTCGGACAGGAAATTGGCGACGCCTGCGAGCGTCTTGTCTTTCTCCGCGTAGAGGACATGCAGGATCGCGCCGACAAGCAGGCTATGGCTGGTCTTTTCCCAATGGTTGCGCTTGTCGAGGCTGCCTTCGGGATCGACCAGAATATCCGCGATATTCTGAACGTCCCGAACCTCCCACTCCCCTTGCCGGACCTCCAGCAACGGGTTGTAGGCGGACGATCTGGCGTTCGTCGGATCGAACAGCAGGACGCGGCCATGCTTCGCCCGGAAGCCCGCCGTGAGGGTCCAGTTCTCCCCTTTGATGTCGTGAACGATGACCGAGCCAGGCCATGTCAGCAGCGTCGGCACCACCAGCCCGACGCCTTTGCCGCTGCGGGTCGGGGCGAAGCATAGGACATGCTCGGGACCGTCATGGCGCAGATAGTCCTGGGGATGCCTGCCAAGCACGACGCCATCGGGACCGAGCAGACCGGCGGCGCGGATTTCTCTATCCTCGGCCCATCGCGCCGAACCATAGGTGGCGACGTTGCGCGTCTCCCGCGCCCTGATGATCGACATCATGATCGCGGCGGCGATGGCGAGGAAGCCACCCGATACGGCGATGATGCCGCCTTCCACGAAGATCGCGGGCGCATAGGCGTCGAATGAAAACCACCACCAGAAAAAGGCGGGCGGATAGTAGATCGGCCAGCCGGCCAGCTCGAGCCACGGTTCGCCAAGCTGGGGCTGAAAGCCGAGACGGAAGGCA
Organism: Aliihoeflea aestuarii; assembly: GCF_024105665.1. Lineage (GTDB taxonomy): Bacteria > Pseudomonadota > Alphaproteobacteria > Rhizobiales > Rhizobiaceae > Aliihoeflea > Aliihoeflea aestuarii. The sequence continues at coordinate 50,036 of NZ_JAAAMK010000014.1, read as the reverse complement.
ACCCATTGCGTCGCCGCCCAGGTCATCACCAGAACGATGGTGAAAACCACCGCGATCTGGCCCCATAAGATTCGGCCACCACGCATCCAGGCTCCAGTCTGCAAAAGGGACGGAGCCGATCAGAGAGTAGGCAAAATCAGGGTGGGCAACAGGAAAGATGATGCGGGAGTGCTGCCGGATACTGGTGGCGGTAAATAGGACGGTTTGCGCTATTGCGCCCGTCCGTCTCGCTACTGCTGCCGCGCCAACTGAGGCGAATCGCTGGGACGGCTCATCTTGCCCGCGAGTGTGAGCAGGTTGCGCAGCGTGGCATTGCGGTTAAACGGCGACCAGACGGCCGAGAACGGGACCGGCTCCGGCTCGTCGGCAAAAGGCAGGAAGACGATGCCGGTGGTCGGCAGCAGCGACGTGGCCTCGCCGACGATGGTGATGCCGAACCCCTGCCCGACCATGGACAGCAATGTGCCGCGCCCCACGTCGAAGCGCAGGATCGACGGGGTGGGCCAGCGCCCGGCAAGGCGCAAGACGATATGATCGTGGACCTGCGGGCCGGTGCCGCCGTGGCGGACCAGGAACGTCTCGCCCGCCAGATCGGCCCAGGTGATAGCCGGCAGCGTGGCGAGTTGGTGCCGCTCCGGCAGAACGGCGACAAGCGGTTCGGTCCAGATCGGGCGGCTATGGCAGTCGGGCAGTTCCGGGCTGCCGGCGACGAAGGCCACGTCCAGCCGGTCGGCGCGAAGCTGCATGACCGCATCGCGCGCTGTGCCTTCGGTGATCTCGACCTCGATGCCGGGATGGGCTTCCCGATATTGCGCGATCAGCTCGTCGAGGAAGCTGCGGGGAATGAGGGCATGGATGCCGATGCGAAGCCGGCCGCACTCGCCCGACGCCGCCATGCCGACAGTCTTCACCGCATGATCGAGTTGATCGACGCCAACCGATACCCGTTCGACGAAAAGGCGCCCGGCCTCGGTCAGCCGGACGCCCCGTGTGTTGCGCTCGAACAGGCGGACGCCAAGGTCTTCCTCCAGCGTCCTGATCCTCGCGCTGACGCTGGGTTGGCTGACGCCGAGTGCTTTGGCGGCGCGGTGGAAGCTCAAATACTCGGCGACGGCAAGAACGTGGATTAGAGACGTGAGGGGAATGCACGAGCCAAGCGCAGTCGGCGCTCCCCCTTGACGATCAATCATCTGTATCGAGCGCCGCCGCCGCATCGCGCTACATCCTCACTTTCCGCTTGCATCGGGAACAGGACGAAGAAGCACGAAGGCCAGTAGCGCCCCTAAGGTGCAGAGCACTCCAGTCGCGCCGAGAACGAGCCTCCACGCGGTCGTCAGCGCGTCCACTTGATGAGCCGACGCACCACTATCGACATATCCAGTCGCTACGCGGCCAGCAGTTTCGGGAGAACCGAGGGCTATTGTCAGAACGCCAATGAGTCCTGCACCGAAGATGGCGAGCACGAGCGCCTGTGTCGTGCCGCGAACCGTGTTCAACAAGCCGGCCACCATGCCCGTTTGCGACGGAAGCACATCGTTCATCGCCTGTGCATCTATGGTTCCGCTGGCCAGTCCCATTCCGATGCCGAGCGTGACCAGAGGGCCGAGTAGCAAGACGGGGGTAGCCCCCGCATGGAGGGTCGTCAGCCAAAAGTTCCCCGCCGCAAGCGCGGCCAACGCCACGGTAATAACGGCCCTTGCGGAAATGCCACGATTAACCAGCAAACCTGCAACAAGGGGCATGACCAACATTGGTGCGGTCGGCATCAGCATGACCAGCCCGGATCGTGCGGCTGTGTAGGATGCTGCCCCTTGTAGGTAGGTCGGTAGAAATGCCAGAATGCCCCCGAAGGCAAACGACATGGTAATGGCCGCGACGATCCAGCCCACGAAGCGACGGCTCGTAAAGAGAGCCAAGCTCAATACCGGATTGGCCGCGCCCCGCTCGATGGCGATGAATACCGCACCCAAGGACAGCACGACAGCGATCAGAAGCAACATCTTGGCGCTGAACCAACCGAGATTTGCGCCTTGCGTGATCGTGAGCATGAACAGGGCAAGGGCGACGATGAACACCAATGCGCCCGCCCAATCCACGCGGGCTTTGTGATCCGCACGGGTTTCCCGCATGAGCAACGTGCCTGCCGCGAGGATAACGCCAACCGCTGCGAAAACTGCAAAGCCCGCGCGCCAGCCAAAGCCATCCACCAGCCAGCCGGACAGTGTCGGGCCGATTGCAAGGCCGATGCCGGCGGTCGTTCCGACAGCCGCAAATGCTCGCACCCGCGCCTTTCCAGAGAAGTTGGCTCCAATGAGTGCGCCGCCTCCCGCCATGATCGCCGCCGCTCCGAGGCCGGTGACAACGCGGGCCATAAGCAACAGCCCGATTCCCGGCGCAGCAGCCGAACCGATGGAGCCGAGCACATAGAGCAAGCTGCCGACGCGATAGATGCGCCTTCGCCCCAACAAGTCCCCGAGGGAACCGGAAACCAGCATAAACGCCGATGCGGTGAGAAAGTAGGCCGAGACGATCCATTGAACCCGAGCGCCAGAGGCATCGAGTTCCGCGCCGATCTGAGGCAACGCGACGCCAGTGCCGGACATTGACATGGGCAGGGCCAGAAATCCGATCAGCACCACCGCCAATGTCAGCGCCTCGGGAGTCACTCGGCTATGAATCGTCGTCTGCATTTCAGAACGCATAGGGATCAGCGATGCGAGCTTTGTGCAGGTGGCGCGCCCACCACTCCAGTTGACGCAGTTGTGTCGTCACCGCCGATACCGCGCGATCCATTTCGCCCGAATTGCCGTGAGCGTCGAAGCTCGACCAAGCGTTATGAAAGCTCACCATTTCGCGGATCGTCGGGGCGTGAAGCTCCGCAAAAACCAGCCTCAAATGCTCGGCGGCGCGCAGTCCGCCCGCCATTCCGCCATACGACACCAAGGCGATGGGCTTAGCTGCCCACTCACCCCGGAAGTGGTCGATGGCGTGTTTCAGGCTGGCTGGAAAGCTGTGATTGTATTCGGGCGTCACAACGCAAAAAGCATCGGATTCGGCCAGCTTCGTTCCGAGCTTGACCACGACTTCGTCGCGGGGCCGGTCGAATGGCGCGAGAGCTGTCGGCAACGGGTAGTCTGCAAGGTCGATGACCTCGCTATCGAAGGCTGCAAATGCTTTCGCTTGATCGTGATACCAGTGCGCCACCTTCGGCCCAAAACGTCCTTCGCGGACGCTTCCGATAATGATGCTAAGTCTCAAAGGTGCGTCGTTCATGTGTTTTCCTCAATCGATCCGACCTCCAACCCTTCTCGACTTATCTACAACATGAGTTGTAGGTAATCGGCCGGCGTCGCAATTCTGGGGTGTGGCGTGAGTGAGAGGTCTGCAACGGCAAGAAAGTGGCCGATGACAGCAGGGTCCTATTCGGGTCTGTTATAGATTCGCCAACCGCGCAGCCTCGCGCGTCTTGTTGGCGTCCATAGCTTCCACCCGCGTGGCAAAGAACCAAGAATGTCCGAAGGGATCACGAATTTCAGACATGAGGTCACGGTGAAACTGCATCTCTACCGGACGCACCAATGTTGCACCTGCTGCGATAGCGCGTTCCGTGAATGAGCGAGTATCGGCGACGTAGACCAGAAGATTGCTTGCGATCCCACCAGATGGCGGGGCGAGATAGCCATATTCGGGATACTCTTCGCGAACCATGAAGGTTGCTTCGCCGATCCGTAGTTCGGCGTGGGCTAAAACGCCCCCGTCGCGGTCAAAACTTACGACTTTTTCAGCACCAAAGGCGTTGCAATAGAAAGCAACCGCATCCTTGCCGTCTTTGACGTTTAGGTAAGGGACGACAGCGCGATACGGTCGAGGATCTACGTCACCCATGCTTTTCTCCTTGCTCGATCTGATTTACAATGCTCGTTGCACTTATCTACAACGGTCATTGTATATATTCAAGAGCCATAGAGTAGGAGATGATGGATGGCGCGTGACGCGAGGGGGCCTGCGAAGCGGCAAGCGATGATCGAGGCGGCCTGCCTCGTGTTCGGCAGGGACGGCTATGTCCGGGGAAGCATCGAGGCCATCGCGGCGGAAGCATCGGTTTCTACCCGCACGATCTACAACCATTTCAAGGACAAGAAGGAACTGTTCCTAACAATGATCCTGGACAGCGCGGCACGAGTCCGGGACGCGCAGATCGCCGACATAGACCGGCACCTGGGCAGCATTAGCGATCTGGAAGAAGATCTGCGCGCCTTGGGGCGCTGCTTTGCCGAAACGCCCTTCAAGTTCGGCAGTCACTTTGCGGTCGTCCGGCAGATTCATGCCGAAGCGGCGCACCTGCCGAGCGATATTCTGGAGGCATGGAGGGTTGAAGGGCCGCTTGCCGTCCACGAGGCATTGACCAAGAAATTCGTGCAGCTATCGCAACAGGGGCAGCTTGCCACCCCGAACCCCTCCCGCGCGGCAAACCAGTTCGTTGCCCTTGTGTCGGCTGAAGTGCAAGTGAGGAGTCTCGGCGGGGCGTTACCCGTCGATCGGAGCTTCTTGTATGAGGTTGTCGCTGATGGAGTTGCGACATTCCTTTGCGCATATCAACTGGCACATAAACCGCCAAGATCATGTGCCTAGTCTGGTCTTTTGGCATTTGGAATCTGCTCTAAATTCCCAATCCCCTTTGCCGCCCCAACTGCCATGATACCGATCCGCCCTGCACGACGCCCATGACCTCGCGGCCGAGCTGGCGGTCAATGACGGGCCGCCACGGAACAAGGGTGAACTCATGGCTCTTTTCCACGATGGCGAACTTGCCGCTGGTTAGCTGCACGGTGCCGGTGAACTTCCCGCTGACGTTCTCGCCATCCTTGGCGGCTCGAAACGGCAGCGCCTTGCCCTCGGCCAACTCCGCGCCGGCGCGGGCAACTTCCCGCTCGCGCAAGGTGGCGAGAAGATTGCGCCGATAGAAGATTCGACCGTCCCGGCTGCGCGTGGCGTCGCGCTGTTCGATATGATGCTCGCGGCGCTGGTCCATCGCTTCGCGGACCTGCTGCCCGAAACCGGCCGGGGCGAGATCCGATGCGTCGGCGGATAGCAACCGCCTGTCGAGCCAGGTGGCGCCGTCCGCGCCGATCTGCTTTTCAAGGTCGAAGGCCGACAGGACGCGAACGCTGGTCTGCCGGTTGCGGCCGGCGTCGTAGGCGGCGGCGCGGCTCTCGAAGTCGTCGGGGATGCGCCATTGGTCGGCGTCGATCCGCTCGACGATCCCAGCGCGGCGCAATGCCTCCAACCGGCGCACATGGGCATCGACATAGCCGTCGTAGTCGCCGCCCGGAACACGGCCCTCGAACTTCGCCTGCTCCAGATGACGGCTCGGCCGATAGACGCCATCCTCGGCGATGGCCGCAATGGTCCGGTCGGATGGCCGCTGCGCGATGTCGGCCGGGCCGATCACGATGACGCTGCCGATACGCGCATCCTCGAAGCGGGCCGGGTCGATGCCGGCGACATGGTGCGTCCGCCCGTCGATCCCATCCACCACGACGGTCAGGTTCTCGCCCAACTCGTCGGACAGGTATTTGTCCACGACGCGCCCGACGATGGGCGTCTCGGGCGGCCCGTCATGGATATGGAAGGTCGTGGGATCGCGCTCCATGCCATCGGCGTTCAGCGCCTTGTGCATGTTGCGGATGATGTCGCCGCGCTCGCCCATCTCCCGAAGGGTCGGCTCCATGCGCTCGCTCAACTCCCAAACGCCCGGCGCGTGTTCGGTCGCCAGCCCCATCATTTCCAGCTTGGCGAGACGGCGCAGGCGTAGCGCCCGGTTGAACTGACGGCGCGGTTCGTCCGGCTCATGGCGCAGGTCGAGAAACCTGTCGTCGGCTTCCTCGGTCATCGCCCGGTCGATGCGGGTGAAACGGTCCTGGTCGATTTCGGCCGACAGCTTGCGGGCCTGCTCGATCTCGGTCACGGGGCCAAGCTCCAGCGTGGTCAACTCGCTGGCGCGTTCGCGGATGCCGTTGGCGAGATAGTCGCCATTGATGACAAGGTTCTCGCTGAGATCGTCCTTGCCGCGGACGATGACATGCACATGGGGATGGCCGGTGTTGTGGTGGTTGACCGCCACCCAATCGAGTTTCGTGCCAAGGTCGGCTTCGATCTGGCTCATGAGGTCGCGCGTGTGCGCTGTCAGGTCCATGAGGTCGGCGCCATCCTCCGGCGAGACGATGAACCGGAACTGGTGGCGATCCTCCTTGCCGCGCTCGACGAAGGCATCGCCATCGGCGCGGTCCTCGGTCGCCGAATAGAGCTGACCGCGCTCACCGTCGCGCGATGTGCCGTCGCGCTGGATGTAGCGAAGATGGGCAGCCGATCTACCGTTCCTGCCGGCGTCCTTGACGTAGCGGGTCTTGACGACAACGCGGCGCATCCCCGGTGCGCTGTGACGCCAGCCGCCCGACAGGGTTCGGGCGCGAACGAAGGCCGCGCCGCGACCGCGCCGGACGCCCGGCCCCTTGGCCGAACGAGAACCCTTGCCGCCCTTCGCGGCAGGCTTCGCGGCCGTGCGGGATTCAAGGCGCGGCGCGTATTTGGGATTGGCGGTTTGATGCTGCCGGGCGAGCTTCTTGGCCTGGGTGAGAAAGCTCCTGGTCCTGCCCGCCTTCGGCGTGTCGGATCGGATGCGGCCGGGCTTCGGGCGGAAGCAGTTTTCGTCGTCGGCGCTCATGGACGCGCCTTCGGCCAAAATCCAAGAAAATCAGGCGTTCGGCGGCCATGGTGCCAGTCAAAACCCAGCAAAGCCAAGGCTTTGCGCAAGATCGCGGCACGCGGGGTCCAAAAACAGGGTGCCGCTCGCGGCTCCCCTAACCAGTGTGCAGACAACAATAATTTCCAGAACTGGCCCGACATGGTGCCATGTTCCTTTATCTTGCCCTCCGCCTTCCCTGCCCTTTTTGCCCTTCCTGCCGGGAATGCAGCCAGGCGACCCCTTGCCTGACTGCACACCGGAAGCGGACCGAAAGCGCGTGGAGACGTCATGGTCATGGCGCATCTCCATTGCTCGCACGGGCCACGAATATGCCGCCGTCCTGCGGCTCCTGATCGACGGAAACGCGCATAGGAACGGTTGCGCGGACGTCGTTCGACGGCTGATTGGCTGCAACCGAATTGCCGCTGGATTGCGCCACGAAAAGCGGAGCTTCGCGCCAATCTGGCGGTGGCGGCGGCACGATCGTCGGCACATCAGGCGCAGTCGCAAGCCCAAGAACAGGTGCGAGCGTGGCGACATAGGCGCGTGTTTCTGCGGGCAAAGTGCGACCTGTCGCCAGATGCTCATCATAGCGACCGGGACCGGCATTGTAGGCGGCAAGCATGGCCGCGACATTGCCATACCGGTCCCACATCTCGCGCAGATACGCCGTACCTGCTAGGATGTTGTCGCGCGGATCGTAAGGATCGCGTCCGAGGCCATGGCGGCTGCGCAGGCCCGCCCAGGTATCGGGCATGACCTGCATCAGTCCCATTGCACCCGCCGATGAGATGGCGCGCACATCGCCCGCGCTTTCCACACGCAGCACGGCCCGAATCCAGTGCTCTGGAATGCCGAAACGCTGTGACGCCTCGGCAATGAAAGCAGCATGGGGATGCGCAGTGACAGGCGCGGGTTGCTGCGTGACCTGCGCAAGCGCTGGCGTCAATCCGCTGCCAGCCGACAGAAGGGCCGTGAAGAGAAGAAGGGCGCGGGATCGCATGATCTCAGTCCCGATCTTCGCGGGGCCGCGGGCGGCTCCAGTGCAGCGACCATGACGAGCCTGCATCGTCGTCGCGGAACAGGTTGGCGCGGATCGGCTGCGGCAAGGCGGGATCGTCGAGCAGCACCGAGAGATATTCGCCAGCCTTTTCGCCGGTGCGTTTCCATGCAGCGCCGACCTCGGGGCCGTCATCAGCTCCGTGATGGACACGGTAGTCCGGCGCGTTTTCGGCGTCCGAATGCTCGGCTGGCATGATGGTAAGCTCACGGAAGAGCGTGAGCGTGTGAACGCGCCCGGAAAAGCCCGTTTCATCGCGCGTGAACAATCCGATCTGTGGCATGAAAAATCTCCTGTCGTCGAGGTTTCGGCGTGGGTTCAATGCGTGGCCGCCCGCCATTCGTAGCGGCCATCACCTTCCCCATCGGTCCAGAGCGGCAGCGCCCGGCCGATGACGGAACTGGCGGGAACAGGTCCGAAGTAACGGCCATCGAGGCTGTCCCGGATGTCCCAATTCATGAGGAAGAGTTCACCGTCGCCGATAATGCGGCAGCCCTGCCAGACCGGCAGATCGCGGCCCATGCGGTCGCGCTCCAGCGCGTCCCCCATCTCGACATGATCGACGGTAATGGTCATGCCGTTGCGGCAGACGCGCTGTCCCGGCAGGCCGAGGACGCGCTTCAGCAGCGGGACGTCGCGCCCGACATAGCCACGCTCGACCATAAAGTCGGCGAGCGGTTCGGGCGGCATGATGGCGACCAGTTCGGGAACTTCGAGCGCACCGGCGGGAGCAACCGTGTAGAAGCCGATGGGCGCGCTGGCGGTTGCATTCCAGATCAGCCGGGTTGGCAGATCGGCAACAGCCGTGGCGACAAGCGTGCCGACGGCCAGCATGGACACAGCGAGGATATGGCGGCGGCTCATGGCGCGATCCTCCGGCGGCTGACCCATGCTGCATGGCGCTCCGGGGTGTAGGGATTGGGTTCCTGACCGGCACTCAAACGGTTGTGGACGTGCCGCCAATGCTCCGGCGCAACATCCGCCGGATTGACACCAAGCGCGTCCACCGCATCGATCAGGGCCAGCACCCGCTGGACTTGTCGCCAGCCGTCGATACGCAGCAAGATCTCACCGCCAGGGCGAACGAAGGGCACGGTCTGGTACGGTTCGCCACGCCCGACAGCGCGCAGGATGTCGAGCCGCGAAACGATGGTGCCGTAATCGTTGGAGGCCCAGCGGACGAAGGCGAAGATGCTTTCGGGCGCAAAACCGATCAGACTGCGGCGGCGGTCGATGATCTGCTCAAAGCTCTTGCGGCCGAACCTGATCCAGCGCTCGACCTTCTTCTTCTGGAAGGTCAGTTCGACCAATGTGGTGAACGGCGCAGGCCCGTCCGCCTGCGGATGTTCATGCGCAGCGCGCACGGTTTTGCCGGTCATGGCTGATCTCCTTCGGTGGGTGGAAACTCGCGGACCAGCAGATCGCGCAGCATCACGGCGACGGTGACGCCACGCCGGAAAGCGGCAACCTTGATGCGCCCGCGCAGTTCGGGCGTGATGTCGATGGTCAGGCGCGCGGTGAACGCCTCCGTAGCCGTCTTGCCGGTTGCCGGCGCATCGGCGGCTCTGACCCAGCTATCGGGATTGCCCGGACGCGATGCGAAGCCGGATTTGACGGGCGGACGCGTCATGACACGATCCTCCCGACACCGAGGCCATCGATCTCGGTCACCAGTGCTGTGACCTCCTGTGCGGCCCGTTCGCCGCCATCGGTCTCCGAGACCAGCCGTCCGGTCTGCGCGGCTTCGGCGAAGGCGACACGCTGGCCGACCGTCGTGGCCAGCAAAGGTGGATCATGGTCCGCCAGTGTCTCGGCCGTTTCGCGGGCGATGACGGTGCGCGCACTGCATCGGTTCAGCAGAAAACGGGCGGCCAGCTCCGGTCGATAGATGCGGGCTTCGTTCAGAAGCGCCAGCATCTCGGCCGAGGCCCAGCCGTCGAAAGGTGATGGCTGCACCGGGATCAGCACCAGATCGGCTGCAAGCAGCGCTGAGCGCATCAGGCCAGTGACACGGGGCGGACCATCAATGACGACATGATCGGCGTCACGCGCCAGCTCCGGCGCTTCCCTGTGCAGCGTATCGCGGGCAAGGCCGATGACAGTGAACAGCCTTGGCAGCCCTTCATGGCTGCGCCGCTGCAACCAGTCGAGTGCGGAGCCTTGCGGGTCGGCATCAATCAGGATGACGCGCTTGCCTTGCGCAGCCCAGGCTCCGGCGAGATGCAGCGCCAGCGTGGTCTTGCCCACGCCGCCTTTCTGATTGAGGAGCGCGACGATCATGGCGTACCCCGCCCAGGTCGGCGGGAAGTGGCACTGGCACCGTGCCTTTCATGCGCGCGCGTCAAAGAAGAAAAGTTAGATTCTATGTTAGATTCTAAGTTAGCAGTCGGATTCTTCTTTTCGTTCCAGAGGCTTAACTGGGGCTGGTGCGCCTGATGTGCCGATAGTGCTGCGCCTGATGTACCGATACCCTTTGCGCCTGATGTACCGACGGCATCCACAATGTTATCCACAGGCACTGTGGATAGATTTTCAGGGCGGATTCGCAGCAGTTCGCGGCGATCCTCGCGCAGGATCTTAAGCTGGTAGCCGGGCAGCGGCTGGCGGGCAGCAATGCGGCGCAAGTCCAGTGCAAAGTCCGATGGTCGGGCCATGCTGCCGGATTTCTGGTAAAGGTGCGCAACCTCGAACAGCCAACCATGCGGCTGATGTCCGGCGTGTTTGCGGGCAACACGGTAGAGCCAGCGCTCGATACCACCGGTCAGCCGGAAATAATCCGGGTCGATGGTCAGGACCAGCGAACGGTCAAGGACACTGTTGTAGAACCACTCGGGCAGGACAAACTCCATGCCCTCAACGCGACCGTCGCGCGTGGTCATCTCTTCCCATTCGTTGATCCAGGAGAACTGGCGGCGGCGCCAATGCTTGCCGTTACGGATCGTCGTGGCGACGACCGTGGATTGCAGCCGGGCAAGCGCTGCCTTCAGCAGCAGATATTGGCGGTTTCCGGTGTCGCGGCCGATGGCGCGCAGCAGATGATAGGGCGTGAAGCGGAAGAAGCGGGATGTCTTGATGCCGTTGTTTTCGGCGGCAACGATCTGGCTTGCAGCCCAGATCAGCACATCCGCATCCCAGATCGTCGCCATGCCATGTTCGGGCATCCCGAACACCTGCACCTCGACATCGGCGGTCTTGTAGAGGATGGGCTTCGTGCGCGGCGTCTTCGCCAGCGAGAAGAAAGGCCGCTCCATCAGATCGCGCTGGTCGCGCGGACTGGCATCGCCGGTTGCGACCACGAAGGGATCGAGGTGGCTGCGCTCGCTACCGCCTTCTCGTCGCAGGGCGTCAGGGTGATCGACGCGCCGCATTCAGAGCTTGCTCCGCTCTTCAGGCGTCAGGGGGCGAGCCGGAAAGACCGTGCCGACGTCCTTGTCACTGGTGGATTTGCGTGCGCCGATGTCGGCCCAGGCCTGAAGATCCTCGACCGTGTAGAGAACCCGGCCACCGATTTTGCGATAGGTCGGGCCGGTCCCGTAGGTCCGGTGTTTTTCCAGCGTGCGAAGAGAAATGCCAAGGAAACGTGCAGCTTCCTGAGTACGCAGCATGCGCGGTGGCAGGTCCGCGTTTCGGCGCTCGGCCATGAGATCACCTCCGGTTCGTCAGGTTGATGCGGCTGCCGGAGACGGCGGCGCGCTATGGCGAACCATGGGAAGTGATCGGCGGCGTGTAGCGTGCCGCATTTGCGTACATACGCAGACGGCACCCCCGAAAGGGGCTATGTCAGCGCGAAAAGACGTGAGATTTCAGCAACTCAGTGAGCCCGATGCGGATTCGCTCAAGACATCCGCGCGCAGTTCGGCTATGAATGCAGATGGGGCAGACGCACTGCTCCGGGGCTTAGTAACCCCTGTTGACGGTTGGTGTCGGCCGTGACGGCACCACACTCCTTGACCCTATGGTCGGGGAGCCTGTGGCGTATGCAACAGGCTTTCCAGCTAAAGGCCATGGGGCCGTTCAACACGGTTACTAACTCCCCGATCACCAGGAGTCAGAGAGTTTTATTGCGGGGGCGAACCGCAGAAACTCTTCTGAAAGAAGGGGAATGACCGTGAAAGCGCCCGTCGCACTTGACCCCCATGTGGATGATCTGGCTCCATCCGGCCATGTCATCACCGCCTATGACGAGCAGCACTTTGTGACCTATCTGCGCCTTCTGGACGCCAAGTCCGAGGAAGCCGACTGGAAGGAAGTGGCGCGAATTGTTCTGCACCGCGATCCGGCATCAGATGAGATGCGCACCCGGCGATGCTGGCAGAGCCATCTGGAACGCGCTCAATGGCTGTCGCGGGAAGGTTACAGGCAAATACTGGAACAGGCTGCGGCAAACAGGAATCGGTGAGATTGCCTCAGTCGCCTTTTGATCGTGGAATCGGCTTGACTGGATAATGCAAAAGCAGCCGATAGCCTCCGCGCATCATCCTGATGCCGTGGGCAACAAGACGACGTGCCTTGTTCTTGCGCGGATCAGTCTCGAAATCTTCCTTGTCGCCACGGAAGCCGAGCAGGACTTCGGCAACGGCGCGATAGCTTTCGCCGTGCAGCCGTGCGTCCAGCGCCCGCAGCGACAGAAGGTGCCATTGCCGAAGCTGCGCTGGCATGGCGCGAATATCCGGCCCCGGAGAGCGGCCTGTCAGGCACCTCCAGAGGCGGCGGGCCGCGTGGGCGCGTAATTCCATGAACTCGTCCATGGGCAGGATTGCAGCATAGAAAGCTGCTGCATCGATTGCGCCCTGTGGCAGCCAGAATTGATGCTCCATCCCACCGACACGCCAGATTGCGTGCCAGCCATCCGGTGCGCGGCGCAGGATCAGGCCATCGAGATGTGCGAGAGCGACAAGCCGCCCGCCATCCGGATCGTTCTGCTCGACCGGAGACAGAATAATGGCCTGCGGATTGAAATGCGGTGACCAGAAAGGCGGTGCGCCGTCAGGCTGCGCGTCGGGGTCGTGTGCGAAATCGCACCCCCCAGCGGGAAGCAAAGGCGTTAACCTCTTCTCCCGCGGGTTCTCTCCTCTGCGTGAGTCTCTCGACGTCACGGCGATAGTCTTCGTTGCGACGAAGATATTCCCAGGCGAAACCGGCGGGCGGAAGGTCTTTAATGCGTTTATAGGCCGCCGGAGTACGCCAATCTATGCTCTGCATGGCGCGTCCTCCCAAAGCCGAAGGGCACAAGGCCACGTCCGACCTGAAAAGGCTGCGGTATTGAATGGTTTTGCGGTAGCGTATCTAACGCGATAAGTGGATCGCCTAACCCGATCAATCCATTAAATAATCTCTCGTTAGCACTGTTGCGCATCACATGGGAGATACCCTGACGACATTCCCGTGTCAGTGATCGAAGCCGAATGGCGGAAACGCGCGATTACGCGGTTCCGGCGCAGACGAGAGCGCGGCCCGCAGGGCAACAAGGCGGCCGCCCATTTTGCGCAGGTCCGCGCCGAGTTGGAGCGTGCGGGCACGCCTTGCGGGCCGCACGACATGCAGATCGGCGCACACGCCCGCAGCGAGTGGCTGATCGTGGTAAAAGGAATTCGTCCGCATGCCCGGCGTGCGGGTGGAGAACCGGGTGTAGCGGTTGCGGTGGGCGTGACGGCTTTCCTGCGGGTATGACAAAGGCCCGACCTTCCGGTCGGGGCCTTTGTTCCGCGCCTCAGTCGCCGCGGCGACCGTTGGGGCGGGACCAGATGAGGGAGAAGGTTTCGCCTTCTTCGTCATCGAAGAGGTTGGCGTAGATCGGGGCGTTGAAGCTCGGATCGTCCAGCTTGAGGCCCAGATAGTCGCGGCCCTCGTTGGAGCGCTTGGACCAGGCGGCGCCGATTTCGGCGCGGCCGACCAGGACCCGGTGGCTGGGGGCGTTCTCGCCGGTGGCGCGCAGGTCGGGAACGATGCGCACGCCCGTAGCCTGGACGCTGAGGGTGACGATTTCGCCGGTGAAGTCGTTCGAGCCGGTCTTCTTGAAGGTGCCGATGGTTGCCATTTTAAGTCTCCGTTTTCCGTTTCCGAGCCCGCACCATTGCGGCCTCTATGGCGATCGACCGGCCGGAGACGAACGCTGGCGCACCCCCTTTGGGGGCTGGACAGCACAGGAGAAACTTTCTTGTTCCGCGCGGAATGGCGGCTCTGCCGTCAGGGGAAGAAAGTTGTGACGACGCTGTTGCGCTAAAGCGGTCGAAGCGCATCGCGCTGTTCTTCGGCCAGATCAGGCCATTGAAGAGGCCGTTTGGAGCGGTCGAGACACGGGGGCTGAACGGAGACGTGGCAATCTTGAGGCCCATCATGATGACCAGACGGGTAACACCGGCCTTGCTTGTCGCCCTGCGTCTCAGGCCATGCGCATCTCTTTTTCGGGCCTGTTCTACCGGCATTGCCCCCAACCGGGTTCTGGTTAGCCCACAACGTTGGCGCTGACCGTTTTGCGCTCCTATGGGCCGCGTCTGTGCCTCAAGTTGATCCGATACCTGGTCGCTGTCTGCCACCATTTTTCTGACGAAGATGGAAGATAATCCGCACTGCTTCTGGTCGCCATCAACGGATCATTGTGGTTCAGGTGCGTGCAAAGCCGTCGTTCGCCTGGTCGGTTGCCGCCATGCCCGCAACGCGCAGGAACGCCGTCACGCCCACCGCCACCGCTCCGACCACCGAGAAGATGAGCTGCCATGTATCAGACGGCATCATATGCTTGACGATGCCAAGCGTGGCATAGAACCCGGCCATACCCGCCGGAGCGACGAAGGCCAGCGCTATCAGCAAACGCGCCCAGACCGGGCGGACCAGCATGAGCAGGCCCTGACCGACGGCCAGTGTCAAACCGGCGGCGAGAAGACCGACAACGATGCCGCCGAACCAGCCAGCCCCCGTGCCATAGGCCCAGGTGCCTGCATTCAGACCGATAAAGAACGGCAGAGCAAAAACGGCGAGATTGAACAGAAGCCAGCACATCGTGCCTATAGCCGCGATGGAAACGAGGATTCCGAGAACGATCATGGTGGTGTCTCCGTGCAAAAAGTTGGACGGTCGCGCCTTCCACCACCACCACGGCGCACTGCGACATATAGCATGAGTATGCCTGTCTGAGCGACATGGAATGACGGCGGACGCTATCGTCATGCTCATGATGAGGTGGAAAGGCAGCGCTCACGCGCTGCCGGTCCCGAAGCGATAAACCGGGATGCCCATCTTGCGGGCCTTGTCGGCCAGGTTGTCCTGAATGCCCGTACCGGGGAAGATGATGACCCCGATTGGCATGATGCCGAGCATCTGGTCGTTGCGCTTGAAGGGGGCTGCCTTGGCATGTTTTGCCCAGTCGGGTTTGAAGGCGACCTGTGCGACCTTGCGGTTATTGGCCCAGGTGGCGGCGATGCGTTCCGCGCCCTTGGGCGATCCGCCATGCATCAGCACCATGTCCGGGTGCTTGGCGTGGACCTGATCGAGCTTGGCCCAGATCGTCCGGTGATCGGTGGTGTCACCGCCCGAGAAGGCGATCTTTGGTCCGGCGGGCAGCAGCACCTCGTTGTCGGCCCGGCGTTTTGCGGCGATGAAGTCGCGGCTGTCGATCATAGCCGAGGTCATCTGGCGATGGTTGACCCGTGAGCCGGAGCGTTGCGACCAGGGCGTTCCGGTGGTGCGCAGATAGATGTCGGCGGCGGTATCGCGGAAGGTTTCCATGCTGTCGCGGCGCTCGATCAGGCTTTGGCCCGCGCCGATCAGGGTTTCAAGCTGGACGGATTTGACCTCGCTGCCATCCTGTTCACGCTGAAGGCGCTTCTGTGCCTGCTCGTTATCGTCGAGTTTGGTCTCGATCCGCTCGACAGCGCGGTGGAAGGTGTTGACGGTGGACCACATGATCTCGTCGAGGTCGAAATCGAGGCTGGTGTCGGCCATGGTGGAAATCAGGGCGTCGAAGATGTCGGAGACTGCGCCCTGGATGGCGTGATCTTCGGGCGTGATCCGGGGATCGGCCTCGTCTTCGGAAGGGCGGTAGCCGTAGAGTTCAAGTTCTTCGATGGCGTGGCCGGTCGGGGACGTGCTGTGATCGGGTTCGAAATCGTCGTGCGCGTACATGGGATGCTTCCGTCAGTTGGACCGCGACCGTCGCGGCCTTCATGGCGAGACAAGCCCACGGGCGCTCCGGTCTGGCAGCGCGAGCCTCTGGCGAGGGCCTTGATGGCAAAGCCCGGCTGATTTGTTTCGCGCTGTAAAGGCGGCTCCGCCGCCGACGGAAATCAGTCGGGCGCCGCCATTGCCTGACCGGAGCGTTTGTGGGCCGATCGCCCTCTCGGAAGGCCAAGGCGCGGTCCTCTGCTGATGACAGGATGCAGCCTATGCGCATGACAGGATCGGAACGCCCCGATCACGGCCCCGTACCGGCTATGCTGTTGGAGCCATGAAGCGGCTGACGTCCTCGGGAGCGATTTGCACCCGGATCTCTGCCCGAACGGCATCCAGCCCGTAAGTTGCGAGATCTTCGTTGAAGTCCCCCATCATGGGCGAGAGCGTGATAGCCTCGATTCCGGCCTCGTGCGCCCGGTCCACCAGGCTATCACGGGCGCTGTCACCTGCCGGATCGTTATCACGGACGATATAGAGCCTGCGCAGGTGCGGTGGGAACAGGATGGCCGCGAGGTGTCCGGCCGAGAGTGCGGAAACCATCGGCATGGTGGGTAGAGCCTGACGCAGCGACAGGATGGTTTCGATACCTTCCCCTGCTGCCATGACCTCCTGCGCATCACCGAAACGAGCCGCATGTCCGAGCAGGTCGCCCATTGCCTTCCTCGGCGGATCGACAGCTGCCTTGCCGGAACCGTCCGGGGTCAGCCATGTGCGGTGTGCGCCGGTGATCCTGCCATCGAGGTCGGTGACGGCGGCGATCATGGCGGGCCATGTTTCGGCCGGGCCATCGTCCTCAGGCCGCCAGTAGCAATTGGGATGGAAGCGCAGATTTGCGGTGTGGCGTAAATCCGTAATGCCGCGTCCGCGTAAATACGCTTCTGCGGTACTGCCGATCAGCGGCTGCGTCATGCGCCAGAGGCGGCGTGCGGCCTCGGATGATCCCGATGGTGCTGGCGTTCGGGACGGACGGGATGGCGGCTGCGGTTCAGGATGCGGCAGGCTGAGGAAGCGCCGGGCTTCTTCGGTAACGTCTGCGAAGTCGATCAGACCGAGCGAGTCGCGGATCACGTCCAGTAGATCGCCATATTCCCCCGTGGCCGAGTCCTGCCATTTACCGGCAATGCCTTTCACGCTGTCGTGCAGCCGGACGAACATCGAGCGGCCAGCCGTGTTTCTGACATCGCCAACCTGCCAGTAATTGCCCTGTTTGCGACCATTCGACAAATAGTGACGGCACACCGCCTCGGCCTGTCGGCCGAGACGCTGCGCCAGTTCGGAAGCGTTGAGACGCGCCATTATGCGGCCTCCCGCTCACCGATGCGTTCAACCGGGAAGCGGTCGAGCAGTTTGCCTGTGATCTCCGGTCCCGTTGCATCGACGGGCACGAAGAAGCGCAGTTTCCACGAGATGATCTCGCTGAAGAGGCCATAGGCCCGCAGCCGGTCGCGCATTGCGTCAGTAAAGCCGGTCAGTTCGATCCGGCTGGCGCCCATGACCCGGACGCGGCGCAGTTGCAGCCCTTCGGCTAGATCAAGGATCGTGCGACCTTCGATCAGCGCGGCATAGGCGGCATCCGGTGTCAGGTTGCTGGTGACGCCACTGGTCGAGGCATTGGTAGCCCATGCCGGCGATACCCGGCGACCGATGATGCGTTCGCCCTCGTCGGTCTGGAGCCGATAGACGCGGGAGGAGTCCTGCGGCAGGCGTTTCCAGATTGGCAGAAGCAAACCTGTCACCATATGCAGGATGCTGTCGGTGAACTCCGGCACCTCGGCCAGTTCCGCCTTCCAGGCCACGGTGAAGGCGGAACGATCGGCCTCGATCCAGTGGGTTTCGCCCATCGCCCGAACCGGAATGTTCATCGCCTCCATGGGCCGGATCAGCCGCACGCGCCGTTCGATCTCGCCATCATCCAGCATGACGCTGGTGGTCGGGATCTGAACGGCGGCACGACCGGATCGCTCGTTGATGAGCAATCTTGCGCGGGGATCATCCAGTTCCGCCAGGGCTGCATCGAGCGTGACCGGCTGATTGCGCTTGCGCTCTGTAAGCGTCAGGAGCCGGGTTTCCGCGCCTGTGCCCGGATGGGTGTGGATCACCTGACGGTCCGTGACGATGAAGCTTTCAGCCTTCAGCGTTTCCAGCCCCATGTCATAGGTGCCGGATGCAATGGCCCCGTCGAGCCGCGCCTGCAGAAGCTGCTCGAAGGCCGAGAACAGGATGCCCTGCAACTCGATGGTCAGCGCCAGCAGGCGGTTGAGGAAGGTGGTGATCGGCGGCAGTTCGTCCTTCACACCATTGCTGTCCATCAGCTTCAGCCCGGTGGCGGATTCAAACCGTTCGAGAAAGCAACCCTCGACCTTGCCGCGCACGATCAGCAGATAGAGCTGGCGCAACGCATCGCGGGCATAGGCGGATTCCAGATTGTCCTCGGGGCGGAACAGCCCCTGACCGCCGGTCTGGCGCTGGCCGCGCGTGATCGCGCCCAGCGTGTCGAGGCGGCGGGCGATGGTCGAGAGGAAGCGCTTCTCGGCTTTGACATCCGTGGCGATGGGCCGGAACAGCGGCGGCTGCGCCTGATTGGTCCGGTTGGTGCGGCCCAGCCCCTGAATGGCGGCATCTGCCTTCCAGCCCGGCTCCAGCAGGTAATGCACGCGCAGCCGCTGGTTTTTCGCCGAGAGTTCGGCGTGATAGCTGCGCCCCGTGCCACCGGCATCCGAGAACACGAGGATGCGCTTCTGGTCATCCATGAAGGCCGAGGTCTCGGCAAGATTGGCAGAAGGCGCACGGTTCTCGACCGCAAGACGTGCCGATGCCCCGTCACCCTTGCGCACGATCCGGCGCGAACGGCCTGTGACCTCGGCCACCATATCCGTGCCGAAGCGCTGCACGATCTGGTCGAGCGCACCGGGGACAGGTGGAAGCGAACCGAGTTGCTCCAGCATCTCGTCGCGCCGGGCCACGGCTTCGCGGCATTCCACCGGCTGACCATCACGGAAGACGGGGCGTGACGACAGGTTGCCCTCGCCATCGGTAAACGGCTCATAGAGCTGCACCGGGAAGGAATGCTGCAAATACGAGCCGACATACTCCCTCGGCGTGACATCGACGGAAATATCGTTCCATTCCTCGGTCGGGATCTCGGACAGCCGCCGTTCCATAAGGGCTTCGCCGGTCGAGACGATCTGGATGACGGCGGCATGGCCCGCTTCCAGATCGGCCTCGATGGACCGGATCAGGGTCGGGGTTTTCATGGAGGTCAGCAGATGGCCGAAGAAGCGCTGCTTGGTGCTTTCAAAGGCCGAACGGGCGGCGGATTTGGCCTGCCGGTTCAGCGTCGCTCCCCCAGAGTCTGGGCTGCCGGTGATGTTGGCGGCTTCCATCGCCGCATCCAGATTCCCGTGAATGACGGCGAAGGCGGCAGCATATGAGTCGTAGATGTGCCGCTGTTCGTCCGTGAGCTGATGCTCGATCAGTTCATATTCGACGCCATCATAGGAAAGCGAGCGGGCGGTATAGAGGCCGAGAGATCGCAGATCGCGGGCCAGCACTTCCATGGCCGCCACGCCACCGGCTTCGATCGCCTCGACGAACTCGGCACGGGTCTGGAACGGAAAATCCTCACCGCCCCAGAGACCGAGGCGCTGTGCATAAGCAAGGTTGTGTACTGTGGTGGCCCCGGTTGCCGAGACATAAACCACGCGGGCATCGGGCAGCGCGTGCTGGAGCCGCAGGCCCGCACGTCCCTGCTGCGAGGCGGCGACATCGCCGCGTTCGCCTTTTCCGCCACCGGCATTCTGCATGGAATGGCTCTCGTCGAATATAATGGCTCCATCGAAATCGGACCCCAACCATTCGACGATCTGCTTGACGCGGGAAACCTTCTCGCCCCGGTCGTCGGAGCGTAGCGTGGCATAGGTGGTAAAAAGGATGCCTTCCGACAGCGTGATCTTTGCGGCCTGCGGAAAGCGTGACAGAGGCGTGACAAGCAACCGTTCCATGCCCAGCGCCGACCAGTCGCGCTGCGCGTCCTCGATCAGCTTGTCGGATTTGGAAATCCAGATCGCCTTGCGGCGTCCGCGCAGCCAGTTGTCGAGAATGATGGCGGCGGACTGGCGGCCCTTGCCAGCGCCGGTTCCGTCACCAAGCATGAAGCCGCGGCGGAAGCGGATCGATCCGGCAGCATCCTCGGGCGCGGCGCTCACAGTGTCGAAATGCTCATCCACGGTCCATGCGCCGGCGAGATGATCGGCATGGGCTTCCCCGGCATAGATCACCGTTTCAAGCTGGGCGTCCGACAGACGCGCGCAGATGTCGGCGGGCAGCATCGGCCGGTAGGACGGTTTGGGCGGTGCGACCGAGGCCATGGCGGCGGATTGCACCAGCTTGGTCGGATGCGGCCGCGCGCCAGCAATGCGCAGCGATTGCAGCGCATATTCCTCATAGATCGCATCGGACAGGCGAGCGCCGTCCGGTGGCGTCCAGTCCACGATCTCATAGGCAAGTTCGACGCCATCGGGATCGTGGGCGGGAGCAGCGGCAGGCCGCAGTGCTGTCGCGCGGGCCAGATAGCCCCGCACGGTTTTCGGCGCGGCGGTCGGAGCGGGCACAGCGATCTTTGGCAATGAGACAGGCAAACGCTGCGGGACCAGCGCCTCGATCCATTCGATCAGCGTGGCAACATCGGGTGCAATTCCCGGCGAGGCCGGGAAGCTGGCCGGATCTTCGGCGGGCAGTTTGTCGATCACGGTGAGCCGCGTGTCGATCGTGGTGCCGTGCTTTGCATAGACCGCACCATCGACGGCGGCGGTGAACACCACACGGCCACGCGCCTGCAAGCGGATGAAAGCCTCCCGCCAGGCCGGAGCTTCGGGGCCAAAGCCAGCGCCGGTGATCGTCACCAGCCGACCGCCCGGAGCAAGACGGGCCAGCGCCGAGGCAACATGGCGGTAGGCCGCATCTGCGACACGTCCGCTGACATTGGCCATGACCGAGAATGGCGGGTTCATCAGCACCACGGACGGGACGGCATCTGCGGCCAGATGATCGTCGATCTGGGCGGCGTCGAACCGGGTGACGGCGAAGGCCGGAAAGAGCGAGGACAGTAAATCGGCTCGGGTATCAGCGAGTTCGTTGAGGATCAGCGCACCGCCTATGGTCTGCGCTAGGATCGCCAGAAGGCCGGTGCCAGCCGAGGGTTCCAGAACCCTGTCATCAGGCATGATCGCGGCGGCCGTCAGAGCGGCAAGTCCGAGCGGGATCGGCGTCGAAAACTGCTGGAAGTTCTGGCTTTCCTCGGAGCGCCGGGTCTGCGTGGGCAACAACCCCGCGATCTTTGCCAGCACGGAAATCCGTGCAGCCGGAGAAGAGGCTTTACGGAAAAGTGCTTTTCCGTATTTGCGCAGGAAGAGGACGGTGGCGACTTCGCACGCCTCATAGGCCAGCTTCCAGTCCCAGGCGCCAGTAGCGTCGGACGCTCCGAAGGCCGTTTCCATCGCGCCGCGCAAGGTGGCGGCATCGATGCGCTGGCCGCGTTCGAGATGGGGGAGCAGAAGATTGGCCGCAGCCAGGATGGCGGGCGCAGCCGCCAGCGGCGTGACCGGATCGGCCACGGGGGAAACCATGTTCATGTCGGGAACCTCAGGAGAGCGGGAAGGACAAGCCCGGACTGCGCTCTCTCTCGACCACCCGGACCTGACCCCTTCCGGCCAGCCTCTGACTCTCAAAGCGCAGCATGAAAAAAGCGCCCCGACCGGACGGCGGGGCGCTTGTCAGTGTCATCTCAGGATCATCCGAAGCGGCGACCGGCTTCGGTGAAGGTGTATTCATTGGCGGCGATGGTTTCATCGACCGCCTCGTCCGAGGATAGATAGTCATATTCGCGTTCAAGCTGGCGGTAGAGCCATCGAGCCAGATCGCGCAGCGCCTCGATGATCGTCTCCTCGGCATCGGCGGTCATGTCCTGCCAGGTCGGGCTGTCTCGCTCGACCGAGATCGCCATGCAGTATTCGTGATAATAATGGCCGCGATGGCTGGCCTCGGCGCGAAGCTGATAGAAGTTGCGGCGCTGGATCGCCTGAAGGGCGTCGGCGATGCGGTGCAGTTCGGTGTTCTGTGGGGCGTATTCCCGGATCAGGCGCGGCGCATGTTTGCGGTAGGAATACCAGGATTCAAAGCAGGCACCGTCCCCCTGCGAAGAAAAGCCCCGGAACCAGATGCAGGGTTCCTGCCGTGTGCCGCCGCCCATCAACCGGACGGTGCGGGTCTTGAGGTTCAGCCCGAGGATTTCGGCGATGCGCTGGAAATCCTCATAGACGGCATCGTACCAGTCATAGTCGAAGCCGCCCTCACGATACCAGGCGCGGGCCTTGTCCTTCGCCGCATCGGACAATTCGCCCAAGCGATAGACGGTGGTTTCGATGATCTCAGGCATAGGGATCTCTCCCTTCGCGAACCGAGGAAAGCCGGCCATTGGTGTCGATCCAGTCCACCGTCTCGCCGGTTGCGAGATCGAGGACATGCGCGCCGCCGCCGAACCCATCCAGGCGGGGTCGAGAGCAACTGTTTGCCCATTGCAGTCCCCATAATCCAGTCAGGCCGAGGGTGGCCGCGCAGTGTATGACGAACCGGATGACATGTTCGGGGTCGCCGGTGTCATCGTCGCGTATCCAGAGCTGCGTACCGTCATGCTCAGGCTGGATCGAGAGCAGGAAGCTGTTGGCGGGTTCATGTTCGGCGCTGCTTCCGTCCGGCAAGGCTTTATAGAGATCGACGGCACGGACGGCATTCTCATGTGTCCCAACGTCGAGCAGGCAGGAAAAGTGGGTGTGGTAATCGGCCATATCAGCCTCCTGAAACAAGAAAGCCCGGCATGGCACCGGGCGAAATGACGGGGATGGGTAACGGTCACGCGGCCTGAGGCAGGTGGAGCAGATCAGCCGCAGCATCGCGCCAGAAGGGATCAACCAACCGTGCCTCAAGCGCAGCGGCGCGGTAACGCAGCCGTCTCGCATCAACGGGGTCTGAGGCCCGGAATGCCATACCGCGCAACCGACTGGCCTCAGTCACGATCCTGCGTGCCTCGGCATCGGATGCGACCGGCTGTTGCCAGAGGATAATGCCAGCGCGGATTTCTCCGGCGAGGACCAGGCGCTGATCACGGTCCTGAATGAGCATGATGCGGGGCTGATAGTACGGGAAGCTGTCCGGCCCCGTGCAAATATCACCGCGCGCCACGCGCAATGCTGCGGCCTGGATGGCCTCTTCCGGTGACGGGCATTCCCCAAGCGGGATCATGCGGTCGAAGCTGTTCGCCGCGTCACTGGCGTCATAGCTGGCCACGCCGAGGCACGAGATGCGCAGGGGCAGCTTTTGCGCTCGATAAAGCGCCGGCAGAACATCGGCCGCCAGAATTTGACCGATGGAACGGAAGGTTTCGGAACGGGCAAAGGTCATCGGGATTACTCCATGACGGGCGCCGGAAAGCCTCTCTCCGACCCTCAACCCGTCACGGCCGAACGGCCCGCACTCTTCCTCTCTGACCGGGCTTGTTCCCGGTTCCGCTGCCGGCGATGGCCAAGCATCGCAAGGCTGAAGGCCCGAAGCGCGGGTCTCCGCGCTCGGGCCGTCGGGGATGAGGCGCTTTCGCGCCTTACTCCCACGGGTCCAGCTCCAGCTTCACCATGTCCTCGTCGCCGTCGAATTCGGCGGCGGGGCAAGCGGCGTGGGTGCCGTCTCCGGCCTGGAACACAACGATTGAAACCATCAGCGTGGTGGCGAGGCTGGCGGCGAAGGCGGTGGCATCTGCATAGGACATGGGTTCCGGCTCCTGTCTTTGGAGGCGGGGGACCATCCCCCGCGCGACAGGCGCCCGAAGTGTCTGACCGGATCTGCAATCACCCGAGGGCGTTCGGACTTTTTCCGAATCCCCGAGGGCGGCACGCGAAGCGTCAAGCCGACCCTTCACGGGTTGAATGTCAAAGAGACGGATCGGACCAAGGTTTGCGAATGGAAGCGGGGGTGGTGCTTCGCATCTGACAGGATGCCGGATACCCCTCGCAGATGCTCTGCCGCGCCAGCCTTGCCACCATGCTGGCATCAGTATCGTGCTCCGTTCAGGCCAGAGATGGCTACCGCTTTTCCATGGCAGGGATGACCGGGTTTATGGTGAAGCTGGATCTGTATCAGTGGATCGACAAAAGCAGCCCAAAGCGGTCAATGGTGGGCACCCGCCGAAGGCTGTTTGGCGGGTGCTCGGGTCTACAGGGTGCGGAGATAGGCTCTATAATATCGGTGTAGCGATTCAATATCGCCGCTAGTCAGGATGGGCATTGCGATGTGCAAGTGGTCATCAGGCCATTCCCACCATCGCAACTCCAACAGAATATCAATGTCGTGTTGGCTAAAACGCTTTCGGATTTCCTTTGCAGGGTTTCCGGCGACGATAGTGTAAGGCTCAACATCTCGCGCCACCACTGCGCGCGTGCCTATCACGGCTCCATCACCAATCTTGACCCCCGGCAATACGATTGCTTCTGACCCGATCCAGACATCGTTTCCGACGACCGTATCACCGGACGGGCTAAAGCCGTTCTCGGCCCCTTCGAAGGCCGGGATCTCAGACATCCAGTAGAACGGAAACGTGCTGATCCAGTCATTTCTATGGCCTTGGTTGCCAGCCATGATGAACGCCGCTCCTGATCCGATAGAGCAGAAGCTGCCGATCAGTAGGCGGTCAACACCTTCGTCCGGCAAGAGGTAGCGAGCGCAGTCGTCGAAGCTATGGCCGTGATAATAGCCGGAGTAGTAGCTATAGCGTCCGACCACGATGTTTGGATTGGTGACCTGCTTGTCGAGGGTGATGCCCCGGAATGGGCTCTCGAAGTAGTTTTTCATCTGGAACCTCTGAATAATCTTTTGTTCAAGCATGCAAAAAAAGCGCGACCGCAGATTGCGGCGCGCGACTGCCCCGAGCTTTGGCATGGGGCGTTATTCAGATGGTTCGGTCTGCTGACTTCATTGCGTCTCTTGCTATGTACAACTGTTTACAGAGATAGGTATTCAGCCCCCAAACGCAAGCCTGATCAGCGGCAGAAATGGCCCGCATACCCCCCCAAAAAAAGCCCAATCACAAGGACCGGGCGAGTTGCGGAAACGGAGGGTGATAAACGGGGCGACCGAAGCCGCCCCGCATGAGTGCTATTCAGCAGCGACCATATGCTGTTCTTCCTCGTCGTCGGCCGGGTCGTCCTCGCCATCGCCGGAAAGGAAACCGGGCAGATCGTCGACTTCCGCCGCAGCGCCTGATGCCGGTTCGACGTCGATGCCTTCGTCCACCAGGCGCAGCGGCTCAGGCAGCCAGCCGGATTCGGCCAGCAGGCGTTCGGCTTCCTTGGCCATGTCACCCTTCTTGAGGTGCCCGATCAGATCGGCAGCCCGGTCTCCAGCCCCTTCGCGCACGGCTTCAAGGATACGCGGCTTGGTCACGCGACCGAGATAATTGCCAACGGTCGGCAGCCAACCCACGGCCACCATGTCGAGGCCGGTCGAACGGGCCAGCCGGTCAGCCTGCAACAGGCGGATGTCCAGCCCGTGCTGGCTGACGCCCGTGCCGCTATAGGGGTTGGGCTTCTCGTAGAGCGCGTTGACACCATAGCTGACGCAATGGGCGAGCAAATCCATGCGCGAACCATCGTCCAGATCGGTCAGCCAATCCCAGAGGGCGGCATCGTCTGCCGGAACATGGTCGCCCCAGCGTTCGTGCCGGTCAGCGATGGCCTTGGCCGAGGCGCTGTCGCGCAGATCCTCCGCCTGTGCGGGCAGATGAACCTCCCGGACCTGTGCTTCGAGGCAACCCTTGCCGGAATGCGGCATGAAGCAATCCATGACCAGCCGGTGGAGCAGTGCCGTCATGGCGACCTGCGGGTTCGTGGCCACCGCATCCCGCAGCGCCAGCGTGCGATGCGCGGTCAGTTCGCTGACCAGGCGATCAGGCAGCGGCTTGATGGTGTCGGCCTCGTCTTCCTCCTCAGTTTCGACCGGCTGGCCGCCCAGCGTGATAACCGCACGCATGCGGCTTGCCTCCGGTTCTGCCCGCTGGATCACTTCGCCGGTTTCCGGGTCAACGATCTCAGCCTCCGGTTCCGCAGGCGTTTCGTCCTCGGCGCGAACATAACCGCGTTCGACCATCAGGGCGCCATCGGCGTCGATGCTGATGAAGACACCTGCCATGCCGATCTGGTCCGGCTCGAAAGTCATCGGGCGGCGCTCGAAGGTTTCCAGCGCCTGTTCGATCTCACCGAGGCGGGCGTCGATCTCGTCCGGCAGTTCGTCGGCCTCACCATATTCCGCTTCAAGCCGCTCATATTCGTCGCGCAATGCCTCGCGGGTAGCTCGTTCCTCTTCGCTCAGATCGACCGTGGTGCCGACAATCTGGCGAAGGCCATGGTCGTGACCATAGGGAAAGGTGATGGCGACCTCGATCCACTTCCAGCCCTCGGCGGCGATGGCTTCGGCCTCGGCCTTCAGCTTTTCGCCGACCAGCCGGTCGAGCAACACCGGATCTTGCAGCCAGCCGCCATCGTCCTGCTGGAAGAGATCGCGCAGCACGCATCCGCCTGCCTCCTCATAGGCGGCAATTCCGACAAACACCGCCCGCTTGTCGGCGGCGCGGACCGTGGTTTCGGTCAGTAGGCGGCGGATATGGTAGGGTTCTTTCTGCCAGCCATCCTTGATCGCCTCCCAGACCTGCTCCTGACGCGCATGGTCAGAACTGACACTGAAGGCCATGAGCTGTTCCAGCGTCATGCCGTCCTCGGCATAGACATCGAGCAATGCCGGTGAGACAGAAACCAGACGCAGGCGCTGTTTCACCACCTTGGAGTCCACGAAGAAGGCGGCAGCGATTGTTTCCTCGGTCATGCCCTTTTCGCGCATGGCCTGGAAGGCGCGGAACTGGTCGAGCGGATGCAACGGGGCGCGCTCGATGTTTTCAGCGAGCGAAACCTCATCGATCAGCACATCGGCGCTGGCCTCCGACACCACGCACGGGACCGGCGCGATTTTGGCGAGGCGCTTTTGCTTGACCAGCAGCTCCAGCGCCCGGAAACGGCGACCGCCGGCGGGCACCTCGAACATGCCGGTTTCCTTGCCCTCGGCATCCACCACCGGGCGGACATGCAGGGACTGGATCAGGCCGCGACGGGCGATGGACTCGGCCAGTTCCTCGACCGAGATCCCGGCCTTGACGCGCCGGACGTTGGACTGGCTGAGCACCAGCTTGTTGAAGGGAATGTCGCGCGAGGACGACAGGGTGATCTTCTGAACGGCAGTGGCCATGTCAGTTACTCCATGACGGACGCCGGTGAGCCTCTCTCTCCGGCTATAAGCCCGTCACGAAGCGAAGCGCCGCCCTCTTCCTCTGAAGAGAGCGACGCCAGCCGCAAAACCTGAAACCCGGAAATCAGGCACTCCGGTTTTCTGTAGCGGCGGATGTACGGGAAAAGCTCGGGCCGACGCGGTAGAGCAGACGTTCAGCGGCGCCGATGCTGCCAGTTTCGCGGGCGGCCTCGGCCCATACCGAGATCGGGAAATCCCTGGTGAACAGTAGATCGCGCTCGATGCCCATGCCGAAGGGCAGCCGGACTGACTGCATCTCGCCAAGGCTCCACGAACCCAGTTCGGGATGGCCGAGATCCGCCAGGCCGAACATGATGTCGCCATCCTCATCCAGCTCGGTAGCGAGCCAGACGCCTTCACCGAGGGGGTTGAAGAACTTCACGACCGGGATGTGATCCTGATCGCGCTGGTGCCCATTGGCCAGAAGGCGGTCGAGCTGTGTGTCGGTCAGGAGGATCATGCCGCAGCCCTCCGGTCGGTTTCGGTTACGCTGGCATCCGGCTCCACGGTGTCCTCGGCCGGCAAATGCGACAGCAGCCAGTCTGCCGCCTTGCTGGCCTGCGAGGCCGCGCGGACAATGGCGCGGGAGTCCTCGCGCATGACCTCCAACCACGACCCAATGTAATCGGCATGGCGCACGGTCGGCACGATCCCGAGCGCCGCGCAGCTGAAAGCCGCGGTTTGCTCGGCAATCATTTCCTCGAACGCGTATTTTTTCGAACCGAACGAGCCGGTCAGATCGCGGTTGAGACGGCTGCGATGGCCGCTGGCGTGCCCCAGCTCGTGGAGCGCCGTCCTGTGCCAGTTGATCGTCTCGAAATAGGCTTGCGGAGGCGGCACCTGCACATAGTCGAGCGACGGCATATAGAAGGCGCGATTGCCACCGATGCGGAAGTCGATGCCGGTGGCCCGGATCAGCGCCTCGACCCGCGGTTCGATCAGGCCCGGCGGCGGTGGCGGCGCGACTGCCGTGATGTCGTCGGGCAGGCCATCGCACTGCGCGGCGTTAAAGACCGTGAACCGCTTCAGGAACGGTATGGCGTGCGCATCCTCACCCGTCTCGCGGGCACGACACTTTTCGTCCTCGGGCGTGAAACGGTCGGCATATACAACGGTCGTGCCACGCTCGCCCTTCCTGACATTGCCGCCAAGCGAAAGCGCCTGGCGGAAAGTCAACCACGCCTGACCGGGA
The DNA here is from genome assembly GCF_024105665.1 of Aliihoeflea aestuarii. Lineage (GTDB taxonomy): Bacteria > Pseudomonadota > Alphaproteobacteria > Rhizobiales > Rhizobiaceae > Aliihoeflea > Aliihoeflea aestuarii. The sequence continues at coordinate 21,473 of NZ_JAAAMK010000014.1, read as the reverse complement.
AAGCCGTGCTGGATGACAGCGCCCCAGAGGATGAGAATATTGATGCCGGAATAGGACCGGCCGGTTGAAGCATTTCTCGGCAGGCCGAGCGGGGCAGTATCGGGCGACGCACCCCAAGGCTGGATCCAGGGCAGACGCCCTTGCTCCAGCTCGGCGATGATCTTGTTGGTGATGTCGTCGTAAAGGTTGCTGCGCGCGCCACCTTCAGCGGGGCTGCGATCATGTCTGGCCATCGGGATAATCTCCGCGACGGGCGCCGGAAGCCTCTCTCCCAGCCCTCAACCCGTCACGGAAAACCCGTCCGCACTCTCACTCTGAAGGGGGCGTTGCGGGGTCTCCCCGTTGATGGGGGTGCGTCGGCAACGCCAGTGCCGACCAGGGGGAAGGCTTTTCCCCAAATGCCTCTGTATACTGGACAAAAAGAGCTTTGCTGGTTTCTTATGCAAGCTGGACCGACTCGCGCCAGTCGGAAGACGAATATTGCATGCCGCAATGGTTATATAAGTATTTCCGAGGAATTTTCGTGGCCCGTTATAACCCAGATGCTGATCTTTCTCCCCTTTACGAGACGATGGATCGTCTTCGCACTGATTGCCTGATCGGCGATGGTTCCCTGCTTTCACCTGGACGCTCACTCTGGACAGCTGAACACTTTGCGGAGTTGCAGCGTACCTACGTGCAGAACCTCGATGAGGGCGAAGGCAAGTTCTTCGAAAAGCTGAAAGTCCAGCTGTCTGACGCAACCGCTGAAGCGCACTGCCTGATGGCCGAGCTGATCTGGCTACTTTATGCCTTCCAGCGCCGCGATGTCTCTCCCGCGACCAAGGATCGGAAAGTCCGCGAGGTTTGGTCCTGGTCAGGCCAGGATTTGCCGCAAGACGTGGCGGCCCTGACCGAACAGGTTCTTTACGGTGTCGGCCGGGCTGGCCAAGGATATAACAACAATAAATGGCGCGAGCTCGTTCTGTTGATTACCGCCATGCAGGATCTCAAATCCAGGCCTGTTGATGAACGTCGACGCCTGCTCGGGGACGGCGGCGCATTTGCCAGTTGGTTCGAGATACAGGTGAACGGCGAAAATCGCCAGTTGCGCCATATCCTGCCCTTCCTGCTTTTTCCTGACAGCTTCGAGCGCATCAGCGCCGGCCAGCATAAACGGGATATTCTGGCTGGCTTCGGGGCCACAACCGCAACCGATGTCGGTGCTATGAGCATAGCCAAGCTCGATGACGCACTTCTGACTTTGCGCAAGAGCCTTGAAGCCAAACATGGTTCACACGTCGATTTCTACGAGGGTGACTTCAGGCCTGTCTGGCAGAAGCCGAAAGAAAAGAAGGCGCATTCGACAGATAAACTGGATGAAGAGGCCATCGTGCCAGCTCCATCCGGTTTTGAACTGAATACGATCTTCTACGGCGCTCCGGGTACGGGCAAGACATTCAGCACCGCACAACGCGCCGTCGAGATATGTCTAGGCCAGGCGGCGTCCGATCCGGGTGCAGTGCGCGCGTCCTATGAGCAACTGGTAAAGGACGGGCGCATCGGTTTCGTCACCTTTCACCAAAGCTATACCTACGAAGATTTCGTCGAGGGACTGCGACCCAAGCCGATGGCATCGGGGGCAGGCTTCACGCTCGAACCGGAAGGAGGCGTTCTGAAAGTGATGGCAGAGCGGGCTTCGAAGCAGGCCGGCAACCATGTCCTCATCATTGACGAGATCAATCGCGCCAACATCTCGAAGGTTCTGGGCGAACTCATCACGCTTCTGGAGGCAGACAAGAGACAAGGAGCGCCTGCGGCGATCACCGTCACACTTCCTTATTCCAAGACCTCGTTCTCTCTTCCGGCCAATCTGTACATCCTTGGCACGATGAACACGGCAGACAGATCCATCTCGCTGCTGGATACAGCACTGCGTCGGCGTTTCGTGTTTGAGGAACTGCCACCCGATTCTGCAGAACTTTCAGGCATCGAACTCGACGATAGTGCGCTCGATCTTGCAGCCATTCTGGACAACCTCAATCTGCGTATTGTCTATTTCTTGGGAGAGGATGCCCAGATCGGCCACGCCTGGTTTATGGGCGTCAACACGAAAGCCGACCTCGATCGCGTCATGGCATTTAAAGTCATCCCGCTGCTGCGTGAGTATTTCCATGACGACATAGAACGGGTTCGTATTGTTCTGGGTGGCGGCGACGGCTTTCTGAATCGAACCCCTATTCCGGTTCCCAAGGGGGCTGAGGGATTTGCTGAAGATCGGTATCGCTATTCCGATATCTTTCGGGAAGAAGGAGCATACCCTGAAGCAGCTTATATGGCTCTTCTGGGACAGGAATAATGCCCAAACAGAAAAGCCATTACTCTCTGCCGGAATGGTCCGCTCTGCCCATTGGCCCCGACGGAATCAGCGAAGGACAAGCCGAGCAACTGCATCTTGCCGCTATCACGGCTGCCCGCAGGCTCGGCGTGGCTGAGAACGGCGTACTGTCGCGCGGCTTTCGGAAGCTGGAAACCAAGCAGGTTTGCGGCATTATTTCCGTTCCAGGGATAAGTTTGGAAATCCTGCCCAAGCTCACCGACGAGGACGGTGAATTGCGAGCAACCCTTGTGCGGATGATTGCGGTCGCCTTCGACATTCCGCTTTCAGAAGGGCAGATCGCGCAGATGGGCGCACAGGAGAGCGACCTCCTCGAAGCCTTTATAAATCTGTTTGTCACCCGCCTTGCGGAACAGGCGAAATCCGGTCTGACGCGCGACTATGTGCCTGAGGAGGATGTTTTGCCTAAACTGCGGGGGGTGCTCGATGTGAGGCAGCAGATCGTTCGCCGCTCGGTTGATCCTTCCCGTCTGCATTGCCGGTTTGACGAGTTTTCCGAGAACACACCGCTCAACCGGCTGTTTAGGGCCAGCTTGTTGCGCATCATCTCCTTTGTGCGCTCCGAGCCTCTGCGTCGCCGGATCGCTAACCTGACAGGGCGCTTTACCGACATCCCCGCCAGCCCCGCCCCACTGAGGGAGCGCATCGTCTGGAACCGGATGAATGAGCGCTTTCGTCAGGCGCATATGCTTGCGCGTATGCTGCTGGAAGCAGAGTGGCAAAACACGAGTTCCGGACACGGCACGGGCATTTCGTTGCTCTTTCCGATGAACCTGCTGTTTGAACGGTATGTTGCCCGCTGGCTGCAACGGGTTCTTCCGCCAGGATCAGTGTCAGTCCAGCGCCGACAGCACACCCTGTTGCAGCATGGCGCCTACCCTCTGATCCCGGACCTCGTAATTGACACCTCTGATGGCCCGTTGGTCATTGATACGAAATGGAAGGATCTCGGAGAACATTCAGGCTCTACGTCAAATGTGAGCCAAGCCGACCTATACCAACTCGCGTCCTATGGGGCGGCCTACAATGCAAGCCGCGTCATACTTTTCTATCCTGCGATCAAACAGAAATTGGCCCCAACAACATGGCGCTACACCGCGACCAACCTTAGAGTAGATATCTGGCAAGTCGATTTGGCGCTCGCGAAACAAACCCACAATTGGAAGGACATCGCGCAAGACATAGTTAATCATGCAGAACACCATGTTCCATTACGCAAAACATGAAAGGCGGCGTTTTTGACGAACATTCGATGCCGCGAATTCGGATAATACGATCCGTTTTAAGTTCAGATTTCCTTATGAACACAAATCTAGGTGGTGATTTTCAGTCAAATCAACAAACAGTACCCGTTGGAATAACATCCGGATAGCTTGTATATTTTTTAACAAAAAATGGAAAATATTCAGAATGGCAATAAATTTAGCATTTTGACGCCACGATTGGATTAACATTCCGACGATAGCCCGAGCCCGGCAAGTTCGCATTTATTCGCCCACTACAAATCACACCTATCCACGCAAACAACTGTCCTTGCTTACAAATTTAGTTGCTCGCGCTCTGCCGATCAGATAGCGTGCAAAGGACACAGAAATTGTGTGCGCACAGTTAGCGCACCCACAACAAACCCAAGGGCAAGGCTGTGAAAAACGACAGGTCGGATCTTCGCTGGGGCGTCGAGCAGCGGCTCGAGTTCATCGAATTTCGCCTGTTTTGGGAGGGGCATGTGAACCGAAGCGATGTCATGGAGCAGTTCGGGCTGTCGGTGAACCAGGCTTCATCCGACCTTAATCGCTACATCAGCTTCGCCCCCGACAATATGACCTACGACAAGAGTGCGCGCACCTACGTGCGCGGCCCGGGGTTCAAGGCAGTGTTTGGGAAGCTGGACGCAGGTCGTTACTTGGCCCAGTTGCGATCCTTGGAAGAAGGGATCCTAGATCGCGATGATTGCTGGATCACCGATGTGCTGGAATTTGGTTCGACGCCCACTCCAGCGCGCGGCGTTCATTCTGAAACCTTGCGCGCGGTCGTTGGCGCCATTCGCCGCGCCGAAGCGATAGAGGTTAATTACCAATCGCTGTCCAATCCAAATCCACGCTGGCGCTGGATTGCACCCCATGCAATCGCTTTCGATGGGTTTCGATGGCATGCACGAGCCTTCTGCATGACCGACGATTGCTTCAAGGACTTCCTGCTGTCGCGGATGCTTGAGGTGCGAGGGACCGCCGAGGCTGCAGCCTCTGCCGCCGGAGACGACGATTGGCATTCGGAGATTACCTTGGAGGTTGGGCCCCACCCTGGCCTGTCTGAGACACAGGCCAGGGTGATCGCGCTCGACTACGGCATGCAGGACGGGAAAGTCGAGATCAAGGTTCGCCGCGCGCTGCTTTATTACACGCTCAAGCGCCTTGGACTGGACACGGATCCATCCGCGAGGAATCCGCAGGATCAGCAGATCGTGCTGCTGAACCGGGAAACATCATTTCCGGCTAAGCCGGCAGAACGAGTTGGAGAGGCGTAAATGCTTGGTTTGAAACTGAGGGATGAGTTCAAAGGGCGGCGCCTCAAAGGGACGGCAATTGAGCTGTCCAACGATGCGAATACGGGGGCGACACAAGTGCCGGCCCGCGACTTTCTTGAGATCACGTACCCTACGCTCGATCTATTGAAAGGCATCGAAGCCGTCGGCCCCCAGCAAGGTCGACCGGTTGTTGTCATTGGTGAACGCGGCCTCGGGAAGTCACACCTTATGGCCGCTCTCTATCACACTGTTAGTGATCCCGCCTCAACCGGAGATTGGTTGAAGAGCTGGTCCACTACCCTGTCTGACCCGGCGATCGGTCAAATCCCGCTGCGGAATGGCATGCTCGTCATCGGGGAAAGTCTCCATCGTCAGCGCTATAAGTTCCTCTGGGACATTCTGTTCGAACGGCATCCACACGGCACGTACATCAAGGGGAAGTGGGAAGGTATGGGTGCCAGCAAGACTGACATTCCGTCCGACCAGCTCATCCTCGAGATGCTCCGGCATTCGCCGACGATGCTGCTGCTCGACGAGTTTCAGACCTGGTTCGACGGCCTCACGAATACTAAACAGTATCCGTGGAAAAACTGGGCGTTCAACTTCATCCAGATCCTCTCTGAGATTGCAAAGGAGTACCCCGAACTCCTCGTGCTCGTGGTTTCGGTTCGAAACGGGACAAGCGACGCATACCAGCAGATCCACAGGGTGAATCCCGTTCAGGTGGATTTCCGTGCTGGCGGTAGCCCGGACAAGATCCAGCATGATCGCCGTCGCATGCTCCTCCATCGGCTGTTTGAAAACCGGTTGCAGATCGGCTCCTCGGCAATTGAGGGCACCCTCGACGTTCACATCAACGAATATTTTCGGCAGCTCGGTACGCCATCTTCCGAACAGGACAGGAAGCGGCGAGACTTTGTCGAATGCTGGCCCTTCGCGCCGCACCTCCTGCAACTCTTGGAGGATCAGGTGCTTGTGGCGACAGACGCCCAAGAGACGCGCGACCTCATCCGCATCTTGGCGAACCTGCATAAGAGCAGCGGCGAGAACGCGCCAGTTTTGACAGCTGCCGATTTTCGGCTCGACGACGATGCATCCGGGATCGGAGCACTTCTGGACTCGGTTGCCAATCAGCAACACCGCGCCCTACGCGACAAAGCCCTTCGCAACCTCACCTCCGTAACCGAAGCCGTGCCAGACCACGCCTCGAAGGTCCCACATCTTCAGGAAATCATCGGCTCGCTGTGGCTGCGGTCAATAGCGGTCGGAAACATGGCCGGCGCAGAGCCTTCTGTTCTGCAAATCGACCTGACGCGGGCAAAACCAGTCGATGACAATGCTTTCCAGGTTGAGCTCGCAACGGTCATCGAGAACAGCTTCAATATCCACCAAGATGGAGCGCGGCTCGTCTTCAAGGAAGAGGAAAACCCTCAGGCCAAAGTCATGGCCTCCGCGAGAAATGACAAGCTTTTCACGGATGGATCGGACCTCATTCAACTCGCTAAGGAAACCCGCTACGTCATCGGTGGCAGCGAGGAAGTCGCCAAGACATTCCGTGTCATCGCGTTGCCCCGCAATTGGCTGAACGACCCTTGGACGGGCTTGGACGAGAGTGAACAGCCCGAGCGTTGGGACGACAGGCTACCGATTTTGGTGCTCCCCGAGGAGCCGGATCGCATTGATGAGCGCCTTGGACGGTGGCTCAAAGATCACCTCCAGAAACGTCGGAACACGGTTCGGTTCCTGATCCCTCGGAGCGGGACTTCGAACGCTTTCTATGATCGTGACCTTCTTGTCCTCGCTAGGGCGGAAATGAAGGCGCAGGAATGGGGCGCGCAGAATGCGGAGTATCGTAAACTGCAGTCGAAATACCAAGGTGAGCTGCGGGACATTCTCAAGAAGCGGTTTGATCGTTTTGCCGTGCTGCACAGTTGGAACTTTGGCGACCCGTCGAAATGCGAGTTCCATATCGAGACACTTCGCGAGCAAGGAGCGAAGGTTCCGGAAGCGATTGAAACCGCGATGACGAACGACTTGTTCGTCCGTGAGGATTTTGAACACCTAGTGCTTGAGGCCGCAACCAATAACAGTTCGGTCGGCAAGCTACTTAAGGAACTGCAAGAGCCTCGCCCGGCAGGCCAGGATTGTATCCCATGGTTGGGCGAGACGGCCATGAAAGAGCGGATCTTGCGTCTCTGTGCCAAAGGCAAGATCGCGATCAACCTTCGAGGAATGGAGTATCTTCAGGCCCAGTCAGGCGAGGACGAAGAGACCGCGTGGCGACGCCTGCGGCCGAAGCTTTCGTACACAGGACGCCAGCTTGACGAGGTGTTCATCTTGCCGCCGTCTGCCGTTCCCGCGACCGGGGGGGCAAATCCACAGCCAGTTCCGGGAACGCCCCCCCCTAGCGGGCTCTTCGGCGGGGGCACAGAGCCGACGCCTGCGCCTCCCGGAGGAATGTCTGAGAACCCGGGATCAGTACCAGGCGCGCCGGACCCGATGCCGCAACCTGGTGGCGGCATCTTCGGTGGTGGTGCCAGCTCTGGCGCGCCTCGCATGCCCTTTGCCGCACCCGCGACCTCGCCGCTCAACCTGATCGGGAAACTCGAAGGTTGGGGAATTGGTCCAGCAACGCCTGTGAAAGCCGTCACCATAAAGGTGGACGCTGCGACTGGCGCGCAGCTGAAGGAACTCCTCAAGAAACTGCCTGATGGCATGACGTTCGAGTTGTCGCTCGACAAGGAGGACAACTGATGGCGTTGGACTTGGAAGCGATTGCGGGCCTGACGACAGCTCCTGATGATGAGGCTTGGGCCACGATCATCGAGCGCGTCATGTCGATCTGCGGAGCAGCAATAGATGCCGAAAAGGCGCCTGGAGAAGTGACCCGACGGGATCGGGCCATCGGCGAGATCGACCACTTTCTGTCGTCGGCGGCATGGGGGTTGTGGCAAACCTTTGGGAACGCCGCACCGCGGAATGCTGAGAAGATCGTTGAATGGTGGTCCGCGCCTTACAGCGCCAAGGCCGTCTTGATTCTCGATGGGCTTAGTCTGCGAGAAATGCCTTGGCTTCTCGAGGGCGCAAAGGCACGCGGGTTTGTTGTTCACACCGCTGCCGCCTACGGTGCGGAAATACCGTCGGAGACGAATGCCTTTGCCAAAGCGCTAGGCTTTGGAAGCCGGAGCCAGCTTCAGAACAACGGCGGTGGGCTCGTCCACAAGCTGGCGCCCGCCAGTACCGAGACGATTGACCTGCCCTGGAAGGACTGCGCCGGTCTGATCGACGCCTCGCCGAACTGGGTGTTCTGGCACCAATGGCCCGACAGCAAACTACACGACGGTGCCGGTGCCGGTCAGGGGTTGGATCTCCTCACGCGCGATATCGCAACCCAATTGACCAGCGATGATTTCTGGGAGTTCGTCGAGCGCCTCGCGACCGGTCGTCGTTTGGTTATCACCTCTGATCATGGGTATGCCGCCACAGGGCTGTTCTATGATGCGATGGACGAACAGGCCTCCTTCCTGAAAGGCGCGCTGAAGAGCGGACGGCTTCTATCCGGCGACCACGATCCCGGTCCCTTTGTCCCGCCTGTCGCCCTTTCGGTGGATAGCCAGCACGGCAAGCACCTGCTCGCGGTCGGACGCTGGAAATGGAAAAGCCAGGGCGGCTACCCCACCCTCGCGCATGGCGGTTTGTCCCTGCTCGAGATGCTCTGCCCGTTTGTTGAATTGACGAAGTAAGGAATTTACGCCCATGGCGACCAAGAAAGAACAGATTGCCCAAGAGGTCGCGCGTGCGGTTGGCGCTGGCAAAGCCGTCACAATGGAGACCGTCGATTTCAGCGATCCGAACCGCCCCAAGACTTGCCTAGAGGTGGATTTTCCGATCCTGCCCGTGAACCAAGTCGCCGTGATTGAAGGTAATGCGGGCAAGCCGATCTATCAGATGTCGAAATGGTGGGCTCGGCGGCGGTCCAGCGTGTTCCGCTCCATGCTGATCGCGGCGGCGACCAAGGCGCCCGAGGATCCCTCTCATGCAGCGAAGCTGGTCTGGGACAACTACTACGCCAACCACCAGAAGAAAGGCGCCTTCAAGCACCTGAAGGTGGCCGACATCTTCATGGGCGGCGGCACGACGCTGGTCGAAGGATCGCGCCTCGGCATGCAGATGTCTGGCAACGACCTGAACCCGGTGGCATGGTTCGTGGTGAAGCAGGAACTGGCCGATGTTGATCTCGATGAGGTGAAGCGCCTCCTGGCCGATATCGAGGCCGAGGTGAAACCGCAGATCATGCCGTTCTACTACTGCGATGGCCCGAACGGCGAGAAAGGCACCTGGACGCACAAACCCTCGGGCAAGGTGATGGGCGCGGATTTCGATCCGTTGGCCCTGAAGCCCGAGGAGCGGAAGGGCTATGCCTACGACGGGCCCGAGATCATCTACACCTTCTGGGCAAAGCACGGACCCTGCCAGGTCACCGGCTGCGGCCATCGCACGCCGATCATGACGAACAACGTGATGTCAGTGAAGTCACTGACCGTGAAACATTGGCCGCACAAATGCCCGTCCTGCAGCGAGCGCTTCGATATTGAAGATGCGGAGGCGCGCATGGCACCCGATGTTCCCCTTTATGTGGCACCCGACGAAAAGCCCTACTCCATCCTCGACCCGAAAGGTCGAGTGATCTGCCCCCATTGCGGTCACACCGGAATGGTGAAGCTAGGCAAAGGTAAAAACAAGAAGGTTGATCTTTCGCTTCTGGTTCATCCCGATTGGCTTGAAGGCAGTGCAAAAATAGACGCCGAAGGGCGAGATTACGGTGGCTCCGCGACAGATAGTGTTGAGGCAACTAGCCGTTGGAATATTGATCGTGCTAGAAAGCTTAGGCTGCTTGAAGTGCGCGGAGACCTTCCGGAGACCGTCACATGCCCGGAAACGGGAAAGACATTTTTTGCAGGAAAGAAAGGTGGAACCGTTCCGAAGAAATCCACCTTTACCTGCCAAGCTGACGGTAGGGAGAATGACGTTCTCGACGCCATCAAGCTGACCGGAAAAACAGGGCCAATGGCCGGCTATGCAATTCAATGCTTCTCTGAAGGCTACAAGGAAACCGGTGCGCCATATGGCGGCCGCTTCTTCAAGCCATACGACGAGCAAATCGCCAAGCAATACAACTTCGCCATTGATGAGTGGGGCAAGAGAAGCGAACAAGATTTGCGTGACTATTGGCCGAAGTCACCTTTGCCCTACGGCTTCATGACGCATCACCTGCAAGGCGGCGTACCGAATCATGGTTTCACTCATTGGTGGACGATGTTCAATCCGCGCCAGCTGTTGGTTCACTCTCAGATACTAAAAGCGATTGTCGAAACGCCTGGGTATGACTGGTCGGTCCGCGAATATGTGCTTGGCGCATTCCAACAGTATCTCAGAAACCAATGTCTGTTTAGCTTCTGGAACCCTCAGCGCGACACGCCCGAGCCCATGTTCTCCAATAATAACTTCCATCCGAAATCTACGGTCATCGAGAACTGCGTCTTCTCAAAGCTAGGCCGTGGAAATTGGGCGTCGTCTTCAGATGGTATCGTCGAGGGTCGGGAATGGGCTCAGCGACCTTGGGAAGCCGTAAGTGCGGAAACCTTGGCTCTGACAGAACCTGCTATCGCTTCGAATATCTCTGGTAAAAGTGAAAAGGTTTACCCGTCTGATCCCGTACGTCCCACTGAAATCACTCAAGGCTCATCCACTGAACTGGTTCACCATCGTGATCAGTCTTTGGACTTGGTGATTACTGATCCACCGTTTGGCGGATTGCTACATTATTCCGAACTCGCGGACTTCTTCTACGTTTGGCTTCGCCTCCCGCTGAAGGCGAAGTACCCAGAGTACTTCGGCCCGGAATACACACCAAAATCAATGGAGGCCGTGTCAAACAAGGCACGAGAGCCCGAAGACCCGGATGGATTTTACCAGCGCTTGCTGACCGGCTGCTGGCGCGAGGCTCATCGTGTCCTAAAACCCGGCGGAGTTCTGGCATTCACCTTCCACCATAGTGAAGACGCTCCGTGGGTGTCGGTGTTGGAATCGCTCTTCGACGCCGGTTTCTATCTCGAGGCGACCTATCCAATCCGCTCGGACGAAACGAAGGGCGAAGGAGAGTTTGGTTCCAAGACCATCGAATACGACATCGTGCACGTGTGCCGGAAACGCATTCATGAACCGAAGGCCGTCAGCTGGGCCCGTATGCGCCGAGAGGTTCTGGCTGACGTTCGTCAGCTGCAAGGCCTGCTGGAAAATCACGCCCAGCGGGGTCTTCCAGAAGCCGACATCCAGGTCATTCGGCGCGGTAAGGCGCTCGAATACTTCTCGCAGCACTACGGTAAGGTTTATGTCGACGAAGGCCGGCCGATTTCGGTCAAGGATGCCCTCGTCGGCATCAACCAGCTGATCGACGAAGATGCCAACAAGGCCTCCGAGCCGCCGCCGGTGACCGCAGAGCCGATTACCCGACAGTTTCTGCGCATTTTCGACGGCAGGACCGAGCTCGCTCGGGACCAGATGCAGAAGATGCTGCGCGGCTCGGGTATCGCCCCGGATGAATTCGTGAACCGCGGCTGGGCTCGCGAAGAGAAAAAGGTGTTCTACCTCAACGACCCGCTGGCAATCGCACAGGATTGGCAGGGACGGCACCGGCGCAAGCTGTCGGCCGACCTGGACCAGACCTTCGTTCTGATGGGCGCCTGTTATGACGGTAGCGGCATCAACGCAGCCGACACGCTGAAGAACGAGAACTTCAAGCCGCACGCGGCGCTGAAGAGCCTTCTCGAATGGATGAGCAAACGGGGTCAGACGCAGCAGATGCGCAACGCCGCCTCGCGGGCGCTGAGCATCTACAACAACTGGGCTGCCAGCAACAAAGAGCAGGTCCAGCAGCTGTCGTTCTTCTTGGAGGATTGAGCATGAAACAGGTGCTCGACAGCGTTTGGCAACGTCGGGGCGTCAGCTGGATTTGGGACGACGACGCCTTCGCGAAGGTTGCGCGGGCGAGCGAGGTCTACAGCCTGCGCCAACTGATGCTTGCCACCAAATCGTGGCCGGACGAACTGCCGAGCAACGGCGGTGACACGTTGGTCGTGGCGGGCCTCGATGCCTGCCTCGATCTTCTGTCGCCGGTGGACGCCGATGCCTGGCTTGGCGGTGCCCTGAAATCGGCGATCCTCTCCTTCCAGGATTTCTACGATGGTCAGGCATCGCTGGTGTTCTGGCTGCCCAACGGCCAGAGGCGAATGCCCATCGACCTTGCGACCGATGCCGTGCGGTGGCGATGCTCTGCGCCATTTTCCAGCGAGACGATCGATTTCGGACGGGTCTTGTGGGGAGAGGCCTGGGAGTATCCGCAAGAAATCATTCTTGCGCAGGGCGGCAAATCGGTCGGCCTGTTCCATTTGAGGATCACCTGATCGTGCAAATGGAACAGACCGCCTTTGGCCCTGGTGAGCGGATCACCCATTTCGATTTCGGCGCTGGTGTTGTGCTTGAAGCACCGCGCGACGGCTACCTCCGTGCATTCTTCAGCATCGGAGAGCGCCGCGTTCCGATCGCCAGCATCCAGAAGGAGCTGTCGCGCACCGAGCGCATACTGCGATCAGTAGAGGGCACCGCCGAGCGGGCGCGATCCGTCTGGCTATCCTACGAGGCTCACGCACTGCCCGTGATGGAGAGCGCGTCCGCGCTCACGTCCGCGCGGATCGACCTTCTGCCCCACCAGGTCGTTCTGACACATCGCATCGCAACAGCCTCGCCTCGTCGATTTCTTATCGCCGACGAAGTCGGTCTCGGAAAGACAATCGAAACCGCGCTCGTGCTCCGTGAATTGGCAAGCCGCGGTGAGCTTGATCGTGCCCTGATGGTTGTGCCTGCGGGCCTCGTAAACAACTGGCACCGGGAGCTGAACGAAGTCTTCAACCTGGACTTCGAGGTCTTTGGGTCGGAAGGCGATATCACCGACCGCAAGACTAACGCTTTCGCGAAACATGACCGGCTCATTGCCAGCATCGACACGTTGAAGCGGCCAGCGCGTATCAAACGCCTGTTGGAAGCTCCACATTGGGATCTTGTTGTCTTTGACGAGGCGCACCACCTGACCGCCTATCGAACGGGTGGGAAAGTTCGGAAGACGGAAAACTACAAACTCGGCGAGGCTTTGAAAGGTCACACGCGAGACCTCCTTCTCCTCTCCGCGACGCCACATCAAGGAAACCACTTCCAGTTCTGGATGCTCATCCAACTGCTAAATCCCACGCTCTTCGGCAGCCCTGAGGAGATGTTGGAAAATCGACATCGCTTGAATACCGTGATGTTCCGACGGACCAAGGCGGATGCTTGCCGCCCGGATGGAGACCCGCTTTTCGCACGCCGGTGGGTACATACAGAATCCTTCCTGATGGGTGAGGAGGAGCGACGCTTTTATGAGCGGCTGCGCGAATACCTCGAAGAAGGTTTCGACCTGGCCAAACGAAAAGGAAACCAAGGGCGAGCCTTGGGCTTCCTCATGGCGATCTTCCAAAAGATCGCAGCGTCCAGCTTCGCTGCCGTGAGGCGAACGCTCAAGCGACGTATGCTCATGCTCACCCTGCAAGAGGCGCTTCTGCGGGACAAGGAGCTTGATATTGAAGGTCGCGAGCGACTGTTCGATGAAGCGCGGGAGCTGATTCATGCCGAATGGGGGCTTGAAAGGGATCCGATCGGGAAAAGTGAAGTCGACCGGATAATGGCCGACCTAAAATATAGGCTCGCAAAGAAGTGGGACGAGGAAGCGCTGGAGATGGCGTCCGATCCTTATGGCTCGGAATTTGCGTCTTCTCATATGGAGGATGTCGCCTCGGCAGCGATCGACCTGCATCTACCGGAAGAGCGGTTGCGAATTGCAGACTTGCTGTCGGTTTTTCCGGTGCAGCGTGAAACTAAGGTGCAGAAGCTACTCGACGGCCTTGGTACCTTGTGGCGTCAAAATCCCAACGAAAAGATTGTGATCTTTGCCACATATTTGGGAACAGTGGACCTCTTGGCCCGTGAAATCGAGGCGACATATCCCGGTCAAGGCGTCGTAGTTCTCCGTGGCGGTGATCACGGCGCCAAAGCCGCTGCTGAACGCCGCTTCAAGTTGAAGGATGGGCCGCGTGTAATGGTCTGCACCGCAGCAGGCCGCGAGGGAATCAATCTGCAGTTCGCACGCATCCTTTTCAATTTTGACCTGCCCTGGAATCCAATGGATATGGAACAGCGGATCGGTCGAATTCATCGATATGGTCAAGCGCACACCGCGCAAGTCTACAACTTGGTCCTTTCTGATACGATCGAAGGGCGCATTTTTCTTCTGCTTGACGACAAGCTTACGGAAATCGCGAGAACGCTCGGAAAAGTCGACGAGCAAGGCAACGTCGCAGAAGATCTGCGTTCTCAAATACTTGGGCAGCTGTCAGAGCGATTGAACTACGATCGGCTTTACCAAGAGGCTCTGGGTGACCCAGAGCTGAAACGGACCGCAGTTGAACTTGAGGCGGCCTTGGCAAACGCACGCGAGGCACGGGAGGTAGTATTTGATCTCTTCCAAGATCTCGAAGGCTTCAGTCTGGATGATTACAAGCCGTTCTCCGATGTTTCCACGGGTTTGGAGCGGTTGGTTGATTTCTTGTCGGTGGCTATGGCGGACCGGAATCTAAGGCTCTCGAAGGTTGATGCAGAGACTATCGATTTACTTACGGTCGATGGTGCCCGCCGCATTCGATTTACTCTAAACCGCGATGTCGCAACTTCCTCCGAAACGTACGATCTCCTGGGGCTTGATCATCCGGCGGTCCAGGAGGAACTGGGCAGGTGGCGTTCGCTCAATCCGAATTTTCTCGGAGTAGCCCTTGAGGGGAATGGAATTGAACCAGCCATCCTCTCGTTGTGGCTTGTGGAAGCGACCAACGGTCAAGGTGAAAAACGGACAACCATACAATCCATCGCGGTCAGCCCTGAGGGGACAAGGCTTCCTGCAATTGAGCGCCAGGTTGATCAGGTGCTCAGGTTGTCGCCCTCTCGACCTTTCCTGGGCGAGGATGAGCGGATCAGCATCTTCAGCAAGACCGTCGAGCCCTCCCTTCAACGGGAACTCAAGCATAAGGGCACCGCAGCTGGAGATGGAAGCTACTCTGCAGAACTCATTGGCTATGTTGAGATTACTTAGCTTATGGTTACCATTTTCGGATAGTGTTTAGTCTTAACATTGTGCGTCACGTCTCTATGCTTCTCAGGCTTGCGTTAAAAACGCAACGGTTTAGGTATTCATTATGCAAGTGGCAGATGGAGAAGATTCGAAATCATCTGTGTGCTTATTGACCTGCCACGGGTAATTTCCTCCAGAATTGGTTAGAGTCCGGTCCATTGAGGACGGACGCATGAAGAAGCAGAGATTTACGGAAGAGCAGATTATCGGGGTGCTGCGTGAGCAGGAGGTTGGCGCGAAAGCAGCTGACCTGTGCCGCAAGCACGGGATTTCCGAGGCGACATTTTACAACTGGAAAGCCAAATACGGCGGCATGGAGGTCTCCGAGGCGAAACGGCTGAAGGCGCTTGAGGAGGAGAACGCCAAGCTGAAGAAGCTGCTGGCCGAGCAAATGCTGGATGTTGCCGCACTCCGCGAGCTTCTTTCAAAAAAATGGTAGGGCCTGCCGCCAAGCGCGATGCCGTCGCGCACCTGAAGGCCGTCATGGCTCTTTCGGAGCGGCGGGCCTGCCAGATCATATCCGCCGACCGCAAGATGGTCCGTTACCGATCCTGCCGACCGCCGGAGGTCGCACTGCGATTGAGGTTGCGCGATCTCGCCAACGAGCGGCGACGTTTCGGCTACCGACGACTGTTCATTTTGCTTCGGCGTGATGGAGAGCCATCAGGCGTCAATCGCATCTATCGGCTGTATCGCGAAGAGGGTCTTTCCGTTCGCAAACGGAAGGCTCGGCGACGTGCCGTGGGCACACGTGCGCCGATCCTGGTGGAGGCGAAGGCCAATGCGCGATGGTCACTGGATTTCGTCCACGATCAGTTCGCCGTAAGCGTTCTCTGCCCCCCACCTTCCGCGCGGCATTCTGATCGGTTCATTGGACCGCGATGATTGTTGGGACGGAGTTTCTCCATGGAGTCTGCATTGGAGCTTCTCCCGGCTGGCGGCCGCGGCCGTCGGAACCGGAAGTGGCCGGATGAGGTAAAGGCGCGGATTGTGGCGGAGACGCTGATGCCGGGCGTGACCGTGAATACCGTTGCGCGGCGGCACGGGGTGCCGGCGAACCATGTCTCTTCTTGGCGGACGCTGGCGCGGAAAGGGCGACTGGTGCTGCCTGCTCCTGAAGATCCGGTAGAGTTTGCGGCGCTGTTGCTCGGCCCCGCTGAAGATGCGCCGCGGGCCGATGTCGGTGCCGTGGCCCGGCCGGAGATCGTCGCGGGCGCGGTGGTGATCCGTCTGGAAGCCGGGGCCTCGGCGGAGCGGATTGCCATGGTCGTGCGCGCCCTGGCGGCTACCCCATGATCTTCCCCTCCAACCGCGTGAGGATCATGGTTGCGACCAAACCCGTCGATTTCCGCAAGGGGCATGATGGCCTGGCTGCACTGGTGTCGTCGGTGCTGCGCAAGGATCCGTTCACCGGCACGGTGTTCGTGTTCCGCTCGCGCCGGGCGGACAGGCTGAAGCTTTTGTATTGGGACGGCACCGGTCTGGTAATGGCTTACAAGCGGCTGGAGGATACAACCTTTACCTGGCCGGCCGTCAAGGACGGGATCATGGCGCTGAACCATGCCCAGTTTGAGGCGCTGTTTGCCGGGCTCGACTGGCGCAAGGTCAAAGCTCTGGAAACCCGCCCCCCTGCTGCGGCAGAATGAATCAGTTGTCTGATTTTCCATGTTTTTGCCGGAGATCCTTGATAAAATCAGAGCATGTTCGCAGCCTCTGTTCTCGATCTTTCCGCCATTCCCAACGCGCAGCGCGCGGCGGTTCAGGCGTTGCTGGAAGAGGTGGCGGCTCTCAAGGACATCACTAGACGCCAGGAGCACCTGATCGCCGAGCTGAACCATGCCCTGCATGGCAAGCGGTCGGAAAAGCTGACCGAGGATGAGCGGCAGCTGGCTTTCGAGGACCTGTCCATTGCGTTGGCCGAGGTCGAGGCTTCGAGGGAAACGCAGGCCACCAGGGCGGGCAAGGGGGCGACCAGGCCCGCGCCGAAGCGCAATATCGGCAACCTGCCGGCTGCACTGCCGCGTATCGAAGAAGTCATCGAGCCCGCCAGCCTGATCTGCCCCTGCGGCTGCGGCATCATGCACAAGATCGGTGAAGACCGCAGCGAGCGGCTGGACATCGTGCCTGCCCAGCTGCGCGTCATCGTCACCGTCCGCCCGAAATATGCCTGCCGGTCCTGCACCGACGGCGTCACTCAGGCACCAGCACCCTCCCGCCTGATCACGGGCGGGCTGCCGACCGAGGCGACGCTCGCCCATGTGCTGGTCAGCAAGTATGCGGACCATCTGCCGTTGTATAGACAGAGCCAGATCCTGGCGCGGGCGGGCCTTGATCTGCACCGCGCCGTTCTGGCCGATTGGGTGGGCAAGGCCGCATTCCATCTGACGCCGGTGGTGGATCGGCTGGCCGAGCATCTCAAACGGTCGGGCAAGCTGTTCATGGACGAAACGACGGCCCCGGTGCTGGACCCGGGGCGCGGGACGACAAAAACCGGATATCTCTGGGCACTGGCGCGCGATGACCGGCCCTGGGGCGGCGAGGACCCGCCCGGCGTGGTCTACTTCTATGCCCCCGGCCGCGCGGGCGAGAATGCCGAGACCTTCCTGACCGGCTTCGATGGCATTCTGCAAATCGACGGTTACACAGGCTATAACCGGCTGACCAAACCCTCGCGCAAGGGCGGTGCCCCCATTCGGGTCGCGCATTGCTGGGCGCATGCAAGGCGCAAACTAAAGGAAGTCTTCGACCGCGATGGCTCCGACATCGCTGCTGAGGGGCTGCGCCGCATCGCCGAGTTCTACGCCGTCGAGGCCGACATCCGCGGTGTCTCGCCCGGCCAGCGCCTCTCGGCCCGCCAAGCCCGCACCGCACCGCTGGTGGCAGCCTTCGGCGGCTGGCTGCAGGCGCAACGCCGAAAGATCTCCACCAAATCCCGGTTGGGCGAAAAACTCACCTACATCCATAACCACTGGGAAGGGCTGCAAGCCTTCCTGACCGACGGGCGCATCGAGATCGACTCCAACAGGGTCGAAAATCTGATCCGCCCCATCACCCTCAATCGCAAGAATGCGCTCTTCGCAGGTCACGACGAAGGCGGCGTTGCTTGGGGCCGCATCGCCTCGTTGATCGAGACCTGCAAGATCAACGGCATTGAGCCCTTTGCCTATCTGAAGGCCACCCTCACGGCGATCGCCACCGGCCATCCACAAAGCCGCCTCGATGACCTGCTACCGTGGAACTTCAAGCCGTCAAGCTAAGTCGACAGTGGGGGCCAGCGACCGCTTACAGTTCGCCTGCGGCAGGCGCTTCCGCGTGCTTAACATTGTCGACGACGTTACGCGCGAATGCCTGGCGGCCATCCCGGACACGTCGATCTCCGGCCGTCGTGTTGCTCGCGAACTGACGACACTGATCGAACGGCGCGGCAAACCCGGAATGATCGTCTCCGACAACGGGACCGAACTCACCTCGAATGCCATCCTCGCATGGTCGAAGGATCATAAGATCGAATGGCACTACATCGCGCCGGGAAGACCGATGCAGAACGGCTATGTCGAGAGTTTCAACGGCCGCATGCGCGACGAACTGCTCAACGAAAGCCTGTTCTTCGGCCTCGATCATGCCCGCAGCGCCATCACTGAATGGGCGGACGATTACAACCATTTCCGGCCGCACTCGTCGCTCGGATACCAGACCCCGGCAGCCTATGCCGGGACCATCGCCGCAACCGGCTCCAACGCTGCGCAATTTGAAAGCTACGCGTTTCCGCCGGTTGCTCCCACCGCGCCATCTGGCGTATCAAAAACCGACGAGGCTCTAATCGCAGCCGGATGAAAATTCCGTGGCAGGTCATTATGGGATCTGTTCAGCCACTTTCGCTTCCAAATACGCCGTCCCTTTTCTACGCCACGGTATCCTATTCACCGCACAGCTATGCCCGAGGCCTTCCCCTGCGATGACATTCCGCGTTTCCATTGCCCCATCCCCTTTCGGGGCACGGGATTTTGGAGACGATGGCGGTCAAGCGGAACAGGATCAATGTCGAGGTTACAGCCTCGACCGGACCGGAAACGGACCGGCACGATCCTGCGCGCAAAGACAATGCCTTGATGTCGCTGGCTCGCCTGATCGGACGCCAGATCGCCCGCGAGCAGTTCGAGCGTAAACTGGCAGCGGAGCGCAAAGCACAACGCCACCTGCGTAGCTGACCTGCAAATTCTCTTGCCATATACGTATAACACGTATTATTTAAGCAGACCTATTCTCCTGGGGTCTGCGATGCCAACCACAACCTCCCTCGAATTCCAGCGCAAGTTCGGACAGTATCTGAACGAGTCTCACCGTGAACCGGTAGAGATCACGCGACATGGTCGGCGCGAGTTTGTGCTGATGTCGGCCGCTCAATATGACGAGCTACTGTCAGCGGCGCAGCGCAGGGGCAAAGCCGTCGAAGCCGCCTCCGAACCTGAACAGAATTAAGATACCTCCCCGAACCCGGAGATTGAAAGGACTGCCGATATGACCCGCGTTGCGCTCTATGCCCGATATTCTTCCGACAATCAGCGCGAGGCGTCGATCGAGGACCAGTTGCGTATCTGCCGCGAGCAGGCGAAGCGCGAGAAGTGGAAGATCGTCGGAACCTACAAGGATGCGGGCATCTCCGGCGCAAGTATGATCCTGCGCCCCGGCATTCAGGCGCTCCTTCAGGATGCGCAGGCTGGACAGTTCGACATCGTGCTGGCTGAGGCACTGGATCGCATCAGTCGCGACCAGGCTGACGTCGCCACCTTCTACAAGCACCTCAAATTCGCAGGCGTTCCCATTGTCACGCTATCCGAGGGCGAGATCAGCGAGCTTCATGTCGGCCTCAAGGGCACGATGAACGCGCTGTTCCTGAAAGACCTCGCTGCCAAAACCCATCGCGGCATTCGAGGCCGCGTCGAGGACGGCAAATCGGGTGGCGGTCTGTGCTTTGGCTACAATGTCGTCAAGCAGCTCGATGCGCGCGGCGATCCCATTCGTGGTGATCGCGAGATCAACGAAGCCGAGGCGAATGTTGTCCGCCGCATCTTCCGCGAGTTCGCTGCCGGCGTGGGTCCGCGCACCATCGCCCGCACATTGAACGAGGAAGGTGTCCCCGGTCCGGCTGGTAAGCTCTGGAGCGATACCACCATCCGCGGCCATGTGAAGCGCGGCACGGGGCTGGTGAATAATGAACTTTATATCGGTCGTCTGATCTGGAACCGGCTTCGCTACATCAAGGATCCATCGACCGGAAAGCGCGTGTCGCGGCTGAACCCGGAATCGGAATGGATCATCAAGGATGTGCCGGAGCTGCGCATTGTCGATGACGAACTGTGGCATTCAGTTCGTGTCCGGCAGGGCGAGATCGCCGAGAAGTTTGCCAACGTCACCGAAGCCGTGCGCAATCACCACAAAAAGAACCGTCTGAACGGCACACGTCGCCCGAAGTCCCTTCTCTCCGGCCTGGTGTTCTGTGGCTGTTGCGGAGGCCCCTACTCGCTGCGCGGCGCTGATCGGTTCGCCTGCTCGAACCACATCAGCAAGGGCGCCTGTTCAAACAGCCGCACGATCCCGCGTGAGGATCTGGAAGCACGCGTGCTCTCCGGCCTCAAGGACCGCATGATGGCCCCCGAGATCGTCGAGGAGGCGATGCGCGCCTATGCCGAGGAAACCAATCGGCTGAACCGGGAACGCCGCTCCAGCGGCGATGCCTGGAAAGCAGAACTGGTGAAGATCGAGAAGCAGATCCGCGGCATCATCGAGGCGATCAAGGCTGGCATGTTCCATGAGAGCATGAAGGCAGAGATGGACACGCTGGAGGCGCGCAAGACCGAACTGAACGCCCTGCTGGCCGACGCGCCAGAGGACAAACCGGACATTCTGCCGAGCGCCTCGGCGATCTATGCAAAAAAGGTTTCCGCCCTGACCAAGGCGCTCAATCGCAAGGAAGAGCGACAGGAAGCAGCGGAAACTTTGCGCGGCCTGATCGAGAAGATTTCGCTGACGCCGGGGCCGGAACGCGGCGAGATTTACGCGACGCTGCACGGAGAACTGAGCACGATCCTGAACTGGACGGAGCGGCAAGCCATTGGAAAGACTGTAAAAACAACAAAACCCGCAGCGGATGCTACGGGTTTGTCGTTATCAGTGGTTGCGGGGGTAGGATTTGAACCTACGACCTTCAGGTTATGAGCCTGACGAGCTACCGGGCTGCTCCACCCCGCGTCACCGTGTTCGGCATTTGCCGGCCGGGGCAGCCCGGGCTTTTCTGTTTG
>NZ_JAAAMK010000013.1 GCF_024105665.1 Aliihoeflea aestuarii | reverse complement strand
TGCACTATGATCTGGGATATATCGACCTGGAACAGAAGACCTTGCAGACCATCGACAACCCGTTCGGCACGAGGTTGTCACCCATGTCTTAGGTACATTCTGTTACCCATGTCTCCGGGTCGTACATTAGTAATTTGGTGGGCCCGGAGGGACTCGAACCCCCAACCAAGCGGTTATGAGCCGCCGGCTCTAACCATTGAGCTACAGGCCCCACGCGGCATCCGATTAGAGGTTTTCGATCGTGCGCACAAGCGCGCCGCGCCCCAATCCGCCCATAATCGGTCCTTACCGCTCGTTTCTCCATTGCTATACGGGAGACACTATTTGATGCGCCGCTTGATCCTTTCCACAGCCATCCTGGCCCTTGCCTTGCCCTTCGCCGCCCATGCGCAGGACAACAACCGCCCGTTTCCGCAGATCGTCGTCACCGGAAAGGGTGAAGCGGCTGTCGCGCCCGACATGGCGATCGTCAATCTGGCGGTGATGCGCGAGGCCGAAACGGCGCGCGAAGCGCTCGACCAGAACAATCAGGCGATGGCCGACGTGATCGCCGCGATGAAGGAAGCGGGCATCGAGGATCGCGACCTTCAGACGGCGGGCCTGTCGATCAATCCGCGCTACGTCTATCCGAACGACAACAATGACGAGCAGGAGCCGCGCATCGTCGCCTATCAGGTCACCAACAATCTGACCGTGCGCGTCCGCGATATCGCACGGGTCGGCGAAGTCCTCGATCAATCCGTCACGCTCGGCGTCAATCAGGGTGGCTCGATCGCCTTCGTCAACGACGATCCGTCCGCGGCGACGGCCGAAGCGCGCAAAAATGCGGTCGAAGACGCAATGGGACGGGCGCGCACGCTGGCTGAAACCGCAGGCGTCGAACTTGGCGACGTGATCCAGATTTCGGAACGAAACGCACCGCCGCCAATGCCCTATCCCCAGCCGCAGATGATGCGCATGGCCGCCGATTCAGGCGCTGAGGCCGTTCCGGTTCAGGCCGGCGAAAACAACTACGTCGTCCATGTCGACGTGACCTTCGCGATCGGCAACGGCGCGCAGCAATAACAAAAAAGGGCGTCGAACCCGAAGCTCGGCGCCCTTTTTCATGGCTGGTGAAAAATCAGCGAATGACCGGGCAATGCGGTGCGCGGGCGAAAACGATCGCGGTGCGGCCGTCGCGCCATGAGCGGCCCGCCACGCGGATCACGTTGCGATTGGCGTTGACGATCCGGGCATTGCGCAGGCCCATGCGCTGCGCCTTGTGGACGGCCTGTCCGGGCGTGCAGGCGGCAGGACGGCCACGGTCCCAGCGCCCACCGCGATCGCCGCGCCACTGGACCGTTACGGTCGCATTGGCCCGGTCGAACTGGACGGCTCCGGAATTGACCTGCGCCTGAGCCGGCATGGCGGCGAGCGTACCGAGGCCGATCAGCGCGGACAGGGCGGCGGTTTTGACGAATTTCAACATCGGTTCTTCTCCTCGTGCGTGATGCGTATGAGAAGAAGATGCATCCGGCAGGCTGAACGGGTTTGGAACTGCCCGTTCAGCCATTGTTCATCGAACGGGCGTCAATGCCTTCATCCAGTATTCCATCGGCTTTTCCGTCTCGGCGTCGTCGCCGATGTCGCGCCATGAAAAGCCGGTGACGAGCCCCTCGATCCGCTCGTAGCCGCGTTTTTTCCAAAAGCGATTCAGAGGCGTGTAGCCGGCAGGTCGCTCGGGGTGCCCGGCCGGACGAATGACGGCGGAAAAGACGCATTTGCCGAAAGCCGCCTCAAGCGCCGCGCGCTCGCGTTCTTCGAAGAACCGCACGCCGATCCCTTGCCCGCGATAGACGGATTTCAGCACCGACTCGCCGAAGTAGAAGAAGTCGTCCACGTCGAGCCCCCGCGCGGCGAAAGGCGCCGCGAATTCCGCGCGGTGTTCGCCAAGCGGCGTCGCCGTTGCCGCGCCGACCAGCCGGTCGCCGTCGAGCGCCCCGATGACGACCGCGCCGGGCGCGCGCATATAGGTCGCCAGATAGGCGCGCTCGTAAGCCGCGTCACCGTCATAGAGATACGGAAACGCCCGAAACACCTCGATGCGCAAGGCCGCGAGGTCGTCGAAACGGGCCTCCGCCTCGTCGCGAGACAATTTGCGAACCTCGATCACGCGTCAGCCTTTCGAGACGGAATCGATCCAGTTCTTCAGATTGTAATAGGTGGTCACCCTCGAAATGCGTCCGCCGTCGATCTCGAACAGGATCGCGCCCGGCACCGAATAGCGCTGGCCGTTGGCTTCCGGCAGACCTTCGGCTGTCGCCAGATATTCGCCATGGACGGTGAACTCGGCGGCCGCGCGGCTGCCGGTCTCGTTGGTCATGATGACGATATCGGTGAGTTGTTCCTTGTAGTGCTTGTCCATCATGGCGAGGAACCACTTGAACTTTTCCTTGCCGATCTCGCGCTCGCCCTCGTTGACGTCATGGGCGACGTCTTCGCCGAGACAGTCGAGCATGGCCTGATTGTCGCCATTGTTGAAGGCATCGACATAGCGTTCGATGAGAACTTTGGTTTCGGTCTGGCTCATTCGCTTGAATCCTCGTGATTGGTCGGGCAGTTGGTTAGGACAAGGTAAAGCCCGCCTGCAAGAGGCAAGCGCTCAGGGTTCTTCGTCCAGAATGTGATCGAAATAGTCGTCGACGCTGTCCATGTCGGTTTCGAGCGCCGTGACGCGTCCGCGAACGGAGATGCCCGCCTCGTGAACGGTCTCGTGGGAACCGGAAACGAGATGATGCCACCATCTCAGATCCTCACCATCGGCAACAAGCCTGTAGGCGCAGGTCGAAGGCAGCCAGGGCAGCGTGCGAACCTTTTGCGGCGTGAGCTTGACGCAGTCCGGCACTTTTGCGAGCCGTCCTTCATAGTCGGAGCAGCGGCAGGCGGCCGCGTCGAACAGGCGACAACCGATGCTCGTCCAGTAGATCTCGCCCGTATCCTCTTCCTCGAGCTTGGACAGGCAGCATTTGCCGCAGCCGTCGCACAGCGATTCCCACTCCTGGCGGGTCATCTTTTCGAGCGGCGTCGTTTTCCAGAAGGGCTGAGACATGGCGCGCATGTGGCCCTCGGCGAATGCGCGGTCAAGCACGAATGAGCGAGATCGCCTTGCGATTGCCTTGAAATGACCCGGACTCCGGCCCGTTTCCCGCCAAAACCGGAACAAAATGCTGGTTCTTCCATTGTCGGCAGGTTGGGACCCATCTTTCAGGAGCATACTCTGATGAAGAGACAGTCGCGGATTCTTGCCGGGACCGCCCTCGGGCTGGTCATGGCAACCGCCCAGTTGAGCGCAGCGCCGATTACCGGTCCGCGCCTTGCAAATTTCGATGCCTTGCAGCGAGGCGGCCCGGCGAATGCGCCGGTCGTTTTGGCGCAGGCCACAGAGGAAACCGAGGAAGAACGTCAGCAGCGGCTGGAGGCCGAAGGCGCGCAGGAAGCGCCTGCCGAGGAACAGCCGATCGAGGAAGCGCCCGCTCCTGAGCAAGCCCCGGCAGAAGAACCGGCTCCTGAACCCGCTCCGGAGCCAGAGCCGGCTCCAGTGCCTGAGCCCGCTCCAGAGCCTGAGCCTGCGCCGGTCGAACAGCCTGCCGAAGAAGCTCCCGCCCCAGAACCGGAAGCCCCGGCGGAGGAAGCACCTGTCGAGGAGGCTCCCGCCGAAGAGCCGGTAACTCAGGAAGCGCCCGCGGAAGAACCGGTCATCGAAGAGGCACCGGCAGAAGAAGCACCCGCGCCAGAGCCGGAGGCCCCGGTCGAAGAACCGGCAGTCGAGGAAGCACCGGCTGAGCCGGCGCCCGTCGATCAGGCACCCGTTGAACAGGCACCGGCCGAAGAAGCGCCAGCCGAGGAACCCGTGATCCAGGAAGCGCCGGCTGAAGAGGCTCCCGCTGCCGAAGAAGCACCTGCGGGTGAAGCGCCGGCGCCCGTCGAGGGCGAAGTTCCGGCCGCACCCGTCGATGGTGACGTCGAACAGTTTCTCGAAGGCGAGCCCCCCGTCGCGCCCGCCGAAGGCGAACTTCCTGCGGCCCCGGAAGGCGAAGCGCCCGCTGAGCCCGTCGAGGAAGTCGTCCCGCCGGATCAGGCTTTCGAGGAAACGCAGGACCTCGCGCCTATCCTCGACAGCGCCAAGGACCCCGCCGAGGCCGAGGCCACTTTCGAGGCCGAAGCGGAAGCGGACGGCTCGACGCCCGAACAGATCGAGGCAGAGCGTGCCGCGCGTGCGCGGCCATCCGGTCCCGCGCCGACCAGCATTCTGGAATCTCAGATTCTGGAAGCACCGGTCGAAGTCCAGTCGCTGCGTGCCGTCGAAGGCCGCCGCATCGATCGTCGTGAGGAACCTTTCCTTGAGCGTCGTGAAGGCTCCAACGTCCTGCGCGAGATCGGCGATCGCTTCGTCATCCAGTTCAACAACCAGACCATCGTGCAAAGCGACGACCGCACGCGTCTTGGACGCAACGCGGAAGAAGTCTACTACGAGGAACTGCCGCGCGGCCGCTATCGCGAAACGATCGTTCGCCCGAACGGCGTCGAGATCGTCACGATCCGCGACCGCTACGGCGACGTCGTGCAGCGTTCGCGCTTCGACCCGGACGGCCGCGAATATGTGCTCGTCTATGCCGACGATCGCCGCTTCGGCGACGAGGGCGACCGGCCGCGCCGCTGGCGTGATCCGGGTCGCGACCTGCCGCCGCTGCGCCTGACGATCCCGGTCAGCCAGTACATTCTGGAAGCCGATCGCGTTCAGGACCCCGACGTCTACTACGAGTTCTTCGAGCAGCCGCCGGTCGAGCAGGTCCGCGAGATCTACACGATCGACGAGGTCAAATATTCGTCCCGCGTTCGCGACATCGCGCGCCGCGTCGACCTCGACACGCTGACCTTCGACTTCGGCTCGGCCTCCATCGGCCAAAGCGAGGTCCCGCGGTTGCAGGGCGTGGCGGACGCGATACTGCGCCTGCTCGACGAGAACCCGGCCGAAACCTTCCTGATCGAAGGCCATACGGACGCGGTCGGCTCCGACGAGGCGAACCTTGCGCTTTCGGATCGCCGTGCGGAGGCCGTCGCGGTCGCCTTGACCGACTATTTCGACGTCCCCCCGGAAAACCTCGTCACGCAAGGCTATGGCGAGCGTTATCTGAAGGTGGCGACCGAGGCCGAGGAGCGTCGTAACCGGCGCGTCGCGATCCGTCGCATCACGCAATTGGTCGCGCCGGTGGCACAGGCTCAGTAGCGTACCTATATCGAGCGTTCCCTGCCCCGTCCCTCCGGTTTGTGTCCGGCGGGACAGGCACCGAAACCCGGCCGTCCTCCAGCGGCCGGGTTTCTTTTTTCCAGATTGAAAGCGAGCGCCGATACACTCATCCGACCCTTCGGGCCATCTTCTCCCCAAGGGGAGAAGGAATTGCCGGCACGACGGTTGATGCCCATTATCCCCCGTAAGCGGTTTGCCGGGATGTTCATGCAGAAGGTTCCTTCTCCGTTGGGGGGGAAGGTGGCCCGAAGGGTCGGACGAGTGGTGGGACTGCAACCTCTGCGGTTTACGAAGCCTTCAGCCGCGTATCTCGAAGCAGCCCGTGCTCTTCCAGAACCGGATAGGCGATGGACGCCAGAAGCGAGTTGATCTGCTTCAGGTCGCGGATCGTGTCGAGATGGATCGAACTCGTCTCGACGCTCTGCGCCGTCCCGTCACGCAAGCGCTGGAAGTGCCGCTGGCTGGAGCGTCTTTCCAATTCCCGCAGCCGGTCCTTTTCAAGCATCAATTGGCGCGCTGTTTCGCGGTCGCGCGAGACGAGCACATTGAAGGCGAGCCGCGCATTGGCGAGGATGGCCGTATGCATGCCGCGCAATTCGTCCAGCCCCTCGGGCGACAGCTTCACGCCCCGCTCGACCTTTTTGCGCACCTGCGCCAGCATGTTGCGCACGATGATGTCGCCGACCTGTTCGAGTTTCACGCACGCGCCCAGAAGTTCCTGATAGCGCAGCGCTTGGTCTTCGCTCATTTGCGATGGACTGATCCGGGCGAGGTAGAGCTTGATCGCTCTCTGGCGCTCGTCCACGCGGTCATCGAGCGCCGAAAGCGCCTCGATCTTCGGTTTGTCGGCGTCCTCGTAAAGCTCCATCACATTCGTCAGCATGATCTCGACCGTGTCGCAGATCGACATGACCTCGCGCGTTGCATTGCCGAGCGCCAGCGGCGGATTGTCGAGCACCTTGGGGTCCAGCGAGGAGACGGGCTGGTCTTCCAGATCGATGGGCGCGACCGGAGCCATCGCGGCAATCCCGCGGCTCACGGCCCGGTGGACGGGACCGGCAAGCGGCAGGCCGAACAGAACCAGCGCGACGTTGAACGCGATATGCGCATTGACCATCTGCACCGCGGGCAAGCCGCCGAGAAGGTCGAGCGGCGGGTGGACGAGCGCGATCACGATCAGCGCCGTTATCGCGCCGATCCCGCGCAGGACGAGGTTGGCGATCGGCACGGAGCGGCCGGCCGGCGCCATCGAGCGCGACAGCATCGCCGCGATCAGCCCGCCGCCCAGATTGCAGCCGAGCACCATGACGATGCCGAGTTCCACCGGGATCAGCGCGCGTTCGGCCAGCGCCACCAGGAGCAGGATCGCCGCCACGCTCGAATGGAACAGCCACGTCATGATCGCCGCGAGGATGAAGGCGGTGATCGGATCGGCCCGCAGGAAATTGACGATGACCGGCAACAGCGTGCTGTCGCGCAGCGGCTCCGACGCCTCGCCGATCAGCCGCAGCGACAGGAGCAGAAGCCCGATCCCGACCAGGATGCGGCCGAACTGCCGCCACGCCCGCCGCTCCGTCGCCAGAAAGATGGCCGTGCCGGAGAAAAGGCAGACCGGAACGAGCAGGCTGAGGTCGAAGGAAAGCATCTTGACGACGATCGCCGAGCCGAGATCGGCGCCCAGCACCGCGACCAGCCCCGCCGCGCCGCCGACGATCCCCGATCCGACGAACGAGCCGACCAGAAGCGACACCGCCGTCGCGCTCTGCAAGGCGATTGCCAGGCCCGTTCCCGCCACCACGCCGGCGAGTGGATTGCTCAATGTCGCGCGCAACTTGCGACGCAGCACGTCACCATAGGCGCGCTCGACGCCGGTCCGCACCATGCGCGTCGCCCAAAGCAAAAGCGCCACCGCGCCGGCCAGATTGAGAAGGACAACCGACCCCGTCATCGCTTCACCCCTGCACAGCGCGCGTTTCGGGGAGCCGCCGACACCGGCGAATGGGGGCATATGATGGAAAGGATCATCGGTTTCAGCTTCACCTAAGCGCGGTTTTGCCCGCGACTTTTTCTTAGTCGATTAATCAGAATCGCATGGGAGCGTCCGCCTTGCAAGCGCGTTTGCTTTCGTTTTCGCGCGTTTCAAAAGATGTGCGCACCAAAACCCAAACCGTCAGAGCGCCTCTGCAAGATCGCGGCACGCTTCAGCCTGTGAATGTCGGGCAAGACCGCGCAATCCCGTCGCACCGGTTTGCGATAGGTCCTATATGGAAGTGAAAGCGAGCCGTACCAGATGCGATTTTCTCCTACTTTTCTCGACGAAATCCGGGACCGGGTGCCGATCTCTTCGGTGATCGGCGCGCGCGTGACGTGGGATCGGCGCAAGACGAACGCCCCGCGCGGCGATTTCTGGGCGTGCTGCCCCTTCCATGGCGAGAAGAGCCCGAGCTTCCATTGCGAGGACAAGAAGGGCCGGTATTATTGCTTCGGTTGCGGCGCGTCGGGTGATCATTTCCGGTTTCTCACCGAGCATGACGGCCTCGCCTTCCCCGAGGCGGTGGAAAAGATCGCCGACATGGCCGGCGTTCCGATGCCCGCCCGCGACGTGCAGGAGGAACGGCGCGAACGCGAGCGCGCCTCGCTCTCCGACGTCATGGAGATGGCGACGCAATTCTTCGAAAACCGCTTGCAGGGCGCGGACGGTGCCAAGGCCCGCGCCTATTTGCGCGAACGTGGCCTGACCGGCCCCACGCAACAGACCTTCCGCCTCGGCTACGCGCCCGAGAGCCGGA
Source organism: Aliihoeflea aestuarii (assembly GCF_024105665.1). Lineage (GTDB taxonomy): Bacteria > Pseudomonadota > Alphaproteobacteria > Rhizobiales > Rhizobiaceae > Aliihoeflea > Aliihoeflea aestuarii. The sequence goes on along the minus strand of NZ_JAAAMK010000013.1, from coordinate 70,691 downwards.
ATGCGCTGAAGGAACATCTTGCTGCGAAAGGCGTAGATAAAGCGCAGATCGAAGCTTGCGGCCTCGTCGTCCACGGGCCGGACATCCCGGTTTCCTACGACCGGTTCCGTGACCGCGTGATGTTTCCGATCGAGGATGCGCGCGGTCGCGTCATCGCCTTTGGCGGACGCGCCATGTCGCCCGATGCGCCCGCGAAATATCTCAACTCCAACGACACCGAACTCTTTCACAAGGGGCAGGTTCTCTACAATCTGGCCCGCGCCCGCGCATCGGTCGCCCGAGGCGGAACCGTGATCGCCGTGGAAGGCTATATGGACGTGATCGCGCTTGCCCAGTCCGGTATCGAGAACGCCGTTGCGCCGCTCGGAACGGCGCTGACCGAAAACCAGCTTGAACTTTTGTGGCGCATGTCGGGCGAGCCGGTCCTGTGTTTCGACGGCGATGCAGCCGGCCTCAAGGCAGCGTTCCGCGCCGCCGATCTCGCCTTGCCGCTGGTGCAGGCGGGACGCAGCATGCGTTTCGCGCTGTTGCCGAATGGGCAGGACCCCGACGACATCGTCCGCAACGAAGGCGCCGAGGCCTTGCGCGCGCTCATTGCCGAGGCGCGTCCCCTGGCGGACATGCTGTGGCAGCGCGAAACGGCCGGCGCGACGTTCGAGACGCCCGAGCGCCGCGCCGACCTCGAAAAGCGCCTGCGCGAGGCCACCTACCGCATCAAGGACGAGGATGTGCGCCGCCACTATGCGCAGGAGATGCGCGACCGCGTGATCCGCTTCTTCGGCTCGACGCGCCCGCAAAATCCGCGCTTCGAAAAGAAAGGGCAGCAGCAGCGCCCCGGCGGCGGCCCCGGTTCGATCGGCCACCAGCGTCTGGCCGTCTCCGAAAGCCTCGCCCGTTCCTCGCTCGTTCGGCGCGCCGCGTCGGCGATGCCGCTGCGCGAGACGACGATCCTCGTCACGCTCGTCCACCATCCCGATCTGGTCGACGAGTATTTCGACGAGATCGACCGTCTCGATATCACCAGTGCCGAGTTGCGCCAGCTCAAGGCGTGCATCGTGGATGCGGCGGCCCATGGCCTGACCGGCAGGAATACGACCCTGATCGGCCATGTCGACGCATGCGGGTTGCAGGAAACCTGGCAGCGGGCGCTTTTGCAGGTCAAGAGCGCGGGACTGTGGACGGCCCTGCCTGAAGCTGCTCTCGACGATGCGCGCGACCACTTCACGCAGGCTCTGTACTTGCAGCAAGCCGCTCAGTCTCTACATAAGGAGCTCAAAGCGGCCGAGACTGCCCTTGCGACGGACCCGACGGACGAGAATTACCGTCACCTGATCGACATCCAGTCACAGTTGCGGGACGTGCAGGCCACCGAGGCGCTTATCGAGGGCTTCGGCGTGCAATCCGGTCGGGCTGGCCGGGCCTGACAATGGCGGTGCCGAGTCGGGTCTTTAGCATTTGATTCGCTTTTTTATCGCGAATCATGCCACAGCCGCTTGACCTTCCGCTTGAATAACGGAATCAGGACGGCCACGAAACTTATCGAGTGGCTTGCCCGGATTGAAGACGGATTATAGGACGGCGCACTGATTTTGAGCGGCCATATACCCTCACGATCCTTGCCGAGGTTAGCCGACCGACTAGATAACGGCGCTCGGGCGTTAATATGCGCGCGATTTGCGCACCCAGAATCCATGTCCTTGATGACGAAGGCCCTATAGGGCGTCCAATGGCCGGAAGGCCGCCTGGAGAACAGCATATGGCGACTAAAGAGAAGGAAGAGGTCGAGAACGAGCGCGAGGGCGGCACCGACGGCCCATTGCTCGACCTTTCCGACGACGCTGTCAAGAAGATGATCAAGGTCGCGAAGAAGCGCGGCTTCGTGACCATGGACGAGCTCAACGCCGTCCTTCCGTCCGAGGAAGTCACGTCCGAGCAGATCGAGGACACGATGGCGATGCTGTCGGACATGGGCATCAACGTCGTCGAGGACGATGAGAATGCCGAAGACGGCGATCGCGAAAAGGACAACGACAGCAGCGAAGAAGACGCGAACGAGCTGGCCGAGCAGACCGGCACCGCCGTCGCGGCGACCACGACCAAGAAAGAGCCGACCGACCGCACCGACGACCCCGTGCGCATGTATCTGCGCGAGATGGGTTCCGTCGAGCTTCTGTCGCGCGAGGGCGAAATCGCCATCGCCAAGCGCATCGAGGCCGGCCGCGAGACGATGATCGCCGGACTTTGCGAAAGCCCGCTGACCTTCCAGGCGATCATCATCTGGCGCGAGGAACTGAACGAGGCGAAGGTTCTCCTGCGCGAGATCATCGACCTCGAAACGACCTATGCCGGCCCCGAGGCCAAGCAGGCTCCCGTCGTCGAACGCACCGAGGAAGAGAACAAGCCCAAGCCCGAGGAAAAGTCCCGGCGCGGCCGTGACGACGACGACATCACCAATGTCGGCGGCGACACGCGCGGCGAGGAAGAGGACGACGAGGAAGACGAGGCCAATCTGTCGCTTGCCGCGATGGAGGCCGAGCTTCGCCCGCAGGTCATGGAGACGCTCGACGTCATCGCCTCGACCTACAAGAAGCTGCGCAAGCTGCAGGACCAGCAGGTCGAGGCCCGTCTCGCCCAGACCGGCGCGCTGTCGTCCAGCCAGGAACGTTCCTACAAGAAGCTCAAGGACGAGCTGATCACGGCGGTCAAGTCGCTGTCGCTCAACAATGCGCGCATCGAATCGCTCGTCGAACAGCTTTACGACATCAACAAGCGGCTCGTTCAGAACGAGGGCCGCCTGTTGCGTCTGGCCGAAAGCTACGGCGTGCGCCGCGAGGATTTCCTCCAGCAGTATCAGGGCTCCGAACTCGATCCGAACTGGATGAAGTCGATCGCCAATCTGTCGGCGCGCGGCTGGAAGGAATTCGCCAAGAACGAGAAGGACACGATCAAGGACATCCGCGCCGAGATTCAGAATCTCGCAACGGAAACCGCGATTTCGATCCTCGAATTCCGCAAGATCGTCAATCAGGTCCAGAAGGGCGAGCGCGAAGCGGCGATCGCCAAGAAGGAGATGGTCGAGGCCAATCTGCGACTCGTCATCTCGATCGCGAAGAAATACACGAACCGCGGCCTGCAATTCCTTGATTTGATTCAGGAAGGCAATATCGGCCTGATGAAGGCCGTGGACAAGTTCGAGTATCGTCGCGGCTACAAGTTCTCGACCTACGCGACCTGGTGGATCAGGCAGGCGATCACGCGCTCGATCGCCGATCAGGCCCGCACGATCCGCATCCCGGTCCACATGATCGAGACGATCAACAAGATCGTGCGCACCTCGCGCCAGATGCTTCACGAGATCGGCCGCGAGCCGACCCCGGAAGAACTGGCCGAAAAGCTCGCCATGCCGCTCGAAAAGGTCCGCAAGGTCCTGAAGATCGCCAAGGAGCCGATCAGCCTCGAAACGCCTGTCGGCGACGAGGAAGACAGCCACCTCGGCGACTTCATCGAGGACAAGATGGCGATCCTGCCGATCGACGCGGCGATCCAGGCCAATCTGCGCGAAACGACCACGCGCGTTCTGGCTTCGCTCACGCCCCGTGAGGAGCGCGTCCTTCGCATGCGCTTCGGCATCGGCATGAACACCGATCACACGCTGGAAGAAGTCGGCCAGCAATTCTCGGTCACGCGCGAGCGCATCCGCCAGATCGAGGCCAAGGCTCTGCGCAAGCTCAAGCATCCGTCCAGGTCGCGCAAGCTGCGCTCGTTCCTCGACAGTTGAGCCAACGACATCGCAAAACAAAAAGAGCGCCCCTGCGGCGCTCTTTTTGTTTGTTCCGTGGTTTTTCAATCGCCCGCTGGATGCGCGCGCGAGAACACCGCCAGCATCACCGTAAAGACGACGATCAGCCTATAGCCGTCGAGATAGATGGGCGAATGAGTGATCATCTGCAAAATGACTGGCACCGAGCAAACGACGATCTGTACGCCGGCCACGACGGCGAGCGCGGCGACCACGCCTTGCCTCTCGTTTCCCTCGCCCAACACGCGCAAATGATGCCGTCCATAGGCCCAGACAAAACCCGGGATCGCGATCAAGCCGGTGACGAGGGTGAGTAGCTGGGACCAGAAAATGACGTGCTGCAGTTCCAGGACCATCAAGGGCAAGGCCACGATATTGCCCGTGACGAAGGAGGCGAGAAAGGGAGGCCAGAGCAAGATGGCGCGCGGCGCATATCGGCCGCGATCGTTCGGCAGCTTCGCGTCGATGGCCTTGTTCGCATAGACGACGAGCCCGGCAGCAAGAACCAGAAAGGCGACCGGCAGCAGAATGTCGAGGCCACTCACCGCACCGACCCGCGCCATTTCGATGCCGGACGAAAATTCACGCGGCAACCCGACGAGGTAGGGAACGACCAGCAGCACCCAGAAACCGCCGCTCCGGTAGGGTAGCCCGATTCGGTCCGACAGCCAGATGACGAACGCCGTGCTGGCGACGAGGCATGCCACGGTCATCGGCACGAACGCGGCAATCTCCGACACGACAAGCCCACTCGCATCGAGCCCGACCGCAATGCCGTAGCCTTGCATGGCGGCGAGCACCAAGGCGAGCACGGCAACCACGAGCTTGAACATACCCTCGTTGCGCGGCGCCGCCGCTTCCCATCGCGCCAACGGCGCAATGAACACACGCGCAAGCTCGGCGAAGATGAGCGCCGAGAAAAATGGCATCATCCAAAGCGCGAAGATCGACAGCACAGACGTCAAAGCGCTGGATCCCGCTTGCGCCGTGATCGCATCGAGGTCCAATCCTGGAAGCGGAATGCGTGAGCCGACTGCGTAGACGATCAGGACCAGGCCCACAGCCGCCACGGCACGCCATGCGATCTTCGGAATTTCGTCGCTAGCGAACGCGCTGTCGGTCATCGGATGGTCCGGACCTTCCTGGAGGATACTGGCCCGTGACTATGCGGAATGACCGGCGATATGCAACCTGCAACAGGCGTTACACGCAGGCCGTGTGACACAGCGGACGCCCTTTCCTCCCGGCCCGCTCCCCTGTAGATTCGAGACAACGCGCGACGTACGGAAGGAGCCGGCATGTCGATCGAATTCCTGCTGACCACCCTTTTGATCGTCGCCTCGCCGGGAACCGGCGTCGTCTATACGCTCGCCACCGGCCTCTCGCGCGGCGCGCGTGCGGGAATCTTCGCGGCCTTTGCCTGCACGATCGGCATCGTTCCGCATCTCGTCGCCGCGCTCACCGGCCTTGCAGCCCTGCTCCACACGAGCGCGCTTTTGTTCGACATGGTGAAGTATGCCGGCGTCGCCTATCTTTTGTGGATGGCGTGGCAGGTCTTGCGCCAGCGCGGCGCCATGCGCATCGAAACCGAAGCCGCGCCTCGATCCATGGCGCAGATTCTCGTCGACGGCATCGTGCTCAATCTCCTGAACCCGAAACTGTCGATCTTCTTCGTCGCGTTCCTGCCTCAGTTCATCGCCGTTAACGAAGCCGCGCCGGTCCTGCGCATGCTGGAGTTGAGCGCGCTCTTCATGGCCGCGACCTTCATCGTTTTTGCGATCTACGGCGTCTTCGCCGCGATGATGCGCGATCAGGTCGTCGGCCGCCCGGCCGTGATGATCTGGTTCCGCCGCACCTTCGCCGCCGCCTTCGTGGCGCTGGGCGCACGGCTGGCGTTGACGGAAAGATAGACAGAAGCGAACCGCATCGCGCCATCGGCAAACGCTTATTGCCGCTATGTCTTCAACCCCTCGATCAGCGCTACGATCGCCTTGCGCTGGTCCCCGGCATCCGCGCCATTCGCCACCGCCAATGCGGCGCGATCGAACACCGCCGAAAGCTGCGCGGCCAGCGCATTCAGCGGGAGTCGCCTTACCGCGCCTTCGCGCATCGCCATCGCAAGCCCCTCCCGCAATGTCCGGCCGGCATGACGCGCATCAATTTCGTCCATCGCCTCACGTCCGAGCACAGCCGGCCCGTCGAGAAGCAGAAGCCGCGTCCGCCCGGTCTCTTTCATTGCTTTCAAGAAGGCGTCGCCGCCCACCGTCAACGCTTCGATCGCGTCCATGGAATCGGGCGACGCATCGTTGATGGCTTCGGCAACCGCCGCCGACTCGGCTTCCACCACCGCACGGAACAACGCCCGCTTGTCGGCGAAATGGTGGTAGAGCGCGCCGCGGGTGACGCCTGCCGCGGCAACGAGTTCCGGCGTGCCGGTTTCGCCATATCCCTTCGCGACGAACAGCGCCCTGCCTGCCTGTATGAGTTCAACCCGCGTCGCTTCCGCGCGCTCGGCATTGCTCCGTCGACCGACATTCTCTTGCATACATGCAGCCTGTATGTTAATTACAATTCACATGCAGAGTGTATGTATCTTTGGACGAAAGGGAAAGAGCATGAAAGCAACGAGCTACTACCCCGTGATCATGACAGGCGATGTGGCCGGCACCGCCGCATTCTACACGACCCATTTCCGCTTCACGCCCGTCTTCGAAAGCGATTGGTACGTGCATCTGACGTCGCGTGAAGATCGCCGCGTCAATCTCGCGATCCTCGATGGCGAGCACGAAACCATTCCTGAAGTCGGGCGCGGACGCGTCTCCGGCCTGATCCTCAATTTCGAGGTCAAGGATGTCGATGCCGAGCACGAGAAAGCCGTGTCGGCCGGATTGCCGATCCTTCTGCCCCTGCGCGACGAGGCCTTCGGCCAGCGCCATTTCATCACGTCCGACCCGAACGGCGTCCTGATCGACATCATCACGCCGATCGCGCCAAGCGAGGAATTCGCGGCTCAATATACCGACGAAGCGCGCCCGACCTGATCGCGATTGCAAAGGCACCGCCCCCGCTCCATTCTCGCCGTGACATGGAGACACGACGATGACCGACGAGAACTGGACGGCGGGCGGCTGCCATTGCGGCACGGTGCGTTTCAGGGCGAAGCTGGTGGATGGCCTGAACACGGCGCGGCGATGCGATTGCTCCTTATGCGCCATGCGCGGGGCAGTCGCGGTGTCCGCTGTGGCCGAGGATTTCGAGATCGAAAGCGGCGCGGAAGCGTTGACGCTCTACCAGTTCAACACGAGAGTCGCCGAACATTGGTTCTGCGCACATTGCGGCATCTATACGCATCATCGCAGGCGCTCGGATCCAAGCCAATATGGCATCAACGCAGCCTGCCTCGACGGCGTCAGCCCGTTCGATTTCGAATGCGTCATCGTCAATGACGGCCAGTTGCACCCATCTGACCGCAAGGATGGCCGTGACGGCGTCGTGGGATTTCTGCGCTACGAAAAAGCGCGACCTACCTGAAATCGGCTGCCGTCAGAACGTAGACGTTCCGCTTGCCGTGTGAATAGGTCTCCCGCGCGACATGCTGAATGGATGTGCGCGCCGCGTCGAAGGCGGCGAGGCAGGACTTTTCCGCAACCGCTTTCTGGCCGAGCGCACCTGCCTCGACCAGAAAGCGAACCTCGAACATGCCGTCATAGCCGGTGAAACGCACCGCACCCCGCACCTCGTCGAAACTGCGGCTGAGATTTGGAAATGTCAGCGACATGGCATGCTCCGGTATCTAGAGCATTTTGCAGCCAGACGGAATCGCCTGGCGTCGCACAAATGCGGCTAAGAAAATCAGCTTGAGCAACTTATGCATTCGTCAGAATGCACGTTGCTCTAGCGCTTCGAACCGGCGCGGCTGGTTGGCAGCGACGGCGGTGCCTGCCGGACCTGGCTGCCCGAGGACGGTGCCGCTGCAACGCTTTCCGCCTTGGCCTGTTTGGGTTTGCGGATTTCCTTGGATGAACGTTTCTGTCCCTTGGCCATGTCAGTTGGTCCTTTCGACCTGCGCACCCGATCCTATCGGCTCGAGCGCATCTTCTCCCGCCACGCGATCGTGCCGCTCCGTTTCGGCTCGAATACGGTACTGAAATTCTCTGTTGCTCGCCGGCAGGCAGGCCGTCACGAGGTACACCTCGTCGATCCGCTGGGGCGTCGTGAACCACGATTTGAGGTGAACCTTCTGGCCGACCTTGAAGCGATGGATCGCATCGGCCGTGACGGCGGGCTTGGTGCGTACGCGGATCATGGCTGCTTGTCCTTCGTGAGGGCGGCTTCGACTTCGAGATCGTCGGCATCAATCTGGACGATCTGTTGCGGACGCGAGGCCTGGGCGATCGACGGGAGATGTATGTAGGTCGCAAGGTTGCGGCGGGCGGTCCAGGTCACGCCGCCCAGTTCCTCATCGTCGCTTTCCACGCGATATGCGCCGGCCGGCAGTTCCTCGCCGATCCCCGGCAAGGTAAATGCCGCGTCGAACACGACGGTTCTTGTCTGGCTGCGGGTGGTCATCGCATGGCTTTCTGCCCGTCGTCGCGAGGGGCAAGAAATCGGCTTGTCGTTGGAAGCTGATTGGAGAAACGATCGTTACAAAAAAATTGTCTGGAGAGGCGTAGCGACAGCGCCATTGTGCGAAATCGTCGCGCGCTCTGCTATCCATACATGATTACATGACGAATAGGCTTCAATTAAGGCGGTTGACCATGAAACAGACGCTTATTTCGCTCCAGACAAGGGGCGCGGGTCTTTACGAATTCACGGACGCGGCGGCGCATTTCGTGCGCGAGGCAAATCATGCCGGTCCAGCCTTGCTGACTGTGTTCGTGCGTCACACCTCCTGTTCGCTTCTCATTCAGGAAAATGCCGACCCCGATGTGCGCCGCGATCTCGACGCCTTCTTCGCCCGTCTCGTGCCACCCGCCGACGATCCCGCGATGGACTACCTCGTCCACCGACTCGAAGGCCCGGACGACATGCCGGCGCATATCAAGGCGGCGCTGACCGCCGTCTCGCTTTCGGTTCCCGTCGCGGACGGCCGTCTGCTGCTGGGCACATGGCAGGGCATCTATCTCTTTGAACATCGGGCGCAACCGCACAGCCGCGAAGTCGTGCTTCATCTCGCCTGATTTTTGGCCTATGACGCGATCATGACAATCGGGAGTTCGGCATGTCGTTCTGGAAGAAACTGTTTGGAGGGAGCGCCGCGGAGCCTGCCGCCGCCTCGGCCGAGCCGACCGAGTACAAGGGCTTCACCATCCGCGCGCAGCCCTTTTCCGAAAGCGGCCAGTATCAGACCTGCGCGATCGTCACCAAGGAGATCGGCGGCGTGGTGAAAGAGCACAGGCTGATCCGTGCCGACCGGTTTCCTTCGCTGGACGATGCGACGGAAACCTCCCTGCGCAAGGCGAAGCAGATGATCGACGAACAGGGAGACCGGCTCTTTGGCTAGAATATTCGCAATCGCCGCATGCCTTGCCGCCCTGACGGGCTGCGCGGTCTACGGCGGCGCCGGAACGGCGACGATCTCGAACGATCGCATTGACGCGCGTGGAGCCGCCATCGGCGCCGGCGTCGACCGCTCCGGCCCCTATGGCGGCACGACCTCCGGCCGCGTCGTCGTCAGGTAGGCAATTCCAACCTATTTGAGAAGATCGCGCACCGCCGCGCTCGCCTTGGCGAAGTCCATCTTGCCCGGATAGCGCTCCTTCAGGATCGCCATGACCTTGCCCATGTCGCGCAAACCTTCGGCGCCGACTTCGGAAATCGCGTCGGTGCTGGCTTGGCGCACCTCGTCCTCGCCCATCTGCACGGGAAGAAACTCGCGCACGATCTCGATTTCCTCGCGTTCCTGCGCGGCCAGTTCCAGTCGCGCGCCCTCCTCAAAGGCTTTGGCGGATTCCTCGCGCTGCTTGACCATCTTCGCCAATATCTGGAGGATTTCCTCGTCATTGACGGGTTCCTTGCCGACACCCCGGTTCGCGATATCGCGGTCCGTGATGGCGGCCTGGATCAGGCGCAGCGTCGAGACGCGTCGCTTCTCGTGGTTCTTGAGGGCCTGTTTGAGCGTTTCGGCGATCTGCGCGCGCATGAATCTGTCTCTTTCAGTGGTTCCGGCATCGTTGAAAACGGATCGAGGCAATTGACCCGAACTATACCGTGACCTATTGTCCGCCACCTGCATGGACCGGCTTGCGTGTCGCTCGGGGTGCCTCCAAATAGAGGGCACGACCCGCGCGTTTCGTCGCGCATATGGCCCGAAATGCGTTATGATTCAAGGGCGCCCGCCGCGCCTCAAAACCGATCTGGAGATGGCTATGGCCGCTGGAACCGCCCCCTGGAGCATCGAAAAGCCCACCGCCCTCCTGGTGCTCGCCGACGGCACGATCATCGAGGGCAAGGGCGCGGGCGCAACGGGCGAGCGCGTGGCGGAAGTGGTCTTCAACACGGCGCTGACCGGGTATCAGGAAATCCTGACCGACCCGTCCTATCTCGGCCAGATCGTCACCTTCACCTTCCCGCATATCGGCAATGTCGGCGCGAATGACGAAGACATCGAGGATTTGACCCCGGCAGCGCGTCACGGCGCGGTCGGCGCCATTTTCAAGGCCGACATCACGACGCCGTCGAACTACCGCTCGGGCGGCGATCTCGATGCCTGGCTTGCCGCACGCGGCATCGTCGCGATCAGCAAGCTCGACACGCGCGCGCTGACCGCGCTGATCCGCGAGCGCGGCGCACAGCACGCCGTCATCGCCCATGACCCGTCCGGCAATTTCGATATCGATTCGCTCAAGGCGAAAGCCGCCGCATGGTCCGGCCTCGTCGGCCTCGACCTTGCCAAGGAAGCCACCTCCGGCCAGTCCTCCGTATGGACCGAAACGCCCTGGGTCTGGGACGAGGGCACGGGCGAGCAGGCCAAGCCCACCATGCACGTCGTCGCCATCGACTATGGCGTGAAGCGCAACATCCTGCGCCTCATCGCCGGTCTCGGCGCGAAGGTCACCATCGTCCCGGCGACGACCGACGCGGCGACGATCCTCGCCATGCAGCCCGACGGCGTGTTCCTGTCGAACGGCCCGGGCGATCCTGCTGCGACCGGCGAATACGCCGTACCCGTCATCAACGAACTCGTCGCCTCCGGCCTGCCGGTCTTCGGCATCTGCCTCGGCCATCAGATGCTTGCCCTCGCGCTCGGCGCCAAGACGGTCAAGATGCATCAGGGCCACCATGGCGCGAACCACCCGGTCAAGGACCACACCACCGGCAAGGTCGAGATCGTGTCGATGAATCACGGCTTCGCGGTGGATTCGAAGTCGCTGCCCCAAGGCGTTGAAGAGACTCACGTTTCGCTGTTCGACGGTTCCAATTGCGGAATCGCGCTCGCCGGCAAGCCGGTCTTCTCGGTCCAGCACCATCCCGAGGCCTCGCCCGGCCCGCAGGATTCGCACTATCTCTTCCGCCGCTTCGTGAACCTGATCCGCGAACGTCAGGGCGAGCCCGCGCTGGCGGAGTAAACCCGTCTAAAACGCTGCTGCGGGTTGAGATTTCGAGGCATGGATTCCTGTGACGAGCACAGGAATGACGATGGCATATTTGCCCCAGCCAATCGCTTACGCTGACGGTTTGCACCACCCATGATGCCGTCATTCCTGTGCTGGTCACAGGAATCCATGCCTCTACCTTCAATGTCGGATGAGACGACGGAACCTTGGTTTCAGATATTCCCTGACAACGTATCGCACTGGTCCAGCCGGCCGCTCTCATAGCCGCGCGTGAACCATGTCTGGCGTTGCTCGGACGAGCCGTGCGTGAAGCTGTCGGGCATTACCTGTCCCTGTGTGCGCCGCTGCAGCGTGTCGTCGCCGATCTGGTGCGCGGCGTTCAGGGCTTCCTCGATGTCGCCGGCTTCGAGCAGCCCCTTTTGTTCGGTGAAGTGCGCCCAGACGCCCGCATAGCAATCGGCCTGCAATTCGACGCGCACCGACATCTCGTTGGCCTGCGTTTGGCTCATGTTCTGGCGCTCGCGGTTGAACGCCGGCAGCACGCCGGTCAGGTTCTGGACATGGTGACCAACCTCGTGCGCTATCACATAGGCCTGCGCGAAGTCGCCCGACGCGCCGAACCGGCTGGCGAGTTCGTCGAAGAAGGAAAGGTCGATATAGACCTGACGGTCGCCCGGACAATAAAACGGGCCGACCGCCGCAGACGCCGTGCCGCAGGCCGAATCCACCGCACCGGAAAACATGACCAGCGTCGGCTCCTGATAGGTCTCGCCTTCCGCCTGGAAGATGCCGTTCCAGACATCCTCGGTCTCGGCCAGCACCACGCCGACGAACTGCGCCTGTTCGTCATTGGCGGGCGGCGCCTGCCGCTGCTGCGAGGTCTGGGTGCCTGTCCCCTGACCACCGCCCAGAATATCGCCGGGATTGATGCCGAGCGCCGGCAGGAGGATGAACAAGGCGACGACGAGAACCAGCCCGCCGATGCCGCCGCCGCGCCCGATAGGGATGGGGATGCGCGGTCCGCCGCCCCCCAGCCCTCCGGGGATACGGGCAGGCCCTTGCCCGCGCCGGTCGTCTATGTTGGAACTTTCGCGGCGACCTCTCCAGCGCATTGGCTGCCCTCGCTCAAAACGGCTGCACGAGCCGCACCTCATCTTAGCGTATCGCCACGCGATAGCTACGGTAAACAAGCGAGCGCCGCGAAGGTTCAAACGGCCCGCTTTCTCCTGAAGCCCATTTCGCGAATCGCCAGCATTCCGGCTCCGATGAAGCCGAAGGCAAGCAGTGCGACAAGCACGATGCTTCCCGCCCCGTTCGCCAGCGCCATCAGGCTCGTGCTCATGATTCGCCCCGGCAGGAAGGTAAACGCCCCCGCGATCACGATCCCGCCCAGATACATACCCGTGACGGTGCGCCTGTGGGCGGTGATGTCGTGCCGCCGCGCCGCGCGTATCGCGGTGAAGCAGCTCACGATCACATAGATCGAGATCAGGTGGATCGGACTGAAATCGCCGACAAGCCGGATTTCGTGGATAAAAAACGTCGAAACCGCCGTGACGAACATCAGCCCCATCCAGATTTTTCCGAGCATCCGATGAACCGGCGTGCCTTTCGGCCGCGCCAGAAGCCACGCGCCAAGAACTGCGGCCGGGACGACGGTCGCGACGTGGAACTGGACGGCCAGCGGCGCATCGAGAAGCGTGACAGACGACATGATGGATTGTCCTTTCGGGCGGCCGGTTGAATTTCCCGCATTCTTCGTCCAACCATCCATCGGCTTCAAAGCCGAACGCGCGGATGAAGGAGTATAGTTCGTGAACAGCCCGGTCCTGCAATCCGCGCTTCGTGACTTGCAGGTCCTTCTCGGCTCACTGCGGTTCTGGAGCACTTTCCTCGCGGTCGTCCTCATCTTCTGGGTCACCGGACCGTACGGTACCGCCGAGAGCCTTGCGGCGGCGCCGCGCTTCGGCTTCTGGCTGGTGCTTCATGCCGGTACATGGGCCTCGGCGCTCGTTTGCGTGGCGCTCGCAGACGCATTTCTGGAAGAGAGGATCGAAAGCCGCTTCACCCGCATGATGATCGGAGCGGTCGCTGCCGCACCGCTCATCGCACTCGTCACCGAGGGGCTCGGCGCGGCGACATTCGATCGCCCGATCACCGCCCAAAGCTATATCGGCGCGATCTTCACCGGCCTCGTCCTGTCCTCGCTCTTTTGCGTTCTTACCTTCCTGTCGATGGGTAAGGAATTATCGGCCGCTGCCCACCCGCCCGAGCCGCCAACCCCCGCGCGCGAAATACCCTTACTGCGACGCCTGAGCGTGTCGATCCGCGCCGCACCGCTGCATCTTGCCGTGCAGGATCACTATGTCGAAGTCACCACGGCGCGCGGACGCGAACTCGTGCTGATGCGCTTTTCCGATGCGCTCGACGAGCTTGCTGACCTTCCCGGCATGCAGGTTCATCGCTCGCATTGGGTCGCCGATGCGGCGGTGGAGACTGTCGAGCGTGACAATGGACGCCTGACCGTCCTGCTGGTCACCGGGGCGCGCGTTCCGGTCAGCCGCCCCTATCTGGCGGCGGTGCGCGCACGCTGGCTTTGACCCGGCGGCCCACTCCTTTATGGTGCGCGCGCCGGGAGCGTTTCCCGGCCCGATTTCGCATGGGAGGACTGATGATGACGATCCATTTTATGGCGCGCACCGCAATTGCGGTGCCGGTGGCCGCGCTTGGCATGCTGACGACGCTGACAATTGCCGCATACGCACAACAGGCATATCCGGAACGCGCGGTGACCCTCGTCGTGCCCTTCCCGCCCGGCGGTGCGCTCGACGTCGCGGCACGCCTGCTCGCCAACGGCCTTGAGCCTTCGCTCGGCCAACCGGTCGTTGTGGAGAACAGGCCGGGCGCGGGCGGCAATATCGGCGCGGATTATGTCGCAAAGAGCGAAGCGGACGGCCATACGCTCGTCCTCGGCGCGTTGTCCACCCACGGCGTCAATGTCAGCCTCTACCGCGACATGCCGTTCGATCCGGTCGCCGATTTCGAACCGGTTTCGCTCGTCGCGCGCACGCCCAACGTGCTGGTCGTCAATGCGGATGTGGAAGCCGAAACGGTTGCGCAATTCCTCGAACTCGCCAAGGCCGATCCGGAAGGCTTCATGTTTTCTTCTGGCTCGGCCGGCAGCGCCGGCCATCTGGCGGGCGAGTTGCTGAACTCGGCGGCGGGCATAGACGCCGTGCACATCCCCTATCAGGGTTCGGCTGCCGCTATGCAGGCCGTGCTCGCGGGCGAAGTGCAATTCATCTTCGACAATCTCGCATCCGCTTCCAGCCACATCGCGGCGGGATCGGTGCGCCCGCTTGCCGTGACGACTTCTGAGCGCACGCCCTTCGCAGACGATCTGCCGACGATGGCCGAATCGGGCTTCGAGGATTTCGACATCACGACATGGTTCGGCGTCCTCGCCCCCGCCGGCACGCCCGATGAAGTCGTCGAGCGCCTCAACGGGGAAATCCGTAGCCTGCTCGAATCGGAGCGATTTCGCGAGGCCATGGCTGCGCAAGGCACCGAAGCCAGCCCCTCCAGCCCGCAGGAATTCGCCGATTTCATCGACGCCGAGATCGCCAAATATGCCGCGATCATCGACGAGGCCGGCATCGAGAGGCAGTAGCCGGTTATCGTCAGAGCGTGATTTCGCCGTCGTCTTCACCGTCCCAGTAACGGACGCGATCGGCACGCACCTTGATCATGACCATGCCATCCGTGTCGATGCCGTCCTCGAACCACTCGTCGAGGTCCGGGACCCAGTGCGCCTCGAATTCCGACTTGTCGCGAATGACCGTTCCCTTGCCCTGAACGTTGACCATGAACATCTCCTCGCCCTGAAAGGCGAGCGAGACCGTCGGGTCGGCCTCGATATCGGCGACCATTCGGGAATCGCCCCAGGTGAAATAGTAGGAATCGCCATCGTAGTCGACGTCACCATTGTTGCTCATCGGCCGCCCGGCAATCGAGCCGTCATCCGTCCGGGTCATCAGCATGGTGATGTCGATATCGCGCATTTTTTCCGAAAGATCGGAAAGTGTCTTGTCGCTCATTGGAAGCTCCATAGCCGCACCAGCGGACCATTCCGCAGACACACTACAACCTTCCGGACAAGCGCTTGTTCATTTGCTGGCGATCACTTTCCTTCGCCGTCAACTGAAGCGTAGCGGCGAGGCTCGGGCCTGGATTCCTGTGACGAGCACAGGAATGACGGGATCGATGATTTTGCCGATCTTCGACGGTCCCGATTTCCATGATACTTTTCCGCCGTCATTCCTGTGCTCGTCACAGGAATCCATGTCTCGACATTGTCACTCCGCGACGGTCCAGGATCACGCCTATTCCTCGGTCCCCAGCAACTCCAGTATATCCGCAAAGATCGCATCCCAGCGCGCGTCATCGATCCTTGCGATCCCGAGTCCGCGCAGCATGAACGCGCCTTCGCAAGCCAGGAACGCCAGTCTCTTGCGCCGTCCCGCGGCATCATCTTCAAACGCGTCCAGCCGCCCCTCATAGTCTTCGCGCAGGATGCCCGCCTCGTCCTTCGTCTCCACCAGTGCCGCCATCAGGCTTGCCGCGCGCGCCGCCATCGCCGCGGTTTCCGCATGCGTCGCCTGGATTCGTGCGCGAAGCTGGGCGCCCGCATCGTCCGCGCCTTCCGGCAGATGCGCCGCGACTTCCCGTTCGAAACGCCTTAGGTCGCGCTCCGTCATCGCCGCGATCAGCGCCGGCTTGCTCGGGAAACAATAGAGCACCCCGCCTTTCGAAACCCCTGCCCGCTCGGCAACCGCATCAAAGGTCAGTTGCCCCGCGCCCGCTTCGCTGACGACCTCTTCGGCAGCGTTCAGGATGACGTCCCGGTCGATTGTTCGTTTTCTTCCCACATTATCCTCTTTTCAAACCGTCTGGTCGGATATATATAACAACTCATCCGCCGCAAGTCATGCGGCTTTTTGTTTGAGGAGTTCGATCATGGCATGGATTTTTCTCGGCATCGCCGGTCTGTTTGAGGTCATCTGGGCAACGTCGATGAAGTACTCGGAAGGCTTCACCAAGCTCGGGCCGACCGCGATCACGGTCGCTGCGATGGTGGTCAGCTTCGCCTTTCTGTCATTTTCGCTGAAAGCACTGCCGCTCGGCACCGCCTACGCGATCTGGACCGGCATCGGCGCGGCCGGCGCGTTCGTCGTCGGCGTCATGTTCATGGGCGAAGCGGCGACGCTGGGCCGCATCGTGTCGATCCTGTTGCTCGTCTCCGGCATCGTCGGCCTCAAGCTTTCGTCGGGCGTGTGACAAAAGCCTGCGGGAAGTTGAATTTTGGGGTTACGTATGGCTGCGTCTGCCCCTATAAGGCGCTCCTAGCCTGACAGAAGAAACTGAACCGCACCGGTCGCGAAAGCTGCCGGATCGCGGGCATACGCGCAGAGACCAGCCATGCCCAAACGCACCGATATCAAGTCCATCCTGATCATCGGGGCCGGCCCCATCGTCATCGGTCAGGCATGCGAGTTCGACTATTCGGGCACGCAGGCCTGCAAGGCGCTGAAGGCCGAGGGCTACCGCATCATCCTGGTCAACTCCAACCCGGCGACGATCATGACCGATCCGGAGCTGGCCGACGCGACCTATATCGAGCCGATCACGCCCGAAGTGGTCGCCAAGATCATCGCCAAGGAGCGCCCCGACGCGCTGCTCCCCACCATGGGCGGCCAGACCGCGCTCAACACCGCTTTGTCGCTGCGCCGCATGGGCGTTCTGGAGCGCTACAATGTCGAGATGATCGGCGCGAACGCCGAGGCGATCGACAAGGCCGAGGATCGCTCGCTCTTCCGCGAGGCGATGCAGAAGATCGGCCTTGAAACCCCGAAATCCATGCTCGCCAACGCCTCCGAGGCAAAGGACGCCGACAAGCGCGCGCATGAAGCCCGCCGCGCCGAACTCAAAGCGTCCGCTCCCGCCGATCTCGACGCCGCGCTCGACGCGCTCGAGACCGAATGGAATCTCGGCGAAGGCGATCGCAAGCAGCGCTATATCAGCCACGCGATGGGTGTCGCCGCACAGGCGCTCGACCATGTCGGCCTGCCCGCCATCATCCGCCCCTCCTTCACCATGGGCGGCACCGGCGGCGGCATCGCCTATAACCGCGCCGAATTCTACGAAATCATCAATTCCGGCCTCGACGCCTCCCCGACCACCGAAGTCCTGATCGAGGAGAGCGTCCTCGGCTGGAAGGAATACGAGATGGAAGTCGTCCGCGACAGAGCGGACAATTGCATCATCATCTGTTCGATCGAAAACCTCGATCCGATGGGCGTCCACACGGGCGATTCCATCACCGTCGCGCCGGCTTTTACGCTGACGGACAAGGAATACCAGATGATGCGCAACGCCTCGATCGCGGTGCTGCGCGAGATCGGGGTCGAGACCGGCGGCTCGAACGTCCAGTTCGCCGTGAACCCGGAAAACGGCCGCCTCGTCGTCATCGAGATGAACCCGCGCGTCTCGCGCTCCTCCGCGCTCGCGTCCAAGGCCACCGGCTTCCCGATCGCCAAGGTAGCCGCGCGGCTCGCCGTTGGCTACACGCTCGACGAACTCGACAACGACATCACCGGCGGCGCGACGCCCGCCTCGTTCGAGCCCTCGATCGACTACGTCGTCACCAAGATCCCACGCTTCGCTTTCGAGAAATTCCCCGGCGCGGACGCGACGCTAACCACTGCCATGAAGTCGGTCGGCGAGGTCATGGCCATCGGCCGCACCTTCGCCGAATCGCTGCAAAAAGCCCTACGCGGTCTGGAAACCGGCCTCACCGGCCTCGACGAGATCGAAATCCCAGGCATCGGCCAGGGCGACGACAAGAACGCCATCCGCGCCGCGCTCGGCACGCCGACGCCCGACCGGCTGCGAATGGTCGCTCAGGCGATCCGCATGGGCACTTCGCTGGAAGACGTACACCAGATGTGCCGCATCGACCCGTGGTTCCTCGAACAGATTGGCGCAATCATCGAGATGGAGGCCCGCATCCGCGAGCACGGCCTGCCGGAAGACGCGCAGAATCTGCGCATGCTCAAAGCCATGGGCTTCTCCGACGCCCGCCTCGCCTCGCTGACGAAGACGGACGCGGAGAACGTCGCCAAGCTGCGCGAAACTCTCGACGTCCACCCCGTCTATAAGCGCATCGACACCTGCGCCGCCGAGTTCGCCTCCCCCACCGCCTATATGTATTCGACCTACGAGACGCCCTTCGCCGGCGCCCTCGCCGACGAGGCCCAGGTCTCCGACAAGAAGAAGGTCGTCATCCTCGGCGGCGGCCCGAACCGCATCGGCCAGGGCATCGAGTTCGACTATTGCTGCTGCCATGCCTGCTTCGCGCTGGCCGACGCCGGCTACGAGTCGATCATGATCAACTGCAATCCCGAGACCGTCTCGACCGATTACGACACGTCCGACCGCCTCTATTTCGAATCGCTGACCGCCGAGGATGTTCTGGAAATCCTGCGCGCGGAGCAAAAGGCCGGCACGCTGCACGGCGTCATCGTCCAGTTCGGCGGCCAGACACCGCTCAAGCTCGCCGACGCGCTCGAAAAGGCCGGCATCCCGATCCTCGGGACCTCGCCCGACATGATCGACCTGGCCGAAGACCGCGACCGCTTCCAGAAGCTGCTGATCAAGCTCGGCCTCAAGCAGCCGAAGAACGGCATCGCCTGGTCGGTCGAGCAGGCGCGCACCGTCGCTTCCGAACTCGGCTTCCCGCTGGTCGTGCGCCCGTCCTATGTGCTGGGCGGCCGCGCCATGCAGATCATCCATCACGAGTCGATGCTGCAGACCTACCTGCTCGACACCGTTCCCGGCCTCGTGCCGGAGGACATCAAGCAGAAATACCCGAACGACAAGACCGGCCAGATCAACACGCTGCTCGGCAAGAACCCGCTCCTGTTCGACACATACCTGTCGGAAGCCATCGAGGTCGATGTCGACTGCCTGTGCGACGGCGAGAACACCTACGTCTCCGGCATCATGGAGCATATCGAGGAGGCCGGCATCCATTCGGGCGATAGCGCCTGCTCGCTGCCGGTCCACTCCCTGTCGAAGGAAATGGTCACTGAGCTCGAACGCCAGACGGCGGCGCTCGCCAAGTCGCTCCATGTCGGCGGTCTGATGAACGTGCAATATGCGATCAAGGACGGCGAGGTCTACGTCCTCGAAGTGAACCCCCGCGCCTCGCGCACCGTCCCCTTCGTCGCCAAGACCATCGGCCGCCCCATCGCCAAGATCGCCGCGCGCATCATGGCCGGCGAAAGCCTCGACGCCGCCTACGCGCCCTATGGCGACAAGCCGAACGCGGCCGAACTCGGCCATGTCGCGGTCAAGGAAGCCGTCTTCCCATTCGCCCGCTTCACCGGCGTCGACACACTTCTGGGACCGGAAATGAAGTCGACCGGCGAGGTCATGGGCCTCGACCGCGACTACGCGCTCGCCTTCGCCAAGGCGCAACTCGGCGCGGGCGTCGACCTGCCCCGCTCCGGCACGCTCTTCGTCTCGGTCCGCGACGAGGACAAGGCCCGTGTTCTGAAACCCGTCAAGCGCCTCGCCGAACTCGGCTTCCGCGTCCTCGCCACCGGCGGCACCGCGCGCTTCCTCAAGGAAAACGGCGTCGAAGCCGAAAAGATCAACAAAATGCTCGAAGGCCGCCCCCACATCGAAGACGCCATCCGCAACCGTCAGGTCCAGCTCGTCTTCAACACGACCGACGGCCAGAAAGCGGTCTCGGACTCAAAGTCCCTCCGCCGCGCCACCCTGATGCAAAAGGTGCCGTATTACACGACGATGGCCGGCGCCGAAGCAGTCGCCGAGGCGATTGCGGCGTTGAAGGCGGGAAGCTTGGAAGTCCGGCCGTTGCAGGCGTATTTTTAGGCTAGTGGACGTTCAGTGCCCAAAGGACTTGGGAGAGCTTCTATCCTTGCTGTTCCCGGCCCTCCGCATGCTGGAGAGAAACGGGAGTTTGATCGCCTATCGGTTAACCGTATCAACGGGTTAACGAGGCGTATGATTCGTATTTCGTGCTATGAACGCGGGCTGTGATAAATCGCTACTCGCAAAAATTTTCTGGCAACTTACTTATTCCTAATGTGCGCTCGATCTGCTTGCGCTGGTTTTTGAGGCCACGATGTTCGCTCGGCGTTTTTGAGATTGTGATATTCTGAAGTCCGCCATAACCATCTTCTGCTTCCAGTCTAATGTGCCGGTTGTCGGATTTACTCCGGTATCCATGTCGTTGAAGGAGAGCCGTGAGTTCGTCCGCCATGCGCTTTGGGTCTTTCGTTGCCCTTTCAAGATCGGCAAGAAGTTCATCCAGTGCTGAAGAACGCGGGACCCGTTCGACAATTCTCGTCCACACGGCAGCTGTGCGCGCATCAATGCCATTCGACTCAACCATTGACAGACCAATCTGAGCAGCCAGCCGAATTCTATCAGCTATCTCGCCGGGATAAATCTCCTTGCCCACGCTTCGGAAAATGTTGTCTGCCGCAAAGCTTCTCTCCTCATCGGCCATCTCGGTGACCGTTTGCGAGCTAATCTGCTCTGTCAGCCGCCTATTTTCCTCCTGCAAATCGCTTAACTGCGTAGTGAATACATCAAGCAGTTGATCGGCATCGCGTTCAGAAAGCGAACCGCGAAGGGCCACGCGCTGCCCTCTAAGCGCATGCTCCTGCAACTCAGTCCAATCCCAACCCATCGATGGCATAAAGCCCCGTAGACGAATAGCAGAAGCCCGAACACTATCTACTAGCTCGGTGACCTCATTGAACTGACGTCCAAGGAAGAATCGACGGATGAAGCCGCGATGCGGCATCGCGATGCCGAGCGTGCCATTATAGATGTTCTGGCCATTACTCAGATTCTTTAGGCGGAGCGAGAATCCCTTACTCGGTTCCAACACGACGTGCGCAACACCGCCAACATCGTAGGCGAGTTTCCCAATTTGGTCTCGCGTAAGAAGCCATTCCTCCCGTCCCGTCGCAGAGATATAGATCACTGGTAGCCAACGGCTCGCCTTCCCATTTAGTATCAGCTCAGCTACCGCTATACCGTCGTCATTGTCCTTGAGCCAAATGGGCTCGTCGCGGACCTTGATCTTCCCATCAATTGCGCCCCACCCTTCCTTCAAGAGAGCCTTCACAAGAAAAGGCTTTTTGGGTGACTCAAGGAACGCGTCAGGACGCTTCGCCAAGCACTGTGTTCTGAAGCGAACAACATCATGGTCGGTGCTGGCATCACCCCGTCGAAGCACCGCTTCCGTACGCCAGACGCGGCCTTGATGATCGGGCATATCGTGCTGGAAACCCATAGCGGTCCAACCTTCGTCGCCACTCAGCTCGCGCATGCGCAACTCTTCACCTGAGCCAGCGACTAGATAGACGTTCTCACCATCCAACTCCCGCTCAGAATTGGACGCTAGAACATCGCTGCCGCGCATACCTCTGAGCCAAGCAAACACCTCGGACGCAAAGGCCGCCTTGTTATCAAAGCGCTGGACAGGAAATTCGGTAGCAAAGGGCAGCATATGTCTGGTCCGCACGATGTTCTATTTAATGTCAATACTCAGGCTTATAAAAATCCGATTATCGGCTTCGCATCGTAAATGTATAAGTCTATCATTATTCAAATCCAAAATTATCAACAATGCAATATTTTAACTCTTCTATTTGCTGCTCTCCTAAAACTTATCCACTCTCCACGCACTTCCCCTATTATCCACCGCACGGAACTCGCCAAGAAACATTCTGATGGGCGAAGAACCTGCGCTTCGATCAGGTGGCAGAAGTTGCCGCGCGATCGATCATGCCACGGCCGAATCATATTGCAATCCGTTCAAAGGTACGGCGTGCGCTATACGCGCGCTAAGGCGGAAACGTCGGGCTATTCCGAAAACTCGGCCCAGTGATGTGGACGCGATACGGACGGCTATCTGGTTGAGCAATCTGGTTCCAGCTACACCGAAACTGACGGAGTGTTCGCTTTCCACGATTCACCTGCATAAGCTGACCATCAGCAAACCATTCATCGTCGCCACCAAACAAAACTTATCCACCCTCCCTCTCCCTCCCCCATAATCCCCCCGCTTCGTCCACGGGAACGCCGATCATGACGGTGGTTGCGCGGGGCGGGTCGGCACCTCCGTTCCGCCCTCGTAAGGCAGGACCGGGGCGGCCGCATCGAGGCTCACCTCCCGGCACTACGGCCGGGATGTGCTTGTGGAGCACGCAAGCCCGATCGACGATCGGGTGCAGAGGAGCAGATGCGGATAAGAAAAAATGCCGGACGGGCGGTGGGAACGCCGCATGTAGCACTCTTCAGATGAGCGACGTTTCCCCCGCCCGTCTTCCCGATCTTTGACAGAGCCCGGCCCGTTGGCGCGGGAACGCATCGGCACGCCTCGCACCACCAGATCACGACCGAAGATCAGTCGAACATGACAGTTCCATGACACTCCGTTCAACGCGTTTTTAAACTGTCGACGATAGCGTCATTCCAAGATGGCGAAGGCCACATAGGGCGGCGGACAATGAAATTGCATGCGATCGAGAAGCATAACGAACAAGTCTATCTGGTCATCCAGTTCTTCCTGATTGCCGCCTTCGCCTCCGCCGTCTACGTGCTCATGGTGTCGGACCGCAGCGCCGTCGCCGGCTGGCTGGCGCTGGTTGGCATCATCGCCACACTCGGCGGAGCGATCACAATGAGCTATCTGCGGCGCTCGCTGCGCCTTCGGCTTCAGATGGCGCTGCTCGTCGAGGAAGATCAGCAACGCCTTTTGTCCCTCGACGTGGCGACCGGGGCATTCAGCCGCCGTCATTTCCTCGATCTTTTGAAGGACGCTATCGGCAAGCCGCTCGAACCCAGGCCCGCGATCCTGCTCCTGATGGACCTCGACCACTTCAAGCACCTCAACGACAGCTTTGGGCATCAGTGCGGCGACCGTGCGTTGCGCCACCTCGTCGCGACAATCGACGCGGAGATTTCCGGCGCGATCATCGGCCGTCTGGGCGGCGACGAATTCGGCGCCATCTTAACCGGCAGCGACATCAAGGAAGCCCATGCGGCGGCGGCGCGGCTCATCGCGATGCTTCGCGCCGGCATGGTCTATGAAGGCAAGTCGATTGCTTTGTCCGCCTCCATCGGCGTCGCCGCCTGCCCGCATCACGCCTCGGATGCCGCCGAGCTCATGGCCGTCGCCGATCTCGCCTTATACGAAAGCAAGCGCGCCGGGCGCAGCCGCGTCACCCTGTTCGACACCGACATGGTCGCCGACCGCCGGCGTGGCCGTTCGCTGGAGCGCGAACTGCGTGCCGCGATCTACCTCAACGATCTGCGCCTCGAATATCAGCCGATCGTCAACGCCAACGGCTCGATCTTCGCCGTCGAGGCGCTGGTGCGCTGGCTTCATCCCGTGCGCGGCATGATCCCACCATCGGAATTCATCCCGCTGGCCGAGCAATCGGCATTGATCGATATGGTCGGCACATGGGTTTTCCAGCGGGCGTGCATGGACATCGCGCACATGCCCGAATTGCGCATCAGCATCAACGTGTCCGGCGAGCAGTTGAAGCGCGACGACATCGTCGTCAATTTCGAAAATATCCTGAAGACCACCGGTCGCAGCGCCGAGGAGTTCGTCCTGGAGATCACCGAAACCGTGGCGATGTCCACGCGCGACGATATCGTCCAGCGTATCTCGAAATTGCGGGCGATGGGGTTTCGCATCGCGCTCGATGATTTCGGCACCGGCCATTGCGGCTTTCGCTATCTGCAGAAATTGCCGATCAACTCCATCAAGATCGACCGCAGTTACATCGCCACCCTCGCCCACGATCCGGTCGCGCAGGTCTTCGTCTCGGCCGTCGCGCAGATCGCGCGGATCCAGGAGATTACGGTGGTCGCGGAGGGCATCGAGACGCAGGAGCATTTCGCACTCGCCCGCGCCTCCGGCTGCAACCGCTTCCAGGGCTATTTCTTCGGTCGCCCTGCCCCGCACGAGCGCTTGTTCCCCTACGAGCCCGCCCAGTTGGCATCGGAGGCGCGGGCACTCAAACTCAGCGCGGCGTAAAGCGTGACCTCGACCACGCATCATACTCTTTCATGAGCCCCTCATACTCCGTCATCTCGGGAAACCGCTCATAGCTCTTCATCGCGCCGGTCTGCGCAAAAGGAAGCATTTGCGACGTGTAGGTTTCGATGAATGGACGAAACCAACCTGTATCGGCGAACATCGTCGGCCGCACATTGACGAACCAGTCCATGCCCGCGGGACGTGTGAACATCCAGCTCATGCAATGTCCGCAAAAATAGTGATGAACATCCGTCCCATGCAAACCGCCGATGACCGGCTCGCCCTCCAACACCTCGAATCCTTCAACGGGAAAAGTCGACGTCAGCGAATACGCGGATGACGACATCTTCTGGCAGCCCGCGCAATGGCATGCGCTGGTCAGAAGCGGCAGTCTGGTGACGCGAATGGCGATCTGCCCGCAGCGGCATACGCCGGCAAGCGGAAGCTGGAGTTCCCTCATTGGTATTACCTCCTCGAAGCCCCGCCAGCATGAACCGCCTTCCTGGCCTCGCCAAGCTCCACCGCGATCATCGTGGAAACTGCGGACAAAAAAAAGCCGGATCAAAAGACCCGGCTTGAAGTATGGAAGTGCCCTTGCGGGCGAAACCTCCAGAGGGGAACACTCGCGGGCGCCAATGGGAGGAGGAACGCGCCCGTGAGATGATTGTGATATGGGCAAAGTCCGCCCAAAGATCAAGCATTTGATGACGCATTGCACCCATGCAGTTTTGCATGGCCTTCCAAGTATGCATCAAGATGTTGAATGTGCTCGCCTATCAGGCATCTGGATCAATCGATGCACCAATTCTGCCTTCGATCTATGAGAGCCTTTGCCGCTCTTTTGTGCAGTGCAATAATGCGGGCGAAAGGCTCGAATTCGAATCAGTAGGCCCAGCTTCGCGCCTTGGCGATCAGAAAATCGCGGAAGACATGCAGCTTCACTTGGTTCCGCATCGCATCGGGATAGGCGAAATAGGTGTCGAAGGACGGAACCTCCGTTTCGGGCATGAGCTGCACCAGCGGCGAGCCCTGCTCGATCGTGTAGTCGGGCAGGATACCGATCCCCGCGCCGCGCTCGATGGCCGCCTTGATCGACAGGATATTGTTGATCTGGAGGCTGGAGATGCGCTTCGATCCCTCGGGCCGCCCGGCCGTCTCCAGCCAATTCATGTCGGCGAGATGGCTCGGCACCGGCTCGCCGAAGGTGACGATGCGGTGCTTGTCGAGATCGGCGATGGATTGCGGCTTGCCGTGCTTGGCGATGTAGGACGGGGCGGCGAACAGGTGGAAATGCACCGTGAACAGCCGTCGCTGGATCAGGTCCGGCTGTTGCGGCTGGCGAAGGCGGATCGCGCAATCGGCCTGACGAAGCGTCAGGTCGAGCTCCTCGTTCGCCAGCACGAGCTGAAGCTGGATGTCCGGGTAGAGATCGAGGAATTCCTGCACGCGCTCCGTCAGCCAGCCGGAGCCGAGGCCAACCGTTGTGGTCACGCGCAACGGCCCGGAGGGACGGTCCGTCGTCTCGGTGAGTTGCACCTTGACCTTTTCGAGCTTGACCAGAACGTCGTGCGCGGTGCGGTAGAGCATTTCGCCCTGTTCGGTCAGCACCAGCCCGCGCGCATGACGATGGAACAGCGCGACGCCCACATCCTGCTCGAGCGCGCTCACCTGCCGCGAGATCGCCGATTGCGACAGGCGCAGCGTCTCGGCGGCATGGGTGAACGACCCGGCCTCGGCCGCCGCATGGAAGACGCGCAGTTTGTCCCAGTCGAACGCCATGTCTGTCCCTCGTGATGTGGCGTTGATATCGCTCCGCGGTCGCCGCTACTCGGCCGCTTCGCGATGTACCTCCAGTTCGGCGATGTAGCGCTCCGCCTCGAGCGCTGCCATGCAACCCATTCCCGCCGCCGTCACCGCCTGGCGGAAAATGTCGTCGGTGACGTCGCCGGCCGCGAAGACGCCGGGAATGTTGGTTGCGGTGGAATCCGCCGCCGTCCACAGATAGCCGTTCGGCTTCTGCTTGAGTTTTCCCGCGAAAAGCTCGACTGCCGGCGCATGGCCTATGGCCACGAAGATGCCGTGGGTCGCCATGTCGCTCAACGCTCCGGTCTTGATGTTCTTCAGCTTCAGCCCGGTCACGGAAGGCGGCAGCGGCGCTTTCTTCTCGCCGGTGATCTCCTCGATGACGTGGTCCCACATCACGGTCACGTTGTCCTTGGCGAGCAGGCGATCTTGCAGGATGCGCTCGGCGCGGAACTCGTTGCGGCGGTGGATGACGGTCACCGATTTCGCCAGATTGGAAAGGTAGAGCGCCTCTTCTACGGCCGTGTTGCCGCCGCCGACGACCACCACGTCCTTGCCGCGATAAAAGAAGCCGTCACAGGTCGCACAGGCCGACACGCCGAAACCCATATAGGTCTGCTCGGAGGGAAGGCCGAGCCATTTGGCCTGCGCGCCGGTGGCGATGATGAGCGCATCGGTCGTCCACTCCGCGCCCGAATCCGTCCGCAGCCGGAACGGACGCACGTCGAGATTGACCTCGGTGACGAGGTCGCTGACGATCTCCGTGCCGACATGCTCGGCCTGTTTCAGCATCTGCTCCATCAGCCATGGCCCCTGAATCGGGTCGGCGAAGCCGGGATAGTTCTCGACGTCAGTGGTGATGGTGAGCTGGCCGCCCTGCTGCATCCCGGCGATCAGGACCGGTTTGAGCAGCGCGCGCGCCGCATAGATCGCAGCCGTATAGCCTGCCGGCCCCGAACCGATGATGAGCACAGGCGCGTGACGGCCACTCATGACGATACCCTTTCAAAGTCCGATAGGCGCATGAATACGCCTTTGTAAAACCGTTCTCGATCTAAGTATGATGGTGGGTGCAGTGCAAGGCGCGATTGTCATTTCACACAGTTGCATCATCGCCCTGATGCGTAAAACCTCGTGTGCACCATGTCGGGCAGCCGTTGCCAAACGGAGCAATTTGGGTAATTTCCTTTCACTCGAACGAAAGATTCGTGCGCAACCTGAAAGAGATGCGAATGAAGGTCGACCTCGACGCCATCGACTGGAAAATCCTGGCCGAGCTTCAATCGGACGGTCGCATGACGAATGTCGAATTGTCGAAGCGTGTCGGCATTTCCGCGCCGCCCTGCCTGCGGCGCGTCAAGCGCCTCGAGGAAGCCGGCGTCATTCGCGGCTATCGCGCGCTGTTGAACACGCCCGACCTCGGCCTTCATGTCGTCGCCTTCTGCCTCATCGGGCTGCATCACCAGTCGGATGCGGAATTGAAGGCATTCGCCGAGCGAACCCGTAGCTGGCCCATCGTGCGGCGTGCATGGATGGTTTCGGGCGACAGCGATTTCATGCTTCACTGCGTCGCCAGGGATCTGGCGGCCTTCCAGTCCTTCGTCATCGAGGAACTGACGTCAGCCCCCAATGTCGACACCGTGCGCACCGCGCTCACCATTCGCCAGATCAAGGATGAAGGTCTGGCCGCCATCGGCCAGTGACGTAACCTTACCGAAACGGAATACGCCCCCAGCGTACCGCGCCGAAAACGTTTCGCGCGCCGCCGATCAGCGCAAGCCGGGCTTTCCTCAAGGCGGATACGAACTCCCGCTTCACCTTGCCCGCCGGGCTCAGCCTGGTCCGTGTCGTCAGCCGTTCCTCGTAGATTCCGCTGGCATAGGTCGATGGGTCGTTCGTCAGGGTAAGTTGCCCCTTGAGTTTCAAGCCCTGTATGCAAATGGCCGGTACCAGTTGATGCACGCGCGCGGCGCGGAATGCCTCACCGTCAGGATCAAACAGAAAATCGTCCACCTGCCGGTCGATATCGGCACTGAGGTCCAGGAGCGTGCGCGCCGTCTCCCGATCGAGCGCATATCCGCCGGTTCCCAGATGCTTGCCTGAAAGGCGATGCACGCCGCGCCCGTCGAACTCTGCGACCGGTCTCGCCGTGATCGTCGTCGGGCTCATATAGGTTTCGAGCTTGACCAGACCGGCGCTGCCGGGAAACCAGTCGGCGGATATGAGAAACCACTCGGCCCCTTGTCCGAGGAACACGTCGTCTTCCAGAACGACCGCATGGCTCTCGCCGCTTTCCACCAATTGCTGCCAGCAACGCCGATGACTCATGAAGCAGGCGATCTCGCCCTTGCTCAAAAGCCGGCCTTCAAGCGCATTCACACTGTCCGTGGTCTCGAGCAGACGACCGTCCGTTGCCGCGAGCCGTGTGAAATCCGCGCCGATACGCTCGAACTCGCCGCGCATATGCGTCAGACGTTCGGGGGCGCGGTCGAGATTGATGACGAGAACAAGCATGGGAGAAACCGCGATTGGCAGGGCGGTGCAGTCATAAGCGAGAGCGTGCGGATGACAAGACCGGCCCGGCAAGGTAGATGGTCACCCGTGGACTGGCATAGGAGTCGCGTCAATGAAAGTTGCAGTTCCAGAAAACGTTACGACCGTGCTGACGAGTTGCGGTCGCTGGGACCTTCTTGTCGTCTCGCTCGACACCTTCCTTGAGTATCACGAGCCGGGCAGGTTCATCCTCGTCGAGGACTCGGCCGATCATGCCTTCGCGGACAAACTTCGCGAGCGCTATCCGCAGATCGAAATCGTCCTGAACGACCCGCGCCTTGGACAGCACAAGGCCATCGACCGCGTCTACGAAATGATCGATACGCCCTACATCCTCCATCTGGAAGACGACTGGCATTTTCTCGGGGGCATGAATATCGAGGAGGGTCTTCAGCTTCTCGACACGAACGATGCCATCACCTCCGTATGCTTCGCGCGTTTTGACGGACTGAAGAAGCGCCAGCGCATTTTCAGGACGCGCATGAAATTCAACGGCCACGACTATGCGCGCATGAACAACGCGCATCGCGACTGGCACGGCTTTTCGTTCTACCCCGGCGTGTTGCGACGCGAATTGTGGCTCACCCATGGGCCGTATGCGAAATTTCAAAATGAACGCACGATCTCGCGCTACATGAAGGACCAGGGCAAGGAAGTCGTCTTCCAGCTTCCCGGCGTCGGCGTTCATGTCGGATCGGGCAAAAGCGTTTTCGACCCGGCACGGGCAAACGAAAAGCGCCGCGTCACCGGCTCGTTCTGGTCACGCCTGCTGGGCCGGCCGCTCTATTTTTTCGACGGCAAATGAACGTTCGCGCCAGCTATGACGTGGCTTCGGCCAGATAATTGCGCCATCCGGGGCTGGTAGCATCGAGCGCTTGTTCGACGCTGCCTTGGGGAAAGGCGTTTTCGAAGGATACCGCGCGCTGGTAGAGCAACCTGCCCTTGTCGCCCAGTTGCGCCGACATCCATTCCCGCATGCCCGGGCGCAGAAGGTCGCGCGCCGCCGGCAATTCCACCAGCGGGGAATTGCCGATGCGCTCCAGCCGCCGGGCGTAGCGGCTGCCCGGATTGCGGTCGAGTTCGTAATTGGCGAAACCGCTGCCGGGCTTGAGATATTTCAGGTGCCAATAGGCGAAACCGTAGAAACGTCGCCTGAGGCCAGAATGCCGCAGCTTCTCGAAACGCCTATCGCGCTCGAACCAGGTCTCGTCGCTGATCCGGAAGAACCAGTGGTCGCCATTGCCGCATAGAAGATCGCTCGCGGGCAGGCCGAGTTTTCCGGTCTCCGTGCGCGCAAGATTGACGCCCGAAAAACACGCCATCGACTTATCGAGAATCGACGGATCCGCGCGGACGCGATCGGCAAGCGCCCGCATGCGTGCAGGCATCGCCAGATGGTCGTCATCCAGCTTGGTGACGATCGTGCGCGTTGTCCGGGACAGCGCGAAATTGTAATAGTTTACGAGGCTGTTGGGCGAGTTCGCCGGTTCGCGCGCATGCTCCGCACTGCCGGGCGGATAGACCCTGTCGGTGTAATGGAACAGCTTGATCTTCGGGCCGTACTCACCCGCAAGCCGCATCAGGATGTCGACCGTGCCGTCCGTCGACTGATTGTGGACGGCGACGATCTCGTCGAAGCAGTCGATATGACTGCGGATCGCCGCCTCGAGAAAATCCTCGCCGTTGCGGATGCGCATGAAAGCGCTGATGCCCGGCTTCCGCTTCTCCACCGTCAGGTCGTCGGGGTGGAAGACGTAGCCGGTGACCGCATCCATGTTCATGCCGCTCTTGTGCCAAACAGAAGCACAGGCCCATCCATGCGCCGTCGGGCCATTGCCTGACATCGCATCCCGTGGGCGATGGTGACGCCGAGATAGAAGAACACTGCCGCAATCGTGCTTTCATGCAGCATCGGATTGTGGAACATTCCGTAGACGACGAGTACGAGCAGCGCGTAGGCGATGTTTCGCTTCAGCGCATTGCTGTCGGCGTGGCGGATCGCATAGGCGGCCCCCGAAACGATGACGCCTGCGAGGATCAGAAGACCGAGGATGCCATGCTGAAGCAACTCGTCCAGAACGATATTGTGGATATGCTGGAACTCGCGCAGCTCGGCGTTGAGCGTCGGCGCAAGCGCGACGACGCGCTCCATCCGATCCGATCCGTGACCGATGATCGGACTTTCGACGAATGCGTGGGCGAACCCCTTCCACATCGCAAAGCGCAGGTCCGCGGTTGCGCTGCCGTCCCAGGCGGCGTGATCGCCTGAATAATACTGGACGATCGGGACGAAACGCTCGGCGAGCATTGTATGGATGGGACCGACGCTGACGGCCAGTCCCAGCGCGGCGGCGCCCGCGACATAGCCGGTAAGCTGAAGCCGGAACGACCGGCCTCGCAGCCAGATGATGCTCTCGACTGCCAGAATGACCGGCAACACCATAAGCACCGCGCGCGTTTGCGAGGCGAACACGGAAATCCCGCCGACCAGAACATAGATCAGCGAATTGGGTGCCCATCGCGGCGCATTCGCAATGGGAATGATCGCCGCGACAAGTGCGAACGCAGCCAGCATGGCAAACGGTGCCGGATTGCCTCCCATGCCGAACCGGTCCAATTCGGAATTGGATGCAAGAAGCGCGATCGCCGCGCAGACGACCGTTCCCGCCCGTGCGCCTATGACGAAGCACCGAAGCGGATCGCGCACCAG
Organism: Aliihoeflea aestuarii; assembly: GCF_024105665.1. GTDB lineage: Bacteria > Pseudomonadota > Alphaproteobacteria > Rhizobiales > Rhizobiaceae > Aliihoeflea > Aliihoeflea aestuarii. The sequence continues at coordinate 39,111 of NZ_JAAAMK010000013.1, read as the reverse complement.
AACCATGCCGTTGGCGATGAAGGCGAGAAGACCGATAATGAGACTGTAGCTCAGTTGCCGATTGTCGATCACCGGCTCGCCGCGAAATAGAGCAAGTGCCAGCGAATAAAAGAAATAGCTCACTGAAAGGAGGAGGAAACTGCCCGCGATCAATCGTCTCGAACGCGGTCGCAGCGCGATGAGGTAGAGGCCCACCAGCGCGAAGAAGCTCGCGGCGCCGATCGTGATACCATGACGCAGCGGCAAACCCGCAGCGCCGAGCCACGCGATGCCGCGATCCCAGCGCCGGCGCAGAAGGAATGCTCGTTGCAAAAGTTTCAAGCGCTGCCCTTTCTCAGGCTGGTGGCGCTGCGCGCAAAATGCATGCGCTTCAGATATTCGCTCGCCCGGAAGAACAGTGTGCCGACACGTCGGTAAAACGGATACTTTCCGCTGTAGGCATCCGAAATCGTGCTCGGCTGTTCTGGTTGCAGTGCGATCTTTTTGCGTTCGGTCATGAAAACCCGCACGGAACCGTGCCAGCCCCGCTCCAGCGCCACATCATAAGGCACGATCATCGGTTCGAGCGATTTAAGAAATCGTTCTGCGCCGGCTCGCGAGATCGCATAGGCGGCCGAACTGCCGACGGGACCGGCGAGGCAGCGGCCGATCGCGACCGCCCCGGACGTGTCGCCATGCCGGATAAATCCATGCGTGCGAAAGCTGAAGAGCTTTACGATGTCCCACCCCTGATACTGCGACAGGTCACGCAGGAACGGCATGGTCTCGTCGGTGAAGTCGACATCGTCCTCGCAGATGAGAGCCATATCGGCATCGCCTTCGATGAAGGTCCGGATGGCCTTCATATGACTGAGATAGCAGCCCGCCTCCCCCGCCAGCATCGGCCGTCCATTGACGCGCGCAAAGGTCCGGGGTTCGATACCGGGCAGCGATGGCAGATCGAGCGATGCACCGTCGATGCCGGGAACACGCTCGATCGCAATACCATATCGCGCAGCGCTTTGCGCAACCCGTGCATAGCGGTCGGGCGAACGGTCGAGATTGATGACGAAAACCGGGATCGTCGCCGGCCGATCGCCGTGCTTGAAATCGCTGCCGGCTGCCGGATCGCGTGTCATGATGGGCAAAAGTCTGCTCTATGCCCAGCGCAGCTCCACTATCTCGTAGCCTCGCGCACCGCCTGGCGCATTGACCTCGATTTCGTCGCCGACAGCCTTGCCGATCAGCGCGCGCGCGATCGGCGAGGAGATCGAGATACGGCCTGCCTTCACGTCGGCCTCCTGATCGCCGACGATCTGATACGTTTTCTTTTCTTCGGTGTCCTCGTCGACGAGCACAACCGTCGCGCCGAACTTGATCGTATCGCCCGAGAGTTTCGATACGTCGATCACCTCGGCGCGTGCGACGAGGTCTTCCAGTTCGTTGACGCGGCCTTCGTTGAGGCTCTGCGCTTCCTTGGCCGAATGGTACTCGGCATTCTCCGACAGGTCGCCATGGGCGCGCGCTTCCGAGATCGCTTCGATGATGCGCGGGCGCTCTTCCTGCTGGCGCCAGCGCAGTTCCTCCTTGAGCGTTTCGAAACCTGGGGCGGTCATCGGGACCTTGTTCATCGCACTCGACCTTTCGTCGTTTTGTTATTGCTCGCGGAACAACGCAAAAGGACGGTCCGGCAGCCTTGGCTAACGAACCGTCCCAGTTCCTGATCCGGACAATATAGCGATGGCCCACGATTTTTCACGCAAATTCTTGGGCGGAACCAATCGGATCGTGTTTTCGCCGGTTCATTTGTTATAGTGCGGCCCGTGTCCAGCGAGGTGCCAGGGAAATGAACATGCAGAATTCCCGACAGCGCGAGTTCGATCTGACGATCGATCCCGAGACGGTTCGTCTTTTCGTGCTCAAGGCACGCGCGATTTCGGCGGGTCTCAGCGAGGATTACGATGCCGGGCACGAGCATGAAGTCGAACTGGACGGTCAGTCGCGGGACCGTCATTCGCACGACGGACTGGCCGAGGAGGAAGAGGAAAATCTGACCGCTTCGGAATTGCGCGCACTTATCGAGGATCTGAACGTCGACGAGGCGGCCGACCTTCTCGCCATCACCTTCATCGGTCGCGGCGATTTCGAACCGGGCGAGTGGGAACAGGCCGTTTCCGAGGCACGCCCCCGCGTCAACAAGCGCATCGCTACATACTTTCTTTCGATGCCTATGCTCGGCGAATGGCTCGAAGAGGGTCTGGAGAAGATCGGCGCTTGACGACGAACCGTCACGCAAAGTGACAGGCCTCGATCGCGCCAGTTGATGATCCGCGCGTTATCCGCTCATGCGCAGACTGCTATCCGTCGTATTTTCCGGCTTTCTTTTCCTCGCCTTGCCGTCGCTGGCACAGGACCGCTCGGATGTTTCACTCCCCGACAGTGCGCCTGTTCCGCAGGATTCCCCCGAGGCGACGGCTTCACCGGAGTCTGAACCGCCATCCGCTACAGTCGGAGAGGACGCCTCTGCGGACCAGGAGCTTCCGGACGGCGAAACTGCTCCCCGCCCCGCATCGCGACCAGCTTCGAGCGAGGACGATGAAGAGGGAGTTGCCGACAAGGCCGACGACGCGCAGGACGAAAGCCCGAAATTGGCAGAGCCGATGTCCGCCGACGAGCGCGCCTGCCGAAGCCGGCTACATGAGCTTGAGGTCGATTTTGCCGAACATCCGCCCCAGTCCGAACCCGAAGGCTGCGAGATGGCCCATCCGCTCACCGTGTCGTCGCTTGGCGGCGGCGTCGCGCTCGAGCCCGAAGCCGTCATGAACTGCGCGATCGCGGAAGCCAATGCCCGCTTCGTGCGGGACCACGCCCAGCGCGAAGCTGACCGCCATTTATCCAGCCGGATCACCGCGATCAATCAGGTTTCGGCCTATGTCTGCCGTCCGCGTGCCGGTACGCGCAGATTGTCCGAACACGCATTCGGGAACGCGCTCGACTGGGGGGCGATCATCCTTGATGACGGCGAGCGACTCGACGTCCGGCCCCACCGTCGCGGATCGCCGGAAGCGCTTTTTCTGGCGGCGCTACGCCGGCACGCATGCGGAATCTTCAAGACGGTGCTCGGCCCCGGAAGTGATGCGGACCATGCGGACCACCTGCATTTCGACCTTGCCGAGCGCCGGAACGGGTCGACCTACTGCCGATGAAAACAGCGCATTAACAACGCCGTCGAGGTTTTATTTACATTTTATGGTTACCGTTTGCCTGACGGGACAGGAAGCGGGTTCGAGTATCATGCGTAAAGCGTTCGGCGCGTATTTGCCGGGCAAGGTCCGTGTCGCCGCAGGTCTTTTTGCGGTCACGACGATTGCCTTTGCCTTTTCTTCCTGTTCCGTCATCGACGTGATGTCGCCGGAACCACGCGTCGCGGTCGGCGAAACCACCTCCTCGATCATGCCCTCTTCGCCTGTTCCCTCGACCGGCATGCAGCGCCTCGTGCCCTCCAACCCCATGATGGTCGGCTATCCGCGCATGAACCAGCCGGTCGCGCCGCAGGGCTTCGCGATGCCCGCCGAAGAGGCGCAGTGCCGCCAGCAGCTTCGCCGCATGGGCGTGACATTCACCGATCTGGCGCCGATCAACGATGGCGGCTCGTGCCGCATCGACCATCCGATCCGCGTGAGCGGCCTTGCCGGCAATGTCGAGATGAAGCCCGCCGCGACGCTCAACTGCCAGATGGCGCTCGCTTTTGCCTCATGGACCCGGAGCGAACTCGCACCCTCGGCGCGCTGGCGCTATCTCTCCGGCGTCAAGACGATCCATCAGGGATCAAGCTATTCGTGTCGCCGTATCGCCGGCACGAGCGTTGCCTCGGAGCACTCCAAGGGCAACGCGCTCGACGTGATGCGCATCGAATTACGCAACGGTCGCGACATCGACGTGCGCAAGCCCGGCTGGTTCGCGTTTCGCGAGCGCGCGCTTCTCAACAATGTGCGCAGCGGCGGCTGCTCTTATTTCACCACCGTTCTCGGCCCCGGCTACAACGCCGCCCATGCCGACCACTTCCATTTCGACCTGAAGGGCAGGCGCAACGGCTACGTCGCCTGCCGCTGATTTTTCGGCTCGCGCAAAGGCGACGGGTTTGCTAGTGAGCATTCATGCTCACAATCGAAATCGCGATCGTCGTCGTCCTCATCTGCGTCAACGGCGTGCTCGCCATGTCGGAACTTGCCGTCGTCTCGTCGCGGCCGGCGCGCCTCAGGGCTATGATGGATGACGGCGTGTCCGGCTCGTCCAGTGCACTCAAGCTCGCCGGCGATCCGGGCCGGTTCCTGTCAACCGTCCAGATCGGCATCACCATGGTGGGCATCCTGTCGGGCGCGTTTTCCGGCGCGACGCTCGGCCTGCGACTTTCCGAATGGCTTTTGACGATTGGTGTGCCGGCAAGGGCCGCCAGCCCACTCGGCGTCGGCGTCGTCGTCGCCGTCATCACCTATGGCTCGCTCATAATCGGCGAACTGGTCCCCAAGCAGATCGCGCTGAAGAATCCCGAGCGTGTCGCCGTCAGGATCGCGCCGACCATGAAGATGCTGTCGCGCATCGCCGCGCCGCTCGTCTGGCTGCTCGATATATCGGGCAAGACCGTCCTGCGCCTTCTTGGGCAGGATCAGGAAGACGGGCAGAAGGTCACCGACGAGGAAATCAATGCGCTGATCGCCGAAGCCGAGAGTTCCGGTGTCATCGAAACGGACGAGCGCCGCATGATCGCGGGCGTGATGCGCCTGGCCGACCGCTCGGTGCGCGCGATCATGACACAGCGTCTGGATGTCGACTGGCTGGATGTGGATGCCGACGCAGAAACCACTCGGCGCAAGCTGACGGACGCCCAGCATTCGCATTTGCCGACGGCTGAAGGCGGGATGGACGGCATGATCGGCATCGTGCGCGCGCGCGACGTGCTCGGTCGCGTCCTTACCGGCGAGGAAATCGACTTGCGCGCGCTGGTCCGCACCGTTCCCATCGTGCACGATTATACTGACGCGCTCGACGTTCTCGCGACGCTTCGCCAGGCCGACATCCCAATGGCGCTCGTCCATGACGAGTACGGTAACTTCGAGGGGCTTGTCACCCCGACCGACATTTTGGGCGCGATCGCCGGCGTGTTCCGCTTCGACGACGAGGAAGAGGAGCCGATGGCCGTTTCGCGCGCCGACGGCTCATGGCTTCTGGCAGGCTCGATGGCGGCGGACGATATGGCCGACCAGTTGTCCATCAAGCTGCCCGCGCGCCGGACCTATGAAACGGTCGCCGGCTTCGTCCTGTCGCAGTTGAACCATTTGCCCGAAACCGGCGAGACCGTCGAAGCGCTCGGATGGCGCTTCGAGGTCGTTGATCTGGACGGGCGGCGGATCGACAAGGTGCTTGCCGTTCCGCTCCTTGCCGATCAGGCCGCCTTGGCCTGAGCCTCGTCCTTGTCGCGTGCGATCTTCAGCGCATGCGTCCACCAGGAAAGCTGGTCGAGCATTGCCTTGCCGCCGTCCTGCAGGAAGTCGATGTCGGCGAGCTTCTTGCCGCCATTGACCTCGACCATCACCGCCCACTGGATATGAACCGCCGTCTTGATCGGCGCCATACCCGCTTCGACCGCGATGAGGCGCAGATGTTCGACCGCGCGAGCGCCGCCGACACCGCCATAACCGACGAAAGCAGCCGGCTTGTTCGCCCATTCCTTGACCGCGTAATCGAACGCGTTCTTCAAAACGCCGGTCGGCGCGTGATTGTATTCGGCGGCCGTGAAGACGAAGCCGTCGAACTCGTCCAGCTTGGCTTGCCAGCGTTGCGCGACCTCATTTTTCGAAGGCCCCCAGGCCGGTGAAACCTCTTCGTCGAAGAGCGGCATGGGATAATCCTTGAGATCGACGATCTCGAAATCAAGGTCGGAGCGCGCATCGCCCAAAGCCTTGATCCACTGGGCGGGATGATCGGCGAAGCGGTTCGGGCGGACCGAGCCGATGACGATCGCGATTTTCGGTTTGGACATTGAATGCTCCTGCAGTCTCGTCTTGGGAGTGGTATATTTCAGATACCGAGGCTACATAAGAGACTATGATAGGGCCTGCCAAGGAGGCACTTTATTGACACTCAGTAACCTTCACGACACCGACACCTGCCGGGCCACAGGCGAAATCCTCGCCCGGATCGGCGACAAATGGACCGTCCTCGTCGTCGAGATGCTGGGCGACGGGCCGCATCGCTTCAGCGAACTTCGGCGGATGATCGGCTCGATCTCGCAAAAGATGCTGACGACCACCTTGCGCGGGCTCGAGCGCGACGGCTTCGTCACGCGCACGGTCTATCCGACGATCCCGCCGCGCGTCGATTACGAACTGACCGAACTTGGGCGCGAACTTCTCGTACCCGTGCGCGCGCTCGGCGAATGGGCGCGTGAAAACAGGGAACGGATCGCCAAGGCACGCGACGAATTCGACCTGTGCTGCGAGCAAAAACAGTAGCTTGCCGGAAGCCCTGGATTCAAGGCGATAACGCCTTGAATCAGTTCCTCATTCGGCCGGAATGGGCGTCGGCCTGCCCTCGCCGTCGAGCGCGACCATGACGAAATCGGCATGGGTGACCCGCTCCATCAAATCCGACAGGTAACGCTGCGCCCACGCTTCCACGCGCAGCGTCATGGACGTGCGGCCAACCTTGGTGATGTCGATATAGATGCACAACGTGTCTCCAATCTTCATCGGCTTTGCGAACGCCATTTCCTTCACGGCTGCCGTCACCACCCTGCCCTTTGCGCGCTCGGCGGCGCGAATGCCGCAGGCAAGATCCATCTGCGCCATCACCCAGCCGCCGAAAATGTCGCCCGCCGCATTGGCGTCTGCCGGCATGGCCAGCGTGCGCAATGTCAGTTCGCCGATCGGATTGACCTCGTTGCGATTCATGTCGTCCCTCTTCTTCAATGGCGTTTTTCAGTTAGCCGCCGGTCGCAAATTCCACAAGCCACGGCGGTCCGCCTCTCGCGCGCCGGCACACGAACGCTAAGATCGCACACGAATATTTCGAAGGGTGCAGCCATCAGCGACCGGACTTATGATTTCGTGATCGTCGGCGCGGGTTCCGCCGGCTGCGTGCTTGCCGAGCGCCTGTCCGCCTCGGGCCGCTACAGCGTATTGGTTCTGGAGGCCGGCGGCTCGGACCGGCGCTTCTTCGTCCAGATGCCGCTCGGCTACGGCAAGACGTTCTTCGATCCGCGCTTGAACTGGAACTACCGCGCCGAGCCCGATCGGGGGCTCGCGGGCAATGCGGACCACTGGCCGCGCGGCAAGCTTTTGGGCGGATCGAGTTCCATCAACGCGATGGTCTGGATACGCGGAAATCCGGCCGATTTCGACGAATGGCGCGACGCGGGCAATCCCGGTTGGGGATATCGCGATGTCCTGCCGATTTTCCGGAAGATCGAAGACAATGAAGCCGGCGCCGACGAATGGCGCGGTCGAGGCGGGCCGGTGCACGTCACCGATCTGACGCGCATGGTCCATCCGCTGACGCGCGCCTATCTCGCCGCCGGACAGGAACTCGGCCTGCCGCTCAATCCCGATTTCAACGGCCCGCATCAGGAAGGCATCGGCATCTACCAGATCACGACCAGGGCCGGTCGGCGCATGTCGACCTCCCGCGCGTTCCTGCGACCGGCGATGATGCGAAGAAATGTCCGCGTCGAGACGAACGCGCTCGCGACCCGCATCCTGTTCGACGGCAGCCGCGCAATCGGCGTCGAATATTTGAAGAACGGAAAGAAGCACGAGGTTCGCGCAGGCCGCGAAATCATTATCTCCGGCGGGGCAGTGAACTCGCCCCAGCTTCTTCAGCTCTCCGGCATCGGTCCTGCCGACCATCTGCGTGCGCTCGGCATCGAACTTCGACATGACAACGCGAATGTCGGCCGCAACCTTCAGGACCATCAGGGCATCAACTATACGTGGAAGGCACGGCAGGCGACGCTCAACCAGTTGCTGCGCCCGTGGTGGGGCAAGGTCCTCGCCGGTTCGCGCTATCTGCTTTTGCGCGATGGGCCTCTTTCGATGAGCATGAATCAGGGCGGCGGCTTCTTTCGCACCGATCCCGCCCTTCCCCGCCCTAACATGCAGCTTTACTTTCAGGCGTTTTCGACCGTGCTGCCGCGTCCAGGCGAACGCCCGATCCTGTCGCCCGATCCCTGGCCGGGCTTTTCGATCGGCCTGTCCAATTGCCGGCCGACGAGCCGGGGCGAGATCATGATCCGCTCCAGCGACCCGCTCGAGCATCCGAAGATCGTCGCCAATGCCTTCTCGACCGGCCACGATGTCGCCGAGATGCTGGCGGCAGTAAAATTCCTGCGCCACTTCGCCGAAACACGCGCCATGCGCGATCTGATCGTGGAAGAAATGCTTCCCGGCGTCTCGATCCATGACGACGAACCGCTCATCGACGACTTTCGCCGCCGCTCCGGCACGGTCTATCATCCGGTCTCGACCTGCCGCATGGGACCGGACCCGGCCGCGTCCGTCGTCTCCCCGCGCCTCAAGGTTCACGGCTTCGACGGCCTGCGCGTCGTCGATGCCTCGATCTTTCCGTCGGTCGTCGCCGGCAACACCAACGCCGCTTCCATCATGACCGGCTGGAAGGGCGCAGAACTGATATTGGAGGACCAGCGATGAAGATCACTGACGTCAAGACATGGGTCGTCGGCAATCCGCCGCCGCAAGTCGGGGGGCGCTATTTCATCTTCGTGCGCCTGACCACGGACGACGGCATCGTCGGCTATGGCGAGGCCTACAACGCGACCTTCGGCCCGCACCTCACGGCCCGGATGATCGAGGACGTCGCCGAACGCTACCTCGTCGGCAACGATCCGCATGATATAGAGACCTTCTTTCGCCGCGCCTATTCGTCCGGCTTTTCCCAGCGCCCCGACATCTCGATGATGGGCTGCGTCTCCGCGCTCGAAATGGCCTGCTGGGACATTATCGGCAAGGCCGCCGACAAGCCGGTCTACAAGCTTCTCGGCGGCCGGGTTCACGAGCGACTGCGCTCCTACACCTATCTTTATCCGCAGACCGGCAGCGTTTATCCGAAGGAAGCCGACAACGCGGACCGCAACGTCTACAACGATCCCGATCTCGCCGCCAAATGTGCGCTCGCCTACGTCGATCAGGGTTTCAATGCAGTGAAGCTCGACCCGGCAGGGCCGTACACCGCCTTCGACGGGCACCAGCCTCGCCTCGTCGACATCGACCTGTCGGCGCGCATGGTCAAGGCGATCCGCGAAGCTGTCGGCACGCGCTGCGACATCCTCTTTGGGACGCATGGCCAGTTCACCGCCTCCGGCGCGCGGCGCATGGCAAGGGCCATCGAGCCGTACGATCCCCTGTGGTTCGAGGAGCCGGTGCCGCCCGACATGCCGGAAGTCATGGCCGAGGTCGCGCGCTCGACCTCGATCCCGATCGCCACCGGCGAGCGGCTGACGACCAAATGGGAGTTCGCACGCATCATCGAGCAACGCGCCGCCGCCATCCTCCAGCCCGATCTCGGCCGTTCAGGCGGCATTCTCGAAACAAAGAAGATCGCCGCGATGGCCGAAGCGCATCACATCCAGATCGCACCGCATTGCTATTGCGGCCCCATCGTCGCAGCCGCCAACATCCAGTTGGCCGCAACCTTGCCTAACTTCCTCATTCTGGAGTCGATCAAAGACTGGAGCGGCTTCCACGCACAGCTTCTGAAACGCAAGATCGAATGGCAGGACGGCTGGGTGATCCCGTCGGCCGAACCGGGTCTCGGTGTCGAACTGGATGAAGCGATCGTCGAAGCGCATCCGTGGACGGGTGGCGATCTTCATCTGCAAATGGACCCTGACCCGCTCTTTCCGTAAGGGAGGCTAATCTCGGATTCATTTCAGTCAGGCGTAAATTGTGATTTCCTCTGCCCTCGGCGTACCCGAATCAGTGGATTACCATGCAGAATGATCGTCTTACGGCGATCGAACGAGGGTCGACATGCGTGGCGGCATGTCGACAAAACGGGAGGCCGCGATGACGATTACTTCGACGAGCTCCCTGGAGCTACGAAAATTCAGCGACGACGACTGCCTGCGATTGCGCGATGCGATCGACGCCGTGTGCGAAGAACTGGGGCTCGACCGCGATGCAGCTCCGCGCCGAGCCGTTGTCGAAGCCCGCATGCGCGACGCGTTCAAACACGGTCCGCGCCACAATCTCAACCTCGTCGACGCCGGGCTGCGCGCCGTCTGAAATCAGCAATTGCCGAGCTGCGAAGCGTAGCGGTTCGACATGTTTGTCGCGCGTTGCGCCGCGCGCTGGACACCTGAATTGTTGCGCCAGGAGCCGCGCGAATAACCGGCGTGCCCCGAATAATACGCCAGGTACAAATTGTAAGCGTCGGTTTTGGCGATGCCGTTCACCCGGTTCGAGGTGGCGTGATACCAGCCGACGAAGTGGATCGCATCGCCGAAATTGGTGCGCCGCGCGCTGTGCCTGCCGGTCTCGCGCTGGTAGCGCGACCATGTACCGTCAAGCGCTTGCGAATAGCCGTAAGCGGTCGACTGGCGCTTCCACGGAATGACACCGAACAGCTTCGTGCGCGGCGGACGGGCGCGAGGCTCGAAATTGGATTCGGTGTAGATCGTCGCCATCAGGATCGGCACGGGCACGCCGAATTCCCGCTCCACGCGGTTCGCATCCCGTCGCCAGTTCTCGAAGAACCCGGAACGCTGCTCGAAAATCGAGCATGAATTCATGGTGTTTTGCGGGGCCGAGGCGCAGGCCGACAACGACAGCGCCACGAGAACGGCGACAAACACGATACGCATCGCAAATCCTCTCGTCTTGAGAAGATTGCTAAAGCGTAAACCTTAACAGTCCGTTTTGATTCGACTTTCCCCTATTCGGAGACACCCGGATACGCCTGCTTTTTCAACAGACGCGCCAGATGCGCGGCGTTGGACGCGGCCATCTCCAGCGTCTCTTTGACCTTATCGGGGATGGTTTCGAGATCCTGATAATCGACGGAGCCCATCGCCTCTCCGACCCAGTAGCACCCGGCATTGGCGGGAATGGTGAAGCCGACGTCGCATAGCGCCTGAAAACAGGCCGCGTGGCAATGATGTGCGCCGTCCTCGTTGCCGACGACAGCGACCAACGCCACCTTGCCGGCAGCGGGCATACGGCCTTTTTCGTCGGTCTCCGACAGGAAGGCATCGAGCCTTTCCAGAACCCGCTTGGCGACGGAGGACGGCTGTCCCATCCAGATCGGCGTGCCCAAAATGAAGATGTCGGCTGCGACGATCTTCTCGCGCAGGGCGGGCCAGCCATCGCCCTCGCCCATGTCGCTTTCCACGCCGGGCCTGATGTCGTGGTCGAGAGCGCGGACGATTTCTCCGGCGACGTCATGCGGTTCGAAAGCGGTAAGCAGGTCGGACAGCATCTTGTCGGTGGAAGAGCTTTCGCTTGCCGTGGACGGCTTGAGCGAGCAGTTGATTGCGAATGCGGAAAGAGCGGTCATCGCTGGTCCTTTCGAGGTACCCCAACGTTGAACCGCTTCGAGGGCTAAAAGGTTTCCGGCCGCACGTTCGTCTTGAGCGCGCGCCGGCATCCCTCCATGGAAAAGCTTTCCGATCGCGCGGCGGACTGCAAGAGGACGGAGAGACGCTCATATCCCGCGCAACGCTGATCGACCGCATCTCCCGACATGCGCGCGCCTGCGTTCTGCGGCAGGAGCAGCGTGGCCGATATGAAGGCTGCGGCAATGGACGCGGCCAGGGAAAGCAGGATCGATCTGTTTTTCATGAATTCCGGTTAGCGTCGGTCTGGCAGGAAACTACTGACGGGTAACGGTCACCGCCATGGCTCGTTCGATCACGTCGCATAACCTCGCGCGATATGGTTAATTGGAAAAGCGTCAGGCCTCGGAGGGCCGCGGCTGCGCAAGCCGCCGTTCGCGGAAAAGGACGTAGAGACCAGCCGCCATGGTGATGGCGATGCCGAGCGCGGCAAGTCCGTTGGGCAGGTCGGAAAAGATCAGCCAGCCGAAGAACGTGGCGAACGGGATTTCCAGATATTGCACCGGCGCGACGGTGGCCGACGGTGCGAAGCGCAGCGACCACGTCATCAGGAGATGGCCGCAGGTGCCCAGAACGCCGATGGCGAGCAGCAGCCACGTCTCGGTCGCGTTCGGCGTCACGATGCCGAAAAACGAATCGTCGCGACCCCATGTGAAGGCCAGCAGAACCACGATCATCGGTGTCGCCATGAAACCGCTGACGGTCTGCAACGCCAGCGGATCGCATTCCTTGGCGATGTGCCGCGAGACGAGCATGTAGAAGGAAAACACGAAGGCGACAACGATCGGCAACAGGGCCGGCCAGCCGACCGCCGCAAAGCTCGGCTGGACGACGAGGAGCGTGCCGATGAAGCCGACCGTGCAGGCAGCGATCCGGCGCGGGCCGACTTCCTCGCCGAGAAACGTGGCGCCGAACGCCAGCATGATGAACGGCATCACGAAAGCGATCGCCACCGCGTCGGCGAGCGGCAGATAGCGCAGCGAGGTGAACATGGCCGCGATGCCGATGATGTGCAGGACCGTTCGCAGAAAGGTGATGCGCAACAGACGCGGGCTCATGCGCAGCGAAATGCCGGTGCCGAAAATGATCGGCAGAAGGACGACCGCCTGGATCGCGAAGCGCACGAGAAGAAGCTGGACGAGCGGGATCGTGTCGCCGAGAATCTTTGCCGTCGCGTCGCCCAGTGGTGCGACGGCGCAAAAGCCGATCATGAGAAGAATGCCTATGAGCGGCCGATCCTGGGTCATGCTTTCCGCTTACGCGAGCGTGCTCCGCGCGGCAATGGCGCAGGCGCGTGACGGAACCGGACCAGCACGCAGTCGAGCATCGGCAATGGCCGCAGACGGAAGGTCAGCGAAAGTCATCGGTAGGCGTAAATCCTGCCAGCGCCCGCAGACGCCACAGGCGATCGTCCAGCCAGCGTCGGAAGGGACTGGAAGCGGGCACGAGCGGCAATTCGACGATCATGTCCCGCCAGACCCTGTCGGCCTCCCACGTTGTCTGCATATCGGGCGGCACCTGCCCGAAAAGCTGGACCATGGAGAGACTTGAAACGCCACGAATGGCTCCATGATCGTCACGCAGAACCATCCATCCCGGCGCGTCGCTGGCTCCGCCTGGCATTGCGAAAAACATTGGCCGTCTGCAAAGCGTCAACGTCCAGCGGCCATCGGGGCTGCGGTCCGGCGTCACATAGGGTTCGTCGCAAGCGAGGCGGCCTTCGGGCGCGAGCGCTATCAGGGCGATCGAAAGGGTCGCGATTGCCAAGAGAGCGAGTGCAAGCCGATGCGGGAGACTGCGTGCTGCCATCGTCTAAGACCTTATGTCGAACGGGTGGGGCTGGCCTACGGCACAACCGATTTGGCGGGCAGACAGTCGAAATCCTAGATACGCCATTCGCCGTTTCTTGAAACGATGTCGGAAACCTTCCAATCGCCCTGAATGTTTCTCAGGGGCCAGATTATCTCGCGCGGAGTTTCATCATCCGGGAATAGGTGGAAAGAGGCTACAATTTCAGCATCATCGCCTGTCACGGTTTAGCGGACGCCATGTGGAATAGGTGACGCCCTCGCATCCCCGGTCCCGTGACGCCCACAGCGTCGTCGTCATCCGATTATAGAGTTGTTTGTCACACGCTATGTATCCACGATCGCCTAGCAGCTTCGCATTGATCGATCCGCCCATGATCATCATGACAAGCCCGACCCCGAAAAACACCAGGATACCGATGAAGAACTTGTCGGTGTTGCGAAACATCCAGCGGGATCGGGCAGCGCCGATGACGCCCAGAACGCCGATTCCGGCCAGGGACAGCGCGATGGAGATGATCCCGAACGTCGAACTCGACGTATCGATGATCGGCTCTTCCATCCTCAAAGATTCGAACATCGCGCCAGCTTCGGCGAGCGCATATGCGATAATCAAACCGGCCGGAATGAGGAAGCAGAAACCGAAAAGCAGGCTTTTCCATCTGGGGCCTGCTTCCCGTGCGAAGATTTCGAAGTCGACATCGAGCCTCTTGCGCCGTCTGGCTCGACTTCGCTCCCGCTCGGATCGCGGTGCCGACGTCCTGGAGCGGCTCATTCGCCTGAAGGCGATGCAAGCGCCAGGTCGGAAGATTTGACCCAGCCGCGTATGGCCGGTTCGACGGCGACATATTCCACCTGAACCCAACTTTCGCGCTGCTGAAGCACCGCAACCGCTTGCCACTCGATCAGATAGGGCCGCTCGCGATCGGCGTCTTCGGTAGGCTCGGGATAAAGAACAGCCCGTTCAGCCGCGACCAGCCCGACCCCGATCCAGTCAGGATGCGCCTCCTCCAGCCACCAGCGCTGTCCCTCGCCGTTCATGCTGGAGATCATGGCGCAGCCGGGCGGGTTATCGGAAAGCTGCACGCGGATGTCGGCTTCTTCCATGCGCAAAGTGCCCGCAATGCGCTCGGAATCGTCCGGAAGCCAGGCTTCGATATCGGCAACTCCGCCGTTGAAGCGCCCCTTTATGAACGACACGCACAGGAACTGCGGCGCATCCTCCGTGCCGTTGCCGCGCGCCATGTCTGCGACCACACCGCTCAAGCGGTCACCGTCCGTCACAAGCAGGAGCGGCCCATACCAGCCGGAGACCGGTTGCGCATGGGCGGCAGCCGAAGCCAGCAACAGACCGGCAATCAATGCAAAGCGTTTCATGGCAAACGTCACCACCAGCCCCTTAGACCAAGAATATCTACGGCATCACCTACAGCGGGGTATGAGCGACATTGCACGACGACCCGTTATTCCTCAAGTCTCGCTTGGTTTCCGGCCGCGCCGCTTTCGGGCCGTCAAGGAAGCGGGCATGTCGATTCTTGCGACCGTCACCAGCGTGCGAACTTTACGCCGGCCTTGGCGCATGCTACCTGGCCCGCCTTGGCATTTTCATGCCTCCGGTCGCAGCCTACCCGGTTAAAACAAGGACATCGGACAGTCTTTGCACGTCGCAGGTTTCGCGGCGGGTTGCGCTCGGGGGCCTTCTCCAAAGGCATACCATGTCGAACGATATCTATTCCGGTCTGACGCAGCTCGGGTCGGCAGCGGCGATCCCGCAAAACCCCGACGAGGCAGTGCTCGAACGGGTCGCGAACCCGCAGGCAGGCCAGCATTACGCTGTGCGCTTCACCGCACCGGAATTCACCTCGCTCTGCCCCATGACCGGCCAGCCGGATTTCGCCCATCTCGTGGTAGACTATGTGCCGGGCGACTGGCTGGTCGAGAGCAAGTCACTGAAACTTTTCCTGTTCTCGTTCCGAAATCACGGTGCGTTCCATGAGGATTGCACGGTGACAATCGGGCGGCGGCTGGCGGATCTGCTCGAACCGCAATGGCTGCGGATCGGCGGTTACTGGTATCCGCGCGGCGGCATTCCGATCGACGTGTTCTGGCAAACGGGCGCAACGCCTGCCGACCTTTGGATTCCCGACCAGGGCGTGCCGACCTATCGCGGGCGAGGCTGAATCCATGAATACTCAAAAGAAGCAACGCCTCGAAGGCTTTCTCTTCCTCGTCGCCTTCTGCGCAACCATTCCGCTTGCCAACTGGCTCATCGGCAATGTCGGGACGGAATGCGTGCCCGACGGGCCGTGCATCATCCCCGTCTGGCCGGGTATCGTCGCACCGAGCGGCGTGCTCGCGGTCGGCGCGGCGCTCGTGCTGCGCGACATGGTGCAACGGCGGCTTGGAATCCGCTGGGCCTTCGCGGCACTCTTCGTCGGCGCGGCACTGTCCGGCTTCGTCGCGCCGGCGGCATGGGTCGTGGCGTCGGTCGCCGCCTTTATCGTTTCGGAAGCCGCCGATATGGCCGTGTTCACGCCGTTGCAGCGGCGTGGGCTGGTGCTGGCCGTCTTCGCCAGCAGCGTCGTCGGTCTTGCAGTCGACAGCATGATCTTCCTGTCGCTGGCATTCGGTGGGCTCGACTTCCTCGCCGGGCAGATGATCGGCAAGAGCTGGGCGATCCTGATGGCGTTGCCGCTGGTGCATCTGCTGCGGCTGCGGGACCGGCGGCTCGGATTCACGCCTGCCTAAAGCGGCCGCACGCCATAGGTTTTCTGCGTGCGGGCGATGTGCTCGTCTTCCGTGCGTTCCGGAAACAATATGTAGCTCGGCGCGCGGATGCGGGCGATGCGCGCGACCGTCACCTCGATGACGTTGCGGATCGGAAAATCCGGCCCGGCCATGCGAACGAGGTCGGCGGAAAGGTCGGCGAAATCGTCCGCTTCAGGCGGCACGATCCGCGCTGTTCCGGTGATCTTGAAACCGTGCTGGCGAAAGACATCGACGAAGGAGACGCAGACCTTTGGCTGGGCGGCGATGTTGCGCACCGAACCGGCCGACATGATGTCCGCGATGACGAGACGGTCGTCGCCATGGGCGGCGAACATCTCCTTGGGCGTGACGTTCGGCATGCCGTCCGCATCGACCGTGGCGAGCCAGCAGAGAACCGAATTGGCGATGTCGGTGCGAACCGCGTCGTTGAATTTCATGAAAGCGCATCCTGCGGATTGTTCGCGAACCAGTCGACGATCGCGGACATGTTCTTCTCGAAGCCGCCGGGAAGGAAGACATTGAGGAGACCGGCGCGCGCGTCGGAACGGTTCTCGAAATCGTGGGTAACGCCCGCAGGAATGCGCAGGAAGCTGCCTTTTGGCGCGGCATGCCACTCATCGCCGATCAGAAGATGCGCCTCGCCCTCGATGACGTAGAAAATCTCGTCATTGGCCTCGTGCGAATGCGCGCCGGGTCCCCCGCTGCGAGGCTCCAGCCACCATTCGGACACGGAATAACGATCCTGCGTCTCCGCACCGTCGGCCTTGAAGACGGCCGACATGCGCCCGCACGGATAGTGCCGCCCCTCACCCGGCCCAAGATGGATCGGAGCAGACTTTACGGAATGATCCGGCATGCGTGCCTCCCGCTTTGTCAGGGGGCATCGTAACACACGAAGGCGATCTTGTTGCCGTCGAGATCGCGCGCATATGCTCCATAAAAACCGTCACCGTAGCGCGGCCGCCTGCCGGGCGCACCCTCGTCGGTGCCGCCGTTTTCGAGTGCCAGGGCGTGAAGGCGGTCGATTGTCGGGGCGTCCTCGACGAGGAAGGCGGTCATCGTGCCATTGCCGATAGAGGCAGCCTCACCGTCGAATGGAAGGCACGCAATGAACCGTGCGATTTTTTCGTCCGCATAGCCCCATGCAAGCGTCTCCTCGTCCGTGAACTGACGCGCGATGCCCATCGCCGCGAACAGCGGGTCGTAGAAGGCGGCGGTGCGGGACAGATCGCTGACGCCGACCATCGTGTATCCGATCATGTTTACTCCGTTCGGATGAACGCGATTACCATTCTTTGCGGCCGTCGAGCTTTTCGATCGTAACGCGCGACCAGTCGAAATCGTCGATCAGATTGACGTTGAGCGAATGTCTGCGCGGCAGGTCGTTCAGGTCCGGCGCGTCCGGTATCTCCTTGCCCTCATCATCGAAGAGGAGCGAGAAATCGGGTGCGTCTCCCCAAGTCTGCATGCCGCAATTACCGCAGAAATAGTGCTTGCCCAAGCCGTTGGCCGAATAGGAGCGCTCGCCTTCGTGGGCATGAAAGCGCAGGGCGTCGGCCGGGAAATAGGCCCAGAACGCCCCGGTACGCTCGCAGAAAGTGCAGTTGCAATCGGTGACGGACTGCGGATGGTCCGGCAGTTCGATTTTCGTCGCGCCACAATGGCATGTCGCGAGGATCGCCATGTTTCTCTCCCTTGATGTCGCTACTGCCCCGGCCGGCCGGTTTTGCCGGGTCGGCGCTTTTGTTTTCGCTGGTCGGCCGGGTCCTCGTAGGAGCCGATTCCGGCGCGCTCGCGTTTGACGGGCTTTTCCGGCCTGTCGCCTTCGATCGGTTTTTCCGTGCGCCGGACGGTCATCTCGTCGAGGGAATTCTTGCGAAACAACGTCGAGCCGGCGGGTTTTGCGTGGTCGCCGGAGGTGCCCATCTCGTCGAGATCGGGTTTGCGGAACAGGCTCTTGCCGTCCTCGTCCACGGTGCGATGGCGAGCCTTGCCCTTGTTGTGCTTGCCCTTCTCGCGGCCCGAAACGGGGCTTTCAAGTTCGACGTCACGGGCGAGCGGATCGTCCGAGATGGCAAGTTCGGTTTCGCGCAGACGCTTCACCTCGTCGCGCAGGCGCGCCGCGCGCTCGAAATCGAGATCGGCGGCCGCGTTGCGCATTTCCTTTTCCAGATGTTCCAGATGTGCCTTGAGATTGGAGCCGACGAGCTGGCCATCCTTGGTGACCGCGCCGATATCAGCCCGCACATGGTCGCGCTCGTAAACGGACGATAGGATGTCGCCGATGTTCTTCTTGACGCTTTCCGGCGTGATGCCGTGCTCGGCGTTGTATTCGAGCTGCTTCTCGCGGCGGCGATTGGTCTCCGCCATGGCCCGTTCCATGGAGCCGGTGACGTGGTCGGCATAGAGCACGACCTTGCCGTCGACATTACGCGCAGCGCGGCCGATGGTCTGGATCAGCGAGGTTTCGGACCGCAGGAAACCTTCCTTGTCGGCATCGAGGATGGCGACGAAGCCGCATTCGGGAATGTCGAGCCCCTCGCGCAGAAGGTTGATGCCGACCAGAACGTCGAATGCGCCGAGGCGCAGATCGCGCAGAATCTCGATACGCTCCAGCGTGTCGATGTCGGAGTGCATGTAGCGCACGCGAATGCCCTGCTCATGCAGATATTCGGTCAAATCTTCCGCCATGCGCTTTGTGAGAACCGTGCAAAGCGTGCGGTATCCCTTGGCGGTCGTGTCGCGGATTTCGCCCAGCACGTCGTCGACCTGGGACTTGGCCGGGCGCACCTCGACTGGCGGATCGATTAGCCCGGTCGGTCGGATGACCTGTTCGGCAAAGACACCGCCAGACTGGTCCATCTCCCAGCCGCCGGGCGTCGCCGAAACGGCGACGGTGAGCGGGCGCATCGCGTCCCATTCCTCGAAGCGCAGCGGCCTGTTGTCCATGCAGGACGGCAGGCGGAAGCCGTATTCGGCCAAAGTCGCCTTTCGTCTAAAGTCGCCCCGGTACATCGCGCCGATCTGCGGCACCGTGACGTGGCTTTCGTCGATGAAGACGAGCGCGTTGTCGGGAATGTATTCGAACAGGGTCGGCGGCGGCTCGCCCGGCGCGCGGCCGGTGAGGTAGCGCGAATAGTTCTCGATGCCGGCACAGGAGCCCGTGGCCTCCAGCATTTCGAGGTCAAAGCGGGTGCGCTGTTCCAGCCGCTGCGCTTCAAGCAGACGGCCGGCCTTTTCCAGTTCGGCGAGCCGCAACTGAAGCTCCGCCTTGATCGACTTCGTCGCCTGATTGAGCGTCGGGCGCGGCGTGACATAGTGCGAATTGGCGTAGATCTTGACCGATTTCAGATCGCCGGCCTTCTGCCCGGTCAACGGATCGAACTCGGTGATCGTCTCGATCTCGTCGCCGAACATCGAGATGCGCCATGCCCGATCCTCAAGGTGAGCCGGGAAGATTTCGATCGTATCGCCACGCACGCGGAACGAGCCACGCACGAAATTGATGTCCTGACGTTTGTATTGCTGGGCGACGAGGTCGGCGAGAAGCTGGCGCTGGTCGAGCCGGTCGCCGACGCTCATCTGGAAGGTCATCGCCGTATAGGTCTCGACCGAGCCGATACCGTAGATGCACGAAACCGACGCGACGATGATCACGTCGTCGCGCTCCAGAAGCGAGCGGGTCGCCGAGTGGCGCATCCGGTCGATCTGCTCGTTGATCGAGGATTCCTTCTCGATGAAGGTGTCTGTGCGCGGGACGTAGGCCTCCGGCTGGTAATAGTCGTAATAGGAGACGAAATACTCGACGGCGTTGTTCGGGAAGAACGATTTGAACTCGCCGTAGAGCTGGGCGGCGAGCGTTTTGTTCGGGGCAAGAATGAGCGCGGGGCGCTGCGTTTCCTCGATCACCTTGGCCATGGTGAAGGTCTTGCCGGAGCCGGTGACGCCGAGCAGCACCTGAGTCCGGTCGAGTTCCGAGACGCCGGAGACGAGATCGGCGATCGCCGTCGGCTGATCGCCCGACGGCTTGAACTCGGTTTCCATCTTGATCGAGATGCCGCCTTCGGATTTTTCCGGGCGGGCGGGCCGGTGCGGCGTCCAGAGCTGGCCGTTCTTATGCAGCGGATTGCCGGATTCGATCAGCGCCGAAAGCGCCGCGACGGTGGCCGTTACGCCCGACGACGACAGGGATCCCGCGTCCTCGAGACTGACGTCCAGACCGGCAACGGGGTTGAGGCCGGCGGCGGCGCGCTCCTTCGGCGAGGCCGCCCCGCCCATCGACGTGCCCCTGCCCGACCGCGTCGGCGCGGACGAGCGGGCGGCAGGCTGCTTTGCTATCTTCGCCTTACCCGGTTGAGCAGCGGCGGCTTTCGCCGCTTCGTCCGAAATCTGCTTCGCCCAGTCGGCCACGCCACCGGTGAGCGGCTCACCTTCGAATTCAGCCTGCGGCGCTTCGCCGAACCCGCTTTTGTCGAGCGGTTCGGACGCGTCCATGAAATCGGTCAGCGGGCTGCGGCGCTGCGGCTTGGGAGAGGTTTTGGCCATGGCCGGAATATGGAGAGAGTCCAGCCGGAAGAAAAGGGTGCGCCTCTGCGGCAGGCTACATCCTGACAGTATGCTGTCAGGATGTGGCAGGAACCCCCGGACCGATCCCGCATTGCTTATGCTTTTAGAGGCAGAGCGGCATGAGCAAATATCGAAAGGGCGCAAGAGTGAGCTGGAAATGGGCCAGCGGAACGGCGAGCGGCAAGATTAACGAGAGCTTCACCGATGATGTGGAGCGCACGATTAAGGGCGCGAAGATCAAGCGCAAGGCGTCGAACGAGGAACCGGCCTATCTGATCAAGCAGGACGATGGCGACCGCGTGCTCAAGAGCCATTCGGAATTGACGAAAGAGAACTAGGCAGCAGCCATCCGCACTTCGCGGAACGAGACGAGGCGGCGGCTCTGCTCGTCCCACAGGACGAGCTTCACGCAGCGCAGGCTTTCCAGAAACGTGATGCGGCCCATGTCGCGCAGTTCGGGATGGTCGTCGAGCACCTGCGGCAGACGGTAGAACGGCACTTTCGACGACAGATGATGGACGTGATGGATGCCGATATTGCCGGTGAACCAGCGGAAGACGGCCGGCAGATCGTAATGCGACGATCCATGCAGCGCCGCCTGCTGAAAATTCCACTCCTGCTGCTCGCTCCAGTGCGTTTCCTCGAACTGGTGCTGGACGTAGAAGAGCCAGACCCCGATCGTCGCCGCCATGAGCGTGATCGGGAGCTGGACCATCAGGAACGGCCCGAGACCCATCAGCCAGATCAAAAGCGCGGCCGGGACAGCGATGCCCAGATTGGTCGCCAGCGTCGAGGTCCACGGCGTCAGGCCAGCCCGCATCAGACCGAAAGGCAGGCGATACTGGCAGATGAACAGCCAGGCCGGACCGATGCCGAACATGACGAGCGGGTGGCGATAGAGCCAGTATTTCGTCCGTCCCCAACGCGAGAGCGCGCGGTATTCGGCAACCGTCAGCGTGTCGATGTCGCCGATGCCGCGCTGGTCGAGATTGCCGGTCGTGGCGTGATGGACGGCATGGGTGCGCCGCCAGTAATCATAGGGCGTGAAGGTGAGGACGCCGATGACGCGCCCGGTCCAGTCGTTCGCGCCGCGCCGGGCGAACAGCGAGCCGTGGCCGCAATCATGCTGCAGCATAAACATGCGCACCAGAAAGCCGGCGGCGGGGACGGTCAACACGAGGGCCCAGTAATGGCCGTAGACGACGCCAAGCGCGGCGGCGGTCCACAAAAGCACGAACGGCACCACCGTCACGGCGATTTCGAACGTGCTGCGCGCCGTACTCGGCTCGCGATAGCGGGCGAGAACCTTGGTCCAGGCGCGCGCGCTCTTCACGGCATCTGCGGTCGTGGGATCGGGTGTCATCAAAGGTCCATGCAAGAAGGGGACGCCAACTGCCGGAACATCTGACGCGTGCAAGATTTAGGTGCGGGAAGAGTCCTAGACATCAATTGCGGTCGAAACACGCCGCAGATCGAATCCCGATCATCCCCCTCCGGCTGCGTAGTCGCTATGGCGAAGCGGCGCAAGCGGCACGCATATCAATTGAGTTCGAAAAGCTCGGTGAGGAACGCGGAGATTTCCGCCTGCGCGGCGTCGGCCGCCGCCGGATTGTACTGGACCGCCGGGCCCTTTTCGACGCAATCGTCGGTCCAACTGAACGGCTGGCCGGTATCCGCATTGACGAGCACGCCATCGTCTTCCCGGCGGAAACATCTGCGCGACGTCTGTGCCGTCTCCTTCACATTATAGGACGGGCTGCCGGGGTGATCGAAAGCATGATGCGCGCCGGGATAGGTGAAGATCGCAACGTCGCCGCCCGCCTGCCGCAGCCGATCGGCATAGTCCCGGCAACGCGGCAGCGGGTTCCACACGTCGGCCTCGCCATGGAAAGCCCGAATGGGGACGGGACGGATGTCGAGCTCGTTCTGAAGAGCGAAATTGCAGGGCGAATAAAACGGCAGATGCGCAGCGAGTTTGGCGGTCTGTGAGCCGTACAAGCCATTGAAGCGGGTCATGGCGGAATAGAGCGCGGCAATGCCGCCGCGTGAAAATCCCATGACGGCGATGCGGTCCGGATTGATCCGCTCGTCGGCGGCAAGCAGATCAAGCGCGCGATAGGTGTCGATGATGTTGTTGAACTCGCCGACGCGGCTTTGATCTGAGAATATCTCCTCGTAGCCGCGCGCCGTATAGCTATCGACGCGCAAAGTGGCGATGCCGATTCCATTCAGCACATTTGCCCAGTGCCAGGTGACGGCACTGCCGGGACCATCCGAACCATGCAACAGGATCACGGCCGGGACGGGCTGGGTTTCGGCGGCAGGCAATTGAAGACGTCCGGTAAGCGTCACCGGCTCGGCGCCGGCAAGATCACCGGAAAGAAACTGGGTGTCGGACATGGTCAGCGAACCAAAGCTGACCGTCTCGACGGGCGGGCCGGATTGCGTCATGCCCGCGCCCGGCAGGCAGGCCAGACAAGCGATGGCAAAAGAGGCTGCACAAATCGCGCGCGATACCATCGTAACGTCCCCGATGCGATAGACCGATATTATCCTATCATGTCTCTGATCGGTTCCGAATAGATCGAAAGGTTAGCCCTGTGCCTGCCTTGCGGTTTCTATGATGCGGCCAAGCAATGCGTGAAGATCCGTGCGATGACCGGTGCGGGCGGATGGATTGTTTTCGTCCGATGTCATCACGACCGCAAGCTCCAGCGCGGGAACGATGTAGAGCATCTGGCCGCCATAGCCCCAGCCATAGACGACATCCTCGCCTGCGATACGGCGCAGGAACCAGCCATAGCCGTAGCCGTCGCCATTGAAGCGGGAATTCGTACGCTGCTGCCATGATCGCTCGATCCAGTCGGTGGAGACGATGCGGGTGCCATCCGCCGTCTCTCCGCCATTCCGGTAGACCTCGCCGAAGGCCAGCAGCGAGCGCGGGCTCATCGCCATCTGGTTGCCGCCGAGATAGATGCCCTGCGGATCACGGTCCCAGCCACCGATGCGGAAACCGTCGATGGGCCCGAGCCATTCGCGGGCAAGCTCGAGCGTGGAGCGACCGGAGACGCGCGTGAGGATCGCCGACAGAAGATGGGTCGAACCGGTGGAATAGAGCATGCTCCCGCCCGGCTCGTCGTCGAAGGGCATGGCGAGCGCAGCGCGCACCCAGTTGCCGCTTGCCACCCAGCGCCCGTAATTGGCGCCCGAGGTGCGTCCCAGCCCGGCCTGCATGGACAGCAGATGGCCAATGGTGATGTCGTCGATGCGCGGATCGGGATTTGCGGGAAGATCGCCGCCCAGCAGCGGAGCGATCCTCTGGTCGGGGCCTTCCAGCACGCCCTTGTCGATGGCGATGCCGACCAGGGCCGAGACGACCGATTTCGAAGCCGATTTGATGTTCGTCGGCGCATCTACGGAATTGCCGCGATAGCCGCGTTCCGCGACGATCTCGCCGTTCAGCGAGATGACCACGGTTTCGAGCGGGGCGATCGTTTCGGCTGCGTCGAGGATATCGGCGAATGTTACCGGATCGGCCGCGTCCTGCGCAAAGACAGGAGCGACAAGGCTGGCGGCGAAGGCGGAGAGCAGAAGGGTGCGTCGGTTCATGAGGCGGGCGCTGGTCCATATTTGGTGGGCCGCGCGCGATCGGAACCGATGCGACCGTCATTAACGGCGAGACATGGATTCCTGTGCTCGTCACAGGAATCCATGTCTCGGCATTTAACGCAGAACGCGGCGGAATGAGGATGCGCAGGCGAAGCTCACGCCAAAGTGACGATCAGGACCGCAGGCCCGTCTCGCGCAGGAGACCCTTGCGCTTGGCGTCGTAGTAATAGCCGCGCGCATAGAGCCGCACGGCGCGGTCGTGATTGCCATCAGCCGTGAGGAACGCCCCGCGCAGATATTTGACGGCGTATCGCAAATTCGTCTCGGCATCGAGCAGGCCTTCGGCAGAGCCGCGATAGCCCATGGTGCGGGCGGTGTCGTGACGGATCTGCATCAACCCCCAATAGGGGCCATTGCGCGCCGCAGGATTAAAGGTGCTTTCGCGGTTGACGACGCGGCGTACGAGTTCGACCGGCAATTGGTAATGCGCGGCGTATTTGACGATCAGCAGATCGAGTTCGGGACTGCGAGCGGCGACACCGTCGATGCCGGACGGCACGATCGCCGCCTGAAGCACGCCTGACGGTACGATGGCCGCATTGGCACCGCCCGATGGCGTGGCTCCCGCATAAGCGGATGCGACGACGACGGGTTCCTGCGCCTCCGGCGCCTCGGCCACGCCGGGAGCCTCGGCAGCCGCTTCGCCCTGCAACGTCGCGGTAACGGGATCGGCATTTTCCGCAGCGGCGATGGCCTGCGGCGTCGCTGCGGCGGTCGCGACATTGGGCGAAGGGCGCACATCGACAGTGTCCGGGAGCGCCATTTCCTCTTCGGCCGCAACCTGAAGCTGGGTGGCAATCTCGCCGCCCGTCGTCACCGTGCAGCCTGAAATCAGGCCGAGCGCAAGGAATGAAGCAGCGGCGTAGCGCGCCGGAAACGTCTTGTCGGGAGCCAAATTCGCCTCTCGCAGATTGTCTCGAATATCTCTCCGCCCCATCGCCTCTTTACGCGACCGCAACCTTTTGGGCAATCGGGAATGAAACGCGCGACCGCCTGCAACGGATCGCGCCAAGATTGCAATGAACTTTGCCTACCTGTGCACAAGTTTCACACTTATCCACTGCATCTTGTGCCTGTCGCAGAGCAAGCCATACTGAGACCAAGTGATTCGTATCATCAAGGCGTCGGAAGAACGTCGGAATCCAGGGGCAACACATGACCAAGATCGTGGAAGATTGCGCGAAGCGTCGCCTGATCGACCGCCGCGAACTCGAATTCGCGATCAGCTTCATGTGCCAGCGCGGCGTGACGCTGGACGACGTGCCGATGCAATTGGCGCGGTATTACTATGTCGACATCGACGAGGTGAACGACATCCTCGCCGAGATGGAACAGGCGGAAGCGACGCCTGCCGAGACGACGAAGCCGGCGGATACGCCGGCCTTCAGCAAGGTCGCCTGACATGCGTGCGCTGCGTGCCGCGATGCTGGCACTCGGCGCGGCAGTCGCAACATTCGCAGCAAGTCCGCCACTGCACGCACAAGCCGCGCAGGCCGATTACGAGCGGCTCGGCACCTATACCGACATGATGATGCGCGCGGCCACACTGTTCTCCGAAGGCGAGAAGAACCGCGCGACGTTCTGGTTCTACGCCGGACAATTGCGCTTTCGCAGTTACTTTGCCGCCAATCCCGACGTCGATCCGACTGGCGGACCTGCCTTGTTTGCCTCGCTGATGGAAACGGTCGGTCGGCCGATCAACGAATACGCCTTCGGTGACATCCCCCACCTCGTCTCGATCCTCGACGAAGTGCTCGAATGGGACGAGGCCGACCCGGACCCGGCGCTGCCCGCCGAAACCCACCGGGACATACGCGAGGGCCTTGCAGCGCTGCGCGATCAGACGCGGCGCGACACTGCGAAAATCCGGGCGCAGCGCGAGGCCAACGGCCTGCCGAACCGCTGACGTCTTTGTCAGATCCGCTTTCCGGTCGCCGCGTCGAACAGGTGCGTCATGCCCGGATCGATGGCGAAGGGCAACGTGTCGCCGACCTCGACCCGCGTGCCGCCTGGAAGGCGCGCGATGATCTCGCCTCCGGTCTGCGTGGCGTCGACCGACTGGCCATGCGCCAGAACGTCCGCGCCGAGGATTTCGACCGCCGTCACCTTGAGCGTCAGGTCGGCGGTGTTGCGGCTGTCCGTGACCTTCATGTGCTCTGGGCGAATGCCGAGCAGCACCTCGCGCCCAACCTCGGGAAGCACGGTGTCGCGCGGCTTGACGGTTCCGCCGTCGCCCGCAAGCACCAGCCCGCCATCGGCCACCGTCGCCGTCAGAAGGTTCATTGCCGGCGAGCCGATGAAGCCCGCGACAAATGTCGAGGCCGGCTTCTCGTAGATCGCCATCGGCGTGTCGATCTGCTCGGCAAGGCCGCCATTCATGACGACGAGCGTGTCGGCGAGCGTCATCGCCTCGACCTGATCGTGCGTGACATAGACGGATGTGACTCCGAGACGGCGCTGCAGGCTCTTGATCTCTACGCGCATCTGGCCGCGCAGCTTGGCGTCGAGGTTCGACAAAGGCTCGTCGAACAGAAACGCCTTCGGGCTGCGCACGATGGCACGCCCCATGGCGACGCGCTGGCGCTGTCCGCCCGACAATTCACGCGGTCGGCGCTGGAGGAAATCGGCGAGGCCGAGCGTCGCCGCCGCACTTTTCACCCGCTTCTCGATCTCGTCCTTGGCCATGCCGCGGTTCTTCAGGCCATAGGCCATGTTGTCGTAGACCGACATGTGCGGATAGAGCGCGTAGTTCTGGAACACCATGGCGATGTCGCGCTCGACCGGGCCCTTGTCGTTGACCACGCCGCCGCCGATCGAGATCGTACCGTCGGAAATCGATTCAAGCCCTGCGATCATACGCAGGAGCGTGGACTTGCCGCAGCCCGAAGGGCCGACGAGCACGCACATCTCGCCATCGGGAATCGAGATCGACACGCCTTTGACGGCCTCGACCTTGCCGCCATAGACCTTGCGGACGTTGTTTAGTTCGACGGTTGCCATTTGTTCGGCTTTCTCATTTCTCGGTTTCGACGAGGCCCTTGACGAACCAGCGCTGCATGAAGACCACGACGGCGACCGGTGGCAGCATGGCGAGGATCGCCGTGACCATGACGATGTGCCACTGCGTTTCCGCATCCGCGAACGAGATCATCCGGCGCAGTGCGATGACGATCGTATTCATGTCGTTCGAGGTGGTGATCAAAAGCGGCCAGAGATACTGCGTCCAGCCATAGATGAACATGATGACGAAGAGCGCGGCGAGGTTCGTCTTCGACAGCGGAAGAAGGATGTCCTTGAAGAAGCGCCACGGCCCTGCCCCGTCGACCCGCGCGGCCTCCACCAACTCACCCGGAATGGTCAGGAAGAAGGTGCGGAAGAGGAGCGTCGCCGTCGCCGAGGCGATCAGCGGGATGATGAGGCCGGCATAGGTGTTGATGAGGCCGAGATCCACCATGACCTTGTAGGTCGGCAGAATGCGGACCTCGACCGGCAGCATAAGCGTGATGAAGATCAGCCAGAAGAAGATCATCCGCCCCGGAAACCGGAAGAACACGATGGCATAGGCCGACAGCAACGAAATCGCGATCTTGCCTACGGCGATGCCGAGCGCCATGACGGTCGTGTTGAAGAGCAGAAGATCGGCTCCGACGCCGCCAGTCTGGCGCACGCCGCCGAAGATCGCCTGATAATAGTTCGCAAAGAACTGGTCGCCCGGCCACAGCGGCAGCGGCGGCCGAAGGATCGTCTGCAGCGAATGGGTCGACGCGACGAAGGTGTAGTAGATCGGGAAGGCGACGATCAGGACGCCGAGGATCAGGATCGCGTGGGCGATGTAGCGCGACGTCTTCGAAACGCCGAGCATCGCGCCCTCTTCCTTGCGGCCGAGCTTGGCGGCGGTGGATTTTCCGGTCACGGCAGCGGTCTCAGCCATAATGAACCTTCTTTTCCACATAACGGAACTGGATAGCCGTCAGCGCGATGACGATGACCATGAGGATGACCGACTGCGCGGCGGAATCGCCGAGGATCAGGTTCACGAAGCCGTCGTGATAAACCTTGTAGACGAGCGTTTCGGTCGCCCTGCCCGGCCCGCCGCCCGTGACGGCATGGATGATGCCGAACGTGTCGAAGAAGGCGTAGGTGGTGTTGATGACGAGCAGGAAGAACGTCGTCGGCGCGAGCAATGGGAAGACGATCGTCCAGAAGCGCTTCGTCTCGCCCGCGCCATCGATGGCCGCCGCCTCAATCAGCGTCTTCGGGATCGCCTGAAGGCCGGCTACGAAGAACAGGAAATTATAGGAAATCTGCTTCCATGCGGCCGCCGCGATGACGAGCCACATCGCCTGATCGCCTTTGAGCAGCGGGTCCCACGCATAACCCGACGAGCGCAGCATGTAGGCGAAGGTGCCCATCGCCGGGTTGAACATGAACAGCCACACCATGCCCGCGATGGCCGGGGCGATGGCATAGGGCCAGATCAGCATCGTACGATAGAAGCCCTTCCCCTTGATGATCTTGTCGGCCATGACGGCCAGAAGCAGCGCGATGGCCATGGCTAGAAACGCGACGGCGACGGAAAAGACCGCCGTGTTCTGGACTGCGTTGATGTAGTTCGGGTCGGCAAGCACACGCTCGAAATTGCGCAGCCCGACGAAAGTCGTGCGCAGACCGAACGGGTCTTCGCGCAGCACCGACTGGTAGAGCGCCTGGCTCGCCGGCCAGTAAAAGAAGATGGCCACGATGATGAGCTGCGGGGCAAGCAGCACATAGGGCAGCACCTTGTTGGGGAAGACGACGCGCGGGGACAAGGGGGGTTCCTCTCGGGTCAGTTCGCGGGGCGCTCCCCGTTTTCACAGCATCGGATTATCCGAAAACCGGATACCATTTCTCGCTCCGATGCCCTTAACAATCCGCCCGCGTGTCATCCACGCGGGCGGGAATGTGCGTATGGCGCGGCGGTCTAGTTGCCGATCGCTTCCTGGATGGCCGCATTGCCGCGGCGCACGGCGTTGTCGAGCGCGGTCTGCGCGTCCTGATCGCCGGCCAGCATCCGCTCGAACTCTTCGTTCTGGATGTCGCGGACCTGCGGCAGGTTGACGAGGCGCACGCCACGCGAGTTCGCAGTGGGCTCCTTGCCCATCATTTGGCTGATCGGGATTTCGCGGCCCGGATTCTCGTCGTAGAAGCCCGATTCCTTCGTCGCCTCATAAGCGGCGAGCGTTACCGGCAGATAGCCCGACACCTGATGCAGGCGCGCCTGGATCTCGGTCTGCGACAGGAACTCGAAGAAAGCCGCGACACCCTGATATTCCTCGTCCGACTTGCCTTCGAACACCCAGAGGCTTGCGCCGCCGGGAATCGTGTTCTGCGGTGCACCCTCGGCTTCCGGATAATAGGGAAGCTGGCCGAGGCCGTAATTCATGCCCGAATTGAGAACGTCGCCGAGACCACCCGAAGATTCCGTCAGAATCGCGCACTCACCCGACAGGAAGAGCTGCTTGGCTTCCGACGTGCGGCCGCCGTAGCGGAACGTGTCGTCGGCAGCGAGATCGGCGATGTTCTGGAAGTGCGTGACGAACATGCCTTCGTTGACCTTCAGCTCGACGTCGGTGCCGGCAAGGCCGTTCTCGTTGGTGCCGTACTGGAGATTGTTCCAGGCGGCGAAGTTCTCAAGGCCGATCCACGTCAACCAGGTCGAGGTCAGGCCGCACTGGGCAGCGCCCGATTCCTTGATCGTTCGGGCGGCTTCGAAGACCTCCGGCCAGGTCGCTGGCGGCGTCTCGGGGTCGAGGCCGGCTTCCTCGAACAGATCCTTGTTGTAATAGAGGATCGGCGAGGACGAGTTGTACGGGAACGACAGCATGGTGCCGTCCGGACGCGAATAATAGGCGACGATGCCTGGCAGGTACTGTGAGGCGTCGAACTCCGTGCCGCCCAGCGACAGGATTTCGGCGACCGGCTTGGTCGCGCCTTCGGCAGCCATCATGACGCCCGTGCCGACGTCGAAGACTTGAATGATGTGCGGGGCCTGATTGGCGCGGAAAGCGGCGATGCCGGCATTCAGCGTCTCGGGATAGGTGCCGCGGAACGCGGGAACGACACGGAACTCGTCCTGGCTATCGTTGAACTCGGAGGCGAGTTCTTCGACGACATCGTTGTTGGCGCCGGACATGGCGTGCCACCAATCGATCTGCGTTTGCGCGAGCGCGGTCGACGCGCTCAAAACGGTAAAGGTGGCGGCGAGGCCCGCCGCATAGATTTTCATGGACATGTTTCGCTCCCGTTTGTTGGCGAAAGAGTTGACTTCCGCGACCCGCACTATCGGCGGTCTGTGACAACTGGACGACAGACTTGCCGCTATCCAGTGAAACTGACAAACGAAGTTTCCTGAAATCGGCTAAGAGTCAACTCCCATTGGCGCAAAAAGCCGCGATTTGCTTAGTGTTTAGGCAGGTTTCCAACCGATTTCGACATGGCCTTCGTCTTCGGCAACGCGCGCAAGCCACGCCGAAACGAAAGGAAAGTGCGCAAGATCGAAACCTCCTGTCGCAGCGTCATGTGTGTAGGCATAAAGCGCCAGATCGGCCACCGAGATCGCTTCGCCGGCGAAGAACGGCGCGTGCGACAAGCGCTCCTCCATGACCGCCAGTGCCTTGTTGCCGCCGTCCAGAAGGGCGGCCATCCGCTTTTCCGTGACATGTGCGGCAAGGTGTGGATACTTCAAAAGCGAGCGACGCACGGCGATCTGAGGCTCGTGGCTGTATTGCTCGAAGAACAGCCATTGATAGCACAATGCGCGATCATAGGCGTCGGCGGGAAGCAAACGAGTGCCTTCCGCCAGATGAAGAAGGATTGCGCCGCTTTCGGCAAGCAACCGGCCGTCCGCCAGTTCGAGGAGCGGCACCTTCCCGTTCGGGTTTTTAGCCAGGTAGTCCGGCGCGCGCGTGCCGCCGTCGACCGTGCTCACCTCGACATGGCGGAAATGGATGCCGAGCTTGGCGAGAAGCAGGCGCGGCTTGTAGCAGTTTCCGCTGCTCGTCATTCCGTAAAGCGTCAGCATGGTCGTCTCCGTTGCGGGCTTCGTCAAAATGGCCGTTTCGCCACATCGAAGCGAGAGCCTGACGGCGATAGGTCCATGATTTCCGCTGATGGATCAGGCCGGCCGGCGCAGCGGAATGATCCGCGCGCGCGGATGGAGGAGTTGCGGCAGGCCGAGCGGGCGCTCGATAAACTTGGCGCCGGCCAGAACGGGCGGCGAGAACAGAAAGCCCTGAAAGAGGTCCGCGCCAGTTTCGAGAGCGGCTTCGAGTTCCGCAGGCGTTTCGATCCCGTCTGCAAGCACCTCGATTCCGTCGGCATGGAGGACCGAAATCACGCTGGCGAACAGCTTCAGCACGTCAGGCATGCGCGTGATCGGGCGGAACCAGTTGCCGTCGACGCGCACATAATCCGGTTGCACCGCGCGGGCGATCTCGACGCCGGCGATGTCCGGCCCGAAATCGCGAAGCGCCACGCGAAAGCCGTGGCGCCGCAGGATGTCCGCACGCTCCCGCGACGCCTCTTCCTTGGTGCATGCCAGTTCGCACGAGATGAGCGGCGGGTGTCGGCCCTCGTCTTCCAGCTTGGTCACCGCCCGGCGCAGCAATACCAGCGCAGTCTCCACGTCGTCCGAGCCGCCTGTCGCATCTATGCGCATCGACAGGGAGCCGGTGGGAAGCTCCAGATGCGGCAGATTGGCGACGTGCAACGCGCGGCACAGACACTCCAGACGCAGCCTGTCAGCAGGCCCCAGCCGGTCGAACAGACGGACGGGAACAGACGGCCGGCCGGCCCTGGCCGGCCGCACAAGTGCGCGGGAACCCGCGATCGTCATCTGGTTCGAGTCCAGACGATAGGTCGGCTGATAGGCGCTGCGCAGGAGATGCGCGTGGAACTGCGCGACGCTGGGGCCGGTGGCATCGTGGTGGATCGAAGCTGCGATCGATGCGTGAAGATCGTCCGTTTGGGTCATCTCAAAGTCCCCGCCGGCCGAACGTACGCCCCGGCCTCTTATATGCCGGCTCTTCCGAAACGCCGACCGGGGTCGGCGGATCGCGATCGGGCAAGCCGGGGTCATCGGCATCGATCGGCGCAAGCGGCGAACCGGTCCGGGCGATTTGAGGCGGGGCGAGCGCGAAACCCTGGATCATCGAAACGCCCACCTCGGCGGCGACATCGATCTGCCAGACCTCTTCGATGCCTTCGAAAACAGTCAGAATGTTCTTCTGCCGGAATTCCTCGACCATGACAGTCAAAAGGGCGACGCCGGGCCGCGTCTCCATCAGCCGAGAGATCCATTTGGCATCGAATTTGACGATGTCGGGACGCAACTGCTTCACGCGCTCCATGTCCGAACTTTCGGTACCGTAGTCGTCCACGGCGACACGGTACCCATCGGATCGCAGGGCGTTGACGAAATCCTGGAGTGCGGCGACCGAAGCGGAGGATTGTTCGGTGACTTCGCATACGATTCGCCCCGGCCGCAGCCCTGCCTCGGCGACGACCTCGCGCATTTCCGCTCGCGCGGCCTCCACGATCGCCCTGTCGCAAAAGAGAGACGGATCGAAATTGATGAACAGGGTCGCATCTGCCCCGAGCGAGATACCGGCATTGAGGATTTGCAGGTCGCGCGCAAGCGCCTCGATCGACAGGCGGTCGGCCGCCGGAATGGCCTTGAAGAAGGTATTCGGCGACAGCGGGCTGCCTTCACGCGAAGGGCGGACCAGCGCCTCTACGGCATGCGGACGCAACCGCCCTTTTTCAAACGCGAAGATCGGCTGGAACGCCGTGCGGAGGACGTAAGGACCCCAGCGGCCGACGACGGTGCCATCCGCTTCGCGCTCAATATGCGATCGACCGAGACCACGGGTCAAACGGGGCCCTCCCTGGCCAACGAACCCGACAAATCTCCAGCAACAACGCTAATCGGTGGTTAACCGATTGCCCGGCTGGCACAATTCCTGAACCTTGCGATTCCGCGGCAGATCATTCATGAAACGCGCGGCCGCGACAAGCGGCATGAAACCGATCCGGAGACGAAATATCATGGCCTTTCTTGCCGATGCCCTTTCCCGCGTGAAGCCGTCCGCGACCATCGCGGTGACGCAGAAGGCGCGCGAATTGAAATCGCAGGGCCGCGACGTCATCGGACTGGGTGCGGGCGAGCCGGATTTCGACACGCCCGACAACGTCAAGAACGCAGCGATCGACGCGATCAAGCGCGGCGAAACGAAGTATCCGCCGGTCTCCGGCATTCCCGAACTGCGCAAGGCGATCGCAGCCAAGTTCAAGCGCGAGAACAATCTGGATTATACGCCTGAGCAGACCATCGTCGGCACCGGCGGCAAGCAGATCCTGTTTAACGCCTTCATGGCGACGCTGAACCCCGGCGACGAGGTCGTCATTCCCCGCCCCTACTGGGTGAGCTATCCCGAGATGGTGGCGATCTGCGGCGGGACGAGCGTGTTCGCCGAGACGTCGATCGACAACGGCTTCAAGCTGACGGCCGAGGCGCTCGAAAAGGTCATCACGCCGAAGACCAAGTGGCTCCTCATGAACTCGCCGTCGAACCCGTCGGGCGCGGCCTACACGGAAGCTGAACTGCGTGCGATCGCCGACGTGCTTTTGAAGCATCCGCATTTGTGGACGCTGACGGACGACATGTATGAGCACCTGACCTATGGCGATTTCGTTTTCAGGACGATCGCCGAGGTCGAGCCGAAGCTCTACGAGCGCACATTGACGATGAACGGCGTTTCGAAGGCTTATGCCATGACCGGCTGGCGCATCGGCTACGCCGCCGGTCCCGTCGCCCTCATCAAGGCGATGGACATGATCCAGGGCCAGCAGACTTCGGGCGCCTGCACGATCGCGCAATGGGCCGCCGTGGAGGCGCTCAACGGGCCGCAGGATTTCGTCGCGCAGAACAAGGCGATCTTCCAGGGCCGCCGCGACCTCGTCGTCTCGATGCTGAATCAGGCAAAGGGCATTTCCTGCCCGGTGCCGGAGGGTGCATTTTATGTTTATCCCTCCTGCGAGGCGCTGATCGGCAAGAAGACGCCGGAGGGCAAGGTGATCGAAACCGACGAGGACTTCGTCTCCACTCTTCTGGAAGCCGAAGGTGTCGCCGTCGTTCACGGTTCGGCCTTCGGCCTCGGGCCGAATTTCCGCATTTCCTACGCGACGTCGGAAGAACTGCTCGAAGAGGCATGCAACCGAATCCAGCGCTTCACGGCATCGCTCGTCTGAGCCGGCTTTTCCGCAGCCGGTCAGAATTATGGTTGAAATGAGGCGTCAGCGCGTTAGGTTCCTGTGCCATCGCGCTTTCGCCGGCTTTCTTTCAGGTTGATCAAATACCGTCACGATATGCCGCTGCGGAAGCTATGCATTCCAGCTTGTTGACAGAGGGTATCTCTCGGCAAGGAACTGAAGACGGGGATCGATCATGGAAGACGAACCAAAGAAAAGCGCGGTCACGGTCGATGACATCGACTATGAGGTCGGGCAGGACAATATTCAGGTCTTCGGACTGGACATTCACAATCCGGTCTTCGCGATTTCGGGCGGCGTGGTCGTCGTCTTCGTGGTCCTGACGCTGCTGTTTCCGGTAACGACGGAGGAGTTCTTCTCCTGGCTGCGTCCCTGGCTGACGGATAATTTCGACTGGTTCCTGATGATCGCGGGCAATCTGTTCGTGCTTTTCAGCCTCGCGCTGATCGTCACGCCGCTCGGCTCGATCCGCCTCGGGGGCGCGGATGCGACGCCCGACTACAGCTATCTCGGCTGGTTCTCGATGCTGTTCGCGGCCGGCATGGGCATCGGGCTGATGTATTTCGGCGTTTCCGAACCGCTCGGTCACTATCAGGCCGCGATTGGCGGCGTGTCGGTCGAAAACGGCGTACGCACGGACTGGGCACCGCTCGGCGGCGCAGAGGGTGACGCGGCTGCCGCGCAAAGCCTCGCCATGGCCGCAACCATCTATCACTGGGGTCTCCACCCGTGGGCGATCTATGCCGTCGTCGCCCTGTCGCTCGCATTCTTCTCCTATAATCGCGGCCTGCCGCTGACGCTGCGCTCGGTCTTCTATCCGCTTCTGGGCGAACGCGTCTGGGGCTGGCCGGGTCACATCATCGACACGCTCGCCGTCTTCGCCACACTGTTCGGACTTGCGACCTCGCTCGGCTTCGGCGCCGAACAGGCGATGGCAGGCATCGAGTTCCTGTTCGGCATCCCGGCGACGGATGGAAACAAGGTCATCCTGATCATCCTTATCACGGCCATTGCGCTGGTGTCGGTCGTGGCCGGGCTGGACGCGGGCGTGAAGCGCCTTTCGGAAATCAACATGGCACTGGCGCTCGTCCTTCTGGTGTTCATCCTGCTTGCCGGGCCGACGCTGGTCATAGTCACCGGCTTCTTCCAGAACACCGCGTCCTACGTCACCTACCTGCTGCCGCTCGCCAATCCGTTCGGCCGCGAGGACGTGAACTTCCTGCATGGCTGGACCACCTTCTACTGGGCGTGGTGGATTTCCTGGTCGCCCTTCGTCGGCATGTTCATCGCCCGCGTTTCGCGTGGCCGGACGGTCCGCGAGTTCGTTACCTGCGTGCTGATCGTGCCGACCATTCTGTCGATCATCTGGATGTCGACTTTCGGCGGGACCGCGATCGAACAGGTTGCCAGCGCCACGAACGCGCTCGTTGCCGAAGTCTCGGACGATCTGAAGCTGTTCATCATGGCAAATGCGCTGCCTCTGACGCAGATCGTCTCCTTTCTAGGCATCGTTTTGGTGATTATCTTCTTCGTCACCTCGTCGGATTCGGGTTCGCTGGTGATCGACACCATCACCGCCGGCGGCAAGGTCGACGCGCCGACCGCGCAGCGCGTGTTCTGGGCAACGTTCGAGGGGCTGGTCGCCATCACGCTTCTTCTGAGCGGCGGCCTCGCCGCGTTGCAGTCGGCGGCGGTCGCGACGGGCCTGCCCTTCGCCGTCCTGCTCATCCTTATGATGGTCAGCACCTGGCAGGGACTGCGCGGTGAGCGTTACGTGACGACGCCGCCGGCAATGGCGCCGGGTCAGTAAGGCAAAGCGAGCCAAGGCATGGTGTAACCACATCTTGCCTTGGCTCGCTTTCCGTGCCATGGATTTGGGCGTTCGGGTATTTGACGGCCCGGAGACTGGAACGTTTTGGACGACCTTTCCCCGATTTCGTGAACTCTCGACAACAGCGATACCGTGCAAAATCGTATGGAACGCTAACTGCAATCAGGGAACAGGAGTCCCAAAATGAGCCAGAGCGGCACCGTTAAGTTCTTCAACACCACCAAGGGTTTCGGTTTCATCACGCCTGACGATGGCGCGAAGGACGTGTTCGTTCACATTTCGGCTGTCGAAAAGTCCGGCCTGCGCACCCTCGTCGATGGCCAGAAGGTCACGTTCGACATCGAGCCGGACCGCATGGGCAAGGGCCCGAAGGCCGTCAACCTTCAGGAAGCCTGATCGGCTTCAGCCTCGTACTGTGACCAATGGGAGCGCCGCGTTTTCGCGGCGCTTTTTGTTTGTGCAATCCGCAAATCAAACTTTTTGTTGCCGTATGTGAAAAAATACGGGAAAGTCGTGACGTTCGGGCAACTGCCAGCCCGGAGACTGGAATAGAATGACCGGACCGGCCCGACGACCATGATCGCTTCCACAGTCCTTCCGGCTCGCCCGCGCAACAAGAGGGTTTTGGCAAAAACCCCGCACGCGCTGACCTGTTTCTTCTCCCGCACGAGCGCACTGCCCATTTCAGCATCCATGAGCCAGAGGGTCGGAACCCTGGGCGCCGAACACGCCTGATCAGGGTTTCCGGGAGAGAGGAACGTCATATGTCGCAGAGCGGAACCGTAAAATTCTTCAACCATGCCAAGGGCTTCGGCTTCATCACGCCTGATGACGGGGAAAAGGATGTTTTCGTCCACATCTCGGCCGTTCAGGCCTCGGGCCTAGCCGGGCTGGAAGATGGCCAGAAGGTGTCGTTCGAAACCGAACCCGACAAGCGCGGCAAAGGCCCGAAAGCGGTCAACCTGACAGTCGGCGGCTGATCCGCGACAAGCCGATCGTAATCTCTGCTCCGGCGCCTCCCGTCAGGCGCCGGAGCGCTTCGGACTACCACGCCTGAAAGTGCGCTCGCGATCGAATTCGACGCGCCGATGCCTGCCGGCCACCGTTCAGCCGCCATTCATGTTCAAAATCCTATTCATTCATCAACGTCGGCGAAGGGATTGCTGTCCGACGAAGGAGTAGGATCGATGAATCGCATTGTGAAAACTGCTGCTGCCTCGGCGCTGATTGCAGCGACGACGCTCGTTGCGATCGCCCCCGCGAGCGCCCATGATCACCGCCGCTACCGCGACAATGGCGGCGCGATCGTCGCCGCCGGCGCGCTCGGTCTTGCAGCCGGCGCGCTGCTCGGCAGCGCGAACCGCCAGGCCGACGTCATCTATCGCTACGACGAGCCCCGCTACCGCTATGACGAGCCGCGCTATGTGCGCCCTCGCCCGGTCTACGAGCGCCCGGTGCGCGTCTACGAACAGCCCCGCTATGTCGAGCGCTATTCGAGCTTCGAGCCCTGGACGCGCGACTGGTATCGCTACTGCTCGGACCGCTACCGGTCCTTCGATCCGCAGAGCGGCACCTTCATGGGTTATGACGGCGTGCGCCATTTCTGTGTGGCGAATTAGAGCCTTTTCGCGAGGCTGATCCGGGAAAGCCCGCCGCAAGGCGGGTTTTTTCGTCTTCACACGAGATAGGGATTGTTGCGGCGTTCGTCGCCGAAGCGCCCGCCCGGCCCGTGGCCGCAGATGAAACCTATCTCGTCGCCGAGCGGCAGCAGCTTTTCCTTGATCGAGCTAATCAGTGTCGCGTGGTCGCCCCCCGGCAGATCCGTCCGGCCGACCGAGCCGGAAAACAAAACGTCGCCGACATGGGCGAATTTCGCATCCCGGTTATAGAAGACGACATGGCCAGGCGCGTGGCCGGGGCAATGCAGAACCTCGAATTTATGCGCGCCGAAGGACACCGTCTCGCCTTCCGTCAGGAAACGATCGGGCGTGCAGTTGGCAAGGCCCGGAATGCCGTAGCTGCGCGACTGCTCGGCGATCCTTGACAAAAGCGGCTCATCCGCCGCATGCGGCCCGACGATCTCGACACCGAGCGCCTCCTTCAGTTCCATCGCACCGCCCGCATGGTCGAGATGGCCGTGCGTGATCCAGATGGCCTCGATCGTCAGGCCGTTGTCGGTGATCGCTTTGCGGATCAGGTCGACATCGCCGCCCGGATCGACCACCACTCCTGTTTTCGTCTCGTCGTCGAACAGAATGGTACAGTTCTGCTGGAACGGCGTGACGGGAACGATGCCGGCTCTGAGTTCGCCCATGGAATTCTCCTTTCGTTGCGCCCTAACTGAGGAGAATGCGAGCGGATTGCAAGGCTGTGTCGGGGAGTTGAGCCATGGTTGCGAGTTCTGGAGCGTGTTGCAAGTTGGCATGTCGAGGCATGGCAACTGTGTTTTCAGGCGTATTGTTTTTGTTCGCGTTGCATTGCGTTGAGGACGGTGAGGAGTTTCCTTGCGACGGCGATGATGGCGAGTTTCTTGGAGCCGGATCTCGCGGCGATTG
>NZ_JAAAMK010000012.1 GCF_024105665.1 Aliihoeflea aestuarii | reverse complement strand
CCACGAAGCGTAGACGTTCTTCCATCACCGAACACTCCATCCACGGCATCAACACCTCCCGGCAAAGCCGAAAAGTGTTACCCATGTGTCCGGTACAAAACGTCACCTATGTCTCGGGTCGTTCTTATAAATCTGCTTTGTTTGCGACCGCCGCCGAACACCGCCGATTGCCGCACTAATTCGAGCTGTCACCACGATCTTTGCTGAGCCGAGGAAAGAGAAGATGCCTTCTCGTACCTCCAGATAGCGGAATATGATATTCCGATTAGCGGACCATTGACTTCCAATCAGCCGATTGTGGGGCCGCGACGGGCTGGCAAGACGACGCTCGTCCGCAAGATGGGGAGGCCGGACGAACCTATTTCACCCTTGACGACCAGACCGTCCTTGAGGCCGCCCGATCGGACCCCGCCGGCTTCATCCGTGGCCTAGATCAAGCCATTATCGACGAAAACTTCACCGTTACCGCAACCGACGCCTCACCGACAGAAAGCGGTGGAAGCTATTCCGTTACCACCGCCTATTCCCTGAATGTCGGCGCTCCGAGCATTACGGGGAATCCGCCCAACTTGCCTGGCGCGGCCATCGGCGTGCCCTACATGCAGAGCGTCGAGGCTGTCGGAGGCACCGGCCCGTACACATATTCAGCTTCCGGCGCATTGCCGGCGGGTATATGGCTCAATCCGAACGGTGCCTTCAGCAGGACGGCGACGGAAGGGGGAAGCTTCACCTTCACCGTGACTGCACCCGACAGCGTGCGGTCTACCTCTCCGAGGAAGTCCTAGATTATGTCGTCGATAATGCTGCCGGCGATGTCATCGAGATCGATGGGTTCACGATCGACCAGTTGCGCGTGAGCCTGGGTGCTGAACTGACACGCGCCTTCACCTTGGAAAATGGCATGCTCTTCACGCCGTCAGTCGGACCGGCGGCTTCTCGGGGCTCGACGGTCCGGGAGCGTTCGGCGCGCTCGAAGCGAGCTTCACGCTGCAACCAGGTGCTAACTGGAATGTCGACGCCGGCTTGCTCTTCAACATCGAAGGCGACGGCCAGCATTCTGTCGGCGGCAAGGTAGGTCACAGCCGGCGGTTCTGAAGTCGATATGTTGCCGAAAGGGGCGGTCACTCGTGCACTGGCCGCTCTGTCCGCAACCCATCCCCCGTAAGACAGCGGTTGAGGGTGAAACAAGCGGGTGCGAGATATGCAATTATCCGAGACGCTGAGCGAACGCTACCAGACTGATCCCGTCCGCCGCGGACGGACGTGGGTCCGCCTCATGAAGAAAAAAGCGACTGCTGCGCCTGACTGTGGATTCCCCATGCATCCTGCCTATGTTCGAGGGTGAAAGGATTATGCATGAAACACCGGATCGTCGTCATAGGAGCAGGGTTCGCTGGCCTTCAACTCGTTAAAAAACTGCGTGGCGCGAACTGTGACATAACGCTAATCGACCGGCGCAACCATCATCTCTTCCAGCCCTTGCTCTATCAGGTCGCCACTGCGATCCTGCCGACGGCCGACATCGCCTGGCCGATCCGGCGCATCCTCGACGATCGAAAGGACGTGACCACGCTTTTGGCGACCGTCACCGGCGTCGACCGCACAACGCGCGACGTGATTCTCAGGCATGGCGAACGCGTTCCCTATGATACACTGGTCGTCGCGACGGGCGCGGCGCATGCCTATTTCGGAAACGACGAGTGGGAGGCCGACGCGCCGGGGCTGAAGACGCTGGAGGACGCGACCACGATCCGCCGCCGCGTGCTGCTCGCCTTCGAGCGAGCAGAGCTTGAATCCGACGAGGCGACCCGCACCGCCGAACTCACCTTCGCCGTGGTGGGGGCGGGGCCGACCGGCGTGGAACTGGCTGGCATCATCGCAGACCTTGCCCACCGCGTCCTGCCGGGCGAATTCCGGCGGATCGACACCAAAACCGCGCGCGTGCTTCTGGTCGAGGCCGGGCCGCGCATTCTGCCTGCCTTCAGCGAGAATCTGTCCGCCTACGCCAAGCGTGCGCTCGAGCGCCTCGGCGTCGAAGTGCTGACCGGCGAGGCGGTGACGAACGTCTCGTCCAGTGACATCGCTCTCGGCGAGCGGCGGATCCCGACGCGGACCGTCATCTGGGCGGCCGGTGTCGAGGCGTCGCCCGCCGGCCAGTGGCTCGAGGCCGAAACCGACAAGGCCGGCCGCGTGAAGGTGTCGCCCTTCCTGACGCTGCCTGACGACGAGAGCATCTTCGTCCTCGGCGACACGGCCGCGACGGTCGACGCACATGGAAAACCCGTTCCCGGCATCGCGCCCGCTGCCAAGCAGCAGGGCAGCTACGTTACCCGAACCATCCGTGCTCGCTTAACTGGAAAACCTGTCCCCGGTCCGTTCCGTTACCGACACCTCGGCAATCTGGCCACCATCGGGCCGAATGCTGCAGTGATCGAACTAGGACGTTTCAGGCTCAAGGGTCGCCTAGCATGGTGGGTATGGGGAGTCGCTCATATCTACTTCCTCGTCTCCGCTCGCTCCCGACTGGTGGTGACGCTCAACTGGCTTTGGAACTTCGTTTCTGGACAGAACTCGGCCAGGCTGATCACACAGAAAGAAACGCTGCGGGACGATTGAAGCGCAACGGAGCTCGTCCCAAGAGGGGCATATGCCGCCGGCAAAGTGGCAGCGACCAGCCGAACATATCAGCCTTCTGCCGCGCCGAGTGATGCTGGCATTGCGAGGATCACGGTGCCCTGGCGAGCCAGTCCTGAATATCGTCAGTTGCCGCAGCATGCATGCGAATAGCACGAATTTCCCGCAGTGAATCTCGGATGCACATAAGCGTTTTGTAGAGATCCGATCTTTTCAATCCGTCCGCAATAATCTCTGCTGTGATGAACAGCGATTCCAGTTCATCAATGCGGTCGGCATCGTCGCTTGCGTGCATCGGGCTCTCCTGGCTGAATACTCCAAGGATGAGCGGAGCAGTTTGGTTCCGACTTTAGAAACTAACGATGGAGCGACGCTCGCATGAGCAGTTCATGCGGATCGCTGACGCCGGTTCGAAACAACGCCAGCAGTTTCACAGCATATTCCTTGCGCCTCTCGGGATCATAGTTGTGCGGCAATTTCGCCAAAACACCTTCCAGCAAGGAAAGATCGGCTTCGGAAAGCACACCAGCAGCGCTCGATCGGATCGGCATTCCATATCCTTCGTCTAGCGACTACTGGATACAGTGCTGAGTGGGTGTCAACACCAATTGATGGTCAAGGCGAGCAATCCTTTTGGGCATATCTCACCACTCAGGTAGGAATGCGTGCGGATGCGCGGCTGATGGGAGGCAGGCAATCACGTCGAGCATTTCGAAGCGAGCGAACAGTGCGCCCTTTTTCTTGAACCACGCATGTTCGTCATCGCGGATGTTCGCAGAT
The DNA here is from genome assembly GCF_024105665.1 of Aliihoeflea aestuarii. Lineage (GTDB taxonomy): Bacteria > Pseudomonadota > Alphaproteobacteria > Rhizobiales > Rhizobiaceae > Aliihoeflea > Aliihoeflea aestuarii. The sequence continues at coordinate 95,833 of NZ_JAAAMK010000012.1, read as the reverse complement.
CGTTAATCATGTTCGAAAGCTGAGCTTTGACGAACGGCATTCGATCGCCAGTTCTAAATCATGGATATCGCGATTCAGATCAACCCGACCGGTCTGTCATATGCGTTGAAACCGGCTGGCAACGAGACCGACGTCGTTGCCATGTATGTGCGTTGGCCCAGTTACGGCAGCCTACGTCACCCACGATCGACACCCAACCAACAGTCGATGTTGGCCAATAGGCTCGTATCGCGGCTGGTCTCGAACGCCGCGGCCCAATCTGTGCTGTTGGCTGTAGCGGAAGGCACGTCTGAACAACGCATCAACGCGACGATCGCGGCTCTGAAACAGGAGAATTGCGTCGTAGAGTATGCGGCCGCGCATACAGACGGAGCATTGGGCCTGATGCGGGATTGGCTCGGAATCGATCCGGGCCCAGACACGCACGGGCAACGGGCCGGAGCACAGCCGCCTTTCTCGTAAGGAAATCTCGCCCACGCTATCTCCTATGCCGAGCAGAATTCGGTGACGAAGATCAGGCAGGAACGACCCGCACCGCCGTCAATTGTCGAGGAAGATTGGAAGACGCCATCGGGACCGCAACCTGAGCCCTAAACACGGCCCCTGATCGCCCGCGCTACCGATATTGTGACGGCCACCCAAGCGCCAAACCAGCTATTTGCGCCGTTGCCGCCGTTGACGCGCGCAGACCCAGATGCGTGAGTCCCGTCCAGATGGGTGGCCTCCGCACCACCCACGCCACACGGCTCGCTTCGCCCAGCCTGCCCTCAAGGCCCTGTTGGCTCGGATTGACGACACAGGTCATTGAACAGGAGGGGCCGTTCAGTCTTCAGAATATTGCGTTTTAAGGTGCGTCCGGATGGTCGCGGGCTTCGCGGCGCGCCGAATCCGGCTGAAGCTCATGGCGATGTGCGCGCGTCGCACATGACCTGCCGCAGCAAGATCGCCATGTTCGACCGCTTCGGTGATGTCGGCAACCTCGCGCTGGAAAATGACGAACTCGTTTTGAAGCAACTCGTCGAAGCTGGAGAGCCGTGCGGCGGTTTTCAGCCAGATACGAGTGGTCTGGTAGTAAAGCCGCTCGCTGATTTCTCGCAGCGGTTCATTGGTGGTGAGCGTGGTGAAAAGGTGGAAGAATTCCATGTTGATCTGGGAAAACAAGCGCGGGTCCCGCATGGCAACCAACCGGTCGCAGCGCGCTCTGATGTCGCGAAACTGTGCGACCAGCGCCTCGTCGATGATAGCGGGGGACAATTTGCCGACGAGCTCGGCCAGTTCGACGCGCAATTCGTAGACCTGCGCCAGTTCGCTGACATCGATGTCGGTGACGATCGTTCCGACCCCGTGCATGGATCGTAACAGACCTTCGGCTTCGAGTTTGACGAGGACGCGCCGGACCGGTGTTCGCGATACGCCGAATTCATCTGCGAGGTCTTCTTCGCGCAGCCGGCTGCCCGGCTCGTAATCGAGCAGACAGATGCGTGTCCTCAATATCTGATAGATGCGCTCGAACCGGCCTCGAGCGCCCTCGTCGGCGGGTTTTTCAGCCGCCGGTTCTACCCTCATCATCGATCCCTCCCGCGCCGGATCATCTGCGCTTTTGCGGAGTTGTGAGCTTGGGCTGGAGCTTGTCCAGCATTTCCAGGCAGGCGGCAAGTTGGCCAAGCTCGATGAACTCGTCCGGCTTGTGCGCCTGAGCGATCGAGCCGGGTCCGCAGATGACAGACGAGATGCCGATCTCCTGAAACAGGCCGGCCTCAGTTCCGAAGGCGACAAGTTCCGCCTCTGTTTTGCCGGTCAGTTCGAAGACGATGTCGCGCGCTTCCGATTGCGAAACCGGCAAGAGACCACGCACCTCGCCGATCACGCTGGTGACGACATCGGCATCCGGCGAGACGCGGCGCATCGCCGGCAGCAGCACGTTGTCGACGTAAGCCACCAATTCGCGTTTTAGATAGTCGGAATCGTCCGTGTGAACGGGCCGCATCTCCCATTCGACGAAGCAATGCCCGGCAATCGTATTGCGCGCATTTCCGCCGGCAATACGTCCCACCTGAACGGTGGTCCATGGCGGCGTAAATCGGCTGTTTTCCGGCGCGCGCGCCTTAAGTTCCTCACCGAGGTCCATAAGCCGCGATATGTAGCGCGCGGCATATTCGACGGCATTGACACCCCTATCCGGTTGCGAGCCGTGACCCTCGAGACCGGTGAATTCCGTCGTGTATTCGTAGCAACCCTTATGCCCCTCGATGATGCCCATCATGGTGGGTTCACCGATGATGGCGGCGGAAGGGCGCAGCCCGGCCTTTTTCATTTCCTCGACCAGCGCCCGTGCTCCGAGGCAGCCGACCTCCTCGTCATAGGTGAAGGCGAAATGAAGCGGGCGCGCGAGGTCCAGTCGCGCAAAGCGGGGCGCGACCGAGAGACATGCCGCGATGAAGCCCTTCATATCGCAGGTGCCGCGACCGTAGAGCCGATCCCCCCGCTCGTTCAGGACGAACGGGTCGCTCGTCCACTCCTGCCCCTCGACCGGCACCACGTCGCTGTGGCCCGACAGGACGATCCCGCCGTCGCGGTCCGGCCCGATGGTGGCGAACAGGTTCGCCTTGGTGCCGCTTTCGTCGAGCGAGACCGACAATTGTGCGCCTGCACTGGACAACAGGTCGCCTGCATACGCGATCAGTTGCAGGTTGCTGTCCGCCGAGATCGTGGGGAAGGCCACGAGGTCGGCAAGGATCTCCTTGGTGCGGGCGAGATCGTCCACGGGCTCAGTCTTTCACATAGAGTTCGCGCGGACGGTCGCACAGGCATTCGGCCGCCTGCCCGTCACGGATCAGGATGCTCTCCGTGATTTCCAGACCCCAGTCGTCCATCCAGATGCCGGGCATGAAATGGAAGGTCATGCCTGCTTCCAGAATGGTCTCGTCTTCCTTGCGGAAGGAGATCGTCCGTTCGCCCCAGTCCGGCGGATAGGAAATCCCGATCGGATAGCCGCAGCGCGCGTCACGCTTGATGCCCGCCTTGAGAAGTGCGTCGTGGAGGGCGTTCGCGACGTCGCATGCGCGGTTGCCGGGCTTGGCCGCTTCGAGGCCCGCATTGAGGCCGTCGACGAGGGCCTTGCTCGCGTCCAGGAGTTGCTGCGGCGGCTTGCCGAGGAACACCGTGCGGCAGAAAGGAGCATGGTAGCGGCGATAGCAGCCGGAGATCTCGAAGAAGGTCGCCTGACCGGCTTCCATCGGGCGGCCATCCCAGGTCAGATGCGGTGCGGCCGCATCGGTGCCGCTCGGCAGCATCGGGACGATGGCGGCATAGTCGCCCCAGTGCCCGTCAGCGCCCCGGACCGCGTCGCGATAGATTTCCGCGACGAGTTCGTTCTTCGCCATGCCCGGCTCGACGCGCTCGACGATGCCGTCGATGATCGTTTCGGAAATGCGCGCGGCACGGCGCATGAAGACGATCTCCTCGTCGGACTTGACCGCGCGCTGCCAATTCACCAGCGCCGTCGCGTCGACCAGCTTCGCGTTCGGCAATTCAGCCTGCAGGGTCAGGAACGCCTTGGCCGAGAAGTAGTAGTTCTCCAGTTCCAGCCCGACACGCTTGCCGGCATAGCCCTCGCGCGTCAGGATCGCGGCCAGGTCCTGCATCGGATGGCGAACGGCGGACTGGATGTATTCCTCTCCGTAGGGCTGGATGCAGTCGGGCGCCATCCAGACGGTGCGCAGCGCGCCGTTTCCGTCCTGCTTTCGCCCCCACCAGATCGGGTCACGGTCATGAAAGACGACGACGCCCTGATGGACGTAGAAGGACCAACCGTCATAGCCGGTGATCCAAGCCATGTTGGAAGGGTCCTCGACGAACAGGACGTCGATACCCTTTCGATCCATCGTCGAACGAATTTTGGCGAGCCGCCGCGCGTATTCCGCGCGGGAGAAAGGAAACTCCGCAGTCGGCATTTGTCCTCCATGCGCCACGGCGCAAATGAATGAGAATGTGTACAACTAGACCGGATTTCGAGGCTTGAGAAGAAGTCGAAGCGAATTTCCAGCCAAATATCCGTTGACACAATCTGATGTCCCATGATGTTGTGCACAACACAAGAATGACATAATCCATGGAACAGAGGAGATCCCAATGAAAAGCTCAGTTCTCAAGGGCCTGGCCGCGCTCGGCATGACGGCCCTCGCCTACAGTTTCGTCGGCGCGGCGAACGCGCAATCCCTGGAAGAACGCGCCGAAAGCGGCCAGCCGATCCGCATCGGCTTCGCGAACGAAATCCCCTTCGCCTATCCCGGCGACGACGGCAGCCCAAAGGGCTTCGTGAACGTCATCACGATCGGCATTCTTGAAAAGATGGGCTATTCGAACATCGAGCCCGTGCAGACGGAATGGGGCGGGCTAATTCCCGGCCTCAACGCCAACCGCTTCGACATCGTGACCGGCGGCATGAACATTCTTGCGGATCGCTGCGCCAACATCGCCTTCTCCGAGCCGATCGCCAAGGTCGGTGACGGCTTCATCGTGGCGCCGGGCAATCCCAATGACATAGGCGACTACAGCAGCCTCGTCACAAGCGAAGCGGTCATGGTGACCGGCGCGGGCTATTCGAACATCGAGGCCGCCCGGGCCGTCGGCGTCAGTGACGCCAACATCATGCAGGTCCCCGGCCCGACCGAAATTCTCGCCGCCGTGCGTGCGGGCCGAGCGGATGCCGGTGCCGGCACGTATTTCACGATGAAGCAACTTGCCGACAGTTCCGGCGGAGCCGTCGAGGCTTCGGACCCGAACGCCATGCCGGAGGATTCCTTCAACTGGGCCGGCATCGGCTTCCGCGAGACTGACCAGGACTTCCTCGCCAAGTTCAACACGGCCCTGGCCGACTATATCGGCTCCGGGGAAATGCTCGCGGCGGTCTCCGAGTATGGCTATGGCGAGGGCTCTCTTCCGGGCGACCAGACGACCGAGTGGGTCTGCGACAATCGCTGACGTGAGCGGGCGGGCCGGCATGTCCGGCCCGCCCTTCGTCCCGTCGTCCTTTCGGGCGGCACCCTCATCGCCTTCGTCGTCGAACAAGGTCTGAGCGGCATGTCCTATTTCGAGTTTCTCGGCCTGTATGGCGACCGCATCATCAGCGGCACGCTCATCACGATCGGGCTGACGCTTCTTTCCGCGCTTCTGGCCGTCGCGATCGCCCTTGCGGCGGGGCTGATGCGGATGTCGTCGAACATGGCGGTTCGCGGCGTCGCGACGGTCTATATCGAGATTTTCCGGGGCACCTCGCTTCTGGTGCAGCTTTACTGGATCTTCTTCGTGCTGCCGCTCTTCGGAATCACGCTCGAAAAGTTCACGGCCGGCTTCGTGGCGGTCGGCATGAATCTCGGTGCCTATGGCGCAGAACTCGTGCGCGGCGCGATCCTGTCGGTGCCGAAAGGCCAGTGGGAGGCGGGACTGGCGCTCAACATGTCGCCAGCAAAGCGCATGCGCCGGGTGATTCTGCCGCAGGCGGTGGTGCTCATGCTGCCGTCCTGGGGCAATCTCTTCATCGAGCTGCTGAAAGGCACCGCGCTCGTCTCGCTCATCTCCGTCGCAGACTTGATGTTCCAAGTGAAGCAAATCAACGGCACGACCTTCCTGTCAGTCGAAACCTTCGGCACGGCGCTGATCATCTACTACGTGCTGGCGCGCTTCATGATCACGCCTTCCATGCGCTGGCTGGAGCGCTTCATGATGCGCAAGATGGGGAGGGCATAGCCATGGTTGACTGGCGCTGGGACTTTACCTGGCAAATCCTGCCCCGCCTGCTGGCCGCCACCGGCAACACGCTGCTGGCGGCCGGGATCGGCTACGCGATCGCCGTCGTGCTGGGCCTCGTGCTCGCGCTGGCGCAGCGCACGCCGTTCAATCCGCTCAACGCAATCGTCCGCGAGGCGGTGGAGTTCATCCGCTCGACGCCGCTGGTGCTGCAAATCTTCTTCGTCTTCTATGTCGGGCCGCAATTCGGCATCAGGTTGTCGCCGTGGACGGCGGGCATGATCGCCATCGGCCTCCATTACGCCGCCTATCTCTCTGAGGTCTACCGCGGCGGGCTGGAAAGCGTGCCGAAGGGCCAGTGGGAGGCGGCGAAGTCGCTCAATCTGTCGATGCCGCGCACCTATTTCCGCGTCATCCTTCCGCAGGCGCTGCCGCCCTCTCTGGCGGGGATGGGCAACTATCTCGTCGGCATCTTCAAGGACACGCCGATGCTGTCGGTGATCGGCGTGGCGGAACTGATGCACACTGCCAACGCCATCGGGTCCGAGACCTATCGGTTCCTCGAGCCGTTCACGCTGGTCGGCATCATCTTCCTTCTCATCTCGCTACCCACGGCAGCAGCGATACGGCTCTTCGAAGCCTGGACGCGCCGCAAACTCGGATTGAGCTGATGGACACCAAAGACGTTTCGGACTTCCCCCTCGCGATCGAGGGCGACCCGGCTCCGATGGTCAGCTTTCGAAAGGTGACCAAGAGCTACGGCAACCTGACCGTCCTGGACGCGCTCGATCTCGACGTGGCCGAGGGCGAGATGGTGACGATCATCGGGCCATCGGGCTCGGGCAAGACGACGGTCCTGCGCATGCTGATGACGCTGGAGACGATCAATGGCGGGGTCATCTATGTCGACGGCAAACCGCTGACCCATATGGAGCGCGGCGGCAAGCTGGTGCCCGCCAACGACCGCCATCTGCGCCAGATACGCTCGAAGATCGGCATGTGCTTCCAGCACTTCAACCTGTTTCCGCATATGACGGCGCTGGAGAACTGCATGGAAGGCCCGGTCCATGTTCTGGGGCTTACGAAGCAGGACGCGCGCGAACGCTCGGAAGAGCTGCTCGCCATGGTGGGCATGGCTGACAAGCGCGACCAGCACCCCTCCCGCCTGTCCGGCGGGCAGCAGCAGCGCGTGGCGATCGCGCGGGCGCTTGCCATGCGCCCGAAGGTCATGCTGTTCGACGAGGTCACCTCGGCACTCGACCCTGAAGTGATCGGTGAAGTCACCAACGTCATCCGCACGCTCGTTTCCGAGCACAATTTGACCATGTTGATGGTCACGCACCAGATGGGCTTCGCGAGGGATATTTCCGACCGCATCTGCTTCTTCTATGGCGGCCGCATCGAGGAGCAGGGAGCGCCGGACGAACTGTTCGGCAATCCGCAACGGGAGCGCACGCAGCAGTTCCTGAGCGCGGTCAAGGAGGCGCATTGACCCTTCAACTTGCCGACATCCTGGCCGCGCGCCGGACAATCGCAGGCGTCGCCATGCGCACGCCGCTGGTGCCGTCGCCGCATATGAGCGCTGTCTGCGGCAGCGAGTTCCTGCTGAAACTGGAGACGACGCAGCCGATCGGCGCGTTCAAGCTGCGCGGGGCGCTCAATGCTGTCTCGGCCGTTCGCGAAGGCGCGCCGGGCGTCACCTGCTGCTCGACCGGCAACCACGGCCGCGGCATCGCCTATGCCGCGCGGGCAAAGGGCCTCAAGGCCGTCATCTGCATGTCCGCTCTCGTGCCCCAGGCCAAGGTGGATGGTATCCGCGCGCTGGGCGCCGAAGTGCGCATCGTCGGGCGCAGCCAGGACGACGCACATGCCGAGAGCGTGCGGCTGGCGCAAGACGAAGGGCTCGTCGAAATCCCGCCCTTCGACGATCCGCTTGTGATCGCCGGTCAGGGAACGATCGGCCTCGAGCTTTTGGAGGACCGGCCGGACCTTGAAGCCATACTGGTGCCGCTGTCGGGCGGCGGGCTGGCGGCCGGCGTCGCGCTGGCGGCAAAGGCGGTCAAGCCGTCGCTGCGCGTGATCGGAATCAGCATGGATCGCGGCGCGGCCATGTTCGAATCGGTCCGCGCGGACACGCCGGTCGAGGTGACGGAAACGGCGAGCCTCGCCGATTCGCTCGGCGGCGGCATCGGCCTTGAAAACCAGCTCACCTTTTCGATGTGCCGCGCGCTTCTCGACGACTACGTCCTCGTCAGCGAGGACGAAATCTACGACGCGATGCAGACGCTCTACTACGAGGATCGCATGGTGGCGGAAGGCGCGAGCGTCGTCGGCATCGCCGCGATGAAAGCCGGGAAACTGCCCATGATCGGCGGTCCCGTCGCCACCATCCTCACGGGACGAAATGTGGATATGCTGACCTTCACGGACATCGTCGCCGGACGCGACGTGACGCTCGGCGACGTCGAACTGAAAGGGCGCAGCTATGCCGCATGAGGTGACCATCCTGACGGAATCCGACTTGCGCAGACTGGTGGCGCTCGACCTTCCGGCCATCGAAGTGGTCGAGCGCGCTTTCGCTGCGCTCGCCTCGGGCACCGTCGTGATGCCGCCGATCCTGTCGATGGCCATTCCTGAAGCCAATGGTGAAGTCGACGTGAAGACCGCCTATATCCCCGGCTTCGAGGGTTTTGCCATCAAGGTCAGCCCGGGCTTCTTCGACAATCCGAAGATCGGGCTGCCGAGTCTCAACGGGCTGATGATCCTGTTCTCGGCGAAGACCGGCCTCGTCGAGGCGCTGCTTCTGGACAACGGTTATCTGACGGATGTGCGCACCGCTGCCGCCGGGGCCGTCGCCGCCAGGCATCTTGCCCCGATTGCGGTCGACACGGCCGGGGTGATAGGCACAGGCACGCAAGCGCGTCTCCAGATCGAGGCCGCGTATCTGGTGCGCCCGTTCCGCAAGCTTCTGGTCTGGGGGCGCGACGGCGACAAGGCGCAGGCCTGCGCGGCCGATCTTGGCGCGCGGCTCGGCATTTCGGCTCAAGCCGTCGCCGATCCCGCCCGGCTGGTGGCCGAGAGCCAGCTCGTGGTGACGACGACGCCGGCCGAACATCCCGTCATCCGGACGGAATGGCTGCATCCAGGTCTCCACATCACCGCGATGGGCTCCGACCAGGCCGGCAAGAACGAGATCGAGGCAAGCGCACTCGCCGCTGCCGATCTCTACGTCAGCGACCGGGTGAGCCAGTGCGAGTTGCTGGGCGAGTTGCGCAGCGCGCTCGCCGCAGGTGTGTGGCAAGGCGGCACGCCGCCCGAACTGGGCGACATCGTTTCCGGCAAGCACAAGGGACGCGTGTCGGACGACCAGATCACGATCTGCGACCTGACCGGCACGGGCGCGCAGGACACCGCAATCGCGACCTATGCGATGAACGCCGCGCGCAAGGCGGGTGCCGGGTCGACATTCGTCACCTGACGGCGACCACCGGCAACACTCAGGAGCCGATCACAGCCATGTTGAAGCTCGACGACCGCGACCTCGCGATGCTCGCCATCCTGCGCGAGGAAGGTCGGCTGTCCAAGGCCGAACTTGCCAAGCGCATCAATCTGTCGGCAGCGCCCTGCTGGGAACGGCTGAAGCGGCTGGAGGATGCCGGCATCATCGTCGGCTACCGCGCCGAGGTGGCGCTGAAGAAAATCGCGGCGCATATCGTCGTCTTCATGGCCGTTGAACTGGAACAGCATCGCACAGAGGATTTCGCGCTGTTCGAACGCGCGATTGCTCCACTCGACGAGATCGTGGCCTGCTGGGCCGTCGGCGGCGGTTTCGACTACATCCTGCAGATCGTCACGCGCGACATCGATTCCTACCAGCGGCTGGTCGACCACCTTCTGGAAGGACGGACCGGGCTTGCGCGCTACTTCACCTATGTCGTGACGAAGCCGGTGAAACAGTCCGCCCGACTGCCGTTCGACCTTCTGCTCGGCCGCGAAGAATGATCCGCCACTGCCTGAAATTCGCAAAGGATCGTCTGGCGGCACGCCGCAAAACCGAAGAAATGCGGGCCGCCTAGCGGCGATACTCGCGCCATCGTGAACTCGAGGTGCAGCCGATGTCCGCTTCCGCCGCAATGCTTCAGAAAACCTCGCTGTCCCCGCTTGCCGATCCGCGCCTGTTTCGCGAGTTTGCCTATGTCGGCGGTACGTGGACGGCAGGATCGGGTGCCGGCATGATCGAGGTGAGCAACCCCGCCGACGGGTCGCGCATTGGCAGCGTCGCTGCGCTGACGGCGGCAGATGCGAAAAGCGCTATTGCCGCCGCGCAGCAGGCGTTTCGCCCATGGTCGGCGCAACTTCCCGCCGCTCGCAGCGACATCTTGCTCCGCTGGCACGCGCTCATCCTCGCAGCGAAGGACGATCTTGCGCGCCTGATGGTTCTTGAGCAGGGTAAGCCGCTTTCCGAAGCGCTCGGCGAGATCGACTATGCCGCTTCGTTTGTCGCGTTCTATGCCGAAGAAGCCAAGCGACTGAATGTGGAGAGCATCACGTCGCATCTGCCGGATTGCGAGATGCGCGTGCTTCGTCAGCCGGTTGGCGTTGCCGCTCTCGTCACGCCGTGGAACTTTCCCTCTGCGATGTTGACCCGAAAGGCGTCCGCCGCACTGGCCGCCGGCTGCACCGTCGTGGCGCATCCGTCGTCGCAAACGCCCTTTTCCGGGCTCGCGCTGGCGGAACTTGCCGAGCGTGCAGGCTTTCCGGCCGGTGTCTTCAACATCGTCACCGGCGACGCGCCCGAAATCGTTGGCGCGTTCACCTCCTCGCCTTTGGTTCGCGCCCTTTCCTTTACCGGCTCGACGGAGATCGGGCGGCTTCTCTATGCGCAGTCCGCGCCAACCATCAAGCGGCTGATTCTGGAGCTTGGCGGTCACGCCCCATTTCTCGCGTTCGCCGATTGCGACTTCGATCTTGCGGTGGATCGGGCCATTGCGGCCAAATTCGCCACCTCGGGACAGGATTGTCTGGCCGCCAACCGATTCTATGTGGAACGGCCGATCTACGAGCGCTTCGTCAACGCGTTTGCCGAGAAGGTGAAAGCGATGCGGGTCGGTGCGGGCATGACGAATCCGGATATCGGTCCGCTGATGAACGACGGTGCTATCGCCAAGCAGAAAGAGCATGTGGCGGATGCATTGTCGCGTGGTGCGAGACTTTTGACGGGTGGTCGCATTCACGGTGCAGGTCCGCTGTTTTTCGAGCCGACGGTGCTCGCGGACGTACCGGACGATGCCTTGATCTTTCAAGAAGAGACGTTTGGGCCGGTCGCAGGGTTTACACCGTTCGACGACGAAGCTGATGTGCTGGACAAGGCCAACCTGACGGAAACCGGGCTGGTGGCCTATTTGCATACGCGGGACAATGCGCGCATCGCACGCCTGTGCGAGCGTCTCGAATTTGGAATGGTGGCGGTCAACCGCACGAAGATTACAGGCGCGCCGGTTCCCTTCGGTGGCGTCAAACAGGCCGGGCTTGGCCGCGAGGGATCACGCCACGGGCTGGAGGCCTATACGGATATCAAATATGTGTGCCGCGATACGGCATGAGCCAGAGACACTGACCTCACGGAGCCAATCCATGCTGACCAATGACGTCCTCGACCAGTGGGACCGCGCGCATTTCTTCCACCCGTCGACGCATCTGGCGCAGCATGCGCGCGGGGAATCGCCGAACCGCATCGTCACCGGCGGCAAGGGCGTCCATATCGAGGACCGCGACGGCAACAAGCTGCTCGACGCGTTTGCCGGGCTCTACTGCGTCAATGTCGGCTACGGGCGCACCGAGATCGCTGAAGCCATCGCCGAACAGGCCAAGGAACTCGCTTACTACCACGCCTATGTCGGCCATGGGACGGAAGCCTCGATCACGCTGGCGAAGATGGTGCTGGAGCGCGCGCCGAAGAACATGTCGAAGGTCTATTTCGGTCTCGGCGGCTCGGATGCGAACGAGACCAACATCAAGCTCGTCTGGTACTACAACAACATTCTCGGCCGACCGGAAAAGAAGAAGATCGTCTCGCGCTGGCGCGGCTATCACGGCTCGGGCCTCGTCACCGGCTCGCTGACGGGGTTGAAGCTCTTTCACGACAAGTTCGACCTGCCGCTGGAGCGCGTCATGCACACGCAGGCACCGGATTATTTCCGCAGGCCCGATCTTAGCCTGAGCGAAGCGGACTTCGTCGCCCATTGCGTCGATGACCTCGAAAGGCTGATCGCGCGCGAAGGCGCGGACACGATCGCCGCCTTCATCGGCGAGCCGGCGCTCGGCACCGGCGGCATCGTGCCCCCGCCGGCCGGCTACTGGGACGCGATCCAGACAGTGCTCCGCAAGCACGACATTCTCCTGATCGCCGACGAGGTCGTCACCGGTTTCGGGCGGCTCGGCACGATGTTCGGCTCGGATCATTACGGCATCGAGGCGGATTTCATCACCATCGCCAAGGGGCTGACCTCGGCCTATGCGCCGCTCTCGGGCTCGATCGTGTCGGACAAGGTCTGGAAGGTTCTCGAACAGGGCACCGACGAGAACGGGCCGATCGGCCATGGCTGGACCTATTCGGCCCATCCGATCGGGGCGGCTGCGGGTGTCGCCAATCTGAAGCTGATCGACGATCTGGGGCTCGTGCAGAATGCGGGCGAGACGGGACGCTACCTGAACGAGCAGATGAGGGCGGCACTCGGCGACCATGCCCATGTCGGCGACGTGCGCGGGGAGGGGATGCTGTGCGCCGTCGAATTCGTCGAGGATCGCGACATGCGCGCCTTCTTCGATCCGGCGAAGAAGGTCGGGCCGTCCGTCGCGGCGGCGCTTTTGAAGCGCGGCGTGATCGGCCGTGCGATGCCGCAGGGCGACATTCTGGGCTTCGCGCCGCCGCTTTGCCTGACGAAAGCGGAGGCCGACGAGGTCGTTTCCAAGGCCGCCGAGGCTGTGCGCGAGGTGCTCGGCTGACGGTTCGGCTCGATGCTGCGGCCATGGATGCTCAAAAGCACCATGGCCCATCGGTCGAAAACGGCGGCCGCAGCGTCTATCGAGGTTCGCGGCAGGCGTCGAGAAAGCCGAACAGGCAATCGCCTATGACTGAAATCTGGTAGCCGCCTTCCTGAACGATCACTTTCGGAACATCCATTGATCCGATGATCTCGCCGGCCTGCCGGAAAGCCTCCGTGGTCACCTTGACCATGCTGAGCGGATCTTCGGCGTGCGTGTCGTAGCCGAGCGCGACTACGACGACCTCCGCGCCGAAATCCGTGACCGCCTTCGCCCCATCCCGGACCGCCGCGAGGAACGCCTCGTCGCCGCTTCCGGGCGCTAGCGGGATGTTGAGGTTGTAGCCCTCGCCTGCCCCGTGGCCACGCTCATGCGGTCGGCCGGTGAAGAACGGGTTGTAATGGTCGGTGTCGACATGAACCGAAACCGTCATCACGTCGTTGCGGCGGTAGAAGATTTCCTGCGTACCGTCGCCATGATGGGCGTCGATGTCGAGTATCGCCACCTTGCCGAAGCTGGACCGTAGACGCTGAGCCGCGATCGCGGCGTTGTTCATGTAGCAAAAGCCCGTCGCGCGGTCGGCACGGCAATGATGACCGGACGGACGGCAAAGGGCGTAGGTAGGCGCTTCACCCGCGATCACCGCTTCGGCCGCGGCCGTGGACGTATGCGTCGAACGCAAGGCAGAACGATACGTGAATTCGCTGATCGGCACGGCCAGATCGCCAAGATAGTAGCCCGTCTGCGCCAGAAGCTGGTCGGTCGGACATGGCGGGCGCGCATCCTTGGCCGGATCACCGTTCCAGTATGGGAACGTGTTGGGCAACACCTCCGGTCCATGGTTCGGAAGTTCCAACCAGCGCGGATAGGCGCTGTCAAGGTAATCGAGATAGTGCGCGGGGTGGACGGCGAGCGCCGGCTCTCGACCATAATCGGACGGAGTTTCGATCTCCACGCCGAGTTGCTGCAACGCGCCAAGCAGTCGCTCGGTGCGTACCGGCAGATCGGTCGGATCGGTAAGCACTCCGTAACGCATGAACTGGCGTGGTGCGTGCAGCGCCTGATCGGGATGGTAGAAAGCGCGCATATCGATTGTCCCTTTCTCAGACCTCAGACCTCAGACCTCAGACGCGGAGCGCTTTCGGAATCACGAGCGATCTTCTGGATCAGGCTTCGAGCCGTTCACATGATCTGGCTAGCCAATATCGGGTGGCACCAAGGCAGGCCAGTACCTTCCAGGTCATGGGTCGTGCTCTAAAGCAACAGATCAGGGGCCCGTTCCAGAACGCCCGCTGTTGGCCAAGCTAAGAGAATGGCCGCCCTTCGGCAAGCGCCCCCATCCCGGTCTTTCGTCTCGACGATCTTCATTCTTGAGCTGGACAAGCATAATGATCTGGCTGATGTCCACTGCTTTGGTCGAAGATCTCTATCTTGAACCTATTTCGCAGAACAGCCGGTTTTCTTTGCGGCAAAATGCTTAAATTTTCACCATATTTTCACGCAACCCGATCCATCGATCGGCTGTAATCATAATTTCGCGTTGGCATGCACTTTGCTTTTCTCCCCGTAGAACCGCTCTTCAAGAAGCGCCTCACGAAACTCAAAGGGGAAAACAAAATGCATCACAAGATCAAGAACGCCCGCGCCCTTCTTGGCGGTTGCTGCCTTTTGGCGATGATGACGGTTCAACCCGGCATCGCCATGGCCGAAACGGTACTTCGCATCGGCATGACCGCGGCCGACATTCCACGCACGCTCGGCCAGCCCGACCAGGGCTTCGAGGGCAATCGTTTCACTGGCCTGACGATGTATGACGCGCTCACGATGTGGGATTTGTCGTCCGAAGACGATGCCAGCGTGGTCATTCCCGGCCTTGCGACCGAATGGTCGGTGAACGAGGACGACACCACGACATGGACCTTCACCCTGCGCGAAGGCGTGACCTTCCACGACGGTTCGCCGTTCAACGCGGATGCGGTTGTCTGGAACGTTGAAAAGGTCATGGACGAGGAAGCGCTGCACTACGACGCCAGCCAGGTCGGCGTGACCGCCTCGCGCATGCCGACGCTGACCGGCGCGACGAAGATCGACGACTACACGGTCGAACTGACCACGTCGCAGCCGGACTCCTTCCTGCCGATCAACCTGACCAATTTGTTCATGGCGAGCCCCGCCAAATGGCAGGAGCATTTCGATGCGGCGTCGGGCGACGATGCGGCCAAGGCATCCGCGGCGTGGGACGCGTTTTCGCGCGACGCGTCGGGCACCGGTCCGTGGGTGATGGACGGCTTCGTTCCGCGCGAACGGCTGGAACTGATCCGCAACGAGGATTATTGGAACGCCGAGCGCGTACCGAATGTCGAGCGCCTCGTTCTGCTCCCGATGCCAGAAGCGAACGCGCGAACCGCAGCGCTTCTGTCGGGCCAGGTCGACTGGATCGAGGCTCCCGCGCCCGATGCCGTCGCGCAGATCGAAAGCCGCGGCTTCACGATCTACAGCAACGAATCTCCGCATGTGTGGCCCTGGCAGTTCTCGCGCATCGAGGGGTCGCCGTGGAACGATCTCAACGTTCGCAAGGCCGCCAATCTGTGCATCGACCGCGATGGCATGCGCGACGGCCTTCTGGCCGGCCTTATGGCGCCCGCGACCGGCTCTGTCGAAGCCGGACATCCCTGGCGCGGCGACGTGACCTTCGAGATCGGTTTCGACCCCGACGAGGGCCGCCGGCTGATGGAGGAAAGCGGCTTTTCCGCCGACAGCCGCCTTGCGGTGAAGGCGCTGACATCCGCGTCCGGTTCCGGCCAGATGCAGCCCCTGCCAATGAACGAATACATCCAGCAGGCGCTCGCCGATTGCTATTTCGACGTGCAGCTCGAAGTCCTGGAATGGAACACGCTCTTTACCAACTGGCGGCAGGGCGCGCGTGACCCCGGCTCGTTGGGTGCGCATTCGACCAACGTGACCTATGCGACGATGGACCCCTTCTTCGCGCTGGTCCGCTTCCTGCAATCGGAAATGGCGCCGCCTGTTTCCAACAATTGGGGCTATATCGACAATCCGCAGTTCGACGAACTCGTCGCCAGGGCGCGCGAGACTTTCGATCCGGCCGAGCGGGACGCGGCCCTTGCCGAACTGCATGCGGCGTCGGTCAATGAGGCGAGTTTCCTTTATGTCGCCCACGACGTCAGCCCGCGCGCAATGAGCGCCAAGGTGCAGAACGTGATCCAGCCGAAAAGCTGGTTCATCGACTTCTCGCCGATCACGATCGAGGAATAGCCCTAAGGCGATCATCGTCGCGGCGGCAGGCACCTACTGTCGCGACGGATTTTTCCTGAAAGCCAAGGCTCGCAGTTGATGTTCGTCTATCTCGCCAAGCGGCTTCTCTACACGATCCCCATCGTGTTTTCCGTCGCGCTCGTCTGTTTCATGCTGGTTCACCTGTCGCCGGGCGACCCGCTGGTCTCCATCCTGCCGGCCGACGCATCGGCCCAGTTGGAGGCAAGGCTGCGCGAGCAATACGGCTTCGACCGGCCATTGCCCGTCCAGTTCTGGATCTGGATCACGAACGCGCTTGGCGGCGATCTCGGCAACTCGATCGCCAATGGCCGCCCCGTGCTGAGCGAGGTGCTGAACGCGGTCGGCAACACGCTCCTTCTGGCCTGTGCAGCATCCATACTCGGCTTCGCGCTCGGCATGTTCTTCGGGCTGGTCGCCGGTTATTTCCGCGACACCTGGATCGACAAGCTCGCCACCTCGATCGCCATCGCGGGCGTTTCCGTGCCGCACTACTGGCTCGGAATGGTGCTGGTCATCATCTTTTCGGTCCAGCTCAACTGGCTGCCCGCTGTGGGGGCCGGCTCGGGAAGCTGGACGTGGACATGGGCGCATGTCCAGTATCTGATCCTCCCCGCCGTCACGATGGCGGTCATTCCCATGGGGATCGTCACGCGCACCGTGCGCGCGCTGGTCGGAGACATCCTTTCCAACGATTTCGTCGATGCGCTCCGCGCCAAAGGGCTGGGCGAGCGACGCGTTTTCGCCCACGTCGTCAAGAACGCAGCGCCGACGGCGATCGCCGTCATGGGCCTGCAACTGGGCTATCTTCTCGGGGGCTCGATCCTGATCGAGACGGTGTTTTCCTGGCCGGGAACCGGATTTCTCCTCAACACGGCGATCTTCCAGCGCGACCTGCCACTTCTTCAGGGCACGATCCTCGTTCTGGCGCTGTTCTTCGTGTTCCTCAATCTTGCCGTCGATCTGCTTCAGGCAATGATCGACCCGCGCATCAAGCGAGGCTGACGCCATGGCAATCGCGACCGAACCACTGCGCGAAATCGCCATCGTCGAGAAGAGGCGCGGCTACTGGGGCACCGTCGGACGCAGGCTGGTGCGCGACCCGGTCTCGATGATCTGTGCGGGCATCCTGCTGCTGATTTTCCTCTCGGCGATCTTCGCCCCATGGCTCGGCCTCGCCGACCCGTTTCGCGGCTCGATGATCACGCGGCTGCGCCCGTTCGGGACGGAAGGTCATCCTTTGGGCACGGACGAACTCGGCCGCGACATGCTCTCGCGTCTCATCTATGGCGGGCGGCTGAGCCTTCTCATCGGCATTCTTCCTGTTTTCAATGCCTTCGTGATCGGCACGATCCTCGGCGTCATCGCCGGCTACAATGGCGGTTGGGCGAACTCGGCGATCATGCGTACGATCGACGTCTTCTACGCCTTTCCCTCGGTGTTGCTCGCCATCGCCATTTCCGGCGCGCTGGGTGCGGGGGTTCTCAACTCTATCGTTTCGCTGACCATCGTCTTCATCCCACCCATCGCGCGTGTGGCCGAAAGCGTGACGACGAGCGTGCGCAACCTCGATTTCGTGGATGCGGCGCGTGCATCGGGCGCAAGCGCCCTGACGATCATGCGGGTGCATGTGATGGGCAACGTGCTCGGGCCGATCTTCGTCTATGCGACGAGCCTGATCTCGGTGTCGATGATCCTTGCGGCGGGCCTCTCCTTCCTCGGGCTCGGCACGCGCCCGCCGCAGCCCGAATGGGGCCTGATGCTCAACACGCTGCGCACCGCGATCTATGTCGATCCGTGGCTCGCCGCACTGCCCGGCGTGATGATCTTCGCCGTCTCGATCGGCTTCAATCTTTTGAGCGACGGGTTGCGCAGCGCCATGGACATAAGGAACTGAGATGCTCGAAGAGATCGAAGATCGCGGCGGTCCGCGCCAGGCGCTGCTCGACATCAAGGGCTTGAAAAAGCACTTTCCCGTCAGCGGCGGCATGCTTGGCAAGAAACAGGTGGTGCGCGCCGTCGACGGCGTCGATTTCGGCGTGGCGAAGGGCGAGACGCTCGGCATCGTCGGGGAATCGGGATGCGGCAAGTCCACGACGGCACGGCTCTTGATGCATCTCATCGCGCCGGATGCGGGATCGATCGTCTATGACGGCACGCCGATCGGGCGGGACCTGTCGCTGCGCGAATTGCGGCGGCGCATGCAGATGGTTTTTCAGGACTCCTACGCCTCGCTCAATCCGCGGCTGACGATCGAGGACTCCATCGCGTTCGGCCCCAAGGTGCATGGCGTGCCGGACGCGAAAGCGCGGGAACTGGCGCGCGATCTTCTGGGACGTGTCGGCCTCAAGCCCGAGACCTTCGCCAACCGCTACCCGCACGAATTGTCCGGCGGCCAGCGCCAGCGCGTGAACATCGCCCGTGCATTGGCGCTGAAGCCCCGCATCGTCATTCTCGACGAGGCGGTCTCGGCGCTCGACAAGTCCGTCGAGGCGCAGGTCCTGAATCTGCTCATCGACCTGAAGCGCGATTTCGGGCTGACCTACATCTTTATCAGCCACGACCTCAACGTCGTGCGTTACGTCTCGGATCGCGTGCTCGTCATGTATCTGGGAGAGGTGGTCGAGATCGGGCCGGTCGACGAGATGTGGACCAATCCACGCCATCCCTATACGGCGGCGCTTCTGGCCTCCATGCCGACGCTCGATCCGGACAGGCGCACAACGCAGGCGCCGCTTGCGGGCGACCCGCCCAATCCCATCGACCCGCCGCCCGGCTGCCGCTTCCACACGCGCTGCCCCCATGCCGAGCCGGTATGCGCATCGACACGGCCCTCGCTGGCGGATGCCGCACCGAACCATGCCGTCGCCTGCCTCATGCACGCCGCCAACTCAGGCCACTCGAAGGCCGGGACGATGTTGGAGGCGTCATGAAGCCGATCGTTTCCGTCCGCGACCTGACCGTATCGTTCCATGGCGAGCGCGCCGTCCATGCCGTCAACGGGGTCAGCCTCGACGTCATGCCCGGCGAAGTGCTGGGGCTTCTGGGCGAATCCGGGTCCGGCAAGAGCGTGACGCTTCGTGCCCTGATGCGGCTCCTGCCGAAGAAGCGCACACGGATCGGCGGCAGCATCGAGGTTGCCGGTCAGGACGTTCTGGCGATGAGAGACGATCAGCTTTCGAACATGCGGGGCAAGGTCGTTTCTATGATCTTCCAGGAGCCGGCGCTCGCGCTCGATCCGGTCTATACGATCGGCGAGCAGATCGCCGAATCCGTCGTGCGCCACGAAGGCAAGAGCATGAAGGAGGGCAAGGAACGTGCCCTCGAAATGCTGGAACGCGTGCGAATCCCCTCGGCAAAGCGGCGTCTCGACGCTTATCCGCACGAAATGTCGGGCGGCATGCGTCAACGCGCCATGATCGCGCTGGCGCTTGCCTGCAAGCCGAAGATCCTGTTGGCCGACGAGCCGACGACCGCTCTCGACGCCACCGTACAGATCCAGATTCTCCTGCTGCTGCGTGAATTGCAGGCCGAAATGGACATGTCGGTCATCTTCGTCACCCACGACCTCGGCGTCGCGGTGGAGATCTGCGACCGCGTAGCCGTCATGTATGCCGGAGAGGTGGCCGAGACCGGAACGCTGGCACAACTCGTGCGCGATCCGCGCCACCCTTACGCACAGGGGCTGTTGTCCTCGACGGTGCTCGGCGCCACGCGGGGCGAAAAGCTGACGACGATCCCCGGCGCGCCGCCTTCGCTTAGTACGCCGCCGCAGGCATGCTCGTTCGAGCCACGCTGCCGGTTCGCCGTGGCTTCCTGCGCAGCAAAACGTCCGCCGGCCGTTGCGCTAGGCGAACGCCGCGCGGCGCGCTGCATTCATGCGGAACGAACCGCCGACGAGAAGATCGCGACCCTGGAAGCCGAGACCGCATGAAGCTGCTCGTCGTCAATCCGAACTCGACAGCCGCGATGACGGACAAGATCGCACGCTCGATCGCGCCGCTTGCCGCGCCGGGGACGCAGGTCAGCTTCCGCAATCCGGAAAACACGCCGGCCAGTATCGAGGGCCATTACGACGAGGCGGCCAGCGTCCCGGCGATGCTGGAGATCATCGGCGAGGCCGAGGCTGCCGGCAACGAGGGTACGGTGATCGCCTGCTTCGACGATCCCGGCATCGGCGCGGCGCGCGAGATCGCGAGCGGTCCTGTCATCGGCATCTGCGAAGCGGCGATGCAGGCAGCGAGCATTCTTGCGACGCGGTTCTCGGTGGTGACGACGCTGCCGCGTTCGGTTCCGATCATCGAGGATTTGGCGTTTCGCTACGGTATGGAGCGGCGATGCCGGCGCGTCCATGCGGCCGACATTGCGGTCCTCGCCCTCGAACACGACCCGGACGCAAGGATGATCGTGCGCGATGCGATCCGCCGCGCGGTTGCAAGCGACGGCAGCGATGCCGTGATCCTCGGTTGTGCCGGGATGGCGGACCTTACCGAATGGCTTTCCGAGGATGTCGGCGTTCCGGTGATCGATGGCTGCCTGGCAGGTTTGAAGATCGTCGAAAGTCTCGTCGCGGGCGGTTTTCTTACCAGCAAGGCCGGCGCCTATGGCTGGCCACGCGTCAAGATGTGAGGATCATCCCCGTCCAATTCCTCGTCACGGCTCCATCCCATTTGGAAGTTGGAGCCTCCGGCAAACCCGGGGCGGTTCGCCGATCAAGATATTCGCGTTCAAACACTCCTTATCATCCCGCCGTCGACGCGTATGGACGATCCGGTCACATAACCGGCGAGGTCGCTGGCAAGAAACGCCACCATGCTCGCGAATTCCTGCGGGCGACCGTATCGGCCTGCCGGTATTTGCGCGTGGGACGTTTTCATGACCGTCTCGGCATCCTGGCCCGTGCGTTCTGCGGCCGCCGCGTCCAGTTGTTTCAGACGATCCGTCTCGATGCGGCCGGGCAGAACCGAATTCACCGTGACGCCGTCACCTGCAACCTCGGCGGCCAGTGTCTTGGCGTAGCCGACAATGGACGCCCGAAGAGCGTTGGATATGCCCAGATTCGGGATCGGCTGCACGACGCCCGACGAGACGATGTTCACGATCCTGCCCCATCGGCGCGCGCGCATAGCCGGAACCAGATGGTTTGTCAGCGTGAAAGTCGACGCGACCATCGCGGAAAAATGATGGAGCCATTGTTCCGCCTCTACGTCGAGGACGGAGCCCGGTGGTGGGCCGCCGCCATTGTTCACCAGAATGTCGATGGCGGTGGAACCGCGCTCGCCAAGCTCCTCGATGGCGTCGGCAACGCTTTGCGGCTGGCCGAGTTCAATCCGTAAAACGCAGACCTTGTCGGGATGCGCCATGGCACCTGCCGCTTTCTCCAAAGCGACCGGATTGCGCCCCGCGATCGTTACATGCGCACCTTCCGCGTTCAGCGTTGCGGCGACTGCGTGGCCCAGTCCTCGGCTCGCCCCCAGAACGAGCGCTCTTTTGCCGGTTAATCCAAAGTCCATGGGTCACCGTCCCGCCAGCTTGCGTTCGAGCCTGCTGCTGAGCTCATCCAGTTCCTGAATGTCCCGCTGCGAAAGCGCCGCTCCCGGATGGCGAACATGTGCCGTCGCGATCGCACCGCGTCGGCGCAGGATTTCCTTGCGAACGGCAAAGCCGAATCCGAGCTGTTGCTCATGACGCAGGATCGGCAGATATGCGTCGAATACGTCTTCGGCCGCATTCGCATCGCCGGTGAAGAAGAGACGGCAGACCTCGACGAGCATTTCAGGATAAGCAAAACCCGTCATCGCTCCGTCCACGCCACGACGCAGTTCCTGCGGAAGGTGCAGGCCGCCATTGCCGACCAGTATCGATATGCGGCGGCCTTTTCCGCTGTCGGAGCGCTCGCGCAGCTTCGTGATCTTGGTCAGGCCCGGCGATTCCTCGTGCTTGAGCATGACGAGATTTGGAAAATCATCGATCAGCCGATGGAGCACGCTCACCGAGGTCGAGACACCCGTGGTCTGCGGATAGTCCTGATAACAGACCGGAACATCCGGTATGCGCGACAGAACCCGCTCCCAGTAGGCGTAAACCTGCTCGTCGGTTTTCAGCCCTTGCAACGGCGCGATCATCACGCCCGCCGCGCCGGCCTCCATCGCGTCGTTAGTGAAGCGGACGAGATTGTCGGTTCCCGGATTGCTCGCGCCGACGATCGCCGGCTTGCGACCGTCGATGCGCGCCAGATATCGCAGCATGAAGCGAGCGGATTCCTCTGGCGACAGCTTGGTCGCTTCGCCGAGGATCCCAAGTATGGTGAAACCGTCGATGCCCTTTTCCAGATAGAAATCGACCAGGTTGTCGACGCTGTCGTGATCGACGTCGCCATTGTCGGCAAAAGGCGTGGGCGAGATGACATATACGCCCTTCGTTTCCTCGCTGATGAGGTGTGTGGTCATTGCGGTTCCTTCCTCAAGAGATGCGCGGGCAAAACGATCAGGTCGCCGTCGCCATGCTTTTGGCGATGTAGAGTTCGCGCATGCGGCGGGTGATCGGCCCGGGCACGCCCTCGCCGACGGAGCGTCCGTCGATCTCTACCACCGGCATGACGAAGCTGGTCGCCGAGGTGATGAATACCTCGCGAGCCGATGCGAGTGCCGCCGTGCTCACCGTGTCTTCCCTGACCGGCATCGCATTGTCGCGGGCGATGGACAGAACGGAGCCGCGCGTAATGCCCGGCAGAAGCGCGCGCGAGAGTGGCGGTGTCACGATCGTGCCGTCGGCGTCGACGATGTGAAGATTGGCCGAACTCGCTTCGGTGACGACACCGTCCTCAACGAGGAGGACATCGTCGAGCCCTTCGCGAGCGGCTTCGGTCTTCATCAGCGATGAATAGAGGAGCTGCACCGTCTTGATGTCGCGCCGCGCCCATCGCAAATCGGGCACGCATTTCACCTTGAGGCCTATCTCGACCTTGGGATTGGCGGTCACTTGCTTTTCTTGAGTGAACATCACCAGCCCCGGCTTTGATGCCGGGTCGATCAGGAAATCACGATCCGCAGCACCGCGCGTGACCTGAAGATAGACAAGCCCTTCGACGACTTCGTTTCGCCTGATGGCCTCGCGGTGCAGGTCCAGCATTTCATGCTCGCTGACCGGCATCGCCATGCCCAGTTCGTGCAACGACCGGCCGAGACGGGTCGCATGTCCGGGATAGTCGATCAGCTTTCCGCCAATAACGGCCGCGACTTCGTAAACTGCATCGGCAAACAGAAATCCACGATCGAAAACCGATATTTCGGCCTCCTGCTCGGGCACCCACTTTCCGTTAACATAGACGCTACGCATCGCCCGCTCCTGCCTGATCCGATCCAATCAGGGCTAGTCAAGGTCTTTGAGCGGCGCAAGGCGCTCACAAATCCTCGTTGGCGACGGTGCGGCATCGATCCGGGCGGAGGGTGCGGGCAAAAGTCATATGTTTTCAGTCGATTATGACACCGGAGTAACTCCGCAAGAGCGACTTATACGATTTTCTAATTATTCAACTCACTTGGAACGCAAGAATGAATATTGCAGCTCCGGCCAGCCCGTGCCTAAATGCCCAAACTTTGTACATGGCTATCTTTTAAGCAATCGTGGGGATACGCAACATGAACCGGTACATTTCATCATCTCTCGTTTTGACAGCCGCACTGTCCCTGACCGTGCCTGCAAGCGCCCAGGAAAGTCTGCGCGCGGCACTGGACGGCACGTTCGCCCCGCATGCCATGCCAACGATGAGCGGGGGCGTGGAAGGCTTCAACGTCGATCTGGTGACGTTGATCGGTGAGCGGCTCGGTCGCGACATCGAGCTGACGGCCGCCCAGTTTTCCGGGCTGATCCCCGCCTTGCAGGCGGGCACGTACGATTTCCTGGCAGCGCCCGTCACCGTCAACGAGGAGCGCGCGGCCAACCTGCTGTTCACCGAGGGCTTCATGGACACGAATTTCGCGTTCGTCGTGCCGGATGATGCGCCGGACTATGCCGATCTCGAAGCGTTCCGCGGAAAGACCATCTCCGTCAATCGCGGCTCGGCCTATGAGAGCTATCTCAACGAGCATGCCGGTGAATATGGCTGGATCGTCGAGGGCTATGGAACGAACACGGACGCCGTCGCGGCGGTACTGGCAGGACGAGCGGATGCCAACCTTGCCGGGGCAACGGTTGCAGCCTGGGCTGCCAAGCAGACACCTGGCCTGAGCCTGTCCTATGAAATCGATACGGGGCTCGTTTGGGCTCTGTCCTTCCGGCAGGACAGCGAGGAGATGCGCAACCTCGTAGACCGTGCGATCGAATGCCTGAAGATCGACGGTTCCATGGCCGAACTGTCGGTCACATGGTTCGGTGTCGAGCCGGCGGAAGGTACGACGATCGTCACCCCGACGCCGGGCTATGGCGTTCCAGGCTTTCCCGGCTACGTTGAGGACGACCACGAGGCATCGTGCGAAGGGTTGGCCTCCTGACCGTCGACAGACAAATGCGTCCCTCACTCCAAATCGTGTCGCTTTCAAAACGCTTCGGTCATCTGACCATCCTGCGGGATATCAGCTTGTCCGTGATGCCTGGTGAACTGGTCTGCCTTATCGGACCTTCGGGATCGGGCAAAAGTACGCTGCTGCGGTGTTGCAATCGGCTGGAAGAGCTGTCGGGTGGCGACATCCTGATCGAGGGGCGCAATATCTATAGTGGTACTGCGCGCGACCTGAAGACGTTGCGCGCGCATACCGGAATGGTTTTCCAAAGCTTCAATCTCTATCCGCATCTGGACGTGCTCGCCAATGTGACGCTTGCCCAGCGCAAGGCACTCGGCCGGACCCGGAAGGAAGCCGAAGCGAAGGCGCTCGACATGCTCGGGCTTGTCGGCCTTGCCGACAGGGCGAAATCGTATCCAGCACAGCTTTCGGGTGGCCAGCAGCAGCGCGTCGCAATCGCCCGCGCACTTGCACTGGACCCGACGCTGATGCTGTTCGACGAACCGACATCGGCGCTCGACCCTGAAACGGTCGGCTCCGTATTGTCCGTAATGCGGAACTTGAAGACCCGTGGCATGACGATGCTCGTCGTGACACACGAAATGAGCTTTGCCCGCGAGGCCGCCGACCGGGTCGTCTTCATGGATGGCGGAATGATCGTCGAGGAAGGCCCGCCCGAAGCGATTTTCGGTGCCCCTCAGATGGAGCGCACGCAGGCGTTCCTCAGTCGGCTGTCGAAGCCGGTCGGCTGAGCCATGGACCGCTTTCTCGCAACCTTCTTCAACCCGATAACCATCGCCACCTACACCCCGGCGGTGCTGGAAGGCATGAAGATCACCATCATTCTGGCCGTGGCCGTGACGCTCGCAGGCACGCTGCTCGGTCTGGCGCTGGCCATGCTTCGCACGTTCGGCATCCGGCCAATCAATTTCTTCATTATCGCTTTCGCGGATATCGGCCGTGCGCTGCCGCCGCTGGTCATCATCCTGCTCGTCTATTTCGGACTTCCGGGCATCGGTATCCGTCTTTCGGGTCCGATGGTCGTCTTCATCGTGCTGGCGCTGACATTGGCCGCCTTCGCCGAGGAGGTCTTCTGGGCAGGCTTCACATCGGTCGGCAAAGGCCAGTGGGAAGCCGGAATAGCGACCGGACTGGGCTTTCCCGTCACACTTTCCAGCATCGTACTGCCGCAGGCGATCCGGCTTGCGATTCCGCCGCTGATGAACCGCATTCTGGCGATTTCCAAGATGACCGCGCTTGGCTCGGTTGTCGGCGTGCAGGAAATATTGGGCGCGGCGAGTGCCGCTCAAAGCCTGTCCGGCAGCGCCACGCCGCTCACCATGGCTGCGCTCGCCTATCTCGCCATATTCCTGCCGGTCGCGCTTCTGGCCCGGCTGGCCGAACGCCGTTTCGCCTGGAAAATCTGAGGGGTCGAGCGATGGATGCGTTCCTACAGCAGTTCTTCAACATCGACATCCTCATGGAGGCGATGCCGCTGCTCATGCGCGGCCTCTGGATCACCGCCCAGTTATGTGTCGCCGTCGTCGGCCTGGGTCTGGTCGGCGGCCTGTTCGTAGCGCTCGCCAGCATCAGCCAGCGTCGCTGGCTGAAATATCCGGCCATCATCTATGTCGACATCTTCCGCGCGCTGCCGCCGCTGGTGCTGCTCGTATTCGTCTATTCCGGCCTGCCCTTCGCTGGACTGAACCTGACGCCGTTCGCTGCGGTGGTCGTGGCGTTCCTGCTCAACAACTCTTCCTATTACGGCGAGGTCTATCGCGCCGGTCTGCAATCGGTGCCGAACGGCCAGCGGGAAGCAGCACGCGCCAGCGGCCTGAGCGAGACGCAGACCCTCATCCATGTCATCCTGCCGCAGGCCATCCGCAACGTGCTGCCTGATCTTCTCTCGAACACCATCGAGGTGGTCAAGCTGACATCGCTGGCCTCGGTCGTGTCGCTGGCCGAGCTTCTCTACACGGCCAACATGGCACGCTCGATCACCTACAACGCCACGCCCCTCGTGGCGGCGGCGCTGATCTATCTCGCGCTTCTTTGGCCGCTCGTCCGGCTCGTGAGCCGATACCAGCGACCGCTCGCAATCTAGAACATCCGACTATCAGGAGGAAAATATGGTCAAGCTCGTCGTCGGCGGCGCTCAAATGGGTCCTTTGCAAAAGGCCGATGGTCGCGAAGTGGCCGTTTCCCGCATGATCGACCTGATGCGACAGGCTGCATCGAAGGGTGTGGAACTGCTCGTCTACCCGGAACTCGCGCTAACCACCTTCTTCCCGCGCTGGTACATGGAAAATCAGCGGGAAGTCGACACCTGGTTCGAGCGCGAGATGCCCGGTCCGCAAACGGCGCCGCTGTTTGAAACGGCCCGCGAACTCGGCATCGCGATCACCTTCGGCTATGCAGAACTGACGCCCGACGGCCAGCATTTCAACACGTCGATCTTGACCAATCGCAAGGGCGAAATCGTTGGAAAATACCGCAAGATCCACCTGCCTGGCCATGACGAATTCGACACCGAGCGCGCTTTCCAGCATCTGGAGAAGCGCTATTTCCAACCCGGCGATCTCGGCTTTCCCGTCTGGCGCAATGAAGGCGTGGTGATGGGCATGGCGATCTGCAACGATCGCCGCTGGCCGGAAACCTATCGCTGCATGGGACTTCAGGGCGTCGAGCTCGTCACGCTCGGCTACAACACGCCATCGGTGAACAGCCAGATGAGCGCAGAGGGGCTTGAGCAGCGCCTTTTCCATTCCGAATTGTCGGTTCAGGCAGGCGCCTATCAGAACGCAACCTTCGTGGCCGCTATCGCCAAGGCGGGGATGGAGGACGGGCATCCGCTGATGGGCGGCTCGATCATCGTCGACCCGAACGGTTTCATCGTCGCCAAGGCTGAGACGGAAGACGATGAATTGATCCACGCCGCCTGCGATTTCGAAATATGCGATTTCGGCAAATCGACGATCTTCGACTTTGCCCGGCACAGGCGCATCGAGCACTATGGAAGGATCACGTCACAGGCCGGTGCGGTCGTGGAAGTCTGAACGGGAGGATCGCATGACACATCAATTCGACACGGTCATCCATGGTGGCACTTTGGTCACGGCCGGCGAAACCTTCAAAGGCGACATCGCGATATCCGATGGGAAGATTGCTTGCATTGCCGAGCGGATCGAGGGCGCAGAACGGCGCATCGATGCAACGGGCAGACTGGTCATGCCCGGCGGCATCGAGGCCCATTGCCATATCGCGCAGGAGAGTTCGTCCGGCGTGATGAGCGCGGACGACTACTATACGGGCTCGGTTTCGGCGGCGTTCGGCGGCAATTCGTGCTTCGTGCCGTTTGCCGCGCAGCATCGCGGGCAGACGATAGCGTCCGTGATCGAGACCTATGACGGGCGCGCCGCGCCGAACTCGGTCATCGACTATTCCTATCACCTGATCGTTTCGGACCCGACGCCCAGCGTTCTGGCGGACGAACTGCCGCGCGCCTTCGCCAAAGGCATCACGTCGTTCAAGGTTTTCATGACCTACGACCTGATGAATGTGGGCGATGCCGGTCTTCTCGACATTCTGACCGTTGCAAAGGCGCATGGCGCTTTGACCATGGTTCATGCCGAAAACAACGACATGGTCAAATGGATGAATGCGCGACTGTCGGCCGCCGGCGCGACCGCACCGAAATATCATGCGATCAGCCGCCCGGAACTTGCGGAAGAAGAGGCGATCCACAGAGCCATCAGCCTCGCCAAGCTGGTCGACGCGCCACTTTTCGTGGTCCATGTCTCCACACGCGGCGGCGCGGCGATCGTCGCGCGGGAGAAGGAGGCGGGCACCCGGATCTTTGCCGAAACATGCCCTCAATATCTTGCGTTCACGCGCTCGGATCTCGATCGGCCAGGCATGGAAGGGGCCAAGTTCATCTGCTCTCCGCCTCTGCGCGATCGGCAAACACAAGAGGCACTATGGAAGCATGTTTCGGGGGGAACCTTCGACAGCGTGTCGTCCGACCACGCGCCCTACCGTTTCGATGAGACCGGCAAATTCCTGAACGGCATCGATGCTCCTTACCCGAAGATCGCCAATGGCATGCCGGGTATAGCCGCCCGACTTCCTTATCTCTTTTCCGAGGGCGTTCTGACCGGCCGCATCACATTGCAACAGTTCGTCGCCCAGTCGAGCAGCAACGCGGCGCGCATTTTCGGCCTGACATCGAAGGGATCGCTGATGCCCGGTCATGACGCCGACATCGCGATCTGGGACCCGGAATTGCGTCGTATCGTTCGACACGAGGACCAGCACGATGCCATGGATTATACGCCTTTCGACGGAATGGAGCTGACCGGTGCCCCGGTTACGGTGATGAGCCGAGGCGCGCTGGTCGTGCACGACGGCGAACTGCACGCCAGACGCGGACAGGGACGTTTCGTCGCCCGCGCACCATCCGGCAGCGGCCCCATGCGGGGCCATCGCGCCCCCGAATTCGACGCTGCCAGCGCCTATGGCACGGATATCCGCCCATGAGTGGCTATCCTCCCATTCTCATCGTCAATCCGAACAGCGATGAGGCCGTCACAGAAGCTTTGTCACGCGCCGTGGAAAACTTCCGGTTCGCTGGTGGCCCCGCCATCGAATGCGTGACGTTCAGCGACGGGCCTCCCGGAATTTTTACGGAACAGCATGTTCAGGAAGCTTCCTTGCGCTTCGGCACATATGCGGCGGAACGAAAGGATGCAGGCGCGATCATCAGCGCCTGTTACTCGCAGCCGGGCGTCGATCTTGCCCGGTCGCTGACGTCGGTTCCCATTATCGGCATACAGGATGCCGGCGTATTCACCGCACTTGCGCGGGCGGACCTGTTCGGTGTCATCGCGGTGGCGCCCGGTTCGATCCCGCGCCATTTGAGGCATCTTCGCCGGCTCGGCGTCGACCAGCGTCTGGCGGGTGAAGTCGCCCTTGCAGAGGCGGTCAGCGTTGCCGAGAGCGGCGTTGGGGAGCGCAGCTTTGCACTTCTCGAACGTGCAGGGTGTGAACTCGTCGAAAAGGGCGCGGGCGCCGTCGTTCTGGGCTGCGCCGGCATGTCGGGGCATAGATCGAGACTTGCGGAGAGGCTCGGCATCCCTATCATCGATCCGACACAAGCTGCCGTAGCGCTCGCTCTGGGAACGATCTTGACGGGGGATGGGTGAAGGAACCGGACGAACCACAGATTTCATTTCGTCTGCTGTCCATCTTCAGCTCGCTCATGAGCGGAGCGACGACGCAGGAAGCCGCCGAACAATTGGGCATGTCCCAACCGGCCGTTTCAAACGGCATCCGCCAGCTTGAGGCAAAGCTTGGCGTGAATCTTTTCGAGCGGCTGCATCGTCGTCTCAAACCAACCGAAGAAGCGTTTCAGCTTTTCGAGGAAATCCAGCCGGTCTTTTCCATCATGCGGGGTTTCGAGTTGCGCGCTCGCTCGATGCGGCTTGGCCTGTCGGGGCGCCTGCGTATTCTCTCCACGCCCCCGCTGGGGCATTCCGTTGCCGCCGAAGCGCTGGGCGCCCTGCTCGAAACGCGCCCGGAAGTAACCGTTTCCTATGACGTGCGCCTGCTGAACGAAGTGGTCGAGGCAGTGCAGAACGGGTCCGTCGATCTGGGGCTCGGTCTTGGATATGAGAGCCATTCGGCCCTCAATGTCGACGTCATCGCGCATGTGAACATGGTCTGCGTCCTGCCGGAAAGCCATGCGCTCGCGGAGCGCCCGATGATCATGGTCCAGGATCTGGCCGATTGCGACCTGATCGGAATCGACGCGGCATCCCAGCTCGGCAGCGCCATACGCTTCGTCTTCCACCGCGAGCATGTCGCCTATTCGCCGCGCGTCGAAGTCCGTTATTGCTCGACTGCCGCCGTATTGGCGCACGCCGTCTCCAGCATAGCGATCGTCGATCCGTTTACTGCGTCGACGCTTCCGCCCGGACAGGTCATGCGTCCCTTTCGCCCGGACTGCATCGTCCCTGTCGGCCTCCTGTTCAGGCGCGGCGTTCCACGGTCGCGCCTCGTCAACGCATATGTCGCCAATGTGAGGACGGCCTTGCAAAGATTCGTTGAACCTGGATGGCACCCGGCCGTCGACCCATAACGAGAACCTCATATGCAGATTGACCGCCGCAACGACCTCAGCCTCAAACTTCTCGAGGTTTTCGGCGCGGTCATGGATCAGGGAACGACGACCGACGCGGCCGAATATCTGGGCGTGTCCCAGCCTGCCGTATCGAACGGTATCCGTTTACTGGAAAAGCAGATCGGGCTGCCTCTTTTCGAGCGAGCCGGCCGCCAGTTGCGCCCGACGGAAGAAGCCCGTCTTCTCTATGTCGAAAGCCAGCCCATTTTTAGCATGCTGCGACGGCTCGCCTCGGAAGTTCGCGAACTCAAGCACAATCGGTCTGGACGCATCCGGGTGGCCGCGACCCCGCCGCTCGGCCACACCCTCTTGCCTCACTGCCTGCGTGAATTGCTGCAGGGGCGGCAAAAGCTGAAGGTCCACTTCGTCGTCCAGCGCCGTTCGCAGGTCCTTCAGGCTGTGGAAGACGGCGTGGTCGACATAGGCTTCTATCTCGGCTCGGATGTTCACGAGGGTTTGGTCACCAAACAACTCGGCATTGCCGAACTTGTGGCGGCGGTGCCCCGTGATCATCCGCTTTCCGGACGCGCGTTGTTGACGCCGGCAGACCTGGCTCAACACCCTCTGATCGGCCTCGGCTCGAACATAGGCAGATTGGTTGCGAACGCATTCGAAACGGCGAACGTCGTCTACGCACCGCAGATCGAAACACGGTACAGCCAGACGGCATGCTCGATGGTGAATGCGGGCCTGGCCGTAGCCGTGGTCGATCCCTACTCGATTCTGATGTCGCCCAGTCTCAATATTGTTGCCCGGCGTTTTGCTCCCAGCACCACCATTCCCGCGATAACCGTAACGCGCCGCAACACGCCGACCAACAAGCTGACCGGTCTTTTGGTCGACTTACTGATCCGCCGAATTCGCAACGCACCCACGTCGCCCCATTTCTGAAGTTATGAGTATAGACATATCAGATAATTAATAGATCAATCGCTCGGCACAGTACGCTGATAAATTAATCAAAACCAGAATTACGTCATTAAAATCAATGACATAAAATAGATCATCAACCCCCTTCCACATCCACCCGATTTATTACGGGTAAAATTGACGGTGGGACATTTCCTTGGGTTAATCGACCGACAAATGCCAAGGAGATGCCCCGATGACGTCCGATCAGTCACACTCGACAAATGCCGAAGGCGAGCTTGATCGGATCGATTGCGTGCTCTCGAACGGGCGCATCTGGAAAGGTCTCGGGCTTGGCTTTGCCGAGGCGATCGCCATTCGCGACGGCCGGGTCGAAGCCATCGGAACGAACGACGAGATCACGCCTCTGGCAGCGCGAGCGGACAAGGTGATCGATCTGGCCGGTCGGCTTGCCGTTCCCGGACTGAACGACGCGCACATGCATCTTTTGCCATATGGCACTGCGATGGCCGAGGTCGATCTGCGCCCCGGCGCTGCGCCGACGCTTGCCGCGCTTTTATCCACGCTCAGGGCGCGCGCTGCCGAAACGCCGAAAGGCGGCTGGGTCATCGGGCGCGGTTACGATCATTTCCAGCTCGACGTGAAACGTCATCCCTATCGCGAAGAACTCGATCAGGCATGCCCGGATCATCCGGTTTATATCGTGCGCACGGACGGGCATCTGGCCATTGCCAACTCGCGCGCGCTCGAACTGGCTGGCATCGATGAAGACACGCCCTCGCCGGAGGGTGGGCTTATCGAACGCCAGAATGGCAGGCTGACCGGCCTTTTGGCGGAAACCGGCCGGGAGCCCGTCATGAAAATCATGCCCCGAGCGTCGGTGGACGCGCTCGTTGCCTCCATCGAGCGCGGCGGCATGGATCTTCTGAGCTACGGCATCACGTCGTGCATGGAGGCCGCGGTCGGCATTCGCGACGGCTGGGCCGAGATGGAAGCCTACCTAAAGGCGCATGCGAACGGACGTTTGCCCGTGCGCACCTATGCATGCCTGATGGGTGACAAGACGCGCTCCATCCTTGCCAAAGCGCGCGACGCCGGGCTGGTGACGGGAACCGGTGACGATATGTTTCGCATCGGCCCGGTGAAAATCTTCACCGACGGCAGCGCCGGTGGACGCACCGCCGCCATGACAAAGCCCTACAAGGGCGGCGACGAGCACGACAAGGGCATCTTGTGCATCCCGGACGACGAGGAACTCGCCGGAATGGTGCTCGACGCCCACCGCGCCGGCTACCAGATGGCGATCCACGCCATTGGCGACGCGGCCATCGATCAGGTTCTCGACGCCTATGAGGCCGCACTCGCCGACACGCCCGATCCGCAGAGACGACATCGCATTGAGCATTGCGGCTGGCTGCGCGACGACCAGATGCACCGCATGCGGCAGATGCATGTCCTGCCCGCGCCGCAGCCCTCCTTCCTCTATTATTTCGGCGATCTTTACCTTTCCATTCTCGAGGAAGAGCGCGTGGCGGCCTCCCATCCGATGCGCAAATGGATCGATGCCGGGCTCAATCCATCGGCTTCCACCGATTGTCCGGTTACGGAAATCGCTCCCTTGCCGGTCATCTACAACATGGTTACGCGCAAGACGCGGCAGGGAACGCTGATCGGCGGCGAGCATGCGCTATCGATGGAAGAAGCCTTGCATGCCTACACATGGTGCTCGGCCTACGCAGCGCGCGACGAGAAAAACAAGGGGCAATTGATAAAGGGGCAACTGGGCGACATCGCCGTCTTCGACCGTGACCTTTTCGAGATCGACGCAGACGCCATACTCGATGCGGTCTGCGACCTCACGATCCTCGGCGGCAAGGTCGTCTATGAGCGGACGGCGGGATGATCGAAACCATCGCCAACCGTCTGCTGCTGTCGATACCGGTCCTGTTCGGCGTGCTGTTGCTCGGCTTCGTACTCGTTCAGGTCGCGCCGGGCGATCCGGCACGCGTTCTTGCAGGCCCTTCCGCGCCGCCGGAGGTGATCGAGCAGATTCGCCAGCGCATGGGGCTGGACGATCCGTTCTTCACCCAGTTCTTCGGCTATCTCGGCCGCGTTCTGCAAGGCGATCTCGGCCGGTCCCTCATTTCCAACAAGACGGTCCTCAGCGAATTGATCGCGGCCATCGGACCGACGATGGAATTGATGTTCGCCTGTCTCATCTGGTCGATCCCGCTCGGCATCGCCATGGGAACGCTCGCCGCCGTCTGGCGCGGCTCGCTGGTCGATCGCGGGGTGATGGCCTTTTCCGTCGCCGGCGTTTCGCTGCCGATCTTTTTCATCTGCCTGATCCTCATTCAATATGTCGGCGTGCAGTGGCGTCTGCTTCCCTTCATCGGGCGCGGTGGCCCGCTATGGACGGTCGAAGGTCTGCGGCACATCGCGTTGCCCGCGCTCTCCCTCGGCCTTATCTTCATCGGCCCCGTGGCACGCATGACGCGATCGAGCGTGCTGGAAGTTCTGAAGCTCGATCATGTGCGCACGGCCCGCGCTAAGGGGCTGGGCGAATTTCGTGTCGTCATGCGGCATGGATTGCGCAATGCGCTCATCCCGGTCGTGACGCTGGTCGGCCTGCAGGCCGGATACCTGCTCGGCGGTGCGGTCGTCACCGAAACCATCTTCTCCTATCCGGGCATCGGCCGTCTGGCAGTGGGTGCGATCCTGTCTTCGGACTTTCCGCTGGCACAGGGCACGATCCTCGTGCTCGCGCTCGCCTTCATCCTCATCAACATGCTCGTAGACGTGCTTTACGCGCTTCTCGATCCAAGGACGCAGAAGAGATGAGCACCATCGAAACCGCAGCCACGGCCATCCAGCCCATCGAGGAAGATGCACCGCGCAGGCTGGTATGGTGGAAGGCGCTTCTGGCGGATCGCGCCGCGGCCATAGCGCTCATCGTCCTTTTGATCATTGTTGCAGGCTCCGTATTCGCGCCGCTGATTGCGCCCCACAATCCCTTCACGAGCAGCCGCTCCGTAATGGTACCGCCCGTCTGGGCCGAACGGGGAAGCTGGGAACACATACTGGGCACGGACGGTCAGGGCCGCGATATCTTCAGCCGCATTCTTTACGGGACCCGCCTCACCTTGATCATCGGCGTCGTCGCCGTGGGCCTTGGCGGCGTCCTTGGCTCTCTGCTCGGTCTGCTCTCCGCGTTCTACAAGTCGATCGATCCCTACATGATGCGGCTGATGGACATGCTTCTGTCCTTTCCGGCAATTCTTCTGGGCCTCGCTCTCGTCGCGGTTTTCGGGGCCGGAGCGGTTCCTGTCATCATCGCGCTGGCGATTTCCACCGTACCGGACTGCGCGCGCATCGCCCGCTCGATTGCCGTGGGCGTCATGGAGCAGGAGTTCATCGAAGCGGGCCGCGCGGTCGGCCTGTCAGACGGACAATTGTTCCGCCGATACCTTTTGCGCAACTGCATCTCGTCGATCATGATCTTCATCAGCCTGCGCTTCGGTCAGGTGATCCTGATCGGCGCGGCGCTGAGCTTCCTCGGCCTCGGCGCGTCGCCGCCGACGGCCGAACTCGGCATGATGGCGGCTCAGGGCCGCGACTACCTGCTGTTCGCGCCACACATCGCTGTCATCCCATCCGTCATGATCTTCATCATCGTGCTGGCCGCCAACATCACCGGCGATGCGCTGCGCGACGTACTCGATCCACGCATTCGCAACTGACCGGAAAAATAAAAGGGGAAACAAGATGAAACGCACAAGACTGCTTTACACGAGCGCATTGTTCGGCGCGGCCCTTGCCGGCCTGCCGGCGATTTCCGCCGCAGCGGAAATCAACATCGTGCGCGAGGTCGACAGCAACAATTACGACCCTCATAAATCGACCGCACGCGCCGCCGCCGAAGTGTTGTTCATGGTGGGCGACACGCTGGTCGCTCTCGAACCGGACATGCAGACCTTGTCCGACGGCCTCGCCGAATCCTGGGAGGTTTCCGACGATGGATTGGTCTACACCTTTCATCTGAAAGAGGGCGTTCAGTTCTGCGACGGCAAGGCCATGACGGCCGATGACGTCGTCTACTCGTTCAAACGCTGGATCGATCCGGAAACGAGTTCACCGGTCGCCTGGCGCGCCGGCGACGTCGAGGACATCGTGGCGATCGACGACCGCACCGT
Source organism: Aliihoeflea aestuarii (assembly GCF_024105665.1). Taxonomy (GTDB): domain Bacteria; phylum Pseudomonadota; class Alphaproteobacteria; order Rhizobiales; family Rhizobiaceae; genus Aliihoeflea; species Aliihoeflea aestuarii. The sequence continues at coordinate 60,005 of NZ_JAAAMK010000012.1, read as the reverse complement.
CGAGTATCGCCTGTCCGAGCCGTTTTCCGAGTTGCTGTACCAGCTCACGCAAAGCTTCGCGACCGTCATCGATCAGGACAATGTCGAAGCACTTGGCGCGGATTTCGGCATCAACGGCTTCAATGGCACCGGTCCTTTCTGCTGGGAGGGATGGACACCCCGCGACCGGATGATCATGAACAAGCACGACGCCTATGTCTGGGGGCCGTCATTCTACGAAAATCAGGGGCCGGCCCATCTCGATCGCGTGGTGTGGCAGATCGTGCCGGAAGAAAACACGCGCACGGTCGCGCTCATCACGGGCCAGACCCAGATCACGCAATACGTTCCCGCGATCGCGCTCGAGCAGTTGAGATCGACGCCCGATCTCGAAGTCTACCGGGGCGACGACGCCTTCTGGACCTATTTCATGGGCTTCAAGGTGGACAAGCCGACCGTTTCGGACGAGGCCGTGCGCCAGGCGATCAATCTGGCGGTCGATCAGGAGGCCATCGCTCAGGATCTGTTCTTCGGAGAGGTCGAACCTGCACTTGGGTATATCAGTCAGGCGACGCTCGACTGGGACCCTTCGCTTGACAGCGAACTTCTGGGCTACGACCCCGAACGGGCCAACCAGCTTCTGGACGAAGCCGGCTGGGTGCGCGGCGGTGACGGCGTCCGCGCAAAGGACGGACAGCGCCTCGCTCCGCTGGCCTATGTTTTCGCCGGCTCCACCTGGCAGAAGATTTCGGAAGCCGTGCAGGCGGACCTCCTCGAAGTGGGTGTCGACCTGCAGATCCAGGCGTTCGATGCGACGGTCGCATGGGGCAAGATGGGCACGCAGGAATTCGACATGTTCGGGATGAGCTATCCTTACGTGTCGGCCGGCGATGCGCTCAATCTGTATTTCCGCTCCGAGAACATGCCCTCGCCGAACCGCATGAACTGGGACGATGCCGAAACGGATGAATGGCTCCAGACCGGCAAGACCGCCCTCAATGACGAGGATCGCTCGCAGGCTTACAGCAAGGTCCTGCACAAGGTGCATGACGCGGCCGTGTGGCTGCCGCTCTATCACGAGCCGATGTACATCGCCCAGACCACCGACCTTGAGCCGGTCGTGCCGCACAACAATTACGGCTCAGGTCTCTACAAGGGGCTGGACATCCGGTTCCGCAGCGAATGACGGCCCGGAGCGGGCTGAACATATTCGGTCCGCTCCGTCACACATCAACAAAGTGGTGAGACATGACAACCGCGACGACCGTTATCCGAAATGCATCCTGGATCATTGGCTGGGACGAAGACAATTCGAAACACATCTATATGCAGGACGGCGATGTCGCGTTCGCTGGAGATCGCATCCTGCAGGTCGGCAGCCGTTTCGAGGGCGAGGCCACAAATGAAATCGACGGGCGAGACCGCCTCGTCAGCCCCGGTTTCGTCAACATCCATTCCCATCCGCTCTCCGAGCCGATGAACAAGGGCATTCTCGACGAACTCGGCAGTCCCCGACTTTACATGAGCTCGCTCTACGAATTCATGCCTCTCTTCCGGCCCGATCTGGAGGGCATGCAGGCCTGCACCGAAGTAGCCCTGTCAGAGCTTTTGCAGTCCGGTGTCACGACCCTTGTCGACATGTCGGTCGCCTATGACGGATGGCTCGACCTTCTTGGGCGTTCGGGTTTGCGCGCCGTTGCAACGCCCATGTATCGGTCGGCGCGCTGGTATACGAAGAACGGGCACGTCGTCGAATATGAATGGGACGATGCGGCCGGCAAGAAGGCGATGGACGAAGCGCTCGCGACGATCGATGCGGCCGATAAGCATCCTTCGGGCCGCCTTTCCGGTATGATTGCGCCTTCGCAGATCGATACATGCACGCCCGAACTGATCCGCGACAGCGTTGCCGTCGCTCGCGAGCGCGACATTCCCTTCCAGATCCACGCCGCACAGTCGATCGTGGAGTTTCACGAGATTACCCGCCGTCACGGCAAAACGCCGGTCGAATGGCTCGACGATCTCGGCGTGCTCGCGCCGGGATCGATTATCGGCCATGGAATTTTCCTCAACGATCATCCGTGGGTACACTGGCCGCAGGCGCGCGATTTCGACCGGCTGCGCGAAAGCGGCGTCGCGGTTGCGCATTGCCCGACGGTCTTTCAGCGGCGCGGCATCACGATGCGCACGGTCGGCCGTTACATCCGCTCCGGCATTCCCATCGGCATCGGCACGGATACCTACCCCCACAACATGATCGAGGAAATGCGCCACGCGCTGATCAATTCGCGGGTGATTTCGGGTGATCCCTACGATCTTCGCACCCATCACATTTTCGATGCGGCAACGGTCGGTGGCGCCAAGATACTTGGACGTGACGATATCGGCCGCCTTGCGCCCGGCCTGAAGGCGGATTTGTTCCTGGCTGACCTGCGCCATCCTGCGATGCGACCCGTTCGCGAGCCGTTGCGGTCACTGATCTATGTTGCGGGCGAGCGCGCCATTCGCGACGTTTTCGTCGACGGGCGTCATGTGGTCGCCGAAGGCAAGGCTCTGGCATTCGACCTCGAAGATGCGCAGGATCGGCTGGAGGCCGCGCAACGCCGCGCGGAGGAGCAGTTCAAGTCGCTCGATTTCGCCGGCCGGACGCACGATCAGGCGTCGCCCTTCGCTTACGGCCTGTCGACCAGATGACCGGCTCGCTTCTGTCCGTGGAGGACCTTCGGGTCCAGTTCAAGGTCGGGCCGCATCTCTATCGTGCCGTCGACGGGATCAATTTTTCCGTCGAGCGGGGCCGAACGCTGGGTGTGGTCGGTGAATCGGGTTGCGGCAAGAGCGTGACGTCACTGGCGATCATGCGCCTCGTTCCGCAGCCGCCCGGTCTTTATGCCGGCGGCCGCATCATGTTCGATGGGAGCGACCTTCTCTCCACGCCCGATCGCCAGATGCGCAAGCTGCGGGGCGGCCGCATCGGCATGATTTTTCAGGAACCGATGACCTCGCTCAATCCGGTCTACACCTGCGGCGAACAGATCGTCGAAAGCCTGCGCATCCACTCGAATCTCTCGGCACAAAAAGCCCGCGCCCGTGCGATCGAACTTCTCGATCTGGTGCGCCTGCCGTCCCCTTCGAAACGTGTGGACGACTATCCGCATCAGCTTTCCGGCGGCCAGCGCCAGCGCGTGATGATTGCGCTGGCATTGGCCAACGATCCCGACCTTCTCATCGCGGACGAGCCGACGACGGCACTCGATGTGACGATCCAGGCACAGATTCTCGACCTGATGCGCGATCTTCAGGAACGCACCGGAACGGCCATCCTCCTGATCACGCACGATCTCGGCGTCGTGGCAGAAACCTGCGACGATGTCGTCGTCATGTATGCGGGCGGCGTCGTCGAGCAGGCACGCACTGCCGACCTTTTCGCCGATCCGCAGCACCCCTACACGATCGGGCTGATGGCGGCCGTGCCGCGCATCGATGTCGAAGCCGATCGGCTCGCGACGATCGAGGGCTCGGTCCCGGCCCCGTGGACACAGCTTCCAGGTTGCCGTTTTGCGTCCCGCTGTCCGCTTGCCGACGAGAAATGCCGCAGCGAGCCGCCGCCATTGCACGAGATTTCCAAAGCCCATGCGGTCGCCTGCTGGAAAGCGCCCATCGAGAAAGTTCTGAAATGACAGATCTTGCTACTCCCGTCCTCGATGTGCGGAACCTGACCAAGCATTTTCCGATTCGGCGTGGTGTCTTGCGGCGTGTCGTCGGCAATGTCGAAGCCGTCACGGATGTCTCGTTCAAGGTAGCTCCCGGAGAAACGCTTGCCGTCGTGGGTGAATCCGGTTGCGGGAAATCGACGACCGGCCGTGCGCTGCTGCGCCTGATCGAGCCCACGTCAGGTCAGGTGATGCTCGACGGAGCGGATGTCACGAACCTCTCGCGAAACGCGTTGCGGCAGGCCCGCAGGCGCATGCAGATCATTTTCCAGGACCCGTACGGCTCGCTCAATCCGCGTATGACCGTCCGTGAGGCTTTGAGCGAGCCGCTGCTTTTGCATGGAGTGGCGACGCCTGCCAATCTCGATGCAAAGGTGGCGGAAGTGCTCAGGCTGTGTGGTCTTTCGAAATTCCATGCCGAACGCTACCCGCATGAATTTTCGGGCGGCCAGCGCCAGCGCGTCGGCATCGCGCGCGCGCTCGCCACGCGCCCGCGTCTGATTGTCTGCGATGAACCGGTTTCGGCGCTCGATGTGTCCGTGCAGGCGCAGATCGTGAATCTGCTTCAGGATATTCAGCGCGAACTGGGCATTGCCTATGTCTTCATCAGCCACGACTTGGCCGTGGTCCGGCACATCGCAAACCGTGTCGCCGTCATGTATCTGGGCAGAATTGTCGAGGAAGCCGCCGCCAAGGACCTCTTCGCGTCACCAAGGCACCCCTACACGCGCTCCTTGATCGCGGCGGCTCCACGGCCCGATCCGAATGTGAAGCGAGAGCGAATAGCCGTCGAAGGTGATGCGCCAAGCGCGATGGCTCCGCCATCCGGCTGTTCCTTCCATCCGCGCTGCCCGATCGCGGTCGAGCGATGCAAGGTGGAACGACCTGTCCTGAGACAGGCGGGAACGTCGACGGTCGCCTGCCACCTTGCCGAATCTCAGGACGCCCACATGACTGGCGCGGTCGACAAGCACCATTTGAACCAGACACTCATCAGGCGCCTCGAAATGTTGCAAGCCGCCCGGCAGAAGTCGAGAGATACAGCCTAATGAACACCAGAATGAATGGGGCTGAGAGTCTTCTTCGGACGTTGCACGGCGCTGGCGTCGACGTGTGCTTTGCCAATCCCGGCACGTCGGAAATGCAGTTCGTCGACGCGCTCGACCGCACCCGGCTGATGCGATGCGTTTTGGGCCTTTTCGAAGGCGTCGTGACCGGCGCGGCCGATGGCTATTCCCGCATGGCCGGCAAGCCGGCCATCACCTTGCTGCACCTGGCTCCGGGACTCGCGAATGCCGGGGCCAATATGCACAACGCCAAGAAGGCGCGCTCGCCGATGCTCAATCTCGTCGGCGATCACTCCGTGCGTCATCTTCAATACGATGCTCCGCTGTCCGCCGATGTGGCGACGACGGCCGCCCCCTTTTCAGATTGGGTTCGAACCGCGACAAGTGCCGAGACGATTGCACACGACGCGGCGGAAGGGCTGGCTGCCGCATCGGGCAAGCCCGGGCGCATCGCAACGCTCATCGCTCCTGCCGATATAGGCTGGGATGAAGGAGGCGTCATAGCCGATCCGATACCGGCGCAGCCCGCACGAAACGTCGATGACGAAGCCCTTGCCTGCGCTATCGGGATGCTGGACAAGGATTGCGTCGTGATCTGCGGCGGGTCTGTCCTGGAAGATTGCAACAGCATGGCGCTTTTGAAAGGCGTCGCCGACCAGACCGGCGCGGCGCTGATGGCTCCCACGTCGAGCCGCAGAACAGAGCGAGGCGCGGGGCAGGTCCATATTCCGCGCATTCCCTACCCGATCGACATGGCACTCGAGAGCCTGAAGCCCTTTCGCAAGGCCGTCCTCATCGAGACGCGTCCACCGGTCGCTTTCTTTGCCTATCCGGGACGGCCGAGCCTTATTCTCCCGCCCGATTGCGAAATCGTGCAATTGGCGGATTTCGACCAGAACGGCGTCCTTGCCATCGAAGCCATGGCCGATGCACTCGGCGCACGCCGCGCGCAAGTGATCGATGCGCCGCCACCCATTGCACCGGCAATCGGGCAGCTTACTTACGCCTCCCTTGCTGCCGCAATCGCCGCGGCGATGCCGGAAAACGCGATCGTCGTCGATGAAGGCATCACATGCGGACGCGATATCTACCCGGCAACGACAGGTTCGGCACCGATGAGCTGGTTGTCGCTGACCGGCGGGGCAATCGGAATAGGTGTGCCGCTCGCGATCGGCGCGGCCATCGCAAGTCCCGACCGGTCTGTCATTGCTCTGCAGGCCGATGGCTCGGCGATGTACACGATACAGGGGTTGTGGACGCAGGCACGCGAGAGCCTGAACATAACCACTGTCATCTTCGCCAACAGAAGCTACGAGATCCTGAAGCAGGAACTCTACAAGGTCGGCACGAACCCCGGCCCCGACGCCCTGAACATGCTCGACCTCACCCGACCGAACCTCGACTTTGTTTCACTGGCCCATGGCATGGGCGTTCCTGGTGTGCGGGTGGACGACGCGCAGGAACTGTATCGCATGATCGTCTCGGCTGCCGCGCAGCCGGGGCCGTTCCTGATCGAGGCCGTATTGTAAAATGGTCTGTTTCGATCGTTTCCATCGAAGGAGCGCGGCCTCAGTGACCCGGACAACAACAGGAGGCGTGGTGGTCGCTGGCAGGGGCGAGACTGCTGCCAGGGTGAATTTCTAGCTGGCTTGCGCTGGTGCCGTGGTCGCGAACCACCTCCTGCCCAACCGCAGCGAGACATGTACGAGCAAGATGAGCACGGGAACCTCCACCAGCGGACCGATGACAGCCGCGAATGCGACGGGTGAGGCGAGCCCGAAGGCGGCGATCGCGACTGCGATGGCGAGTTCGACATTGTTGCCTGCGGCGGTGAAAGCGATCGCGGTCGTACGTGGGTAGTCGGCTTCGATGAGCTTGCCCATTGCGAAACTAACGACGAACTGGACCACGAAATAGATGGCCAAGGGAGTGGCGATCATGATGGCGTCGAACGGCAACCGGACGAGATCACCGCCTTTGAGGCTAAACATCGCGACGATCGTGAACAGCAAGGCGGTAAGGGTGATGGGACTGATCCGAGGCAGGAATTTGCGTTCGTACCAGTCCTCGCCTTTGCGACCGACAAGAATTCGGCGGGTCAGGTAACCAGCCAGAAAAGGAATGCCCAGGTAGATCAGAACCGCTCCGTGATCGTCCGAAAGCCCACATCGACGATGCTGCCCTCCAGCCCGAACAGCGGCGGCAGAATAGTGAGGAAGAACCAGGCATAGGTCGAGAAGAACAGGATCTGGAAAATCGAATTGAACGCGAACAAACCCGCGACATCCTGACTGTCGCCTTTCGCCAACTGGTTCCAGACCAGCACCATGGCGATGCAGCGCGCCAGGCCGATCAGGATCAACCCTGTCATGTGAGTTCTCCAAGCGGAAGATTATCAGGGATGCTTCATCGGTGCCGTCGCCTGTTCGGCAGGTACCCGCTCGCCATCCTCCTTGATGAAGTCGGTGCACTGGGCCGGCAGGAGATCTATTGCAGTTTCGGAGGGGCGACACAGGCGTACTCCCTTCGGGCAAACCACTATCGGACGGTTGATCAGGATCGGGTGGTCCAACATCGCTTCGATGAGGTTTGATCGCTCAATGACAGGTCGTCGAGACCAAGTTCGCAGTAGGGAGTGCCCTTCTGGCGGAGCAACTCGCGAAGCATGATATCCATGCGATCAAGCAGACCGACGAGCATCGCTCTCGACGGCGGCGTTTTGAGATATTCAACCACATGCGGTTCGATACCCGCGTTGCGGATCATTCCGAGCGTGTTACGTGACGGGCCGCATTCGGGATTGTGATAGATAACGACGTCCATCACCATCACGCCGCACTGTTGCGGGGAGTGATCGCCCCTTCGCCGTGGCCGATTTCGTTCATCCGAACGCTCAGGGAAGACCTGTCCAGTGTCGTCGCCGGAAGCGAGGCAAAGGCCGCGATACGGTTGCGGCGATAGCGCATGGCTGTGACGTTGTCGGTGCACAGGAAAAGGACATCGTACTGGGCTTTCGCTTGCTCAGCCATGAATGGTCCCTTTCGCAGCATGCAGCCAATGCGGCCACTGCCGGATTGCAAACTTCGGGATGCCCTTGGCAGCAGTCCGTCATCAGAAATTAGATCAATGAAGACAGGGCCGCGAACTTCGCGCTGTAAATGATCGAACGGCCTTCGCCGCGATTCAATCAGTCCCGCGCCTTCCAGATGACTGAGATGGAACGACATTCGTGAGGATGACGCTTCATTCCCTCACCCAACTTACCTGCGGACATTCCTTTCGGCCCAACGGTGACGAGGCATTTAACTATGCGCAGGCACGTTTCCTGGGAGCGCGCGCCGAACGCGCTCAGTGCCTGTTTTTCTTCCAGCTAATATTTCAACACTTCAACAACCATTGAATTGTTGTGGCATGCGTCCGTCGAGTTGCCAACAGCCAGAATATGTGGCGCTGCACTGTGCGCGAACGAACGACGGATCATCAGTTTTGCAACTGGGATGAGTGCTCATCCACTCTCAGGGAGAAGGGACAAAGCATGCCCCGGATCGTGGTTTTTCGACCAAGTGGCTGACTGAAATCCACATCGAATCGCGTCGGTTCTGGACGTGAAGGCAGAACCTGCTCGCCCCACATGATGATCGCGGTCCCAGCCGCCTCGACACGAAGAATCGTTTTTAGTTTGCCATATGGTGAGCTTTCGAAACGTGGCTTTCCCGGCAACGCACGCTTTGGCAGGGCAGGACGGACCGGCTTGCCGACTATGTCGAAACCCAAATGTCATGGGACAGCGAAAATGGCGATTGAGAATTCCGAGCTTACGATTTCGCGCTTCATCGATGCGTCGCCAGCCAAGGTCTGGACGGCGTGGAGCGACGCCGAACATTTTGCGAAATGGTGGATACCCGCGCCTATCGAATGCAAGCTGGACCTGCGGCCGGAAGGTGCTTTCGAGACGCAGATGCGCGAAGGCGGCGGAGAGTTCAGCCCGCATGTCGAAGGCTGCTTTCTGGATATGGCTCCCGAACAGCGCCTGGTATTCACCACGGCGCTCGCGGAAGGTTGGCGACCGATCGAGCCATGGCTGGCCTTGACCGCGATCATGACATTCGAGACGGAGGGGCGGGGCACCCGATATTCCGCGCGTGTCATGCACAAGAACACCGGCGACAGCCGCAAGCACGAGGAAATGGGATTCTACGAAGGCTGGGGCACCACGATCGACCAGCTTGCCGCCTTTGTCGAACGCTTGAAATGAACGAGCAAACTTCCAGCGGTTGATGCGACGGGCACCTCGTTGATCGCAAGCAGGCGGTTAAGACCGGATTTTACCCGGCTGGATTGAGCGGGGCACGCAAGTCTTTCCTGGATCGTGGGATCAGGTCGACGGCGCGCTTTCCGTCCGAATTCTTCAGGCTTCGATCGGCCCCCCTTTTCAGGAGAAGTTCGATCGAGGCGGCATCGATTGCATCGGGCGCGGCGATGTGGAGAACTGTCTGTCCCGTCCGATCCTGTGCGTTGATATCGATGCCCTGCGACAACAGGAGGTCGAGGATCGCGACCTCCTGCGGAAAATTCGCGCGGATCGCGCCGCGTTGCCGGTAGAGCCGATGCAGAAGCGTTCCGCCGTCAGGCATTCGTTCGAGCGGATCGAGGCCGTAGGGCTTCATCAGCTCGAAGGCGGGGACGCTGCTGGCGTAGCCAAGTGTGGGAAAGCCTTCGCCGTCGCGTCTGAAGGGATCGGCCCCAAGTTCGAGCAGCGTTTCGGCAAGTTCCGTGCCGCGCAAATCTCCCAGCATCAACGAGGATTGCAAGGGTGTGTAGACCGGATCGCTTTCGCTTCTTCGCCCGTCCGGGGACGCCAGCGCATTCACGTCGGCGCCCGCCGCCACCAGAATGCGCGCGACCTGCGGCGAACTGGTGAAATGCAGCGGCATCATGCCGCCCGGCGTGCTCGCATTCGGGTCGGCGCCGTGGCGCAAAAGGATGCGCGCACTTTCGAGGCCGCCCCACATCAGCATGGTGATGCCGTTGTCCCACGGTGCATCCGGTTCGGCCCCGGCTTCCAGAAGCGTTTCCAGCATCGCCAGAAAATCCTCCGGGGTAATGAAGGCAGCCAGGTCGCGTGCAAGCGACGTCTCCATCGCGCTTTTCATGATGGCCGTGGTCTCGGCATCCATTCCCTCAACGACCCAGACGCCTTCGCCCTCCTTGCGAAGCCGCGCTTCGAGTTCCGCCGGTGACGTGGCGACGAAGCGGTGGCGGCGGGTCATCAAGAGGTGCAGCGGCCAGTAGCGTTCGGCCTTCCAGCCGTTCACCCGCGCGCCCTTGCCGACGAGCCATCGAAGGGTCTGGACCGACCCGCGCGAAACCGCTTCGGCGACGGCGAGGTGGCGCGTGTCCAGCGATGCGCCACGCAGGGTGAGTTGCTCGGCGAAGGCCGTGTCGCCACGCCTGACGGCATAGGTGATCGCCGTCGCGAATTCGTCGTCGGATGAAGGATCCTTCTGCGACCATTCCGGGTTCCAGACGACGTCGGGCCGCGCGCTCGCGCCAAGCGCTGCGAGCGCCGCGGCCGTGTCGCCGTTTCGCGCCGCCTCGAGAAGCGCGCGCTCGACCTCCGTCTCGGCCAGGATCACCGGTGGCGGCTCATCTGGTTTCGTCAGGGCCGGGTCGCTCTCAAGCCATCGCCGCCACTCGATCGCGCCGGGACCGTCCGAGCGCAGATAGTAGCGATCCTCGTTCCATTCGCCGAAGCGCATCCACGATGCCCATTCGGTGCCGGCCTGGCCGAGCCGCGCCATCTCGCCGACGAAGGTCAGGAAGTCAGGTGCAAGCGCCTGCCCGTGCAGCATTTCGAGGTCGTGGCTGAAATATCGAACCGGATGCGGGCCGTCGGGCTCGCGCATGTCGATCGTCAGGATGTCTCCGTTGACGAGCCAGAAAACCGGAAACTGCCGCTCCCACATCGCTGGCGTATCGGGTGCCTCGGATCGATCGATCGTCTCCAACTGTTCCTTCCAGGCCAGGAAGTTCGGGATCGCATGGTTTTCGATCTGGTCGAGATCCCAGGCGAAGCCGCGATTGAAGCTCGACGTGGGAAAGGCACGCTGCTCCATCGCCGCAAGATGTGCCGGGACATGCCATTCGAAGCGCACGCTCGCGGCGCATCGCGTCAGCACCGCGCGAAGCTGTGCCGGCACCGGCATGCCCGCAGCCACTTCGAGGCGTCGCATTGCCGCCTCGCTTGCCGGCGCGGAAACTGAAAGCGGCACGAAATCCCATCCGCGCCGCCGGGCGACGTCTTCCATCCACCGCCAGTCCGCCTGCCAGACATCCCAAGCCTCGACCGGCATTGCGTCCTCCTTGCTGCAACCGATGAGCGGCAGCGTTGCTGCCAGCGCCATGAGATTCAGGAATTCACGTCGGTGCCGCACGCCAACCCCCTGGCCAGATATTCTCGTCACGAAGCTTAGCGGGAACGGCCTGGCTTTTGCAGCCCGCATCGCGCCGTCGCGAGTGTCGCGACGATCGCCGTGATGTTGAGCGCCATGCCGATCGTCATCGACAGGACGCCCAACAAGGGTGATCTGACATCGAGGGCGTTGCGCAATCCTTCGTCGTGAGCGCTGGCATTATGTGCCCGCATATGAAATTGCGTCATCGGGTTCTCGATCGCGGTATGAGCGAAGATCGTAAAGGCCGTAGCAGCGGCCAGCAGCACCCACCGCATCCAGAACAGGCGCAGCGGTCCGAAGAGCGCGAACAAGATCACCGGATAAGCGGCAAGACTGTAGGTGAAGGGCGTGACCATCTCGCGAAACGGCCACCCGCTGTGATCGACGCGCAAGGCGTGATCGGCATGATGCAGAAAAGCAAGAAGGATCGACAACCAGAGAAGCCGCGTCGTCAATCGGTCGAGCCCGCTGCGTTCGATTTCCATAACCACAGGTGAAGCCCCTTTCGACATGGAGCTGCGCGGCCCCGTCATTTTGTCGATTCCGCCCTGGCCTGCAAATGTGCCTCAACCACCAAAGCGCTCGGCAGGTTGCTGGCTGATCGGCGCTCACAGTTCGGCGTGCATGTCTCGGAACAGGCGCGGCGCGATGCCGAACCGGCGCTCGAAGGCCTCCGCCAGGCGCGTTGGCGGGAACAGTCCCACTTGTGCCGCGACCAATTTCAGCGATAGACCGCGCGAAAGAAGCATGCGCGCCGCGTCGAGCCGGGTGATCTCGACGAAGCGCGCCGGTGTCTCGCCGGTCGCGGCCACGAATCTGCGATGGAAGGTGCGTTCCGACAGGCCGGCACGCGCGGCAAGCGACGGCACGTTCAACGGGGCGTCGAGATTCGCCTGCATCCATCCGATCAGATCGGCGAACGAGCTGTCGCCCTTCGCTTGCGCCTTGAGAACCGGGCTGAACTGGGACTGGTAGCCCGGGCGCCGGGCATAGAGCACCAGCCTTTTGGCGACTTCGCCGGCGATCGACGCGTCGAGGTCTTGCGCGACCATCGCCAGCGCCATGTCGATGCCGGTGGTCACTCCTGCCGATGTCCACAGGCGGCCGTCGATGACATAAAGGGCATCGGGATCGACCGCGATTCTTGGAAATGCCTTTGCAAGGGGCGTGCAGGAGTCCCAATGCGTCGCGACACGCTTGCCGTCCAGCAGCCCGAGGGCAGCCAGGACGAAGCCGCCGGTGCAGACCGAGCCGAAGCGCTGCGCCTTCCTTGCAAGCTGCGGGAGGGTTTCAAGCAGAACACGATCAGCCGCCGCGTGCAGAACGGGTTCGCGTTCCGCTCCCGCGACCAGCACCGTTTGCACGTCTTCGGGTCGCATATCGGCGACGGGCCGGGTCTCAAGCGCGACCCCACTGCTGCTTTCGATGGCGCCGCCTTGGGCCGATGCGAGCACGACCGTGTAGAATGCGGGCTCTCCACGCTGGCTCAGCGCGCGATTGGCGCCGCCGAAGACCGAGGCCGGTCCCGACATGTCGAGCAGTTCGAAGCCCGGATAGACGATAAACGCAACATGATGCATTGGCAGAAATTACCACTTCTTTGTCATACCTGCCAGATGCTCGCCCTGATACCTTCAGGCCGGATGAGGAAAAACGCCGGAAACGAAAGCCGGCTAATCCAAACCTACGCCGTTCATAAAGGGAGACCGGTCATGTCGAGATCATACGTCCTTTGGGGTGCGGGTGCTTTCGTCGCCCTTTGTCTGGCTGGCTTCGGTGGCTGGGTGCTCAGCTTGCCAAGGTCGAACGCGTCCGCCGAGGCGCCGCCGGTCCCGCAACAGGAGGCGGATGCGATGCTGGCATCGCTCAAGCCGGACAGGCGCGGGCGTCCGCTGGTGGCCGTGATCGGTATCAACGACGCGACGGAGACGACCGACTATCTGACGCCGACCGGCATCCTGCGCCGCGCCGATGTGGCCGATGTGATGATGCTGGCGACCGATCCGGGACCGGTGCGCCTCTATCCCGCGCTTGTGGTCGAGCCCGATGCGACCATCGCGGCGTTCGACGCCGCCCACCCCGAGGGCGCGGACTATGTGATCGTGCCTGCCATGAGCCGTGACGATGATCCGGCAGTGATCGCCTGGCTGCGGAACCAGGCGCAGAAGGGGGCACGGATCATCGGCATCTGCGCCGGTGCCAAGGTCGTCGCTGCGGCCGACCTGCTCGATGGCAAGCGAGCGACGACGCACTGGTACTATCTGGATGAGATGCTGGAGCGCAGCCCCACGATTCGATATGTCGCGGACCGGCGCATGGTCCTGGACGGGCGCGTGGCGACGACGACCGGCATATCCGCCTCCATGCCAATGATGCTCACATTGATCGAGGCGATCGCCGGACGCAGCAGGGCCGAGGCGGCGGCGCATGATCTGGGCCTCGAACGGTGGGATGCGCGGCACGCAAGCGGTGCGTTCAGGCTCACGCGTTCCTTCGCGACGACGGTGCTCGCCAACAGGATGGCCTTCTGGAACCGGGAAGAGCTCGGCATTCGCCTCGAACCGGGCATGGACGAAGTATCGCTTGCCTTGATCGCCGATGCCTGGTCGCGGACATATCGCTCGAATGTGACGACCTTCGCTGCGGCCGGCGCGATAGACAGCAGGAACGGTGTGCGCATCATTCCCGGCCGGTCCGATGCGACCATGCCCGAGGATTTTCGCGTCTCGACCTTTGCTGAGCGCAAACCCGCCGATGCGCTCGATCTCGCGCTCGATGCGATCACGGCGCGCTACGGAGCGCGAACCACGGATGTCGTCGCCATGCAGCTCGAATATACAAGGCCGGGAACCGACAAATGACGGGGTTGCCCGGCACCTCGCATTTTTTTCGACGCAAAGTCGGATTCCCGCAGTGCCGTTCGTCGTTGCCATGACAGGCGGCGAGTGGCCGCCCGCCGGACCGATTATCCAACTGAAACCGAACCAAGGGAGAGAACCATGCCCAGCACGATCCGTCTTCACCGCGTCTTCGCCGCCAAGCCCGACAAGCTTTATCGCGCCTTCCTCGAACCCGATGCGACGGCGAGCTGGCTTCCGCCTTTCGGGTTCACCTGTACCGTCCATGAGCTCGAAGCGAAGGTTGGCGGGAAGCATCGGATGTCGTTCCGGAATTTCACCACGGGGCACAGCCATTCCTTCGGCGGCACCTATCTGGAACTCATACCAGGCGAGCGCCTCGTCTACACCGACACATTCGACGACGCCAATTTGCCGGGCGAAATGAAGGTCACGGTCGAACTGAAGGCGGTGTCCGTGGGCACGGAAGTCAATATCGAGCAGCAAGGCGTGCCGGATGTGATCCCGGCCGAGGCCTGCTATCTCGGCTGGCAGGAATCCCTGCGCAAGCTCGCGAAACTCGTCGAACCCGAGATCAACCAGTAACGGCGTGAAGCATTCACGGGACGGAGTTACCAACTGCGGGCGGCGCCGATCGCCGCCCGCAAGCCGATCAGGTTCTATGCTGTCTTTGGGCGCGTGGCGGCGAAACGCCAGCGGGCGATATCCACCAACAGAAAAGCCGTCAGGCTCGCCCCGACAAGTGGAAGCGCCCAACCGAAAAATGCCGCGATCGCAATCGTTGCCATTTTGAGCGACGATGACAAATGCGACCAGCTCTGGACGAGCGTCCTTGGGGCCGATCCGGGGGAAGGGCGACGCAGCCACCAGATTCGGTATCCATAGATTATGCTGACGATCAATCCGATGGCGATCGCCGCCATCAGGATCTGGTTCGCGATTCCGAACAGGATGCCCATGTGCAGATCGATCCCCCAGCGGATGAGTTTGGCGACCACGGGGAAGGTTTCGAAGAAGGCGCTGTCGATCACCTCCATCGTACGCGGATCGATAGCCACGGCATCGACGTCGGATGGCCACGACCGGTCGTATTCGCGCACCATCCAGCCGCGATCTTCGGCCCGTGGCACTTGGATTTCGATCATTGGCGACGCAAGGCCGGCCCGCCGACTTGCTGCCTCGATCCGGTCGAGCTGAAGGGCATGATCCGTGTTCTGCGGCCCGTCGAAAAGAACGGGAGCATGATGGGCGTGATGGCCGTCGGCCGCCGGGTTTTCATCGGCCAGCAAGGTCGAAACGGAAGGCGTAACCCACCCGACTGCGTTTCTGAGTTCAGAAATGCGGCCACCGGCCCGTTCGGACCATGTTAGACCTGTTGCCGAAACGAAGACCAGGCCGACGACGATCCATATGCCCACCTGTCCATGGAACCGCCGTGCGCGCAGATTGGCGTTCAGATCGGCCGACGAGCGCCTTGGGCTGCGCCGCCACCACCACATCGCCGCGCCGCCGAGGGCGACGATCCACAGCCACGAGGCTGCCAGTTCGCTGTAGATGCGCCCCGGCTCGCCCAGCATGAGATTGCGATGCAGGTAATCGATGGCCGTGCGGAACGGCAATGTCCCGCTCGTGCCGTAAACGATCAGGTCTCCCCTGATCTCCAGCGTGGCGGGGTCGACGAATATCGCCCGGCTCTCGGAGCCGCCATGCCCCGGTTCGCTGAACATGATGCGGGTCGTGTAGCCCGGTCCGATTGCGGGACGAACGGCGAAAAGCGTCGGCGCGTCGCCGATGAACGCGCGCGCGGCGGCAGCTTGCGCGCTCAACGAGACGGCCGGCCCTTCCGATGCGGTGCGCAGTTGGTCCCGATAAATCCAGTCCTCAAGCTGGGGCGTGAGCACATAGAGCAGCCCGGTGACGGCCGCTATCAGGATGAACGGCCCGACGAACAGGCCGATGTAGAAGTGCAGCCGCGTGACGAACGGCTTGAGGCCGGTGGCAGCATCACTCATGGCTCGCCCCTTCGATAAGGGTCGAACCGGATACGGACAAAAGTGGCATGGCATTAACTTTCGGCAGCACGGGCCGATCGGCACCGCGAGTCCAGTCTTGGGATGAAACAGGGCGCTAGGCGCCGTCAGACCGAGGCTGCGAGCGGCGGCGCTCGAGGGGCTGCTCGAAAGTTGACGTCGAACGGGTGCGGCGCGAGCCGTTCGGAAACGATCGGCGGCTCGGGCCGGACCGACGGGTTCGCGGCCACGTAATCGATGGTCGGAGGAATGAAACCTTGAGCCTTGACGAGACAGCAGACCGGGCATTGAACTGCAAAGGGTTTCTCCCGATCCTGCGCGCCGTCGACGGAACAGATGGTCCAGGTACCGGCCGTCTCGAATCCGAGTTCGGCAAGGCTGTTTTGTGTCGCCGAGACGTGGTGAAGTGGCGTGAGGAGCGCAAGAAAGTAGACCGACAGCGCCGCAAGCGCGAGCCCCACATCCTTGATGAATCTCTTGCGCGCAGCCATGCCCATCCCCACGGCGCAGCATTTACAAAGCGCGGGGGATATCGACAAGCCTGCTGACGCTTCGATCGGCCCATAGGGTCGAAACGCCGCAGCGCAAGCCGACGACGATCCTCGGAAGCAGCCGTTAGCGACCCGGCTCGAAATTGGCCACTTTCCACATGACGGGGTATGGTCGGTTCAAGGCCGGTTCCACAAGGGCTCGGCACACCGGCTCATGATGCGTGGAGGAATTCATATGACGATCTTGGTTCGCTCGTTCGTTGGCGTTGTCGCGGCAAGTGGCTTCGCATCCACCCAGCTCTTCGCTCAGGAAGCCCGCCCCCAGCCTGAGGAAACAACGGCCATCGCTCAAAGGCAGTCGGTTCTGGCGGATGATTTCATGGTCGCCTCCGCACATCCGCTCGCCACGCAGGCCGGCTATGACATTCTGGCCGCGGGAGGATCGGCGGCCGATGCTGCTGTTGCCGTGCAGACGATGCTCGGGCTGGTCGAGCCTCAAAGTTCGGGGCTCGGCGGCGGAGCGTTCCTGCTTTACTGGGACGCGGATTCGGCCAGCCTTTCGACCTATGACGCGCGCGAAAAGGCACCATTGGCGGCCGAAGACGATTACTGGCTCGATCAGAACGGCGAGCCGCTGGCATTTACCGATGCGGTGATCGGCGGGCGCTCGGCCGGCGTGCCGGGAACGCCGATGCTGCTCGAACGAATCCATCGCGACCACGGCACGATGGAATGGGCAGACTTGATCCAGCCGGCCATCGAGACCGCCGAAAAGGGCTTCACCGTCACACAGCGCCTCGCCGCCGCAATTGCCGGGACGGAGGGGCTCGACACCTTCGTGGCGACCGGCGACTATTTCCTTCCCGAAGGCCGGCCGATCGCCGAAGGATCGACACTCGCCAATCAGCCCTATGCGAACAGTTTGAGGCTTCTCGCCGAGGAGGGCGCCGCGCCCTTCTATACCGGCGAGATTGCCGAAGACATCGTTGCCGCGCTCAGGACCAACATCAATCCCGGCATTTTGACGATGGAGGATTTCGCGGCCTATGAGGTGGTCATGCGCGATCCCGTGTGCATGGAGTATCGCAGCTACGAAGTCTGCGGCATGGGGCCGCCCTCGTCCGGTGCCTTCACCGTCGGCCAGATGCTGGGCATCCTTGAACCCTTCGACCTGGCGTCGATGGAGGACGGCGTCGCGTTCCGGCATCTGTTCGCGGAGGCCTCGCGCCTTGCCTTCGCCGATCGCGGGCTCTATCTGGGCGACAGCGATTTCGTCGATATCCCGGACGCTTATCTGGACGAGATTTATCTGGAGGAGCGCAGTGCACTGATCGACCCTGACGCGAGCATGGGCGTCGCGTCGCCGGGTGTTCCGCCCGGCTGGGACAAGGCTTCGCTCACCCCCGATATCGAGCGGCCGCGTGCCGGAACGTCGCATTTCGTCATCGTGGACGGCGAGGGCAACGCGATTTCAGCCACGACGACCATCGAGAGCGGCTTCGGCAACCGCGTCATGACGCGCGGCTTCCTGCTCAACAACGAACTGACGGACTTCTCCTTCGCACCCGAGGCCGATGGCGCGCCGGTCGCCAACCGGGTGGAACCGGGCAAGCGCCCGCGTTCGTCGATGGCGCCGACCGTCGTGTTCGAAGACGGCCGGCCTGTCCTCCTGACCGGCAGCCCCGGCGGCGCGGCCATCATCGACTATACGGCGCTGTCGCTCATCTCGATCCTCGACTGGGGCATGGACCCGCAAGACGCGATCGACCTGCCGCATGTGACCAATCTCAACGGCCGCACCAATGTCGAGGAAGGCGAAGGGGCGACAGCCTTCGCCGAAGGGTTGAGGGCGCTCGGTCACGACGTCAATGTGACCGATCTCAACTCCGGCATTCACGTCATCGCGATCACCGACGACGGCCTCGTCGGTGCCGCCGACAAGCGTCGCGAAGGCACGGTCCTGGGCGATTGACGGGGAAGGCTTGCCGATGCCGGGCCAGGCGCAGAGGTCTCGCTTTCGAGATATTTGCTCGGCGGAGAATTCTTGAATGCAGACTTGACTTGAAGCATTTCGGATTTCGATAGAAGCGCCGCCCGTGCCTTGCACCTTGACTTGTCGGCAACGCGATCCATTATGACGAGTGAATCATGTTTCATATTTGAGAGCTTTTGGCGCGATGAAGAAGACGCGAACCGCACGGGGCGAGGATACGAGAAACGCGATCCTGGCGGCAGCCGAGGCGGAGATCGGCAAGCGCGGCTTCGCCTCGTCGTCCATCACCGACATCACGCGTGCGGCAGGCATCGCGCAGGGCACGTTCTACATCTACTTTTCCACCAAGGACATGGTGTTTCGCGAACTCGTCGCGCTGATGGGCAGGCTGACGCGCGCGCGCCTGTCCGAGGCGGTCGCGGGCATCGCGGACCGGGTCGAGGCCGAGCGGGTCGGCCTCGGGGCATTTCTTCGGTTCGTGGCCGAGCGTCCGAGCCTTTACAACATCGTCGAGGAAGCCCGCTTCGTCGCGCCCGATGCCTATCGGGATTATTTCAGCAATTTCGCCAAGGCCTACGCGCAAAACCTCGCCGAGGCGGCGCAGGACGGCACGATCCGCCCCGGCAATGCCGAAATCAGGGCTTGGGCGCTGATGGGAATGGCCAAGACCCTGGGCGAGCGCTTCTGCGTATGGCAGCAACAGGACGATCTCGACCCGGACGCGGTCGTCGCCGAAGTTTTCGACATGCTTGAAAAGGGCTTGCGGCCATGACCGGGGGCGCTCGTGCGGAAGATGTACCGGTTCCAGTCCGGCCCGGTGATGGAATCGGCCACCGCCGGCTCGACGATCAGCAGGCGCTCGAATTCCTCGGCGACCGGAAGCATGGCGAGTGCGACGCCCGACGAGACGTCTCCCACGGCGATCGTGGCGTTGTCGTCGCCATAGGCTTCGGCCAGCAGCGCGCGGCCGAGTTCGGGACGAAGCTGCGTGTCCTTCTCGATGACGACGAGGCGTCGCCCGTCGATCTCCATCGTGCCGTCCGTGGCGTATTCCAGCCCGAGCAGCAGACCGTCATGAGACTGTTTCGCATAGGCTTCGAGTGCGCCCGTCTTGCCATAGACATGGGCGATGGTGATGTCCTCCGCCCGCGCCGTTCCGAACGCGCCCACCGCAGCGGTGAAGGCGATTGACGCCATGACCGCCTTGATTACCTTCTTTATGCTCTCCTCCCAGGTATGACACATGATTCATGTTTCATATCCAGCGTCTCTCAATGACCGGCATTTGTCAATGAGGAGGCAGCGAGCACGGACTCGGGCACAGTTCAAGAAGGGCAAGCATTTGCCAGCGCAACCGACGATCCGTTACGGATCAAGCGGCTCTATCAGACGACGTGATCACGCCTGCCGCATCATGGCGGACAGCCGCGCGGAACGCGCTCGCGCATCAAAGCCCGACCCCCATCGGCTTGACCAGCATCCACACGGCCATACCCACCATCATCAGGTTTTCCGTCAGCGACACGAAACCCAGCGGGACGTTGCTGTCGCCGCCCACGCAGGCGCATTTCAGTTCGCGCCTGTCGATATAGACCGCCTTGAAGACCGAGATCGCGCCGATCGTGCCGATGAAGAGCGCCAGCGGGATTGACAGCCACATCAGCGCGCCGGCCATCATCAGAAGGCCAGCAAGCCCCTCGGCGAACGGATAGATGTAGGAATAGCGCACCCAGCGCTGCGCGAGCAGGTCGTAGTTGAGGAACATGGTCGCGAAGCCTTCGATGTCCTTCAGCTTTTGCAGCGCCAGAAGACACATCGAGATCGCGATGAACCATTCCGCCGCCTGGACGGTGAAGATCGTTCCATATGCAGCCCAGCTCGCCGCGACCGCCATCGACGCGCCCATCGAGAACAGCGCGATCACCGGTGCGTAGGTGACGGCGTTCTTGTCCTTCACGCTTTTGCCCAGGAACTTGAGAAGTTCGTCATAGCCCCCGATCC
The DNA here is from genome assembly GCF_024105665.1 of Aliihoeflea aestuarii. Classification (GTDB taxonomy): domain Bacteria; phylum Pseudomonadota; class Alphaproteobacteria; order Rhizobiales; family Rhizobiaceae; genus Aliihoeflea; species Aliihoeflea aestuarii. Next base: position 39,421 of record NZ_JAAAMK010000012.1, on the reverse strand, counting down.
GCGTGCCCTCGATGAAAACTTGCGGCGTCGTCCTGACCCCGTGCTGTTCCTTGAAGGCATCGATCTGCGGCCGCGAGGTCAGCTTGTGGTCATCGACCGCGTAGCCTTCGCGCTTCAGGAGGTCGAGCGCCTTCAATCCGAAGGGGCAGGTGTGTTCGGACATCACCATCCGGTGGAGTTCGGCACGCTTCGAAACAGTCGTCGTCATGGCGCTCATCATTCCTGAAATACGAGGAAAGGAGAAGAGGTTCGGCTTAGCGGCCGTGCTCGGCCAGCCATTTTTCCATCATGTCGATCTCGGCCTCTTGCGTCGCGATCACCTCTTCGGCGAGCGCGCGAACCTGCGGGTCCGACCCGTGTTCGAGGACGATTCGCGCCATGTCGATCGCGCCCTGATGATGCGGGATCATGCCACGCATGAAATCGACGTCGGCATCGCCGGTGAAGTCCTCCGTCATCGCTTCGTGCATGCGATCGTTGGCCGCGCGATAGGCGGCCGTCGCCGGTGTTTCCGCCGCTGCGTCCGTGTTCGTCATCGAATGGCCGCCGTGCCCTTCGTGTCCGGTCGTCGCATTTTGCGCGACGGCAAATCCGACGCTGGCGACGAATGCGGCAAGGGCGATGGGGACAAGCTTGTTCATTGGGCGCTCCGGTTTCGATGTGTTCGGTGCGCTTCATGTAGGCCTTCCCATCGTTGGAAGGTCAACGTCTGTGCGGCAACAAAATTCGCGTCTTGAATCCGGGCAAGTCGAAAGCCCACATGCGGTCTGGGAATAGAGTGACGATGCGGATGGAGAAGGCGATGAATATCGGTCAGGCTGCGGAGGCGTCGGGCGTTTCGGCCAAGATGATCCGCTATTACGAGCAGTCGGGGCTGATCCCGCGCGCCGAACGCACCGCATCGGGGTATCGCGAATACTCGGAACCCGACATTCACATGCTGCGCTTCGTTCGCCGCGCCCGCGACCTGGGGTTTTCAGTCGCCGAGATTTCCGAATTGCTGGGCCTGTGGCAGGACCAGTCGCGCCACAGCGCCGAGGTCAAGCGCATCGCGCGCGGCCATATCGATGATCTGCACCGCAGGATCCGGGATTTGCAGGAGATGGCGAACACGCTGACGACGCTCGCCGATTCCTGTCACGGCGACGACCGGCCCGAATGTCCGATCCTCGAACGGCTCGAAACCGGCGATCTCATCGCTGCGATCAAGCCGCGCGGCGGTGTGGGCCGCGCGGCGCGCTGAGCAATTCAGGCAAGGACTATTTGCCGACGAGGATTTCGCGCTTGCCGACATGGTTGGGCGCGCCGACCAATCCCTCCTGCTCCATCCGTTCGACGAGCGATGCGGCGCGGTTGTAGCCGACGCCGAGACGGCGCTGGATGTAGGACGTCGAGCACTTCTTGTCGCGCGTGACCACTTTCACGGCCTCGGCGAAGAGCGCGTCGCCGTCGTCCGTATCGGGTGCGGTCATGTCGGGTGCGTCGGTCTCGTCGGCCGAAACCTCGTCCTCGTCCTCCGTCACCGTCTCCAGATATTCCGGCGCGGCCTGCGCCTTGAGATAGGCGACCACCTTTTCGACCTCGGCGTCCGACACGAAAGGTCCGTGAACGCGCGCAAGCCGTCCGCCGCCGGCCATGTGCAGCATGTCGCCCTGGCCGAGAAGCTGTTCGGCTCCCTGTTCGCCGAGGATCGTGCGGCTGTCGATCTTGGAGGTGACCTGGAAGGAAATCCGGGTCGGGAAATTCGCCTTGATCGTTCCGGTGATGACGTCCACGGACGGGCGCTGCGTCGCCATGATCAAATGGATGCCCGCCGCTCGCGCCATTTGCGCCAGACGCTGGATCGCGCCTTCGATCTCCTTGCCCGCGACCATCATCAGATCGGCCATCTCGTCGACGATGACGACGATGAAAGGCATGTGCGACAGGTCGATCTCCTGTTCCTCGAAGACCGGCTCGCCCGTTCCCTTCTCGAAGCCCGTCTGCACCTGCATGACGACCGTTTCGCCAGCCTCGCGGGCGCTTGCCGCGCGGGTATTGTAGCCGTCGATGTTGCGCACGCCGAGCCGCGCCATCTTGCGATAGCGGTCTTCCATTTCGCGCACGGCCCATTTCAGCGCCGTCACGGCCTTGTGCGGATCGGTGACGACGGGGGTCAAAAGATGCGGGATGCCGTCATAGACGGACAGTTCGAGCATCTTCGGATCGACCATGATGAGCCGGCATTCCTCCGGCTTCAGCCGGTAGAGCAGCGACAGGATCATCGTGTTGATGGCGACGGATTTGCCCGACCCGGTCGTGCCGGCGACGAGCAGATGGGGCATGCGCGCCAGATCGGCGATGACCGGTTCGCCGCCGATGTCCTTGCCGAGGCAAAGGGCCAGCTTCGCCGTCGAGCGGCCGAAATCGCCCGATTCGATCATGTCGCGGAAATAGACGGTTTCGCGTTCCTCGTTCGGCAGTTCGATGCCGATCACGTTGCGGCCGGGCACCACCGCCACGCGCGCCGACACGGAGGACATCGAGCGTGCGATGTCGTCGGCGAGGTTGATCACGCGGCTGGACTTCACGCCCGGCGCGGGTTCGAACTCGTAGAGTGTGACGACCGGGCCGGGGCGAACATGGATGATCTCGCCCTTGACGCCGAAATCCTCCAGAACGCTTTCGAGAAGATCGGCATTCTGTTCGAGCCGCTCCTGCGTCATGTAGAAGCCCTGACCCGTAGGCGGCAGTTGCAGGAGTTCGGGCGAGGGCAGTTCGTAGCCGACATTGGCGCTGGCCGGCGCGAGCGGACCGGCCATCGGCAGCGACGGCAGGGACCGGCGGAGCGGGGCGGCCACCGCGCGCGGTGCCGGCTCCGGCTGTGCGGGTGCCGAGACGGCGTTTTTGCCGGAGATTTGGGATGCGCCGCCCGAGCAGTCGATGACCCGGTAGAGATCGGAAACGTCGCTCTTAGCCGGCGCAGGCGCTGGCGCTGCAACGACGGGTGCCGTCCGCGTCACGACATGGCGAACGCGCTCGTCCTTTGCCGGCACCAGGCCGAGATCGAAGAAGGCGTGATCCGACAGATAAGCCATCGGCCCAACCGGGATGTCGGCGCTCGCGATGGGTGGCGCTTCCGGACTTGCTGTAGGAGCCGGGAGGGGTTCGTCCAGCGCGGTTGACAGCAACGACGACAGCGCGATCACGTCCCAGTTGCCGCTCTTGACCGGTGCGTTGCTTTCGCTGGCTGGTGGCAGCGATTCGACGGGTGCGGGAGCGACGGAAATCTCCGTCTGAGTCTCGCCTGCCTTGCCGGCAGGGCGGTCCGGCGTGCGGGTGAAGCGCACATTCGGGGCCATGAAGAAGTGCTTCTCCCAGTTCGGCGTCGATTCGCCCTCTTGCTGTTCTGCCGGCGCGGGCAAAGGCGCGTCCGTCGCAGCGTTGCCATGGGACAGTTCGGTTTCCGGCTTTGCTGTGGAAACGGGGGCGTAACGGGAAATCGGAATGATATTGGCGCGGGTGGGTCGCGGCGATGACATGCTGAAAACTCTTGGCTCTGTTGCGACCCAACAGATAGAAAACCGTGGTTAACAGACCCTTCCTTCGCTCTTCGTTTTCCAAGCCATCTTGCTGCCGTTGTCGTCACGCAACAGCGGTGGACGAAGGGCCTTCGATGCAAATGGTTAACGACTTGTTAACCATTTCGCGTCTAGCTGGGTGCAACCGAAAATTAATGATGATGACCAAAGTGTTAACACAGTCACGGCCGATCCGCCTCAAGGGTCGCTCCTTCCTCGCGCTTGTCCTGACCCCGGAGTTGCCCTTCGAGGATTGGCTTGTGCGTCTCGATGATCTGGCCGCCCGTTCGGCGGGGTTTTTCCTGCGTCGGCCGGTCGTTCTCGATGTGGCGACGCTCGATATCGACAAGGCCGAGCTGCGTCGTCTGGTCGACGAACTCGGCACGCGCAACGTGCGAATCATGGGCATCGAAGGCGCTCGCGCCTCGCTTCTTGATTCGGCCCTGCCGCCGGCCATGACGGACGGACGACCGGCAGCCGATTTCGAGGCGCCGGCCGCCGAGCCGGATGCCGGCTCTGATCACGATGAGTCGGCCGCCGAACCGGAACTCGTTCGGCACGAAGGCCAGGCGATCAAGACGGTCCCGTCGATCGTCGTCACCGAGCCGGTGCGGTCGGGCCAGTCACTGTTCTTCCCCGAAGGCGACGTTACCATCGTCGGCTCGGTCGCCTCAGGCGCCGAAGTCGTCGCGGGTGGTTCGATCCACGTCTACGGCACGCTACGCGGTCGCGCGCTCGCCGGCACGATGGGCAATGCGCAGGCGCGCATCTTCTGCCGCAAGCTGGAAGCCGAACTGATCGCCATCGACGGCTTTTACAAGACCGCCGAAGACATGGAGCCGAAGCTGCGCGGCAAGGCCGTGCAGATCTGGCTCAGCGGCGAGACGATCGAGATCGAGCCGCTGGCTTGATCCACACTGGCGCAAGGCGCCGAATCTATCAGGATTCGAAAGTGCGCAAGCACGGCGAATCGGGAATTGGAATGACATGGAAATGACGGGCGCGGGCGAACAGGAGAGGGAAATGGGCAAGGTAATCGTTGTCACATCTGGCAAGGGCGGCGTCGGCAAGACGACCTCCAGTGCTGCACTCGGCGCGGCGCTCGCCAAGAACGGCGCCAAGGTCGTCGTCGTCGATTTCGACGTCGGCCTGCGCAATCTCGACCTCGTCATGGGCGCCGAGCGCCGGGTCGTTTACGACCTCGTCAACGTCATCCAGGGCGATGCCAAGCTGACGCAGGCGCTGATCCGCGACAAGCGCGTGGAATCGCTCTATCTGCTGCCGGCCTCGCAGACCCGCGACAAGGACAATCTGACGGCAGAAGGCGTCGAGAAGGTCATCACCGCGCTGAAAAAGAACTTCGACTGGGTGATTTGCGACAGCCCCGCCGGCATCGAGCGTGGCGCGACTTTGGCCATGCGCCACGCCGACATCGCCATTATCGTGACAAACCCGGAAGTCTCGTCGGTGCGCGATTCGGACCGAATCATCGGCCTGCTCGATTCCAAGACACTCAAGGCAGAAAAAGGCGAGCGGATCGAAAAGCATCTGCTTTTGACGCGCTATGATCCGCTGCGCGCCGAGCGCGGCGACATGCTCAAGGTCGACGACGTTCTGGAAATCCTGTCGATCCCGCTGCTCGGCATCATTCCCGAGAGCATGGACGTTCTGCGCGCCTCGAATGTCGGCTCGCCGGTCACGCTCGCCGATGGCGACAGCGCGCCGTCCCGCGCCTATTTCGATGCCGTGCGGCGTTTGAACGGCGAGGATATTCCGGTCACCGTTCCGGGCGAAAAGCGCGGCTTCTTCTCCAAGATATTCGGGAGGAAAGCGGCATGAGCCTGTTCCGTTTCTTCACCCGTGCCGTGGGCAATTCCCCGGCCAGCTCCGCGCCCGCCGCGCGCGAACGCCTTCAGGTCCTGCTCGCCCATGAACGCGCCTCGACCGGCAAGTCCGACCTCGTCAACGTCCTGCGCGACGAGATCATGGCCGTCATCGCCAAGCACATGCAGATCGACAGCGAGAAGGTGAGCGTCAAGCTCGAGCGCGGCGACAAGGTCTCCACGCTTGCCGTCGATGTCGAGATCCCTTTCGACGCGGCGAAGACCAAGAAAAAGGCGGCCTGACCCGTTCAGGCCGTTTCCGGCTAACCCAAGGAGGCTGACGCCATGACCCGACTCGAACTTCTGCAACGGCTGAAGGAACTCCAGCAGATGCCGAAATACGAGGCGCGCGACATCACCACCGTCTCGGCGATGCTGTCCCGCGAAGCGCTCGCACGGCATGTCGAAGTCTGCGAAATGGCGTTGCAGCCGCCAGCTCCGAAGTCTGTCGCCGCTTTAAAGCCCGGACACTGAAAACCGGTAATCGGTTTCGTGCAGATAGCGGTTGCCGGGCCGCAGCACCGGGCTGGGAAACTGCGCATGATTGATCGCATCGGGCCAGATCTGCGGCTCGAGGCAAAGTCCGGCGGAGCGCCCGTAACGACGCCCGCCGAGACCGGCAACGGCCAAGTCCAGCTTGGAGCCATCGTAGAACTGAAGCCCCGGCTCGGTCGTCGCCACTGTCATGGCGATGCCCGACAGCCGGCTTGAAAGCGCCGCCACGTCGCGCTTTTCCACCCGCGCATCCGACAGGCAGAAATTGTGGTCGTAGGTCGCATCGCCGATCGGCCGCATGCTCCTGAAATCGAACGGTGTTCCCGCGACCGGCTTCACCTCGCCGGTCGGCAGGCAATCCGAATCCACCGGCAGATAATGCGCAGCATTGATCCGCAATTCATGCGCGCCGATCGTCCCGCTTCCATCCAGATTGAAGTAGCTATGCGACGCGAGATTGACGAGGGTCGGCGCGTCGGTCCCGGCTTCCAGCACCAGCGAGAGGGTCGCCGGCTCGCGAATCTCGTAGGTCGCGCGCAGATTGCACGTACCCGGATATCCCCTGTTCCCGGCATGGTCCGTCAATGCCAGCGTGACGCGCCGGTCGTCGTGCTGTTCGACCCGCCAGTTCCGTTCGCCGATGCCGGGCGCGCCGCCGTGCAGATGATGGCCCTTATCGTTCCGGTCTAGTTCATATGCGATCCCGTCGAGCATGAACCGGCCGTCGCGGATGCGATTGGCGCAGCGGCCAGCGATGATGCCGAAATAGGGCGAATGGAGCGGATAGTCGGCAAAGTCGTCGAAGCCGAGCACAAGCGGATGCGCGTGGCCGGAAAGGCGCAGATCCTGCACGGAAGCGCCCCATGTCATGATGGACGCCGTCAGAACGCCGTTCGAAATCCGCACGCGCTCGACCGCGCGTCCGTCCGGTGCCGTTCCGAAAATGTCCCGCGTCACGCACTCGATCTCCTGCCGGCCGCGCCGCATAGATGCAGCGTTCTTCGACCGGCAGCAAGATGGCGTCGATCAATCGGCTGGACTGATGCGACGCAATTCGATCGTCGTGCCCTGCTGGCAGGCCGACATTTCGGCCACCCGGCCCTCGACCGCGATCCGGTCGCCGGGGCGGAACCCGCGCAACTCGCCGGCAAGCGAATAGGTGCGCCCGTCGTCGCCGCGCATGACGGGGCATTCGACACCTTGGCGGGTCAGCGTTCCGGTCATCTCGATACGGTTGCGGTCGGGCTGTTGCGGGCGGCGGCCTGCAACCTCATAGGGGCGGGAAACGACGGCCCTCGCATTGCTGTCACGCGATTCGAGGCCGAAATGAACGGCCGATCCGGGCCGCACCCAGCGCGGCAGGTCGACGCTCGCCTCGACGTCCCCGCGGCGGTCGGCGCGCACCGTCACGTCGGGGTTGAGCCGGTAAGGTCCGTCGCCGATGAGAACGCGCACGCGCTCACCGGCACGAAAGCCCGAGCCGTAGATCACGACCTGATCGTCGATGCGACCGCGATAGGTCTCAAGTTCTGCGGAAACGCGTGAAACCTGACCGGCCCCTGCGGGCAGGTAGATGGTCTGTCCGACGCGCAGGAAGCGCGCATCGATATCCGGGTTCAGCGCCTGCAAATCGCGCAGCGAGATGCCGGCGGAGCGGGCGATGGAGGACAGCGTGTCGCCGCTGCGCACCTGATAGCGCGTGACCTCGCGTTCGACCATGCGGCCCTGCGCAAAGGCTGGTTCGACCGTAAAAGTCGGCGCGAGCATGGCTGCCGACAAAGCGAGAGCAAGGAAAGAAGAGCGGAAACGGCGCATCGAAGTGTCCCTTGAAGTGCGTGTCTGGACAGATGGATAGGGCGCGCCGGCTGAACGGATCGTGAATATGCGCAATGTCCGGCATTCATATGACCACCCTTCCGCCTGTATTGGCAGTTGAGGCATGGATTCCTGTGACGAGCACAGGAATGACGATGGCAGTTTTGTTCAATGCAAGTCTCCAGCGTTGGCGATTGGCATCGCCCTCAATGCCGTCATTATCGGCAGTTGAGGCATGGATTTCTGTGGCAATCACAGGAATGACCATGGCAGTTTTGTTCAATGCAAATCTCCAGCGTTGGCGATTGGCATTACCCTCAATGCCGTCATTCCTGTGCTCGTCACAGAAATCCATGCCTCATGATTAAAACCGGCACGGCCTCGCCATCACACGCACCGCCCGAACACATCGCTTCCGTCTCAAGGCGAAAGCCTTTAGACACGTCGCGACAGAATTCGAAAGGCGCATTCATGACCGATATCTCACCCGTTCTTGCCCGTCTCGACGCCGACCTCGATGCCTCGGTCGCGCGTCTCGCCGATCTCGTGAAGATCCCGTCCATCTCGACCGATTCCGACTATGACGCCGATTGCCGCCGCGCGGCCGAATGGCTGGTCGCGGACCTGAAGACGATCGGTTTCGACGCCTCGGTGCGCGATACGGAAGGCCACCCGATGGTGGTCGCCCACCATGAAGGCCCCGCAGGCGAAAACGTGCCGCACGTCCTTTTCTACGGTCACTACGACGTGCAGCCGGTCGATCCGCTCGATCTGTGGGATGCCGACCCGTTCGAGGCCAAGGTGATCGAGCGCGACGGCGTGAAAGTCATCACTGGTCGCGGCTCCGCCGATGACAAGGGGCAGTTGATGACCTTCGTCGAAGCCTGCCGCGCCTATAAAGCCGTCCATGGCGCTCTGCCTTGCAAGGTTTCGATCCTGTTCGAGGGCGAGGAAGAATCCGGCTCGCCGTCGCTGAAGCCGTTCCTCGACGCCAATGCGGACGAGTTGAAGGCCGATTTCGCGCTGGTCTGCGACACCGGGATGTGGGACGCCGAGACACCGGCCATCTCGGTTGCGCTGCGCGGCCTCGTCGGCGAAGAAATCACCGTCAAGGCTGCCGATTTCGACCTTCATTCGGGTCACTACGGCGGCGCGGCGGCGAACCCGATCCGTGTCCTGGCAAAGATTTTGGCCGACATTCACGACGAGACGGGCCGCGTCACCATTCCCGCCTTCTACGACGGCGTCGAGGAAGTTCCGACGCAGATCCTGGAATCCTGGAAGGGCCTCGGCTTGACGGCTGAAAGCTTCCTCGGCCCGATCGGCCTGTCTGAACCCTCGGGCGAGCAGGGCCGGGACGTTCTCGAACTCATCTGGTCGCGACCGACTGCCGAATTCAACGGCATTCAGGGCGGCTACACGGGCAAGGGCTTCAAAACGGTGATCGCGGCACAAGCCTCCGCCAAGGTTTCCTTCCGCCTCGTCGGCAAGCAGGACCCGTTTGCCATCCGCGAGAATTTCCGCAAGTTCGTGGAGGAACGCCTTCCGTCGGACTGTTCGGTCGAGTTCCATCCGCATGGCGGCTCGGGCGCGATCCAACTCTCCTACGACGCGCCCTTCCTCGTGAAGGCGCAGACGGCGCTGACCGATGAGTGGGAAAAGCCCGCCGTCATGATCGCCATGGGCGGCTCGATCCCGATCGTCGGGGATTTCCAGTCGATGCTCGGCATGGAATCGCTGCTCGTCGGCTTCGGACTCGACGACGACCGCATCCACTCGCCCAACGAGAAATACAATTTGACCTCCTTCGCCAAGGGTCAGCGGAGCTGGGCGCGCATTCTCGATGCTTTGGCGAAAGGTTGAAGCAGATGACCGTTCGTTTTCACAAGGGCGACCTGCCGAACCTCGACGCCTATACCGGCGATGCCGTGGCGATCGATACCGAGACGCTGGGCCTGAACCCGCACCGCGACCGCTTATGCGTGGTTCAGCTTTCGCCCGGCGACGGCACGGCGGACGTTGTCCAGATCGCGCCCGGCCAGAACGACGCGCCGAATATCAAGGCGCTTCTGGCCGACCGAACCAAGGCCAAGCTGTTCCATTTCGGCCGCTTCGACATTGCGGTGCTTTACAACGCCTTCGGGGTGATGGCGGGGCCGGTCTTCTGCACCAAGATCGCCTCGCGCCTGACGCGCACCTATACCGACCGGCATGGCCTCAAGGACGTCTGCTCCGAGCTTCTCGGCGTCTCGCTGTCGAAGCAGCAGCAATCGTCCGACTGGGGCGCGGAGACCCTGACGCAGGAACAGCTCGACTACGCCGCGTCGGACGTTTTCTATCTCCACCGCCTGCGCGATAAGCTCACCGAGCGGCTGGTCCGGGAAAACCGGCTCGGCGAGGCGGAAGCGTGTTTCGGCTTTCTGCCGACCCGCGCCAAGCTCGATTTGATGGGCTGGGACGAACAGGACATTTTCGCCCATAGCTGAGAGCGCATGGCTCGATTAAAAAAGGCGGCTTCCGGGCCGCCTTTTCCTTATCTACTCCGCCGCGATGACAGTTTCTTTCGCCCGCTGCGGTCGATCGATGATCGCCCAGTCGGGCCGCTCGAACAGAAACCGTCCATAGCCCGTCCACTGGATAAGGCCATAAAGCACGACCGGCCCGGCGATGCCCGCGACCGTCACCAGTGCCGACACCGTTCCGATGTCGAGCCCGGTCCGCATCAGAACCGCGCGGCTGATCGCCATCGGCAGAAAGAAGGCGAGATAGATCACGATCGAATGCGCGCCGAGCCAGGAAAGCAAGCGGCTCCATGGACGCTCGGCGATGAGCGCGGCGACCGCGACGACCGCGAGCGCGCCCGCAAGGCCGAGCACCAGCGAGATGAAGGGCAGTTCCGACAGGCCGTTGGTCGCGCCGGTCTCGCCGAGTTCGGCGGTGACGAGATGCATCAGATGCGGCGGCGTATGGGTGAAGACGAGCCAGCCATTGATGGGTGCCCAGATTGCGAAGATCGCGAGCGCGGCGAGCGGCCGCGCCTTCAACCAGGCGGCGATGCGGAAGATGTTCGCGGCAAACGCATAGCCGGCGAAGAAATAGACATAGCGCGAGGCGAATTCGTCGGCCAGCATCCAGCCGGTCTCGATCGGCAGGATTTCGAGCGCGGCGGCGGCGGCGAAGACCAGCACGACCGGCAGCGATTTCACGAGCCGCGTGGCGAGGAAGAAGATCGGCAGGATGTAGATGAACCAAAGCGTGCCGAAGGGTTCGACGAAGGAGATCAGATAGTGCTGGATCGTGCCGGCGACGCCGTCTTCCATCGCCATTCCCGGCGCCTTGAAGGCGAACTGGATCGTCAGCCACAGCACGTAGAAATAGGCGAAATGCACGACCTTGCGGTCGAGATAGCGCATCCACGGCCGATCGATGACGAGGCCGAGGAAGAGCCCGGAAATCAGGAAGAAATCCGGCATGCGGAAGGGGCGGGCGAACTCAACGACCGTGTGAAGCCAGCCCTGGCCGCCCATCGCGATGCCGACGCCGAGCGTCGCATGCATCATGACGACGAAGATGATGCAGATGCCCTTTGCGGCATCCACCCAGCCGACCCGGCCGGCATCGATTGCCTGATCCACAGACTGCATGGCACCCACCCTCGAAACGAAAACCCCGAGCCGAAAAATACGCGGATAAGTTGATCGATGTGTTAACGGGCGGTTAAAACCAGTCGTAAACCTTAACGGTTTCTTGATGGAAATGCTTAAATCCGGCTTGAAATTGAATAAATCCGGCGTCGAAACGCGCCGGATTCAGTCTGTTTCGCGCGGGTGCGGATAAGTCAGACGATCAGTCCACGGGCATTGTCGGCAGCTTTGCGGATCGCGTCGATATTCTTCGCGTAAGCCTCCGCCGAACCGCCCCTGAAGACCGCCGAGCCCGCGACGAGGACATTCGCGCCGGCTTTGGCGACCAGCGGCGCGGTCTCGGGCGTCACGCCGCCGTCGATCTCGATGTCGATCGGGCGGTCGCCAATCAGCGCCTTCACGCGGCGGACCTTTTCCACGACAGACGGGATGAAGGCCTGTCCGCCGAAACCGGGATTGACGGTCATCAGGAGGACGAGATCGAGCCGGTCGAGCACATATTCGATGACGCTTTCGGGCGTCGAGGGATTGAGCGAAACGCCGGCTTTCTTGCCGAGGTTGCGGATCGCCTGCAGCGAGCGGTCGAGATGTGGTCCAGCCTCGGCATGGACGGTGATGATGTCGCAGCCCGCATCGGCGAAGGCGGCGAGATAGGGATCGGCCGGCTCGATCATCAGATGGCAGTCGAACACCTTGTCGGTGCGGCCGCGGATCGACTTGATGATCTGCGGACCGAACGTGATGTTCGGCACGAAATGCCCGTCCATGACGTCCAGATGGATCCAGTCGGCGCCTGCCGCCACGACGGCGTCGACCTCTTCGCCGAGCCGCGCGAAATCGGCCGAAAGGACGGATGGGGCGATAAGGGTTGGGCTGGTCACGGGCGGCTCCGGGCGCATGGATTTCGTTGCGCTTCGCCTAGCCGCTCGCAAAGGCGATGTCCAGAAGGGCCGGCCATCGCGAGGGAATGCCTCGGAAGCGCCAGCTCAATTCCCCATGATGATGTCCATGATCGAACCGATCGGACCTTGCCTTTGCTGCCGGGCCTGCTGCTCGCCGCCGACATCGCCTGGCGGCTGGATCGAGCCGGTCGTGCCGCTGTCCTGCTGCGGATAGGCATCCTGTTGCGGGATCCCGCGATCGCTCGCCAGAAGATCCTCGATGCGTTGGAAGGTGTCGGGCGTCCAGCGGCCGGGCAGGTTCGCCACCGCCAGGCCCTCGTGCGCGCCCTCCATGAAGATTTTCCATGCCTTCGCCGGAAGCTGGCCGCCGGTGATGTTCTTCATCGGCTTGCCGTCGTCATTGCCGAACCAGACGCCCGTCGTGAGTGCTGCCGTGTAGCCGACGAACCAGGCGTCGCGCGAGTTCTGGCTGGTGCCGGTCTTGCCGGCGGCGGGCCAGCCGAAATCGGCGTTGCGCCCGGTGCCCGTTCCCACCGTTTCGGCCATCATGTAGTTCATCATTCCGACGATTTCGGGCGTTGCGACCTGAATGCCTGCCGAAGCGGGCCGCTGGTACAGCACCTCGCCGTCGATGGTCGAGACGCGCTCGACGAAATGGATGTCGGGTCTTATGCCTCCAGTCGAAAACGGCACATAGGCGGCGGTCAGTTCGAGTGGCGTGACTTCCGATGTGCCCAGCGAGATCGACAGGTTCGGCTGGAGATCGGATTCGATGCCCATGCGCCATGCGCCCTCGACGATGGCCGACGGGCCGACCTCGTGCGCGAGCACGGCAGCGATCGTGTTGGACGAGCGCGCCAGCGCCTGCGACAGCGTCATCGGGCCGCTATAGGTGTTGTTGAAGTTCTGCGGCGACCAGTTGCCGATCTTGACCGGCGCGTCGTTGCGGATCGTGTCGGGGAAGAGGCCCTGTTCCATTGCCGCCATCCACACGAACGACTTGAAGGCCGAACCCGGCTGGCGGCGCGCTTCTGATGCGCGGTCGAACTGCGAGTTGGCGTAGTCGTAGCCGCCGACCATGGCGCGCACAGCGCCGTTGCCGTCGATCGAGACGAGCGCGCCCTGGCTGACGTCGTGGCTCGACTTGTTCTCGTCGACCATCTGGCGGATCGCCTGTTCGCCCAGTTCCTGCAGATCGAGGTCGATCGTTGCCTCGACGATCAGATCCTTGCGCACGTCGCCGCCGATCAGGCCCGGCAGTTCGCCCATGATGCGGTCCGCGACGTAGTTCTCGGAGCCGGTCCAGTAGGCTGCCGCGCGCACGGGCGGGGCGGAGATCGCCGAGGCGAGTTCGCTGTCGCCGATCATGCCCTGGTCGCGCATGGCCGAAAGCACGAGCTGGGCGCGGTTTTCGGCCGCCTGCGGGTCGCGTGCGGGCGACAGGCGCGACGGCGCGACGAGAAGCCCCGCCAGCATCGAGGCTTCCGACAAGGTCACGTCGCGCGCTGATTTTCCGAAATACCGCCTGGACGCCGCCTCGACGCCGTAGGCGCCGGACCCGAAATAGACCCGGTTCAGATACATTTCGAGGATCTGGTCCTTCGAATGCTCGTGCTCGAGCCAGAAGGCCATCAGCACTTCGCGGATCTTGCGGTCGTAGGAGCGCTCATTCGTCAGGAACAGGTTCTTGGCGAGTTGCTGCGTCAGCGTCGAGCCGCCCTGCACCACGCGGCGGTTGACGATATTCTCGTACATGGCACGCGCCAGACCCTGCGGATCGACGCCGAAATGCGAATAGAAGCGCCGGTCCTCGATCGCGACGACGGCCTGCGGGATATAGGGCGACATCTCGTGCAGACCGATGGATTCGCCGCCCATCATGCCGCGATTGGCGACCTGACGGCCCTCGATATCCATGATCTTGACGTTCGGCGGACGATCGGGAATGGCCCATGTCGAGGCGCTCGGCATCTGCGCCGCGTAAAAGACCAGCACGCCGGCAGCCGCGACACCGCCCCAGATGGCGAGAACGAAGGACCAGTAGGTCGTCTTGCGCAGGAAGCCGAACAGCCCACCGCCACCCGAGCGGCGTTGCCGCCCGCGCTTTTTGCCGGTTCCCTGACCGCGTGTTTTCGGCGCTGCCTTGCGGGATGAGGAGGTCTTCGCGGAGCCGCGCTTTCCTCGCTGTCCCACGACCCTGTCCGCCTCGCTCACGAAAAGGCTGGAGCCTTCATCCGATGCAGACCCGCCAAAGGTCGGCTCGATCCGTCTGTCGCCCATGGCCCCTGATGCCCGTCTTCTTGTTTGCGTGATGGTCGCTGTCGGTGAAGATTAATTGCGGCGCTTTAAGGGAGCGTTAAGGCTGTGATCGCGCAACCGGCGCGTCCTCCCGAAAGAATCAATCCGCAACCTCAGGTTTACGCCAAGCTTACCTTTTACATGTCTAGCTCCGGCCGGAACCGGGGATGGGGAACATATGTCAGGAAATTACCTGCTTTCGCTCGGCGTTCCGCTCGTCTCGACCTTTCTTGCCGCAACCTTTTACTTCATTTGGCGCCAGCAGCCTCAATATGCGCATCTCAAGGACTGGGGGCTGGTCTATGCGCTCGGTGTGGTCGGCTTTTCAATCGAATTCATGCGTGTTTACGGCTTCGGAGACACCGTGTCCCTCCTGTCCAATGTCTTTCATGGCCTGGGAGTGGTCTTCACGGCGCGGGGCGTCTTCACGCGCTACGGTGCCCGCCGGCACGACAGCGCGCTGTGGCTGCTCTACGGCGCCGGGATGGCGGGCGTCGTGTTCTTCTCCTACGGCTGGCCCAACGTGATCGCGCGCAGCGCTTCGATGAGCATCGCCATCAGCCTGATGCTTGCCTTGGCCGCGTGGTGCATCCTTGCCACGCAAAAAAAGGATGTGATCGATCGCCTGCTTGCCGGCTTTATGGTGGTGATCGCAATCGTGGTTCTCGTGCGCCCCGTGACGGCGTTTATCGTGGACATGCCTGCCGAGATAGGTGCCGTCGAGCCTGACTCGCTGTTCGTGGTCGCCCTGAAACTTCAATCGCTGGTCGGCTGGATCGGTTTTGCTATTCTGTTCCTCATGCGCACGGTTTCGGATATGACAAGCGAACTCGAAGATCAGGCGCGCCGCGATCCGATGACCGGGGTTCTCAATCGACGCGGTTTCTTCGAGCAGGCGGCGCTCGATCTCGCGCAGCGCGACCCACGGGTCACATGCTCGATCGTGATTGTCGACATCGACCATTTCAAATCGATCAATGACCGTTTCGGCCACGCGATCGGCGACGACGTGATCGCCGGTGTTGCGAACATTCTGACATGGCTGCCGTTCAAACCGATAATCGGACGCATCGGAGGCGAGGAATTCGTGATCCTCCTGCCGATGACGCCGATAAAGGCGGCGACGCTTTTTGCCGAAGGCATCAGGATCGGCATCGCCGATCATTGCCATGAAAGCCTGCCGGGCGGCATCAAGGTCACGGCCAGCTTCGGAGTTGCCGAGTTCAGCGCCGGCGACGATCTTTCCGAGGCCATGCGGCAGGCCGACATCGCGCTTTATGCGGCAAAGCGGGGCGGGCGCAACCGGGTCGCATCGGCCGAACCGAACCTGCGGCAGACGGCGAGCCTTCTTTCCATCGCGTGACTTGCCGCATCGTCCAGTCATGCAGAAGGCCCGCCGCCACTGCCGGCGACGGGCCTTTCATTGCTGAACGACAATCGTTCTATTTCGCCATAGTCACCGATTCGGCCTGATGCTTGCCGGCCTTCATGTCCCACATCACGCTGACCTTGTCGCCGACCTTCATGCTGCCATCCTTCACCGTGGAGGGAAGGGTGTAGACCGTTCCGTTGTCGAGGGTCAGGATATGCGCCTTGGCGTCGATCGACTTGATCATGCCGGTCGTCGTTTCGGCGGCAAAGGCGGCGGGAGCCAGTGCAAGCCCGGCGGCCACGGCCACGGGGATAAAGAGAGCACGCATGTTCGTTTGTCCTTGAAACCGCTGTCCCCGGAAGCCGCCTTCAGCGGTTGGGGACGCGCGACGAAGTCGTCCGGAAACGTCGCGTCGCAGCCGCATCCGGCTACCGGCGTTTCCCGACTTCGAGGAAAAGATGCGCCCACTGCGGGCAGCTTTCAAATTACAGAAAAATAATGTCCGCCAGCCCGATTTTCGCCGGTTTCGAGAGAATTCGCAGCGGTTCTTCCATCGATGCGTTGTTTCGGGAACCATCGACGCGCACCGCCATTGCGCTCATGAACCACAAAACCGGGAGATGGATCATGCAACGGATTTTGACCGCCACTGCGGCGATCGCCCTGATGACGGGCGCTGCGTTTGCGCAGGACGAAGAGGCGACGCCCGTCGAGATCACCGAGGCGGTCGCGACCTTCGTCGACATGGAGGGCGCGGAGAACGGCACGGCTTCGCTGACAGGCACGCCGAACGGCGTTCTCATCCAGATCGAGGTGTCCGGCTTGCCGGCAGGCGAGTGGCTGGCCTTCCACGTCCATGAGACGGGTGAATGCGACGCGGCAACGCATCATGATTCGGCCGGCGGACACTTCAATCCCGGCGACGTCCCGCATGGCTACATGGCCGAAGGCGGGCCTCATGCGGGCGACATGCCGAACCAGTATGTCGGCGAAGACGGCGTTTTGCGCGCGCAGGTCTTCAATTCGATGGTGACGCTGGGCGACGGCGGCGAGGCCGACATCGCGGGCCGCGCATTGATGATCCACGGCGGCGCGGACGATTACATGACACAGCCGACCGGCGACGCGGGCGACCGCCATGCGTGCGGTGTGATCGAAGAGGAATAGCGCAAAGGGCGAGGCATGGATTCCTGTGACAAGCACAGGAATGACGAAGTCATTAAAAGCTATGCCAGTCGCCGACGGCGTTAGTTTGCAGATGCTTTTTCTGCCGTCACCCCTGTGCTCGTCACAGGGGTCCATGCCTCAATGTATGAGTGCCGCATGCGCCAATCGTATCAATGCGCCTCGTCCCAATTGTTCGCCGACCGCGCGTCGACCTGGAGCGGAACCTTCATTGCCAGCGCGGGCATAGCCGCATGCTCCATCGTTCCCTGAATGACCGGGATCGCGGCTTCGACCTGATCCTCGGGCGCTTCAAAGATCAGTTCGTCATGGACCTGCAAAAGCATCTGAGTGCGGTCGAGACCCGCGCCTTCCAGCGCCGGCTCCATCTTCACCATCGCGCGGCGGATGATGTCCGCGGCCGATCCCTGGATCGGCGCATTGATGGCCGCGCGCTCGTTGAATGCCCGCACTGACGGGTTGGACGAGCGGATTTCGGGATAATGGATGCGGCGGCCGAAGATCGTCTCGACATAGCCGTTGTCGCGCGCGAACGCCTTCGTCGCGTCCATGTAGTCCTTGATGCCGGGGAAGCGCTCGAAATACTTCCTGATGTAGCTGCCCGCTTCCTCCCGCGCGATGGAGAGCTGGTTGGCAAGGCCGAAGGCCGAAATGCCGTAGATGATGCCGAAATTGATTGCCTTGGCGCGGCGGCGCACTTCGGACGACATGCCCGCCACCGGCACGTTGAACATTTCGGACGCCGTCATCGCGTGAATGTCGACGCCGTCCGAAAACGCCTGCTGCAATTGCGGGATTTCCGCCACATGGGCGAGAACGCGCAGTTCGATCTGGCTGTAATCTGCCGAAATCAGCCTGTGGCCCGGCTCGGCGATGAACGCCGTCCGGATCTTGCGGCCCTCGGCGGTGCGGATCGGGATGTTCTGAAGGTTCGGCTCGGATGAGGACAGGCGGCCGGTCGTCGTCGCGGCCAGCGCGTAGGACGTATGAACCCGCTTCGTCTGCGGATGGATGTAGCCCGGCAGCGCGTCCGTGTAGGTGGAGCGCAGCTTGGATAGCTGACGCCAGTCGACGATCTTTCGCGGCAGTTCGTGGCCCTCGGCGGCAAGGTCTTCCAGTACCGAAGCCGTCGTCGACCACTGGCCGGATTTGGTCTTCGAGCCGCCCGGCAGTCCCATGCGGCCGAACAATATGTCGCCGAGCTGCTTGGGCGAGCCGATGGTGAAGCGCTCGCCGGCAAGCTCGTAAACCTCCTCCTCGAACGCGCCGGCGCGCTGCGCGAACTCGCCCGACAGGCGCGACAATATCTGCCGGTCGACCGAAATGCCGCGCTCTTCCATGCGGGCGAGCACCGGCACAAGAGGGCGCTCCAGCCGCTCATAGACGGCGTTCAGACCTTTCGAGGTGACGCGGACCTTGAGCACGTTCCAAAGCCGCAGCGCCAGATCGGCGTTCTCGGCCGCATAGGCCGTCGCCTTTTCCAGATCGACGAAGTCGAAGGTGATCATCGACTTTCCGGATCCGCACACGTCCTTCAGGGCGATCGGCACATGGCCGAGCCAGCGCTCCGATAGCGCGTCCATGCTTTGTCCGCCCGTGCCGGCATCTGCGACATAGGACAGGAGCATCGTGTCGTCGCAAGGGCTTGCCTCGATGCCGTGGCGCTTCAGCACCAGCCAGTCATATTTGAGATTGTGCGCGATCTTGAGGACGGACGCGTCCTCCATCAGCGGCTTGACGGCGGCGAGCGCGTCGCGGATCGGAATCTGGTTTTCCACGAGGCCGCCGCCCAGAAGGTCGCCCGCGCCGGATTTGTGGGTCAGCGGCACATAGGCCGCCTTGCCCGGCGCGATCGCGAGGGAAAAGCCGCACAAATCCGCCTGCATCGGATCGAGCGAGGTCGTCTGCGTATCGAAGGCGACGCGGCCGGCCTCGACGGCCTCCGCAACCCATGCCTCAAGCGTGGCGAGATCGCGGATCGTGACATAGGCCGCGCGATCGATCTTGCCCGCGATCGCCGCATCGGCGCGTGCCTTGGCAAGGTCCTGCGGGGTGGCGGGGCCGGTGCGCGGTTCGGGCGCGACTTCGCCTTCCTCGCCCGCCTCGCTCATGCCCGAAGACGGCACGTCGAGATCGGGACCATGAGCGTTCTTGCCGGCCTGCACCTCGATATGCATCGGCTCGATCTCGGACGGCTCGGCGCCCGTCGCCTCGGCCACGCGGCGCGTCAGCGAGGAAAACTCCATCGCCTTCAGAAAGCCGATCAGCTTCGGCCCGTTCGGCGGCTGGAGAACGAACGCGTCGAGACCGTCATTGACGCTCACATCGTCCTTCAATCGCACGAGCTCGCGCGACAGGCGCGCCATGTCGGCATGCTCGATCAGGTTTTCGCGGCGCTTGTTCTGCTTGATCTCGGAGGCGCGGGCGAGCAGCGTGTCGAGATCGCCGAATTCTTCCAGAAGCTGCGCCGCCGTCTTCGGACCGATGCCCGGAACCCCCGGCACATTGTCGACCGAATCGCCGGTCAGTGCCTGAAGATCGATCATCTTTTCCGGCGGCACGCCCCATTTCTCGATGACTTCGGGGATTTTGATCTCCTTGTCCTTCATCGGGTCGTACATGGAGACGGTCGGCCCGACGAGTTGCATCAGATCCTTGTCGGACGAGATGATCGTGGTGTCGCCGCCCGCCTCGCAGGCGAGCTTCGCATAGGTCGCGATCAGATCGTCGGCCTCGAACCCTTCCATCTCGATGCAGGGCAGTTCGAAGGCGCGCGTCGCCTGCCGGATCAGGCCGAATTGCGGGATCAGATCCTCGGGCGGCTCGGTCCGGTTCGCCTTGTATTTATCGTAAAGGTCGTTGCGGAACGTCTTCGACGAATAGTCGAAGATCACCGCGAAATGGGTCGGCGTCACGCCGACATCGGTGTCGCGCGCATTCTGCATTAGCTTCCAAAGCATGTTGCAAAAGCCCGAAACCGCGCCGACCGGCAGCCCGTCCGATTTGCGCGTCAGGGGCGGCAAAGCGTGATAGGCGCGGAAGATGTAGCCGGAGCCATCGACGAGGAAGAGATGATCGCCTTTTTTCATGGCAATTGAGGTAGCGCCTCGATGTCGCCCTGTCCATTGCCAAGACCACCGGAAAGGCGCGCTCCTGCCAGTGCGGGCACGCTCACGGTCACGTTACGCAGTTGTAATGTTCGTGCCCTTGAATTGCCACGTTCAAATTCTCAGATATGAGGCATCGGCAACGTAACGCCGAAGTCCGGAAAAGGCCCGTCCCCCGCCTGACCGGACTTAAAAGCGGCAGCCTCATCCCCCCTCTCCGGGCTGCCGCACCTTTAGAGTAGAGCCGCCGTGGATCCCCCTCCCCACGGCGGCTTCTCTCGTTTTGGGGCCTATTGCGGAGCCATGCCGCGCAGGCGCTCCGAGCGGCGGCGCAGAAGTTCGATCGTCGTCAAAAGCGCAATCGAGAACATCACCAGGATCGTCGCCACGGCGAGGATCGTCGGGCTGATGGATTCGCGGATGCCTGACCACATTTCGCGCGGGATGGTGCGTTGCTCGACGCCCGCGAGGAACAGCACGATGACGATTTCGTCGAAGGAAGTGATGAAGGCGAAGAGCGCGCCCGAAATCACGCCCGGCAGGATCAGCGGCATGGTGATCTTGCGAAACGCCGTCGCGGGCGACGCGCCGAGACTGGCAGCCGCGCGCGTCAGCGAATGGTCGAAGCCGACCAGCGTCGCCGTCACCGTGATGATGACGAAGGGCGTGCCGAGCGCTGCATGGGCGAGAATGACTCCCGGAAACGTTCCCGCGAGCCCGACCGACGAATAGAAGAAGAACATGCCGGCCGCCGAGATGATCAGCGGCACGATCATCGGCGAGATCAGCAATCCCATGATCAGTCCGCGAAACGGCATCTCGCGGCGCGAAAGCCCGAGCGCGGCCAAGGTGCCGAGCACGGTGGCGATCAGCGTGGCCGAAACGCCGACGATCAGCGAATTGCGGATCGCGTTCATCCAGGCCGTCGAATTCCAGAACGCATTGTACCAGCGCATCGAAAAGCCGGCCGGATCGAGCGTCAGCATCTCGCGTGTATAGGTGAAGTAGGGCTGCACGTTGAACGACAGCGGGATGATCACCAGGATCGGAGCCATCAGGAAAAAGAAGATCAGCCCGCAGAAGATGCGGAAACCGTAATACCACGTCCGTTCGAGCGGGCCGGCATAGGTGGGAAGCGCCATGTTCGTTGTCCTAGCCCAGCTTGACCTTGTCGATGCCGACGATGCGGCTGTAGGTCCAGTAGAGGATCAGCACGCCGACGAGGAGGATCGTGCCGAGCGCCGCTGCAAGACCCCAGTTCAGCGAATTCTGCATGTGGAAGGCGATCAGGTTCGAGATCATCTGGCCGCTCTGGCCGCCGACGAGGGCAGGCGTGATGTAGTAGCCGATGGAAATGATGAAGACGAGGATCGCGCCCGCGCCGATGCCGGGCACCGTCAGCGGCATGTAGACCTTCCAGAACGCCGTCCAGTTGTTCGCGCCCAGCGAGCGCGCCGCGCGCATATAGGAGGGCGAGATGCCCTTCATGACGGAGTAGAGCGGCAGCACCATGAACGGCAGGAGGATATGCGTCATCGCCACGATGGTGCCGAAGGCGTTGTGGATCATCAAAACGCGTCCGTTGTTCGAGATCAGGCCCAGCCAGACGAGAATGTCGTTGATCACGCCCTGCTGCTGCAAAAGCACGATCCACGCCGTCGTGCGCACCAGCAGCGAGGTCCAGAACGGCAGGAGCACGAAGATCATCAGGAGATTGGACGTGCGCATCGGCAGCGAGGCCAGAAGGAAGGCGATCGGATAGCCAAGCAGAAGTGTCGTGCAGGTGATCGCGACCGACAGCGCGAGCGTGCGCAGGAAGAGCGCGACATAGATGCGCTGGTTCGGCGCCTGGCGTTCGATCTCGCCCTGGTCGTTGTAGCGCAGATCGACGGCGGACACGTAATAGGCGGCGGTGTAGGGCCGGCCTTCCCGCTGGAGAATTTGCCAGACGGCCGGATCGCCCCAGCGATCGTTCTCTTCGATCACCGCTTCCCTGAAAGGGGCCTGCATGTCGTCACCGCGCCGGGCAAGACCTGCAAAAAGGCTGCGGGCACCGGAGAACTCGTAGTTCATGCGGATGGCGAGCTGGCCGACGGTGCGGTTTGCCTGCGCCGCGACCAGATCGGAGACGAGCGCCGCATAGACGTTCTCGGACGGCAGATCCTGACCGTCCCATTCGCCGAGCGCCTCGATCGTCTGCGGCAAGGTCGCGACGACGATCGGGTTGTCGACGCTGCGCCACATCATCTGGCCGATCGGCACGATGAAGGTGATGACGATGAAGGCCAGCAGCGGCGCAACAAGAAGAAACGCGGTCAGCCTGCGGCGGCGCTCCGCGCGGGCAAGCGCTATCTTCAGCGGCACGCCGTCGGCGGTGACCATTTTCCCGCCCGGCAGATTTCCCGATGGAGCCAAAGCTGCGTTTGCCATT
Source organism: Aliihoeflea aestuarii (assembly GCF_024105665.1). Taxonomy (GTDB): domain Bacteria; phylum Pseudomonadota; class Alphaproteobacteria; order Rhizobiales; family Rhizobiaceae; genus Aliihoeflea; species Aliihoeflea aestuarii. The sequence goes on along the minus strand of NZ_JAAAMK010000012.1, from coordinate 16,729 downwards.
GAGTTGGTGCGCCCCTGCGGCTTCAGATATGCGGAAGTGTGGACGGGCGCGTGGCGCGCCCGTCCGGTTCTCGAGCCCTACTGGAGCATCCAGTTGGCGTAGCGCTCGCGCAGTTCGTCGCCGTAATCGGTCCAGAAATCGTTGTTGAGGACGATCGGCGTCTCGTAATTGTCCGGGTTGGTCGGCATGTGCGGCGCCATGTCGATTCCCTTGTCCTCATGCTGTCCGACGAGCGGAGCGGACGAGGCGCGTGCCGGACCGTAGGAGATGTATTTCGCCTGGTCGGCGAGGCGCTGCGTATCGGTCGCCCAGAAGATGAACTCCTTCACGGCTTCCAGATTGCGCGTTCCTTCCGGCACCACCCAGCCGTCCCATTCGACGAGCTGGCCGTCCCAGATGATCTCGAATGGCTGTTCCTCGTCGATCGCCGCGGCGAAGAGGCGGCCATTATAGCTGGTGGCGAAGGCCACTTCCTTGTCGGCCAGAAGCTGCGGGCCTTGTGCGCCTTCCGTCCAGAAGATCAGGTTGGACTTGATCGTGTCGAGCTTGGCGAAAGCGCGTTCAACGCCTTCAGGCGTTTCCAGCGTCTCGTAGATCTCGTCGATCGGCACGCCGTCGGCATAAAGCGCCCATTCGAGATTGCCGGCCGGGCGGTCCTGAATGGCACGCTGGCCGGGGAAGTCCTCGACATTGAAGAAATCGTCGATGGTCTGCGGCTCGGCGCCCTCGTCGAACATCTCGGTGTTGTAGCCGATGACCGTGGAATAGACGATCTGCGGGATGAAGCACTCGCCGATCGAGCCGGGCAGGAAGTCTTCCGAAGCGGCCGTGCCGTCCGGGGCCGGGGCCAGCCATTCGTCGGCGTCGATCGGCATGATGATGCCTTCGTCGCAGGCGAGCTGTGCGTCGGACGGCAACATGTCGACGAGGTCCCAGGTCACGTTGTTGGCCTGCGACTGCGCACGCAGCGAGGCGAGGGCGTTCGCCGAACCGTCGTCGTTGACGAAGCGGATGTTCGAGTGCTCTTCCATGTAGGGGTCGAGATAGGCGCGCTGCTGGCTTTCCGAATACGCGCCGCCCCACGACACGACGGTGAGTTGGACCGCATCCTGCGCATAGGCGCCGATCGCCAGCAGGCTGACGGCGGCTCCCGCGCCGATCACCTTGAGTTTGGTAAGCTTCATGACGTTCTCCTCTGGTTGTCGCCGATGGCACCATCGGCGCACGCTCTTTTGTCGTCGCCGCCTGTTCCGGCGGTCTTGTCAGGCGTCGAGCGCCCGGCAATCCTGTGCCGACCAGCCGACGCGGACCGTCTCGCCCGCGGCGAGCTGCCCGTTCTGCTCGGAGTTCGGCACCTTGATGATGAATTCGTCGTTGCCGCACACATTGACGCGCGTGCGGATGTGGTCGCCCAGATAGATCAGTTCCTCGACCTTCGCCTCGAAGGTGTTGTCGGTGCCGCTGTCGGGGTTGATGCGCACGCGTTCGGGCCTGAGCGACAGCGTGGTCGCGTCGCCCTGACCCGACACGTTGACCGGTAGCGCCCGGATGAGCGAACCGTCCGCCAGCCGCACGCCGCAATCTTTCCCGTTGAGGCTCTCGACCTTGCCGGGCAGCCGGTTGTTCTCGCCGATGAAGGAGGCGACGAAGGCGTTTTGCGGGCGCTCGTAAAGGTCCGCCGGCGAGGCGAGCTGCTGGATCACGCCGTCCTCGAACACGGCGATTCGGTTCGACATGGTCAGCGCCTCGGACTGGTCGTGCGTGACATAGACGATGGTGACGCCGAGACCCTCATGGATGTGCTTGATCTCGTACTGCATCTGCTCGCGCAGATTCTTGTCGAGCGCGCCGAGCGGCTCGTCCATCAGAACCAGCGTCGGCTCGAAGACGAGCGCGCGGGCAACCGCGACGCGCTGCTGCTGGCCGCCCGAAAGCTGCGCCGGCATGCGGTTGCCCAGATGCCCGAGCTTGACCATGTCGAGCACTTTCTTCACGCGCTCGGCGATCTCCGCTTTCGCGATCGACCGGACCTTCAACGGAAAGGCGAGGTTTTCGGCGACCGTCATATGCGGAAAGAGCGCGTAGTTCTGGAACACCATGCCGATGTCGCGCTTGTGCGGCGGCACATTGTCGATGCGCTGTCCCTTGAGACGGATTTCGCCGTGCGTGGCGTTCTCGAAACCGGCCAGCATCATCAGGCAGGTCGTCTTGCCCGAACCGGACGGGCCGAGCATCGTCAGGAACTCGCCCCTGGCGATATCGAGATTGAGATTCTTCACGACCAGAGTTTCGCCATCATAGCTTTTCTGGACGTTGTGGAAGCGAACGAAAGACTGATCGTCCGCAGCGCTGCTGACGCTCACCATAGACTGCACTGTTCCCCTGTTGCCCGCCATAAGTCCACCGGGCACTCATCTTTTGACCCAAGCTTCACCAATTCAGGCCAAATTGCAACAGCGCCTTTCGGGGGCCGCGACGGTTTGTCCCGATGCGACGCGTGGTCGCCTCTGTGCGCCGCACCATGGCGACCCGCGTAAGCTGGAAGACGGCGGTGCTGTTGTCGTTTCGAAAATGACGCGCCATATGTGGCGTCAAGATTCACAACCATGTGAGAGGACATCGGCCATGTTGAGGAAGACCGAATTTTACATCGACGGAAAATGGACCGCGCCGGCCAAGCCCAACGAGTTCGAGGTGATCAATCCCGCTGATGAACAGCCCTTCGCGATTATCTCGCTTGGCTCGCAGGCCGATGTCGACACGGCGGTCGCCGCCGCGCAGCGCGCGTTTCCGGCATGGTCCGTAACGAGCAGGGAGGAGCGGCTCGCCTGGCTCGATCGCCTGCTTGAAGCCTACAAGGCGCGCATGAACGACATGGCGAAAGCGATCTCCGAGGAGATGGGCGCGCCGATGAAGCTCGCCATGGAAAGCCAGGCCGCCGTCGGCATCAGCCACATCAAGACGTTTACCCGTGCGCTGAAGAACTTCGAGTTCGAACATGCGCTGGACGAGCGTAATCCGCAGGAGCGGATCGTTCACGAGCCGATCGGCGTCGTCGGCCTGATCACGCCGTGGAACTGGCCGATGAACCAGGTCACGCTGAAGGTCGTGCCCGCCATCGCGGCCGGCTGCACCGTGGTCCTCAAGCCTTCGGAGGTCGCGCCGCTGTCCTCCATCGTCTTCGCCGAGATCGTTGCAGCGTCGGATCTGCCGGCCGGCGTCTTCAATATGGTCAATGGCGATGGCCCGACCGTGGGCGAGGCCATGTCGCGCCATGCGGGCATCGACATGATGTCGTTCACCGGCTCGACCCGCGCCGGCGTCGCCGTCACCAAGGCATCCGCCGACACGATCAAGCGCGTGACGCTTGAGCTCGGCGGCAAGTCGCCCAACATCGTCTTCGCCGATTCCGACCTCGAAGCGGCCATCGCGCGCGGGCTCGACCATTGCTTTGAAAATACCGGCCAGTCCTGCAACGCGCCGACGCGCATGCTCGTGGAGCGCTCCGTCTACGACCGCGCCGTCGAACTTGCGGCCGGACACACGGCAAAGGTGAAGGTCGGCAATCCGGCCGAGGACGGCGACCATATCGGCCCGCTCGTCTCGCAGGTCCAGTTCGACAAGGTGCAGGGCCTGATCGACGCAGCGATCAAGGAAGGCGCCAAGCTCGTCGCGGGCGGTCCCGGCCGGCCCGAAGGCTTCAACCGCGGCTATTACGTGCGCCCGACTGTCTTTGCCGACGTGACCAACGAGATGACCATCGCCCGCGAGGAAGTCTTCGGGCCGGTGCTCGCGATGATCCCGTTCGAAGGCGAGGACGAAGCCGTCGAGATCGCCAACGACACGCCCTACGGGCTTTCGAGCTACGTTCAGACCGGCGACGCCGAAAAGGCACGGCGCGTCGCCAAAAGGCTGCGCTCGGGCATGGTGCAGATCAACGGCGCGTCGCGCGCGCCCGGCTCGCCCTTCGGCGGCTACAAGCAGTCCGGCCTCGGCCGCGAGGGCGGCAAATACGGCATCGAGGACTTTCTCGAAGTGAAGGCGGTGGCCGGCTGGCCGCAATAAGTCCGTTGCCGATATGCTCGAGCCGGTCGTTCTGACAAGACCGGCTCACGAACGAGCGCCGCGATCCAACGCCGGATCGCGGCGTTTTTTGTGGCTCGATCCGCATCCCAAAGGCCGCGCGAAGCGCGTTCGCAATCGGACATCCGCCTGGCGGGACCGTCTGCAAAACATCAATCCGCATTTATGGTTAACCAATGATTGCCCGGATTTCGGGCAGTTTTGTGTGTGCTGATTGTCACAGCGCCCCTCGCAGGCATGTGCATATCGCCTGCGTCAATTGACACCCGATCTCAGCCAATCTTAACATTTCCTTAACGACGCGAAAAACGTGCGACGATCGGGGCTGGACGAATGGGCGGACCATCAAGATTCCCGCGAGTGCTTTGGGGCGCCATTCTGGCGGGGGCACTTCTTCATGCAGCAGCGGCGGCGGCGATGCCAACGCACGCACCGGCGATGAAGACAGGCGGCCTGACGTCGCAGCCGATCGGCCATTACGAATTCTGCCACCGCAAACCGGAGGAATGCTCGATCCGCCCGATCGAGCAGGGCGCATTGGTCGTGACGCCCGCAGTCTGGCGCCTGGTCGAGGAGGTCAACCGCCAAGTGAACGCGGCGGTCAGGCCGATGAGCGATTTCGAGGTCTATGGCCGCGAGGAATGGTGGGCCTATCCGGTGAACGGCGTGGGCGATTGCGAGGATTACGCGCTGGAAAAGCGCAAGCGGCTCGCCGAGGCCGGCATTTCGCTGTCCAATCTCCTGATCACCGTGCTGCGCAAGGCCGACGGCGAGGGCCATGCGGTTCTGACCTTGCGCACCGACCGGGGTGATTTCATCCTCGACAATCTGAAGCCCGACATCCGGCCCTGGACGCAGACCAACTACCGGTTCCTCAAACGGCAGGCGAGCAATCATACCGGCCAGTGGGTGACACTGCACGAGGATCGCAACCTGCTGGTCGGCGCACTGCGCTAAGCGTCAGATCAGATTACATTCAAATCGGTGTAAAAAGTCTTCGCACTTCTCAAGCACTTGAGACGTTTCGTCGATGAAATTTTGAAGCACCAGTATGGCGGCGTCATTATCAAATTCAACTTGGTTCGTAAGTCGCACCTCGACGGAAGTCTTGAAATCCTGTTGAATTCTAATCGGCGTACCGGATGTTATCATATTTATTTCGTTGGCCGCATTTCCTCCAATAGCGCAGTCGGATAGCGTCGTGGTGCCAATGGTCGCATGAATATTCCTGACGTTGCCAACGGCGACCGTTGGAAGAATAAATTCATGCTTATCAGAATTATTTAGCCTGCTCATAATGCTCAAAGTATGCCCGGCCCCCTTCTGATACGGCTGGATCGTTTGAGCGACAAACTCGGCCGCTTCGGGAAATGCCTTTTCGATATGGTTATAGGAAGGTTGGCTTTTCAGGTTTTCGATATCCGAGCCAAATGGCATCGAAAAGCGACCCGTTCTCCTTGTGCTACCAAAATTGTGGACGGCTGCACTCATCCAGTAGTCAAGCGCAGAGCGAAGATTATGCAAAACATCGCCTATTATCAGCGCGTAATGCTCTCGGACGGGACCGGTGGGTACGTAACGGAGATTAAAAGTATCAGCCTGACGCAAAAGCACTACAGACCGATGACTGTACAGAACTATATCGTACAGGTAGCGCGGCATTACTTCGCTATCTTGCCGTAGCGTATTAAGGTGCCGTTCGGCCCATTGAACCTTCAACCGAGGTTGAAGCATGACATCATTCAATGACATGGGCCAACGTGAGGCAATTGGCCAAACGAGTAATGACGCTCCAAGCTATCTCCTGTAATTTTATCTTTCTGCATCACGCTGCCGCGGCCATTCGTTCGCCGGCGATGCGGTAGGAAATCGCCTCGGCGAGATGGATGCGCCCGACATTCTCGCAGCCATCGAGATCCGCCAGCGTGCGCGCGACCTTGAGGACGCGGTGATAGGCGCGGGCGGACAGGTTCAGCTTTTCGCTGGCGTCGCGCAACAGTGCCGCGCCCGCCGCGTCCGGCGCGGCGATTCTTTCGATCATCGCCGCCCCGCAATGGGCATTGGTCGTGAAGGACGGCAGTCCGAGCGCCGCGTAGCGCGCGGATTGCAGCCCGCGCGCCGCCGCGACCCGCGCCCAAACCGTCTCGCTCGCCTCCGCGCGTCCGGGCGCGATCAGATCGGCGGCGGTGACGGCAGGCACCTCGATCCTCAGATCGATGCGGTCGAGGAGAGGTCCAGAAATGCGGCCCTGATAATCGGCCTGGCAGCGCGGCCCGCGCGCGCAGCGATGGCCGGGCTCACCTGCCATGCCGCAGCGGCACGGATTCATCGCCGCGACGAGTTGTATGCGCGCGGGATAGGAGACGCGGTGATTGGCCCGCGCGATCACGCTTTCGCCGTTCTCGACCGGCTGGCGCAGCGAATCGAGCACGGCCGGTTGAAATTCGGGAAGCTCGTCCAGAAAGAGAACGCCGTTATGGGCGAGCGACACCTCGCCCGGCCGCGCGCGCAAACCGCCGCCGACCATGGCGGCCATCGAGGCGGAATGGTGGGGGTTGCGAAACGGACGCCGGTCCGACAATTTGCCGCCGGCAAGTTCGCCCGCGATCGAGGCGATCATGGAAACTTCGAGCAGTTCTTTAGCGGCCAAGGGCGGCAGGATGGAGGGCAGGCGCTGCGCCAGCATCGACTTGCCCGAGCCGGGTGGTCCGATCATCAAAAGGTTGTGGCCGCCGGCCGCCGCCACTTCGAGCGCGCGCTTGGCGCTTTCCTGCCCCTTGATGTCGGCGAGATCGAGCAGATCGGCCGGCTGCGGATCGACCATCGGTTCGGGACGGGCCAGCACCTGCGTGCCGCGAAAATGATTGGCCATGGATATCAGGCTGCGCGGCGCCAGAATGTCGATCTCGGCGCCGGCCCACGCGGCTTCCGAGCCGCAGGCAGCCGGGCAGATCAGCCCGCGGCCCGCCCCGTTGGCGCCGATCGCGGCGGGAAGCACCCCGGAAACCGGCGCGATGGTGCCGTCGAGCGCCAGTTCGCCGAGCACGACATAGTCATCGAGCGCATCGGAGGGGATAGCACCGAGCGCCGCCATCAGCCCGAGCGCGATCGGCAAATCGTAGTGGCTGCCCTCCTTCGGCAGATCGGCCGGCGCGAGGTTCACGGTGACCTTTTTCGGCGGCATCGACAGGCCCGACGCGTGCAGTGCCGCCTGCACGCGCTCGCGGCTCTCGGCCACCGCCTTGTCCCCGAGACCGACGATATTCATGCCGACCTTGCCAGGCGCGATCATCACCTGAACGTCGACCGGAACCGTCTCGATGCCCTGAAAGGCGATCGTGCGAACCCTTGAAACCATGCCCCACTCTCCTTGCGGAAAGACAAGCACGAACTTCAGATCAAATCAAGAACAATAAGCGAACAAAAAGACGCTCCGGTTATGCCTTGGTTGCAGTTGTTTGCAAACTTGGAACAAACGCGCGTTCAGCCACGCTTCGCTTCGACCGCGTCCCAGAAAAGCGCCGCGATATCCGCACCGCCGAACTTCTTCACCTCGCGTACGCCGGTCGGCGAGGTGACGTTGATCTCGGTCATGTAGTCGCCGATGACGTCGATGCCGACGAGGATGAAGCCGCGCGCCTTCAGCGACGGTCCGATGCGGGCGCAGATCTCGCGTTCGCGTTCGGTCAGGTCCGTCGCCTCGGCGCGGCCGCCGACATGCATGTTGGAGCGCGAATCGTGTTCGGCCGGTACGCGGTTGATCGCGCCCACGGGCTCGCCGTCGATCAGGATGATGCGCTTGTCGCCCTTGCGAACCTCCTTGAGATAGCGCTGGACGATGAAGGGCTCGCGGAACATCTGCTCGAACATTTCGAGCAGCGAGGCGAGGTTACGGTCGCCCTCCTGCAACATGAAGATGCCCGCTCCGCCATTGCCATAGAGCGGCTTGACGATGATGTCGCCATATTCCTTGCGGAAGGCGTCGACCTCTCGGCTGTCCTTGGTGATGAGCGTCTCCGGCATCAGGTCCGGGAACTCGGTGACGAAAATCTTCTCCGGCGAGTTGCGCACCCATGCGGGGTCGTTGACCACCAGCGTCTTCGGATGGATGCGCTCCAGAAGATGCGTCGTGGTGATGTAGTTCATGTCGAAGGGCGGGTCCTGGCGCAAAAGCACCACGTCCATCTCGCCAAGATCGACACGCTTAGGCTCGCCAAGGGTGAAATGCGCACCCTTCATGTCCGCCACGCGCATTTCCTCGGCGCGCGCCGTCACCTTCCCGTTCCGCATCGACAGCCGGTCGGGCGTGTAGTGGAAGAGCGCGTGGCCGCGCTTTTGCGCTTCGAGCGCCAGCGCGAAGGTCGTATCGCCCGCGATCGAAACGGTCGAGACATGGTCCATCTGGAAAGCGATCTTCAAGGTCATGGAGGCTCCGAACCAGCGACGCCGGACGATTTCTTCCGGCTGCGAATGCTCTAGCCATTTCGCGCCCGCTTGCCAATCGCGCTTTCTTCTTCGCGGCGATACGGTTCGGAAAGCTTTTTCTGCGAACCTCGCGCGCAACGATAAAAAGGGGGAGCATAGCGGGGGCTTTGGGAAGCGGGATCGACAGCGTCCGGACCGATGCGGCGGGAGTCATGACAGACCCGCTGACGGGTCTTGGCACAAGGCTGCGGCTGGAAGACAAGATCGCCCGCCTGATCGGCAAGCGCCAGTCCGACCCCGCCCCGTTCGCCATCGCCGTGGTCGACCTCGACGGCTTCAAGCCGATCAACGATCTTTATGGCCGCAGCGCCGGCGACGGCATCCTGAAGCAGGCAGCGCTGCGCCTTCGCGCGGCGCTCGATGACACATCCACGGTCACGCGCACGGGCTCGGACGAGTTCACCATCCTGTCTCCCTTCATCTTCAGCGCGAAGGCGGCGGAGCGTCTGGCCCACACGCTCGTCGCCGTGCTGTCGGCCCCTTACGACATCGGCGCGCGCACGGTCCGGCTGACCGCCAGCGTCGGCTCGGCCATCTACGACGATGCGTGCGAAACCGCCTCGCAGCTCATCGCCAAGGCCGAAACGGCGCTCTACCAGGCACGGCGGACGGGTCGCAACCGCGTCGTGGTCTATTCGCGCGAGCTGGTCGAGGCGGCGCAATCTGTCACGCGGATCGAGCAGGCGCTGCGCCGCGCGGTTTCCAGCGGCGAGGTGGAGCCGCATTTCCAGCCGATCGTCGAGATGCGCACGGGCCGCATCCTGGGCTTCGAGGCGCTGGCCCGGTGGCGCGATGCCGATCTGGGCGTCATATCGCCCGGCGTATTCATCCCCATCGCGGAAGAGCGCGGCATCATGCCGGATCTGTCGCGGCTGCTTCTCATCAAGTCGGCGGAGACGGCGCGCAACTGGCCGGACCCGCTGTTCCTGTCGTTCAACCTGTCGTCCGAACAACTGATCGACGCATCAACGGCGGGTGAGGTGATCGCGATCGCCGATCGGGTCGGTTTCGACCCAAAGCGGCTCGAAATCGAGATCACCGAGACCGGACTGATGACGATGCCCGAAACCGCCGCGTCGATCATCGCCGAGTTCAAGGATGCCGGCGTGCGCATCGCGCTCGACGATTTCGGCACCGGCCAGTCCTCGCTCGGAAGGCTGCGCGAATTCCCCTTCGACAAACTCAAGATCGACCGGTCTTTCGTTTCAGGTCTTCTGAGCGATCGCGCTTCGGAGCATATCGTCAGGGCCATCCTTGCCATGTGCACCGGTCTGGGAATCGAGGCGGTCGCCGAAGGCATCGAGGAAAAGGCGCAGGCCGCGCGCCTCGACAAATTCGGCTGCCTGCTGGGTCAGGGCTATCTCTACGGCCGCGCTGTTTCGGCGCGCGCGGCGACGGAGCGCGTCGCGAAGCCGCTCAGCTAAGGCCTTCGAGGCAAATTTTGGTGTGTCCGGCGCTGACGAAGCCAAGCTTGTGCGCCGCTGCCCGCGACAGATCGAGGACACGGCCCTTGGTGAACGGCCCGCGATCATTGATGCGCACGATGACCTCGCGGCCGTTTTTCTGGTTGACGACCTTGATCTTCGATCCGAACGGCAAGCTTCGATGGGCGGCCGTCATGCCTTCGGGGTTCATCCGCTCGCCGGAGGCGGTCTTGGAGGTCAGCGCATACCAGGAGGCGCTGCCGCATTGCGCGTTCGCATGGCCGGCCGAAATGGTGATTGCGACCGCACCAGCCAGCGCGATGCCGGAAAAGCGGATGAAGCGTGCCGTCATGCCGGAAATCCATACCCGTTGAAGTCAATGTGGCGGGTAGGGGGCGAATGAGGCCTTGATGGGGTCGCGCAACCCCAAGTGGAACACGTTTCGAATCGGCCTGAAATAGCCAGGTTGAAACTAATCCGGTTGTAGGGGCGGCACGCCGACTATTGATCCGCGTTTGCCACGTAGATGCGACAGACGCGTTTCCACGGGTTACTCGTCTCCGTAATGAAAAAAAATTCGAATCTGGATCAAGGGTTTGCGGTGATAGCCCGTTATTTCCGATAGAATTTCGGATTAGCCATTTTTGCTTTCTTAGGATGAATGGGCCATATCTCACCGCAACAACACCCGCCACGCCTCGGACGAGACTTCGGTTGCGCACTGCGCACCCCGGCGGGTTTTTCTTTTTTGCGATCAAGAATCTGTCTATGAGACGGTATGAAGTTCGCGAAACCATCCCTTTCTATAGCTGACCAGATCGACCGCATCGAAAAGCGGGGAATGACGGTGCCGGATCGAGCGCACGCCGCGCACTGCCTCCAGCACATCAGCTATTATCGGCTGCGGGCTTATTGGCTTCCATTCGAGGACGCTGCGCCTGCGGATGGCGAGCACAAGTTCAAGATCGGCACCTGCTTCGATGATGTTCTCGCTCTGTAGATCTTCGACCGCCGGCTACGTTTGCTGGTGATGGATGCGATCGAACGGGTTGAGGTCTCACTGCGCGGCACATGGGCGCATCATCTCGCAATGAAGTACGGCCCGCATGGTTACCTAGACCCGCTCTTGTACTGGCGAGCGGATCGCTACGCACAAGCCTTCTCGCGTCTCATTGAGGATCTGGAGCGCTCCAAGGATACATTCGTCGTTCAGTACCGGGAAAAGTACGACGATCCGGAACACCCTCCAATCTGGATGACCGCGGAAGTTAGTTCGTTCGGCCAGCTATCCATGTGGTACAGCAATTTGAAGCATCGTCCAGACCGACGGGCAGTTTCCAAGCCCTACGGTCTCGACGAATCAATAATAATCTCGCTTGCCCACCATTTGACGTATGTCCGCAATATCTGTGCGCACCACGGTCGCCTTTGGAACAAGCAGATCACGGTGAAGATGACCGTCCCCAAAATCGCCAGCAAGCCTCAAACTTGCATGAATGAAGTCGTGCCTGGCAGGCTGTACAACACGCTTGCTGTACTCGGTTATCTCATGGGCATCGTAGCGCCAGGAACCAACTGGCGTCAGCAGATTTTGGAACTCGTGGGCTCGTGCCCGCTCGCCGATCCTGTGGCTATGGGGTTTCCGGCCAATTGGAAAGCACTTCCGGCTTGGAAGCTTCTTTCAACATCCGAATAGCTCCTGTAAATCTGGCGTGCTTCCCTAAATGGGTTAGCGCATCAGCCTCAAACGACATCTAGCCGCAAGCCTTTAATTTTTATTAGAAAAATTGGTGGAGCCAAGCGGGATCGAACCGCTGACCTCCTGCATGCCATGCAGGCGCTCTCCCAGCTGAGCTATGGCCCCGGACCGGCAAAAAGGCCGGTGCGAGGCGGCTTCTAGCGCCGCCCCGGATGTATTGCAAGCCCAAAAGCACCCGCCTGGATGCTTTCGGCCGACGCCCCAGCGTCAGGTGTCGTCGTCGTCGTCGCCGACGCCGATGATGTCGTCGAGGCCGTCATCGTCCTCGTCCTCGTCATCGGCAAGGAAGGTATCGTCGTCGTCACCGTCGATTTCGACGTCGTCATCGTCGTCTGCCGAGTCGCCACCCTTGGCTTCTTCGTCGGCATCCTCGAGCGAGACGGTGTCGGCATCGCCCTCGATGACCTCCTCTTCCTGCTCCTCGACCTCTTCTTCCTCTTCGATCGCGGAGCCGCTGTCGAAATAGGAACGCGGGTAGGACTGGCCCGTATAGGGCGAAACGATCGGGTCTTTGTTCAGATCGTAGAATTTACGGCCCGTTTCAGGGCAGATTCGCTTGGTGCCAAGCTCGGGTTTCGCCACGGTGAGCCTCATCGTGTCTTCGGTCTTCTTCCCGCAGGCTCCGAGACTATCGGCGCGGGCAAGAACGGTCGCATGGGGGTGAAATAATGCGCGTCCCCATACCCATTGAATGACCGACTGTCAAAGCCAATGTCAACCACAGATCGCTGTCGGCGGCGCTACAGGGATGACCGACGCGAAAACGCATGTTAGGAAGCCGGCGTCCCGTGACCTTTCGCGCCTCCCGCACAGACAAAGAGCGATCCCCATGTCCGCCGCCGCAGAACCCAGCCCCGCCACCGCGCATGCCGCAAAGGCGCTCACAGGTTCGGTCCGTGTGCCCGGCGACAAGTCGATCTCGCACCGCTCGCTGATGTTCGGCGGGCTTGCGGCCGGTCAAACGCGCATTGCCGGGCTTCTGGAAGGCGAGGACGTGCTGCGCACCGGCGAGGCGATGAAGGCCATGGGCGCGGTCATCACCAGGACGAACGAAGAGTGGATCGTCGAGGGCACCGGCAACGGCGCCTTGCTTGAGGCTACCGAACCGCTCGATTTCGGCAATGCCGGCACCGGCTCGCGTCTGACGATGGGCCTCGTCGGCACCTATGACATGGAAACGACCTTCACCGGCGACGCGTCGCTGTCGAAGCGTCCCATGAAACGTATTCTCGATCCGCTGCGCGAATTCGGCACGCAGATCGTCTCCATGGCCGAAGGTGAGCGCATGCCGCTCACATTGCGCGGACCGAAGCGCGCCGCGCCGATCACCTATCGCGTGCCGATGGCGTCGGCGCAGGTGAAGTCGGCGGTGCTTCTGGCCGGCCTCAACGTGCCGGGCGTCACCACGGTCATCGAGCCGGTCATGACGCGCGACCACACCGAAAAGATGCTCGCCGGCTTCGGCGCGCAGATCGAGGTCGAGACGGACGGCGAGGGCGTGCGCCACATTCGCCTTCTCGGTGAGCCGAAGCTGACCGGCCGCGCGATACAGGTGCCGGGCGATCCCTCCTCGGCGGCCTTTCCGCTGGTCGCAGCCCTGATCGTTCCAGGTTCCGATATCACCATCGAGAATGTCCTGATGAATCCGACCCGCACGGGGCTGATCGACACGCTTCTCGAAATGGGCGGCTCGATCGAGCTTCTCAACCGGCGCGACGCCGGCGGCGAGGACGTGGCCGACCTGCGCGTGCGCCATTCCGACCTCAAGGGCGTTTCCGTTCCGCCCGAGCGCGCACCCTTCATGATCGACGAATATCCGGTGCTCGCCGTCGCCGCCGCCTTCGCCGAAGGCGAGACGGTGATGAACGGGCTCGACGAGTTGCGCGTGAAGGAAAGCGACCGGCTCACCGCGACGGCGGACGGCCTCAAGTCAAATGGCGTGACTTGCGTCGAGGGGGAGGATTTCCTGCGCGTGACCGGCACGCCCGGCGGCAAGGGCATCGGCGGCGGCACTGTCGCCACGCATCTCGACCACCGCATCGCGATGGCCTTCCTCGTTCTGGGATTCGCCGCCGAAAAGCCCGTCACTGTCGACGACCGCGCGATGATCGCGACGAGCTTTCCCGAATTCATGGACCTGATGGCGTCTCTCGGCGCGGAGATCGAATGACAGACACCACCGAAAGCCGCCCGCTCGTCATCGCCATCGACGGCCCCGCCGCCTCCGGCAAGGGCACGCTGGCACGGCTTCTCGCCGGTTATTATGCCTTGCCGCATCTGGATACGGGCCTGACCTATCGCGCCGTCGCGCTGGCGCTCCTGATGGAGGATTTGTCGCTCGACGACGAGGCGCTGGCCGAGCAGGTCGCAGTCAATCTCGATCTCGAAGCGCTCGACCGCAATCGCCTTAACGCCTATGGCGTCGGGGAAGCCGCCTCCCGTGTCGCTGTCATGCCTTCCGTGCGCCGCGCGCTCGTCGCCAAGCAGCGCGAATTTGCGCAGACGCCGCCCGGCGCGGTGCTCGACGGGCGCGACATCGGCACGGTCGTCTGTCCGGACGCCGACGTGAAGCTCTATGTCACGGCGAGCCCGGAAGCCCGCGCCCTGCGCCGTCATCAGGACGCGCCCGAGGTCTCCTATGACGACGTTCTGGCCGATATCGCCCGCCGTGACGCGCGCGACATGGGGCGCACGGACTCGCCGCTGAAGCCCGCCGAGGACGCGCACTTGCTCGATACGACGGAAATGGATATAGAGACGGCCTTCCAGGCGGCGAGATCCGTGATCGACGATCGGCTCGCTGCCCGGACTTGAGTCCTGAAGAGCGGACGGCCTGCCTCGCGCCCTTGAGCGGTTGCGAGCGCGGGCATTCAGCTTTTCGAATTAAAATCGGCCCCGTCGCATCCTGCGCCGACTTTTCGATCCGAAAGGATCGATGCGACATGGGCCTCGATCAACACCAACCCCGGCGCCGCTCGAGGCCTAAAAGCCCGAGCTTCCAGGAGCTTAAATGTCAAACGCAAACCCCACCCGTGACGATTTCGCCAGCCTTCTCGAGGAGTCCTTCTCCGAGAACCATTCCGCCGAAGGCTCCGTCGTCAAGGGTATCGTTACGGCCATCGAAAAAGACATGGCCATCATCGACGTCGGCCTGAAGGTCGAAGGCCGTGTCCCGCTGAAGGAATTCGGCGCGAAGGCCAAGGACGGCCAGCTCAATGTTGGCGACGAAGTCGAAGTCTATGTCGAGCGCATCGAGAACGCGCTGGGCGAAGCCATGCTGTCGCGCGACAAGGCACGCCGCGAGGAAAGCTGGGTCAAGCTCGAAGCCAAGTTCGAGGCCGGCGAGCGCGTCGAAGGCATCATCTTCAATCAGGTCAAGGGCGGCTTCACGGTCGATCTCGACGGCGCCGTGGCGTTCCTGCCGCGTTCGCAGGTGGACATTCGCCCGATCCGCGACGTCACCCCGCTGATGCACAACCCGCAGCCCTTCGAAATCCTCAAGATGGACAAGCGCCGCGGCAACATCGTCGTTTCGCGCCGTACCGTGCTTGAAGAGAGCCGCGCAGAGCAGCGTTCCGAAATCGTCCAGAACCTCGAAGAGGGTCAGGTCGTCGAGGGCGTGGTCAAGAACATCACCGACTACGGCGCGTTCGTTGACCTCGGCGGCATCGACGGCCTGCTGCACGTCACCGACATGGCCTGGCGCCGCGTCAACCACCCGACGGAAATCCTGTCGATCGGCCAGACCGTCAAGGTCCAGATCATCCGCATCAACCAGGAAACTCACCGTATATCGCTCGGCATGAAGCAGCTCGAGGCGGATCCGTGGGAAGGCATCGGCACGCGCTACCCGATCGGCAAGCGCGTCACCGGCAAGGTCACGAACATCACCGACTACGGCGCGTTCGTCGAGCTGGAGCCGGGCATCGAGGGCCTCATCCACGTTTCGGAAATGTCCTGGACCAAGAAGAACGTCCACCCCGGCAAGATCCTGTCGACGACGCAGGAAGTCGACGTGGTCGTTCTCGAAGTGGACCCGCAGAAGCGCCGCATCTCGCTTGGCCTCAAGCAGACGCTGGAAAATCCGTGGGAAGTTTTCGCGCGCACCTACCCGGCCGGTTCGGTCGTGGAAGGCGAGGTCAAGAACAAGACCGAGTTCGGCCTGTTCATCGGTCTCGAAGGCGATGTCGACGGCATGGTGCACCTTTCCGACCTCGACTGGACGCGTCCGGGCGAGCAGGTCATCGAGGAGTACAATCGCGGCGACATGGTGCAGGCGCAGGTTCTCGACGTGGACATCGAGAAGGAGCGCATCTCGCTTGGCGTCAAGCAGCTCGGCAAGGATGCGATCGGCGATGCCGCCGCTTCCGGCGAACTGCGCAAGGGCGCGATCGTTACCTGTGAAGTCACCGCGATCAAGGATGGCGGCCTCGAAGTGAAGCTCGTCGATCACGACATCGAAAGCTTCATCAAGCGTGCCGACCTCTCCCGCGACCGCGACGAGCAGCGCCCCGAGCGTTTCTCGGTCGGCCAGAAGGTCGATGCCCGCGTCACGCAGTTCGACAAGAAGACCCGCCGCCTCACCGTCTCCATCAAGGCGCTGGAAATCGCCGAGGAGAAGGAAGCGGTCGCTCAGTACGGTTCGACCGACTCGGGCGCTTCGCTCGGCGACATCCTCGGTGCCGCGCTGAAGAAGCAGAACACCGACAACTAAGCTTCAAGCTTCGTTGGAAGGACACGAAGCCCCGCCGGAGCGATCCGGCGGGGCTTTTCTTTGGTGTTGGTTTCTGAGTTTGTAGCCGTGGATGCGCCCCACAGCTTAGATTTTCCGGCGATTGAAGGTTGAAAGGGCGAGGCCTGGCAACTGTGTTTTCAGGCGTATTGTTTTTGTTGGCGTTGCATTGCGTTGAGGACGGTGAGGAGTTTCCTTGCGACGGCGATGATGGCGAGTTTCTTGGAGCCGGATCTCGCGGCGATT
>NZ_JAAAMK010000011.1 GCF_024105665.1 Aliihoeflea aestuarii | reverse complement strand
CGGGAAGGGACCCGGCCAAGCCTCGGTCTCGCCAGCAGGCGGATCAGGATTCCGACGGTATCCTTCCCGCATTCACTCTACACCACCCCGAACACACAGGATTCCTGTGACCAGCACAGGAATGACGGCATTAAGGTCAATGCCAATCGTCAATCTGTGAGACTTGCAGCGATACCAACGCAACCGTCATTCCTGTGCTCGTCACAGGAATCCATGTCTCGACCTCAAACATTCAGGCTTGCCGTCAGCAGCGTCAGACCCAGCAGAAACACGAAGGCAGCGCCTGCGATTTCGATGCCGGTATGAACGCGATTTCCCGCGCGCCCGTCGCCGGCAAAGGCGACCGCCCAGTTCTTGGCGGTGACGGCCAGAATGGCGAGGATCGACACGGTAATCGCGGTGCCGATCGACATGGCCAAGACCGACAGGAAGCCACCCGCCCAAAGCCCGTTCAAAAAGGCGAAGGACAGCACGACGAGCGCGCCGGTGCAGGGCCGAAGCCCCACTGCGATGATCGCAGCCCAGGCGGTTCTCCAGTCGAAGCGGTCGCCGGAAAGCATCGCGGGATCGGGCGCATGGGCGTGGCCGCATGAGGAGCAGACCGCGCCGTGGTCATGAGAATGGTCGTGCTCGTGATGATGGCTGTGGCTGTGGCTGTGATGATGATCGTGCGCCGCCGCCGCCGAGAGGGCATGGGCAGGACGCCGGCCAAAAAGGGCCGCAACTGCGGGGCCGGCCTTTTTCCATAAGAGCCATGCGCCGAAGGCGGTGACGAGCGCGAAGCTGGCGATTTCGAGGAAGCGCGTGGCATCGGTCATCGAGACGGCCGTTCCGCGCAGAAGGAAGAAGGCCGCACTCATGATGGCGATCGCGGTCACGCCCTGCAGCAGGGCCGACACGAAGGACAGCATGATTCCGCGGCGCAGCGCGACCTCGTTGGCGAGCATGTAGGACGAGATCACTGCCTTGCCGTGGCCC
This sequence comes from Aliihoeflea aestuarii, assembly GCF_024105665.1. GTDB lineage: Bacteria > Pseudomonadota > Alphaproteobacteria > Rhizobiales > Rhizobiaceae > Aliihoeflea > Aliihoeflea aestuarii. Next base: position 111,340 of record NZ_JAAAMK010000011.1, on the reverse strand, counting down.
GGCCCGGCCGCATGGAAGACGCCATAGGCGAAGGAGAGCGCGACGAGCATCCACGTTCCGCCGCCGCCATCGCGCATGGAACGCAATGCGCCCGTCAGCGAGCGGTAGAAGGTCTGCTGCTGCGCGTTGATCCAGTTGAGCGTTCCGGCGAACATGCCCGTCGAGGGTGCCGCGACTTCCGCCGATCCGATGCCCAGCGAGCTTTGCGCGTGCGCATGGCCCATGAAATGGGTCGCGACATATACGATTGCGACGGTCGCGAAGAAAACGCGCATGGTCCGCTTCGAAATCCGCATCATCCTTCGGCTCCGCAGGTCAGCTCGAGGCGTGTGGCGAAGAGCTTGGACATGTCCACGCCGCCCGGGTCGTTGAAAAAGGCATCGGTCAGCGATTGCTGGTTCATGGCAAGCGCCTCGTCGGGGTCGGGGCGCACCACCTTTTTGGCGCACGCTTCCGGCATGGCAACAACCACCAGATTGTCGTCGTCGTAGAAGTCGATGGCAGTATAAAACGTCGGGTCGTAGACGCCGAAATGAAGATCGCCGTCGAGCGCCAGCACCTCCGCCGGCCGGGATTCGAACACGATCATCAATTGCTGGTTTTCGAACATTGCGACGATGCTCTCGGGCGCGTTCATCGCGATGTCCTTGCCGTCCGCCGTGACGAACTGGAAATAACCGAACTCGGCGAGCGATTCGTGGATTACCGAACCGACCATTTCCAGCTCTTCGTGGTCGAGTTTCAGGTCGCGGTTCTGATCGAACTCGAACAGGACGGTCGAGGAAAACAGATCGTCGAAGCGCCAGACGTGGCGCAGCGCCTCGACGTTTCCATCCTTGACGGCCACTTCGAGACGCGCCTCGGCGAAGACATGCGGATGGGCATCAGCGTGCGAGGTCGCGGCCGCCAGCAGGCCGCCACCAAGCAGGAAAGATCTGAACCGGATCGCCATCGTGCCCCGCAATGATTTGCTCGCAAGGAGTCTAGCAGAAACGCGGCGAGATTGGGGAGGCGCGGTGACGCAGATTTCAGCCGGCGCGTTCATGCTCCTTGAACCAGCGTGCCAGAAAGTCGACGAACACGCGGATTTTCGCCGGCAGGTAACGCCGGTGCGGATAGACCGCGAAGATGCCGCCGCCCTGCGGCGCAAATTCGTCGAGAACCGCGACCAGTTCGCCGCTCTCCAAGGCGGACGCGGCAATGAAATCGGGCAGTATGGCGAAACCCAGTCCGACGCAGGCCGCTGCGCGTGTCGTCAGCGGACTGTTCGCCTCGATCGGTCCGGACACCGGAACGCTTACGATCTCGCCGCTTTCGCGCTGGAACTGCCAGTTGGAAAGCCAGCGGCCGTTGGTGTCGATGATGCAAGGCATCTTCGAAAGATCCTGCGGCTTTTTCGGGGTGCCGACGCGCGCGATCAGCTCGGGCGATCCGCAGACCCTGACGCGGAACGGCGCGAGGCGTCGTGCGATCATCGAGGAATCGGCCAGTCGCGTGATGCGGATCGCAAGGTCGAACCCCTCCTCGACAAGATCGACGAAGCGATCGTCGAGGTTGATTTCGAGCGTGATGTCCGGGTGTTCCTTGGCAAAATCCACCAGCGAGTGGCCGATTTGCGCATCCCCGAATGTGCGCGGCGCGGTCAGCTTGATGCGGCCCTTCACATCGCTTGCGGATTCGCGAACCGTCTCGGCGAGCGTATCGATCTCGCGCACGAGTTCGGTCGCGCGCTTGTAATAGGTGTGGCCGGTCTCGGTCAGCGAGAACTGCCGCGTCGTGCGGTTGAGAAGCAGCGCGCCGAGCTCGTCTTCCAGTTCGCGAACATATTTCGACAACAGCGCCTTGGAACGGCCGATCTTGCGCGCGGCGGCGGAAAAACCTTCCGCTTCGACCACATCGATAAAGGCGCGCATGCGGGTGAGGGTGTCCATTCACGCGTCTCCGAGAATGCGGGAGGCGAGCCTTACGAGGCTGCGGTCGCTGTTGCGCGGCCCGAGAAGCGAGATGCCGAACGGCGCGGCATGGACCGTGCCGAGCGGAACCGTGATCTGCGGCAGACCGGACAGGCCGGACAGGCACAGGAGACGCAAAGCGCGCTCGCGATATTGCTGCAACTCGTCGCCCGTCGAGCGGGCGAAGGGAGCTGCGCCCGGCATGGTCGGCAGGACGAGAACTCCGTCGTCGCCGAGCAGGTTTTCCATTTCGTCGCGGAACGCATTGCGCGTCTTCGTTTCATCGACGGCGACGCTGCATCCCATGTCGCGGCCGAACTCGAACCGGGCGCGAACCGCCGGGTCCATATTCGTTACGCTCGATACGAAATCGCCATGGACGGCCCATGCCTCATAGGCCTGGATTCGTCGGAAAATCCAGTAGAGGTCGTCGATGGACTGGCTGAACGGCCTGGCTTTCGTCGGCGCGCCGAGGACATTGGCGACCCGATCGGTCATGCGCGCATATTCGGCTGCCTCGTCGGGACCGAGGACGAGTTCGTCGAGTGCGGAGAGTGTGAGCGGGCGGAAAGACTTCTCAGCCGCGGAAGCTTCGCCAAAAAAGACATCCGCAACGTGTCCGTAAGCCGCCGCGTCCTTCGCGAACCAGCCGAACACGTCGAGGCTGGGCGCGAGCTTCATCGTGCCGGTCAGCGGTATGCGGCCGTGCGTTGCGCGAAGTCCGATCAGCCCGCAGAAGCTTGCCGGGCCACGGACCGAACCGCCCGTATCGGAGGCCGTTGCGATATCGCAAAGTCCGCCCGAGACGGCAGCCGCCGAGCCGGATGACGAGCCGCCGGTCACGCGGTCCGGCGCTTTCGGGTTCACCGGATGCTCGAAATGAACGTTCTGTCCCATCAGGGAAAATGCCAGTTCCTCCGTCTGCGTCTTGCCCACGAAACGCGCACCGGCGTCGAGAATTTTCTGGACGGACGGTGCAGTCTCTACGGCCGCGAACCTGGCCGTTGGATATTCGGGATTTCCGCAGCCGGTCGGGTATCCGGCGACATCGAAAATGTCCTTCACACCGAGTGTCTGCCCCGCGAGCGGGCCGGTTGGCGCGTTAGCAACGGGTGTTTCCAGGTAATCGAGAAATGCGTTCAGCTCGTCGCGCGTGGCAGGCATCGTTCATTCCCGTTTGACATTGGTCGCAACGTCGTTCAGCGGCAGCCGATTTTCAAGTGCGCTCGATTTTTTCGTTGATCGAATCTGCGAATATCCCTATATCGCGCTTGCCCAAAGTCGCACGTGCCTGTGGGTGTCCGCCGATCCCTCGTTTGGTGAGGGCTACGGTAAGGTACCTGGAACTAACCCCTCCAGTCGGTCTGACGGCCAACCGCCAGTCCGAGGACATCTTGAAGCAACGACGGTGCGGGCCTTTCTGGTGTTCTGCCGGTCGTCCAAAGACCGGGGTTACTGAAGAGGCACACCTTCCTTGCCGGCAGTGCGGAGGCATTCTCCAAAGCTGAGGCAGACAAAGCGAATTGACGCTTGAAAAGGCGTTGGTTCATCGCCGCGCAAGCGGGCCGCACGGTTCCGGTGTCTCCACCGGCTGGTTCCGTGTCGGCTGTCGCATGCGCCCTTTGTCCACCGCCCGTCCATGGCCGCGCGCCGAAGACGGGAGTTCAGCAGGCGGCCCCGGCCGTCAGGGAGCAGACCCATGGCAACGCAGCGCGTTCTCGATTTCCTCGCCACCCGCCGTCCGGCAGGCCCGTGCCTCGTCGTCGACCTCGATGTCGTCGCAGACAATTTCAACGCCTTTGAAAAGGCGCTGCCGAACTCGAAGATTTATTATGCCGTGAAGGCCAATCCGGCGCCGGAAATCCTGCGCCTGCTGGCCGGTCTCGGCTCGTCCTTCGACACCGCTTCGGTCGCCGAGATCGAGATGGCGATGGATGCCGGCGCGACCGCCGACCGGATTTCCTTCGGCAACACGATCAAGAAGGAGCGCGACATCGCGCGCGCCCACGAACTCGGCATCGACCTCTTCGCCGTCGATTGCGTCGAGGAAGTCGAGAAGATCGCGCGCGCGGCTCCCGGCAGCCGCGTGTTCTGCCGTGTCCTGACCGACGGCGAGGGCGCCGAATGGCCGCTGTCGCGCAAGTTCGGCTGCGTGCCGGCGATGGCCGTCGACGTTCTGCGCCACGCGCATGCGCTCGGCCTTGCCGCCTATGGCGTCTCGTTTCATGTCGGCTCGCAGCAGACCGATCTTGCCGCCTGGGACAGGGCGCTGGGCGATGCCAAGGGCGTGTTCGCGACGCTTGCCGGCGAAGGCATCGTCCTGAAGATGGTGAATATGGGCGGCGGTTTCCCGACCCGTTACCTCAAGGACGTGCCGACCGCGCAGGCATATGGCCAGGCGATCTTCCAGGCGCTGTCGAAGCATTTCGGCAATCGCATGCCAGAGACGATCATCGAGCCGGGCCGCGGCATGGTCGGCAATGCCGGCACTATCAAGTCGGAAGTCGTGCTGATCTCGAAGAAGTCGGCCAACGACAATGTGCGCTGGGTCTATCTCGACATCGGCAAGTTCGGCGGTCTCGCCGAGACGATGGACGAGGCGATCCGCTACCCGATCGTGACCGCGCGCGACGATGACGAGAAGGCGCCGTGCGTGCTGGCAGGCCCGACCTGCGATTCGGCTGACGTGATGTACGAGAAGACGCCCTATCCGCTGCCGCTGTCGCTCACCATCGGCGACGACGTGCTGATCGAGGGGACAGGCGCCTACACGACCACCTACGCCTCGGTCGCCTTCAACGGCTTCGAGCCGCTCCGATCGTATGTGATCTGACGCTCGAAAGAGTGCTCGGATCAATCTGTTGGCGGGGAACCGCCGGCAGGCTCGCTTGTGGAACAGACCTCCGCTTGTGAAGGATCGTGGAGATGGAATTTCGGAACGTTAAAGTCAGTGCGAATTTGTGCGATTGGCTGATCTCCCCCCTTGCGTGGGAGATGGGTGGCGACCCAGAGGGAGGCGCTGTCCCGGTGCGTGCGCAGATTGATCGCGCTTTCGAAAATGAAGGGTGCCGCTCGACGTTGCCCCCCTCTGCCCTGCCGGGCAGCTTCCCCGCAAGGGGGGAAATTAGTCAAGTCGAAATTGGTGCCGAAACGGCTGGTGACATCACGCCGCGCGATGCGTTGCTCGATCGTGCGATGGGATCGCGCTGGAAGGCGAAGTCGTCGGAAAAGCTGCGGCGCGGGCGCATGCCCGCGGCCGGTCTGGCGTTCGTTGCGAAGGATGAAGACGGAGCCGTGATCGGCACCGTGCGGCTCTGGAATGTTGCGGCAGGCGGTCGTCCTGCATTGCTGCTCGGCCCGCTCGCCGTCGACTCGGATGTGAAATCCGCCGGGATCGGCTCGGCCCTGATGCGCCATGCGATCACCGAAGCAAGGCGGCTTGGCCATGGCGCGATCATCCTTGTCGGCGATCCGGCCTATTACATCCGCTTCGGCTTTTCGGCAGACAAGACAGACGCGCTTGCGATGCCCGGCCCCTACGAGCGGCACCGTTTGCTCGCGCTCGAACTTCAGCCCGCTGCGCTCGACGGGGCGGCTGGCACGCTCGTCGCGACCGGCCGCAAGGTTGTCCGCTCGGCAAATCGGATCGCCGCCTGACGGTCTTCGGATCGCGAACTCTCAATTAAGAAAAGGCGGCCTCACGGCCGCCTTTTTGCGTCTTGGGAGGGACGCTTCATCCAGCCTTGCCGGATCAGATGAGTTGCGAAAGCTGCATGGCGACCGACATGTCGCCCTCGACCTTGATCTTGCCCGTCATGAAGGCAGCGGTCGGGTTCAATTCGCCTGCGATAAGCTGCTCGAAATTCTCCTTCGAGATCTTGATCGTGCAGTCGGCCGGAGCGTCGGTGGTCGTGACGGTCTTGCCGTCGATGACGATGAATTCGTCGCCCATGTCGAATTTCACCGAACTGCTGAAGTCCGCATCGGCAACTTTTTCCTGCATCTTGGCAGCAACGGCATTGATGTCCACGTCAAAACTCCTCTCGATACGGGGCCGGATCGTGACCGGCGTCGACAGGATTCGTAGCAGTCGATTGACGTTTACGTCAACGACAATCGCGCCGCGACAAGTGGGCTTGCGACAATTCGGCGTTATCGTTATCTATCATAACAATCTGCGCGATCGATCGCGCTGGGTGGATCGCAGGGAGGAGCCCGATGCCGATTCTTTCGATGCCGGGCATGCGCCCGGTGAACATGGGCGAACTCGCTGCCGATATCATGCGCGAAAGTGATGTCATTCGCGTCAAAGCAAGGGCGCCGCTGGATTCTTATCCGCGCTCGCTGATCGACCGGCTGCGGTACTGGTCCGAAATCGCGCCCGACCGCGTGTTTCTGGCAGATCGGGGACAAGACGGCGAATGGCGCAGGCTCACTTATGCCGATGCGCTGGACAAGGCCCGGTCGATCGGCGAAGCGCTGCTCGCGCGGAATTTAAGTGTCGAACGGCCCGTCGTCATTCTTTCTGGAAACTCGATCGAGCATGGCTTGATGGCGCTCGGCGCGATGATGGCCGGCATCGCCTATGCGCCCGTGTCGCCCGCCTATTCGCTCGTCTCCAGCGATTTCGCCAAGCTGAAGCACATCTTTTCGTTGCTGACGCCGGGTCTCGTTCTCACCGCCTATGGTGCGCCGTTTGCCGATGCGCTCGACGCGGTGCTGACGGATGACATGGAACTGGTCGTTGGCCGGAACGCGCCGGCCGGCCGAAAGACGACACCGTTCGATGATTTGCTCGCCGTCGAGCCCGATCGTGCGGTCGATGCAGCCGAAAAGACGCTGTCGGGCGATACGGTGGCCAAGTTTCTCTTTACCTCCGGTTCAACCGGCATGCCGAAGGCGGTCATCAACACGCATCGCATGATGGCCTGCAATCAGGTTATGATCGCCACCGCGCTCGCGTTCCTGAAGGACAAGCCGCCGGTGATGGTGGATTGGCTGCCGTGGAACCACACGGCCGGCGGCAACCATAATTTCGGCATCGCTCTTCACAATGGCGGTACGCTTTACATTGACGACGGCAACCCGACGCCGGCGGGGATCGAGCGCACCGTGCGCAACCTCGAGGAGGTCGCGCCGACGCTCTATTTCAACGTGCCCAAGGGTTTCGAAATGCTGGCGGATCACCTCGCACGCAATGAAAAATTGCGCCGGACCTTCTTTTCCAAAGTTGAGCTTTTGCAATATGCGGGGGCGGGGCTGGCCCAGCATGTTTGGGATGCGCTCGAACGGCTCGCCATTGAGACGGTCGGCGAAAAGATCATGATCGTTACCGGCTACGGTTCGACGGAGACGGCACCGTTCGCATCGACCACGACATGGCCTGTCACGCGGCCCGGGGAGGTGGGGCTTCCCGCTCCCGGTCTCGAACTCAAGCTCGTTCCGAATGCGGAGAAGTTGGAACTGCGGCTTAAAGGGCCGAGCATCACGCCGGGCTACTGGCGTCAGCCGGACAAGACCGCCGAATGCTTCGACGAGGACGGCTTCTATCGCATTGGCGATGCCTTGAAATTCGTGGACCCCGACGATGTCGACAAGGGGTTCCTGTTCGACGGGCGCGTATCAGAAGACTTCAAGCTTTCGACGGGGACGTGGGTCAACATGGCGGGCGTTCGCGGCTCTGTCATATCTGCCTGCGCGCCTCTCGTGCGCGACGTGGTGCTGACGGGGCTGGACCGCAACCATATCGGCGCGCTGCTCGTCCTCGATTTCGATGCCGCGCGGAAAGCCGATCCTGACCTTGCGAAGGCCAACGAGGAAACCATCGCGCGTCACCCTTGCGTGCGCGTCGAAATCCAGAAGTGTCTCGATATGCTGGCGGCGAAATCGACCGGCAGTTCCAATCTCGTGGCGCGCGCGATCATTCTCGACGCGCCGCCTTCGATCGACCGGCACGAGGTCACCGACAAGGGATCGATCAACCAACGTGCGGTGATGGCCGCGCGAGCCGATCAGGTCGACCACCTTTACGCCGAGCCATCGCCCACTCACGTTATCGTCGCCGACGGAAAGGCCGCTCTATGACCCAGCATCGCGGATTGCGCTATTCGTTCGAGGATGCGTGGCTTTACGACGGGATTCGCACGCCGTTCGTCGATTACACCGGCGCATTCGCGGAGATTTCGCCCATCGATCTGGGAATCAAGGCGGCGCGGGCGGTGATCGAGAAGGTGGGCATCGCCCCGGACGAGATCGATGCGACCATTGCAGGCTCGATGGCGCAGGCATCCTTCGACGCCTATATGACGCCGCGTCATATCGGGCTTTATGCCGGCATCCCCTATGACCGGCCGGCCCATCTCGTCCAGCGCATCTGCGGCACCGGTATCGAGGTGATCCTGCAGGCCGCCGATCTGGTGACGCAGGATCGTGCGGGCGTTGTTTTGTGTGCAGGCGCTGAATCGATGAGCCGCAACCCCGTCGCGGCCTACACCCATCGCAACGGCTTCAAAATGGGGCAGGTCGCGTTCAAGGACTTTCTTTGGGAAGCGCTGCTCGACCCGGCCTGCTCCTGCACGATGGGCGACACGGCCGAGAACCTTGCGAAGGATTACGGCATCACCCGCGAGGAGGTGGACCGTTTCGCCGAGCGCTCCTTCGCTCGCGCGGTCAAGGCGCAGGACGACGGGTTGCTCGGCGGCGAAATCGTGCAGGTGAGGAGCGAGACCTTCTCGATCGAAGGCTTCAACGACCGCTCGATCCGTTTGCCGCGAAAAGTCGAGGAGGTGTCCGTCGACAGCCATATCCGCCCGTCGCCCTATGGGGCGTTGGCGAAAATCCGGCCGGCCTTCGGCGGCGTGCAGACAGGCGGCAATTCCTCCGCCGTGGTCGATGGTGCTGCGGCTGCGCTGGTCGGTTCGAAACAGAAGGCGGCGGCGAGCGGTATCAACCCGCTGGCGCGTATCATCGCTGGAGCTTCCGTCGGCGTGCCGCCGCATATCATGGGCATCGGCCCTGTGCCTGCCATCCGCGCGGTTCTGGAAGAAACCGGTTTGCGCCTCGATGAGATCGACCGGATCGAGATCAACGAGGCCTTCGGCGCTCAGATCATGGCATGTATCCGCGAACTCGGCCTCGACGAGGCGAAGACAAACGTCAATGGCGGCGCGATCGCGATCGGCCATCCGCTGGCCGCGACCGGCATCCGCATCACGACGACGGTCGCGCGTGAGTTGCAGCGTTCGGGCGGGCGCTACGGAATCGCATCGGCATGTATCGGCGGCGGGCAGGGGATTGCGGTTCTGGTGGAGAATTTAAGCGCGACATGAAGGGGGCGGGAGGCGCGCTGCCTTGATGGGTAAGGCATGGATTCCTGTGACAAGCACAGGAATGACGGTAGTTCTGATAGCTTGTGCGATAGAAGGGGCTGGTCGGCGGTTAGAGCATTACCTAGCGGCCGTCATTCCTGTGCTTGTCACAGGAATCCATGCCTCGACGTTCCGACCTAGCGAAGGATTGAAAACAAGGAAGACCAATGCTGACCAACACGCGCAACGTCGAAATCGAATGGGGCGATTGCGATGCGGCCGGCATCGTTTTCTACCCGCGTTATTTCGCCATGTTCGACGCTTCGACCGCCTATCTGTTCGAAAAGGCGCTCGGATGCAAGAAAATCGCCTGGACGAAGAAATACGGGATCGTCGGCATTCCGATGGTCGACACCGGCGCGAAATTCTCGATCCCGTCGCGCTATGGCGACGTCATCACCATCGAAAGTCGGGCGATCGATATCCGCCGTTCGAGCTTCGATATCGAGCATCGTGTCCTGAAAGACGGCAAGCTGGCCATCGAGGGCCGCGAGACGCGGGTCTGGACGGGGCGCGACCCGGACGACGCATCCCGGATCAAGGCGGTAGCGATTCCCGACGAGGTCGTGGCGGCGCTATCGGGGCGCTGAATCCGGCGCGACGATCCTGTCGAGCAGTTGGATCAAGCGGTCACGTTCTTCTGCGCCACCAAGCTTGTCGACGAGACGCTTTTCGTGCTCGTTCCAGACCTCCATCATCTTGCGCACGAACTTGACCCCGTCGGGTGTCAGGTGCAGAGAATGGGAGCGCTTGTCGGTATCGGCCTTGCGGCGTTCGGCAAGGCCACGCGCCTCGAGCCCGTCCATGAGCGCCACGAAGTTGGCCCGCTTGATGCCCAGTTCCTCGGCGATCTCGGTCTGCTTGAGGCCGGGGCGGCGGGCCATGACGGATAGAACGGAAAATTCGGCCGGACGCAGCTTCATGCGCGCGAAGCTGTCGATGAAATCCTGGAAGACATAGAGCTGCGCACGCCGCAGCCGGTAGCCGACGATGGCCTCCAGAGCGGGAATCGCGGTGACGTCGGCTGCCGACAGCGCGTCGTGACGCGGTCGGCCCCGTTTCGCCGCAATACCGGATGATGCCGTGTCGGCTGTGCTCATACGATCCTCATAACGCAAAAATCCTAACATAAAGCCCAACGCCGTTGCCGGTGGTCAGCTTGAATGCCGATCAATTGTTATGGTACAAAACAATCCAGCTAAGTGAAAGATGCCAGGCATATGACGGCGCAAGAGGAAATCGGCATGAACGCGATGACGGGCACATCACAGGCGTCGGCTGACCAGGTCCTGCGCGTCACGTTCGAGGGCGCGATTGCGCGCCTTGCCTTCAACCGTCCCGCCAAGCGAAACGCGATCAACGACGCGACGCTGAACGCGCTGGATGCTTTCTTTTCGGACATTCCCAAGGACGTGCGCGCCATCGTTCTATCAGGCGAAGGCGGGCATTTTTCCGCTGGGCTCGACCTTTCCGAACAGAGCGAACGCGAGGCGCACGAGGTGCTGCGCCATTCTCGCGGCTGGCATGCGATCATGGACAAGATCCAGCTTTCCGGCGTGCCCGTCGTCTCCGTCCTGACCGGCGCGGTGATGGGCGGCGGACTGGAGATCGCCGCTGCGACGCATGTTCGCGTGACCGAGCCTTCCGTGAAATTCCAGTTGCCGGAAGGCAAGCGCGGCATTTTCGTGGGCGGTGGCGCAACGGTGCGTGTGGGACGCATCATCGGACCGGACCGCATGACGGAGATGATGCTGACGGGCCGCGTCTACGGCGCCGAGGAGGCGGAGCGGCTGGGTCTTGCCCATTATGTCGTCGGCGAGGGGGAGGGGATGGCCAAGGCGCTGGAACTGGCGCACGGCATCGCCGACAATTCCTCGCTGGTGAACTATCTCGTCATCCAGTCCATCGCGCATATCGGTGACATGTCGCGCGGTGACGGGCTTTACGCCGAGAGCCTCTCGGCGGCCCTGTCGCAGACCGGGCCCGACGCACGCGAGGGGCTGATGGCGTTTCTGGAAAAGCGTAAGCCGAACTTCAGGTAGCCGTAAGCGTCAGTGTTGGGCGGAAGCCGGGGCGCTTTCGACCGTTTCGGAACTGTCCCAGCCACGAAAGCTCGCACGGCGGATATCCGCCTTCGAGAGGAAATCGACCTGCTCGATAAGAACTTCGGTGATCAGGTTCTCGCCGATCTTTTCATTGACCGCATCGCGCAGGCCCGCGCGAAAGGCAGCGATGTCGAGTGTGTCGACACGCGAGAAATCGATCGAGGGATCGGCATAGAGCTTACCATAGACCGCGTCGGTGAGCATGGCGTCGGCGGGTACGACGAGTTGTTTCAAACGCTCGGTGGGCGCGGTGAAAACGAGCCGCGCAAGGAAGTAGCCATTGACCTCGCCGCCCTTCATCTGCGGGACGGAAACGACGTTCAGGCGAACGTAGTCGAGCCCGCCGAAAGCCGTCGGTTCGCTTGCCGGCGCAGCGGCCTCGACGGTGCTTGCCTGCTGGAAGGCATAGAAGACCGAACCTGCCGTCGCTGCGGCGATCCAGATTGCTGCTGCGGCAAGCTTCAACATGTCAGCGCTTCGAATCCGCGAACTCGGCCTGGCTGTAGGTCCCGTCGGCTTCTGCGTTCTGCAAGGCCGCCTGAACCAGTGTCGCGATCTCCTTGACCGCGTCGAGATGAGCGGTGATCGCGCCCTGGTTGATCGCGAGCTTGTCGCGCAGACGTTCGATCTCTGGGCGGTATGCGGCGACAAGCGCCTCGTCATCCTGCCCGCGCAAGGCGCGCGTCAAATCGTAGAGATGACGGCTCTTACGCGCATTCGACGCTGCGATATCGAACTGCATGTCGGTGCGGATCGCATTCGTCTCGGTATCGAGGGCCTCCTCTATACGGGAGAGCAGGATACCGAGATCGGCAGCTTTGCCGCCGGATCGTGAAACGGGTTTGGGAGAAATGAATGGCGTGGGCGAGAGCATGTTCATGTGGCGCAATCCTGCGTCTACGGGAAATGTCAGAAGTCGGAACGGTTCGATGCGGCCGCGTCGATGGTCGGCTGAAGTGCCATGCGCCGCGCTTCATGAAGGACGCTTTCGACAGCCAGCCCGTCGGTCTGGGCGTTCGGCAGGGAAGCATCTTCCATACGGCCGTAGTGGCCGGCGAGAATGCGGTCCGCGACGCCGATACCGCCGCGTTCGGCCATCACGCCCGCAATCTGCTCGGCCATCATCGAGCGCCACATATCGCCGGCCAGACCCTCGCCGTAAACCGCCTCGCTTTCGGTCGGCAACATCGACTGGAGGAAGCTTTGCAGCATCATCGCCTCGAATTTGCGGAATGCCGAAGGGGTGGCGTCCGCATCGTGCGCAGCGGGCGCCGATTGCGCCTTCGTCGATGCGGCGAATGCGGGCGCTGCCGCGTCGGGGGTCGATGACACGCGCTGTTCACGCGCGGCCGCTATCGCGGCGGCATCCGTCGGGCGCACGACGTTCAATACGACATCTGCGGGCAAGGTGAGACCCAAGGTGATCCTCCATGTTCTCGTCGACTATCGGCGAACAAGCTTGTGGCAGCCTTACTTCGCTGCCCGCCGCGATACGGCCTCCATCTGGTCCCGTTCTTCGGCGGCCCGCGCGTCGGCGCGTTTCGAGACGTTCAGTTCCCGGCCGACCGCGTCGGCGCGTGCGGACGCCTTGGCGACGCGCCCCGCCTCGACATGGGCGTTCGCCAGATGCTGCTGCCTCGCTGCAGAGGCCGACGCGACGCGCGCATGATAGAGTTCGGGAAAGATGCTCGAGAGCGAGCCTTCGGCATTGAAGGCCGCGACGATGTCTTCGGCTTCCGCCTGCGCCATTCGCGCATTGGAAGCGTGCGTCGCCTGCCGCGTCTCGTGCAGTTTCTTGAGCTTTTCCTGAAGGGTGAGAACCTTGGTCAGGCGATCCGTGCGGCGTGACATGGGCCTATCTCGCGATGGTGGTGGGAAGGAAGCCGTCGACCGCCAGCGACAGGAACGGCCCGATCGCGAAGTAGGCGAGGATCAGACCGCCCGCGATCACGAAGGGAAGCGAAACGAAGTAGATCGGAATCTGCGGCGTCAGCTTGTTGATCAGGCCGGTCGCCAGATTGACCAGGATCGCATAGGCGATGAAGGGCGAGCCGAGCCGCAGCATGATCAGAAACGCCTCCGACAACGTGTCGGAGACGTCGGCAAGGGCAGATGCGGGGTTGTAGAGCGTGTCGACGGGCGCCACCGTGTAGGAGCCGACCAGCGCCCGGATGATCTCGTGATGGAAGTTGAACACGAACAGGAGCAGCAGCACAGACAGCGAGATGATCGCCGCGAGCGCGCTTTGCGGATCGGGCTCCTCGATCGCGGTGCCGCCCATTGCATTGAACCCCGACATCATCGCCATGGCCGAGCCGATGAACTGGGCTGCCAGGAGATAGAGCCGGGCCACGGTGCCGATGAGCGCGCCGATCAGGACTTCGGAAACGACCAGCAGCAGGAGTGCATCCGGCCGCGAGGACACGAACGGCACGAGGAAGTCCCACAGATGCGCCAGAAGCGCGAAGGTGACCGCCACGGCGACGAACAGCCTGATCTGGACGGGAACGCGTATCGAGCCCAGGCCCGGCATGATCATGAAGCACGCGCCGATCCGGCAGAACGCCAGAAAGGCGGCGATCGCGATTGCGTCGAGAGAGGCCGGAAGGTCCATCAGGAAATCGAGCCGAGCACCTTGATCTCGACGCCGCGCGCGATCTCGACATGGGACAGAACCGGCAGCGTGGAGAACAGGCGCTCGATGATCATGCGGACATAGGGCCGCGCTTCGGGAGAGGCGACGACGACGAAACGTTCTCCTTTTTCCAGAAGTTCGCGAATCGCCTTCGACGCCTGCTCACCGAATTCCTCGAGCTGGCGCGGATCGATGTCGAATTCGCGCACCTCGCCCTTGGCGTCGCGCTTGAGGCTCTGGTGGAAGGCGAGGTCCCAGCGATTGCCGAGCCGCAGTACCTTGAGGAAACCACCTTCCGCAAGATCGCCGCAAATCTGCTGGGCCATGCGGATGCGCACATGCTCGACGATCTGCTCGGTGCGGCGCACATGCGGCGCGATCTCGGCGATCGCTTCGATGATCAGATGCAGGTTGCGGATGGAAATGCGCTCGGCGAGCAGCAGCTTCAAGACTGCCTGGAGGCCGGGATAGGTGATGTGCGTCGTGCAGATTTCCTCTGCGAGCTTCTTGTATTCGGGGTCCTGCCGTTCGAGCAGCGATTTCATGTCCTTGTAGGACAGAAGCTGGGGCAGATTGTTGCGGATCACTTCCGACAGATGCGTCAGAAGAACGGACATATTGTCGACGCCCGTCAGCTTCTCGCGTTTCACGTCCTCAGCGAACATTTCAGGCACGGAATAGGCTTTCATGCCGAAAGCGGGTTCGCGAACCTCCTCGCCGGGGAAGGTGGGCGTCTTGCCGTTGCCGACAAGCACCATCAGTTCGCCGACGCGCATCTCGTATTCGGCGACGACGGTGCCGTGAATCTTGATGCGGTAGCTTTTCGGCGGGATCGAGAAATCGTCCGTCAGCTTCACCTCGGGCACGACGAATCCGTACTGCGTGGCGAATTTCTTGCGCATCTTGCCCATGCGGAAGGCGAGCTCCTGATGCGATGTCAGGAGCTTGGCCGAAAGCTGCTTGCCGATCAGAAGCTCGATCTCGGCGGTACGCAGCGACGACTTGACGGATTGCCGCTCCTCTTCCTCTTTGTCGGCCTGCTTCGCCTTCTCGGCGGCGTCGACCTCGTCCTTGTCGCGCTGGCGCTGACGCGGAATGACGTAGGCCATCGTTGCCATGATGCCGCCGAGGATGGCGAAAGGCATGAGCGGCAGCCCCGGCATGAGGCCGAGCGTGAACAGGAGTATCGCGGCGACGAAGAGGGCGCGCGGATAGGCGCCGAGCTGGCCGAACACCGCCTGGTTCGCCGAGCCGCGTGTGCCGCCCTTCGAGACGAGAAGGCCGGCCGCGAGCGAGACGATCAAAGCGGGGATCTGCGAGACGAGGCCATCGCCGACGCACAGCTTGACGAAGACGTCCGCCGCTTCGCCGATCTCCATCCCGTGGCGCGAGTAGCCGATGGCGATGCCGCCGACGATGGTGACCGCAAGGATGATGAGGCCGGCGATCGCATCGCCGCGCACGAATTTCGAAGCGCCGTCCATCGAGCCGAAGAAGGAGGATTCCTCTTCCAGTTCGCGCCTGCGCGCCTGCGCTTCCTTCTCGTTGATCAGGCCGGCGGACAAGTCGGCGTCGATCGACATCTGCTTGCCGGGGATGGCGTCGAGGGTGAACCGTGCGCCGACTTCCGCGATGCGGGTCGCGCCTTTGGTGATGACGATGAAGTTGACGATGATGAGGATCAGGAAGACGATCAGGCCGATGACGAAGTCGCCGCCCATCACGAGGTTCGAGAACCCGCCGATGACGTAGCCGGCCGCGTTGTTTCCCTCATTGCCGTGGCTCAGGATGACGCGTGTCGTCGCGATGTTGAGCGACAGGCGCAGCATAGTGACGATGAGCAGAACCGTCGGGAACGCCGAAAATTCGAGGGGACGCTGAATCCACAGCGCGACCATGAGGATCAGCACCGAGACCGCGATCGAGAACGCCAGCCCGATATCGATCAGGAAGACGGGAATCGGCAGAAAGAGGATCGTCAGGATGACGACGATGCCGAGCGCGAACCCGATATCGCGCCCGCTGTTGCGGACCTGAGCCGTTCCGGCCGTCTCGTTCATCGCCATATATTGGACTTCCCGTGCGCATGCGGCCGCGAAGGCGACCGGAATGCGAGGAAGCTAGACGATGAAGCTTGCGCGAAGGGGGAGCGGTGTCAGAAACCGCTCTCGATGCGCTGGAAGATGACGGTTGCGAAACTGGAAATCTGCGCACCGACGAAGGGGCCGGATATCGCGACGGTCAACAAGATGGCGACGATCTTCGGCACGAAGGTCAAGGTGATTTCCTGCACCTGCGTCAATGCCTGGACGAGCGCGATGCCGACGCCGACCGCCATGCCGACGATGACGGCTGGGCTGGATGCGACCAGCACGACCCAGATCGCGTACTGGACGATGTCGAGTGCGTCGGCTTCGTTCATCGGGGTGTCAGCGGATCGTGACGCCGGGCAGGATCGGTACTTGCGCGCCCGATTCAAGGATCGCGATGACGCCGTCGGAGTAGAGCTTGATTTCCTTGACGATGCCGCTTTCCTTGCCAGTGTGATCGACGACTTCACGACCGATCAAACCGCTCGCCTGCGACAGGGCCGAAGCCTGAAGAATATCGTCGAGCTTGGCATTCATCTGCACCTGCTGCTCGACCTGGCTGAAGGTCGCGAGCTGGGCGACATATTCGGTCGATTCCATCGGCGCGGTCGGGTCCTGGTTTCTCATCTGCGCGACGAGAAGCTTCAGGAACGACTGATAGTCGACCGTCGCCGCGTTACCGACATCGGTGCGTCCGGTATTGGCTGTGTTTGTGATGGCGGGGACGTTCATCGCGTTATTCTCCGGCAAGCAGTTGCGGCAGATAGGCAGCCGGATGGGAGGCGGGCACCGGCGTCAGGATGGCGTCTTCCTGCACAAAGAGCGTGCGCAGGAGCCGCATCGCCTCGTAGACCTGTCCCTCGGCGACCATCCGGTCGATCTGTTTCAGGTCCGCCCTGATCGCATCGGATTCGAAGGATTCGATCAGTCGCGGAAGCGAACTGCGGAACATCGCGCGCGCATCGCCCGCTTCCTGCGGGCTCATCAGGATGATCTGCACGATGAAATAAAGCTGCCGCAAAGGCGTCGTGGCGGCTTCGGGCTGCATGACGTGATTTTCGAGCAGGAACTGAACGTCGTTGAGGAATTCGAGCGAAACCTTCCGGTCCGTCCGGATCACGGCGCCGTTGACGTAGATCTTCTCGCCCGGCTTCAGCGTGATCTTGAACGTGTTCTTCATTGCAATCCGTCCCGGATGATCTCCGAAACCTCGATCAGCCCTTCGAAATTGTCCGAACGGCCCTGCCGGATTTCCTCGCCTTCGCGCAGCACCCACAGCCCGATGGAAATCAGATTGGCACGCAGCTCCTTCGGCAGCGCGTTTTCGCTGCTGCCCAAATCCTCGATGAAGGTCGTCCAGACGCGATTCATGAAATAGATCGCTTCGATGGACTTTACCGAGGGGGTGCCGGCATCGCGCGCCTCGATCAGAAGGTCGATCGAACGCGCCAGCACCTGCTTCTCGCGATCGCGGGCGTCCGCGACGGAATCGGTCTGAATGTCAGCGTAGGCGAATTGGTACATCAGTTTGCCGATCTTTGTATGCGTTGGACTGCGTTCGGGGTCGTCATTACAGGTATTTGAGCAGCGATATCTGCTGGATTCTCGTGGTCAAAAGAAGTGCCGCGTCGGCCTGAGCGATGAGCGCGGTCAGCCGTGTTCCCGCTTCGTATTCATCGACGCCGATCATGTCGCGCTGCATGTTGGTGAACAGATCGGCCTGCATGGACAGGCGCTCGCTTGCCTGGCTGACGCGGCCTTCCACGATGCCGAGAGACGCGCGGCTGGCCGTCATCTGGTTCATGCCTGCTGCGGTCCAGGTAATGGCGCGTTCGTTCATGGCGCGCATGGCATCGGGGCCGATACCGGCTTCGGTCAGCGTCAACATGGCCGCTGCCGCCATAGAAAACTGGCGAAGCCCGATGTCGTTTACCGTCACCGAAGTCTGTGCGGTTTCATTCAGCGTAATCCGGCTCGTGATCTGCTGATCGCTTGCCTGCGACCATGCATCCTGCCAGCCGTCGCCGCTCATGTGCGTTTCAAGCTGATCGAGAAACTCGCCGACCTGATCCGGGGTCAGTGCCGACGGCTCGGGGTTTCCGATCGAAGCCAGAAAGTCGCCGAACCACTCGTCCATTGCGGCACGGGAGGAAGAATCGGGCGCAAGGAAGTCGTCGAACGGACGTATGTCGGTATTCGTGCCTGCGAAGATGAACTCCCCCGCGATGGTCGTGTTGGCGGCAGACGCCATCGTCGCAAGCATGGTCGATGCCTGGGTCTGAAGAACCTTGGGATCGAGCGTTCCGCCGATCGACGTGGTCAGCGTTTCCATGAATGTCTGCGCGTAGTCGTGGACCTGTCCCATCGCTTCCTGCGATGCGACCATCCGGGAGGATACGATTGCGTTCGTGTCCTTGATGTTTTGCAGGCGTGCGATATCGCGATCGAGCGACACCGACTGGCCCGTGCGGATACCGATATGCAGTCCCCGATCGGCAACCTGGCCAGTGACGACCTCTTTTTGCGCCTTGATCATCTCGGCCTGTGCGCGCGCCACCTGAAGGCGGAGTGCCTGGCTGATTGCGTTCGTGGATACGGACGTCATCTTCATGGAGCTTACCTTACCGTCGCCATCAGCGTCGCGAGCATTTCATTGACAACCTGGAGAAGCTTGGCCGATGCCGCGTAGGACTGCTCGAGATCGAGAAGCCGGGCGAGTTCCTCGTCCATATTGACGCCGGTCTTGTTCGACAAAGCTTCCGAGGTGCGTGCGAGCATCGCCGCCTTCTTCTCGGTTGCCACGGACGACAACTGGCGACCATCCTCCAGCCACGAGATCGAGCCCGTCGCGAAGGCGGACAGGCTGGTCGCGCCTTCGACCCCGGTCCCTGGAGCAAAGCTCCGCTCGGCGGCGAACGTGTCGATGAAACGTTGAACCTGCCCGGCATAGCCGGCATTGTTGTCGGGGTTGGCATCGATCGTCGCGCCGTCGCGCAGGGCGAGCGGATTGTCCCGATAGGCGGTATTGATCTGGACGAGCCCAGCCAATCCGACGGTCAGGTCGGTCGGTATTTCGCCTTCCGCCAGGGTCGCGTTGCCGGGCCATGTGAAAAGGCCGGCAATCTCGCTCGTGGCATCGAATTCCTTGAAGCCGTCGATGAGTCCGCGCGCGATTTCGTCCAGTTGCTCCTGCATCTTCGGGGCGATTTCGTCGCGCAACTGAATCAGAGCGCCAAGCGAACCGCCCGCATCGGTATCGCTGCCGGTGCCCGAGGCAAGCTGAACGCCCTCGATGAAGACCTGATTGCCGCCGGTGCCGGGTGCATGGATCGGCGTCGGCTCATAACTCGCCTGACGCGCGACGGTCTCGAACAAAGTGATGCCGTCGCGTGAAAAGACGACCATGTCGTTGTCGCCGTGCACATGTGTCGTGACGGGCACGATTTCCGCGATCTGTTTGACGATGGCGTCGCGCTGGTCGAGCGCTTCCGATGCATCGCGCTTGAGCCGCGTGGCCGTCACGACGTCGCCATTGACCTTTTCCAGATCGTTCAAAAGCGTGTTCAACCGATCGACGGACTGCTTGATCTCGAGATCGGCATCGCTGCGCAATTGCTGGACCGCTGCGCTGCCCTCGTTGAGCGAGCGGACGACGTCCTCAGCCGCATTGACGGCAGCCTGGGCAAGGCTCCTGTCTCCGGGCGAGGCAGAGTATGTCTGCAACGCTGTTTGCAGGGCGCCCATGCGCATGGCGGGTGACGTCGCGTTGTCGACCCCGTTGACCGTCACCGACAGGCGCTCGAAACCCGCCATCAGCGTGCTTTGCGCATGCCAGGCGGAAAGGGCGTTGGTGTTCTGGCGCATCAAGGCGGCATCTGCCGCCCGCGTGATCGATACGACGCGTGCGCCGGGTGCGGTGCTGATCAGCATCGCATCCCGCCGCGTGTAGTCGGTATTGTAGACGTTCGTAATGTTGCGGGAAACGACGCTCGTCTGCCGCGACGTGTTGGCCAGCGACGATTGAGCGGTATAAAGAACGGACGATAGCGACATTTCCCCACTTCCGCCGGGCGATTAGCCCGGTCCTAGCGCTTCAGGTTGACAAGAACGTCCAGCAATTCGGAGCCGGTCTGGAAGACTTTCGAATTGGCGGTGTAGTTGCGCTGCGATTCGATCATGCTCGTCAGTTCCTCGGCGATATCGACGTTGGAGCCTTCGAGCGCGCCGGAGACGATCTTTCCGTAGTTGCCGTTGTCGGCAAATCCGATCGTGCTTTCGCCCGACCGCTGGTTTTGCTGAAAGACGTTGCCTGCCAGAACGGCGAGATTGTCGGGACTGGCGACACGGGCAAGAGGTATCTGGAACAGGAACCGTGACGCGCCGCTGTCGCTCAACGCGGTGACGCGTCCGTCCACCCCGATCTCCAGCTCATCGGGCGTTCCCGCAGGAAAACCGTCGATGGATGCGGGAATGGCTTCATAGCCGGTGGCAAGCTGCGTCGTTCGTCCGAAGTCGAAGGTGACCTGCTGCCCGGTCGCTGCATCGACTTCGACCTGGATCGGGCCGACGGGCGGATCGAGGAAGCCGTTTTCGTCGAAAGAGAGCGTCAGCGTTTCATCGCCGACGTCCACTTCCCATTCATTCTCGCCGATCCGTCGGTATTCGATTTCTACCGGGATCTGCTGGCCCTGACCGCCGTAAGCGGTGACGGTGCGGGTAAAGCTCGTCGCGGTTCCCTGTGACGGCAGGTTGGCCGTGATGGTCGCCACGGTCGAAGCTTCGGCGCTCGGAGTCGTCCTGTCGACCTGCGCCCGTGCCATCGTCCCATCGGCATTGACCGCCATCAGGTAATAGCCTGCGGCATTGACCATATAGCCGTCCTTGTCCTCGACGAACGAGCCGGCGCGGGTCAGGAACTGGTTGACGCCACCTGCGTCGGTGACGACGAAGAAGCCATCGCCCTGAACGGCGAGATCGAGTCCGGAGTTGGTGAACTGGAGAAGGCCCTGATCGGCGATCGACGTGCGGATCGTAGTCTTGACCGCGCCCGAACTGTAGCTGCCCTGACCGCTCGGCAGGACCAGTGTGGAAAATTCGGTCGAGGAGCGCTTGTAGCCGGTTGTACCGGAATTCGCGATATTGTCGGCAACCGTGCCGAGCCTGTTCGACTGCGCATTCATGCCCGATACGCCGGTGCGCATCATTCCGTAAAGGCTCATTTCGATCTCTCCGATGTTCGCGGTCTGCCTTCGGCCATAATAGGGTGGACGACTTGCGCGAGCCTGACGGCGGGGAGCGGGCCTTTGTCAGCCGACGAGCTGGTAGCCTAGGAACCGCTTGGAATCGATCGGGTCTTCGCCAAGGCGCTCGCGCAGCTTCTTGCGCAGCTTCGAGATATGGCTTTCGACCACGTTCTCCTCGACGTCCTCGTCGAACACGCCATAGATCGCGTTGAAAATCTGCGTCTTGGTGACCCGGCGACCGTTGTTGCACGCCAGATATTCCAGGATGCGCCGCTCGCGGCGCGGCAGCGGCAGGGCCACGCCGGCCACCTGCGGGTCACGTCCATCGAGGAAGATGCGCAACTGGCCGATGTCGGTATGGGCGGCTTCGTCCTGCGCACGGCGGCGGATCGCGGCGATGCGGGCCAGGATTTCACGAATATGGATCGGCTTGCGAACGACGTCGTCGACGCCGGCCTCGAACAGCTTCAACGTGTTCTCAAGCGATGGCTGTTCCGAAAGAGCGATGACCGGTGCACTGGTGCGATCGCGGATACGGGTCGGCGAGGCGATCTCGGTGTCGCATTCGCCCAGAAGGACCGCGCGCACCGCGCCGATATCGTCATCGGCCGCGCTTTCGACCCAATCGCCGAATTCGCGTGCGCCGAAACCGACGCTTGCCACCCCTTCCCTGTTGAAAAGTGAGTGATAGCCGTCCTTTACCAGGTCGCGCTCGTCTACGATCACTATCATCGGCCCGCCTCCGAATCACTTATTAAATCTCGCACGTTATGGTTAACGCTTCGTGCGAATCAGGGCCAACCTCGAAATCTTATAGATAGGAATTGGGGATTCGGATTCGGGCGGGTTTCGGCCGCCCGACCGTGGCATGTCCTAGATGAAGACGCCCCGGCGGTCTGGCGTCGGTTGAACGTCGCCTTCCGTGCTGTGCCCGCCGCCGCCGCGGGCAGGCCCTTTGCCCTGTTCGCGCGCGCCTTCACGATTTGCGGCTTCATCGGCAAAGCGTTCGTTGCGATCGAAATTGCCGGCCTGCTGATCCGGCTGCTGGGCCGTAGGCGACGATGATTGCGTGACGGTCACGCGATCGACTTCGATGCCGAGCCCGCGCAGGGCCTTGACGATGTCATTGCTGTCGGTGGCCAGCCTGGCTGCGGCGTCCCGCGTCTCGGTCTGGAGTTCCACCGCCATCGCGCCCCCTTGCAGCGAGAGCTTGGCGGTCACCATGCCGAGTTCGAGCGGGTGCAGCTGTATCCGAAGAATCCGCATCGGCTCGATGGACTGCTGCTGCACGCCCGTCTGGGCGACTGGACGCGCCATTTCCGGCGCGTGCTCGCTCAAGACGGTCAGAACCGTACGTGCAGGTGTTTGCAACTCCATCGAAGGGGCGGGAACCGTCTGCACGGAAACCGAACCTATCTGCGTGGACGAAAGGCGCGCAACGCCGGTATCGGGGCGTTCGTCGAACCGCTCGACGGTTGCCTGCATCCTCGCGGTCGGGCGTTTGTCGTTAACCGTCCCGGCCGAGGTTTCTTGCGGCTCGGCGGGTTGAGGAGTTGCGGAATTTTGCGCCGAAACGGCCGCCTCGCGTATGGTCCGGATGTTGTGGGCGGCATCTGTGGAGCGTGCCTCGTTGCCGCTCGCCGTCCGGCCCGCATTTTCGTCGATTACCCGCGCGCCGCGTACCGGCTGAACGGCCGCCAGTTGACGATCTGCGTTCGTGCCTTCGTCGCCCTGCGGCAGCTCACTAGGTGCTGCGGGCAGCGCCACGATTTCCGTTTCTTCGACGGGGGCGATTTCTGCTGCCGCGCCAGTCTCTTCAGGGTTCTCCACTGTGTCGTGGCCTGGCATGCGCAGCGACAGCCAGTCGATGCTCATCCGATCGATCATTCGAAGAGCCTTCGAGCGCTCGTGGTCTTCCGGATCGATATTCCGATGCTCCTTCAGATCAATCTTCGGCATGTCGAACTCGAGAAGGCCAGAACGATCCGCAATCGCAATCTCGTCGCCTTCCCCGTCCGTGCTGATGATGCCCGATATCTCGGCCTCCAGAAGATCGCCGAAACCGCGTTCGCCGTCAGGTGCTGGTTTTGCGTGTCTCGTGTCGGCCTGCCGGTTGGGTGCGGGCATCGCGGCAATATCGTTGAGGCGCATCAATTCGAGTCCTCCAGAAGACGATCGATCGCGTCGAGCTTGGCGCGGGTCGAGGTGATGTAGGTTTCCGTATCGTCGGACGATTGCTCGCCTGAACCGATCGGCGTGTTGCTCGCGGACGCCGGCTCTACGACGCGGCGCGCGACGCCGGTTGCGGCATCCAGAAGGGCGCGATCGCCTTCCGACAACTGCGCGCGATCTATCGATTGAAGCGTCGAAAGCGTATCGACGACGCCCGGTTCGGTGACGCCGCCTAGATTGGAATAAAGAAGCGCACGGGGATCGTCGGCCGGCGCTTGGCCGGACAGGCGGGCGGCAAAGGCGATCATCGCCGGATCGTTGCTGATCGCGGCGGCGCGCGCCATGCGAAGCGCGATGGTCTCGGCCTGTTCGCGGCTCATCCAGGAGAGGATGTCCGCCATCCGGGAGGCGTCGAGTTCGGCGTACAGCACCGCCATTCCCGACACGAAGGTTTCGGCGAACTGACTGGCATAGGGAGAGCGCAGGAACCGGCGTACATAGGCCGACGCCACCTGTGCGAAGATATCGGCGTTTCCTGTGGTCACGCTGATCGGAAGAGAGCGGCGCAGCGCGGCCTCCTCGACCAGCGTGCCGGGTGCCAGAAGTCTCGCGGTCTCGAAATCGGCCAGTGCCGCATCCGGCCGCTCGCCGGTGCGAACCGTGCCGCGAACGAGCGAGACGAAAGGCGCATGATCGCCGAGCGCACGCGGCTCGAAGGTGTCGAGGCGCGCTTGCGCATCGGCGAAATCACCGCGCAGATACGCGCCTATCGCATCGGCGAGCGGTCTTGCAGGATGGTCCGGATCGAGCTTGGAAAACGTCATCGCCACGGTGACCGGATTTCCGCCGCTCATGGCGTAGATGAGCAAGGCCGACAGGTTTCGGGGTTCTTCGAAATCTTCGGACGTGGCGGAGCGCAGCCGCGCATCGGTCATTTCCAGAAGCTTGCGCTGCATGGGCAATGCGGCATGATCGCCATTGGCGATGCGATCCTGAACGAGCGCGAGCGAACGGATCATCTGAAACGGCTGCAACTCCGCATCCGCGCGGGCCGCGTGCAAGGGCAGCGCGACGACCGTAAGACCCAGCGTCAGAAGGATCAGCGCCCGTTTCATCCGTCGATCTCGAGAAGGATCTCGATACGCCGGTTGATGCCGTCATAAGGGTCTGCCGGGTTCTTCAACTGACGATCCGCGTAGCCCGAAACCTCGCCGATGCGCGTCTCGTCGAGACCGCCGCGCACGAGCATGTAGTAGGCGGAGTGCGCGCGGGCGCTCGACAGGCGCCAATTGTCGTATTCGGCATTGCGGAACGGGCGCCCGTCGGTATGGCCCATGACGGCGACCTTGCCGGGACGGGCGTCGAGGGCAGCCCCCACTTTTTCCATCGCCCGCACGAGTTCGCCCACCGGCACGGCCGAACCGACCTGGAACATGCCGTATTCCAGATCGTCGGTCAGCGAGATCAGGATGCCCTCGTCGATGGCGGTGACGCTGATCGTCTCGTTGAGACGGCTATCCTGGCCGAACGCATCGGCAAGGTCGGCGCGCAGGGATTGCGCGAGTTCGTCCGCGCGCTCTTGCGCGGAATCCTCGCCGACGTCATTTGCCTGATCATCGCTGACCGCATCGTTCGGTTCCGGCAAGGCAAGCTCGGCGACGTCCGTGCCGTCATTTTCCTCAGCAACCGGTACATCGACGAGTGGGGGTGTTTGCGGCAACGGCTCCTCGATCGCCAACGGTTCGGCGTCGGGTATTGGCGGAACGGCCACCTGTTCGGACCAGAAATCGGGCGCGAACGGATCGCGATAGGATTCGCCGCCCTGCGCGCCGGTCGCCGGTCCCGACGTCTGTGCGCCGCCGTCGCCGCGCGAGGACACGTTCTGCAACGTCGCTGTCTGCTTGGCGATTTCGGCGAGAACCGCGAAGGGATCGGCAAAAAGGTTCGCGTCGCTGGTATCGTCTTCATACTGGCCGGGTGCGCTGCCGTGCTGCGCGGGACCGGCATTCTGGTTTCGGTCGCCGGCGGGGTTCTCGTTCTGCCAGCCGGGGGTTCCCTGAACGGCATCGTTGTTGGGTTGACTTTCGCGCTGTGCGTTCGGAGTGGAACGTTGCGGCAACGGATCGGCCAGTCGCATCGGATTGAAGTAGCTCGCGACGGCGGCCTTGGTTTCCTCTGTGGTCGCGTTGACCAGCCACATGACGAGGAAGAAGCACATCATCGCGGTCATGAAATCGGCGAAGGCGATCTTCCAGACGCCGCCATGATGGCCGTCATCACCGTCGTCGCGGCGGCGCTTGACGATGATGATCTCGCGCTTGTTGTCGTCGCCGTCGGGCATACTCATGCGATGACCTCGGCCAGGGCGCCTGACCATTCGGCAAGCCGCGTTTCATAGACGGTCTCATCGACCGAAACCGAAAGATCGGCGTTCGGCGCATCGACGAAACGCATGCGCTCGGCATGATCGCCCATCGCCTTGCGCAGCGGCTCATAAAGTGAAGCGGGGCCGCGCACCGTGATCCTGACGGTCTCGCGATCCTCGATGGCCGCGCGCAGGACGGTTTCCATCCGCTCGATGGAGCGCTTGCGAAGATCGTCCGAAAGAACACCGGAAATGAGCCGCGCCGCTGCCGCCGTGGTCACGAGCGTCACCCGGTCTTCCAGTTCCTGAAAACGTGCGGATATCGCCGCGCCCATGGTTGCGGCGAAATCCTGTGAGACGGTTTCCAGTTCCAAGCGGTGTGCTTGCGCAAGGCGTTCCAAATCGATCTCGTGCTTTTCCTGAAGGCTGGCCGTCATGCGTGCCTCGGTGTCGGCGACGGCGTTGTCCAGCCGGACCTGCCATTCGACGTCGCCGGTCAGCGATCCGCGCGGCTCAGATGCCTGCTGCGTGCGAGGCGGCGTCCTGGCGGCAAACACCGCCACGGCGGGGCCGAAATCCGGCAGGGCCTCGGCGAGCGAGCGTGAACGCATCATGCGGCCTCCTTATGCGCCCATTTGCGGAGAATCTGCGCGGTGCGTTCCTCGTTGAGATCGACCATGCGCGCGAGACGCTCCTGCGGGTTCGGCCTCAGCTTGCGGCGCAGATCGTCGGAGACGTTCGAGGTCGCCGGGCCGGGCAGGGCCTGCGCGGCTTCGCTTTGGCCGTCTGCCGGCGCGGGCAGGCTGTTCTGTACGTCGTCGAAGGACGGTTCCGTGGCCGGCTGTTTCGTCAACGCCGCCGTCAGCGGGCGCAGGCCGAAGAAGGAGAGCAGGAACACTACGACGACGAAGGCGAGCGCGTTGATCATGGTGCCGGTGTGGCGGCCGGCCGCTTCCAGCCAGCTTTGCGTGATCGGTTCGACGCCAGCAAGCCCGTCCATGAACTCGACCGACGAGACGGTGAGGATATCGCCGCGCTCTTCGCTGAAACCGGTCGCCGACGCGACGACGTTGCGGATTTCGGCGACGCGGGCCTCGATCTGCTCGGCTGCCGCGCTCTCGCCCAGAACGGCCGCGATGCGCGCCTGGTTGACGACGACCGCGATCGACATCTTGGACACGGAATAGCCGTTCGAGACGGTGGCGATGCGCTTGGAATTGATCTCGTAATTCGTCGTTTCCTCGCGACGCTCGCGCTGTTCTGACGATTCGGGGCCGGCACCGGGCGAAGCCTGCTCTTCGGGCAGGTTCTGCTGGACCGAGGTCGAAGGCGAGGCTTCGCGCTGGTTCGACTGGTCGTTGGTGCGCACGACCTGCATGGAGCGCTCGACGCGGGATTCGGGATCGAAGATCGTCTCCTCGATCTGGCGCGCATCCGTGTTGACCTCCGCCTTGACCGAAGCGCGGAAATTGTCGTTGCCGAGATAGGGCGCGAGCGCGCGGCGGATATTGTCCTCGACCTGCGCTTCGACGGAACGCTCGATGCCCAGCGCACGCGTCAGCGCCATGTTGTTCGGATCGTCGCCGGCCGCCAGCAGCGTGCCGCCCGAATCAAGCACGGTCACGTCCTCGACCGAAAGGCCCGGCACGGCGGCCGAGACCATGTGGCGGATCGACATGGCAGCCTGCGTCGCGTTCGTGCCGGCAGTGCGGATGACGACGGAAGCGGACGGGCGCTGTTCCTCGCGGCGGAAATTGGCGCGCTCCGACATGACGATGTGGACGCGCGCCGCCTTGACGCCGGTGATCGACTGGATCGTGCGGGCGATTTCGCCTTCCAGCGCGCGCACGCGCGTCACCTGCTGCATGAAGGAGGTCAGGCCGAAGGAGCCGACATTGTCGAAGAGTTCGTAGCCCGCATTGGCAGAGGTCGGCAGGCCGCGCTCGGCGAGCAGCATGCGGGCCGGGCCGGTGCGGCCGACGGGAACGAGGACGGTGGTGCCGTCGCTGGCGACGTCGAAGTCGATGCCGTTCTCGCCCAGCACCATGCCGATCTGGTTGATGTCACCCCGGTCGAGGCCGACATAGAGCGTCTCGTAGGTCGGCTTGTTCAGATAGATCGAGGCGATGATGATCGTCGCGACGATGAACGCGCCGACGCCGCCCATGATGGCGAGCTTCTGCGGCCCGAAAGCCTTGAGATTGTCGAGAAGAGTATTGAGTTGTTGGGGCAAAGGTCTCGCGCTCCGGCAGTACGGGTTGCGAAGACCTTAGGGTTTCAAGCTTGTGCGAAAATGAAATCGGGCCGCGACAAGCGCGGCCCGATCCAAGGTCAGAAGTCGTGAAGCTCTTAGCGGAAGAGCGACAGGATGTTCTGCGACGACTGGTTGGCGATCGAGAGCGCCTGGATGCCGAGCTGCTGCTGCGTCTGCAGAGCCGAAAGGCGAGCCGATTCGGCGTTCATGTCGGCATCGACGAGCTGTCCGACGCCGCGTTCGATGGCGTCCGAGAGCTTCGAGGTGAAGTCGGCCTGCATATCGATGCGCTTCTTCGAAGCACCAAGCGTGGAGGCAGCTTCCGTCATCGACGTCAGAGCAGTCTCGACAGTGCTAAGGAAGGCTTCGATGGCAGCGTCATCTGCTGCTGCGCTGATGCCGGTATCGTCCATGGCATCGAAACCTGCCAGAAGGCCGGCGAAGGTGCCGTCTGCTGCCGTCAACTGTGAATCAGCGGCGACGACGGCAAGCTTTTCAACGGTAACGGTGCCGTCAGCGGCGCGGTTATACGAAGAAACGATGCTGAGGTCCGCCGTCGCGTCACCTGCGTTGGCGAGCAAGTTCGAACCGGCGTAGTTTGCGGACTGTGCGATGCCTGCGAGCTGACCGAGGAACTCCGAAACTTCCGTCTGGATTTTTTCGCGGTCGCCTGCACTCGCGCCGATTGCAGAGACAAGCTTCTGCTTGATTTCATCGACGACCTCGATCGCGGCATTCATGCCGGTATAGGCCGTGTCCACCTTGCCGGCGCCCAGACCAAGAGAGTCCTGGACGGACGAAATGGCTTTATTATCCGAGCGCATGGTGGTCGCGATGGACCAATAGGCGGCATTGTCCGACGCGCCCGAAACGCGCTCGCCGGTGGCGATGCGGTTCTGCGTGGTCGCCATGTTCTTGTTGGTCAGCGACAGCGTCTGGAGAGCGGTCATCGCCGAAGCGTTTGTGAGAAGGCTAGACATTTTCTAGTGCCCCTGTGTGTGAAAATACTACGGGACATACCGGGCTTTTACCGGTGCGACGGAAACGGCATCATGCCTCGCGATTCACCCCTCTAGGGATCGGTCCGTCGTGCTGGAGCGATTCATAGGGACGATATGTTAACGAGGTGTGACAGCAGGAAATAATATTCAGGAAATCGACCGCACCAGCGAGCCGACGAGCAGGTTCCAGCCGTCGATCAGAACGAAGAACAGGATCTTGAACGGCAATGCCACGACCGTCGGCGGCAGCATCATCATGCCCATGGCCATGGTGATGGTCGCGACGATCAGGTCGATGACCAGAAACGGCAGGACGATCAGAAAGCCGATCTCGAATCCGCGCCGGATTTCCGAGATTAGAAAGGCGGGAACGAGGATGCGCATGTCGACGACTTCGCCCTCCGCGATCGCCTGCCCGCGCTCGACGGCCAGGTCGGCGAAAAGAGCCAGATCCTGCTCGCGCACGTTGCGCAGCATGAACTCGCGGAACGGCTCGGCGATTTCCGAAACGGCTTCCTCTTCCGAAATCTCGTTGGCGATCAGCGGCTGGAGGCCGTTCTGCCATGCCTGATCGAAGGTCGGCGACATGACGTAGAAGGTCATGAACAGCGACAGTGAGATCAGGATCAGGTTCGCAGGCGTGGAGGGCAGCCCCATGCCGGCGCGCAGGATCGACAGCGCGATGACGAAGCGGGTGAAGCTCGTCACCATGATCAGGATGCCGGGCGCGAGCGACAGGACCGTCAATATCCCGAAAAGCTGGATGATCGTGCCGACCGTCGAACCATCGGTCTGGCCGGTCAGCGCGCCGAGATCGAGCGTCTGGGCTTCGGCCGGGCCGGCGAGCCAGAAAAAGGCGAATGCAAAGGCGAGAAACTTCATTCGAACATCAGCGTCCGGATGAGAACGCCCTTCACCTTGCCCTCGGACCGGATGCGCGCGATGTCTTCCAGGTCTGTCTTGAAATGGCGATAGCCCGAAGCGCCCTCGATCTGGTGCGGCTTGACGGTCCGCAGGAATGCGAAGACGTCCTGATGCACCTGTTCGCCCACCAATTCGTCCACTGCCTCGTCAAAGAGCAGCGTCGCCTCCAGCCGTACCCAGACATCCGACGGGGCCGCAAGGCCGGTCGACATGACGGGCATCGGGTAGAGCGCCAGCGCGGATTCGAATTCGCCTGACTCGGCATTCGCGGCGGCTTCGGCAGCGCTTGCGCGCGCTTCTCCGGCTTCGGCGCCGAGCATATTGCCCAGGAACCAGCCGCCGCCGGCTGCGCCGGCCGTCAGGACGAGCAGGACAGCGCCAGTGAGGAGGAGCGAGCCGCCTTTTTTTGCACCGGGCGTCTGGTCGTCGATTGCAAGGGTCACGGCTGTCTTTCCTAGAACGGCAATATGACGTCGGAGACCTGCTGGCCCCATGCCGGCTGCTGGACTTCCGACAGGCGTCCGCGCCCGCCATAGGAGACGCGCGCCTCGGCGATGCGGTCATAGGCGATGGTGTTTCCGGCGCTGATGTCGGACGGGCGCACGATGCCGGCGATGGTCAGGATGCGCAGTTCGGCGTTCACGCGCACTTCCTGCGATCCCATGATCATGAGGTTGCCGTTGGGCAGAACGTCGGTGACGACGGCCGCCACGCGCATGTCGATCCGTTCGGAGCGCTCCGTCGTCCCGCGCCCGACGCTCTGGCTGTTGCCGGCTGCGGTAAGGTCGAGCCCGCCGCCGGTTCCAACGCCGTCCCACTCCGCGCTGCCCGACAAGCCCATCGAACGCGCAGAGGTGCGGCGGCGGTCGGATTCGTTGTTGAGCGCGGCGCGGTCGTTGATCGAGATCATGACGGTCAGGATGTCGCCATTGTCGAGCGCGCGCGCATCGGTGAAGAGGCGGCTTTGACGGTCGTCCCACAGCGAGGAACGGCGCACTTCCGGCGCGGCCGGGTTCGGATAGGTCATGGTCTGGCGCGTGCCGGACACCATACCGTAGCCGACGGGCGTCAGCTTCGGCTCCCGGCCGAGTTCGGCCGTCTGCGCGCAGCCGGCGAGGATGAGGACGGAGAGAACGGCGGCGCCGTGACGCAGGCTCATGAGGGATCCTTCGGGCGCGCGGCGCTCGCCATGACGCTGGTGACGCCGGCGGCTGCCTTGGTTTCCATTTCGTTCATGATGATGCCGGCGCGGCGCGCATCGAGCTTCATCAGGATGCCGGCGGCAAGCTCGGGACCGAGCTCGGTCAGCCGCTCGGCGGCGGCGTCGGGGCGCATGCGGCCATAGATGTCGACGACATTGTCCTGCGCCCTGGCGAGGAACGTCTCGCGACGGCGCAGCCATTCCTCGTATTCGGCGCGTTTTTCCTCGAGCGCGTCGATGCGCGAATCGATCTCCGCCTGGAGCTTGCGAAGTTCCTCGGCCTGAAGCGCATGGCGCTGGTCTCGCGCGGCATCGGCGATATTGGTGCAGAAGCGTTCGACGTCGTTGGACACGGGCGGCGCTTCCTGCGTCGCGGCGGGGCCGGTCAGGACGAGAAGGCCGAGGAAAACAGTCGTGAGGGGGAGATGTTTCATCGCTCGGCCTATTGCACGACCAGTTCGGCCTGCAACGCGCCGGCCGACTTGATGCCCTGAAGGATGGAAATGATGCCGTCCGGCCTGACGCCGAGGCGGTTGAGGCCGGCGACCAGCGTTTCAAGGTTCGGACCGTCGAGAAGCGCGACCTGCGAATCCGGCTGCTCGGCCTCGATCTGCGTGAAGTCCTCGATCGCAGTCCGGCCGTCCGTGAAGGGGTCGGGCTGGACGACCTGCGGCATTTCCGTGATCCGTACCGTCAAGGTGCCGTGGCTGATCGCGACGCGCGCGATCTTCACGTCCTGGCCGATGACGATGGTGCCGGTGCGCTCGTCGATCACCACGCGTGCGGGCGTATCGGTCTGAATGGCGAGGTTCTCGATCTCGGCATAAAAGCGCGCGGTCGAAACGTTCTGCGGGCGGGTGATCGTGACCGTGCGCGCATCCTGCTCGGCGGCGACGGCGGTGCCGAAGCGCTGGCGCGTATAGGCGTTGATCGCGTCGGTGATGCGAACGGCGGTGGAGAAGTCGGGATTGCGAAGCTGCAAGGTCAGCGTCGCGTCGGCGTTGAATGCGCCGGGAACCTCGCGCTCGACGATTGCGCCGTTCGGCACGCGGCCGGCGGTGGGGACGCCTTGCGTCAGCGTTTCTGCTGCGCCCTGCGCGGTAAAGCCGGAGACGATCACGCCGCCCTGCGCCACGGCGTAGATGTCGCCATCGGGTGCGCGCAGCGGCGTCATGACGAGTGTTCCGCCTTGCAGCGAGGCGGCATCGCCCATCGAGGACACGTTCACGTCGATGCGCGAGCCGGACTGGACGAAGGCCGGCAGGTTCGCCGTCACAATGACCGCCGCGACGTTGCGCGAGCGCGCCGATGTGCCCTGCGAAGCGATGCCGAGATTTTCCAGCATCGCGCGGATCGATTGTTCGGTGAAGGGCGAGTTGCGCAGGGAATCGCCCGAACCCTGAAGGCCGATGACAAGGCCGTAGCCGACGAGCTGGTTGTCGCGCGCGCTTTGCAGGGTCGCCACATCCTTGATGCGCGAATTCGCGCCTGCCGGCAGCGTGAGAGCGGCGAAAACGGCGAGCGCGGCGATGAGGAACCGCATCATGATGCCGATATCCGCACGGTGCCGTCCGCCATCACCACGCCGGAGACGATTTGGCCGGAATCGAGATTGCGGATGCGCACGACATCGCCGGCCGAGCCGGGTTGCAGCGGCACGCCCGTTGCCGAAATCGTCAGCGGGCCTTGCACGAAGCGCATTTCGACGGGCTTGCCGGCTTCCACGACATAGGCGTCGCGCAAGGCGGCGTTGAAGACCATGCGGCCGGGCAGGAGCGTGTTGCGCGCCACCTTGCCCGCGACCTGCTCGAGGTCGAGCGCATAGACCGAGGGGTTTGGAAGATTGCGACGCAGGGGTACGATTTCGAGTGCGTCGGCGCCGACCTCCTGTCCCGGATAGATGACGCGCGTCGGCACCACGACCGTCTCTTGCGCGGCGGCGAGCGCCGGGGCGAGAAGGGCGAGGGTAGCGATTGCGATGCCTGTGACGCGACGCGGCATGACGCCTTACCTCATGTTCTGGGAAACGGTCGCCGCCATCTGGTCGGCGGCCTGAATGACCTTCGAGTTCATCTCGTAGCCGCGCTGGGCGCTGATCAGTTCGGTGATCTCGCGAACCGGATCGACGTTCGAGCTTTCGAGATAGCCCTGCTCGATCTTGCCCATGCCCAGTTCGCCGGCCGTGCCTTCCTCGGCTTCGCCGGACGCAGCCGTCTGGCGAAAGAGATTGTCGCCGAGCGGCATCAGGCCGGCATTGTTGGCGAAGCGAACCATGTTGAGCGTGCCTGCCGATTGCATCTCGGCGTTCGCGCCTGCGTCCGCAGGGCGGTAGAAGACTTCACCGGACTGATTGATCTCGATATCAAGCGCGCCGATCGGCAGGTTGAGGCCCGGCATGACGCGATAGCCCTGGATGGTGACGAGTTCACCTTCCGCGTTGAGATTGAACGCACCGGCGCGGGTGTAGACGTTCTCGCCGTTCGGGCCTTCAACCTGGAACCAACCCTCGCCGTTGATGGCGACGTCGAACGTGTTGCCGGTCGTGGCGAACGAGCCTTGCATGTGGACGTTGCGAACGGCGGCCAGCTTCACGCCGAGACCGAAGCTTGCGCCTTCGGGGACGAGGCCGGTATCGGCCCGGTTCGGTACGCCCTGAAGCTTGTCGACCGTATAGAGCAGGTCGGTGAACTCGGCGCGGGCGCGCTTGTAGCCGGTCGTGTTGATGTTGGCGATGTTGTTGGCGATGACTTCCAGATTGGACTGTTGGGCCGTCATGCCGGTAGCCGCGATTGCGAGCGCTTTCATGATGTCGTCTCCGTCAGATCTGCATGCGGCTGATTTCGAGGTAGGAACTCACGATCTTGTCACGGATCGCGATGGCGGCCTGAAGCGACTGCTCGGCGCTCATCACCGCGTCCACCACTTCGCGTGTTTCGAGCCCGCCCTGCATGCCCTTGAAGGACGCCTGCTCGGCGGCCTGCAACTTGCCGATCGTCGCCATGGCGGTGTCGCCAAGCGCATCGGCGAAGTTCTGGCCGATGGTCGGAGCCTGCGCGGGCTGTGCGAAATTCGGTTCCAGCGCCCGCTGCGCGCCCTGAATATTCTGGAAGGCGGGAATGGCAGTCAGCATCAGGTGCTCCGCATCAGGTCGATGGTCATGGAAATCATTTCACGCGCCTGCTTGATGACCTGCAGATTGGCGTCGTAGCCGCGATTGGCCTCGCGCATGTCGGCCATCTCGATCAGCATGTTCACATTCGGCATCTTCACGTAGCCGGCCTCGTC
This sequence comes from Aliihoeflea aestuarii, assembly GCF_024105665.1. Classification (GTDB taxonomy): domain Bacteria; phylum Pseudomonadota; class Alphaproteobacteria; order Rhizobiales; family Rhizobiaceae; genus Aliihoeflea; species Aliihoeflea aestuarii. The sequence goes on along the minus strand of NZ_JAAAMK010000011.1, from coordinate 76,746 downwards.
GGCGGCCTCGTGACCCGGCAGGTGTTCCAGCGGGAAGGCCGTGCGATCGTTGGAGATCGAGGAGACGTTGACGAAGGAGCCGCCGGATGCGCGGTCGAGTTCGGCGGCAAAGGTGATCGTCTTGCGCTGGAAGGGATCGGAGCCGGGGACGTTGCCCGTCGACTGCGCGTTCGCCATGTTTTCCGAAACGATGCGCAGCCGCTCGGACTGTGCTCCAAGCCCGGAGGCGGCAACCTTCATCGAAGTGAGAAGCGGGTCCATGCTCAGCCTCTTGTCGTCATCAGATACATGCGGTGGAATGCCTTCACGATGCCCGTGTTGAGTTCGATCCCTCGACGGACTTCGCCGGCCTTCATCAGTTCCTGTTCGATCGTCACCGAATTGCGTCCCGGCAGTTCAGGGCCGGACGGCTCGATCTCGCGAACCTGAAAATTTTGTTCCGTCGCTCCCAGCGACACATGATTGACGTGCGTCTTGTTCAGCCCGACGCGCGTGTTGGCCAGAACCTGCTCGAACGGCTCGACATCCTTGGCGGCGTAGCCGGGCGTGTGCACGTTCGCGATATTGCCCGATACCGCCGCCTGGCGGACGGAAAGCCATTTGGCCTGTTCGGAGGCTAAAGAGAACAGGTTGACTGGTTGCATGACGGTCCCTCGATCTTGACGATGAACCTAGCCATCCAGTCTTGCGTCAGCCTTGCGCGCTTCACCGCGCCGAAACGACGCCGCCGTTCGAGTTCACGAGTACCCATTCGCCGTCGCGCTGCTCGATGGACATGGCCCGGGTCGCGTCGGGCAGGGTCGAACCCGGCTGAACGACGAAATAGCCGCCTTCGTCCTCGATCATCGCCCGACCGTTGGCGATATGGACGATCCGGTAGGGGACGGCGGCGGGCTTGGGAAACGGCTGGTCGACCACGACCGGGCGCGGCGCATCGACGACGGCGGAAGCCGTCGTGAAGAGGTCGAGCTCCATGATCGGGAAATCGTCGGGGGTCATCGGCTCCGCCGCGATGGGCTGGCTCTCATCCATGCTCGCGACGCCGCCGGGCGTCATGTTGCCCGAAAAGCGCATTTCCTGAACGCCGAACTGTTCCTGATTGTAGAACACGTACCAGGGAAAGGCCGCGCAGGCGAAAGCGAGGCCAAGGCCGCCGAACGTGATGGCGATATCGCCTTTCGACAATCCGCGACGGTGCATGAAGCTCTTCCAGGCTGTTGCCTGATTGTCAGTTGGCGGCGTTGGCACCGGCTTGCTCCCTGGGTTTCAGGCCGATGGCGAGATCGGCGAACGGGTCCATCGATGGCCCGTCATGCGGCGTCTGGGCGAGCGCGGCGTAAACCAGCGGCACCTGCCTGACGGCCTGGTCGAGTTCATGGTCGGCACCGGGCTGGTAGCCGCCGAGAAGGCGGATGTCGCGCGTATCCTCGAAGCGGGCGATCAGCGCTTTCAGCATCGTCACCAGCTTGCGCTCCTCCGGATTCCACGCCTTCGGCGCAAGCCGCGAGATGGAGGCCAGCGGATCGACCGGCGGATAGCGGCCCTGTTCGGCGATGGAACGGTCGAGCACGACATGGCCGTCGAGAATGCCGCGCGTCGCATCGGCGACCGGGTCGTTGTGGTCGTCTCCGTCGATCAGGACCGACAGGATCGCGGTGATCGAGCCTTCGCCCACAGGTCCGGGACCGGCGCGTTCCAGAAGTTTCGGCAGATCGGTGAAGACGGATGCGGGATAGCCGCGCGCGACCGGCGGCTCGCCGGCGGCGATGGCAACTTCGCGCAGCGCATGCGCGTAGCGGGTGATCGAATCCAGAACCAGAAGCACACGGTCGCCGCGCGCGCGGAAATATTCGGCGACGCTCATCGCGGTTTCGGGCGCACGGCGGCGCATCATGGCGCTCTCGTCGCTGGTCGAGACGACCGCGACGGTCTTCTTCATGGCCGCGCCGATCGTGTCTTCCAGAAATTCGCGCACTTCGCGTCCGCGCTCGCCGATCAGCCCGACGACGACCGTGTCGAACGCGTCGGCATTGGCGAGCATGGCGAGCAGCGTCGACTTGCCGACGCCCGAGCCGGCGAAAACGCCCATGCGCTGGCCGAAGCAGAGCGGGGTGAAGATGTCGATCACCTTCACGCCGGTGCGAAACCCCTTGTCGACACGCTGGCGCGACATGGCGGCCGGCGCGGCCCTTGCCGTCGCGTCGGTGCCGGGTGCGACAGGGCCGAGCCCGTCGATGGGTCGGCACAGCGCATCGATCGCGCGTCCGCGCCAGGAGGTGTCAGGTGCAAGGCCGAGCGCGCCGACGATCGTGACCGTCTCGCCGACGCCCGCATCGGCTGAACGATCGAAGGGCGAGACCATCACCCGGTTCGCGCTGATCTGAACGACTTCACCGAGGCGCAAGCCTGTACGCGAGCGATGCTCGACCACGTCCCCGAGCCGCGCCGTGCGCGTCAGTCCCTCGACCATGATATGGGTCGCCGTGACGTCCGATACGCGCCCGCCGGTCCGAACGAGATTGCCTGTGTCCGCAAAGCGCATATGGATGCGTTCCAGCGCTTCAAGCGGCGAAACAAGAGGATGTGCGTTCATTTACGCGCCCAGCGCCTTGATCGCCTCGTTGAGCGAGGATTCGGAGTTGCGCGTCAGCGCCGCCATGTTCTCGAAGGCGCGCTGCACCTGGATCAGCCGCGTCATTTCGAGCACCGGATCGACGTTGGAGTTCTCCACAAAGCCCTGCATGATCCCAACATCGGGATCGTCGAGGATCGGCTGTGGCTGGGTGGGTGGCACGACCCCTGAATTGCCGTAGCGGACGAAATCGACGCCGGGCGTGAACTGGAACAGACCGACGCCGCCGACGAGGTTCCCGTTCTGGCGGATCGTGCCGTCGCTTGCCACGACGGGCGGCCCGGCCTGCGGGTCGAGGAGAAGTTCAGCGCCGCCGGCATCGACGACCGGATAGCCTTCGATCGAGACGAGCATGCCGTCGGGCTGGATCGTGAAACGGCCGTCCCGCGTCATCACCATGCCCTGCGGCGTCTGGATGCCGAACCATGCATCGCCCTTGATCGCCATGTCGAGCGGATTGCCGGTTTCCTTCATGCCGCCGCTCTTGGTCGACAGGTAGGTTTCCCCGGTCGAAACGAACGACATCGATCCCTTGCCCATTCCGGTGACAAGATCCTCGAACTTTACGCCCGTCGCGCGAAAGCCGACCGTGCCGGCATTGGCGACATTGTCGGCGATGGTGGTCAGGCGGCGTTCGAGCGCGACCTGCGAGGAAAGGGAGACGTAAAGTCCTGGCTGCAACGGGTCGTCCTCAGCTTTTCATGCGGGCGATGGTGAGAAGAATGTCGCCGGAAATGCCGAACTCCGGCGGCTGGCCGAAGAGAACCGCAGTCGGGCTCAAAGCCGCAGATGACGGGTTGTTCACTTCCCACATAGCGGCGAAGCGGGTCAGGAAACGCCCGAGCTTTTCGGGGTCCTTGAAGTCCTCGATGTCGAGGCGGCTTTCGAAGAACTTGACCTGCTTGTCGATGTCGGCCTGCGCGAACGCATCGGGAAGGCCGAGCGCGGCGCGCACGACCTGACCTAAAGCACGGTCGCCCAGCACTTCGTACCAGCTGGTGATCTCGCTCGCCTTGCGTTCGAAGTAGAGCGCAAGGCGCACGCCCTCGTTCTGGTTGCCGGCGTCTTCTTCCAGCGTCTGGCGCATATAGGCGCCGACGGCGCCGTTTCCGGCTTTCGTGTAGGTGGTCGCCTCGGCTCCGCGTTCGGCGAAGTTGTAGGCGCGCGCGAAGGCGATGAGTTTGGCTTCCTCGTCTTCGTCGGCAGCAAGTGCTGCCGCGTTTTCGGGGCCTGCCTCGAGGACTTTTTTCAGAAATTCCTTATCGTCGGCGCGCTCTTCCAGCCCGTGCGCCAACAGCGCGTAATCAAGCAGCCGATCGTTCGCCAGAAGGCCGTCGATCGATGTGATCGTCGGGATCGTCTTCAGGTAATAGGCAGTCTCTTCCTTCTGCGTTTCGGCTGGGATTTCGCCGGCAGCAGCAGCAAGCGCATAAAGCCCGACCGCACCGTTCTGGGCAGGGTTGTAGCTGGTGGCGGCTTCGCCGTGGCGGGCAAAGTCGAAGACCTTGGCGAATTCGGCGTAGCGCTTGTCAGTGAGCTTGTTGGCGAAGGAATCGGGATCTTCGGTTCCCTCTTCGAGGACCTTGACCATAAAGGCCTTGGCGTAGGCCATGTCCTGCAGGCCGAAGGCCTTCATCGCATAGTTGAAGAGCCGGTAGTCGCCGACGAACTCCTCGATCGACGTGACCTTCGAGATGTTGGCGAGGTAGTGCTCGGTTTCGCGCTTCACCAGAGGCTGCGTCTCGATGCGCGAAAGCGAGCGGTCAAGATTGCGCGTGATGTTCTGATAGCTCGCAAGCGTTCCGATCACGGCCCAAATCCTCGCTGTTCAATGTCTCCCATGAACTGATAGCGGCAACGCCTTGCGCGAAACTGGCAGGCCGGATCGGACGTCGTTCAAGCCTCGCGCAAGGCGGGCTGTTTAGAACGTCGATGCCGGGTACTGCACGGGAAGGATCGTCGTGGGCATTCTTATTGGTTTCATCGTCATTTTCGGTTGCGTGCTGGGCGGATACATGGCCATGGGCGGCCATCTGGGCGTGCTCTATCAGCCATGGGAACTCGTCATCATCGGCGGCGCCGGCGTCGGCACGTTCCTCATCGCCAATCCGCTGTCCACCGTAAAGGATGCGGGACGGGCGACGGTCGAGGCCATCAAGGGGGCGGTTCCGAAGGAACAGGACTATCTGGAAGTCCTCGGCGTCCTGCACAGCCTGATGCGCGAACTGAAGACCAAGTCGCGCAACGAGGTCGAAGCGCATATCGACAATCCGCAAGAATCCGTGATCTTTCAGGCGTATCCGAGCGTTCTGAAAAACCGCGACCTGACCAATTTCATCTGCGACTATTGCCGCATCATCATCATCGGCAATGCCCGTCCGTTCGAGATCGAGGCGCTGATGGACGAAGAAATCCACACCATCCGCCATGACAAGCTGAAATCTTATCATGCGCTGACGACGGTGGGCGATGCGTTCCCGGCGCTCGGCATCGTCGCCGCCGTGCTCGGCGTCATCAAGGCGATGGGCGCGATCGACCAGTCGCCCGAAATCCTCGGCGGTCTGGTGGGCGCGGCGCTCGTCGGCACCTTTCTCGGCATCTTCCTGAACTATGCCGTCGTCGCGCCGATCGCGGCCAAGATCAAGGTCGTGCGCGAGAAGAAGAACCGCCTCTACATCATCGTCAAGCAAACACTGCTCGCCTACATGAACGGGTCTCTGCCGCAGGTGGCGCTCGAGTTCGGCCGCAAGACGATTTCCGCCTATGATCGCCCGTCGATCGATGCAGTGGAACAAAGCACTTTGAATATGGGTGGCGAAGGGGTCAAAAAGGCTGCCTAATCGTCAGGTGATTCTCATCAAGGTTCTGTAATGCCGTCGATGCCGCACACATCAGTGCCCGAGCGCAGCCCGATCGTCGAACGCCTCGTGGGCGAAACCGGCGAGCCGCAGCGCGTCGCCGATACCGCGCGGGCGCTGGCGACGCGGGTGATCCCCCAGATCATGGTCGATCTGGAGGAGCTTGTGTCGTTTCCGCTGGAAATGGAGGTCGAGACGGTCGACGTCGTGCGGTTCGGAGAGGCGCGTCCCAAGCGGCCGCACTTTGAGGCGATGACCATCGTGCCGTCCAAATCCTCGCCCGACGCGCTGGCAATCCTGGCCGATGCCGACCTCGTCGGCCTGCTCGTCGGGGCCGTGTTCGGCGGCGATCCGGACCAGCGTTTCGATCCGATCGACCGCAAGCCCTCGCCGATCGAGCTCGATCTGGTCTCGGTGCTGTTCACCAGCGTGGCGAAAGCGTTCAACGGGTCGGGCGATCGCGCCCTCGATCTGAATTTCCCGCTTGCCGCGCCGGTCAGCGGGGCGGAATTGTCCAAGCTGGCCATGCGCGACGGGCCGGGCGTCAAGATCGCCTTTCGCATTTCGTCAGCCGCAGGGTTCGGAACCTTGTCGGTGACCATGCCGCAGCGCGTGCTTTTGACCCATCGCGCCGACGGCGTTCAGGCGAGCGCCGCGGCGACGCCGACTGCCTGGCGCACGCGCTTCGGCGAAGAGGTGATGCGCGCCAACGTCGCGCTGGAGGCGACGATCCCGCTTTCGAAGATGACGCTCGGCGAACTGACTCAGCTCAGGGTCGGGCAGGTCATCGAGATGCCGAAGGAGGCGCAGGTCAATACGCGCCTGTCAGCCCGGCGCAAGACAATTTTCGTATGTGAGTTCGGCAAGCTGGGGAATCATTTCACGGTTCGTGTCCGTGATCCCTATGATGCGGGCAAGGACTTCATCGACGGTCTGATTTCAGGCTGAACAGGACTGGGGACAAAATGACCAAGGCTCAGGCCGGTACGCCGGAAGACATCGAGGAAGACCAGCTCAACCAGGCAATCGAGGAGTTGCGCGGTGTGCTGAACGAAAGTGAGGATGGCGAAGGGCTTGCCGCGACGACCGCTGCCGCGCCGCGTTCTGCCGCGGCCGCCGCTGCACCGGCCGGCAATTCCGTCATCATGAACATTCCTGTCGACGTGCAGATCGTGCTCGGCTCCACCGAGATGCCGGTCTCCGAACTGATGGCGTTGCAAAAGGGATCGACCGTGGCGCTCGATCGCCGCATCGGCGAGCCTGTCGACATCGTCGTCAACGGCCGCAAGATCGCATCGGGCGAGATCACCGTTCTGGAGGACGATCCGTCCCGCTTCGGCGTCAAGCTGACCCAGATCGTGGACACGACCAGGCAGGGCTGATGAAACACGCCAACGCCACGTCCGAGGATATGCGCACGCCGGCCGATCCGGCGATGCGCGGCCTTTCCAAAGCCCAGAAAGCGGCCGCCATCCTCGTTGCGATGGGCAAGCCCTCGGCGGGCAAGCTTTTGAAGTTCTTCAAGCAGGAGGAACTGAAGGCGCTGATCGACGCGGCGCGCCTGCTTCAGACGATTTCGCAAAGCGAACTGGAGCGGATCGTCGCCGAGTTCGAAAGCGAGTTCACCGAAGGCGCCGGACTTCTCGATTCCAGCGACCAGATGGACAGCCTCCTCAGCGACACGTTCTCGCCCGACGAGGTGGACGTGATCATGGGGCGCGGCAAGCCGGGTGCGAGCGTCGACACGGCCCCGACGATCTGGTCGAAGCTCGATACGATGGAGCCCGCGCGCGTCAACCAGCTTCTTGCCGAAGAGCATCCGCAGACCATCGCGCTCATCTTGACGAATATGAAGCCGCCGGTCGCGGCCAAGGTGATCTTGACTTTCGAGAAGGCGGCGCGAAGCGGGATCATCAACCGCATGCTTTCGCTCAATACGATTCAGCCGGCCGCGCGCAAGCTGATCGAAGGCCAGTTGCAAAGCCGGATCACCGAGCAGTCGAAGAGCAAGAATATCGGAGCGGCGCAGGCACGCGTCGCAAGCCTTTTGAACGAGCTCGACAAGTCCGAACTGGACGAAGTCATGTCCGACCTTGAGGCATCGGGCCAGACGGACGTTGCCGCACTGCGCTCGCGGCTTTTCGCATTCGAGGACATCGTCCGGCTCGACCAGAAGTCGCGCGTCGTGCTGTTCGACGGATTGTCGACCGAAGTCGTCACGCTGGCCTTGAGGGAATGCGACGGCGAATTGCGTGAGGCCGTGCTGTCGGCCATCGGCGCACGGTCCCGGCGCATGATTGAATCGGAACTGGCGACGCCATCGGATGTCGGACTCGGTTCCATCATGGACGCGCGCAAGTCGATCGCCTCCACGGCATTGCGCCTTTCGGGGCAGGGCGTCGTCGAACTGCCGTCACTCGACGCGGCTGCGTGATCGCGGTTAGGGCATTTCCGGTGAAAAGGATCACCTCCAATGCTCTGTCTTTTTGCTTTTACGCAATTCCGGACGCAAAACCGCTCTTCACTTTTGCTGGAATTGCTTAGGCCATGAGCGACGACGCCGACAAGGACAGCAAGACAGAAGAAGCGACCGAGAAGAAGATCCAGGACAGCCTCGAGAAGGGCCAGGTCCCGGTCGCCAAGGAATTCGCGTCGGTCGCCTCCTTTCTCGCGATCCTGACCTTCTTCGTGTTCTTCGCGCAGCAAAGCGCCACGGAACTCGGCGTCTTCCTCTCCATGTTTCTGGAACGTCCCGACGAGTGGTCGCTGGCGACCCAACCCGACGCCGTCAGTCTCTACAGGGTGGTCGCGATCGAGATCGCGAAGGTGCTCGGCGCGTTGCTCGCGCTCCTGATGTTCGCAGGCATCGCGGCCTCGGTGCTCCAGAACATGCCGCGCATGGTGCTCGACCGGATCCAGCCCAAGCTCTCGCGCCTGTCGCTGGTGAAAGGCTGGGACCGGCTTTTCGGACAGCAGGGCTGGGTCGAATTCGGCAAGTCGATCGGCAAGATTTTGATCGTCGGCGGTTTCGTCGTCTTCGCCCTGCGTCAGGCCCAGTACCGCCTTCTGGAAGGCATGCTGACCCCGCCCGACGTCTTTGTCGGCACCATCCGGGAGATCGCGATCGAGATCGTCGTGGCGATCGTGCTCATCATGGCGCTGATCGCGGCGGCCGACCTCTTGTGGTCGCGGTACCACTGGCGGCAGGAACTGCGCATGACCCGCCAGGAGGTCAAGGACGAGATCAAGCAGTCGGACGGCGATCCCATCGTGAAATCGCGGATGCGCTCCTTGCAGCGCGACCGGGCGCGTCACCGGATGATGGCAGCGGTGCCGACGGCTACGCTCGTGATCGCCAACCCGACCCACTTCGCCATCGCGCTGCGCTATGTGCGCGACGAGATGGCCGCGCCCGTCGTCATCGCCAAGGGTCAGGATCTGGTCGCGCTGAAGATTCGCGAGATCGCGGAGGATAATGGCGTTCCGGTCTTCGAAAATGTCGACCTCGCACGCTCCATGTATAAGCAAGTTTCGGTCGATAGAGTCATCCCGTCTGAGTTTTACCAGGCCGTCGCAGAGCTCGTCCGTATTGTTTACGGAAAGACTGCCAAGCCGGTCGGAGGGAGTTGAGTATAATGATCAAGCAGCCTCATACCGAAACGCGCGAAGTCATCGTTGCGAGCGCGATCAGCGAGGTCGTCAGCGAGCTGCGCATGATCGACGTCGCCGATTATATAGCCTTCATTCGCATGGAGCGGTTTTCGTCGATCGCCGATCTCGTGGATTCCGCTGCAGAACTCTATTTCATGCCGGGTACGCTGCGTCTGGGACATGGCGGGGAGGCCCATTCGGCGTGGGAAATGCCGCCGCGCATCGCGCTCGATCTCGAACTGCATCCGAGCGGCGCGAAGGTCTATTTCACGCTGACGCTCGCTGCCGAAACGGCATCGATCGACCTCAATTACGTGTCGTTCGAAAACGCCTCCGAAGATGCGGATTTGAATACGATGCGCCTGAAGACGAGCCTCGACGCGGCGCGGATTCGCGCGAGCGAACCGATGCTCAAGGCAGGATGAAAGGCTTCATATTTTGCGCAATTCCGGACGCAAAACCGCTGCGTACTTTTGCTGGAATTGCTTATGAAATAATTCCAGCGCGCAGCGCCTTGGCGACGGCATGCATGCGATTGACCGCGTCGAGTTTCTCGACCACCGCCGAAACATACTGATTGGCGGTGTGGACGGACAGGCCGAGACGCTCCGCCAATTGCTCGCTGGTCAGCCCGTCGGCGGTCAGCCGCAGGCACTCGATATCGCGCTTGGTCAGATTGGTGCGTGCAGCAGGTTCGGGAGTGCGCAACGCGCAGGCTGAACGAAAAAGCGCGAAGGCGCGCAGATGCGCGCGTGTCAGGGCGTCGTCGTCGAGCCTCGGTGCCGTGCCGCTGACAGCGACAAGTCCGCGCCGGCCGCAGGACGAATGGACCGGGAAGACGATGGCGATCTCACCGGGTACGAGCGTCGTCTCATGACTATAGGCACCGGACGGCGCATCCTGTGGCGGCAGACCGAAAATGGTTGGCGCGGCGCGCCGCGCGGCATCCGCACGCTCGTCGATGCCGCCGGGCGCGGTCAGCACGCGCGACAGCGAGGACAGGCCCGGATAGCTCGTGTCGATGAAGGGAAGAATCGTGGTGCCGCCATCGCGGTGCGAGACGAGGATCAGTGAAAACCGCTTGGCCGAAAGGGTCGCAGCCAACGCCTGCCCGCGCTCGGTCAGCGCCTGAAATGCGGGGGAAATCTCGCCTGCGCCCTGATCGGAAAAGGAATTCTGGTCGAGACCGTCCTGAAACATCGTCAGATCATGCCCGTGCGGATCGCGGTGGCGATCGCCATGGCGCGGTTCGTGGCGGCGACCTTCTGGATGGCCTTGGCGACATAGGCGTTGATGGTGTTGGCCGAAACGCCCAGGATCAAGGCGACCTCTTCGGTCGTCTTGCCCTCGGCGACCCAACTCAGGCATTCGCGCTCGCGCACCGAAAGGGGAGAGATTACGGCCTGTCTGGTTCTCAGCCTTTGACCAAGCGCATAGATGGCGCGCATTTGCGCAAGCTCGGCTTCCTCGATGGACATGGGAACGTCGTCTGACGCGCAGTAAACGGCGATGAAGATCGCGTCCCCGACCGGCAGGTTCTGGCAGATGATTTTGCCATAGCCGTGCTCGCGCATGGATGCCGCCATGTTGCATGGGAGGGAAACGTCGACCGGCAGGATGCTGGCCGCGTCGCCGGGCGCGACCGCCAGACCGGAATCGGCCAGGCATTTCATTCCGCCATTGCCGATTTCCGCCAGCATGTCGAACGGCCAGTTGCAGGCGATCAACCCTATGTCGCCGGTTCCGGGGCGATGTTCGAAAAGAAGATAGGCATCCGCGCCGATGCGGCGGGAAAAGCCGCGCATCAGGGCGGCCAGTTCACGCAATCCGCCTTCGGCGATGCGGTCGGTTCGGAAAGTTGGAAAAGCCTCGGTCATCGCTTTTTCGATCGCCCATTCGTCCGTATCGGGTCGGTATCCGCGCACGCGAACCCGTCGCCGCCATGTCGCCATGACAGTCGCAAAACGCATTGAACTCTCGACAAAGCGAAGTCGCCCCCGCGGGACCGCTGCGATCGGCACCAATGCCCCAAGTGCCGGAAGACTGATCGCGAAGCACCACTCGTCCCTGTGAGCATTGGTACGTAACAGCTTGATTCGCGTCAAGATTCGGCACGCGAAGTTTCAGCCGTTCATCGGGCGCGAGGTCATGTGAGTCTTTTCCGCAACACATGAAAAAGCGCCGGCTGATAGCCGGCGCTTCAAAAAAGTGAGTCCTAGAAAGGGCTTAGCGCAGAAGTTCGGTCCATATCTGCGTGTATAGCCGCTGGACGTCTTCCGGGCAGGTCACGCTGAAATAACCGGCCGCCTCGTGCTCCGCAGGCACGACGATCTCCGGTGCGGTGCGCATGTCTTCGGGCATGAACTCATCGGACCCCTCGACGCCATTGGCGTAGCGCGCGAATTCCGAGATCATGGCGGCGTTTTCGGGTTCGAGAACGAAATTCAGGAAGGTCTTGGCGTTCTCCGAATTTTGCGCGTCGGTGAGGATGCCCGCCGAATCCATCCAGACCGGGTATCCCTCCTTCGGGTAGCCGTAGGCGAGGTCGTCGTTCTGGAGACGTGCGCGCATCGAGGCGCCGTTCCAGTTGACGCCTGCATCCATGTCGCCGGCGACATACTGGTCGACCGTGCCGTAATCCATGGCGATCCAGTGCTGCTTGGCTTCGACGAGCTTGTCGCGCGCCTGGCGCAGGACATCGCGGTCGTCCGTGCATTGCTGGCCGCCGACATAGCGCACCGTCATGTTGATGATGTCGGTCATTTCCGGAACGATGTTGACCCGGCCCTTCAGTTCGTCCGGCGGGTCGAGGAAGATGGCCGATGTGTTGATGTCGCCTTCATAGAGCGAGGTGTTTACGATGACGCCCGTGGTGCCCCACTGCCATGGCACGGTATGCGTGCGGCCGGGATCCCAGTCCACGTCACGCCAGCGCTCGGCGATATTGGCGATGTTGGGGATTTCCGCCGGGTCGAGTTCCTGCAAGAGACCGGCCTCGACCCAGATCGGGACGTAATTGTTGGACGGGACGACGATGTCGAAGCCATGGCCGCCGGCGCGGATGCGCGTCAGTGCCGTGTCGTTCGAATCGTAGTCGGTAACGGTGACGTCGATGCCCGTTTCCTGCTCGAACTTCTCGATCAGTTCGGGGCTCGTATAGTTGCCCCAATTGTAGATGTTGAGCGAGCCGGCGTTCTGGGCAAGACCCGCAGAGGTCGACGCCGCGAGCGTTGCCGCCGCAAGCGCCCATCGTGTGATTTTCATGGTGTGTGCTCCCATTCGGTTCGGTTCCGTTTCAGGCTTTCTTGCGTGACAGAAGGAAAAACACGGTCACGGCGATCAGGGACAGGAGAAGAAACAGCGTCGAGATGGCGTTCATCTCGGGCGTGACCACGCGGCGCAACTGGCCGAGCATGTAGGTCGGCAGGGTGTCCTGTCCGGCTGACTTGACGAATTCGGTGATGACGACGGTGTCGAGCGAGGTGACGAAGCCGAGCATGAAGCCGGCAAGGATGCCCGGCACCAGTAGGGGCAGCGTCACATGCCGGAACGCCTGCAATGGCGTTGCGTAGAGGTCGGCGGCGGCGCGCTCCAGCGTCAAATCCATCGTCTCCAGTCGTGCGCGGATCGGCAGATAGGCGAAGGGGATGCAAAAGGCGGTATGCGCCGCAATCAGGTAGCCGAGGCCCTGATAGCCGGTTGCGATCTTGATCATGGCGAAGAAGATCAGCAGCGCCACGCCGGTCACGATCTCCGGCACCATCAGGGGCTGGTTGATCAGCGCGTAGATCATCGTCTGGCCGGGGAAACGGCGCTCGTTCCTTGTCGTGGCGAGTGCGGCCATCGTGGCGAGGATCGTGGCGAGCGTCGCCGCCCATCCGGCGATCACCAGCGAGCGGATCGACACGTCCTGCACCTGCCGGTTGGCGAGGGCCGCCTCGTACCAGCGCAGCGAAAAGCCTTCCCAGCGCGACATGGAGGCCGCTTCGTTGAAGGAATAGACGACCAGCGTGACGATCGGCAGATAGAGGAAAATGAAGGTGATGATCGCGATCGTGCCGAAGCCGGGCAGGCTGGCGACGGAGAAGTTCCGCTTACCCATGACGCCGGCCCTCCTCGCGCGAAGTGGCGCGGATATAGACCATCAGCGCGGCGACCACGATCACGAGCAGGGTCAAGGCAAGCGCCGAGCCGAGCGGCCAGTTGCGGCCCTGTCCGAATTGCAGTTCGATAAGGTTGCCGAGCATCAAATTGCGGCCGCCGCCGAGGATGCGCGGCGTCACATAGGCCCCGATGGCCGGGATGAAGACGAGGATCGAGCCGGCGATGAAGCCCGGCTTCACCAGCGGCAGGACGATGTGCCAGAGCACTTTCAGCCGCGTGGCGTAAAGGTCGTAGCCGGCTTCCAGCAGCTTGAAATCGAGCTTCTCCATGCTGGCATAGAGCGGCAGCACCATCAGCGGCAGGAACACATAGGCCATGCCGAGCATGATGGCGAAGTCCGTATAGAGCATCTGGATCGGTGCCGAGATGATGCCGAGCGAACGCAGGATCGTGTTGACCAGTCCTTCGTTGCGGATCACCTCCTGAATGGCGAAGGTGCGGATGACGAGGTTGGTCCAGAATGGGATCGTCACCAGAAAGAGCCAGATCGGCCGCACGTCCGGCGCACGGGTCGCGATGAACCATGCGGTCGGGAAGCCCAGAACGGCGGCGAAGACGGTCGTATAGAGAGCGAGCGTGATCGACCGGCGGAAAATGTCGAGATGCGCCGTCGCCGGTCCGACCGTCTCGTCGAAGATATCGCGAGTGAAGAAGACCTGGAACCAGCCGTCGGTCGAAAACTCGCGGATCACGCCGCCGAAATTGCCCGGCGTCAGAAACGAATAGACCAGAACGATCAGCAGCGGACCGGAGGCGGCCAGAAGAAGCACGATGAGGGCAGGGGCCACCAGCCCCCAGCGCCAGGCGATGTCGCCGCGCGGCGCTTTCGGCTTGTCGGTGTCCGCCCCATGCGGCGCCATTTCCACCGCACTCATGTCACGACCTCACGATCCGGACGGCACCGTCCGGAATGGCGATCGCGACCGGATCGCCTTTTTCGGGCAAAGCGGCGGCGCTGGTCGTGTTCTGGTTGCGCAGGATGAAAAGATCGCCGGTATCGAGGCGCACATGGATATGCGTGTCGGTGCCGAAATAGACGGCGTTCTCCACCGTTCCCTTGAGAGGTCCTTCGGTAGCCAGCCGCGCATGTTCGGGGCGTGTGACGAGCGTCACCTCGTCGCCGGAGACGGGAGACAGGCCGGTCGGCAAGCCGGCATCGAGCTGGTGCCCGGACGGCAGCCGCACGCGGGCGGTTGCGCCGTTCGCCTTTTCGACGGTCGCCGTCAGGAAGTTCGTATCGCCGATGAAATCGGCGACGAAGCGGTCGGCGGGATGGTTGTAGATTTCGCGCGGCGTTCCGACCTGGCGCACCTTGCCCGCGCTCATCACCGCGATGCGGTCGGACATGGTCAGTGCCTCTTCCTGATCGTGGGTGACGAAGACGAAGGTGATGCCGGTTTCCCCCTGAAGACGCTTCAGCTCGACCTGCATTTCCTTGCGCAGCTTCAGGTCGAGCGCGGACAGCGGCTCGTCGAGAAGGAGCACGCGCGGCCGTGGCGCAAGGGCGCGCGCGAGCGCGACACGCTGTTGCTGTCCGCCGGAAATCTGCGACGGCTTGCGGTTCGCCATCGGCTCCATTTTCACCAGCTTGAGCATCTCGGCAACCGTCGCCTCGATCTCGGCTTTCGGCCTGCCGAGCATCTTCAGGGCAAAGCCGATATTCTGCGCGACCGTCATATGCGGGAACAGCGCGTAGCTCTGGAAGACCGTGTTCACCGGCCGCTTGTTCGGCGGCAGGTCCGCAATGTCCGATCCGCCGAGCCTGATGGCGCCCGAACTCGGCTGCTCGAAGCCCGCGATCATCCGCAACAAAGTTGTCTTGCCGCAGCCCGACGGACCGAGAAGCGTGAAGAACTCGTTTTCGGGAATAGTGAGGCTGACTGCGTCGAGCGCGCGCACTGCGTCGTCGCCGCTTCCGAACACCTTGCTCAGTTGATCGATTTCGATATCCGACCGGGTCGTCGAGGAAGGCAAGCGCGCATCTCCGTATCCGTTGGGCAAGTTAGACTAGCCGCGTTTTCGTGCCGAATTCACCCTGAAAATGAGGATGATAGGAAGTTTCTGTGGTTTTCAGCCGGAGGTTGCGGCGTCGTACGAAACCTTCCCGCCGCAAACGGTCATCGCAACGTCGAGCGTATCGATTTCATGGGGCGTGACGGCCTCGATATCTGAGGACAGGATGACGAAATCGGCGAGGTAGCCGGGTTTCAGGCTACCGAGCCGGTCATCGGCGAAGCCGGCATAAGCACCTTTGGCGGTGTAGGCTTCGATGGCCTCGTGCAGCGTGAAGGACTGGCCGGGCATGTCGTCGGCCCACGGCTTGCGCGTCAGCGCCGCCTTGATGCCGCGCAGGACCGAAATGTCCGCCACCGGCCAGTCGGACGAGAACGAAACCAGTGCGCCTGCCTCCTTCAGCGTGCGCCAGGGATAGGACCATGGCCAGCGTTCGCGGCCGATCATCGATGCCGTCGGCTCGACCGGGAAATCCATCGCACCGGGCGGATGAGGCGGCTGCATGGACGCCACGACGCCAAGTTCTGCGAAACGGGGAATGTCGGCCGCCGTCGTGACCTCGATATGCTCGATGCGATGGCGGCTGTCCCGTTCGCCGTTCGCCTCGCGCGCCCTCTCGTAGGCGTCGAGCACGGCCCGCACCGCGCCGTCGCCGATCGCGTGCACGGCGATCTGCAAGCCGCGCCGGTCGATCTCGCACGCCAGATCGTCAAAGCGCTCGGGCGCGAAGAGCGGCTCGCCGCGCCAGTCGGACTTGTCGGCGTACGGATCGATCATCAAAGCGGTCCAGCCGTCGAGAACGCCGTCGTAGAACAATTTGACGAAGCCGGAAGAAATCCAGTCGGACCGATAGGTCTCGGCCATAAGCGACGCTTTATCGAGGTCGGCGGTCTCCATGAAAGCCTTGAAGTGGAACGGCACCTTGGCGCGTACGGTCAGCGCGCCTTCCGCCTCGATCTCCGTCAGGAGTTCGAGCGTGTAGAAATTGCCGTCCATGTTGTGCAGCGACGTGATGCCGTGGCGGGCCGCATAGGCGAGGCCCTTGCGCAATATGGCGCGGTCGGCTTCCCGCTCTTCGGGTGAGGGCAGCGGATCAGGCTCGCCGCCCGTCGACAGGCCGAGGCCCGCGCGACCTTTTCCAGTCAGCATCAGGACGGATGCAAAGGCTTCGAACTCGCGCAATTCACCCAGAGCAAGGCTGTCGTCGCCCATGACGATCTCGTTGCCGGGGCCGAGCCTGCGACCATGAAGAATGCCGGCGGCTTCGAGCGCGAGCGTGTTCGCCCAAACCGTGTGATGGTCGGCCGCCATCATTGCGAATGGGCGGTCGGGCAGGATCGCGTCGAGGTGATGGCGGGTGACACGCTCGCTTTGCGAAATCACGGCATAATCGGCGTGCTGTGCCATCAGGAAGGGCGCGTCGGGATGAGCGGCGGCGTAATTTCGCACTTCCCTCGTCAGGGCGTCGAGGCCATGCACATGGGTCAGGTGAAGATCGTCGAGTTCGGCGGCTCCCGAAAACAGGTGCAGGTGGCTTTCGACGAAACCGGGCAGAAGCGAACGGCCTTCGCCTGCGATGCGCCGTGTTTCAGGGCCGGCGAGCGGCTCGATCTCGGCATCACTGCCGACTGCGAGTATCCTGCCGTTCGCGACGGCTATCGCGCTGGCAGTCGGCTGGTCGGCATCCATGGTGAGGATATTTGCGCCTGTAACGATGAGATCGGCGAGTGCTGCCAAGATTTGCCCCTGAAGCTGTTGGTCTCCCACCGATCGTAGGCCGGAGAGCGTGACGGGGGCAATCCCTATTGCCGGTGAGGCGAGCAGATTGTGGGCATGCACACAAAGGATGCAATAATGCCGGGTTGGAACGCCCGGCCTGCCTGCGAGTTCTATGCTTGCAGCGTTTTGGTATCGAGGTGGCTGTGGCTCCGCGCGCAATCTGGAAAGGTCATTTGAAGGTCGGCGAACTCGCTTGCGGGATCGCGCTCTATTCGGCCGCGACGACGTCCGAGCGTATTTCCTTCCATATCCTCAACCGCAAGACCGGCAATCGCGTGAAGCGGGAATATGTGGATTCCGACACCGGCAAGCCGGTCGATAGCGCCGATCAGGTCAAGGGCTACGAGACGTCCAAAGGCGGCTATGTTCTGCTCGATCCCGAAGAGATTGCCGCCGCCACGCCGCAAAGCGACAAGATGCTGTCCGTCGAGCATTTCATCGCCTGTCCGGACGTCGATACCGTCTATTTCGACAAGCCCTATTATCTCGCGCCGTCGGACGACGCCTCGCAGGAGGTTTTCGGCCTGATCCGCGAGGGGATGAAGGCGAAGGGCGTCGCCGCGCTCGCCACCGCCGTTCTGTTCCGCCGCGTGCGCACGCTCCTGATCCACGCGCAAGGGCGTGGGCTCGTCGCCGACACGCTCAATTTCGACTACGAGGTGCGCGCCGCCGAAAAGGCGTTCAACCGCATTCCGGAACTCGCTATCAAGGGCGAGATGCTGGATCTGGCCAAACATATCATCAGCACCAAGAGCGGCAGCTTCGATCCTGCCGGGTTCGATGACCGTTACGACGCCGCGCTCGCCAAGCTGGTGAAGGCGAAGCTCGAGGGCAAGACCATCGAGAAGCCCAAACGCGAGGCGAAGGGCAAGGTCATCGATCTGATGGAGGCTTTGCGCGAAAGCGCGGGCAAGAAGGCACCCGCCGCCAAGCCGAAGGCCGAGACGCCGAAGCGCAAGGCAAGCTGAGATGGCGGCGCTCGACACCTATCGCAAGAAGCGCGACTTCAAGAAGACGCCTGAACCGTCGGGCTCTGCCCGCAGGAAACAAGCCGCAGGCAACAGCTTCGTGGTGCAAAAGCACGACGCCACGCGGCTCCACTACGATTTCCGCATGGAGGTCGACGGCACCTTGATGAGCTGGGCAGTCACGCGAGGGCCGAGCCTCGTTCCAGGCGAAAAGCGGCTTGCCGTCCATGTCGAGGACCATCCGCTCGACTATGGCGATTTCGAAGGCACGATCCCGAAGGGCGAATATGGCGGCGGCACCGTCATCGTCTGGGATCGCGGCACATGGAAGCCGGTTTATGATTTTCAGAAAGGTCTGAAGAAGGGCCATATCGAATTCGAGCTCGACGGCGAGAAGCTGACCGGCCGCTGGCATCTGGTGCGACTTGCCCGCAAGCCGCGCGAAAAACGCGACAACTGGCTGCTGATCAAGGCGGACGACGAATTCGCGCGCGACCAGGACGATCCCGACATTCTGGAGGAGCGGCCGGAATCGGTGAAGACCGGCCGCCTGATCGCAGATGTCGAAAACGAAGCGCCCGGATGGTCGTCGAAGACGGGCAAGATCGAACCCGATGCACCGCGCCCGCAGCCGGCAAAGTTGAAGAAAGCGAAGAAGGCGGGATTTCCGGGTTTCATCGAGCCGCAACTGGCAACCTTGAAACCCACTGCGCCGGACGGTGCGCGATGGCTGCACGAGATCAAGTTCGATGGCTACCGGCTTCAGGTTCATCGGCGCGGCCGCGAGGTGTCGATGCTGACCCGCAGCGGGCTCGACTGGACGGAGAAGTTCGGCGATGAAGTGCCCGACGCCTTTCGTAAGCTCTCACTAAAGGATGCAATCATCGACGGCGAACTCGTGGTCGAGACCAGTGCCGGCGCATCCGACTTTTCCGCGTTGCAGGCCGACCTTTCCGAGGGGCGCTCGGATCGCTTCACCTTCTACGGCTTCGATCTTTTATATCTCGACGGGATGGACCTTCGCGCGACGCCGCTGATCGACCGAAAGTCCGCTCTCGAGGCGCTTTTGACCGATGCACCGGCCGCGCTGCGCTATTCCGCCCATTTCGAGGAAGACGGCGAGATGATCCTGCGTCACGCCTGTCGGCTCAGCCTCGAAGGGGTGATCTCCAAGGTGCGCGACGGCGCGTATAAATCGGGGCGCGGCCGCAATTGGGTAAAGTCGAAATGCGCGCATCGGCAGGAGTTCGTCGTCGGCGGCTATGTGCCGTCCTCGACCTCGAAAAAGGCGATCGGCTCCCTGCTTCTGGGCTATCACGACGGCAGGAAGCTGATCCATGCCGGGCGGGTCGGTACGGGTTTTTCGCGAAAGATCGCCGAAGATCTGTTCACGCAACTGAGCGCGATCGACGCCGACGAGGCGCCCTTCGACGGCAAGCTTTCAGCCGAGGCGAAACGCGGCGCGCATTTCGTGGAACCGAAGCTGGTCGCAGAGGTCGAATTCCGCTCGTGGACCGCGGACGGCAATGTGCGCCACGCCTCGTTTCGAGGCATGCGCGAAGACAAGAAAGCGAGCGAGATCGTGCGTGAAGGCGGCAAGACGGGCGGGAGCGAGGACAAGCCGAAGAGCGCGGTCAAGCTGACCCATCCCGATCGCGTCTACTGGAAAGATGCGGGCGTCACCAAGGAGGGGCTGGCCGATTATTACAGCCAGGTCTGGCCGTTCATGGCGCCGTTCATCGTCAATCGGCCTTTGGCGCTTTTACGCTGCCCGACCGGAACGTCGGGCCAGTGCTTTTTCCAGAAGCATGCCTGGAAAGGCCAGAGCAAGGAAATCTTGACCGTCCATGAGAAACTGGACGATTCCGACGAGCCGGGTATCGCAATCGACGATCTCGACGGCCTGATCGGACTGGTGCAGGGCGGAACGCTCGAAATCCATCCCTGGGGCGCGTCGCTGGCCGATATCGAAAAGCCCGACATGATCATCATGGACCTCGACCCCGGCGAGGGCGTCTCTTGGGAGCGGGTGATCGAGGCGGCCGGCGAGGTTCGCAAGCGGCTGGAGGCCGAGGGCCTGACCGCTTTCGTCAAGACGTCGGGCGGTAAGGGGTTACACGTCGTCGCGCCGGTCAAGCCCAAGGCCGATTGGGACACGGTGAAGGCGTTCACCAAACAGATTGCGGACGACATGGCGGAAGATGCGCCGGACGATTACGTCGCGACGATCACCAAGTCGAAGCGGAAGGGCAAGATCCTGATCGACTATCTGCGTAACGGTCGCGGCATGACCGCCGTCGCGCCCTATTCGAGCCGCGCGCGCGACGGTGCGACGGTTTCGATGCCGCTTGCCTGGGACGAACTGACAGCGGAGATCGGCCCCGATCATTTCACGGTAGCGAACGCACTAGCCCGGCTCGACAATCTCGATGCGGACCCGTGGGCGGGTTTTCGCAAGAAGGAGGCGGTGATCTCGGCGGGCCGGAAATAGGTCTCCAGCGAGATTTTTTCGTGATGCGAAGACAGGCGGGTCGAGGCATGGACCTCTGTGACGTGCACAGAGGTGACGGCATCGAGGGTTCCGCCAGTTTCTTCCTCGCTTGAGCGCTCAACCTCGCGGCCGTCATTTCTGTGCTCGTCACAGAAATGACGGCCGCGAGGTTCGATCAAAGCGTGCCGGTTCCAGCCAGCTACTTCCCCGCTTTTTCCTTCGCGATGCTTTTCTTCAGCGCGTCCATGATGGACACCACATTCGAGGGCGTTTCCGGTTCGGGTTGCGCGTTGGTTTTCGCCGCGACGGGCTTCTTCTTTTTCTTCTTTGCCGCGATAATCTTTTTCAGCTTGTCCTGAACCGGGTCCTCGACGAGTTTCGTGTCCCACTCCGCAGTTCGCTCGTCGATCAGCGATTTGACGAGCTTGATGACTTTCGGATCGGGCTTGTCCTTCTCGATATCGGCAAAATAGTCGGCGTCGTCGCGCACCTCGTCGCCATAGCGCAATGTCCACAGGACGATGCCCTTTCCGCGCGCTTCCAGCATCACGGCCCGCTCGCGACGGTAGAGGACGACGCGCGAGATGCCGACTGTCTTCGTGGCGCGCATGGCGTCGCGGATGACGGCGAAGGCTTCTTCGCCCACCTTGTCATCGGGCGCGAGGTAGTGCGGCTTGTCGAGCCAAATCCAGCCGATGGAATCGGCCGGCACGAACTTCTCGATGTCGATGGTGCGCGTGCTTTCGAGGGCGACGGCTGCCAGTTCGTCATCCTCGAGCATGACGTGCTCGTCTTCGGCGACCTCGTAACCTTTCACCTCGTCCTTCTCGGCGAGCGGCTTGCCGGTTACCGCATCGATATAGCGGCTCTCGATGCGGTTTCCGGTCCTGGCGTTGATCGTGTGGAACCGGACTTTTTCACCGGCGGTCGTCGCGGGCATCATGGATATGGGGCATGTCACGAGCGACAGTTTGAGATAGCCCTTCCAGAACGACCGCGGAGCCATGGTACGTCCTACCTCGCCACGATCTCGTGGAAGGAATCCTTTCGGCCGGGTTCCTCCTCGCGCACGACGAGGGCGAGACCCTTTTCATTGAAGACCTTGAACCATTCGTCCCACTCGACGATCTCGCGTCCTCCGAGGGCCATCGCGGCGTCCGCGCCACGGTCCTGATCCTGATAGGATGCCTGGTCGAAGACGAGCGAGAGGATCGGATCGTCACCGCCGACGGAGGGCGACGCCTCGCTGATGGCCGGCGAGCCCATTCGGGCGGCCGCCCAGTCGCGGATTTCGTCACGGTCGGTCAAGGTGCGGGTGGGTGCCATTTCAGAAACTCCTTTTATACCCCACGAAACGCCTTCGAGGGACAGGAGGTTCCGGCTCACAGAGCGTGATGTGCGGTCTGTGCCTTGGGGTTTGCCTTGATGGGCTTCAGGTCGATATGGGCTTTGATCGGGCGGTGATCCGAAGCAATTCGGGCAAGTTCCGAATCGTGCACTTCCACACGCGCGACGAGATCGGCAGGCGTACCGACGATGCGGTCGAGCGCCAGCACCGGGTAGCGCGAGGGGAAGCTCGGCAATGCCTCGCTCGGCGCGAATGTTTCGGGTAGACGGCTGAGCGCCGAACGCCGTCCGAGCCGCCATTCGTTGAGATCGCCAAGTATGAGCGTCGGCTTGGTGCCGCATTCAGAAACTTCGGCGATGAGCGCTTCGATCTGGCGCGCGCGCGAATGGCGCAGAAGACCCAGATGCGCCGCGATCACACGCAATACGCCGCTCTTGACCTCCAGATCGACGACGATCGCGCCGCGCGGTTCGGCACCGGGCAGTTTGAGACGCTGCACGTCGCGCACCGCGCCTTCACGGTACAAAAGCGCATTGCCGTGCCAGCCATGGCTGGCGTCGCTCATGCCGACCGGAACGGCGCTCAGTCCCAGCTTTTCCTCGATATGGAGAAGGTCGAGCAGACCGTCGCGCGTGCCGAAGCGCCGGTCGGCCTCCTGGATCGCGACGATGTCGGCTCCAAGCTCGTCGATCACCGTGGCCGTGCGCATGGGATCGAACTTGCCATCCGTGCCGACGCATTTGTGGATGTTGTAGGATGCCACGACCAGATCGGCCCTGTCGCCCGCGCCGTCATGGCGCTCGTAGACCGTCTTTGCATCGCGCAGATTGGCGATGTGCTTCGAATTCGCGAGCTTTTTGATCCTGCCGATCCGGCGGAGTGCTTTCATCCTGCGACCCTGGTCATGGCGAATCCAACGCGGCCCAGCGCAATCCGTTGCAAATGCGTCGATTTGACGATGAATTTACTCACATCGCCTTAAAGATATGGGGATGCGAGCCAGACGATGCGATTGCGCAGCCGCTTGGTAAAGGCGCGGCCTTTCAGCGTCGCCAGCGTTTCCTCCTGCCCCGAGGCGATGCGCCCGCGCAGATGGGTTTCGACGAGCGAGGCGAAGTGCGGATCGTAGACCTCGATGTCGAATTCGAAATTGAGGCGTAGACTTCGCGTGTCCATATTGGACGAACCGACCAGCGACCATCGCCCGTCCACGGTCATCAGCTTGGAATGATCGAAGGGACCCGCCGAGCGCCACACGCGGCAGCCAGGACCGATCACCTGATCGAGCTGCGCCGTCATGGCATAATCGACGAGACGCAGATTGTTCGACGAGGGGATGACGATATCCACCTCGACGCCGCGCCGGGCGGCGGATGCGAGCGCACCGACGAGTTGCAGGTCCGGCAGGAAATAGGGTGAGGCGATAATCAACCTCTTGCGTGCCACGGCGGCTGCGCCCATCACCATCGCATGGGTCGCATCGACGCGCTGGTCGGGGCCGGAAAAGATCACGCGGGCGACCGACGGACCCTGCGGCTCGTCATCGGCGCCGCGCCAGATAGGGCCGTCGAGCCGTTCGCGGTGGACGAAGAACCAGTCATTGGCGAAGACGGCGAAAATCTGCGCGACGACCGGCCCCGTGATGCGAAAATGCGTGTCGCGGTGCGGTTCGGGATTTTCCGGCGACGTGGCGAACATCTGCCGTATGTTCATGCCGCCCGTAAAGCCGACGCTGCCGTCGACGACCATCATCTTGCGGTGATTGCGCAGATTCGCATAGGGCAGGCGGAAGCCGATGATGTTGCCGAGAAACAGCCGGTTCGGCACGTTGCCGTCACGCAGGCGGTCGCGAATGGAGGGGCGCGAATAGCGCGCGCCGATGGCATCGATCAGGACACGGACCTCGACGCCGCGCGCGACCGCCCGCGCCAACGCGTCCGCCACCAGTCGGCCGACCGGGTCATTGTCGAAAATATAGCTTGAAAGGACGATGTAGCGCTGCGCGGCGTCGATCTGCGCGATCATCGCCGGATAGGCCTCGTCGCCGCCATGCAGAATCCGGATTTCGTTACCCGCCGTCAGCCAGAAGGGCGATACCCGGTCGCCGAGCGTTCGCATCGCCTCGAAACGCGACCCTGCGGGAAAGGCAGGCGAGGTTTCTCCCGGTCCGGGGCCGGCCGCGCTTTCGACGTCCTCGCTGGTCCTGGTCTTGCCGACCGTCTCGCGGCGGATACGGTTGACACCCGCAATCGCGTAGATGATCGCGCCGAGAACCGGCGACAGGAGAATGACACCCACCCAGCCGATCGCCGCGCGCACGTCGTCCTTCGTCATCGCGGCATGGATCGCCGCCGGAATTCCCATCAGGAGCCCGAGCGCGAACAGGATGTGCGGCCAGTAAGTCTGAAGCGTTTCATACATGCCGTACAGGATGGATCACGCGCGCGATGGACCTGTCAACCGAACGCCCTACATGGCGAACGCAATAAGCGAGCGGTGGGGTTACATGAACTGGAAACGCATTGCGCAATTCGTCGGCGTTCTGGCGGTTGCGGGTATTCTTTCGATCGTCATCGTCAATCTGGTTCCCCCGCGTACGCAGGTGCAGGAACCGATCCCACACGTCGCGGCCGTGTCCGATCCTGAATTTCTTCGCACGATGCATTCGGTCTTCGAAGGCGATGTGCAGCCCGGCCATACGATCCAGACGCTCGTCAACGGCGATGAAATATTTCCACCAATGCTTCAGGCGATCCGCGAGGCTAAGGTCAGCGTCAATTTCGCTACCTATATCTATTGGTCCGGCGAGATCGCGCGCGAATTCGCCACCGCGCTGGCCGAAAAGTCGCGCGAGGGCGTACCGGTCCGGGTGCTGATCGACTTCGTCGGTTCGATCCCGTTCGACGAGGACATCATCGAAATCATGACCGAAGCGGGTGTCGCGTTCGAGCGCTTCCGCCCGATCCGCTGGTACACGCTCGACCGGATCAATTACCGCACGCACCGCAAGCTCCTGATCGTCGATGGCCGGGTCGGCTTCACCGGAGGGGTGGGGATCGGCGACAAGTGGCTCGGCGACGCGCGCAATCCGGAAGAATGGCGGGACAATCACTACCGCGTCGAAGGGCCGGCGGTGGCCGACATGCAGGCGGCCTTTGCCGAGAACTGGATCGAGGCGACGGGCGAACTGCTTCAGGGCGACGCGTTCTACCCGGAGCAGGAGGATTTGGGCGACTTGCGTGTCCAGCATGTGAAATCGTCGCCGAACGGCGGCGCCAAATCCATGCACCAGATGCTGATGATGGCGATGGCCGGATCCACGCAGAATATCCGCATCGCGATGGCCTATTTCGTGCCCGACGACGTGGCCATCGGGCAGCTTCTCGATGCAAGGGCGCGGGGCGTCGAAGTCGACATCATCGTGCCCGGAGAACAGACCGACATGCCTGTCGTGCGACACGGCTCGCGTCATTTCTGGGGCGAGCTTCTGGAGGCCGGGGTGCGGCTGCATGAATATCAGCCGACCATGTATCACCCGAAGGTCCTGATCGTCGACGGCTGGTGGACGACGATCGGCTCGACCAATCTCGACGAACGCTCGTTCCGGCTCAACGACGAGTCCAACCTCAATGTCTATGACGAGGTGTTCGCGCAGACGCAGATCGACATTTTCAACGCCGACCTCGAATTGTCGCGCCAGATCACGCTGGAGGAATGGCAGAGCCGGTCATGGTGGGAAAAGACGAAGGACTGGGTGTCGAGCTGGCTCAGGACCCAGCTTTGAAGTGGAGGCCTCGCCCAGGAATCGAACCTGGGGTGACGGGACTTGCAGGTCCCTCGCGTCCCCTCCGCCACGAGGCCATGACGAGCTTCTACCCCATGGAGGTTGGCGAAGGGTAAAAGGAACCGGCGGCTTTTTCGTCGGTCATCCGTTCCAGGTTTCGCCGAGCACGCGCAGCCAGTTTCCGAAGCAGAGCTTGTCGATTTCTTCGCCTGAATAGCCATGAGCACGCATCGCTTCGACGAGCTTTGGCAGGCCGCGCGCGTCGCCCAGATCGGCCGGCACCATCGCGCCGTCGAAATCCGATCCGAGCCCGACGCTGTCGATGCCTGCCTTGTCGACCATATGGTCGATATGGCGCAGCATCATTTCGAAAGGCGTATCGGGCCGCATTTGTCCGTCAGGGCGCAGGAATGCCGTGGCGTAATTCAGGCCGGCGATGCCCTTCGTCTCGCCGATCGCGGCGAGTTGCTCGTCGGTGAGGTTGCGCGCGTGCGGCGTCACCGCATGGGCATTCGAATGGGATGCTACGAGCGGCGCGGTGGACAGCCCGGCGGTATCCCAAAAACCCCTTTCGGTGATGTGCGACAGGTCGAACGCGATGCCGAGCGCGTTGCAGCGGCGCACGAGTTCACGGCCGAGATCGGTCAGGCCAGGACCGGTGTCGGGTGTCGAAGGAAAGCGGAATGGGACGCCATGGCCGAATATGTTCGGGCGGCTCCAGACGGGACCGAGCGAACGCAGCCCAGCCCGATACAGCACGTCCAGCGCATTGAAATCCGGGTCGATCGCCTCCGCGCCCTCGATGTGAAGCACAGCCGCAAGATTGCCCGCCGCGGCGGTCGCCGCGATTTCGGCGGCGGTGCGACAGACCTTTACCTTTCCGTTCGATGCGGCTTCGATGCGAAACAGGATCGCGGCCATCGCCAGCGTATGGCCGAGAGCCGCTTCCTGCGCGCAGCGTTCGGGCAATGGTGCATCATAGGTGGGCCGGCTCATGATCTCGTCGACATCGGCCGGCTTGCCGGGTGAGGGGATGAAGATCGCGAACAGCCCCGCGCGCAAGCCCCCTTCGATCGCGCGTGGCAGGTCGATATGACCGCCCGCGCCGCCGTTCAGGAAATCACCGACCGGGTCGGCTGACTTCGATAGATGAAGCCGCAGCAGCGTGTCGTTATGACCATCGAAAACGGGGGTGATTGCAGGCATTGGATCTCGATTCGTCTCATGGATGCGGATTCGCAGTTAAGCACATGGAGGGCGTCTTCGCGGCGCGTTCGCATCAAATTTCTTTGGTTGGACTACGTGCGTCATGCCCTTGGGCCAAGCTGCGTCGATTGTGCTTTTGCGTATCCGGCTATAGTTCGGACGCATGAGCCTTGCCGTCATTTCGATCGTCCTCGCCTCCGCCATGATGCATGCGGGCTGGAACGCCGTTCTGCGTTTTCGCGGCGACCGTGTGGCGCTGATGACGATGCTGGCGGCGATGAGCGCGCTCATCGCGCTGCCCGGTCTGTTCTTCGTCGACTTTCCCCGAGCGGAAGCGTGGCCGTGGCTGGCGCTCTCGGTCGCGCTGCATGTCGGCTACAACGTCTTCCTCGCCAATGCCTATGCGTATGGCGAACTCGGCAAGATCTATCCGCTTGCGCGCGGCACGGCGCCCATGCTCACGCTTGGCGCGAGCATCTTTCTTCTCGGCGAAGACATCTCGCCGCTTGCCACGCTCGGCATCCTCGTGCTCGGCCTCGGCATCGTGACGCTGTCGCTCGACGGCGGCCTGAAAGCGCTGAAGGCGTCGCCGCGCGGGATCGTCTTCGCGTTCATCACATCGGTTTTCATCGCAGGCTACACGATGTCGGATGGCATCGGCGCGCGGGCGGCGCAGGATGCGCATTCCTATGTGCTGTGGCTGTTCGTGCTTGACGGCATCCCGCTTCTTCTCTGGGCGCTGGTGCGGCAGGGCAGGGCGACCGGGCAGATGATCGCACAGAACTGGAAAGCTGGATTCGTGGCCGGCGCGCTGTCGCTCGGCGCCTACTGGATCGCGATCTGGGGCTTCACCGTAGCACCCATCGCGTTGGTGGCGGCACTGCGCGAGACGAGCGTCATCTTCGCCGTCATCATCGGCGTCGTCTTCCTCGGCGAGAAGATGCGAGGCTATCGCATCCTTGCCATAGGGATCGTTCTTGCCGGACTGGTGCTGATGCGGTTTTAACGTCGGCCTTTGACTATGGATACACTCGCCGCTATATTATGACCACTGTAGTCACAAAAGGAACGCGGCATGGATGAGATCCAGCTTCGGGATGCAAAAGCGCATCTGTCACGCGTGCTCGACGATGCCCTTTCGGGTAAGCCCGCGGTGATCACAAGACATGGGCGCAAACAGGCCGTGATCATTTCTTATGCGGAGTACGAACGTCTCTCACGAGTCCCGCCTCTCGGCTGGTTGTTGACGCACTCGCCTATCGATGAGGACGTTACTCCCGAACGCGGCAGCAGACCTGCCCGCGCTCTAAAAGACGACATGTTTTGACGTTCTATCTGGTCGACACCAACATTGTCAGCCGGCTTGCTCCTGCCCATCGCCGTAGCGAGCATGACGACCAACTTGCCGCCTGGATAGAGGAATGCGGCGAGGATTTGTTCTTGTCTGTCATCACCGTAGCGGAAGTTCGTGATGGAATTGAAAAGGCGCGGCGTCTCGGTCACTCACGAAAGGCCGCCTTGCTCGACGAGTGGTGGGATGCGATCGAGCATTATTGGCAGTCGCATATCCTGCCGATCGATATACGCACGGCGCATGAGGCTGGAAGGTTGCTTGACCGTGCGCGCGCAGCCGGCATCGCGCCGGGTTTCGAGGATGTTGCGATCGCAGCGACGGCGTCGATGAACAATCTGACTGTGCTGACCGCAAATGAAAAGCATTTCCGCCCACTTGGCGTCGCGGTGATCAACCCGCTCAAGGCCCTCCCGAAATGAAAAAGGGCGGCTTTCGCCACCCTTTTGAAGTCTTACCAGGCCGGGACGACCGAGCCTTTGAAGGTTTCCTCGACGAAGGCCTTGATCTCGTCATTGTGGTAGGCGGCGACGAACTGGGCGACCCACTCGGCGTCCTTGTCCTGCTCGCGCACGGCGATGAGGTTCACGTAGGGTGCCTTCTCGCCTTCGCGGTAGATCGAATCATTGGCGGGGTCGAGACCGGCTTCAAGCGCATAATTGGTGTTGATCACCGAGGCGTCGGTGTCCGCCAGCGAACGGGGAAGCTGCGCGGCGTCGAGTTCGACGAACGAAAAATTCTTCGCGTTTTCGGTGATGTCGGCGACGGTGACGTTCAGGCCCTTGGACTCGTCCAGTGTGATTGCGCCAGAATCCGCCACGACGAGAAGCGCGCGGCCGCCATTGGTCGGATCGTTCGGGATGCCGATGGTCGCGCCGTCCGGCAGTGCGTCGAAGCTGTCGTGCTTTTCCGAATAGACGCCCATCGGGAAGTTTACGGTGTAGCCAACGTCGACAAGGGTAAAGCCGCGATCACGGACCTGATTGTCGAGATAGGGCTTGTGCTGGAACGAATTGGCCTGGAGCTCGCCGTCGTTCAGCGCCTGGTTCGGCACGACGTAGTCGGAGAATTCGAGGATTTCGATTTCGAGGCCGTCCGCTGCCGCGATTTCCTTTACCTTCTCCATGATCTGTGCGTGCGGTCCGGGCGTGACGCCGACGCGAATGGTTTCGGCGAAGGCGGAGCCGGCCAGAAGCGCGGCGAAGGCGGTGCCGAGAGCAAGTGTCTTCAACATTTCGAGTTATCTCCGGTTGGGATCAGTGAATTCAACGGGGGCGTGCGCGCTTGTCGAACTGGCGGGCGAGGCGGTCGCCGGCCGACTGGACGAGCTGCACGAGGACGATCAGGACGACGACGACGGCGAGCATGATGTCGGGCATGAAGCGCTGGTAGCCATAGCGGATGCCGAGGTCTCCAAGACCGCCGCCACCGACCGCGCCGACCATGGCCGAATAGCCGATCAGGCTGACCACGGTGAGCGTCAGCGCCAGCGTGATACCGGGCCGCGCTTCGGCGAGCAGCACTTTCCAGACGATCTGGAACGGGCTTGCGCCCATGGCGCGTGCCGTCTCGATGAGGCCCGGATCGACCTCGCGGATGGCGGATTCGACCAATCGCGCGACGAACGGGATCGTGGCGACGGTCAGCGGAACGATCGCGGCCGTGGTGCCGATCGAGGTTCCCGCGACCATGCGCGTGAACGGAATGATGGCGACGACGAGGATGATGAAGGGCGTGGAGCGCGTCGCGTTGACGATCGCGCCGAGCACGCGGTTCGTTATCGGGGCGTGGAAGAGTTCGCCGCGCCCCGATGTTGCGAGAAAGACGCCGAGCGGAATGCCGATCAGCGAGCCGATCAAGGCGGCGACGGATACCATGTGCAGCGTCTGCCCGGTGGCGCGGACGATGAGCCAGGCGATATCAGGCGACATGGCCGAGAACCTCCGTGGTGAGGCCGAGAGCGGTCAGAAACGCGCGCGTTTCCGCGACCTTTGCGTCATCGCCTTTGAACGAGACGATCAGCGTGCCGAACGGCCGGCCGGCGATCTCATCGACGGCGCCGCCGAGGATGTTGACCTCGAGGCCGAGATCCTTCGACAGGCGCGACAGGACCGGATCGGTCGCATGCGTGCCGGTGAAGACGATGCGCAGAACCGTTTCGCTGTCCGGCGTCGGCTGTTGCGTGATGCGTGACTGCACGAATTCGGGAAGCGTCATGCCGGGGATACCGGCGAGGAGCGCCCTGGTTGTCTCGTGCTGCGGGCGGGTGAACACGTCGAAAGTCGTGCCGCTTTCCACGATCCGGCCCTTCTCGATGACCGCGACATGATCGGCGATGGATTTCACCACTTCCATCTCATGCGTGATGAGGATGATGGTGAGGCCGAGTTCCTTGTTGATCTTGCGCAGGAGCGCCAAAACGGAAAGCGTCGTCTCCGGGTCGAGCGCCGACGTGGCTTCGTCTGAAAGGAGCAGTTTTGGCCGCGTCGCAAGTGCGCGGGCGATGCCGACGCGCTGTTTCTGGCCACCGGAAAGCTCGGAGGGATAGCGGTTGCGCTTGTCGGCGAGGCCGACGAGATCGAGCAGCGGTGTGACGCGCGCTTCGATTTCCTTGCGCGGCACGCCTGCGATTTCCAGCGGCAACGCCGCGTTGTCGAAGACGGTGCGGGAGGACAGCAAGTTGAAGTGCTGGAAGATCATGCCGATCTCGCGCCGCGCGCTGCGCAAGGCCCGTTCGCCAAGCGGCGCGATGTCCGTGCCGTCCACGATCACCTTGCCCGTCGATGGCTTTTCCAAACCGTTTACGAGACGGATCAGCGTCGACTTGCCCGCTCCCGAACGGCCGATGATGGCCGAGATCGAGCCGCGCGCCGCGTCGAGGTCGATGCCGTCGAGCGCGACGACTTCCCCGGACGCGCGGCTGGCCGGAAAGCGTTTGGACACGGCTTCGAAGCGCACGATGGCGTCCTGCGCAACGGCTTCGGCGGCCGCAAAATTTGTCGGCGTCATGTTCATTCCGGCCGTCCTGCCGGATTCGGGGAGGTCATTTATATTGCCTTTCCGGCCCGCCTGCTCCCTCCCAAAAGCGGCGACCGTATCGTTCGATTTGTGCATGGGGGCCGATCTAGGCCGTCAGGCTCGCCCGGACAATGCCCAAAATCGGGATGCCGTGTGGAGAATTTGCATTCCAAGTTTCAGGCAATGCCGGGAAAATCATTCTCCCGGCATGGCGAAAGCTCATTCAGATATCGAAATCACCGAAGTCGCCGCCATCGAAACCGGCGTCATCCGCCCCGGCATCCACTTCGTCGATCCCCGGTTCGCCCGCCTGCGCATCGCCTGCGATCATACCGCCCAGCATGTTGGCGAGCAGGACGCCGCCGGCTACGCCCATTGCCGTCTGCGCTGCACCCGCCAGAAATCCACCGCCGGAGCGACCGGGTGCCGCGCTTTGTGCGGACAGGTTAGGCGCGCCCATCGGCGAACGCCCCGTGCGCGGCACCGAGCCGCGTGCATTTTGCGAGCCGCCGCCGAACAAGCCGCCGAGAAGACCGCCGGACCCTTGCGACGCGCCGGCCTCGAGTTCTTCGATACGCGCCTGTGCTGCCTTCAACGCCTGTTCCTGCACGACAATCGTCTGCGCCATGTAGTAGGGAGCGCCGGGCTGGCGGGCGATCTGCTCGCGGATGAAGGCTTCGGATTCGCCGTCGCGCGGCTGGCTTTGCCGTTCCACCTCGGCAAGCTTGCCGAACAGGTCTTCGATTGCCTGCTTGTCGTTGCGGTCCATGATTTCGTCTCCTCGTTCGCGTTAGGTTCGAAACGCATATAGGTGCCTTTCGGTCTCGTGCCGAAATCTCTATGGAGAATTCATCGAAAAGAAGGAGCGAGCATGAAGACGCTGACGATCAGGCGGCCGGACGACTGGCATGTTCACTTTCGCGACGGCGAAATGCTGCGGGCAGTGGCTTCGGACACGTCGGCGGATTTCGCCCGCGCGATCATCATGCCCAATCTGGTCCCGCCGGTGGTCACGACCGCCGATGCGGCAAGCTATCGCGAGCGGATCGTTGCTGCCGTTCCGCCCGGCCACCATTTTACGCCGTTGATGACGCTCTATTTGACGGAAGGCACCGACGCCGGCGATGTCGAAGCGGGCTTCCGGTCGGGTCTCGTCACCGCCGTCAAACTCTATCCGGCGGGCGCGACGACCAACTCGCAAAGCGGTGTGCGTGACATCGACAAGGTGATGCCGGTTCTGGAGCGTATGGCCGAAATCGGCATGACACTATGCGTCCATGGCGAGGTCACGGATCCGTCGATCGACATTTTCGACCGCGAGGCCGTCTTCATCGAGCGTGTGCTTCAGCCACTGCGTGCGCGTCTGCCGGAACTGCGCATCGTCATGGAGCATGTGACGACGAAGGACGGCGTCGACTATGTCCGCTCGCAGGACAGGAACACGGCCGCGACGCTCACGACGCACCATCTGATCATCAATCGCAACGCGATTCTGGCGGGTGGTATCCGTCCGCATTATTACTGCCTGCCCGTCGCCAAGCGCGAAGAGCATCGTCTGGCGCTGCGCGGAGCCGCCACCTCCGGCGATGCCCGTTTCTTCCTCGGTACGGATTCGGCGCCGCATCTCGATCCGCTCAAGGAATGTGCCTGCGGCTGCGCGGGCATCTATTCCTCGGTCAACACGCTGTCTTGCCTCGCACATGTCTTCGAGGAGGAGGGCGCACTGGACAAGCTCGAAGCCTTCACATCGCTCAACGGCCCGACCTTCTACCGCCTTGCGCCCAACGAAGCGCGCGTGACGCTGGAAAGACACGAGACGCCGTGGGACTATCCACGCAAACGAGCGACGGCGGAGGGCGACGTCACCGTCTTCGACCCGATGTTTCCGCTGCACTGGACTGTGGCGTGAAGCTTTTCGACACCAACCATACCTTCTTTCGTCCGCTCTGGATCCGGCTTTTGATCTGCGTCCTGACGGGCGGGTGGGCGATCTTCGAATTCGTTGCCGGTTCGTCGTTCTGGGGTCTGATGTTTCTGGCTTTCTTCGCTTTGTCGGTCTGGGGTTTCTTCGTCGATTTTCGCCCGCGCGACGACGCTTGAGTCGATCGGGCCATGTTGCGTCCGCGATGATGTTCTGATCCTCTTTGCACATGATCGGCAGGAGGAGGAAAGATGTCGATGGAGGAAGCCGGCAGCGTCGCGGCGCTGTTCGATGAAGCTGCAATCGTTCATGCCGATCAGCCGTTCGTTGCCTTCCGTACGGAGCCGAACCGGCACTACAGCGAAATTTCCTATTTCGCATTCGCAAAGAAGGTTGCGGCGGCACGCGCGCGATACCTGGCAGCGGGCTATGGCATAGGTCACCGGGCAGCGCTGCTTGCCGGCAACCATCCCGATTTCTACATGCATTATCTTGCGCTCAACGGTCTCGGCGTTTCGATCGTGCCGCTCAATCCCGACGCCCGCCCAAGCGAAATGCGCTATCTGATCGATCATTCGGAAGCCGCCTTCGTAGTGGTTTCGGAGCGATATCGGGACCTGCTCCATCGGGCGCTCGCCGATCCGGTATCCAGTCTGCCGGTCGTGGACGCGGCGACGCTGGGCGGACTTGGCGACGCCGCGTGGCCCGCCGAACGTCAGGATGCGGGCATCGCGGACGAGGCGGCGATCCTCTATACGTCCGGTACGACCGGACGTCCGAAAGGCTGCATCCTCACCAACCGCTATTTTCTGGAGGCCGGGCGTCATTATGCCGGATGGGGCGGGCGCGTGGCGCTGGGCGACGGGTGCGAACGGCTCCTCAATCCGCTACCGCTCTTCCACATGAACAATCTGGTTCTGACCACGACGGCGATGATCTTCAAGGGCGGCTGCAACGCGATGGTCGAGCGGTTCTCGCCCGGTCGCTGGTGGGCCGACTGCCGCGACAGCGGGGCAACCATCGTCCATTATCTCGGCGTCATGCCGGCGCTGCTTCTGGCGCGGCCTGAAGAGCCGGCCGAGCAGGAGAATTCCGTTCGCGCTGGAATCGGAGCAGGCGTCGATCCTATGCATCATGCGGCTTTCGAAGAGCGCTTCGGCTTTCCGCTTCTGGAGCTTTGGGGCATGAGCGAGGTCGGCCGCTGCCTGATCGACAATGTCGAGCCACGCCGCGTCGGCACCCGTGCCTTCGGGCGACCGGACAGCACGATCCGTGCGCGTGTCGTCGGCGACGGAATGCAAGATGTGGCCGTGGGAGAAGTCGGAGAGCTCGTCGTTCAGTCCGACGATGCCGATCCGCGGCGTGCCTTCTTTTCCGGCTATCTCAAGAACGAGGAGGCCACCGAAGCGGCGTGGCACGAAGACTGGTTCCGCACCGGCGACCTCGTGCGGCAGGACGAGACCGGCATGCTCTTTTTCGTCGACCGGAAGAAGAACATCGTGCGGCGCTCCGGCGAGAACATCGCCGCCGCCGAAGTCGAGGCCTGTCTTCAGGCCCATCCGGCGGTCGTGCAGGCGGCGGTCATCGCCGTGCCGGACAGGTTAAGGGAGGAGGAGGTGTTCGCTTGCGTCGTCGCTAAAGACGGCCGCGCGGTCGACGAACGCTTCGCCCGCGAGCTTTTCGACTGGTGCATGGAGCGCATGACCTATTTCAAGGCGCCCGGCTATTTTTCCTTCCGCGACGAACTGCCGACGACAGGCACCCAGAAAATCCAGAAGGGAACGATCTTCGCTGCCGGTGACGATCCGACAAGGCTTGCCGATACCTTCGACCTGCGCGAGCTGAAACGCCGCAAGCCGCAGCCTTGCGGAACGTGATGTCGCCGGGCATTGTCCAATGCTGTTTTCCACGGAGAAAATCATGCCGTCTTTGAGCCTCAGGATCGATCTCGACCCCGATGGTCGCATCGGTCCGGGCAAGATCGAACTTCTGGAGAACATTGCGTCGTTCGGTTCGATCTCGGCCGGCGCGCGCGCGATGGACATGTCCTACAAGCGCGCGTGGGACCTCGTGGAGGAGATGAACACGATCTTCGGCAAGCAGGTGATCGCCGCGCAAAAGGGCGGCAAGAAGGGCGGAGGGGCGCAACTGACGCCGGTCGGGCTGGCTCTCGTCAGCCGTTTCCGGGCCATAGAACGCGCTGCCAGCGCCGCCGCCGAGCAACATATCGTTGCTCTTCAGGCGGAAATCGACGCGGCGTGACCGCCTTCGTCATCCACATGTCATCAAAGCAGGATTTGACGAAACCGACATTTTGGGCGACATGGGTAAGGACTGCACCTGCAAAGGTGTCCATGACAGGAAGGATCGGCCTCCACGACGGGGCCACACTCGATGCCTGACGACCACCCTCCCAGTACCTGCGTCCGCGCGCCGGAACCTGAAAATGGCCCCGCGCACGGACGTTCCTCGGTTTTCAAGCCGACCATCGGATTTTTCGGACCCCTCGTGACCGGCGATCGTGCCGATCCCACGCATGACGGCATTGTTGTCCGCCGTGCTTCGTCCCGAATCCCATACCTTTTTTCCAGTTTCACAAGGACGGCAGTTCACCCCTGCCGAATGACCCTGCATGCTCTTTGAATGGATGTCCGACCCCGCTGCCTGGGCCGGTCTTTTCACGCTCATCCTTTTGGAGATCGTGCTCGGCATCGACAATCTCGTTTTCATCGCGATCCTGGCGGACAAGCTGCCGCCGCATCAGCGCGACAAAGCCCGCATCATCGGCCTGACGCTGGCGCTTCTCATGCGTCTCGTCCTGCTCGCCTCGATCGCATGGATCGTGACTTTGACGCAGCCGCTGATCAGCGTGTTCGGCTGGACCTTCTCCGGCCGCGACCTGATCATGCTGTTCGGCGGTATCTTTCTGCTCGCCAAGGGCACGATGGAGCTTCACGAGCGACTGGAAGGCCATCAGGTCAAGAAGGAAGGAAAGGTCCAGCATGCCGTCTTCTGGCAGGTGCTGGTCCAGATCGTCGTTCTCGACGCCGTTTTCTCGCTCGACAGCGTGATCACCGCCGTCGGCATGGTCGAGCATCTTTCGGTCATGGTCATCGCCGTCATCGTGGCGATGGGTGTCATGATGCTGTCGGCCAAGCCGCTGATGGCCTTCGTTTCGAAGCATCCGACCGTCGTGATCCTGTGCCTCGGCTTCCTGATGATGATCGGCTTCGCGCTGGTGGTCGAAGGGCTCGGCTTCTACATTCCGAAGGGCTATCTTTACGCGGCCATCGGCTTCTCGATCCTCATCGAGGTGTTCAACCAGCTCGCGCGCCGCAACCGCGAGCGCATGATCACGACCGGCGATCTGCGCGACCGCACGGCGGACGCCGTGCTGCGCCTTTTGGGCGGCAAACGCAGCGATATGCAGCTCGGCGAGACGGCGGACGCCATTGCTGAGCAAGCTGCCGAGAGCCAGCTTTTCGCGCCGGAAGAAAAGGAGATGATCGAGGGCGTCCTGTCGCTCGCCGATCGGCCCGTCATTTCGGTGATGACCCCGCGCACCGATGTCGACTGGCTCGATGTCGACGACAGCCAGGCTGAAATCCGGCGTAAGATTCTCGAGATCGGTCATTCGCGCTTTCCCATCGCGCGCGGCAGCCTCGACGAGTTCGTCGGGGTAGCGCTTGCCAAGGATCTTTTGCGCGACCTGATCGAGGGCGGCAAGATCGACCTCGAACGCTCGCTGCGCCAGCCGCTCATCGTCCATGAAAGCGCAAGCGTGCTGCGCCTGATGGAGCAGTTGCGCAAATCGCCGCTACAGCTTGCGGTCGTCGTCGATGAATATGGTTCGTTCGAAGGCATCGCGACCCCGACCGACATTCTGGAAGCCATCGCCGGCGAATTCCCGGACGAAGACGACGAGGGCTCATCGGTGGAACTTGCCGACGACGGAACATGGCTGGTCGATGGCTGGGTCGATATCCGCAAGGCATCGGCGCTTCTCGAAACGCATCTGGAAGACGAGACGGACCGCTATTCGACGCTTGCCGGCTATCTTCTGTGGCAACTCGGCCATCTGCCGGAAGTGGGTGAGAAGGTGGTTGCGGGCGATCTTGAGTTCGAGGTCGTCGCGCTCGACGGCCGCGCGATCGAGCGGGTTCGTATCCGCCGCCTGCAAAGCGCGGAGTAGATGCCCGGCCTGCGACGTTAACCCAAAATTCAGCGCAACATTTACCCGGTTCTTTACTTCGGACGCGTAGCTTGAGCCTCAAGAGCGTCGGAACGAAACCGAACTCGGTCTTCAACCGGTCCCGATGCTCATCAAATTGCGAGGGGCGGGGCTGGTCGTATGAACGGAAAGGATTTCGGGATGAAACGCTGCATGATCGTAGACGATTCCAATGTGATCCGTAAGGTCGCCAAGCGCATCCTCGCCACGCCGGAAATGGCCGTGGTGGAAGCATGCGACGGCCGCGAAGCGCTGTTCTTGTGCGCGGCGCAGATGCCGGACATCATCGTCGTCGACAACCAGTTGCCGGATATGGCGACTGTCGAGTTCATCCGTCAGGCGATGGCGATGGACGTTCCGGTCAAGCCGCGCATCGTCATCTGCATGACCGAATTCGACGTGGGTGCCATCATGCGCGCCAAACGGGCAGGGGCGAAGGGCTACATCCTCAAGCCGTTCAACCGCCCGATCCTGCTCGAACGCTTCCGCGAGATGCAGATCGCGGCGTAACAACTCGCACAAACAAAAACCCGGCACAAAGGCCGGGTTTTTGTTTTGATCTATCTTGAGGATCAGGCGCTGACGCGCATTTCTTCGGGTTCGCGCAGAACATAGCCGCGGCCCCAGACCGTCTCGATGTAGTTCTGACCGCCGGATGCGAGGTCGAGCTTCTTGCGCAGCTTGCAGATGAAGACGTCGATGATCTTCAGTTCCGGCTCGTCCATGCCGCCATAAAGGTGGTTGAGGAACATTTCCTTGGTGAGCGTGGTGCCCTTGCGCAGCGAGAGCAGCTCCAGCATCTGGTATTCCTTGCCGGTCAGGTGCACGCGCTGGCCACCGACCTCGACCGTCTTGGCGTCGAGGTTGACGATCAGGTCGCCGGTCGTGATGACCGACTGGGCATGACCCTTCGAACGGCGCACGATGGCGTGGATGCGGGCGACCAGCTCGTCCTTGTGGAACGGCTTCGTCATATAATCGTCGGCGCCGAAGCCGAGGCCGCGAACCTTGTCCTCGATGCCGGCCATGCCTGACAGGATCAGGATCGGCGTCTTGACCTTGGAAAGCCGCAGCGTGCGCAGAACCTCGTATCCGGACATGTCCGGCAGGTTCAGGTCGAGAAGGATGATATCGTAGTCGTAGAGCTTGCCGAGATCGACACCCTCTTCGCCCAGATCGGTCGAGTAGACGTTGAAGCTTTCCGACTTGAGCATCAGTTCGATGCTTTGTGCGATCGCACTGTCGTCTTCAATCAGCAGAACGCGCATTTCATTCCCCTTCTCCGCCAACAGCCCCGTCAGCTCGGCACATATGGTGATTTGCCTGAATCACACGGTGCCACCCAAATGGTTAACAAACTCTGATTCCCGCTGGCAAGAGGCCGGGCGAACATTCAGCAATTTGTCTCAGCGCCCTGATTCGAAATGATTAACGCACTCGGTCGATGATGAATCAGAGCTTCAGAATTTCCGCGTAAGCGACTCTTTGCAGGGCGCTTTGCAGCTTCGACTTGCGACGGAAATTTTTACCCCGCCTTAAGTCCTCGTCCCTATGATTAACAATGCGCGTAAACGAATGGTTACCATCTGGCGCGATCCGAGCCGATCGCGAAGAAAAAAGTAACGATGTCGTCTGTTGCGTGCGTGTGGCGGTTCGGGAGCGTTGAGCATGAAATCACGAGAAAATCTGGTCCGGCTAAAGCAGTTTCAGGTCGGCGAGAAGCGCAAGCAGCTCCTGCAACTCGATATGATGATCGCCGAATTCGATCGAATGGCAGGTGAACTCGACGCGCAGATCGCGTCGGAGGAAAAAAAGGCCGGCATCACCGACATCACTCATTTCGCCTATCCGACCTTCGCCAAGGCCGCACGCCAGCGTCGCGACAACCTCCACAATTCACGCAACGATCTGATGAGCCAGCGCGGGGCGGCGGAAGCGGCCCTGAATGAAGCCGAAGCGGAACTCGCCAAGGCCGAGGCGCTCGACAATCGCAATCGCGAGCAGGATTACGCCGGACGTGCCGCCGCCGGCTGAGCCGGTAACACGCCTTTTCATGTCAAAAGCCCGTCGCGGACAGTTCCGCTGACGGGCTTTTCGTTATCGGGTAGGATTGCGCGCCGGGCGGCGCAAAAGAAAAGCGCCCGGTCTTGCCGGGCGCTTTTTTCGGAAAGTAACGATCAGTGTCGATATTGCTGGATGCGTGTCGTGCGCAGTCCCGCCAGCCCGTGATCGTCGATCGAGGCCTGCCAGGACAGGAACTCCTCGACAGTGAGCTTGTAGCGCTGGCAGGCTTCATCCAGGCTGAGCAGGCCGCCGCGCACCGCCGCGACGACTTCCGCCTTTCGGCGAATGACCCAGCGACGGGTATTGGACGGCGGCAGGTCGGCAATCGTGAGCGGGCTCCCGTCGGGGCCGATCACGTATTTGACCCTGGGTCTGATAAGATCGGTCATCGTACTCTCTACAACATCAAAGACCTAGTCGACGGACACATTACGGCCACAGCTTTAAGAATTGGCTAAATGACGGGTAATGCTAACGTAACCTTCGTGAACGGCCCGTTCAGAGAGATTGTCAAATCTTAATGATCGTAAAGATCGGCGCGCAAGGGCGTGTTGGCAGGGTGGGGCGGGCTGGCCTATATAGGGCGCGACCATTTCGACCAGACGAAAGCCTTTGCGATGAACAGCCTCGATTTCGACAAGCGCCCGCAGGACACGCGCATCGTCGTCGCCATGTCGGGCGGCGTCGATTCCTCGGTGGTTGCGGGCCTGATGAAGGAGCAGGGCTACGACGTCGTCGGCATCACGCTCCAACTCTACGATCACGGAGCGGCCGTTCATCGCGCGGGCTCATGCTGTGCCGGGCAGGACATCGGCGATGCGCGTGCCGTTTCCGAAAAGCTCGGCATTCCCCATTATGTGCTCGACTACGAAAAGCGGTTTCGCGAAGCGGTTATCAATCCCTTCGCCGAGAGCTACATCGCCGGCGAAACGCCCGTTCCGTGCATTTCGTGCAACCAGACCGTCAAGTTCGCCGATCTCCTCCAGACCGCGCGCGAATTGGGTGCCGACGCACTGGCCACGGGGCATTATATCAGCAGCCGCGTCAACGGCGCTCACCGGGCTCTCTACCGGCCCGTCGATGCGGATCGCGACCAGAGCTATTTCCTGTTCGCCACGACGCAGGAGCAGATCGACTATCTGCGCTTTCCGCTCGGCGGCATGTCGAAGGCGCAGGTTCGCGAAGCGGCCGAACGCATGGGGCTGACGGTCGCCGCCAAGCCCGACAGCCAGGACATCTGCTTCGTGCCGCAGGGAAAGTATTCCGACATCATCGCCAAGCTGAAGCCGGAAGCGGCGACGCCGGGAGACATTTTCCATGTCGACGGCCGGCATCTTGGCCGGCATGACGGCATTCTTCGCTATACGATCGGGCAGCGGCGGGGTCTCGGCGTCGCATCCGGCGAGCCGCTTTATGTCGTCCATCTCGATCCTGCGCGTGCGCGG
Organism: Aliihoeflea aestuarii; assembly: GCF_024105665.1. Taxonomy (GTDB): domain Bacteria; phylum Pseudomonadota; class Alphaproteobacteria; order Rhizobiales; family Rhizobiaceae; genus Aliihoeflea; species Aliihoeflea aestuarii. The sequence goes on along the minus strand of NZ_JAAAMK010000011.1, from coordinate 35,822 downwards.
GTCATCGTCGGCCCGAAGGAAGCGCTGGAGACGCACCGCATCGTGCTGCGGGACGTCAACTGGCTCGGCGACATGCCGCTTGCCGACATCCCCGCCGAAGGCATCGAGCTTTATGCAAAGGTCCGCTCGACGCGACCGCCGCGCGCCGCGCGCCTGTTCGTCCAGGGGGGTGAGGCGATCGTGGAACTTCTCGACGGAGAGGCGGGCATCGCGCCCGGCCAAGCCTGCGTCTTTTACGGCGACGAGGGCGAGGCAAGCCGCGTCTTCGGCGGCGGCTTCATCGCCAGAACGCAACGCAACCGCCGCTCCGAGGAAATGCTTTCGCGACTGGAGGCCCTACCGGCCGCTTGAGCCTCACCATTTCACGCGAAGGCCCACATTCCCGCTGATCGAATGGCCGTCGGTATCGCCGCTGAGCGCCGTCGTATATGAAGCCGTGGCGAATGCACTGATGGCAGTGGAAACGTCCGCCACCACGCCGGCGCCCAGTTCAAGCCGCGTTCCGCCTGTTTGCGTCACGATCGGCGTGGCGGCGAAGCTTGCGACGTGGTCGCTGCCGAAATCATGCCAGAGATTGGCTTTCAGGTAGGGGCGCACCGTCATCGATTCCGTTTCGACGGTGCCGTGAAGGCGTGCGCCGATACGTCCGGTCAGCGCGTCGTCGGCATCGAAGGAAACGGTCGAAAACCGGTCGGCGCGGTCCGACAGCGACACGCTTTGCCAGATCAACTGCGCCTGGGGTTCGATCGTCCAGCCGGGCGACAGGGCGAAAGGAACGCCGCTTTCGACCGACGCCGTAAACCCGCGGCCGGAAATGCCGATCCGTTCGCCATCGACGGATCGTGCATCGCCATCGAAACGCGAACCCATCAGGACCGTGTCGATGTACCAGCCGGAGGGGCCGATGCGCGTCCAGTATCCGCCGAAGCTGAAGGCGTCTGCATCGATGTCGCCGACCGCGTAGCCATTCCAGCCGAGCGCCTGGCCGGTCACGTCGCCCGAGAGGCTGCTTTGTCCGACAAAGACGCCGATCCGGTCGATGACACCGTCGGTTTCACGGCCAAAGATATCCTGGCCGACCTGAAAGCCGACCAGCGATCCGTCGATCTGGGGGGACACCGCGCCTTGCCAGCCGAAGTCGAAATCCTGCCCATAGACGCGGCCCCAACTTGCCGGGAGAAAGCCTGCGCCATCGAGCAACGGTTGTTCGCCGCGACGTTCGTGGAACGTACCCAGTGCCGACAATCCCAGGTGATGCGCGGCAGGCGCGATGGCGGAATAGGTCGCGACTTCCGTGCGGTAGAGCGGCACGATGTCTGCCACGACAGGTGTCGCGCCAGGGTTGGGCGGCGTCGTCAGGCCGCCCGCGCCGGGAAGCGGGGCAGGGGCCGTTCCGGCAACCGGCGGGGGTGGCGGAGGTGTGGGGGCGGACGCCTCGGCCGCTTCGGGCGGAGCAACAGGAGCACCGTCCGTCACATCCACAGGCGGCGCGGGATCAACCGGATCGGGATCGGTCGGTGTGGATTCGGGCGGCAGTTCCGGAACGGGCTGCTCCAGTGGCGGGGGCGCGGCAGCTTCGGGATCGGGATCGACCGGTACGATCGGTTCCGTCGGGCCGGGTTGTACCGGGGCGGGTGTCGGTCCTGCCGTCAAGGTCGAGCGAAGATACCAGTTTTCCCCCGAGCCGTCCGTCACGCCTCCGCGAAACAGCAGATATTCATACGCACCGGCGGCAACGCGCGACCCCAGCGAGAAGGCGCCGGCAGTCGTCGTCGCCCCATTGATCGCCTCGACAACCAGTATCCCGTTCTGGACCGTCAACGCGCCGGTCCCGCCTGCATTGGTCACCGCGATGCTGGTCGCACCGGTTGCGGTTCCACCGGAAATGACGAGTTGGTCCGACGCCGAGGCATCGTCGGCAAGCACGGTATCGACAAGAAGCAGCCCGTTACTGCCGGTGTAGTCGCCGGACACGGTAAAACGGTTCGCCGGGCCGAGCGTGCCGTTGGTCAGGTCGATGCGGCCCGCATTCAGGAGTGACGCTGCGCCGTTGACGCCGGTCACGCCGAAATTCCCGCCGCCGCCATAGATGGTGCTCGTCGCGTCGAGCGAGAGCGTGCCGGTTCCGGTGCCTGAATCGCCGAGCGTGAGGGTGCCGTCGAAGGTCAGTTCCGTGTCGTTGGCAGCACTGATCGCTTCCCAGTTGACGAAGCGGGCAATGCCGGTCGCCTTCACATTTTCCATCGTCAGCGCATCGATGCCCAGGCCGCCGTCAATTCTTGTCGTGGCACCGAGATTGGCGGCCGTCAGATTTGCGAGCCGTGCGGTATCCGCATCCGGCCCCATGTCGACCGCGCCATAGATGATGCCGCCCGAATCCCAGACGAAATCATCCGCGCCAAAGCTCATCAGAACACTGCCGCCGATGGCTCCACCCGTGACCGTGACGCTGTCATTGCCGCCGCTGACGCTTACATTGCCGCCGATGAAGCCGCCCGACAGGATGACCGTGTCGACGTCGAACCCGGTGACCAGATTGCGATCGATCGTCCCACCCGACATGTCGAAGAAATTGCGGTCGAGTTTCATATTGACCCGGCCGATCCGCCCACCGGTCATGATCGCGCGGTCGCCATCGTCGAAGAAGTCGACGATGCGCCCGTCGGACATGAAGAAGGTGTCCAGACCATCGCCCTGATTGAGCGATCCGATGACGCCGCCGGTCATCTGGAAATCGTCTATGCCTGCGCCCTGCTGGACGTTGCCGGTGACGGTGCCGCCAGAAATGACGAAAAAATCGGTGCCGGCGCCCTGATCGACCGCGCCCTGTATCGTGCCCGAACCGATCTCGATGCGATCCTGTCCGCCGCCGAACGCCACATTGCCGTTCACGATGCCCGTTCCGCCGGATGGAAGCAGCAAGGTGTTGTTGCCGGATGTGTCGGTAAGACCGCCTGGAGACGTGCCGCTGTCGCAGATGTAGATATCGTCGCCCGGGCCGGGAAAGAACACGCAGTCCGCTTTCGCGGAGGTGCTCATCAGGCTGGCTGCAACAGCCGTGCCGCACAAAAGGCCAAGCTGAAAGCTATCAAGGTTTGGTTTTTTGTTGGTCGATGAATGAAAAGGGCCGCTTCGCGGCTGATGGGCGTAGTTGATCCGCATGCCGTCGTCCCCGCATCGTCGCGGTACGTGACTGGCACCTCGCATGCCAATCGCACCGTTCGTCGATCATGGGGGATTCCGCAGCGGCGACCAACCCTAAAAGTGTGCGGCGCGAGCAATTACAATGAGCGGGTGTGTCGGGAGAGACACTTGGCCTTGGACCGTGCCACCACCGGTCAGTCGTGCAGGACGGTTCCCGCGGTCAGGATCTTGAGCACGCCGATGGCCTCCTCACCGGAGGTGCGCGGCTCCTCGCGCGTCTCGATGCAGTGGATGAAATGCTGCAATTCACGCGTCAGCGGCAGGCCCTGTTCGACCGGGACATAGGACGGCTCGTTCATCGTGAAGGCCCATTGCCCGCTGTCGCGCCAGACCGCATGCCGATAGACGGCAAGCTTGCGCTCCCAGGGCTCGACATCATCGAAGACGGCCATCGCCTTTTCGCCGACCACCGTCAGGCGTCGCTCGCGATAGGGATTGAGTCGCGACGCGAAGAGATGGCTTCTCAGGTCACCTGGAAAACGCATGTGCAGATGCGCAAAATCTGACAGATGATCGAGGAGGGCGGCGCCCTCTCCACGCACTTCCTCCGGCTGCGTGCCGGTCAGCGCCAGAATCATCGAAAGATCGTGCGGGGCGAGATCCCACAGCGCATCGTTCTCGGTATGGAATTTTCCAAGCCCCAGCCGGTGCGAGTGGATATAGCGCAGGCGGCCGAGTTCGCCGGCGTCCGCGAGCGCCTTCAACCCTTCGAAACCGGGATGGAATCGAAGGACGTGACCGGTCATGAACACGCGCCCGCATTCGCGCGCGCGCGCCACGACGCGTTCCGCATCGGAAACCGCGAGCGCTATGGGCTTTTCGACCAGAACGTCCTTGCCGTTCTCGACGGCGCGGATCGCGGCATCGGCATGGAATTGCGGGGGCAAAGCCATAACGATCGCGTCGATGTCGTCGCGGGTGTGGATTTCGTCGATTCCGACCGCCATGCAGCCGTGCTCGGCCGCGAAGCCTTCGGCGCGCGCGGTATTGGCGTCGGCAACCGCTTGCAGCGCGCCGAGCGACTTGAGAGTTCGGATATGGTTCGATCCCCAATATCCGCATCCGAGTACGGCGATACGCGGCTTCATCGATCTTTCTGACTGAATTTTCGAGCGAGACATAATGGGCGGGTGGTCTGAACTCAACCCTTGGCGTGTCATTGGGCGCTGCGTCAACTGCTCGATGGCGAAACCCCGCGCTTTCCTGACCATCGGCGCCCTTCTTTCAGCTTGAAACGCGTGGCCCGTATCGCATCGGCCAATTCCGCCAAAGACTGCACGGACCTGGCGACCGCAATCGGACAGGCGCGCGGTCGTGCGGAGGTGGCGCTGCGTAACGCGGACAAGCGTCATAATGCCCTTCGGAAAGGGTGTGTGATTGCTTGACAGGAACGTCACCGGCCCCTTATACCCGCCGCACTTTCGCGGCATCCCGTGCCGCTGGAGGCGGAGTAGCTCAGTAGGTTAGAGCAGAGGAATCATAATCCTTGTGTCGGGGGTTCGAATCCCTCCTCCGCTACCATTGCAACAAAAATCTGAACGGCGTGGCGTCGGAGGCTGAATTGCAGCTTTCGAAGCGTGCGTCCCGTCGCAACCTCGTCATGCGTGCTCGGCGATCACCGACAAGAAGGCCGGGCCGTAGCGGTCGAGCTTGGCTTCGCCGACACCCGGAACATCCGCCATTTCGGAACGCGAGGCGGGGCGGGCGGCGGCGAGTTCGATCAGCGTTTTGTCGTGAAAAATGACGTAGGGCGGTACATTCTGCGCGCGCGCCAGTTCGGTCCGCTTCTGCCGCAGCGCCTGGAACAGGTCGCGATCTCTATCGGAAATCACAGACTGCGCGGCGCTTGGCGTGACCTTCCGGCGGCGCGCCCGTGGGGCCGCCGGCACGCGCAGCATGAGCGTTGGCTTGTCGCGCAGGAAATCGCGGCCGGCGGGCGCGATCGACAGGCCGCCATGGCCGGCCAGATCGACATTGATGAGGCGCAGCGCGATCATCTGGCGCAGGATCGCGCGCCAGGTGCGGTTGTCGTGCTCGGTGCCGATGCCGAAGGTGGACACCCGGTCGTGGCCGAACTGGGCTATGCGGTCGTTCTCGGTCCCGAGCAGCACGTCGACGATGTAGGCCTGCCCGAAGCGCTCGCCCGTGCGATATATGCAGGACAGTGCCTTTTGCGCGGCCGTCGTGCCGTCGAACAGTTTCGGCGGCCGTGCGCAGGTGTCGCAATTGCCGCATGGCTCGCAATGGTCGCCGAAATAAGACAGCAGCACCTGCCGGCGGCAGCTTGCGGTCTCGGCGATGCCGAGCAGAGCGTCGAGCTTGCGCCGTTCCGTGCGCTTGCGCTGGTCGGGTGCGTCCGATTCCTCGATGAAGCGGCTGCGCAGCGCGATGTCCTCGTGGCCGTAAAGCATCAGCGTGTCGGATGGCAGACCGTCGCGTCCGGCACGGCCGGTTTCCTGATAATAGGCTTCGATGCTGCCGGGCAGATCGATATGGGCGACGAAACGCACGTCGGGCTTGTCGATGCCCATGCCGAAGGCGAGCGTGGCGACCATGACGACCGCTTCACCGTGCTGGAAACGCTGCTGGTTGGCCTCGCGCGCGGCCTTGTCCATTCCGGCGTGATAAGCGAGCGCGTCATAGCCCTGATCGCGCAGCCAGGCTGCGGTTTCCTCCGTCTTCCGCTTCGACAGGCAATAGACGATGCCGCTTTCGCCTTCGTAGCGCTTGAGGAATTCCTTGAGTTGCGCGCGGGGATTGTCCTTTTCCTCGATGGCGTAGCGGATATTGGGACGGTCGAAGCCGGCGATGAAGGCATCTTGTTGCGCGATGGCCAGATGGGTCAGGATTTCCGCGCGCGTCGGCTCGTCGGCCGTCGCCGTCAGCGCCATGCGCGGCGTGTCGGCAAACTGCCTGACGAGTACATCGAGTTGGCGATAGGAGGGGCGGAAATCATGTCCCCATTGCGAGAGGCAATGCGCCTCGTCGATGGCGATCAGCGACAGTTTCACGCCATTGAGCCGCCGCAATACGTCCGGGCGCAGCAGCGTCTCGGGCGCGACGTAGAGCAGATCGAGGGCTCCCGTCTCGACAGCGTTCCACAATGCGCGCCGCTCGTCGGGTCCAAGGTCGGAGTTGAGCGCGGCCGCCCGCACGCCGGCCTGGCGCAGAGCCGCGACCTGATCGGCCATCAGCGCCAGAAGCGGCGAGACGACAAGGCCCATACCGGGGCGGACGATCGCGGGAATCTGGTAGCAGAGCGACTTTCCGCCCCCCGTCGGCATCAGCACGAAGGCATTGTTGCCGGCAACGACATGCTCGACGATGCGCGCCTGCGGTCCCTTGAACGCATCGTAGCCGTAGACGGTCTTGAGGATTTCGAGGGCGGTGGCGGTCATCTGCACGAGCTGGAAGAATCAGGGAGGCTCCCTTCATAGCAGCTTCGTGGTGGTCGCGATCAAGGATGCGCCGATTGCAAGGCGCGGCCTGCGCCGGGCTGTTGTCGGTAAAGTTTTCGTGAAGGCGTATCGAAGCGCATTTCGAACCCGTTACTGCTCGTCGGTGCAAAGTTGAGAGCGGTCACGATGCCAGTCAGCAGGGAATTGCGGGATAAAGCCTTTCAGACCAAGCATCATCAGAGAAAGGCACTCAAGATACTCGGCAGCGACAAACGGATGCCGGGTACCGGAATAGGTCCCGCGACGCTTCAGGCGCTGCTTCTGGCAGGTCTTGCGATCGAAAATCCCGGGATGATCGGCGGGAGCCGGTTCATCCTGTCGGATACCGGCCGCGAGTTGTATGCCGCGCTGTCTGAACTCGGCTGGTTCCCGCCGTGAAGAGCATGTCAGGCCGGCTGAAAGACGCTTCACCGTCCTGTTTCAACTGGCCGACAGGACGATCTCTTCGGCGTTCGCGTGGATGGTGATCTCCATGCCTGCTTCACGCGCCAGAAGCAGCGTGTAGTAAGGTTGCACGGAATGCGCGTCGATCGCTTCCTCGGGCTTGCGCCCCGAGTGCATCTCGAGAAACTTCGCCGGCACGCGTACCATCGGTCCGTTCGCCGTGATGGTGATCTTCGGCTTGTCCTGAAGGCTTTCCAGAGTGACCGCCAGCTTGCCGCCGCGCGGGATCGCGCCGTTGGAAACGAGCAGAAGGTTGAGGATCAGCTTGACCGCGTTCTTGGGCAGGAGGGCGCGCTCGCCCTTCCATTCCAGTTCCGGTTTTTCATTCTTGAAGAAAGCCTGCGCGACGCTCTCTGCGTCGCCCGTGTCGATCTGCATGCCGGCCGACCCTGCCGCTCCGAAGGCGATGCGGGCGAATTGCAGCCGTGCCGACGCGTTGCGCGCGCTGGTGCGGATGAGGTGCATCGCATCCTCGTCCGCGCCGCCCTCGTCGAGAAGTTCCAGTCCGTTATTGATCGCGCCGACCGGCGAGATGACGTCGTGGCATACGCGGCTGCACAGGAGCGCGGCCAAATCGGTCGCAGTCAGCGAGAAAAATTCGGACATTCCCTCGGGTCCCCATTTCTTGGCGGTGTGGCGCGAATCGCGCGCCGTTCGGATGGATTTCGTCGTGGCACAGGCTGCCTGGCGCTTCAAGAAACGCACCGGCAGCCAAAGCCTTACCTTTCATTAAGCCTGCCGGGTTACCGTTCCTTAAACGTAAATGCGCCGGGCGGCCTCGACATGGCCGCGCGGTATCTGTCCGCTCCGGAGGTTCGCCATGAAGTCGCACATGCCCGCAGCCCTTGTTCAGCGCTTGTCTGTCGTTGTCGTCTGCCTCGCCGCCGCCATGATGGCGTTTGCCGCACCGGCGCGCGCCAGCCAGTACACCGCCCAGGAAATCGTCGATTCGGGCCATCAGTTCTTCGGTTCGACCTCAGGTGGCCTTGCCACCGTCGTCGAGCAGATTTTTCAAAGCTACGGCCTGCCGAACGGCTACATCCTCGGCGAAGAGGCCGGCGGCGCGTTCATCGGCGGCGTGACCTATGGCGAGGGAACGCTTCACACCAAGAATGTGGGCGACCACCGCGTCTACTGGCAAGGCCCCTCGCTTGGCCTCGACGCTGGTGGACAGGGATCGCGCTCGATGATCCTGGTCTATAATCTCGAAAGCGTGCCCAGCCTTTATCAGCGCTATGGTGGCGTTGCAGGCTCCGCTTATCTCGTGGCCGGTCTTGGCTTTAATGTCATGAAGGCCGGCAACACTTTGCTGGTTCCCGTTCGCACCGGCGTCGGTGCGCGGCTCGGCATCAATGTCGGCTACCTGAAGATGACGCCGCAGCCGACATGGAACCCTTTCTGAACGGATTCGACGCTAAGCATCGTCTTGCGGCGGGAGTATCGCCGCAATTGCTCCGCAGGATTTGAACGAGACCGTCTCGTGCCAGCAGGCTCCATTGTCGGGCCATTCATGGAAATGCGTTTGTGATCCAGACCCTGCTGTTTTTCGGCCTCGGCTTCCTGACGGCCACCTTCATCGGCCTTCTCGTCACGCCGACACTTCGGCGGCGCACGGAACGTCTGACGACGCGCCGCATCGAGGCGCGCCTTCCCATGACACGCGACGAAATCCAGGCCGACAAGGATCGGATTCGTGCGGAAGCGGCAATCAACCAGCGCAAGATCGAGATCGAGCTCAACGCCGCGCGTGCGCGCATTGCGGAGCAAATGGTCGAACTCGACCGCCACCGTCAGGGGCTGGAGGTGAAGGACGGCGATCTTTCGGGTCGCGACGGGCGCATTTCAGCGCTCGAAACCGAGATGGAATTGCTGAAAAAAGAGGTTGCGGAAAAGGAGGAGAAGGTCACTCAACTGGAAGACCGCCTCGTTTCCGAACATGCCAACGCGTTCACCCACAAGAGTGAACTCGATCGCCTCAATGCGCTTTATGAGGACGCAAGCCTCACGTCGAGCAGCCGCCAGATCGAGATCGCCCAGCGCGAGACCGACATCGACAGGTTGACGACGGACCTTGCCGCCTTGCGCAACCAGCGCAACGATGGTGACCGCAAGCTGCGTGACCTGACCGCCGACAACAAGGCGCTGCGCGACGCGCTCAAGACAGAAACCCGCAAGGCGGAGGAGACCGGTCGTCGCATGGAAAAGCTCGTGGCCGACCTGTCCGATCGCGACGACAGGCTGGAAAGGCGCGAAAAGGAAATCGAACGTCTCAAAGGCAAGGCGCCGGCAGCGGCGGATGACGGGACCGATGCGGCCGACCGGATCGCGGCCGAACGTGACAGGCTCGAAAAGAAGCTTGCGGCGGTGACCCGTGAGAACAAGAAACTGAAATCGCAGACAATCACGACGGCGCCCGCCGAAGACGACGCGCAGCTACGCGTGCAGTTGCAGGAACTCGCCGCCGAGATGGTCCATCTGACGGCGACGCTGGAAGGGCCGCAATCGCCGATCCGCAAGGCGATCGAACTGGCTCATGCGTCCGCGGGCGAAGGCACGGCCATCAGCCTCGCGGAGCGCATTCAGGCATTGCGCGAGGCTTCGGAACGCTCGCGGTCACGCGATGGCGGCGCGTCCGGTGCGACGGAGCCGGTGAAGGGCGACGGCTGAGGCGGCCGCCACGTTGAGGCTGTCGAAATCGGCTTCCATATCGATGCGCACGCGGCGCATGCGTGCCATCAGATCCTCCGGCAATCCCGGCCCTTCGGCACCGAGATAGATCGCCTGCCTTCCAGTCGGGGCAATGCGCAAAATATCGTCGGCATCGCGCGGCGTCATCGCCAATTGCTCGAATCCGGCCTCAGCGAGGCAGGCGTGGATCGCTTCGGCATCGCCCATCACGGCATAGGGAATTTTCAACGCCGCACCCACCGAGACGCGTATCGCCTTGCGGTAAAGCGGGTCGCAGCTTTCGCGGTCGAGAATGACGGCATCGGCACCGAACGCTGCGGCGTTGCGAAAGATCGCACCGACATTGTCATGGTTGGAGATGCCGACGAGGACGACCACCAGCGCATCCGCATGCAGGGCGGCGAGCAGTTCCAGCGCATCATCTTCGACGCGCTTGCGGCCGATGGCGAGAATGCCGCGATGGATATGGAAGCCGGCGATGGCGTCCATCGTCGCCTGATCGGCCACATAGACCGGCAGGTCGGACGGCGCGAGCGCCAGCGTGTCGGTCACTCCGTCCAGCCGCTTATCGAGAATCAGTGCCGATTCCGCCGTAAATCGGCGCGCGGCGAAGAGCACGTTGAGGACGACTTTTCCCTCGGCCACGAAACGGCCTTCGCGTCCCACGAGATCGCGCTCACGCACGTTGCGATAGGCCGCGATACGCGGGTCGTCAGGGGCGGATATTGGGATTGTCGTCGTCACGCGCCGCTTATTTCACGCGTTCCAAGCACGCGTCAATGCGGCTGATGGGTCAGCTTGCGCGCCTGTTATGCTGCTCCGTCTCATGACGACGGGCGGGCGAATTTCCGAAGATCCGTTCCATGGTCTCGATCAGCATTTCGACGGCAACGGCATCGCTGCTGTAATAGATCGTCTGCCGGTCGCGACGCGTCTGCACGAGGTTCATGGCACGCAGCTTGGCAAGATGCTGGGACAGCGCCGACTGGCTGAGCGAGACTTTCTCGGCGATTGCGCCGACGGAAAGTTCCGTCTTCTGCAGATGGCACATGATGGCGAAACGCTTCTCATTGCCCAGGACGCCAAGCAGAGCGGCTGCCTTGCCCGCATTCCTGACCAGTTCATCGGAAGCCATGCCATCCCTCGGGTAAGTCGAAGAGAATTTGGGCTTTAACGTCTGCGAAGCGCTCAAGTTGCGCGATGCGTCAAACATTTGATCCACGAATTCGTGAGGCAGGATGTCTAGTCGCTTAGTGCGCGGGCTTCCTTCGCCATCGCAACGAGCGCGTGCCGCATGTCGGCGGCCGACGATAGCGGTTGAGGAAAGAACACGCGCGCCACCCGGTCCCAGGCGATGAGATCGACGCCGTCGGGATCCAGTCCGGTCATGCGCCAATCGAGCGGTTCGGAAATTCCGGCGAAATGGCGCGCATAAAGAGCGATCGCGTCGAGATGGTCCTCATTCATGTGATCGACCGCGCGCTGCTCGCCCGCTTCCAGTCCCGCGGCCACCGCCGCATCGCTCAGGAGTTCGTCGCGGGTGATGTGATATGCTTTGCCGAACCCGCCATTGAGACTCGCTTCCTCGGGTTCCAGCCGGAAATGAGAGAAGTCGGCGAAGCCGGCATAGAGCTTCGCCTTTGGATGGCGATTGAGGAAACGGCGCGCAATTTCGGCATGGTCGGCGGTGTCGCGGTCGATGCGGCGGGCCCGGCATTTCACGGTCATGCGCGGATGGGCCAGCGGATCGCCCTTGCCGGGTTCGCCGAGAAGCAGGGAGCAGCGCTCGTCGCCTTCCAGCCCGCTTGTATGCGCCGAAAGCGTCGAGACGAGGATCAGCGGTCGTCCCACGAGGTCGGTCGCCACGGAAACGCGACTTGCCAGCGGCCAGCCCGTGCCCGGCTCCGATACGGTCAGCGCCGCATGGCGGGCCGAGCGCAAAAGCGTCCGTGCAAGGCGGATCGCTTCGGCATCCGTCGCTCGAAGCACATCCTTCGGTTTCTCGTCAGGCATAGCAAGCTCGAAAAGAGGACTTTGTCAGTCCACTTTCAATCGCCGATCACGCCGTCGCTTTCAAGAGCCGTGATCGTGGATGTGTCGATACCCGTCCGAAGCAGCGCCTGGCGGGCGTTCCCGGCGACCATGCCGCAAACCTCGCCTGGCGTACGTGAAAAGCGTGGGGCAGGGTGAGGGCGCGTGAATTGGCTTCCCGGTTCGAATGTGCCGCGTGCGCGGTTATGTGGGTGGGTGGTCGCTTCCGTCATCGACAACACCGGTGCCACGCAGGCGTCGGTCGGCTCGAACAGCGCCGCCCATTCGTCGCGCGTTCGTTGCTTGAGGCGCGCGGCGATGGCGGACCGCATTTCAGGCCAACATGCCAGGTCGTATTGTCCGGCGACGAAGCGTTCGTCGAGCGGCAGCAGGCGCGCGAATTCGGCGAAGAACTGCGGTTCGAGGCAGCCGACCGCAACGTGCTTCCCGTCGCTCGTCTCGTAAGTGTCGTAGAAGGGCGCGCCGGTGTCGAGCAGGTTTGAGCCGCGTGCGTCTTTCCAGAAGCCGGTCGCGATGAACGAGTGGAACGGAGCCGTCAGCATGGCGACGCCGTCGATCATTGCGGCGTCCACCACCTGACCCTTGCCGGAAATGCCCCGCTCGACCAGCGCGGCGAGCACTCCCGTCAGGAGAAACATCGTCCCGCCGCCGAAATCGGCGACGAGGTTGAGCGGGGGAACCGGCTTGCCGTCCTTTTCGCCGATGGCATGCAACGCGCCGGAATAGGCGAGATAGGTGATGTCATGTCCGGCGCGGTCCGCGAGAGGCCCGTCCTGACCGAAACCCGTCATCCGGGCGAAGACGAGGCGCGGATTGCGCGCCGTGCAGATATCCGGCCCTAGCCCCAGCCGTTCCATGACGCCGGGGCGGAAGCCCTCGATCAGCACGTCCGCCCTTTCGATCAGGTCGAGGATGAGCGCGGTGCCGCGTTCGTCCTTCAGGTCGACCTTGACGATGTCTCGGCCGTGCCGATCCAGATCGTATTGCGGCGGGACCTGAAGGAACGCCTGCGCCTTGGACTTGCGCTCGACACGCACGACGCGCGCGCCGAGTTCGGCCAGCATCAGCCCGGCGAGCGGCACGGGTCCGAGCCCCGCCATCTCGATGATTGTGAGACCTGTCAAAGGCCCGGCGCGTTTTTCCTCCCCCACCGCGCCCGCGCCTACTTCGGCGCCATGCGGATTGCCCCGTCGAGACGGATCGTCTCGCCGTTCAGCATCTCGTTTTCGACGATGTGGACGGCGAGCGCACCATATTCGGCCGGCTGGCCGAGGCGCGGCGGGAACGGCACCTGCTGGCCGAGCGATTTTTGCGCGTCTTCCGGCAGGCCGGCGAGCATCGGGGTCATGAAGATGCCGGGCGCGATGGTGCATACGCGAATGCCCGAGCGCGACAGGTCACGCGCAGCCGGCAGCGTCATGCCGACGACGCCGCCCTTTGACGACGCGTAGGCGATTTGTCCGATCTGCCCGTCATAGGCCGCAACCGAAGCGGTGTTGACGATCACGCCGCGCTCTCCGCTTTCCAGCGGGTCCAGATGCTGCGCGCCGTCGGCCATCAGGCGGATCATGTTGAATGTGCCGATGAGGTTCACCTCGATCACCTTGCGATAGGCGTCGAGCGAATGAACGCCGTCCTTGCCGATCGTCTTCAGGGCAATGGCGATGCCGGCGCAATTGATGAGGATGCGGGGCACGCCGAGCTTTTCGGTCACTTCCCTGAATGCCGCTTCGCCGGCTTCGCCATTCGATACGTCGCACTTGACCGCGATGCCGCCGATCTCTTCGGCCACTTTCTGCGCCCGCTCCAGGCCGACATCGAACAACGCGACCTTTGCGCCCTTGGCGGCAAGCGCTCGCGCCGTCGCCTCGCCAAGACCCGAACCGCCGCCCGTGACGACCGCGACGTGACCCGATGGATTCATGGAAATTTCCTCCGAAATGTTATGCGATTGAACAATTCGGCGGCATATTAGCGAGGCGTGGAGGCTGTGCAAGCACCACGCCGTCGCAAAGCGGGTATGGTGAGGCATGGATTCCTGTGACCCCCGTGACAAGCACGGGGGCAGGCGAGCACAGGAATGACGGCATCAAGGGTCGTGCCAACCGTTGAGGCTGGTGAATGGCGGGATCACTTAAGCACCCGTCATTCCTGTGCTCGTCACAGGAATCCATACCTCGACCATGCCAACTCGCGACGCCGCAGATTCAAATCCCCGCGTACCATTCATAGCCGCGATCTTCCCAGTATCCCCCCTGGCCCGCGCCAAAGCCGGCAAGGCTCTCCACAACTTCGATGCCGCGAACGTATTTCGCCATCTTGTAGCCGAGTTGCCGCTCGACGCGCACGCGCAACGGCGCGCCGTTCTCGATCGGCAGGGCCATGTCGTTCATGCCATAGGCGAGAATCGTCTGCGGGTGGCGCGCATCGATCATGTCGATCGATTCGTAATATTTTACCTCGCCCGAAAGGCTGCGTTCGATCGTGTCCATGCAGTGAAACACGACATAGCGCGCCTGTGGCCGGACACCGGCGCTGTCGAGGATGGCTTGGAGCGGCACACCCGTCCATTTGGCGATGCAGGACCAGCCCTCCACGCAGTCATGCCGCGTGATCTGGGTGCGGGCGGGCATCGCACGGATGGCTTCGAGATCGAGCGAAAGAGGGCGATCCACGAGGCCCGTCACCTCCAGCCTGAAATCCGCAAAGCCGTTCGAAGCCAGCGTTTGATAATCGATGTCGTCCGGTCGCGTCACGCCGTTCGGTCGCATCGGCTGGCGGATGTCGGCCTCGGTGAACTCCGTCGCCAGCCTGTCGGGCGAGAGCAGCGCGCGCTGGGCGCGCATCGTCAGACCGTTCGCTTTCAGCATGAATTGCCGCATCGCGTTTTCACGCTCGCCGAGGAAGTCAAAGACGTCGCAGCCAGACAAAACGATGCCCGAGGCCGCGAGCGCTGTGCCGGTCAGGAAGTTGCGGCGGGTGATGAGGCGCGCCATTATCGATCCTTCCCGTCATCGGGGTCGATCCGGCCCCAACCGGTGATCATCGAGCGCAACTCGTTGATCGGCCCGGCTGCGAGCACCATCACGATGTGAACGACGAAGAACAGCACCAGCAGCACCATGATGACGAAATGCAGCGTTCGCGCGCTTTGCCGGCCGCCGAACAATTCGGGCAGCCAGGGCGTCACCGCGTTCATGCCGGGTGACATGGCAAGACCCGTCGCGATCATCAAAGGCAGGAGAACGAGAAGTACGACGGCATAAGAGAGTTTTTGCAACGGGTTGTAGCTGCGACGGTGGTGAAATCTGAGGCGTGCATGGTCGGCCACGTCGCGCGGCAAGGCTTTCAGATCGCTCGGCGTCGGCACGATATCGCGCCGGAAATGGCCGTTGATCACGCTCGCCATGAGCCATACCAGAAGCGTTCCGGCCAGTATCCAGGCAAAGAAGAAATGCACCACGCGGCCGGTCGCCAAGTCCTGATAGGAGGGTATCGTCGCCCACGCGGGGAAGGCGCGGTTCTGCAACTGCCCGTCCGGGCCGGATGCACCGAGAATGCCGGTCGTCTCGAAGCTGCGACCAAGCACCGTGGTGACGCCGATGATGGTCCCGCCGTCGTTTCGCGCGCCGATCCGAAGTACGGAGTTGTCGAACTGGAAGCCGGATTGGTCGCCGAGATAGAGCGCGGGGTGGGCGTTGAATATCTGCAGGCCGGACAGGAGAAGGAAAAACAGGCACGCGGCCCAGATCCAGTGCGTTGCCCGCGTCCAGGCCGACTGGCGATGAACGAGCGGGCGCGCGGGCGCCGTCTGCCGCCCGTCGCCGCTTTGCCGTTCCAAAATGTCAGCCATGCGCATCGAACCCGATTGTGCCGTTGAGCAGATACGCATTCTACCATGGTGTCGGTTTCACCCGCCCGTGACGATTTGGTGAGGCGTCAGGCAGGTGCCGCTACCGGCGGCGTGCCCTTGTGGATGGCGTTGCGGATTTCGGAGCGAAAGGCGGGCGTGTCATGCTCGCCATGGACCGTCACCGCGTGATGGACGGCCGCGTCCACCAGTTCCTTTTCGGTGTCGGCAACGATGGCGACCGAGCACGCCATTTCGCTCGGGAATTCCCGGCAGTCGATGTAAAGGCGTCCCATGTGAACCTCCCGGAACACGCGCTGCCATGCAGCGCGCTTTTAGCATACGCCCATGCCGAGACGTCGCCAATTCACATCATGTGGCTATCGCCGGATGACAGATTTCAGGACATCGCGCACCCCGATCGCACCGACGAAGCGCGACTGGTCGTCGAAGAGCGCGACAGGCGCGGTCGCGGAACGGTGCATCGCCGCCATCACGGTCTTCAGCGACGTGCCGGGCGAGGCCCAGAAGACTTGCGGCTTGTCGGCCGGCAGGTCTTCCATGTTCTCGCACGAGACCCAGATCGCGGGCACGCCATTGCGCTCCGCATCGATCACCAGCATGTTCTCGTCGAACTTGAAGCGCGTCGTGCGGCGGCGGTCGAGCCACAGCCAGTTCTCGCCGGCCGCTTCGAGGTCGCGCGCGTCGCGCATGATGTTCCACGCGGTCAGGACCGAGAGCGGGTTCACGTTGGAGATGAAGTCGCGCACATAGTCATTGGCGGGCGACAGCACGATTTCCTCGGGCGCGCCGGTCTGGACGATCCGGCCGCCCTCCATGATCGAGATCGTGTTGCCGATCTTCAGAGCCTCTTCCAGATCGTGGCTGACGAAGAGGATCGTCTTTTTCAGCTTGTCCTGAAGATCAAGCAATTCGTCCTGAAGCTTGGTGCGGATCAGCGGATCGAGCGCGGAAAAGGGCTCGTCCATCAGGAGGATCGGCGCGTCGGTGGCGAAGGCGCGGGCAAGGCCGACGCGTTGCTGCATGCCGCCGGAAAGCTCGTGCGCGTATTTGCCGGACCACTGCGACAGGCCGACAAGATCGAGCTGCGCGGCGACGCGCTCGTTGCGCTCGGCAGATGGAACCCCGGCAAGCTCAAGTCCGAAGCCGACATTCTCGGCGACCGTGCGCCATGGCAACAGCGCGAATTGCTGGAAAACCATCGCGACCGACTGGCGGCGAATGCTTCGCAACGTGGCTTTGGAACAGGTGACCACGTCGACCTGCGCGCCGTTGCCGTCATCGACCAGAACCTCGCCGCGGGTGACGGTGTTCAATCCGTTGACGGCGCGCAGCAGCGTGGATTTCCCAGAGCCGGACAAGCCCATCAGCACGGAAATCTCGCCTTGGCTGACGGTCAGGTTCGCCTGGCAACAGCCGAGCACGGCACCGGTTTTCGCCAATATTTCGGTGCGGCTCGCGCCCGCATCGATCATCGGCGTTGCGGCGCGTTGCTGGGCCGGATCGCCAAAGACGATGTCGACGCTCCGAAAATCGATCGCGGCGTTCATTTCGCCTTCTCCTGCCCGATGCGGGCCATTCGGTCGAGAATGATGGCGAGGATCACGATGGCGAGGCCGGCTTCCAGCCCGAGCGGGATGTTGACCGTATTGAGCGCGCGCACGACCGGGCGGCCAAGCCCATTGGCACCGATCAGCGCGGCGATCACCACCATCGACAGCGACAGCATGATGCACTGGGTGAGCCCGGCCATGATCGTCGGCAGGGCGGACGGCAGTTCCACCTTCCAGAGCAATTGCCGCTTCGTTGCGCCGAAGGCTTCACCGGCTTCCAGCATTGGTTTCGGCACCGACTTGATGCCGAGATAGGTCAGCCGGATCGGCGCGGGGCAGGCGAAGATGATGGTGACGATCATGCCCGGCGCGATGCCAAGGCCGAAAAGGATAAGAACGGGAATGAGATAGACGAAGGTCGGCAAGGTCTGCATCAGGTCGAGAACCGGCTGCAGCCAGGAATAGACGCGGTCGTTATGCGCGGCCCAGATGCCGATGGGCACGCCGATCGCCATCGACACGGTCGCGGCGGAAACGACGAGCACCAGCGTCTCGACGGTCTCGGCCCACAGGCCCTGATTGATGATGAAGAGGAAGCCGAGGATCACGCCGAGTGCCAGCTTCCACGAACGCTTGAGCGCGAAGGCGAGGGCGGCGATGGCGAGTACCACCACGACCGGGGGGAACCACATCAAAAGGTTCACCAGCGAATCCAGAAAAGTGCGCAAGCCATTGGAGATGGAATCGAAAAACCACGCGAAGTTGGCGATCAGCCAGTCGAAGACCGTCTGGCCCCAGCGTCCCACCGGGATTTTCTCACTCGCCACCCATTGCGATACCGGGTCCATTTCCTGTCGTCCTTTTGGAGCATCGGACCGAAAAGTGGAGTCCGGTTTTCGGACCAATCCCGATGCTCAGTTAAATTTTGGAGCGTCCTTTGTGCGTCTGAAAGACGCACGGCGCTCCAAGCAAAAGGGCGGCCGGATTTTTGCCGACCGCCCGATTTCGTGTTCCGCGTCCCTAGTTCTCCAGCGCGGCCGAAATGGCCTCGGCGCCGTCGGAACCATCGACGGTCGTCACGCCGTCGAGCCACGGCGTGACCTCTTCAGGGTTGCGCTGGAGCCAGGCGAGAGCCGCTGCGTTCGGGTCTTCGCCATCGTCGAGAATTGCGCCCATGATCTCGTTTTCCATGTCGAGCGAGAAGACGAGGTTGGCGAGCAGTCGGCCGACATTCGGGCATTCTTCGGAGTAGCCTGCGCGCGTGTTGGTGTGGACCGTCGCGCCGCCGTAGTTCGGGCCAAACACGTCGTCGCCCCCGTCGAGATATTCCATGTCGATGCGCGCGTTCATCGGGTGCGGCTCCCAGCCGAGGAAGACGACATCCTGGCTCGAACGTTCCGCGCGGGTGATGGCCGACAGCATGCCGGCTTCCGAGCTTTCCACCAGTTCGAAGCCCGAGAGCCCGAATTGGTCGCCCTCGATCATGTCGAGGATCAGGCGGTTGCCGTCATTGCCCGGCTCGATGCCATAGATCTGGCCGCCAAGCTGGTCGCGGAATTCAGCGATCTTGTCGAAGCTCGTCAGGCCCTTGTCGTAGGTGTATTTCGGGACGGCAAGCGTATATTTCGCGCCTTCCAGATTTGTCTTGATATCCTCGACCGTACCGGCGTCGAGATAGGGACGGATGTCTGCCTCCATGGTCGGCATCCAGTTGCCGAGGAAGACGTCGATGTCGCCATTGGCGAGCGAGGCATAGGTCACCGGCACGGACAGGACCTGCGTGTCCGTCTGGTAGCCGAGCGCCTCCAGCACCACCGATGCGGTCGCGGTCGTCGCGGTAATGTCGGTCCAGCCGACATCGGAAAAACGCACGGTCTGGCAGGATGCGGGCTCCTGTGCCTGTGCGGCGCCAACCGTCAGCGTGGTCAAGGCGAGCGTTGTGAGGAATGCGCGGCGTGGCAGCATCGAAATCATCTCCCATTGTGTTGGACGGAGCCACATTAAGGCGGCTTCATTGGTGGTCCAGAGCCAAACACCATTTTAGAACTGATTCAAGAAGCTTGTCGAAAAGACTGAAATCCGGTTGATTTCGATTTTCCGTGGATGGCGGCGCACGCCTCTCCCGCAAGGCGCGCAGTCGGCCTAAGAGGGGCCATGGCCAAGCTCTATTTCCATTATTCGGCGATGAATGCCGGTAAGTCGACACTTCTTTTGCAGGCGACGTACAATTACCGCGAGCGGGGGATGCGCGTTGCGCTCTTCACCGCCGCGCTCGACGACCGCGCCGGCCAGGGGCGTATCGCCTCGCGCATCGGGCTGGAAGCGGACGCCGAACTGTTTGCCGCAGACACGGATCTATATGCCGCCGTCGCCTCGCTGATGGAAAGCGCGCCGCTTCATTGCGTGTTCGTGGACGAGGCGCAGTTCCTGACCGACGAACAGGTTTGGCAGCTTGCGCGCGTGGCCGATCGGTTGGCCGTGCCCATCATGTGCTACGGGCTGCGTACCGATTTCAGGGGCGAGCTCTTCCCCGGCTCGAAAGCGCTTCTCGCGCTCGCCGACACGCTGCGCGAAGTGCGCACGATCTGCCGGTGCGGGCGCAAGGCGACGATGGTCGTGCGTCTCGGCGCGGACGGCAAGGTGCTTCACGAAGGCGATCAGGTCGTCATCGGCGGCGAAGACAAATACGTGTCGCTTTGCCGCCGGCACTGGGAAGAAGAGATGGGGCGGGTGGCGCCGGAGGACATGGTGGGGTTTTTGGCGGGGGAATAGGGCAGTAGGGGTACAGAAGTTCGCTCGCTGTATCTTTACCCTACTGCCGTACTCCCATAATGCCCTTCCTCCTGTCGCATTCCGCCTATTCGGCGGCTCGAATAAGACTGCGAGCCGCCTTCGCGAACGGCATCAATTGCCGCAAGATCAAATCCGTCAGGGGGAGCATTCATGGCCGAGTTCAAAACCGACATCGAGATCGCGCGCGCCGCGAAGAAAAAACCGATCAAGGAGATCGGCGACAGGCTCGGAATTCCGTATGAACATCTCCTGCCCTACGGCCATGACAAGGCGAAGATTTCGGCCGACTACATCAAGTCGGTGCAGGGCAACACAAACGGCAAGCTGATCCTCGTCACCGCGATCAACCCGACGCCGGCGGGCGAGGGCAAGACGACGACGACCGTTGGTCTCGGCGACGGGCTGAACCGCATCGGCAAAAAGGCGGTCGTGTGCATTCGCGAAGCCTCGCTCGGGCCGAATTTCGGCATGAAGGGGGGGGCGGCCGGCGGCGGCATGGCGCAAATCGTGCCGATGGAGGACATGAACCTCCACTTCACCGGCGACTTCCACGCCATTACGACCGCGCACAATCTTCTGTCCGCGCTGATCGACAATCACATCTACTGGGGCAACGAACTGGGCATCGACCAGCGCCGCGTCGTCTGGCGGCGCGTGATGGACATGAACGACCGGGCGCTGCGCCAGATCACCTGTTCGCTCGGCGGCGTTACCAACGGTTTCCCACGCGAGGCGGGTTTCGACATCACCGTTGCGTCGGAAGTCATGGCGATCCTGTGCCTTGCGACCGACCTGAAGGATCTCGAAAAGCGCCTCGGCGACATCATCGTTGCCTATCGCCGCGACAAGAGCCCCATCTATGCGCGCGATTTGAAGGCCGACGGCGCGATGGCCGTTCTGCTCAAGGACGCGATGCAGCCGAACCTCGTCCAGACGCTCGAGAACAATCCAGCCTTCGTGCATGGCGGTCCGTTCGCCAATATCGCGCATGGCTGCAACTCGGTCGTGGCGACCACGACGGCGCTGAAGCTTGGCGACTATGTCGTCACCGAAGCCGGGTTCGGTGCCGATCTCGGCGCGGAGAAGTTCTTCGACATCAAATGCCGCAAGGCCGGTTTGAAGCCCGCCGCCGCCGTCATCGTCGCCACCGTGCGCGCGATGAAGATGAATGGTGGTGTGAAGAAGGACGACCTCGGCGCCGAGAATGTCGATGCCGTGAAAAAGGGCTGCGCCAATCTCGGCCGCCACATCGAAAACGTGCGTCAGTTCGGTGTTCCCGCCATCGTCGCGATCAACCATTTCCACTCCGATACCGACGCGGAAATCCAGGCGCTGAAGGACTATGTCGCCTCGATGGGCGAGGAGGCGGTGCTGTGCAAGCACTGGGCACAAGGCTCGGCCGGCATCGAGGAACTGGCGCACAAGGTCGTCGCGCTTGCCGAAAGCGGCGCCTCGCAATTCGCCCCGCTTTATCCCGACGAGATGCCGCTGTTCGACAAGATGAACACCATCGTCAAGCGTATCTATCGCGGTTCGGGAGCCATCGCCGACAAGTCGGTTCGCGACCAGCTTCACCAATGGGAGCAGGCGGGTTACGGCAATCTGCCGGTCTGCATGGCCAAGACGCAATATTCCTTCTCGACCGATCCGAACCTGCGCGGCGCGCCGACCGACCATGCCGTGCCGGTCCGCGAAGTGCGGCTTTCGGCTGGTGCCGGCTTCGTCGTCGCGATCTGCGGGGAGATCATGACCATGCCCGGCCTGCCGCGCGTCCCCTCGTCGGAGAAGATAGTGCTCAATTCCGAGGGCCAGATCGAAGGGCTGTTCTGATCGGTTCGGGAAGGGGTGCGGGTCAGACTCCGCGCCCTTTCCATCTGTTCCAGTCGGCGATCCCGTGAAGTCGCCGACGCTCGGTCAAATGCGCGATCTCGTCGCGCGTCAGACCTGCATCTTCCAGCAGGTGTGAATGCGGCTTGGCGGCTATGATATCCAGTGCACGGCGTTCTTCCTGGCGTGTCCGGCGGCGGCGCCACATCTCTCGCATCGAGGCGAGAATGGATCGGGGCAGTTCGTCTCTTGTCAACGTCATAACGGCCTCCATCAAAGGCAGGCCGATTTTCGCCGGAAATTGACATTCGACAAGCGAATAGCAAGAATGTCTGCCATTGGTTTATCTGATGGCTGGGTCACGTCATGCAAGTGCCTCTCGACAGCGAATTGCTGCGCACCTTCCTCGCCGTCGCGGAGACGGGCAGCTTCACGCGCGCGGCCGATGCGGTCGGACGCACGCAATCGGCGGTGAGCATGCAGATGAAGCGGCTCGAGGACGCGCTTGGCGATGTGCTTTTCGTGCGGGGAGCCAGGGGTGTGGAATTGAGCGGTCGCGGGCAGCAATTGCTGCCCTATGCGCGGCGCATCGTCTCGCTCATCGAGGAAACGGGGGCTGCGCTGCGCTCATCACCGCTGGAAGGTCCGGTGCGGATCGGGATTCCCGAGGAATACGGGCCTGCCATGCTGCCGCGCATGCTGGCGTCCTTTGCCGAACGTCATCCCGCCGTGGAGGTCACCGTGCGTTCGGAGACGTCCGAACGGCACATGGCGGCGCTGGAGGGTGACCTGCTCGACCTTGCGGTCGTCTATACATCCGACAGGTATTCGGTGGGCGAGGTCCTGCGGATCGATCCGACTGTGTGGGTGACCTCCGTCGCGCACCGGCTGGAAGAGCGTGACCCGGTGCCGGTGGCCGTCTTCGGCGAGAGCTGGTGCGGCAAGCGGGCGATCGATGCGCTCAAGCAGCACGATATCCGCCATCGCGTGGCCTATACGAGCGACACGCTGTTCGGTCTGATCAGCGTCGCCAGCGCGGGACTTGCCGTCGCATCGCTTTCGCGCAGCGCGATACCGCAAGGCTGCCGGGAACTGACGGCGGCGGACGGATTTCCACCCATCGATTCCTCGCGCGTCGTCCTGCGTCGCAACCCGCGCCGGTCGAGCGCGGCGATGGACGGCATGGCGCAGATGATCCGGGAAACTTTCGGGTCCGTCGCGGGCCCGGCCGTTCAGGCCGGCAACGGTATGGAACTGGCCGAGCGAAGCGCCGAATTGTAGAAGCTGATCAGCGTTCGCAGATCGACCTCGTTCTGATTGGCTTCGAAGTCGCGCCAGCAACCGAGCACACGCGTCAACGTCGTAGTCACGACGCCGTAGAGGACTTTTCCACTTTCCGATCCGTCGTAGCTGTCGGCGTTTTCGCGCATGGCGGCGAGGGCCGCCTCCAGTTCGGGAGCTACGCGGGCGGCCTCCTCCAGTTCATTCCGGCTGACCGCCGTTGCCAGAAGGTCGGTTTTTTGCAGCGCCTCCACGAGGCTGGCTTCGGCAACGTGACCGGCTTCCTTCAGCCGAACGACCCGCTGTTCGCTGCGCTGACGCTGAACGACCAAAAGCGATTCACCAAGCTCGTCGAGCGCGGCGAGGCTTTCCGCATAGGCCGTCTTCAATCTCGGATCGGCCGCCTTGCCCTCCTGCAGCGACCGCAACGCACCTTCGAAAGAGGGTATGTCTGCGCCGAGGTTGAGCGTGTTGGCGGGCGTCGCCTCCGGTATATTCAGCAGATGGTAGTTTTCGGCATAGGTGGCCAGACCACTACGGTCGGTGATCAAAACGTTGTAGCCGTTGATGTAGAGGTTGAACTTTTCGTCGAACGAGGCTTGCTGCTGTTGTTCCTGCTCGGCTTGCGCTTGGCTTCCGCCCGAGCCCCAATCGCAGCCTGACAACACGGCCAAGATCAACAGCGTGAAGAAACCCGTCCGATATGTCACCGCATCCCCCTGACTGAGCGTCACTTTAGATGCTTGGCGCGCATCTGCAACTTTTCGCAGTTCCGCGGCAACCCTGTTGTGATTTTCTCTTTCGCCGGCCACATGGCGCCCTATATCGAGCCGGCACCATAAGCGAAGACAGGGGAGCGGATGGACCAGAAAACACAGTTGCGCCGCCGCGTCCTCACATGGGGTTTCTTTTCCGGGGTGACGGGTTTTCTGGTCATCGTCGCCCTGAAATATGCCGGCGCGCTCGATCGCATCGACGAGGTCGTCCTCGTGGCCCTGCGCGCAGTCGACGACCGCACCGCGCCGATCGGGCCGTCCTTTCTCGAGCAGGCCGTCGTGCAGTTCACCGCGCTGGGCGGCTATACGGTCATGGGCGTGGTGGTCATCGTTGCGACCGGCGCGTTGATCCTGTCGCAGCACAGGCGGCTCGCCGCGATCCTGCCCACCGCCTTCCTTTCGGCAATCGCGCTGGAAAACCTGCTCAAGAGCATCTTCGCTCGCCCGCGTCCCGACATCGTCGGCCATCTGGTCGAAACCCACTCCATGAGCTTTCCGAGTGGCCATGCCATGGTCGGGGCGGTCATGTGGCTGACGCTCGGCGCGATCGTCGCTCATCTCGCGCATCGTTCCGCGCTGCGACGCTATGCGCTTGTCGTCGCGCTCGCGATGGCATTTCTGCTCGGGCTGAGCCGGCTTTATCTCGGCGTCCACTGGCCCAGCGACATTCTGGCCGGCTGGGCGCTCGGCGTCGCGTGGGCGGCGCTCATTCTCCTCGCCATGCCGCGCTTCAGGGCAGGCTGACCGTGGTTCTCATTTTGCTTGCAGGCCGCACGCGGCGTGGTATGACTGCGCGGATGAACGCACAACGCATCAGCAATGTTTGGTGGTGGGCCTGCTAAAAGCGGCCTGCAAGCGCGTGCGCGTTTCGAAATCTTGGCCGCAACGGAATTCTCCGGGCGGCCTTCGTCTTTTTGGACCCTGCCGCTCCGGAACCTGAACGAAGAGGGGAAGGACATTATGAGCACCGAACATCTCGACGACGGCGCGGAGCGCTATACGACCGAAGGCGGTGTCGTGGTCACGCGCACGCGCCACGAGACGCCCTATGTCGGCGCGATCGAAACCTATATCGATGCGCTGAATTCGCGGCGCGGCTGCGTCTTTTCCTCCAATTACGAATATCCGGGCCGCTACACGCGCTGGGACACCGCGATCGTCGATCCGCCGCTGGTCGTCTCGGCAAAGGGTCGCGACATGCGGATCGAGGCGCTCAACGCGCGCGGCGAAAAGCTGCTCGACGGCATCGCGCCGGTGGTCGAAGCCTTGCCGGAAGTCGCCGCCTTCGTTCGCGCGCCCGCGTTGGTCACGCTGACGGTGGCCAAGCCGACGCGCATCTTCACCGAGGAAGAGCGTTCTCGCGTGCCGACCGTCTTCACCGTCCTGCGCGCCATCGTTGCGTTCTTCAAATCGCCCGAAGATCCGAATCTCGGCCTTTACGGCGCGTTCGGCTACGACCTCGCCTTCCAGTTCGATCCGGTAGAACTCAAGCTGGAGCGGCCGACGAGCCAGCGCGACGTGGTGCTTTACCTGCCCGATGAAATCCTCGTCGTCGATCACCATCAGGCCAAAGCCTGGCACGACCGTTACGATTATGCCGGAACGGGTTTTTCGACTGAGAATCTGCCGCGCGGGGGTGCGGAGGCACCGTTCGTTCAAGGGACGACGCAGCCGCCGCGCGCGGACCACACGCCGGGCGAATATGCCAGGCTGGTGGGCAAGGCCAAGGAAAGCTTCCGACGTGGCGACCTGTTCGAGGTCGTACCCGGCCAGATGTTCTTCGAGCGCTGCGTCTCCAAGCCCTCGGAGATTTCGCGCAAGCTGAAGGCGATCAATCCGTCGCCCTATTCCTTCTTCATCAATCTGGGCGAAAACGAATATCTGGTCGGCGCATCGCCCGAAATGTTCGTGCGCGTGTCGGGCCGCCGGGTCGAGACCTGCCCTATCTCGGGCACGATCCGGCGCGGCGAGGACGCGATCGCGGATTCGGAGCAGATCCTGAAATTGCTCAACTCCAAAAAGGACGAGTCCGAACTCACCATGTGCTCGGACGTCGACCGCAACGACAAGAGCCGTGTGTGCGAGCCGGGCTCCGTGCGGGTCATCGGCCGCCGTCAGATCGAGATGTATTCGCGCCTCATCCACACGGTCGATCACATCGAGGGGCGTCTGCGCGAGGGCATGGACGCGTTCGATGCGTTCCTGTCGCATGCGTGGGCCGTTACCGTGACAGGTGCGCCGAAGCTGTGGGCGATGCGCTTCATCGAGAACCACGAGAAGAGTTCGCGCGCCTGGTATGGCGGGGCGATCGGCATGGTGCATTTCAACGGCGACATGAATACCGGCCTGACGCTGCGCACGATCCGCATCAAGAACGGCATCGCCGAGGTGCGCGCGGGCGCGACGCTGCTGTTCGACTCCGACCCGGCCGAGGAGGAGGCCGAAACGGAGCTGAAGGCATCTGCCATGCTGTCGGCGGTACGCGAGGCATCGGTCGGCAATGCGGCGAAGACCGTGCGCGACAGCGTCAAAGTGGGCGAGGGGATTTCCATCCTGCTCGTGGATCACGAGGACAGTTTCGTCCACACGCTGGCGAATTATTTTCGCCAGACCGGCGCGACGGTATCGACGGTGCGCAGCCCCGTTGCCGAGGAAGTTCTCGACAGCGTCGATCCCGATCTCGTCGTCTTGTCGCCCGGCCCCGGCATGCCGTCGGACTTCGACTGCAAGGCGACGATTTCCAAGGCACGGGCGCGCAATCTTCCCATTTTCGGCGTGTGCCTCGGTCTTCAGGCGCTGGCGGAAGCCTATGGCGGCGAGTTGCGCCAGCTTCATGAGCCGATGCACGGAAAGCCCTCGCGCATTCGCGTGACGAAGCCAGGCGTCATCTTTTCGGGACTGCCGAAGGAAGTGACGGTCGGACGCTACCATTCGATCTTCGCCGATCCGGTGCGCCTGCCCGACGAATTTCTCGTCACGGCCGAGACGGAAGACGGTGTCATCATGGCGTTCGAGCATCGCTCCGAGCCGGTCGCGGCGGTTCAGTTCCATCCCGAATCGATCATGACGCTCGGTCAGGATGCCGGCATGCGGATGATCGAAAACATTGTCGCGCATCTGCCGCGAAAGGCCAAAGTGAAGGCGGCCTGATTTCGATATGAAATATTCGCACTTTTTCGCGCTCCCCTCTGGCCTGCCGGCCATCTCCCCCGCAAGGGGGGAGATCACGCGCGGCGATGACGAGACTAATCTCCCCACTTGCGGGGGAGATGGCCGGCAGGCCAGAGGGGGGCGTGAAGGGGTGCAGGTCTTCCCGGTTTTCGCGTGCAATCGTCCATGAACGACAAGCAGAAAATCCGCCGCCTCGCGGCCTGGTCGATCGTGGTTGCGCTTGGTGTCATGGGTCTGAAATTCGTAGCCTGGTGGCTGACGGGCTCGGTCGCACTCTATTCGGACGCTCTGGAATCGATCGTCAACGTGATCGCCGGCTGCGCGGCTTTCTGGGCGATCTCCGTCAGCCACAAGCCGGCCGACCGCGACCACCAGTTCGGGCACCACAAGGCGGAATATCTGTCGGCTGTCCTTGAGGGCGTGCTGATCGTCGTTGCCGCGCTTTTGATCCTGACGGAGGTCTGGAGCGCGATCCAGCGGCCGACACCGATCGAGGAACCGGGTCTCGGCCTTGGCATCAACGTGCTCGCGACAATCATCAACGGCTTCTGGGCAACTTTGCTCATCCGGCAGGGGCGCAAGGCCAGATCGCCCGCGCTGGAAGCCGATGGCCATCACGTCATGACCGACGTCGTCACCTCGGTCGGCGTCCTCATCGGCCTCGTCGGCGCGATCGCAACCGGCTGGTGGATTCTCGATCCGCTTCTGGCGCTCATCGTCGCGCTGAATATCCTGTGGCAGGGCTGGAAAGTCATTACCTCGTCGCTAAGCGGACTGATGGACCAGGCCGTCCCGCTCGAGGATCATATGCGCATCCGCGACATCGTTTCGGCCAATTCGCAGGGCGCGCTCGAAATTCACGATCTGAAGACGCGCATTGCCGGCCGGGCGACGTTCATCGAGTTTCATCTGGTCGTGAACGCGCAGATGTCGGTGGGCGAAAGCCATGCGATCTGCGACCGCATCGAGGACGCGCTGCGCACGGAAATTCCCTCCGTGCGGGTTTTGATCCATGTCGAGCCTGAGGACGAGGCGAAGCTGCCGGTCGGGACGACCGCGACGCCGTTCGCGTAGTTGTGGCGGTAAATTCACGCGATGAGCCAATTGAAGCGGGAGGCCTGGATTCCTGTGACGAGCACAGGAATGACGGCACCATGATTGTGCACGCTTCCAACCATTGCGGCAGCAACCTCTTTGCCATCGTCATCCCTGTGCTCGTCACAGGGGGTTATGTCTCACCCCCGAAAGCTGGCGCGGCGGCGACAAATACCTTCTACTATCACGGCACATTTCCGCCCGATTTTCTGCTGTGACACAAACGCCACACCTTCACGCACGACTCCTTTTCGCCGCAATTCATCCCGTCCACGGCCACAGTTGGTTAGCATTGGATAAAGGAAATCTTTGCCATAGTTGCAATCTCCTCCCGCTTCCGAGTGATGTCATGGGTAATGAATTCATGTGTGTGTCCCGCCGCCGTTTCCTCTTGCAGGCCGCGTCCGTCGCCGCCGTTGCGCCGGCAGTCCTGTCGGGTTGCATGTCCTCGCCGACATCGGTGATGGAGTCCGTCAAGCCTGCGCCTGATCCGTATTATCTCGCGATGTACGGTCCCATGCCGAACGAGCGCTTCCCGATGCCGGCCACCGACATCTCCGATCTGGAGGAGCGCTTTTTCCGCCAGCAGGTGCGTTATCATCGTAATGAGCGGCCCGGCACGATCGTGGTCGATACGCAGAACCGGTTCCTCTATCTGGTCCAGCCGAACGGCATGGCAATGCGCTACGGCATCGGTGTCGGTCGCGCTGGCCTCGAATTCGAGGGTACGGCCCGCGTGGCGCGCAAGGCGCAATGGCCGACCTGGACGCCGACAGCGAGCATGATCGAGCGTGAGCCCGAGCGTAATGCGCAATGGGCTGGCGGCATGCCCCCCGGCCTCGACAACCCCCTTGGGGCGCGCGCGCTCTATCTGTTCGATGGGGGCCGCGACACGCTCTACCGCATTCATGGCACCACCGAACCGTGGTCGATCGGTCTTGCCGTTTCATCCGGTTGCGTGCGTCTGTTCAACCAGGACATCATCGATCTTTACGGTCGTGTGGCAATCGACACGCCCGTTCTGGTTCTCCAGAACGAGCCGCTGCAATATCCGCAGCGCCAGACACCGGACTGGGTACGTCGTCAATTGCAAATTCCGCAGCCGGGACAGCAGCAGGTCGGCACGACGGGCGTGTGATCACCCGCCGCTGATTGCCGTCAGCACGAACACTTCATCACCGGGCGC
This sequence comes from Aliihoeflea aestuarii, assembly GCF_024105665.1. GTDB lineage: Bacteria > Pseudomonadota > Alphaproteobacteria > Rhizobiales > Rhizobiaceae > Aliihoeflea > Aliihoeflea aestuarii. The sequence continues at coordinate 6,423 of NZ_JAAAMK010000011.1, read as the reverse complement.
GAGCTTCGTATCGAGCCGCGCCCGTTCGCCGTCGATAAACACGTTGATATGCTTGCGCAGGGCAGGCCGCGTGTCGCACAGCCGGTCGCGCATGCCGGGCCACAGCGCATCCAGCCGGTCCATCATCTCGTCGACCGAACCTGCCTGCATCTCGACCCGACGCTGCGAGCCGGGGAAAAGATCGGTCAGGATCGCCGGCAACCGGACGACGACATTCGGCGCGTCAGTCATGGATCGTCAGCGTTTCGACCGAGAGGATCGCAGGCAAATGGCTTTCGATGGCCTGCCACGTCTCTCCCTCGTCGTTGCTGGCATAAAGCTCGCCGCCGCCGGTGCCGAAATAGACCCCGGCCGTCTTCATCCGGTCGGTCGCCATCGCCTGCCTCAACACGCCGAAATAGGCGTTTTCCTGCGGAAGGCCCTCGCGCAAATCCGTCCATGACGCGCCTGCGTCGCGAGTGCGCCACACGGCCGCCTTCGCATCAGGCACATAACGGCCGGCCGTGTCGCCATTGAGCGGCAGGAGAAAAAGCGTGTCCGGGTCGGTCGGGTGACTCGCCGCCGGAAAGCCGAAGCTCGACGGAAGGCCGTTCTCGATGCTCTCCCATTTTCGCCCGCCATCGTCGGAGCGGTACATGCCGCAATGGTTTTGCTGGTAGAGGCGATCGTCGCCGCCCGGCGCCATCACCAGATTGTGCACGCACTGGCCGAATTCAGGATAGTTCTGGCCTTCCGGCATAAAGTCCGCGCGCGTGCCGCGATTGCGCGGCTCCCACGTCTTGCCGCCGTCTTCGGTCGCGAACACGCCAGCCGAGGAAATGCCGATCCATATCTTCTGCTCGTCGTCAGGGTCGATGACGAGCGAATGCAGGATCAGACCTGCGCCGCCCGGTTGCCAATGCGGGCGCGTCGGGTGCTTTTGCAGCCCGTCGAGATGGCTCCACGTTTCGCCGTCGTCGGAGCGGAAAAGGCCGGCCGGCTGCACACCCGCGTAAAGGCTGCCATTACGTGCGGCAAGGCTCCAGACGGACGCGATCGGTTCGGCCCCTTCCTCATAGGCAAGACCGTTCGACGAATGCGTCCATGTCCGGCCGAGATCGGTCGATTTCCAGACCGCCGGCCCGAACCAGGCGTCGCCGCCTCCGGCATAAAGCGTGCCGGTTTCGGCATGCGCGACGAAATGATTGATCGGCCATGTCTGGCAGAACGGACCCGAAAGCTTCCAGTCTCGCCGCGCGCCATCGCTTTCCAGAATGAACGCGCCCTTTTTCGTGCCGACCAGAACGAGAACTTTTTCCGTCATGTCCTTCTCCATGCCCCCCCCGTTGAGGATACTCCTTTCGGCATGACGATTGAACGGCCGTTAAGCCGACAGGTGCCGCGCAATTTTTGCAAAGGAATCCGGCTTGCCTCGCAACGACCGCTCGGCTATCACTTGGCGCATGATTTCGACCCGCGCCATTTTCCGCAGCTTTCCGGCCCCTTTCGCCGGCGCTCCTGCGCGCGCGCTGTCCCTGCTTCTCCTTCTTAGCGGCGATCGTCGGGTCGGCTGAGGAGCGCCCGGCGATCGATCGTGACGCCGCATGGCAATGCTCCTTGTCCCACAACCGATATTGAGCCATCAAGACGCCCGACCGCGATGCGGGGGGCGAGGAGAATTCGAAATGAACGACCAGTCGAAGATCGCTGCCGTGCACGGCATGCCCGATGCTTCCCGCAAATACGAACCCTATCCCTTTGTCGGCCTGAAGGACCGTACCTGGCCCGAAAAGCGCATCGAGACGGCCCCGATCTGGTGTTCCGTCGATCTGCGCGACGGCAATCAGGCGCTGATCGATCCCATGGGGCATGACCGCAAGGCGCGCATGTTCCAGTTGCTGCTCGACATGGGCTTCAAGGAGATCGAGATCGGTTTCCCATCCGCCTCGCAGACCGATTTCGACTTCACCCGCTTCGCCATCGAGGAAGCGGGCGTGCCGGACGACGTGTCCTTGCAGGTGCTGGTCCAGTGCCGGCCGGAACTGATCGCGCGCACCTTCGAGTCGCTCCAGGGCGCGAAGCACCCGATCGTCCATTTCTATAATTCCACCAGCGAGTTGCAGCGCCGCGTGGTCTTCGAGAAGGACGTGGCCGGCATCACGCAGATCGCGACCGATGCGGCGAAGATGATCATGGACGAGGCAGCGAAGGCGGGTGGGGGCCATCGCTTCCAGTATTCGCCCGAAAGCTTTACCGGCACCGAACTCGAAGTGGCCTTGGAAATCTGCAACGCGGTCACGGAAATCATCGATCCGACGCCTGAGAACAAGCTGATCATCAATTTGCCGGCGACGGTGGAGATGTCGACGCCCAACATCCATGCCGACCAGATCGAGTGGATGAGCCGCAATCTCGACCGGCGCGACTCGATCATCCTGTCGCTGCACCCGCATAACGACCGTGGCACCGGCATCGCCGCGACCGAGCTCGGCCTGATGGCGGGCGCCGACCGCGTCGAGGGCACTTTGTTCGGCAATGGCGAGCGCACCGGCAATGTCGATGTCGTGACGCTCGCGCTCAACATGTACACGCAGGGCGTCGACCCGATGCTGGACTGCTCGCAGATCGAGCGCATGAAGGACGTCTACGAATATTCCAACCAGCTCAGGATTCCCGAGCGCCACCCCTATGTCGGTGAACTGGTCTATACGGCCTTCTCCGGGTCGCATCAGGACGCGATCAACAAGGGTATGAAGGCGAGCAAGACAGCCAACAAGTCGCTCTGGGAAGTGCCTTACCTGCCGATCGACCCGAACGATGTCGGTCGCTCCTACGAGGCGATCATCCGCATCAATTCGCAGTCGGGCAAGGGCGGCATCGCCTATATATTGCAGGCCGATTACGGGCTGAACCTGCCGCGCAATCTGCAGGTCGAGTTCCGCCAGGACATTCAGGAGATCACCGACCGCGACGGCAAGGAATTGCGGCCGAAGGCGATCTACGAGCGCTTTCTCGAACTCTATGTCGACCAGCCGGACGGTCGCCTGAAATTTGTCGATCATCAGACGTTCCCGGCCGAAGGCGGCAAGGGTGGGCGCGTCGTCGAGGCGACGATTCTCGAAAATGGAAAGGAAGTGCAGATCACCGGCAGGGGCACCGGCCCGGTCGACGGGTTTGTCGATGCGCTGTCCAGGCATGTCGGCGTCGACATGACCGTGCTCGACTATTCCGAACACTCCATGCAGCGCGGCTCCAATGCGGCGGCCATCTGCTACATGGAGGTCGAGCATCCCGGTGGAAAGCTCTTCGGCGCGGGCATCAACACCAACATTGTTGCCGCTTCGCTTGAAGCGGTGGTTTCGGCGGCGAACCGCATCCTTGCCGAAAAAGGGGAAAAATGAGCGACAGGCTTGCAGCGCGTGTGATGGGAAAGGGTGGTCGTACGATCATCCTCCTCCACGGTTTCGGCGGTTCCCACTCGACCTGGACCGACATCCAGCCGACGCTCGCGCGCGATGCGACCGTCATCGCTTATGATCTGCCCGGTCACGGTCGCTCGCTCGACTATCCCGGCGCGGGACCGGCAACGCTGGCCGCAAAGGCCGTCGCCGCCGACCTGACCGCGCGCGGCATCGAACGCTTCCATCTCGTCGGCCATTCGATGGGCGGCGCGATCGCGACCCTCATCGCCATGCGCTCGCCGGAGCGCGTGGCATCGCTGACACTGCTTGCGCCGGGCGGTTTCGGGCCGCAGATCAACGGCGAGCTTTTGAAGCGCTATGCCAATGCAGCCCATGCGAGCGAACTTGGCTCCATCATGGACGAGATGTCCGCGCCGGGTTTCTCGACGCCGCCCAAATACGTGCTCGGCCTTGCCGCCGTACGCGGCGTATCCGGCCAGCGGGTCAAGCTCGACGCGTTCCACGGCATCATCCAGCAGGACGGAAAGCAGGGCGAAATCCCGCGCGATGCCGTCGCCGCTTTCTCGATGCCGGTTTCGATGGTGTGGGGAACGCTCGACCCGGTGCTGCCCTTCTCGCAGACCGAAAACCTGCCGGGGAATGTGAGGCTGACGAAGATCGACGGGGCAGGGCACATGCTCACCGTGGAAGCCAGGTCGGCCGTGCTTGCCGCTATCCGCGCCTCGGTTGGTGCCGTATAGAGCGAAGCTCTTGACAATCTGCGCGTTTCTGGCCGAATCCTGATTTAACGATGCGTTAAGCATGCGCAGTCGCGTAAGAGTCCGGAGTTGCCCGCGATGAGTGAAGCCCTCGACGAAATGCCGCGCGACGGCACGATGCGCCGGCTCGCAGCCGCAATCCGCGAGGTCAAGACCAACAATGCGGACCGCACCGATGTCGTGGTCGATCTGCGCGAGGCCCAGCAGACGCGCCTCGAAATACTCGCGCAGGACCTCGAACAGGTCTTTGCCGACATTCCGCCGGATGATGAGCGCTTCGATTTGAACGTGACCGGCGGCATGCAGCCGCGCCTGTGGATCGACGCGGTCAGCCACGTCACGATGGGCCGCGACAAGCGCACCTATCGCTTCTTGAAGGACACGCGCAACGGCCGGCTGGTTTTGGCCGAAACGCCCGATATCAAAAAGGCCGCCGACGCCGTCACCCGCTACGTCGCCGAGCGCATCATCGAGCGCGATGCCATTCTGGCGGGAGATCGCGAAGTGCCCGCGCCGGTGGTCGGCGTACTCGACCGTGGGCCGGCAAAGGCTGCCTTCGACGTTTTCACGGCCTTTGCGCTGTTCCTGGCGGGCGCGTTCGTCGGTGTCGCGGCCGTGATCTATTTCGCGTGGGAGCGGCTCGCGATCAGCTTTTGAACCTGCGGCCGCTCGGCCGCGTCCAGCGACTGCGCCACGATATGCTGGATCCTGTCGGAGTCGGCGACCAGTCCGCGGCGCTGGAGGTTCAGCGTCCATGCGTTCGGTTCGCCGTCGATCTCGATCAGGTTGAACTGCGCCGCAGGCTTCGAGCCGCCGACCGCCTGACCGGCGGCCGCCACGCCGACGACCGGCACGTCGCCATCTCGTCCGTCCAGCCAATAGAGGCTCGGCAGATGGGTGTGGCCGTGGAGGACGAGTTCGGCGCCGTGCTTTTCCATCACCTTCTTGAAACGTCCGATCCCGAACAGCCGCTTGTGCTGAGGTGCTGCCCCTCGCACGGGCGGATGATGGATCATGATGACGCGGCAAAGCCCCTTGGTCTTCGCTTCATCGAGCATCCGGCCGAGCCGGCGCGCCTGCGTCGATCCGAAATAGCCCGACGCCATGAAGGGCGCGGTCGCGCGTGCCGACGAAACGCCGATAAGGGCCGCATTGCCGCGCACGCGCATATAGGGAAACGCGCCGCGATGGGCGGGCCGATCCATGCCGTCGCCCCACATCCAGTCGCCCCATGCCCGGCACGCTTTGTCGAGCGCGCCCGGCACATAGGCGTCGTGATTGCCCGGAACGACGGAAACGTCGTCCCCGGGACCGACCAGTTCCAGCCACTGGCGCGCGAACTCGACCTCGGCGTCGAGCGCCAGATTGACGAGATCGCCGGTCACCGCGATATGGTCGGGGGCCTGCGCCTTGATGTCGTCGAGGATCAGCCCGATAACGTGATCGTGCAGGTTGGCCTTGCGATTGCGCTGCCAGTTGATGTAGCCGGTGATGCGCTTCGACGCGAGTTCACGATAGGAAATGTCGGGAAGGGGGCCGAGGTGGACGTCCGAGAGATGAGCGAGCCTGAGCATTTCCTTCCTTACGACATGACATGCGGCGTGACCACCCCGAGGGGCGTATGACCAACGCCGCGCACCGGTCAATGCCGACCCTGTCGCAATGGTTGCGTGTGAAGCTGTTTCACGGCTGGTTTCTCCTGCGCCGTCCGATGACGCTCGGCGTGCGCGGCATCGTTCACGATGAAGCGGCCGGAGCCGTCTTCCTCATTCGCCACACCTATATCAATGGCTGGCAATTGCCCGGCGGCGGCGTCGAGGTCGGCGAGACGATGCGGCTGTCGCTGGAACGCGAGCTTTCCGAGGAAGGCAATATCGAACTGACGGGCGAGCCGCGCCTCGTATCCATCCACCTGAACCGGCAGGCAAGCCGGCGCGACCATGTCGCGCTCTACCTCGTGAGCGATTACCACCAGACGACGCCGAAACTGCCCGACCACGAGATCGCCGAAGCCGGTTTCTTCCCGCTCGATGCGTTGCCCGAAGGCACGACGCCTGCGACACGGCGACGGCTGGCGGAAGTGTTCGGCGGGGCGTCGGCCGATTTGCATTGGTAGGCACGTCGGGGAGTTGAAAGTCCGAGGCCTGGCAACTGTGTTTTCAGGCGTATTGTTTTTGTTGGCGTTGCATTGCGTTGAGGACGGTGAGGAGTTTCCTTGCGACGGCGATGATGGCGAGTTTCTTGGAGCCGGATCTCGCGGCGAT
>NZ_JAAAMK010000010.1 GCF_024105665.1 Aliihoeflea aestuarii | reverse complement strand
ACACCGCAATCGCCGCGAGATCCGGCTCCAAGAAACTCGCCATCATCGCCGTCGCAAGGAAACTCCTCACCGTCCTCAACGCAATGCAACGCGAACAAAAACAATACGCCTGAAAACACAGTTGCCAGGCCTCGCCCTATCCACTACGCACTGCTTTCTCGATCTCGGCAAACCGCGCCAGAAACGCATCTTGCACCACTGTCGCGGCTTGGGGATCCAGCGAAAGCTCGCCGGCCGTAACGCCCGTCGGTCGGCCGAAAAATTTCACCGCTTCTGCCATGCCGAACCCCGCGAGCCGCGTTGCCTCGTGATAGGCGGCGATCTGGTCGGCGCGCTTGATCGCCTTTTTGATCGCGGCGGGCAGGACAGGCGGCAGGCCGAAGTGCAGATGGATCGCGGTTTGAAGGCGTTGCTCGACGGCCCGGTAGCTGTCGCCGATCTGACGCTTGAAAGGCGAGATCATGTCGCCGATCACATATTCGGGCGCGTCGTGGAGCAGCGCGGCCAGTTTCCAGCGTGGTTCGGGATCGCTTTCGATCGAGCCGAAGATGGCCTCCACCACCAGCGAGTGCTGTGCCACCGAAAAGGCATGTGCGCCATGAGTCTGCCCGTTCCAGCGCGCCACGCGCGCGAGCCCGTGCGCGATATCCGAAATCTCGATGTCGAGCGGGGACGGGTCGAGCAGGTCGAGCCTGCGTCCCGACAGCATGCGCTGCCAGGCGCGCGCGGGGGCGCCGGGACGGTCGGGCATCAGGCGTCGCTTTTGGCTTCGGGCAGCGTGTAGCGTGCCCATGACGGGATGGTCAGCATCACGCGCGCGCCGCCTGCCACGATGTCGTCGCCGGCATCGAGCGCGTCCTTGACCTTGTCGATGCGCATGATGGCGATGGCAGCGCCGTCAGCGCTCGATCCGAGCTTGCCGATGCTGCGCCCGTTGACGGTGACGTCCGAGCCTGCATCCGGAAGACCGACATCGGCGTGCGCGATCATCACGCGCCTTCGCGCAGTGCCGCGGTGTTGCATGCGTGAGACGACTTCCTGACCGACGAAGCATCCCTTCTTCAGACCGACGCCGCCGTTCTGGTCGTAGAGCACGTCATGCGGGAAGACGTCCGACAGGTCGAAGTCGCTGCCGCTTTCGGCGATGCCGTTGGCCGCGCGAAGGGCGATCCAGGCTGACGCGTCCGTCGTGGCGTTCGGCACTGCCGCGTGATAACGGATGACCGGCTCTTCGAAACGCGTGTCGCGCAAGCTTGAATCTGAAGGTGAAGCTGCGGATTCATCTCCCCACGAAATGGCCACAACCTGTTCGCTTTGCTTGGAAATTTCGACCTTGGCGCGCAGCTTGTAGATCGTCAGTCGCTTGACGAGATCGTCGGCCATTTCGGCACTGCACTCGATCACGAACCCGTCGCCAGCACGCGAAATCAGGAAGTCGAACAGGATTTTGCCCTGCGGCGTCAAAAGCGCGCTGGGCCGCGCTTCATGCGCGCCCAATGCCGCAAGATCCGTCGTGATCAGGTTTTGCAGGAAATGCTCGGCGTCTTGGCCGGTGACGGCGATGAGCGCGCGGTCGGTGAGATGGACGACGGGCATGAATCGGACCTTCAGGATCGAAAGACCGATACCTAAGCGCCTCTCGGCGATCGGACAAGCCTCGCTTCATTCACCGCCGATGAAGAACTCCCACTCGCCGTCGGGCGAAATGCCGACACGGAAGAAGACATAGGTTCCGTAGGTCTTCATTTCCTCATAATCGCCGGCAGTGACCAATTTGAAGAGTTCGACGCGTTGCGGTGGCGTCAGACCGGCGATCGGAATGGCAACGAAATAGGGCCAGACATAGAGTTCCTCGGGCGTCCCGGCGTCGAGATGAACGAAGCCGGCGGCCAGAACCTCGTAGAGGATCGCGAGTATCTCGTGTCCTTCGTCGTCGCCAGAAAGTGTGCGCAGGAAATCGATCGGGTCGCCGTCCATACCCGCAAGGGATAATTGTGTAGCCCTCGCGCCGGTCGACAGGAACTGGCGCAGCGCCTCGATGTCGCCGGCCTTGCACGCATCCATGATGCGCTCGCGCATCCGCGCTACGGGCTCGGGAAGGGTCGATATGTCGTAGAGGATGGCAGGCGGCGTTTCCTCGGCCGTTCTGCCCGGAGTGGATCGCAGCGGGTCGGGCAGGGGAATTTCGAACGAGGGCGGGTCGCCGACATCGGGAAGTTCGCTGAGTGCGAAACCCGGCGTCCCAAAAAATGCCAGGAAAAATGCGGGGAAAATGGAGCGGATACGCATCGGCATGGCGTCGATGCTAGCACAACGGGAGATGGCGCGCGCTGCTCAATGCAATTTCTTGTCGCCGTCGAAGGCGCCGGAGAGCGCGAGCTTGCGCATCTTCTCCAGAAGCAGGACGGCCGAATCCTCGCCGGCCGTCTTCACCAGTTCCCGCAACGCGGTAGCAAGTGCCGCCTCGGCGATGATCTCGGGCTCGATGCCGGCCGAAAGACCTTCCGCCCATGCTTCGCTGTGACTTTCGACAGCCGTCAGGTGCTTTTCTTCGCGAATGATCGCGTCGATATCGTTGAGGCTGTAGTTCATCGGTCTATCCTTGACGCCGATTGAAGCTCGGCATTTGAGTTATGTCGTCCAGGACTGGTTAAGTCTTTTTAACACAACAAAAATGTCACGCATGAAGACTTTGATTAAAAAGTTAATCGAATGCTAATTGCCGTAGCGCGTAGCGGTATCGCGCGTCAGCGCCTCGCCTTCCTTCATGTAGCGCCCGATCGCTTCCACCGCGGAGGGCGTACAGCGCGAATAGTTGCGCTCGAACGCCTGATAGCCTGAATTGAAACTTGCCACGAAGCGGGCGCGCCGTGTCTCATCGGGGTCTTCGGCTTCCAGCAACTGCTCCATATGAGCGAACCATTCATTGCTGGCCTCGCCGCACAGATTGCGCAGGAAATGGAGCGCACCCAGCACTTCCGACAGGCGCACGAGATTGGCCTCGAACGGTGAATCGACGGCCCGCGCGGCATTGCCCAAGGGCATCAGCAGTGCGGCAATCAGAACCGTGCGTGTAAGGAGGCGCATATTCGTCAGGACTCGCGCGATGATGTGACCGGTTCCTCTAATCGCTCGGCTGTCGGGCCGCAATGTGACGTGGCGAGATCGCGGGCCATTTCCAGCGTCGAAAGCGTCACGTCGAGCGATGCCATGTCCTCGAGCGTGTACCAGCCCACCGCCTCCGCGTCGTCGCCGGCGACCGCATCGCCCTCGGCGTCGAGGCAGAGGAATACATCAAGTTCGTAAAGCACCTCTTCGCCATCGATCTCGACCCGGCTGATAGGCGTGAGACGGCCGGGCACCAGGGCCGTTTCCTCGATGAATTCACGCCGAGCGGTTTGCTCCGCCGTCTCGCCAGCCTCGGAGCGTCCTCCGGGAAACGCGTATTGCCCACGCGCCGCGCCGCGCCCGCGCAGCACCAGCAGGAACCTGTCGTCGCGGATGGCAGCGACCGATGCGGCCTTTATGCGTTTCAACCCGGTCTCTCCCATTCCGGTTCGTGAGAGTCTACATAAGGCGCATGTGTGGACGTTTCGTGCTTAACCAGACCGCTGCCGAGATCGAGGCGGTTTTCGGCGTCATGGATTATGAAGGCGGCATCGCGCCGCGCTTCAACATCGCGCCGACGCAGCCCGTGCTGATGATCGGAAAGGGTTATCCGCGCGCCCCCGGCTCGAACCTGCCGGACAGATGCGCGATTCTGGTGCGATGGGGGCTGCTGCCATCCTGGGTAAAGGACGTGAAGGGCTTCCCGCTGCTTTTCAATGCGCGGTCCGAAACGGCAGGCGAAAAAGCCACATTCCGTGCGGCGCTGCGCCATCATCGAACGCTGGTGCCGGCAAGCGGCTTCTATGAATGGAAGCGGACGGGCAAAGCCGGCGCGCAGCCCTACCTCATCAGACCGAAACGCGGCGGCCTGATCGCCTTTGCCGGACTGATGGAAACCTATCTCGACCCGAACGGAAGCGAGATGGATACGGGTGCGATCCTGACGACGAACGCGAATGAGACGCTCGCGCCGATCCATCACCGCATGCCGGTGGTTATTCAGGAAGAAGATTTCGAACGCTGGCTCGACTGTATTAACAACGAGCCGCGCGATGTCGCCGACCTGATGCGGCCTGTGGAGCCGGATTTTTTCGAGGCGATCCCGGTTTCGGACCGCGTCAACAAGGTCGTCAATGACGATCCGGGTCTTCTCGATCCGGCGCCTGACGCGCCGGAGCCTGTCAGCGAGGAGCGAAAGGCGGACCAGCTCTCGCTCTTTTGAAATCAACCGGCGTTCTTGAGAACCTGCGGATTGCGGACATGCGAAACGACCTGCTTGCGCGGCGAGAAGATGAGCGCCGCGAGCACGGCCGCCGGGCCGATCCCACGATAATGGCTGGTCAGAGACTTGTATTCGACGCGTTGTCGTTCGGATTTGGTGGCGAGGATCGGCATTTCTTCTATCCTTAGAGGCAAGGTTGCTGCGAACCATTTCAAGGTGGTGGTCGATTGAGACAAAACCTTGTCGAGGAGGTAGGGAAATCATGACAATTCTAACCAATTTCGATGGTCATGCTTAACCAATTCTTTATGTGACTTTTCCGCCACGTCCGCCATCACCGCGCTTGACGCGCATCATCGGCGGCGCGATAAAGCGGGCATGAAAACGTGTATCGCCATTACCGGCATTTGCATTATCGGCTAGCAGCCCGCTGGTCCGGACGTTTTCGCCCTTCCGATCGTGAACGAGAAAACCTCCCGGCCAGCCGGGTGATATGGTTCTTTGGAAGGTTCGTTCATGACTGAAGCGCCGCACTTGCGCTTGACCAACACGCTGACGCGCACGAAGGAGCCGTTCCGGCCCATCGATCCGGCGAATGTGCGCGTCTATGTGTGCGGTCCAACGGTCTACGACTTCGCCCATATCGGCAATGCACGGCCCGTCATCGTCTTCGACGTGCTCTTCCGTCTGCTGCGCCATGTCTATGGCGCGGAACACGTCACCTATGTCCGCAACATCACCGACGTCGACGACAAGATCAACGCGCGTGCCCTGCGCGATTTTCCCGACCTGCCGCTGAATGCAGCGATCCGCAAGGTCACCGAGACGACGGCGAACCAGTTCCATGAGGACGTCGCGTCCCTCGGCTGCCTTGCACCGACGCACGAGCCGCGCGCGACCGAGTTCGTTTTGCCGCGCGACGACGGCAAGGCGGATATGGTGACGTTGATTCAAAGCCTGATCGATCGCGGCCATGCCTATGCGGTTGCAGGCGAAATCCTGTTCGATACAGCATCGATGGCCGATTACGGAGGTTTGTCTGGCCGCAATCTCGAAGACCAGCGCGCCGGTGCGCGGGTGGCAGTGGATGCGCATAAGAAGAACGCGGGCGATTTCGTCCTGTGGAAGGCATCGAGCGCGAGCGAACCGGGCTGGGACGCGACGTTCACTATCGATGGCGAGAGGCTGGGCATTCGCGGGCGACCGGGCTGGCACATCGAGTGCTCGGCCATGTCGGCCGCTTATCTCGGCGAAGTCTTCGACATTCATGGCGGCGGGCTCGATCTGATCTTCCCGCACCACGAGAACGAGATTGCCCAGTCGCGCTGCGCGCACGGTACCGAAATGATGGCGAATTACTGGATGCATAACGGCTTTTTGCAGGTCGAAGGCCGCAAGATGTCGAAGTCGGAGGGCAATTTCGTCACCATCAACGAATTGCTGGCGACGCAGAAATTCGGCGGCCGCAGATGGCCCGGCGCGGTGCTGCGTCTGGCCATGCTGATGACGCATTATCGCGAGCCGATCGACTTTTCCGTGCGGCGTCTGGAGGAGGCGGAAAACATCCTGCGGCGCTGGATGCGTGTTGCGGATCAAGCGCACGGCGAAGGTGAGATCGCACCGGCCGTTCTGGATGCGCTCGCCGACGACCTGGCGACAAGCGATGCAATCCATGCATTGACGCAACTGGCGGGCGTCGGCACGCCCGAATCTGCCGCCTCGCTGAAGGCGACGCTCGCATTTCTCGGGCTGGAGGCTGAAGCGGTCGAGGTCGACGAGGCCGAGGTTGCGCGCTTCGTTGCTGAACGCCTCGCCTTCATCCGCGACAAGAACTGGGGCGAGGCCGACCGCATCCGCGACGAACTCCTGGAACAGGGCGTCCAGTTGAAGGACGGCAAGGACCCGGCGACGGGCGAGCGCGTGACGACCTGGGAAGTGAAAAGGTGACGAAGCCAAGGAGGCTGTGATGATCGATCATACCGGCATACCCGTTTCGGACTGGGAAAAGTCCAAGGCTTTCTACGATGCGGTTTTCGCCGCAATTGGCGCTAAGTTGCTCTATGTCGTTCCGAAGGAGTTCACCGATGGCCGAAACGTCGGCGGCTATGGACGCGACAAGCCGGATTTCTGGCTTCATGAAAGCAAGGAAGTGGGCTTGGGCCGACACACTGCCTTCACCGCGAACAACCGCGCTGAGGTCGACGCTTTTTACGCTGCGGGTTTGAATGCGGGCGGCAAAGACAACGGTGCGCCTGGCCTTCGGCCGCAATATCATGCGGACTATTACGGCGCATTTCTCTTTGATCCGGACGGTAACAATATAGAAGCCGTTTGCCACCGGCCGGAGTAAATCATGAGCCTTCCCAACAAGCCGGTCTATACAGGCGGTTGCCAGTGCGGGGCGGTGCGTTTTCGCATCGAGGGTGCACTCAATCAGGCGTCGATCTGTCATTGCCGTATGTGTCAGAAGGCGTTCGGCAATTTCTACGCGCCGTTGGCGAATGTGACGCCGGACGATCTGTCGTGGACACGCGGGGAGCCAAAGCGTTTCCGCTCATCGAACCATGGGCTGCGCGGCTTTTGCGGCGAATGCGGCACGCCGCTGACCTACGAGGCGCCCGACGGGATCGCGCTTGCTATCGGTGCGTTCGACCGGCCGGAGGATGTTGCGCCGACGAAGCAGTGGGGCGTCGAGGAAAAGCTGCCCTATGTCGACGGGCTTCATGAGTTGCCGGGTTTTCCGACCGAATCCGATGATGAGGCGACGTTCCTGTCGGACATCGTCTCGTTCCAGCATCCCGACCACGACACCGAGACCTGGCCGCAGAAGGACAGACCATGACCCGCGAGCGCGTGTATCTATTCGATACGACCCTCAGAGACGGCCAGCAGACGCCGGGGGTCGATTTTTCGCTTGAGGACAAGATCGCCATCGCGGGAATGCTCGACGAATTCGGCATCGACTATGTCGAGGGCGGCTATCCGGGCGCGAATCCGACGGACACGGCGTTCTTCCAGAAAAAGCGCACCGGCAGATCGGCTTTCGTCGCCTTCGGCATGACGAAACGGGCAGGGGTGTCGGCCTCGAACGATCCGGGGCTTGCGGCGCTCTTGCAGGCGAAGGCGGATGCGATCTGCTTCGTCGCCAAGAGCTGGGACTACCACGTTCGCGTCGCGCTCGGCTGCACCAATGACGAGAATCTGGAATCGATCAGCGCCTCGGTCGAGGCGGCGAAAGCGGCCGGTCGCGAACCTCTGGTCGATTGCGAGCATTTCTTCGACGGGTTCAAGGCCAATCCCGATTATGCCGTGGCATGCGCCAAAGCGGCATACGATGCAGGCGCGCGCTGGGTCGTCCTGTGTGATACCAATGGCGGCACGCAGCCGGCCGAAGTGCGCGAGATCGTCGCCAAGGTGATTGCGGCGGGCATTCCCGGCGACCGGCTGGGCATCCATGCGCATGACGACACGGGGCAGGCGGTGGCGAACTCATTGGCGGCCATCGAGGCCGGTGTGCGGCAGGTGCAGGGCACGCTGAACGGAATCGGCGAGCGCTGCGGCAATGCCAATCTCGTAACGCTGATCGCGACGCTGGTTCTGAAGCCGGCCTTCGCGGATCGCTTCGAAACGGCGATCACGCCGGAACGGCTCGAAGGGTTGGCGCGGCTGTCGCGTGGCTTCGACGAACTTTTGAACCGCGCGCCGAATGCGCAGGCGCCCTATGTCGGCGCATCGGCCTTCGCGACCAAGGCCGGCATCCACGCCTCCGCCATTTTGAAGGAACCGGAAACTTACGAGCACGTACCGCCGGAAAGCGTCGGCAATGCGCGCCGCGTCATGGTGTCGGATCAGGGCGGCAAGTCGAATTTCATCGCCGAACTCAAGCGGCGCGGCATCGTGGTCGACAAGGCCGATCCGCGCCTCGATACGCTGATTTCGCTGGTGAAGGAGCGGGAGGCGCAAGGCTATGCCTATGAGGGCGCGGATGCGAGCTTCGAGCTTCTGGCGCGCCGCACGCTCGGCCGCGTGCCGGATTTCTTCAAGGTCGAGAGCTTCCGCTGCATGGTGGAGCGCCGCTTCGACGCCAATGGCGAGTTGAAGACCGTCTCGGAAGCCATCGTGAAGCTGACCGTGGACGGCGAGGAGAAGATGTCGGTCGCCGAGGGACACGGGCCCGTCAACGCGCTCGATCTCGCCTTGCGCAAGGACCTCGGCAAGTTTCAGGCGGAAATCGAGGACCTCGAACTGGTCGACTACAAGGTGCGTATCCTCAATGGCGGCACCGAGGCGATCACCCGCGTCCTGATCGAATCGCATGACGCGACCGGCGAGCGCTGGTGGACGGTGGGCGTTTCGGAAAACATCATCGATGCCTCGTTTCAGGCCCTCATGGATTCGATTGTCTACAAGTTGGTCAAGGCCGGTCCTGCCGTGGATGCACGAGCTGCGTGATTGGTCCATCAGCGAATCGCGATGGGTGCATCAATGATTTGCGATGGTGTTCGATGGGTCGCGTATGCGACAGGGCGGTCATGCACATGCTTCCAGACTGCTCGATGACATGACCGACACGCCGAACGCCCAGCAAAACGAGTCCCTTCGCGGCTTTGCTTTCGCGGGTTCCGCCTATCTTCTATGGGGCTTTTTGCCCTTTTACATGAAGGCTGTCGCGCATATGCCGGCGGCCGAAGTGGTGGCGCATCGCGCGCTCTGGTCGCTTCCGATCGCGGGATTCGTCCTTTTGTGGCTCGGCCGAACGGCCGACATCAAGATTGCGCTGACGACGCCGCGCATGCTGGGCATGGCGGTTGTGACCGCGTCGCTCATTTCGGTCAACTGGGGAATCTATATCTGGGCGATTGCGGTCGGACGTACGGTCGAGGCGGCGCTGGGATATTACATAAATCCGCTTTTCAGCGTGTTCCTCGCAGCGGTGTTTCTCGGCGAAAGGCTGGGGCGCGCGCAGATCGTCGCAATCGGTTTCGCCGTCGTCGCCGTCTCGATCCTGACATGGGAGCGCGGCGGCCTGCCCTGGGTCTCGGTCGGACTGGCGGTGACGTGGGGCTTCTACGCCATGTTCAAGCGGTCGCTGCCCATCGGCCCCAATCAGGGGTTCTTCGTCGAAGTGTTGCTTATCAGCGTGCCCGCGCTCGGTTACATCGTCTGGCTGACGGCAAGCGGAAACACGCATTTCGGCAGTCTGACCGGGCTGGACACATGGCTGCTTCTGGCCTCGGGTCTGGTCACCGCGATCCCGCTGATGCTCTATGCCAACGGCGCCAAGCTGCTGAAACTCTCGACTATCGGCATGATGCAGTACATTGCGCCGAGCATCATCTTCCTCGTGGCGGTCTTCATCTTCAGGGAGCCGTTCACGCTGACGACTTTCGTCGCCTTCCTGTTCATCTGGGCGGCGCTGGCGATCTTCACATGGTCGATGCTGACCCAGCGCAAGGCAGGCGCGATCGCCGCTACATCCGCTCGATGATCGCCTGATCGCCGTCCATATCGGTGCGCCGCTTTGCTGCCTCGATGATTGCCGGCACGATGTCGGCCGCATCGTCGACGACGAGCGGGCGCACCAGATGCTGGGAATGGATGAAGCCTTCGCCCTTCATGTGATCGATCAGCGACAGCATGGGGTTCCAGAAGCCCGCCACATTGCCGAAAACCATCGGCTTTTCGTGCCGGCCGAGCTGCGCCCATGTCATGATCTCGACGATCTCCTCGACCGTGCCGATACCGCCCGGCAAGGCGACGAAGGCATCGGAACGCTCGAACATGGCATGTTTGCGCTCATGCATGTCTTCGGTGATGATCACTTCGTCCAGATGATCGAGCCCGGTCGCGTCGCCCGCTTCCTTGCGGATCAAAAAGCGCGGGATGATGCCGGTGACACTGCCGCCGCCTTCGACGGCTCCGTTCGCGACCGCGCCCATGATGCCCTTCAGGCCGCCGCCATAGACCAGCGTGATGCCCGCCGCCGCCATGGCACGGCCGAGCGTGCGGCCGGCTTCGAGATAGACGGGGCTGTTGCCCGGCGAGGATCCGCAATAGACGCAGATGGATCGAATCGTGCTCATGCGCGCATTGGGTAGGCCCATGCCCGAACAGGTCAAGAGCCGCTACGGCCTTTTTCTTGTGGCGCTTCGAGAAACGGGATAAACCGGGCTTTGCCGGCTCGTAAGCCGGTTTGGGGAAGGCGCGATGATTGCGAACTGGTTGAAGATCCTGCTGTTTGCCGCCGGCGGAATCACGGCGGCTGCCGGAACGGCTTACTATACGGGCATCTATGATCCCTGGGCATCGCGAGACACGGGATCACCGGTCGCGTCGGCGCCCGATTCGGCTGCCCCGGCAGGCGGTGCGGCGACAGGCGACAGGCCCGTCGCCGTTCTTGAGGATGAGGATGCGGCCGGCGCGCCCGCGCCCGCACCCCAAACCGACGCTCCTTCGCAAGACGCCGAGATCGCTGCGCTCCCCGAGGCTGATGACTCTGCTGAGACGACGCAGACGGGTGAGGGCGAAGACCTTGCGATTCCATCCTTCCATATCGTGCGGGTCGAGCCGAACGGGTCCATGGTGATCGCCGGCAGCGCGGAGCCTAATTCCGAAATCGAGGTCGTCGCAGGTGCTCATGTGATCGCGCGCGCCGATGTCGGACCCAGCGGCGATTTCGCCGCCGTGCTCGACGATTCGCTCGATCCGGGCGACTATCAGATCGTTCTGCGCTCGACCGGGCCGGATGAGGGGCAGGTGACGACGTCGCTCGAAACCGCGATCGTGTCAGTGCCGGACAATTCGTCCGGTCAGGTTCTGGCGCTGGTCGAGGAGCCGGGCGCCGCATCGCGGCTGATCACCGTTCCCGAAGCGCAAGCTATGCAGGAAGACGCGAACGCAGCCGACGAGGCCGAGCGCGAGATCGCCGAGGCAGGGCAGACGCAAGCCGCCACGGATACGCCCGACGAACAGGCCGAAAGCGCGACGGAAACGGATGCTGCGACCGACGAAGCCGAGGTCGCTCGCGTCGACCCTGAACCGGCGGAAGTGGCGCCGTCGCGTCCCGCGACCCCACGCAACACGCTCGCCGTCGAGGCGATCGAGATCGAGGGGCGCTCGGTCTTCGTGGCCGGGCGGGGTACGGCGGGCACGACATTGCGCGTCTACGCGAACGACATCCTGCTCGGCGAGGCGCAGGTGTCCGAGGCCGGCCGCTTCCTGATCGAAACGCACGCCGACCTGGCGGTGGGCGATTATATCGTGCGCGCCGACGTGATCGGGCCGGGCGGCGAGGTCACGGCGCGTGCGGCGGTGCCGTTCCAGCGCGAGCCGGGCGAGACGGTTGCGGCCGTGGCGCCGCGTGAATCCGCTGCAAGCGCCGACACCGGGGCCGGGGACGAGCGGGAGGCGCGTCCGGCGGACGTCGATGCGCCGCAGACGCAGGCGCGGACGGATACGTCGCAGCCGGGTTCGGGTGCGGCGACTTCACCTGAAACCCCCGAGGCGGGAAAGCCAGCCGCGACCCCGCAGACAGACGCGGTCACGACACCGGAAACACCCCGGACGGTGCCGACCACGGACTCGGCTTCCGCTGCGATCGAAGAGACGATGTCGCCCGGTCTTCAGTCCGTCGACGGGTCCGTCATCATCCGGCGCGGCGATACGCTCTGGCGCATTTCGCGCCGCGTCTACGGCCGCGGCGTGCGGTATTCGACGATCTATCTGGCCAATCAGGATCAAATCCGCGATCCCGACATGATCTGGCCGGGCCAGATCTTTGCCGTTCCGGAAGAAACAGAAGAAGGTGAGCGGGCCGATATGAGCACCGTCTCGGATCAGCTCGCGCCGCAGACATCCACCGAATAACGAGCGACTGCGCCGACGCGACCTTGCATCTGCAACGATCATCGTTTATCGGCGATGAACGATGAATACGATTCAGGGTTCCCCCACGCCGATCGAGAAGATGCTTGCCGGCCGCCTTGGCGCGCTTGCGCATCCCGCACGGCTGCGCATCCTCCAGCATCTGTCTGGCCATCCTGCTTGTTGCTGCAAGGAAGTCGTCGAGTGCCTCGATCTGGCGCAGTCGACCGTGTCGCAGCATCTGAAAATCCTGGTCGATGCGGGGCTGGTCATCTACCGGCCGGAGCGCCCGCGCTCGGTCTATCAGGTCGATCGCGCGGCGCTCGCCGGCCTTTCGACGAGCCTTGCCGGCCTCATTGAGGCCTGCTGCGCGGGCGAACCGCAATCCTGCAAGGACAAGAATAGTGGCAACTAAGCCCAAGACCGTCTCCGCCGAATCCGGCTCCGTCCTGGCGACGCTCGTCAATTTGTGGCCCTATATGTGGCCCGACGACCGGCCCGACCTGAAGCTGCGCGTGGTTTGGGCGACTGTCTTCCTCGTGATCGCCAAACTGATTCTCATCCTCGTTCCGTATTTCTTCAAATGGGCGACGGATGCGCTGAACGGTCAGTTCGCCGCGCCCGATTACATTCCGGCGCTGCTGGTCGCGCCGGTGATGCTGGTTCTTGCCTATAATGTCGTGCGCATCGTGCAACTCGGCTTCAACCAGTTGCGCGACGCCCTGTTCGCCCGCGTCGGTCAGTATGCCGTGCGCCAGCTTGCCCACAAGACCTTCGTACATATGCATGAACTGTCGCTTCGCTTCCATCTGGAACGGCGCACGGGCGGCCTGTCGCGCATCATCGAGCGCGGCACGAAGGGCATCGACGCGATCGTGCGGTTCACGATCCTCAACACGGTCCCGACCATTCTCGAATTCGCGCTGACGGCGATCATCTTCGCGGTCGCCTATGGCTGGATCTATGTCGCGATCATCGCGGCGACGGTCGTTCTCTATACGTGGTTCACCGTGAAGGCGAGCGACTGGCGTATCGAGATCCGCCGCGAGATGAACGAGAGCGACACCGACGCCAATACCAAGGCGATCGATTCGCTTCTGAATTTCGAGACGGTCAAATATTTCGGCAACGAGAAGATGGAGGCCGAACGCTTCGACCGCTCGATGGCGCGCTACGAGGAGGCGGCCACCAAGACCTGGACCTCGCTCGGCTGGCTGAACTTCGGCCAGGGCGTCATCTTCGGCATCGGCATGGCGGCGGTCATGGCGCTGTCGGCCTGGGAGGTGTCGCAGGGAACCCATACACTCGGCGATTTCGTCTTCGTCAACGCCATGCTGATGCAGCTTTCGGTTCCGCTCAACTTCATCGGCTTCATCTATCGCGAAATCCGGCAGGGCCTGACCGACATCGAGAACATGTTCGATCTTCTCGACGTGCCGCAGGAGGTGGAGGATCGCCCCGATGCGCGGCAACTCGCGGTCGACAGGGGGACCGTGCGCTTCGACGACGTGCATTTCGCCTACGATCCGGCCCGCCCGATCCTGAAAGGCGTCAGCTTCGAGGTTCCCGCCGGTCGCACCGTCGCCATTGTCGGCCCGTCGGGTGCCGGCAAGTCGACCGTCTCGCGCCTTCTCTATCGCTTCTACGACATCGGCTCGGGCGTGATCACCATCGACGGGCAGGACGTGCGCGAAGTCACGCAGGAAAGCTTGCGCGCCGTGATCGGCATGGTCCCGCAGGACACCGTGCTCTTCAACGACACGATCGCCTACAATATCCGCTACGGGCGCATATCGGCGGGCGAGGACGAAGTGAAGCGCGCTGCCGAACTGGCGCAGATCGGGCCGTTCATCGAGCGCCTGCCCGGCGGCTACCGCTCCATGGTTGGAGAACGCGGCCTGAAACTGTCGGGCGGCGAGAAACAGCGCGTGGCGATCGCGCGAACGATCCTGAAAGCGCCGCCGATCCTGATCCTCGACGAGGCGACCTCCGCGCTCGACACGCATACGGAGCAGGAAATCCAGGCCGCGCTCGATCTCGTCTCGAAGGGGCGCACCACGATCGTCATCGCGCATCGCCTGTCGACCGTCATCGGCGCCGACGAGATCATCGTCCTCAAGGATGGCGAGATCGCCGAGCGCGGCCGTCATGGCGACCTGCTTGGCGCGGGCGGCCTTTATGCTGCGATGTGGGCACGCCAGCGTGAAGCGACGGAAGCCGAGGAAAAGCTGCGGCAGGCACGCGAAGAGGACGACCTCGGCGTCGTCGTACGCCGTCGCACGCCGGAAGTGGAGACGGAACGCGAGGAGGGGTGACGCGTTGCGACCGGGTGGGTATTGGGCTAATTGAGCCCTTTGCCAACTCCAGCCGGACGGTTTCATGAGCCTCGTCGACACGATCAGGAAGACCTTCGTCCCCATCAACCGGGAAGGTTACCCCTTCATAGCCGGCTTCGCGGTCGTCACGCTGATTCTTGCGATCTTCTCGACCACGCTTTTCTGGATCGGTCTGATCCTGACGGCATGGTGCACCTACTTCTTCCGCGATCCCGAACGCGTGACGCCGGTGGACGACAAGCTGGTCGTCAGCCCGGCTGACGGCGTCGTCTCGGCGGTCGGCCCGGCTTTGCCGCCGGCTGAACTGGGCCTCGGGGCGAGCGAGATGACGCGCGTTTCCGTATTCATGAATGTCTTCAACTGCCATGTGAACCGCGCGCCGGTGCGCGGGCGCATCTCGCGCATCGAGTATCGCGCGGGCAAGTTCGTCAACGCCGAACTCGACAAGGCGAGCGTCGAGAACGAGCGCAACGGCCTCGTGATCGAAAGCCCGAACGGACAGGTCGGCGTGGTGCAGGTGGCGGGCCTCGTGGCGCGCCGGATCGTATGCTGGGCGGATGCGGACAGCGATATCGGCATCGGCGAGCGCTTCGGCATCATCCGCTTCGGCTCGCGGCTCGACGTCTATCTGCCGCGCAACGCCGTCACCCGCGTCCATATCGGCCAGACGGCCGTTGCGGGCGAGACGATCATCGCCGAATTCGACGCCGCCAGGACACCCCCGCTCGTCAGGGTGTCGTGATGTGGCCTTTCGCGACATATGAGACGAGCGCGCGCCGCCGCAGCCCGCGTCTGCGCGAAATCCCGCTGCGACTGATCCTGCCGAACCTCGTCACGGTGCTGTCGATCTGCGCGGGCCTGTCGGGAATCCGGCTGGCCTTCGAGGACCGCTTCGAAATCGCCGTCGCACTGGTGCTGCTGGCCGCCTGCCTCGATGCGCTCGACGGCCGGCTGGCACGTATGCTGAAGGCGAGTTCGCCCTTCGGCGCACAGATGGATTCGCTGGCCGACATCATGAATTTCGGCGTCGCACCGGCACTCGTGCTCTACGCCTTCGTGCTAAATTCGGCGGGCGCGTTCGGCTGGACGGCGGCGCTGGTCTTCGCGATCGCCTGCTGCCTGCGGCTCGCCCGGTTCAACGTGATGCTCGACGATCCGGACCGCCCCGCCTGGCAGAACGACTATTTCGTCGGCGTCCCGGCCCCGGCCGGCGCGCTTCTGGTATTGATGCCGGTCTATCTGGGCCTCATCGGCGTGCCGGTGAACCAGACGTTCGGTTTCATCTCGGCCGCCTTCACCATCTTCGTGGCGCTGCTTCTGGTCAGCCAGTTGCCGGTCTATTCGGGCAAGTCGAGCGGCATGCGTGTGCGCCGCGACCTCGTCCTGCCGCTGATCCTCGCCATCGTCGGTTATGTGGCGCTTCTGTTCAGCTATACGTGGACGACGCTCGCTTTGACGGCCGCTGCCTACTTCCTGATGCTGCCGTTCAGCGTGCGCGCCTATGGCCGGCGCGCGGCGCAGGCCGAACACGAAACAGCGGTGGACGAGGCGTCAGGCAGCGCTGCTTAAATCGTTGCCTTCGCCGGCAAGGGCTGCGAGCCGGGCATAGTCGATCCGGCCATTGATCGTGGTCGGCATCGATTTGATTGCGATCACCGTGGCCGGTAGGGCACCCGACTGGAAGCCGAGACGCTTCCAGCGCCGCGACAGCGCCGAACGATCGGCATCGGGCTCCGTGGTGAAGAGAACAATCCTGTCCGTGCCATCGGGCTGCCGCTGCGCGATCGCGCCATGGACCGCCTCGGGCCAGACGGCCTCTGCGCCTTCCTCGGAAAGCGCCACCGGCACGGTGACGCCATCCACGCTTGCCAGACGCTCCGTGCGACCGACGATGTTTATGTAGCCTTCGCGATCGATAGTGACGATATCGCCCGTGTCGAACCAGCCATCCTGCAGGATCGGCGTTTCCTCGGCCAGATACCGGTTGGCGATGTTCGGACCCGACACCCACAGGAGATCGCCCTTTCCGAGCCCGTCAACGGGCTCGAGACGCATCCGCATGCCGGGCAAAAGACGACCGACGGTGCCGCCTCGTCCATGCGTGATGGAATTCACGGCGACGACAGGCGCCGTCTCCGTCATGCCGTAGCCTTCCATGATGGTCTTGCCGAAACGCTCCTGCCAAAGCGTGCGCGTTGTCCCGCGCAACCGCGCGCCCCCGGCAATGATCAGCCGCAGGCTTTCAAAATCCGAGCTTTGAGCGGATTTGCCATAGGCGGAAAGCAGCGCGTCGGTCGCAAAAAGGATCGTCGGGCGACGAGTGGCTACGACCTGCGGGATTTGGCGGGTGTGGAGCGGCGAGGGATAGGTCAGCGCCCGCACACCCTTCATCAGGGGCAGGACGAGGCCGACGGTCAGGCCGAGTGAGGTGTGCTGCGGCAGGACCGCGAGCATCATATCGCCGCGCGACAGCACCAGCCGCGCCTCGATCTGTGCCGCGTTGGCGATAAGGTTGGCATTGGTCAGAACCACGCCACGCTGGCCGCCTTCGGTGGCTTGCTTGAAAAGCACGACGGCAGGATCGTCAGCGCGCCGCGCAAGACGCCGGGCACGCCACGTCATCCAACCGAGCAGTCGATCGACACCCGTGAGGGAGGCTTCGATATCCTCGATATAAACGATGCGCGCGCCGGCCTGCGTCAACGCGTCGATCTCGCCCGCAAGCCGTGCCTTCTCGACATGTGCGCGCGAGGTGATGATCGTTCGGATCGCCCCGTTGCGGACGAGGTTCAGCGGGCCGACACCCGGACCCATCATCGCCGCGACACGGCCCGCCGACTGAAGTGCGATGAATGTCGCAAAGCTTTGCGCGCCGTTCGGCAAAAGCTGCCCGACCGTGTCGCCCGCCGTGCCGATTTCGACCAGTTTGCCGGACAGCATCCGCGCCCGGGCGAGAAGGCCGCGATAGGTCAGCCGTTCACCCGCCACATCCTCAACGATCACGCGGCCGGCACCGTAGAGAAGCGCGGCGCTGCGGACGGCATGGAAGATCGTCTTCGGGCGGCCCTGACTGAAGAAGCGCGCCTCGGCGACCCGGTCGAACAGCGCGTTCGCGGTCGTCACGCCGACCGGGCCGGCAGCTTCCACCAGTTCGTCGATCGTCCTGGGCGGCATTGCCATGATGCGCAGCTTCGGAAAGAGCTTGCGCGGGGTCTTTGCCGCCGGCTCATAGGCGCCGGGCAGATGGCTCGAGCCGCGAATGTAGATCGGCACGACCTTGGCGTCGGCCGCGAGCGCGATCTTCGCGACCGCGCGATAGAGCCGGAAGCTCTTGACGTCGGGCTCGGCGTCGAACGGGAAATAGACCGCAAGCCGGCCCTTGGCCTTGAGGCGGCGCGTCAGGCGGCGGCTGACGAAGACGTGCTGCGCCTTGAAGGCGATGGTGCGCGCCAGTTCCCGCCATGGTTCGAGCCATGCCGTGCGCGAGGACGCCTCGTCGAGAATGTGCAGCGTGTCATCCGGCAGGACCGAGAGCATCAGCGCCGGGTCGACGCCCGACTGGTGCGAGATCGCGTAGATGACCGGGCCATCCGTCTGTGCGGCGCGCAGTGACGAATCATCGACGCGGAAGGCGAGTTTCAGCGGGGCATAGAGCAGCGCCTGACGCAGCGAAATCGCCTGCCGGTTCATCAGGAACACCGCAAAAGCAAGCCAGAGAGCCGCAATGCCTGCGACGATGGACAACACAGTCAGGAGCATGCCGCACCTCCCTGCTCGGGACCAAGCGGCTCTTCCGGCCGTTGGGTAGCGGAGCGTAGCCGAATGGCGATCAGAATCAATCGGACGAAATGAAAATGGTTCCGTCAGGACGACAGGTCGACGAACCGGTCCTCGCGAATGGAAAAGGTCTTGCCGGTGACGTTGACAGAAGGCGCGGCGAGCGCGGCGATGCGCCCGGCGATTTCCGATGGGTGCGGAACGCTTTTCGGGTCTTCGCCCGGCATGGCCAGCGCGCGGTGCGCCGTGCGTGTCGGCCCTGGATCGACGAGGTTGACGCGCAGCGTGGTGTTTTGCGTCTCCAGCGCCCAGCTCTTCGTCATTGCCGCCACGGCCGCCTTGGAAGCGGCGAAGGGGCCCCAATAGGCGCGCGGTGCGGCGGCGAGGTCCGATGTCATGACGATGGCTCGACCGGCATCGGAGAACTTGAGGAGGGGATCGACGGAGCGGATGACGCGCCAGGTCGCGGTTACGTTCGTCGCGATCACCTGATCGAAGACTTTCGCCTTGAC
The DNA here is from genome assembly GCF_024105665.1 of Aliihoeflea aestuarii. Classification (GTDB taxonomy): domain Bacteria; phylum Pseudomonadota; class Alphaproteobacteria; order Rhizobiales; family Rhizobiaceae; genus Aliihoeflea; species Aliihoeflea aestuarii. The sequence goes on along the minus strand of NZ_JAAAMK010000010.1, from coordinate 96,390 downwards.
GTGGCCGAGCGGCGCGATGATGCCGAGGATGCCGGCATTGGCGACGAGGATGTCGAGCTTCTTCCAGCGCTCATGGATCGCGCCGCCAAGCCGATCGACGCCCGGCGCATCGGTCAGGTCGAGCGGGACGAGCGTTGCCTGACCGCCGGCCGCCTGGATTTCGTCGTCGAGTTCTTCCAGACCACCCACGGTCCGCGCGACCGCGATGACATGCGCGCCGGCACCCGCGAGTTCCCTGGCGACGTGGTAGCCGATGCCGCGCGACGCACCGGTGACGAGTGCCACGCGGCCGGTAAGATCGAGTTTTTCAGTCATGGGTTCCGTCGGTTATTGGCCGTTGTTCGCAAGCAGCGAGAGCGTGCGGACATTGTCGACGCCATCGAGGTCGGTCAGGCGCGTCGGATATTGCTTGGTAAAGCAGGCGTCGCAGAATTGCGGTTCGTCGCCATTGCGCGAAGCTTCGCCCACGGCCCGGTAAAGCCCGTCGATCGACAGGAAGCCGAGTGAATCGACGCGGATGAAATCCGCCATTTCCTCGACCGACATGCGGCTTGCCAGAAGCTTGGCGGTCTCCGGCGTATCGACGCCGTAGAAGCAGGACGCACGCGTCGGCGGGGAGGCGATGCGCATATGCACCTCGCGCGCGCCGGCATCGCGGACCATCTGCACGATCTTCTGGCTGGTCGTGCCGCGCACGATTGAATCGTCGACCAGCACGACGCGCTTGCCCTCAATGATGCGGCGATTGGCATTGTGCTTGAGCTTGACGCCCATGTGACGGATCGAATCGGACGGCTGGATGAAGGTGCGCCCGACATAATGGTTGCGGATGATGCCGAGTTCGAAGGGAAGGCCGGCCTCCTGTGCGAAGCCGATGGCGGATGGCGTGCCCGAATCGGGAACCGGAACCACGACATCGGCGTCGACCGGGTTCTCGCGGGCGAGTTCGGCGCCGATATTCTTTCGCACGTCGTAGACGTTGCGGCCTTCGAGCACCGAATCGGGACGCGCGAAATAGACGTATTCAAAGATGCAAAAGCGCGGCTTGACCGGCTCGAAGGGGAAGAAGCTCTCAAGTCCGCTGGAGGTGACGACCACCATTTCGCCCGGTTCCAGGTCACGCACGAAGCGCGCGCCCATGATGTCGAGCGCGCATGTTTCGGACGCGAATATGTATGCGCCGTCGAGATCGCCGAGAACGAGCGGCCGAATGCCGAGCGGATCGCGGCAGCCGATCATCTTCTTCGACGTCAGGGCGACGAGCGAGAACGCACCTTCGAGCTGGCGCACGGCCTCGATGAAGCGGGAATTGGTGTCGCGCTCCTTGGAGGTGGCGACGAGGTGCATGATCGTCTCGGTGTCCGAAGTGGACGAGAAGATCGCGCCTTCCTTCTGGAGTCGGCGCTGGACGGTCATGGCATTGGTGATGTTGCCGTTATGGGCGACCGCCAGGCCACCATCGGAGAGTTCTGCGAAGAAGGGCTGGACGTTGCGCAGGCCCGAGCCGCCCGTCGTCGCATAGCGCGTATGGCCGATCGCGCGGGAGCCGTGCAGCCGATCCATCACCGATTGCTTGGTGAACGTGTCGCCGATCAGTCCGATATGCCGCTCGACGTGGAATTGCGAGCCGTCATAGGAGACGATGCCGGCGGCTTCCTGTCCGCGATGCTGGAGCGCGTGCAGCCCGAGCGTCACGATCGCGGCGGCGTCCTGCCGGCCGAAAATGCCGAACACGCCGCATTCGTCGTGGAAGCGGTCGTCGCCGTCTCCGGCAAAAGGGGTATCGTCTGCGTCTGCCATGGCTTGCGGCCTTTCAGCACGAAATGAAGCGGCGCCTGCCGGCGCCGCGCGAAAATCAGTTGCCTGCGGGAGGCGGTGCTTCTTCACCGGAGGTTCCCTCGCCGATCCGGTCGAGCAGCGAGTTCTCGGGGTCGTCCGGAAGGACGCCCTCGAGCCAGGTTCCGATGCCTTCGAGCAGCGGGCGCGACTTCGCCTCGGCGACCCAGCCGGGCTGGTTGGCGCCCACAAGCCACGAGAAGAAAAGGAAAGCGACGGCCACGACGAGTATGCCGCGCGCCGCGCCATAGACGAAGCCGAGCGTGCGGTCCAGCGCACCAACCCGGGAATCGATGATGAAATCGGCGAGCTTCATGGTGATCACCGTGACGATGATGAGCGCGATGAAGAAGACGATTGCCGCGGCCGCGAAAAGAACAAGCTGCGCATTGTCGATATAGGATTCCAAAAAGGGAACGACGAGCGGATGGAAATAATAAGCCGCCGCGGCCGCTGCCACCCACGATGCGATGGACAGAACCTCGCGCGAAAAGCCGCGAACCATGGCGAGCATGGCCGAAACGAGAGTGAAGCCGACGAGAATTCCGTCAAGCAGCGTTATCGGCATTTGAACTCCATCGTCGTTCCGGCGTCGGATCGTCCGGCTCTATTCTTCATCGCTCTGCGGCTTGCGCCGGCCGGCGATGCGTACCACCAGATCGGCCAGTTCGGAAAGCTGCGCCGAGCGCGCGCCAGATCCTTTGCCGACATCTTCACTCGTCCGCGGCATGACGGCTTGAGCAAAGCCCAGCTTTTCGGCTTCCTTGAGGCGTTGTTGCGCATGCGCGACGGGCCTGATGGCGCCTGAAAGGCTGATTTCGCCGAAATAGACGCAATCGGCGGGCAGGGCAAGACCGGTCAGCGACGAAACGAGCGCCGCCGCCACTGCAAGGTCCGCCGCAGGTTCCGAAATGCGATAGCCACCGGCGACGTTGAGGTAGACGTCGTGCGTGGCGAAACGGACGCCGCAATGGGCTTCCAGCACTGCGAGAATCATCGAAAGGCGCGAATTGTCCCACCCCACGACCGCGCGGCGCGGGGTGCCGAGCGGCGAGGGCGCGACGAGCGCCTGGATTTCGACCAGCACCGGCCGCGTGCCCTCGATGCCTGCAAAGACGGCCGCGCCCGGCGATTTGGCCGAGCGCTCGCCGAGGAAAAGTTCGGACGGGTTCGAAACCTCGCGCAGGCCCTTGTCCGACATCTCGAACACGCCGATCTCGTCGGTCGGGCCGAAGCGGTTCTTCACGGTGCGCAGGATGCGATAATGGTGCCCGCCTTCGCCTTCGAAGTACAGGACGCCGTCGACCATGTGCTCCACGACGCGCGGACCGGCGATCTGGCCGTCCTTGGTGACGTGGCCGACGAGCACGATGGCGCAGCCGGTGGACTTGGCGTAGCGGATCATCGCCTGCGCGGAGGCGCGCACCTGCGTCACCGTTCCGGGCGCGGAATCGGCAAGGTCGGTCCACAGCGTCTGGATGGAATCGAGGATGACGAGGTCGGGCCGCTTGCCTTCCGAGATGGTCGCGAGAATATCTTCGACATTCGTTTCGGCGGCGAGTTCGACGCTGGTGTCGGCGGCGTGCAGCCGTTGCGCGCGCAGGCGAATCTGCGCGACCGCCTCCTCGCCCGAGACATAGACGATGCGGTAGCCCTTGCGGGCAAGTTCGGCCGCGGCCTGCGTCAGGAGCGTCGACTTGCCGATGCCCGGATCGCCACCGATGAGAATGGCCGAGCCGCGCACGAAACCGCCGCCGGTCGCCCGGTCGAGTTCGCCGATCCCGGTCGAAATGCGCGGCGCTTCCTCGATCTCGCCCGACAGCGTGGTGAGCGCGACGATGCGGCCCTTGCGCGAGGAGCGCAGCGAGCCGGGGCCAGCGCCGATGCCCGAATTGGAGCCTTCCTCGACCAGCGTGTTCCACTCGCCGCAAGCGTCGCACTTGCCGGCCCAGCGCGTATGGACCGTGCCGCAATTCTGGCAGATGAACTGGGTGCGGGATTTAGCCATGGGATCCTGTCGCCGTCCTGGCTGCGGCCCTTGCACGCCCCCCTCTGTCCTGCCGGGCATCTCCCCTGCGAGTGGGAAGATTGGCCTGCATCAACGCCGTGCGTGATCTCCCCCCATGGCGGGGAGATGTCCGGCAGGACAGAGGGCGGCAACGTAAAGCGCAAGCCGTCATCGATGAACCACCCGCCGGTGATAGCGCGCTCCGAGCGATGTCAGGAGTTCATAGGAAATTGTGCCGGCCGCCGACGCGGCCTCGTCGATCGCAATGTTCGGCCCGAACAGCTCGATCCAGTCGCCATGGCTGACCGCGCCGGCGCCAAGGTCCGTCACGTCGAAAAGCGTCAAATCCATCGTCACGCGGCCGAGGATCGGCGCGCGCCTGCCGGCGATGAATCCGTGCCCGCCTGACGGGAGCGCGTCGCGCAAAGGGACACCCGCGCCGGACAGCGAGCGGTGCAGCCCGTCCGCATATCCTGTCGCGGCAACGGCGATGATCGTATCCCGGTTCAGCGTCTGCGCCGCGCCGTAGCTGATGCTTTCGCCTGCTTTGGTGTGACGGACCTGAACGATCCGCGCCTCGACGGTCGCGACCGGACGCATCGGATTGGCGATGCCAGCCTGTGGCGCGCCGCCGTAAAGCGCGATTCCTGGCCGGACGATGTCGAAGGCGTAATCGGCGCCGAGAAAGATGCCGGACGAGTTGGCGAGGCTTGAATCGATGCCCGAAAAAAGCCGGTCAAAGCGCTGGAAGGATTCGAGTTGTTTCTCGTTCATCGGCGCGGACGGGTCGTCGGCGCAGGCAAGGTGGCTCATGAGAAGCTGCGGGCTGAGCGCGCGCGTCAGCTTGTTCTCGTGAAAGAAGCGCTGCACCTGCTGGCCGCTCAGACCGAGCCGGTTCATGCCGGTATCGACATGGACCGCACAGGGACGCGAGACATCATCGCCATCCCAGCCATAGGCTTCCCAGATCGAGATGTCCGCCTCGTCGTTGAGGACGGGAATAAGCCCCGCCTCGCCATAGATTTGCGCCGCATGGCCCTCGAACAAACCGGCCAGCACATAGATCGTGGCTTCAGGCAGGATCGCCCGCAACGCCACACCTTCCTGCGGCAGGGCGACGAAGAAGATGCGGCAGCCCTCGGCCCACAGCACCGGCGCGACGATGTCGAGCCCCAGCCCGTAGGCATTCGCCTTGACCACGCCCGCGACGCGGGCAGGGTGCGCCATCGATGATAACAGCCGATAATTCGCGGCAAGCGCGGCCACGTCGATCGACAGACGGCCGCCGCAGATACGTGGATCGATGCTGCCGATCTCTCTCTCAGGAAACGGCAACTATTCGAACCGCTCGGGAAGGTGGTCTTCCTCGGCCAAATCGGCGAAGCGGGTGAACTCGCCGACGAAAGACAGCGAAACCGTGCCTGTGGGGCCGTGGCGCTGCTTGGCGATGATCACTTCGGCCTTGCCACGCACGTCGTTCAGCTTCGTCTCCCATTCCTGATGTTCGAGCGTTCCGCGCTCCGGTTCCTTGTTCTTGAGGTAGTATTCATCGCGATAGACGAACAGCACCACGTCGGCATCCTGCTCGATCGAACCCGATTCGCGAAGGTCGGAAAGCTGCGGCCGCTTGTCGTCACGGCTTTCGACCTGACGCGAGAGCTGGGAAAGCGCGATGATCGGGACGTTGAGTTCCTTGGCGAGCGATTTGAGGCCGGTGGTGATCTCGGTGATTTCCTGAACGCGGTTCTGCGCCGATGCCTTGGACGAGCCCTGCATGAGCTGGACGTAGTCGATGACCAGCACGTCGAGCCCGCGCTGGCGCTTCAGACGTCGCGCGCGCGCCGAAAGCTGCGCGATGGAGATGCCGCCGGTCGCGTCGATGAAGAGCGGGATTTTCTGAAGCGTCTGCGTGCAGCCGACGAGCTTCGAAAAATCCGCCTCCGTCAGGTCGCCGCGCCTGATCTTGGACGAGGGCACCTCGGCCTGCTCGGAAATGATACGCGTGGCGAGCTGTTCGGCCGACATTTCCAGCGAGAAGAAGCCGATCACGCCGCCATTCTTGGCCTTGAAGGAGCCATCTGCCTGCTGCTCGGGCTCATAGGCATGCGCGATGTTGAAGGCAATGTTTGTCGCGAGCGAGGTCTTGCCCATACCCGGACGGCCGGCAAGGATGATCAGATCCGACGGCTGGAGACCGCCCATCTTACCGTCGAGATCGCGCAGTCCCGACGACACGCCCGACAGATGCCCGTCGCGCTGGTAGGCGGCGGCGGCCATGTCAATCGCGGTCTTCACCGCATCGGAAAAGCTTTCGAAGCCGCCATCGTAGCGGCCGGTCTCGGCCAGTTCGAACAGACGTCGCTCGGCATCCTCGATCTGCGCGGCCGGCGACATGTCGACCGGCGCGTCATAGGCAATGTTGACCATGTCCTCGCCGACGGTAATCAGCGCACGGCGCGTGGCGAGATCGTAGATTGCGCGGCCATAGTCGGCGGCATTGATGACGTTGACCGCTTCGGCCGCGAGGCGCGCAAGATATTGCGAGACGGTCATGTCGCCGACCTTCTCGTCGGCCGGCAGGAAGGTCTTGAGCGTGACCGGATTGGCCATCTTGCCCATGCGGATCAGTTCGCCCGCCACCTCGAAGATCTTGCGGTGAAGCGGTTCCTGAAAATGCTGCGACTTGAGGAAATCGGAGACGCGGTAGAACGCATCGTTGTTGACGAGAACGGCGCCCAAAAGCGCCTGCTCGGCCTCAATATTGTGCGGGGCCTCGCGGTAAAGCGGCTGCTCGACGGCTGCGAGTTTTCGGGCGGGCTCGGCCATTTCCATGTCCATCTGTCGGATGCGCCGACGGAACGAGAAACGTGAATCGCGGCAGGTGCGACGTGTCTAGCGCGATGCAGCCGACGCACCAACGCCGAATCGATCCATCAACAATACTTCACAGGGACGAACGGAAAAAGCGGGACTTGGCGCATGAGACGCTTGACTCGTGCAGGCCGGCCACAGCGCGCCTCACGCCTTCTTGTGCTTGCGCGGTGTCCGCGCCTTTCGCGGTTCCGGCTTGTCGGCAAGCTGCATCTCGACCTCATGGATATAATCGCGGGTAATCGGCAGCGTGTCGTTGCGTCTGGTGAGCTGGATCTGGAAGACCATCAGGTCCTGCCAGCGAAACGCGCCTTCGGATGCTGCAAGATAGAATTCCCACATCCGGCAGAAGCGCTCGTCGTACAGCGCCTTGGCGCGCTCGCGATTGGCGGCGAAGCGCTCGCGCCAGTGGCGCAAGGTCTCTGCATAGTGCAGCCGCAGGATTTCCACATCCGTCACCATCAGGCCGGACCGCTCGATCGCAGGCAGCACCTCCGACAGCGCTGGAATGTACCCGCCGGGAAAGATATGCTTGCGGATGAACGGCGCGGTGGCGGCAGGCGGGCCGGCGCGGCCGATCGAATGAAGCACCATGACGCCGTCGGGTTTCAACAGTTTGGCGCATGTCTCGAAGAAGGTGCGGTAGTGGTTGACGCCGACATGCTCGAACATGCCGACGGAAACGATGCGGTCGAACCGCTCCTGCAAGCTGCGATAATCGCGGATTTCGAAATGGACGTGCCGGTCGAAACCCAGCGCGTGCGCGCGTTCCGTCGCGACGCGGTGCTGTTCGTCCGAAAGCGTCACGCCGAGCACGTCGGCCTCGAAGTGCTGCGCCAGATATATGCCAAGGCCGCCCCACCCGGAGCCGATGTCGAGAATACTTAAGCCCGGCTTCAGGGCGAGCTTGGCAGCGATATGGCGCTTCTTCGCCTTCTGCGCCTCGTCCAGCGTCAGGTCGGGGCGCTCGAAATAGGCACAGGAATACTGCATGTCTTCGTCGAGAAAGAGCCGGTAGAGCTCTTCGGACAGGTCGTAATGGTGCTGGACATTCGCCCGCGACCGCGAGACGGGGTTCCACTGGTGCAGGGGCTTTGCGAGGAGCCGGCCTTTTTCCGCCGCGCGCATCAGCGGTGTGTGTGCTTCCACGAGGTCGAGATTGGCGTAGGCGAAGTGGATGAAATCGAGGAGATCCCCTTCGACAATATCGAGTTCGCCATTCATGTAGGCTTCGGGAACGGCGTTTGCCGGGTTCAGGAGGATGGAGCGTTCCGCACGCGTGGTGCGCAGCGCTATGTGAATTGGCTTTCCATCGCCGTTTCCGAACCGATGCCTGTCGCCACGCGAATCCGTCACGATCAGGTTGCCGGTTCTCACGATTCGGTTGCCAAGCTGTTTCAGCATCCAGAACATCGCAGACCCATGAGATCGACACGATCAATATAACGTAAGGTAATGCGATGATTTCTTAAAGGGGCGGGCTTGGGGCCACAAACGCAAAACGCCCGAGCCAGAGGCCCGGGCGTTGCAATGGTCGCAATCAAAAGAACGCTTATTCGCGCTCTTCGCCTTCGTCGGCCGCGACTTCTTCTTCCTCGTCGCCATACTCGGCATCCGGATCGAAGAATGCGTCGGGACGCGCGTTCTCGTTGATGTCGTCGCCATAGATGGCTTCGGCCGAATCCAGCGTCTCGCCGCGTGCCTGGCGCTCCGCCTCGTCAGCCGAGCGGGCGATGTTGAGCGTGATCGTGACTTCGACTTCCGGGTGAAGCGCGATGGCGATGTTGGTCAGGCCGATGGCCTTGATCGGCTGGTTCAGTTCGACCTGGTTGCGGCCGACCGAGAAGCCTTCCTCGGTGAGAAGCTCGGAGACGTCGCGCGTGGAGACCGAACCGTAGAGCTGGCCCGTCTCGCCGGCCGAGCGGACGACGACGAACGTCTTGCCGTCGAGCTGGTCGGCGACCTTCTGCGCTTCGCTCTTGCGCTCGAGGTTGCGGGCCTCGAGCTGGGCGCGCTGGCCTTCGAACTTCTTCTTGTTGGCTTCGTTGGCGCGCAGCGCCTTGCCCTGCGGCAGGAGGAAGTTGCGGGCGAACCCGTCCTTCACCTTGACCGTATCGCCCATCTGGCCGAGCTTGGAAATGCGTTCGAGCAGAATGACCTGCATGTCATTGTTCCTTCTTCATCTGCCGGCTTGACCGGCGTGGCAGGAACAGAAGAAGCGACGGATTGTTCGTCGCGGGCGCTGTCCTGCCGGTTGGCAGTTAGAGATGGGGAGCCATCTCAACTCGGAATTATCGTCTCGCCGCCATGCCGATCATGCCGGGAGAAAAAGGGGCGACGAACCGCCCCTCAAAGCCTTACTTCACGACGTAGGGCAGGAGGCCGAGGAAACGAGCGCGCTTGATCGCCTTGGCGAGTTCGCGCTGCTTCTTCTGGCTGACGGCCGTGATGCGGGACGGGACGATCTTGCCGCGCTCGGAAATGTAGCGCTGCAGGAGCTTGACGTCCTTGTAGTCGATCTTCGGAGCGCCCGCGCCGGAGAACGGGCAGGTCTTGCGGCGGCGGTGGAACGGCCGGCGCGTCGGGATCTGATTGATGTCGACCATTATGCGCCAGCTCCTTCTGCCTGACCTTCACGAGGACGGCGTGGACCACGATCGTCGCGATCGCCACGATCACCGCGCGGGCCACGGTCGCGATCGCCGCCGAAGCGGTCGCCGCGCGGGCCGCGATCACCGCGGTCGTCGCGCTTCTGCATCATCGCGGACGGGCCTTCCTCGTGCGCCTCGACCTTGATGGTCATGAAGCGCAGGATGTCTTCCGACAGGCCCATCTGGCGTTCCATTTCCTGGATGGCAGCGGCCGGAGCCGTGATGTCCATCAGGTTATAGTAAGCCTTGCGGTTCTTGTTGATGCGGTAGGTGAGGGACTTCAAGCCCCAGTTCTCCACCCGGCCGACCGATCCGCCATGCGCTTCGATGACGCCCTTGTACTGTTCGACAAGAGCTTCGACCTGCTGCGCGGAGAGGTCCTGGCGGGCAAGAAAAACGTGTTCGTAAAGAGTCATGTTTTCTTAGCCTTTCTTCGTTTCCCTGCACGGCGCCAGCGGCAAAAGCCTCATCAACTTCTCAAGCGCCGCAAGCGGGCTGGAAAGGCTGTGGTCGAGACGGTCGAGAGCGGAGACACGGGAGGCCGAAGGCACCTGACCTTCTGCATGGGCATTCTTTATGAAACGCGCATGGCCCTCCGTTCAGCCCCCAGCTAGGACCGGCAGAGTGGGGCGCTTATACATGATAAGGGGTGTAATGCAATGGGTGAATTGGCCTTCTGAACCGCAGCGGCGGCTTCGCGGTTACGGTATGGATTCCTGTGACGAGCACAGGAATGACGGCTGAAAGGATTGTGGAAACCGGTACTTCCGAGGTTTGCAGAAACCTCCGATCCGTTACCTCTGTGCTCGTCACAGAGGTCCATGCCTCGACCTTGCCGCTTCGCAACGGCTCCAAACCGGCGCGCTGCCCCCTCTCGCCCTTGACTTTTCCGCCCTGTCTGCGTCACACGGCAGGCGAAAAGTCGAAGGAGGCCGAGCTTTGGCAATCGCATTCACCTTTCCCGGACAGGGTAGCCAGACCGTTGGAATGGGCAAGGATCTTGCCGACGCATTCCCCGAGGCACGCGCCGTGTTTGACGAAGTCGACGATGCGCTCGGCGAAAAGCTCTCCGCGACCATGTGGGACGGGCCGGAAGACAAGCTCACCCTGACGGCCAACGCCCAGCCGGCGCTGATGGCTGTCTCTATGGCTGCGATTCGAGCAATGGAAGCGCGCAGTTTCGATATGAAGGCGAAGGTGGCTTACGTTGCCGGCCATTCGCTCGGCGAATATTCGGCGCTGTGCGCGGCCGGCATGTTCTCGATCGCCGACACTGCGCGCCTCTTGCGCATTCGCGGCAACGCCATGCAGGCAGCCGTGCCGGTTGGCGAGGGCGCGATGGCCGCGATCATCGGTCTTGAGCAGGACGTGGTGCAGGCGGTCTGCGATGAAGCATCCGCAAAAGGCGCATGCCAGATCGCCAACGACAACGGCGGCGGGCAACTCGTCATTTCCGGTGCGAAGGCGGCCGTGGAAGAAGCCGCGCGCATCGCCAGCGAGAAAGGCGCCAAGCGCGCTTTGATGCTGCCGGTTTCCGCGCCCTTCCATTCCGCGCTGATGGCCCCGGCCGCCGATGCGATGCGCGAGGCTCTGGCGACCGTGGAGAAGAATGCACCGGTCGTGCCCGTCATCGCCAACGTCACGGTGTCGCCACTGACCGACCCCGACGAGATCGCGCGCCGGCTGGTCGAGCAGGTCACCGGACAGGTGCGTTGGCGCGAGACGGTCGAATGGTTCGCCGCAAACGGCGTCAGCACCCTTTATGAAGTAGGCACCGGCAAGGTTCTGTCCGGTCTTGCCCGACGCATCGACCGCGACCTCGCATCGCAGACGATCAACACACCGCAGGATGTCGAGGCCGCCCTCGCGGCGCTCGCCTGACCGGCGGCCGAACAAGGAAAAGAACAGGATGTTCGATCTGACAGGGAAGAAGGCGCTGGTGACCGGCGCGACCGGCGGCATCGGCGAAGCGATCGCCCGCGCGCTGCATGGAGCCGGCGCGACGGTCGGTATTCACGGAACGCGTGTCGAGAAGCTCGAGGCGCTGGCCGCCGATCTCGGCGAGCGTGTAAAGGTGTTTCCGGCCGATCTGTCCGACCGTGCGGCCATCGCCGAGCTTGGAAAGAAAGCGGAAGCCGAGCTCGAAGGTGTCGACATTCTCGTCAACAATGCGGGGATCACGCGTGATGGCCTGTTCGTGCGCATGTCCGACGAGGACTGGGACGCGGTGCTGGAGGTCAATCTCGGCGCGACCTTCCGGCTGACGCGCGAACTGACGCATCCCATGATGCGCCGCCGCAAGGGCCGCATCATCAATATCAGTTCCGTCGTGGGCGTGACCGGCAATCCGGGGCAGGCCAATTACTGCGCATCGAAGGCCGGCATGATCGGCTTTTCCAAGTCGCTCGCGCAGGAGATCGCCACGCGCAACGTCACGGTCAATTGCATCGCGCCGGGCTATATCGAATCGGACATGACGAAAAAGCTCAACGAGAAAGTTCACGAAGCCTTCATCGGCACCATCCCGATGCGGCGCATCGGTGCGGCGGCCGATGTCGCGGCGGCCGTGCTCTACTTTGCGTCCGACGAGGCGGGTTACGTGACCGGCCAGACGCTTCATATCAACGGCGGGATGGCGATGATTTGAGGGGTTTCGGCGCTTTTGCGTTGGAAATCGCCTTTTCGCCTTGGACCACGCAGCCAATTCGTGTAATCGGGCTGCCGAATGACCGGTGACGAACTATTCCGTCACCGCCGGATCGTTGAAAAAGGACGCAGGCAGTCAAGGTAATGGCGGAAATGTTCCGTCGAGGGCCTGATATCTTTCAACTTGATTAGCCGCAAAGGTGCGGCTAACGAAGACCAATCAACCAACTTCGAGGTTTTTCGAAATGAGCGATACCGCAGAACGGGTCAAGAAGATCGTTGTCGAGCACCTGGGCGTCGAAGCCGACAAGGTGACGGAAGGCGCGAGCTTCATCGACGATCTGGGCGCAGACAGCCTGGACACTGTCGAACTCGTGATGGCTTTCGAGGAAGAATTCGGCGTGGAAATCCCCGACGATGCCGCCGAGACCATCCTGACTGTCGGCGACGCCGTCAAGTTCATCGAGAAGGCGACGGCCTGATCTCGTTTCGTCGCGCAGCCGCATTCTAATGATCGCACTTTGGGAGGATGGGCAATGAGACGCGTCGTCGTCACCGGCCTTGGTCTTCTGTCGCCCTTCGGCGTCGGTGCGGAGCATGGCTGGAGGGAGCTTCTTTCCGGCAAGAGCGCTGCGCGGCGCATCGACCAGTTCGAAACGGACGACCTTCCGGCCAGGATCGCGATGCCGATCCCGCGGGACAAGGCGCTGGAAGGCGCCTTCGACCCCGATGCCTTCATGGAGCCGAAAGAGCAGCGCAAGGTCGGCGATTTCATCTTGTATGGCGTCGCCGCCGCCGATATGGCGCTGGCCGATTCCGGCTGGGAGCCGAAGACCCCCGACGAACAGGCTGCCACCGGCGTCATGATCGGCTCGGGCATCGGCGGAATCGAGGGCATCGCGGAAAACGCGCTGATCCTCAAGGAGCGTGGACCGCGTCGCATCAGCCCGTTCTTCATCCCCGGCAATATCATCAACCTTGTCTCGGGACAGGTTTCGATCAAACACGGGCTGAAAGGTCCGAACCATGCGGTCGTGACCGCCTGCTCGACCGGCGCCCACGCCATCGGCGATGCGTCGCGGCTGATCGCGTTCGGCGACGCCGACGTGATGCTGGCCGGCGGTGCGGAATCGCCGATCACGCGTCTTTCCATGGCCGGGTTCGCGGCCTGCAAGGCGTTGTCCACCCAACATAACGACACGCCTGAAAAGGCGTCGCGGCCCTACGACCGCGACCGTGACGGCTTCGTCATGGGCGAGGGCGCAGGCGTTCTGGTTCTGGAAGAACTCGAACACGCCAGGGCGCGCGGCGCGAAGATCTATGCCGAGATCGTCGGCTACGGCCTGTCGGGCGACGCACACCACATCACCGCACCGTCCGAAGACGGCGACGGCGCGTTCCGCTGTATGAAGATGGCGCTGAAGCGCGCCGGCCTCGAAGCGGCCGATGTCGACTACATCAACGCCCACGGCACCTCGACCATGGCAGACACGATCGAGCTTGGCGCGGTCGAGCGGCTCGTCGGCAATGCGGCGTCGAAGATTTCGATGTCCTCGACGAAGTCGTCGATCGGTCATCTTCTGGGTGCCGCCGGGGCTGCCGAGGCGATTTTCTCGATCCTGGCGATCCGCGACAACATCGCGCCCGCCACGATCAATCTGGACAATCCCGCCGTAGAGACGGCGATCGATCTCGTGCCGCACAAGCCGCGTGAACGCGAGATAAACGTAGCCCTGTCCAACTCCTTCGGTTTCGGCGGAACCAACGCGTCGCTCGTCTTCAAGCGGTACGCCGCCTGACCGGGTGGGCGGAAACGCCTGCCGCCGCAAAGATTTCGCCATGTTTGGCGCTACCGTGCCTTTGGCGATGTGAGTGCATCCTTAAGTTTTGAGGCTCCATGACGACCGATTCCGCAGGCGGCCCACCGCCCGGCCAGCCGCCGATGCAATCGCGGCCGAAATCCGCCAGTGAGAGGCTTCGCCCGCAGGCCGGCACACCCCCGCCTCTGCGCCGTTCGCGCCGTTCGCGCAGCCAGTTCGTCATCTTCATGAATTTCGTCATGTCGTGCATCGTCTTCGCGACGCTGGCGGCAGGCGCGGTCTATTATTACGGCAAGGTGCAGTTCGAGGGCCGGGGGCCTTCGACCACGGCGCAAACCGTTCTGATCCGCCCGAATACGGGCGTCGGAGAAATCGCCTCGACATTGGAGCGCGAAGGCGTGATCACCGATGCGCGCGTCTTCCGCTACGGCCTCAGGGTCTATGACAGGGACGCCATCCTGCGTGCCGGCGAATACGAGGTGCCCGCCGGCGCCTCGATGTACGAGATCGCCGAACTCCTGAAGAGTGGCCGGTCCGTCCAGCGCGCCCTGACCATCCCAGAAGGATTCACGGTGCATCGCGCATTCGAGCGGATCGCGGCGATGGAAGGGCTGGAAGGCGACATGCCGTCCGAACTGCCGCCGGAAGGCTCGATCGCGGCCGACACGATCAACTTCACGCGTGGCATGAACCGGCAGGAACTGATCGATCGCCTGTCGGCCAACCAGCAGCGCATGATCGAGACCGCCTGGGAAGGCCGCGCGGAAGACCTGCCGATCGAGACCGTCGAGGAATTCGTCACTCTTGCGTCGATCGTGGAGCGCGAAACCGGCCAGGCCGAAGAGCGGCCGCATGTGGCCTCCGTCTTCATCAATCGTCTGCGCCAGGGCATGCGGCTCCAGTCGGACCCGACCTTCCTCTATGGAATTTTTGGGGGCGAGGGCAAGCCGTCCGACCGGCCGATCTATCGCTCCGATATCGAATCCGACACGCCCTACAACACCTACCGCATCAATGGCTTGCCGCCCGGCCCGATCGCCATTCCCGGCCGCGCCTCGCTCGAAGCGGTCGCCAATCCGATCGAGACAGACGATCTTTATTTCGTCGCCGACGGAACAGGGGGGCACGCCTTTGCGCAAACGCTTGACGAGCACAATCGCAACGTCGCGCGCTGGCGCCAGATCGAACGGGAGCGCCGCGAAGCGGGCGCAGCGGCGACCGAGGAAGATCCTGTCGCAGCCGGCGAGGTCGTCGAGGATTGATGGTCTGACGCTTGTCTCCCGAAAGCGGGAATTCGTTTCGGGACAAGGACACGCGCAAACAACGATGCGGGGGCCGCAATGACGATCCAGAGCATGACGGGCTTTGCCCGCGCATCCGGCACGATCGGCGGCGATCAAATCGCCTGGGAACTGAAATCCGTGAACGGCAAGGGGCTGGAGGCGCGCCTTCGCGTGCCGCCGGGCTTCGAAAGCCTCGAACAGCCCGCACGTCAGGCGATGCAAAAGGCTTTCCAGCGCGGCAACATTCAGGCGTCCTTATCGGTATCCCGCGTTACCGCATCCGATGCCCGCGTCTCCGTCAATGAAATCCTGTTGGTTGAAATGGCGACGCTGGCGCAAAGGCTTGAACAGGAGTTCGGCGCGGCACCCGCCCGCGCCGATGGCCTGCTCGCCCTGCGCGGCGTGATCGAAACACAGGACGCTACGCTTGATGACGATGCGCGTCGCGAACGCGACCGGGCGGTGCTGGCGGTTCTGGACGAGGCGCTGGCAAGGCTCGGCGAGGCGCGGGGCGAGGAGGGTGCGGCCCTTCGTGACCTCATGCTCGGCCATCTCGAAAAAATCGAGCAACTGACGGCACGCGCCGAAGCCGATCCGTGCCGTGAGCCGGCCGCCATCAAGGCGCGGCTGGGCGATCAGGTCCGGTTGTTGCTGGACACCGGTGCGCCGCTCGACGAAACACGGCTCAACATGGAAGCGGCGTTTCTTGCCACCAAGGCCGACATTCGCGAGGAAATCGACCGTCTGCGCACGCATATCGCGTCGGCGCGTTCGCTGCTTGCCGGCGGTGGCGCGGTGGGTCGGCGGCTCGACTTTCTTTCGCAGGAATTTAACCGGGAATCGAATACGTTGTGCTCCAAGTCGAACGCGGCGGCGATCACCGCGATCGGGCTGGAACTGAAGGCGGTGGTCGACCAGTTCCGCGAACAAGTGCAGAATCTGGAGTAGCAATGGCCAAGGAACTACCCTCGACCGCGATCCGCCGGCGTGGCCTGATGCTGGTCATCTCGTCCCCCTCGGGCGCGGGAAAATCGACCATCGCGCGCAATCTTCTGGAAAGCGATCCGGCTTTCAAACTGTCCGTCAGCGTCACGACGCGTTCGCGCCGGCCGAGCGAGATCGACGGCAACCACTATCATTTCCGCACCAAGCGGGAATTCGACATTCTGCGCGACAATGACGAATTACTGGAATGGGCCGAAGTCCACGGCAATTTCTACGCGACGCCGCGCGAACCGGCCGAAGAGGCGATGGCAGCCGGGCGCGACATGCTGTTCGATATCGACTGGCAGGGCGCGGAACAGTTGCGCGAGAAGATGCGTGGTGACATCGTTTCGATCTTCGTTCTGCCGCCGTCGATGAAGGAACTGAAATCGCGACTGACCCGGCGCGCCGAAGACAATGAAGACGTGATCGAGGCGCGGCTGAAGAATGCGCGCGTGGAGATCGAGCACTGGCGCGACTATGACTATGTCGTGGTCAATGACGATCTCGACCGGGCCTTCCACGCCGTGGAAGCGATCGTGAAGGCAGAGCGCCTGCGCCGTGACCGGCGGCCGGGCCTGTTCGATTTCGTCTCCGACCTTCTGGCGGAGCCGACGGTCTAAACATCTAGATTTCCCGGGCGATTGCCACGAATTCTTCCACGGACAGCGTCTCGGCGCGTCGTGTCGGATCGATCCCGATGCGCGCAAGCAAAGCCTCGCCGCCGATCGGCTTCAAACTCTGGCGCAGCATCTTGCGGCGCTGGCCGAAGGCGAATTCCGTGACGCGCGAGAGTTTTGCCGCCTCGACGGGCAGGGGGGTGGCGCGTGGCTCCAGATGGACGACCGCCGACGTGACCTTGGGCGGCGGCGTGAACGCCTGCGGCGGCAGATCGAACAGGATGTCGGCATGCGCGCGCCAGCCGGCCAGAACCGCAAGACGCCCATAGGCGTCGTCGCCCGGCTGCGCCACGATGCGCTGGGCGACTTCCTTCTGGAACATCAGCGTAAGCGAGCGCCAATAGGGCGGCCACGGCTCGGCGGAAAGCCAGCGCACTAGAAGCTCGGTGCCGATATTGTAGGGCAGGTTGGCGACGATGCGCACATCCGTTTCGCCCGCCGCAAGCGTTGCGAAATCCGTAGCCAGCGCATCGCCGGGAATCACCGTGAGCCGGTTCGGATAATGGGCCGAGACCTCGTCCAGCGCGGCAAGGCAGCGCTCGTCGCGCTCGATCGCGATCACCCGCCGCGCACCGTTAAGCAGCAGTGCGCGCGTCAGCCCACCCGGTCCCGGTCCGACCTCGATCACCATCGCATCGGTGAGGTTGCCGGCACCGCGCGCCACCTTGGAAGTGATGTTGAGGTCGAGGAGGAAATTCTGGCCCAGCGATTTCTTGGCGCGCAATTCGTGGCGCGAGATCACATCGCGCAGCGGCGGCAACCCGTCGATGCTCACGCGCTGCCTCCGCTCATCCGGTCGGCGAGCTTGATGGCGGCGATCAGGCTGTCCGGTCGCGCGATGCCCTTGCCGGCGATGTCGAACGCCGTGCCGTGGTCCGGCGAGGTGCGCACGAAGGGCAGGCCGAGCGTAACGTTGACGCTTTCATCGAAGGCGAGCGCCTTGGCGGGGATCAGCGCCTGATCGTGATACATGCAGATTGCAACGTCGTAGGTCTCGCGTGCGCGTGCGTGAAACATCGTGTCGGCCGGGAGCGGCCCGATTGCATCGATGCCTTCGGCTCGCAAGGCGGCAATTGCCGGCGCGATGGTCTCGATTTCCTCGCGCCCCATGGCCCCGCCTTCTCCTGCATGCGGATTGAGGCCCGAAACGGCAAGGCGCGGCTTTTCGATGCCGAAGCGTGACTTGAGATCGGCGGCGGCAATTCGGCAGGTCGTCACGATCAAATCCATCGTCAGTACGGCCGGAACTTGGGCAAGCGCGATGTGGATCGTGACGGGTATGGCCCGCAGCTCAGGTCCGGCAAGCATCATGACCGGCTGGAACGAGCCGCCGAAGCGCGTCCCGGCGAGATGGCCGAGATATTCCGTATGGCCGGGAAAGCGGAAGCCAGCGTCATAGAGCGGTTTCTTGGCGATCGGAGCGGTGACGATTGCGCGCGCCGTACCATCATGAACGAAGCCGACGGCACGGTCGATGGCCTCGACGACCCCGGTCGCGTTCGCAGCATCAGGCAGGCCGGGCGCATCAGACTGCGGGCTGCCGAGCGGGATAATCGGAAGCGCCTTGGAAAAGACGCCGGCCGCATGGGCGATGTTGGTCGCGGCAACGGGAACATCTAAGCCGATGCGCTTTGCGCGTGCCTGGAGAAGGGCAGGGTCGGCAATCGCCGCGAAGGGTGCGAGCCCTTGCGCATCATTTCCCGCCCATGCTTGCAAGATCAACTCAGGCCCGATGCCGGAAGGATCGCCGCATGTGATGACGAGAGGCTTCGGCAAGGGCAGGGGTCAGCGCTGGACGATCTGGGCGCGCCCACGCAGTTCGTCGGTATACGTCTTGCTGAGCGCATCCGAATCTTCGCTGTTGCCCAGATTCTCGGCCTCGAACACGGCTTGAGCCACGGTGTCGTCGGACACTTCCCGCGCGCTGCAAATGCCGATGAACTCCACCCCGCGTTCGGTGTCGCGGACGATGGTCGCGGCGCCGGCTCGGCTCGACTTGATCGGATCTGCCCAATCGGGCGGCAATTGCGGCTCGAGCACACGTCCCAGGTCGCGAACCGTCACGTCGATCAGCCCCTTGGCGAATTCGCGGGTCGTGTCGCAGCCCTGAAAACGCGCGCGCATGGCCTCGGCCTCGCGCCGGCGCGTCGCCAGACGCGCGCCGCGTTCGGCGGTCGGCACGACGAAGATCACCTGCTGCAGCGTATATTCGGTAGCCGACGGCTTTTCGCCACCCTGCTGCAGCATGCGCTGGACGACGTCCTGCTCGCTCATGCTCGTCTGGTCGTGGCGCGCGCGGGCCTGAAGCGCCTGGCCCCAGCCCATCTGCGACCGGATGAAGTCGAGGAAATGCTGCTTCGTCACGCCGGTCTGGGCCATCACCTGGTCCATCTGCGCGATGCTCATATTGTTGGAGCTTGCGAAACGCTGATAGGCCTGCGCCACGTCGTCGTCGCTGACGCGAATGTTCAGCCGCTGGATTTCGGCCTGCCGCAGCGTCTGGTCGATCAGTTCCTGCGCCGCCGCTTCCTGTCCGCCGCCGCGTCGCTGCAATTGAAGAAAGGCCGCCCTGCGCTGGATGTCGTAGCTTGTGACGGGGGAATTGTTGACGACGTAACGCACCTCGCTCGCCTGCGCCATCGCGGCATTGGGCAAGGCGGTGAAGCCGAGGGCGAAGGCCAGACCGGCCGTCAGCAGCAATCTCTTCATGCGTCGAAGCCTCCTTGAGCCGCACGCGCGACCATGTCTTGCGGTCGTCAAGCCCTTGCAGTGCATGTTGGGCGAAACGATGTCAACCGCGACCGTCAGAATGTGGTTGTGCCGCCTGAGGATGTCGATCTGCCGAAATCGCCCAATGTGCGCAAGGTGATGTTCACGCCGAAGTCGCGTGTCAAAACCTCGTTATCGAAGTTCGACCGGTTTTCGGCATAGGTGAAATTGACGCCGAAGCAATCGTCGTCATAGGCGAAGCCGATGCCGCGCTGGACCATGTTGCTCGTATTGAGGTCGAACGTGGCGTTGGCGAAGACGCGCCAGTATTCGTGGACCTGTGCCGAGCCGCCGACACGCACTTCGTGCCGGTCATCGGAAAACCCGTAGGCAGGCTGCGCTTCGATGAAGGCATATTGCGCCGACACGGATGCGAATGCCGAGGTGTAGCTGGCGGCGACGTCGGTCCGCTGCACCGCGAAGTCGTCCTTGTCGAACCGAGCGCCCGCCGCGACCGAGACGCCGACCGGCGTCGACAGACCGACCATGCCGACGAAGTCCGACACGTCCTCTTCCAGCCCGGAATAGGCGCCTGCATAGACGAGGTCCGGCGAAGCGAACGGATTTTGTCCGGCCAGATGATAGGACTGACCGACGATCGCGCTGGCGCCCCAGCCGCCGCCGAGATCGCCTGTGTAGCGCAGGCCGACATTGGCGCGTGTTCCGCCTTCGATCCGGTCATAGCCGGAGAACTTGTCGCGCTGGAACAGGTTGGTGGCGTCGAAGACGAGGCTTTGAGCGTCCTCGTTGGGAATGCCGAGCGTGTTGCCATAAGGCTCGTTCGGCCGGGCGAAGAGCTGTGCGGTGGGCTCGAGGATATGCGTGCTGCTCGATGTCGAAAACAGGATCGGCCAGCGCGCTTCCAGCCCGGCCGTCGCCATCGAGCGGTAATAGGCCGAACGGATGTCTGTCGATGCATTTTGCGCACCGGCCACGGCGTCTAGACCGAAGCGTGGATCGGCACCAAGCGCGCCGTCTCCGAAATGCACCCCGATCGCATCTTGCCGTGCGTGGAGCATGGGCGTGAGCACGAGACCGCCCGGCGTAATGAAGGTGCGCTTCCACTCGGCTTCGGCGGTCAGGCGGCCGGACCCGCCGTCGAGACCGCGCCCCGACGGAAACGAACCGCCGCTTCCGTCAACAGCACCGGGATCACGCCCATCGAACCGGTCGCGCCAGAGCGCCTGGCTGTTGACATCGATCGTCAGTTCGCCGCCGGCGATCGGCGTATCAGGCGTCAGGCTGTAGTCGAAGGATGGCAGAACTACCGGCTGGAGAGGAGACGATGCCAAAGGATTGCGGGTTCCATCCGGCAGAAAATCGAGCGCAGCCTCCTGCGTCTGGAAGGAGTACGCGCGCAGGTCGAAGAAATTGCGGCCGTTCAATCCCGTCAGATAGACCTGCGACGTGACGCGATACGCGTTCGCCTGCTCGATATCGTAGGTGTAGCCGAAGTTCTTGTCGGTCTGGATCATCCCGTCCCAGCCGAACTGCCAGCGCGGATTGATCGCGAAATTGCCGCGCGAGGCGATCAGGCCGCGGCCTGTCTCATGGGCATCGACGGTATCCGGCAGGAACTGACCGGGATCGCGCTGCGAGATGCCGGCGATCTTCAGATTGTATTCGCCATTGTCGAAGCGCTGGCGGAACTCGGCCTCGCCGAGAAACCCCTGGTGCGTGTAGCCGCTGGCATAGACCGTCGCGTCATAGGTCGGCGAAAGCGCGATGTAGTACGGAACGCGCACATATTGCCCGAGCCGTTCCGAACTCCCATAGGTCGGGAAGAGAAAACCGCTTTTGCGCTCGACCGTCGGATCGGCGATTTCGAAGGCTGGGAGCCATGCGAGCGGCACGCCCAGAAACTCGAACCGCGCGCTTTCGAACCGAACTGTCTTCGTTTCGCCGTTCCAGATGATCTTCTGGGCCTTGATGTTCCAGACCGGAGACTTGTCCGG
This sequence comes from Aliihoeflea aestuarii, assembly GCF_024105665.1. Taxonomy (GTDB): domain Bacteria; phylum Pseudomonadota; class Alphaproteobacteria; order Rhizobiales; family Rhizobiaceae; genus Aliihoeflea; species Aliihoeflea aestuarii. The sequence goes on along the minus strand of NZ_JAAAMK010000010.1, from coordinate 74,887 downwards.
GTTTTCCTCGCAGGGCTCGCAGGCCGTGTAGACGCCGCGCTCGAATTCCGTCACCGCGCCGTCGCGCCGTTCCGCGCGGTCCGCGCCGAAATAGACCCGATCGGGTGTCTCGACCCGCAGCGTGCGCACGAAGGCGTCGGCGAAATCGTCCGTGACGTCGATCTCGTCGGACTGGAAGCGCGTGCCGTCGGGATCAATGATCTCGACGCCGCCGCTGGCGATGAGGCGCGACGTGGCACGGTCGTAGGTCACGCGCTGGGCGACGAGCCGGTTGCCGTCATACTCGATTTGCACCGAGCCCACGGCAGTGATGCGGTTGCGGTCATTGTCATAGATGAGCGTGTCGGCTTCGAGCAGCATGTCGGCGCTCGGATCGCCGGCCGATGACAGGTCGATGGCCTGGGCAGCCGCCGGCAGCACGCCAAGCGGCGCCGTCGTCGTCAGCAATGCAACGACGGCGGTTGCGCCGAGCAGGCGTCTGGACAAATCGGTCTTACTCATGCCCGCGAGCACGCCCCTCACTAACCATCCTCCCTGTACAGAAGGAATGTCACTCCGAAGAAGCCGGCAACGATGACGGGAAGCCACGCAGCGACGACAGGTGGCACCAGCCCCGCGCTCCCGAACGCCTTGACCAGCACCGTGACGACATAAAGCAGAAAGCCGGCAAGCACGCCACCCAGAATCATGGTCGAGGATTGCCCCATGCGTGCAAAACGCATCGAGACTGTTGCAGCAATGAGCGTCATCGCGACGAGAAGCGCGGGCGTCGCCAGCAATGCGTGCAGATGCATCGAAAAACTGTTGGCCTGCAGGCCGAACGAGCGTGCCGCCGCGATCTTGCGGGGAAGCTCGAAGATCGGGATCGTTTCGGGGCTGGCAAGGCGTTCGAGGACGAATTCGGGCGTGAGATTGGTCGGTATCGCGTGCGTTTCGAAAGGCATAGGCGGTATGCCGCTCATCGTGCGCCGGCCGTTTTCCAGCCGCCAGGCGCCGTCATCCAGATAGGCACGCTCGGAATCGTAGCGTTCGATCGCGCCGGTGTCCGCGCCGACGACGATGAAGGTCGCGTTGACCAGTTGCAATCCCTCATCGAGGACGCCTGCGGCGCCGATGAAGGTTTCCGTATCGTCCACGCGCTGTTTGATCCACGGCGCGTCGGGGCCGGCCGTCGGCGTTCCGGTGCCGCCTCGAATGTCGGCTTCCAGAAACTGCGTGCGCTGGAAACCGTAGGAGGCGACGGGATTGAGGACGAACAGCGCCGCCAGCCCGAAAATCATCGCACCCGCGCATATGGGCAGGAGGAACTGCCATGCCGAAATGCCGGCGGCGCGCGCCACGACCAGTTCGTACTTCCTGTTGAGCGAGATCAGCGTCGCGATCCCCGAGACGAGGGCGATGAACGGCACCGATTGCTGCATGATGATCGGCGTCTGCATCCCCGCGAAGCTGATGCCCCACCACAAAGAGTAGCCCGGCAGATCACCGACGCGCCGCGATATCTCGGTGAAGTTGATGATGAAGATCAGCCCGAAGATTCCGACGAAGAACCAGAAGGTGATGATGAGGTAGCGGCGCATGAAATAGGCGCCCAGCGTGCGTCCGATCATGACCGGCTTTCCCGTCTCATGCGAAGGGGCGACGACAAGCGCGCCAGGAGTTGCGTCCAGATATCGTACAAACGCTCCGTCCATTTGATCGGGATTTCGAGGCGACGGTTCGTTGCGATGACCCAGATGCAAACGGCGCTGGCGACCGCCGGCACGGCGTACATCGCCGGTATGAAGGCTGTGCTGTCGCCCGCCGCGTTGCCGATGACGAAACCCTCCCACCGGACGAAAAGAGCGGCGACCATGGTCGTGATGAGCGGATGGATGCGCGATTCGCGAAACGATCGCGAATCGCCGGCCACGGCAAGCCCGATCAGCGCGAAGACGATCGGATAGACCCAGTCCGACAGCCGGCGATGAAGTTCGGCGGAAAACGCCTGAGGCGATGCCTGGAACACCGGATCGTTCGGGTCCGGATTGAAGAGATAGCCTAGCGTGCGGTCCTTCGGCAGGTAGTTGATCGTCGACGTTGCCGGCGCGAATTCGGCCAGGTCGAAGGCGTAGGACTGATACCGTATGACCGACACGTTGCCGGCCGGGTTGCGGCGATGGACGACGCCGTCCTGCATGACCAGGACATGTTCGCCGTTGAGTTCGATCGTCGCGCCGGTTTTCGCGTAGTAGATCAGTTCCGTCTCTTCCTCCCGCGTATCGGCCAGGAAGATGCCGCCAAAGCGCCCGTCGGGCAGGTGCTCGCTGATCTGGATGACGAGCCCGTCGTCGATGGTCTGGAAGCTGCCTTCCTGAACGACCGACGAAATCAGGTCGGCGCGTGCTTCCGACACCAGAATCCGAAGCCTTTCGCGGGCGAACGGCTCGACGCCGTTCTCGATCGCGAAGGAGGCGACCGAGGCAAGCGCTGCGATCAGCATGATCGGGCGCACGACGGTGGTCTTCGGGCTGCCTGAAGCCGTGATGACGATCAGTTCGGAATCGGTGTTCATCGAACTGAGCGTCTGCGCGACCGCGATGGCGAGTGCGAAGGGTATGACGACCGGAATCACGGCGGGCAGAACGAGCCATGCGATCTCGAAGAAAGTGGTCGCCGATTGCCCGCTGCTCGTGACCAGATTGATGCGGGCAAGAATCTGCGTTGTCCAGACGATGGCCAGAACCCATAAAAGCGTGACCGCGAAAATCGCGAATGTCCGCCGCATGATATAGGTCTCGAGCACTTTCATGCGGCTGGTTGATCCATCTATTTGGGGCAAGCTTGCGGCGATTCAGATTGCCGCAACGTCGCCTTGCTGCGTCCTGCGAGCCCGGTGAACCACACAATCGGGCATCTTGGCAAACAAATGCCGAAGACACATGGTTAACGATATGTTGACGCCATCGGCGGCTCTGGCACAGCGCAAGCCGCCTTGAAATAAACGGCCCGAAGCTCTACCGCAGAAAGAACGCCTGCCGAGGCCGAAGACAACCCGAACCGAAGGATAGCCCATGTCCCAACGCCCGACGATCAGCTTCGCCAAGCCGTCATCCCAGACCGAAGGGGTCGTGGTTCTGTTGAATGCGGAAGAGGGCGGCCTTCCCGCATCCGCATCGACATTCGATCCGCAGGGCGTTTTGCCGCGCGCGATCGAAGCTGCGTCGTTCAAGGGAAAGTCGGGAACGTCGGCCGATCTCCTCGCGCCGCACGGCACGAGTCTCGACCGGCTGGTCGTCCTCGGTGCGGGAAAGCCATCGGCCCTCGACGAAAGCGGCTGGCTGAAGCTGGGCGGAGCCGTGCAGGCCGCGGCCCGAAAGGCCAAGCGCGTGACCGTGGTGCTCGACATCGACAGCGTGGAGGCTTCCGCCGAGGATGCTGCACGCATCGCCATGGGCATTCTTTTGCGCGCCTATAATTTCGACAAATACAAGACCCGCAAGGACGACAATGGCGATGATTCGCCCAAGGAAACCGCGTTCGTCATCGCCTGCGCCGACCCTCAGGCAGCGAAGAAGGCGTTCGCCGAACTCGAAGCGATTGCCGGCGGCGTTCTTCTTGCGCGCGACCTCGTCAACGAACCGGCCAATATTCTCGGCCCGGTCGAATTCGCCGCGAAGGCCAAGGAACTGGAAAAACTCGGCGTCGAGGTCGAAATCCTCGAAGCGGCGGATATGGAAAAGCTCGGCATGGGCGCGCTTCTGGGCGTCGCGCAGGGCTCCGAACGGCCGGCCAAGCTCGTCGTCATGCAGTGGAACGGCGGCAAGGCCAAGGACAAGCCGGTCGCCTTTGTCGGCAAGGGTGTCGTTTTCGATTCGGGCGGCATCTCGATCAAGCCGGCCGCCGGCATGGAGGACATGAAGGGTGACATGGGCGGCGCGGCCGCCGTGACCGGCCTGATGCATGCGCTCGCCGCGCGCAAGGCGAAGGTCAATGTCGTCGGCATCATCGGCCTCGTCGAGAACATGCTCGACGGCAAGGCGCAGCGTCCCGGCGACATCGTGACGTCGATGTCCGGGCAGACGATCGAAGTGCTCAACACCGATGCGGAAGGCCGTCTCGTGCTTGCCGATGCGCTCTGGTATTGCAACGACCGTTTCGAGCCGCGTTTCATGATCAATCTGGCGACGTTGACGGGGGCGATCCTCATAGCGCTCGGCCAGCACCATGCCGGCCTTTTCTCCAACAATGACGAACTGGCCGAACGGCTGTTCGCGTCGGGGCAGTCGACCGGCGAGAAGGTCTGGCGCATGCCGATGGGGCCGGACTACGACAAGCTGATCGATTCCAAGAACGCCGACATGAAGAATATCGGCGGCCGCCATGCTGGCGCCATCACGGCGGCGCAGTTCCTCCAGCGCTTCGTCAAGGAGACGCCGTGGGCGCATCTCGACGTCGCCGGCACTGCCATGGCCTCGCCGGCCAACGAGATCAGCCAGTCCTGGGCATCTGGATACGGCGTGCGTCTGCTCGACCGCCTCGTCCGCGATCACTACGAAGGCTGAGGCGCGAGGTGACGGAAGTCCTCTTCTATCATCTGACCGAATCGACGCTTGGAGAGGCGCTTCCGTCCCTTTTGGAAAAATCGATAGGGCGCGGCTGGAAGGCGGTCGTCCAAAGCGCCAGCGAGGAGCGGCGCGATTCGCTCGACGTCGCCTTGTGGACCTATCGCGACGATTCGTTTCTGGCGCATGCGGTCGATGGCACGGAGCATGATCCGGAAAATCCGATCCTGCTCACCGTGACGACCGCGAACGGCAACGGCGCGCAGATTCGTTTTCTGGTCGACAACGCGGAACCGCCCGACCTGTCGACCTACGAACGTGCCGTCTTCATGTTCGACGGACATGACGACGACCAGCTCCAGCGCGCGCGGGCGAGCTGGAAGGACCTGCGGCAGAAAGGTCACACGGTAACCTATTGGCAACAGACCCCCGAGCGTCGGTGGGAACGCAAGGCCTGAGCCGCGAGTTTTAGCGGCATGAACAAGCTGTTGTCCGTTGTCACATTGAGTGTTGGTCCATTGGTGCTGTCTGCCTGCGGTTCGGAAAGCCCGATCGCGCAGACCGCCGAGGCCGCGCCTCCCGTCGTCGCGACGGAGCCGAGCGTCAATCAGATATATGGGCGTTGGGCGACGAACCCGGCCTTTTGCAGTTCCGGATTGAACAATCGAACAATCGTTATCGGCGAAAGCAAGCTCGAATCGCCCGACCGGACATGCGCGATGACCACGCCTGAGCCAAACGGCGAAGGTTGGCTCGTGACGCTCGAATGTACCGGCGCGAACGGTGGCGACAGCGCAACGGAACGCGTTCGTTTCGTGCCCGCGACCGACAAGCTGGAACTAAATTTCGTCGACCGCGCGGAGCGTAACGACGAACGGCTGACGCGCTGCCCCGGCTGACGCCGTGCGACGTTTCGAGCCGGTCAGGCGGCCATGCTCTCTTCGTATTCGCTCGACAGGGTCAGCCAGATTTCTTCGTGACGGTCGAGCGCGGCTGACTGTTCGGCACGCTCCTTGCCGAGTTTGGCCGCCTTGCCTGCGTCTCGGTCGTAGAGCGTCGGATCGGCGAGTTCGGCATCGAGCGCCTCGATGCGTTTGCGTGTGCGCTCGATCAAACCTTCGGTCGCCTTGATCTGCTTGGCCAATGGCTCAAGTGCCGCGCGGCGCTGGGCAGCTTCGCGACGCTTGTCCGCCTTCGACGCCTTGTCGCTCTCGCGCTTTTCGCGCCGTTCGGACGAACCGCCCGTCACGATCTGGCGATAATCGGCCATGTCGCCGTCGAACGGCCCGACATGACCGTCCTTGACCAGCCACAGCCGGTCCGCCGTCGCCTCGATCAGGTGCCGGTCGTGGCTGATGACCATGACGGCGCCCGAATAGTCGTTGAGCGCGTGGATCAGCGCCTCGCGACTGTCGATGTCGAGGTGGTTCGTCGGCTCGTCGAGGATCAGAAGGTTCGGTCCGTCAAACGCGGCAAGCCCCATCAAGAGGCGTGCCTTCTCGCCGCCCGACAAGTCTTTCGCCGGCGTCGCCATCTTTTCCGTGGCAAGCCCCATCTGGGCGACGCGCGCCCGCACCTTCGCTTCGGGCGCATCCGGCATCAGGCGGCGCACATGCTCGATGGCGTTTTCTTCCGGGCGCAGATCGTCAAGCTGGTGCTGTGCGAAGATCGCGACCTTGAGCCCCGGCGCGATCGTCATCGTTCCGTTTTCCAGCTTGAGCCGGCCGGACAACAGCTTGGCGAAGGTGGACTTGCCGTTGCCGTTGGCACCCAGAAGCGCGATGCGGTCGTCCTCGTCGATCCGTAGCGACATGCGGTTGAGGACGGCCTTGCCCGGCTGGTAGCCGACCGACCCGCCCGTGATCGCCACGATGGGGGAGGCGACCGTCTTTTCCGGTTCGGGAAAATTGAACGGGCGCACGATCTCGCCGGCGAAGCTTTCGATCGGCTTCAGCTTTTCGAGCGCCTTGAGCCGTGACTGGGCCTGACGCGCCTTGGACGCTTTGTAGCGAAAGCGCTCGACGAAGGCTTCCATATGCTTGCGATGCGCATCCTGCTTGACGCGCGATTTTTCCTGAAGCTCCGCCTGTTCAGCATATTGCCGCGCGAACTGGTCGTAGCCACCGCGCCAGAAGGTCAGCTTCTTGTTTTCAAGATGCACGATCGAGGAGACGGCGCGATTGAGCAGATCGCGATCATGGCTGATCAGCAGAACCGTGTGCGGATAGCGCGTCAGGTAGTTTTCCAGCCACAGCGTGCCTTCGAGATCGAGATAGTTGGTCGGCTCGTCCAGCAGAAGCAGGTCCGGTTCGGCGAACAGGACGGCAGCGAGCGCGACGCGCATGCGCCAGCCGCCCGAAAACGCCGATGCTGGGCGCTTCTGTGCGGCCTCGTCGAAACCGAGACCGGCAAGGATGGTCGCGGCGCGCGCTTCGGCCGAATGCGCGTCGATATCGGCAAGGCGCGTCTGGATTTCGGCGATGCGGTGGGCGTCGCGTGCGGTGTCGGCTTCGGCCAGCAGCGCGGCGCGTTCTGTATCTGCCTTGAGCACGATGTCGATCAGCGGCTCCTCAGTGCCGGGCGCTTCCTGCGCGACCTGCCCGATGCGGGTGTTCTTCGGCATGCTGATCTTGCCGCTTTCCGTCGGCATATCGCCGCAGATGGCCTTGAAGAGCGTCGTCTTGCCGGTGCCATTACGCCCCACAAGGCCGGCTTTGGAGCCGGCGGGCAGGGTAAGCGAAGCGTGGTCGATCAGGAGCCGACCGGCGATGCGCAGCGAGATGTCGTCGAGAATAAGCATGATGAAGGCTGTTTGAACCGTTGGCGCGCCATGCGCAAGGGCCATCGCCCAACCTGGCTAGACCACTTGCCTGAATGACGCACAATGCACGCAGGCGTATGATGCCGCGCCGGTAAAATGCCGGCCAAAACGCTTGAGGGGTCGTCAGTCATGCCGCGTGTTTCGCAACTCTACTTCAAGGCCGCGACACTGTTTCTCATCATCGGGATCGGAATGGGCCTGCAAATGTCCATTTCGGGCAGCCATGATGTGATCGGCGCGCATGCGCACGCCAATCTTCTTGGCTGGGTCACCAGTGCGCTTTTCGGTACCTACTTCGCGTTGAACAGGGAAAAGGCCGTGCATCGGCTGGCTCTGGTGCAGTTCGGCATCTACACGCTGGGCGTGGCGATCATGGTGCCGTCGTTGTATCTGCTCCTGCGTGGAAATGCGGGCGCATTGCCGTTCGTCGCCGCCTCGTCATTCATCACCTTCGCGGGCGTCCTGCTTTTCGCCTTCGTCGTATTCACCCCGGTCCGCTCCGAGCAGATGCCCGGCGCGCCGATGGAACTGTCGCGTTAGGTCCGATGATCAGGCGAAGGCGCGCCCGGCCTCGTTGCGCTGGAAGGCGATGAGGTCGAGCGAAGGCGCTTTGCCCGAAAGCCGCGTCAGTGCCGCGTGCGCCTGTCCACGATGATGCGTCTGATGGTTGAAGAAATGCGCCAGCGCCGGCGCGAGGCGCTGCGAGATCGTGCGCATGTCGCTGACGGTCAGGTAGGAGAAACGGCCGCGCAGATTTTCCGATGTCAGTCCGGCGACATAATCCGCGATCCGGTCGTCTTCGGCCCTACGCGCCTCATGCAGGCGCGGCAGGTCGCGGAAAAGAATTGTGTCGAGCGCGGCCGGCGCGTCGCCTTGGCCGGTGAAACGCTTCAGCCAGATGCGGTCGGCGACGAGGATATGGTTGAGCGTTCCCCCGAGCGAAGTGAAGGCCACCCCGGCATCCTCCCACAGCGCCGCGTCGCCGAGTTCGCCCGCGGCATCGTAGATCAGGCCATTGGCCCACGCATTATAGGCGGCCAACATGGAAAAGTGCTGTTTCATCGACGCGTCTTCGGTGGCTCGGAGGATGAGCGCCGTGCTTACACGCTTAACCGCCGGGGCGGCAACAGGTCCGCGCAATGGCCCTTCACATCGCAGTGCTTGGCCGGTATAGACGCGCCCACCACAAACTCCCCCAAATATTCTAGAAAGATGAAACATGGCGATTGAACGCACCTTTTCGATGATCAAGCCTGACGCTACGAAGCGCAATTTGACCGGCGCCATCACCAAGATGCTCGAAGATGCGGGCCTGAGCGTCGTCGCATCGCGCCGCGTCTGGATGAGCCGCCGCGAGGCCGAAGGCTTCTACGCAGTCCACAAGGACCGTCCGTTCTTCGGCGAACTCGTCGACGGCATGACGTCCGGCCCGACGGTCGTTCAGGTTCTGGAAGGCGAAAACGCGATCCTGAAGAACCGCGAGATCATGGGGGCCACCAATCCAGCCAATGCCGACGAAGGCACGATCCGCAAGACGCATGCGCTGTCGATCGGCGAGAACTCTGTCCACGGTTCCGATGCGCCGGAAACCGCCGCGCAGGAAATCAGCTACTGGTTCTCCGACACCGAAATCGTCGGCTGAATCGGTTTCGGCGCAGAAGCGTCTACTCCTCTCGTCGTCATGCTCGGGCTTGTCCCGAGCATCTGCCGGCCCGCTGATTTAGCTATGTGTGCAGATCCTCGGCACAAGGCCGAGGATGACGGCCGGAGCGACATCTGCCAGTGATTTTGGCCGCGACGCATGTCGCGGCTTTTTATTTTTCAGTATCTCTTTTCCAGCGCTCGCGCGCCGCGTCGTCCGCTTCGCGCGCATCGACCCAATCGCCGGCGCTGCCGTTTGCCAGATGCTCTTTCTTCCAGAACGGCGCGCGGGTCTTCAGGAAATCCATGAGAAAAGAGGCGGCGTCGAACGCAGCCTGCCGATGGCTCGATGCGGCGAGAACCAGAACGATGTCGTCCCCCGGCACGATCTTGCCGTGGCGATGGATGACCGTCAGCGCGTCGACCGACCAGCGCTGGACGGCCTCGTGCGCGATGCGCCCGATCTCGGCTTCGGCCATGCCGGGATAATGTTCGAGTTCGAGCGCTGCGAGCCGTCCGCTTTCGTCGCGGCAGATGCCCGAGAAGGACACGACTGCACCGACATTCGCGTCGGCATTCCTGATCGTCGCGATTTCCGCCGCCGTATCGAACGGCTCTGCTTGCACCACGATGCGGATGGCGCAGGGCATCTTGTCAGCCGCCGGTCATCGGCGGGAACAGCGCGATCTCGCGTGCCCCGGTGATCGGTTCGTCATGGCCGACATGTTCCTGATTGACCGCGACCCGGATGATTTTGGGATCACGCAGCGCTTCCGCATATCCCTCGCCGCGCGCCTGAAGGAAGGCGAGAAGATCGCCCGCCGTCGTCACTTCGGCCGGCAGCTCGATCTCTTCCTCGGCGGTGCCGATGCGTTCGCGCACCCAGGCGAAATAAATAAGCTTCATCTCAGTCCTCGAAGTGCTTCAGACCGGCGCGGAAATAATCGTATCCGGTGTAGAGCGTCAGCACGGCTGCGATCCACAGGAGCGTGATGCCCATTTCGGTCGTATAGGGCAGGATCTTGTCGCCCGCGGGGCCGGCGAGCAGGAAGCCGACGGCGACGAGTTGGATCGTCGTCTTCCATTTGGCGAGTTGCGTGACCGGCACGGAGACTTTCAACGCGGCGAGATATTCGCGCAGGCCCGAAACGAGGATTTCGCGGCACAGGATGATGATCGCGGCCCACAGCGTCCATCCGGCGATCGTGCCGTCGGCGGCCAGCAGAAGAAGGATCGAGGCGACGAGCAGCTTGTCGGCGATGGGATCGAGAACCCGGCCGATATTCGACGTCTGCTTCCAGATGCGGGCGAGATAGCCGTCGAGAAAATCGGTGATGCTCGCCACGATGAAGATCGTCAGCGCCGACCAACGGGCGAAATCGCTCGATTGGAGCCGTCCCTCCAGAAAGAAGCACAGAACGATGAGCGGTACCGCCAGAATACGCCCGTAAGTGAGGAGATTCGGGACGTTGAAGGCGCGGCTTGACATGAAACCCTGAAAAAACGGAGTTGAGAGAATGGGCCGAACGGCCGGCGGAAACTCGCGATACTCGACCGGCAAGTCAAGCTCGCCGTCAGTTTATCCTTCAACCCTTCTCATGGAAATGGTCGTAGATTGTTTTGGCGACGGCCGCCGAGATGCCCGAAACGGTCATCAGATCCTCGACGCCCGCCCGGCTCACCGCCTTGGCAGTCCCGAAATGGTGGAGGAGGGCGCGCTTGCGGCCGGGGCCGATCCCCGCGATCTCGTCGAGCGGATTGCGCACCATCTCTTTCTTGCGCCGCGCGCGGTGTGAGCCGATGGCGAAGCGGTGCGCCTCGTCGCGCATGCGCTGGACGAAATAGAGCACCGGATCGCGCATCGGCAGCGAAAACGCCTCGCGGCCGGGGATGAAGAAGCGTTCGCGTCCCGCATCCCGGTCGACGCCCTTGGCGACGCCGATGGTGGTGACGGCGTTTTCCAGTCCGAGATCGGTCAGAATCTTGCGCACGGCCGATAGCTGACCTTGTCCGCCATCGATCAGGAGAAGGTCGGGCCAGGCTGGAAAGTCCTCGGCGTCGCTTGGCTCTGCCGCGCGGTCGGGCACGCCATGTTCCTTCACGAGGCGCGAGAAACGGCGCTCCATCACCTCGCGCATCATGCCGAAATCGTCGCCGGGGGTGATGTCCGTCGAGCGGATGTTGAACTTGCGGTACTGGTTCTTCACGAAGCCTTCCGGCCCCGCGACGATCATCGCGCCGACCGCATTCGTGCCCATGATGTGCGAATTGTCGAACACCTCGATGCGGCGCGGCGTCCGCTCCAGCCCGAATGTCTCGGCCAGTCCGGCCAGCAGACGCGCCTGCGACGACGTTTCGGCAAGCCGGCGACCGAGCGTCTGCCGCGCATTTTGAAGCGCGTGATCGGTCAGGTCTTTTTTCTCGCCGCGCTGCGGCACCATCACGGTGATCTTGCGCCCTGCACGCGTCGCCAGCGCCTCGGCCAGCAATTGCTGCTCCTCGACGCCTTGGGACAGGAGGATCGTGCGCGGCACCGGCTTGTCGTCGTAGAACTGCGCGAGGAAGGCACCCAGAACTTCCGGTGCCTCGATCGACGAATCGGCTCTCGGGAAATAGGCGCGGTTGCCCCAGTTCTGGCCGGTGCGGAAGAAGAAGACCTCGATGCAGTTCTGCCCGCCTTCCTGATGGATGGCGAAAACGTCGGCCTCTTCGGTGCTTTGCGTGTTGATGCCCTGATGGCTTTGTACATGGCTGAGCGCCGACAGCCGGTCGCGATAGATCGCGGCGCGCTCGAAATCGAGCTCGGCGGACGCCGTCTGCATGGCGCCTGAAATCTCGGCGACAATCTTCGATGACTTGCCCGACAGGAACGCCTTCGCTTCGTTCACCAGTTCTTCGTAGTCTTCCTTGGAGACCTCACCGGTGCAGGGACCGGAACAGCGCTTGATCTGGTAGAGAAGGCACGGTCGCGTGCGCGTCTCGAACACCGAATCCGTGCAAGTGCGCAAGAGAAAGGCCCGCTGCAGCGAATTGATGGTCCGCCCGACTGCGCCGGCCGAAGCGAAGGGGCCGAAATAGTCGCCCTTACGCGAGCGCGCGCCGCGATGCTTGAAGATGCCGGGCGAAGGGTGATCGCGTGTCAGAAGGATGTAGGGGAACGATTTATCGTCCCGCATCAAAACGTTAAAGCGCGGCCGCAAGCGCTTGATCAGATTCGCTTCGAGCAGCAGCGCCTCGATCTCGGTGCGGGTGACGACGAATTCCATATGCGCCGTCTCGCGCACCATCCGGCCGATCCGGTTGGTATGGCCGCGTCCCTGCGCATAGTTCGTCACGCGCTTTTTCAGGCTGCGCGCCTTGCCGACATAAAGCACGTCGCCGGCGGCATTGATCATGCGATAGACGCCGGGCGCATTGGGCAGCCGCTTGACGAGTGTCTGGATGACCTCGATGCCGACCATGCCCTCGGCGTCGCCTCGGTCGCTTTCCCACGAAATGCCGAGATCGGCGCTTGCGGGCACCGGCTCCGCCTCGGTCTCGTCGCCGTCGTTCTCATCCTCGTCGCCATTGGGCATGTAGCCCGCGACATCGCCCCCCGACCGCTCGGCTCTCTTGAGCGAGGAAATGCCTTTTTCGGGTGTGGGCGGTTTCACTCGGCAACTCCCGTCACATCCGGCGTTTCCCAGGCAAGATGCTGCCCGCCATCGAGCGCGATCATCTGGCCGGTCACCGATTCCATCTGCCAAAGCCAACGGATCGTGGCGCCGAAATCGGCAAGGTCCGGTCCGCGTCTCAAGATAAGCGCGTCGATCTGATCCTGGAAATCATGCGCGTCCTGTCTTGAATTGGGCAAGGTCGGGCCGGGGCCGATGGCATTGACGCGAATATCCGGTCCGAGCGCTTGCGCAAGGGTCCGGGTCGCTGCCCAGAGAGCCGATTTCGACAGCGTGTAGGAGAAGAAGCGAGGCGTGAGCGCCCAGACCCGCTGATCGATCAGATTGACGACAAGTCCTTTATCGCCTTTCGGCAATTGCGCCGCGAAGGAGCGGACAAGCATGGCGGGCGCTTCGACATGCACCGCGAAATGGCGATCCCATACATCCCAGTCGAAATCGCTCGCCGCATCGTCTTCGAAGACCGAGGCATTGTTGACGAGCAGCCGGACCGGGCCGAGATGCTTTTGAGCCTGCGCCAATATGCCGGCCAGGGCGTTTCTATCGGCGAGGTCCGCTTGCACGACCGCCGCGCGCCCGCCTTGCCGGATCAGATCGGACGCAAGGTCGTCCGCATCGGTGCGTGAGCCGTTGCAATGAATCGCAACGGCGAAGCCGTGTGCGGCGAGATCCGTCACGATTGCCTTGCCGATGCGCCGGGCACCACCGGTGACAAGCGCCACCCTTGTATCGATATGCTTCATTCAACCAGGATCGCTTGGGAAAAGACCATCCGGATATAGGCCTTTAAGGGCCTGATCAGAAGGGCGAGGGTTACTTTTCCAAAACCCTATAAAACGTCCTGGCAGGCGATCGGGTTGCAAAAATTTACGATCCGTGAAAATCTATGGTAAACAGTAGCTTAAAAGACCGGTCGGAGCGAGTGTGGCATGATTGCAACGTCACATTCCAGCCATTTTTCAGCCGGGTAATCACCCTTTTTCAGTTTGGGTTCAGCCGCATTTCGGCACGATGTTCGCCTCGGTCGGCGCTGGGAACGATTTGCCTCCCGTAAGTGTTTCAGCGTCAGTCTTGAAGTCGGGAACCGTGTTCTGGTTCTCGCCGCTAAGGAGTAACAAGAATGAAGAATTTCTATCGTCCCGCCGCTCTCGCTCTCGGCGTTGCCATGATCTCGGCTCCGGCTTTCGCAGCCGACGTTGTCTATCAGGAGCCGCCGGCACCGGCTGCTCCGATGGAAATCGCTCCGGTCAACACCTGGACCGGTCCTTATGCCGGTATCAGCGCCGGTTACGGCTTCGAAGGTCAGACCGATCTTCCGGGCGTCGGCATCGACACCGACGGCTGGATGGGCGGCGCCTTCGGCGGTTACCAGGTCCAGAACGGCTCGCTCGTTTATGGTGCGGAAGCCGACATCAACTACTCGAACCTCGACGGTTCGGTTGAAGGCATCGACGGCACCGTAACGTCGCGCACGACTGTCGACGGCTCGATCCGCGGCCGTCTCGGCGTCACGGTCACCGAAGACATCCTGCTCTACGGTACGGCTGGTCTTGCAGCCGAGCGTCAGCGCATTGGTGTGGAAGCTCCGGGCTACTCCGAGCGCGACACCAACGTTGCTCTCGGCTACACGGTCGGCGCCGGTGTCGACGCTCGCCTGACCGACCAGGTCTTCGCGCGCGCCGAGTACCGCTACACGGACTACGGCAGCGAGACCTACGAACTGCCGGGTCTGCCGGCGTTCGATGCAGACTCCAACAACCACCGCGTTACGGTTGGTCTTGGTGTGAAGTTCTAATCCACTCGTGGATTGAACGGAAAAGGCCGGCGATTTCGCCGGCCTTTTTCTTTTCTTGAATGCTTTATTTCGGAAGTGCCTCGACGAGTTCGGGAAAGCGTTCGTCGAAACGCTTGGCCCAGCGCGTCAGCTTTGAGCGCCCACGCTCCCACTGTCCGTCGAAGCGCAGCGCCAGATAGCCGAGCGTCGCGCGCAGCGCGATGTGCCCGCCCGTCGTCTTCTTCGTCAGTTTCGGCGGGTTTTCGTTCAACTCGTCGAGCGCGCGCGTCACCTTCGACCATTGGCGTTCGAGCCAGGGAAGGTGGATTTTTTCCTCCGGCCGGAACCGGCGCTCATAGACATGGGCCAGAAGACAGTCGCAGATGCCGTCCGTGATCGCTTCGAGACGCTCGGCCTCGAGCCGCTTGGCTGCGTTGCGCGGATAAAGAATATTGCCCGTCTCCCGCCCGATATGCTGCATGATCACGCGGCTGTCGAAAATTCCCTGACCGTCATCCGTGATGAGACAGGGAATCTTGCCGAGCGGATTGGCTTTGATGAGATCGTCGGGATCGGCATTCGTGTCGACGGTTTCGGCGCTGACCGCATAGCCGGTATGGATGGCCGCCATCCGAACTTTTGCGCTGTAGGGGGAAGCGGGCGAATAGAGCAGTCTCGGCATTTAAGTCCTCCGGTGGATCAGTTGGCGACAAGCTATGCGAGCAATGGCGAAGCGGCAATCGCCATGCGGTCACATGCGCGGAATTCGAAGGTCGGACTGGCGGCACGACCGTTGCGCGACTTCGGGACAGGACCGAAACGCCAGCTCCGTCGTCATGCACAGCCGAACCTCCCGCAAAAGCCCGTCGGAACATGTCACGGCGAGGCCGTCTTCCGGCAGTCCGGGATTTGCGTCGAGAAACACGCTGCGGATTGAGGCGGCCGGCAGCCGGTCCTGCGACAGTCGGGGAAGGGCGACGGCGTCGAGCGCCGCGCGCGTCGCATCGAAATAAGCGTCGATGTCGAGACCGGTACAGGTGCCGTGCTTGCGCCATTGGTGGCGGATCAGCCCGTCAGACGGGATCACATCGTCGATGTCGTCGACCTGTCGTCGCGATGGGCGGGGCGCGTCATCGTCGCAATATTCCGGCCAGCCGGTCTCGAATTGCGGCCAAAGCCCGTGAACGACGAAACCCAGATCCTGATCGCATTGCTGGCGGTCAGCCCGCGTGCCTTCCGCCGCGCAATAGCTCGGCGACCATGAGAGCGAGAGCACGTAGAAATCGAACGGCTTGTCGTCCTGTCCGGATTCATCGCCGCAAGCGGCAAGAGCCAGCGTTGCTGCGACGAGAGCGGCGGGCCCGAAACGCAACTGCCGGTCAGCGCAGGACGCGGCAGTTCCCGCCATAGACCTTCCAGCGGTCGAAACCGAGCACGCAGAACTCGACATTGCTGCCGATACCCGCAAAGCCCATTGGATGCTCGATCAGATACCACACGTCACGCGTATAGCCATCGGTCAGATAGACGCTTGCCTGGCAGTAGCGGCGCTCGATCGGCCAGTCGGGCTGCGAGGGCTGGAACCGGTTCTCGCGGATGTTCAGGAACTCGGATATGCCGACCTGCGGCAGGTTCGGGACGTGGCGCACCTGATAGCCGAATTTCGAGCTGATCGAGCCGAGCACGCGCGAATTGCCGCAAACGCCGGGGTCGGCGGCGTAGACGCCGCGCACCATATCGGCGGCCGCGGCCTGATGCGTCAGCGCGCCGACGAGAACGGCCGCTGCCGTGAAGAAGGCCGCACCGGTGCGGCGAAGCATATTGGCCATTTGGGGTCCCCCGGTGGCAATGTTTGAGTCGGTAATGTCTGTCACCGCCGCAATCCGGTCAAGATGGCACATGCTCGCCGGCAAGCCATTCGAGATCGAACGAAGCATCCGGCGCTTCGCCCAGAAGGCCGCAAAGCTCGGGCAATATCACGCCAAGCTCATTTTCGAGCGGGTAGGGCGGATTGACCGCGATCATCCCCGTCCCGTCGAAGCTTTCCGTTACGCCGGCCGCGCGGATCGAAAAGGCGATGTCCAGCACCTTGGGAATTCCGGCCTTGCGCAGCGTCTCGCGAAAGCCGGCGACCGCGCGCCGGTTCTTGATCGGATACCAAAGCAGATAGGTGCCGCCCGGCCAGCGCTTATGCGCCTTGATGAGCCCATCCGCGATGCGCTCGAATTCGCCCTCTTTCTCGAAAGGCGGATCGACGATGACGAGCCCGCGCTTTTCCTTCGGAGGCAAATGAGCGCCGAGCGCCAGCCAGCCGTCGAGTTCGATGATACGGGCCTGATAGTCGCCGGCGAACCGCTCTTTCAGCCTTCTGGCGTCGGCGGGATGCATTTCGATGGCCGTCAGCCGGTCCTGCGGGCGAAGCAGATGCCGCGCGATTGCCGGTGAGCCCGGATAGGATTTCAGGCCGCCATTCAGGTTGGCCGCGCGCACCGCACCCAGATAGGGCGCCAGAAGCGCGGCGACCTCGGCGGGAAAAGCGGCGTCCAGTAATTTGCCGATGCCGCCGTGCCATTCGCCGGTCTTTTGCGCTTCCGGTGACGAAAGATCGTAGACGCCGATGCCGGCATGCGTGTCGATCACGCGGAACGCGCCGGGTTTGCGCTTCAGATATTCGATCGTGCGCGCAAGCACGACATGCTTGACGACGTCGGCGAAGTTGCCGGCGTGATAGATGTGACGATAGTTCAAATTTCTGGCCCGGTCGATTTCATCGATGCGGTCTACACGCTGGCCGCGTTTTGAGCTAGCGTCCGGCCATGAACCAGCACGCCAATATCCGCACCGGCCATTCGGCCTGCCCGCATGATTGCCCGTCCACCTGCGCCCTTGATGTCGAGGTGATCGATGGCCGTATCGGCCGTGTCCACGGTGCGAAGGACAACAGCTACACCGATGGCGTCATCTGCGCCAAGGTCGCGCGTTATGCCGAGCGCATCCATCATCCCGACCGTCTTTTGAAGCCACTCGTACGCACCGGGGCCAAGGGCGAAGGCAAGTGGAAAGAGGCGAGCTGGGATGCCGCGCTCGACCTGATCGCCGAGAAATTCGAGGCGGCCGAGGCAAAGGACGGCTCCGAAGCGGTCTGGCCTTACTATTACGCTGGCACGATGGGGCTGGTGCAGCGCGACGGCATCCACCGCCTGCGCCACGCGAAGAAATATTCCGGCTTCTTCGACACGATCTGCACCAATCTTGCCTGGACGGGCTGGGTGATGGGCGCGGGCGCGCTGCGTGGTCCCGACCCGCGCGAGATGGCCAAGTCGGACTGCGTGGTGATCTGGGGCACGAACGCGGTGGTCACGCAGGTCAATGTGATGACCCACGCGATCAAGGCGCGCAAGGAACGCGGCGCGAAGATCGTCGTCATCGACGTCTATGACAACGCCACGATGAAACAGGCCGATCTGGCGCTGATTTTGAAGCCGGGAACCGATGGCGCACTCGCCTGCGCGGTCATGCACGTTCTGTTCCGCGACGGTCTCGCCGACCGCGCCTATCTGGAAAAATACACCGACGACCCGAAAGGACTGGAAGCGCATCTGGTATCGAAGACGCCGGAATGGGCGGCGGCGATCACTGGCCTTTCCGTGGATGAGATCGAGACCTTCGCGCGCCTCGTCGGCGAGACGAAGCGCACCTTCTTCCGCCTCGGCTATGGCTTCACCCGTTCGCGCAACGGCGCGGTGAACATGCACGCGGCCCTGTCCGTCGCCTCGGTCACAGGCGCGTGGCAGTATGAGGGCGGCGGCGCATTTCATTCGAACTCGGACATCTTCAAGCTCGACAAGACCGATCTGGAAGGCCGGCGCTTCCTCGACCCGAAGATCCGTCATCTCGACCAGTCGCGCATCGGCGCGATCCTGACCAACGATGCGTCGGCGCTGAATGGTGGCCCGCCGGTTACGGCAATGCTGATCCAGAACACGAACCCCGCCAATGTCGCGCCGGAGCAGCGTCTGGTGCGGCAGGGCCTCCTGCGCGACGATCTCTTCACCGCCGTCCACGAGCATTTCATGACCGATACGGCCATGCTCGCCGACGTGGTGATCCCGGCGACCATGTTTCTGGAGCATGACGACATCTATCGCGGCGGAGGCCAGCAGCACATAATCCTCGGGCCGAAGGTGATCGACGCGCCGGAAGGCCCGAAGACCAACCATTTTGTCATCGAGGAACTGGCAAAGCGCCTCGGCGTCGCCGATCTGCCGGGCTTCGGCCTGACCGAGCGCGAGCATATCGACAAGATGCTCGAAAAGCGCGGTCTCGGCACGTTCGAAAGCTTCGCCGAAGAACGCTGGGCGGATATGCAGCCCGATTTCGAGACCGCCCATTTCCTGAATGGTTTTGGCCACAAGGATGGCAAGTTCCGCTTCAGGCCGGACTGGACGGGGACGGTCGCACCCGCCAAGCCGCCGAAATCGATCGGCCTGATGGGACGCTACGCGGACCTGCCGGAGTTTCCCGATCACGTCGAACTCATCGAAGGCGCCGATCCGCAGCACCCTTTCCGGCTTGCGACGTCGCCGGCACGCTCGTTCCTCAATTCCTCGTTCACCGAGATGCCGACATCGAGAAAGCGCGAAGGACGGCCGGAACTTCTCCTCCACCCCGACGACGCTGCCGAGCTTGGTCTGGGGACCGGCGACCGGGTCGAAATCGGCAACGGACGGGGCGAAATCGTACTCCACGCCAAGCTGTTCGACGGCCTCAAGCGCGGCGTCGTCATCGCCGAAGGCATCTGGCCGAACGGCGCACATGAGCGCGGCGAGGGGATCAACGTCCTCGTCGGCGCCGACGCCGCCGCACCCTATGGCGGCGCCGCGTTCCACGATACGAAGGTGTGGGTCAGGCCTTTAAAATAACGCCGATGCGTCGCGGGCCCCATGAACCACGCGAACGATCTCTACGGCGTCTGCTCTTACGCGGTAGAGAACCACATAATTGCCAATAGGCAAGAGACGCGCATCCGGCGCAATATCCGGGCGTGCCGCGCCCGAAAAGGGATGGCTCTTCAACTGCTCGATCCGGTTACCAATCGCATCGAGCAGACGATCAGCCGCCGGTATGTTGTCCGCCGCTATGTAAATCCAGATGTCGATGAGGTCCGTTTCGGCGGCCGGTGTACGGACAATCCTCATTTGGGATTGTCGTCGTGCAGCCTGGCTTGTGCCGTTCGTTTGATCTCTTCAATATCGAGTGCCCGCGAAGCACCGCTTTCGATTCCCTCTTGCCACGCCTTTTGCAGACGTTCGACTTCCAGTCGGCGCAAAGGCTCGCGCTGCTTCCATTCGCGCAATGCCTCCCGGACGACTTCGCTGGCGGAGCCGTACCGGCCGGTGTCAACCGCATCACGCACGCTGGTGGCAAGTTCGGACGACAGAGAAATGCTTACCTTCTCGACTGGGGCCATTGATTTTCTCCATGGTAGGAAATAATCTTACCATGGATTTCGGGTATCGCAACGACCTAAGGCGTGAACCGGGCGAGGCTTTCGAGGTCGGGCTCGTCGCCGCCGACGGCCGGCGAGAGGACGATCCCGCGCCCGCCCGACGTGCCGAGATTGTCATAGGCGACGCGATTGCCGACAAGTTGGGCGCGTCCGGTCGCGACGAGATCGAGCGCGAGCGGGTAGAGCTGGTGTTCGGCGGCAAGTACCCGGCGCGTCAGGCTTTCCTCGTTGTCGTCGGGCAGCACCGGCACGGCGGCCTGCGCGACGATCGGCCCATCATCCATTTCCGCCGTCACGAAATGCACCGTGCATCCGTGCACCCGCATGCCGGCGTCAAGCGCGCGCTTGTGGGTGTCCAGCCCCTTGAAAAGGGGAAGGAGCGAGGGATGGATATTGATCATCCGTCCCGTCCATTTGCCAACGAACTCAGGCGACAGAAGTCGCATGTAGCCGGCGAGCGCGACGATCTCCACATTCCAGCTCTTCAACTGCGCGTCGATCGCGGCTTCATGGGTTGCCTTGTCGGAATAATCCTTGCGTGGGAGCGCCCTGGCCTCGATATCGAGCGCTGCGGCGTGATTGAGCCCGGCAGCATCGGCCACGTCGGCGATGACGCCGACGATTTCATAGGAGGAACGTGCCCCACCGGCCGCTTCTGCAAGCGTCTTCATGTTCGAGCCGCGCCCGGAAATCAGGACGGCGACGCGCTTTTTCGGCAGTCCGTTCATAGGCCGAGATGCCCCCGATAGACGACGCCGGTCTCGCGGCGCGCGATGATGCGGCCGATCGTCATGACGCGCTCGCCTTCCTTTTGAAGAACGGCGGCGACCTGTGCGGCCTGTCCCGATGCGACGACGAGAATCATGCCGATGCCGCAATTGAAGGTGCGCTTCATCTCGACGGCCGACACGCCGCCGGTCTTGGCCAGCCACGAAAAGACGGGCGGAAGATCGATCGCGTCGAGGTCGAGTTCGGCCGCGAAGTCCTTCGGCAGGACGCGCGGTATGTTTTCGGGGAAACCGCCGCCCGTGATGTGGGCGAGCGCCTTGATGCCGTGCGTGGAGCGGATCGCGTTCAAGAGCGGCTTCACATAGATGCGCGTCGGCTCGAGCAGCGCTTCGCCCAGCGTGCGGTTCTGGTCGAACGGTGCCTTGGCCGACCAGTCGAGCCCCGAGAGTTCGACGATGCGGCGCACGAGCGAAAACCCGTTGGAATGAACGCCCGACGAGGCAAGGCCCAAAATGACGTCCCCTTCGGCAATGTCGTCGGCCGGCAGAAGCTGGCCGCGCTCGGCCGCGCCGACCGCGAAGCCCGCAAGGTCATAGTCGCCGTCGCGGTACATGCCGGGCATCTCGGCCGTTTCGCCGCCGATCAGCGCACAGCCGGCCTGCCGGCAGCCCTCCGCGATGCCTGAGACGATCGCTGCGCCCTGGTCGGGATCGAGCTTGCCGGTGGCGAAATAGTCGAGGAAGAAGAGCGGTTCGGCGCCCTGAACGACGAGATCGTTGACGCACATGGCGACGAGATCGATGCCGACCGTGTCGTGGATGCCCGCCTCGATCGCCACCTTGAGCTTTGTGCCGACGCCGTCATTGGCGGCAACCAGGACGGGATCGGTGAAGCCCGCAGCCTTCAGGTCGAACAGGCCGCCGAAGCCGCCGATCTCGCCATCGGCGCCCGGCCGGCGGGTGGAGCGCACCATCGGCTTGATCTTCTCGACCAGCGCATTGCCGGCGTCGATATCGACACCCGCCTGGGCATAGGTGAGCCCGTTTTTCAGCTCGCTCATCGTCAAACTCCGCCTGTCCGTCCGCGATCGTGCCGCTCTTGGCAGAAGCGGCGCTTAACTGCAAGGCGCCACGCTCATGGCGCACCCACTTGACCGCGCCAACTCGCGGCGCCTATGTCGTTGTTTTGCGCCGGAGCCGATCGGATCGCCGCCATGAAATCGCCCAAGCTTCCCATCCCGCCCGCAGCGGAACAGCCCCGCATGTCCTGGCGCATGCAGGTCATGTTCTGGATTCTGGCGATCCTGGTCCTCGTTCTGTTCCTCGTCGTCTTTTCGTCGGTGCTGCTGCCGTTTCTCGCCGGCATGATCCTCGCCTATTTCCTCGATCCTGTGGCCGACAGGCTCGAACGGATCGGATTTTCGCGCCTGTGGGCGGCCGTGACGATCCTCATCGTCTTCGTTCTCCTGCTCGTCGTAGGGCTTGCCATCGTCGGCCCTATCATGGCCAACCAGCTTGCGGATTTCATCTCGAACGTGCCCGATTATTTCGCGCGGCTGCGCGGTCTCGTCACGTCCGTCGACATCGAATGGCTCTCCTCGCGCGTCGGAATCGAGCCGCAAGGCCTCGAGGAGGGCATCAGTTCGATCTTCTCCGGCGGCGCGGACATCATGACGGGTCTTCTCAGTTCCTTGTGGAGCGGCGGACGCGCGCTGATCGATATCGTGGGGCTTCTCGTCGTCACGCCGGTCGTCGCCTTCTACATGCTCGTCGACTGGGACCGCATGATCGCGCGTGTCGACGAACTGATCCCGCGCGACAATGTCGCCACGGTGCGCCGGCTTGCGCGCGAGGTGGACAATTCCGTCGCCGGGTTCGTGCGTGGGCAGGGCACGCTCTGCCTCATTCTGGGCACCTATTATGCGATCGGTCTGACGCTCGCCGGGCTCAATTTCGGCTTGCTGATCGGCATGTTCGCGGGGCTGATCTCGTTCATTCCCTATGTCGGATCGCTGACGGGGCTTGTGCTCGCTGTCGGTGTCGCCCTGGTTCAGTTCTGGCCCGAATGGCAGATGGTGGCGCTCGTCGCGGCGATCTTCTTCTCCGGACAGTTCATCGAGGGCAACATTCTCCAGCCGAATCTCGTCGGCAAAAGCGTGGGTTTGCATCCGGTGTGGCTGATGTTCGCGCTGTTCGCCTTCGGCTATCTCTTCGGCTTCGTCGGTCTGCTTGTCGCGGTGCCGGCTGCGGCGGCGGTGGCGGTGCTGGTGCGCTTTGCGATCGAGCGCTACGAGGCGTCCGCGCTCTACGGCGGCACGCAGACGCCGCGCAAACCGCTCTGACGCCGCGATGTCGGCTCCAAAGCGCCCGCAGCAACTGCCGCTCGATCTTGCGCACCGTGCCGCGTCGAGCCGCGATGATATCGTGCCGTCGGCCTCGATCGCGCCGGCGCTTCACCTGATCGATCATTATCCGGACTGGCCGGCACCAGTGGTGGTTCTCGTAGGCCCGGCCGGCTCGGGAAAGACACATCTCGCGCGGGTCTGGCAGGATATGAGCGCAGCGGTCTCGCCAAGGCCGGGGCATCTGGCGGCCGCCGCACTCGATCTTGCCGAGCATGGGCCGGTCGTGATCGACGACGCCGATGCGTTGCCGATCGACGAGGCCGGGCTGTTCCATCTGATCAACGCGGTCCGGTCATCGGGAACGCATCTTCTGCTGACCGCGAGCACATCGCCAGCCGCCTGGCCGATCACGCTGCTCGATCTCGCCTCGCGGCTCAAGGCGGCGGCGATCGTGGAGATCGGCGCGCCCGACGACATGCTTCTCGAAGGCGTGCTGACCAAGCTTTTTGCCGACCGGCAGGTCGATGTCGAGCCATCGGTCGTGCAATATGTCGTCAAGCGCATGGAGCGCTCGCTGGAGGCGGCAGGCAAGCTGGTGGCCGAACTGGACAGGCTGGCACTGGCGCGCAAGTCGCGCATCACGCGCGCGCTCGCGGCGGAAGTGGTCGACGACCGTCACGCGTAACGGGCGGCAAGTTTTGGTCTGTTGTGCTCGTGCTGTTTTAGGATAGTCTTTCGTGCGGTGACCATGGAGAAGGCCGTGCCGCTTTATCGAAAGGCTGAGGAAGCCGGAATCATCAAGCCGGCCCAGCTCGCTTTGTTGTCACGGGTCTTTCAGGCGACGTCGCGGGCAGGGGAGAGCGATGCCGAACGCGAGGCGCGCGCGTCGCGAATTCTAGGCTACCATCTGGCTGGCATCGAAGACGAGAACGAACTGACGACGCTGGCAAAACAGCCGCTCCAGCGGTGAATGTGACCGTGTAGCGCTATCCGCGACTATCGGTAGCCGAGAGAGGAAAACTGGTTATGAAACCACCAGTAGCCTAACACCGAAAAAATAAAGATCACGCCGAATAAAGCCCAACCCTTCGGCGTGAGGTTGTCCCCCTTGGCATTACGATAGTCGATGTGCTCGCCCTTGATGAGGAAAACCAAGCCGAATACGACGCAAAGCGGGACTATTGCGAAAGCGCTCAATATATATCGTACGGTCGGCACACCGGCTTGAGCCTATTGCAATGGAGACCACAGAAAGGACCAGAAAACGCCCGCGCCGATTGCAATGGCGCACACGCCTCCAAGCCAAATAGCCAACGGTTGTTCATTGCGAAACTCCCCTGCCGTGCAGATTTTCTTGCACGAGACTCTAACGCTGGCAATAATTTGCGAAGGCTCGGGAACGAAAACTGTAACCGATCTGTAACGGCGATCGGTTGAAATTTGGGGAACTGGCGATCCCGGCAGGATTCGAACCTGCGACCATCGGCTTAGAAGGCCGGTGCTCTATCCATCTGAGCTACGGGACCTGAAGCGGCTGACCTAGTGCGTCCAGGGAATCTTGCGATCGTAGCGGAAGTTCTCCGCATAGGAAATCTGGCGGCGACGGGCGTCCTTGGGTTCCTGGACGCGAAACTCGATACCGTTGCGGGTTGCGTAGGCGACCGCCTCTTCCTTCGTCTCGAAGGTCAGGCGGATCTGGCTCTTCATGTCGCCGGACGTCGTGTATCCCATCAGGGGATCGATCTTGCGCGGCTGCTCGGGATCGAATTCGAGCACCCAGAAGCCGGTCTTTGCCTTGCCGGACTGCATGGCCGTCTTGGAAGGGCTGAAAATGCGTGCGGACATCATGGTCTCCGTTCCGTCCCGATGGTCGGAGCGGCAGGATTCGAACCTGCGACCCTCTGGTCCCAAACCAGATGCGCTACCAGGCTGCGCTACGCTCCGACATCCGGGCTGATGCGCCTGACTAGTTGGTCGTGCGCGGCTTCGCAAGGGGCAAAATGCGCTTTGCCCCTTGTAACGGCTCATGCCGACAGGGCGGCAAGTC
The DNA here is from genome assembly GCF_024105665.1 of Aliihoeflea aestuarii. GTDB lineage: Bacteria > Pseudomonadota > Alphaproteobacteria > Rhizobiales > Rhizobiaceae > Aliihoeflea > Aliihoeflea aestuarii. The sequence goes on along the minus strand of NZ_JAAAMK010000010.1, from coordinate 49,804 downwards.
CCCGTTCGATGTCCGCCTTGATGTCGGCGACGTCCTCGAGCCCGATCTGGAGACGGATCACCGGTCCCCCATAGTCCTTCTTCGAAACGGTACGGTCCGAAAGATCGACATGGACGGCAAGGCTCTCATAGCCGCCCCAGGAATAGCCGAGCCCGAAGATTTTCAGCGCGTCGAGAAACGCATGCGCCTCGCGCTGGCCGCCCTTTGCCAAAACGATCGAGAAAATGCCGCTCGAACCTTTGAAGTCGCGTTTGAACAATGCGTTGCCGGGGTGGCTTTCAAGCGCCGGATGAAGGACTTGTGCGACGTCCTCACGCCCTTCCAGCCATCTTGCGAGCGCAAGCGCGCTTTCCTGGTGCCGTTCGAGCCGCAGCCCCATGGTGCGCAGGCCGCGCAGCACCTGATAGACATCGTCAGGCCCGGCGCACACGCCTGTCGTCAGATAGGTGTCCCAAAGCCTCTCCCAGCAAGCTTCATTGGCCGAAACGGTGCCGAGAAGCACGTCGGAATGGCCGGCTGGATATTTGGTCGCGGCATGGATGGAGATGTCCACGCCGTGGTCGAGCGGGCGGAAGTAAAGCGGGGTTGCCCAGGTGTTGTCCATCATGACGACCGCCCCGCCCGCATGCGCGGCCTTGGAGATCGCCGGAATATCCTGCATGTCGAAAGTGTTGGAGCCTGGCGCTTCGGTGAAGACGACCGACGTGTTGGGCTTCATGCGATCCGCGATCGCCGCGCCGAGACCCGGCTCGTAATATTCGACCTCGACGCCGAGACGCTTCAGCATCGTATCGGCGAAACGGCGCGTCGGATTGTAGATCGAATCGACCAGCAATATGTGGTCGCAGGCCGACACGAAGCCCAGAAGCGGGATCGTGACGGCGGCAAGCCCCGAGGGAACCGCGATCGTTCCGACCGAGCCTTCCAATTCGTTGATGGCTTCACAAAGCGCGTCCGTCGTGGGGGTGCCACGCGTTCCGTACGTGTATTTCTGGCCGCGCGATGCCATCGTCGCGGCATCCTTGAACAGGACGGTCGATGCGTGGACTACGGGCGGATTGACGAAGCCGTGATAGTCGCGCGGATCGTAGCCGCCATGGGTAAGAACGGTGTTGGGCCCACGGGGACCGAAATCCTTGGTCATGCTTTTCCACCACTTGTTGCATTGCTTCGCGCAGCCTTAGCGTCCTGCACGATCTGGTGCAACGCAAGGATTTGCTCAACCTCTAGGCATTGACGCGGATCGAGGCGACGTTGGGGAACGTGGCGAAATCGTGTCCGTCCGACAGGGCCACAAACGTATTCAGGCTTGACCCAGCAAAATTTATGGCCTTCGATGCCGATTGTGGATGGGAGCACAATGTCGGTCGCCGACAATGAGGCGACGTCGTGGCGACCCGGCGGTCGTGCGGCCGCTTCCGGAAATATAACAAGACCGAAGCGCTGCAAGTGCTTCGAAATAAAGAGGGTAAGTGGGCAAATGAACAAGCTTTTGGTGGGTATTCTTGGCGGTGCGGTTATGGCGTTGGGCGTTTCGGCCGCGTCGGCCCAGACGCTGAACGACGTCAAGTCGGCCGGCTCCGTGAAGTGCGGCGTCCATACCGGTCTGGCCGGCTTCGCCGCGCCGAACGACGCGGGTGAATGGGCCGGCTTCGATGCCGATTTCTGCCGCGCCGTGGCGGCTGCGGTCTTTGGCGACGGCGAAGCGGTGACCTTCGTTCCGACCAACGCGACCGAGCGCTTCACCGCGCTTCAGTCCGGCGAAATCGATCTTCTGTCGCGCAACACGACGTGGACGCTCAGCCGCGATACCACGCTCGGCCTCACCTTCGCGGGCGTCAACTACTATGACGGCCAGGGCTTCATGATCAATTCGACGGCCCTGCCGGACATCAATTCGGCGTTGCAGCTTTCCGGCGCGGCGGTCTGCGTTCAGTCGGGCACGACGACGGAACTCAACCTGGCGGACTATTTCGCGGCCAACAACATGGAGTACAACCCGGTTGTTTTCCAGGGCTTCGAAGAGACGAACGCCGCTTATGAGGCTGGCCGTTGCGATGCCTACACGACCGACGCATCGGGCCTTTACGCACTTCGCCTGACGCTCGCCAATCCGGACGAACACGTCGTTCTGCCCGAAATCATTTCCAAGGAGCCGCTCGGGCCTGCCGTTCGTCAGGGCGACGATCAGTGGTTCAACGTCGTCAAGTGGTCGCTCTACGCGATGATTCAGGCCGAGGAACTGGGCGTCACCCAGGACAATCTCGAGGAGATGCTGAACTCGGAGAACCCGGAAATCCGTCGTATCCTTGGTCAGGAAGATGATTCCACCATCGGTGAGGGCCTCGGCCTCGAAAACGACTGGGTCGTCAACATCATCCGCGAAGTCGGTAATTACGGCGAGGTCTTCGACCGCAACATCGGCGCCGGCAGCCCACTCGCGATCGCCCGCGGCCTTAATGCGCTGTGGACCGACGGCGGCCTGCAATACGCAATGCCGATCCGCTGATCACCGAGTGATGTTACGGAAGGCGGGATTGTCCCGCCTTCCGCCTTTGCGGCCGGAGGGATGATGGCTTCGCAAACTCAAGTGAGCGGCGCGGAGCCTGCGCGCGCTTCATGGATCAATGATCCGAAATTCCGCGGAATTTTCTTTCAGCTCGTCGTCGCCGCAGCGATCATCGCATTCGTATGGTGGATCGTCGGGAACACGACGGAAAACCTGCGCCGTGCGAATATCGCATCAGGTTTCGGCTTTCTGAACGGCCGCAGCGGCTTCGATCTGAGCCAGTCTCTGATCGCCTATTCATCGAATTCGACCTTCGGTCGGGCGCTTGTCGTCGGTCTTTTGAACACGATGCTCGTCGCGGTGACCGGTATCATCACCGCCACCATCGTGGGCTTCATCGTCGGCATCGGGCGTCTGTCGAAGAACTGGCTGATTGCGCGCATCTGCACGGTCTATGTCGAGGTCTTCCGCAACATCCCGCCGCTGCTCGTCATCTTCTTCTGGTATCTGGGCGTTCTGTCGGTGCTGCCCGGACCGCGCGACAGCGTCGATCTCCCTCTCGGCTCCTACCTGAACAATCGTGGGCTCTTCCTTCCGCGCGTGATCTGGGATCAAGCCGCCTGGGTCATCCCCGTTTCCATTGCCGCCGCGATCATTGCGATCGTTGCGATCGGTATCTGGGCGCGTCGCAGACAGGCCGCAACGGGACGGATTTTCCCGATGTTCCGCGTCGGTCTGGCCATTTTCATCGGCCTTCCGGTCATAACCTATTTTCTTGCGGGCTCTCCCGCGACGGTCGAACTTCCCGAATTGTCGACCTTCAACATTCGCGGCGGCTGGACGATCCGACCCGAATTCCTGTCGCTCTATCTGGCGCTTTCCTTCTACACGGCCTCCTTCATCGCGGAGATCGTTCGCGCAGGCGTGCTCGGCGTGTCGAAGGGTCAGTCGGAAGCGGCCTACTCGCTCGGCCTTTCGCCGCGCCGCACTTTGCGGTTGGTGGTCGTCCCGCAGGCGCTGCGCATCATCATTCCGCCGCTGACCAGCCAGTATCTCAACCTGACGAAGAATTCGTCGCTTGCGATCGCGGTCGGCTATGCGGACCTTGTGGCCATCGGTCAAACGACCATGAACCAGACCGGTCAGGCGATCGAGGTCGTTGCGATCTGGATGGTGGTCTATCTCGGCCTCAGCCTGCTCACGTCCGGCTTCATGAACTGGTACAACGCCAAAATGGCGCTGGTGGAAAGGTAAGACCATGCAGGAACATGATCTCTCCTATGTCCGCATGGAAATGATCAATGCGCAGACGGCACCGGAGCGCGATCGCGGTGTCGTGAGGTGGCTGCGCACCAATCTTTTCGCCACGCCGATCGATACGGTGCTGACGCTGTTGGCGATCCTGCTGCTCGCCTACACTTTGCCGAATTTCCTGCGCTGGGCCTTCGTCGACTCGGTCTGGACGGGCGCCAACCGCGAGGTCTGCGCCACGGTCAGCCAGGGCGGCATCCAGCCTGACGGCTGGTCGGGTGCATGCTGGGCGTTCGTGAATGCGAAATTCGCGCAATTCATGTACGGTCGCTATCCCGTCTTCGAACGCTGGCGGGTCGACTACACGGCGATCGCCTTCGTGGTCCTTCTGGTGCCGCTCCTGATCCCCCGCATTCCGTTCAAGGCGATCAACGCGGCGCTGTTCTTCTTGGTCTTCCCGATCGCGGCCTATTTTCTTCTGGTCGGCGGTCATTTCGGCCTGCGCTACGTGCCGACCTCGCTGTGGGGCGGTTTGCTCGTCACCATGGTCCTGTCCTTCGTCGCGATCGTGATATCGCTGCCGATGGGCATCCTGCTGGCGCTCGGGCGACGATCGAAACTGCCGGTCATCAAGATGATCAGCGTGATCATCATCGAGACCGTTCGCGGCGTGCCGCTCGTGTCGGTCCTGTTCATGGCCAGCGTGATGCTGCCGCTGTTCCTGCCTGCCGGCATGACGTTCGACCGGTTTTTGCGCGCTCTGGTCGGGCTTTCGATTTTCGCGTCCGCCTATATGGCGGAGGTGGTGCGCGGCGGTCTTCAGGCAATTCCTAAGGGCCAGTACGAAGGCGCATCCTCGCTGGGTCTCGGCTATTGGCAGTCGATGCGCCTGATCGTTCTGCCGCAGGCGCTGAAGCTGGTCATTCCGGGCATCGTCAACACCTTCATCGGGCTCTTCAAGGATACAAGCCTGGTCTACATCATCGGCATGTTCGACCTGCTCGGCATCGTGCGCCAGAATTTCGCCGATGCGAGCTGGGCCTCACCGCAGACCCCGATGTCGGGCCTGATCTTCGCAGGCTTCGTCTTCTGGATGTTCTGCTTCGGCATGTCGCGTTACTCTATTTTCATGGAACGCCGGCTCGATACCGGCCACAAGAAATAAGGCCGCTGGCCAAGGGGAATGAACAATGGCTATGGATAATGCCGCAACGGCCAGCCAGATCGAGATCGATCGCTCCAGGATGCAGGTGTCGGACACCGATGTCGCGATCGAGATCATCGACATGCACAAATGGTATGGCGATTTCCACGTCCTGCGGGACATCAACCTCAAGGTCATGCAGGGCGAGCGCATCGTCGTGTGCGGCCCCTCGGGCTCTGGAAAATCGACCATGATCCGCTGCATCAACCGTCTGGAGGAGCACCAGAAGGGGCAGATCATCGTTGACGGCAAGGAACTCACCAACGATTTGAAGAAGATCGACGAGGTGCGGCGCGAAGTCGGCATGGTGTTCCAGCACTTCAACCTGTTCCCGCATCTGACGATCCTGGAAAACTGCACGCTTGCGCCGATCTGGGTTCGAAAAATGCCCAAGAAGAAGGCCGAGGAAATCGCGATGCACTATCTCGAGCGCGTCAAGATTCCTGAACAGGCGCTGAAATATCCCGGCCAGCTTTCCGGCGGCCAGCAGCAGCGCGTGGCGATCGCCCGCTCACTGTGCATGAATCCGCGCATCATGCTTTTCGACGAGCCGACATCCGCGCTCGATCCGGAAATGATCAAGGAAGTTCTGGAGACGATGGTCGGGCTGGCCGAGGAAGGCATGACCATGATTGTTGTGACCCACGAGATGGGTTTCGCGCGCCAGGTCGCCAACCGCGTGATCTTCATGGATCAGGGCCAGATCGTCGAACAGAACGAGCCGGAAAAGTTCTTCGATAATCCGCAGCACGAACGCACGAAGCTGTTCCTCAGCCAGATTCTGCACTGAGGGGCATCGGTCGCGGAAATCCCCGCCTGTGGCATTTTTGCGTGCGGCGGGTGCGGTCAGATGTGCTTTTGCATGATCGAAAAGCGTTCGCCTGCCTGGTCGAACGTTTCGATCGTCGTCCAGCCCACCTGGCGGTAGAGTTCCATCGCTGATGCGGTGTACAGCGACAGCCGACCGATATTCGCGTTGCGCACGAGCGTTTCGAGTCCATCGATCAGGCGCAGGGCATGGCCTTTGCCGCGATGCTCGGGCGCGACATAGAGGCCCGCCAGCCAGGGGTTGAGGTCAGGCCGGCCTTCGAGATCGTCAAGGCATAGCGTCACCATGCCGACCGGACGCTCGCCGTCGAGCAGGACGAGTACGGTAGGAAAAAGATCGGCGCTGGCCGCCGCAGCCTCTTCCTCCCGCAATACATCGGCGAGACCGATGCCGTCGTCCTTGAAGAACGCTTCCCACCGCCATGTGCCGGTGATCGAAGTGAGTTCCGGTCTTTGGCCTGTCGTGACGATGGTCAAAATCATCGGATAGATTCGTCAACCTGCCAGCCATAAAGCCAGTCGAGATCGGCCGCGAGCTTTTCGGGCGAGCGGGTCTTGAGGAAGAGGTTGCGCGCGATGGCGACTGGCCCGCGCGCGTGCCAGGCGAACTGGTTGAGGCCACCGCGCAGGCCCACGCGGCGAATGCGCGGGCGGCGCAGGGCGACATAGCGGGCGAGCGCTTCGGGCAGGGCGTTTTCGGCCACCAGTTTTACAAGCACGAACGAATCTTCGATCGCCATCGCCGCGCCCTGCGCTGCGAAGGGAGCCATGGCATGTGCTGCGTCCCCGATGAGCGCGAGCCCGTTCGGGTGCGTCCAGCCGCAGTTGGGGCTGGCGATGTGAAGCGGCCACATGGTCCAGTTCGGCACGAGCGCGGCGAGTTCGGCGATCGCCGGATGGGCGCCGTCGATGAGCTTTGCGAGCAGGACCGGATCGCCTTCGCGCACCCAGCCGGTGCGTGACAGCGTGCCGCTCGTGACGATGACGATATTGAGCGATCCATCGCCAAGCGGGTAGGCGACAGCATGGAATTTCGGCGAAGCGAATGTCGTGACCCGGTCGTCCGGCGCGATCCGGCGGAATGCCGCGCCTTCTTGGGGCGCAAGGGTTGCACGCCAGGCAACGGTTCCAATCGGACGCGTCTGCCCTTCAGGCCCACCATGGTCGCGGATCGTCGACCAGACGCCGTCGGCGCCGACGATAAGCCGCGTGGGGACCGTCCGTTCACCTTCATTTTCGCGGATTGCCAGTTGCGGGATGCCGTTATCGGTTTCGACATCGAAATCGCTGACTTCGGCTCCGGTCGTCAATGTGATGAGCGGTTCCTGCGCGACGCGCTTCAGCAGCGCCGATTGCAAAGCGCCGCGCGCGGCCACCAGATACGGCGCACCCCAGCGCTCCTGCCCGAACGCGCCGAGCCGCACCTCCGCGATCACCTTGAGGCTGATCGCATCGCGGATAGTGACGGCTTCGGGAATTGCATAGCGGCCGTCGAGCGCCTCGATCACGCCCAGACGATCGAGAATGCGCGTCGCATTGGGCGAGATCTGCAAACCTGCGCCGATCTCGTGAAGCTCGGGCGCGCGCTCGAATATCCGGACGGGCAGGCCGCGTTCGGCGAAGGCGAGGGCGGCCGTCAGCCCGGCAATACCGCCACCGACGATCGCGACGGGATGATCCTCGAATCCCTCGGCCGCAATCCCCACGTCAGACGGCGGGTTCGCGGTAGAGCGCGCCGGCGGGCACGGTTTCGGTCGCCTTCAGCGCTGCGTTGAAGCGGTAGAGCGTCGAGCAATAGGGACAGACCTTCTCGTCGCCGTCGCCCATGTCGAGGAAAACATGCGGGTGATCGAATGGTGCGTTTGCACCCACGCACATGAATTCCTTCACGCCGATCTCGATCGCCGCATGTCCGGCGTCGTTCTGAAAATGAGGAATTGCGTGGCCGGCCATGACGGACTCCGAAGATCTCAGGATATCAGGCCTTGAGCGTTTGCAGCATTGCCCCGGTCAATGCAAGATGGCCGATATGAAACTGTCGCAAAAGGCTGGCAGGAGTGGGTAAACTCCGCTCGAGGAATGGTCTGGACACATGAACGAGATGAAGCCGGTAGAACGCAGTTTCGCCAGCCCGGTAGCGCAACTGGCCAAGTCGCCCGAGGCGAACCCCGATCGGTTCGTCAATCGCGAGTTTTCCTGGCTCCAGTTCAACCGGCGCGTTCTGGAAGAATCGCACAATCCGAACCATCCGCTTCTCGAACGGCTGCGTTTCCTGTCCATCTCGGCCACGAATCTCGACGAATTCTTCATGGTGCGCGTGGCGGGTCTTGCCGGGCAGGTGCGCGCCGGCATCGCCATCAAGAGCCCGGACGGCCGCACGCCCGCAGAACAGCTCGAACAGATATTGCTCGAGGTTTCGAGCCTTCAGGCGGATCAGCAGCAAAGCTTTTCATTGCTGGCCGATCTTTTGCGGAAAGAACGGATCGAGATCGTACGCTCCGCCCCCTTGTCGAAGGAAGACAAGGCATGGCTCGAGGATCATTTCCTCGAAGCGATCTTTCCGGTTTTGACGCCGCTTTCCGTCGATCCGGCGCATCCTTTTCCCTTCATTCCCAATCTTGGGTTCTCGATGGCGCTGCAATTGCGTCACCGAAAGGAGGGGGAGGAAATGTCGGCGCTTTTACGCCTGCCGCAGGCGCTCAACCGCTTCGTCCGCCTGCCTGACAGGCGCGGGCATGTCCGCTTCATCGCGCTGGAGGACGTCGTCGAGCTGTTCATCGGGCAGCTTTTCCCCGGCTATGAGGTCAAGGGGTCGGGCACCTTCCGCATCATTCGCGACAGCGATATCGAGGTCGAAGAAGAGGCCGAGGATCTCGTGCGCCTGTTCGAAACGGCGCTGAAGCGCCGCCGGCGCGGGCAGGTGATCCGCATCGAGTTCGACGACGAGATGCCCGCGCCGCTGCGCGATTTCGTCGCCTCACAGCTCAATGTCGGCCCCTCGCGCATCAGCGTTCTGACCGGACCGCTCGCGATCAGCCAGATTTCGGAGATTGTTTCGCTGCCGCGCGACGATTTGAAGTTCCGGCCCTTCAATCCGCGTTTTCCCGAGCGCATCCGGGAACATGGCGGGGATTGCTTCGCGGCGATCCGCGAAAAGGACATCGTCGTCCACCATCCCTACGAGACCTTCGACGCCGTGGTGCAGTTTCTGCGGCAGGCGGCGCTCGATCCCGAAGTCGTCGCGATCAAGCAGACGCTCTATCGCACCTCGAACGACAGCCCCATCGTGCGCGCGCTGATCGATGCCTCGGAGGCCGGCAAGTCGGTCACGGCGCTGGTCGAATTGAAGGCGCGGTTCGACGAAGAGGCGAATATCCGCTGGGCGCGCGATCTGGAGCGTGCCGGCGTTCAGGTCGTCTTCGGCTTCATCGAGTTGAAGACGCATTCCAAGATGTCGCTCGTCGTGCGCCGTGAAGAAGGAAAGCTGCGCAACTACGTGCATCTGGGCACCGGCAACTACCACCCCATCACCGCACGCATCTACACGGATTTGTCTTTCTTCACGAGCGACCCGCAGATCGCGCGGGACGTGGCGCAGATTTTCAATTTCATCACCGGCTATGCCGAGCCGACGGACCAGATGAAGCTTGCGGTTTCGCCGTTCACGCTGCGCCAGAGGCTGCTCGATCACATTCGCTCCGAGATCGACTTCGCCGGGCAGGGCAAGCCCGCGCAGATCTGGCTGAAGCTGAACTCCCTGGTCGATCCGATGGTGATCGATGCGCTCTACGAGGCGAGCCGGGCGGGCGTCGAGATCGACATCGTCGTGCGCGGCATCTGCTGTCTGCGCCCGCAGGTGCCGGGTCTGTCGGACAACATAAGGGCGAAATCCATCGTCGGCCGTTTCCTCGAACATTCGCGAATCTACTGCTTCGGCAATGGCCACGGCCTGCCGTCCGATGAGGCGATCGTCTATTTTTCGTCGGCCGACATCATGCCGCGCAACCTCGACCGGCGGGTCGAAACCATGGTTCCCATCACCAATCCGACCGTCCACGAACAGGTTCTGGGTCAGATCATGCTTGGAAACCTGATGGACAACCAGCAAAGTTTCGAAGTATTGCCGGATGGGACCTCGCGGCGGATGGCGCCCGAGGAGGGGGAGGAACCCTTCAATGCGCAGGAATATTTCATGACGAATCCGTCGCTTTCCGGTCGCGGAAATGCCCTGAAGTCGCATGCGCCCAAGCGCATCGCGCGCCATCGCCGCAAGAAGCAACAGGCTGGCTGACCCCCGCATGATCGCAAATTCGCAGGGCCGCCTGCCGGATCGCCGTCCGGTATCGATCATCGATATCGGCTCGAACTCGATCCGTCTGGTGATCTATGAGGGCATTGCCCGCTCGCCGACCGTTCTGTTCAACGAAAAGATGTTGGCCGGTCTCGGTCGCGGCATCGTGACGACCGGCAAGCTCGATCCCGACGGCGTTCGCCGCGCGGTTGAGGAATTCGGCCGCTTCCGTGCCCTGTCGGAGCAGGCGGGCGCCGAAAGCCTTCATGTGATCGCGACGGCCGCCGCGCGCGAGGCCGAAAACGGCCCGGATTTCATCCACCGCGCCGAGGAAATCCTCGGCACGCCGATCAAGGTGCTGACCGGCCGGCAGGAAGCCTATTATTCGGCGCTCGGCATCATTTCCGGCTTTCACAAGCCGGACGGGATCGCAGGCGATCTGGGCGGCGGAAGCCTGGAGCTTGTGGATGTCAGGGATCGCGAGATCGGCGACGGAATCACGCTGCCGCTCGGCGGCCTGCGGCTTCAGGAAATGGCTCAGAATTCGACGACGGCCGCAACGCGCATCGCGCGCACCGAACTGATCCGCGCAAAGCTGCTGCGGGCAGGGCAGGGCCGAACTTTCTATTGCGTCGGCGGCACCTGGCGGAATCTCGCGCGGCTTCACATGCTGGTTCGCGGCTATGACCTCAACGTCATGCACAATTACGAAATGCCGATGGACGGGCTTTCCGATTTCCTGAAGCAGGTGGAAGCCGGCGAACTCGATAAGGCCGGCGGCATTGATCGCATCTCGAAGAGCCGCCGCGCGCTTCTGCCCTATGGCGCGACCACGCTGCTCGAGGTCCTGCGCGCGATGAAGCCGGACAGGGTCGTCGTCTCGGCGCAGGGCGTGCGCGAAGGCTATCTCTATTCGCTGCTGCCGCAAGACAAGCAACTCGACGATCCGTTGATTTCGGCGGCCGAGGAACTTGCCGTGCTGCGCGCGCGCTCGGTAAGGCATTCGCGCGAACTGGCCGAATGGGTCGGCGAAACCTTCCGCGTCTTCGGCATCGAGGAAACGGAAGACGACGCACGCTATCGCCACGCCGCATGCCTTCTGGCCGATATCGGCTGGCGCGCGCATCCCGAATATCGCGGAACGCAGTCGCTCAACATCATCGCGCATGCGTCCTTCATCGGCGTCGACCATCCCGGCCGCGCCTTCATCGCGCTGGCCAACATGTTCCGCCACGAGGGAATTTCCGCCGACGGCGTCTCACCGGAAATGCGGGCGCTCGCAACGCCCCATTATGTCGAGCGCGCGCGCATTCTCGGCGCATTGTTGCGCGTCGTCTATCTCCTGTCGGCGTCCATGCCGGGCATCATCCCGAGGCTGAAATGGGCGAGCGACAACGGAACGCTGCGCCTCGTCGTGCCGCAGGAGCATGCGGGCCTGAGGGGAGAACGTCCCTCAGGGCGCATGGCGCAGCTTGCAAAGGTGCTCGGCCGGCCGATGGAACTGGTTGTCGGCTGAGGCGTGTTTTCGCGAGCGTCGAATCATGTATTCTCAGCATCGGGTGCCGCCTGCGCCTCCTCCCTCCATCGGGGCAGCAGAATTCATGCAGGGCGTTTTCAACAAGCGAACCGACTATTCGAGCGCGCGCATGAGGAGGGGTTGCGACTATCGCTCGTTATAGGAGGTTTCGATGAAACTCACCCGACCTGTCTTCCGCCTGAAACGCGATGCCCGCATTGCTTCGAAGGCCCACGGCATCCCACTTCACAGCGCCCTCGATCGCGTCGCCGCCGACGAGGGATACAAGAGCTGGAGCTTGCTGGCAGCCGCTCATGCGTCGGCCTCGCCCGAGGATTTTCTGTATTCCCGACTCAGCCCCGGAAGCCTCATTCTGATCGGCAGCCGTCCCGGACAGGGAAAGACCATGATGGGAATGAAGCTTGCCGCCCGGGCAGTGAGATCGGGCAGCACCAGCACGTTCTTCACGCTGGAATATTCCGCAAAAAGCGCTGCCGAACGCGTCAGGCAACTCCAGATGCCGGAGGGCTGCGAGCAGTCGTTCCGCATCGATTGCTCGAACGACATATGCGCCGACTACATCGCAGCGCAATTGCAGACGTCGCCGAATGGCGCGCTCGCCGTTATCGACTATTTGCAGATACTGGATCAGCGCCGGGAAACGCCGCCGCTCGACGATCAGGTCAGGTCTTTGAAGGCATTTGCCAGGCGGCAGGGATTGATTTTCGCCTTCGTTTCACAGATCGACCGGTCGTTTGAAATGGCCGGCCGCTCATGTCCGGATTTGCGAGACGTTCGCTTGCCGAACGAACTCGACCTGTCCCTGTTCGACCATGCGGTGTTCCTGCATGACGGGCAGGTCAGGATGCACCAGCCGCGAAATCATCAGGCGAACTGACGAAAGACGGTGTTTCAAGCCTCGTCGCGAATGTCGAACGCGACGATCCGGCGCTTGTCGAACTTGATGCCGACTTCGCCGCGAACGAGCTTGAGCGCTTTCTCGCCGAAAACCTCACGCCGCCACCCCGACAGGGCGGGCACGTTGGCCTTCTCGCCTTCGCCGGCGATCTTGTCGAGATCGTCGCCGGAGGCGAGCACCTTGGGCGCGACGCCTTCCTGTTCGGCGATCATCTTGAGCAGAACCTTCAGGAGTTCGACCGCCGCGCCCGATCCTTCCGGCTGATGAACCTGCTTGGGCATCTTGGGCAGTTGGTCCTTCGGGATGTCCAGCACCTTGCCCACGACTTCGAGGAGTGACGCGGCGGTGGAGGAGCGCTCCCAGCCCTTCGGCGTCGAGCGCAGCCGGCCGAGTGCGGTCTGGTCGCGCGGGGCCTGCTGGGCGATCTCGTAGATCGCGTCGTCCTTGATGACCCGGTTGCGCGGCACGTCGCGTTCGCGCGCCTCGCGATCGCGCCACGCGGCCACTGCCTGCACGATGGCGAGTTCCAGCGGCTTGCGCATGCGCATCTTCAGGCGCTTCCAAGCGTCGTCGGGGTGCGGGTCGTAGGTCCCGCGTGCGGTGAGGATTTCCATTTCCTCGTTCAGCCAGTGCGCGCGGTCCTCGCGGGTGAGCTGATCCGTCAGATGCCGATAGACATCGATGAGGTGGGTTACGTCCGCCAGCGCATATTCGAGCTGCTTGTCGGTAAGTGGGCGGTGCCGCCAGTCGGTAAAGCGCGAGGACTTGTCGAGACGCTGGCCGGTCACCTTCTGCACGAGCTGGTCGTAAGAGACGCTGTCGCCGAAGCCACAGACCATGGCGGCGACCTGCGTGTCGAACACCGGGTGAGGGATGAGATCGCCCAGATGAAAGATGATTTCGATGTCCTGCCGCGCGGCGTGAAAGACCTTGGTGATCTTCTCGTTCGCCATCAGGCGGAAGAACGGCTTGAGATCGATGCCCTTGGCGAGTGGATCGATCAGCGCCGTGACGCCGGGCGCAGCCATCTGGATCAGGCACAGGATCGGCCAGAACGTCGTCTCGCGGATGAATTCCGTATCGACGGTGACGAAGTCGGATTTCTCGAATTCGGCGATGGCGGCCTCGAGTTCGGCCTGATCCTGGATGAGATGCATGTGTTGCGAGGTTTCCTGTCCTTTGCTTCTCCATTCCAGCCGGGGGCAGGCACGTCAACCGCTATCTTTGTCGCGAGGCCGATGCGCCAGCCGTGCGAAGAAGGGTGACGTGCGGATGAGCGCGGTGAACCGTCCGCGTTCTTCCGGCGGCGGTGCGGACCGCACACGCATGCGATAAAGCGTGACGGCGATGAAGAACGCATAGACGCCCGCCAGATAATAAAAGAGCGCCGGGTTGCCGAACTGCGTCAAAAGCAGCGACGAGGTGAGCGGGCCGATGACCGCGCCGATCGCGTAGAAGAACATCAGCGCTGCGGCGACCTTCACATAGCCGCCTTCGCCCGCATTGTCGTTTCCGTGCGCGGCGGCCAGCGAATAGATCGGCATGGCGAAGGCCGAGAAAATGAAGATCAGAACGAAATGGGAAAGTGCGCCGCTTTGCGTCATGAGCGCGATCGCAAGTGCCGCCAGCATGGCGGCGGCCGAGGTCAGGACAAGCACCTTGCGCCGGTCCCAGCGGTCCGACAGCGAGCCGAGCGGATATTGCAGGACGACGCCGCCGATGACGCCGAGCGAGATGAAGGTGGCGATCTGGCTGACGGAGAGTCCGATCGACTGCGCATAAAGCGGCCCGACGAGCCGGAACGCGCTGTTGGCAAGCCCGGCGACGGCGGAGCCGATGCAGGCGAGCGGCGAGATCAGCCACACGCTTTTCAGGTCGAGCTTCAATTCCTTCGGCGGGCTGGGATTGGACCGATCCCCGAGTGAGACCGGCACCAGCGACAGCGTGATCATGATCGCCATCACGCCGAAGATCGTGAACCCGTTCGTGCCGAACAGCGGGATCATGAACTGGGACAGCGTGGTGCCTACGAGATCGATCACGCGGTAGACGGATGTCGCGCGGCCGCGCGTGGCGTTGCCCACGCTCGAATTGATCCAGCTTTCCATAACGGTGAAAAGACCGGCGAAGCAGAAGCCGATCAGGAAGCGCAGCACGATCCATGCGACGGGATCGATGAAGAGGACGAGCGCCAGGGTGCCGCTCGCCGCCATTGCCGCGAGGGCTGCGAAACAGCGGATGTGACCGACGGAGCGCAGCATCTGCGTGATCGTCATGCAGCCGAGGAAGAAGCCGGCGAAATAGGCCGCGCCGATAACGCCGATCAGCCCGGTCGAAAACCCTTCCTCCTGGCCGCGCAGCGCAATCAGCGTTCCCTGCAGGCCGTTACCCGCGAGCAAAATGCCGGCGGCGATCAGGAGCGGAAGAAGAGGGCGGATGGAGATCATGAAAATCCGGGTCGGTCCCGTCCTCTATACTCTGCCTTGGGCACGCCGACCATGATCCAGCACGCCGGAGGAGTAGCCCCACATCAGTGGAGGTTGGCGATTAGGAATATGGAGTCGATCATGTTAGTGTCGATTTGTTACAGTTCGAAACTTTGTGTGGGCGCAGTCTCCCGGATAGGAACGAAATCGATGGTGAAGTTCATGCCCGGCACGATATCGATGACGCTGGCGATGTTGGTCTCGATCGCGACGGCGTTGCCCGCCGGCGCCCAATCGCGCATGTCGGTCACGGACGACGCCAATGTCCGCAGAACCTGCCCGTCGCTCGAATGCGGTGTGGTCGGCCGCTTCCATCTTGGCGAATCCATCGTCGTCTATGAAAGCGTCGATGGCTGGTCGCGCGTTTCGGAATATTACACCGCCGGTTGCTTCGATGGCCATGCCGCCTTCGTCGACAGCGGATCGGACGCATGCACGGCGGAGAACGGCATCCGCAACGGCGAACTCGCCGAGTGGATACGTTCCGATTTTCTGAGCACGGTCGGAGACATCGCCGGCTGACGGCGCCCGCCGTCGAAAATCTTGACAAAATGGGTCCCGCATGCGCTTTTCGCGCGAAATTTCGGGCCGGTCTGTTCGACGGCGAGCCCGGCGACCATCGAACCAGTCTGGAAGAACCTCCCATGCATGCCTATCGCAGCCACACTTGCGCGCAACTTCGCAAATCCGATGTCGGCGCCAATGTGCGTCTTTCCGGCTGGGTGCATCGCGTGCGCGATCATGGCGGGCTCCTCTTCATCGACATGCGCGACCATTACGGCCTGACGCAGATCGTCGCCGATCCCGATTCGCCATGCTTCAAGGTGGCCGAGACCGTGCGCGGCGAATGGGTCATCCGCGTCGACGGTGAAGTGAAGGCTCGCACGGCCGAGACCGCCAACGCGAACCTTCCGACCGGCGAAATCGAGATTTTCGCCCGCAGCATGGAAGTCCTGTCCAAGGCGAAGGAACTGCCGCTGCCGGTCTTCGGCGAGCCGGATTATCCCGAGGATATCCGCCTCAAATACCGCTTTCTCGACCTACGCCGCGAAACGCTGCACCGGAACATCGTCCAGCGCACGAAGATCATCGCCGAGATGCGCAAGCGCATGGGCGATGTCGGCTTCACCGAGTTCTCGACGCCAATCCTGACGGCCTCGTCGCCGGAAGGGGCGCGCGACTTCCTCGTACCGTCGCGTTTGCATGAAGGCTCGTTCTACGCGCTGCCGCAGGCGCCGCAGATCTACAAGCAGTTGATCATGGTGTCCGGCTTCGACCGTTATTTCCAGATCGCGCCCTGCTTCCGTGATGAGGACCCGCGCGCCGATCGCCTGCCGGGCGAATTCTACCAGCTCGACCTCGAAATGAGCTTCGTCGAACAGGAAGACGTGCTGTCGACCATGGAGCCGGTGCTGCGCTCCGTCTTCGAGACCTTCGCGGACGGCAAGCCGGTCACTCAAACCTTCCCGCGCATCGCCTATGACGACGCCATGCGCAAATACGGTTCCGACAAGCCGGATTTGCGCAACCCGATCGTCATGGAAGCTGTGTCCGAGCATTTCGCCGGATCGGGCTTCAAGGTGTTCGCAAACATCCTCGCCAACGACCCGAAAGCGGAAGTCTGGGCGATTCCCGCCAGGACCGGCGGCTCCAGAGCCTTCTGCGACCGCATGAATTCGTGGGCGCAGGGCGAGGGCCAGCCGGGTCTCGGCTATATCTTCTGGCGCAAGGAAGGCGACAAGCTCGAAGGCGCAGGGCCGATCGCCAAGAATATCGGCGAGGAGCGCACGGCGGCAATCGCGGCACAGCTCGGCCTCGGCGACGGCGACGCCTGCTTCTTCGTCGCGGGCGATCCGAAAAAGTTCGTCGCGTTCGCAGGTGCGGCCCGCACCCGTGCCGGCGAGGAACTGAACCTCGTCGACCGCGACCGGTTCGAACTGTGCTGGATCGTCGATTTCCCCTTCTTCGAGTGGAACGAGGACGAAAAGAAGATCGACTTCGCCCACAATCCGTTCTCGATGCCGCAAGGCGGCATGGAGGGGCTTGAAGGCGGCGAGCCGCTTTCACTCAAGGCGTTCCAGTACGACATGGTCTGCAACGGCTTCGAGATCGCATCCGGCGGCATCCGCAACCATCTGCCTGAGACGATGGTCAAGGCGTTCGAGATGGTCGGCCTTTCCCGCGAGACGGTCGAGGAGCGTTTCGGCGGCCTCTACCGCGCGTTCCAGTACGGCGCGCCGCCGCATGGCGGCATGGCGGCCGGCATCGACCGGATCGTGATGCTGCTGGTCGGTGCGAAGAATTTGCGCGAAGTCACCATGTTCCCGATGAACCAGCAGGCGCAGGATCTGTTGATGAACGCACCTTCGCAGGCGACTTCGCAGCAATTGCGCGAGCTTCATCTGCGCGTCGCGCCGACGGCGAAGAAAGACGCCTGACGACATGGCGGCGGGCGGCATGACGAACCATCGTCGCCCGCGCATTCTCCTGACAGGCTTTTCGGTCTTTCCCGGCGCGCCGGTCAATCCGACCGAGGCGCTGGTCGAAAACCTGACCGATACTCCGCCAACGATCGATGCCGAGTTTCGCGCGGCCGTCCTCTCGGTCGAATACGAGACGATCGCAGCGCAGTTATCTGCGCTTTGCGAAGACTACGCGCCGGTCATTGCGCTGCATTTCGGGCTTGCCCAAGCCTGCCACGGCTTCCGGCTGGAGCGCATCGCGCGCAACACGAATGCGCAGGCACGGCCAGACAATCTGGGCAATCTTCCGTCGTCGCAAGCGATCTGCGACGGGCCTGAAACGCTGGTCTCGACACTGCCTCTGAAACGCATTGCGCACCGCTTCGAAGCGGCCGGCCTGCCCGTCGAATGGTCGGAGGATGCGGGCGGCTATCTGTGCAATACGGTGTTCACGCTCTCCGCTGCCCATGCCTGCGACGGGCTTGCTCCGTCGATGACCGGCTTTATCCATGTACCGCCGCCCGATAGGATGAAGTTTGCCGATCTTCGCCGCGGCGCGCTGATCGCCTTGGATGCCTGCGTCACTGAATGGCGAGAGGGGATTTGATGAAACGACCTTTGATTGCCGCATGCCTCGCCATCCTGCCCGCCGTCGCACAGGCCAACTGGCAGGCAACCGAGCGCATCGACGCCTATGCGGTTTCGGGCACGACAGGAATCGATCTTTATCGTTCGATCGGCGAGCGCGGCCCCAAGATCGGCATCGGCAGGGCGATCGCACATACCAATTTCGAGCTTTTGTGGTCGCGGGACTATCGCCCGCAATCCGACGGCTCCTGCGTTCTTGCAACGGCACGGCCGAGTCTGGTGATCACCTATACCTTGCCGAAGCCGTCCGGCCCGCTGTCACCTGCGCTCCAGCGCAACTGGGAAACCTTCATCGAAGGTATTCGTGTCCATGAGCGGGTTCACGGGCGCGATATCATCGAGATGGTCGAGGCGATCGAGGCCTATTCAGTCGGCCTGAGAGCCGAGGCGGACCCCGGCTGCCAGAAGGTGCGGCAGAAGCTGCAAACACGCCTCGGCGAACTCTCGCAGGCGCAGCGGCAGAAAAGCCGGGACTTCGACCGCGTCGAGATGAGCGATGGCGGCAATATCCATCAGCTCATCCTGTCTCTGGTCAACGGCGAATAAACCAGACGCTCAGTCGTTCGCCGTCACGGTCAAGCCGAGTTGCTGCACGAGAAGGTCCGGCGAGGCGGCGCCGGCCGCCAGCACCATGGCGAACGGAACGGGGGTGGCGGGCGCGGCCCGGATCGTCAGCGATTGCGGGTCGTCGAGGAAGGCCGAAACCGCGCCGGTCGCCATCTGCATGAGCTGCGGTGCGTTGAGTTGTGCCAGGATGAGGGGGAAGACCGCCTTGGTCTGATTGACGACATCCGCCCGCGTCGCGCCCTGATCTTCCGCCGCATAGTCGATGACGCGGTTGGTGAGCGAGGCGTCGTCGAAACGGATCTCCATGCCATGGATGTTGATCTGCTGCATGAGGCCGAGCAGGGCCAGCCCCTGCGCGGACTGATCGCCTTCCGGGTTCGCGGCCATCCTTTCGGTTGTCTCGCGCAAAGCCTTGATGAAGGCCGGCGTGTAGCCGCTGATGTCGACCGTGATGCCGAGCGTGCCGGCATCCTCGATGATGAAATCATATTGCGAAAGCTTCAACCGCCCGTCGCCCGCCGCCCAACTGCCGGCGAAATCCATCTGGCCGGAAATCTGCTCGTAGCCGAGACGTTCGATGACCGCTTGCTGCTCGGGATTGTCGGCTGCGGTAAGGTCTGCCGTAAATCGCTCGGCGCCGCCCGTGAAAGCGAGTTCGCCGTCGCCCTCGGGAGGTGTGATCCGTGCATTGAGATTGGTGAGCGAGAAGACTTCGCGGCCTTCCATCTCGAACCGTGCGGCACCCAGCGATGCGTATTCGTAGAAAAAGACTTCCGCGCCGGCGACTTCGACGCCTTCGTCGGGAAGGAACACGGCGTCCATCACCACGTCGGTCAGCGTGACGGTGCCGCCGGACTCGGTCGCTTCGTAGCTCGGCATGGAAATGCGCTCGACGCGATAGCCGTCATCGACCTGCGAGATATCCGTGAACGTGATGTCGCCGATCGGCTGCGGTCCGCCTTCGGCATTGACGGTCACGCCGGTGATGGTCGCATCGTCGCCCGAAATGTCGGCATTGGCCCAGGCCATTTCGATGCCCTGTTCGCTCATCAGCGCCCTGAAGCGTTCGAGTGCGGCATCGGCATCCTGCGCCCAGGCACCGGAAAAAGCCGATGCCGACAGGGTGACGCCAAGCGCCAGCGTTTTTAGTTGGTTCGCGACGAGCTGCATCTTTTCCTACCCGAGAATTTTTATTGTGCGCCACATGATCGCAAGCGCCTCGAAAAGGCAAACGATCAATCTGCAACGCGGTTTCATGGGGCAATGCTTTTCGGTGGATTGACAGGGGCTGTGTCGGCCTCGCACTTGCCGCGAATCCCCGGCCTGGGCTAAGCCAACCCCATGGGAAAGAGCATTTTGCCGCCAGGCGCCGGAGACGGCAACCATATCGAACCGGTCGACCTGAAGAAGGCGCTCGAAGAGCGCTATCTGGCCTATGCGCTCTCGACGATCATGCATCGCGCGCTGCCGGACGTACGCGACGGGCTGAAGCCGGTGCATCGGCGCATCGTGCATTCCATGCGGCTCTTGCGGCTCAATCCCGATCAGGGTTTCGCCAAATGCGCGCGCATCGTCGGCGAGGTGATGGGCAAGTTTCATCCGCATGGCGACCAGTCGATCTATGACGCGCTGGTGCGTCTGGCGCAGTCTTTTTCGGTGCGCTATCCGCTGGTCGACGGGCAGGGGAATTTCGGCAATATCGACGGCGATAATGCCGCCGCCATGCGCTACACCGAAGCGCGCATGACCGAGGTGACGACCGAACTCTTGAACGGGATCACCGAGGACGCCGTCGATTTTCGCCCGACCTACAATGAAGAGGACGAGGAACCCGTCGTTCTTCCCGGCGCATTCCCCAACATTCTCGCCAACGGCTCGTCCGGCATCGCGGTCGGCATGGCGACCTCGATCCCGCCGCATAACCTTGCCGAACTGTGCAAGGCCGCGCTGCATCTGATCGATCATCCCGACGCCGAGGTCGAAGATCTGCTGACGCACGAGCCGCATGCGACCGATGCCGACGAGAACATGGTGCGCGGCCCGGATTTCCCGACCGGCGGCATCATCGTCGACGATTTCGCCAGCATCGTGAACGCCTACAAGACCGGGCGCGGCTCGTTCCGCGTGCGGGCGCGGTGGGAGCAGGAAGATCAGGGACGCGGCACCTATCAGATCGTCGTCACGGAAATTCCCTACGGCGTCCAGAAGTCTCGCCTCGTCGAGAAGATCGCGGAACTGTTGCTTGCCCGCAAACTGCCGCTGCTCGAGGATGTGCGCGACGAAAGCGCCGAGGACATCCGCCTTGTGTTGGTGCCGAAAAGCCGTGCGGTCGATCCCGCCATCTTGATGGAGTCGCTTTTCAAGCTGACCGAGCTTGAAAGCCGCTTCCCGCTCAACCTCAACGTCCTCACGCGCGGCAAGATTCCGAACGTGCTGTCGCTCAAGGGCGTTCTCGCGGAGTGGCTGGAGCACCGCAAGGAGGTGCTGATCCGGCGCTCGCGCCATAGGCTTGGCGAGATCGAGCGGCGGCTGGAAATCCTGGGCGGCCTTTTGATCGCCTATCTGAATATCGACGAAGTCATCCGCATCATCCGCGAGGAGGATGAGCCGAAAAAGGTGATGATCGCGCGCTGGGACCTGACGGATATCCAGGCCGAGGCGATCCTCAACATGCGCCTGCGCAATCTGCGCAAGCTGGAAGAATTCGAAATCCGCAAGGAGCACGATGCGCTGACGGCCGAAAAGGCGCAGATCGAGGCGTTGCTCGCCTCCGACAGGCAGCAGTGGAAGACCATCCGCTGGGAAATCGAGAAAATCCGCGACAAGTTCGGCTCGCACACCGATCTCGGCCGCCGCCGCACGCAGTTCGCGGACGCGCCCGACCACGACATCGGCGACATCCATCACGCCATGATCGAAAAGGAACCGGTCACCGTCGTCGTGTCCGAAAAAGGCTGGCTGCGCGCCTTGCGGGGCCATCTGGCCGATTTCTCGGCCCTGACCTTCAAAGAGGGCGACAAGCTCAGGCTCGCCTTCCACGCGCAGACGACCGACAAGATCATCGTCTTCACGACCGGCGGCAAGTTCTACACGCTGGGCGCCGACCGCCTGCCGGGCGGGCGCGGCCACGGCGAGCCGATCCGCATCATGGTCGATATGGAGAACGATCAGGACATCCTGACGGCCTTCGTCCACGACCCGGCGCGCAGGCTGCTTCTGATCAGTCGCGACGGCTATGGCTTCGCGGTTGCCGAATCCGAGGTCGTCGCGAATACCCGCAAGGGCAGACAGGTCATGAACGTCAAGTCGCCAGACGAGGCGCGCCTATGCCTGCCGCTGACGGGCGATCATCTCGCCATCGTTGGCGAGAATCGCAAAATGCTCGTCTTCCCGCTGGTCGAACTGCCGGAAATGACGCGCGGAAAGGGCGTGCGACTTCAGCGCTACAAGGATGGCGGCGTTTCCGACGCCAAGCCATTTACGATGGAAACTGGTCTGTCATGGACGGATTCGGCAACCCGCGTCTTCACGCGTTCCCAAGCCGAGTTGCTGGAATGGATGGGCAACCGCGCCGCTGCCGGCCGCATGGTGCCGAAAGGCTTTCCCCGCTCGGGCAAATTCGGTTAGCTTGTCGGTGACGGGACCAGATCCAGCATGGAGACTATCGTGAAATCCTTGATCGCCGCCGCTTTTTTATCTGCCGCCTTCGCCGTTCCCGCATTCGCGCAACCGCCGGCGGGTTCGATGCCGCTGTCGGAAATTCTGGCCAACATCGAGGCGGAAGCCGGTTTCGGTTATTTCGACGAAATCGACTGGGACGACGACGGCTATTGGGAGATCGAATATTACCGCGCCGACGGCGCGAAGGTCGAGATCGATATTGACCCGGCATCCGGTCAGGCCCGGCGATAGCAAGAACGCCGCGAGATTCGCGATCGTCATGCTCGGGCTTGTCCGAGCAGCCGTTCATGCGAGAAGCGCAGTAGATCCTCGGCACAGGGCCGAGGATGACGCCGCGTGCGGATCGTCCTTGGCTGATAGTCCAAGCGCGTCCCAAGACGCTCTCGGATAAAACACCAATATCGAGCCCGCCCCGAAGCCGTCATGCTCGGGCTTGTCCCGAACATCTGCGCCCGTTCAAGCGAAAAGCGAGGTGGATCCTCGGCGCAGGGCGGAGGATGACGCGGCGTGCGGGTGCAAAGATGCTTCGGTCTGGGTAGTCGAGGGCGCCGTGAGGCGCCCTTTCTCAATCCCGCTTCGGCTTCTTCTTTTTGAAGCCTTCGCTTTTCGGCTTGTCGAATTTCGGCTTTCCCGGCTTCTTCGACCAATCTTTCGTGTCGGGCTTTTGCCCGCGATGCGGTTTCTTTTCGCTTCGGCCAGCCGCAAAGTCCGGCGTGCCTTCGACGCGCTTCACGCGGATGCCGCGCTCCAGATCGCCCTTCTTGCCGATGACGGCCGCGAAGCGCTCGGCCGAACCTTCCGCGATCTCCACGAAGGTCTCTTCCGGCATCATCTTGATCGCGCCAATGTCGCGCTTGGTGAGGTTGCCATTGCGGCACAGCATCGGAATCAGCCAGCGCGGCTCGGCATTCTGCTTGCGCCCGACCGAGAGCGAGAACCAGACCGCCGGGCCGAAATCGTCGCGGTCGCGCGTCGGCTTGGCGCTGTCATCGAATGAGCCTGGCTTGACGTCAATCAGGTCTTCGGGTGCCGAGCGGCCGGCGCGGTAGGCGCGCACGAAGGCAGCGGCGACCTGTTCGGCGCTGTGCGTCGCAAGGATGCGCTGCACGAAGTCGGCTTCGTCCTCGCCAACCGCCTCCGAAAGCGCCGGGTCGGCCAGAAGCCGCTCATCGTCGCGCTGCATCACCTCTTCGGCGGTCGGCGGCTTGCCCCACTGCGCGGTGATGCCTGCGCCCTGCAGCAACCGGCCCGCGCGCTTGCCGGCGCGGTTTGGGACGATGAGCACGCTCATGCCCTTCCGCCCGGCACGGCCCGTCCGTCCCGAGCGGTGGAGCAGCGTTTCCTTGTTGGTCGGAAGGTCCGCGTGGACCACCAGTTCGAGGTTCGGCAGGTCGATGCCGCGTGCGGCGACGTCGGTCGCGATACACACCTGCGCGCGCCCGTCGCGCATGGCCTGCAAGGCGTGCGTGCGCTCGTTCTGGCTAAGCTCGCCTGAAAGCGCGACGACCGAGAAGCCGCGATTGTTGAAGCGGGCCGTCATGTGGTTGACGGCCGCGCGGGTGGCGCAGAAGACGAGCGCGTTGGTGGGCTCGTAATAGCGCAACACGTTGATGATCGCGTTTTCGCGGTCGGCCTCGGCCACGCTCAACGCGCGATACTCGATGTCGCCATGCTGGCGTGCTTCGTTCGACGCGGTCGAAATTCGCTTGGCATCGCGCTGGTAGGATTTGGCGAGTTCGGCGATGGGCTTCGACACGGTCGCCGAGAACATCAGCGTGCGCCGTTCGGCAGGTGCGGCTTCGAGGATGAATTCGAGGTCTTCGCGGAAGCCGAGATCGAGCATCTCGTCGGCCTCGTCGAGCACGACGGCGCGGATGTCACTCATGTCCAGCGAGCCGCGTGTGATGTGGTCGCGAAGACGGCCCGGCGTGCCGACGACGATCTGCGCGCCGCGTTCGAGCGTGCGACGCTCCGAGCGCATATCCATGCCGCCGACACAGGAGGCGACAGTCGCGCCAGCTTCGGCATAGAGCCATTCGAGCTCGCGCTTCACCTGGAGTGCAAGCTCGCGGGTCGGTGCGACGGCGAGCGCCAGCGGGGTTGCGGCAGGGCCGAAGCGTTGCTTGTCGCCGAGGAGCGTCGGCGCGAGCGCGAGGCCGAAGGCGACGGTCTTGCCGGAGCCGGTCTGCGCGGAAACGAGCGCGTCGCCATCGCCGAGTTCGGGTCCGGTGACGGCCTTTTGCACGGGGGTCAGCGACGTATAGCCACGTTTTGTCAGTGCGGCGGCCAGCGCCGGCAGGATGCCTTCGAATTCGCTCATCGGTCGT
This sequence comes from Aliihoeflea aestuarii, assembly GCF_024105665.1. Classification (GTDB taxonomy): domain Bacteria; phylum Pseudomonadota; class Alphaproteobacteria; order Rhizobiales; family Rhizobiaceae; genus Aliihoeflea; species Aliihoeflea aestuarii. The sequence continues at coordinate 25,115 of NZ_JAAAMK010000010.1, read as the reverse complement.
CTTTCGGGATTGGGCGCGCAAGCATGGGAGGCGGCGCGAATTTTGCGCCTTCCTAGCGAGGTTCGTACCGAATGTACAGGCGCGGCTTACTCGGCCGCGAAAAGCTGCGCGCGCTCGATCTGCACGAAGCCGCGATCGCCGGCCTTGACGACGATTTCCGGCGGCACGTCGAACTCGAGCGGTTCTCCGCGCTCCGTCGCCGCGATGATACGGCGATTACCGGGACGGTCGATGACACGTTCGACGATGGCCGGAATGCCGCCGCCCGTCGCCGACCATGAAAGATCGCCGGGGCGCAGATAAGCATCAGCCTTGCCGTCGGGAAGCGCGGGCGCCGCAAGCGATGCCCCGCCCAGATCGGCGGTGCCGCCCATGACGGTCGCCGAAAGCTTGTTGGTATCGCCGAGGAACCGAACCACGAACGCCGAATCGGGATTTCGCGTCACCTCCTGCGGCGTGCCCTGCTGAACGATCTGCCCCTGATCGAGAATGACGACACGGTCGGCAAGGTCCAGCGCTTCTTCCTGATCGTGGGTGACGAACAGGGTCGTAATGCCGAGTTCGGAATGGATTTCGCGCAGCCAGCGGCGCAGATCGCGGCGCACATTCGCATCGAGCGCGCCGAATGGCTCGTCGAGCAGAAGCACTTTCGGGTCGACGGCGAGCGCGCGGGCAAGCGCGACGCGCTGGCGCTGGCCGCCGGAAATCTGGCTCGGGAAACGGTCTGCCAAGCCTTCAAGCTGCACGAGGCGCAGCAATTCGGCGACGCGTGCGGTGATTTCCGCCTTGGTGCGCTTCGTCTTCGACACTTTCATGCCGAAGGCGATGTTCTCGCCGACTGTCATGTGCGGAAAAAGCGCGTAGTGCTGGAAGACGAAGCCGACGCCGCGCTCGCGCACGGGGATCGACGTCGCGTCCTCGTCGCCGAAGAAGATCTGCCCTTCATCGACATATTCGAGACCGGCGACCATGCGCAGGATCGTCGTCTTGCCCGAACCGGAGGGGCCGAGCAGCGCGACGAGTTCGCCGCTTTCGATATCGAGCGAGACGCCGCGCACGGCGCGGAAATCGTCGAACGTCTTGGCGATGTCGTTCAGGCGGATTTTCATTGTGTCTTCTCCGCGACGAAGGGGGCGGCAAGGGTGGGGCGCGCGCGCCGTCCGGCGCCCTGACGTTCAAGGAACACCTTGGCGATGATGGTGACGACGGCAAGGCCGGCGAGGATGAAGGCAGCGGCGAATGCGCCGACCGTGTTGTAGTCGTGGTAGAGGAGTTCGATGTGCAGCGGCAGCGTGTTTGTCTGGCCGCGAATGTTGCCCGAGACGACGGAAACCGCGCCGAACTCGCCCATCACGCGAGCGTTGCACAGGACGACGCCATAGAGCAGCGCCCATTTGATGTTGGGCAGCGTCACCGACCAGAAGGTGCGAAAGCCCGACGCACCGAGCGAGGTCGCCGCTTCTTCAAGGTCACGCCCCTGCGCCTGCATCAGCGGGATCAGCTCGCGCGCGACGAAGGGCGCGGTGACGAACATCGAGGCCAGCACGATGCCGGGCAGGGCAAAGAGCACGCGGATACCCGCATCCTGGAACATCGGTCCGAAAATGCCCTGTAGCCCGTAGACGAAAAGATAGGCGACGCCCGCCACGATCGGCGAGATCGAGAACGGAATTTCGATCACCACGATCAGGAAGCGCTTGCCCCAGAAATCGAATTTGGTGACGGCCCAAGCGGCCGCGACGCCGAAGATCGTGTTGATCGGCACCGCGATCAGCGCCGTGACGACGGTCAGGAAGATCGCGTGGCGTGTGTCGGAATCGGTGATGGTCGCCGCGAAATATTCGAAGCCGCGCGAGAATGCCTGAACCGCGATGATGGCGAGCGGAGCGACGACAAGGACCGTGCCCGCAATGAGCGTCAGTGCGATCAGCGTGCGGCGGAACAGGGCGCCGTCGCCGACGCGTGGGGACTTGGTATGGGTCTGCCGGCTCATCTTATGACCTCGCCGTATATCTGAGGCCGCGTGCCTGCAACAGATTGGTCACGATGAGCATGACGAAGGCGGCGATGAGAATGACCGAGGCGATCGCGGCAGCGGCGGCATAGTCGTATTCCTCCAGCCGGATATAGGTCAAAAGCGCCGTGATCTCGGTCTGGAAGGGCTGGTTGCCGGCGATGAATATGACCGCACCGAATTCGCCGAGGCTGCGGGCAAAGCACAGCGACACGCCTGCGAGGATCGATGGGCCGAGGATCGGCAGGATGACGCGCATGAAGATCGAAAGATCGCTGGCGCCGAGAGACTGCGCGGCTTCCTCCAGAGCGGGATCGAGGTCTTCCAGAACCGGCTGCACCGTTCGCACGATGAACGGAACGCTGGTAAACGCCATGGCGATCATGATGCCGAGAGGTGTGTAGGCGACGCGGATGCCGGCATCCATGAGCGGTGCGCCCAGCCAGCCATTAGGCGCGAACAGCGCGGTAAGCGCGATGCCGGCGACGGCTGTCGGCAGTGCGAAGGGCAGATCGACGATCGCATCGACGAGCCGGCGGCCGGGAAATTTGTAACGGACGAGGATCCAGGCGAGCGCGACGCCGAAGACGAGGTTGAACGCGGTGGCGATTGCCGCCGCCGTCACCGTGACGCGGTAGCTCGCCACAGCGCGCTCCGACGAGACGATGTTCCAATAGGCTTCCGGGCCAAGGCTTGCCGCCTTGAAGATCAGCGCGCCGAGCGGCAGCGCCACGATCAGCGCGACATAGAACAGCGTGATGCCGAGCGACAGCTTCAGGCCGGGCAGGACGTTGCGGCGTCTCATGAGCGCAGTCTCATCGATGCAGCCGGCTGCGATCCTTCTCGCCCCCCTCTGTCCTGCCGGACATCTCCCCCACGGGTGGGGAGATCAGCTAATCGCCGATATTGAAGCGCATGATCTCCCTCCTTGCGGGGGAGATGTCCGGCAGGACAGAGGGGGGCAACGGAGAACGCCACGATTTCATCATCCATAAAACGAAATCCGACGGACCGAGGTCCGTCGGATCGGTAGCCACTGTGTAGCGAATTAGCGCTGGCCGTAAAGCTGGTCGAGGATCGCGCCGGAAGCGAAATGCTCTTCCTGGATCTGGTCCCAGCCGCCGAACACGTCCTCGACCGTCACGAGACGGACGTCGGGGAAGTTGTCCGCGAATTCGACGGACACCGCCTCTTCATGGACGCGATGGCCATGTTCGGCCGCGATACGCTGGCCTTCTTCGGTGTAGAGGAAGTCGAGATAGGCTTTCGAAAGCTCCTGCGAGCCGCGGGCATCGGCCACGCGATCCACGATCGCAACCGGGAACTCTGCAAGCAGGCTGACCGATGGCGTCACGAGATCGAACTGGTCCTCGCCGAATTCCTTTGCGATGCCTTTGGTTTCGGCCTCGAACGTGATCAGTACGTCACCGATCTGGCGTTCGACGAAAGTGGTGGTCGCCGCGCGCCCGCCGGTGTCGAAGACCGGGACATTGTCGAAGATCTTCTTCACGAATGCCTGCGTCTGCTCCGCGTCGCCGTCGAAGGCTTCCAGACCGTAGGCATAGGCAGCCAGATAGGTGTAGCGCGCATTGCCCGAGGTCTTCGGATTGGGGAAAACGACCTGCACGTCGTCGCGGGCGAGATCATCCCAGTCGGCGATGCCTTTCGGGTTGCCTTCGCGCACGAGGAAGGACGGCAGCGAGAAGAAGGGCGACGCCTGATTCGCGAACTCGCTCTGCCAGTCATCCGAGACGAAGCCGTTCTGGACGAGAAAATCGATGTCCGTCACCTGATTGAAGGTGACGACATCGGCTTCGAGACCTTCTGCGATGGCGCGCGCCTGGCGCGAGGTGCCGGCGTGGCTCTGATCCACCGTGACATCCTGCCCGCTCTGCTCCTTGTAGGCCGGAATGAATGCCGCGTTCACCGATGCGAAAAGCTCGCGCGCGATATCGTAGGAAGCGTTCAGGATGGAGTTGGCCTGCTGGGCTTGCGCAGGCGCGCTGAACAGAAGAGCGGCTGCGACGCCGGCAAGCAAAATGCGCTTCATTGGAAAAATCCTCGTCGAAAGGGGCATAATCTGAAATGCCAATCTAATCGGGGCGCTCAACGGCAAGAAGGTTCAGCCCAACTCGGCTTTGGGCTGAAGTAGAACAGAATTCCAAAATAGATCGTCGTGAAAGAACTTATTTCCATTCTTGGTCGAACGGGCCGTCATCGGCAGGAACAGGGGCGGGTGTCGGGAGTTTGAGGATCGACGTTACACCCACACGAGGATTGATCATGAGCGATCACGACAAGACCGACCACGTCTGGAAACTGATGAAGAAGATCGGTTTTTGCATGCTGGCCACGAAGGACGGTGCCGAAATCCGCGGTCGCCCGATGGCCGCGCATCTCGAACGGGACGAGCATGCGATCTATTTCCTGACGGACGCCGACAGCCACAAGGATGACGAGATCGAGCGCGACCCGCATGTCGGGCTGTTCTTTGCGGATGCGGGCGACCAGAAATACGTTTCGGTGACCGGCCGCGCAGCGGTCTCGAACGATCGTGCGAAGATCAAGGAATTGTGGTCGACGCCCGCCAAGGCGTGGTGGGACGACCCCGAAGACCCGGCGATCCGTGTGCTCAAGATCACGCCCAACGATGCGCAATACTGGGACAGCCCCGGCACCGTGGTCAGCTACATCAAAATGCTGAGCGCCGCCGTTTCGAGTTCGCGGCCGGATATGGGCGACAACGAAAAAGTGAAGCTTTGAACGTTCGGTAGAATGAATGAAAGGCCCGCCTCGTGCGGGCTTTTTATTGTAAGGGACCTGTGGATTGCGGTTCGCCGGGTCGCGTTTGTTCACCAGCGGGTGCTAGAAGGATCGTCTCTGATCGGAGACGTGCATTGAAAGTCGGCATCGATATCGGCAAGGGCGCGCGCGGTGCGCCGGCCATGATGGACCTTGAGGAACTGCTTGCCACGCGCCTGCTCGTGCAGGGCAATTCCGGCTCGGGAAAATCGCATCTTCTGCGACGGCTGCTCGAACAGAGCGCGCCGTGGGTCCAGCAATGCATCATCGATCCCGAGGGCGACTTCGTCACGCTGGCCGACAGGTTCGGCCATGTCGTCGTCGATGCCGCCCGCACCGAGGCGGAACTGGTACGCATCGCCGGCCGCATCCGTCAGCATCGCGTCTCCGTGGTCGTCAATCTGGAAGGGCTCGACGCGGACCAGCAGATGAAAGCAGCGGCCGCTTTTCTGAACGGCATGTTCGACGCCGAGCGCGAATTCTGGTTTCCTGTACTCGTCGTGGTTGACGAAGCGCAGCTTTTCGCGCCCGCCGCCGCCGGCGAGGTGTCCGACGAGGCACGTCGTGTATCGCTGGCCGCGATGACCAACCTGATGTGCCGCGGCCGCAAGCGCGGCCTTGCAGGCGTCATCGCAACGCAGCGCCTCGCCAAGCTCGCCAAGAACGTCGCGGCCGAAGCGTCGAACTTTCTGATGGGCCGCACCTTCCTCGACATCGATATGGCGCGCGCCGCCGATCTCCTCGGCATGGACCGCCGGCAGGCCGAGCAGTTCCGCGACCTTCAGCGCGGATCGTTCGTGGCGCTCGGGCCGGCTTTGTCACGTCGTCCGATGCCGGTGACGATCGGCGACGTCGAAACCTCCGCGCGTTCCGTTAGCCCGAAACTGATGCCTTTGCCTGAAACCTCGGAGGAAGCGCGCGAGGCCATCTTCCAGCGCGGCCCCGAGGAGATCCGCCAGCCGGCACGCCGCTACACGCCTCCGCCGCCGACGCCGACCGCCGACATTCTGGAGCAGCTTTCAAAGCCGCGCGAAACGGCCGAGGAAACGAGCCAGCCGCTCTTTCCCGAGATCGACACCGTGGAGCGCGAGCGGCTTTTGACGCTCGTCATGAGCGAAATTGCCGACGACCCGGAACTGCCGTTTCGCACGCCGGCCGTGCTTTATCAGGATTTCCTCGTGCGCTGCCGCATCCGGCGCGTGCCGGGCGACGCGGTGGACCTGCCCGACTTCAAGCGCCGGCTGGCGATCGCCCGCACCGGTGTTTCGCCCGAGACGGCGCAGGGCGAAACCTGGCGCATTGCGCTCGACCTGTCGAAGGGGCTGGCGGAAGACATTCAGCCGATCTTCCTCATCATCGCGCTTGCGGCGGTGGAGGGGCGGCCCTGTCCGGCCAATCTGGCTCTGGCCCGCGCTTATGGCAGCCATTCGGCGAACCGCGCACGCCGGCTTTTGACCTATTTCGAGGAACGCGACCTGATCGTCGTTCGCACGGATTTGACGGGCAAGCGCATCGTCGTCTTTCCCGACCTTGGCTGCGAGACCGCGCCCGACCAGCCGGACCGCGCCGACGAGGCAACCCTGCCGCGTGAGGCGGCGGAGTAGCGAAAGCTTACTCCACCCGGTCCCAGCCTTGCGGGCCGAGATGCTCCTGCGGCTTGAAGCGCACCTTGTATCCCATCTTGCGCGAGCCGTTGACCCAGTAGCCGAGATAAAGATGCGGCAGGCCGAACGCCTTTGTGCGGGCGATGTGATCGAGGATCATGAAGGTTCCGAGCGAGCGGTCCTCCATGTCGGGCCGGAAGAAGGAATAGACCATCGACAACCCGTCGGCCATGCGGTCGGAAAGTGCGACCGCGATTAGTTCGCCCTGACCTTGGCCGGTGATGAAACTGTCCGGCCCGCGCTTCCTGTATTCGATGACGCGGGTCTCGACATGAGTGTCTTCAACCATCATCGCATAGTCGAGCACGGTCATGTCCGACATGCCGCCGCGCTTGTGCCTTGCGTCGAGATAGCGACGGAAAAGCGAATATTGCTCGCTCGACGGTTCAGCCTTGTGTTCGGTGCCGATCAGGTCCGCATTGCGGGAAAGCACCCGCTTCATGTTGCGCGTCGGTTGGAATTCGCCGGCGAGGATGCGAACCGACACGCAGGCCCGGCACGTCTCGCAGGCCGGGCGATAGGCGATGTTCTGGGAGCGGCGGAAGCCGCCTTGCGTCAGAAGATCGTTCAGCGCCGGCGCTTTGTCGCCGACGAGATGCGTGAACACCTTCCGCTCGAATTCGCCTTCGATATAGGGGCATGGCGAAGGGGCGGTCAGGAAAAACTGGGGCGACTGCTTGGGCTGGTGCGTCATGGACGGTCGAGTCGGAATGTCTGCCGCGTTGGAGCTATGAAATCTCCACTCGCGCGACTTGGCAAGCGGTCGCGAAAAGAAATCCGATCAACGATCGGTGCGCGCAACGACGGTGCCTAGAAGAAGGTCGTGAACGGCGCGTTTGCGATCGAGGAAAAGCGTGGCCAGCAGGATGAATGGCGTCAACAGCGCATTGCCGGCCCAGAACAGGACGGAGTGCAGAACTGCCAGCGCGCCTTCGACGCGCCCGCCGTCCAGCCGTTCGAGGCGAATATTCATCATGCGCATGCCGACCGTCGCCTGGCTCGGGCTGCCGAGCGTGTACCAGATGTAGAAAAGCGCGACGACTGGAAACAGGACACCGAACAGCACCCAGCCGAGACCCAGCGTCAGCACGCCGAGAATGGCGATGACGATCGCGAACGGGATCATCAGGAGGCCGACGATCAGATAATCGATGCAGAATGCAAGGACGCGGCGCGTGCGAACGCCTTCATAGACGCGCGCATCGTCGAGGCGGTCGCTCAGGATTTCGCCCGTGTGGATATGGTCGCTCGATGAAGTCATCCGTCAGTCCTTCGTTGCCTTGGCCGATAGATGGGAAACGGATGGCCTTCCTGCAAGTTGCGGGAACCGCTCACCCTTTCAGCAACTCGGCCACGCGCGGCGCGAAATAGGTGAGGATGCCGTCGCAGCCGGCCCGCTTGAAGCAGAGCAGACTCTCCAGCATCGCCCGCTCGCCGTCGATCCAGCCATTGGCGGCGGCTGCCTCGATCATCGCGTATTCGCCCGACACCTGATAGGCGAATGTCGGCAGGTCGAATTCGTCCTTCATCTGCCGGATGACGTCGAGATAGGGCAGGCCGGGTTTCACCATCAGCATGTCGGCGCCTTCGATCACGTCCTGTTCGGCTTCGCGCAACGCTTCCGACGCATTGGCCGCATCGAGATAATAGGTCTTCTTGTCGCCTTTCAGGAGCCCGCTGGTGCCGATCGCCTCGCGATACGGGCCGTAAAAGGCCGAGGCAAATTTCGCCGCATAGCTCATGATCGCCACATCCTGGAAGCCGGCCGCGTCGAGCGCGTCTCGCACCGCGCCGATGCGCCCGTCCATCATGTCCGAGGGCGCGACGATGTCGGCGCCGGCCGCCGCTTGGAGAACGGCGGCTGCGGCTACCTGCGCCACCGTCTCGTCATTGACGATGACGCCCTCGCGCAGGATGCCGTCATGGCCATGGCTGGTGAAGGGATCGAGCGCGGCATCGGTGATGATGCCGATTTCGGGCACCGCTTCCTTGATCGCGCGCGTGGCGCGGTTGATCAGATTGTCCGCGTCGAGAATGTGCGATCCGGTCTGGTCGCGCAGCCCGATCTCGATATTGGGAAAGATCGCCAGTGCGGGGATGCCGAGCCTTGCGGCGCGCCTGGCCTCGCTGACTGCGACGTCTATCGAGAACCGCTCGACATGCGGCATCGAGGGCAGGGGATCGCGCCGGTTCTCGCCGTCGATGACGAAGATCGGCCAGATCAGGTCGTCGACCGTCAGCCGCGTTTCCTGAACCATGCGCCGCAACCAGTCCGCCTTGCGCGTGCGGCGCAGCCTGCGCCCGCCGGTGATTTCGTCCACTGTGCGCGGGCCACTGGTTGCGGGGCGGGTCATCTTGTTCATAATGTCGTCTCCAGATAGCGCGGATGTATCATGAGCATGTGGTTCGGTCCAATATGCGCGCCTATTCGAAGCCATTCATTCGCAGCCCCCGGAACCCAGATTTGATCCGTCCGCTTTATTCCGCCGCATCGGGCATTTCCTCGTCCGACGTGTTCTTCGAGATGTTCCTGCGATCGGTCGCCGCTTTGTGCGCCGGGCTGGGGCTCCTCTACTGGGTGCGCCTGGTCGGATTTTACGACGGGCTGACCTGGCGGTTCGACCTGATGCCGGTCCATTGGCAGATCGCGGCTGTGTGCCTTGCCGTTCTTTATCCGTTCGCCGCGAGCGGGCTGTGGATGCTGGCTTCGTGGGGGCCGGTGATCTGGTTCGTTTGCGCAGTCGCTGAAACGGTCATGTATGCCGGCTTCCCCCAGATGTTCGGCAGCCGCGATCTCGTGCTGATCGTCCATGCGCTGACGGCAATCATCTATATAGGCTTCCGGCTGCAACGCGCGGTGCGCCGCCGCAGAGAGGAAAAATGAACCTTCCGGTTTGTCATCTGCTTAACCCTGAAATGCGCGAGTTCCAGGTAAGCACATGTTAAGCCTGTGTTTTAAGTCGAATTTTAGATGCATTGCGTAGGGTCGTGACCAAGGTGAGATCAAAAACAAAATCACCGGCGTTTAACGAGAGGCACGACAATGATCAATTCGCGTACGGCGTCGAAGAACGCCCAGACAAATCTCGAAGGCAACGACAGCATCCGTTCGCTTTATCTTGAATCTCTTCAACTGGTCGAGCGCCTGCACCGCCGTCTTCTTGACGTTATCAAGGATGAGTTCGACCGCAACGGCCGCAGCGACATCAACGCCATCCAGGCGCTGCTGCTCTTCAATATCGGCTCTTCCGAACTGACGGCCGGCGAACTGCGCTCGCGCGGTTACTATCTCGGCTCGAACGTCTCCTACAATCTGAAGAAGCTCGTCGATCTCGACTTCATCCACCACCAGCGTTCGCGCATCGACCGTCGTTCGGTTCGTGTCAGCCTGACGCCGAAGGGCCGCGAGATCGCCGATCTGGTCGGCGCGCTTTATGACCGTCACATCGGTTCGATCGAGAAGGTCGGCGGCATCGGCGAGGACGAGTTCCAGCAGATGAACAAGGCTCTCCAGCGCCTCGACCGCTTCTGGAACGACACGATCGCCTACCGCATGTAAGGCTTCATGCGGATGTCGTGCCCGCGCCGGCGTAGCGATACGCCGGTGTCGCCTTCGGGCAACACTGCTCGCCGGTGTGAAATGTGGTCACGATGACGCCATATTGCCGCGACATCGGGAAGCATGCGGATTGCTCTTGCGCCGCAGGCTGGATGGTCGCGTTTCGTTAAGGTTAACCGTCTAGTCTTGCCGCTTGTGCCGCGTATCCATTCGCCGTCATGTCTGAAGCGTCGGGAACCACGATGAAAACCAGCCGCAGAACTTTCCTTACAGGTGCGGGCGCGCTTGCCGCCGCCGCCCTCTCGCAAAGCGCACACGCGCAGAACGGTATCGACTCGATCATCGGCGCGAGCCGGCGCGGGTGGGACGATCAGTTCGACGCACAGGGCTCGTCAGGTGGGCAGGTCGCCACGACCCGGCCGATCTTCAGCTCCGACACGCTGGTTCATGTGCAAGATGCAATCGGCCAATATCAGAATATCGCCGCAAATGGCGGTTGGCCAATGGTTCCCGACCAGAACAAGCTCCAGCTTGGCGTCGTCCATCCCGACGTCGAAATCATGCGTCGCCGCCTGATGATCTCCGGCGACCTGTCGGAGCAGGCAGGCATCTCGCCCTCCTTCGACACCTATGTTGACGCGGCACTCAAGCGCTTCCAGACACGTCACGGCATTCCGGCCGACGGTGTGACAGGCCCGTATACTTACCGCTCGCTGAACGCCTCGGCTGACGTTCGCCTCGGTCAGCTTCAGCGCAATCTCGACCGGCTGGGCGAAACGGTCGGCTCGACGGCCAACCGCTACGTGATGGTCAATATTCCGGCGGCTGCGATCGAGGCGGTCGAGGGTGGCCGTGTCGTCTCGCGGCATGTTGCCGTCGTCGGCAAGATCGACCGCCAGACGCCTATTTTGAAGTCCAACATTCACCAGATCATCGTCAATCCCTACTGGAACGCGCCCGAATCGATCGTGCGCCGCGACATCATTCCGCTGGTGCGCAGCAACCCGAACTATCTGGAAGAAAACGGCATCCGTATTCTCGGCCCCAATGGGCAGGAAGTCGATCCGCTCACGATCAACTGGCAGACGGAAGAGGCCGCCCGGCTTCGTTTCCGTCAGGATCCGGGCCGCATCAACGCGATGGCGTCGGTGAAGATCGACTTCCACAATACGCACGCTGTCTACATGCACGACACGCCGCAGCAGAGCCTCTTCGCCGATCAGGAGCGCTTCCACTCGTCGGGCTGCGTGCGCGTCCAGAACGTGCGCGACCTCGTCACCTGGATTTTGCGCGAGACGCCGGGCTGGGATCGCAGCCGCTTCGAACAGACGATCATCAACGACGCCGATGTGGCCGTTGCCGTCACCAATCCGGTGCAGGTGCATTTCAGCTATGTGTCGGCCTGGTCGAACAGCGACGGCGTCGTGCAGTTCCGCGACGATATCTACGCGCTGGACGGCTCGTCCGAATTGCAGATTTCGTCCGCGACCTGATCGCGCCTTCGTCGAAGCTTTGCACGGCCGTCCTCGGGCGGCCGTTTTCGTTTCGCCCGGTCGCGGCTGCGATATGAAAATGCGCGCGCAAGCCGTGGAAGCCGTCGCGATAGTGTGATAATCGCGCCGCTTCATCTTCGATACCAGCGCCAGAAGGGTTGATCTGACATGGCCACCGCGACCGCTGCTTCCGTTCATGCAAACGGCTTCTTCACGCAAACGCTCGCCGAGCGCGATCCTGACATCTTCGATGCCATCGAGAAGGAACTGGGTCGCCAGCGCCATGAGATCGAGTTGATCGCATCGGAAAACATCGTTTCCCGCGCCGTTCTGGAAGCGCAGGGTTCGATCATGACCAACAAATATGCCGAAGGATATCCGGGCAAGCGCTATTACGGCGGCTGCCAGTTCGTCGATATCGCCGAGGAACTGGCGATCGAGCGCGCCAAAAAGCTCTTCGGTTGCAACTTCGCGAACGTCCAGCCGAACTCCGGCTCGCAGATGAATCAAGCTGTCTTCCTCGCGCTGCTCCAGCCGGGCGACACCTTCATGGGTCTGGACTTGAATTCGGGCGGTCACCTCACGCACGGCTCGCCGGTCAACATGTCGGGCAAGTGGTTCAACGTCGTCTCCTACGGCGTGCGCAAGGACGACAACCTGCTCGACATGGAGGAGGTCGAGCGCCTTGCCCACGAGACGAAGCCGAAGCTGATTCTTGCCGGCGGCACCGCCTATTCGCGGATCTGGGACTGGAAGCGTTTCCGCGAAATCGCCGATGCGGTCGGTGCTTATCTGATGGTCGACATGGCGCATATCGCCGGTCTCGTCGCGGGCGGTGTTCATCCCTCGCCGATCCCGCACGCCCATGTGGTCACGACCACAACGCACAAGTCACTGCGCGGACCGCGCGGCGGCATGATCCTGTCGAATGACGAGGCGATCGCCAAGAAGATGAATTCGGCCGTCTTCCCCGGTCTTCAGGGCGGCCCGCTGATGCACGTCATCGCCGCCAAGGCCGTCGCGTTCGGCGAGGCGCTGCAGCCAGAATTTAAATCCTACGCCGCCGATGTCGTGGCAAATGCCAAGGCGCTCGCCGAAAGCCTGAAGGAAACGGGTCTCGACATAGTTTCGGGCGGCACGGACAACCATCTGATGCTGGTCGATCTTCGCCCCAAGAACGCCACCGGCAAGCGCGCCGAGGCGGCCCTTGGTCGTGCGAACATCACCTGCAACAAGAACGGCATTCCCTTCGATCCCGAAAAGCCGTTCGTCACATCCGGTATTCGCCTCGGCACGCCGGCCGGCACCACGCGCGGTTTCGGCGTCGCCGAATTCCGCGAGATCGGCAAGCTGATCGCGGAAGTACTCGACGGCCTCAAGGCTGTGAATTCGGACGAGGGCAATGCCGCTGTCGAGGAGGCGGTGCAGAAGAAGATCGTTGCGCTCACGGATCGCTTTCCGCTCTACCCTTATATGGGCTAAGGAAACGGGCAGCACCCGATAACGCGAAGGCTTTGCATGCGCTGCCCCTATTGCCAGTCCGAAGACACCCAGGTGAAGGATTCACGGCCTGCCGAAGACGGGCAGGCCATCCGCCGCCGGCGCGTCTGCCCCGTTTGTGGCGGACGTTTCACCACTTTCGAGCGCGTACAGTTGCGCGATCTCGTGGTCTTGAAAAAGTCCGGCCGCAAGGTGCCCTTCGATCGTGACAAGCTTGCGCGATCGGTCGAGGTCGCGCTGCGCAAGCGCAATGTCGAGCCCGAACGCGTCGAGCGGGCGGTAACCGGTATCGTGCGCCAGCTTGAAAGTTCGGGCGAGACGGAAGTCCATTCGGACGAGATCGGTCGCCTTGTCATGGATGCGCTGAAATCCATCGACGATGTGGCTTATGTCCGCTTCGCGTCGGTCTACCGCAACTTCCGCGAAGCCCGTGACTTTCATGAACTTCTTGGCGAGTTGAAGGGCGACGAAGACCCGGAGCGGGAATGATTTCGGCCGACATCGACCGGCGCTTCATGGCAGCCGCAATCCGGCTGTCCCGTCGCAATCTCGGTCTCACCGGCACGAATCCCTCCGTTGGAACCCTGATCGTACGAGACGATGGAGAAGGGCCGCGCATCGTCGGTCGCGGCGTCACGGCGCTGGGCGGCCGGCCGCACGCGGAAGCGGAAGCGCTGGGCGAGGCGAAAGCGCTTGCGCGCGGCGCCACGGCCTATGTCACGCTCGAACCATGCGCGCATCACGGTCGCACGCCGCCATGCGCCGAGGCGCTGGCGCGCGCAGGTATACGGCGTGTCGTCGGTGCGGCCGCCGATCCCGATCCGCGTGTGGCGGGCAGGGGCTATGCGATCCTCGAAGCTGCCGGCATCGAGGTCACGCGCAACGTTTTGGCCGATGAAGCAGCCGATCTCTTACGCGGCTACCTAACGCGCGCGACGAGAAACCGGCCGGAAGTGACTCTGAAACTGGCGATTTCGGCCGATGGCATGATCGGTCGAAGGGATGAGGGGCAAGTCGCAATTTCCGGCCCTGTTTCCCGTCGGCAGTCTCATCTCTTACGCGCGGAAAGCGACGCGATCCTCGTCGGCATCGGAACGGCAAAGGCCGACGATCCGGAATTGACCTGCCGTCTGCCCGGTCTCCAGAAGCGCTCGCCGATCCGCATCGTGCTCGACCGAAATGCGCGGCTGCCGCTGGCTTCAAAATTGGTGACGAGCGCGCGCGAAACACCCGTTCTGCTTGCGACCGGCGTTGAATCCGACGGGCAAAGGCGCGAGGCGCTGGAACGTGCCGGCGTCGGGTTCATCGCATGCGATGTTCATGACGATCGCATCGCATTGCCGGAGTTGCTCGACGATCTGGCCGCGCGCGGAATTCTGACGCTTCTGGTCGAAGGCGGCGCGGCGACGGCCCGTCATTTTCTCGCTGAGGGTTTGGTCGACCGGCTGGTGCTGTTTCAGAGCAAGATCGTGATCGGTTCCGGCGGCATCGCTTCGCCGCTCAGCGTCGAAACCGTGCCGCAAGGTTTCAACCGCGTTCGCCGCGACAGTTTCGGCGACGACATCTGTCATGAATATGTGAGGCATTTCTGATGTTTACAGGCATCGTAACCGATATCGGAGAAGTCGAGAGCATCGCGGATCGCGACAAGGGCATTCGGCTGCGTATCCGCACGATCTACGATCCCGCGACCATCGACATCGGCGCGTCAATGGCCTGTTCGGGCGTGTGCCTCACCGTCGTTGCGCTGCCGGAAGCTTCGTCCAATACGCGCTGGTTCGAAGTCGAGGCTTGGGAAGAGGCTTTGCGTCTGACCTCCGCCGGAAGCTGGCAGGCCGGAACGCGTCTCAATCTGGAGCGCGCCTTGAAAGTCGGCGACGAACTCGGCGGGCACATCGTCTCGGGCCACGTCGACGGCATGGCCGAGATCATAGAGCGGATCGATGAAGGCGAAGCGGTGCGGTTCCGCCTGCGCGCGCCGTCGTCCCTGTCGAAATTCATCGCTCCCAAGGGATCCATCGCGCTCGATGGCACGTCGTTGACCGTGAACGCGGTCGATGGCGACGAATTCGACGTCCTGCTCATTCATCACTCGTTGCAGGTCACGACATGGGGAGCGCGTCAGGTGGGCGACAGCGTCAATCTCGAAGTCGACACCATGGCGCGCTACGCGGCGCGGCTGTTGGAAGTGGCTGGCCGGTGAGCATGATAGACAATGAGCGGACGAAACTGCTCGCCAATGCCCTCGATCGCGCATCGACGGCATGCTTGACGGTTGGCATCATCACACCGCTCGCCGGCTATATTTACGGATCGGTTGATCTAAGCATCGCTTTTTCGCGCATTTGGCCTGCAGTGTCGGTGCTGGGTTAGCTGGTGCTCGCGATTGCACTACATTTATGGGCGCGCAGGACGCTGAAAGGGTTGAAGCAATGAATGACGCTAATCTTTTCTGGCTTCTTTGGGGTGTTGGCCTGCCGATATTGATCGGCGCCGGTGCTTACACGGCCGTGCGCCTGCACGAGCGTTCGCTCAAGCGCTGACCAAAGGTCGTTTTCACAATTCTGCGGCTTGCGAAGGCGGCAGGATCGGCCTAAGTCACCGGGCCAATCCCGGAGACGTTCATGCCCAATCAGGAACCCCTCAAAGTTCTGATCGTCGAAGCGCGCTTCTACGACGATCTCGCCGATGCGCTTCTCGACGGCGCCAAGGCGGCGCTCGACGCAGCCGGGGCGACCTACGACGTGGTCACGGTGCCCGGCGCGCTTGAAATTCCGGCGGTCATCTCCCTGGCGCTCGACGGCGCGGATGGCGGCGGCACCGATTACGATGCGTTTGTCGCTCTGGGGTGCGTGATCCGTGGTGAAACCTATCATTTCGACATCGTCGCCAACGAATCCTCCCGTGCGCTGATGGACCTGTCGGTGAACGAATCGCTTGCCATCGGCAACGGCATCCTGACCGTCGAAAACGAGGATCAGGCATGGGCACGCGCCCGCAAATCCGAGGGCGACAAGGGCGGCTTTGCAGCGCGCGCGGCGCTCACCATGGTCAAAATCCGAAAGCGGCTCGCCGGAGCGGCACGATGAGCGAAGCGAACGACGCCGGAAACACGCCGCCCGTCCGCGCCGCAAACAAGCGCGGCGCGGCAAGGCTCGCGGCCGTTCAGGCGCTCTACCAGATGGACGTATCGGGCGTCGGTCTGCTTGAGATCACCGCCGAATATGAAGCGCACCGCCTCGGCAAGGAAGTCGACGGCGCCGTCTATCGCGAGGCCGATGCCCAATGGTTCCGCGCCATTTTGTCGGGCGTCGTCGATGAGCAGAAGACGATCGACCCCGTCATCCGTCAGGCGCTGACCGACGATTGGCCGCTGTCTCGCCTCGATTCCACCTTGCGTGCGATCCTGCGCGCCGGCGTCTACGAATTGATGAAGCGCGCCGACGTCCCCGTAGCGGTCATCGTCACCGAATATGTCGATATCGCCAAGGCGTTCTACACCGAGGACGAGCCGAAACTCGTCAATGCGGTTCTCGACCGCGTCGCGCGCCGCCTGCGCAATGAAGGCAGAGGCGGTACGCCGAAAAACTGAGGCGGCAACCGCGCCTGACCTAAGGTCACAATAACTCCTTGATGTTGGCGAAACCCTTCGCATAAGCTGGCCCTGAAGGCTGGATGCGTAACGATTCCGGTCTCATCCAACAGGCCCGGGAGGGGATCTGCGGGCCAGAATTCAGGGAAAAATCGGCATGACCATGCTTTACGTCGTCATCGCCTGCGGTTTGCTGTCCATCGTTTACGCGATCTGGGCGACCCAGTCGGTCCTTGCGGCCGATCAGGGCAATGCACGCATGCAGGAGATCGCGGGCGCGATCCGGGAGGGCGCGCAGGCTTACCTCGCTCGTCAATACACAACAATCGCCATCGTCGGCGTCGTCGTCTTCCTTCTGACATGGTGGCTACTGTCCGGCACCGCCGCCATCGGCTTCCTCATCGGCGCCATCCTGTCGGGCGTCGCGGGTTTCATCGGCATGCACGTTTCGGTGCGTGCCAATGTGCGGACCGCGCAGGCGGCATCGAACAGCCTGTCGGCCGGTCTCGACATCGCGTTCAAGGCGGGCGCGATCACGGGCATGCTCGTCGCCGGCCTCGCCCTCCTCGCGGTGGCCGTCTATTACTGGGTCCTGGTCGGCCCGCTGGGCGCGGCACCGTCCGACCGCGTGGTCATCGATTCGCTCGTCGCACTCGGTTTCGGCGCATCGCTGATTTCGATCTTTGCGCGTCTGGGCGGCGGTATCTTCACCAAGGGTGCTGATGTCGGCGGCGATCTCGTCGGCAAGGTCGAAGCGGGGATTCCCGAGGACGATCCGCGCAATCCGGCGACCATCGCGGACAATGTCGGCGACAATGTCGGTGACTGCGCGGGCATGGCGGCCGATCTGTTCGAAACCTACGCGGTGACCGTCGTTGCGACCATGGTTCTGGCCGCGATCTTCTTCATCGGCTCCGACGTGCTCGCCAGCGTCATGATCTATCCGCTCGCGATCTGCGGCGCATGCATCATCACGTCGATCGTGGGCACGTTCTTCGTCAAGCTCGGTGCCAATGCCTCGATCATGGGCGCGCTTTATCGCGGGCTGATCGTAACCGGCCTTCTGACAATCGTCGGCGTCGCCGCAGCGACCTCGCTGACCATTGGCTGGGGCTCGATCGGTGTCGTCAACGGCATCGACATCACCGGTACGAATCTCTTCTTCTGCGGGCTGATCGGCCTCGTCGTCACGGCGCTGATCGTCGTCATTACGGAATACTATACCGGCACGAACAAGCGGCCGGTGAATTCCATCGCGCAGGCATCGGTGACCGGCCACGGTACGAACGTAATCCAGGGACTTGCGGTTTCGCTCGAATCGACCGCGCTTCCGGCCATCGTCATCATTGGCGGCATTCTTTCCACGTTCCAGCTTGCGGGCCTGTTCGGAACCGCGATCGCCGTGACGACGATGCTCGGCCTTGCCGGCATGATCGTGGCGCTCGATGCGTTCGGGCCGGTCACTGACAATGCGGGCGGCATCGCGGAAATGTCGGGCTTGCCGCCGGAAGTGCGCCAGTCCACCGACGCGCTCGATGCGGTCGGCAACACGACCAAGGCCGTCACGAAGGGCTATGCCATCGGTTCGGCGGGCCTTGGCGCGCTGGTGCTGTTCGCAGCCTATTCCTACGATCTGGAATATTTCATCGCCAACCCGGACCAGTATCCGTATTTCGCGGGCATGGAGGACGTGTCCTTCTCGCTGTCCAACCCTTACGTGGTCGCGGGTCTGCTCTTCGGTGGGCTCATTCCCTATCTCTTCGGCGGCATCGCGATGACGGCCGTCGGCCGTGCGGCGGGCGCTATCGTGGAAGAGGTACGTCGTCAGTTCCGCGAAGATCCCGGCATCATGGCCGGCACGTCGAAGCCGAACTACGCCCGTGCGGTCGATCTTCTGACCAAGGCCGCGATCAAGGAAATGATCATCCCGTCGCTGCTTCCCGTTCTGGCGCCGCTGGTGGTCTATTTCGGCGTGCTTCTGGTGTCGGGCTCCAAGGCCGCCGCCTTCGCCGCGCTCGGGGCGACGCTTCTCGGTGTCATCGTCAACGGCCTGTTCGTCGCCATCTCGATGACGTCGGGCGGCGGTGCCTGGGACAACGCCAAGAAGTCTTTCGAAGATGGCTTCATCGACAAGGACGGCACCCGGCATTTGAAGGGGTCCGATGCGCACAAGGCGTCCGTCACGGGCGATACGGTCGGCGATCCTTACAAGGACACGGCAGGTCCGGCCGTCAATCCGGCGATCAAGATCACCAACATCATGGCTCTGCTGCTGCTCGCCGTGCTCGCGCATAGCTGATCGGCGATAACCGCAAACGGAAAAGCCGCGGGGTGATCCCGCGGCTTTTTTTGTGGCTCGAACGTAAGGCGGTCTGTCAGAAGCCGACAGTACCCGGCGCATTGCCTGCGGTCGGACCGCCGCCAACGCCCGTGATGAGCTGCTGGATGAAGCCTTGGTCGCGTCCGCCGGTGGGCGTGGTGCGCGAGATGAAGTCGAACACGCGTCCGTCTTGTAACCCGTAATTGGCAATGTTGGTCACGCGGTTGTCCGCGCCGAAATAGACCGCGAGAATGCGCCGGTCGACCACGCGCGGGTTCTGGAACGCGACGTTTCGGACTGCCGTCTGCGAGATGTAGTAATAGGTTTCGTTATCGAACGTCGCCGTCGTCGTCGGCGTGCCGAGCGCGAGCTGAACCTGCTCGCGGCTGGAACCGACCGGAACGAGTTCGAGCATCTGCTCGTCGATCACGTAGCCTTGAGTGAAGGTCTGGCGCGGGTTCAGATTGTCGGAAACCGAACAACCGGCGACACCTGCGGCGAGGATCAGGGTGAGCCCCGATGTGACAAGCCGTGCACGGCTCTTGAAATTCCGTCCTTGCAACGACAACTCCATGACTTGGATCGGACGCCGCTTGCGCCCGCGGGCAAAAGCGGTAAACCAGCTTGCGCGCCGATGCAACATGGGCCGCCCCGAAACCATCCGATGAACCCGCTTGAAGGAGCCCCGACGGGATGTTCAGTCGACTGTTCGGCACACGCCGGGACGAAAACGCGGAGATCGTCGGAAAGCTTTACGACAAGATCGTGGCCGCCGCGCGCCAGCCCGTGTTTTATGCGGAATGGAACGTGCCGGATACGCCGCTTGGCCGCTACGAGATGATGGCGCTCCATATGTTTCTCTTTCTCCATCGCACGCGGGGCGCGACGGGTAGCCTGGCCGCGCTATCCCAGGATCTGACCGATGAGTTCTTCAAGGACGTGGATCATTCGCTGCGCGAACTCGGCATCGGCGATGTCGGCGTTCCCAAGCGCATGAAGAAGCTGGCGCGCATGTTTTATGGACGCGCCGAATCATACGGTACCGCGCTGGATGCTGGTGATCGCGACGCTTTGATGCAGGCGCTGGCCCGCAATATTCTCCCCGGCGCACAGGAATGGCCGCAAGCCGGCCAACTGGCGGACTATGTCACGGCTTCGGCTTCCGCATTGAAAAGCCAGGCCGATGACAGTCTGGTCGCAGGCGAGGTCGCTTACCTGCCTGCCGAGACAGTGCCGCAAGAGAAGGGAGTGGCGCAATGACCGCGACGGACAACCCCATCTCCTTTCCCGTAAACGTCCTGCGGCTGCCTGCCAGCGGCATGCCGGTCAAATTCGAAGCCGATGACGAGCAGAGGCTCGCGCTTGCAAAAACGCACGATCTCGTCGAGGTCAAATCGCTCGGCGTTGATCTTTCGGTGGCCAACTGGAAGCGCGACGGCGTCAAGGTGACGGGAACGGTCCGGGCCGCCATCGTGCAGTCCTGCGTTGTTTCGCTCGAACCCGTCGATGCCGTGGTGGATGCGGACATCCATGCGCTTTTCGTGCCGGAGGGCTCGCGTCTTGCACGCCCGGACGTTCTGGAAGGCGGCGAGATGCTGCTCGATGCCGAAGGCGAGGACGGACCCGAACCGTTTTCCGGCGACACGATCGACGTCGGCGCTCTGGCCGAGGAGTTCTTCGCGCTCGGCATCGATCCTTATCCGCGCAAGGCGGGTGCCGGTCCGTCGCCGGCGGTGGCGGATGGCAACGAGGAGCGCGGGCCGCTTTACGAAAAGCTCAAAGCGCTGAAGGGCAGGGCTTGATTCGGCATTGCCGTCGATGGAGCCCCTTCTCCTTGTTGACGAAACGGCTGTGACGGTGACACCGGCGGCTTCGCCGTGCATAAGCCTGTTGCCCGATAAGGCGAAAACGGTATTTTCGCCGCACTTTGCTGAAATTTCGCCCCTTTGGGGTCAATGAAAGACGGTTGCCGCGTGATACGCATTTCCATCGACGCCATGGGAGGAGACCATGGACCGAAGACGACACTTGCAGGGCTGGCCCGCGTTGCGGAGCGCCGACCGGATGTGCGCTTCCTGATCTATGGGCGCGAAGACGAGGTGAAGCCCGTTCTTGTCAGCCTGCCGAAGCTGGAAGCGGTTGCGCAGTTCCACCATTGCGATATCTCCGTTCAGATGGACGCCAAGCCGAGCCAGGCCCTGCGGCAGGGGCGCTGGAAATCGTCCATGTGGAAGGCGATCGAAGCGGTCAAGACCGGCGAAGCCGATGTGTGCGTGTCGGCCGGCAATACCGGCGCGCTGATGGCGATGTCCAAATTCTGCCTGCGCACCATGGCCAGCGTCGAGCGCCCCGCGATCGCCGCGATCTGGCCGACCGTGCGTGGTGAAAGCGTGGTTCTCGACGTCGGCGCGACGATCGGCGCGGACGCCCATCAATTGATCGATTTCGCGATTCTCGGCTCGGCGATGGCACGGGCTCTGTTCGATATAGAGCGTCCCTCTGTCGGCCTGCTCAATGTCGGCGTCGAGGAGATCAAGGGCCAGGAAGAGGTCAAGGAAGCCGGACGCATCCTGCGCGAGATCGATCTGAAATCGATGGACTATCGCGGTTTCGTCGAGGGCGACGATCTGGGCAAGGGCACGGTCGACGTCGTCGTGACGGAAGGCTTTGCCGGCAACATCGCCCTGAAGACGGCGGAGGGAACGGCGCGCCAAATCGCGCAATATCTGCGTGAGGCCATGTCCAGCAGCTTCATGTCGAAGATGGGCTATCTGTTCGCTAAAGGTGCGTTCGCGCTCCTGCGCGAGAAGATGGACGTGCGCAAGGCCAATGGCGGCGTGTTCCTCGGCCTCAACGGCATCGTCGTCAAAAGCCATGGCGGCACCGACGATGAAGGGTTCGCGGCGGCTGTCGAGCTTGGCTACGATATGGCTAAGGGCAACCTGAAGGACCGGATAGAAGCCGAACTGAAGCTGTTCCACGGGCGATTGCGACCTTTGCACGCCGACGACGAGCAGGCAGCGGCCGGAAAGTGAGATGGGTTCAATGATCAGATCGGTTGTCCTGTCGGCAGGCAAGTCCCTGCCGCGCCGCTTGGTGAAGAATGCGGAACTCGAGGGGGTGATCGAAACCTCCGACGCCTGGATCGTCCAGCGTACCGGCATTCGCCAGCGCTATATCGCGGCCGACGATGAAACGACGGCGTCGCTCGGCGAGGCGGCCGCGCGCGCCGCGCTCGACGCCGCCGGTCTGACGGTCGACGACATCGACCTGATCGTGCTGGCGACCTCGACGCCAAACAACACCTTTCCCGCGACGGCCGTCGAAATCCAGGAACGGCTTGGCATGCGTCACGGCTTCGCCTTTGACATGCAGGCGGTCTGTTCCGGCTTCGTCTACGCGATCAACACGGCCGACCTTTATCTGCGCGGCGGCATGGCCAAACGGGCGATCGTCATCGGTTCGGAGACCTTCTCGCGCATTCTCGACTGGGAGGATCGCTCCACCTGCGTCTTGTTCGGCGACGGCGCCGGCGCGGTCATTCTCGAAGCGCAGGAAGGTGAGGGCACGATTGGCGACCGCGGCATTCTTGCCGCAAGCCTGCGTTCCGACGGTTCGCACCGCGAGAAGCTCTATGTGGACGGCGGCCCTTCGACTACCCGCACCGTCGGGGTCCTTCGCATGGAAGGCCGCGAGGTCTTCAAGCATGCGGTCGGCATGATCACCGACGTGGTCGTTTCCGTCTTCGAGCAGGCCGGGATCACGGCCGACGACATCGATTGGTTCGTACCGCACCAGGCCAACAAGCGCATCATCGACGCATCTGCCAAGAAACTCGGCATCGCGGACGAGAAAGTCGTCATCACCGTCGACCAGCATGGCAACACGTCGGCTGCCTCCGTGCCGCTCGCTCTGTGCGAGGGAGTGGAAACGGGACGCATCAAAAAGGGCGATCTCGTGCTGCTCGAGGCGATGGGCGGCGGCTTTACCTGGGGCGCGGTGCTTGTCCGTTGGTAAGCGGCCGATAAACCAAGCCGTGCCAATGGGTTCTTGACCTCGACACCCCAATTTCCTAACGTCGTGACCGGATTGAGAATTTCCAGTTTTCCAGAATGGTTGGGACGACCTATGGGGGGAACGACTTTAACGCGTGCCGATCTTGCGGAAACGGTCTACCGGCAGGTGGGGCTTTCGCGCACGGAATCCGCGCAACTGGTCGAGATGGTCCTCGACGAGATTTGCGATGCGATCGTTCGCGGCGAGACGGTGAAACTGTCGTCCTTCGCGACCTTTCAGGTTCGCTCGAAGAATGAACGCGTCGGCCGCAACCCCAAGACCGGCGAAGAAGTCCCCATCCTCCCGCGCCGCGTCATGACATTCAAGGCATCGAATGTCCTGAAAGAACGCATCCTCGATGCGCACCGCGCCGCTTCGCTTCCTGAGGTGACCGCGAAGGCGGCCAAGGGCTGACGCCAAGTCCCAGACCATCAACATCATTTGCTGGCCGGTTGATGGCATACGCTTGAATATTCGCGACTAAGGGACTGTAATGAGCGGCGAATCGCGAGCCGAAAGCGAAATCGCCATGGAAAAGTCCCCAGACGCCTTCCGCACCATCAGCGAGGTCGCGGACGATCTCGACCTGCCTCAGCACGTTCTGCGCTTCTGGGAGACCCGGTTTTCCCAGATCAAGCCGATGAAGCGCGGCGGTGGTCGTCGCTATTACCGACCACAGGATGTCGAACTGATCAAGGGCATACGGCATATGCTCTACGATCAGGGTTACACGATCAAGGGCGTTCAGAAACTGCTGCGCGACAATGGCAATCAGTTCGTCATCGCGATTGGCAATGGCGATCTGGCGGCCGTCGAGGCGATTGCGCAGCGCAAGCAGGCCGAAGCGCAGGTGGCCGATCTGCCGGCGGCCGGTGATGACGGCGAAGGCGAGATCGTCGTCGGGCAGGCCAGGGCCAAACCTGCAAGGCGGTTTTTTGGACTGGGCCGTTCCGAGGAGGACGGTCCCGTGGCTGCCGACGACGAGCGCCTGTCGCGCGACAACAGGGCGCTTCTCCAGGAAGCCCTGTTCGATCTTCTGGAATGCAAGCGCCTTCTCGATCAGGTGCGCTGAATCCGGTGGAACCAAGCGCATTCGCTGCCGTTGATGGACAACCACTGTGGCGGATGGAAGGACCACTTATGTCATATTCGATTTTCGGCGGACGTCGTTCCTGGGATGACGAGCTGGAGCGCAGGATTTCGCACCTCAGCAAAGAGCTGAGCGCGCTGACGCGGGAAGCGCAAAAGCGCGGCTCGCATCTTTACGGCGATACGCGCGACACCGCGTCGGATGCCTATGGGGAATTGAGCGATCGTATCCACGACTGGATGCCGGTCGTGCGTAAGCAGGCGCGGCAGGCCGAGCAGACCGCCCGAGACCACCCGGCACTTGTTCTGGCAGGTGTCGCGGTCGTGGGACTTGCCGCAGCGTTGCTTCTGCGCCGCTGATCCAAATAGATAGCTTCGAAAGGGCCGGCATTGCCGGCCCTTTCTGCATGGGCAGTCAAACGAAAATGGGTAAGCGTCGAGATCCGAAGGGATCGCGCAAGTCCGCGTTCAAGACTCGCCAAAATCCCAGGTCGCCCAGATCAGGAATATCGCGGCACTGACCAGCAGAATCTCGAACCACCCAAAGTAACTCAATATAGACATGACAATCCTCCCGAGATTGTCGGCCCTTTCAGGTCGATACTAACGCAACGTCATTTCCTCGTTTTGGTTGCAAAAGCACGTTATAATTGCACGTTCTTGGTGATTTATCGAAAGTCTGCGCTGTACATCGCCTGGATGTGATCTTGGAAAAACAAGGGCTCGCATATTTTTATCGGGCGAGCGCAGATTATCGCGGGAGCCCGAGCGACGCGTGTGCGTGTCCTCGGTGTTTTGGAGTTGATCGTCACAACACCAGTCGCGCCAAAGCTCAACGCGGCGGCTAAAATATGGTTGAAATCTTGAAACTCTTATCAACGGTGGTAGCTAAGTCGTTGAAGAACGACCCGAGACATAGGTGACGTTTTGTACCGGACACATGGGTAACACTTTTCGGCTTTGCCGGGAGGTGTTGATGCCGTGGATGGAGTGTTCGGTGATGGAAGAACGTCTACGCTTCGTGGC
>NZ_JAAAMK010000001.1 GCF_024105665.1 Aliihoeflea aestuarii | reverse complement strand
GTTGACGGTGGCAATGCGGGAAGGGACCCGGCCAAGCCTCGGTCTCGCCAGCAGGCGGATCAGGATTCCGACGGTATCCTTCCCGCATTCACTCTACACCACCCCGAACACACAGGATTCCTGTGACCAGCACAGGAATGACGATTGCAGGAATGTTTACGCCAGTCTTTGAGGTTGAAGATTGGCATTTCTCCTCAAGGCCGTCATTCCTGTGCTCGTCACAGGAATCCATGCCTCGACCTAACCTCCACCCGGTGCTTCAAAACCGAGGGGCCGATGAAACCCGGTCGGTCCGCCATAGAGATAGCCGATCCGCTCGACCGCGCCCGCGAGCGTCTCGCGGGCGACCGTCATCGTATGCCCGTTGGCGTGGATCATCGACGTTGCGTCGGTCATGATCGCGACGTGGCCTTTCCAGAAGACGAGATCGCCGCGCTGCAATCCGGCAAAATCGTCGCCGACATCCAGCGTCGAGCCGATGCGCGACGCCTGCATGTCGGTGTCGCGCGGAGCGTCGAGACCTGCCATGCGCATCGACAATTGCACGAGGCCGGAACAGTCGATCCCGAAGCCGGACGTGCCGCCCCACAGATAGGGTGTGTGCTCGAACCGCTCGGCGACGGTGACGTAGTCGGTCTCGCGGTGGCCGACAGGACGCAGATGATCGAGGATCATCGCCTCGCCGGTTTCCAGAAGGCCGTAGCGTGTGCCGCGCGCCTCGCTCTCTCCCACGACGCGCACCGTCGCGCCCATCGAATGAACGTCGCTGCGCGCAAATCGCAGGTCCGGCCCGCGATAGACGAAACTGCGCTGCGCGGTGACGATATGGGTGTGTACTTCGACCGGCCCGATCGCCGCGACAGGCGCGTAACCGACATAGCCATCGGTCTCGGCCTGAAGCCACGCCCAGCCCTCGGTTTCGTCAAAGACGCGCACATGCGCGCCATGCAGGAGCTGCGTGTCGATTCCGCTGTCGGCGCGCGGTTCGGGTTGTAAATCCAGAACGGGCGCGCTCACCTGCGCGAGCCGGCCCTCGACGAAACGCGCGGCATCAACCTTTCCGCGAAGCGTCTCGCTGGCCAGGTCCGGGCGGAAAGCATGAAGACGGCGGTCTAGCGCGATCATTTGGCAAAACGGCTTTCGAGGACGTGCATCAGTGCGCGGATCGCCTGCGCCTCGCCGCCGACCGGCGCATGCGGCTTTTCGACCGGGTTCCATCCGAAGACGTCGAGATGAACCCAGCTTTGCGCATTCTCGACGAAGCGCTGCAGGAAGAGCGCGGCGGTGACCGCGCCGGCGAAACCGTCCGTCGTGACGTTGTTGAGATCGGCGATGCGCGAGGACAGCTTCTTGCCGTAGGGCTTCCAGAGCGGCATGCGCCAGACCGGATCGGCAACCGTGTCGCCGGCTTGCCCGAGTGCGGCGGCGAGGGCTTCGTCGTCGGTGAAGAAGGGCGGCAGGTCCGGCCCAAGCGCCACGCGCGCCGCGCCCGTCAGCGTCGCCATGTCGATCAAAAGTCCCGGCTTTTCCTCGTCGGCCAGCGCAAGCGCGTCGGCGAGCACCAGCCGGCCTTCGGCGTCGGTGTTGCCGATCTCGACGGTCAGCCCCTTGCGGCTGGTCAAAACGTCGCCGGGCCGGAAAGCATTGCCGGAGATGGCGTTTTCGACAGCCGGGATGAGCACGCGCAGGCGAACGTTCAGCTTCGCCGCCATGATCATCGAGGCGAGGCCGAGCACATTGGCCGCGCCGCCCATGTCCTTCTTCATCAGGAGCATGCCGCTGGCCGGCTTGATGTCGAGCCCGCCCGTGTCGAAGCACACGCCCTTGCCGACGAGCGTGACCTTCGGCGCGTCCTTCGCTCCCCAGGTCAGGTCGATGAGGCGGGGCGCGCTCGCCGAGGCGCGGCCGACCGCGTGGATCATCGGGAAGTTCTGCTTAAGGAGTGCGTCGCCCTCCACGGTGGCGATTTTCGCCTTGTGGCGCGCTGCAAGTTCACGCGCTGCCGCTTCGAGTTCGGCCGGTCCCATGTCACTCGTCGGCGTGTTGATCAGGTCTCGTGCAAGGCAGACGCCCTCGGCCTCCCGCGTGACGCGCGCAAGGTCGGCTCCTGCCGGAAGCTGCACGCGGATCTCGCGCGAATTCTCCTTGCGGTAGCGCCCGAAGCGATACGAGCCGATCAGCACGGCAAACGCGGCAAGATGCGGATCGTAACCGCCCGGTGCGAATGTCCAGTCGCCGGAGGGCAGCTCGCGGCCAAGGCGGCCGAGGGACAGGGAGCGCAGCGGTCCGGTTTCCTCGCCCGTACCCGCCATCGCGCCGGCGATGCCGCCCGTGGTGTCGGGCAGGACGAGGACCCGTCCCGCCTGGCCGGAAAACCCGTTTGCCTTGGCCCAGCTATGCCCCGGCGCGTCCACCGCGGCCGCTTCGACGCCGTCTTTCGAAACGACGTGGATCGTTCTGGCGCCCGAAAGCGGCTTGTCGGTGATCTCGATCGGCATGAACTCTCCTGATGCGCGAGGCGGTCTGCGTTCTTTTAACGCTCCGTTAGGGTTAACGGAATATTGCTCGACCTGTTAACGGGTGCGTTTGCACCGGTCCTTTGTGGAGGTCGGGCTCATGTCGATCAATCGCGAAATTGCATCAGGGCGCAAGAGGGCGAGCCTGCTCGTTGCGCTCGCAGCCACGCTTGCCCTTGGCGGGTGCGCGAATGTGCGGCAGATGACGACGGGGTCGGTCGACCGCACCGTGACGGGCTCGGTCACGCAGATGACAGCGCCCGAACTGCGCGCGACGGCCAACCAGCTTGGCAACGCATACAAGCGCAATCCCGGCGACATGAACGTCGCCATGCAATATGCGGAAGTCCTCCAGATGGACGGCCGCGCCGACCAATCGCTTGCCGTGATGCGCAAGGCTGCGATCGATCATCCGGAGGAACGCCGCGTGCTCGCGGCCTACGGCAAGGCGCTGGCGGCGGCCGGCGATCTCCAGCCGGCGCTGGACGCCGTGCGCCGCGCCCAGACACCCGAATATCCCGACTGGAAGCTGATGTCGGCCGAGGGTGCCATCCTCGACCAGCTCGGCCAGCCGGCCGATGCGCGCCGGCTGTATACGCGAGCGCTCGACCTTGCGCCGAACGATCCGAGCGTCTTGTCCAATCTGGGCATGTCGCATCTGCTCGAAGGCGATCTGAAAGGGGCCGAAACGCATCTTCAGAACGCTGTCGCGCAGCCGGGTGCCGACAGCCGCGTGCGCCAGAATCTCGCGCTCGTCGTCGGCCTGCAAGGGCGATTCGCCGATGCGGAGGCCATCGCCACGCGCGAACTGTCGCCCGAACAGGCACAGGCGAACGTCGCCTATCTGCGTTCCATGCTCGTTCAGCAGAACGCCTGGAACGATCTGGCGCGCGAGGAAGGCTGAACCCGTCAGGCGGCCGTCTGCCGCGCGCCGACGGCCTTCTTTACGGCCGGTGCGACGCGCGTGCCGAGGATTTCGATCGCTTTCAGCAGTTTCGCGTGCTCCATCACGCCGATCGCCATCTGGATGACGAAGCGGTCGAAGCCGAAAATCTCGTAATGCGCCAGAATCTTGTCGGTGAGTTCGCTCGCGTCGCCGACGAATTGTGCACCGCGCGGACCGGCGGCCGCGTCGAACTGCGCCCGGCTCGTGGGCGGCCAGCCGCGCTCGCGCCCGATCCGGTTCATCACTTCGGCCTGCGCGGGATAGAAGGTCCCGACCGCTTCGCTGCGCGTCTCGCCGACGAAGCCATGGACGTTGATCGAGGTCTTGAGGCTCGATGGATCGCGGCCGAACTTTTCCGCAGCTTCCCGATAGAGCTTGAAGAAGGGCGCGAAGCGCGCCGGCTCGCCGCCGATGATGGCGAGCGCCAGCGGCAGGCCGAGCATAGCGGCGCGGCCCACCGATTGCGGCGTGCCGCCGACGGCGAGCCAGATCGGAAGCCTGCCGTGGACGGGACGCGGATAGACCCCGCGTTCGGAAACGCGCGGCGTATGCTTGCCGCCGTCCCAGGAGAAGATTTCGTTCTCGTTGAGCGCGATCAGCATTTCGAGCTTTTCGGCGAAGAGCGTGTCGTAGTCCCCGAGATCGTAGCCGAAGAGCGGAAAGGATTCGATGAAGGAACCACGCCCGGCCATGATCTCGGCGCGGCCGTTCGACAGATTGTCGAGCGTTGAGAATTGCTGGAAAACGCGGATCGGGTCGTCCGACGACAGCACCGACACCGCACTCGAAAGGCGGATGTTCTTCGTGCGCGGCGCGGCGGCAGCCAGCGCGACGGCTGGCGAAGACACCGCATAGTCCGGCCGGTGATGCTCGCCGAGGCCGAAAAGGTCGAGCCCGACCTGATCGGCAAGTTCGATTTCCTCGACGAGATTGGTGAGCCGCTGCGCCGGCGTCGTGACATTGCCGGTCACCGGGTCGGTGCCGACATCGCCGAATGTGTAAAGGCCGATTTCCATGGGCGCTATTCCTTCATCAATTGAAGGCAGACGTATGGACAGCGGCGGTAAAATGCCAGTCGCGGGGGTGTGAACAGTCTATTCGTCGTCGACGACGCGCAGCTTGAGCGAACCCGACTGCGTCTGTGCCGACCGCCTCTCCGTCTTGTCCTCGACCTGCGGCCCGTCGAGTTCCAGCGCTTCGATCTTCTCGCCGCGCTTGGTCAGCTTTTCCGTCGAGGTCAGGATCAGGTCGATGTCGCGGTTCGCCTGCCCGAAATGGGTCTGGAGCTTGCGCACGCGCTCGTCGAGCCGGCCGAGGTCCTCCATCAGGCGCACGACCTCGCCCTGGATCAGATGCGCCTGCTCACGCATGCGCGCATCTTTCAGTACCGCCTGGATGACCTGGATCGACAGCATCAACAGGGAGGGCGAGACGATGACGATGCGCGCGCGATGCGCCTTCTGGACCAGCGCCTCGAAATTCTCGTGGATCTCCGCGAAAATCGATTCGGACGGCACGAACATGAAGGCCGTGGCCTGCGTTTCGCCCTGAATGAGATATTTTTCCGAGATGGCTTTCAGATGCACCTCGACGTCGCGGCGAAAATTCTGCGACGCGTATTTCTGCGCGTCCGGGTTTTCCGCCTCGGCCGCCGCGCGGATCGCGTTCCATGATTCCAGCGGAAACTTCGCGTCGATGACGAGATCGGGCGCACCGTTCGGCATCCTGATCGTGCAGTCGGGCCGGCTGCCGTTCGACAGCGTCGTCTGGAATTCGTAGGCGCCGTTCGGCAGGCCGTCCGCGACGATCGCTTCCATGCGCGCCTGCCCGAACGCGCCGCGCGTCTGCTTGTTGGACAGGATGTGCTGGAGTTGCACGACCTGTCCGGCAAGCGACTGGATGTTCGACTGCGCCGTATCGATGACCGCAAGCCGCTCCTGAAGTTTCGCCAGATTCTCGTGGGTCGATTTGGTCTGTTCGGTGATCGAATGGCCAAGCCGCGAGGTCATGCCGTCGAGCCGCTCGCCGATTGCCTTATTGAGTTCGGCCTGCCGCGCGCCGAAGACCTCCGCGATGGTGCCCATGCGCCCCTGCATCTCGGATTGCGCGCGCGTGATCTCGGCGAGCCTTGCATCCGCCTCGCGGGCGCGGGCCGCGTTTTCCTCGGCCGCCTCCGCCTGCGCGCGGGCGGTGCGCGCCAGCGAGAGAACGAGGAGGATCACCAGTGCGACGACGGCCAGAATGGCCGCAATCAGCGCGTGACCGAGCGTGACGGTGGTCGCGCCCAGTTGCAGGAGCGGAGCGGCAAGAAGCGGTTCGGATGCGTTCATTGGCCGATGCTAGACGATTCGGCGAGGCAATATAAGATCAAAACGTGAACGTTTGCACGGCAAAGCGTTGACGTTCGCCGCGCGGCGGATTACCTCACGGCGATGACGATCAAGCCTCTCATCATTCTGCCCGATCCCGTTCTGCGGGATGTTTCGAAGCCGCTGGAACGCGTCGACGACGCGACCCGCAAGCTTGCCGACGACATGCTCGAAACCATGTACGACGCGCCCGGCATCGGCCTGGCCGCGATCCAGATCGGCGAACCGCTGCGCATGCTGGTCATCGACCTCGCCAAGGAAGGCGACGAGAAGACCCCGCATGTGTTCATCAATCCGCAGATCGTCGCATCGGGCGAGAATGTCTCGGTCTATGAGGAAGGGTGCCTGTCGATCCCGGATTATTATGCCGAAGTCGAACGGCCCGAGACCGTGACGGTGACCTATCTCGACCGCGACGGAAAGGCTCGGGAGATGACCGCCGACGGCCTGATGGCGACATGCCTTCAGCACGAGATCGATCATCTGAACGGCGTGCTGTTCATCGACCATATCTCCAAGCTGAAACGAGACATGGTGGTGCGCAAGTTCAAGAAGCTCGCGCGCGACAAGGCGCCCTCGCGCCTGGCAGTTTAAGCATGGGTTTGCGCGTCGTCTTCATGGGCACGCCGGAATTCTCGGCAGCGACGCTGAAGGCGCTGGCCGATGCCGGGCATGACATCGTCGCCGCCTATTCGCAGCCGCCGCGTCCCGCAGGCCGGCGCGGGTTGGAACTCAAGAAATCGCCGGTGCAGGAAGCCGCCGAAAAACTCGGTATCGAGGTGCGTACCCCCACATCGCTAAATGGCGAGGCAGAGCAGGACGCGTTTCGCGCGCTCGGCGCCGATGTCGCGGTCGTCGTCGCCTACGGACTCTTGTTGCCCAGGGCGATTCTCGATGGCACGCGGCTCGGCGCGTTCAACGGTCATGCCTCGCTTCTGCCGCGCTGGCGCGGCGCAGCGCCCATCCAGCGCGCGATCATGGCGGGCGACGGCGAGACCGGCATGATGATCATGAAGATGGACGAGGGGCTGGACACCGGCTCCGTCGCGTTGACTCGGAAGATCGCGATCGGCGACGCCATGACGGCCGGCGAGCTTCACGACGCCTTGCGCGATGTCGGTGCGGAACTGATGGTCGAGGCGATGGCATTGCTGGAAGCGGGAACGCTGGCGACGACGCCGCAGTCGGGCGAGCCGACCTATGCCGCCAAGATTTCGAAGGACGAGACGCGAATAGACTGGTCGATACCGGCGCGCGAGGTGCATGATCGCATCCGTGGCCTTTCGCCGTTTCCCGGCGCATGGTGCGAGGCGACGATCGGTGGCAAGGTCGAGCGATTGAAAGTGTTGCGATCGACTGTCGGAGAAGGCGATGGGGCGCCGGGAACGCTGCTCGACGATGCGCTGACGATCGCTTGCGGCGACGGCGCCGTGCACCTCGTCGAGGTGCAGCGAGCGGGCGGCAACCCGATGGCTGCGACGGATTTCCTGCGCGGCGCTGGGTTGGAGAAAGGCGACGTTCTATGAAGCGCGGTCTGGTGATCCGGCCTTTCGAAGCGGGCGACGCCGAAGATGTGCGCTGGCTCATCGAAGAAGCGTTCGGCGGACCGGGCGAGGCGCGCCTGGCCGATGCCTTGCGGGAAAATGGCGACGACGTGCTCGAACTCGTCGCGATCCACGAACGGCAGCTTTACGGGCATATCCTCTTTTCCCGCCTGCGGGTGGAAACGAGGAACCGCAGCGCCGATGCGGTGGCGCTCGCGCCGGTGGCCGTGCGGGCTGAAAGCCGTAGGACCGGCGTCGGCTCGACGCTGATCGAGAACGCGCATCATATGCTCAGAGAGGCTGGCGAGGAACTGTCCGTCGTGCTCGGCGACCCTGCCTATTACGGCCGTTTCGGCTACAGCCACACGCGCGCGGCGAAATTCGAGAGCGACTATCAGGGCGAGGCCTTACAGGCGCTGGCTTTCTCGCCCGAGGCACCCTCCATGGGCGAACTGATCTACGCGCCCGCCTTCTCGGCGCTCTGATGCCGCGCTATCGGCTCGACATCGAATATGACGGCACGCTCTATGCCGGCTGGCAGCGGCAGGCGGATTTGCCGAGCGTACAGCAGGCGATCGAGGACGCGATCTTCCGGTTCACGGCGCAGCGCGTGACGATCCGCGGGGCGGGGCGCACGGATGCCGGGGTTCACGCCACGGGGCAGGTTGCCCATGTCGATCTGGATCGCGAATGGGCGGAAGACAAATTGATGGGTGCGCTCAACGCGCATCTGAAACTCGCCGCCGACGCAATTGCCGTGCTGGCCGTGCGGGCGGTGGGCGAGGAGTTCGACGCACGCTTCTCGGCAACCGCGCGGCACTATCTCTTTCGCATCCTCAACCGGCGTGCGCCCGCCGCGCTCGATCGGAACCGGGCATGGCATGTCCCGAAGGCGCTTGACGCCGCCGCCATGCACGAGGCCGCGCAGACGCTGCTCGGCAAGCATGATTTCACGACGTTTCGCTCCGTCCAGTGCCAGGCCAACAGCCCTATCCGCACGCTCGACAAACTCGACGTGACGCGAAATGGCCACATCATCGAAATCCGCGCTTCCGCCCGTTCGTTCCTGCACAATCAGGTTCGCTCGATGGTGGGCACGCTGAAACGCACGGGCGAGGGGGCCTGGAGCGCGGCGGATGTGCGCGCCGCGCTCGATGCCGCCGACAGGTCGCGGTGCGGGCAGGTCGCCCCGCCGGACGGGCTTTTCCTGATCCGGGTCGACTATCCGGCCTGAACGAGGCCGAACACGCCTTGCAGGGTGAAGAGAACGACCAGCGAGGCGAGGAACATCGCCGAAAAGACGCCGGTCGCAAAGGCCGGCCCCTTGTCGAGAACGGCATTGGTGAGCCGCCATGACAGAACCATGGTGAAGAAGAACAGGCCGAGCGACACGGCCGTGACGCTTTCACCTGCATCTGGCCAGAACAGCCGCACCAGCGACGGCGGCAGCATCACCCAGACATAGATCGCGCCACCCCAGTTCGAGGCGACGACGAAATGGACGAAACGGTTCGCAATGCCGGCCATGCGCGCGACGAGCGCGAGCAGGCCAAGCGGCACGATCCATGCCAGCATGTCGATCGCCGCCAGCCGGAGCACGATCGACAGCCGGCTGCCGATGCCGTCGCCCTGAAAGGCGATTTCGTTGGCGAGTGTGACCCAGCCGACCGTCATGGCGGGCAGTGCGATCACGATGGCGAAGAAGGACGTCCAGAATCCATCGGCCGAGATGTCGAGAAGCCGCAGGCCGTCCTTCTTGCCGGCCATCAGGCGCGCGGCCCCGGAAAGCGATTGCTGGATGTAATCGGCCGACGGCATTGAGATCTACCCGAACCAGTCCTCGAGGAAACGCAGATAGATTTGCGTCAGTGTCTCAAGATCGGCAAGAGCCACGCGCTCGTCCACCATGTGCATGGTTTGGCCCACGAGTCCGAATTCGACGACCGGGCAGAAATCCTTGATGAAGCGTGCATCGGAGGTGCCGCCCGAAGTCGACAGCTTCGGCGTGCGACCGGTCACCGCCTCGACCGATGCGGACAGCGTTGCGGTCAGCTTTTCGTCGCGCGTCAGGAAGACGGGGCTGGGCCGGCCGAGCCAGACGAGGTCGAAATCGACCGGCTCGTCGCGTCCGGTGCGCAGACGCGTGTCCGTCGCCGCCTGATCGAGCCGATTGTGGATTTCGGCCTGTAGGGTTTCAGCCGTCCATGTATCGTTGAAGCGGATGTTGAACTTGGCGCTCGCCTTCGCCGCGATGACGTTGACGGCCGGATTGCCGACATCGACGGTGGTGATTTCGAGATTGGTCGGCTGGAACTCGTCCGTGCCTGCATCGAGCGGCGGATGCATGAGCGCATCGAGCAGCGGCACGATCCCGCGGACGGGATTGTCGGCAAGGTGCGGGTAGGCCGCGTGGCCCTGCCGTCCGTTGACGGTCAACTGGCCCGAAATGGAGCCGCGCCGGCCGAACTTGATCATATCGCCGAGCGCCTCGGGGTTGGTCGGTTCGCCGACGATGGACGCGTCCCATTCCTCGCCCTTGGCGGTCGCCCAGTCGAGAAGCTTGGACGTGCCGTTGATCGACGGCCCTTCCTCGTCGCCGGTGATCAGCAGCGAGACCGAGCCCTTGAGCTTGCCGTGTTTTTCGACGTAGCGTGCAACGGCTGCGACGAAGCAGGCGATGCCGCCCTTCATGTCGACCGCGCCGCGCCCGTACATCATGCCGTTCGCGATTTCGGCTGCGAAGGGCGGATGCGTCCACGATGCCTCGTCGCCGACCGGCACGACGTCGGTATGACCGGCGAACATCAGATGCGGCCCGTTGCCTGAAAGGCGCGCGTAGAGGTTCTCGACGTCCGGCGTGCCGGTTTCGGAAAAGGTCGGGCGCTCGACGGAAAAACCCATGGGCCTCACCATCGCTTCAAGCGCCGCAAGTGCGCCGCCCTCGGCGGGCGTCACGGAAGGGCAGCGGATCAGGGTCGAAAGATTGGCGGCGGGATCTGTGGCTAGGGTCATGCCGCTTCGATAATCCAGAGCGGCGCGGCTGTCACGCGGGCAATCGCATCAATTCGGTGCGTTGGTGACCGC
Organism: Aliihoeflea aestuarii; assembly: GCF_024105665.1. Taxonomy (GTDB): domain Bacteria; phylum Pseudomonadota; class Alphaproteobacteria; order Rhizobiales; family Rhizobiaceae; genus Aliihoeflea; species Aliihoeflea aestuarii. Next base: position 851,878 of record NZ_JAAAMK010000001.1, on the reverse strand, counting down.
GCCGTATTTGTTCGGTCCCGGTTCGCCGGGGATGAGGCAAAGCGCGACGAAGGCGATGAAGTTGACCAGCGGCACGAACATGGCGATGGCGAAAATGCCCGGCCGCCCGATGTCGTGCAGGCGCTTGGCCGCAAGCGCCGCCTGACACCACAAGGAGACGAAGACGACGACCGACAGCACCGTGTTCCAGAACTCGAGGGCGTCCCCGGCCTCGATGGCGTCGGCCGCCGACATGCGGTACAGCACGAACAAGGTCACGACCGTCATCAACAGGCCGCCGAGCAGGAACGCGACGCGGCTGATGCGACCCTTGAGACCGAAGAAAAGCCAGAGAATGGGAGCCTGATTCAAGATGCGTCTCCGCTAAAGCATGATGAAGCCAAGTGGATTCACTTGGCGTCGCAGACATGCGTCAAACTAATGAGTTGGACCATGATGTCGCTCGAAAACCGGTTCCCACTTTTCGGCATCATGGTCTAGGCACGCAGGAGTTCGTTGATGGACGTCTTGGAGCGCGTCTTCTCGTCCACCTTCTTGACGATGACCGCGCAGTAAAGGCTCGGACCCGGGTCGCCGTTCGGAAAGTTCTTGCCGGGCAGCGTGCCCGACACGACCACCGAATAGGCTGGCACCTCGCCCATGTGGATTTCGCCGGTATCGCGATCGACGATCTTGGTGGACTTGCCGATATAGACGCCCATGCCGAGCACCGCGCCCTCGCGCACGATGCAGCCCTCGACTACTTCCGAGCGTGCGCCGATGAAGCAATTGTCCTCGATGATCGTCGGCCCGGCCTGCAACGGCTCCAGAACGCCGCCGATGCCGACGCCGCCCGAAAGATGCACGTTCTTGCCGATCTGCGCGCAGGAGCCGACCGTCGCCCAGGTGTCGACCATCGTGCCTTCGCCGACATAGGCGCCCAGATTGACGAAGGATGGCATCAGCACCGCGCCCGGCGCGATGAAGGCGGAGCGGCGGACGACCGCGTTGGGAACGGCGCGGAAACCGAACCGCTCGAAATCCATCGCACCCCAGCCGTCGAACTTGGACGGGACCTTGTCCCACCAGACCGATTCGCCCGGCCCTCCCTTGATGATCTCCATCGGGTTGAGCCGGAACGAGAGGAGCACGGCCTTCTTCAGCCATTGATTGACGGTCCAGGAGCCGTCCGCCTGACGTTCGGCGACGCGGGCCTCTCCGCGATCGAGAAGGTTGAGCGCTGCTTCGACCGCTTCGCGCACGTCGCCTTTCGTGTCCGTGCCGATCCCGTCACGCGCCTCGAACGCCGCTTCGATGGTTTGCTCGAGAACGCCGAGATCGGGCCTGGTCATCAAATTTGCTCCATTGCATGTCTGTTGAAGGGCCGTGCTGCCGCAAGTCTGGCGCAGGCTGAAAGGTCGGCGCGGAAACTAGGGCAAGCGCCGGGGCTGGTCAATCAGAGCCGAGCAGCGAAACGGCGGCGTGCAAAGCCCGTGATTTCGTGGTTTGACTGCAATCGACCCGTGCGAATCGGGTCATGGGCAACGAGTTAGGGAACTGCCGGTTTCATGGACGTAAAAAACGAAGGCGGCTGGTCGCCGCTGTCGCATTCCGACGAGGACCGCGAGCGGGCGAAAAGCGTGCCCGATACGCCGCAGACCAGCGCGCCGACATACCGGCTCGCCTGGGACGATGCGGAATTCATGACGCGGCGCGAATTGCGGCCGGTGCGCCTGCAACTGGAACTTCTCAAGCCCGACATGGCCTTGCAGGAGCGCGGCATCCAGTCGACCGTCATCCTGTTCGGCGGCGCGCGCATTCCCGAGCCGGGCGGCGAGGCCTGGGCCGCCAAGAACGAGGTTCAGAAAAAGAACCTGCTCGCCAACGCGAAATATTACGAGGAAGCGCGGGAATTCGCGCGGCTGTGCTCGCAGCATTCGGCACGGTTTGACCATCGCGAATTCGTCGTCGTGACCGGCGGCGGGCCGGGCGTGATGGAGGCGGGCAATCGCGGCGCGGCCGATGTCGACGCGCCGTCCATCGGCCTCAACATCGTCCTGCCGCACGAGCAGGCGCCGAACCTCTATGTGACGCCGGATTTGTGCTTCAACTTCCACTATTTCGCCATCCGCAAGATGCATTTCGTGATGCGCGCCAAGGCGGTCTGCGTGTTTCCCGGCGGCTTCGGCACGATGGACGAGTTCTTCGAGACGTTGACGCTGATCCAGACGGGACGCATGGAACGCGTGCCGGTCATCTGCTTCGGCAAGGCGTTCTGGGAGCGCGCCGTCGATCTCGATTTTCTCGCCGAGCAGGGCACGATTTCGCCCGGCGATCAGGATATCATCGATTTCGTGGATACCGCGCAGGACGCTTGGGATATCATTGCCAGGTTCTACGAGATCGCGTGACGGGAGGCCGGAAAGGGCCGTTGTCGAAATGAGCAAGGTCGCGTTTCGCATCTTCGCCGCGATGGTCGGGCTGGCATGGCTTGCCGCGCCGGCCGTGGCCGAAAGGGACGATTGCCCGGAGACGCAGATGCTGCATCTGTCGGGCTGCGTCGATCTCGACACCGTCATGGCGGCCGATTTGCAGCTTTCAGGTGCCTGGATAGGCGCGATGCGTCCGGGCGAACAGGCGACGAGTGCTCATCTGACCATCCTCAATCGCGGCGAAACCTCCGACCGGCTCCTTGGCGCGACTTCGCCTGCGGCCGGACGGATCGAACTTAAGGGCGACGGGCCGCTTGACGGCGGCGTCGCCATCGAACCGGGCGATCGGTTGGATTTGAGGCCCGGCGGCCTGCATCTGATGCTGACGGTCGTGGATGGTCGGCTCATCGCGGGCAATGAAGTGGAGGTCACGCTCGACTTCGAGAAAGCCGGCAATGTGGTCATCCCATTTGCCGTGCGCGAGCCGCCATTCTCGGCGGCTGCGGGTCACTGACGGAACGGTCGATATCGGTGGGCGTTTCTTTCAAAAGGAGAATCGTCATGGACGGACGCACCAGCACCGACGACGAGATCATTCGGGACCAACAGGAAAAGGACCTCGGCCATCCCGAGCGGCCGCAGGATTCGCTTCCCGACGAAGCCGAAAAGCGCGACGGCGAATTCGAGAAGGACAAACGGCCGGGCGTGTCGAGCGCCGAGCAGCTCGGCGACCTGCCGCCATCTCGCAATGCCGGCTCGTCGCCGGAGGATGCGGTGGACCGGGTGCCGGATCGACCATCCGATCCGCGGGTCTAGCCTTTGGCGAGGATCGAGCCGAGAAACGCCGTCAGATCGTCGGTGACATAATCGACGTCGTCCTCGTGATCAGGGTCCTGCTCCCAGATTTCCGTGAAGGTCGGCTCGAAATTACGCGGAACGACGAGCACCGTCGTCATGCCAAGCGCCTTGGGTGCGGCGAGATTGCGCGCCAGATCCTCGAACATCGCCGCCTTCGGGCCGGCGACCTTGTGAAGCGCGACGAATTTGTCATAGGTGTCGCGCGCGGGCTTTGGGTTTAGGCCTGCCGCGACGATATCGAAAATATCGTCGAAATGGTCGAGGATCCCGAGCCGACGGGCCGTGTTCTCGGCATGCCGGCGGTCGCCATTGGTGAAGATGAACTTGCGGCCGGGCAGTGCCTTGATCGCAGCTTCCAGTTCAGGTGCCGCCTGGACAGGCGAATAATCGATGTCGTGGACCTTTTGCAGAAAATCGTCCGGGTCGATGGCGTGCCGCTCCATCAGACCTTTCATCGTCGTTCCGTATTCCTTGTAGAGCTCCTTTTGCATCACGCGCGCCTCTTTTGGCGGCAGGTGCAACAGGTCTGCTATGTAGCCGGTCATCCGAACGTCGATCTGCGCGAACAGGTTCGTGTGATGCGGATAGAGCGTGTTGTCGAGGTCGAACACCCAGTCTGTGATATGAGCGAAACGGGCGGGATCGGGTCGATTTGTCATGGCGTCCTTATGGACCGTGCCTGCCGATGGTCCAAGCGATTTCAGGGCACGGACCGTTGCGCTTGCGGCCGGTCTGGTTTAGCGGCGACGCATGGAACTGTGGATTCCCATCACCATCGCCGCCGCTTTCCTGCAAAACCTGCGGTCGGCAGCGCAAAAGCACCTAAAAGGCGTGATGGGGACGACCGGCGCGACCTTCGTGCGCTTCGGCTTCGGCGTGCCGTTCGCGCTCGCCTTCGTCGGCATGCTGCATTTCGTCGCCGGCTATGATTTTCCCGTCCTCAACGCCGTCTTCATCGCATGGGCCGTGGTGGGCGCGCTCGGCCAGATCGCCGCGACGTTCCTTCTGATCCATCTGTTTTCGTTCCGCAATTTCGCGGTCGGAACGGCCTATTCACGAACCGAACCCGCGCAGGCCGCGATATTCGCGCTGGTTTTCTTCGGCGAGCGCGTATCGGCGGGCGCGGTGGCGGCGATCGCGATCAGCGTCTTCGGCGTCATGCTGATTTCGGTCGCGCATATGCAATTGACCTGGCGCAACCTCGTCGCTTCGGTCTTCGCACGCAATGCGCTGATCGGTCTGGCATCGGGAACGGCATTCGGCATTTCGGCCGTGGCCTACCGCGCCGCGTCCCTGTCGCTCGGCGGGCCGAATTTCATGATGCAGGCGGCAGTCACGCTCGCCTTGGTCATCGTATTCCAGACGGTGATCATGTCGGCGTGGATGGTGTGGCGGGATCGGGCCGAAATCGGTCGCATCGCGCGCGCCTGGAAGCCGGCGCTCTTCACCGGCTTCGTCGGCGCGACGGCTTCCTTCGGGTGGTTCATGGCGATGACGCTTCAGCAGGCGGCCATCGTCAAGGCTCTGGCGCAGATCGAGATGATCTTCACCTTCGCCGCATCGGTCCTGTTCTTCAAAGAGCGCATCAACCAGATGGAGATCGCCGGCTGCCTGCTGATCGTGGCGGGCATCGTCGTGCTCGTTCTGGTCGGCTAGACGGTTGAATTTGCTGCCGGGCGAACCAGATATCGGCTCACGAAAGGGGGTGATCACCGATGCTGACAGGACCGCTTTGCCGCGCAGCCCGCGCGCTCGTCGAAATCTCGCGTGAAAAGCTCGCGCGCATTTCAGGGATCGAGGAAAGCGTCATCGAGGCTTTCGAGCGCAAGATCTCACGGCCTGACGATGCCGCGATCGAGCGCCTGAAAACCGCGCTCGAAGAACTGGGCGCCGTTTTCATTCCCGAGGACGCACGCGGCGCGGGCGTGCGGATCAAGTTCACCGAATCGGAGCGCCGGCGCATCGCGACGCTGGAAGGCGAGGGCGGCATCGCTCGGCACGATGACGTGCCATGAGGGTTGTTCAGGCGGCGTGTTCGTGGGGCTTGACTGTCAACTCCAGATCGAGCGCCCGAAGAACTTTAAGGATCGTGGAGAAGGCGGGATTTCCATCCGTTGAAAGCGATTTGTAGAGGCTCTCCCGCGACATTCCGGCGGTGGCGGCGACCTCGGACATTCCGCGCGCTCGTGCAACGTCGCCGATCGCGGCAGCGATCAAAGCTGGATCGCCGTCTTCCAATGCGGCTTCCAGATAAGCTAGGATCATCTCCTTGCTGTCGAGATGCGAAGCAGCATCCCATGGTCTTATCTTTACGGTCATCGATCACCTACAGACTTTTCGCCAACGCCTTTGCGGCAACGATATCCTTCGCTTGCGTCCTCTTATCTCCGCCGCACAGCAAGATCACCAACGCTTCGCCACGGCTTGCCAGATAAATCCGGTAGCCGGGGCCGTAATGAATCCGCAACTCCGAAATGCCCTCGCCGACCGGGGCGACATCACCAAAATTGCCAAGTGCCACGCGTCTGATCCGCACGAGAATTCGCGCTTTGGCCTGCGGATCACGCAGTCGTTGAAGCCAATCGGAAAATACATCCGTTTCGACGACCTCGATCAATGATTTGTATCCTGTAGGTTACGATTTGGCAAGAGTAGGTCACGGCACGATCAGCGTTCCCGCGCCATGTTCGGTGAACAATTCGAGCAGCACGGAATGCGGCGTCTTGCCGTTCAGGATGACGACGCCTTCGACGCCGCGTTCGATCGCCTCGATGCAGGTTTCGACCTTGGGGATCATGCCGCCGGAAATCGTACCGTCGGCGATCAGTTGACGGGCCTGCGACACGGTCAGCTCGTCGATGAGCTTCTTGTCCTTGTCGAGCACGCCAGGAACGTCCGTGAGGAAAAGCAGGCGCGAGGCGCTGAGTGCGCCGGCAATGGCGCCGGCGAAGGTGTCGGCGTTGATGTTGTAGGTGTGGCCGTCGCGGCCCGGCGCGACCGGGGCGAGGACGGGGATCATTTCCGAGCGTGCGAGGAGATCGAGCAGCGTGCGATCGACCTCGACCGGCTCGCCGACGAAGCCCAGATCGAGAACCTTCTCGATGTTGGAATCGGGATCGATCACTTTTTTCTGCGCCTTTTCGGCGAAGACCATGTTGCCGTCCTTGCCGCAAAGGCCGATCGCCCACTCGCCCTCCGCGTTGATCAGCGCGACGATTTCCTTGTTGATCGACCCGGCCAGAACCATCTCGACGATCTCGACGGTCTTCTCGTCGGTAACGCGAAGTCCGCCCTCGAATTTCGATTCGATGCCCATCTTGGTCAGCATCGCGCCGATCTGCGGCCCGCCGCCATGAACGACGATCGGGTTGACCCCGGATTGCTTCAAAAGCGCGATGTCGCGCGCGAAGGCGCGGCCGAGCTCGATATTGCCCATCGCGTGGCCGCCATATTTCACCACGACCGTCTTGTTCTCGTAGCGCTGCATGTAGGGCAGGGCGGCGGAGAGAAGGCGGGCCTGCTCTTCGGCAGTTGCGAGCTTGTCGGTGGTCATGGGCGTCCTCGCGCGAAATGAAAGCGGTCGCTCTTTAGCGGCAATCGTCCAAGCGGGCAAATGCGAACGGCTTCGCGCGGCAACTTGGCGAAGCCGTTGCAAAACCGCTCGGGCACGCTAGTTTGTTCGCGATGACGGCGACGGATATCTCCAAACTGATCGTACGGACCTCGATGCGCGATCGGGCGGCGTTCGATCTGCTGTATCGGCAGACGAACGCGAAACTTTTCGGCGTGTGCCTGCGTGTCTTGACTGATCGGGCGGAAGCCGAGGAAGCGCTGCAGGAAGTCTACGTCAAGATATGGACGAAGGCCGATCGCTATGCCGTCTCGGACCTGAGCCCGATTTCATGGCTTGTGGCCGTCGCGCGCAATCATGCGATCGACCGGATCAGGACGCGCCGTGTGAAGCAGACGGGGCTCGACGAGGCTGCGGAGATCGCCGATCCCACGCCGGGGCCGGAAGCACTCGCGGTCGCGGGAGACGAAGGCGCGCGGGTTCACCACTGCCTCGAGGAACTGGAAGCCGACCGGGCGGCGGCCGTTCGCGGTGCCTATCTGGTGGGTGAGAGCTACGCAGAGCTTGCGGAGCGCCACGGCGTGCCGCTCAACACGATGAGAACCTGGCTGCGCCGCAGCCTCATGAAGCTGAAGGATTGCCTCGAACGATGACGCCGACCGACCATCACGAACCGGAACTTGGAGGCGACGAAGCGCTCGCCGCCGAGTACGTCCTGGGCGTGCTGCCGGCGTCGGAACGGCAGGAAGCGGCCCGACGCATCGAGACCGACGTGGATTTCGCGCGGCTCGTCGATCGATGGGAAGACAGTTTCTCGCCGCTTGCAGCGGCTTATGTGCCGGTGGAGGCCCCCGCCGCGGTCAAGCAGGCGATCGATCGTCGCCTCTTTGCTTCGTCGAAAACGGCTCCGCGAGCATCCTTGTGGAACAGTCTTGCCTTGTGGCGCGGGCTTGCGGCCGCAGCCGTCGTCGCACTGGCGCTGGTGACCGCGTGGAACATGCAGCCGCCCGCCGAAGAGCCGGCCGCGCCGCGTCTCGTCGCTTCGCTCGAGAGCGACGAGACCGATGTCCGTTATCTGGCGTTCTACGACGAGACCGCGCAAACGATCCACCTGTCGCACGTCGCGGGCGCCAGGGCGCCCGATCAGGATTTTGAGCTATGGGTGATCGAGGGCGACGAGCCTCCGGCATCGCTTGGCGTGATCGCCACCGGCGAGCGTGTCGACGTCCATCCGGAGGAGACGCTGCGGACGAAGCTGTCGGCAGGCGCGGTGCTTGCCGTCTCACTGGAGCCGGGCGGCGGTTCGCCCACCGGCCAGCCGACGGGGCCTGTGGTCGCAGTCGGCGACCTGCGAAGCATCTAGCCAGCCCTTTCCAATTAACAAAACTATAATATTGCTTCACGTCATCTTTTGAGAGGTGACGCGAGTTTATTGTCAATAACTAGACATGAAAATCTGAGCCCCTATCTTGAGGTCGGGTTGGGAAATTCAATGGATTTTGAGGTAAAGAACATGAAGCGTATTCTCGCTTTCCCGCTTATTGCTCTTGGCCTTCTGGCGATGGCCGCATGCACGGACGACGCCGGAACGGATCAGCCCACGGGTATGGACTCGCCTCCGGTGGATACGGCGCCGGCGCCCGTCGAATAAACTGAACAGCCTCCTTAGGCATTCTTCAGGACTTGAAATCGGTCGGCTTTGCCGGCCGATTTCTTTTTAGCCCATCGGCGAGGGGTTGAAACTTAACTTGCGTCCGTCTCGTGGCTCTTCGCGTGCGTCCCTTTCCGGGACCTCCAAACAGGAGTTTCGAACATGCGTAGCTTCACACGTACCATTCTCGCCGGAACCGTTGCCTTGTCCGCCCTTGCCGGTGTGGCGTTTGCACAGGACAATCCGATGGTCGGCGGTGCCGAGATGTTCGCCGACAAGAACATCGTCGAAAACGCGATGAACTCGGCCGATCATACGACGCTTGTTGCTGCGGTTCAGGCCGCCGGCCTCGTCGAGACGCTGGAAGGTGCAGGGCCGTTCACCGTTTTCGCGCCGACCAACGAAGCGTTCGCTGCTTTGCCGGAAGGCACGGTCGACAATCTGCTGCTGCCCGAGAACAAGGAGCAACTGACCAAGGTTCTCACCTGTCATGTCGTCGCCGCTGATGCCATGTCCGACGCGATCGGCACGATGATCTCCGACGATGGCGGCGAGCACGATATCACCACGGTCGGCGGCTGCGTCGTGAAGGCCTCGATGGACGGCGACAATATCGTTCTCACCGACGAGAATGGCGGAACCGCGACAGCGACGATCGCGGATGTGCGGCAGTCGAACGGCGTGATTCATGTAATCGACGCAGTTCTCCTGCCCAAGATGTAACGAACCGTCACGGCAACCGGCCGATGGCTCTCCCGTTCGAAGCTGAAGGCCGCCGGTCGTTTTTTCCACCCGCCATCGCAAAAGTCGCGTCCGCCTACGCGCGCGATGGCGGTTTTTTCGCTCAAGCCGAATTGATGCCGCCGCCCACGCGAAACGTATAGGATCGGGCGAAGAAGAAGGAGCAGGTCACATGACGCGCAGACAGTTTCTCTATGGCGGCGCCGCCCTGATCGGAGCGAGCGCTTTTGTCGGCAGCATGTTCCAGCGCCGCACCGCTGGCTCAGCCATCGCGGCGGAGGGCAGTTTTCCGGTGACGAAAACCGATGCGGAATGGCGCGCCGCCCTGAGCGATGCCCAGTACAATGTGCTACGCCAGGAAGGGACGGAGCGTGCGTTCACGAGCCCGCTCGACACCGAGAAGCGGACCGGCATGTTCCACTGCGCCGGCTGCGACAATGCCGTCTATTCGTCGGAAAAGAAATACGATTCGGGGACGGGGTGGCCGAGCTTCTGGGAAGCCGAGGCGAACGCGATTGGAACGAAGGTCGACAACACGCTGTTCATGACACGCACCGAATGTCATTGCGCGCGCTGCGGCGGGCATCTCGGCCATATCTTCGACGACGGCCCGCAGCCGACCGGAAAGCGTCACTGCATCAATGGCGTGGCGATGAATTTCAAGCCGCGCGACGCCGTCGCCGGCTGATCTTTCAGGCCGTGTCGCCGAGCACGTCCTCGATGTAGAGGCGCTTGACGAGAACCATCATGACGGCGGCGAAGGGCGTCGCCAGAATGATGCCGACGAAGCCGAACAAAAGCCCCATGATGACCAGCGAGGCCATGATCACGGCCGGCGGCAGGCTGACGGCTTTGCCCTGGATGAGCGGCGTCAGCACGTTGCCTTCCAGGAACTGGACCACGCAGTAGACGGCCAGCGCATAGCCGACGACCCACCAGTCCTGCGACATGGCCACCAGAACGATCGGGATGCCGGCAAGGATCGGTCCGAGCACCGGAATGAAGTTCAGGACCCCGGCCGTCAGCCCGAGCAGGATCGCGCCCGGCATGCCGACGACTGCGAGCGCCGCATAGACGACGAGGCCGATAATGCCCATCGTCACGAACTGTCCCATCAGCCAGAACCGCAGTGTGACGCCGACCTCGTCCATGACCTCGCCGAAGCGCGGCCGGCTTTCGACCGAGACGAGCTTGACCGCGCCGTCGCGGTAAAGCTGCGGCTGGGCGGCGAGAAAGACGCCGATGATCAGGATCACGCCGATATTGCCGATGACGCCGAACGTGGTGGCGAAAGCCGCGCGCACCTGCCCGAACAGGCCGGATGGATCGGGCAGCCAGTCCGAAATGCCGCTGGGCCGGGAGCCGGAATCGTTGGCTTCCTCGCCGCCACCCTCTTCGTTTCCGTCCGTGATCTCCTCGGTGACGAGGGTGACGACGTTGTATTCCTGCAGCATCTGCTCGATGCCGCGGATTTCGCGCTCGAGCGTGCGGATCAGATCCGGTGTCTGCGCGACGGCGGTCACGCCGACGCTGGTGACGAACCCTATGGCGGCCAGCGACGTCACGATGCAGACGATCGTCAGGCGAAGCCCGCGCCCGATCGGCAGGACGTAACCGAGTGCACGCGTCAGCGCATCCAGGAATACGGCAAAGAGAATGCCTGCGAACAGAAGCAAAAAGCCGCTCGACGCGTAGATGATCAGGAACAGGCAGAGCGCGATCGCCAGCACGACGCCGGCGATTGTGGCCGTGCGCCAGCCGAGCGAGGCGCGCGTCGTGCGTTTTGCAGGCGCGGAGTGGGTGGTTGCATCGTTCACCTGATTTCCATCGCCTGTAACGCAACGCTTGTCCAGATGGCACGGGCGGAAGATGCCTGAGCGCCGAAGGCCGGCGATCCGGACTTTCGCGAGTACAAGCTTCCTTAGACTTAAGTATGATTAGCGAAGGCTGGTTTCAGTAAGCTACGGAAAACATTGCCTTTCAGCCGATATTCGGTAACGCGAGCCTGCGATCTTGCATATGCAGCGCCACCGTGCATTCATAACTCAACAACAAGCACCCGGATTGAAACGGTGTCACGGCTGTCAGCCTCGGGGGAAGGCTTGCGCGCAAGGTGACCTCGCACTCCGGGGGCCGAGGAGGAACAATTCTGCATGACTGACAGTGTGATTCTGTCGGCGCGCGATCTGACGAAGGAGTTCAAGGGCTTCTTCGCGGTGGAAGGCGTCGATCTGAGCGTGAAGCGTGGAACGATTCACGCGCTGATCGGTCCCAACGGGGCCGGCAAAACGACGTGCTTCAATCTTCTGACCAAGTTCCTTCCGCCCACGCGCGGCGTGATCACCTACAAGGGCGAGGACATCACCGCGATGTCGCCTGCCGACATCGCCCGTCTCGGTCTCGTCCGTTCCTTCCAGATTTCGGCGGTGTTCCCGAACCTGACGGCGATGGAGAATGTGCGCATCGCCCTGCAGCGCAAACGCGGCGATTCGTATGATTTCTGGCGCTCGGAAAAGGTGCTGGCGGATTATGACGAGCGCGCCCATGAATTGCTGGCCGATGTCGGGCTGACCAGTTTCGCCGACACATTCGCGGGCGAATTGTCCTATGGCCGCAAGCGCGCGCTGGAGATCGCGACGACGCTCGCGCTCGATCCCGAAATGCTGCTTCTCGACGAGCCGATGGCCGGAATGGGCCAGGAAGACATCGATCGCATCGCGGCGCTGATCAAGCGGATCGCGGCGAACCGCACCGTCCTGATGGTTGAGCACAATCTGTCGGTCGTCGCCTCGCTGTCCGACACGATCACCGTTCTGGCGCGCGGCAAGGTGCTCGCCGAGGGCGATTACGAGACCGTTTCCAAGGACCCGCGTGTGGTCGAAGCCTATATCGGAGCCGGCCATGCATGACGCAGCCCTCGCAACGAAACCGGTAGCCGCCACCGCCCCGCTCCTGAGCGTGCGCGACCTCAACGCCTGGTACGGCGAAAGCCATGCGCTTCACGGCATCGATTTCGAGGTGAAACCGGGCGAAGTCGTCACGCTTCTGGGCCGCAACGGCGCCGGCAAGACGACGACGCTGAAAGCCATCATGGGCATTTTGGGCAAGCGCACCGGTTCCGTGACTTTCGAGGGCAAGGAAACGATCAAGCTGCCTGCACGCAGCATCGCGCGGCAGGGCATCGCCTATTGCCCGGAAGAACGCGGCATCTTCTCCTCGCTCTCCGTCGAGGAGAATTTGATGCTGCCGCCGCAGGTCAAGCCGGGCGGCATGCCGGTCGAGCGCATCTTCGAGCTGTTTCCAAACCTGAAGGAACGGCTCAATTCGCAAGGGACAAAGCTTTCAGGCGGCGAACAGCAGATGCTGGCGATTGGCCGCATCCTGCGTACCGGGGCCAAGACGCTGCTCCTGGACGAGCCGACCGAAGGTCTTGCGCCGGTCATCATCCAGCAGATCGGCAAGACCATCGCGCGGCTGAAGCAGGAGGGGTTCACCATCGTTCTGGTGGAACAGAATTTCCGGTTCGCCGCGACCGTCGCGGACCGTCATTTCGTCGTCGAGCAGGGCAAGGTGGTCGACCACATCCTGAACGACGAACTCGATGCCAACATCGAGAAACTGCACGCCTATCTGGGCGTCTGAGTGAGGAAGCATGCGCCCTGAGCGCTGCATGAGGAGGAGTGAACGCATGAACATGAAGACGATTCTTCTGGGATCGATCGCCGCTGCGGTCTTTGCCGCCCCGGCCTATGCCGTGGACGTCAAGATCGGCGTCCTGAACGACCGTTCGGGCATCTACGCGGATCTGGCCGGCGAGGGTTCGGTCATCGCCACCCGCATGGCGGTCGAGGATTTCGATGCCGCCGGTAAGGGCATCAATGTCGAGATCGTTTCGGCAGATCATCAGAACAGGCCCGATGTGGGCTCCACCATTGCCCGCCAATGGTATGATCAGGAAAATGTCGACGTGATCGTCGACGTGCCCACCTCCTCGGTCGCACTCGCGGTGCATGACATCACGCGCGAACTGGACAAGGTGTTCCTGAACTCCGGCGCCGCCACATCCGATCTGACGGGATCGGCCTGTTCGCCCAATACGATCCACTGGACCTACGATACCTGGCAGCTTGCCGACGGCACCGGCCGCGCCGTGGTCGAGAACGGCGGCGACACATGGTTTTTCCTGACCGCCGACTATGCCTTCGGGCACGCGCTCGAACGCGACACCTCGGCTGTCGTCGAGGCAAGCGGCGGCACCGTGGTCGGCACGGTGCGCACCCCGTTCCCCGGCACGGATTTCTCGTCCTTCCTTCTGCAGGCACAGTCGTCCGGCGCCAAGGTCATCGGTCTTGCCAATGCGGGCGGCGATACGGTCAACTCGATCAAGCAGGCGTCCGAATTCGGCATCACGCAGGCGGGGCAGTCGCTTGCCGGCCTGCTCGTCTTCGTCAACGACATCCATGCGCTCGGTCTCCAGACTGCGCAGGGGCTGCTTCTCACCGAGAGCTTCTACTGGGATTTGAACGACGGCACCCGCGAGTGGTCGGCCCGCTTCGAGGAGCAGACCGGCAACAAGCCGTCGATGGTCCAGGCAGGCGTCTATTCGAGCGTTCTTCACTACCTGAAAGCCGTCGAGGCGCTGGGTGACAAGGGCTCGCAGGAGGTCATCGCCAAGATGAAGGAACTGCCGACCGACGATCCGCTGTTCGGCCAGGGCGAAGTTCGCGCCGATGGCCGCAAGACCCACGATTCCTACCTCTTCCGCGTGAAGACGCCAGAGGAATCGGAAGGTCCATGGGATTATTACGAGACAGTCTCGACCACGCCGGCCGCGCAGGCGTTCCGTCCGCTCGAAGAAGGCGGTTGCTCGCTGGTCGAGTAGTTCCCGACCTGACGAAAGGCGCGCGGGAGAAACCGCGCGCCCTTTGCACCGATTACGTCCTCGACTACGGGAAGCGCACATGTTCGAGCTCATAGGCATTCCGCCGCAGGCTCTTTTCGGCCAGCTTCTGCTCGGCCTGATCAACGGCTCGTTCTATGCGATGCTGTCATTGGGGCTGGCGATCATCTTCGGCCTGCTCAACATCATCAACTTCACGCATGGCGCGCAATACATGCTCGGCGCATTCGTGGCCTGGATGCTCTTGAACTATCTCGGCATCAGCTACTGGTGGGCGCTGTTTCTGGTGCCGGTGATCGTCGGCGCGACCGGCATCGTCATCGAGCGGCTTTTGATATCGAGGCTCTATCATCTCGACCATCTGTACGGCCTGCTTCTGACCTTCGGCATCGCGCTGATCATGCAGGGCGTGCTGCGCAACAATTACGGCATATCGGGCCTGCCCTACAGCATTCCGCCGCAGCTTGCCGGCGGACAGAATCTCGGCTTCATGTTCCTGCCGAACTATCGCGGCTGGGTCGTCGTCGCTTCGCTGTTCGTATGTCTGGGCACCTGGTTCGTGATCGAGAAGACGCGGCTGGGCGCTTATCTGCGCGCCGCGACCGAGAATCCGACGCTGGTCGGCGCCTTCGGCATCAACGTGCCTTTGATGATCACGCTCACCTACGGGTTCGGCGTGGCGCTGGCGGGGTTTGCCGGCGTGCTTGCCGCGCCGATCTACTCGGTCAATCCCAACATGGGCGCCGAACTGATCATCGTCGTCTTCGCCGTGGTCGTCATCGGCGGCATGGGGTCGATCCTGGGTGCGATCCTCACCGGTTTCGGCCTCGGTCTCGTCGAGGGACTGACACGCGTCTTCTATCCCGAGGGGTCCGCCGTCGTCATCTTCGTCATCATGGCCATCGTGCTGATGATCAAGCCCGCCGGCCTGTTCGGGAGGACCGCGTGATGACCGCCGTGACTGAAACAGACGCCGCTTCCGCGGTCGCCGAACCGCGCATCCGCAAGAAGGGGATGGGCATGCCGGCCCGTCACATGGTGATCCTTGCGCTGCTGCTTGCAGCCGGCATCATCGCGCCATTCATGCTCTATCCGGTCTTCGTCATGAAGATTCTGTGCTTTGCGCTGTTCGCCTGCGCGCTGAATCTGCTGCTCGGCTTCGGCGGTCTTTTGTCCTTCGGACATGCCGCCTATTTCGGCTCGGCGAGCTACGTGGCGGCGCATGCGGCAAAGGTCTGGGGGCTGTCGCCCGAACTCTCGATCCTCGCTGGAACCGGCGCGGCGGCTTTGCTCGGCCTCATCTTCGGTTCGCTCGCCATCCGCCGCCAAGGCATTTATTTCGCGATGGTGACGCTCGCGTTCGCGCAGATGATCTATTTCTTCGCGCTTCAGGCGCCGTTTACCGGCGGCGAGGACGGCATTCAGGGCGTGCCGCGCGGAAACCTCTTCGGCCTGATATCGATCCAGAGCCATTTCGCGACTTACTGGATGGTGCTCGCCATCACATTCATCGGCCTGTTGATCATCTACCGGGTCATCCACTCGCCGTTCGGTCAGGTGCTGAAGGCGATCCGCGAGAACGAGCCGCGCGCGATCTCGCTCGGCTATCACGTCAACCGCTACAAGCTGACGGTGTTCGTCCTCTCGGCGACGCTGGCCGGCCTTGCCGGCGCGACCAAGGCGTTCGTGTTCCAGCTCGCCTCGCTGACCGACGTGCACTGGACGATGTCGGGCGAGGTGGTCCTGATGACGCTGCTTGGCGGAATGGGCACGGTCTTCGGCCCGATCGTCGGCGCCGTCGTCATCGTCTCCATGCAGAACTATCTGGCGACGTGGGGCGCATGGGTGACGATCGTACAGGGCATCGTGTTCGTCATCTGCGTGATGCTGTTCCGCGAGGGCATCGTCGGGGTCCTTCAGAAATGGCTGAAGAAAACGCTCTGACCGGTTTCCAGTCGGGCATCAAAGAAGCGCCCCGTCATGCGGGGCGCTTCTTTTTGTTCGGCCTATCGCGGCTGGTTCTTGTTCGGCCGTGCCGGAACCGGGGACAGTTCACGTCCATGCAGGACGACGCGACGCGGCTCCTTGGCGGGCGTGCGAATGAGCCTGCGATACCAGTCGATGTAATAGGCGAGCGCGAACTGGAGAGCGATGCCCACGGCGACGATCGTCACGTCCGAGATGATTGTCGGCGGGAAAACGCCGCGCCAGGCCTGGGCGGCCATCGACAGGATCGTGCCGACGACGAAAACGGGCAAGGCATAACGCCCCAGCACCGCAAGCGGATTGTCGACGCTCGTGCGGAAGATATTCGACACGGCCGGCAGCGCATAAAGGAGATAGGCGATCGCAACGACGTGCATCATTCGCGGCAGTGACAGGAACGTCTTGCTGAAGCCGGTGAAGATGCTCGGCAGACCCATCGACACGTCGAGGCCCCAAAGCGGGAGGCGGACCCACAAAAGCGCGATCGTCAAATAGAGCGCCGCGGCGCCGACCAGCCAGCGATTGACCGGCAGGCTGCCGCCCCGCTTGATGTGCATCATGGCCGCCAGTCCGAGCACGAACAGCAACTGCCAGGAGAACGGGTTCAGGAACCAGTAGCCGTTGTTCGGAAAGTGCGGCGGCGCGATCGGAAGCAACCCCGCGACGAGCCACATGATACCGGATGCCGCCACCATCCAGCCGATGCTGAACGTTCCGATGAGCAGGAACAGCGGCAGCATCAACAACACGACGGCATACATCGACAGGATATTGTTGTAGCCGAGCTGGTGCCCGAGCGTCACGACGCCGAGCAGCGCTGCGGCCGTATCGGTCATTACCGGCTCGATGTTGATCTTGGCGAGCAGATGCGGCGCACCGAAATAAAGCGCGAAGAACGAGAAGATGCCGATCGTCGCCATCGTCGTGCCAAGCTGCGCGATATAGAGAACGCCCGCGCGACGCCACGTCTTCAACGTCACGATAAGGCGATTGCCGGTTTCGAATTTCAGGCCATAGGCGAGTGCGGCCGAAATGCCGGACACGAGGACGAAAGCTTCGGCCGAGTCCGAAAAGCCGAAATTCTTGTGCGTGATGACCTCGATCGGATTTCCCGGAACGTGATTCACGAAAATCGTCAGGAGGGCGATGGCGCGGATCACATCGATCCTCGTATCGCGAAGGGATTGATTGCCATTGCTCATGCGTACAGATTCCAACGGTGCGAAACGGGTTCAAGCCGCTTCGCGAGCCAGGCGTCCCTTCCTGAGGCTTAAGTCCGCGCTGTACCGACCAATGCCGTTAGACTTGGAGCAGTGGTCCGAAGCGCTTGATTAACGTGTCAAGTAGCCAATCCGATCCACACGCGCCATCACATTTGGAAAAACTTCGTTTCAGTATCCACTGAAATAGGAAAGGCCGCCAATGGCGGCCTTTCACATAGTTGGCGCAACGGGTTTTACGCCGCCTCGATGGCCGGTGCGAGCCGGATCGAACGCCGCACCTCTTCATCATTGAGCAGGCCGCCCGCCCGAAGAAGGCTTGCGAAGCGGCCGTTGCGCCGGGCGAGTTCGTCGAAGCCGCCCATCTCGACGATGCGGCCGCTATCCATGAAGATCACGAGATCGGCGTCGCGAACGGTCGACAGGCGGTGGGCGATGACGAAGGTCGTACGATTTTCGCGCAAGCGATCGATCGCTTCCTTGACCTGCTCTTCTGTCTCCACGTCGAGCGCGCTCGTCGCTTCGTCCAGAACCAGAATCGGCGCATCCTTCAGGATCGCACGCGCGATCGCGATCCGCTGGCGCTCGCCGCCCGAAAGCTGGCCGCCGCGCTCGCCGACGACGGTGTCGTATCCTTCGGACTTGCCCAGGATGAACCCTTCGGCCGCCGCCGCACGGGCGGCATGATGCACGTCGTCATTAAGCGCATCCTCGCGGCCGAGGCGAATATTGTGCTCGATCGAACGGTTGAGCAGGCCCGCATCCTGAAAGACGGTCGCCATCTGGCGGCGCAGCGAGCCGCGCAACACGCTGCGCGTATCGATGCCGTCGATGGTGATCGTGCCCGAATAGGGATCGAAGACGCGCTGGAGAAGGTTGATCAGCGTCGTCTTGCCCGCACCGGTCGGGCCGACGATGGCGACGGTTTGGCCAGCCTCGACCGAGAACGAGATGTCGCTCACGCCCTCGCTGGTGCCGGGGAAGCGGAAGTTGACGTTGTCGAAGACGATGCGCCCTTCGACGTTTCCGAGTTCCTTCGCACCATAGGTTTCGGAGCGTTCCTGGACGGCATCCTCGACCTCGTAGAAGGCCTCGAGCTTGGCCCGTGCCTCGAACACCTGATTGACGAAGCCTGTGATCTGGTCGAGACGGCTGATCAGGAGCGTCGCAAAGCCGGTGAAGGCAACGACGTCGCCGATGCGCAGCTCGCCGCGCGAGACGAGGATGGCGCCGATGATCAGGACGACCATCATCGAAATCGTGGAGGACAGGCGCTGGAGCGCGCTGGCGATCGCCCACCAATCCAGAACGGGATACTGCGCGTTGATCAGGCGCTGCACATGCTCCTTGAGGGCCTGCGTCTCCTGCTGGACGCGGCCGTAGCTTTGCAGGACCGACACGTTCGATACCGAGTCGCTGACATGCGCGAACACCTTATGGTAGTGCTGCTCGACGGCGGCCTGCCCGTCCTTGGTGCGCTTCATGACGATCCGGTTGATCGTCACATAGGAAACGCCAAGCGCCAGAAGAACCATCGACATGCGAAGGTCGAGCGCGATCGCCGTCGGTACCAGGAGCACGAGCGCCACGGCCGTCGACAGGTGCTGGCGCATGAACTCCAGCCACAGCGAGAACATCGCCTCGACGCCGCGCAGCAATGTGTGCAGCGAATAGGACGTGCCGCGCTTGCTGTGCCAGGAGAGCGGCATGGTGATCATGTTCTCGTAGGACCGCGAAAGGACGTCGCCGCGCACCTTGTGCGCAAGCCTGTCGGCACCACGCGAAACGAGAACGAACGCGATGATGTTGAAGACGCCGAGCCCGGCCCAGGCGGCAAGCGTAGGCGTCACATCGCTCTTTTCGGAGATCGCATCGATGATGCGGCCGAAAAGGATCGGCTCGGCGATGGCCACGATGGCGAGGAGGACGTTGGAGCCACAGATGACCGCAACCTTGCCGCGTGCCGCTGCAAGGTAGGTCAACGTTCTCCAGTACACTTCCACAAGGGACACGGTGCAGGCCTTTCACTCGGTATTGTGCAGCGCAACAAAATTCACGCTACGCCCGATTACGGACTCGGACAATCTGATATGGGAGGAATGGTTTCGTCGTACGCTTCACGAATGCGCGGTCGTTCGTTACTTTCCGTGATGCTGTAACAATCGGAAATCTTTGATCAATTGAAAGTTTGATCGCAAATTGCGGTGCGATTGCGGCATAGCGTTTTCAGCCGTCGTCACCCTTTGCAACCGTCACGACAACCTCGTGATTTCCATCTGCCCAAATCGGGATTTGTTGCACCTGCGTTCCGTCGAATAGGATGGAATCAGCTTCCCCTCGCTCCACGACGATGTCGTAGCGAGCGTTGCGGATTTTCAATTTAGCCTTGAATCCCTTCCAGTTAGCAGGAATCCGCGGCGACACAGAGAATGCGTCGCCTTTCACATCGAGGCCGATGATGCCCTCGACGGCCGCACGATATAGCCATCCGGCCGAGCCCGTGTACCAGGTCCATCCGCCGCGTCCCGCGCGGTCGGATTCCGAATAGACATCGGCAGCGACGACATAAGGCTCGACCCGATAGAGGTCGGCTCGCGCTTGATCGCCGGCATGATTGACCGGATTGATCAGCGAAAACGCGTGATAGGCATCGTCGCTGCGACCGAGTGCCGCAAGGGCAAGTACGAACCATGTCGCGGCGTGGGTGTACTGCCCGCCGTTCTCGCGAACGCCGGGCGGATAGCCCTTGATGTAGCCGGGCTCCTTGAGCGTCTTTTGAAACGGCGGCGTGAAAAGCCGGATGAGGCTGTTCGTCTCGTCAATGAGATGCGTCTGGGCGCTCGTCATGGCCCGGTTGGCGCGATCGGTGGGGCCAAGACCGGAAAGCACCGCCCACGATTGCGCAAGTGAATCGATCCGGCATTCGTCCGAAAGCCTCGAGCCGAGCGGCGAGCCGTCGTCGAAATAGCCGCGCCGATACCACTCGCCGTCCCAGCCGGCCTCCTCGATGGCGATTGTCAGCCTGTCGAGGTGGCGCGTCCATGAATCTGCGCGCGCCGTATCGCCGCGCTTGGCCGCGATCGGCGCGAAATCGCGCAAGGTGGCGGCGAGGAACCAGCCGAGCCAGACGCTTTCACCGCGCCCCTGTTCGCCGACGCGGTTCATACCGTCGTTCCAGTCGCCGCCGAGAATCAGCGGCAGGCCGTTCGGTCCGGTTCGCCGGATCGCCAGGTCGAGCGCGCGCGCGCAATGCTCGAAGAGCGATGCGGATTCGCTGGACACTTGCGGCGTATAGAAGGCGTCGTGCTGTCCTTCTTCGAGAGCCGCCCCTTCGAGGAAGGGCAGGGACTCGTCGAGGATCGCTTCATCGCCGGTCACGCTGACATAGCGATGCGTGCCATGGGCAAGCCACACCACGTCGTCGGAAATCATGGTGCGAACGCCCGCGCCCGAAAGCGGCAACCACCAATGCTGAACGTCGCCTTCGCGGAACTGCCGGCCGGCGGCATTGAGAATCTGCGCGCGCGCCAGCGATGAATCCTGCAGGAGCAGCGCCAGCGTGTCCTGCAACTGGTCGCGGAAGCCGTAAGCGCCGCTTGCCTGATAGAAGGCTGCGCGCGCCCGGATGCGGCAGGCGAATGCCTGATAGGGCAGCCAGTGATTGACCAGCGCGTCGAACGCGGGGTCCGGCGTTTCGATCTGGAGCGCGTCGGCGAATTCGGTCCATTGCCGGGCGTTGCCGGCGAGCCTATCATCGAAGGCGAGGCTTCGATGATGCTGCACCAGTTCTCGCGCTTCCGCCGCCGATCCGGCGTCGCCCATATAAATCTGCAACGCTTCCTCGCCGCCGGCCGGAATGTCGATGTCGAAGGCGATCGCGCCGCAGATGTCGCGTCCCGCTTCCACGGTTCGGCCGAGCGAAGCGCCCGAGATTACGGCGGCCGGCCGCTCCGAACACCCGCTCGTGCCGAGAAATTCGCCCCGGTCGCAGGTGAAGGACTGGGACGGCCGGTCGCCGGCCAGAAACGCGACGCGGTCACCGTAATCGAGATGATAGGGATTGCGCGCGGTCACCATGTCGGAACTTGCATCATGCCCCGGAATGGTCGTCGCACTCGTGCGGGTGCGGTTTACGCCCATGACCCATTCGACATAGGCGTAGACGCGCAGACGCGACGGCGTCGTGCCGCGATTGGTGATCTTCAACCGCGAGATGCGGACGGGATCGGACGGGTCGACCAGATGTTCGAGCGTCGCGTCGAGGCCATTGCGCTCCACCTGGAACGCCGACAGTCCGGCACCGTGCCGCGCCTCGTAGACGAGCGAGGGGTCGCGCAGCATTGCGGCAAGCGGAGAGAACGCGTCTCCCGTGTCGCGATCGACGATGTAGACGCCTTCGCCGGGCCGGTTCGTCACAGGGTCGTTCGACCATGGCGTGACCTGAAAATCGCGGCTGTTGCGGCTCCATGTGAAGGCTGCGCCTTCCGCGGAGACGTGGAACCCGAAATTCTCATTGGCGATCACGTTGATCCAGGGTTGCGGCGTATGTCGCTTCCCGTCGAGCCGCACGACATAGGTGCTGCCCTTGTCCGCGAAACCGCCATAGCCGTTCCAATATTCCAGACCGTCGCCATTGGCGGTGGCGACCGGGGAGAGGCGTGCAAGGAGCCTGACGGCCGGCTTCGCGGTGCCTGACAGCCGCTGTCCCCATGCCTGCTGGGCGGTCGCTTCAGCGCGGTCGATCTGGTCGAAGATCGTTCCGTTGCGCGTATGAAGAACGACCCGTGCGACGGAAAGCAGCGTCTTGTAGGTCTCGTCGTCCATCAGGTCGCGGCGAACCGCGAAGATGTGCTGGCGCGGGCCAAGCTCGCGCCCGCGCAAGCGGCTGTTGTCGCAAAGCTGCTCGATCGCCTGCTGGAGATCCTGCACGTAGGACGCGGCCTGCTCGTTGACGATCACGAGGTCGGTGACCATGCCGTGCGTGCGCAGATATTCCTGCATTCGAAGCGCCGAAGAGACGATTTCGAGATCCGCGACATCGGCGATGCGCAACGCGAAGATCGGAAAGTCACCCGAGATGCTAGTCGGCCACAAGGCCGATTGCCGTCCGAGCCCGTCCGCGATGAGTTCGGCAGGCGCGCGCAGCGCCGGGTCCGGGTAGAGCAGGTATCGCGCCAGCCGCTGCACGCCGGCGGCGTCGGCGAGCGAAAGTCCGACATGGCGCGTCTGGACCTGCGAGCGCGTCCAGGCGAGCATCGCCTGGCGCTCGAAGGAACCGGGATTGTCGAAGCGGATCGCCGAGGCGCGCGCGTCCTCTTCCGTCGCGGCCACGAGCGTCCAGTAGGTCAGCGACACTTCCTTGCCGGCCGGCACGCGGACCTTGCAGCGGATCGACATGATCGGATCGAGTGTGAACCCCTCCGTTCCTCCGAACGCGCCGTGATGGTCGAAGGCCGCCGGGTCGACGATGGAACGCCCGCGTCCCAGAAACACCCGTCGGTCCGTTTCGGCGCGCGCCTCGCGCGCGATACCGGCACCTGCTGTGACGAAATGCGCGAGCGCGACGGGCGCCTCGCCCTCAGCGCGCTTGTTGCGGCGCGCCAGGATCAGGCTGCCGTCATTGGCGATGGTCGTTTCCACGAACATCTTCGAAAAGGCCGGATGGGCCTGATCGCTGGCTTCGGGCGCCAGTGCGATCTCACCGAAGGACGTGATTTCCAGATGCCGGTCCGTGTCCCCATGGTTGGTGATGGTGATGCGTCGCGCTTCGCCATTCGCTTCGGCGACCACGATCGCCTCGACCTTCGCGGTAAGCGTGCCGACGCGTTTCACGAACGTCGCCTTGTCGTCGCTGAAGACGGCCTCGCAGCTTTCGCCATCGGCCGATTTCGGATCGCCGGTGGCGGACCACCACGCGCCCGTCGCGGTGTCGGTAACGAACAGGAATGTGCCGGACCGGTCCTCGATCGGATCGCCCGACCAGCGCGTGACCGAGATTTCGCCGCTGCGGCTGTAGCCGGTGCCCCGCGCGGTCAGCATCACGCTGTAATAGCCGTTCGACATCAAGGTCGTAGCCGGCAGCGCGTTGACGGGATCGGCGATGACGCGGATGTCCGAGCTCGTCTCGATCTCCTCCTCCGATATCCGATCGCCGGCCTCCGCGCGTATCTTCGTCGCCGGCACGTCGCGCGGCGCCTTTTCCTGAAGCAAAAGTTCGGCCGCTTCGATGACGGCATCCGAATGGAACCGGTCGCGCATGCGGCCTTCGAAGATCACATTGGCGACGGCGACGATCGACATGCCGGTGTGATGGGCCATGTAGTTGCGCACGACGGCATGATCGGAACCGGTCGGAACGCGCGTCGGGGTGAAGTCGATCGCGTCGTAATAGCCGTAGCGCCCGCGTCCGCCGATCAGTTCGAGTTCGGCCAGATTGGCGACGGCCTCGCGCGGTTTGAACTGCGCGGCGAGCAGCGTAGCGTAAGGCGCGATGACCGTGTTCTGTGAAAGGCCCCGCTTCAGGCCAAGGCCGGGGACGCCGAAATTGGTGTACTGATAGGTCATTTCCCGGTCGCGCGCATTATAGGCGCTTTCGGAGATACCCCACGGAATGCCCTTGGCGCGCGCATAGCGGATCTGGCGTGTGATGATCAGATTGTTCGTCTGATTGAGGATGCCGCCGAGCGGTTCCTTCATGACCAGCGGCGGCATCAGATATTCGAACATCGAGCCGGACCACGAGACGAGCGCGCCGTAAAAGCCGACGAGCGTGATCGGTCGCCCGAGCCGCATCCAGTGGTCGGTCGGCACGTCGCCCTTCGCAATGGCGAAAAGGCTGGTCAGCCGCGCTTCGGACGCCAGAAGATCGTAGCAGGCTTCGTCGAGCTGGCGCTGGTCGACACGGTAGCCGATCGAGAGCAGCTTGCGGTCGCCGCGCATGAGAAAGGAGAAATCCATCTCGAATGCGTATTTGCGCGACCGGTCGCGCAGTTCGACCAGCTTGGAGCGCAGGCTTGCGAGGCGATCGTCCTCGATGTAGGAATCGGAGATATGGGACTGGCAGGACGCGTCGAGCTTGTCGGCCCAAAGCGCCAGCGTCTCGCTCGCCTGCGAACCGATTTCCTCGTGAATGGCGCGCGCCAGCTTGCGGATTTCGGCAGTCAGGACCGCAAGGTTGATGGTGCGGATCGCCGCCGTCTCGGGCTCGCGGCGGATCGTTTCCACCGCGCGGCGCATACCGTCGATCCGCTCGCGCAGGCGCTGGCGAAGGGGACGCAGCGGACGTCGGTCGTCGGGCAGTTCGTCGAGGCTTTCGGCGAGGATCGTTACGTTGTCGAGAATGCCTGTATAGTCGCCCTGAAGATGGGCGGCGGGCGCCTGCGCCCAGATGTTGCAGGTGGCCGCCACCGTCACGAGATGACCGGCAAGATTGCCGCTGTCGACCGATGAAACGTAAAGCGGCAAGAGCGGCTTGAGGGTCTTGGTGTCGTACCAGTTGTAGAGATGGCCGCGATGGCGCTCCATCTTCTCGATGGTAGTGATCGTCTGCTCGATCCTGTGCACGGCTTCGGCAAGGCTGATCCAGCCGAAGTCGCGGGCCGAGACGATCGACAGGAGATAGATGCCGACATTGGTGGGTGACGTGCGCGACGCAACCACCGGCATCGGGATTTCCTGGTAGTTGTCGGGCGGCAGGAAATTGTGCTCGGACGTCACGAAGGTCTCGTAGTAAAGCCAGGTGCGCCGTGCGGCGGTGCGAAGCTTTGCGGCGTCGACGGGGTCGACAACGAGCTTGTCTTCGGTCTCGGCCGAGCGGCTGATCAGCCACGCGAAGGCGGGTGCGCCGCTCCAGAACAGAAGAAACAGTCCCGCGACGACCGCGCCCGAATGATCGGCGATGACGGCCAGAGAAAAGCCGACGAGCGCGATCACCACCGAGCCGATCATCATCGCATAATAGCTTGCCAGATCTTCGCTACCGCTACGTGCGGCGTCGGATGCCGTGCGCCATTCGAGAAGATGGCGACGGCTGACGAACATGCGGTAGAGGGTGCGCAGGATGGCGTCGGCGGACGACCACGCCTGATGCGCGATCAGCACCACTTTCAGCACGACCTGACCCGTCGCAAAGGCGATCTCGCGGCCGAGCGCGGAGAAATGGCTGCGTAACGTCGCCTCGCTGTCACGCGGCATCAGCGCGTCGACTATGGAATATGTCAGCGCGAGCACCAGGCTGAGAATCAAGAGCGCCTGCCACTGAACCGCATAGGCGAACGGCAGGAGCATCCACCCCGCGATCGAGGCCAGCACCCAGGAGATCGGCGTAAGCGAGCGGCGCAGATTGTCGATCATCTTGAAGCGCGACAGGCCGGGGACGCCGGAGCCCGGTTCGAAGATGAAGGGCAGAAGCTGCCAGTCGCCGCGAATCCAGCGATGATTGCGGGATGCGTCGACCGAGTATTGCGTCGGATAATCCTCGATCAACTCCACGTCCGTGACGAGCGCGCAGCGCGCATAGGCGCCTTCCAGAAGATCGTGGCTGAGCACCGCGTTTTCGCCGATGCGGTCCTTCAGCGCCGCTTCCATGGCGTCGACATGATAGAGGCCCTTGCCGGTGAACGTGCCGGAATCGAACAGGTCCTGATAGACGTCCGAAACGGCGAACACATAAGGGTCAACACCGCGATTGGCCGAGAAGATACGCTGGAAGAAGGACGCTTCGTTGCCCGTCGTCAGAGACGGCGTCACGCGCGGCTGGAGGATGCCGTAGCCGCTGACGATGCGGCCCGTTTTCCCGTCGATGACAGGCCGGTTGAGCGGGTGTGAAAGCTTGCCGACGAGTTTCGCCACCGCGTCGCGCGTCATGCGCGTGTCGGCGTCGAGCGTCAGCACGAACTGGACGTTTTCGGGCAGCGGCGTTGTCGGCGCGATGAAGGTCGTGTCGAGATCGCCGCGCAGGAGCGCGTTCAATTCGTGCAGCTTGCCGCGCTTGCGCTCCCAGCCCATCCACACGCCCTCGGCATCGTTGTAGAGCCGGCGGCGGTGAAGAACGTGAAAGCGCGGCCGCGCGTCGCGCGGATAGCGCTCGTTCAGCGCGAAGACGCGCTTTTGCGCGTAGTCGAGGAGTTCGGCGTCCTCGGTCGTCTGTTCGGATTCGCTGTCCTTCCAGTCGGAAAGGAGCGCGAAGTCGAGTTCGCCCTGCATGTTGGCGAGATAGTGGACTTCCAGATTGTGAAGCGCGTCCTCCACATCGTCGCGCGACCCGATGAGAATGGGCAGCGCCACCAGCGTGCGGGCGTCGTCCGGCACGCCCTCCTTGTATTCGTAGCCGATGAGACGCGTCGGCTCGACGATGAGCGAGGCGATCGTGTTGTAGAGGCCGAAGGCGGCTTCGCTCGCCGGCAGGAAGAAAAGCGCCAGAAGCAGGATCACGGCTGCCGTCGGAAGTCCGATGCCGCCCAGCGTGAAGCCGACCGCCGCCAGCAGAACCGCCGTGAGCAGCGCGGCGGGAACGACGATCCCGGCCCAGCTCGTCAGCTTGTAGAAGCGACGGATGCGCGTGGGCCATTGCGGCGTGTACCCGATGGCGTGTTCCAGCTCCGGCCGTTTCGGGCCGACGACGAACAGGCCGATATCGGGCGGCGCGCTGCGGCCGAACGCGGTCGAGCGGTCCTCGGCCATCGCGATCGCGCGTTCGGTGACATCGCCTTCGGTGAGGTCGGTTCCGCCGGCGAGCTCTTCGATGGAGCGGCGGTACTGATCACGCGAATGAAAGTCGAGATCGGCGAAATCGGTATGCGCGCGCAACATCCGGTCGACATGGGAGAGTTCCTCGAACCAGACTGTCCAGTCCGTGTCGTCGACAAGCCGCAGGCCCTTGATGATATTGCCGGTCGTGACGTTTCCGGCCGACAGCGTGGCATGTTCGCGCCGCGCGATTTCCTCGGCGTCGAGATCGAATTTCTCGAGTTCCGTTTCGAGCCAGGCAAGCGCGCTCGATGCGTATTGCGTGCCGTCGCGCAGACGAAAAAGCAGTTGCGTCGCGAAAGTGGTGTCGCGGGCATGGGCCTCGTAGGTGGCCAATACGCGCAATTCCTCTTCGACCGAGCCCTGCGCCAGCGCCTGATCGGCAACCTTGTTGGCGACGTCGCGCATCTCGTGCGCGCGCTTCACGCGCACGGCCAGACGGCGCAGATTCTCGACCAGAACGAAGCGGAGCAGCGAGGGCAACGCCCATAGCTCGCCGATCGCCAGCGGCTCCACTTCCTGAAAGGCGGCGACCATGGTTTCGAAACCGGTCACCGAGATCGCGCTGTCCGAATGGGCGACATAGGTCCAGGCGAGAACGAGGGCACGCGGGACGCGCCGCCCGTCGGGCAAGGTGGTGACGGGCAATTTGCGGAAGAAGCTTGCAGGCAGA
Organism: Aliihoeflea aestuarii; assembly: GCF_024105665.1. Lineage (GTDB taxonomy): Bacteria > Pseudomonadota > Alphaproteobacteria > Rhizobiales > Rhizobiaceae > Aliihoeflea > Aliihoeflea aestuarii. The sequence continues at coordinate 824,120 of NZ_JAAAMK010000001.1, read as the reverse complement.
TCGCGCCGCACCTGAACGATCGTGTCCTCGACCAGATAGTGATTGTCGAGCAGCCATTCGGCGGCGGGCGTTATCGGGTCTGCATTTTGTTGCGCCTGACCCAGATAGGTAACGACGGACAAAATGATATCCGCGTTCTCCGTGGCCCGCTTTCTCAGGTCGAGTTCATAGAGATCGAATTCCGGCTCATAGCGACCGGAGGCCAGATCGTAACCGAGCGCCTGAAGCGTGAAATCATTGCCGGGGGCAAAGCGGATGGGTGTGTCGACGGCGGCAGGCAGGAGGGGAGCGGCGTCGCTGATGCGGGCCGGGTCGGTCTGGATATTCATACGTCAAAACGTTCCGTGAGGTGTCTGCCAAGCGCCTGATACAGGTCAAGCCAACGCTAAACCGATTCAAAGCCGAAAGGTTGCGACGTATTTAAGCAATCGCTACACGATTGGTTTCGACGCGACACAGTTGCGTGGCCGATCGCGTGTGCATTTGCCCGAAAAGAAAAGGGGCGATGCGGTCTGCCGCATCGCCCCTTCCGACCAGGACTTGGAGACTTCTTATTCTGCCGGTTGCGTCGATGCGCCGGCGGGCACATGGCGCGTCGCTTCGGACCGCTCACGCGACGTGATGAACGTATAGAACATCGGCACGACGAAGAGCGTGAAGAACGTTCCGATAAGAAGGCCCCAGAAGATGACCGTGCCCATCGCCTGACGCGCCGCCGCGCCGGCGCCGCTGGCGATCATCAGCGGCACGACCGCAAGGGCCAGCGCCGCCGTCGTCATCAGGATCGGACGAAGACGAACCTTGGACGAATAGACGATCGCTTCGCGGATCGACATGCCTTCGTCACGCTGCTGGTTGGCGAACTCGACCATCAGGATGCCGTGCTTGGTGATGATGCCGATCAGCGTGATCAGGCCCACCTGCGTATAGATGTTCAGCGTGGCGATACCCAGATTCAGCGGCAGGATCGCGCCGAAGATCGAGAGCGGGACCGACATCATGATGATGAACGGATCGCGGAAGCTCTCGAACTGCGCCGCCAGCATCAAGTAGATCACGATGACGGCGAGCGCGAAGGCGATCAGGATCGTGTTGCCTTGCGTGGCCTCCAGGCGCGACTGTCCCGAATAGTCGATGAAGAACGAGTCCGGCATCGTGTTCCGGGCGATATCCGTGATCGTCTGGATGGCGGTGCCCGTCGTGACGCCCGGCATCGGCATGGCCTCGATGGTCGCCGAGTTCAACTGGTTGAACTGCTCGATCGCCGCCGGTGACGCATTCGTGCTGATATTGACGACGGCCGATAGCGGGATCATGTCGCCGGTTGCGGAGCGGATGAAGAACTCGCCCAGCGCCTCGGGATTGTTGCGATACTCCGCCGGAACCTGCGTGATGATATCGTAGCTGTTGGACTCCCGGTCGAACTGCGAAATCGCGCCGCCGCCGACCAGCGCGCCGAGCGTGGTTCCGATATCGCTGACAGGCACGTTGAGAGCCGCCGCCCGGTCGCGATCGATCGTCACGGTGACCTGCGGCGCGTCGAAGGCGAGCGTGTTCTGCACGACGATGAACTGTCCGGTCGCTTCCGCTTCACGGCGGATCTGGTCGGCGACCTCGAACACCTCCGAAGGCTGTCCGGTCGATTGGACGATGACCGAAACCGGCAACCCGCCGCCCGCGCCGGGCAATGTCGGTGGCGCGAAGACGAAGGATTGGACGCCATCGACCGTGTTGATGCGGGCCTGGATGTCCTGCTGGATCTCGGCCTGGCCACGGTCGCGGTCGGCCCAGTCATGAAGCCCCCATACGACGAAGCCCGTATTCGTCTGGCCAGGTCCAAGGCCGATGATCGAGAATCGCGTCTTCACGTCCTCGATATCGCTCGTCTTGTCATTCATCTGCTCGGCATAGTGCTGGGTGTAATCGACCGTCGCGTAGCGTGGACCGTTGACGATGGCGAAGAGCGCGCCGACATCTTCCTCCGGCGCCAGTTCGCTCGACGTGTTCATGAACATGAAACCCGTCACGGCGATGAAGGCGACCGTGATGAACATGGTCACGGGACGATAATTGAGCGACCCCTCGACGAGTCTTTCGTAGAAATTCGCCAGCCGGTCGAAGGTACGGTCGACGAACTGCTGGAACCGGCTGTGCCCGCCCGACTTGAGAAGGCGCGCCGCCATCATCGGCGTGATGGTCAGCGCCACCATGCCCGAGATGACGACCGCCCCGGCGAGCGTGAAGGCGAATTCGCGGAACAGCGCGCCGGTGAGGCCGGCCGTGAAGCCGAGCGGCATGAACACGGCCACCAGCGTCAGCGTCATAGCGACGATGGCAAGCGATATCTCCTTCATGCCCTTGATGGTCGCCTCCATCGGGCTGAGGCCCTCTTCTATGTGCCGGTGGATGTTCTCCACCACGATGATGGCGTCGTCAACGACGAGGCCGATCGCCAGCACCATCGCGAGCAATGACAGAAGGTTGATCGAATAACCCATCATCATCAGGAAGAAGCAGACGCCGATGAGCGAAAGCGGAATCGTGACGACTGGCATGACGACCGAACGGAACGAGCCGAGGAAGAGCAGGATGACGACAACCACGATGGCGACCGCCTCCGCGATCGTCACGAACACTTCCTGCACCGAGGCCCGGATGGTGTCGGTGGCGTTATAGACCAGTTCGACGCTCATGCCTTCGGGCAGGCTTTCCTGGATCGACGGCAGTTCGGCGATGACGGCGTCCGCCGTGTTGAGGGGGTTTGCCGATGGCGTCGGGAAGATGCCGATGAAGGTACCGGCGTTTCCGTTGAAGTTGACGACGGAATCCGTGCTTTCGGCCGCAAGCTCGATCGAGGCGACGTCGCGCAGGCGCACGACCTCGTCCCCCTCGGATCGAAGCGGCAGGGCCCCGAACGCTTCGGGTGACTGGAGCGTCGATTCCAGCGTGATGGAATAGGCGACATATTCGTTGCGCGTCGTGCCCGGCGCCGCCAGGAAGTTCGATGCATTGATCGCCTGCACGACCTCGGATGCGGTAACGCCGCGGCTGGCGAGCAGAATCGGGTCGATCCACACGCGCATGGCGTAGTTCGCCGCACCCATGATCTGCACTTCGGCGACGCCCTCGATCGTCGACATGCGGGGTCGGATGACGCGTTCCAGATATTCGGTGAGCTGCTCCGACGTCATGTTCTGGTTCTGGAAAGCCAGATACATGATGGCGAATTGCTGGCCGGTGCCCTTGACGATCACCGGGTCTTCCGACTCGCTCGGCAGTTCGCTGCGCACCTGCTGGACGTTGGACATCACCTCGGTAAGCGCGACGTCGGGATCTGAGCCGAGCTGCATGTTCACCGTTACGACGCTGACAGATGGCCGGCTCGCAGACGTGACGTAGTCGACATTTTCAGTCGTCGCGACGGCAGACGAGATCGGGGCGGTGATGAAGCCCTGGATCAGATCCGCGCTGGCGCCCGGATAGGTGGTCGTGATGGTGATGACCGTCTCCTCGACCTCCGGGTACTCGCGCACCGAGAGGTTGAAGAGGCCCTGAAAGCCCAGGAGCAGGATGAGCGCGCCGAAGACGGTGGAAAGAACCGGCCGGCGGGTAAAGAGTTCAGGTATGCTCATTGTGCGTCACCTTCGGCTGAGGCGGCTTCCGTCGATTGCTCCGGCTGGTTTTCGTCGCCGCTCGGCGTCAAGGTGACCTGCGATCCGTTCGACAGACGGTTTTGTCCAGCCGTGACGACCCGGTCTCCGGCCGAAACGCCTTCGGTGACCTCGACCTGGTCGCCATAGCGACGGCCGGTCTGCACGAAAACCTGGCGTACGACGAAGCGCTCCGGCTCGCCTTCCGCGGTTGCAATCGGCTCTTCGGGCTCCGTAACCACGTAGATGAAGTCACCATAAAGGCTTGTCGTCACCGCCGTCTGGGGCAGGGCGACGATGTTGTCTTCGACGGGAAGCTGAATCCGCACGCGCACGAACTGGCCCGGATTGAGCCTGCCGTCCTGATTGTCCACTTCGGCGCGAAGGCTGACGAGGCGGGTCTGCGGGTCGATGCGCGGCTCGATGCCGGTGATTGTGCCCGAAGCGACGGAACCGCCTGCCTCGGCTGCGATGGCGACCGTCTGCCCGGCCGAAATCCGCGCGAGCTGCTGTTCGGGCACGGTGAAGTCGACGCGCAGCGTGTCGAGGTCCTGAAGCGTGGCGACCGTGGTTCCGGCGGACACGAACTGGCCCGCTTCGACACGCGGGATGCCGATCGTTCCCGAGAACGGCGCTTCGAGCGACTTCTGGCCGAGAACCGCATTCAGTCGCTCGATCTGGGCAAGCGCCGAAGCCGCCGCCGCGTCGGCTTCCTGCACGTTCACGGCCGAACTCACGCCGCGATCCGAAAGCGTGCGCGCGCGCTCGAGTGCGGCGTTGCTGACTTCCACCTGCGAGCGTGCGGCCACCAGGTCGGCCTGTTCGATGGCATCGTCGATCTGGACGAGCAACTGACCTTCTTCGACCTCCTCATTCGCCGAAAACGCGACGGAGCGTATGACACCGCCGGCCTCGACAGCGAGATCGATACCGCGCGCCGCATAGACCGTGCCGATGGCCTCGATGCCGGGCTGCCAGTCTCCGCTGGTGACGCTGACTGTCGAGACGGGATAGGCGGTGGCCGGCATGTTGGCGAAGAAATCGGCGATCATCCGGTCACGGAACATGTTGAAGCCGACGATGCCGCCGGCCACGACGGCGACGAAGACGATGGCGATGATGAACCGCTTGATCATGGTGTGTTCCGTGAATGGGGTCGTAGTTGGACGCAATAGCTCTTGCAATTGTGCGGCGCATTACTGTACCGTCTGGACGGTATTGTCAACACACATGATTGACTGCAGTCTCCGAGGTAAATGTGACGAGTTCCATAGGCCGGCCAAGCTCGCGGCAGAAGATACTGGATGCCGCCGAAGCGCTCGCGCGCGAGCAGGGTCCCGCGAATATATCACTGGATGCCGTTGCCGCGCGAGCCGGTTTGTCCAAGGGCGGCTTGCTCTACAATTTTCCGACCAAGGCAAAGCTTCTCGAAGCGCTGGTAGAGCAACATATCGGCCGAGCCGAGGATGCATTGGCGCGAAGCGAAGAAACGCATAGGGCAGGCCCCAATGCCTTGGCGCTTGCCTATCTGGATTATTGTCGTGATGAATTGTGCGTTCATTCCAAACCGGCTTCGGGCCTTCTCGTGGCGATCGCGGAAAATCCGCAACTGATCGATCCGGTGCGCCGTCACCAGCGCTCGCTCGTGGCAACGATGCGCGAAAGATCGACCGATCTTCCCTTGTCTTTGGCCGCTCTTCTCGTCATCGAAGGCATCTGGTCGATGCGTATGTTCGAAACGAACTGTTTGACGGAAGCAGAAACGAATTCGGTGCTCGACCGTCTGGCGCGTGAACTGTCCCGGGCGAACGCTAAAGCTGGCGAAGGTCGGTAACCGCATCGGTGCCGAAGCGGTCCGACACGAGATAGGCCGCGATTTTCGCCCCTGCGTTCTGCGGTGACGCGAGCGCGCCTTCCGTCTTCATGGCCTTGAACTCGTCAAGCGCCGGAAACTGCTCCACGCTTGCGCCGCGTATGTCGGCCTGCATGTCGGTGTCGATCACGCCGGGCGCGAGGCTCGTGATCTTCAATCCTGAAATCGCGTCTTCCTGAACCGCGCGTGCGTGGTTGTCGAGCGCTGCCTTGGTCGCGCAATAGACGCTCCAGCCGGCCATGCCGCGTCGGCCCGCGCCCGACGATATGTGCAGGATGCGGCGGTCGGCGACGGATGCGCAAACCGCCTGGAAAAGATCGGCGAGCGCGAGCGGTGCGGCAACGTTGAGCGTGACGGCCGACATGATGGCATCCGCGCCGCCCGTGCCGAGCGGGCCGATCGGTTTGACCATGCCGGCATTGTTGACGAGAAGCACGCGGTCTGCTCCCGCCAGAAATGTTTGCAGGCGGTCGGCGAGGGACTTATCCGAAAAGACCGCCGGGTCGCTAAGGTCGATCGCGATCTGTTCGAAAGACGTTCCGTTGCCGGCCGGGAGCGCGGTCGTCTTTTTTCGCGACAGGCCGAGCACGTCGACGCCCTCTTCCAGAAGAGACGCCGCGATCGCTTCTCCCAGCCCGCGGCTATGACCTGTGACGATGGCTTTCGTTTTCATCATGTTCTCGCTTCGTTTACGGGCGCAAAATGATGGTTCACGCCGTCCCGCGCAACCGAATTCGAACAAAGCTGTGGTGCAGCGCACCTATTTGTGAAAACGTTTGCCCGATCGCTTCCAGACGGAAACAGCATACGCCCGATGTCCATCCTCGCCGCCATCAGCCACCTGACCCATTACAAATACGACCGGCCCGTCACGCTGGGTCCGCAGATCATCAGGCTGCGGCCCGCGCCGCATTCGCGCACCCGTGTGGTTTCGCACGCGCTGAAGGTGTCGCCCGAAAACCATTTCGTGAACTACCAGCAGGACCCCTATGGCAACTGGCTGGCACGCTACGTCTTCCCTGAGCCGGTGCGCGAATTGAAGATCGAGGTCGATCTCGTCGCCGACATGACGGTCTACAACCCGTTTGACTTCTTCGTCGAGGAGGAGGCCGAGCAATGGCCGTTCGACTACCCGCAGGCGATCGAGCCCGATCTCGTCATCTACCGCCGGCCCGAACCCGCCGGCCCGCGCCTTCAGGCGTTTCTCGATACGATTTCGCGCGAGCGCCAGCAGACGGTCGGCTTCGTCGTCGATCTGAATGCGCGCCTGGCACGCGAAATCGGCTACATCATCCGCATGGAGCCGGGCGTGCAGATGCCCGAGGAAACGTTCGAGCGCGGCACCGGATCGTGCCGGGACACGAGCTGGCTTTTCGTTCAGGTGCTGCGTCATCTGGGCTTTGCGGCGCGCTTCGTGTCCGGCTATCTGATCCAGTTGAAGCCCGATCTCGTCGCGCTCGACGGACCGGCCGGCACCGACCGGGACTTCACGGACCTGCATGCCTGGGTGGAGGTCTATCTTCCGGGTGCGGGCTGGATCGGCCTCGACCCGACATCCGGCCTTCTGACCGGCGAAAGCCATATTCCGCTTGCCGCAACGCCGCATTTTTCCAACGCCGCGCCGATCTCGGGCATGGCGAGCTTTGCCGAGGTCGATTTCGCGTTCGACATGACGGTCGAGCGGGTCGCCGAACATCCGCGCATCACGAATCCGTTCTCAAGCGAGGCGTGGGCGGCGCTCAACGAGCTGGGCGAAAGCGTCGACAAGGCGCTGGCGGACGGCGATGTGCGCCTGACGATGGGCGGCGAACCAACATTCGTGTCGATCGACGATTTCGAATCCGACGAGTGGAACACCGACGCCGTCGGCCCGACGAAACGCGCGCTGGCCGATCAGCTCATCCGCCGCCTGCGCGACCGCTTCGCGCCCGGCGGCTTCCTCCATTACGGGCAGGGCAAGTGGTATCCCGGCGAGACGCTGCCGCGCTGGACCTTTTCGCTCTACTGGCGCGAGGACGACAAGCCGATCTGGAAGGATGCGGATCGCATAGCATCGGAAACCTCTGCGGGCGCGGCGAATGTGGGTGAAGCGCAGGAACTGCTTCAGGCGATCGCCGGCGAACTGGGCCTGCCTGCCGAAAATGTCCTGCCTGCCTATGAAGACCCCGCCGAATGGCTTTTGAAGGAAGGCCAGCTTCCCGAAAATGTCACTCCCGAAAATTCCGAACTTGCGGACCCGGAGGCGCGCTATCGCATGGCGCGCGTGTTCGAACGGGGTCTGACCGAACCGTCCGGCTATGTCCTGCCCGTCCAGCGCTGGCAGGCCGCGGCTGACGCGCCGCGCTGGATGTCGGAAGTCTGGAATGTGCGCCGCGGGCATCTTTTCCTCGTGCCGGGCGACAGCCCCGTCGGCTATCGCCTGCCGCTCGGCTCCCTGCCCTATGTGCCGCCATCGCACTATCCTTATGTGAACCCGGCCGATCCGACCGAGGAGCGCGGGCCGCTGCCCGATGCACCCGAGCCGCGCCAGCAGGTGGCGAGTTTCACCGCCGCCACGCCGCAGCAGGAAATCGTCCCGCAGGAGATCGGCGAACTCGATGGTGCCGTGCGCACCGCGCTCTCCGTCGAACCGCGCGACGGGCGGCTGTGCGTCTTCATGCCGCCGGTGGAGCGGATCGAGGATTATCTGGAACTCGTCACCGCCGCCGAACGCGCGGCCGAACGGCTCGACGTGAAGGTTCATATCGAGGGCTACGCGCCGCCGGCCGACCCGCGCATGAACGTCATCCGCGTCGCGCCCGATCCGGGCGTCATCGAGGTCAATATCCATCCCGCATCCAGTTGGCGTGACTGCGTGGCGACCACCGAGGCGATCTACGAGGAAGCGCGCCAGTGCCGGCTCGGCGCCGACAAGTTCATGCTAGATGGCCGGCATACGGGCACGGGCGGCGGCAATCACGTCGTCGTCGGCGGCCGAACGCCGATGGACAGCCCGTTCCTGCGCCGTCCGGACCTTTTGCGAAGCCTGATCCTTTATTGGCAGCGCCACCCCTCGCTCTCCTACCTCTTTTCGGGTCTCTTCATCGGTCCGACCAGTCAGGCGCCGCGCATCGACGAAGCCCGTCACGACGGGCTTTACGAACTCGAGATCGCGATGTCGCAAATCTCCGATCCGGGCGAGGGCGGGCAGCCTCTGCCATGGTTGACGGATCGGCTGTTGCGCAATCTTTTGACCGACGTGACGGGCAATACGCACCGCGCCGAGATCTGCATCGACAAGCTCTATTCGCCGGATGGGCCGACCGGGCGGCTCGGGCTGGTGGAGTTTCGCGGCTTCGAGATGCCGCCAAATCCGCGCATGTCGCTCGCCCAGCAATTGCTGGTTCGCGCCATCATCGCCCGGCTCTGGAGTCGCCCGATCAAGGGCGACTTCACACGCTGGGGAACCGCGCTTCACGATCGCTTCATGCTTCAGCATCACGTCTGGAGCGATTTTCTGGGCGTGCTCGCCGATCTTGAGACGCATGGTTTCGCTTTCCGGTCGGAATGGTTCGAGGCGCAGGCCGAGTTCCGATTCCCCTTCTGCGGCGAGGTCGAATACGAGGGCGTGAAACTCGAACTGCGTCAGGCGCTGGAGCCCTGGCATGTGCTCGGCGAGACCGGCGCGATCGGCGGCACGGTGCGCTATACCGACAGTTCCACCGAGCGCCTTCAGGTCAGGCTCGAAACCGCCGATCCCGGCCGTTACGCGGTGACGTGCAACGGGCGGCGCGTGCCGCTCGAAAAGGCCGGCAACGGGGTTGCCGTCGCAGGCGTCCGCTACAAGGCATGGCAACCGACGATGGCGCTGCATCCGGTGCTGCCGGTCGATGCGCCGCTTGCTTTCGACATCTACGACACATGGAGCGGCCGCGCGCTTGGGGGCTGCGTCTATCACGTCGCGCATCCGGGCGGGCGCAACTACGAGACGTTCCCGGTCAATGGCAACGAAGCGGAGGCGCGGCGGCTCGCGCGGTTCGAAGGCTGGGGCCATACGGCCGGGCGCTACGACGCAACCGCTGAAATCGCGCATCCCGAATTTGCCTCCACGCTCGACCTGAGGCGACAGGCACGGCGATGAGCGGGCGGATGGAAGAGACCGGTCCTGCGGGGCGTCGCGCTGCCCTGATGGCGGGGTATCGTCCGCCGGCCGGCGCATATGACGAGCTTCTGGATGCCGATGGGACGGTGCGGGCGCGCTGGCGGCCGATGATCGAGGAATTGTCGCGGCTGTCCGCCGCAAAGGTCGAAGGGCGCATCGCGCGCGGCGACGAATATCTGCGCGACGCGGGCGTCTATCTGCGTCAGTTCGGCAGCGACGACGCCGAGCGCGTCTGGCCATTGAGCCATTTGCCGGTACTGATCGAGGACGATGATTGGGCGACGCTCGTCGAGGGCCTTGCCGAGCGCGCCGATCTTCTGGAACTGGTTGCCGCCGATCTTTACGGCGCCAACCGCCTCGTCGCCGAAGGGCATCTGCCCGCCGGCCTGATCGCGCAAAGTCCCGAATGGCTGCGCCCGATGGTCGGCGTGGAGCCGGCGTCCGGCCATCGGCTGCACCTCGTTGCGTTCGACGTCGCGCGCGGGCCGGACGGGCACTGGTGGGTGCTGGGGGACCGCACGCAGGCACCGTCGGGGGCGGGCTTCGCTCTGGAAAACCGCGTGGCGACCGCGCGCGTCTTTTCCGAGCTTTACGGGCGCACCAATGTCCACCGCCTCGCCGGCTTCTTCCGCGATTTTCGTGAAAATCTGCAAGCGCTCGTACCCGGCGGGGAGGGACGTTCCGCGATTTTGACGCCGGGGCCTTTGAGCGACACCTATTTCGAACATGCCTATATCGCGCGCTATCTCGGCATGACGCTTCTGGAAGGCGAGGATCTGGTCGTCGAGAACGGTCGCCTGATGGTGCGGACCGTGTCCGGTCTGGAGCCGGTCGGCGCTCTGTGGCGTCGTCTCGACGCGAGCTATGCCGATCCGCTCGAACTCGACGATCGGTCGAGACTCGGTACGCCGGGGCTCATCTCGGCGTTGCGCGCCCGCACGCTCTCCATGGTCAATGCGCTTGGCGTCGGCATTTTGGAAACCCGCGCGCTGCTCGCTTTCATGCCGCGTCTGGGCGAAATTCTGCTTGAACGTCAATTGCGCCTGCCCAACGTGGCGACATGGTGGTGCGGCGATCCTGTCGCGCGCGAGGCGATCGCGGGGCGTGACGACATCCAGTGGTCGGCGGCCCTGTCGACGCGGTTGCCCTATGAAGGCGACCAGCCGCTCCCCTCGCATGGTTTCGCCGAGACGGGTGCGGAAGCGGAGCACCTTCGCCGGACCCACCCGGAGCTTTTCGTCGGACAGGAGATCGTGTCCCTGTCCGCGACGCCGGTTCTCGAACATGGGTGCCTTGCGACCGGCCAATGCAGTCTGCGGGTCTTCCTCGCGCGCGGGCCAGACGGATGGCAGGCCCTGCCGGGCGGCTATGCCCGCATCGCTTCGGGCGAGGGCGGAGCGGCTTCGCTGGGAAAAGGCGGACGCGTCGCGGATGTCTGGGTCGTGGCCAGGGCCCCGGTCGAGCGGGTCAGCCTGCTCGGGACCGGGCAGGCCGCGGCGCAGGGGCCGCGTCAGGGCGCTTTGCCGTCGCGCGCGGCCGACAACCTCTTCTGGCTTGGGCGCTATATCGAGCGCGCGGAAGACACGATGCGGCTCGTGCGTGCTTACCGGGTGCGGGCCGACGAGGCCGGCGACGAGGACACGCCGATCCTGGCCTTCTTCACCGATTATCTGACCGAACTCGGCGTCGATACGGACCAGCGCCTGCCCGAGGCGCTCGCGCAGACGATCGGCTCGGCCGTTTTCAGCGCGTCTAAGGTGCGCGATCGGTTCTCGGTCGACGGCTGGGCGGCGTTGAAGGATTTGTCCGCGACCGCCGACAGCATGGGCCGCAACGCCGACCTGTCCGATGCGGGCGGGCGCATCATGGGCATCCTGCTGCGCAAGATCACCGGCTTTTCCGGTCTCGCGCACGAGAACATGTATCGTTTCGCCGGTTGGCGCTTCATGCGCGTCGGCCGTTCGCTCGAACGCGCGGCGGCGACCTCGGCGATGCTGTGTGCGCTCTTCGACGAAAAAGCGCCCGAGGGCGCTCTCGACATCGCGCTGGAAGTCGGCGACAGCGTGATGACCCATCGCCGGCGCTATTCGTTGGAAGCGAGTGCGGCGAGCGTTGCCGCGCTTCTCGTGTTCGATCCGATGAACCCGCGTTCGATCGTCTTTCAGGTCGCCGAGATCGACGAGCAGGTGAACCTCCTGCCCGAGGGCGGATTGATGGGCCGCGCGGCCGATCTGGCGCGCGCGACGATGCGGCTGCGCACCGCGCTGGCGACCGCCGTTCCCGACGAGGTCGACACTGCCTTTCTGGACCGCGTGCGTCTCGAACTGGAAGCGATTTCCGATCATCTCGGCCGCGTCTACCTGGCATGACCATGCGCTACGACATCCGCCTTACGATGGAATTCGCCTATGAGGGCCAGTCGGGCGGTGGCCGTCACGCGATCCGTGTCCTGCCGCGCAGCATCGATGGCGTGCAGCGATTGGTTGCGGGCCATGTCGATGTCGCGGCAAAACCCGCTGAGCGGCACGAGCGTCTGGATTTCTTCGGCACCGACGTCGTCGACTTCGCCTATGACGCGGTCGACGGCGATCTCGTCTACCATGCCCGCGCGCGGGTCGAGCGCGCGGCGCGGCGGATCGATCTCGCATCGTCGGCGTCGCTTGCCGGTCTGCCGGGGGAACTGGCGAAGTGCGCAGCGCTCGACGCGCTCGCGCCCATCCATTTCCTCGCGGCCTCGCCATGGATCGCGCCGGATGCCGCCGTTGCCCGTTATGCGCGCGAGGTCGCCGGCGGCAGGGCAAGCGTCTACGAAGCGGCATCGGCACTCAACGCGTCCATCTATCGGGACATGCGCTACGACGCCGAGGCGACGGACGTGAACACTCCGCTTGGCGAAGCGTTTGCCGAGCGGCATGGCGTGTGCCAGGATTTCAGCCACATCATGATCGCCGGCCTGCGCCATCTCGGCATCCCGGCCGCCTATGTCAGCGGCTATCTGCGCACGATCCCGCCGAAAGGCGCGGTACGGCTCGAAGGTGCGGATGCCATGCATGCATGGGTCGCCGCGTGGTGCGGGACCGAACTCGGCTGGGTCGAATTCGATCCGACGAACGACCTCGTCGTGGCAAGCGATCACATCGTGGTCGGCTACGGGCGGGATTACGGCGACGTGGCGCCGGTGCGCGGCGTCATCCGTACCGCCGGGAGCCAGACGACCAGACAGGCCGTCGACGTCGTCCCGGTCGCGCAGGATCAGGAGCGGCCGTAGCGGCTACGTTTGAGCCGCAGGACCACTCAACTTGCTCCGCATTTTTGCGGATGCTATTGCCATCCAAGGCCAGCCAGAGCTTTTTGGCAGCGTGGATCGGGAAACGGCATTTCGCCGACCTGATGCGCTCGAATTTCGACCGTCGATTTTCTCAAGAGGTACTTCATGTGTGGAATTGTCGGTATCGTCGGGACGCGCCCGGTTGCGCCGTTGATCGTCGATGCCTTGAAGCGTCTCGAATATCGCGGTTACGATTCCGCGGGCGTCGCGACCGTATCGGATGCCGGCCTTGATCGCCGGCGCGCCGAAGGCAAGCTCGTCAATCTGGAGAAAAGGCTGGCTGACAGTCCGCTCGACGGCACGATCGGCATCGGACATACGCGCTGGGCGACGCATGGCGTGCCGAACGAAACCAACGCCCATCCGCATTTTTCCGGCGACGTCGCGGTCGTCCACAACGGCATTATCGAGAATTTCGCCGAGCTTCGTGACGAGTTGCGGACGGATGGCTACGACTTCGCCTCCCAGACCGATACGGAGGTCGTCGCGCATCTGGTTTCGCGCGGGATGGCGCAGGGATTGTCACCCGTCGAGGCGGCCCATGCGGCGGTCAGGCGTCTTGAGGGCGCGTTCGCCATCGCCATCGTGTTCGCGGGCGAGGCGGATCTTATCGTGGCCGCTCGCAACGGGCCGCCGCTGGCGATCGGCCATGGCGAAGGGGAAATGTTCCTCGGGTCCGACGCCATCGCGCTCGCCCCGTTCACCAGTGCCGTGACCTATCTGGAAGACGGCGATTGGGCGGTCATCCGTCGCAACGCTTTTTCTATCTTCGATGCGGACGGCAATCCCGTCCAGCGCGAACGCCGGCAGGCGACGACGACGGCCTACGTGGTCGACAAGGGCAACTACCGCCATTTCATGGAAAAGGAGATATTCGAGCAGCCGGAAGTCGTCTCCCACACGCTTGCGCATTATCTCGACTTTTCCGCCGGCCGCGTGCGCAAGATGGACGCGCCCTTCGACTTTGCCACGATCGACCGGCTCGCGATCTCGGCCTGCGGTACGGCTTACCTTGCCGGCGTCGTCGGCAAATATTGGTTCGAGCGCTATGCGCGCCTGCCCGTCGACATCGATATCGCGTCGGAATTCCGTTATCGGGAGATGCCGCTTTCGGCGAAGGATGCGGCGATCTTCATTTCCCAATCGGGCGAAACGGCCGATACACTCGCTTCGTTGCGATATTGCCGCCAGGCGGGAATGAAGATCGGCGCGATCGTCAATGTGCGTGAATCGACCATCGCCCGCGAATCCGACGGGACGTTCCCGACGCTTGCCGGACCGGAGATCGGCGTCGCGTCGACCAAGGCGTTCGCCTGCCAGTTGTCGGTCCTCGCCTCGCTCGCCGTACGCGCCGGCGTTGTGCGCGGTGTGATCGATGCGCAGGAAGAGCAGCGTCTGGTACGCCAGCTCGTCGAGGCCCCCCGCTACGTCAACGCGGCCCTGAAGACGATCGATCAGATCGAGCGCGTCGCTCGCGAACTCTCCCATGTGCGCCACGTCCTCTATCTCGGCCGCGACACGAGCTACCCGCTGGCGGTGGAAGGCGCTCTCAAGCTGAAGGAGATTTCCTATATCCACGCCGAAGGATATGCGGCGGGCGAACTGAAGCACGGTCCCATCGCGCTGATCGACGAGGACATGCCCGTCATCGTCGTGGCTCCACACGACCGGGTGTTCGACAAGACGGTCTCGAACATGCAGGAAGTCGCCGCCCGCGGCGGCAAGATCATCCTGATCACCGACGAGAAGGGCGCAGAAAAAGCAGGCATCGAGACGCTGGAGACGATCGTCATGCCGAACGCGCCCGAGTTGATCGCGCCGATCGTGCTGACGGTGCCGCTGCAGCTTCTCGCCTATCACACGGCCGTTCTGAAAGGCACGGATGTGGACCAGCCGCGCAATCTGGCGAAGTCGGTCACTGTCGAGTAATACGCTGCAGAAGGAAGATTTTGCGCGGACGCATGGCCGTTCGCGCTAGCTATGCTGCGGCGATGTCGCAATGGACCGAAGGCATGTCGTGCCGGGCCGGATTTACTGGCGGACGCAACCTGCTCGACGCAACGGCCATCAAACTGTAGACTGTGCGAAGGCCGATGTTGCATCGCGCGGGGCAGTTGATCACGAGGCTTCAGGCCCCAGCGAAAGTTAACAGGCTTTTAATATGCCATTGAAGCGCATCGGAATAATCAGGGCACTCAGACCTGCGAGTATCGCACTCGATGTGGCGATTGCCTGCATCGTCTTTTTGACCGCCTACGCGGTCGTCTATGACATATACTTTTTCCGATATATTCCCGGAATCTACGAGAAGACCGCCGCGTTCGGCCTCGTTGCGCTGGTCATGCTGTTCGTGTTCTCGGTTCATAAGGGGTCGTGGCGATACGTCTCGCTTCCGGAAATCTACAGTCTGGTAAAGGTCGGTGTTGGCACGGTGATCGTCTACACCGTCGGGGCGTTCCTGATGTCGCGTGGCGACAACGTACCTCGCAGCGTCGTCGTCCTGAGCACTCTCATGCTGGTGGCCGGCCTCATCACGCCGCGCCTGCTCTATCGCATGGCGGTCGAAAGACAGGGTCCGTTCGCCTTGCGCTGGGGGCGCGATGTTCGGCCCGAACGCACGGTACTCGTCCTTGGGCTGACATCGGGCGCGGAAAGTTTCCTGCGCGCATGGCGTCGCTCGAACCAGGCAGAATTCCAGGTCGCGGGAATCCTCGATTCCGCAAAGGCATCGCGCTTCGAGCGGATTCAGGGTGTCAGTGTCCTGGGGCGTCTAGAAGATCTGGAATCCATTCTCGAAAAGCTTGCCCGCGACGACATCAAGGTAACGGAACTGATCGTTGCCGAAGTCTCCCCCGGGCGTAAGCGGTTGAGCGACATCGTTCAGATCGCCACGGCCTGCGGATTGCGCACGACCCGCATTCCCGACATCGCCGAGCCCACTTCGCTGGACGAGAACTCGGCAATCGAACCCCGGCCGATCGAACTGCGCGACCTGCTCGGTCGTGCCGAGATCGTCTCGGATGTCGGGCGCGTCGGTCGCTTCATCGAAGGGCGCGTGGTGCTGGCCACGGGAGCGGGCGGCTCGATCGGCTCGGAACTTATCCGGCAGATCGCACAGTTTTCGCCGGCGAGGATCATTCTCACGGATCACTCCGAGCACAACGCCTACCTGCTCGATACCGAAATGACGGAGCGCTATCCCGATCTGGATATTGTGACGCGGCTTGTCAGTGTGCGGGACGTGCGGCGTTTGAACGCGCTTTTCCAGGAGTTCCGCCCGGACGTCGTCTTTCATGCCGCCGCCCTCAAACACGTCCCGATGATGGAGCAAAATCCGCTCGAGGCGATCAAGACCAACATTTTGGGCACATGCAACGTCGTGGACGCCGCGCTTGCCGTGGATGTCGCCGCCTTCATCATGATCTCGACCGACAAGGCGGTGAACCCGACCAACGTCATGGGCGCGACCAAGCGGGCGGCGGAAGCCTATTGCCAGACGATGGACATCAACTCCGGAACGACCCGGTTCAAGATCGTGCGCTTCGGCAATGTCCTGGGCTCGAACGGGTCCGTCGTTCCCCGTTTCACCGAACAGATCCAGGCGGGCGGGCCGGTAACCGTGACGCATCCCAATGTCGTGCGTTATTTCATGACGATCCCCGAAGCGGTTCGTCTGGTTCTCAACGCATCGGCGCAGGCCGTCGATCGGATCGAGGCGAGGGGCGAGATCATGGTGCTCGACATGGGAAGTCCCGTGCGCATCGTGGACCTGGCCGAGCGCATGATCCAGCTTGCCGGGTTGAAGCCGGGCGTCGATATCGAGATCGCCTTCACCGGACTGCGCGCCGGCGAGAAGCTTTTCGAGGAATTGTTCGATCCTTCGGAGATCCAGTCGAACGGACCGATCGACGGCTACGTGATCGCCAAGCCGCGTGTTATGGACGGGGACCGTTTTCTGTCGGCGGTGGTGGACTTGCGAGCTGTCGTCGAAGCCGAGGACGCTGCGAGTGCGATCTCCATCGTCAGGCAGATCGTGCCCGAGTATCGATGGAAGCAATGGTCCCGCCAGAACCCGGTTCCGGAGGCGATCGACGAGGCCGGCAAGCAGCTCAAGGCCGCAAGCGCCAACTGATCGTCAACCCCGTGGAACGATATGTGCCGCGCGCGGATGCTCCGCGGCACCGAAGCATACAGATTGCGTCTCATAGTGCGAAACGACACGCGTCATGTCGTTTCGCACCGTAAGGATCGTTCGACGCTCAGCCGATCACCGCCGCGATGATCCGGTCCTGGTCCTGCGTGCCCAGATAGGGATGCATGGGCAGGCTGACCACGCGCCCGGCAAGATCGTCGCTGACGGTGAGGCCGGCCGGGTCGGCCGGGAACGCGCTGTAGGCCGTCTGGCGGTGCAGCGGAACGGGATAGTAGACGACGGTCGGCACCTTGGCCGCCGAGGCTCTCGCCTGAAGCGCCTCGCGCTCGGCCGTGTCCTTCATCTTGAGCGTGTACTGCGCCCAGATGCTGGTCAGACCTTCGGGCACATGAGGGGTCTCATACTGTCCCGAAAACCCGTCGGTATACCGGCCGGCAACGATCTGACGGGCCTCGATCTCGTCGGCATATATTGCCAGTTTTTCGATGAGAATCGCTGCCTGCAAGGTGTCGAGCCGGCTGTTGAGGCCGATCCGCTCATTGTAGTATTTGTGCTTGCCCTTCCCATGCACCCGGAACGAATCGACCAGCGCGGCGAGTTCGGCGTCGTCGGTGAACAGGGCGCCGCCATCTCCATAGCAACCGAGCGGCTTGGCGGGGAAGAACGAGGTGGTGGAGATGTCGCACAGCGAACCGGTGACGCGGCCGTGATAAACGCCGCCCCAGCCTTGCGCGCTGTCGCCGATCACCTTCATGCCGTTCTCGCGCGCAATGGCGATCAGCACGTCGTAGTCGGCCGGAAGACCGAAAAGGTCGACCGGAATGACCACTGCCGGATTGAGACCGATGTCGCGGGCATGGACGATCGCGCGCTTCAGGCTCTCGGGGTCCATGTTGAACGTGTCGGGCAATACGTCCACGAATACCGGCGTCGCGCCAACGAGAGGGACGACTTCCGCCGTGGCCGCGAACGTGAACGACGGCACGAACACGGCATCACCGGCCTTGATCCCCAAAGCCATCAGCGCCAGTTGCAGCGCGTCGGTTCCGTTCGCGCAGGACAGGCAATGCGTCGCGCCGCAGAATTCCGCCAGCTTCTTTTCCAGTTCGCCGACTTGCGGTCCCATGATGTATTTTCCCTCATCCAGGATTTGCGCGATGGCACGGTCCAGGGCAGGGCGAATGCGAGATTGTTGCGCGGCAAGGTCGATGAAGGCGAGCGACATGAATTCTGCTTTCGGAATACAGGAGGAGGAACAGGAGGCGGTGCGACACGCGCCGCGGCACAAAGCCGGGCCTCAATACATCAGGGATGCACGCAAGAGCAATAATGTCGCCCGACGCCGCACACCCTCGACGGCGACGAATCTCTCGAATTCGGGAGCGGCCATCGGGACCAATGGCTTCATGAAGCGCGCGGATGATTGTTCCGTATCGGGACATTGCGGCTCGGCGGTTTTCATCCTATGGAACTACGCATCGTGCATGCGCGACGCCCTAGAAGTACCAAAGCAATTCTATCGGGATTGCTTAATCTGACAAGAAATTGCGGGATGGCCGATTTGCCGACGAATGTAAAACCTCTATCCTTACAGGAAGGATATCCGGATTACACTCGAGAGGCTGGGGCGGTACAGAAACGCGACACCGACCGTGCATCCACCGCAGCCGGACTGGTCGGCCCCGATGCCGACCGCGCAGAGTGGCTCGAATGGCCGCGCCGCTTCCAGCAAAAATATCGGCGTCCGCCCCGCATCCTGCATCTGGGGAATGTCGCGAACTACGCGTATGTGAACGCGAAGCTGATGCGTGCCCACGGGATCGAGGCCGAGGTCTTCGACCCCGACTTCTTCCACATCATGGCAACGCCCGAGTGGATCGAAGCGCATGTGGAAGGCGACCACGGCGACGATTTCAGGCCGGATTGGACTGCCGTCAACCTCAATGGCTACAAGGCTCCTCAATGGTTCCTTCAGACCCCGATGACCATGGGGCTGAGCTATCTGGCAATGAACCGCTCGAGCTGGGACGCCCGCTCGCTGCGCAAGGTCATCGACGCTCACCGCCGCACCGTCGGCGTCGGCGATGGCTTCGTCGGAGGCGTGCATGCAGCCGGCGTCAGCCAAAACGTCTTCATGCGCGGAATGAAGCGCGCCGTGCGCGAAAGCATGTCGTTCTGGTCCAAGTTGAAGGGCGAACGCTTCGATCTTCCCGAACTGCCCGATCCTCACACGGAGGAAGATGCAGGACCGAGCATTATCGGCGTCAACATGCTGCGAGAGAGCTTCCAGCGCGCGTTCGCCAGATACGATATCGTTCAGGGCTACACGATATCGGCGGCCTATCCTTTGGCCGCGGGTGTCAAGAACACCGTCGCATACGAACTGGGAACCTTGCGGGGATTGCCGTTCGAAGACAGTCCGATGGGCAAGCTTTGCGCCTGGACCTATCGCAATGCCGCGGCGACCTTCGTGACGAATGTCGACTGTGTTTCGTCGGCGCACAAGCTGGGCATCGCACCGGAAAAGATCAATGCGATGCTGCACGCCTTCGACCTTGACGGCGCTGTCGCACATGCCCGTAACCCGGCCGCCCCCCGCCATTCGGCCGAAGTTCCGTTCTTCTTCGCTCCTGCGCGCCATCACTGGAAGATGGGCAATGCCAGTTGGTTGAAGGGCAACGACGTCTATATCCGCGCGGCCGGGCAGCTTGCACGGCGCGGCTACGAGTTCCGCTTCGTGATGATCGAATGGGGCGAGGAACTGGGCCTCAGCCGTGCCCTGATCGAGCAAGAAGGCATCACGGATCGCGTCGACTGGCTCAGGCCCCTGTGCCGCACGCGACTGTGGCCTTACTATCTCGGCGCGGCGGCTGTCGTCGACCAGTTCAAGGCCCCCGCCTTCGGCGGCGTGGCTCTGGAGACGCTGGCGCTCGGTCGTCCGCTGATCTCGGCCTTCGATCGTGAGGCGAGCCGGCAGTTCTTCGGCAGCGCCCCGAGCATGTTCAACGTCTCGACCGTCGAGGATGTCGCCGATGCTATGGCGAAGGTGCTCGACGATCCTGCCGGTGCGCAGGAGATCGGCCTTGGTGGCCAGCGCTGGATGCAGAACGAACATTCCGTCGAGCGCCAGCTCAGCGACCAGTACCGCGTGTATGACAGCCTGGTGGCGCGCAATGGGATTTCCGCACAGCAGCGTTGATCCGGCGCATTCCGGATCGGCTGCCAATCGTCCCCTGCGCGTCCTTCACGGTTTCGAGGAGGTGTCGGGTCAGCTTCACGCCATGACCGACGCGCAGCGCGGCCTCGGTGTAGAGGCCGAGGCGATTCTTTTCCGGCCACACCGGTTCGGTTACGACGACGCGCTTCAAGGACGCGGCCAGCTTGCACGGCGAGCGATCGCCATGCGGCGAATTCTGGTGCGTACCGACGTGGTCCACCTTTACTTCGGCACCAGCCTGGCCACGATCAACCGCCTGCCGGACCATCCCGTGACGGGACCCGTCGCCTGGGCGCGCCGCGCCGTGTCGCGTCTCTTCTGGATGCGCGACGTACCGATGCTGAAACGGCTCGGCAAAACGGTCGCGATGACCTTTCTGGGCGACGATGTCAGGCAGGTCGGACATATGCGCGAAAGCCGGGCCCGTTCTCATCTCGGCGGAGCGTATGGAGACGCTCTTGCCGGATTAGACTCGCGAAAAAAACGTCTCGCCGCGCTTGCCGGGATTCATGCCGACCTGATCTACGCGACCAATCCGGACCTGCTCGGGGTGCTTCCGGCGCGGACCCGCTTCCTTCCCTATGTTCTGCCGCAACAGGAAGGGCCTGCAAGGCGCGCCATGAACCCCTTCACGGTGGCGCATGCGCCAAGCAACATGATGGTCAAGGGCACGGCTGAGGTCGAGGAAGCGATGCGGCAGCTTGCCGGGGATGCCGAACCGGTGCGGTTCGAACTGATAACCAACGCTTCGCACGCGCAGACCCTGGAGCGGATCGGGCAGGCGGACATCTTTATCGATCAGTTGAAGGTCGGATGGTATGGCGTCGCAGCGGTCGAGGCGTTGGCCAAAGGTTGCGTGGTGCTGGCCTATCTCGACGAAACCGACCGCTCGCATATCCCGCCCGAAATGAATGCTGCCTTGCCGATCGTGCCCGTCCGCAACGTCACGGAGATCGTGTCCGCCGTGCGCCGCCTGCGCGACATGCCCGCCGATGAACGGGCGGCCCTGTCGCGCGCCGGCATCGCCTGGACGAGGCGATGGCATGGCGAGGCCGTGGCCGCGCAGGTCGTGGAAGACTACCTGCACGTGCGCGGCAATCGGGGCTGAAGGCCCCGCCGGGCTCAGGCAACGACGGCCCTGTCCGTCATGCGACGCCAGTGGGTTCCGTCGCAGAACGCGGGAACGGCCCCCCCGCTTGCGTCGGTGATGAAGATCAGCGCGCCGTTTCCGGCAGTTGAGGGGGACGGCAGGGTGGAAACCGTGGCGGTCTTGAGCCGGAGCGGGACCGACAGTTCCATGCCGGTTTCCGATGCTCCGAAGACGGCCTGTGAGCCGGCATACACATTGACCGATGCACCTGGACCTGTGGCCTGGAGGTAAAACGAAGAACTCGTCGAGACGAGATAGGACGACCCGGCGGCGTATTGGAGAAATTGCGTGAAATGGCTCCCGGCGATGACATTGATCGCCGCCCCGGAGCCTGCATCCGCTTCCAGATTGGTGACCTGCATTTGCGTGATCGCGCCCGGAAGCGCTCGCATGACCGCAAGCGGGACGTAAGAGCGTCCACCAAGGCCCAAATTGCCGGTCGCGCTGTCCACCTGAAGAGCGCTGTGGAAGGTCTCGCCGTCGGCGCTGACCCTGAGATGGAAGTCGTCGCCCTGCGCAAGCGACAGTTCCGCGCGGCCGGAATAGCCGGTCTGGAATAGGAGCGAAGCGACATCGTCGGCCGCCGTCTTGTTGAGAACGACCCGAACGTCACCGCTCGGATCGGAAGCGCCGTCATCGGTCGAAAACAGGATGCCGTCCGACTTGACCGCGAACCTGTTGATCTCGTCGGTGCCGGTGTTGACGCCAAGCTTGTCGACGCTGCCGCCCGCGCCGCCGGCAAGCGGCGTCCAGGCTTCGCCGTCGAAGACATGGGCCAGCGGCGGATCCCCGACGATCGCGGTCAAGCCCCGGAAGGGAGGGACGAACTCCCAGGCCCCGTCGATGAAGGCCGTGATCTGGCCCGCGTGTCCGCTCCAAAGGCCGACCGGGTCCATGCCGATCGAATAAGCAGCGCCTTCCATCGGGCTTTCCGGCGGCGCGTCCCGGCCGATCTCGGCAAGCGCCAGATGCGTGAAGGCGTCGAGCCGGCGCAGGCTTTCATTGACGGTGATATGCTTTTGCGCCTGCGAGGGCATGATGTAGGGAAGTTTGTAACGGGCGGTTGTATCGGGCATCGGCATCGTCTCCAGCGGACTGAGGGAGCCGAATTCTAGATGCGTCCGTGACGGTGGGGATAAGTCCGGCAGTCAGTCGGCGATAGCGGCGTTGAAGCGATCTTCGGCTTTGGTCAGAATTTTGAACTCCGGCTTCAGGTCGATGATCCCGGCAAATTCAGGTGCTGATACGACGTTGAATATCTGAGCGTTCAACTCCTGCGCCAAGATGGTGAATGGCGAATGCCGCAGTCCCTGCCGCGTCGAATAGAACACCTCGCCGATGCCGACACCGACGAAATACGTGCCGTTCTGGAACGTGTTGCGTATACGCCAGCGCAACTCGAAGGGCTCATTCGCGCGACAGCCGAAATCGATATTCCGAAGAGTGTTCTGAACGGTGAAAATCAGGAAGCCGGTGGGCAGGCGGATTTCCATGCCCGCAATCAGATGCGGGATATCGGTGTCGGACAGGAAGTGCGCGCTGATATGGAAATCGCTTCCGTATTCGAGCGCGTCCGTCTCCTCGAGCCTGTCATTGAGGATGCTCACCGACAACAGTTCGATCTTGGATTTGCTTTCCCGTGCGTCTGCTACGGGGTCTTCCTGAAGCACGGAGAGCGGAGCGATCCGGCTCGATGTCTCGGCAGCCGTGTGGGTTTGAGGGGGCATTGGCGATAGTCCAAGATGCTCCTCGACGGAACCTATGTCGTGCCGCGGAAAAGGGGCTGCGTCGGT
Source organism: Aliihoeflea aestuarii (assembly GCF_024105665.1). Taxonomy (GTDB): domain Bacteria; phylum Pseudomonadota; class Alphaproteobacteria; order Rhizobiales; family Rhizobiaceae; genus Aliihoeflea; species Aliihoeflea aestuarii. Next base: position 800,815 of record NZ_JAAAMK010000001.1, on the reverse strand, counting down.
CGAGGCGGCTGCCGTCGTCGTCGTCACGGCGACCCGTGAACTTGGTTGTGGTGTCTCGACCTCGTCGACGCTTTTGTCGCTTATGCGCGCGCGGTGCTGCCTCTCGCCGCTTGCCGCCACGATCGCGCGCGCTTCGTCGGCCGATTTCTCGACGGGCAGTCCGCGCGCGGCGTCGTTGCGAAGCTGGGCCGCAAGGTCGTAATAGGCCTTCGTCACCTCGCCGGTATCGCCTGCCAGAAGGATTTCGCCTGCGTGCATAAGGATGGCGCGGTGGCAAAGCTGCTGGACGAGGTCCAGCCCGTGCGAGACGAAGAGCACGGCGCGGCCCGACCGCGCGATCTCGCGCATCTTGCGGAAGCATTTCTCCTGGAAAAGGATGTCGCCCGCCGCAAGTGCCTCGTCGATGATCAGTATCTCGGAATCGACATGGATGCTGGTCGCGAACAGAAGCCGCGCCTGCATGCCTGACGAATAGGTCTTGAACGGCCGGTCGATGACGGAGTCCAGCTCGGCGAAGGCGATGATCTCGTCCATTCGCGCCCGTGCCTCCCTGGGGGAAAGACCACGGCACACCTGCCCGAAAAAGACGTTGTCCCTACCCGAATATTCCGGATTGAGGCCGGTGCCGAGTTCGAGGATAGCCGCCGTGCGACCGTTGACCTCGACGGAGCCGCCGTCAGGCTCGAGTATCCCGGTAAGCACCTTGAGCAGGGTGCTTTTGCCCGCGCCATTGCGGCCGATAATGCCGACGACCTCGCCGCGCGCCACGTCGAACGTCACGCCGTTGAGCGCCCGGTGTACGACGTGTTGCGGGCGCCGCGTAACCAGCTCGACCAGAAGATCGGAAGGCTTGGCGTAGATCGGATAGTCCTTGACGAGATCACGGACGCTGATGGCGGGTCTTGTCATGTGTCAAATCTCAAAGGACGGCGCCGAAACCGGGGCGAAGTCGATCGAACACGCGGTAGCCGCCGAAAAAAGCCACAACCGCAAAGGCGCAGAAGAACAGCCATGCTCCCGGCGATCGCACCGTTGCGTACACGAATACGTCCTGAAAGACCATGATGGCGGGCGTGAACGGGTTCCATGCGATGAGCGGTTCCAGAATTTCCGGGGTTACGCCAGGCACGAAAAAGATCGGCAAGAGATAGAAGGCCACGAGGAACAGGTTCGCAAGTATGGGATCGAGATCGCGGAAATACGTCCCGAATGCCGCCAGTATCCAGCCAAGGCCGGTGGCGAGCATGAACAACAGGCATATGGCGACCGGAAGCAATAGCAGTGTCGCCGGCACGTAGCCGAACTGTATCGCCTGATAGAGCACAAGCCCGACGCTGCCGACGACGATGATCGGTGAGAAGGTCAGCACGGTCTTGACCGGGAGAACGCCGACGGGGAAGTCGATCTGCTTGACGAGGCCGGCATTCGATCTGAGCGAACTGGCGCTCGCCTGAAGCGCCGCGGAAAGAGCGTACCACGGCACGAAGCCGGAGATCATGTAACTGGTATAGTCGGTGGGAAGGTCGAACGTCGACGCCATGCCGCTTCTGGCGCGAAAGACGAATCCGAAGACTGCCGCAAAGACGGCAAGCAGCATCAGCGGCTGGAGGATCGCCCACAAGGCACCCAGCATGGAGCCCGCATACCGGTCCCGCAACTCGCGCATGGCAAGAACGATGATCAGCGAGCGGTTTCTTGCCAGCATCGCGAGCGCCCCTGAAGGGCGTGACATTGTCGTCGTGGTCATCATGCCGGATGATTGGTGGAAAAGGTGCTGTGCTCGGCGGTCGGCTTTTCGAACGCCATGAACAGAAAGCGGAAGGGAAGCGGAAACTCGATGATCTCGTTTTCGACGAAGCCGATCTCGCGCATCAGCGGCCGGAACCATTCGAGGTTGATGTGGTACATGTGCTCGTGATCGTAGGGCTTCACGACGCCCGCATAAGGATCATAGGGCGGTGCGTCGGCAAAATGGGTGATCCATGCGAGGAAACGTCCGCCGGGCTTGAGAACGCGGAAGACTTCCGCCAGCCCCTTGTCGAGAAGGTAGTAGTGATCGAGCACGGTTCCCGAGATCACGATGTCGAAAGCTTCGTCTTCCCACGGCAGGAACTCGCCATAGCCCGACACGAACTGAAACGGATGATCGTCGACGCTCGAAATCGGATCGATGCCGCTGATTGCCTGCGTGGGGTAGCCCGCCAGATAGAAAGGCACCGGTTGCGGGCCGCATCCGACGTCGAGGACCGTCCCCTTGAGATAGGGACGCACGAAGGCGCGGAAGAGATGCGCCTGCGGGTGACGTTCCGTGCTGCACGACACTTCAGGCAGGTCGTCATAGCTGTCGGTGCCGGTGTCGCGGCAGGCGACGAACGCCTCCCAGTTGAGCGGCGCCAGTTCGCGCAGCTTGTCATCATAGGCATCGAGCGACAGGACGGGGCCTGACACGGGCGGCTGGCCGGCGGCGGCGTTGCCCGCATGAGGCATGGCATAGCGGGATCGCACCATGATCTCGAGCATCCGTGCTTCGAGTTCGACATTCTCCGAATGCTGCTCGAGCGCCGACCGGTTAATTTCGTTCAATGCGGTAACGAGTGATTGCCCATAACCGATCGCCGCCAATTCCGCCTTGACGAGACGCTCGTTGGTCTGGGCGAGATCCGCCTCGAGCGCGCGCGCGCGCTCGAATGTCAGCTCATGGATTTCAGGAAGCGCCCGTGCGGCAATCGCTTCCTCGGCAAGAGCCTCAGGAGCCTCGCTTGCAGCGCTCGATGCCTGTGCGAGTTCCGAGGTCTTTTGATCGTCAGTCTGCGCCATGGAATATGCCACGTCTTTCATTCGACTTATTGGTAAGGCTGCTATCCATTAGACACATCAACGCACGCACGCTTTGTAACTCACAAATTGTAACCCACAAATTCAACGGACTTCCCACAAGACCGCCTCGATTATCCCTTGACGATTTTATGGGAGAATTCGTCGTGAAACGCCTTGAGCGCGTTGCGCGTATCGACGATCAGTTCAAGCTCCTCGAGCAGTGGCAGATAATCGACATCGCTATGATCGGTCGCGATGATGGCGGCGTCAAAACTTTTCAAAGCGTCCCGATCCCATGCCACCGACTTCATGCCCGCAATATGCTCATGCCCGCGCGTATCTGGAACTTCAGGGACGAAGGGATCGTAGTACTCCACGAATGCGCCTTTTTCGCGGAATCGCTCGATCAGGTGGATCGATGGGCTTTCGCGCATGTCGTCCACATTCTTCTTGTAGGCAAGGCCCACGATAAGAATACGCGAATTCTTGAGTGCCTTGGCCAGGCGATCGTTCATCGCATCGGACGTGCGCTGCACCGCATAGGCCGGCATGTGGCTGTTGATCTCGCCGGCAAGCTCGATGAAGCGGGTCGACACGCCGAACTCGCGCGCCTTCCAAGTCAGGTAGAAGGGGTCGATGGGGATGCAATGCCCGCCGATGCCGGGGCCTGGATAGAACGGCATGAAACCGAACGGCTTGGTTGCCGCCGCATCGATGACTTCCCAGACGTCGATGCCCATCTTGTCGAATATGATCTTGAGCTCGTTGACCAGCGCGATATTGACCGAACGGAAAATGTTCTCCGTCAACTTGACCGCCTCGGCAACGCGCATCGATTTGACGCGGACGATCTGTCCGACGATCGCGGCATAGAGCGCTTCGGCCATGTCGGCTGCCTGCGGGGCGCCTGCGCCGACCACTTTCGGGATCGTCTGCGTGTCGAATTGCGGGTTGGCGGGGTCTTCGCGCTCGGGGGAGTAGGCGATGGCGAAGTCCTCGTCCGCCTTCAAGCCGGAACCCTTTTCGAGGATGTTGCGCAGAAGGTCCTCGCTGGTGAACGGGTAGGTGGTCGATTCCAGCGTGACGAGTTGGCCCCGCCGCAGGTTCGGTGCGATGGTTTCGGCGGTCGAGACAACATAGGACATGTCCGGCTCGCGGTGGACCGTGAGCGGCGTGGGCACGCAGATGACGATCGCGTCGACAGCGGCCAGACGGGAGAAGTCGGTTGTCGCCTGGAACTTTCCGGCATCGCGCATTTCCGCGATCCGCTCGTCCGGAATGTGCTTGATATAGGTCTTGGACGCTTCGAGTTTCTCGATTTTCCGCGCGTCGACGTCGAAACCGATAACATCGAAACCTTCCTTGAAGAAGGCGAGCGCAAGCGGTAGACCGACATATCCCAGCCCGAGGATGCCGACGACGGCAGTCCGGTCGGCGACCTTGGCGACGAAGCGCGATGCGTGCTTGCCGAGTTCGTCGTCTCCCGAAAGTCGTTCCACGTTTTCTGCGCGCACTTTAGCTTCACCCATTCCGTTTCGGTCCTGTAGTTCAGCGCTGGATCTTGCCTGATCGCACGAGCGCTTTCCGTATCGTCAAAGTTTCGCGCGCATATCATGGTCCAGGAACACTTCCCGCGCCGCCCTGCGTTATATCGTCTGCTCGATCAGCAAAAAATACGCCCCCGATCCGGCTTCGGAACACTATCCCGCGCTGACTTCCACCAGCCTGTTATCGTCCACGAGCTGATAGCGCTCGCCGGTCCGGGGACAGATCAGATCATCGCCAAGAATTTCTCCTTCACGCGATACCCACCCGCGGCGGCGCGCGGGAAGCCCCACCATGAGCGCGAAATCCGGTACGTCGTGGGTCACGACAGCGCCTGCTCCGATCATGCAATAGCGGCCGAGCGTATTGCCGCACACGATCGTCGCGTTGGCGCCTATGGTCGCGCCTTCCTTGACGAGCGTCTCACGGAACTCGTCCTTGCGTTCGACGAAGGCGCGGGGATTGATGACGTTGGTGAAGACGCAGGACGGTCCGCAAAAGACGCGCGCCTCCAGCGTCACGCCCTTGTAGAGGCTTACATTGTTCTGGATCTTGCAGCCGTCGCCGACGCGGACATTGGGGCCGACGACCACGTTCTGGCCGATGACGACGCCGTCGCCGATCTGGCAATTGCCAAGGATGTGGGAGAAATGCCAGATGCGGACATTGCGGCCGAGGACGACAGGCTTGTCGACCACCGCCGTTTCATGAACCACGGCGCTGTCGTCGAGCCGGTGTTCGGCAACGGTCAGGGGAGCGCTCATGCCTCCACTTCCTTGCCAAGGGCTTTGTCGGCCTGTTTCAGCACGCGCAGGACCGCAAGGGCCTCGTGCGCATCGGTGCGCGGCGCGATGCCGGCGGCAACTGCGTGAAGAAAATGCGCGCATTCCTCCTTCAGCGGTTCCGCCTCCTCGACGGGAATGGCGGTTACCGCGCCCTTTTCGAGGGCGGGGCCGTCCGCCACGCGATAACCCGTGCTGACCAGTTTTTCGGCCCACGGCTTCGTATCGTCGAAGACGAGGCAGCCGGTCTCGCCGATCGCGACGAAGCGGTGCTCCTTCATCGGATGCAGCCAGGAGGTGAACACATGTGCCTTCAGGCCGGAGGCGAAGGTCAGGTGAAGATGGGCACTGTCCGCGAGGCCGTCGGAAACGATGCCGGCCGAATGGGCGGCCACGTCGCTCGGGGCTTCGCCCTCCACCAGACCGAGAATCATGGAAATATCGTGCGGAGCAAAGCTCCAGACCACGTCTTCCTCCGTCCGCAGCTTTCCCATGCTGAGGCGGTTCGAATAGACGTATTTCAACCGGCCGATCGCACCCTCTTCGACGAGGTCTCGCAGCTTGCGATAGGCCGGGTGGTACTGGAGAAGGTGGCCGACCATGAGGATCTTGCCGGTTCTGGCCGCCGCTGCCTGCATGGCCTCGCCGTCACTGAGCGACAGCGCGATCGGCTTTTCGACGAACACGCTTTTCCCCGATTCCATCGCGCGCACCGCGATATCGTGATGCACTGCCGCTGGCGAGGCGGTCGCGATGGCGTCGATTGCATCGCTCGCGATCGCCTCATCGAGACTCATGACCGGCACCTGAAAGCGCGTGCCCATCTCGTTCGCGGTTGCCGGATCGGCATCGACCACCGCCCGCAGCGCGCCCAGTTCCGCAAAATTGCGGACGAGATTCTTGCCCCAATAGCCGCAGCCGACGACTGCAATCCCGATATCCGAGATATCACTCATAATGTCTTGCTTGTCATATCCTGATCGCGGCGATTGCCGGATTTTTGCATATATAAGGCCGCCCGGTTCAGGCACGGAAAGCGTCAACCGCGACCGTAGATCGCCAGCAATCGCATTTTCTCGCTATGCCAGCAGAATTGTTGCGCCGCAACCCCTGCGGCTGCGCGCCAGCGCCCTATGGTGGCGCGGTCCGTCCGTTCGATCATCGCCGTCACCGCCGTGGCCTGTGCCTGCCCGATGTCGATGCCGCAGCCATGTGTTTCGACGATCTCGCGCATTTCGTCACTGCCGCTCGCAACGACCGCAAGTCCGGCATGAAGATACTCGAAAAGCTTGTTCGGCAAGGCTATGCGGTTGTGTGCGATGCGTCCGTCGAGCAGGCAGACGCCGACATCGCTCCGTGCGGCCGCGCTCACGAGTTCATCGAACGGCACCGGCGGCTCGATCCCGACACGGGCTGCGGCCGGATGAGAGGCCAGCCTTGCCCGGATTTCGTCGTGCAGCCTTTGCTGGCGCCATGGACCGCGCAGCGTCAGTCGGCAGGGGCGGGACGCGGCAAGGACGCCATCGACCAGCGCTTCGATCCCGCGACCCTCCGCAAGGACGCCATGATAAAGGAAGTGAATTTCCTCGCCCGACCTCGGCTCGACGGGACAGTTCGCAACGTCCGGGATGTTGCGCACGGTGATCGGGCGTCTTGCAAGCTTCAATTCTTTCGTCAAGAGCTGGCTTAGCGCGTCGCCGACCGTGACGACGCGGGTCGCCTTCCGCGCGGCGGGCCCTTCCAGCCTGCGGATCAGAGGGGCCACGGTGGCCCGCCAGAACCGGCGCTCGGCGTGCATTTCGGCGGCAAATTCGTGCGCGTCGTAGACGAAGGGCACGCCGAGCGTCTTCGCCGCGCTTGCCGCGACGATGACCCCGTCCCAGTCATGCGCGTGGATCGCGTCGGGACGGCAGGCGATGAGAGACTGCAAGGCTTCGCGATGTGCGGGGCGTGCGAAGAACGCCGCCTTTGACGCCGCCCTGCCGAACGACAGGCCGTCGATGAGGCGAGCGGCCCCGAACGTGGCGCCTATGCTCAGCTTCGAGCGCCGATCCATCGCCCTTTCCGTAATCCCCGAGCCGGGGCCGACGATGAGGCACTCGAGGCCGGCCTCGCGCATGGCCGAAACGGCGCGGTTGACGCGCGCGTCGCTTGCAAGCGGTTGCAGGGTCACATGGGCGACCCGTCGCGCCGCGGCCAGCCGCCGGTCCGGCTCGGGATCGATCTGGTCAGCCGGCGACATTGAAGACCCTTCCCCAGCGCCCCAGGCTCGCCACGCGCCAGAACTCAAAGCCGAATGGCCGCTGTCCGGCAAGTGCCGCATCCCGCGCCAGCCGCAATCGCGCCGGTATGAAGAGGCCGGGAAAGCGTTCGATGCAATCTTCGACGCCTTGATGGACCAGTTCCCGGAGCGGGCCGCGAAGCCAGCCGGCTTCGGGCGTCGCAAAACCGATCTTGTCGCGGCGGTCGAGCACGCTTTGCGGAACGAGATCGCGCATGGCGCGCCGCAGCACCCGCTTCTGCTCGCCTGCGCCTATTCGATGCTCGTGGGGAAGACCGAGCGCGAACTGGGCGAGAGGCATGTCGAGGAAGGGCACGCGCGCCTCGATGGAGTGCGCCATCGAGTTGCGGTCCTCCCAATGGAGCAGCATCGGCAGGTTCGTGGCGTAGGTCAGCAGCCTGCAATGTGCCGACAGGTCGTTCGGCTTCATCAGTCCCAGCCGGTCCGCGGCCATCTGGTCGAGCGCCCGCCGTCCGCCATGGCCGGCAGCGCCCGGATTGAGCCAGGAAAAGGTTTTCGCGCCCCGGCGTGGCAACGGCAGCCAGTCGGGCAACAGGAGCGACATGGCCCCGGCCGCCGCGCGAAGCGGCGAAGCACCCTGGCCGCTTCGCGCGCGAAGCGAAGCGTGCAACTCGCCGATCCTGCCGTTGCGCATGAGGCGCGCATGGTGGTGGGGCCATGCATCGGCGTAACCGCCAAGCGGCTCGTCGGCACCCTGTCCGTCGAGCATGACCGTCAGCCCGGCGCGCCGGGCTTCGGCGAAGACGGCATATTGCGCGACGATCGAAGTCGATCCGAACGGCTCGTCCTGATGCCATGTGATCCGATCGAACTTTTCGGCGACGTCATCCGAGCTTGGCGAAACCTTGTGCGAAATCGCGCCGGTGCGCGCCACGACGGCGTCGATGTAACGGCTTTCGTCCACGGCTTCGCCGTCGTAAACGGCGGAGATGGTCTCGATGCTTCCCGGTTCGGATGCGAGGCCGACGATGGACGAGGAGTCGAGCCCGCCGGACAGGCAGGAGCCGACGCGGATATCGGAGCGCAGGTGGAGACGGACCGATTCGCTCAGGCGTGCTGCGAATTCATCGGCTGCCTCGTCGAACGAAAGGCCGGGCGACGCTGCGACTTGATTGAGATCGTGAAAGCGCCCGCGCGTGCATTGCGGCCGCCCCGCTTCGGTGGACACGGCCAGCCATTCTCCGCCGCGAAGCTGGGTTATGCCTTCAAAAAGCGTCTCTTCCGTATGATCGAGAATGCCGGAGCCGAGAAAATCCATCGCCCTTGCTGTGTTGAGGCGTGGAGTCGTGCTTTCCAGCCCCAGCAATTGCTTGATCTCGGAAGCGAGCGCGACCCCCTTCGACGTTTCGACCATGTAGAGAGGCTTGATCCCGAAAGGATCGCGCGCGGCGAAAAGTTCTTGTCGCTTCCTGTCCCAGATGACGAACGCGAACATGCCGCGAAGGCGCGGCAGCATCGACGCGCCGAACCGGCGATACATGGCCAGCAGCACCTCCGTATCCGTTTGCGTGGCGAACCTGTCGCCCGCTGCCGTGAGTTCCGCGCGCAGTTCGATGAAATTGTAGATTTCGCCGTTGAAGACGATCGTGTAGCGCCCGCTTGCGTCCGCCATGGGCTGCAGGCCGGCTTCGCTCAGATCGAAGATCGCGAGCCTGCGATGCCCAAGAGCAACGGGTCCGGCGGCGCTTTCCACAACGCCCCAGCCGCGACCGTCAGGCCCGCGATGCGCGACGACGTCGATGCGGCGCTCTTCGGGAACAAAACCTATCGACGCGAACAGGCCACACACGCTGATCATCATCCTGTTGACGGGGGTGGAGGGGCTGGCGGCGATGCTTAGAGTAACTCGGCCGCATGGCGCAAGCCGAGCGGGTCGTATCTGCGGCGCTGTCCTTCGCGCCTTGCCTTGCACTTTTCCGTAGCATAGTAACCTCGCGAAAATCCGCGTATTCGTCCGGTTCATTATCGTTTTGGATTTACCAACCAGCCAAGAGGCGATTGATCAAGTGCTTGAGAACAAACGAGTGTTCATCACAGGTGGCGCAGGCTTCATCGGAAGCCAGACCACGAAGAGATTGTTCGATGCCAACGAGGTTTGCCTCTACGATAATCTCAGCCGGAATGCGATGCAGCACACGCTGAAGGGGGACGATTCCAAGTTCCGCTTCGTGCAGGGCAGCGTGACGGATGAAAAGGCGCTGTCGACTGCGATCGCCGAATTTCGTCCGACCCATATCGTTCACTGCGCAGCGGTCGCCGGTATCGAAACCGTCGTGAAGCGGCCGGTCTCGACCGTCGAGATCAACATGCTGGGTACGACTTACGTTCTCAAGGCGGCCGCCGAGGTTGAGGGTGTCGAGCGAGTCGTCACCTTCTCGACGAGCGAAGTGTTCGGACCCAATGCCTACAACGCCGACGAGAACACATCGGCGGTGATCGGTGCTGTCGGCGAGCCGCGCTGGACCTATGCGGTTTCCAAGCTCGTGGGCGAGCACCTGACGCTTGCCTATCACAAGCAGTTCGGCCTTCCCTCCGTCGTTCTGCGGCCCTTCAACGTGTATGGACCAGGTCAGGTCGGCGAGGGCGCTCTGTCGATCTTCATCCAGCGTGCATTGCGCGGTGAGACGATCCAGATCCATGGCGACGGCTCGCAGATCCGCGCATGGACCTATGTCGACGACATGGTTCAGGCCGTGTTGACCGGGCTCGAACATCCCGGTGCCGTCGGCAAGGCCTTCAATGTCGGCAATCCGCGCGCCGTCACCACAATTTACGGTTTGGCCAAGGACGTCGTGCGCGTACTCGGCTCATCCTCGAAGATCGAGTTCATTGAGAAGACATATGCGGATATCGAACTGCGCGTGCCGGACGCGGCCTGGCCGAAGACGCAGATCGGCTTCGAGGCGCAGGTCGATCTGGAAGACGGCATCCAGCGTACCGCCGAATATTACCGCGCGTTGCAGGCGGCCTGATCGGCCTGCGCGTGAAACAGAGGCGGTGAACCCCGGAGGCGGGCAGCGATGCGCATCCTTCTGACCGGAGCCAGCGGTTTTGTGGCGAGGGCGTTTCTCGAACGACACGGGAGCGCCCACGACGTCACGATCCTCGGCCGCACGGCGCCGTCCGGCGTTGCATGCCCGCTGTCGCTCGCAACGGCGGATCTTGGCGATCCGTCGTCCACCGCCGATGCGATCGCGCGGCTGGAGGACGGTCCCGCGTTCGACGTTATCCTGCATCTGGCGGTGTCGCGCCTGCATCGCCACTTTCCCGAGACCGCGCTCGATCTCTTCCACGTCAATGTGCATTCGACGGCGTTGCTGATGGATTTCGCCCGCCGAACGGGCGTCGGGCATGTCTTGGTGGGATCGACAGGCACGGTCTACGACGTGCCCTTTGGACATGCCGCTCGCGAAAGCGACTATCTGCCACCGAAATCGTATTTCGCCGCGACCAAGCAGGCAGCCGATTCGCTCGCTGCTCAATACCGGCCGCTTTTCCCGGTCACGGTCCTGCGCTTCTTCGTGCCCTACGGGCCGGGCCTGAGGGGCCGCATGCTCAACGGCATGATCGCGAGCATCGGCGAGGGACGTCCGATCTCCGTGCCCACGGGCCACCCGGCGCTGACCTTTTCGCCGATCTACATCGACGACGCCGTTGCCGTGATTGTGCGCGCGCTCGACGAGCGCTGGAACGAGACGGTGAACGTCGCCACCGGCGAGGCCGTATCGCTGGAGGAGGCCGGACGTCTGATCGCAGGCAGGCTGGGCCGCGAACTTCTCGTCGAGCGTTCCGGGACAGGGCCGGCGCCTTATCTCGTGCCGGACGTCGGCAGGCTGCGGGCAAGAATGCCCGACCACGCGTTCACCGGGTTCGAAGACGGTCTCGACAGGCTTCTGGCGGGCTGACGACGCGGCGCAGATCAGGACATCACATATTGACGACCGGCGCCCGCAAACTTCTATATCTCGTGACCGAGGACTGGTTCTTCCGGTCGCATTTTCTGTCGCGCGCCCGCGCGGCGCGCGACGCCGGCTACGAAGTCGTGGTCGCGGCGCGTTATCGAAACGGGACGGCCTGGGCCGAGAAGGAAGGTTTTCGCACGGCGACAATCGACTTCGACCGCGCTGGTCTCAACCCTTTCGGGGAAACCGCGATGATCGGCCGGATCGCAGCGCTCTATCGGCGCGAGAGGCCGACGCTCGTCCATCACGTCGCGCTGAAGCCCATCCTTTATGGCAGTGCGGCCGCGCGTCTGTCGGGCGTGCGCAACATCGTCAATGCGCCGGTGGGGCTTGGATTCGTCTTCACCTCGACCAGCCCCAGAGCGCGTTTTCTTTCGCCGATCGTCGGCACCGCGCTACACCTGCTTCTCAATCCGCGCGGCAGCAAGGTTGTGCTGGAAAACGGCGACGACCTGCACTGGCTGGCCGAACGGGGTGCTCTGCGAAAGAGTGACGCGGTCCGGATACCGGGCTCGGGCGTCGACGTGCGCCAGTTCGCGCCCTCGCCGGAACCCGAAGGCCCGATCGTGGTGCTGATGATCGCGCGCATGCTGGCGGACAAGGGTGTCCGCGAGTTCACCGCCGCAGCACGGATGCTTGCCGGCGGTAACCTGCCCATCCGGTTTTTGTTCGCAGGCGCGCCCGATCCGTCGAACCCGACGTCCATTTCGCAGGGCGAGCTTCGCCGCTGGCAGGATGAAGGTGTGGTGGAATGGCTGGGGATGCGCGAAGACGTACCCGACCTTTTGCGCGCCAGCCATATCGTGGCGTTGCCGTCCTATCGCGAAGGATTACCGAAGGTCTTGCTGGAGGCCATGGCGGCGGGCCGCCCGATCGTGGCGACGGATGTTCCGGGCTGCCGCGAGGCGACGCGCGACGGCGAGAACGGGCTGCTGGTGCCGCCGCGCGATGCGAAGGCGCTTACGGATGCCATTGTGCGCCTTGCAGCGGACAGGCCGCTGAGGGCGCGTATGGGGGCGAACGGCAGGGCGAGGGCGGAGCGTGAATACGCCGCCGAGGTTGTCGACCGACAGACGCTCGAACTTTACGCGACCTTCGATTCCGGGACCCGCTGACGGCGGGGGAGCTTTAATATGTTTTGAAGCGTCGCTTCGACAGGCGATAGGCTTGCGTCACGAACCACAACGCCGGACGGGCAAGCAATTTCCGCCGGGAAGGCCGCAGACGATGCCAGACGGTTCTCAAAAGCTCGATGGCCGCCTGCCGATGCGATTCAAGCGCCAACTGGTTTGACGCGTCGCCGACACGAATGACGAATCCGCATCGGCCGGGACGACGGCTCGAGCGCCGCGAAATCGAGGGTGTGCAGCATCGAGCTTGAATTTTGCCCACAGAGTTGGATAGCAGCAAGGTGGAAACTGGCACGGACAAGAGGAAACGCGTTTGAAGATCGTCATTACGGGTCCGACCGGCTTCGTGGGCAGGCAGCTCGTTCCCGTGCTCATTCGCGCGGGGGCGACATTGCTGCTGGTCGCTCGCAATCCGGCGTATGCCCGGCGGCTCTTTCCGGGTGTGGCGGCGTGCGGCCTCGATGAACTGGACGAGCGTGGACGAGGTTTCGACACGCTCGTCCATCTCTCCGTACTCAACAACGACGCTTCGGCATCGGATGACGAGTTTCGGCGCGTGAATGTCGACCTGTTGATGGAAACGCTCGAAGCGGCGGACAAAGCGGGTATACCGCGTTTTGTGAACGTCTCTTCCGTCCACGCCCTCGAGCCCGGCAACCACACCGCCTATGCGCGCACCAAGAGAGAAGCTGCAGCGCGGGTGCGCGATGTCGCGTCTCCCGTCGTGACGACGGTTTACATGCCTCCCGTCCATGGCACCCGATACGGTGGAAAGCTGTATTTCCTCAACCGGTTTCCAAGCGGGATCGCCCGGCGGTTGCTTCATATTCTTTCCGCATTCCGCCCCGTTCTGGATGTCGCCGTACTGGCCGATTTCATCGTCGCGGGAATGCCGGATGCCGACCTGCGGGAAGTCGTGCTGTCGGACGGCCAGCACGGCAACAACGTCTATCTTTCGACGAAGCGAACGATCGATGTCGTGGCTTCCGTGCTTTTTCTGGCGACGTTCTGGTGGCTGTTGGCGATCATCTGGGCACTGGTGCGGATGCAATCGTCCGGCCCCGCCATATTCGCGCAGACCCGGGTGGGCCTTCATGGGCGCGAATTCACGCTCTACAAGTTCAGGACGATGAAGCTCGGCACGCCGCACACGGCGTCCCACGAAGCGTCTGCCGGCGCGATCACCCGTCTTGGCCATTTCCTGCGCCGGACCAAGCTCGACGAATTGCCGCAGCTATGGAACGTGGTGCGCAACGAGGTCAGTCTCGTCGGGCCTCGGCCCTGCCTGCCGTCCCAGTCGGCTCTTGTAGAGGCTCGCAAACGTCGCGGGGTCCTCGCCTTGAAACCGGGAATAACCGGCTTGGCGCAGGTCAACGGTGTCGATATGCGGGAACCGGAATATCTTGCGAAATGGGACGCGCGCTATCTGGCGCTGCGCTCGATCGTGCTCGACGTGAAGATCTGTATCGCCACTGCCCTTGGCGGGGGAGGGGGAGACGCCGTCACGACGCCGGGACGGCCCGAGCGAAAGGGCCGATAATGGGTCTTCGGGAAGAAAGTGCATCCGGATCGATCCCGCTGACCGTCATCATTCCCGTTCACGATCGACAGCAGCAGTTCGAAAAGGCATTGCAAAGCGTCGCGGCACAGCCTGTGCGCCCTCGGCGCGTCGTGGTCGTCGACGACGGTTCCGCGACTCCGGTCACGATCCCGAAGGAACCCGGTGAACGGCTGGACATCACATTGATCAGGCAGGCCAACAAGGGGGCGGCGGCTGCGCGCAACACCGGGTTGAAGACGGCGGCGACGGACTGGGTGGCATTCCTCGATTCCGACGATGTGTGGGTGTCCGGCACGCTGGAGGATCGTTGGCGAACGGTCAGCGTGGACCAGGCCAGGAAGCGCGATCCGAAGGTCATCTATGGCTGGTCATGGATCGATCGCGACGAAACCGGTCGATACCTTACTAAGCGGCACCCCTGCGGCTCGGATGATCCGGGCGACTTCGCCGCTGGCTGTTGGTTTTCGCCGGGGTCCTGCATCATGCTGAACGGCGCCGAGGCGGTGGGCCGGGCAGGGTATCAGGATGAAACGCTTCAGCGTCTCGAAGATTACGACTGGTTTCTTGCGCTTGGCCTGCAGGGATTTCGTCTTTCGGTTCATCCGGACGTGTGCGCGAAGATCGAGATCAGGCGGCAGGTCGATCCCGAGCGGCTGGAAAACGCGCTACGCGCGCTGCGCTGCAAATGGTCGCACCGGCTGGCGCAGGCGCGATTGCTGAACAGGATGAACAGCTATTTCGACCTCGAGGCCGCGAGTGCCAACTACTACAAGGGTCACCGCGCGAAGGCGGCGTTCCTGATCGCCCGATCCTTGTGGACCTATCCCCGCCTATCTCTAAGCACAACGCCCGGCTGGGTCATCGAGCGGGATTGAAATCGTCGAGCTTGGCCGTGACAGACCGATCGACCGGATGCTAGAACCCCCGCCAATATCGGGGTTCGGGTTTGGAAGGGCAAACGTGCAGTTGCTGACAGTTTTGATCGTCGCACTCGGCGCAGCAGCTTGCGCGCGCCCGCTGGCACCGGTCCTCGGACGAATGACGGGTGTGGTGCTGGCGCTCGTCCCGTTCGCTCTTTTCGTATATTTCCTGTCGCAGCTCGGCGCGGTTGCCGGCGGTAATGCGCTGATCGAAACGCTTTCCTGGGCGCCTTCGCTCGGGGTCGATATCGGCTTCCGTCTCGATGGCTTCTCCCTGCTCTTCGCGTTGCTGATCACCGGCATCGGTACCCTCGTCGTCATCTATGCTGGCGCTTACTACGCTGAAAAGCCAGCATCGGAAGGCGGACGCTTCATCGCGTTCATTCTCATGTTCATGACGGCTATGCTCGGCACGGTTCTCGCCGACGATCTCATCGTCATGTTCGTGTTCTGGGAGGCGACCAGCCTCATCTCATTCGCGCTGATCGGCTTCGACGCGCGAACCTACGAGGCGCGCAGGGCCGCGCTCCAGTCGCTTCTGGTGACTGGGGGCGGGGGGCTCGCGCTGTTCGCAGGCATCCTGCTGATAGGCGCCGAACTTGGAACCTTCTCGTTCAGCGAAGTTGCGCTGCGCGCCGACGAGTTGGTGGCGAGTCCGCTCATGCCGGCGATCCTTGTTCTCGTCCTGGTCGGCGCATTCACGAAGTCGGCGCAGGTGCCGTTTCAATTCTGGCTTCCCAACGCGATGGCCGCGCCGACGCCTGCGTCCGCCTATCTGCATTCGGCCACCATGGTGAAGCTCGGCGTCTATCTCCTCGCCCGGTTCGATGAAATCTTCGCGTCGGTCCCGGCCTTCGGCACGACTCTCGTCATCGCCGGTTCGCTGACGATGCTGGTCGCCGCCTTCGAGGCGCTGCGCGCCACCGGCTACAAGGCGGTGCTGGCTCAGTCGACCGTCGCCTCGCTCGGCATTCTGGTCATGCTGATCGGTCTCGACGGCGAAGTCGCGCGCGTCGCGACCATCGGATTCATCATCGCACACGCCTTCTACAAGGCTGCCCTGTTCTTCTGCGCCGGAACCGTGATCCATGCCACCGGCATAGCGGGCCTGCGCCGGCTGGGCGGTCTGGCGCGTTTTCTCCCGTTCACGGCGGCAGCGGCGGTCCTTGCCAGCCTTTCGATGGCGGGCCTTCCGCCCTTCGCCGGGTTCATCGCCAAGGAATTTCTTTTCGAGGCGCAGCTTGAAAGCGGCTGGAGCGTCGTTCCCATCGCCATCGCGGTCATCGTCAATGCCGTCATGGTCGCCGTCGCCGGCGTCGTCGCGCTCAAGCCTTTCTTCGTGAAGCCCGAGCGCGACGTGAAGCTGAAACATGGCGAGACGGCCGGCATGCTGGCCGGGCCGTTTGTCCTTGCGCTGGGAGGCATCGCGATGGGCATTGCGCCGAATACCATGATGCGTTCGCTCGTCGAACCGGCGGCAAGCGCGCTTGGCGGCGAACGGGTCGACGTCTCGATCTCGCTGTGGCATGGGCTGACGCCGATGCTGGCTTTGAGCGCCGCGGTCGTGACCATCGGCGCGCTGGTCTTCTTCAACTGGCGCACCATTCACGTCACGCTGCGCCGTCAGCGCCTCATCCATGATCTGTTCGGGGACCGCGGTTATCAAAAGGTGCTGGATTTCGTGCTCGATATGGCGCAAGCCTCGACACGTTTCCTCCAGAACGGAGACCAGCATCGCTATACGGCGGTGGTGCTGGCGAGCGCCGTTTTCATCGTCGCCTTCGGCGTGATCGTCGGCAGCGGCATGTCGGGCTTTTCGGCTGTCGGCGAGATGAACGTCCCCGTCCTGATCGTTCTGGCGGTGGCTGTCGTCGGCGGCTTTGCGGCGGTCGGGTCCCGCTCGCTGATCGCCGCCGTGGTCGCGGTCGGCATTGTCGGTTTCGCAGCCGCGATCATCTTCATGCTCAACGGCGCGCCGGATCTGGCGCTGACGCAGTTCTCCGCCGAGGTGCTGCTGGTCCTGATCCTCACCGCCGTCCTGATGCGCATACCAACCTCGCGCGAGCAAAGCCGCACCATCGGCGAGCGCCGGTTCGACCTCATGCTGTCGGTCGCCTTCGGCATCGTCATCTTCGTCGGCGTGGCCTCGATGACCTCATCGCCGCTCGACATGCGTCTGTCGGAATTCTTCGCGCAGTCGAGCTATGTGGACGCTTTCGGACGCAATGTCGTCAACGTGATTCTGGTGGACTACCGCGCCATCGACACGCTCGGCGAGATTGCGGTCGTCGGCTTCGCGGCCATCGGCGTGTGGGCGCTGTTGCGGCGGCTGCCCGCCCGCAAGAAGGGGAGCTGACGCCATGCCTTCTGTCATTCTGGCCACGATGGCCCGGCCGTTTTGGGTCATCATGCTCGCCGCGTCCGTCTATATCCTCCTGCGCGGCCATAACGAGCCGGGTGGCGGTTTCGTGGGGGGGCTGATGGCCGCTGCGGCCTTCGCCATGCTCGCCTTCGCCAACGGCGTCGACGCGGCGCGCCGCGCGCTATATTTCCACCCCGTAGTTCTGGTCGGCGCTGGCGTTCTGGCTGCGATCGTCAGCGGCATCCCGGGCCTCTTCACGACTGGTTCGTTCCTGACCCATCTTTGGCCCGAGGTCGCCGGCATCAAGCTTGGCACGACGATCCTGTTCGACATCGGCGTTTATCTCGTCGTTCTCGGCGGTGTGCTTTGCCTCATCCTGCGCCTTTACGAGGATGACGACGAATGAACCTGATCTTTGCCTTTGCGCTCGCCTGCCTCATGGGCTGCGGCGTCTACCTTCTTTTGTCGCGCAACATCATGCGCATGATCCTTGGTATCTCGCTTCTTTCGGCGGCGACGAACCTGCTTCTGTTCGTGTCCGGCCGGACGGGCCGCACGGTTCCGCCAGTCATCGAAAGCGGCATCGAGACGCTCGGCGCCGAGGCGGCGAACCCGTTGCCGCAGGCGCTGATCCTCACAGCGATCGTGATCGGCTTCGCGCTGACCGCGTTCGTCGCGGCGCTTGCTTTGCAGACCTGGCGCTCCTTTGGCACGCTTGACGGGCGCAACGTCAATGCCGCAGAGGAACTCGGCACGCCCTTCGACGACGAAAGCGTGACCAAATGACGGAATCGGCTATCGACATGCTTCTTTTGTGGCCGCTCGCCATTCCGTTCGCGACCGCCGCCATCTGCGCTTTCGCTGTCAGCGCGCCGCGTATTCAGCGCATCGCCGCCGCCATCGGTCTTGCCGCCATGTTCGTCATGTCGGTGTTGCTCGTCTGGGCCGTCTTTCGTGACGGCATTCTGGCGATGCAGTTCGGTTCATGGGCGCCGCCCTTCGGCATCACCTTCGTCGCGGACCGGTTCAGCGCTTCCATGGTGCTGGTCACGGCAATCCTTGCGGTCGGTGTCGCGATCTTCGGCATATCCGACATCCGTCGACGTCAGGAAAAGGCCGGCTTCTATCCGCTGTTCATGGGATTGCTGACCAGCGTCAACGGTGCATTCCTGACCGGTGACATTTTCAACCTCTATGTCTGGTTCGAGGTGATGCTGATCACCGCGCTCGGCCTGATCCTGCTCGACCGCACGCGCGCGCAGGTCGACGGCGCGATGAAATATCTGGTGCTGAACCTCTTCGCCACGCTTCTCTTCCTGATGGCGATCGCGCTGCTTTACGGCGTCACCGGAACGCTCAACATGGCCGATCTGGCGCGGGTGCTGCCGGAGACGGAGATGTCGACCGCGCTGACCATTTCGGCAATGCTGTTCCTCATCGGCTTTGGCACGAAGGCGGCATTCTTTCCCGTCTTCTTCTGGCTGCCCGCTTCCTACCACGCCGCCTCGATCGTCGTGTCCGCGCTGTTCGCGGGCCTTTTGACGAAGGTCGGGGTCTATGCCTGCTTCCGGGTCTTCACGCTGTTCTTCGATGTCGATGCAACGGGAATCCGCCCCCTGATGGGCTGGGTGGCGGCAGGCACGATGCTGTTCGGCGTCTTCGGCGCGGCGGTACAGTGGGATGTGCGGCGCATCCTCGCCTTCCACATCATCAGCCAGATCGGCTACATTCTGCTCGGCCTCGCCATCGCCACGCCGCTCGCCTTCGCCGGCGCGATTTTCTATACGATCCACCATATCATCGTGAAGGCGAACCTGTTTCTTCTCGCCGGCGCGATCTACCGAGCGACGGGCACCTACGACCTTCGCAAGGCAGGCGGGCTGATGGCGAGCCGGCCGCTTCTTGCAGCGCTGTTCGTCATTCCCGCCCTGTCGCTGGCCGGCCTGCCGCCTTTCTCGGGCTTCTGGGCCAAATTCATGGTAATCGACGCGTCGCTGCAAGGTGGAGAGGCGCTGCTTGCCGCCGTTGCCCTGTTCGTCGGCCTTATGACGACCTTTTCCATGAGCAAGATCTGGATGGAAGCGTTCTGGAAGCCGATGCCTCGCTCGCGCAAGGTGCGCACGACGCTGCCCGGACTCATGCTCCTGCCGATCGGACTGCTCGGCACGGTCACCGTCTTCATCGGCCTCAACCCCGAGCCGCTGGTCGCGTACTCGCAAGCGGCCGCGGCCGAGTTGCTGGACGCATCCGGTTACATTCAGGCGGTGCTGGGGCAGAGCGGAGGTGCACAATGAACCGCGTTTCCTGGCCGGTGCGCATCTGGCGCATCACCCTTCTGATCTTCGTCCTCCTGCGCGAATTGTGGCTTTCGTCCATCGCCGTCGCGCGCGCGGTCTTTGCTGAAAAAGGCTCGCAATCTTCGGCAATCGTCGCCGTGCCGCTCAAATTGCGCACCGATCTGGGCATCACGACGCTGGCGAACTGCATCACGCTGACGCCGGGGACGACATCGCTGCATGTCAGCGATGACCGGTCCACCATCTATGTCCATGCGCTCGATTCGGAATCGGCGGAGGAAGTCGTCGAATCCATCGCGGTCGCGTTCCAGAACCGTATTGCGGAGATCGAGGGATGATCGAAACCGTCGACAATCTTTTGACCGGCGCCGCGATGGTGCTTCTCCTTCTGACCATGGTGCCGCTGGCAATCTCGGCATGGCGGATGATCGTCGGACCCGGCTACGCCAATCGCTTCATCGCACTCGACATGCTGACCGGCGTCGCCGTCGCCGTCGCCGCACTGACGGCGGTTGCGACCGCGCGGCGCGAATTCCTCGACATAGCGTTCGGCGTGGCGTTGATCGGCTTCATCGCCACCTGCGCTTTCGCCGCGCTGCTGGAACGCAAGGGAGACGACCAATGATCGTCGCCATCATCGCGATCCTGCTCAAGCTCGTCGGCGTCGGCTTCCTGTTCGTCGCCGCGCTCGGCATATTGCGCCTGACCGACCCGTTCCAGCGCATGCATGCGTCGACCAAAGCCGGCACGCTGGGTGCGGGGCTGGTCGTCGCCGGCGCGACGGTCGCGATCGGCACGACGATGGCCATCGTCATCGGTTTTCTGACGGTCGTGTTCCTGCTTCTGACCGTACCGGTAGCGGGGCACCTTCTGGGCCGCGCGGCCTATGTGTCGGGAGCAAGCCTCAACGTAGCCAGCGGGCGCGATGCGCTGGAAGGCGTCCTGCCGCGCCGCAGCGGCGACACGGACGAACCCGTCAAACAAGACTGAAAAGGCCGGGCTTCATGCCCGGCCTTTTTCCGTTAGGCCTTGCCGTAGCCGCCTGCTGTCGGCGTGATGACCGTCACGGCCTCGCCCGCTTCGAGCGTCGTCTGATCGCAACCCTTGAGCACCTCGATCGTGCCGTCAAGTCGGCGCACTTCCGTGCTGCCGAGCTGGCCTTCGTCGCCGCCCGCGACGCCCTGCGGCTTCACGGAACGGTGCGACGACAGGATCGCGCAATCCATCTTCTGCCGGAAGCGCAGGGTCCGCGTCGTCCCGTTGCCCGCATCGACCTTGCCCTTCCCGCCCGATGCGTCGCGCAGTGCGAAGTTTTCGAGCACGATGGGAAAACGCATTTCGAGAATTTCCGGGTCGGTCAGGCGCGAATTCGTCATATGGACGTGGACGCCCGACGTGCCGGCGAAAAGCCGCCCGTCATTCATCCGGCCCGCTGGCGAGCCGGAGCAGATCGTCTCGTAATACTGGTACTCGTTGTTGCCGAAGGTCAGATTGTTCATCGTTCCCTGGCTGTTGGCGATCGCATCCAGCGCGCCGAAGATGGCATTGGTGACGTGCTGGGAGGTTTCGACATTGCCGGCGACGACCGCTCGGGGATAGGCGGGCTTGAGCATGCAGCCATCCGGGATGATGATGCGGATCGGACGCAGGCACCCGGCATTCATCGGGATCGGCGCTTCCACCATCACGCGGAAACAGTAGAGGACCGCCGCCCGCGCGACCGGTTCGGGCGCGTTGAAGTTGTTTTCGATGGCGTCCGACGTGCCGGTGAAATCGACCGTCGCCGTGCGTGCCTCGCGGTCGACAGTGATCTTCACCTTGATCGTCTGGCCGGTGTCGGTCGGGTATTCGTATTCGCAGTCTTCGAGGCGGCCGATCAGCCGCGCGACCTCTTCGGCGGCGTTGTCCTGAACGTGGCCCATATAGGCCTGCACCACGTCCAGCCCGAACTCATCGACCATGCGGCGAAGCTCCGCCGCGCCGCGTTCGTTGGCAGCGATCTGGGCTTTCAGGTCGGCGATGTTCTGCGCCGGGTTGCGGGCGGGGTAGGGGTGGTCGGTCAGGAGAGTGTGAAGCTCGGCTTCGCGAAACTCACCTTGCGCGACGAGACAGAAATTGTCGATCAGCACGCCTTCCTCATCGACGGTGGTGGCGAGCGGCGTCATCGAGCCCGGTGCCGTTCCGCCGACATCGGCATGGTGGCCTCGGCTGGCGACCCAGAACAGGATGCCCTTGCCCGCATCGTCGAAGACGGGGCTGACGACGGTGATGTCCGGCAGGTGCGTGCCGCCATTATAGGGTGCGTTGAGTGCGAAGACGTCGCCGGGACGGATCCGGCCTTCGTTGAGGCGGATGATCGTCTCGACCGAGCGGTCCATCGACCCAAGATGCACGGGCATGTGCGGCGCGTTGGCGACGAGTGCGCCGGTCTGGTCGAAGACCGCGCAGGAAAAGTCCAGCCGCTCCTTGATGTTGACCGAATGCGCCGTGTTCTGGAGTGCGAGGCCCATCTGCTCGGCGATGTTCATGAAAAGATTGTTGAACACTTCGAGCAGGATCGGATCGGCCTGCTTCGTGCCGATCGCCTGGCTGCGCGCCATCTTCTCGTGTCGCGAAAGCACGATGTGGTCGGCGCTCGTCAGGCATGCCGTCCAGCCCGGCTCCACCACGATGGTCTGGTTCGCCTCGATGACGAGGGCAGGGCCG
Organism: Aliihoeflea aestuarii; assembly: GCF_024105665.1. Lineage (GTDB taxonomy): Bacteria > Pseudomonadota > Alphaproteobacteria > Rhizobiales > Rhizobiaceae > Aliihoeflea > Aliihoeflea aestuarii. The sequence goes on along the minus strand of NZ_JAAAMK010000001.1, from coordinate 778,431 downwards.
CGCACGCGGTCGCCCGCCTCCATGCCCTCGCGGCGGAAGACGCCGGCATCGTGCCATGTACCGCCCGAAAAGACCTTGATCGACTGGTCGCTGGACGCATCGCGTCCGGCTTCGTCGGAACGTGTCGCAGCGGTGTCTTCCTCGCCGGCCTGCCAGCCCTCGATTTCGACCGCCTCGATGGTGACCGGCTTGCCCGGCGTGATGAAGCCGAACTGCGCCTTGTGCATGGCCTCGAAGGCGGCGCGAACGGCAACGAGATCGCCGTCGAAGACGACGTCGAGCGCGGTGTCGGTGCCGTCATAGCGCAAATGCAGCTTGGTGCGGGTCGTCACGTCGTCGCGGGCGAGGCCCTGTTCGACGAGTTCGGAGAGAACGGCTTCCGACAACTCGCCCGCCAGCGCGTCCATCGCCGCGCGGCTGTCTTCCGAGAGAGGCTTGACGAGCCCCTGCTGGCGGCTGGCCGTGACGGTGGCAAGCCCCATGCCATAGGCTGACAGAAGGCCCGACAGCGGATGGATGAGAATGTCTTCCATGCCGAGCGCGTCGGCGACGAGACAGGCGTGCTGGCCGCCCGCGCCGCCGAAGGAATTCAAGACGTAGCGCGTCACGTCATAGCCGCGCTGCACGGAGATTTTCTTGATCGCGTTCGCCATGTTTTCCACAGCGATCTTCAGGAAACCTTCCGCGACTTCTTCCGCCGAACGGCCTTCGCCGACGCTGGATGCGATCTCGGCGAACTTTGCCGCGACCGTCTCGCGGTCGAGCTTCTGGTCCTGATCGGGGCCGAAGATGGCCGGGAAGAGGTCGGGGTTGAGCTTGCCGAGCATGACGTTGGCGTCGGTCACGGTCAGCGGTCCGCCGCGACGGTAGCAGGCCGGCCCCGGATCGGCGCCGGCCGAATCAGGGCCGACGCGGAAGCGGCCGGGATCGGCATGAAGGATCGAGCCGCCGCCGGCGGCGACCGTGTGGATGCGCATCATCGGCGCGCGGATGCGCACGCCGGCGACTTCCGTGTCGAAGGCGCGCTCATAGTCGCCCGCCGAGTGGGCGACATCGGTGGACGTGCCGCCCATGTCGAAGCCGATGACGCGGGCAAAACCTGCCTGATCGGCGGTGCGCACCATGCCGACGACGCCGCCGGCTGGGCCGGACAGGATCGCGTCCTTGCCGCGGAAGCGGTCGGCTGCCGTCAGGCCGCCCGACGACATCATGAATTGCAGCGTCGGTCCCGCCTCACCGGCAGGTGTTGCGCCGAGAATACGCGCGACGCGGCTGACATAGCGCGACAGGATCGGCGACAGATACGCGTCGACGACGGTGGTGTCGCCGCGCCCGACAAGCTTGACGAGCGGCGAAACCTCGTGGCTGACCGAAATCTGTGAAAAGCCGATCGACTTCACCAGTTCGGCAAGCTTCGCCTCATGCGCCGGGTTGCGCCAGGAATGCATCAGCACGATCGCGACGGCGTCGATACCGTCCGCGCGGGCGGATTCGAGCTTGCCGCGCAGCGCGCTCGAGTCGAGCGGTGTCTCCACTTCACCATCTGCCAGAAGGCGTTCCTCGACTTCCTCGACGCGCTCGTAAAGCTGCTCGGGAAGGACGATTTCCTTGGCAAAGATGTCGGGCCGCGCCTGATAGGCGATGCGCAACTGGTCGCGAAAACCCTTGGTGATCAGCAACAGCGTGCGCTCGCCCTTGCGCTCCAGAAGCGCATTCGTGGCGACCGTCGTGCCCATGCGCACGGTGCCGATCGGGGCGGATGGCAAATCGTCCATGCTCGCGGCACCCACCAGACGGCGGATGCCCTCGATGGCCGCATCCTCGTAGACGCCCGGATTTTCCGAAAGCAGCTTCATCGGGTGCAACTCGCCTTGCGGGTCGCAGCCGATGACGTCCGTAAACGTGCCGCCGCGATCGATCCAGAAATCCCATTGACCCGCACGGGCATCCAAGTGCTGCGACATCTATTGTTTCTCCGTTCCACCTCTGGACGATACGGTCTTGCGCCGCTCGCTGACAAAATGTTGACAAATTGCCAATGAGCCGTCAACCTCACTTTTGACGCCACGTTAGGCGCCGAGAAAACGGACCGATCAAATCAGGTCCGCAACCGACAGAGGGAAAATCGAAGATGAAGCATTTCGCACGCGCCGGCTTTCTCGGCGCCACACTCGCCGCGCTGACCACCGCATCCGCTTTCGCCCAGACCGCCTGGGACATGCCGACGCCCTACGCCGACGGCATTTTCCACACACAGAACATCATCCAGTTCGCCGATGACGTGCGCGAGGCGACCGGCGGCAGCCTCGACATCACCGTGCATTCGGCCAATTCGCTCTTCGGCCATGCCGAAATCAAGGATTCGGTTCAGGACGGCATCGTGCCGATCGGCGAATTCCTTCTGTCGCGCCTGGCCAATGAAGATCCGATCTTCGCGCTCGATTCGATCCCGTTCCTCGCCGCTTCCTATGACGAAGCCGAAAAGCTGTGGGCCGTTTCCCGCGAGGCCGTTTCTGCCAAGCTCGCCGAGGACGGCCTGACCGTGCTTTATGCCGTCGCCTGGCCGGGCCAGAGCCTTTATTTGCGTCAGGAAGTGACCGACCCGGCCCAGATGCAGGGCCTCAACTTCCGCGCCTACAACGTGGCGACCGAGCGCCTTGCGGCGCTTTTGGGCGCGACGCCGACGCAGGTCGAGGAAACCGACATTGCGACCGCTTTCTCGACCGGCCGTGTCGAAGCCATGATCACATCGCCTTCGACCGGTGCGAATGCCAAGGCATGGGACTTCGTCAGCCACTACATCGACACACAGGCTTGGCTCCCCAAGAACATCATCGTCGTCAACACCGACGCATTCGAAGCCTTGACCGAGGAAGAACAGGCAGCGGTTCTCGAAGCCGCAGCCGCCGCCGAGACGCGCGGCTGGGCAATGTCGCGCGAAGAGACGGACGCCAAGATCGCCGAGCTCGAGGCCGGCGGCATGCAGGTCTCGCAGCCATCGGAAGCCCTCGCGGCCAAGCTCGCGGAAGTCGGTGAGACGATGACCGCCGAGTGGACCGAGCAGGCGGGCGAGGAAGGTCAGGCGATCATCGACGCCTACCGTAACCAGTAAGAGCCGAAGCCGGGCGGAACGTTTCGCATCGAACCGAAAACTGTCTCGGTCGACGCCATGACGGTCCGCCCTGTCGCTTTTCAGGGATAATCCACAATGCGCAAGGCACTCGATGCCCTCTACGGCGCCGCTCTCGTCGGCGCCTGCCTTTCCATGATCCTGATCGCGTCTCTGGTGTTTCTCCAGGTTCTGGCGCGCCTTCTCGACCGTGTCGTCATGCTCTTCGGCATGCCGCGCTTTGGCTTCATCGTCCCGTCGCTAGCCGAAATCGGCGGCTTTCTGTTCGTCGCGTCAGCGTTTCTGGCATTGCCGGCCGCACTTCGTTCTGCCGGTCATGTGCGCGTCACGCTGGCCTTGCGCTATCTCGGCGCGCGCGGCGACCGCATCATGACCGGCTTCGTGCTTCTTGTGGCACTCGCGCTCGCAGTTTTCGCGACATGGTCGATCGGAGCTTTGACGATGTCGTCCTACACCCGCGGTTCGCTGTCCTACGGGCTTGTCGCCATCGCGCTGTGGATTCCGCAAGCCGTCATGACGACGGGTCTCGGCATTCTCGTCATCGCATTGGTCGATGAGCTTCTGGCGGTTCTGCGCGGCGGCGATGCGGCATTCCGCACTATCGAACGCAATCGCGAGATCGACGAGGGAGCGCACTGATGGATATCGGTCTTCTCTCTCTCCTGCTCGTCGTCGTCCTTTTCGGCTTCCTCCTGTCGGGCCTGTGGGTAGGTTTTTCGCTGATGGCGGTCGGTCTCGTCGCCATCGAGGTCGCGACGAACGTGCCCGCCATGTCGGTCTTCGCTCGCCGTGTCTGGGGTTCGATGAACGTATGGGACCTGACGGCCCTGCCGATGTTCATCTGGATGGGCGAAATCCTGTTCAGGTCGAAGCTGTCGGCCAATATGTTCGAGGGCCTTGCGCCCTTCACGCGTCGGCTTCCGGGCCGTCTCCTGCACGTCAACGTTTTCGGCTGCGCGCTTTTCGCTGCCGTGTCAGGGTCATCGGCCGCTACCACCGCCACGGTCGGGCGCATGTCGCTGCCCGAACTGAAGCGGCGCGGCTATGACACGAGCCTGTCCATCGGCACACTGGCAGGCTCGGGCACGTTCGGCTTCCTGATCCCGCCATCGATCATCATGATCGTCTACGGCGCGGCGACGGAGCAGTCGATCGCACGCCTGTTCCTTGCGGGTGTCGTTCCGGGCCTGATGCTGGCGGCCATGTTCTCCGCTTTCATCATGATCTGGGCATTGATGCACAAGGATCGCATGCCGCCGAAGGAGCCGTCGACGACATGGGCCGAAAAAGGCAGGGCGCTGACGCTGCTCATGCCAACCGTATTGTTGATCGTCGCCGTGATCGGTTCGATCTATGCGGGTCTAGCGTCGCCGACCGAGGCGGCAGTGATCGGGGTCGTCGGTTCGCTCGCCATCGCCTGGTTCTCCGGCGGTCTCGACTGGGAGGGCTTCGTCACCTCGCTGCGCGGATCGGCGATCACATCCTGCATGATCGCCTTCATCCTCGCCGGTGCGTCGTTCCTGACAGTCGCGATGGGCTTCACGGGCATCCCGCGCACGCTGGCGCAACTGATCGGCGACATGGGACTTTCCCACTATGCCCTGATCGCCGCACTGCTCGTGTTCTTCATCGTCATAGGCTGTTTCCTCGACGGCATCTCGATCGTGGTGCTGACGACGTCGGTAATCCTGCCGATGGTACTTGCGGCCGGCATCGATCCGATCTGGTTCGGCGTCTTCCTCGTCATGGTCGTTGAGATGAGCCAGATCACGCCTCCTGTCGGGTTCAACCTGTTCGTCATCCAGTCGATAACGGGCCGGGGAATCTTCCAGGTCGCGCTTTATGCACTGCCCTTCTTCCTGATCCTGATGCTGGCGACGGCCGTCATCACCGTCTTTCCGGAGATCGTCCTATGGCTACCAGGCACGATGATGAGCAACTGACGCGCGCCTTGGTGGGGCCGGTGGTATCATCGGCCCACCTCGCCAATTCCAGCCTTCCGGCCCTGTCGGAGCTGGAATTCGCGATGACCATGGCGAGCCATGCGTTTCAGCGCTGGATCGTCCGCTGCACCACCGCAGCAGACGGCCCGGCGCTTTCGCCGCTCGAAGTGCTGATCGTCCATCTGGTCAATCACCGTGAACGACCCAAGACTTTGGCCGACATCTGTCTCGTCCTCAACATCGAGGACACGCATCTTGCCAATTACGCGATCAAGAAACTGGCCGGGCACGGGCTGGTGAAGTCCGGCCGCCACGGCAAGGAAAAGACGGTTGCAATCACCGAGGCGGGAACGAAATTGTGCATGCGCTATCGCGAAATTCGCGAGGCGCTGGTCGTCAACGCCGCGCGCCAGCTCGGACATGATCCGCAAGAGATTTCGCGGCTTGCCGGGCTTTTGCGCGCACTGTCGGGCGCTTACGATCAGGCGGCGCGGGGCGCGGCGTCGCTGTGATGGCGATTCTGGAATTCATGGCGCGCAACGGGCGCATGATGCTGATTGCGGGCCTCGTCGCCGGCATCGCGCTGCCGGGCCTCGCGGTCATCCTGCGTCCGTGGATCGCACCGATGATCGTGGCGCTCTTGTTCCTCGCGGTGCTGCGGCTGGGTCCGGAAGGTCTCGTCGCCGGTTTCAAGGGCATTCATCGCGCCATCGGCCTTGCGCTTTTCTTCCAGCTTGCCCTGCCGCTCATTGCTGCCGGCATTTTCGCCGTCGCGGGCGTGCTGACGCATCCGCTTGCAATGGGTGTCGTGCTGGTGCTGGCGGCAGCGCCCATAACCGGAAGCCCCAACATCACAGCGATGACCGGCGGCGACCCCGCGCCCTCGCTGCGCCAGCTCGTTCTTGGAACGGCGATCCTGCCGCTGACGGTCGTTCCGGTCTTCCTCGTCATGCCGGCTTTCGGCGATGCGGGCGACGTCGCGAGCGCGGCGGCATGGCTCCTGCTGCTCATCGCGATTGCCGGCGGCGTCGCCATCGCGCTGCGTCTGTCGGGAATTGTCAGGGGCACGCCGCGCGCAATCCTTGCGATGGATGGCACTGCCGCACTGTTGCTCGGCCTCGTCGTCATAGGCATGATGTCGGCCATCGGCCCCGCAATGACCGGAAATCCCCTCGGCCTTGCCGCAACGCTTCTCGTTGTCTTTTCGCTCAACATGGGGCTTCAGCTTGCCGCAAGCACGATCGCGGCCAGAAGCAGCCCGGCGGCCGCACCCGCGATCGGCATTGCGGCTGGAAACCGCAACGTCGCGCTTTTCCTGAGCGTCCTGCCGGCCCAGACGGCCGACATGCTTTTGCTCTTCATCGGCTGTTTCCAGATTCCGATGTACCTCACGCCGATCGTGCTGAATCGCTGGTACGGGAAGCTTGCCGGCAGAGTGTGAGCCGATTTGCTGAAGAGCTGGGCACTTATCCAAATTGCTTAATCCGGCATCGAATTTCACTTGACCCGCCCCACGCACGGCTACAATCTATTTGTGCAAACAAATAAAAGGGGAACCCTCATGCGTCTCGTTTCAACTCTGAGCGTCGCGGCCGCTATAGCCCTGTCCGGGACGATGACCGCGAATGCGCAGACCGTCGATGTCAATGTCGGCCTGTCCGGGTGGACGGGCTTCGCGCCGCTGACGCTCGCGAAGGAGGCCGGCATCTTCGAGAAGAACGGTCTCAACGTCACCTTGAACAAGATTCCGCAGGCAAGCCGCCATCTCGCCATCGCCTCCGGCGATATCCAGTGCGCGGCGACGACGGTCGAGACATGGATCGTGTGGAACGCAAACGGCGTCGCCACCACCCAGATTTTCCAGCTCGACAAGTCCCATGGAGCCGACGGCATGGCCGTGCGCGCGGACGTGGAAACCGTCGAGGATCTGAAGGGCAAGACAATCGCGGCATCAGCACCTGGCACTGCACCTTACTTCTTCCTGGCCTGGATATTGCACGAGAACGGCATGACGATGAATGACGTGCGCGTCGTCAATCTGGAGCCGGGACCGGCCGCGCAGGCTTTCGTCGCCGGCCAGAACGATGCCGCAATGACCTACGAGCCCTATCTGTCGACCGTCCGCGACGCGCCCGATTCCGGCAAGATCCTCGCCACGACGCTGGATTATCCGGCGATCATGGATTCCTTCGGCTGCACGCCGGCCTTCCTCGAAGAGCACCCAGAAGCCGCCAAGGCGCTTGCCGACAGCTATTTCGAAGCCGTCGAGATGATCGAGGCGGATCAGGAAAACGCCTATGAGATCATGGGCGCCGACGTGAACCAGACAGCGGAGCAGTTCGGCAATTCGGCGCAGTTCCTCGAATGGCAGGACCGCGCGGCGAACCAGACTTTCTTCGAAGGCGAATGGCAGGAGTTCTCCGAAGCCGCCGCCGATCTTCTCCTGGAAGTCGGCGTCATCCGCGAAAAGCCTGAGATCGCGGGCCTCGCCGATCCGAGTTTCATCCAGGATTGAAATCCGTGAGGCCGGCAGCGCATCTCGCGTTGCCGGCCTGTCGCTCCATTGTCCAAGAGTGTTCTCATGATCCGACCTTTCCAGCCGGTGCAGCCCCAGGCGCGCGCAATGCTCGGGATCGGCTTTTTCGTCCTCTTCGTCGGCGTCTGGTCGATCTTCACCTTCGGCGGCTACGTGCCGCGCCATTTCCTCGTCGATCCGGTCACCATGCTGGGTGACGGATGGTATCTTCTGACCCAGCGAAACTTTCTCTACGACATCGGCATGACCGTCTGGCGCGTGGTCGGCGGCTTCACCATCGCGGCCGCCATCGGCGTGCCGATCGGTATTGCCATGGGCACCTACAAGCCGATCGAGGCGCTGCTGGAGCCGTTCGTTTCCTTCGCGCGCTATCTGCCGGCATCGGCCTTCGTGCCGCTGCTGATCCTTTGGGCCGGCATCGGCGAAGCGCAAAAGCTGTCGGTGATCTTCCTCGGCGTCTTCTTCCAGATCGTGCTCATGGTCGCCGGATCGGTGGCCGCGACCCGGCGCGATCTCGTGGAGGCGGCCTATACGCTCGGCGCGTCGGATAGCGGCGTCGTGCGGCGCGTTCTCCTGCCGTCCAGCGCGCCCGACATCGCCGAAATCCTGCGGCTCGTGCTCGGCTGGGCGTGGACCTACGTCATCGTCGCCGAACTGATCGGCGCGTCGTCGGGCATCGGCTACATGATCATCAACAGCCAGGCGCTGATGGCGACCGGCCAGATCATTTTCGGCATCATCGTCATCGGGCTGATCGGCCTGATCTCGGATTTCCTTTTCAAGTCGGTCAATCGCTGGCTGTTCGCATGGAGGTTTGCGTGAGCGAACTCGTCATCGAGGGCCTCGGCCGCACCTTTCCCGGCGTGAAGGGCGGAAAGCCGACCGTCGCGCTGCAACCCACGAACCTGACCGTCCCCGCCAACGACTTCGTCACCATTCTTGGGCCGTCGGGCTGCGGAAAATCGACCCTTCTGCGCATCATCGCGGGGCTCGACCAGCCGACGACCGGCCGGGTGATGCTCGACGGCGTGGAGATCAAAAGGCCCGGCCCGGATCGCGGTATGGTCTTCCAGTCCTACACGCTGTTTCCCTGGCTGACGGTCGAGGACAACATCGCCTTCGGCCTGCGCGAAAAGGGCATGCCGGCCGCACAGCGCCGCGACATCGTCGCGTCCTATATCGACAAGGTCGGCCTCAAAGGTTTCGAGAAGCACTGGCCGAAGCAATTGTCGGGCGGCATGCAGCAACGCACGGCGATTGCCCGCGCGCTCGCCAACGACCCGAAGATCCTGCTTCTTGACGAGCCCTTCGGCGCGCTCGACAACCAGACACGCGGACTGATGCAGGAACTGCTGCTCGGCATCTGGGAACGCGAAAGCAAGATGGTGCTGTTCGTCACGCACGACATCGAGGAGGCGATCTTCGTCGGCTCGCGCGTCGTCACAATGTCGGCGCGGCCGGGGCGGATCAAGTCCATCGTGCCGGTCGACCTGCCGCACCCGCGCGAATACACGATCAAGTCGAGCCCGGAATTCAGCCGCCTGCGGGCGCACCTGACCGAGGAGATCCGCTCCGAAGCGATCCTGGCCGACAAGGCGCACTGACGCGCCCTGTCGGTAAAGGTGTCACCCGCGCGTCTTGCCTGCGGCCATGACGCAAAGAAGCTCGAACATCATCGTCGCGCCGGCAATCGCCGTCATGCCCGCGAGATCGAAGGGCGGTGCGACTTCGACGACATCCGCGCCGACGATGTCGACGCCTTCGAGCAGGCGCACCATTTCCTGCGCTTCGCGCGTGGTGAAGCCGCCGATCTCGGGCGTGCCGGTTCCCGGCGCCTGCGACGGATCGATGCTGTCGATGTCGAAGGTGACGTAGGTGGGTTCGCTGCCGGCGATCGCCCGCGCCTCGTCCATCACATCGGTCGCGCCCCGGCGAACGAATTCCTCCATATAGATGATGCGCACCCCTTGCGCGAGCGCCCAGTCGTGCTCGCCTGCGTCATAGATCGAGCCACGGATGCCGATCTGAACGAAACGCTTGGGATCGATCAGCCCTTCCTCGATCCCCCGGCGGAACGGCGTTCCGTGCGTGAACGGGTTGTCGCCGAAATAGGTGTCGTTCGTATCCGAATGCGCGTCGAAATGGATGAGCCCGACCGGCCGCTTTGCCGCGACCGCCCGCAGGACGGGAAGCGTCGTCAGATGATCGCCGCCCGCCGCCAGCGGCCGTGCTCCATGCTTCACGATATCCGCGATGCCGTTCTCGATGCGCGCCAGCGCGTCCATGAGATCGATCGGATTGACCGACACGTCGCCGACATCGGCCACGTTGCACAATTCGAACGGCGCGATCTTCGAGACGTGATGCACCCTGCGCATCAGGCTCGACTGGTTGCGCACCTCGCGCGGGCCGTGGCGCGCACCGGGCCGGTTGGTCGTCCCGCCATCCCACGGAATGCCGACGAGCGCGATATCCAGCCCTTCCGCCGAGGTCACGGCGGGCAGCCGCATGAAGGTGGCAGGCCCCGCAAAGCGGGGAACGACCGCTCCGTCGACGGGTTGGTGGAAGTTCTTCGTCATCGGCCGTTCTCCTTCGGGTTCAGCGTTCGCCCTTCTGATAGGGGATCATCAGGGCTTTCGGATAGGTCGCCCGCCGCGCCATCACGACGAGGGCGAGGATCGACAGGACATAGGGCATCATCAGGAAGATCTGGTACGGCACGACGCCGCCCGTGATCTGCTGGAGCCTGACCTGATAGGCGTCGAAGGCGGCGAACAGAATGGCGCCGAGCAGCGCCTTGCCCGGCCGCCACGAGCCGAAGACGACGAGCGCGATGCAGATCCAGCCGCGTCCGTTCACCATCTCGAAGAAGAAGGAATTGAAGGCGGACATGGTCAGGAACGCACCGCCGACCGCCATCAGCGCCGAGCCGACCATGACCGCGCCCATGCGGATCGCCGTGACGGACATGCCCTGCGCCTCGACCGCCGCGGGGTTCTCGCCCGCCGCGCGCACGGCAAGCCCCAAAGGCGTGCGGTAGAGCACCCACGCGACGACGGCCACGGTCACGAACGCCAGATAGGTCAGCGGCGTCTGGTTGAAGAGCGCGGGGCCGAGGATGGGTATGTCGGACAGATAGGGCACGGCCCAGTTGCGGAACGGCTCGATGCGCGGCGGCGACGAGACCTGCGGCAGCACGACCCGGTAGGTGAAGTAGGTGAGGCTCGTCGCCAGAAGCGTGATGCCGATGCCGACGACATGCTGCGACAGGCCGAGCGGCACCGTCAGCGTTCCGTGCAGGAGGCCGAACATCGCACCCGCCAGCGCCGCGATCGCGACGCCCATCCAGAGGTCACCGCCCGCATAGACCGTCACCCAACCGGCGAACGCACCCGCCACCATGATGCCTTCGATGCCCAGATTGAGCACGCCCGCGCGCTCGCAGATCAATTCGCCCATCGTGGCGAAGATCAGCGGCGAGGCGATGCGGATCGCCGCCACCCAGAACGACGCGGTGAAGAGGATTTCGAAAGCGTCCATCAGCGCCACCTTATGCGATAGCGCGACAGCATGATCGCTGTCACCATGGTCAGGAGCGAGGTCGCGACCATCACGTCGGCGATGTAACTCGGCACTCCGGCGGCGCGGCTCATCGCATCGGCTCCGACGAATATGCCGGCGACGAAGATTGCGGCGGCGACGACGCCGAGCGGGTTCAGCATGGCAAGCATGGCGACGACGATGCCGGTGTAGCCGAAGCCCGGCGACAGATCGAGCGTCAGATTGCCCTTGAGCCCGGCGACCTCGGAAAAGCCTGCCAGCGCGGCAAGCCCGCCGGAAATCAGCGCGGTCTTCATGAGAACGCCGTTGACCGGAATGCCGGCGAAGCGCGCGGCTTGAGGATTGTGCCCAACCGCGCGCATCTCATAGCCGAGCGTCGTTTTCTTCATGATGAACCAGATCGCGAACGCCGCGACGAGCGCGATGACGAAGCCATAATGAAACCGCCGTCCCTGAATGATGCGCGGCAGGCGTGCATCTGCCGCCACCATCTGCGATTGCGGCCAGCCGAGCCCCATCGGGTCCTTGAGGACACCCTCCAGAAGCATGGAGACGAACAGCAGCACGATGAAGTTCAAGAGCAGCGTCGTCACCACCTCGTCGACGCCGAAGCGCGTCTTGAGGATCGCGGGGCCGAGAAGCATGAGACCGCCGGCGACCATCACCGCGATCATGATGACGGGGATGAGGATCGGCGCGGGCAGCGGTAGCGCGCCGGTGCCCAGCACCACCGTCACCACGCCGCCGATATAAAGCTGCGCCTCCGCGCCGATGTTCCAGAGTTTTGCCCGGAACGCGACGGCGACGGCAAGCCCAGTGAAGATCAGCGGCGTCGCGCGCGTCAGCGTTTCCAGCAGTGCGAATTGCGAGCCGGCAGCGCCTTTCGCGACCAGCACAAAAACCGGCAGCGGGGAAGCGCCGGCTGCAAGCACCAGCAGCGACGTGACGACGAGCGTCACCGCAACAGCGCCGACAGGATAAAGAACGAGCATGGCCATGGAGGGCCGGGGTTTTGCTTCCAGCCTCACGCGGCGTTCTCCATGCCGTGTCCGGCCATCAATTCGCCAAGCTGCGCCAAACTGCGCTCGCCCCGCGCGAAGGCGGGCGTCAGACGCCCCTTCGAGATGACGTGAACGCGGTCCGACAGCCGCAGCACCTCGTCCAGATCTTCGGAAATCAGCAACACTGCCGCGCCGCGATCGCGCGCCTCGATCAGCCGTTCGTGCACATAGGACACCGCACCGATGTCGAGGCCGCGCGTCGGCTGGTTCGCGAGGATGACAACAGGCTGCGGGTCGAGCGCACGGCCAAGGATCAGCTTTTGCATGTTGCCGCCCGAAAGAAGCCGGATGCGCGCATCGGGGGAGGGGCACTTGACCTCATAATCCCGCACCAGCTTTTCGGCGAAGGCACGCGCGGCGTGCCAGTCGACAAGGCCGCGCCGGCTGAATTGCGGGTCGCGATAGCGCTCGGAAATCACGTTTTCCATGACGCTCATATCGGCGATCGAGCCGACCGCGTGTCGATCTTCGGGGATGCGCGCGATGCCACGCGCGAGCGCGTCGCGCGGCGACCATTCGGTAATCCGCTCCCCGGCGACAACCATCGTCCCGCCGGACGGCGCGATCATGCCCGAAAGAAGATCGGCAATCGCGCCCTGCCCATTGCCCGACACGCCGGCCAGTCCCGTAATGACACCCGCGCGCAGTTCAAGGGAGACATCGTCAAGCTGTGTCCCTTCGCCATTGGTGGAAACGCCAGTCAGTTCGAGAAGAACCGGTCCGGGTGCACGCGGTTCGGCCTGCGGCAGAACGATTTCGCGGCCGACCATCAGCGCGGCCAGTTCCTGACGCGTCGTCTCGTCCGTCACGCGCTCGCCCGCCACCTTGCCGCCACGCAAAACGACGACGCGGTCGGAAACGGCCATCACCTCGTTCAGCTTGTGGGAGATGAAGATGATTGACAGGCCCTTGGCGACCAGCAGCTTCAGCGTCCGAAACAGAGCCTCCGTCTCGCCGGGCGTCAGCACCGCCGTCGGTTCGTCGAGAATGAGGATGCGGGCCTCGCGATAAAGCGCCTTCAGGATTTCGACGCGCTGCCGCTCGCCCACCGCCAGTGCCGAAACCGGCTTGTCGGGGTCGACCGCAAGCCCGAAGTCGCGCGCCAGTTCGGCGATGCGCGCCCGCGCGCCGCGCCGGTCGAACCGCCACGACCACGCGCTTTGCGTACCGAGCGCTATGTTTTCCAGAACGGTCATGTTGTCGGCCAGCGTGAAATGCTGGTGGACCATGCCGATGCCGGCATCGAGCGCCGCGCGGGGATCGCCCGGCGCGATCGGCTGGCCGAACGCCGTGACGCTTCCTTCATCGGCCACGTAATGTCCGAAGAGGATGTTCATCAGCGTCGTCTTGCCGGCGCCGTTCTCGCCCAGAAGCGCGACGACTTCGCCGCGTTCCAAGGTGAGATCGATGGCGTCGTTGGCGACGAGCGCGCCGAAGCGTTTGGTGATGCCGGACAGGCGCAGAACCGGCTGCGCGCTGTCCGAAGGTGCGGTGCTCATGTCAGCCCGAGATCGGCTCTTCGTCGTTGATCTCGACGGTGTAGGAGCCGTCCTTGATCGCCGCTTCCCGCTCGGCGACGAGCGCCTTGATCTCGTCGGGCACCTTGTCCTCGAACGTGCCGAGAGGTGCAAGCGTGCAGCCCCCTTCCTTCATGAAGGAATAGACGCCGTAATCGGCGGCGGTGAAGGTGCCGGCCCGTACTTCTTCGATGGCCTTGGCGAGCGTCGGCTCGAAATGCCAGAGCGCCGAGGCCACGACCGTTTCGGGATAGTCTTCCTGCGTGTCAATGACGTTGCCGATGGCGAGGATGTTGCGCTCCTGCGCCGCGTCGGAAACGCCGAAGCGCTCGGCGTAGAGAACGTCCGCGCCCGCGTCGATCTGTGCGAAGGCGGTTTCCTTGGCCTTTGGCGGATCGAACCACGAGCCGATGAACGCGACCTGGAACGTCACGTCCGGCCGCGTCTCGCGCGCGCCTGCCATGAAAGCATGCATCAGCCGGTTGACCTCCGGGATGGGATAGCCCCCGACCATGCCAATATTGCCGGTCTCGCTCATCGCGCCAGCGATCAGGCCGGTGAGGTAGGACGCGTCCTGAATGTAGTTGTCGAAGGGTGCGAAGTTCGGCACCGCAGGGTCTTCCTTGAGGCTCGATCCCATCAGGAACGAAACGTCGGGATAGTCCGCGGCCACCTGACGGGCGGCCTGCTCGACGCCGAATACCTCGCCGAGAATGAGCTGGTTCCCGGTCTCGCAATATTCGCGCATGACGCGCTCGTAATCCGAATTGGAGACGTTTTCGGAAAAGACGTATTCGATTTCGCCGCGCTCCATCGCCGCCATCGCGGCGAGGTGGATGCGGCTCACCCATTGCTGCTCGGTCGGCACGGTGTAGACGGCGGCGACCTTGATCGCCTCTTGCGCGAACGCGCGGAACGGCAGCCCGAGCGTGGCGGCCGCGGCACTTGCCGCGATACCTTGAACGATTTGGCGACGATTAGGACGGAAACCTTGTTTGATCATTTTGAAAGACCCTCTGGCGGCAGGATTGATCGGCTGTATCCCGTCTTTTTCAGCCACGCTATGCCAGATCGATCTGCTCCACAACTAGCTCTTCCGTGGGTGTCGGTTCGGGTGCCTTGCGCGCTTTGCGGCGGATCGCGAGGGGTGGCATCGAGAAGGCTCTGGCGAAGGCGCGCGAGAACGAGGCGGGACTGGAAAAGCCCGTCCGGGCGGCGATGTCGGCCATCTTCTCGCTCGTATCGAGCACGAGGCGCCGGGCCGCATTGAGCCGTAGTCTGAGATAATACGCGCCGGGGCTTTCGCCGATCGCCTGGCCGAACAGCAGTTCCAGCGTGCGCGGCGCGACGTTAACCCGCCTGGCGATGGAACGCACCGTCAGCGGCCGGTCGATATGCGATTCCATCAGCCGGATCGCGCCGACCAGCCGGCGGTCGTAGATATCCAGACGCCCGAGCGAGACGAGTGGCTGCGCGTCGCTCGGCGCATGCGCCTGATCGTAGACGAACACGCTGGCCACATCGAGCGCAACAGCCATGCCGAGCCGGGTCGCGATGAGATGAAGCATCAGGTCGAAGCCGGGCGAGGCACCGCCTGCAGTGACGGTTTTGCCGTCGATGACGTATCGATCCGGCCGGACGTCTATGTCGGGAAAGGCGGTGGCGAAATCTTCGAGGTCCTCCCAGTGGGTTGTCGCCGAACGCCCGTCGAGAAGACCGGCCTGAGCGAGCACCCAGGTTCCAGCTTCGATGCCGGCGACCGCGCGAGCGCCGCCCGCGCCGCGCTTGAACGCGGCAAGGTCGGTAGGCGACAGCGCCGAGCGAGAGCCGAACCCGCCGATAATGATGAGAAAATCGCCTGCGGTCGCGGGATCGAAACGCTCGGTTGCGGCTATCGGCAGACCGCTGGTGGTCGCGGGCGATTTTCCGTCAAGGGAGACGATTTTCCAGTCGAAAACGGTTCGCCCGCATATCCGGTTCGCCGCCCGCAGCGGATCGATCGCGGAAGCCACGCACATGAGCGAGCAGCCGGACAGGACGAGGAACGTGACCTTCAGGCTCGCTGGATCGGCGCGGAAGATCGAAGGCTTTTCGGTTTTCATCAATTTCAATGCGTAAAACGCAAAGCAGTATCATGCAAGACGCGCATACTGCCCGGAGCCAATTCGGGAGAACGACATGCCTTTGGAAATGAACCGCGAGGTTTTTATCACCTGTGCCGTGACGGGCTCGGGCGCGACGCAGGATCGCAGCCCGCACGTTCCGAGATCGCCCAAGCAGATTGCCGATTCCGCGATTGAAGCTGCCAAGGCCGGCGCGGCGATCGTTCACTGCCATGTCCGCGACCCGGAAACCGGCAAGCCGCGCCGCGACATTGCGCTCTACCGCGAAGTGACCGAGCGCATCCGCGACGCCGATGTCGACGTGGTCCTCAACCTGACCGCCGGTATGGGCGGCGACATGGTGTTCGGCTCCACCGAACAGCCGCTTCCGCTGAAGGAAGCGGGCACCGACATGGCTGGTGCTGCCGAGCGCGTCGAGCATGTGCGCCAGTGCCTGCCGGAGCTTTGCACGCTCGATTGCGGCACGATGAATTTTGCCGAAGCCGACTACGTCATGACCAACACGCCCGGAATGTTGCGCGCGATGGGCGGGATGATGACCAAGATGGGCGTCAAACCGGAAATCGAGGCGTTCGACACCGGCCACCTCTGGTTCGCGAAGGAACTGGTGAAGGAAGGCGTGCTCGCGCCCGACGCGCTGGTGCAACTGTGCATGGGCGTGCCGTGGGGCGCACCCGACGACCTCAACACCTTCATGGCGATGGTCAACAATGTGCCGAAGGACTGGAACTGGTCGGCCTTTGCGCTTGGCCGCAACCAGATGGCCTATGTCGCCGCGACCGTGCTTGCCGGCGGCAATGTGCGCGTCGGGCTGGAAGACAATCTGTGGCTCGGCAAGGGGGAACTGGCAACCAACGCGCAACTGGTCGAGCGCGCCGCGACCATCGTGGAAAACATGGGCGCACGCATCATCGGCCCCGACGAAGTGCGCAAGCGCCTGAACCTGACCAAACGTGCGCCGTTGGCGGCCTGAGGAGAAAACAGCATGGCAAAAATCTCGAAAGCCGCCTGCATCGGTGGCGGCGTCATCGGCGCAGGATGGGCCGCACGCCTTTTGCTCAACGGTATCGATGTCGCGCTCTATGACCCAGACCCGCAGGCCTGCCGCAAGGTCGGCGAGGTGATGGACGGCGCGCGCCGCGCCTATGAGAAGATGGCACCGGACGGCCTGCCGGCGGAAGGCCGGATCACCTATCCGGCGACAATCGCCGAGGCGGTAGCCGATGCCGATCTGATTCAGGAAAGCGTGCCCGAACGGCTGGACCTGAAACACAAGGTACTGGCCGAGATAGACGCGCATGCGCGGCCCGACGCGCTGATCGGCTCGTCCACGTCGGGCATCAAGCCGACCGACATGGCGACCGCGCTGAAGCGCCCGGAACGCCTCGTCGTGGCCCATCCGTTCAACCCGGTCTATCTGCTGCCGCTTGTCGAGATCGTCGGCGGCGAGAACACCGGCGCCGAGGCCATCGCCAACGCAAAAGAGCTTTACGCATCGATCGGCATGAAGCCTGTCGTCATCCGCAAGGAGATCGAGGCGTTCGTCGGCGACCGGCTCCTCGAAGCCGTCTGGCGCGAGGCGCTCTGGCTGATCAAGGACGGCGTGACGACGGTCGAGGAACTCGACGACATCATGCGCTACTCCTTCGGCCTGCGCTGGGCGCAGATGGGGCTGTTCCAGACGTATCGGGTGGCAGGCGGCGAGGCGGGCATGCGTCATTTCATGGAGCAGTTCGGCCCCTGCCTGTCCTGGCCGTGGACGAAGCTGATGGACGTGCCTGAATTCAACGATGAACTCGTCGACCTGATCGTGACGCAGTCCGACGAGCAGACCGGCGATCTGTCCATCCGCGATCTGGAGCGCATCCGCGACGACAATCTCGTTGCCATGATGGACGCGCTGTCGCGCCAGAACGGCGGTGCGGGCTGGGGGGCAGGGGCGCTCCAGAAAGATTACGTCGCAAAACTCGCCGCGCGCGCGAAGGAGAAGACGCCGTGAATTTCGGGCTGGACGAGGAACAACGCCTCATCGTCGAGACGACGCGCGCCTTCGTCGAAAAGGAACTCTACCCGCACGAACTCGAAATCGAGCGCACCGGCCATCTGCCGATGGAACTCATCAAGGAGGTGCAGGCAAAGGCGATGGCGGCCGGTCTCTACGCGGCCAACATGCCCGAGGAAGTCGGCGGTGCCGGTCTCGATACAGTGTCATGGCTTTTGTACGAACGGGAGCTTGGCCGCGCCAATTATGCGCTTCACTGGACCTGTGTTGCCCGTCCGTCGAACATCATGCTCGCGGGCACCGACGAGCAGAAAGAGCGCTACCTTTACCCGTGCATGCGCGGCGAAACCTGGGACTGCCTGGCGATGACCGAGCCGGGCGCGGGCTCTGATTTGCGGGGCATGAAGGCGACGGCGCGGCAGGACGGTTCGGACTGGGTTCTGAACGGCACCAAGCACTTCATCTCCCACGCCGACATCGCCGGATTCGCGATCGTCTTCATTGCGACGGGTGAGGAAGAAACGCCCCGGGGCAAGCGCAAGAAGATCACGGCCTTCTTTGTCGACAAGGGCACGCCGGGCTTTGCGGTGCGCGATGGCTATCGCAACGTCTCGCATCGCGGCTACACCAATTCCGTCCTCGAATTCGACGATTGCCGCATCCCAGCCGAACAGGTTCTGGGCGAGGTGCACAAGGGCTTCGACGTCGCCAATTCGTGGCTCGGCGCGACACGGCTTCAGGTCGCCGCGACGTGTCTGGGACGAGCCGAACGCGCGCTTGGCCATGCCATCGACTATGCCGCGCAGCGCGAGCAGTTCGGCCAGCAGATCGGCAAGTTCCAGGGCGTATCCTTCAAGCTCGCCGACATGGCGACCGAGTTGAAGGCCGCCGAACTCCTGACATTCGAGGCGGGCTGGAAATACGACCAGAACACCATCACCGATGCCGATATGGCGATGGCCAAGCTCAAGGCCACCGAGATGCTCGCCTTCGTCGCCGACGAGGCGATCCAGATCCATGGCGGCATGGGGTTGATGGACGAGTTGCCATTGGAGCGCATCTGGCGCGACGCCCGCGTCGAGCGCATCTGGGAAGGCACGTCAGAAATCCAGCGCCACATCATATCGCGCGCCATGTTGCGAGCGGTCGGCGGATGAGCAGGCTGGAGCGCCTTCTGCGCCCACGCACCATCGCCGTCATCGGCGGCGGCTTCTTCGGCACGAATGTGGTGCGCCAGTGCCTGAAAGCCGGTTTTGCCGGCGAGATCTGGCCGGTTCACCCGGTCAAAAGTGAGATCGAGGGCGTCGGGACGTTCCGCACGGTCGCCGATCTGCCAGACGCACCCGATGCGACGTTCATCGGCGTCAATCGCGAACTGACGGTCGAGATGGTGCGCGACCTGAACGCGCGGGGCAGCGGCGGCGCGGTCTGTTTCGCAGCAGGATTTCTCGAAGCCGACGATGGCGAAGGCGAACGCCTCCACGCAGCCCTTATCGAGGCGGCGGGCGACATGCCCGTCATCGGGCCGAACTGCTACGGGCTCATCAACTATGCCGATGGTGCGCTCCTGTGGCCCGATCAGCATGGCGGGCGGCGGCTGGCGGATGGCGAACGCGGCGCGGCGATCATCACCCAATCCTCCAATATCGCCATCAACATGACGATGCAGCAGCGCGGCCTGCCCTTGTCCTATGTGATGACGGCCGGGAATCAGGCGCAGACCGGCCTGTCCGAAATGGCGATCGGCCTGATCGAGGACGAGCGCGTCAGCGTGCTTGGCCTTCACATCGAAGGCTTCGACAGCGTCGCCGGTTTCGAGGCGCTGGCTGCGCGGGCGCGCAAACTTCGCAAGCCGATCGTGGCGATGAAGGTCGGCCGCTCCGAACAGGCGCGGAGGGCGACGATCTCGCACACCGCGTCCCTTGCCGGCTCCGACGCGGCCGCAACCGCCTTCCTCGAGCGACTCGGAATCGCGCGGGTCGATACGATCCCGTCCCTTCTGGAAGCGCTGAAACTTCTGCATGCCGTCGGGCCGCTCGACGGCGCACGACTGTCCTCGATGAGTTGTTCGGGCGGCGAGGCTTCCGTCATCGCCGACGCGGCGGTCGGACGCCCGTTCGCCTTCCCTGTACTGGCTGCGGACCATGCGCAGCGGGTTGCCGACACGCTCGGCCCGCTGGTAGCGATCGCCAATCCGCTCGACTACCATACCTTCATCTGGAACGACGAGCCGGCGATGACGTCGACCTTCTCGGCCATGGTGTCCGGCGGCTTCGACCTCAATCTTCTTGTCCTCGATTTCCCTCGCTTGGATCGATGTTCGGACCGCGACTGGTGGCCGACGGTCAGCGCCTTCGAGGCAGCGCTTTCAGGCGATGCCAAAGGTGCGGTGGTCGCATCGATGGGCGAGAACCTGACGGAAGCTCATTGCGAGGCGTTGCTGGCGCGCGGGATCGCGCCTTTGTGCGGGCTCACCGAGGCGATGGATGCCATCGCCGCAGCCTGCTTCATCGGTGCGGCATGGCGAAGGCCAGCCTTGCCGCCTCTTCTCGCTCCTGCGCCCGGACCTTCCGCCGCTGACGTGCTTGATGAAGCGGAGGTCAAGCAGTTGCTGGCCGCGCATAGCTTGCCCGTCCCGTTGGGACGTCGCGTGGCAACGGTCGAGGATGCGGTAACGTGGGCGCGCGAACTGGGTTTTCCCGTCGCCCTCAAGGCACTCGGTCTGGCGCACAAAACCGAGCACGATGCCGTCCGGCTTCATCTGGGCGATGCGGCCGCGGTCGAAAAAGCAGCGCGCGAGATCGCTGCGCTCGGCAAAGACCTCTATGTCGAGCGCATGGTCGAGGGCGGCGTCGGTGAACTGATCGTCGGCGTCACGCGCGATCCCGTCTTCGGCCCCGTCATGACGATCGGCACGGGCGGCGTTCTCGTCGAACTTCTGGCGGATTCGGCGACGCTTTTCCTGCCGTCGGGTCGCGCGGAAATCGAAGCGGCGCTTCGCAGTCTCAAGCTGTTTCCGCTACTCGACGGCTATCGTGGACGCCAACGCGCTGATCTCGACGCCGCGCTTGATGCAATCGCCGGGATTGGCGGTTTTGCCCTTGCGCACGCCGGGAAGCTGGACGAACTGGATATCAACCCCTTGATCGTGTGCGCGGATGGCGCGTTCATCGCCGACGCGCTCATGGTCGTTCGAAACTGAAGCATGGAGAATCAGATGAGCGAAGTCGTGACGACGCGCCGCGAAGGCACGATACTGGAAATCACGCTCGACCGGCCGAAGGCGAACGCGATCGATCTGGTGACGTCGCGGCTTCTAGGCGAGACGTTCAAATCGTTCCGTGACGACCCGGACCTGCGCGTCGCGATCGTCCGCACCGCCGGTGAAAAGTTCTTTTCCGCCGGATGGGACCTGAAAGCTGCCGCGAACGGAGACGCGGTCGATGGCGATTACGGCGTCGGCGGCTTTGCCGGCCTGCAGGAACTGCGCGACATGAACAAGCCGGTCATCGCCTGCGTCCATGGCATGGCCGTTGGCGGCGGCTTCGAACTGGCCCTGTCCTGCGACCTGATCTACGCCTCGGAAGGCTCGTCATTCGCCCTGCCTGAAATCAGGGCCGGCACGCTCGCCGATGCCGCCACCATCAAGCTGCCGCGTCGCATTCCCTACCATGTGGCGATGGACATGCTCATGACCGGCCGCTGGATGAACGCCGACGAGGCGCATCGCTGGGGTCTCGTCAACGAAATCCACCCCGCCGACCAGCTCGAAGAGCGCGTCTGGGACGTCGCCCGTCTGCTGGCGTCCGGACCGCCGCTCGTCTTCGCGGCGATCAAGGAAGTTGCGCGCGAGGCGGAAGGCCAGACGTTCCAGTCGGCCATGAACCGCATCACCAAACGCCAGTTCCGCACCGTGGACGACCTCTACGATTCCGAGGACGGTATCGAGGGGTTCAAAGCCTTCGCTGAAAAGCGCGATCCGGTCTGGAAAGGCCGCTGAGTGCACGAGCGGCGGATCGATTCCAAGGCAGCCTATTCGTAGAACAGGCATACCCGTCGCCCGCCGATCTCTCGCACATCGATCTGCATGTCGTAGATATCGCGAAGCGCGTCCGTGCGGATGATTTCGTCCGGCGTGCCCTGGCGGCAGATGCGTCCCTGACGCATCGCGACGATGTGGTCGGAGTACCATGAGGCGAAATTGATGTCGTGGAGGACGATGACGACGGTCTTGCCGAAATCCCTGCAGGCGTCGCGCCACAGCCGCATCATCGACGCGGCATGCTTCATGTCGAGATTGTTCAGCGGCTCGTCCAGAAGCACGTAATCGGTGTCCTGACACAGCACCATGGCGACGAAGGCGCGCTGGCGCTGCCCGCCGGACAGTTCGTCGAGGAAGCGGCCGGACAGGTCGGTGAGGCCGAGATAGTCGAGCGCACGGGCGACATGGACGGCATCCTCTTCGGTCGGCCGTCCACGCGAATAAGGATAGCGCCCGAAGGTGACGAGGTCGTGCACGGTCAGGCGCGCCGTCATGTGGTTGTCCTGCCGCAGGATGGCGAGGCGTCGCGCGAGTGCCTCGCTCGGCGTGGTGACGACGTCGAGCCCGTCGATCGTGACGTGACCGGCATCCATCCCGACAAGCCGCGCCATCATGGAAAGCAGCGTCGATTTTCCCGCGCCGTTCGGGCCGATAATCGATGTGATCCCGCGCGCCGGAAGCGTGATCGTGACGTCATCCACGACAAGCGCGTCGCCATAGCTTTTGCTGACACTTTTTGCCGTGATCAACGGGCCGCTCCGCGAACGATGAGGAAGATGAAGACGAGGCCGCCAAGGAACTCGACAATGATGGAAAGCGCCGTGTTGAAAGAGAAGACGCGCTCCAGCACCGTCTGCCCGCCGACAAGCGCGACGATGCCGAGAAGGACGGCGGCGGGCAGGACATGACGGTGCAGGCCGGTGCCGAGGAGTGCGCGTGCGAGACTGGCGACGAGAAGTCCGAAGAAGGTGATCGGGCCGACGAGCGCCGTGGAAACGGCGACGAGGACGGCCACCATCGTCAGGATCGTCATGACGGTTTTCGGATAGTCGACGCCGAGGCTGATGGCCTGCGGCCGGCCGAGCGCCAGCACGTCGAAGCTGTGGGCGATACGCCACAGGACGAGCGTGACGGCGGCGACGAGCGCGAAGGACATCCACAGCAAGGTCGTATCGACATTCTGGAAACTGGCGAACAACGCATCCTGCAAGACCTGAAATGCATTCGGGTCGAGCACACGCTGCATGAAGGCGGAAAGGGACCGGAAGAAGATGCCGAAGACGATGCCGATCAGGATGAGGAGATAAAGGCTTCGTTCCTCGCCCAGAAACAGCCAACGGAAGAGAACCCAGGCAAAGCCCGCCATCAACGCGACCTCCGTCAGGAAGCGCGTGTAGGGATCGGCCAGAACAAGCATATGCGCGCCGAGGAAGAAGACGACCGATGTCTGCACCAGCACGTAAAGCGCGTCGAAGCCCATGATCGACGGCGTCAGGATGCGGTTGTTGGTGACGGTCTGGAACAGCACCGTCGAAACCGCGATCGCATAGGCGACGAGGATGAGTGCGAGAAGGCGCTGCCCGCGGAAGCTGAGAACGAAGCTCCAGGAGCCGCGTGCGCCGAGCGTCATGAAGGCGACGACCGAAGCTGCCGCGAGAAGCCCGAGCCCCGCCAGAACGATCGCCGGGCGGCTGAACCGGGAGCCGGATGACGCCTCAGGCACCTGGGCCTCGCTTGCGCAGCAGGAGATAAAGGAACATCGCCGAGCCGACGACGCCAACGACCACTCCGATGGGGATCTCGTACGGGTAGCGCATGAGCCGTCCGACGATGTCGCAGATGAGGACGAACAGCGCACCCAGCGCGGCCACCCACGGCACGGTGATGCGCATATTGTCGCCGACCATCAGCGAAACGATGTTCGGTACGATCAGCCCGAGAAACGGGATCGAGCCGACCGAGACGAGCGTGACCGAGGCGATGATCGAGACGAGGACGAGGCCGAGCGTCATCACGGCCTTGTAGTTGAGGCCGAGATTGGTGGTGAAGTCGCGTCCCATGCCCGCCACGGTGAAGCGGTCGGCCGCTATATAGGCCATGATCGTCGCGGCGAAGCCGATCCACAGCAATTCGTACCGCCCCCGCAGGACCCCTGAAAAATCGCCCATGGTCCAGGCGAGCACGGAGGGCAGAAGGTCGAAGCGGTAGGCGAAGAAAGTCGTGATCGCGCCGATGACGCCGCCGAGCATGATGCCGACGAGCGGCACGAGCATCACGTCGCGCAAGGGCACGAAGCGCAGGATGCGCAGGAAAAGTGCCGTGCCGGCGAGCGCGAAGAGCGCCGAGACGCCCATCTTCGCCATCAGCGGCCAGGCGGGCGCGAGGATCGTCACCGCCAGGAAGCCGAGCGAGGCGGATTCGGTCGTGCCGGCTGTCGAAGGCTCGACGAACCGGTTGCGCACGATGATCTGCATGACGAGACCGGCGATGGCGAGTGCCGAGCCGGCGAGCAGGATCGCAGCGGTGCGGGGAATGCGGCTGATGAGCAGCACCCGCATCGCGCGATCCTCTGCCCCGGACCCGAAAAGGGTCGACGGCGAGACATTGCTGATGCCGATGAAAAGACTGAGCGCCGCAAGGACGACGATGAGGAAAAGCACGGCGCAAAAGAGCAAGGGGTTCGCATGCGAACCCCTGAATACATCCATCCGTAGCGCGGTCACCGACGCGTCCGATCAGGAATCGCGGCCGTAGCCTTCGATCACCTGATCGAGCAGCAGCATCAGGCCGCTATAGCCGTGCATGGTGACATAGGCGGCGGCCGGGTCGAGATAGACGATCCGGTCGTTCTGCCAGAAATTCGTCTCGTGGATGAGTTCGTTGTCGAGCAGCGCACGGGCAGCGCCTTCGCTGCCGATGCCTGCATCGCGGTCGACCACGAAAAGCCAGTCGGGGTTCGTCTCGAGAAGGTATTCAAAGGAGATCGCGTCGCCGCCATGGTCGCGGTCGTCCACGTCGTCGAAGACGGAGGGCACGTTCAGCGCGTCGTAAATCCAGGCGATGCGCGAGCCCGGCCCGTAGACGCCCAGATTGCCGGCATTGGTGACGATGACGAGGCCGGTTCCCTTGCCGTCAGCCGCCGCGCGCGCTTGCCCAACCTTGGCATCGAGCGCCGCAATCAGGTCGTCGGCCCGGTCCTGCCGGTCGAAGATTTCACCCAGCGTCGTCAGGTTCGCCTTCACGCCGTCGATCAGGTTCTCATTGTCGACGGACAGGTCGATGGTCGGCACGAAACCGGAGAGCGTCGGATAGGCCGTGCGTGAGCGTGCCGCCAGGATCACGAGGTCCGGTTCGCTTGCCACGATGCCCTCAATGTCGGGTTCCTGGAGGGAGCCGATCGTCTGCACATCCACAGGCAGCTTGTCCGACAGATAGGGAGGCATGGCCGTCGACGGCACGCCGGATACGTCTATGCCCATCGCATCGAGGTTGTCGAAAGCGGCCCAGTCCGTGACCATCACCGTTTCCGGCACGGCCTCGATAGCCGTGGTGCCTTGCCGGTGCTCGATATCGAAGGTCTGTCCCAGCGCGGCGGGCGCGAAGGCGAGGGCAGCGACGAGCGAGGCGATGCCAGCGAGTGTCTGGGGCATGGTCTGTTTCCGGCTTCGAAAAGTGGTGCCGTCATCAACTAGACTTGACTCGTATTGTCAAGTTTGAGAGGAAGCGACACGCTAAGGCAACGGCGCGCCGCATGACGGTGCGATACCCGGCGACACACTACAGTTCACGAGCAATTTCCGGCTTACCCATCGGCCGGCATTCGAATGGATATGTTCATGCCGGCCAGCCGCGTCATCGTTCCGACGGATCATGCCAGTCGCTATCTTCAGCAGCTTTGCAAGCATTGGGCGCACAAATTCGAGACCGAGTTCACACCAACGCACGGGCGCATCGCGCTTCCGCTCGGGACGACGGTTCTGACGGCTGACGAGGCGGGTCTTTCGGTCGAACTGATCGCGCGAGAGTCGGGTGATCTCGAACAGTTCCGCGATGTCGTGCAGCGCCATATCGAACGCTTCGCGTTCCGCGAAACCCTTCAATTCGATTGGCAGTCGGACGGTGTCGAGGGCGACGAGCGGAGCTGATCGGCGTCAGTTCAAATTCTTCAATTCAACAGGCAAACAAGGACTTAGAGAATGTCGAGGGGACGAGTGCAAATCCGCCGCGCATGGGGCAGCGCGGCTCTCGCAGGAGTGTCGCTTTTTGCGATGTCGTCGGTTTCGGCGCTGGCCCAGCAAACGACGGGCGGACCGACCGTGCTCGATCCGCTCGTGGTCATCGGACGCTCGGAGGGCGAGCCGCCGGCAACCGGAACGGTCGGACAGCCGCCTGCTCCCTTGCCGGGCGGACAGGTCGCCTCCGGCGTGCGGCTGGGTGCGCTCGGCAACCGTTCCCTTCTCGACACCCCCTTCAGCGCGGTCAGCTACACTGAAAAGCTGATCCGCGATCAGCAGGCCCGATCCGTTGCGGACGTCACGCTCAACGATCCGTCCGTGCGCGCCGATGCGCCTGCCTACAGCGAACGCGATTCCTTCTTCATCCGCGGCTTCTCGGTCACCAATCTCGACACGCTTTACGATGGTCTTCCCTACATCGCCAATCCGCGGCGTCACTTTCTGGAGGGCATCGAACGGGTCGAGATTCTCAAGGGGCCGACCGCGCTCGTGAACGGCGGAACGGGCCGCGTCGGCGGCACGATCAACCTCGTCCCGAAGCGCGCCACCGATGAACCGCTGACGCGGCTGACGACGACCTATCTTTCCGATGCGCAGATCTGGTCGCATGTCGATTTCGGTCGTCACCTCGGCCCCGAAGGAGAATGGGGCGTTCGCTTCAACGGCTCCTATCGCGCCGGCGACACGGCTTACGACAATAACGATGTGCAGGTCGGCGTCGCATCGCTCGGTCTGGACTATCGGGGCGAGCGCGTTCGCGCCTCGCTCGATCTCAACCACTCCACCCAGAACATCGACGCACCGACCTCGCTGTTCAACGCGGTTGCGCCGGGCGTCGCAATTCCCCGTGCCCCGGACGGCCGGATCAACGCGGCGAACCCCTTCGAATACCATGACAGCACGTACAACATGGCGGCCGGCCGTATCGAGTTCGACGTTCTGCCGAACACGACCGTCTATGCGGCCGGCGGTGCCAGCCGCTACCGCGAGGACTTCCTGACAACGTCCTACACTATCGGCGACCCTCGCCTTGTCAGTCCCGGAGTAGGCGACGCGCAGGCCGACTTTGGGTTCAACCCGCAGGAAATCCAAGGTTTTTCAGGCGAAGTCGGGCTACGTTCGGAATTCGACACGGGTGCCATCGGCCATCAATTGAGCATCTCCGCGGCCAGATCTTTGAACGAGAACAACCGGGGCGAATTCAATCCACGGGCGCTCGGCTTCCCAAGCTATCCTACCAATATCTATGATCCGGTCTATCTGCCCGGCGGTTCCGTCGACACGAGCGGACTCCCGCGCTCGAACGAGTTGATACCCTTCGCCGATCTGGTGTCCACCAGCATCGCGATTTCCGATACTATCTCCTTCTTCGATGAGCGTTTCCAGTTGACGCTTGGCGGGCGCTATCAGGATATCCGCTCGCGCGCTTTCAACACCAATCCGGCGCGCGGCACGGTCGGCGAGCAGACCTACTTCTACGAGGACGCCCGGTTCAGCCCGGCGGTCGCGGCAGTCTTCAATATCAATAACAGCCTGTCCGTCTACGCCAACTATGTCGAGGCGCTGACGGAAGGCGAAATCGCGCCCGTCACCGCCGTCAACTCCGGCGACATCCTGCCACCTTTCGTCAGCGACCAGAAAGAAATCGGCGTCAAATACGATCTCGGCTCGTTCGCGCTGACAGCGGCGCTGTTCGAGATCAGGCAGGAAAGCGCCTTCACCGACCCGGCGACCGGAATTTTCTCGGCCGACGGCCTGCAGGCCAATCGCGGCATCGAGCTATCCATTTTCGGCGAACCGATCGAGGGGCTTCGACTGCTCGGCGGCATCACCTTCATGGACGCGCAATTGGCCAGAACCGCCGGCGGAACGTTCGAGGGCAACAGGGCGCGCGGCGTTCCGAAAACCGCAATCAGCCTTTACGGCGAGTATGACATGCCTTGGCTGGCCGAAGGGCTGACCCTGACCGGCCGGGCGCTCTACAATGGCAGCACCTATTATGATGCAGCCAACACCCAAAAGGTTTCGGACTGGACGCGCTTCGATGTCGGGCTGCGCTATGCGCTCGAAGGGCCGCATGGCAAACCGGTCGAATTCAGGGCCAATGTCGAGAACGTCTTCAACGAGAATTATTGGGCCTCGTCCGCACGCGGGTTCCTCGCGGCAGGGGCGCCACGCACGTTCACGCTGTCCGCGTCGTTTGACTTCTAGACGGCGGGCCGTTTCGAGAAAATCAATAGTCGCATCCGCAAGGGTGCGGCCGTGTCGATCTTCGTTCTTCTGGTCGAGATCGTCATCTATCTCGTGGTCCTGTGGTTCGTCATCCGCTTCGTCTGGCCGGTCATCATCATGATGCCGCTGGCCTTCGCTTTGATGATCCTGGAGATGGCGCGCCTGTTCGTCGAGGATTTTCGCCGGCTCACAAGCCGGGCAGGTGCGGCGGAACAATAGGAAACGGCGATGAACTGGCGTGACATCGAATACGAAAACCACGGCCAAACGGCGGTGATCACACTCAACTGTCCAGAAAAACTGAACGCCGTGCGCATATCGACGCTGGACGAGATCGTCGCCGCTCTGGACATGGCCGGCCGACACCGATGACGCCGTCAGGGCGATCGTGATCACCGGAAAGGGCCGCGCCTTTTGCGCGGGGACGGATATCAGCGACGGGTTCCAGCTTCGGCGGCGGCGGATTCGCGCGAAGGCGCGGCGGCATTCGCCGAACGCCGCGCCACCGCCTTCACATCGAAGAGCGACGCAAGCTTCGTGCGATCCTGGTAACCGCAGGCTTTCTGAAAGCTCAGACCTTGCCGCGCCACGGCACCAGCACACGTTCGAGCCAGCGCATGACGAGTTCGATCGAGTAGCCGATGATGCCGATGATCACGATGCCGATGACGACCGTGTCGGTCTGCAGGAAGTTCTTCGCGATCATGATCATCGAGCCGACGCCCTGATCGGCGGCGACGAGTTCGGCGGCGACCACCGTTCCCCAGCACACACCCATGGCCGTGCGCAGGCCGGTGAAGATTTCCGGTAGCGCGTTCGGCAAGATGACGTGGCGCAGGATCTGCAAACGCGAGGCACCGAGCGAATAGGCGGCATGGACCTTCGAGACGCGCACGTTGGAAACGCCCGAACGGGCGGCCAGCGTCATGATGAAGAGCGACGCGAGGAAAAGAAGGAATATCTTGGCGAACTCGCCGATCCCGAACCACAGGATGATGAGCGGAATCAGCGCCAGCGGCGGAATTGGCCGCATGAATTCGACGATGGGATCGAAGAGCCCGCGCGCGAGTGACGACAGTCCCATGGCGAAGCCCAGCGGTATGCCGATCACCGCGCCGTAGAACACGCCGGACAGAACGCGATAGACGCTGATGCCGATATGGTTCCAGAGGGAGACGTTGCGAAAACCGTCGGTCATGAGAATTTGAAGCCGGTCGATGGCGGCGCCGATGGGCGGCCAGTAGAAGGGCTTCACCACGCCGGCGGCGCTGGCGATGATCCAGGCGGCAAACAGAATGACGACGATGAGAATGGAGTAGAGACGACCGGAATTGACGGCGCTGGCGTCTCCGAACTTGACCGTCTTCTGCCGTGTGAAGGAATTGTCCGCGATGCCGAGCCAGACGGCCAGGCGGGATGGCTTTTCGGGCTCAGGCACTCGCCGTCTCCGTCACTGCATCATGGCCCATGATGGCCTCCTCCATGCTCCAGATCATCGACAGCACCTCCTCGCGCGTGCGCACGAATTCCTGTGTCGCCTTGACCTTGCGGGGATCCTGCTTGAGCGCCTGCTCGGCGAAATCCAGTCGGTATTCCTTCACGATCCGGCCCGGCCGGGGAGCCATGATGATCAGCCGTTCGCCCAGAAGCAGCGCCTCTTCGACCGAATGGGTGATCAGCATGATCGTCTTGCCCGTTTCCTTCCACAGACGAAGGACGAGACCCTGCATCTTCTCGCGCGTCAGGGCGTCGAGCGCGCCGAGCGGTTCGTCCATGAGAATGACGCCCGGGTCGTTCGCCAGGCAGCGCGCGAGCGCCACGCGCTGCTGCATGCCGCCGGAAAGCTGATAGACCGGCTTCGATTCGAAGCCGGTCAGCCCGACCACCTTCAGCAATTCCGCGACGCGCGCGGCGGTCTGTGATTTCTTCTTGCCCGCCATGTCAGGACCGAACGAGACGTTGCGCTCGACGCTCAGCCATTCGAAGAGCGCGCCCTGCTGAAACACCATGCCCCGGTCCGGCCCCGGCCCGGTCACGCGCTGCCCGTCCACCCGCACCGCGCCGCCCGAAGGCGCGAGGAAGCCGGCGACGATGTTCAAAAGCGTGGTCTTTCCGCAGCCCGACGGACCGAGGATCGAGACGAGTTCGCCTTGCCTGATATCGAGCGCGACATTGTCGAGCGCATGCACAGACCCGCCATTGGGCAGCGTGTAGTGCATGGACACGGTGTCGATTTCTATCGAAGACAACCTGTCCACCTCCTGGGAAAATCGGGATGCGATCGCTCCGACCGCGCGAGGCGGTCGGAGCTTCGGCATTATTCGGAAAGATAGGTCGTGTTGAAGAAGGGCTCGTAGTCGTCCAGCGCCTGATCGAGATTGCCGCTCTCGACCATCAGGTCCGCCACGCCTTTCGCGGCCTGTTGCACGCCGCCGCCCATCCAGTTGTCGCCGAGCTGCTCCTCGACCGTGGGGAAGCTGAACATCGACAGCATCTGCTTGGCGGGCTCCAGATCCATGCCCGCCGCGCCGGCGATCTTTTCCACATCCGCGTCCGGTGCGGCATCATGCGCAGAATTCGCATTCGCCGTGACCTCGAGGAAGGTTTTCACCAGTTCGGGGTTTTGATCGGCGAAATCCTTCTGGACCGAGATGATGTCGAAGGTATTGATGCCTGCTTCTTCCTGTTCCGCGCCGGTCATCAGGGGCGAGCCGACTTCGCGCATCCGGTCCAGCGCGCCGCCGAAGGCACACGCCATCGGCACGTCGCCGCGCACCAGCGCCACGGCGGCGTCGGCAGGGTTCATCTGGACGAGGCTGACCTTCGAGGCGTCGACGCCGAGAACTTCGAGGGTGCGAAGAAGCTTGTAGTGGGTCACGTTGCCGATGGGCGTTGCGACGCGCTTTCCCTCGAGCTCGCTGGCATTGTCCTTGGTGATGCCTGCGTCGTCGCGCACGATGCAAAGATCGTTCTCGGCGTAGCTGACCGCGACCCCGACCATCTCCAGCGGCGCGCCGCTCGTCACGCCCACGACGAAGGGGACGAAACCCTGGCTGTATGCGATCTGCACATCGCCGGAGACCATCGCCTGTGTCATCTCGTTGCCATTGCCGAATGCGCGCCATTCCACCGGAACGCCCATGGCTTCGTCATAGGTCTTGTCGACCTGGGCGACCTGATTGGCCGTTGGCCATTCCAGAAAATAGGCGACAGTGACCTTGTCGACCGCGCCGGCGGGATAGGCGGCGAACCACATCGCTCCCGCCATCAAAACGAGTTTCAGATTCCGAACCATCGATTAACCTCCATTGCCCTTGATTTTCTTATGTTCCCAAGTCCGAGTGGGCCATCAGCAGCCGTTCCGACGTAGTTCCAGTTGTATCGGATTGATATTGCCAGTTTCATCTGCCAGTGTCTGTCCGTCGATGTGCGGACGGCTTGAGCAGTCAGGCTTTCATTGATGCGCCAGAAGGCGTTCCGGTGCCGTAAAAGCGATCATCATGGGCCGAAATCGTCCAAAAGCCAGAAACAGGTTTCCAGGGCCGGATATTTCGCGAAATGCGCTGCCCGTTTGATGTGCAGGTTTTAACAGGGGTGGGGCGATGCCAAAGACGCCGGAATATTTCTTTCTCGATCCCCTGTCGCAGGAAACGCTTCAGCAGCAGATTCAGCGTTTCATGTGCGAAGCCATTCTCGCCGGTCGCTTTCTGCCGGGCGAGCGCCTGCCGTCGAGCCGGAAGCT
Organism: Aliihoeflea aestuarii; assembly: GCF_024105665.1. Classification (GTDB taxonomy): domain Bacteria; phylum Pseudomonadota; class Alphaproteobacteria; order Rhizobiales; family Rhizobiaceae; genus Aliihoeflea; species Aliihoeflea aestuarii. Next base: position 746,307 of record NZ_JAAAMK010000001.1, on the reverse strand, counting down.
GGCCGATCATCTGGGCGTCAGCCGGATCACGGTCACGCTTGCCTACAGCGAACTGGTCGCCAACGATTTCGTCGCACCGCGCGGGCGGTCGGGCTACTACGTCTCGCAAAAGGCGCCGCGTCAGGTCTCGTTTCAGCCTCGCGCCGAATCGCACCCCGGCGGCGTCGACTGGTCGAGGGCGATCGGCCAGCGCTATTCCGAGCAGGTGCTGCCGGCCAAGCCGCAGCACTGGCGCGACTATCGATACCGGTTCATCTACGGCCAGTCGGACGACGGGCTGTTCGACCACCGGAACTGGCGCAGATGCGCGATCCAGGCGCTCGGAAAGAGGGATTTCGCGTCGACTTCGGCGGATTATTTCGAGCGCGACGACGCCGAACTCATCAAATACATCGCGCTGCATACGCTGCCCAATCGTGGCATTCAGGCGCGGCCGGAGGAAATCCTCATCACGCTCGGCGCGCAAAATGCCCTGTGGCTGGCCGCTCAGGTGCTCCTCAACCAGCGGCGCACCGCCGCGATGGACGATCCGGGCTATCACGGCCTGCGCGCGATCCTCAAACACACGCGCTGCGAACTGGTGACCAATGCGGTCGACGGCCGCGGAACGGTGTTCGAGAATCTCCCCGAACGGACGAACGTGCTGTTCGTCACGCCGAGCCACCATTGCCCCACCAATGCGACGATGCCGGTCGAGCGACGATCGGAGCTTCTGCAACACGCGCGGCTGAACGATTACCTGATCGTCGAGGACGATTACGAGTTCGAGATGTCGTTCCTTCAGCCCCCCGCGCCGGCCATCAAGTCGCTCGACCGAGATGGCCGCGTGATCTATGTCGGCTCGTTTTCGAAGTCCATCTTCCCCGGCTTGCGGCTCGGTTATCTGGTCGGGCCGCAGCCCTTCATCAAGGAGGTTCGCGCGTTGCGCGCCGCCGTGCTGCGACATCCGCCGGGCCAGTTGCAGCGCACGGTGGCGACGTTTCTGGCGCTCGGATATTACGACGCCCTCATCGCCCGGATGACCAACGCCTATCGCGAGCGGCGCGCCGCGATGGAAGCGGCGATCGCACGCACCGGGTTGAAAAAGGTGGACAATATCGTGTCGGGCGGCTCCAGCTTCTGGATGGAAGCGCCCGCTCACGTCGATACGCGCAAGCTTGCCGCCGATCTCGGTTCGAAGGGCGTCCTGATCGAGCCGGGCTATACGTTCTTCCAGAACGAAGCATCGGCGTGCAACTTCTATCGCCTCGCTTATTCGTCCATCGAGCCGTCGCTCATCGGCCGTGGGATCGAACTTGTCGCCGAGGCGATCGCAGACTACGTGCCCGAGACACAGGCCGGACTGGAGCCGGAACCGGCATAATCAGCGACTTCGGCGGCGGCCTGTACGCCGGTGATGGCGATCATCGCGAAGACATCCTCTGTGCTGCATCCGCGCGACAAATCGTTGGCGGGACGCGCAAGACCCTGAAGGATCGGCCCGATCGCCGTCGCACCGCCGATGCGTTGCGCGATCTTGTAGCCGATATTGCCCGCTTCCAGATTGGGAAACACGAAGACGTTGGCGTCGCCGCCGGTCGTCGAGCCGGGCGCCTTGGCCTTGTTGATCGCAGGGACGAAGGCGGCGTCGAACTGAAGCTCGCCGTCGATGGCGAGATCGGGTCGCAATTGCTTCACCCGTTCGGTGGCCTGCCTGACCTTGTCGACGCGCGCATGCAAGGCGCTGCCCATGGTGGAAAAGGACAGCATGGCGATGCTGGGCTTGTGCGCGCAAAGCCGGGCGTAGGAGTCTGCCGATGCGATGGCGATGTCGGCCAGTTCATCGCAGCCCGGTTCCACAACGAGGCCGCAATCGGCGAAAAGCAGCGCGCCTTTCTTCGCCTGTTCGGGGTCGTTCAGCATCATCAGGAAGAAACTGGAAACGAGCTTTGCGTCGCGGGCACGGCCGATGATCTGCAAGGCGCAGCGAACCGTATGCGCCGTGGTTGCGACCGCCCCGCCGACCATGCCGTCGGCCTCACCCTCGCGCACCATCATCGCGGCAAATCCCATCGGATCGCAGATCGCCGTTTCGGCATCTTTCCGTGTCGCACCCTTGGCGTGTCGCAACTCATGGTAACGTTCGATGAAGCGCGCGGAATGAGGCGAAGAGGCGGGGTCTTCGATGCGCAGATTCCCGGCTTGTGATTTCCCGATTGCCGCCTCTATGCGCGCCCGGTTGCCGACGAGGATCGGCATCGCGATTCCGTCGCGGTGTGCCAGCATGGCCGCTTCCTGTACGCGCGGGTCTTCCCCTTCGGCCAGGACGATGCGTTGCGGCGCTTTCCTGGCCGTTTCAAGGAAACGGTCTAGCGTGTTCATGCACGGTGTCCTCCTCACCTGATGATTTGCAGGCCCCCTAGAACGAAGAGAGCGATGAATGCGGTCTCGGCCACGATCAGCAGGACGGCCGCTCCTCCGACGTCGCGGATGCTCTTGAACGACGTCTTCATGCCGACCGCCGCGATGCCCGTCAGCAGCGCCCAGCGCGAGGCTTCCACGAGGAGATCGCTGACGAGTACGGGAACCAGCCCCGTTGAGGAGATGATCGCGAGCACGATGAAGCCGATGACGAAACCCGGCACGAGCGGCGGGCGCGGTGCGTCAGGTGCCACTGGAGCGATGTTTCTTAGAACCAGCGAGAATATCAGGACGACAGGAGCCAGAAGCGTAACGCGCACGAGCTTGACCAGCGTGGCGGTCTCACCGGCCTCTTCGGAAATGGAAAACCCGGCTCCGACGACCTGTGCCACGTCGTGAATGGTCGCGCCGATGAAGATGCCGGCGGCGCGATCGTCCAGCCCCCACATGCCGACCGCGACGGGATAGATCATCATGGCGATGGTCGAAAGAACCGTCACGCTGATGACCGTGAAGATGAGGTTGCGTTCCGAATGTTCGTTTCGCGGCAGGACGGCTGCAATCGCCATGGCTGCCGAGGCGCCGCAGATCGCCACGGAACCGCCGGTCAGTAGCGCCAGCCGGAAGCCGCGTCCCAGAAGCCTGGCGCCGGCGAGCGCGATCAGGATCGTCGCAACGACGGCGGCCACGATCAGCGCGATCGTGGAGGCGCCGACGCCGACGAGCAGATCGGCGCTCATGCGGATGCCCAGAAGCGCGACGCCCACCCGCAGGACCGTCCGCGAGGTGAAGGCGATGCCGGGAACGGCGCGGCCCTCTTCGGACAGAAAATGAAAGGCGATGCCCAGAAGCAGTGCCATCAGCATGGCCGGTGCGCCATAATGGTCGGACAGGAACTGCGAGGCGAGCGCAACGGTGGCGCAGATCAGGACGCCGGGTGCAAGGCGTATCGCCGGAGCGCCCTTCACGGCGAGGAAACGTGACATGGTGGCGGACATCGTGCTCATGGGCATGTGCTATTGCGCGACGGGATGCCGGCCCGGCGTTCCGGGCGGCGACGGCGCAGCGGAGGCGCTCACCGTTTTTCATCGTTGAATTGGTACCATCGGTACATCATCCGCTGGCCCAGCCTGCGGAACGGCGTGAGCAGGCCATGATGCGGCAGTGGGGACGTGAAGATCGGAAGGTCCGGTTCCTTGCCGCTGCCGGCGATCATCTGCGCCATGCGGCGGCCGGCCTGTGCCGAATACATGACGCCGTTGCCGCCATAACCCATCGCATAGAAGATCGATTGCTCGCGGTCCGGCTGGAAGATGCGCGGCATCATGTCGTGACTGACATCGACCCAGCCCCACCAGGAATAGTCGAGCTGCACGCCGTCCAGCGCGGGGAATTTGCGCTTCATGCCATCGATCAGCACATCGAGATGTTTCGCGTTGGGGGCATCACGCCCGGTGATCGCGCTGCGGCTGCCGATCTGAAAGCGCCCGTCCGGCATGAAACGGTAGTAGTGGCGTAGCGTGCGCGTATCGGTCAGCGGGAACCGCGCCTTGAACCCGCAAGCCTCGATTTCCGCATCCGAAAGGGGGCGGGTGACGACCGAGTTCGACAGGATCGGCATGAGCCGATGACGCGTCAGTTTGTTGAGATCGGGGCTCGTGTAGCCTGCGGTCGCAAGGCCGACGGCGCGCGCGCGTACCGTGCCGCCTGGGGTGTGCAGGTGATGCACGCCGCCGCGCGTTTCCCAGGACTGGACCGGGCTCGCCGTGTGGATCTTCGCGCCGAGCGAACGCGCCAGCTTGTGATAACCGAAGGCGAGCTTGGCGGCGTGGATGCCCATGCCGTCGGGTTCGTACATCGCGCCCGCCGCCTCGCGGTCCGCAACGAAATCGGCATGAACCTCGTCGCGCGATAAAATCCGGCTTGCATATCCGAACGTGTCGTTGAGAAGCGCCGACTCCTTTTCGAGCGCCGGCATCACCGAGGGCTTGTGCGCGATGTAGAGATGTCCGCCATCCTGCGCTTCGCAGTCGATGTCCTTGACGAGATCGCGGAACAGATCGAAGGCCTCGGCGATTTCGGCGTGCATCCGTCTGGCGACATCGATGCCCCAGCGCTCGATCCACTGCGAACGCTTCAGGCGGCCCGAGGAAATCTGGGCCTGTCCGCCGTTCCGGGTCGAGCAGCCCCATGCGACGCGATTGGCCTCCAGGACGGTGGCCTTAATGCCATGTTCGCGTGCCAGATGGATCGCGGCCGAAAGTCCCGTATAGCCGGAGCCGATGATCGCCACGTCGCAATCGACGTCCCCCTGGATCGGGCCGTCGTCGGCGGGCGGCGTGCCCGCCGTGCCGATCCAGTAGGTCGGGGCGTAATCGCGATTGATACCCGGTCCTTCGTCGGTCACGGGATCGTATTGCGGGTCATAGGGAGCGAAAAGCGATCCAACCGGCTTTTGCATGGCGGCGGCCAACCTTACTTTGCGGGGAGAACCGGGCGTTGCTTGCGGAACGCCTGCTTGTGGACGAGCTTGCCGTCTCGCACACGGAAGATGTCGGCGCCCTCGGCCTCGATCCGCGTTCCATCCGCATTGGTGCCGCTGAAGGTCCATTGCGAGAGCGCCCGGTCGCCCTGCACCAGATGGCCGTGATGATCCCATCGCGCATCGGGCATGGCAGAAAACGTTGCCGAGAACGCCTTGGCGATCGCGCCGGCGCCTTCGTGCCGCGCGCCGTGAACGTCCGGCCCGGCGACCGCGTCGAAGACGCAATCATCCGCGAAATAGGACATGACGGCGTCGATGTCGTGCCGGTTGAACGCATCGAACAAGGCCGCCAGATCGTCGGTCGTGATCGTTTCTTCAGCAGGGGTCCAAGACATCGTCGCTCTCTCTTTCGACCGTTTCTGCGGATCGCCGGCCCCGTTTTTCCCTTTCTCGAAAGAGACGCGAAGGCTGCAATCAACCCTCTTTCCATGCTGGAGCGCCTGCCAAAGGCATATATCCAGTGTGGGCACAGTTTATAGCCAGTCAGGCGTGGAAGGTATGGGGTGGGCCTGGTCAGTCCGGCAGGGTGCGCGCGAGTTTCCTTGCCGTCTCGGTGAGCACGCCGAGTTGCTGCTGCGCCTTGTCGAGACTGAAGCGGGCCGTCGGCCCATGGCAGGCAAGGGCGGCCTGAACGATGCCGCGCCGGTCGCGCACGGGCACGGCGATGGCGCTCAGTCCGAGCATGAACTCCTCGCGGTCGAGACTATAGCCCCGTTTGGCGATAGCCTCGAGTTCCAGTTCGAGCCGGTGCGGATCGGTAATGCTGTTCGGCGTGTCGGGCGTGAGTTCGGTCAATTCCAGCATGCGTTTGCGCCGCGCCGGCTCCATCATGGCGAGCATCAGCTTGCCGCTAGCGGTGCAATGCAGCGGAACCCGTGAGCCCGGTTCGAGGTGGACGCGCAGCGGCCAGCCCGCCTCGACGCGGTGGAGATAAACGACCTTGTTGCCGGAGATCGTGGTGAAGTTGCAGGTTTCGCCCAGTCGTTCGACCGCCGCTTCCATGATCGCCCGCCGCTCTGTCGTGACGCCCCAACTCATGAGATCGAAGCCGAGCCGCATGAGCTTCGGCCCCGGCGTGTAGTGCCTGCCGCCCGGCTCGCGGATCAGATAAAGCTCGGCTTCGAGCTTCTGGCAAAGCCTGTGGACGGTCGGCTTGGGAAGGTCGAGCGCCCGGCACAAATCCGGAACGACGAGCGGACGGCTGCTGGCCGCGACCGCGACCAGAATATCCATGCTGCGATTTACCGCCGTGTCTGCCATGCGAACACCTCCCGCTCTCCTGCCATCCGCTCCCGGCAGAGCCGAGAATGCCGTCAAAATCGACCCAAATCAAGTGTTGTCTCATTTAACGAGACGTTACGTCTCATTAATTTGACAAGCACTCTTGTTTGAGCCACCTTCCGCACCGTTCCCAGGGAGGAAATGGGAAATGGATCACGAAACGGAATTCGATTTCGTCGTGGTCGGAGGAGGATCGGCCGGTTGCGTCCTTGCAAACCGTCTGTCGGAAGACGGTCGGTATAAGGTTGCTTTGCTCGAAGCTGGGCCGAAGGATCGCAGTTTCTGGATTCATCTTCCGATCGGCTACGGCAAGACGATGTGGGACCCCCGCATCAACTGGAAGCTTCAGACCGAGCCAGAACCGAACATGGACGGGCGGCGGATCTACTGGCCGCGCGGCAAGGTGCTCGGCGGTTCGAGTTCGATCAACGGATTGATCGTCATCCGCGGACAGGCGCAGGACTACGACCACTGGCAGGAACTGGGAAATCCCGGCTGGGGATTTCAGGATGTGCTGCCGTACTTCATCAAGCTGGAAAGCAATGCCGATCTTGGCGACGACCAGCTTCACGGGAAAAACGGTCCGCTCAAGGTATCGAGCATCAGGTCGCGCAACGAACTGGTGGAAGCGATCATCGCGGCGTCTGAGAACATCGGCATACCGCGCACCGAGGATTTCAACGGCCGCGAGCAGGAAGGCGCCGGCTATTACCAGTTGACGACCCATAATGGCTGGCGGACGAGTTCGGCCGTCTCCTATCTGAAACCGGCGGGAAACCGCGACAACCTTGCGATCCTGACGGACACGACGGCAACGCGTATCCATTTCGAGGGAAGGCGCGCCGCCGGTGTCCATGTCGTCACGCGAGGCCGGGAGCGCTTGATCGAGGCAAGGCGCGGGGTTGTGCTTTCGGCGGGCGCGATCCATTCGCCGCATCTTCTGATGCTGTCGGGCATCGGACCCGCCGACCAGTTGCGCGGCAACGGCATCGCCGTGCGTCGCGATACGCCCGGCGTCGGCGCAAACCTTCAGGATCATCTGCAGGTCCGGCTGATCTATCGCTGCACCCGTCCGATCACCACGAACGACCAGCTCAATTCCTTGTTCGGGCGCATGCGGATGGGGCTGCAGTGGGCGTTTTCGCGCAGCGGGCCGCTGGCCGTCGGGATCAACCAGGGCGGTATCTTCACCAGGGTTCTGCCCGAGTCGCAAACGCCGGATGTCCAGTTCCACATCGGCACGTTGTCGGCGGACATGGCTGGCGGCAAGGTTCACGATTTTTCCGGGTTCACCATGTCGGTATGCCAGCTCCGGCCGGAAAGCCGGGGCGACATCAAGCTCGCCTCGCCCGATCCGTCGACCGCACCGAAGATCTTCGCGAACTATCTCGATGCCGAGACCGACAGGCGCTGCGCCGTGGAAGGAATGCGGCTGGCGCGCAAACTGGCGCGCACGAAGCCGCTTTCGGACTATGTCGCCGAAGAGGTCGTTCCTCGGGCGGGCGAAAGCGACGAGGAACTGCTCGCATCCGCGCGCGCGCATGGCGCGACGATCTTCCATCCGGTCGGCACCTGCAAGATGGGTCCGCAGGACGATGCGCAAGCCGTCGTCGATTCACGTCTTCGGGTCAGAGATTTCGACGGGCTTTGGGTCGCCGACTGTTCCGTCATGCCGACGCTGGTTTCCGGAAACACCAACGTGCCCGCGATCATGATCGGCGAGAAGGCGGCCGACATGATCCGGGAGGATGTGAAGTCATCGACAATCGGGAGGAAAACGCATGTCGAAGTCCAAGCCTGAAGACCAGAAGCAACTAAGGCGCGTCGTCTATGCGAGCGTCATCGGTTCGACCATCGAATGGTACGATTTCTTCCTGTACGGGATCGTCGCCGGCATCGTGTTCAACACGCTTTACTTTCCCTCGGACGATCCGATCGTATCGATCCTTCTCGCCTACGCCACCTTTGCGGTCGGCTTCGTTGCCCGCCCCGTCGGCGGCGTGATTTTCGGCCATTTCGGTGACAGGATCGGCCGGAAGAGCATGCTCGTCCTGACGCTGCTCATCATGGGCGTGGCGACGGTCCTCATCGGGCTGCTGCCGACCTATGAACAGATCGGCATCGCGGCACCGATCCTGCTGCTGCTTCTGCGCATCGCGCAGGGTCTCGGCATCGGCGGCGAGTGGGGTGGAGCGGTTCTGATGGCGTATGAATATGCGCCGAAGGAAAAGCGCGGCTACTTCGCCAGCCTTCCGCAGCTTGGACTTGCGATTGGTCTTTGCCTCGCATCGGGCGTCACGGCGATCATGTCGCTCCTGCCCGACGATCAGTTCATGGCCTGGGGTTGGCGCGTCGGCTTCATCGCCTCGATCCTTCTGGTCGCGGTCGGGCTCTATATCCGGCTGAAAATTCTCGACACGCCTGAATTCCGCGAGGTCAAGGAAACCGGCAACGAGGTCAAGATTCCCTTCGTCGAGATGATCCGCAAATATCCGAAGAACATCCTTCTGGGCATGGGCGCACGCTATATCGACGGCGTGTTCTTCAACGTCTTCGCGGTGTTCTCGATCGTCTATCTGTCGCGCTATGTCGGCGTCGAGCGCACGGATGCGTTGTGGATCGTATCGATCGCGGCCGTCGTGATGTGTTTCTCGATCCCCTATTTCGGCAGGCTCTCAGACAAATGGGGACGTCCGAAGACTTATGCGATCGGGGCTCTGGCGCTGGCCATCTGCACCTATCCGGCGTTCTGGTTGATGAGCAGCGGGTCGTTGCCGCTGATCGCCATCGGCATCATCATTCCCTTCGGTATCGTCTATGCGATGTGCTACGGCCCGGAGGCGGCTCTCTTCTCCGACCTTTTCGACGCAAGAGTGCGCTATACGGGCATTTCCTTCGTCTATCAGTTCTCGGGAATCTTCGCGAGCGGGCTGACGCCGATCATCGCTACGCTTCTGATCGACCGGGGCGGCGGTTCGCCTTGGTGGCTGTGCGCCTACGTCGTCTTCGCCGCCCTGGTGTCGATGTTCTGCGCCATGGCGATCAAATCGGAACCCGTCGGAAAGCTCGCTACGACTAATCCTGCCGCCGTGCTGTCCAAATAGCCGGATGGTATCGATGAACTCGATGACGCGCCTCAGGGCGCGTCGTCTTTGCCTGTCAGGCCGTCGCCGAACACATGGCGGCGCACGCCGCCTCCGCGCCGGCGATGTCGAGCGCATCCGAACGGCCGATGGCGACGATGCGCAGCGCGGGAGGCCGGCCGGCCTGATCGTGCGGTGCGATCGTCCAGTGCGAACCGGCCTTCTGGACGACGGCGATGCTTCCGTCTTCGATGCGCACGAAGCCCTTGAGCCGAAAGATGCCCAGATCCTGCCGGGCCAGTAATTTTTCCAGGGCGCTGCGGGACACGGGCGCGGGCATCGTGCGGGTCCAGCTTCTGTAGCTGTGATGGTGATGTCCATGGGGCACGGGTGCCCGCACCGTGTCGGCGGGCACATCGAACTCGCCGAGAAGCACTTCGGCCGCGATGCCGCCTTCCGCCACGACCACGCATCCGGTATTGGGCGGTGTATAAGGTCGCCACAGCGTTTCAGCCGCCGAAAGACCGGCCGCATCGCAAAGATCGGCCTTGGAAACGACGATCAACGATGCAGCGGCGAGTTGCCGGCAGATCGTGTCGGCCAGAACCGGATCGGCCAGCGACGCCGCGATGTTGACGGGGTCGACGACGGTCACGGTCCCGCGATGATCGAGCATCGGTTCGGCGAGCGCGATCTGGCTCAGCCGGCCGGGATCGGCGACCCCGCTCGTCTCTATGACCAGATGATCCGGCAACGTTGCGGAAGACAGGATGCGGTCGAGCGAGGCGAACAGATCGTCGCCGAGCGAACAGCACATGCAGCCATTGGCAAGCGCGATCGTGTCGCCGTCCCGCGCGACGATCAAATCCTCGTCGATCGCCACTTCGCCGAAATCGTTGACGAGAACGGTGATGCGCCGGCCATGCTCCTGCGAGAGGAGGGCGTTGACGAGTGTCGTCTTTCCGGCACCCAGATAGCCGGTGACGATCGTGACCGGCAGTTTGCTCATGCCATGAAAACCCGGCCGCCGCAGACGGTGCCGAGAACGGGCACGTCGCGCAGGGTTTCGGGCGAAACAGCGGTCGGATCGTCGCCCAGAACGGCGAAATCCGCGCGCTTGCCCGTTTCGATCGAGCCGATCTCCCCGTCCAGACCGAGCGTATAGGCGGCCCCGAGCGTGATGGCGCTGAGGGCTTCCGCGACGCTGATGCGCTGGGCTTCGCCGAGCACGCGTCCCTTTGGGGTCAGGCGGTTGACCGCGCACCAGGCCGTCTGGAGCGGTCCCATGGGCGTTACCGGCGCATCGGAGTGGATGGCAAGCGGCACGCCGTGGTCAAGCGCCGAGCGTGCGGCGTCGAGCCGAAGCGCGCGGTCGACCCCCATCGTCAGTTCAAGATGCTGGTCGCCGAAGAACCAGATATGGTTCGAAAACAGATTGACGCAAAGGCCGGCAGTCGCCATCCGGCGGAATTGCGCGTCGTCGGCCATCTGGCAATGCTGGAGCGTGTGGCGATGTTCGAGCCCGCCATGCTTTCGCACCGCCCGCTCGATCGCACCGATCGCGACTTCGGAGGCCTCGTCGCCATTGACATGGATATGCATCTGGACGCCGGCCGCGTGCAGCGCGTCGACGAGCGCCTCCAGCCGTTCCGGCGGCGTATTCCAGATGCCGTTCGGCGCTCCGTTGATGTAGCCCGGCCATTTGAGGCGCGCGGTATAGCCCTGGATGGAGCCGTCCGTCATCAGCTTGACCGCGCCCAGCCGCAGCATGTCGCTGGTGCGCGCGCGCAGCGCTAAAGCCCGTTCGACGATACGCTCCGGCGTGTCGCTCATGCCGTTGAGGGCGGGTACGATGCGCAGCGGAAAGTCGTCGCCGCCCGTTACGGACAAAAGCGTGTCGACATCCTCGTCGGGCAATTCGGAAATGAGGTCGGCCGAAGTGGTGACGCCGACCCGCATCGCGGTCTGGCCGAAGGCGCGGATGCTGCGGGGCTCGCGCGACAGCGCGCGAAAGTCGATCTTCAGACGACGCATGACCGGAAACATCGCGGCCATCTCCTGCAACTCGCCGTTCGGCTCGCCGTCGGTGCCGCGCAAAACGCCCTCCGCAAGCGTCTCGCGCGTATAGCCGGCAAGGGCCAAAGCCGCCGAATTTACCGTCATCAGATGGAAATTCGAATGCATGATGACGATCGGACGGCTGGAGGAAACAGCGTCGAGATGTGTCCGGTTGAGGCGTTCGGTCGGCAGGAAGATCGGGTCGAAACCCCAGCCGATGAGCGGCGCATCCGGTTCGAGGCGGCTTTCGGCCTCGCGCAGGCCGGCGATCACCTGTTCGATGTCGGTCAGCCCCTTCCATAGCTTGCCCGACGGATCTTGCCGGTCCTGATAGCCGGCATAGACATACTGCCACATGGCCCCCGCCATCATGTGCGCGTGCCCCTCGACGAAACCCGGCATCAGAACGGCATCCGCAAAGCGTGTATCGAGCGTACCGCCGCCCCACGCCGTCGCGACTTCGGCATCGCCGACGGCGAGCACCCTTCCATCGCGTACGGCGACATGCGTCGCGACGGGACGGTTCGGGTCCATGGTGAGTATACGGCGTGCCTTGAAGACGGTCGTCGCGGCCATTCGTTTCCCCTTCTGTTTGCCAGCGACGGTACCGTCTTGCGTCATTTGCAGAAAAATAGAATTTTTGTAGTCTGAAACCGCTATTTTTTGGAGGAATGGTCGATGCACTTCACGCTGAAGCAACTTCGCTATGTCGAGGCGGCCGGCCGGACGGGCTCGATCGTCAATGCGGCGACCGAACTGTCGATCTCCCAATCCTCGATCACCGCCGCGATCGACGCGCTGGAACACGATCTCGGCTTCGACCTGTTCGTGCGCATGCCGGCCAAGGGTATCGTGGCAACCCCGATCGGGCGCGAAACGATCGACCGCGTACGCGGCTTCCTCGAACAGGCACGCCATCTGGAAAGCGATTTGCGTTCGATGCGCGGAGACCTGGCGGGCACCTTGTGCATCGGGTGCTACGTCACCACCGCGCCGCATGTCCTGCCGCTCATTTTGCGTGGGTTCGCCCGCGACTATCCCAATGTGGGCATCGATATTTTCGAAGGAGACATGGCGACCGTCAGCGAAGCGCTTTCGGCGGGGCGCGTCGATGTCGCGCTGACCTATCAGATGCTGGTTCCCGGCCGTCAAGGGATCCTGCCGCGCGATGCGGGTTTTTCGCCCCTGTTTCCGGCAAGGCCGCACGCGGTCATCAGCAGTGATGATCCGCTGGCACGGCAGGAAGCCGTGACGCTCGCCGAACTTGCCGAACTGCCGATGGTCCTTCTCGACCTGCCTTATGCGACCGATTATTTCATGGGGCTCTTCCGCAGCCACGGCCTGGAGCCCAAGGTGGCCCATTCAACGCGGTCGTCGGAGATCGTCCGGGCGCTCGTCAGCGGCGGTTTCGGCTTTTCGATCCTCAATTTGCGCTCGCTCAGCCAGGAGGTGGACGCCGGTTTCGTCACCCGGCCGATCCGCGACGACGTCGGCGATCCCGAATATGGTGTCGCGACGCTGAGCGGTATTCGCCGACCTCGGATCGTCGATGCCTTTCTGGGGCATTGCGAAAAATTGCGAGCCGACAACGCGTTCGCCCGCCTCGTGGTCGGCAAGCCGGCAAAAAGCTAACCAGTAGGTCTTTATGGCTTATAAAACGAATTTTTCCGAGGGATGCCCTTTCGTTACGGTAAGTCAGGCGAAACAAAAACAGACGCCGGGAACCGTCATCGAAATGGGGAACATTGCCATGAAGTTTTCGAGAAGGCTGCTTCTCAACTCTGCGCTGGCCGCCACGATTCTCGCAGCCGCGCCGGCCCTGTCGCACGCGCAGGACATCGAGCCCGGAGGCTCCGTGGTCGTCGTGTCGACGCAGGCCCCCCGCCATCTCAATCCGGCCGTTCAATCGGGTATTGCAACGGCGGTTCCCGGTACGCAGATTTTCGCGTCGCTTTTGAAATACGATGAGAATTGGCAACCGCAGCCTTACCTCGCCGAAAGCTGGGACGTTGCCGAGGACGGCCTCAGCGTCACCATCACGCTGGTGGAAGGCGCGACCTTCCACGACGGCGAACCGATCACCTCCGAGGATGTTCGCTTCTCGATCATGACGGTGCGCGACAATCACCCGTTCCAGACCATGTTCGAGCCGGTTTCCGATGTCGAAACGCCCGACGAGCGGACGGCGGTCATAAAGCTGTCCAAGCCGCATCCCGCGCTCCTGCTGGCGATGTCCGGCGCACTGCTTCCGATTATTCCCGAGCATGTCTATGGCGATGGACAGGACGTGCAAGTCCACCCGGCCAATTCCGCACCGGTCGGTTCGGGTCCGTTCCGCCTCGTCGAGTTCGATCCGGGCAGGCAGATCACTCTCGAACGATACGAGGATTTCTTCATCGAGGGGCGTCCCTATCTCGATCGCATCGTCATCCGCATCGTCAGCGATCCAAGCTCGATGGTTTTGGCGCTGGAGGCGGGCGAAGCCGATATCCTGCCGTTCCTGACCGCCTCGCAGGATATCCGCAGGCTGGAATCGGGCGAGGGGCTTGCCGTTACCAATCGCGGCTACGAAGGTATCGGCGCCATCAACTGGCTTGCCTTCAACACCAACAAGGCGCCGCTCGACGATATTCGCGTGAGGCAGGCCATCGCCTATGCGATCGACCGCGACTTCATCGTCAATGCGCTTCATCGCGGCGTCTCCGCGCCGCAGCGCGGTCCGATCGTCGAATCGAACCCGTTGTTCAACGAAAACGTCGAGGCTTATGACCTCGATCTCGAAAAGGCGACCGCGCTTCTCGATGAAGCTGGGCATGCGCCGGATGCGAATGGAACGCGGTTCACCCTGACAGTCGATTACCTGCCCGGAACTGGCGAACAGCAGCAGAACATCGCCGAGTATCTTCGCTCGCAATTGCCCAAGATCGGTATCGCCGTGGAGGTGCGGGCATCGCCGGACTTTCCGACGTGGTCGCAGCGCATCTCAAGTTTCGATTTCGATCTGACGATGGACATGGTCTTCAACTGGGGCGATCCCGTCATCGGCGTTCACCGCACCTACCTGTCGTCGAACATCCGCGAGGGTGTGATCTGGTCGAACACACAGCAATATTCGAACGATCGGGTCGATGAATTGCTCGAAGAGGCGGCAGTCGAAAACGATCCGGAGCGTCGCAAGGCTCTTTACGACGAGTTCCAGACCATCGTCACGGATGAACTGCCCGTCTACAATATCAACCTGATCCCGTACCACACGGCCTATGATGAGCGTCTGGGCAATATGCCGGAAGGCATATGGGGCCTCATGCAGTCCATGGACGAGGTGTACTGGATCGAGCAACCCTGACGCTCATGAGGTGCTTCGGCCTTGCCGGGCCGGGGCACCCATCCGCAGGTGGGGATTTCCCCGTCCTGCATGGTCCGCACCGAAGCAAGGCCGCCGTCCTGACGGGCGCGGCGCATCCTCCAGGCGTGGCGAAATCGATATGGTCTACCTGCTGAGACGACTGGCGTTCGGCGTACTGCTTCTCGCAGGCGTCGTGATCTTGAACTTCCTGCTGATCCGCCTCGCGCCGGGAGACCCGGCGGCTGTGATCGCGGGCGAGATGGGCGGTGCCTCGCAGGAGGTGCTGGCAAGCATCCGCGAGCGCTACGGGCTCGACAAACCGCTTCTGGTGCAACTCGGCATCTATCTGTCGAATGTGGTCCGGGGCGACCTCGGCGAATCCTATTTTTTCAACCGTCCCGTCATCGACCTTATCCTGTCGCGTCTGGGGCCGACGATACTGTTGGTCATGGCGGCGCAATTGCTTGCGATCGTGCTCGGCGTCTTCATGGGCGTTCTTGCCTCCCTCAAGCCGCAGGGCTTCCTGTCGGGTTTCGTCGCGGTGATATCCACCGTCGGATATGCCGCGCCGGTCTTTTGGACCGGAATGATGCTGACCATCCTCTTCGCCTCGATCTTTCCGATCCTTCCCGTGGAAGGCATGAGCAGCGCGCGGTTTCGGGGCGGCACGTTCGACTATATCCTCAACGTCGCCCGCCACCTCATCCTTCCGGCGACGACGCTCGGCATCATCTTCCTCGCCCAATATGCCCGGCTCGCGCGGGCGGCGATGATCGACGTTCTGGGCGCCGACTATGTGCGCACCGCGCGCGCAAAGGGCGTTCCGGAAAGCCGCGTGGTATTCAAGCACGCCTTGCGCAACGCCGTCCTGCCGATCCTGACCGTTGCCGGCCTCCAGTTCGGCAACCTCATCTCCGGCGCGCTTCTGGTGGAAACGGTCTTCAACTGGCCGGGCATGGGCAGGCTGGCGTTCGATTCCATCCTGCGCCGGGACTATCCCGTTCTGCTCGGCGTCCTTTTCTTCTCGGCCATGATGGTCGTTCTGGCGAACATCCTGACGGACCTTTCCTATCGGCTGGCCGATCCGCGCATCAATACGGAGGGACGCTCATGAGCGTGCAGGAGACGAGGCGGGCAATCAAACCCGTCAGTCCGCTGCGTGAGGCGGCGCAGATGTTCTGCCGCAATCGTCCGGCGATTTTCGGGACAGTGCTGCTCTCGCTGATCGTGGCGGCGGTGTTCTACGGAACCTTCATTTCCGGTGCCGATCCCTACGAGATCGTCTGGGCGCCGCAGGCTTTCCCAGGCGAGGCGGAAAACATCCCGCTGGGCACCGACTATATGGGACGCGACATACTGACGGGTCTCCTTAAGGGCGGGGGACCGACCATCGCGGTTGGACTTTCTGCCGCCCTCATCACAGTCGTCATCGGCATCAGCGTGGGCGCGATGGCCGGCTATTTCGGGGGCTGGGCGGACAATGCGCTCATGCGCTTCACCGAGTTTTTCCAGGTGCTGCCGGCGCTTTTGTTCGCCATGGTGCTGGTCACGCTGTTCTCGCCGACACTGACGACGATCGCGATCGCCATCGGAATCGTGTCCTGGCCGCAGACCGCGCGCCTTACCCGCGCGGAGTTCCTGCGCATCCGAAATCTGGAATATGTCACCGCCGCGCGCGCCGTCGGCGCGGGCAACAACCGCATCATCTGGCGCGTGATCCTGCCGAACGCCCTGCCGCCTCTGATCGTTTCCGCGACACTGACGATCGGCGTCGCCATCCTGTTCGAAGCCGGGTTGTCGTTTCTGGGACTGGGCGATCCCAACACGATGTCATGGGGCCTGATGATCGGGGCGAACAGGTCGTATCTGCTCGATGCCTGGTGGCCGGTCACGTTTCCCGGCCTCGCGATCTTCCTGACCGTGCTGGCCGTGAGCCTGATCGGCGACGGGCTGAACGATGCCTTCAACCCGAAACTGAGGCAAAGATGAGCGAACCGCTGCTTAAGGTCGACGATCTCAGGGTCGAATTCGACACCCGGCATGGTCGGGTCACCGCGCTCGACGGCGTGAGCTTCGACCTCATGCCGGCCGAAACGCTCGGGATCGTGGGCGAATCCGGCTGCGGCAAATCGATCACGGCCCTCTCGCTCATGGGATTGATCCCGAGCCCGCCGGGACATGTCACCGGCGGACGTATCGAGTTCGAGGGAAACGACATCGCGGCCATGACGAAGAGGCGTCAGCGGCAGATGCGCGGGCACGACATCGCGATGATCTTCCAGGAGCCGATGACCTCGCTCAATCCGGTCTTCACGATCGGCGACCAGATCGCCGAGGCGATCCTGCTGCATCAGGACGTCTCGCGCGGCGAGGCCCGCAATCGATCGATCGAGCTTTTGAAAACGGTCGGCATGCCGGAAGCCGAGCGTCGGGCGAGGGCCTTTCCGCATGAATTGTCCGGCGGCATGCGCCAGCGCGTGATGATCGCCATGGCGATTTCCTGCCGTCCGAGGATATTGATCGCGGACGAGCCGACGACCGCCCTCGACGTGACCGTGCAGGCGCAGATTTTCGAACTGATGCGCGGCATTCAGGAAGAGTTCGGCGTCGCCATCATGCTCATTACCCATGACATGGGTGCGATCGCCGAAATGGCGGATCGCGTGGCGGTCATGTATGCGGGCCGCATCATCGAAGAGGGCGATGCCGACGAAATTCTCGACAATCCGCTGCACCCCTATACGCGCGGGCTGATCGGTTGCATTCCTTTGCTCGGCAAGGAAGCGCGGGACGATGGCCGGCCGCCGAAGCTGGCTGAAATACCGGGCGTCGTGCCACCCCTGCATCTGCTCGGACAAGGCTGCTCCTTCGCCGACCGCTGTCCGCTGGTTCATGATCGTTGCCATCGCGAAAAGCCGCTTTTGACCGGCAGCACGCATTGCGTGGCGTGCCATGCAACGCAAATGGAGGCCGCATGAGCGCTTCGACGAAACCGTTGCTCGAAGTTCGTGACCTCGCCGTTCGTTTCGAACTTCCCAAAGCAGGACTGTTCGCGCCGAAACGGCATTTTCATGCGGTGAGAGGGGTTTCCTTTGCTGTTCCTCAGGGGCGTACGCTTGGCATCGTCGGTGAATCCGGGTCCGGCAAGACGACGACGGCGATGGCCGCGATCCGGCTGAGACCTGCGGATGGCGGGCAGGTGTTGCTGGACGGCAGAGACATTCTGAAACTCACCCAGGACGAGTTGCGCCGCGCACGGCGCGACTTTCAGATCGTATTTCAGGACCCGTATTCGTCGCTCAATCCGCGCGAGCGCGTCGGGAGCATCGTGCGCGAGCCGCTCGATCTGATGAAGGTCGGCGAACCGGGCGAGGAGCGCAACGAACGCGTGCGCGAACTTTTCAGCCTGGTCGGTCTGCGCGACGACCAGATCGCGCTTTTCCCGCATCAGTTCTCGGGCGGTCAGCGGCAACGGGTCTCGATCGCTCGCGCGCTGGCGACCAATCCCCGGCTGGTCGTGTGCGACGAGCCCGTGTCGGCGCTGGACGTCGCCATTCAGGCGCAAATCCTGAACCTTCTGCGGCGGCTTCAGGATGAGCTGGGTCTTTCCTATCTCTTCATCTCACACGATCTTGGGGTGGTTCAGTTCATATGCGACGAGATCGCCGTCATGTATCTCGGCCGGATCGTCGAATACGCCCCGCGCGCCGATCTCTTCCGCACGCCGCGACACCCCTATACGGCGAGCCTCCTTGCGGCCGCCCCGTCGCTTTCGCGGCGCAAAAGTGCAGGCTATCGACGTGTCAGCGCGGTGAGGGGCGATCCGCCGAGCCCGTTCAACATTCCACCCGGCTGTGCGTTCGCGTCACGCTGCCCGAACGCGCAGACGCGCTGCCGCGAGGAAGAGCCGGTCTTGCGCCAGTTCGGCGAGGGACGCGTCGCCTGCCACTTCCCGCTGGATTGAAGGCATGGATGCCGTCATGCTCCGTCGAACGGAGCCTTGCCGTCGTTGCGCCGTTCGTCCTCGTCGGACGAGCCGGCGCCGTTCGAAACATCCTTGCCGGTCCGACCGGCTTCTATTGCCTGGCCGATTTCCTCGGCGGCGCGTCTCAGTTTGGGCAGGCTGTGTTCCAAGGTTTCCTGGTTGAGGCGCACCTTCGGCGCCTGCACGGCCAGGGCGGCGACCGTCTGGCCCTGCTGGACGATCGGAACGGCGGCGCAAAAAACGCCCAGAATGTATTCCTCGTCGTCGATGGCGTAGCCGCGCTCGCGGATCGACCTCAGTTCCTCATCCATCGCCTCAGGATCGGTGATCGTGCGCGGCGTGGGCATCGGCAGCGTCGCGTTGCCGAGCAACTGGCGGCGTGCCTTGTCCGAAAGCTCGCTCGTCAAAAGCTTTCCGATCGCCGTGCAATGGAGCGGCACGCGCGACCCGACCCCGAATTGCAGCCGCAGCGGCGAGGCGACGCTCTCCACGCGATCGACATAGACGACCTCGCTTCCCGACAAAATGCCGATGTTGCACGTCTCGCCGAGTTCGGCGCTGATACGCTCGAGGATAGAGTGCGTCGCGATGTCCGACAGGCTGGAGCGCATCACGTCGAGAGCGAGCATCCGCAGTTCCGGTCCCACGATGACGCCGCGCCGGTCGATGCTGCGCACGAGGTAGCCCTTTTCCTCGAGCGAGCTGACGAGCCGATGCGCCGTCGGCTTGGGAAGCTCGAGATTGTCGATGATCGCCTTCATCGCCACCGGCTCGTGCGCCTGCGCGACATAGCGAAAGAGCGCCAGAACCCTGTCCGTGCCGGTTCGCGTTTCCTGTTCCTTGCCGGAAACCGGGGTCGGGCCACTGCGGCTCGGTGTGTTCGCCATTTTAAAAGCCAATTTTCTGTCTCATTCAGCTAGACTATTTCGTCTCATTTATGTACGCAAGAGGGCAATCGGCCGACCTTGAAGGCAATACTAGCACAGTCTTCCAGACCATTCTGGCCGCAGTTACCGCGAACCGCAGGGCAAAAAGGAGAACTTCTATGCGGATGACCACGGAGGAAGCGTTCGTCAAAGTCCTGCAAATGCATGGCATTCGCCATGCATTCGGGATTATCGGTTCGGCGATGATGCCGGTATCGGATCTGTTCCCGAAGGCAGGGGTCCAGTTCTGGGATTGCGCCCACGAGACGAACGCGGCCCTGATCTGCGATGGCTACACACGCACGACGGGGCAGATGGCGATGGCGATCGCGCAGAACGGCCCAGGGGTGACCGGTTTCGTCACGTCGATCAAGACGGCCTACTGGAACCACACGCCCATGCTTCTGGTCACGCCGCAAGCCGCCAATCGCACGATCGGGCAGGGCGGCTTTCAGGAAGTCGAACAGATGGCCATGTTCAAGGAGATGGTCTGCTATCAGGAGGAGGTCCGCGATCCGAACCGGATTCCGGAAGTCTTGAACCGGGTCATCGAGAAGGCATGGCGCGGCTGTGCGCCGGCACAGATCAACATTCCGCGCGACTACTGGACCCATGTGATCGACGTGGAACTGCCGCAGGTCGTTCGCCTCGAACGCCCCGCGGGCGGCGCCAAGGCGATCGCGGAGGCCGCCAAGCTTCTTTCCGAGGCCAAGTTCCCGGTGATCCTCAACGGTGCGGGCGTCGTCATCGGCGGCGCGATCGGTGCGTCACGCGCTTTGGCCGAACGGCTCGACGCGCCGGTCTGCTGCGGCTATCAGCACAACGACGCCTTTCCGGGCAGCCACCCGCTGTCCATGGGGCCGCTGGGTTACAATGGTTCCAAGGCCGCGATGGAGGTGATCGCGAAGGCCGATGTCGTCCTTGCGCTCGGCACGCGCCTCAATCCCTTTTCCACGCTGCCCGGCTACGGCATCGACTACTGGCCGAAAGATGCGTCGATCATCCAGGTTGACCTCAATTCCGACCGCATCGGCCTTACCAAGAAAGTGACGGTCGGCATTTGCGGCGACGCGCGTCAGGTCGCCGAGCAGATCCTGTCACAATTGTCGCCCACCGCCGGCGATGCGGGCCGTGAGGACCGCAAGGCCGAGGTGCATCGCCGCAAATCCGCATGGCTTCAGATGCTGTCCTCGCTCGACCACGAGGACGACGATCCCGGCACCGTCTGGAACGACGAGGCCCGCAAGCGCGAGCCGGAGCGCATGTCGCCGCGTCAGGCATGGCGGGCGATTCAGGCGGCGTTGCCGAAGGATGCGATCATCTCGACCGATATCGGCAACAATTGCGCGATCGGCAATGCTTACCCCTCCTTCGAGGACGGCCGCAAATATCTGGCGCCGGGAATGTTCGGGCCGTGCGGCTACGGTTTCCCGTCGATCGTCGGCGCCAAGATCGGGTGTCCCGACGTGCCGGTCGTCGGCTTCGCGGGCGACGGCGCCTTCGGCATCTCCATGAACGAGATGACGTCGATCGGCCGTGACGGGTGGCCGGCCATCACCATGGTCATTTTCCGCAACTATCAGTGGGGTGCGGAAAAGCGGAACACGACGCTCTGGTACGCGAATAATTTCGTCGGCACCGAACTCAATCCAAAACTGTCCTACGCAAAGGTGGCGGACGGGTGCGGCCTGAAGGGCGTGACCGTATCGAGCCAGCAGGAACTGACGGAGGCGTTGTCAAAGGCCGTCGAGGACCAGATGAACGGCGTGACGACCTTCGTCGAGGTGCTGCTCAACCAGGAACTCGGCGAACCCTTCCGCCGCGACGCGATGAAAAAGCCGGTCGAGGTCGCCGGCATCGCGACAGGCGACATGAAAGAGCAGATCGCGCGCTGAGGGGCGGCAGGGGAGATCGTTCACAACTCGGCCGATATGAATTCGGTCAGGCGCAAGGCGGCTTTCGAGGGAGCCACCTTGCGCAACTCCGACGGAGGTCGGAAATTACCGGTCGACTATAATGTCCCGCAGCAGCTTTGCGGCGGCGGTCAGCGTGGCGCCCTTGATGGTCACCAATCCGATCGTGCGCGAAATGTCAGGATTGGTAAGCTCGCATTTTACCAAGTCGAGATCCTCGTTCATGGGAATGGCGCAGAGCGGCACCGGCGCAATTCCCAGTCCCGCCCGGACGAGTTCGAGCGCAGTCGACGTGCGTGGCACCTCATATGTCCAGAACGGAGTGGATTGCGATCGCGCCAAAGCCTGATCGATCAATGCACGGTTGCCGCTGCCTTGCACCGGCAGGATCAATCGATGGGACGACAGCGCGTCCCATTTGACGGATTCCTCGCGTGCGAGCGGGTGACCGCGCGGCATCGCAAGGACCACCCTATCCTCGACGAGCGGCTCGAAGACGACCTGTTCCTCGAGGATAGGCAACGACGATATGCCGAAGTCGGCCGTGCCATTGCCGACCGCCTCGACGACATCGTTTGCCAGGAGGTCGAGAATGCGCACGCGGCTTCCGCCGGAACTGGTGCTGAATAGTCCAAGAGCCGGCATCACGATGCGCGCGATCGCGCTGGGCACGGCGGCTATGGTGACGATCGTTCGATTTTGAAAGGCGAAGAGCGCCGTGTCGTCGCGCATTTCGCGCATGGTTTCGCGCGCATCGCCGACCATGGCCTGCGCGCGCGCACGCAGGCGCTTGGCCGCGAGCGTTGGACGGACCGACCGGGTCGTGCGTTCGAAAAGCTCGGTGTCGATCGACTTTTCCAGTTTGCGAATACGCCGCGTTAAAGCCGATTGCGATGTGCCCAGATGTCTGGCTGCGGCAATGAACGACCGTGTCTCGATCAATACGAGGAAGGCTTCCAGATCGGCGAAATCGAAATTGATGCGCATTTCGGCATAATCCGAAAAATCTATGCATTTATCAACCCTGATCGAACGCGCTAATTTCGCGCATCGAATTCAGGAACATCGCGCATGGCTTCTCGGAAAACAGACCATGATGTCGTCGTCGTGGGAGGCGGCAACGCGGCGTTGTGCGCCGCGATGACGGCTGCCGAGTCGGGCATGAAGGTCTTGATACTGGAGTCGGCGCCGCAATCTTACCGGGGTGGCAATTCGCGTCACACACGCAATTTTCGATGCATGCACGATGGGCCGCTTTCCGTTCTGGTCGAGAGCTACGACGAAGACGAATATTTTGCCGACCTGATCAAGGTGACCGACGGGCGGACGGACGAAGACCTCGCGCGTATGGTTATCCGAAGGTCGGAGGAATGCCTTCCGTGGATGGAAGCCCATGGCGTGCGCTTCCAGCCGTCGCTTTCCGGTACGCTCTCGCTCGCGCGCACGAATGCGTTTTTCATGGGTGGTGGCAAAGCGCTGGTCAACGCCTACTACCGGACCGCGGCGGCGCTCGGCGTGGATGTTCTCTATGACGCACCCGTGCGGCATATCCAGCTTGATCGCCGCAAGGTCGCCTCGGTCAGATACGATCATGATGGCGTCTCGCACACCGTGCAGCCGCGCGCCGTCATCGTGGCATCGGGCGGTTTCCAGGCCGATATCGACTGGCTTGCCGATGCCTGGGGGCCTGCTGCCCGCAACTTCCTGATCCGCGGCACGCCCTATAACCGCGGAACCGTTCTTCGAAACCTTCTGGATCAAGGTGCCCAATCGGTCGGTGACCCCACCCAATGCCACGCGGTGGCCATCGACGGTCGTGCGCCGAAATTCGACGGAGGCATCGTAACGCGTCTGGATTGCGTTCCCTTTTCGGTGGTCGTCAACAAGAACGGCGACCGGTTCTATGACGAAGGCGAGGATGTCTGGCCGAAGCGATATGCCATCTGGGGACGGTTGGTTGCCGCGCAGCCCGACCAGATTGGCTATGCCATCGTCGATTCCCGTGCGATCCCGCTCTTCATGCCATCTGTCTTTCCGCCTGTCCGGGCGAACACGCTGGAAGAACTGGCGCAGAAGATGGAATTGCCGGTAGACGGTGTCATGAAGACCATTTCGCGGTTCAATGCCGCTTGCGGCGACACATCTGCGTTTCATCCGACCGAACTCGACGGTGTGCGCACGCAAGGCATCGAGCCGGCCAAGACCAATTGGGCGCGGCCCATCAGCGAGCCGCCCTTCTACGGCTACACCCTGCGGACGGGCGTCACCTTCACCTATCTCGGCCTGAAGGTGGACGAGAACGCCCAGTGTCGCACCGAAGATGGCCTGATCGAGAATTTGTGGGCGGCCGGCGAGACGATGGCCGGCTCCATTTTAGGTCAGGGCTATCTCGCAGGCTACGGGATGACCATCGGAACCGTCTTCGGGCGCATCGCAGGCCAGGAGGCCGCAAATTATGTACGCTGACCCCGTCGAGGAAGCCCGCCGTCAAGCGCAGATCTGCAATTCCTGCCGCTATTGCGAAGGATACTGCGCGGTATTCCCGTCGATGCATATCAACCGGTTCCTCGCGGACGGCGATCTGGCCCAACTCGCAAACCTCTGCCACAACTGTCAAAATTGCTATGACGCCTGCCAGTATACGGCGCCGCACGAATTCGCGCTGAACCTGCCGGGTGTGCTTGCCGAAGTTCGCCAGGACAGTTGGGAGCAGACGTCATTCCCGGCGGCCATGGGAACCGCCTTTCATCGTCACGGAACGCTGATCGGGCTGGTTTCGGTGCTGGCGATGGCGCTCCTGTTCTGGGCGGCCCGCAGCCTGCCTGGAGATGGCGAGGGCTTTTACGCCGTCATCGGGCACAATGCGATGATCGCCATTTTCCTTCCCGCTTTCCTCTTTCCGCTTCTGGCTTTGTTCATCGGGATCAGCCGGTATTGGGAATTGGTTGGAGCTCAGGCGATCAGACTGAGCGACATCACGGCCGCCTTCGGATCCGCAGCGACCATGCGCAATCTGGCCGGAGGCCATGGCGATGGCTGCAATTACGAGGATGGCGACCGCTTTTCGCACAAGCGGCGCTACCTGCATCAGCTTGTGATGTATGGCTTTCTGCTATGCTTTGCGGCGACCGCGAGCGGCACGATCCTGCATTACGTCTTCGATTTGCCGGCGCCCTACGGTCTCTTTTCCATCCCCAAGGCATTGGGGATTCCTGGCGGCCTGATGTTGTGCGTCGGCACGCTCGGGCTGATGTGGATCAAGGCTGAGGGGCGGCCGAATCTGCAAGATCCCCGTGTTCGAGGAGGGGAGTTCGGATTCATTCTTCTTCTCTTCGTCGTCAGCCTTACCGGACTGCTGCTCTACGCGCTGCGCGACAGCGCTGCGCTGGAGTTGCTGCTGGCCCTGCATCTGGGTTCGGTGCTCGCCTTCTTTTTGCTCACGCCCTATTCGAAGATGGCCCATGGGTTCTATCGATTGGCCGCGCTCGTTCGGGATGCTCAGCGGCGAAGATCGTCACGCTGACAATGAGCCCTTGGCTGAACTTGCGTTTGGTCTGTTCTTCACGCCCGCCGCTCGCCCGTAAAGCAATTGGCTGAACCCGACTTCCGGGCTTCCGTCATGCGGCTGCTGCTAGAATTCGCAGCAATACTCGAACATCATCATGAAAAACGCCTTGCTTTCAGATGTCAGGCGTTGACAGTTATTTGTTTGCTGCCGATAGGATGCGCATGTCACGGAGCCGACTGTAAGCAAGCTGTTCAAGCTATAGGCACGGTTGCCGGGCGGCGGATGGATCTTGAACGGGTGTGACCATGCTTGAACCGATCAGACTGACCTCACTGGCCAATGAGGCATTCGATCGCGTCGTGGCAGCGATCACATCGGGTGAGTTCGAACCAGGCGAAAAACTGTCGGAATCGCGCCTCGCTCGCGAGTTGGGCGTCAGCCGTGGCCCCATTCGGGAGGCGCTGCA
Source organism: Aliihoeflea aestuarii (assembly GCF_024105665.1). Classification (GTDB taxonomy): domain Bacteria; phylum Pseudomonadota; class Alphaproteobacteria; order Rhizobiales; family Rhizobiaceae; genus Aliihoeflea; species Aliihoeflea aestuarii. The sequence continues at coordinate 720,796 of NZ_JAAAMK010000001.1, read as the reverse complement.
ACGGCTGGAAGGCAAGCTCGTTCAGCGCGTGCCGCATATCGGCGTTCAGGTAATCGAATTCGGTGCGGACGAGCTTATGCAGCTCTTCTACCTCCGCGAAGCGCTGGAGGGGATGGCGGCACGCCTTGCCGCCGAAAAGGCCGACAAGGCATGGGCTGTCGCGGCCGAGCGGATGCTCGAACAGCATGCGGCCGAATTGCGCGACAGTGGCGGGCGGTCCTACAGGCAACGCGCCGTGGACAACGATTTCCATTTTTCGATCGCCAAGGCGTCCGGCTGCGCGAACATCGAACGTCTGCTTTTGAACGAGGTGAACTATCAACTGCGTATCGCGCGGCTGAAATCATCGATGCGACCGGGCCGGGCCGAGGAAGCGTTGAAGCAGCACTACGAGATATTCGAGGCGATTGCGGGCGGCGATCCGGATCGGGCGGAAGCTGCGATGCGCAACCACATCAGCAGCGCGCGCGTGGGAAGCATGGCGTCGCTGACGACAGGCGAAGCACCGTCGAAGGCGGAAGCCGGCTAATATCATCCAGTTTATCGAATGACCGGCATTGGTCCGTCCGCACATGTGGGCCGCATCTCGCGTTCCCCAATAGTGCGACCTCATATAATTGAAGGTTTTCGCAAACTGTTGACAGATGGCAGTTTGCGATTCTAACTGTTGCTTCAATTGCGGGCGGGATGCGGCGCGTTGCGACAGCCCCGTCATTTGGAGTGAAAATGCAGAAGACGAGACTACTCAAGAATCTGGCGGCGCAGCGAAACGCGATCATGTTGCCGGGTGCTGCGAACGCCATGTTCGCGCGCGTGATCGAGGATTTGGGCTTCAAGGCGGTTTACGTAACCGGCGCCGGGATCGCCAACATGCATCTGGGTGCGCCCGATGTCGGGCTGACGACCGTGAGCGAAGTGGCGAACACCGTTGCGGCGATTTCCGACGCGGTCGACCTGCCGCTCGTGGTCGATGCGGATACGGGCTTCGGAAACGCGGTGAACACGATCCGCACCGTCAAGCTGCTCGAACGGGCAGGTGCTTCGGCGATCCAGCTCGAAGATCAGGTCTTTCCGAAGAAATGCGGCCACTTCAACGGCAAGGACGTCATCGCCAGCGGCGAAATGGTCCAGAAGATCAAGGCGGCCGTCGATGCACGCAACGATCAGGACCTGATGATCATCGCGCGCACCGACGCGCGTGCGATCGAGGGTCTGGATGCAGCACTCGACCGGGCGCACGCCTATATCGAGGCCGGGGCCGACATGACCTTCGTGGAAGCGCCGCAGAGCGTCGACGAACTCAAGCGCATTGCCGGCGAATTGAATCAGCCGCAGGTGGCCAATATCGTTTTCGGCGGCAAGACGCCCGATCCGGGCAATGCGGTTCTGGCGCAAAGCGGCTTCGCCTTCGTGCTTTATGCCAATGCGGTGTTGCAGGCAGCATTGCGCGCCTCGACGGAAGTTCTGACCGCGCTGCGCGACGACGGCAGCCTTGCCAGCGTCGCCGACAAGCTCGCCGGGTTCGACGAGCGCCAGCGCTCGGTCAACAAGGACATCTGGGACGGCTTCGAAACCAAATACCAGCAGGCCAATTGAGGGGGAGACCATGACTGCTCGTCCGTGGGATGGAATTATCAGCGAAGAAGACCTGCGCGCCTATGATGCGGCAGGTTTCGGGCGGCGCACAGGGCTGGGCAAGCGCCCGGCTCTGGTTGTCATCGATGTGCAGTACCGAACCACGGGCACGAGACCCATGCCCTATTGGGAAGCCATCGACGAGTTCAAGACGTCGTGCGGGCAGGTCGCCTGGGATGCGATGGCGCAGATCGAGCGGCTGATCGCGCTGTTCCGGGCCAAAGGATGGCCGGTCATGTATCCTTACGTCGCGCCGAAGGAAGCCTTCGACACCGGACGTCTGGGCGACAAGGTTCCGGCCCTTCTGGGCATTGCCGCCAAGGGATACGAGTTCCCGCCGCAGGTCGCGCCGCAGCCGGGCGACATCATGCTGCCGAAGAAGCATCCTTCCGCATTCTTCGGTACGCCGCTGGCCAGCTATCTGATCGATCAGGGCTGCGACACGATGGTCGTCGTCGGCTGTTCCACATCGGGCTGCGTGCGCGGCTCCGTTGTCGACGGCTTCGCCTACAACTTCCGCGTGACCGTGCCGCAGGACGCCTGCTACGACCGCTCGTTCACCTCGCACGCGGTCAATTTGTTCGACATGGCCTATAAATATGCCGACGTGCTTTCCACCGACGAGACGCTCGCCGCGCTGGAAGCCATCGCCGACTGATGGTGATTTTTGAAATCCGGGGACTTCTTCCATGAGTGACGAACTCGACGTTCTGGTGATCGGTGCCGGCGCGTGCGGCCTGTGCGCCGCCATCGCCGCCCACGACAAGGGCCTGTCCGTGGCCATCGTCGAAAAGACGGAGCGGCCGGGCGGCAATTCCGCGCTGTCGACCGGCTCGGTGCCGGCCGCCAACAGCCGCTTCCAGCGCGAAGCCGGCATCGACGACGATGCCGAACGCTATTTCCGCGACCTGATGGGAATTGCTGGCGACACCGACAACGAGCAACTCGTCCGCCGCATGACGGCGGTGTCCGCCGAGACGGTCGAGTGGCTGATCGACGAGGTCGGCTGCCGCATGGAACTGATCACCGCCTACAAGCATATCGGTCACTCGGTCTCGCGCCTTCATGCGCCGAAATCGCGCCGCGGCATCGATCTGGTTGACGATCTGGTGGCGGCGGTCGAAAAGCGCGACATTCCGCTGGCCGTGGGCAATTCGGCGGTGCGGCTGATCGTGGGAGACGATCGCGTCTGCGGCGTGGTGGTCGATGCGGGAGACGGCGAGGAGATGGAAATCCGCGCGCGCGCGGTCGTTCTGGCATCGAACGGATTCGGCAACAATCGTCCGCTGGTCGAGCGGTTTATTCCCGAAATCGCGGGAGCGCAGTATTTCGGCGCGCCGGGCTCCGACGGCGAGGCGATCGTCTGGGGCGAGGAACTGGGCGCTGCCATGCAGAACATGGAAGCCTATCAGGGCTACGCAGCCGTCGCCGATCCGCACGGCTCCATTCTGAGCTGGACCACGGTCGAGAAGGGTGGCGTCATCGTGGACGAAAAGGGCGAGCGCTTCGGCGACGAGAGCCTCGGCTATTCGGGCTTCGCCAAGAACGTGCTGGCGCAGGGACAGCACGCCTTCGCGATCTTCGACCAGCGCATTTTCGAAATCTCGATGGCGGAGGAAGAATTCGCGGAGCTTTGGGAACACAAGGGCCTGAAGAAGGCCGATACGGTCGAGGACGTCGCCAACGCGCAGGGCATCGATGGAAAGGCTGCGGCCAAAGCCGTCGAGGCTTACAACACGGCTGCGTCGCAGGGTGGGACTGACGCCCATTCGCGAACCAATTTCGGTTTGGCTCCCTTGCAGGCGCCTTTCTATTCCTGCCGGGTCGTGCCGGCGCTGTTCCACACGCAGGGCGGATTGAGTATCGACGACGACGCGCGCGTGCTGCGTCAGGACGGCTCGGTCATCGCAGGGCTTTATGCTGGCGGCGGCGCGGCGGCGGGTATTTCGGGCCGCGCGGGCGCGCTCGGCTACGCCTCGGGCAATGGCCTTCTGACGGCGACGGCGCTTGGACGACTGGCGGCGCTGGCCGCTGCCGCCGACATCGCTGCCGGAGGATAGTATGGCGTTGACCGGGGAGATACTGGATCGTCTGGATCAGATTGCAGAATTGCCGGGCGAGGTCGAGGCGACCGCGCTGCGCCATTTCGCCGATGCCATCGGCGTCGGGCTCGGCGCATCGACGACGCAGGCGGGCGCGCATTGGCGCAATTATGCCGCGAGCCGCAAGGAGCGCGGACCGGCAAGCGCGCTGGGCCTGGCATATGGGCTTCCCGCAGCCGAGGCCGCGCTGATCAATGGCGGGCTGATCCACAGCCTCGAATATGACGACACCCATACGGGTTCGATCGTGCATGGCAGCGCCGTGCTTGCGGCTGCCGCATTGGCGGCGGGCGAAGCCAATGGCGTGAGCGGCGCGCGCCTGACGCGCGTTTACGCGCTCTGGTACGAGGTGTTCATCCGCATGGGGCTGGCGGCCGCCGGCGGTTTCCAGAACCGGGGCTTCCAACTCACCTCGATCGGCGGCGCGCTATGCGCAGCAGGCATTGCAGCCGACCTCAAGGGTCTGAACCGCAACCAGCGGCAGGCAGCGCTCGGCATCGCGCTCAGCCAGGCGTCCGGCGTCTTCGAATTCCTGACCAACGGTTCGACGGTCAAGTCGATGCATCCGGGTTGGGCAGCCCATGCCGGCATCATGGCGGCCGATCTCGCGGAAGCCGGCATGACCGGCCCATTGACCGCTATCGAAGGCCGCTTTGGCCTGTTCAGGCAGTTTGCGGGCGACGATGCCGCGGCAGATCGTTTCGCCGGAATGATCGGCGATATCGGCACGGTCTGGCATCTCAAGGATGCCGCCTACAAGCTCTACCCGTGTTGCCACTATCTTCACCCTTTCATCGAGGCGGCGCAATTGCTGCAGGCCGAGGGCATTCACGCAGACGATATCGCATCGGTCGACTGCGGCGTGCCGCAGGGCGCGGCCGGCATCATCGCCGAACCGTGGGAAGCGAAAACCCTTGCCGAAGGACATTTGGCCCGCTGGTCGCTGCCGGTGACGGTAGCCATGCAACTCGTCGACCAGAAGGTCGATCTGGCAAGTTTCGAGCGCCCGCTTTCGCCCGGCGTCGCAGAGCTTGCGGCACGCACGACGTGGCATGTGCTGGGCGACAGCGCGTTTCCACGCAGGTTCGATGCCTTCCTGCGTCTGACGCTCAACGGCGGCCGCGTCGTCGAACGGCGCATCGATGACGTATATGGCAATGGAAGCCGCCCGCCATCGAGCGCCGATCTCGACCGCAAATTCGCGGACAATACGGCGCGGCTTGGCGGCAGCGACGATGTCGAACGCCTGCGTAAGGCGCTGGCCGATCTGGCCGGGGCGAATGCGCTGGACGAGATTTCAACGGCGCTTCGTATGTTCGGCAAGCAGAAAGGGGAAGCGAAATGACGAATTTTGACCTTCTGGTGCGTGGCGGCGAGGCCATCCTCCCGAACCGTGGCCGCGTGCGCTGCGACATCGCCGTCAGCGACGGCCGCATCGCGCGCATTCTCGCGCCGGGCGAGGCGGCAGAAGCGGTGCGCGTCATCGATGCGACCGGGCGCGTGATCCTGCCGGGCGTCATCGATGCGCATCTTCATCTTGGCCACGGCAAGGATATTTCCCGCCCTCGCCAACCCGAAGACGCAACGGTGGAATCGGCATCGGCGGCGGTGGGCGGTGTTACCTGCATGGTTCCCTATCTGATGGCGTCGGAACCGCACGAGACGATTTTCGATGAGGTGAAGCGCGTCACCGAAGCGGGTTCGCGGATCGATTTCGGCTACCACTTCATCATTTCGACCGAGGAACAGCTCGCCTCCGTGCCCGACTACATCGTCAAATACGGCGCGCCGACGTTGAAGATCTTCATGAACAACCGTGGCGGGGAGGGCAAGCGCCTCGGCCTTCCCGACATCGATGACGGGTTCCTGTTCCGGCTGGCCGAGCATGCTGCAAAGCATGGCGGAATGGTCGCCCCGCATCCCGAAAACATCGAAGTGGCCTGGGTGCTGCGCGATCGCGCAATGAAGGCCGATCCTGACGGGACCGGCGGACTGGCAAGCTGGGATGCGAGCCGGCCTGATTTCGTCGAGGCGGAGGCCGTGCAGCGCTCGTCTTATCTCGCCAACGTCGCCGGTGCTCCGCTTTATGTCGTGCACACTTCCTCGGCCGCTGCGCTGGAAACGGGCCTTGCGCGCCGTGCCGCCGGCGATCGCGTCTATTTCGAGACCTGTCCGCATTACCTGACCCACGATATCGACAATCCGATCGGCGCGGTTGCCAAGATCAACCCGCCTTTGCGCGCAAAGGCAGACCGCGAACGCCTGTGGCGCGCCGTGGTCGAAGGCGAGATCGACACGGTGGCGACGGACCATGTTCACCGGGACATTTCCAGCAAGGAGAACGGCATCTGGTCCGCTTCGCCTGGCTGTCCCGGCATGGAAACCCTGCTGCCGGTGATGTTGACCGACGGGCATCATGCACGCGGCATTCCGCTGGAAAGGTTGGTCGAGGTGTTGTGCGCCAATCCCGCCCGGCTGATGGGGCTCGACGCGGTCAAGGGATCGATCGAAGAAGGCAAGGACGCCGATCTGGTTCTGGTCGATCTCGACCGCGAATGGACGCTGCGCCGCGAGGACGTCGTGTCGTCGGCCGGCTACTCCATCTATGAGGGCAAGACCTTCAAGGGCGCCGTCACGCACACGATGGTGCGCGGACATCTGATCGTCGACGATGGTCGACTTACCGACGAAAGCATTGGCATCGGCCGCTACCAGCACCGCAAGCTGAACCTTGCGGCGTAGCGCCATGGCATCGCCATCGATCGGCATCATCGGGGCAGGCGGCACGATCTCGTCGCTGGCTTCCGATCCGCGCGACTATCTCGACTACCCCGAGACGGGGAGGAAGTTGTCAGTCGAGGAGGTTCTGGAACGCCTTCCGGAGCTTGACGCGTTCGCCGACCTCGTGCCGATCGGTTTCCGTTCGGTCGGATCGAGCGCCATCGGGCCGTCCGACTGGCTGCGCCTGCACCAGGCCATCACGACCGCCGTCAGGCACAATCCTGCGATTGCCGGTTTCGTCATCCTGCATGGAACGGCGACGCTGGAAGAAACCGCCTATTTCCTCAGCCTTACACTGCCGGCGACCTTGCCGGTCGTCGTCGTGGGCGCGCAGCGCCCGCTCAACACTGTGAGTTCGGACGCTGCCGCGAACGCCATCAATGCCGTACGCGTCGCGGCCGATCCGGCCTCTTACGGGCGAGGCGTGATGGTTGTCATGAACGATGAAATTCATGCGGCCCGCGATGCGACCAAGGGCTCGACATACCGTCTGCACGCCTTTCATTCCGCGGCAAACGGGCCTATAGGTTTCGCCGATCCCGACCGCGTCGTCTTTCGTTTTCCCGCTCATCCGCCGACATCCGAAGAACCCGCTTTCGACGTCGACGGGATGACGGAGCTGCCACGCGTGGACATCGCCTATTCCTATGCCGGTTGCGACGGCGCGGCCGTCGAGGCCTTTCGCGCCGCCGGTGCCGCAGGCATCGTGTCGGCGGCCTTCGCACCGGGCATTCCCGCGCCGCTCGAACGTGAGGCGCTGTGCGAGGCCGCGCGGGCGGGAACCGTCATCGTGCAGTCGAGCCGCGTCGGGCAGGGGCGCGTCGCCAGACGGGGCTGGCTCGACGCGCAGGGCTGGGTCGCGGCAGGCGATCTGTCCCCGGTGAAGGCCCGCATCCTCCTGTCGCTCGCACTTCGGCAGACGACGGATATCGGCCGGATACAGGATTTCTTCGACCGTTACTGACTTATGCCGAAGGCACGTTCGGCAGCGTGCCTTCGGGCAACTGGCGGATATGGTCGTTCACGCCGCCGACGGTCGTGACCCAAAGCTCCTCGCGATGGTTCAGCACATGGTCGAGCGCGCGGCGCAGGGCACGAAGCCGGTAGGGGTGTCCGATGATGAACGGATGCAGGATGACCGTGAATACCAGGGGGTATTTGCGCGACTGTTCCAGCATCTCGTCGAACTGGTCGACGATCATCCGCTCGAACGACATCATGCTTTCCTGCCGGAAGGCCATCGATGGGGAATCGTTCAACTCGACCGAATAGGGAACGGAAAGGATGCGGCCCTTGCGCGTCTTCATCCAGATCGGCTGGTCGTCGACTGGCCAGTCGAGCATGAATTCGTAGCCCGCTTCCTCGAGAAGATCGAGCGTGACCTCGCTCTGGGCGAAATAGGGACCCATCCAGCCTTTCGGCTTTCGGCCAGACAATCGTTCGATCTCGTTAGTGGCATCCTGGATAAGCTTGCGTTCATCTTCGGGCGACAGAACGTCCTGCCGCTCGCCGTTGGAGCGCCCGTGGCCGATGATCTCGTCGTTGCGCTGAAGGATGCGCGCGAGAATCTCGGGGTGTTCGCGCAGGACGAACGAATTCGCATTATGCGAGGCTGGCAGGCCAAGCTCTTCCAGAAGATCGAACAGATACCACATGCCGACGCGGTTTCCGTAGTCGCGCCAGGCGAAGTTTCGGTGGGTTTGCGGCGCGTTCAAGGTCGCGCTGTCGCTGCCCAGGCCCTCGCGAAAACTGAAGATCTCGATATTGTTGCAAACGCACATAGCAAGGCGCTTGCCTTCCGGCCACTCATACAGGGGACGGTCGGGCAACGCCGAAAATGCGTAGCGTCCATGTTTGCGAAGTTCCATGGGTCCTCTCTTTTGCTTTGTGTTTGGGCTTGTCCGGCATTTCAAATGCTCAGCGCGGGCGGGCGCGCAACGCGATGACACGGCGGCGAAATCGCATCGATCCCTCCGTCAGCACGTCCGCATCGCCGGAACCGGTCCTGCCGATGCCGTGCAGCGCCTCGATTTCGAAACGCGCGTTGACGAGATCGAGAAGCCGGCGCGGGCGCAGCGGCGTGAACGGGCCTTGCAACGGCACCTGTCCTTTGGCTTCCACGCGCGCCCATTCCGCTCCGTAGCGGGAGGTAAGGTTGCGGGCGCTGACCACCAGGCGCCCGGATGGTTTCAGGACGCGCGCGGCGTCCGCCAATACGGCTTGCGGGTCGGCCATGTGCTCCAGCGTCTGCGGAACGACGAGCAGGTCGATGGAGTGGTCGTCGAAAGGCAATCGCCCCTCGACCATCAGCGCGTAATCGATCGGTCGGCCCACGCCTTCGCGCCGGCAGCGGTCGGCAATGAAATCGAAATGGTTTCGGTGAAGCTCGACGACGCTGAGCGAGACGTCGGCAGGCAGCCGGTTTGCCAGGGCCACGGTGCTCGTTCCGCCCCACGGCATCAGTTCGGCAACCTTTGCGCCGGGCCGAAGATCGGGTATGAGATCGAGTTCCTTTTGCGTGCCCTGACCTTGACGCCGCGACGTGTAGACGCCCGGCAGGGGCGATTTCGCCCAGACCGACCACGCACGGTAGTCGGCAAGCTGAGCCCAGCTCCAGCGCTGCGGATCCCATACGGCATAGGGATTGTCGGCCTTCGACATGGCGTCGAACCGGTAGGTTTTCGATGGCACGGCGGGATAAATGGTTTCTTCGGGACGTTCGAACGTGTCGAATGAGACGACGCTTTCCAGGGGACGGCGCGGCGGCTTGCGCCCGATATCCTCGCTGCGCGCGTGGCCGATGGCGAGCGCGCCCTGAAGCTCGAAGATTTCGGGCAGTTGCAGCATGTCGCGCACACCGCTTCTGTCGCCGATGCCCGCATTCCAGATCGCGCCGAGACCGCGCAGATGCGCGCTCAGCATCATGTGGTAGGCAGCCGCGGCGACGCCTTGGACCACCGAAAAATTATCGTGGGTCCATCCCTTTTGAAAGCACAGATAGATAAGAGCGGCGCAGTCCTGGAAGTGCGGATTGCCGCCCGCCAGTTCCGCCGCTCTTGCCTTTTGCCTGTCATCGGTGACGAGAACGAAATGCCAATGTTGCTGATTGCAGGACGAGGGCGCTTCCAGACCATCGCGCAGGATGGACAGCAACACGGATTTCTCGACGGAGCGGGGCGCAAAATCGCGGCAGGACCTACGATCGGCCAATCTTTGCAGGATTTCTTCGGCGCTTGAAAATTGCAATTCCACGTCCCCCTTGCTGGTGCGGCGTACGGCGTTCGGGGCACTATTGACACCCAAATCCAATAATGCAAACTGTAAACAGTTGTCGAATGACCGATGTCAAGAAGCTGCAAGAGCGGGTCGGTCGTCACTCAATGGGAGATACCAGTTTCATGATCAGCAAAGTTCTCGCTTCCGCCGCCGTGCTCTTCGCGGCAACCGGTGCCACGAGCGCCTTCGCTCAGGAATTCCGCATCAATTACGGGCATTACCTGTCCAACAGCGCCTTCGTTAAGATCGAGCAGGAATTTGCCGCCCGCGTCGAGGAGCGGACCGAAGGGCGTGTGCAGTTCAACATCGTCTACTCGGGCGGCCTGGGCAAGGATTCCGAGCTTCTGGCGCTGGTCTCGCGCGGCGCGGTCGACATGGCGGCGATCGTTCCGGGCTATTACGGCGACCAGCTTCTCTATTCGAAGATTCTCCAGACGCCTTTCGTCTTCAACAGCCCGGCACAGGCGATCGAGGTCGCGAACTATTCCTTCGCCAATCTCGATCCGTTCAAGGAAGAGATGGAGCGCCTGCGCATCCATCGATTGTTCCACCAGCCGCTCGATCCCTATTACCTGACGGGCCAGACCGACGCCTGCAAGAGCCTCGACGGCCTCGCCGGCAAGAAGATCCGCACCTTCGGCAACGAAATTCCGCAGATGATGACGGCCGTGGGCGCGACGCCGCTGACGGTTCCGGCCGGCGATCTCTATGAAGCCATCGAACGCGGCACGCTCGACTATTCGTTCGTCAATCTGGGCAATGTGGACGCCTATCGCCTCTACGAGGCCGGCAAATATTCCTGCGGCCCGGGCCTCAACATCGCCGGGCACATGGTCGTCATCAGCGACCGTAGCTGGCAGCGTCTGCCCGAGGACATCCAGGCGATCATTACGGAAGAAGCGGCTGCCACCCAGCAGGCCTATGTCGAGTGGATCGATGCCGCGACGGCCGCTTCCACCGATCGCATCACGGAAAACGGCGGCGAAATCATCACCCTTTCGCCCGAGACGTTGCAGGAATGGCAGGAAAAGACCCCCGATCTGCTTCAGCTTTGGGTCGACGACATGGCCGGTCGCGGGCAGGGCGAGCAGGCGGAAATGGTTGCGAGCGAATGGCGCGACATGACCGCCGGCAACGACGCCGCCCAGAGCGCCGACTAAGCAACATGCTCAAAAGCTCCGGCCGGGAAACCCCGGCCGGAGCTTTCAACATTATTGTCGGGAGATCAGCATTGAACCGCCTGGTCACGAAACTAGCCGTTCTGTTCGTCGCTTGCGGCAGCATCGCGATATTGATGTCGATGTTCGTCAGCGTTGCCGACGTGGTCGGCACGATGCTCGGCCGGCCGGTTCCGGGCGCGCTCGAATTCACTGAAAGCACGATGGTTCTGGTCGTGTTCGGCGGCATCACTTTCGCGCAGATCCGCCACGCGCATATCCGCGTCGAGCTGTTCTACTTTCGCGTCGGGCCGAAAATGAAATCGGTGATGGACCTGATCACGTCGCTGGCAGGCATCGTCTTCTTTTCGCTGATCGTCTGGCAGGGCGGTGTCGAAGCGCTCTACAGCTTCGAGATTCGCGAAGCTACCTCGGGTTCGATCCGGTTCCCGCTGTGGCCCGCACGCTGGCTTCTGGTGATCGGATCGGGACTGATGATCGTGCAGCTTCTGCTCGATACCTGGCGCGACCTTACGCATTTCGGCAATCCGCGCCCGACAGCCTTTGGCTGACGGCCTTCGCCCAGCTTTTTCTTTGAGGTTCCCACCATGCTCATGGATCCCGGCAGCGCTGCGATCATAGCGATCTCGCTCGTGTTCTTCCTTCTTGTCGCAGGCGTTCACATCGGTGTGGCGATGGGTCTGGGCGGCATTCTTGGAATGTATCTTTCTGTCGGGCATTTCGCCGCGATGGCTCAGGTTTCGACCGTACCTTTCGCAAGCGTCAACAATTTCACGCTCGCGGTGATCCCTCTGTTCATTCTCATGGGGTCGCTCGCCACTCAGGCGAAGCTGACCACGGACCTCTACAAGGCAGCGTATAACTGGTTTTCCAGGTTGCCCGGCGGCCTGGCTATGACGACAACGATCGCGTCAGCGGCGTTTGGGGCTGCGTCCGGATCGACCATGGTCAACGCCGCCGTCTTCACCAAGATGGCGATGCCGGAAATGCACGCCGCCGGTTACGACAAGCGCCTGAGTTCAGGCTCGATCGCCTCGGCGGGTGTTCTCTCCGCTATGATTCCGCCTTCGGTGCTGATGGTCGTCTATGCGATCACGACCGAACAGTCGGTCGGCCGGATGCTGATCGCGGGCCTGATCCCCGGCATCATGACGGCATTCATCTTCCTTGCCGGCATCTATGTCTGGGCCAAGATGAAGCCGCATCACGCGCCCGCGCCGACCCGCGAAATCCCGATGCGCGAAAAGATCGGCTCGCTCAAGAACACCTGGGGCATCATCCTTCTGTTCACGCTGGTCATCGGCGGCATCTACGGCGGTTACTTCATTCCGACCTATGCCGGAGCCGTCGGCGCGTTCGGTGCCTTTTTGATCGTGCTGTTCAAGCGCCGCGCGTCGAAGTCGGCGATGAAGGAAACCTTCCTCGAAGCGATCCTGGCCAGTTCCACCATCTTCATGGTGATCATCGGCGGAATGCTCTTCGCGCGGTTCCTCACATATACCGGCCTGATCGGCACCGTTTCCGACTGGCTGATCGCAAAGGACCTGTCTCCCTTCACCTATCTCCTCGCCTTCGGTCTCATATTCCTCATCATGGGAATGTTCATCGAGCCGATCGCGATGATGATCATGATCCTGCCGGTGATGTTTCCGGTGATGATGGCCGTCGGCTACGACCCGATCTGGCTCGGCGTCGTCGTCATCAAGATGTGCGAAATCTCGCTGATCACACCGCCGATCGGACTCAATGTCTTCGTTGTGCGCTCGTCGTCGCCGGTTCCGCTTCGCCTTGAAGAGGTCTTTGCCGGCGTCACGCCGTTCATCCTGATGGAAATCGTGGCCCTGACGCTGCTGATCATGTTCCCGGCCATCGTTACCTGGCTGCCGTCCCTGACCTATTAAGAGGTTGTTATGTCCGAACCGACAGCCGACAATGTGCATGAAACGGTAGTGACTGCGCTTGCCACGCTCACCCGGTTCACCTCGAAACTCGAATGGGACGATCTCCCGGACGAGGTTCGAGGCCGTGCAGCGCAGGTCTTTTGCGACGATCTCGCCGCTCTGATCGTGGCAGCGGACGAGCCCGAACTGAAAGCGATGCGCGAGCTTTTGTCGAAATCGTCGGGTGCTGGCGAGGCGACAGTGTTCGACGGGACGAAGCCGCAGCGCCGGTTCGACCGCTATTCAGCGGCTCTGGCCAACGGCACTGCGGCCGACTGGGCGGAACTGGACGGCGGCTACCGGGCGGTCGTGTGCCACGCGGCGCTCTATTGCATTCCGGCCCTGCTGGCAGAGGCGGAAGCGACCGGCAAGACCGTACGAGACTTGCTGCTCGCCCTCGTTGCCGGCTACGAGACCGTTGCGCGCATCGCCCATGCATTCAGCTTTCCGGGCCTGACGCTTCATCCTCATGGCGGGCTGGCGACGGTAGGCGCCGCCGCCGCCGTGGCCAAACTGCGCGGTGTCGATGCCGAGACGGCAAGCCGCGCGATTGCGACGGCGGCCACCTTATGTCTTCCCGGGCCTTTCAATCATGCCGTCACCGGCGCGCTGATCCGTAATGTCTGGCCCGGCCTTTGCGCACAAAACGGCATTCGTGCCGTCGACTGGGCGCCTTTGGGCATCGTCGGCAGCCCGCGATCGCTGACCCAGGTCTTCGCTGACATCATGGGCGGCACGACCGCGCCTGCGGAAATCGACCGCGATCTCGGCTCGCGCTGGCTGATTCTCGGTGGTTACCACAAAATGCACGCCTGCTGCCAATACGCCCATTCGACGGTGGAGGCCGTTCTGGACGCGCTTCGCGGCGAGGAGGTCTCGGCCGACCGGATCGAATCGATTGTGGTTGCCACGCATTGGAAAGGGCGCAAGCTCGACAATGCGCAGCCGCAGACCAGCCTGGCCGCGAAGTTCTCGATCCAGCATATCGCCGCGGCGACCCTTCTGCACGGTCATGCCGGAGCATCGGCTTTCGCTGCCGAAACGCTGTCCGACCCGACAATGGCGACGCTTCGCGATCTGGTTCGGATCGAAGCCTACCCGCAGGAGATGGAGTGGCCGAACGATCGGCCTTCTTCGGTTTCGATCACGGTTGCGGGCGGCCAAATGCTGCACGGCACCTGCCTGAGCGCGCCGGGCGGCGAGGACCAGCCGTTTTCTCCAGAGCAACTGGAGGCGAAGATGCTCGGCAATGCGGGCGCTTTCTATCCCGCGAGCCGATCCGTGCTGATACCGATCCTACGTCTGGAACCGACAATGCTCGAAAGAAGCTGGGCCGATGCCGTGCGGACCATGGTCGCGTGAAAGTTCCCCGATTGCGACGGACTCGCTCAGATGCGTTCGAGGCTGTTCCCGGAATGATGGCGGCAGTGCATTCGCGTTCGTGATGCGGTAGGGCTTCCTGCCAAGCTGTGTCGCCAAAACGGGAACGCCGAGATGGACATCGAAGACCTGCGGACATTCGTGGAAGTTGCCGATGCCGGCGGTGTTTCGGCGGCGGCGCGCAGGCTCGGCGTCTCAAAGTCGATCGTCAGCCGGCGGCTTTTCCGGCTCGAAGCCGAACTGGGCGTCCAGCTTCTTTCACGAACGACCCGCGGGGCCGCGCTCACGGAAGCGGGTGTCGCGTTTCGCGATCATGCGGCCAGAGTGAGCGTCGAGATCGACGCGGCGAGGGAAGCGATCCAGCCGACCGGCGACCTGAGCGGCCGCCTGCGTGTTTCCTTGCCGATCACGTTCGGTCCAACTCATTTCGCGCCGGTGCTGGCGCAAATGGCGCAACGCCATCCAAAGCTGCACATCCATTCCTCCTACACCGAGCGTTTCGTCGATCTCATTGCGGAGGGTTTCGATTGTGCGATCCGGGTCGGCCATCTTCAGGACTCCAGCCTGGTCGCGAGGCGGGTCGGGGTAACTTACGGAAAACTGGTCGCAAGTCCCGACTATATCAAAGCGCACGGCTCGCCCGAGGTGCCGGAGGAAATCGTTTCCCATCAGGCAGTTCTGCAGGGCACCGAGACATGGAAATTCATGGATGGCGACAAGATCGTCACGGTGAATCCTCAAGGGCGCTTCAAAGCCGACAACGCGGCCGCTCTTGCAACCGCTGCTGCTGCGGGGCTGGGCATTGCCTGGCTGCCCGATTGCGTTACCGATGAATATGTCGCTTCCGGCGCGCTCGTTCCGATCATGACACGCTATCCGCCACCTTCGGCAGGTGCATATGTCATCCGCCCGCCGGGTCAGCATCCGTCGCGGAAGGTAAGGGTTCTCACCGAATTGCTGATCGAGTGCCTCGAAGAAGATCCGCGCCTTGCAGGTGTCGAGCGATAACTCGACCTGCGACGAGTTTCCGCGCGTTGCGTTTTCCGCGACACAGATGAGCGGATCGCGAGTCTAGTTGCAATGACGGCCGCTCGTTAGGACAATTGCCTGGTAACATCGGGCAATCCGATACGAGAGGATGACGCGTATGAGTTGGAACCCAGCAATCGAACCGGGCTGCCCCGATGAGGTCGGCGTCGACGCGATCGAAACCCTCATCGTTCCGCGATCGCGCGATCTCGGCAGCTTCGAGGTCCGTCGCGCCTTGCCGGCGCCGAAGCGGCAGATGGTCGGGCCGTTCATCTTCTTCGACCAGGCCGGGCCGGCCGAGTTTTTGACCGGACAGGGCGTCGATGTCCGCCCGCACCCGCATATCGGTCTGGGCACCGTCACCTATCTTTATCGCGGCGACTTCCATCACCGTGACAGCACCGGCGCCGATCAGATCATCAGCCCCGGCGCGCTGAACTGGATGGTTGCCGGGCGCGGCGTCACCCATTCGGAGCGCACCTCCGCAACCGCGCGGAGCGGGCCGAACAGCTTGTTCGGGATCCAGACATGGCTGGCTCTGCCCGAAAGTCACGAGGATGTGGCGCCCACCTTCGAGCACCACGGCAAGGCATCACTGCCGATGATCGAGGACAAGGGCGTCTCGGTTCGGCTTATCCTCGGCAACGCCTACGGCAAGGTCGCGCCCGCGAAGATGCTCTCCGAAACGTTCTATGCCGATGTGAAGCTCGAAGCGGGAAGCCGGCTGCCGATGCCCGACGATCACGAGGACAGGGGCATCTACATCGTCGAAGGCTCCATTTCGGTCGCCGGCCAGGATTTCGAGGCCGGTCGGATGATGGTCTTCCGTCCCGGCGATCGGATCACGGTCGCGGCCGGAGGCCGGGGTGCGCGGCTGATGATCCTCGGCGGCGCGACGCTTAACGGACCGCGTTACATCTGGTGGAATTTCGTCGCCTCGTCGCAGGAGCGCATCGAACTTGCGAAGGCCGAATGGCGCGCCGAGAACTGGGGCAAGGGACGCTTCGATCTCCCGGTGGACGATCGGGACGAACACATCCCGCTTCCGGACTGAACCGGTAGAATGAAGTGCAGGCGATCGATCGGCCGGAAGGCCATCTCGCAGCGAGAATTTTGGATGAAGGAAGCGCTATGAGCAACAAATGGCCCAACCTCGATTACCTTAGCTGGCGCGAGACGTGTTCCGCCCTCCATCTCTATTTGCAGATCGCCGGCAAGTATCGGCTGGCCCATACGCCGTGGCTCAACCATTCGTGGAACGCGACCTTTTATGTCACGCCGAACGGCCTGGCCTCTTCGCCGATCCCCGATGGCCCCGGCATCGAGATCCTGTTCGACTTTCGAGAGCATATGGTCGTGGGGACGTGCGGCGAGGGTCGGAGGGCATCGTTTGTGCTCGGGCCGTCCACGGTGGCGGCGTTCCATGCCAATTTCGTGGCCCTGATAACCGAACTCGGCGGCACGCCAACCTTCGACGGTTCGCCGAATGAGGTGCCATATCCCGTCCCCTTTGTTGAGGATCATCGCGAACGGCCCTACGACCGCGACGCCGTTCAACGTTTCCATCATGCTCTGGTGGCGGTCGACAAGGTGTTCAAGACGTTCCGGACATCCTTCCTCGGCAAATCCAGTCCCGTCCACCTGTTCTGGGGCGCTCTCGACCTCGCCGTCACCCGCTTTTCGGGACGGCGTGCTCCGCTTCACCCTGCAGGCATTCCGGCGTTGCCGGACGACGTGGCGCGGGAAGCCTATGACCGTGAGGTCTCGTCGGCAGGCTTCTGGCCGGGCGGCGGCGGCATCGATTATCCGGCCTTCTACGCCTACGCCTATCCCGCGCCGAACGGCTTTCGAAGCGCATCGGTTCAGCCCGACGCCGCGTTCTGGAGCGAGGGCCTGTCGGAATTCGTTCTGCCCTACGATGCCGTCCAGTCGGCCGCCGATCCCGACGCGGCCCTCATGGCATTTCTGGTCTCGACCTATGAGGCGGCTGCTGATCTGGGCGAATGGGATCGCGACCTTCTGGAATGCGCGCAGGGACGGCCGCGTCAGGTGCGTTCGGCGGATGCCGGACTGGTGGCGGATGCGCCTGCGGCGAGCGATGGAACGGTCGAACGGGAAGATGGCGCATCGAAAGGGCGCTATCGCCTCGTCGTCGATGGCGTCGAAGCCGAGATGACCTATAGCCGGGCCGGGGAAGGGTTGATCATCATCGACCATACCGAAGTTCCGGCGGCCCTGCGTGGCCGCAAGGTCGGTGAGCGGCTGGTGCGACAGGCGGTCGAGGATGCAAGACGCGAAGGCGTCGCCATCATGCCGCTTTGCCCGTTCGCAAAAGCGCAGATCGGCCGCCACCCTGAGTGGCAGGACGTGCTGCGCGGGTCTTAGGCTGGGTCTCCCGGACAGCCTGTCATTGCGAGGCGGCCATCTGTTTCAGGACTGCCGCGACGATCGCCTCCGGCCGATCCTCCTGCACGAGATGCCCGGCATCGCTGACCGCCACGCATGCATGGCCCGAGATAAGGGCGGTCAGAGCCTTGCCCTGTTCATAGGGTAGCCAGTCGTCCTTTTCTCCCCACAGCACCGTGACGGGGCAATCCATCGTTCTGTAGAGCTTCTGCACTTCGTCGGTGTACTTCTGGTCCATCTGCGCGATCTGCCGGTAGAAAGCGGGCTGACCGACCGGCCCCAGCCAGGGCGCGCAGTAGATGTCCATCGCCTCGGCCGATAACGGATTGTGCGCCGCAGTCTGTAGATACGCCTCCAGCAGGGCGCGATGCATGTAGTCGGGCATCTTCGCGAACGCGGTCTCATGCAGGCGCACATGCTGCACGAAGGGCGATCCCCAGGGCGCAAGAGCGACGGCGTCGAAGATCGTCAGGGACGCATACCGCAGACCATCGAGATAGTAGGCCCGCAGTGCGGTCGCCCCACCGAAATCATGCGCGAGCACATCGGGGCGCGCCAGCCCCCATTCTTCGAACAATGCCGCCAGAACCCTGTTCTGCACGGCGAGCGACACATCCTGACCCTCCCGCATCTGCGACCGTCCGTAGCCCACGAGATCGAAATAGTAGACCGTTCTGCGATCGGCGAGATGCGGCACGATCCTGCGCCAGACCTGCGATGAGAACGGCGTGCCATGAATCGCGACGAGAGGCGGGCCATCTCCGCACTTGCCCCACCTGACGGCATTTCCTTCGATCATGGATGTGTTCGGCAGGTCCAGCATCTCAAATCCAGTATTTGAAGGACGATCGGTCATCGCAGGTTCGAGCGTTCCGAAGGCGATCGCCTGAGTTTGCGGCGTAGGTGTCGACATCCGTCCTCATGCGGCTTGCTCACGATCTCGCGCGCGGGCTGGCTGTCTCGGCCGGCGAGTGGCCAAAACCGCTCACGCCCACGGCGGCGCGACCGGCGACGACCTCGATGATGTTCGAGGCGACAGTGTCGGAGAAGCCGCCATAAAGCTCGATCAGCCCGATGCCCGTCTCTGCGAGTTCGCGCGCAACTCCGGCCGCGGAGTTTTCGCCCGACATGATGAAGGTTGTGTGCTGCGGGCCTGAATGACGAACGAAGCGGTCGGCGACGGGGTCGGCGTCCCGCATCCGCAAAATACACGCTTCCGCCGGAGGTTTTCCGGCCATGAAGGCATGATTGAATTCCGCTGCCTTCACGATCGACTCGATGCCGAAAGCAATCGAGGCGACCTGCGCTCTGTCGCCGACGGCGTCTTTCACCATGGCTCGAACCGCCAACGGCAGTCCTCCGCAAAGTTCGATGAGACCGACGCCTTCACCGGCGAGCTTTGCCGCCATCGGCGCAATCACAGTCGGATCCCCAGTCGGCAGGATCGTCACCTCGTCCGACGAATTCCGATACGTTATCCGGTCGGTTGATGGATCGCCTTCGTGGAATTCGTAGAATACGGCTCTGCGCATTCGGTTTCTCCCTGATTGTCTGTCCGGTTCCCCTGCGACACCGCCGGGACAGCGAACGCGGATCGTCGCTGGTTCACCCGAGAATGCTCACACCGAAGCACACATGTTTGCATCGAGTGGTCGATAGCACGTATCATCGAACCGTGGAATTCGAGACGCCCGGAATGACCGACTGAGGCTTGCGAAATGGAGACTTCGTTCCAAAGGTTTTCGACGAGTGCTATGGAGGAATCCAGCCAGTTCGACTATTGGCGCAGCTTTTTCCTCGGCGGTTCTCGACAGGCCGGAGTCGAACGGCACCGGCAGCTTTCAGGGACAATATCTCGGTGGCGGAACCGCCGATGGCGTCATCTATCATAATCTGCAAGCCGACGATCTGGTCAGTCATTTCGGCAAACTGGATTGCGGGCTGGTGCTTTTCGGCTTCGTGAGGGCCGGTCATGTGTATGTCGAGCACGGCGACGACAGGCGCGACGTGATCGACAATTCCACGGGCCTCGTGCTTTTCGATTGCGACAGGCCGATCACCACGCAATCGTCTAGCGACCACGATATCTGCTATCTCGCCATGCCCCGGTCCACCGTCATGGCAGCGATCGGGCGCGATCCGAATGCAGGCGTACTCGCCGAAGCGAAGCGCCGCGATGCTCGCGATTGATACGAACCTCGTTATTCGCTACCTCACTGGCGACCATCTCTAGCAGTCGCCTCGCGCCCGCGCGCTAATCGACGGCAGGCCGGTTTTTGTCTCTGTCACGGTGATGCTGGAGATCGAGTGGGTGCTGCGCAGCGCCTATGGTTACCGGCCACCGAAATTCGCGCGCGCAATGAGGACCTGTGCCGGCTTGCCGACCGTCACAGTCGAGGACAGGACGGTGCTGGCCGCCGCCTTCGACCTTGCCGACAAGGGAATGGATTTCGCCGACGCCCTGCATCTCGTCGGGTCCTTGCATTGCGATGGTTTCGTCAGCTTCGACCGGAAGTTCGTTAAAGCGGCAAAGACCGCCGGCTATGTGGGCGTGCAGGAAGCGTGAGCCAGACCGGCAGGTTTGCGCTCCCATTTCAGACGTTTAGGCGGCGCTGATAAGTTCCCAAAAGCGGACATGCCAAAGGCGCATCACTGGGGTGCCTTACCGAAACTGAAGAGCCACATGGCAGTATGCTCGCCTCGTTAACGAGTGGGTGGCCGCGATGACCACGGTCAGAGGAGTATGGCGCATTCGCTGCGTCGCACGAAGGCCTCAATGATCTACAAAGCGACGGGCAATATCCGTGCTATCCAAATCTTGCTCCATGATTGGGAACACCGTTCGGTATCTTGGTGCGACGTGGAGGACGCGCTGCTCCTGGCCGACAGAACCCAAATCTGACGTTTAGCGGTCATCCGATGAAGCACGAATGACCGCTTAGTCGAACGCGATGCCTTTCCCGCGTTAGTCCGTGTTGGGGTGGCAAGCCGAGTGTCTGAATTTTGACACGCCGCCGCGCGCAGCAGACACTCTCGTATGAGGCCTCTTTACTGGTCGTTGATGGGTGATGAGCATTGCCAGCCACTCATTATCTGTTAGATCCAGTCTTGTGTGGGAATTAGCTTTCTGCCGGACTGCTTAGAAAAGCCCGTTTTGTAGGGCCGACATCATGGCAATCCGCTTTCCAGCGGGCGAGCCGACGACGTGTGAACGCTACGTCACCGCTTCTGGTTATTACATGCGTAAATTGCCAGTTCCGCAAATCAACTCGCCCTTTCCGACGAAGAACCTCGCCCGTTGCCGAAGGACGATGCCAGGGCCGTTGGCGCGAATCTCTAAAGCTGCGCCGGTTCGCCCGGCGGCCGGATGTAACACCGCCAGTAGATCGCCGGCCTCGACCCTGTCATGCAGATCAACACGATGCTCGATCAAGCCTTCAGAGGGGGCAGCATGATTATTCTCGGCGGATACGGCCACACGGATTGGCGGCCTGCTCATGCCCCCCGGACCAGTCGCAAGTACACCATATGCATGCAGGCCTCGCAGGATACCCTCCCGCATGATGGCGAGTTCGGACGATTTCACGGCCCTTCCGCCACCACCCTCAATTTCGACCGACGCCACGCCGACAAGCGGCGAAGCTCCTGCCGAAGTAGAAGCTATGCCTTCGACATACTGGACGATAGGGTAGCCCCAACCGTCCATGATTCGATCAAGTCCGGCTTCATCAACACCGCATTCCGGTCCGGTAAATCCGAAAATCATCGGCACGACAAAGTAATCGCCGCCGCCGGAATGAACGTCGACGAGAAGATCGGTCAACGGGAAGACGACGTCGTGCAGGAATGCAGAAAGGCGCTCGGTTCCCGTACCTTCGGCATTGCCAGGAAACGACCGGTTCATGTTCTGCCCGTCGATCGTTGAAACCCTGGAGCCTCGTTGCGAGGCTGGCGGATTGATCGTCGGGATGATGATGAGGCGGCCGCGTACATCCTCCACCGCGATTTCGTCTATCAATTGCCGCAGGATCACCTGCGGTTCGTACTCATCGCCATGGATGCCGCCGCAAAGAAGCGCCGTCGGGCCTTCTCCATTTCGGATAATGCAAATCACGTCTTCCTTCAGCGTGTCGTCAGCGGGTACGAGGGGGCGCAAATCATAGAGGTGCTTGCCCTCCACGGTGGGGTCGAATCCGTCCAGCATGAGTTTTCCTTTCAAATGCAGAATCGTTTTCCCGGCCGGTCACAGGCCGGGGATAAGGCTTGAGCGAAGCTCTGTAGCGTCCGATCGGAAGAACCGGTTATGCCGCCAGCGAACGTTGTTCCGTCACTGCAGCGATCGCCTGCCGCGCCGGATCGATGAAACGACGCGGGGAAAAGGGCTCGAGTTCGGCGGGCTTTTCCCCACTCAGGAGCCAGTCGGTCAGATACTTGGTGAAGCCGAGCGAGATCGCGTAACCATGCCCCGTCCAAGCATAGCCGTAGATCGTGTTGTTGAGCGCGCCTGGCTTGCCGATGATCGGGATGCCGTCGATCGAGACGGTATCCGTGCGGGTGGCGTCCGTCTTGATGAAGGCCGAGCGTTCCAAAAAAGGCATGGTCTGGATGGCATCACTCAGATTGATGGACATGGCAGACAACGTTCCGGACGTTCCGCCATCCTGATCATAAGCCACGCTGACGCCGCCCGAGAGCATGATCGTACCGTCCGGCAACTGCTTGATCGCCAGTGGGCGCTGCATGTGACCGAGCAGATGGTTGAGCTTCCTGCCGTCAGGATTGGTGACATACATCATCTGTGGCATGAGATTATAGATCGGCATCCGCTCTTCCTGACCAAGGAGCGGTTTGAGGAAACCGAGCATGCCGGCATTCGCCATAAGCGCGAGTTGGCCGGTCACCGGCACCACCTCGCCGTCTTCCAGTTTTACGCCGGTGGCGTCCCCGTTCTTGTGCACGATCTCCACGACCTTAGCTCCGGTGCGGATCTTGGCGCCGAGCTTCTGCGCCTCTTTCGCGAACTGCCTCGTTGCAAAGGAATGGTCGCCCACGCCATCATTGGGACTGTAGACCGCGCCGAAAATGGACGAGGAGAGTTCGGGCTCACGCGCAAGCGCGTCGCTTCGGCTCAAAAACTCGGTGGGACTTCCCATGGCGGTCTGAATCATGGCCCGCGCCTCGATCGCGCCCATGATCTCGTGTTCGCGCACGCCGAAACCTTTCGAGACAATCCACATACCACCCTTCCGGCGATAGCCGACACCGCCTTCAATCGACTGTTGGTATTGAAGCCAGCGCTCCTGAGCTAACGCGACGATCGGTAGTTCGCGAACATCGCGGCCGTTCGCTCGCACGCCGCGCTCGCCTGGACCGCCCGAAGCTCCGCAGGCGATTTCGCCGGCTTCCAGAAGCGTGACACTCTTGCCGGCCTTCGTCAGTTCGTAGGCCAAGCTGCTGCCATATATGCCGCCGCCCACGATAACGACATCGCTGGTATTATGAGAATTCATTGTGGTGATCTTCCTCTTATTTCAGGGTTTTGAGAATCGACGGAAACCATGCCGTCGTCCCCGCAGGCGAAATGACAGGTCACTTCGACGTCTGACGGATCGCAGCGTCGCCGTTCCGGCACTGTGGTCACGCAAATCTTGGGCAATCCTTCCCCCTCGACATCATGGATTGCATCCACTGCAAGCGTTCGTGCGATGGCTCGAGCGCGCGGACAGCGCGTGTGGAATGTGCAGCCGCTGGGGAGCGCCGTCGGGCTGGGAGCCGTGCCACGAAGGATGCGAAGAGGTTTACTTTTCTCGATCTGAGGATCGACACCGGCGACTGCGGATAGGAGACTCTCCGCATAGGGATGGATCGGCATGCGGCAAACGGAATACGCCGGCCCGCGCTCGACGAAGCGACCGAGATACATCACCCCCACATCGTCCGCCATGTATCCGACGAGAGAGAGATCGTGGGTTATGATGACGTATGTCAGGTGCAACCTGTCCTGCAGTTCCATCAAAAGGTTGATGATCTGGGCCTGGACGGAAACGTCGAGCGCGCTGACCGGCTCGTCGAGAACGAGAACCTCCGGTTCGCATACGACCGCACGGGCAATCGCCACGCGTTGGCGCTGTCCACCTGATAAAGCGTTTGGGTATCTGTCGAGATGGACCGTACTGAGACCGACCTGACGAACGACTTCCTCGATGCGCGCCTCGCGGGCTGCACGATCGGGCCGAAGGCGATGAACGACCAATGCTTCGCGCAGGGTCTGGCGAACCGTCATGCGCGGATCAAGAGAGGCCAGCGGATCCTGCAAAACGAGTTGCACCTTGCGGCGCATGCTGCGTAGCTGCGCATCCGTCTTGTCACTGACGCTTTCACCATCAATCAGCACTTCGCCGCCGGTGGGCCGGATCAGCCCCACGACGGCCCGTGCGAGCGTACTTTTCCCTGACCCGCTTTCTCCTACAATTGCGAAGCAGCTTCCTCGTCTTATGCGGAACGACACGCCGTCCACCGCGCGAACACTGGCCACGACCTTGCGCCCTAAAAAACCGCTACGGATCGGAAAATGCTTTTCCAGATTTGCCGCGACAATCACGTCATCCGTATCATCGCGATGCGTCACGACAACGCCTCCTCGGCGAAATGACAAGCGGCGCGCTGGGTGCCAATCGGACGCAAGTCGGGGTTGTCGGTGGCACAGATGGACCTTCTCGCGTATCGCTGACAGCGAGGTCGGAACGCGCATCCGTCAGGCAGCTTTCCGATGTTTGGCGGCTCACCTTGGATCGCCGGAAGTTTGCGCCCACCCGCCCTGGTCGCGATCTCGGGCGAAGAATCCCGCAACGCGCGGGTATAGGGGTGGCACGGGTTCCGGAACACGCCCGTCACCGTGCCTGCTTCGACAATCCGCCCCGCATACATTACCGCGACGTCGTCGGCATAACGCGCCACGAGACCGAGATCGTGGGTGACAAGCAGCATTGCCATGCCGCGTGCCTTTTGCATCTCACGCAAGAGAGACAGTATTTGCTGCTGGATAGTCACGTCCAGCGCGCTGGTCGGTTCGTCGGCAAGGAGAACCTCAGGATTTTGCGCCAGCGCCATCGCGATCACGATTCGCTGTTTCATGCCGCCGGAGAACTGATGCGGATACATTTGCAATCGCCATTCGGGATCGGAAATATTCACATCACGTAAAAGAGCAATCGCTTTGCAGCGGATGTCCTTTGACGATAGCCGGCTTTCGCCGCTGCGGATGGCCTCCTCTAACTGGTAGCCGACGGTTAGTACCGGGTTGAGCGCGCTCGCCACGTCCTGGAAAACCACGCCGATCCTACGCCGCCGCAGCTCTCGAATTCCGTCCGGCGTGAGCGTGTCGAGACGCTGGCCAGCGACCGCGATACTGCCGCCGCTGACGACGGCTCTTCCGACCGGGAGCAGCGTTGCTATGGCGCGCAGGAGCGTGCTTTTGCCCGAGCCGCTCTCGCCAACGACGGCCATGGTCCGTCCAGCCTCGACGCTGAGGCTGACGCCCCTCACCACTTCGAGCACGCCGGTCGGCACGAGGTAAGAAATGCTCACGTCACTCGTTTCGACCGACGAGTGCTGACCCTTCGCCCCACCCGCAGGTTGCACTGCAACGTCCGCCCCCTGTGCCGACCGATCTGCCTTACGGTAACTGAAGTCTTTAGGCGAGGTCGGGTCGTAGATCGTGCGCAGCGCTTCGCCGAGCAGATTGAAGCCGAGGGCGGAAAACGCCAGGAACAATCCGGGAAAGGTTGCAAGATAAGGATGGGAGCGGATGTAAGAGCGGCTTTCGCCCAGCATCGTGCCCCATTCGGGATGCGGCGGCTGCGCGCCCAGACCCAAAAAGCCGAGACCCGAAGCGGTCAGCAGGGTTGAAGCGAACAGAAGGCTGCTCAAGGTTAGAAGGACACCCGCGATATTCGGAAGGATGTGCCGGACCACCACGCGGGCAGGCGACGCTCCCAGCGAGACGGTTCCTTCAATGTATGGCTCCGCCATGGTGGATAAGGTGACCGCCCGCGCGGTGCGCGCAAAGACCGGCACCGATACCAGACCGACGGCCAGAATGACGTTCTGCGTGCTGGCACCCAGAATCGCGACGATGGCCAGCGCGAACACGATGTCCGGGAAGCTCAGCATCACGTCGACCGCGCGCATGACGAGAAAATCGAGCCGTCCGCCGAAATAGGCCGCCAGAACCCCAATGGGCATACCGATCAGAAGGGCGACGAGCACCCCTCCGACGCCGATGCCGAGTGAGGTCTGGGCACCCGTCAATATCCGGCTGAAGACGTCCCGGCCAAGCGCGTCCGTGCCGAACCAGTGCGCGGTCGATGGCGATTGCAATATCGACGCGAAATTCTGCGTGTAGGGATCGTGCGGAGCGAGCCAGGGACCGAAAATGGCCAGACAGGCGTAGAAGACAACGATTGAAAGACCGATCAAACCCTTTGGTTGGCTGATGATGGTCAGCAACAGCGTACTGCCTGGAACCCGGGGCATGCGGTGTCCTGAATCCGTTCGGGGGATGGATGGCTTGTTCTGGTTCAAATCTACGCCGGCCATCAATTCGCCCCTTCACTTTTGCGCGTGCGGGGATCAAGCCACAGCGTCAAAAGGTCGGTGACGAGATTGATGAGAACAAAAAAGAAGGAGAAGAGCAGGATCGAATACTGGATGATAGGGTAATCCGCTCTCGACACCGCGTCGACGAGAAGGCGACCAATACCCGGAATGCCGAATACCGTCTCAGTGATCACTGATCCGCCAAGCATGGCGCCAAACTGCACGCCGGCGACACTGATCGCCGCGACCAGCGAGTTGCGCAGCGCGTGCCGGACCATCACGCTACTTTCGCTCAACCCCTTGGACCGTGCCGTGTCGAGATAGTCGCGCCCCATGACCTCAAGCAGGCTCGCCGTCACGAGGCGGCTGAACATGGCTGCCGGCCGCGATGCGACGGTGAGGATGGGAAGGACGAAATGCGCGGGCGTCGCGGCCCCCGCTGGCGGAAGCCAGCCCAGATAGACCGCGAAGAGCCAGATGCACAGAAGACCGAGCCAAAAGATCGGCATGGAGATACCGGCCAGGGTCAAGACCGTTATGACGGTATCGATCCAGGTTCCCTGCCGAAGCGCGCATATAACTCCCGTAATGGTCCCCGCAAGCAACCCGACGACCAGTCCCCCAATGGCGATGATGAGGGTATTCGGAAGCCGCTCGGCAATCTCCGTCGCAACGGGCCGCCCCGTGCGCAGGGAAACGGCTACGTCCGGGTTCACGATCCCCTCGATGAACCGGACGTAGCGGGTCACGGCCGGCTCATTCAGTCCCATGGCGTCGCGGATGACGTCGACTTCTTCCTGCGTCGCCATGGGTCCAGCAAGTATCCTTGCCGGATCGCCCGGAATGAAATCCACGAACCAGAAGACCAGAAGCGAGACAATCAGCAAGGTCGGCAAAGATGCTGCCAGACGGTTGAAGACTATCATCTCCAATCGCTCCTTAGACGCTCGGTTAATTGTTCAGGGTGACGTTGTCGAAAACCATGGTTTCGTTGGGTTGCACCGCAAATCCCGACACGGTGTCGGCAACACCCAGCGCCTGTGTCTGATACCAGAGATAGATGAAGGGCATCTCCTCCCAGACGATCTCTTGAACCTCACCATAGATCGCGCGCTGTTCGTCCAGATCGTTCGTCGCACGGCCATCGACGAGGAGTTCGTCTACTCGCGGATTGTTGTAGCCAGTGGTGTTGGCGCTGACGCCGCTGCGGAAAAGCCGGTAGAGCGTATAGTCCATGCCTGCCGTCGCGCGCCCGAGCATGGCCATGTTGTCCGTGCGGTCGCCTGGTGGAGTGGCGGCGACCTGGCTCCATGTGCCGCGATCGACGATATTGGCCTGGGTATTGACCCCGATTGCCTGGAGCGACCCCTGGATGGCCTGACAAACCTGTACGTCCTTGATATAGCGGCCCGTCGGACAGGTCATGGTCAATTCAAGCTCGCCGTTTCCGTACCCTGCTTCGGCGAGCAATTCGCGGGCTCGCTGCGGGTCGAATGGAATTGGGTCGAAGGTCACACGCAGATCGTTCTGCGTGCCGGGCCCCGGCATGCCGACGGAAGGTGTGCCGAGCCCGCCAAGGATGCCCTGCACCATCCCCTCGCGGTCGATCGCAAGATTCAATGCCTCGCGAACCCGAATATCCTCTAGCGGGCCGCGAAGCACCATTTCCATATTAATGGAGAACATGCTGGCCGGCGTGATGACTGCCGCCGATTCCAGCGCGTCGATGGTTGAGATAGCCTCCGGCGGCACCCGCTCGACGATATGGACATCGCCGGTTTCCATGAGCGCCATACGCGATCCATCTTCCGGGACGACAAGAAACTCGATGGCTTCCAGCGTTGCAGGATAGTCGCCTTCGTAATCGGGATTCGGCACGAGCCGGTAGCGCTCGCCGCCGACGAAGCTTTCGACCATATAGGGGCCGCTGCCGACCGGCTGCCGGCTATAGGCAGCTCCCATCTCCTCGAGCGCCTTGACGTTGATGATGCTGGCAGCAGTCGGCGCGAGCAGCAGAAGAAGATGACCGTTCCGTTCGTTGAGACGAATCTCCACGGTCAGATCGTCAATTGCGACCACCTCGTCAATCGACGAATAGAGGCCACGGTAAATCGAACCGACCTCCGGATCGAGCATCCGCGTGAAGGAGGCCGCGACGGCGGCGGCGTCCAGCGGGTCGCCATTGCTGAAAGTTCTGCCTTCGCGAATAGTGACCGTCAGCGTCAGCCCATCGTCGGAAAATTCATGGTCTGTGGCCAGGCCAGGAAGCACGTTGTTTTCTGCGTCGAGGCGGAAAAGTCCTTCGAGCACCAGAAGATCGACGGTGTTGCCGGTCGGCAGATCGTTGAAATGCGGATCGAAGGTTTCCGGATCCGCCCCGACGGCGACGCGAAGAATGCCCGAAGGCTCTGCGAACAAGGCGCCGGCGGAAAAGGCCAAGGCGACGCTCGTTGATGCTGCGAGCATTGAGTGGCGCGCCACGCCGGGCGATGATGATAACTACGTCTACGCTATAGCCCTCTAAAGCCCCTCTTTCGAGGAAAGCTGATCGGCGGCGGTCTTACGACTGGAGGGTGGCGTCTGGCATAAATTTAGGTGACCTGGATATGTGCTTACAAACATCCAGGGACGATGCGTCGGGCTACATCTGCTTCGGCAGAAAATCGGTCGAGGTAGTCGAGGGCCGCGTTGCGCCTTGCACCGATGTGGTGCAAGGTGGTGCAAAGGCAAATCACTTTAGAGCCGCTATGCAAAACGCACCACATGTCCACGATGACAAGTCGGCCCATCGCCTGTCAGTCAGCCTGACAGCGGAGCAGCATAGGGAGCTAAACGAGATAGCCCGCAAGAATCGAGTATCAGTAGCATGGGTCGTCCGCGAAGCGGTTGACCGTCTCCTCAAGGAAGACATGCCTCTGCTTCATATGGGGAAAGAATGACTTCCGCTCGCACCACCAAACCCCGCGCTCCTAAGTCAAAGGTTGCCGCCTCTACAGTGTCACCGCGCGGTCGCTTTGCTGACCTAGACAAAGACAAGTTGCGAGGTGGCTACTACACGTCTGCACAGGTCGCAGCGTGGCTTTGTGAATGGGCGATCCAGTCTGCTGATGACACCGTACTGGAGCCGAGCTGTGGTGATGGCGCTTTCTTGGAAGCAGCCGCCCAGAGACTTTTGTCGTTGGGCGTGACACCTGCGAAGATTCCACATCACCTCACCGGTGTTGAGATCGTCACCGCAGAAGCGCGCGCGGCGACGGAACGCCTGCGCCCCGATCTCGGAAAAGCCGCGGACAAAATCGTTTGCAACTCGGATTTCTTCGGTTGGTGGCAGGGAACCGATCAACCCGCTTTCGACGTGATCGTGGGCAATCCTCCCTTTATTCGTTATCAGTCTTTCCCCGAACCGCACCGCGCCCGCGCCATGGCGATCATGGGCGATCAGGGGCTGAAACCGAACCGTCTGACCAACATCTGGGTGCCGTTCGTCGTTGCGGCGACGGCCAGCCTAAAACCGGGTGGCCGCTTGGCGCTCGTCCTGCCGGCGGAAATTCTACAAGTCACCTATGCTGCTCAACTCCGGTCGTACCTGACAGATCATTTCGAGCGTATCGACGTTATCGCCTGCAACGAGCTGTTCTTTGAGAACGCTGAACAGGAGGTTGTGCTGCTGCTGGCAGATGGCGCACTGGCCGCCGCAACCGAAGACAACACCTGCCGGGTCGCGCTGACGGCGGCGGAGACGGTGGCCGACATCACCGACATCCGGCCCGCCCTGCTGCTCGATCGGGCCGAACCGAAGATCATTTGCCATGACAGTGAGAAGTGGCTGAAATACTTCCTAGACAACCGGCAGATTTCTTTCATGCGTGAGCTACGCGATGCAGAAATCACCTCCTCCATGTCCACACACGCAAGTATCGACGTGGGCGTGGTCACGGGTAAGAATGAGTTTTTCGTACTTTCAACTGATCAGGTCAAAGACTTCGGCCTTGAAGGCTACACGACACCTTTAGTGTCGCGTTCCGTGCAGCTCAAAGGAAGCCAGCTCGGCAAGGCCGATTGGATATCCCTTGCCGCCGATGGAAACCGCGTGCATCTGCTCAATATCAGCGCGGCACAGGCCAGCGAATTGAGTGCTAAGTTACGGCAATACATTGAGGATGGCGAACGGAAGGAGTTCCACAAGGGATACAAATGCTCAATCCGCAAACCGTGGTATCTGGTACCTTCTGTTTGGGTGCCGGATGGCTTTGCCTTCCGGCAAATTTATGACTTTCCGCGCATGGTGTTGAATGCTTCAGGGGCGACCTCCACCGACACAATCCACCGGATGCGCAGCCATGGTGCGAAGCCGGAGCGGGTGATCGCCAATACCTATACATGGCTTACAGCCGCTTCGGCCGAGATCGAGGGGCGTAGCTATGGCGGCGGCGTATTAGAGCTGGAGCCGACCGAAGCCGAGCGGCTATTGATGCCGGCGAAGCTCAACGGCGCCATGCCACTTAAAGACGTCGATCAACTTGTCCGCGCCGGACGTTTGGACGCGGTGCTTGAGGAAAACGCGAAAATTATCTTACGCGAGCATATGGGCCTGAGCGCCGCAGACTGCGACCTTCTGAAAAGCGTTTGGACACAGATGAGGGACCGTCGCAATTCGCGCCGGCGCGGTACGCGGAAACAGGCGATATGACCGGTCCAGACCTGAAGGCAGCCGCGCGCGCTCGGGTCGGCGAGCTGGTTCAGAGCTTCAGGCGCAACGAAGCAGACTATCTGCGCGCCGTCTATAACGAGACGCAGGCCCGCACCGACTTCATCACGCCATTACTCGCGGCGTTCGGATGGGACGTGCACAATGCGGCTGGCCAGCCTCTTGGCCTGCGGGAAGTCATTGAAGAGGCCACGGTTGAGGTTGGCGAAGAGCGGCTCTCCAAGAAGCCGGACTATGAACTGCGCCTTGCCCGCCAACGCAAGCTGTTCGTCGAAGCCAAAAAGCCGAGCATCCATATCGACCGCAACCGGGACGCGGCGTTTCAGACGCGGCGTTACGGATATTCCGCCAGCCTGCCGATCGCGGTGCTGACCAACTTCCATCAACTTGCGGTCTATGACTGTAAGCCCAAGCCCGACCTGACCGACGAAGCGAATGTCGCGCGCATTCTGCTGGTGCGCTACGACGAGCTCGAGGCTCGCTTTGACGAGCTGTGGCCGCTGCTCTCCCGCGCGGCGGTCTATTCGGGTGATTTCGACCGGCGTTTCTCCGTCGATGTGACGCGCCATGGGGCGGAACAGTTCGACGATTTCTTCCTCCGCCAGGTGCGTTCGTGGCGCGAGCGGCTGGCGCAGGACATTCACTGCAACACGCCCGGCCTCTCGCCGGAAGAACTTACCTATGCGGTGCAGCTTTTTCTTTTGCGGATCGTATTCCTGCGCATCTGTGAAGACCGCGACATTGAACGCTATGAAACCCTGCGCGACCTCGCTGCCGGCGACGGCAGTTTCAATGCCTTACTGGCGGAGCTGCGGCGAGCGGATGCCTTCTACGATTCCGGCCTGTTCCGGCTTCTCGATGACGCCCGGCTGGGCGTCCGCGTAAGCGATGATGTGCTGAGCGGGATCATCAACGAGCTATATTATCCGCAGAGTCCATATACCTTCGCCGTGGTCGAAACCGAAGTGCTTGGTGAAATTTACGAGCAGTTCCTGGGCGAGATCATCACGATCGACGCTGCCGGCGCGGTCGAGATCTCCAGCAAGCCGGAAGTCCGGGAAAGCGGTGGCGTGGTGCCGACGCCCCGCTACATCGTTGACGCCATCGTTCAGCGCACGCTTGGCCCGCGCCTCGCCGGCAAGGCCCCGACCGATCTGGCGGTGTTCACGGTTGCCGACATTTGCTGCGGCTCCGGCATCTTCCTGCTCTCGGTGTTCGAGTTCCTGACCGACCATTATCTGGCTTGGTATCAGGCCAACGACCGCGCGGCGCATGTCGGTCGGACGATCTACGAAGCCGGGGCAGGACTGTGGCGGCTCACCTTCGAGGAAAAGCGCCGCATTCTGCTTGCCCATGTCCGAGGCGTGGACATTGATGCCAATGCCGTAGAGGTGGCCCGCTTCAGCCTTCTCCTGAAGCTGATCGAGGACGAAGGCGCGGCCGGTCTCCGCGATTACGTTGGGCGCACTGGCACGCCGGCCCTTCCGGAGCTGGACGGAACGCTGCGGGCGGGCAACAGCCTCGTCAGTCAAGCGGAATGGACGGCCGCGCGGGGTGCGCTGCCGGCCCAGTTGCTGGAGAAGGTCAACCCATTCTCGTGGGCCGACGAGTTCCCCGCCGAAACGGCGCGGGGCGGGTTTGACGTGATCGTGGGGAACCCGCCCTATATCCGCATCCAGAACATGCAGGCGTATTCCCCGGAAGAAGCCGCTTTCTATCAAAACGCCGCCTCGCCCTACACGACAGCGCGGCAGGACAATTTCGACAAGTATGCGCTGTTTATCGAGCGGTCCTTGTCTCTTGTCCGACCGGACGGGCGGCTTGGCGTCATCATCCCGCACAAATTCATGACGATTCAGGCAGGGCGTGCGCTCCGCCATCTAGTGACGGCCAACCATATCCTTGAAGAGATCGTGCATTTCGGCGTGCAGCAGGTCTTCGGGCGGCAGGCGGCGAATTACACCTGCCTGCTGATCCTCGACCGGCAGGGCAAGGCCGATGTGATGGTGGAGCGCGTCGAGGCTCTGGAGCCGTGGCGCTACGGGACGCCGGGCCCCCGGAATGTGCTGCCGGCGGCCGAACTGACGGATGATCCTTGGCAGTTCGCGGACGACGACACGCGCGCGCTGTTCGCGCGTGTGCGGGCGGCCTGCGGCCGCGAGCTGGGGAACGCGGCGGAAATCTTCGTCGGCGTCCAGACCAGCGCCGATCCGATCTATATTTTCCGCGCGGCGGCCGAGACGGCCGACACGGTAACGCTACGATGGGACGGCAGGGACTGGCCGATCGAGCGCGGCATTCTCCGGCCCTGCCTGCATGATGCCAAGCTCTATCCCTTTACACGGGCCGAAGCGAACGCATGGATGATCTTCCCTTATGAGATCGTCCATGCTGCCCGCACCACGGCCCGGCTGATCCAACCGGCAGACATGGCGCGGCGCTTCCCCGTGTGCTTCGCGTATCTGACGGCGCGGAAGGCCGAACTGGAGCGCCGCAATGTCGTCGGCGGCACCGCCGCCGATCGGCAATTCTACCAATTTGGCCGCTCCCAAAGCCTGACGAAGTTCGACAGCCCGAAGATCATCCTTCCCATTCTCTCGCTCGAAGCCCGCTATGCTTACGACGAAAGCAACATCATGATGACTGGCGGCGGGAACGGCCCGTATTACATGATCCGCCCGCAGGACGGCGCACCGGAAAGCAATTTCTTCCTGCTGGCGGTGCTGCATCATCCCCTGAGCGAAGCGATGGTCAGGACGCACACAAGCCCCTTCCGGGGCGGTTACTATTCTCACGGCAAGCAGTTCATCGAGCATCTGCCGATTCCGCCGGCGACGCTGGTGCAGCGCACCGAGATTGAAACGCTGGTTCGTCAGCTGATCGACGCCAACGATGCCATACTGGCGGCACGCACACCGCGCCAGAAAACGCTCCATGAGCGCAACGCGGTCGCGCTGCGCGAACGTATTGAAGCCCGTGTCAGCGCGTTGTTTTTACTGTCGGCGACAGATATGGCTCTGGCCAAGGCAGTGCCTGTACCTTCATGATTACAAATCAGCCGTTTCGAGATTGCCCCCGCAGGCATTCGATAGCCGACGCGATGGCCGCATCATCCGGTTTGGCAGATCCCCATTCCTTCCAGAAATCCCGCGTAGCGCTATCGGGTGCCACTTTGGGCATATCGAGCTTGATCCGCGTTGGTAGAAGAACCGCATCACCCAACAACAGCGCCTCACCCGTATCAAGTAACGGCAAAATGCTCGTCAGCCCCGCCAGCGAATCCGGCATCAGGCGCTTGATGACGCCCTGATCGGTTTCATTCGTCAGGCGCAGAGCCAAGAAATTATTGCACTGGCTCAGGATCGTCCGGCTGACATCCGACGGGCGCTGACTCACCACCAACAACGAGAAGCCATATTTACGGCCTTCCTTGGCGATTCGCTCGAATGATCCGAGGGCTTGACGCTGGACCGCGTCAGCGTCATCGCGAACCGGAAGATAAAGATGCGCCTCGTCGCAGAGCAGCGTAACCGGCGTCCGGGTCTTCCCGCTCATCCAGAACTGAACATCATAAAGTAGCCTCGCCAGCGTCCCCGTCACCACGGGGAGTACGTCGGCGGGCACTTCGGAGAAGTCGATAACCTTGATGCCTGTGTCATCGCCAGATTGCAGCAGTTTGAGCATCTGCGCTGAAAGCCAGTCGTATTTCATCGCAGCAGGTGGCGGTGCGAACATGAAACCGTAGCGACGATCGTCCAGCTTTGCTTCGAGGCGCGACAGGAACCGCGTCAGCTTGTCCTCCCATTCCCCCTTCACCGGTCCAGTCTTACCAACGCCTTTTGTGGTGTTGTCTGTGTTCAGAAGCCCGACTAATTGTTTCACATCGTAGGGTATCGGTGAATCGACGGTGTATGTTTTCTTGATGTTTGCCTTACCCTCGGCGTCGAGGGTCTGTCCTTTTAGAGAGCGGACATGCAGAGTGAACCGTGACGCCTGATTGGGGGCGTTCTGGTCGCTGCGATCGAGGATCATCGACAGCATTTCATCGCGATTAAGCAGCCAGTACGGCAGGAATAGCGTGTCGTCGCCCGGATTTTCCAGATCGCCGGGACCAGCAATGCGGAAGCGCGTGGCAAATCCTCCATTCGCTTTGTCCGCCAAGGGGGCATATTCGCCATGCATGTCGAACACGATGATGTTCGGAAATTTTAGCTTCGCGGCCCGTTCAAGGATCAGCGCAACCGCCCAGCTTTTACCTGATCCAGTACTACCGAGAATTGCTGCGTGGCGCTGGAAGAACTTGTCGCCACTGGCAATCGCGTCGGCCGTGCGATCCGCGACGAACGTGCCGAGCTTGAGCCTTTCATCGGCGGAGAAACCGGCTCCGAGGATGCCCATGAAGCGTTGAAGGTTCCCGCCTTCGATGACGAAGCAGTCTCTATCGATTTGCGGAAAGCTATCGGCACCGCGCTTGAAGGTATTCCTACGATCACCCTCCACCGTTCTGAATGTCCCAATCAACACGCCTTGGATCAGGTCGGTCGGCACCGCCGCCAAAAGCCCGCCATCGGCATCTTCATCGTCCGGGCCGGGCAATTCCTCCCTGACGCTGCGGGTGACGCGCTCGGTCATGGCGATGAGATATTCGCGCTCCGTCGCGCCGCGAATGGCGATGAGCTGTCCGATGCCGATCCGCGTGAGCAGAACGGAGTTCGTCACATCGATCGCAACACGGCTGGTATCGACCGACGCGACGCGTCCGATTTTATCCTCGTCAGCAAATTGGAGAGCGGCTTCAGTCATGGTTCAAGCACCTCTGCAACGAATGAGCCCAGATCCCACAGGTCTAGACCGGGAAAGAATGTCTCGACGCCGGCGACAAAGACGCCAGAGCCGGAAACGCCTGCTTGTTCGGCGCGCTGAATCGCGATGACATTGCCGCACTCGTTTACGAGCTTCACGGCGTTATCCGAGAGTCCGTAGGTCAAAAGGAGCGTGGGCACGCCACTGCGGATACGGGGCGTAAGGTGAGTTTCCAGGTGATCGTCGTTAAAGCCATAGCCGATCACGAGAAAGCGGCTGGCACGGTCGATCGCCGAATTTGCCCGTTCCCGATGGCGGTCGAACGGACTTTCGTAGCCGTTGCGAAACTTGTTCAACCCCGGCGTGATGATGAGCCGCGGTAGATCGAGATCGCCAGAGTAGCGTACGGGCTTCCCGTCGCGGTGATACCAATCGAGACTGCCATGAGGTTTGAAGATATTGGCGCGCGGACGATAACGATATTGTGCTCGTCCGCCTTTCAGCGTCACCTCCCGGCAGAAGCTCAAGCGGCTTTCCTGCTCGTTCAACTCACCTGCAAAATGGCCGACGAACAACGTATCGACGCCGAGGCCTGCTTCTTCCACGGCGACCTCAACCAAACGATCATAGTTGGTGGTAACGACCGGAAGCCCCGTATGAGGTTTTAACAAGTGCTTGACAAGCCCGGTAAAACGAAGCGTGCGGGTCCGCGAGAAAACTCCAGCAACGATTTGGCGCTCACGCATAGCGATCAGTTCAGCCGTGCGCGCAACGATTGCGACTTCCAGTCCTGTCGTCGGTGGCACTTCCAGTAGAGCCGCTTCGAGGCCCTTGGTCGGCAGAAGCGGTGAAATGTCGTTCCACCGATCTACCTCCGCTGCCGCCAAGCCTGCTGTCACAGTCGCATCGAGATGGGTAGCTAATTCGCCCATACCCGGCAGCCCTTCCGCACATGACAGACCCGAGCCGACAACCGTTACTAGGCCGTCTGTAAGATGCTGTTGCAACAGCAGTTTAAGCTCATGAATGTCCAAGCGCGCCCTCTCGCCAGTCTCTTTGGGGACCGATTCGGTTAGTATGGCTGATGATCAATTCCTAAGCGATACCAACGATATCGCGACATAATAACAAAAACGGCGATCAGGATGCTCGGATTCTAGGTTCAGCGGCTTTGCACATCCTGGTCCAGCTTTCTGCCCGCCTCCCGCTACAGCTCACACCGGGCGAGTTGCTTGGGGTGCTGCCCCCCGCGCGGCGCAAGGGATCGCTAACGCTCGGCCGGGACGGTCTCCCCAGCCTTCCTCCACATCGTTCCTCCGTTTCGTGCAGGCCGGGTGATCCCCCTCCGTCCCGGCCGCCCCTGCGCCTTGCACCCCCCAGTCTCGGCGACGGCCAGAAGATCAGGCGCGGCGTTCCGCTTCGCTGACCTTCAGACCCGAGGATCAGAGACATGACCAACATATCCGACAGCAATCTCCGCATCTATGTCGCCTGCCTTGCCGCCTACAACAATGGCTATCTGCATGGGGCTTGGATCGACGCGGATCAGGACGTCGACCAGATCAGGGACCAGATTGCCGCGATGCTTGCCCGTTCACCTGTCACGGAGGCGGAGGAATACGCCATTCACGACTATGAGGGCTTCGAGGGCGTCAGCATCTCCGAGTATGCCGGCATCGACAGCGTGGCGCGGATGGCCGCTGTAATCGCAGAGCATGGCGCACTCGGCGCGGGCCTATTGGAGCAGTTCAGCGGCGACATAGACCAAGCCGAAACCGCCTTGCAGGACTGCTATCATGGTCAGTTTGCCAGTCTCGCCGATTATATGGAGGAACTGACCAACGAGAGCATCACTATTCCCGAGGCGCTGCGCTACTATGTCGATTGGCAGGCGATGGCGCACGACGCCGAGTTGAGCGGCGACCTTTTCACCATCGAAACCGGGCACGGCGAGGTGCATGTGTTTTCCAGCAGATGAGAACATGACTGCCTGTCCGTGCTCATAGGGACAGGCATCGCGGAATCACCGGCTGTCGCCAAGCCAAAAACACCAAAAATGATCGGCTTAGCCGCTCAAGGTATCTGCTTTGAGCGGCTTCTATATTTCCAGTGATCCTTGAACCTCTTTTTGCCGGGCGCTGCCCAGCATCCCGGCTTGGGGAGGTGACGCCATGCTCAGCATCGATTGGCGGTCTCCGGCGGCATACGGGCACACAAAATACATCCCTGCCGCTGGTTTCGCTTGGGAATATCTGCGCCGCAATGGCGATTATCGTCAGGACTTCCAGACCATCGTGACCGGGGGATCGTCCGGCCCCGACCTTGATGCGTTCGCGGATCGCTGGGGTTTACGATTTTCCGTGCGACCCCGACGCGCCGCATGACCAGCCGGCACCGATCTGGAGTCCGAGCCTTCAACCGCAAGCCGTGATGCTGTCGCCGGTCGCGCATGGGGACGACGACACCGAACCGATATTGACGCTGGCCCATCTCGACGGCCTCGACCTGCGCCGTGCTTCCGATGGCTGGCACGGCATCTGGCAGCTGGATGGCGTCGCACATCAATTCTGGCTACCCGAGGCGGTGCCAGACGCCGCCGCATTTTATGCCGTCGCCCTTCCGATGGATTCCTTTCTGGAGTTGCGCGCCCACGCCGCCCGCCGCCTTTGGCGGTCCCTCAACGGCCGCGCGCCCGGTGCCGACTTCCGGGTTGTTCCCGCCCAGCTCCGGCAATGGCATATCCTGTCCCTGCGCGCTCTCGACGCCCGGCTGCGCGGCGAGAGCTATCGCACCATCGCCGAAGTCCTGCTCGGCTTTCGCGGCACCAAGGAAGATTTTGAGAACGATCCGCGCAAGAACAAGGCCCGCCGCCTGGTCGCGCACGGTATCAAAATGATGCGCGGCGGCTATCGCCTGCTGCTTCACTACCCGATCAAGCCCGGCAAGCGTTGATCGGGAGGCGTGGCCCTCACGCCTTATTGGCTGCCGCCTGCTCCAGAATCTTCCGATAGCCCTCACGCGATAGCCATTGCGCGCGTTCGAGATGACTTTGCCAGCAACGGCGGGTCCGCAGTTCCTCAGCGACCGGATCACGGTGAAGCACGATTCGCGCGACTTCTTTCCAGTCCGCGCCCTCGGCCTTTGCATCCAGCAAACGCAGATAGGTGACGTAATGCCGTTCATCATAGACGGTTATGGTGTCGCCGGTCGGCGCTTCATCGTCCACATCGGGATCGAGTTCGACGGGAACCCGCATAGTCATTCCCCGCATCCGAGAGGCTTTGTCTGCGGTGCGCCCCCGCAAACGATTCTCTCTGACTCTTGGTGATCGGGGAGTTCGAAACCGCTGTTACACGGCCCCATGGCCTTTAGCTCGGAAAGCCTGTTGTATACGCCACAGGCTCCCCGACCATAAGGTCAAGGAGTTTGGTGCCGTCACGGCCGGCACCAACCGGTAACAGAGGGGTTTCGACGCCCCAGAGCAGCGCGTCTGCTCCACCCACATTCTTAGCCGAACCGCGTGCGAATGTCTTCGCCTATTCAATGCGGCAGGCGATGAGCCGCTGAAATCCCTCAACTATTAGCCGCGCCGCCCCGAAGGGGGGTGCCGCTAGCGCATAGGCGCAAATGCGGCACGCTACGCGCCGCCGATCCCTCGCCATGTTTCGCCACGGTCCGCTGCCGCCCCCGGCAGCCCAATCCCGACTGGAGGTGATCCATGCCCAACCCGCTTGCGGGCCTGCCGCCGCGCCTGCTGCGCACCAAGGAAGCCGCGCGCTTCCTTGGCATATCCATCCGCACCCTTGAGAAGCATCGCACCTATGGCACCGGCCCGACCTATCGCAAGGTCGGCGGTCGCGTCCTCTACACCGTCCGCGATCTGGAAGACTGGAGCGCGGCGGGCGAGCGCAAATCCACCCGCGAAAAGACCGCCGGCACCGTCTTTCCCGCGCGTCCCCTCACGCCCGAAGAACGGGGCGACTGCTAGATGCTGCGCGAGGACGATCACGACCCCGCGTTGCCGGGCGAGGGCAGCGAGCGCAGCCGACTAGACCCCTTTGTGGTCGCAACGGGCGACGCGCCGCCGCGCGACCAGCGCGACTTGATGGAACGGCCGTTCTTCTCGCTGGCGAAGACCCCGCGCAGCAAGCCAATTCTCTACAAGGCCGCCGACATAGAGGTGCAGGTGTTCGGCATGCCCGAGCACGGCATGGCGACCATTTGGGACGCCGATGTGCTAATATGGGCGGCCTCGCAGATCGTCGCGGCCGAGAACAACGGCCACACCACGTCGCGCTTTGTCCGGTTTACGCCCTACCATCTTTTGCGCGCCATCGGGCGGCCGACCGGCAATCACCAATATCGGCTTCTGAAAGCCGCGCTGGCGCGGCTGCAATCGACCGTCATTGCAACCACCATCCGCAACGGCCCGCATTGGCGTCGCCGGCAATTCTCATGGATCAACGAGTGGGAGGAAATGACGACGCGCGCCGGCCGCGTCGAGGGCATGGAGTTCGTCCTGCCCGAATGGTTCTACAACAGCGTCATTGACCGCTCGCTGGTCCTGACCATCGACCCGGCCTATTTCCGGCTGACTGGCGGCATAGAGCGATGGCTTTACCGCGTCGCCAGAAAGCACGCCGGCCACCAGCGCCACGGCTGGATTTTCGAGGTCGTACACCTTCACCAGAAATCCGGCAGCCTCGCACGGCCGTCCGACTTTGCGCTCGACCTGCGCCGGATCGCGGCCCGCCAGCAACTTCCCGGCTACCTGCTCCAGATCGAGCGGCAAGACGGCCGCGAACTGCTGCGCATCCGCCCCGAAAGCTCATCAACAGGCACTGTTGATAACCCTGTTAATGCCATCGGCAGATCAGGCGCACGGGGTATCGGCACATCAGGCGCAGCACTATCGGCAGATCAGGCGCACGAACCGCAGCTAACTCTTTGGCCTGAAACGCGGAATCCGACCGCTAACTTATCTAACAGAGAATCTAACTCTTTTTCTTTGACGCGCGCGCAGGCGAAGCGTGGTGCCGGTTCTGCCCGAAGTGGCGAGCCATGACGGCCGCGCTCGACACGATGCGCCCGCGCAGCCCCCAGCACATCCCCGGAGACGAACAATGACCCGTCGCGCCCACCGCAGCGCGCACGGCCGTCCGCTGCCGGACGGGCCTGCGCCCTTCACCACATTGGTCGAGTTGACCTTCGAGAAACGCAAGGTCGAACACTGGATACGCTTCGGCCGCAAGAGCTACGAGCAGATCATCGACCGCCGCCGCAGCGTCGTCGGCTTCGCGCCGGGCAGCGTCTTTGCCTTCGTCCGTTGGGCATCTGGTGAGCATGGCACGGTTGTTTCGCGCATCGACATTGTGCGCGCCATCGGGCGCGGTGAGCCGTTCCAGACATTGCCCTTCGTGCGCCCCGGTGGCGAAATCCTGTTGCGCCTCGACGGCTGGCCCAAGGTGCAGCGTGCGCTTGTAGCTATCGACGCCGTGGATGCGCTCGGCCTCGATCCGGCCGACGCCTCGCCGGATCACTGGCGGCACGTCCACAACCGTTTGACCGCCAATCTGGAACCGCACGCCTACACGCCCGAGCGACATGCCGCTTGGCTTCACCGTCGAAGGATCGAGCCATGACGCGCCGCCGCACCCTCACGGTGACGGCGCTGGCGGTGATCGGCATCGCCGCCGCAAGCGCGGTCAAGACACCGACGAAACTCATATGGAACGCCACCGCCAGCGCACCGGTCGGATTCTACACCGTCGAGCCGGCCGAGCGGATCGACGTGCCGGAGCTGGTCGCCGTCATGCCGCCCGAACCGCTCGCCG
The DNA here is from genome assembly GCF_024105665.1 of Aliihoeflea aestuarii. Classification (GTDB taxonomy): domain Bacteria; phylum Pseudomonadota; class Alphaproteobacteria; order Rhizobiales; family Rhizobiaceae; genus Aliihoeflea; species Aliihoeflea aestuarii. The sequence continues at coordinate 679,126 of NZ_JAAAMK010000001.1, read as the reverse complement.
CTTTCATGGTCGAGCGCGGCTATATCGCGCGAGGCGTTCCGCTGTTGAAGCGCGTCCTCGGCCTGCCGGGGCAGCGGGTTTGCCGCACCGGCCGCACGATCACGGTTGACGGGATCGAGATGGGCGATGCGCTGGAGCGCGACAGCCTCGGCCGCGATCTGCCCGGCTGGCAGGGTTGCCGCGTCATCGGCGACGGCCAGCTTTTCCTCATGAATTGGGAGGTCCGCGACAGCCTCGACGGCCGGTATTTCGGACCCATCCCCGCAGCTTCCGTCATCGGCCGAGCGGTCCCGCTCTGGACCGATGAGGAAGGCGTCGGCCGCTACGAGTGGCGCGCGCCGACGCACTGAAACCGCCCCCCGAAACCAATCGCAGGAGATTTCCCATGGCAGAAATAGGCACCTTCACCCGCACCGAAACCGGCTATGCCGGGGAGCTTCATTCGTTCGGCCTCCACGAAAAGCTGTTCATCGTCCCGGCCAAAGCGAGCGACGTGAAAAACGCGCCCGACTATCGCGTGCGTCTCGATAGCGAGGACGGCCCGGACGCCGGCCCCGCATGGAAAGACTCCAGCGAGAACGCTGGCGAGTTCGTGTCGATGCGATTGGAGGGGCCAATCTTCCCGTTCCCGATCCGCGCCAAGCTGTTCCAGTCCAACGATGATCCATCGGTCTGGACCCTGCGTTGGAAGCACGCCCGGAAGATCGAGGATGAGGAATGACGGCCGCGCGCGTCCGGCCCGCCACCCGGTCAAAGATCGGCATCCCTTTGTTCGCGGAAAAGCCGTCGCATCCCTTCGTCCCGCTCGGCGACCAGACGGCCGGCGCGCACAGCGAAGGTCAGGGGCGGCCATCGGCCGGCGCTTGCGCCTTGCCCTTGACCGCAGCGAGCACGCTGGCAGGCTGGCGGCGAAGCGGAGACAGGCCGGCATGGCATTGTGCCATCCTGCTGCTGGCGGGGGCGCTTTCAGTCTGCATCGGATCGGGCGTCGCTGTCGCGCAGTCCGTGCCGGTCGAGCGCCCGGCCGCAGCCCATCCCTTTGCGGCGCACATCTCCGAGGCGTCGCAGCGTTTCGGCATCCCCGAGCACTGGATTCGCGCCGTGCTGCGCGCCGAGAGCGCGGGCGACGTGCGTGCGATTTCGTCGGCCGGGGCGATGGGATTGATGCAGGTCATGCCCGACACATGGGCGGGCCTGCGCGTCCGCCATGGCCTCGGCCGCGATCCCTACGACCCGCGCGACAATATCCTCGTAGGCACGGCCTACCTGCGCGAGATGTTCGACCGCTACGGCAATGTCGCGGCGATGCTTGCGGCCTATAACGCCGGCCCCGGCCGCTATGACGAGCACCGCGCGACGGGCCGCCCGCTTCCCGCCGAGACACGCGCCTATGTCGCCGCGCTTGCCCCGATCCTTGGCGGCGCGGCTCCATCGGATGCGCCGTTGCAACCACCGGCACCGCAGCCCGACTGGCGCGAGGCACCGCTGTTCGTCATGCGGCCGGACGACACGCGAGCTGCCGCCGCGCCCCCGTCCGTGGTGCAAACAGGCGACGGCCGCGCTGCCGTTCCGGCGCGCGACCACGCCCGTGCGGAGTCGCAGGACGGCAGCATTTTCGTGGCGAGCGCCAGCGATGGAGAAACGCCATGAGGGCGGCGTTCCCGCGCTCGGCGGCGCTGATTTCGGCATCCAGTCCGGCAGGTTTGCGCCCGGCTGGATTCCCGGCAGGAAGGGCAGAAAAGACAGAAAGGGCGGAGGGCAAGATTAAAGAAGACGGCACCATATCGGGCCGCTTCTGGAAATTATTGTTGTCTGCACACTGGTTAGGTGGCCAGTTCCGGCACCATGGTTTTGAGGGGCCGCGTGCCGCGATTTCGCGCAAAGCCTTGGCTTTGCAGGGTTTTGAGCAGCACCATAGGCGCAGATCGGCCGTTTTCCGGCATTTTCGGCCGGAGCCGCGCCTATGAGCGCAGACGACGAAAACCGCTTCCGTCCGAAGCCCGGCCGCATCCGATCCGACACGCCGAGGGCCGGCAAGACCAAGAGCTTTTTCACGCAGGTCAGGAAGATCACCCAGCAGCATCAGGCGGCAGCCTCCCGCGATCCTTCCATGCCGTCATCCGCCCGCCCGTCATCGCCGGGCCGGTCCCGTGCCGTGGTCGCCAGCGGCAAGGGCGTGAAGCGCGGCCGGGGCGCGAGCTTCGTGCGCGCCCGCAACATCTCCGGCCAATGGCATCATCGCCAGCCGGGCAGCCGCCGCGTGATCGTCAAGCAGCGGAGCGTCCGAGCCGCGTGGAAGGGCGGACGCGCCCGCGCGCATCTACGCTATGTTCAGCGTGACGGAACCTCGCGTGACGGCGAGCGCGGCCAGCTCTATTCGGCGCATGAAGACCGAGCCGATGGCGACGCCTTCCTTGATCGTGGTCAGGACGACCGCCATCAGTTCAGATTCATCGTCTCGCCCGAGGATGGCGCGGAGCTATCGGACCTCACCGCCTACACCCGCGATTTCATGAAACAGGTGGAAGCAGACCTCGGCGCCAAACTCGATTGGGTTGCCGTCAATCACTACAACACCGGCCATCCCCATGTGCATATCATCGTCAACGGCCGCAACGACACGGGCGGGGATCTGGTCATCAACGGCGATTATCTTTCCGCCGGCCTGCGCGAGCGCGCCAGCGAGCTTGCCAGTCTTGAACTCGGCCCCGTGACCGAGATCGAGCAAACGCGCAAGCTGTCTGCCGAAATCGACCAAGACCGCTTGACCCGGATCGACCGCGCCATGACCGAGGAAGCCGATGCCCGTTTCCTCGACCTGCGCCATGAGCCGGCAGAGCCGAGGCGGCAGTTCGAGCGGACGCTGCGCCTGCGCCGTCTTACAAAGCTAGAGAAGATGGGATTGGCGACCGAGCACGCGCCCGGCGTTTGGGAGTTGAGCAAGGACATGGAGCCGGCTCTGCGCGAGCTGGGCGAGCGCGGCGACCTCATCCGCACCATGCAGAAGGCGCTCGGCCCGCAGGGCGGCGAACGCGATCCCATGAGCTTCCAAATCCATGACGGAGCGCCCGAGACGCCCATCGTCGGCCGCGTCGTGGACAAGCACCTGTCTGACGAGCTGGGGGAGAACCTGACAGTCATGGTGGACGGGATCGACGGCAGGACGCACCACATCGCCGGTATCGCGCCCGAGCGGCTGGAGGACGCCCGTATCGGCAGCGTGGTCCAGATCGGCCCGGCCGAAGCGGCAGCCCGGCCGTCCGACCGCACCATCACGGCCATCGCCGATGACGGCATCTACCGGCCGAGCCGTCATCTGGAGCAGGCGAAGTTCGAGGGCCGCGCTCCGGGCGGCGACTATGAGGGCTATGTCGATGCTCATATTCGCAGGCTGGAGGCGTTGCGTCGGGCCGGGATCGTCGAGCGGATCGACGCCGACCAATGGCGCATCCCCGATGATCTGGTCGGCCGTGCAGCCGCCTATGACGCCGGCCGGGACCGGCAGGCCAGCGTTCGCGTCCTTTCCCCCGTCGGGCTGCAAAGGCAGATCGGTTCGGATGGTGCGACCTGGCTGGACCGGCGATTGGTTCATGGTGAAACGGCCGACCTTGCGCCGGCCGGCTTCGGCCAGCAGGTGCGTGAGGCGATGGACCAGCGGCGCGAGCATCATATCGAACAGGGCGACGCCAGCCGAGCGCGGAATGGCCGCGTCTTCTACCGGCGCAGCCTTCTAGCCACCTTGCGCGAGCGCGAGGTTGCCCGCGTCGGCGTGGAGATGGCCGAGAACAAGGGCCTGCCGTTCCGCGCCGCCACGGACGGCGAGAACGTCAGCGGCAAGTTCACCGGGACCGTGCAGCTATCCAGCGGCAAGTTCGCCGTGGTCGAGAAATCCCATGAGTTCACGCTTGTCCCGTGGCGGCCGGTCATCGACCGCCAGCTTGGCCGCGAAGTCATGGGCGTCGTGCAGGGCGGATCGGTGTCGTGGCAGTTGGGCCGGCAGAGGGGGTTGAGCTTTTAGCCATATCCATCCGTGAATCTCATGTTGAAGTATCCCAGCAAACTGCTAGGCTACCTGCCGCACGGTAGGATTTGGTTATGGCAAAGATTGAGCGTGATGAGATTGTAAAACGTGCCACCGGACTTTTCCGCATCGGTGGCTACGACGATACGTCGATGGCCCAGATCGCGGATGCCTGCGGAATCCGCAAGGCCAGTCTCTATCACCACTTCCCCGAAAAGGATGGGCTGGTCCTCGCCGCCATCGAGCGCATCCACGACCATTTCCGCGAACACATCTTCGCCATCGCCTACAGCAACGACACCGACGCCAAGCAGAGGCTCTATGCGCTTTGCGAGGCGACGTTCGGCTATTTCAACGGTCGGGAAGGCGGATGCTTGCTAGGCAATTTCACGCTGGCGCTGACGGAGCGTGCGCCACGTTTTCAAGAGCCGTTGCGTTCGTATTTTGACGATTGGGCGAAAGCAATCGCGCATCTGCTAACCCCCGAACATGGAGCAGGCAAGGCGCGCGATCTGGCCTTCGATTCAGTCGCCCACGTCCAAGGCGCGATCATGATGATGCGCCTTTACAACGACCCCCAACATCTTCGCCGGGCGCTTGATACGAGCATCAAGATGCTTCCGTAAATTTACTCTCAAAACCTACCGGGTGGCCGGTAGTATATGGAGCGAACATGCAGAACGCGCAACATTTCCACGGACCATGGATAGTCGCCATCGCCTTCATCACTCTGATGGGAGCGTTTGGCCTCAATCTTAGCGGCGGCCAGTTTTTCGCGCCCTTGGCCCAAGAGTTCGGATGGGGACTCGCGACGTTGAGTTCAGCGGCAGCCCTCAACATGATCGTATGGGGCATCTTTCAGCCTCTCATGGGGAGAATGATCGACCGCTTCGGCCCAAAGCCCGTCATCGTGGCAAGTGCCGCGCTGATGGGAATCGCCTTTCTGCTGTCATCGACCATTTCAACAGTCTGGGAGTTTTATTTCTACTACGGAATCCTTGCCGCGATTGGTTTTGCTGGCTGCGGGTCAATGGCCAATTCGGTCCTAGTCGCTCGATGGTATGTCCGGGGGCGAGCGCGGATGCTGGCCCAAAGCGCCATGGGCATGAATATCGGCCAGCTTGTTTTTCTTCCGCTCGCCGGATGGCTTATCGTCACTTCTGGCTTTCGCGGCGCGTTCCTTGTGCTCGGCATGTTAATGATCGTGGTGATCGTCCCTCTGGTCCTGTTCGTCACTCAAAGTTCTCCAGACAAGATCAATCAAGCACCGGATGGCGACCAGCTTTCCACCTTCACCCCGCCCAAGTCCGCATCGCTTTCGCAGGCAATTCGCAACTCTGATTTTTGGGCTGCGACATTCGCCTTCGTCACTTGCGGATATTCCCTCTATCTTGTTGTGATCCACCTGCCGCGTTTCGCCGTCGATCTTGGGGCAGACCTTTCCACAGGCGGGCAGGTTCTCGGCCTTGCCGCTGGTGCAAGCGCGATTTCTATGTGGGCGTGCGGGCAGTTGGCTGGACGGGTTGGCAAGAAGAACCTGCTGATTGGCCTTTATCTAGTCCGCGCACTCTCCCTTGCCTTCCTCGCAGTCTCTACAGAGGTGTGGCACCTCTATGCGTTCGCCCTCATCTATGGCGTATCGTCCATGCCGATCATCCCATTGAAGACCGGCTTGATCGGCGACCTGTTCGGCGCGAACGCCATGGGCAGCATCCTCGGCACCGCATGGTTTCTGCATCAAATACTTGCGGCTATCGCCGTGTATCTCGGCGGCTATTTGCGGGTTGAGACGGGAAGCTACTCGGCGGCTTTCTGGTCGGCCGCGATCCTGCTTCTGATTGGCGCGGTATCGACGATACTTGTCCGTAATTCTGGAGGGCCGGTCCCGCTAAAGCCAAATCCAGCGCGCGGGTAGCAATGCGGCGGCGATCAGCACCTATGATTGATCGTCAATGGAAAGTGCCGACCATGCTCGGGTCGCGCATCCCCCTCGCATCACTGATCCAGACGCTTGCCGTCGCCGAGTATTTGAACTTCCGCCACGCTGCCAATGCGCTCGGCGTGGCCCAATCCAGCGTCAGCGCCCGCGTGAAGGCGCTGGAGGAAGACCTTGGCGGCCGGGCATCACGCAAAGCGTGTTGAGCGGGCTATCATGACGCCGCGCCTGTTCCAGACGCAATTCCCCGCAATAGAATGTCAATATGCTTGTCGAGCAATTCGGTGCCCGGTGTTTTCGTCAAGCTCCATGCAATAGCATTTGCCAGTAGGAACACATCTTCGGCCGTGACGTTCGCTCGAATCTGGTCGGCCTCCTTGGCGCGAACCAGAATACGATCCGTCAGGCTTTCCAACGAGCCGCACACCACAGAGAAACTTCCTGATTTTCCCGCAGAGGCATCGAGGACGCGATTCGGAAGTCCACTGTAAGTTCTGGAAAACATGGCTAGTTCCCGAAGCCATTCACCCAGCGCCATGAATGGATCGCGACCATGCGCATACTTGTCCGAGTTTCGGACTAGCTGATCCACGTCATCCTGTATTGCTGCCGCTATCAAGTCTTCCCGCGTCGGAAAGTGACGGTAGAGCGTGCCTTGGCCGACACCTACCGTTTTGGCGATTTCTTCCAGCGGAGCATCGACACCCTTGGAGGCGAAAGCCGTCCGAGCAGCCTCGACGATCAGATCACGGTTGCGGCGCGCGTCCGCGCGCAGAGGACGAGGGGGCTGGGTTGTCATGGCTTCATGACTAGCACTTGACTCAACCGGACACAATGTCCATTTAATCGGACGAAGTGTCCGCTTATGTGAGGTATACCGTGCCCGATCCCGAAGATGCACAGGATGTTCAAGCAACTCGGCGACGTTGGTTCGCCCTTGCGGCTCTGGTGCTGCCGGTCCTTCTAGTCTCCATGGACCTATCGGTCCTCTACTTGGCAGTTCCCCACATAAGCGCCGATTTGACGCCAAGCAGCAGTCAGATGCTTTGGATACTGGACATCTACGGCTTCGTGCTGGCTGGGCTTCTTATCGTGATGGGAAGCCTTGGCGACAGAATTGGACGCCGCAGGTTGTTGCTCGCTGGAGCATCGTTGTTTGGGGTGGCATCCTTGCTGGCAGCATTTGCGCCAAGCCCCGAGTTTCTGATCGCGGCCCGCGCGCTGATGGGCGTTGGCGGGGCTACGCTGATGCCATCGACGCTGGCACTGATCCGCAATGTTTTCCATGACCCGGAGGAAAGGACACGCGCAATCGGGCTATGGACCGCCGCCTTTGCCGGTGGCGGGGTGCTCGGCCCGGTGGTGGGTGGCGTGCTGCTAAGCTACTTCGATTGGGGCTCTGTCTTCCTCATCAATGTCCCGGTCATCGTCATCCTGCTCGCCATCGCGCCGAAGCTCGTGCCGGAGCATCGCAACGACGAACAAGGCGGCTTCGATCTCTTGGGGGCAGCCCTGTCATTGGCGGCGGTTCTCGCGTTCGTTTACGCGCTGAAAAAGGGGGCCGAAGCGGGTATCTGGTCCGCTACCAGCGGATCGTTCCTCTTGCTCAGCTTGATTCTGTCGCTGGGCTTCCTCGTGCAACAACGCTCGGCACGCCAACCGCTCATCGACTTCACCCTGTTTCGGCGCAGAAAGTTCGTTGCCGGTATCCTCGCGGTTACATTGGGAATGTTGGCGCTGACCGGCCCGACCATGTATCTGGCGCAGTATCTCCAGCTCGTGCTGTCCATGTCGCCACTGGCTGCTGCGCTCTGGATGGTTCCGCTTACGCTTGCGTCAATGGCCGGTGCGATGGTTGCAACGATTGTTGTGGCACGGTGGGGCCTTCCGCGAACCTTGTTCGTCGGGTTTTCTCTGGCTGCTGGCGGCTTGACGGTTACGGCGACGACACCGCCGCAGGACGGTCTAGCCGTCGTGTTGATCGGCGGCTCTCTGCTGGGGGCTGGTGTGACGACGATCATGTCGCTTTCAACAGATGTGGTGGTAGCAGCCGCGCCGATAGAGCGCGCAGGAGCAGCATCTGCACTTTCAGAAACCGGCTCCGAACTTGGTGCAGCGTTAGGTATTGCTCTAACAGGAACGCTGGGAACGGTGATCTACCGCACTTCGTTGTCACTTCCCACTGAACTTCCAGAAGCGTTGCAGGAGGCGGCAGCACAAACGCTCGGCGCAGCTATCTCGGTGTCCGATACCCTCACTGGACCAGCCGCCGATGCGCTTCGTTTGAGCGCCCGGCAAGCCTTCACTGCCGGCTTCACCACGGCAGCGGCGGTCGGAGCAATCATGATGGTTGTGCTTGCCCTTCTGGTGCCTTGGCTCATGCGGCCTTCACCCAGCAAACGCGAGCTTCATTCCACGGTGGCCATCGAAGCCACAACAAAAATCAGCGCAAAGGAGTAGGAATATGATCGTCGTCACAGGCGCTACAGGTTCGGTCGGGCAACATCTGGTTCGGAACCTTCATTCACAACAGGTCGAAGTCGTCGCAGCGGTGCGCGATCAAACAACGGCCTCCTTGCCGGAGGGAGTGCAAAGCGTGGCGATGGATGTAGAGAATCTATCGTCGGTAGAAAAAGCGGTCGCAGGCGCGGACGCCGTTTTCTGGCTCTGGCCTTCCCTGTCCGGTTCAGAGACGGCCGAGGTGGCCGGCGATATAGGTCGGATACTCGGCGCATCAGGCGCTCGTGTTACATATCTTTCGGCAGAGGCGGCAGCGGCCGAGCCTACTTCGTCGTGGGCGATTATGGAAAATGCTATTGAACAGGCCATTCCAGAATGGACGATCCTGCGTTGCACGGGGTTTGCGAAGAACGTTCGCATGTGGATTCCACAAATCCAGTCGGGCGATACGGTTCGCTGGCCCTTCGCAAACGCTACACGTTCACTGATACATGAGGCGGACATTGCGGATGCCGCTGCCGCAACGCTGGTCGACAAAGCTCACACCGGGCAACGCTATACCCTAACGGGACCAAGCGCATTGCGGCAGGCGGATCAAGTAAAGATCATAGGAAAAGCCATTGGTCGAAATCTTCATTGGGACGAAGAACCGTTTGAAGAAGCCCGTGATCGCCTCGCTCAAGAGTTTGGTGATCTGGAACTCGCCGAATACATCATGGAGAGCTGGCAGGAGTTTATAGACAAGCCCGAGCCGGTTACTTCCTCGGTCCGAATGCTGACGGGCCGCGATCCAAGGTCGTTTGAAAGCTGGGTTCTGGATCATGCGCATGAGTTCCGTTGATAAGAGGGCGGTATGCGCAGGCGGCGATCCAACCCGCTCAATGATCGTCCATGGGGAGCGCCGACCTCACTCGGCTCGCGCATTCCCCTCGCGTCACTGATCCAGACGCTCGCCGTCGCTGAATATCTCAACTTCCGCCACGCCGCCAATGCGCTCGGCGTGGCGCAATCCAGCGTCAGCGCCCGCGTGAAGACGCTGGAAGAAGACCTTGGCATCCTCCTGTTCGAGCGCCATGCGCGCGGCGTCCGGTTGACCGAAGCCGGACGCCACTTCGTCGAGCGGATCGCGGCCGGCGTCGATCAACTCGACCATGCGGTGAAGACCGCAAGCATGGCGGCGGTGGGCGAGTGCGGCCGGCTTCGTATCGGCATCCATGCCCTGATCCCGCGCAGCTTCCTCGCCGAGCTGATCGGGCGGTTTCGGGAAGACCACCCCGGCATCGAGGTCGAAATCACCGAGGGCACGGCCCGCGATACCGTGATGCAGCTTCGCGCCGACATGCTCGACATAGTATTCGTGGCCGGCACACCCGAGCTGCCCGACTGCAATTCCCGCCCGATCTGGACCGAACCGCTGGTGGCCGTGCTGCCTGATAGGCATCGCCTCGCCGGACAGTCGGCAATCACTTGGGCCGATCTGGTCGGCGAGGCTTTCCTTGTCCGCCATGGCGGCACGGGTCCGCAGGTCCATGACCATATCGTGCTACGCCTTGCCGGATGCTGGCCTGCGCCGTCGATCCTGCGTTTCGACGTGGGGCGTGGCACCCTGTTATCCATGGTCGGACAGGGGTTCGGCATCACCATCGTTGGGGCGGCCACGTCGCTGCTGCCAACGTCAGGTGTCGTCTTCCTGCCGTTCGCCGACGAGCCGGAGCCGATCACGTTCTCGGCAATTTGGTCGCCCTCCAACCGCAGCGCGGCGCTTCGCAACCTGCTCAACCTCGCCAGCGACATGGGCCGGATCGTCCGCACCGACTGACTTTCGCCGCGATTCGTTTCCACCAGCCAGCACAGGCACCAGCAACGACGCCCCCCAGGCAACCCGTCCTATTTGCCGCCGATAGTATCCGGCAGCCCTCCGGCATCCTCTTTCCTGTTGCCCGTCCCGATTTTGCCTACTTTCTGATCGGCTCCGTCTCTTTTGCCTACTGGAGCCTGGATGCGTGGAGGCCGAATCCTTTGGGGCCAGATTGCCGTTGTCTTCACCATCGTTCTGGTGATGACCTGGGCCGCAACGCAATGGACCGCATGGCGGCTTGGCTTCCAGCCCCAGCTTGGAGCACCATGGTTCGAGCTGGCAGGCTGGCCGGTCTATTACCCTCCGGCCTTCTTCTGGTGGTGGTTCTCCTTTGACGCCTATGCACCCGCGATCTTCGTCGAGGGCGGCGTCATCGCTGTATCCGGCGGCTTTATCGCTATCGTGGCCGCAATATTCATGTCGATCATCCGAGCGCGGGAAGCACGTAATGTCGCGACCTATGGCTCGGCGCGATGGGCCGAAGATCACGAAATTCGTGCCGCTGGTTTGCTCGGTCCCGATGGCGCTGTCCTTGGCCGCTACGAACGCGACTATCTGCGCCATGACGGCCCCGAGCATGTGCTGTGCTTCGCCCCGACCCGGAGCGGCAAGGGCGTCGGCCTTGTCGTGCCGACGCTGCTGACCTGGCCGGGAAGCTGCATCGTCCATGACATTAAGGGCGAGAACTGGACGCTTACGGCCGGCTTCCGGGCGAAGCACGGCCGCGTCCTGCTGTTCGATCCCACCAACGCCAGATCATCGGCCTACAACCCGCTACTGGAGGTGCGGCAGGGCGAATGGGAAGTCCGCGACGTGCAGAACATCGCGGATATTCTGGTCGACCCCGAAGGTAGCCTCGACAAGCGCAACCATTGGGAAAAGACCAGCCACAGCCTGCTTGTCGGCGCGATCCTGCACGTCCTCTATGCCGAATCCGACAAGACGCTGGCCGGTGTTGCCAACTTCCTGTCCGACCCCCGCCGCCCGGTAGAGGCGACCTTGCGCGCCATGATGGACACGCCGCATCTCGGTGAGGCCGGCGTTCATCCCGTCATCGCCTCATCGGCGCGCGAACTGTTGAACAAGTCCGAGAACGAACGGTCGGGTGTGCTCAGCACCGCCATGTCGTTTCTCGGCCTGTACCGCGATCCCGTGGTGGCGCGGGTGACGGCGCGCTGCGACTGGCGCATTGCCGATCTTGTGGGTAGCGGCCAGCCCGTCAGCCTCTACCTTGTGGTGCCGCCATCCGACATCAATCGGACGAAGCCGCTTATCCGCCTGATCCTCAACCAGATCGGCAGGCGGTTGACAGAGGATTTGAACACGTCCGGCAAGCGCCATCGCCTGCTGTTGATGCTGGACGAGTTTCCGGCGCTCGGCAGGCTGGATTTCTTTGAATCGGCGCTCGCCTTCATGGCCGGCTACGGCCTCAAGTCCTTCCTGATCGCGCAAAGCCTCAATCAGATCGAGCGCGCCTATGGGCCGAACAATTCGATCCTCGACAACTGCCATGTCCGCATCGCCTTCGCCACCAACGACGAGCGCACGGCCAAGCGCGTGTCGGACTCCCTCGGCACGGCGACGGAGTTACGCGATTCCACCAACTATGCCGGGCATCGTCTCGCGCCATGGCTCGGCCACCTGATGGTCTCGCGGCAGGAGACGGCGCGGCCATTGATGACGCCTGGCGAGATCATGCAGTTACCGCCTGCCGACGAGATCGTCATGGTCGCTGGCACCCCGCCGATCCGGGCGAAGAAGGCGCGGTATTTCGAGGATGGGCGGTTGCATGAACGCATCCTGCCGCCGCCCGAGTTGCCATCCGCTCCAGCGACCGAGACAGCATCCGACGACTGGTCGAGCCGCGTCGTTGTTACGAAGGACAGCACAACGGCCGTAGCTGGAAATAGCGAAGAAGGCGATCCGGCCAATGCCGGTATCCGCCGCGAGCCGGAATTGCCCGAGCATGAGGAAATCGTCGTGCCGCCTCCGTCGCCCGCGCAGGAGTTCGAGTTTCTGGACGACGAACCGGATGTTGACGCAGCCAAGGCCCGCGCCATGCGCCAGCGCATGAGGACGGTCGCGCGGCAGGTTTCCATGAACCCCGATGACGGAATCGAACTGTAAGGACACGCCCATGACCACCAGAACCCGCCTGAATCTCTATTTCGACCCCGCGCTTATGCCGCAGATCGAGTCGCTGGCGCTGCGCCGCAAGGTCTCGAAATCCGCCATCGTGGAGGCGGCGGTCATGTCCTACCTGTCCGGCGATTCCGCCGATCAGCTTGAAGCAGCCATGTCGCGCCGCCTGGACAAGCTCGGCCGCCAAATAGACACGCTCGACCTGGACCTCGCCGTTCTCGGCGAAACGGTCGCGCAGTTCATCCATTTCTGGCTGACCATCACGCCGCCGCTTTCGGGGGCCGCGCAATCCGCCGCCCGCGCAAAGGGCGCAGAACGGTTCGAGGGCTTCATGCAAACCCTCGGTCGGCGTCTGGCGACGGGCGACCGGTTCCTCAAAGAGCTGTCGCGCGACCTCGACTCACTTCCCGACGATCCGTTGCCGGATAAATCCGAGAGCAACGGCGATCAAGAGTAAGATTCGGACCCATCCTATTTACCGCCGTTCGCCGCCGATTGCCGCCGCCGCTTAGATACTTGTTGAACCGGCCCAATTCCGGGCTTTCTTAATCGACCCCGATCCGGGGTCCGCCTGTTGCGTCCCCGCCAAAAGCCGGGGCCGACATGACAACCAACCACCACAGACAGGAAGCGATCCAGCGTGGCGCGCGCATGTTGCGCACGGCGCTCGGCCCCGCCATTGCCCAGCTGCTCGAAGACCCGGCCGTGGTCGAGGTGATGTTGAACCCGGACGGCCGCCTTTGGGTGGACCGGCTATCCGAAGGGCTTTCCGACACGGGCGAGCGCCTGTCCGCCGCCGATGGCGAACGCATCGTGCGGTTGGTCGCGCATCATGTCGGCGCAGAGGTTCATGCCCGCAGCCCGCGCGTCTCGGCCGAGCTGCCCGAGAGCGGGGAGAGGTTCGAGGGCCTGCTGCCGCCCGTGGTCGCCGCCCCGACCTTTGCCATACGCAAGCCGGCCAGCATCGTGTTCAGCCTCGACGACTATGTGGCGGCGGGCATCATGTCTGCCGATCAGGCTTTGAGCCTACGCGCGGCCGTTTCCTCCCGCGCCAACATCCTTGTCGCCGGCGGCACCTCGACCGGCAAGACCACGCTGACCAACGCGCTCTTGGCAGAAGTTGCCAAGAGCGGGGATCGCGTCGTCATCATCGAGGACACCCGCGAGCTTCAATGTGCCGCGCCCAATCTGGTGGCGCTGCGCACCAAGGATGGCGTCGCCAGCCTGTCGGACCTTGTGCGGTCCTCGCTGCGCCTGCGACCCGACCGCATCCCCATCGGCGAGGTGCGCGGATCGGAAGCCCTCGACCTGCTCAAAGCATGGGGAACAGGGCATCCGGGCGGGATCGGCACCATTCACGCCGGCACCGGCATCGGCGCGCTTCGTCGCCTTGAACAGCTCATCCAAGAGGCTGTGGTCACGGTCCCGCGCGCGCTGATCGCCGAGACTATCGACCTTGTTGCCGTCCTTTCCGGGCGCGGTTCCGCGCGCCGGCTGGCCGAGCTTGCCCGCGTCGAGGGGCTGGGGCCGGACGGCGACTACCGCATCACGCATCCCATCCCTTCGGCAATCCCCACCAGCACAGGAGAATCTTCATGATCCGCACGCTCACGCGCGGCTATCGCTTCGCCGCGACCGCCGCATCCACCCTTGCCATTAGCCTCATGCTCGCCCCGGCCGCCCATGCGTCCGGTTCGTCGATGCCATGGGAACAGCCCTTGCAGCAAATCCTCCAGTCCATCGAGGGGCCGGTCGCCAAGATCATCGCCGTCATCATCATCATCGTGACCGGCCTGACCCTCGCGTTCGGCGACACCAGCGGCGGCTTCCGTCGCCTGATCCAGATCGTATTCGGTCTCTCCATCGCCTTTGCGGCCAGCTCGTTCTTCCTGTCGTTCTTCTCGTTCGGCGGCGGGGCGCTCGTTTGATGGCGGGCGGCCTCGAACAACTCGACGCGGTGCCGGGATTCTCTATCCCGGTCCACCGGGCGCTGACCGAGCACATTTTGCTCGGCGGCGCACCGCGCGCCATCGCCATCATGAACGGGACGCTGGCCGGGGCCGTGGGCCTCGGCCTGCGCCTTTGGCTGGTCGGCATCGCCATCTGGGCCATCGGCCATTTTGCGGCCGTATGGGCGGCCAAGCGCGATCCCCAATTCGTCGAGGTCGGACGCCGGCATATCCGCATCCCGGTTTTTCTGTCGGTGTGAGGGCGCGGCTATGATGAACCTTGCAGAATACCGCCGCACCGCATCCCGGCTCGCCGACTATCTGCCATGGGCCGCGCTGGTCGGCTCGGGCGTCGTCCTGAACAAGGACGGGAGTTTTCAGAGGACGGCGAAGTTTCGCGGTCCCGATCTGGATTCCGCCGTAGCGGCCGAGCTGGTCGCCGTCGCCGGCCGCATCAACAACGCCGTGCGCCGTCTCGGCTCCGGCTGGAGCATCTTCGTCGAGGCACAGCGCAGCGAAGCCGCGACCTATCCCGACAGCACCTTTCCCGATCCCGCGTCGGCGCTGGTCGATGCCGAGCGGAAAGCCGGTTTCGAGGAAGCGGACGCGCATTTCGTGTCGGGCTACTTCCTCACCTTCCTCTGGCTCCCTCCGGCCGAGGAGGCCGCCCGCGCTGAAGCATGGCTCTATGAGGGTCGCGAGAAAACCGGCGTGGACCCGTGGGAACTGCTGCGCGGCTTCATCGACCGCACCGACCGCGTGCTGGCGCTGCTCGACGGTTTCACGCCCGAGTGCCGTTGGATGGATGACGGCGCGACGCTGACCTATCTCCATTCCACCATCTCGACCAACCGGCATCGCGTGCGCGTGCCGGAGGTGCCGATGCACCTCGACGCGCTGCTCGCCGACCAGCCGTTGACCGGCGGGCTGGAGCCGCGCCTTGGCGACGCACATCTGCGCGTCCTGACCATCGTGGGATTCCCGACCGCGACGACGCCGGGCCTGCTCGACGAGATGAACCGGCTGCCGTTTCCATATCGCTGGAGCACGCGGGCGATCCTGCTCGACAAGACTGATGCGACCCGGTTGCTGAACCGCATCCGTCGCCAATGGTTCGCCAAGCGCAAGAGCATCGCGGCGATCTTGAAAGAGGTGATGACCAACGAGGCGTCCGCCCTTGTGGACACCGACGCGGCGAACAAGGCGCTCGACGCCGACATGGCGTTGCAGGAGCTTGGGGCGGACGTGGCGGGCATGGCCTACGTCACCGCAACGGTGACGGTATGGGATGCCGACCCGCGCGTGGCGCAAGAGAAGCTGCGCCTGGTCGAGAAGATCGTTCAGGGCCGCGACTTCACCGCTATGCCCGAGACGGTCAACGCGGTTGACGCATGGCTCGGTAGCCTGCCCGGACACGCCTACGCGAATGTCCGCCAGCCGCCCATCAGCACTTTGAATCTCGCCCACATGATCCCGCTTTCGGCGGTGTGGGCGGGGCCGGAACGGGACGAGCATTTCGGTGCGCCCCCTTTGCTCTTTGGAAAGACCGAAGGCTCAACCCCGTTCCGGCTAAGTCTCCATGTCGGCGACGTAGGCCATACCCTTGTCGTCGGCCCCACGGGCGCGGGCAAGAGCGTGCTGCTCGCCCTCATGGCCTTGCAGTTCCGGCGCTATGCGGGATCACAGGTTTTCGCCTTCGACTTCGGCGGCTCGATCCGCGCTGCGTCGCTCACCATGGGCGGTGACTGGCACGACCTTGGCGGCGGGCTGACAGAAGGGGCCGAGACGTCCGTCTCGCTCCAGCCGCTTGCCCGCATCCACGATACCTATGAACGCGCATGGGCGGCGGACTGGATTGCGGCCATCCTCATGCGCGAGGGCGTCGCCATCACGCCGGAGGTCAAAGAGTATCTTTGGACGGCGCTGACCTCGCTTGCCTCCGCGCCGGTCGAAGAACGCACGATCACCGGCTTGAGCGTGCTGCTCCAGTCGAACGACTTGAAACAGGCGCTCCGGCCCTATTGCGTCGGAGGTGCCTATGGCCGGCTGCTCGACGCCGAGGCGGAACATCTCGGCTCGGCGGACGTGCAGGCGTTCGAGATCGAGGGGCTGGTCGGGACCGGCGCGGCTCCGGCCGTGCTCGCCTATCTGTTCCATCGCATCGGCGACCGGCTCGACGGACGCCCCACGCTGCTCATCATAGATGAAGGCTGGCTTGCGCTGGACGACGAGGGTTTCGCCGGCCAGCTCCGCGAATGGCTGAAAACGCTGCGCAAGAAGAACGCCAGCGTCATCTTCGCCACGCAGTCGCTCAGCGACATCGACGGCAGCAACATCGCACCCGCGATTATCGAAAGCTGCCCGACGCGGCTCCTGCTGCCGAACGAGCGGGCCATCGAACCGCAGATCACGGCCATCTATCGCCGCTTCGGCCTCAATGACAGGCAGATCGAAATCCTCGCACGGGCTACGCCTAAGCGGGATTATTACTGCCAAAGCCGCAGCGGCAATCGCCTGTTCGAGCTTGGCCTGTCCGAAGTCGGCCTCGCCCTCTGCGCCGCATCCGCCAAATCCGACCAGACGCTCATTGCGCAGATCGTCGCCGAACACGGCCGCGACGGCTTCCTCGCCGCATGGCTGCGCGAGCGCGGCGTCGATTGGGCGGCCGACCTGATCCCGAACCTCACCAATCTAGCCGACCGACCGGAATCCGCCACGCCGCCCCGGCTCGATACCCACCCCACACAGGAGATTCTTCCATGACCTATTCCAAGATCGTCGGAGCCTCGGCCTTCGCGCTGGCGCTCGCCGTGCCTGTCGCGCTGTCGCCCATGCTGGCAAGCCCGGCCCATGCGCAATTCGGTTTCGGCCGGATCGTCTATGACCCGACCAACTATGCGCAAAACCTGCTTACCGCCGCGCGCACGCTGGAGCAGATCAACAACCAGATTCAGAGCCTCCAGAACGAGGCGCAGATGCTCATCAATCAGGCCCGCAATCTGGCGAGCCTGCCGCATTCGTCGCTCCAGCAGCTCCAGCAAAGCGTCCAGCGCACGCAGCAGCTTTTGGGCCAAGCACAGAACATCGCGTTCGAGGTCGGCCAGATCGACCAAGCGTTCCAGAAGCAATATGGCAATGTTTCGCTTTCGGCGACCGACGCCCAACTGGTCGCCGATGCGCGCAGCCGGTGGGAAAACACGGTCGGCGGCTTGCAGGATGCGATGCGCGTTCAGGCAGGTGCGGTCGGCAATATCGACAGCAACCGCGCCGAGATGGCGGCCCTTGTCGGCCAGAGTCAGGGCGCGACCGGCGCGCTGCAAGCCACACAGGCCGGCAACCAGCTTCTCGCCCTCCAGTCGCAGCAGCTTTCCGACCTGATCGCGGTCATCTCGGCAAATGGCCGCGCCGACGCGCTGACCGAGGCCGAGCGTGCGACCGCCGCCGAACAGGGCCGCGAGCAGCGCCGTCGCTTCCTCACGCCCGGCACCGGCTACCAGCCGGGCAACGCGCAGATGTTCAACAACGGCAACAACTGACCGGGAGGCTCGCCATGGACGGCAAGATGCTGGCCCGGCTCGGGGCCGTGGTGTTCATCGCCATCGCCGTCACGGCGACCGCAATCGACATGGCGCGGAAGGATGAACCTTCCGCGCCACCCCCTGCGCCGGCCTTCCAGCCCCCGGCCGACCCGTTGCGCGAAACCCTGCGCCGCTGCCAGCAGCTCGGCGAGGCGGCGGCGAGTGACACCGACTGCCTCGCCGCATGGGCTGAATCCCGCGACCGCTTCCTCGGCCGTGATCGCAGCGAGGCGCGCTGACCATGGGCAACACGGGCGTCATCGACTCGTTTCTAGGCGTATTCACTTCCTACATCGACAGCGGGTTCGGCCTGCTTGGCGGCGAGGTCGCCTTCATCGCCACGACGCTGATCGTCATCGACGTGACGCTCGCCGCGCTCTTTTGGGCATGGGGCGCGGATGACGACATCATCGCCCGGCTGGTCAAAAAGACCCTGTTCATCGGCGTCTTCGCCTACATCATCGGCAATTGGAACAACCTCGCCCGGATCGTCTTCGAGAGCTTCGCCGGCCTCGGCCTCATGGCATCGGGGACGAGCTTTTCCGTTGCCGATCTGATGCGGCCGGGTCGCGTGGCGCAGACCGGCCTCGACGCCGGCCGCCCGTTGCTCGATTCCATTTCCGATCTGATGGGCTGGATCGCCTTCTTTGAAAACTTCATCCAGATCGCGTGCCTGTTGTTCGCATGGGCGCTGGTGGTGCTGGCCTTCTTCATCCTCGCCATCCAGCTTTTCGTGACCCTGATCGAGTTCAAGCTGACCACGCTTGCCGGCTTCGTCCTCATCCCCTTCGGCCTTTTCGGCAAGACCGCCTTCATGGCCGAAAAGGTGCTCGGCAACGTAGTGTCGTCCGGCATCAAGGTCTTGGTGCTCGCCGTCATCATCGGCATCGGCAGCACCTTGTTCTCGCAATTCACGGCCGGCTTCGGCGGGGCAACCCCGACCATCGACGACGCCATGGCGATTGTGCTCGCCGCGCTGTCGCTGCTCGGCCTCGGTATCTTCGGCCCCGGCATCGCCAACGGCATCGTCTCGGGCGGCCCGCAGCTCGGCGCGGGCGCTGCCGTGGGAACCGGGCTTGCGGTCGCAGGTGCAGCCGTCGCCGCTGGCGGCGGGGCCATGCTCGCCGCCAAAGGTGGTGCCGCTGCCCTGTCCGGCGGGGCAGCGGCCGTCCGCGGCGGCGCGGCCACCGCGGGCGCGGCGACCGCCGCCTATAGCGTCGGATCGCTCGGCCAGTCCGGCACGGCCGGTGTCGCTTCCGGCCTCGGCGGCGTCGCGCGTGCCGCAGGATCGGCGGCTATCTCGCCGCTCAAACGCGCCGCCGCGCGCGCCAGCGAATCCGTCAAATCCAGCTTCTCCGCTGGCGCGAAAGCCGGATTCGGCGCGTCGGGCGGCAGCTCGACCATGGGCACGGTCGGCGGCGCGAGCGCCGATCCCGCCGCAGCAGCATCCGGCCCGGCCGGCAGCCCGCCCGCGTGGGCGCAACGGATGCGGCGCTCGCAGGCCATGAACCACGGCACGACCATGGCCGCCCATGCGGTGCGCTCCGGCGACAGCCACGGCTCCGGTTCCTCCATCAACCTTTCCGAAAGTGACCGCTCATGAGCATCTTCAAACGACCAGCAACCCATTACGGCAAATCGCCGGAACCCGAGACGCCTTATCAGAAGGCCGCGCAGGCATGGGACGAGCGCATCGGCTCGGCCCGTGTGCAGGCTCGGAATTGGCGGCTCATGGCCTTCGGTTCGCTGATCCTTTCGGCCGGCTTCGCCTCGGCGCTGGTCTGGCAGTCCGCACGCGGGACCGTCGTGCCGTGGGTAGTGCAGGTCGATAATCTCGGTCAGGCGCAAACCGTCGCGCCTGCCAACGCCGACTATCGGCCGACCGATCCGCAGATTGCTTTCCACCTCGGCCGTTTCATTGAGCAGGTCCGCGCGATCCCGGCCGATGCGATCATCGTCCGCCAGAACTGGCTTCGCGCCTACGAATGGACCACGGATCGGGGCGCGGCGGCGCTCAACGACTACGCCCGCGCCAATGATCCTTTCGCCAAGGTCGGCCGTCAGCAGGTCGCCGTGGAGGTGTCGAGCGTCATCCGCGCATCCCCGAACAGTTTTCGCGTGGCGTGGACGGAAAGGCATTTCGAGAACGGCCAGCTCGCCACGACCGAGCGATGGACAGCCATCCTCACCATCGTCATCCAGCCACCGCGCGACGCCGAGCGCCTGCGCGCCAACCCGTTGGGAATCTATGTCAATGCAATTTCGTGGTCGCGGGAGATGAGCCAATGAGGACGATCACCCGCACCCCTACAATCGCGGCCATGCTGCTTTCGGCGACCATGCTCGCAGGCTGCGCCACCAACCGGACACCGCAATTCAGCTATGACGCCAGCGTGCCGCCGCTGCCGACCGTGCAGGCGGCAGCAGCCGACAACACGCCCCGGCCTTTGCATGTGCCCCCGGCATGGACCGTCGCGCGTGGCGGAACCGCCGCAGGCACGCCGGCCGGCCGCGTCGAGAACGCCAATGCAGCCGCCCGCGTCGAGCCGCGCCGGGAAGGCTACTACAACGCGATCCAGATATATCCGTGGTCGGAAGGCGCGCTCTATCAGGTCTATGCCGCAGTCGGGCAGATCACGACGATCGCGCTGGAGCCGGGCGAAAGCCTGACAGGCGCGGGGCCGATTGCGGCGGGCGACACCGCCCGCTGGATCATCGGCGACACTGAGAGCGGCAGCGGCGCGAACCGTCGCGCCCATATCCTCGTGAAGCCGACGCGGCCGGACATTACCACCAACCTTGTCGTCACCACCGACCGGCGCACCTACATGATCGAGCTGCGCGCGCGGGAATCGCTCTACATGCCAGCCGTGGCTTGGGCTTATCCCGCCCCGCCGGCAGGGCAGCGCCAGACCGTTCCGGCCGCGCCGATCATCCCGGCCGAGGCTGCGCGGAACTATCGCTACGGTTTGCAGGTGCAGGGCGATAGCCCGCCATGGCGGCCGGTTTCCGTCTTCGATGATGGCCTGCGCGTCTATGTAGTCTTCCCGGCCGGGATCGTGCAGGGAGAAATGCCGCCCATCTTCGTTCTCGGCACGAACGGCGAGCCGCAGATCGTCAATTCGCGCATCCACCAGAACGTCCTGATCGTGGACCGCCTGTTCGGCGCGGCCGAGCTGCGCCTTGGCAGCGGTAGCCACCAGCAGGTCGTCAGGATCGTCCGCACCAACCCGACGCAGGCCGCAGCCCAGCCGGCCAGCACGACCGCCGGAGGATCGTCCTCATGAGCGATACCGATACCGCAGCCCCCATGCGCCTGCGCGCTGAATCGCCCCGCGTCACCCGCCTGTCGCGCAAGATGCTGGCCGGCGTCGGTGCCGTCGCCTTGCTCGGCATCGGCGGCGCACTGATCTACGCGCTCCAGACCCGCGACGCAGGACCAGACGGCGGCGAACTCTACTCGACCAACAACCGGCAAACCGCCGATGGGCTGGCGGGCCTGCCGAGCGACTACAGCGGCCCGGTCCTGGGACCGGCCTTGCCGGGCGACCTCGGCCGTCCGATCCTCGACGCGCAGAACCGGGGTCAGCCGGTCGCGCCGCCCGTCATGACGACGCCCGCCGTCGATCCCGACGAACAGCGCCGTCTCGCCGAGGAAGAAGCCGCGCGCTTGAGCAATGTGTTCTTCCAGTCCGGCCCGCGCACAGGAGCGCCGGCAGGGACGGCCATGCCCGGCCTCGCTGGCCTTGGCCTCGGCGGACAGCCCGCGACACAGGATCGCCACGCGGCGTTCCTCAATGGACCCGTGGACCGACAGACCGTCGCCCCGGATCGTGTCACGCCGCCGGCGTCGCCCTGGATACTACAGGCCGGGGCCGTGATCCCAGCCGCGCTTATCACCGGCATCCGTTCGGACCTACCGGGCCAGATCACAGCGCAAGTCACCGAGAACGTCTATGACAGCCCGACCGGCTCGCTGCTTCTGATCCCGCAGGGAACACGCATTATCGGCCAATACGATGATGGTGTGACCTTCGGCCAGCGCCGCGTGTTGCTGGTCTGGAATCGCCTGATCCTGCCGGGCGGCCGTTCCATAGTGCTGGAGCGCCTGCCGGGCGCGGACGCCAGCGGTTACGCCGGCCTTGAGGATGGCGTCGATTACCATTGGTGGGATCTGATGAAGGCCGCAGGGCTGTCCACGCTGCTCGCGGTCGGCGCGGAACTGGCGACCAGCGACGAGGACCGCCTGACCCGCGCCATCCGCGACGGCGCACAGGATACCGTCAATCAGGCGGGCCAGCAGATCGTCCAGCGCCAGTTGCAGGTCGCGCCGACGCTGACCATCCGGCCCGGCTTCCCGGTCAGGATCATCGTTACCCGCGACCTTGTGTTCGAGCCGGCAGGAGGTTGACCATGACCAAGCTGAAACTCGGCCCGCTGCCGGACGACAAGCCCGTGAAGGTCACGCTGGAGCTGCCCGCAACGCTCAACCGCGATCTGATAGATTATGCCGAGGTGCTGACCCGTGAAACCGGCAGGCCCGTCACCGATCCCACCAAGCTAATCGTGCCCATGCTGGAGCGGTTCATCGCCACGGATCGCGGGTTCGCCAAGGCTCGGCGGGCAGCGAGCCGAACGCCAACTCATAGAAATGCAGTCATGACGGCGACATGGCCGCTCAGGTATTCTCGATCATCATGATCGCGAGCGTGTCGGCTTCCGTCGCCTCGAAAACATGCGAGGTGTCAGCCGGGTAGCTCACGTAATCCCCTGGCCGCAGGATGACGGCGTTCCCCTCGGGGCCAATCCTAGCGCTGCCGGTGGCGAGGATGACATGCTCTATCGTGCCAATGCCATGGGCCCTCGACACATAGGGTTCGCCGGGTTGAACCACGATCCGGTATATGTCCCGCATCGCGTTGGCAGGACATGCCGACAGGAGGGTGGCAGCGTAGCGGCCGCTATTGGAAACTGTCGCATTGCCCTCGCCAGCCCGGATGATCTGAACCGACGGGCGTGCTTCGCCGATCAGGCGACTGACCGCTATGCCCAGCGTCATCGCCAATGCCCACAAGGTTTCAAGGCTTGGGTTCCCGTTTCCGGCTTCAAGCTGGGACAGAGTGGACTTCGCCAGCCCTGATCGTTTCGCAAGTTCGCTGACAGACAGCGTAGCTCTCTCGCGCTCACGACGAAGGGAGTTGGCAAGATAGTGGATGGGCGACGGGGACGGACTTAGGGGACTTCCGCTACTCGGGTCATCGTTCATCATAGAATCCACTTGTTCTTTTTGACGGACGGTCTTCGCTCGTTCATTATACCGCTCTAGCGTTCACTATATCATACGGAGCTAGTATGAACACGCACAAACGCGGCGTGGCGGAAATGACGCTCGCCATGACGATTTCAGGCACGGTCGGATGGTTCGCGATCCAGTCCGGTCTCGCGCCATCCGCAGCCGTATTCTGGCGATGCCTGTTCGGCTCGGCTGCCATGCTGATCGTTTGCGCGATGCTTGGATTTCTCCGACGCGATGTTTTCAATCGACGTCAATTCGCATGGATCGTCCTAGGTGGCGTCGCACTCGCGCTGAACTGGAGCTTTCTGTTCGGGGCCTATGCCTATGCTTCGATCTCCGTGGCGACGGTTATCTACCATACCCAGCCCTTCATGCTCGTGGGGCTCGGTGTCTTGTTGCTTGGCGAACGGCTCACGCTGAACAAGCTGGGTTGGCTAGTGCTCAGCTTCGCGGGCATGCTTGGCATCGTGCTTGGCCGATCCGTGTCGGGGGCGGACTCGCCTGACTTTTCCATCGGTGTTCTGATGGCCCTCGGGGCCGCTTTCTTTTATGCGGCGGCAGCGCTGATTGCGAAAAAGTTGAAGGGCGTTCCGCCCCATTTGATCGTCCTTATTCAACTCAGTGTAGGAGCAATCATGCTCCTGCCTTTCGCCGGCAGACCGGCGGGTGCGACCTCATGGGCGATGCTACTGACCATCGGCGTCGTGCATACGGCGGTGATGTCCACATTGCTGTATGGAGCGCTCCAAAAACTGCCGACTAGCCTCGTCGGGATTCTCTCGTTTATTTATCCGGTTGTCGCGATCATCGTGGACTGGTTGGCATTCGACCAGAAGATGAACCTCATGCAGTTTGCTGGAGCGGGTGCAATCCTGCTGTCGGCTGCTGCAATGAATCTTGGTTGGTCACATCCCAAACAGTAGATGTCATCGCACAACTCACGATTAGGCGGACAAGTTCGCGTCTGATTTCTGCGACACCCTACGCCCGACCTGACGTTCCACGAAAGGCCGCAACTGGCGTCAGCAGCACCTCGGGAGTGCCGCCAGCGCATAGACGCAAATGCGGCACGCTACAGGCCGCCGACTGCCCTCCATCGTTCGCTTAATTCCGGGGCCTTGAGCGCGCCGGAATCCACACCGGACCAAGGAGGATTCCATGTGCGCAGAGCGTCGCCGCGCCCGCAAAGGGCGACCACGGCAGTCGATCCCCGAACCACTTCCCGACGATCTGTTCGACTACGCGGACGATCCAGCGCTGGACGGCCGAGCGCGAGCACGCGATGCGCCACTTCTTGCACCGAATGGGCAGAGAATGCGTGTCACCGACGATTGGCCCGTGGATATTCCCGTCAGCGAGGCCGAGATTGACGTGTTCGAGCGTTGGTTCGGCGATGTTTTCGATGAACTCTTGAACCCGAGAAAGCCGGATGATGGCTTGCATTTCCTATCACAAACTGATAGGAAAGAGACTTGAGCGGGCATCGTGATCCGGGCCTCGACACGCTTCTGGACCTCGATGGACAGATGCTCTTTGTCGATCCCGAGGGCGGTCATTGGGTGAAGTTCGTCGTCACCCGCGTTCCGGCCTCACCGGACAAGCCGCACGGTCTCGATTACTCGCTCACGCTTCACGGGCCTTCGGGCGAACGGCTGGTCGGCTTCGACAACGCCCATCCGATCGGCCGGGGCAGACGCGGCGAGCCGATGGACCATCGCCATCGCCTCCAGACCGTGAAGCCCTACGCCTACGAGGATGCGGCCACGTTGCTGGCCGACTTCTGGCAGGCGGTGGACGCGGTGTTGAAGGAGCGAGGTGCCCTATGACTACATTGAAAGTCGGGATTGCCGACTACGAAGAAATGAAGGCCCGCACCATGCGGATTGCGCGCGGCCAGGAAAAGCCCGCGCCCAGCGATCCGAAGGTGTGGTTCACCTCGACCGAATCCTTTGCCAAGGTGCTGTCGGCCGGGAACCGCGAGTTGCTGCGCGTCATCGCCGAGAAAGCCCCGGCGTCGCTGGAGGAACTGGCGGGAATCACCGGCCGGGCCGGCTCCAATCTCTCACGCACCCTCAAGACGATGGAGAGCTACGGCCTTGTGCGGTTTGAGCCGGGCCACGGCCGCAAGCTCGCGCCCAAGGTGGTGCATGACGGCGTGGAATTGGCGTTGCCGCTGATCGACCGCGCCAAACCGAGGAAGGCTTCGGGAGGCCGACCATGAACATGCACAGCCGAACCATAACCGCTCGCGCCGCGCTCTACCTGCGCGTCTCTACTGCTCGACAGGCCGAGCATGATATTTCCATTCCCGATCAGAAGCGGCAGGGCGAAGCCTATTGCGAACAACGCGGCTACCAGCTCGTTGAGACTTATGTTGAACCGGGTGCAACCGCCACCAACGACAAACGCCCCGAGTTTCAGCGCATGATTGAGGCGGGCACGTCCAAGCCCGCGCCGTTCGATATTGTCGTGGTTCATAGCTTCTCGCGCTTCTTCCGCGATCACTTCGAGATGGAGTTCTACGTTCGCAAGCTGGCGAGGAACGGGGTCAAGCTGGTCTCCATAACGCAGGAGATGGGCGACGATCCCATGCACCAGATGATGCGGCAGATCATGGCGCTGTTCGACGAATACCAGTCGAAGGAGAACGCCAAGCACGTCCTGCGCGCCATGAACGAAAATGCGCGGCAAGGCTTCTGGAACGGTGCACGGCCGCCAATCGGCTATCGCATCGTCGCGGCCGAGCAACGCGGATCGAAGATCAAGAAGAAACTGGAGATCGACCCGCTCCACGCCGACACCGTGCGGCTGATCTACCGCCTGTTTCTTGAAGGCGACGGCACGTCCGGCGCGATGGGCGTCAAGGCCATCGCTACCTACCTCAACGGGCGCCGCTTCTTCACCCGCGACGGCGGGCGCTGGGGGCTAGCGCAAATCCATGCCATCCTGACCCGCACGACCTATATCGGCGAACACAGGTTCAACACGCGCTCGCACAAGGACCGGGAGAAGAAGCCGGAGAGTGAGGTCGCCATCATGGCGGTGCCGCCCTTGATCGAGCGCGAGGTGTTCGACGCGGTGCAAGCCCGCCTGAAATCCCGCAATCCTATGGTAACGCCGTCGCGCGTCTCCAGCGGCCCGACGCTGCTGACCGGCATCTGCTTCTGCGCCAAGTGCGGAGGCGCAATGACGCTTCGCACCGGCCGAGGCAGCACGGGCGCGACATATCGCTATTACACCTGCTCGACCAAGGCGCGGCAGGGTAAGACCGGCTGCAAAGGCCGCACGATCCCGATGGACAAGCTGGACCATCTTGTCGCCGATCATATCGGGGATCGTTTGCTCCAGCCCAAGCGGCTGGAAGCCATCCTCGCCAGCGTCATCGACCACCGGCAGGAGCGCACCGAGCGCCGTCGCGAGCATCTTGCCGAGCTTCACAGGCGAATCACCGAAACCGACCAGCGGCTCGGCCGTCTCTTTGACGCCATCGAAGCGGGCATGATCGACAAGGACGACGCGATGGCGAAGGAGCGGATGGCGGGTCTCAAGGCGTTGCGGGATCAGGCCGCCGCCGATGCGGAGCGCACGCAGCTCGCGCTCGACAGTTCAGGCAATCAAGGTGTCAGCCCCGACATGCTAAAGGGGTTTGCCCGCAAGGCACGTGAACGGATGCGGCTTGATGCTGGCGGCTATCGCCGCGACCACCTGCGCGCCCTGGCGCAGCGCGTCGAGGTTGCCGACGACGAGGTTCGCATCATGGGATCAAAGTCGGAATTACTGCGAACGCTGGTCGCCGCTTCGAGCGTAGAAACGGCGGCGTTCGGCGTTCATAGTTCTGTTCTGAAATGGCGCGCCCGAAAGGATTCGAACCTCTGACCCCCAGATTCGTAGTATGTAATCAGCCATATTGGAATGCCCGAGCGCCTACGTCACCATACTTTTCGTCTTGACACAAGATACTGATTTTGCTACTATTTTTAGTAGATGGTCGTGCTTTAGCGTAGTTTGACCGCGATGACTCTCGCCGGACACTTCCCCAGACTAAACCCAGACTAAAAATTGGGATGCCCGAAATGGCCGATAACCGGCAGCTTCTCACCGACAAGGCGATCGCGCGCCTGCCCTATGCTACCGACAAGCAATACAAGGTCCGCGACACCGAGCTTCCCGGCTTCTTCGTGCTCGTCGGAAAGAAGAAGAAGACCTTTATGGCGCAGGGGGAGTTCTGGCGCGATGGCGTCCGGGAGTTCGCCGCGCAGGTGAAGCTCGGCGAGTGCGGGGACGTGACGACGCGCGAGGCTCGCAGCAAAGCGAAGGTCGAGATCGGCTCCATCGCGCGGGGCGAGCGGCCAGGTGAAGAGCAGAAGATCAAGCCCGGCGCCGTCACGCTGCGCAAGGCGTGGGAGCGGTATCGGGACGGCCACATGGTCCGCAAGGGACGGGATGCGCGCACGATCGAGAACTATCGCGACCACATGGAGCGGCTGTTCGAGGATTGGCTGGACAAGCCGCTCGCTAAGCTCGGCCGGCAGCCGAAGCTGGTTGCCGAGCGGCACGACAAGATCAGCGAGGAGAACGGTCCCTACATCGCCAATGGCGCGATGCGAAGCCTACGGGCGGTCTACAACCACGCACGGAAGACCAATCCCGACCTGCCGCCGGTCAATCCGGTGACGGCGATCGACTGGAATACCGAGCAGCGGCGCGACACCGGCATGGGCACCGGCGACATGGCGTCCTGGTTCGCGGAGCTGACGGCGCTGACGAATCCGATCCGCCGCGAGTTCCACCTGATGACGCTTCTGACCGGCTCGCGGCCGACTGCGCTGAAGAACGTGCGGATCGAGCACATCGACTTCCGCAGCCGGCTGCTGCACATCCCGAAGCCGAAGGGCGGGGTGAAGAAGGCGTTCGACATTCCGCTATCGCGGCCGATGATCCGCTGCATCCTGCGGGCGATGCGCACCGGCCGCATCCTTTATCCCGACCAGGCCGAGTTCTGGCTGTTCCCGGCCGACAGCGACAGCGGGCATTTGATTGAGCACAAGGAAGAGCGGGACGTGCTGTCGAAGTGGGGCAACGACCTTCGCCAGAGCTACCGCACGCTGGCGCAGGCG
The DNA here is from genome assembly GCF_024105665.1 of Aliihoeflea aestuarii. Taxonomy (GTDB): domain Bacteria; phylum Pseudomonadota; class Alphaproteobacteria; order Rhizobiales; family Rhizobiaceae; genus Aliihoeflea; species Aliihoeflea aestuarii. The sequence goes on along the minus strand of NZ_JAAAMK010000001.1, from coordinate 650,769 downwards.
GCCGGGGTGTCGGAACTGGACATCCATCTTCTGATGAACCATTCGCTGCCCGGTGTGAACGCGGGTTACATCACGCGCGACAGCCTGCTGCGCGACCATCTGCGCAAGCAGCAGGAGCGGATCTCGAAGGTAATCATCGACAGCGCGAAGGGTAAGGACGAGGGACCGGACCTGGGCTGGCTCCACCAAGCGAAGGTAGCCACCTTGCCGGTCTTGCCGGACGAGGAGTTGAAGGCGGCTGCCTGAGAGCCACCGACCGGGGAGCAGAGTGGCGCGTTGCGCCACTGTCCTCCACCACCGCGATCCGCGATGAAACTTAGCGTTCAAGATCGGCCATTTCTCACGCAATTCGCAAAATAAACTCGAACGATCAACGCATTGCTGCGGGTGCGGATCGGCCAAAAAGTGAAACCTGAAGGGGATAGCGACAGTCGATCACGCCGGGCAAGCGCCCCGAGCATTCAGTTGTCGTAAGCCTGTCGAACGTCTGGCGATGCCCCTAGACAGGCACGAAGAATGACGAGGGAATGTTTCAAGAGTGCCTCGCTGCGTTCAGGCGCGAACCAGTGGCCGTTGAACTTCCCCCCATGAAAGAGGTTGTTCCTGACGCGCCGCACATAGATCAGAATGCGGTCAGACTGGAGGTCCGTTTGAGGAACTCCATCTGCCCAGTCAAGAACACCTCCCGAGATGACTTGCTTTTTCGGTGGGTGCTGGAGGATGTAGCTGACGGCCTCGTTCAGCGTCGCTTCGCTGATGTTGTCAAACAGATCGGGGATGGACTCCGCGAACGAACGCCAGTTCGGCTCTGCCGCTCCCTCGCCCCTATGAAAGCCTGCGGCTTTAAGTGCGTATTCGAAGCGGGCGAAGGTGCGGAAGAGTTCAGAGGCGAGTTCGTTGAGTTTCGCGTGCATGTTGCTCTCCGACTCTCGGCCTGATGTTGTCATTTCCTATGGATAAGGAAGATCGACACCGCGCAGGCGACGCTGACGACCAGTTCCGCCTCATCGTCCCCGAGCTGCTGTCCCTCCTGGATATGCCTGGCCCTTTCTGAGGCGAAGCCCCAAAGCTTTTCGACGGCCTCGTCGAGCGGTCGAGGAAGGCCGAGGCGCGGTAGAAGTCGTCCAAGGGTCAGTCCGGGTTGCTTCGCAACGTCGCGTGCAACGCATTCCAGTGCTGCGATGGAATGCTGGATAGCGCCGGTTCTGTCCGGCGTCGGCCGCCGGGAAATATCCCGCAATGCCTCACGAATTTCGGAGGCCGCACTCAGGCGTCCGGTTGCCGTTAGGGCCTCAACCGCGTCGGCGGTTGCGGCCGCAAATGGAGCACTCCCACGATAGACGATGCCTTCGTGATCTTTCAGTTCCCAGCCGATGCCCTTCTCGCGGAAAAGCCCGTTCAGCTCGTCGCGAAACTGGTCGGCCTGCTGGTAGTGGAGGGTGCGGTGCAGCCGCTCGGCGATGTCATAGACCTTGAACCATTCGCAGTCCTCAAGTTGCCATCGAACCTCATCCCAGATGTTCGGGTATTCGGACCAGTTGTTGCGGTCAGGGGCGACAAAGAGGACGCTGCAAACTACATCCCTGATCTGACTCGGTGCCAAGCCTGCGTTGACGGCGATCTGCGCGACGGCATATCGCAGGTCATCCGGCGCGTCTTCCCGGATGGTGATGTCGGGTTCGGATGGCTTGTAGCCGTAGCGGTCTGAAAAACTCTGTGACATGACTGAGGTTATATGATCGGGGCAAAGCTGAAAGTGTCCCGGCACCGGAACCTGACTCTTGTCCACGTAGCTGAAAATTCGGTCGCCGTCTCGATACTATTTGAGGCTCAGCCAATGGAGATTTCGATTTCCTTCACCTCCACGAGAGCCGCAATCTCCGAATAGAGGTCGACGGCCTGCCCCGCGGCAGAGATCGAGATGACCAGCGAATAGCGCGCCTTGTCCGTTATCCGCTTCTGGCCTGTGTGCGACTTCCACCAGCCGCCGACCGGATAGACCGCGATGGCGTCATGGCCGGCAAGCTCGATCGCACGGCCGCGCCAGAGATCGCAATGGAGCGAGCCGGCCTGGATGGCCTTGGGTCCGAGCAGCCAGTAGCTCGCTTCTGCTTCAGTTTCCGAGCCATCCTTTTCCTGGCTGGCGGAGATGCGGCTTCTGAAGCGGGCATTCGTCTCGGTGCGCTTTTTCATGTCGAAGCGGAGCCCGAACGATCGGTAGGTGTCCGGCCGCGTCGCGGCCTTGCCGGTGATGTTGGGCTCGATGAAGTAGGAGAGCGTCACCTTCATGACGACGATCTCGTTCTCGATCTTCTCCAGGGCCGCTTTCGGCCAGGGTAGATCGTAGAAGTGCATTTCATTGAAGACGCCGCTGCGGCCATCGGTGCCGATCGCAAAAGGCTGGATTTCTGCTTCAGCGACGAGGGTAACGTCATTGCGTGCGGAGAGGATCGCACGCCCGAGGTCGGGAACGCCGTAGCCGAACTCGCGCAAGAGCTGCTGCTTCTCGGCCTTTGCCCCACTCTTCCAGTGCGCCCCGCGACCGATGAACCGCCTTCGGATCGGTTGCGGCCATTGCGCGGAGTCGACTGCCAGCGCGCGGTACGTTTCCGGCCAGTGGCCAGGCAGCGCCGCGTGCAGGCTACCCATGAAGTATCCGGCTACCCCCACCGCCGCGCTGGTCGCCCAGAACGGCACCAGCGGCTCCGCGGCTACGTCCGATCCGGGCGCAAGCAGCGAGACGGACGGTCCCCAGGCGCAGAAGCCGGTGGCGTCGGAAAGCATGTTGCCGGCCTCGAACAGCACCTCCGGCTTGATCGGCGTGAGGTCGTCGGGAAGCGACTGCGAGCCGCGGCTGAAGGGGCTGCGATGGTTGGCCGGAACGACGGGATCAAGGACCGGCGGCGGCGCGGGAGCCTGCTCCTTGCGCGTGAAGCCGCCAATCGTCAGGGCATTCCAGCTTTGCGCTGGATCTTCGAGCGGCAGGGAGGGCACGACGTTGACCATCATTCCTCCCGACACATTGCCGGTTGCTGCAAGGACAAGACGCTTCGGGCGCTCCGATGCCGGCACGTCGTCGGCAGCATCACCAGGCATTGATCCGGCGGCGACCTGATCGAGCGCGCCGCTCCATGTGGAGGGGCGGCCCGGCGGAAAATCGGTTGCGGTGGCGGCGAGGCAAAAGCTGCGGGGAATGCCGGGGCGCTCGATCTCGACAAGCGCGACGGCGCCTTGCGTCACGACACCGTAGCTCGGCGGTTTCGTAGGCGGAAAACCGTGCGGAGGGAGCAGCTTCATCGACTCCGCGGCATGGGTGAGCGTGACCGGCTGGCTGCCGTTCATGAGCGGCTCCAGATCGCCATAGAGGACGAGACCAGCGAGCGGCGTGCCGTGCCCGCCGTCAGGATGATGGTCGTCCGTTCCCCAGGCCACGTCGTAGGCCCATGCGCCGGCCAGTCCGGGCTCGATCAGCGGATGGGCGGCGCTAACGCCGGTATCGAGCGCGCATACGGCCGGTGCGTCGCCTGCGGGCGGGATCACGCGATCGGCAAGCTCGGCCACCCAGTCGTGCTGGCCCATTCCGTTATCGCCGCGATCAAGGAACGGCTCGATCGAACCTGTCGCCTTCCTGATTTCGGTGAGCGCGCCCGGCACCTTCGCTGCGAAGGCAGACAGCGCGCCGGCTGCTGCATGGACGAACAGGACCGTCGTATCGGGGAAGATGAGCCGGTCGGAATGGACATCGAAATTCGCGCCGCGCGCCAGTTCGGCGAGGCGATCGGAGATCGCCGCAGGCTGGCGAACCCAAAGCTCCCACCATACGATGTCGGGCGCAGCAAGATCGACGTCGCCGGTGAAGAGTGAAAGGCTCTCGGTGGCGCGCACGGTTTCGACGGACTCGAATTTCTCCAGGTCCGGGCGCCGCTGGTTGCCGGGATCACGCCCATAGTCTTCGATCCTCCCGCGCAGAAAGGCGCGCGTATCGTCGGGCACGAAGAGCAGCGCGCTTTCTGTGCGATCGTCGTTTCGCTCCGAGCGGAGCACGACGACATCCTGAGTCGGGAACTCCAGCGTCGCCGGCACTTTGACCGCCTTGACGCGCGAACCTTCGGCCGGCGGAAGGGTCGTCACTTCGACGATCGTGCCTGGCTTCAGACCCTGGACGGGCAGCCGCGCATCGGCATCGGTTACCGGCAGCTCACCCAAGGCTGCGTCGAGTTGATCGAGCAACGCTGCTGCATGGGCTGCATAGTTGGCCCGGAGCGGCTTCCGCTCCTGCTTGCGGGACGGGTAGGTGTAAGCCGCCGTTTCCGCGAAAGCATTGATCGAAATGTGCGGGCGATTCCGCCCCCCATAGTCTTCAGACTCCACCATAAGACCCTACCATAAATGAGTCGTTCCATTTCGTCCGGTCCGAAGAGATTCACTAAAGGCGGGACTGTCGACGGAACTTCTCCTTGAGGGTCTGACGGTTTTGCAGGGCGTCGCGCAAAGCCTCGACCGACACCTTTGCAGCGTCTTCGAGAATGGCGTCCTTGACCACGGCGTCGGCGGCGCGCACCAACTCGCCTTGGCTCAGCCCGTCGAGCGCGGGCGCAAGCTCGGACCAGGACTTGGCTGCAATCTTGAACTTGCCGAGCCGACGTTCGATGATTGCCCGCGCGGCGGCAGCATCGGGCCGCGCATATTCGATCACTTCGTCGAAGCGACGTGCCAGCGCTTCGTCGAGGATTTCAACATGGTTGGTCGCGGCTAGGACGAGACTGTCTGTCGAGTTGGGTTCCTCCATGAAGGCGAGCACTGAGTTAAGCACGCGCCGGATTTCTCCAACGTCGTTCGGTTCGCCGCGACGGGCACCGATGGCGTCGAACTCGTCGAGGAGATAGACACCGCGCGTCTGCGCGATCTGGTCGAACAGCAGCCGCAGCTTGCCGGCAGTCTCGCCGAAATAGCGGCTGAACAGGGATTCCAGCCTCACCGTGAACAGGGGAAGTCGCAGTTCCCCGGCAAGTGCCGAAGCCGTCATGGTCTTTCCCGTTCCTGGCGGCCCCACAAGCAGCATATGCGTCGTCGGCGTTTGCCCATGCTCGCGAAGCGTTGCCCGCTCCTGCTGCTGGCGAACGACCCGCATCAGGCGCGCACGAACATCGTCAGCCAGCACCATGCTCGCCAGCGTGATCTTGGGATAGCTGCTCTCGACGAGGCCCTGAAGTTCGCCGCGCGGCCGGGCCAGCGGGATTGGCGTTTGTCCGCCGGCCGGCGTTCCATTCCGTTGCCGGTCCCGCGCCTTCTGAACGAGGCGCTTCAGCTTATCGGCCTGTTCCGTGTGCCCCTGCCGGGCCTCCTGGGCTGCAACCTGAAGCGCGATCGAGAGAAATTGTTCCTCGTCCCCTTCGATATGGGAGTTCAGGAGCGCGAGAAGGTGCTTGGTCGACATACTCGCCTCCTTTCTTCGATTGGGCTGGACTCAGAATGACTACCGCCGCCTAAGATGGGGTAAAGGCGAACAAAACACTAACGGAACAGGGCGGGAAACGCCAGAGTCACCGGGATAGAAGGCTGGGGGATTCGGCTATTACGGGCGGGAAACCGCCGGCGCCGTTGCGGTGTTCATATCCGGCTGATCTGCCCTCCGCGCCGACGGCAGGAACTCCAGTCTATAGGTCATCGAGGTTGACCGGCACGCCCGTCTCGCCGGCCCGCGCCTTCGCGATCTCGATAAGCGCCTGGTCGTCGAGCGCATCCATCATCGCCTCATAGGTGCCGGCTGGCACCATATACGCCATGACGCGGTTGCGATTGAAGATCGCGACCGCGCTGCCGCGCGCACCATCGACAATGGCACTCGGATTCTTCTTAAGGTCGGAGACACTCACGGCGATCTCGGCTTCGATACGCTGCATGGCCAGGCCCTCGAATGACTGCACTGAAATCAGTTCAGATTTCAGTGCGGAATTTCGATCTATAGAGCGCATCGCCGCTCTCCATGCCAGAGGGTCGGAAGGCAGGGACGGCGTTTTCCTGCCGCAGGCCGGAATTATTGTGGAGGCGCTCCCGATAGAGCCCTAAGCAGCCACCGAACTTTCTACGCTCCTTTTGCTCGTGCTAACAACCTGACTTGGGCGAGACGTTCTTCAAGCTCGCAAGGCAGAACTGGAACGACGCCGGCGACAACGCACCTGACGCTGACGGGTAGCACTTGGGAACTAGGGGACACGACAGATGCTCACCGACGTGTTGCTTGAGGAATTGCGCTACAAGGGCGAAGGTTCCGATCTGGACTACAAGGCCGAGCGTTATCCGTTCGCCAAGGCCACCGATGACGAAAAGTCGGAGCTTCTGAAGGACATCCTCGCGCTGGCCAATGCGCATCGGATCGGAACCGCCTACATCCTGATGGGGTTCAAGGAGAAGCCACCGCATCCCGCGGAAGTGGTCGGACTGGCTCCAGAGGGCGCGATTGATGATGCCCGTCTCCAAGAGTTCGTGAACGGGAAGCTGGAGACCAAGCTCGACTTCCGTTACGAGGAACGGTTGTTCGATGGCAAGCATATCGCCGTGATTTCTATTCCGAGACAGCAACGGCCTTTCTACCTCAAGAAGAACTACGGCAAGTTGTCCAAGGAGGAGGTCTATGTGCGCCGGGGGAGCGCTACTGCGATCGCTGCACCCCGAGAGATCGCGATGATGGGAGCAGCCAATACGGCGAGGGCTGAAGCCCAGATTTTGCTGTCGTTTCAGACTCCGGAGAACCAGCCGCTGCCGGATGCCTTTGAGAGAGAGTTCCTGATTTTCCCAAAGGATTTGCCTGATCTCGAACCAGATCGAAGCAGCATGTTTCGCGTTCCTGGCCTGAGCGTCAATGAAAACTACTGGCGAGACGGAGCATACTACCATTCGAGCTGGAGAAGAGTAATACAAGCTCGATTATCGTTGGAAAATCAGTCTGAATACTCGCTCGGAGACACGCACCTGGAAGTGACATGCCGTTGCCCGGAGGGTGAATCCGTGTCGCTGCTTCGCGCCGACCACATGCCCGACGAGCCAGACTCCTCCTATTTGGCCCACATCACCTCCAACTTTGAGCATGCCAATCAGCGGGTGAGCATTGACGAGCGAGGCAGCGAGCCGGTGGCACACGTCGCATTGGGAACGATACGGCCGGGCCAGACGATTCGCGCTGAGGAGGATCTGGCGTTGTTGCCATCAGGTCCGGGCAGTTATCTTGTTCAGGTTCGTGTCATGGCCAATGAAATACCGACCCCGCGACTGATCGAACACCCGTTTGAGGTTGCCGGCCCGGTGACGGAGGTTAGCCTGTCGGACTTCGTTGCGTTGATGCAACCTTCCTCGGACGCGAACGAGGACTGAGCGCTCCATGATGACGACTGATGGCGTATCGTCCGAAGCCAGACCACTAGGCGGAACGCTGCGACAGATCGGTGCGCTTCGCCTTGCTGAATCCTTTGTCGGTGGCCATGAAGCGCTGGAGCATCGGCGCCACCAGCTTCGCCGGATCGAGCGCGGCAGTCTCGCCGGCGGTGCGGGCGAGGATCTCCGCATAGGCGACGAGATCGCGGTGGACGGCGGCCGGCAGCTCGACGGTGATCTTGACCGGCCGGTCGTCGGGGATGGCGGAGAGCTTGAGCTTGGTCATGACGGCTCCCTCGCCGCGCCGTAGGGCTGCATCACAAGATCGCGCTGGACGATCACACGGACCGGGAAGCCGGGCCTCACGGTGAGCGTCGGCTGGATGTTGAGCTGGCGGCGGACGATCTGCTGGCCGATGTCGGAAGCGGTGTCCTGCGCGCTCTCGCGGATGGCGCGGGCGATCTCGCTCTCGTCGCCGATGGCGAGCTGCGTGCCGACGCCGAGCAGCGTCGAGAGCGCGGCCGCGCGGAAGAGCTGGCCCCAATGATAGTCGACCTGATCCTCAAGGCCGGAGAAGCCCTGCGGGTCCGTGCCTTGCAGCCGCTCCAGCACGATCGAGGTTCCGTCCGGCATGACGATGCGGTTCCAGACCAGCAGGACACGGCGCTGGCCGAAGGCGACCTGGCTGTCGTATTGGCCGATCAGCCGCGCACCCTGCGGGATCAGGAGGTACGATCCGGTCGGGCTGTCGTAGACATGCTCCGTCACCTGTGCCGTGACCTGGCCCGGCAGATCGGAGCGGATGCCGGTGATGAGAGCGGCGGGAATGACGGCGCCGGCCTGAACGACCCAGGGCGACGCCTTGTCCTGCACGCGGTCGGTGCTGACGGTGCGGCGGTCCGTCTCCGCGTTCACGAAGGCGAGCTTGCGGTCCTGCATGTTCTGCGCGGAGCCGGGATCGAGCGAAGGCGGCTCGGCCGGAAGGGTCAGGCCGGTCATCGGATCGACGGCGGGCCTCGTGCCGAGGGACAGGCCGTCCGTCACGCGCTCGCCGCGGCTGTCGGTGAACAGCCTCGCGGTGCGGGCGGCCTCGATCTCGGCGAGGCGGCGCTGCTCCTCCGGATCGGCCTGCGGGGTCTGGATCGCCGGCGGCGCGACCGGCCTTCCTTGCTCCTGCGCGCGGCGGATCGGTCGGCCGAGATCGCCAGGCAGCGCCGGCCCTAGCTCCGGCACGTCAGGACGCGGCAGGCCGGTGTAGTCGCGGGGAAGGCTCTGCAAGCCGTCCGCCGTCGAGCGGTTCTCGGTGCTGTAAAGCTCGGAAGGCTGCTGTCCGCCGCGCCGGCTCGTGTCGAGCGCCCAGACCAGCGCGCCGAGGACCGCGACGGAAGCGACGCCGCCGAGGCCGATCAGCACCTTGCGCGAAAGCCGGGTGACGCGCGGCGGCTCGGGCCGCAGGCGCAGCTCGGCGCGGATGTCGCCGCCGGGAGAGGTATGGGCGTCGGTCATCGCCCTTCTCCCCTGGCGAAGATCGCCGGACGGCGCGCCGCCGGCCTGCCGTCCGTGCGGACGATGCGGACACGGCGCTGCGCTTCCTTGTCGCCCATGCGCAGCTCGGCCGCCGCGAACAGCCGGTCGACGACGTAGTAGTTCTGGTTGGCTCGGTAGTTGACCAGCTCGGAGTTGCCGGACGGGCCGATGACGAAGAGCGGCGGCATCTCGCCCTGAGCGATGCCGGACGGGAACTCGATATAGACCTTGGAGCCGTCGTCGAAGGCGCGAAGCGGCTTCCACGGGGCGCTGTCGCCCTCGATCGCATAGCGGAAGTTGAGCCTGGAGATGTCGACGCCGCTCGCGACGGGCTGGACCTGGGCGGCCCTCGCGTTCTGGCGGCGCAGCGCGATGAGCTGGTCCTGCGGATATTGCCATGACACCGACGCCATATAGGTTGAGGGTGTCGAGCGCAGCTCAAGGTGATAGGTGCGGCGATCGGTGTTGATGACGAGGTTGGTCTGAAGATCGGGCCGCGTCGGCTTGACGAGGATATGGACTTGGCGGCGATCGCCGCTGCCGCTCTCGGTGTCGCCGATGATCCAGCGCACCGTATCGCCTGCGGCGACGGGGCCGGAGCCGACGAGCTGCTCGCCGTGCTGGAGCGCGATGTCCGTGACCTGGCCGGGCGCGGCATAGACCTGATAGAGCGCCCCGGCCGAATACGGATAGACCTGCACGGCATTGATGAAGCCGTCCCGGACGGGCTGCATGCGTGCGGCTTCGTTGGCCTGGGTGATACGCTGGCGCGGATCGGCCGGCTCGGGCTTCGCCGCGGCTCCGTCGACCGGCTTCAACTGGCCGGGAAGCGGAAGCGGCTTAGGCGTCTCGACGATGCGGACCGGACCGGGCGGATCGGCCGTGAGCACGGCCGGCGCGGCATCGTCGTAGTCGATCTCCGGCGGAATATACTTCCTGGCGCAGCCGGCGAGCGCCGTCGCCGTCACCAGCACGACCAGCGGCAGCGAAGTCCTTCTCCTCAAGGCCCCCATCATGATCCCATCTCCCTCGACCAATTGATTGCGTTGACATAGACGCCGAGCGGATTGGCCCGCAGGCGTTCGGCGGTGCGCGGCGGCTGGATCACCACGGTCAGGATCGCGGTCCAGCGCTCGGTGGCGGCGAGCTGGCCGTTCTCGTATCGGCGCTCCGTCCAGGCGATGCGGAAGGAATCCGGCGAGGCGCGGATGACGGACGAAATCTCGACCGCAACCTGCTGCCGGCCGACGCGCGCGAACGGATCGTTGGACCTGGCATAGTCGTTGAGCGCGATTGCGCCGCGATCGGTGGTGTATTCATAGGCGCGCAGCCAGTTCTGCCGCACGATGATCGGATCGACCGGAATCGCGCGGACCTGCTCGATGAAGCGGCCGAGATGCCATGCGATCTGCGGATCGGTCGGCCGATAGTCGGCCACGGCCGAGGCGACCGCCTGGGCCTCGCCGAAGCGGTCGATCTGCACCACCCAGGGCACGACGGTCCCGCGCGTCGACTGCCAGACGAGCGCTGCGGCAAAGCCCCCGGCGAGCAGCAGCGATCCGAAGGCCATGAGCCGCCAGTTTCGGGCCTGCGCGCGGGCCGAGCCGATGCGCTCGTCCCAGACCTGAGCGGCTCGTCTGTATGGGGTTTCGGGTTCGGGCGTGCGCGCATAGCGCACGGTTGGTCGTTTGAAGAGGTTCATCCGCGGTCGTCCTGATTGAGAGAGACGTTCATGGAACCGCCGCCGGAATCGCCGGAGCGGACCGCATGGGCGGCCGCGGTGGTTCCGTGGCTGATGGTCTGGCCGCGCTTCATGCGCGCGGCCCATGCAGGCTGTCCGGAAGGCGCGGCGGCTTCGGCGGCGCTGCCTGCGCCCGACGCCATGCCGGCGACTTGTGACTGGCCGCCGGTGGCGGTCCATGCGCCGGCTTGCCCGGAGCGGAAGCTGGACCGCATGGCATCGGCCGCGCGCGACATGGCCTGACGGGCGGGTTGAGCAGCGGCGGACGCGCCGGCCTTGGCGACACCCCCGATACCGGCGGCGACGGCGCCCATGCCGGACTGGCCGGAGGTGGAGGCGGCCAGCCCGTAGGCGGCCGACGTGCTGCCGGCGAGATGCGCGCCGCCGCGTGCGGCAGCGGCCGACATGCGCCCACCAGCCCCGATCGCCGCAGCACCACCGCCGGCCGCCGCACGCGCGCCCATATAGCCCGCCGCCCCCATACCGGCCACCGCCAGGCCGGTGCCGACGGCCGCGCCTGCGCCGAGCTGCGGCGCACCGGAGACGAGGCCGGTCGCGATGCCGGGACCGAAGATCGACAGGCCCATCAGGGCGAGAGCGCCGAGCGCCAGCGACATGGCGTCGGTGATGGTCGGCTCGGGCGGGAAACCGGAGGTAAACTCGCCGAACAGGCCGGAGCCTATGCCGACGATCACGGCGAGCACGAGGATTTTCACGCCGGAGGCGACGATGTTGCCCAGCACCTTTTCCGCGAGGAAGGCGGTCTTGCCGAACAACGCGAAGGGAAGCAGGACGAACCCCGCCAAGGTGGTGAGCTTGAACTCGATCAAGGTCACGAAGATCTGGATCGCCAGCACGAAGAAGGCGATCAGCACGATCGCCCAGGCTGTCATCAGCACGACGATCTGGACGAGGTTCTCGAAGAAGGACAGGTAGCCCATGAGATCGCCGGCGGCCTCGAGTATCGGATTGCCGGCGTCGATGCCGACCTGTGCCACGCGGCCGGGCTGGAGAAGCTCGGCGCCGGAGAGCGAGCCGCCGCCGGCCTGAAGGCCGAGACCGGAGAAGCTCTCGAAGACGATGTTGGCGAGCCAGTTGAAGTTGCCAATGATGAAGGCGAAGAAGCCGATATAGAGGGTCTTCTTCACGAGGCGCTGAAGCACGTCCTCGTCGGCGCCCCAGGCCCAGAACAGGCCGGCAAGGGTGATGTCGATGACGATCAGCGTGGTGGTCAGGAACGCCACCTCGCCGCCGAGCAGGCCAAATCCGGAGTCGATGTAGCTGGTGAAGACGCTGAGGAAGCGGTCGATGACGCCGACATCGTTCATGGCCGGACGCGCTCCCCGGACGATTCCAGAAAGCGGCGGCGGCTCTCGACCCATGCTCTTTTGCAGGCGGCATCGTCGGCGGCCGCCATGCCGAGGTCGCGGCAGCGGACCAGCTCGGCATTGGCGGGCTCGCCGCCCGGATCACGGAGGCGGGTGGCGGGGGCGTCATCCTCCGAGCCTGCCTCGCGCAGCGCAGCGACGGCAGCAATCATGGCTGCGCCGATGGCGAGGACGGCGATCATCCGGGCGGCGATCTTCAGGTCCATCGTGTGCGTGTCCTCAGTCGTTGAACATGCGCACGCTGGACGGGCTGTAGTCGCGGCCGGACATGAAGCGGCCGAACTGCTCGCGGGCCTGCTCCTGCGCAGCCGCGCGGCGGGACTGCTCCAGCGCCTCGGCGCGACCCTGCGCGGCCAGCATGGCGGTCAGGTCGGCGATCTGACTCGCCTGCACGGCGAGCAGCTCGTTGCCTGCCTGGGTCGCCTGAAGGATGCCGACCGCCGACTGGCTGGCGCCGACCAGCGATCGGGTCTGCGCCTGCGTGCCGTCGATATTGCCCACGGCGGTCGCGCCGGCCTTCAGCGAATGCTCGTAGGCCGAAAGCGACTGCTGCCAGCGCTCGCGGGCGGCGGCGACAAGCTGCTCGCCGGTCTTGTCGCCGGCGAAGTCGCGATAGGTCGAGGAGAACTGGCTCTCGATGTCCTGCACGCTGTAGGCCAGCCGCTCCGCCTCGCCGAGCAGGCTCTTCATCTCCGAGAAATTGCCTTCGATCTCGGAGATCATGGAGGTGGGCAGGCTGGTGAGATTCCTCGCCTGGTAGAGCAACATCTGCGCCTCGTTGGCGAGGGACGTCACCTGATTGTTGATCTGCTCCAGCGCGCGGGCGGCCGAGAGAAGATTCTGGCTGTAGTTGGTCGGGTCGTAGACGATGCGGCCGCCGAAGAACTGCGCGTGCGCGGGCACGGTGACGGCGACGATGGCGGGCGCGGCGAGCGACAGCGCCATCGCGCCGGCGAGCGCGCGGCGAAGGTGGGCGTGTCGAGTGGTGTGTGGCATGGTCAAACCTCCTGTTCGGGTGACGGGTGGACGGGATCGGTCTCGCCGGCCGTGCCGGTATCATGCGAGGCGATCGGCGCGTCGGTGACTGCGGATCGGTCGATGACGTTGGAAAGCTCGGGCACGAGTTCGGCCGCCCAGGCGAGGCCGTTGGCGTGGAGCCAGGCTTCGAGGAAGTAAGGCCGCGAGCCGTCGCGCAGCAGCTCGTCGATCAGCGCGTGGGCGGCCTTATCGGAGGAGGCGCAGAGCGCCAGCGCGATGTGGCCCAGCCCAAGCTCGAACAGGCGGTTGCCGCGCCGGGACTGGCAGTAGTAGTCGCGCTTCGGCGTGGCGCGGGCGAGGATCTCGATCTGGCGGTCATTGAGGCCGAACTGGCGATAGACGGTCGCGATCTGCGGCTCGATGGCGCGCTCGTTGGCAAGGAAGATGCGGGTCGGGCAGCTTTCGACCAGCACCGGCGCGATCGGCGAGGCTTCGATGTCCGCGAGCGACTGCGAGGAGAAGACGACGCTGACATTCTTCTTGCGCAGCGTCTTCAGCCATTCCTTGATCTTGTCGGCAAAGCCGCCATCGTCGAGAGCGCGCCAGCCCTCGTCGATGATGAGCAGGCTCGGCCGTCCGTCGAAGCGGGCCTCGATCCGGTGGAACAGATAGGAGAGCACGGCGGGCGCAGCCCTGGTGCCGACCAGCCCCTCGGTCTCGAACGCCTGCACCTCTGCCGCGCCGAGATATTCGTGCTCGGCGTCGAGCAGCCGGCCATGCGCCCCGCCGATGCAGTATGGCCGCAACGCCTGCTTGAGTGCAGTGGATTGCAAGAGCACGGTCAGGCCGGTGATGGTGCGTTCCTCAAGCGGCGCGGAGGCGAGCGAGGTCAGCGCGGTCCAGATGTGCTCCTTCACCTCCGGCGTGATGGCGACGCCTTCGCGCGCGAGGATGTCGACCAGCCAGTCGGCGGCCCATGCCCGCTCCGGCGTATGCTGGATGTGGGCGAGCGGCTGGAGCGAGACCGAGGAGGACTCGGCGTCGTCGGAGAAAGAGCCGCCGAGATCCTGCCAGTCGCCGTCCATCGCCAGCGTTGCGGCGCGGATAGAGCCGCCGAAGTCGAACACGAAGACCTGGCTGCCGGGATAGCGACGGAACTGGAGCGCCATCAGTGCCAGCAGCACCGACTTGCCGGCGCCGGTCGGCCCGACCAGCATCAGGTGGCCGACGTCACCGACATGGAGCGCGAAGCGGAACGGCGTCGCGCCTTCGGTCTTCGCATAGAACAGCGGCGACGCGTCGAGATGCTCGTCCTTCGCCGGTCCTGCCCACACCGCCGACAGCGGGATCATGTGGGCAAGGTTCAGCGTCGAGATCGGCGGCTGGCGGACATTGGCATAGACCTGTCCGGGGATGGAGCCGAGCCATGCTTCGATGGCGTTGACGCCCTCGACGATGCAGGTGAAGTCGCGCGACTGGATGACCTTCTCGATCAGGCGCAACTTCTCGTCGGCGATCGACGGGTCGGCATCCCACACCGTCACCGTGGCGGTGACGTAAGCCTCTCCGACCTGATCGGAACCCAGATCCTGAAGTGCGGCGTCCGCGTCGGCCGCCTTGTTGGCCGCGTCGGTGTCCATCAGCACCGACGCCTCGTTGGTCATCACCTCCTTGACGATGGCCGCGATCGACTTGCGCTTGGCGAACCATTGGCGACGGATGCGCGTGACCAGCCGGGTCGCGTCGGTCTTGTCGAGCATGATGGCGCGCGTCGACCAGCGATAGAGGAAGGCGAGCCTGTTAAGGTCGTCGAGGATTCCGGGGAATGTCGTCGTCGGGAAGCCGATCACGGTCAGCGTGCGCAGATGGAAGCCGCCCAGGCGCGGCTCCAGCCCGCCGGCGAGCGGCTGGTCGGCGAGCAGCGCGTCGAGGTGCATCGGCGTCTCGGGCACACGGACGCGATGGCGCTTCGTGGAAATGCAGGAATGCAGGTAGGTGAGCGTCTCGGCGTCATCGAGCCATTCGGCCTCGGGGACAAAGCCCTCGACCAGATTGAGCACGCGGTCGGTGCGGTCGACGAAGCCCTTGAGCAGTTCCCACGGATCGACACCGCTGCGCTCGCGGCCCTCGTAGAGCCAGGATTCCATGCGGGAGGCTTCCTCGGCCGGCGGCAGCCAGACGAAGGTGAGGAAATAGCTCGACTCGAACAGCACGCCGCTGTCCTCGAACTGCTCGCGGCGCTCGATGTCGACCAAGGCGGATGCGCTGTCGGGAAACCGGCTGTCGGGATAGTCGGTCGCCGGATTGCGCTGCGCCTCGACGAAGATCGCCCAGCCGGAGCCGAGCCGGCGCAGGGCGTTGTTCAAGCGCGCGGTCGTGCCGACCAGCTCGGCCGGCGTGGCGCTGTCGAGGTCGGGGCCGCGGAAGCGCGCGGTGCGTTGAAAGCTGCCGTCCTTGTTCAAGACGACGCCGGGCGCCACTAGGGCCGCCCAGGGCAGGAAGTCGGCGAGGCTGGCGGAACGCTTGCGGTATTCGGAGAGATTGAGCATGGCCGCCTCACACGCCGAGATGGGTCGGGTAGCGCAGGTGCCGGCGCACCACGTCGACGAACAGCGCATCGCGCTTCGCCGCCCAGACGGCTGCGAAGTGGCCGATCGCCCAGATGGCGAGGCCGGCGATCCAGAGCCGCAGGCCGAGACCGACCGCGCCGGCCAGCGTGCCGTTGAGAATTGCGACGGCGCGCGGCGCGCCGCCGAGCAATATCGGCTCGGTCAGCGCCCGGTGGACCGGCGCGAAGAAGCCGCGAACGTCCTCGTCCATCAGCGATCCCGGCATCACGCCAGCGCCCCGCCGCCGAAGGAGAAGAAGGACAGGAAGAAGGAGCTGGCCGCGAAGGCGATCGACAGGCCGAACACGATCTGGATCAGCTTGCGGAAGCCGCCGCCCGTATCGCCGAAGGCGAGCGTCAGGCCGGTGACGATGATGATGATGACGGCGACAATCTTGGCGACCGGCCCCTCGATGGATTCGAGGATCTGCTGAAGCGGCTCCTCCCACGGCATCGAGGAGCCGGCCGCCCAGGCGGGCGCGGTGTAGAGCAGCCCGGCGGCGGTGATGCCGGCCGTGCCGAGGCTGTCCAGGAACGTGCCGGAAAGCAGCCGGCTGCGCAGGCTGCGGATCGGATCGGGCTTCGTCGTCATGCGGAGTCTCCTTGTGTGGGGCTGGGGGTTTCGAGCGTTGCGTGGAGGGTGCGGTAGTCGCCGGTGGCGGGATCGAGCCCTTCGACAAGGGCGATCTCCGCGAGGCGGCGGGCCGAGCCGCGACCGGAGAGCACGGCGATCAGGTCGATCGTGTCGGCGATTAGCGCACGCGGGACCGTGACCACAGCCTCCTGTACGAGCTGCTCCAGTCGGCGCAGCGCCCCGATCGCGGTATTTGCGTGGATGGTGCCGATGCCGCCCGGATGGCCGGTGCCCCACGCTTTGAGCAGGTCGAGGGCCTCGCTGCCACGAACCTCTCCGATCGGGATGCGGTCTGGCCGCAGCCGCAGCGACGACTTCACGAGATCGGAGAGCGAGGCGATGCCTTCCCTGGTGCGCAGCGCCACGAGGTTGGGCGCGGCGCATTGCAGCTCGCGCGTGTCCTCGATCAGCACTACGCGGTCGTCGGTCTTGGCGACTTCGGCGAGCAGCGCGTTCGTGAGCGTGGTCTTCCCGGTCGAGGTGCCGCCGGCGACCAGCACGTTCTTGCGCCTCTCGACCGCGAGCCGCAGCACCTCGGCCTGGGTGGCGGTCATGATGCCGGCGGCCACGTAGTCAGAAAGGGTGAACACGGCGACGGCCGGCTTGCGGATGGCGAAGGCCGGCGCGGTGGCGACTGGAGGCAAAAGACCCTCAAAGCGCTCGCCGGTCTCGGGTAATTCGGCCGAGACGCGTGGGTTGCCGGGATGGACCTCGGCGCCGACATGGTGCGCGACCAGGCGCACGATCCGTTCGCCATCGGCCGGCAGCAGCATGTCGCCGGTGGCGACGAGGCCCTCGCGCAGCCGATCGACCCAGATGCGGCCGTCCGGGTTCAGCATCACCTCGACGATAGATGGGTCTTCGAGATAGCGGGCGATGGCCGGGCCGAGCGCGGTGCGCAGCATCCGCGCGCCTCGCGACAATCCCGCGCTCTGGCCTTCATTCTGATGACGATGCGCCGGCATTCCGCCCCCGTTTCCGGCCATCCGCACTCACGGTCGGATGGCGACGGGGACAATCAAGAAAGGCACAAACTATGGGTGGGCAACCAGATTATTTGCGATTTCGTAGCCGGTCGTAGGCGAGCGAAAAAATACTTGAAGCATGCGGCGGCCGATCTGGCGTCGATCACGTGGAAAAGCCCGCCCGGCCGAATCACGCTCAGGGCTTCAAGGCGTCGAGGAAGGTCTTCAGCACGGGATTGATGTTGTCCGGCTTCCAGCAGGCGATGTATCCGAGACGTGTTGCCCCGTTGCCGTCGTGCAGCGGGCGGAACACTACGCCGAGGCCCGAAAGCCCGACAGCGGATTCGCATTGCAGCGCGATGCCCTGGCCGTCCGCGACCTCGCTCAGCAGGCTTTCGCGGCTGAGGCGGCGAGTGATGATCTCGGGGTGGTCGGACGGTGCGGCGAGGTGGCGAAGCAGCACGGCACGGATGTCTGGGCCGGGATCGTGGTGGGTGATGATGAAGCGCTCGCGCTTCAGCTCCGGCCAATAGATGACCGGCTTCTCCGCGAGCGGATGGTTTTCCGGCAGGGCAACCACAAGTTGATCCGACCAGAGCGCCACAGTTTCCAGAGTGTCGCACTTGCCGGCATCGCCGAGGATGATCGCGGTATCGAGTGTGCCTGAAAGCACGCCGGCCGATAACTCGACAAACGGCGACTCGACCAACTCGACCTCGATCTTGGGATAACATCGGCGGAAGCCACGCAGAGCTGTACGGAAGCCTCCCGTAGAAAGGGACTTATAGAACCCGACGACGACTCGACCGAGCTTGCCAGCAGCACTCGCCCGCATATGTTCGCCCAGCCGCTCGGCTTCTTCAAGGATGCGTCGGGCCGCGACAACAAATTCCTCCCCTGTCGGCGTCAGTCGCGCCCCGGCTGTGGAACGGTCGAACAGCACGACGCCCAACTCGCTCTCCAGTTCCTTGATGCGCTTACTAACGATCGGCTGCTTGACGTTGAGCTCGTGCGCGGCGGCACTGAAGCTACCGTTGCGGGCGGTGGCGACAATATAGCGGAGGTGGCGCACTTCCACCGATTATCCTCCAACGTTTGATGCGCTGCGCTTTTCTTTCGAAAAGCGTGCTCAGGTCCGAAAGTCGATTTGCAGTGATAAAACCTCAAGCCCCTTGAGCATCAAGTTTCAAAGCTGTGTTGAACTAGAAAGAGCCCCGAGGAATTAGCCCCCTTAGACAGACGGGAAACGCAGGAGAATGCTCCCGGCATCACTCGGCAGTTCTGCGGCCCTGTTGACATCGCCTAACATCCTGTTCGGCGCGCGTCACAAGGGGATGAATGTCGTCTCCCGATACCTTGAAATGGTCGGTCTGGAGAGCTTCGAGAGACGCTATGAGCCCGACTTCGTCGCCGCCGCTCCCGGTGACACCGTCACCTTCGTTCCGACCGACAAATCCCACAATGCCGAGAGTATCGCGGGGATGTTGCCTGCCGACGCAAAGCCCTTCAAGAGCAAGCTCAACGAGTAGGTCACTATCAACCTCGAAGGGGAAGGCCTCTATGGGGTCAAATGTACGCCGCACTATGGCATGGGGATGGTGATGCTGATCTCAGTGGGCGCCCCAACCAACCTAGAGGAGGCCGGAGCGGTGAGGCATCCGCCCAGGGCCAAGCAACTTTTTGACGAGCTCCTAGCCGCCGTTCCGACCACCTAGCGCAGAAGAATATGTGGATGGGGCGAACCCCATTTGCGCTCGCCAACTAGGCGACTTCTGCTGCTCCTATAGAATACCCGATCTGTTGCGTTCGAATCTGGGAGGCCGACCGGGAGAATCAGGAGCACGAATCCGGCGGCCAGAGTGTGTGAAGGTGCTCCCAGAGTCCAGGTCTTGCGTACACTCAGATTTTCAGCGTCGGTTGACGCCGCCAGCCCCGTCCGACCCGCTTGCTGGCGGCAACAAGCGCATTGACATCCAGGTAGCCAGGATCGTTTACACTCATGATGGAGATGAGACCCGCTCTTTCTTATCGGATCGAGAGATGGCACAGGGAAAATTCCGCCTGCCGACCGGAGTGTTGATGGCATCTGCAATTCTTGCCGGGATGAGTGCCGGCGCAGTCGGCGTCTACGTGTTCGGTGGCCCTTTTGGTAGCGGGCGGCAATCAGCCACCGCCTCCGATCGGACCCAAAGCTGCCCTGCGCGTGACGACAAGATCGCGGCTGTCGACAAGGCTGCCCAAGGAGAGGTGGCGGCGATGCTTCCGGCCGATCCTCCGCTTTCGATGAGCAGCCTCGCGTTCAACGGGCCTGATGGCGCTGCCATGACTGTCGCGGAGCTGGCCGGCAAGACACTGCTCATCAATCTCTGGGCGACGTGGTGCGCGCCCTGCCGGGAAGAAATGCCCGCCTTAAACGAACTGCAGGCCACGATCGGCGGCCCGGACTTCGAAGTGGTGGCCGTCAACCTCGATACCGGCGGCGATGAGAGGCCGAAGGCCTTTCTGCAAGAGATCGGCATCGACGAGCTCACCTATTATCGAGACTCCACGCTCGCGCTCTTCAACAACTTGAAGCGCCGAGGGCTCGCCATCGGCCTGCCGGTTACGTTGTTGGTAGACGAGGAGGGATGCCTTCTCGCCCACATGAATGGCCCTGCCGAATGGGCCAGCGACGATGCCAAGCGGCTTATCGAAGCTGCGATGTGAACTGCTGTCAGGCTGTCCAACCTGGCCGGTTGCGCGAATATCGAGCTAGAGTTGCTGCGACACAGGCGCCGTCACTCCGCTGGGACATCCGATCGGGCGAGTGCGATCCGATTTCGACTCGGCGCGCCGACCCGAAACCGACGATCGAACAGCGATATCGCGCCACCAGCCATCATCGCCACGCCGCCGAGCCAGAGCAGCAGCACCAGCGGCTTCCACCATACGCGCACCACGACGCCGCCATCGGGGGTGGGGTCGCCGAGCGAGACGTAGAGCTGGCTGAATCCGCGGGTGGCGATGCCTGCTTCCGTGGTCGGCATCTGGCGCGCGGTGTAGAGACGCTTGGACGAGACTATCTCGCCGCGTTGCCGGCCATCGCTGTCGAGATAGACGAAGCGGCCCTGCTCCTCGGTGAAGTTCGGGCCGCGATGCGGCGCGATACCATCGAAACGCAACGTATATCCGGCGATCGGCATCGTGTCGCCGGGTTGCATCACGACGATTCGCTCAATCTCAAGCGAGGTGACGGCGGCGATGCCCAGCACCGTCACGCCCAACCCGAAATGTGCCGCAGCAGTGCCGTAAACCGAGCGCGGTAGGCCCTTGAATCGCTTCCACGCCACTGCCGCACCCACGCTGCCGATGCCTGCCTTCAGCGTCAGATCGGTCAGCGCGCCCAGCATCAGCCAGACGGCAAGGCCGACGCCGAATGCGGCGAGCGCCCCTTTGCCTTCCACGAAGAAGAAGACCACGAGCGCCGTCAGCAGCGCCGCGCCGAGGGCGAAGTAGAGGCGCTGGGCCACGGCGTAGAGGTCGCCGCGCTTCCAGGCCAGCAGCGGCCCGAACGGCACGGCCAGAAGCAGTGGGATCATGAGGGGGATGAAGGTGAGGTTGAAGAACGGCGCGCCGACCGAGATCTTGTCGCCGGTGACCGCCTCGATCAGTAGCGGATAGAGCGTGCCGATCAGCACCGTGGCCGCCGCCGTGGTCAGGAACAGGTTGTTGAGCACCAGTGCGCCCTCGCGCGAAACGGGGTGGAACAGCCCGCCCTGCGTCAGTGTCGAAGCGCGCGCGGCGAACAGCGCCAGCGAGCCGCCAATCAAGGCGATCAGGATCATCAGGATGAAGACGCCGCGCGCCGGATCTGTGGCGAAAGCATGGACGGAGGTCAGCACGCCGGAGCGCACGAGGAAGGTGCCGAGCAGAGACAGCGAGAAGGTGAGGATGGCGAGCAGCAGCGTCCAGATCTTCAGCGCCGAGCGCCGCTCCATCACGATCGCCGAGTGAAGAAGCGCAGTGCCGGACAGCCACGGCAGGAACGAGGCGTTTTCGACCGGGTCCCAGAACCACCAGCCGCCCCAGCCAAGCTCGTAGTAGGCCCAGTAGGAGCCCATCGCGATACCGCCCGTCAGGAACAACCAGGCCGCAAGGGTCCACGGCCGCACCCAGCGCGCCCAGGCGGCATCGATACGGCCCTCGATCAGCGCCGCGACCGCAAAGGAGAAGCAGACCGAGAAGCCGACATAGCCGAGATAGAGCAGTGGTGGATGGATCGCGAGCCCGATGTCCTGCAGGATCGGGTTGAGGTCGCGGCCCTCGATCGGTGCGGGGTTGATTCGAGCGAACGGGTTCGATGTGGCGAGAATGAACAGAAGGAAGGCGGCTCCGACCAGACCCTGCACAGCCAGTACATTCGTGCGCAGGCTGGCCGGTAGATTGTCGCTGAACCACGCCACAAGTGCGCCGAAGAATGCCAGGATCAGGACCCAGAGCAGCATCGAGCCCTCGTGGTTTCCCCAAACCCCGGTGACCTTGAAAAGCATCGGCTTCAGCGAATGCGAATTCTCCCAGACATTCTGAACGGAGAAGTCCGAGGTGACATAGGCTGCCGTGAGCGCGGCGAACGACAGCGCGACGAAACCGAAAACCGCAACCGAAGCCGGCCTGGCAACGGCCATGAGGCGATCGTCGCCCAGTTGCGTGCCGATCCACGGTATGAAGAATTGCACCGTGGCCAGAACACATGCCAGCACGAGCGCGAAATGTCCCAACTCAACAATCATGGCGATGTCCCGAGCAGCCTCCGAGGGGCAATACAGTTGGAGATCGCGCGCGCAAACCGTTTCGCCGCGACGGGGCGGTCCGTACGCATGAGCACCGGGTTCGCCAACGCCAACTCCCTTCTCCGATCAACAGCCAGGAATGGCGGAGCAAACCGATGTCGCCGACCCGACCAAGCCCTTTATGCAACCTCTAGCAGGATGAGGTGCAAGAGCCCGACCACGTCGCTGAGGTCCCGGCAACCGGCCTCGGCTCTAGGGTTCACCACCGCTCGCCCGCGTTGTCGCGCTTCCCCGCCGTCGGATAAACACGTACGGCACCGCGCCAAGTACGAACACGCCGGCGAACGTCAGATAGACGGCCCAATCATATTGAGTGGCCAGCAGGAGTGAGGTCACCACTCCCAGGACCGCCGTCGGCGGCACGTTCGCGATCGATGGCAGCCGGAAAGGCCGCTCGAGGTCGGGCTGTGTAAACCTCAGGACGATCACGGCCGTATTGATCGCGGCGAAGACAAGGGTCACTCCCAGCGAGGACAGGCTTGCGACAAACGCGATTTCCCCGACGGCTACGAAGGCGCATGCGATCACGAGATAGATCAGTGCGGCGATCCACGGGCTGCGACTGAAGCCCAGGGTTCTGGATAGGGGACTGGGAAGATCGCCGTCGCGGGCCATGCCGAAGAGGAGCCTGCTCCCCGACAGCGAGGAACTCACGACGGCGTTCGCGGTAGCGATGAGGGCGGCAGCGATGATGATCATGCCGAAAGAGCCGCCCAGTTGCGCGGCCGCATCGGCGAGCGGAGATTGGGAACCTGCAAGACTGTCGGCGCTCATCAGGCTCAGAACTCCGAAGATCACGGCCATGTAGACGACGGTGGTGATGCCCAGCGCGATCATGAAAGCGCGCCACAAATCGCGGTCGGGACGCTTGGCCTCTTCCGAGAGGGAAGCCATGTGCTCGTAGCCGGAGTAGATAAAGAACAGGATAGCCGCACCCTGAAGGATGCCGGCGGGATTGTCGGGCCAGACCGAGACGTCCTGCAAGCTCCTGCTGCCAGATGGTATGGCGAACAGTGCAAAGCCCACGAGACATGAAACCTGGAGAACGGTCAGGGCCGCGCTGACGAAAGCCGCCTTGCCGATCCCGGCAATATTGATCATCGTGGCGACGCCCATGAGCGCAATGGCAACGATGACGGGCGCAAACGGAAGGAGTGTCTGCGCGTAGTTGCCGAAGGTGAGCGCCACCGTTGCCAGGGTAGCCGCGCCATGAACGGCGATGAACAGCCCGATCATGAACGCCAGAGCCGGAAACGAAGGAAACGTCTTACGCAGGAAGTTATGTTCCGCACCAGCACCTGGAAGCGCCGAGGCGATTTCAGCATAGGACAGGCCGGAAAATGCCGATATCACGGCGGCAAGCACGAAGCTCAGCCAGATGGCATCGCCCGCTGCCCCGGCCGCCGGCGCGATGACGGAATAGATCCCGGCACCGATGATCGTGCCGACTCCATAGAGCGACAGCCGTACAACGCCGAGCGACTTGGCCAGCGCTGGATGCTCGTTTCCGCTGCTCGACATCTTTCCTCGCATCCTTGCCTCGATCGGATATCTCGAACGCCGTTCGTGCGCTTCCGACAAAACGGTCAGTGGATTTCTAGGACCTCGACCTGCTAGAGGTTCAACCGAAAACGACAACTGCCGAGGGATCGGGTCTCACCACGCGGCGAGAGACACGGCGTCAAGGCAAGATCTCTATGCTGGTTCCCGACCCTACCGGGCCCGAGTGCCCGATAGAACATTCCCCCTTGCTCCTCTAGCGACTAGAGCTGCTAGCCTTCTCGATATCGCAGCCGAGCCACAATGTCTGTACCCGGTAGTGTGCTGGTCACAGGTAGATCAACCAGAATGCCATCGCGATGGGGTTACCAGGCAGTCTCGGCAGTGCATTCATCGCGCAAGGGCTTCGGCGGTTTCAGTGAAGCTTTCGTCGCCTTGCCAAAAGGAGTCGAAAAATGGCGACCATCAACCTTTCGCAGTCCGACAAAAGCGGTAGCGGCTTCGGCTACAGGGAACTGCCTTTCCTCCTGCCTTACATTGTGTTTGTCCTTCACACGCTATAAGAGCTGCCCGGATTTGCGGCCTGGGTCACAAGGAACTTCGGGCCGGAGACCACCGAGGCTTTCGCAGCGAACCACATACCGCTTTTTCTCCTGGTGCTGGTCTGCGCGTGGAGGGCGGGGGCTGCCCAGTGGGTCGTGCTGACGATGGCCTTTCAGTGGCAGTTTTTCGTCAACGCCTTCTTTCACCTCGCCACCTGGGTAATGTTCGCGGAATACTCCCCCGGAGCCGTCACCGGCGCTGTCGTTGCGATTCCGGCGACGCTCTTTTTTTACATGGATCATCCGTGAAGAGCGAGCAAGCAAGGGAGAGGTCGCGCTGGCCCTCGTAGTCGGAACGATGATTGCCGCCTTGGCGATCGGCTCTTTGTTCGTATGATTTTTCGGTAGGAGCGCGGTATGCACTCCCGCTCCTTCCGACACTTTTTGCCGCTAGACGGGAGCACGTATGGAAGTCGTTGTGCGAGCTTGTTCCAGAATCAGAGCTCCATCGATCCTCGCTCGCTCGGCCAGGAAGGCCTGCAGCTCATCTCCTGCGAGCATTCGCTCCGCCGGCAGACGGACTCGCATCGGGTCCACCTTGGTGTCGTTGACGATGAGTTCGTAGTGAAGGTGGTTTCCGGTCGAAAGGCCCGTCGAGCCTACATAGCCGATTATCTGGCCTTGCCGGACGCGTGCGCCTGGTACCACTCCATCTGCGATCCTGTCCTGGTGATTGAAGGTCGTCTGATAGCCGTTCGCGTGACTGATGATGGTCTGACGGCCATAGCCGCCACTCCAGCCGGCCTGTTCGACGACGCCGTCCCCGGAAGCGATTATCGGCGTGCCTCGTGGGGCCGCCCAATCGACTCCAGTATGAGCGCGGGCGTAGCCGAGTATCGGGTGGCGTCGATTGCCGAAGCCAGACGTGAATCTCCCGTTAGGAATCGGATTGCGGAGGAGAAACTGCCGGGCACTACGCCCGCTCTCGTCGAAGTAGCCGATAGTGCCGTCCTGCATCTGAAAGCGATAGAATGCGCGCTCGGCACCACCCATGGTGGCCCGCACGAACAGGAGTTCCGACTCTTGCGTAGCGTTGTCCTCGCCATCAGGCTGTGAAAAGAAGACCTCGATGCTGTCCGCTTGATTGAGACGCGATTGAAGATCAGCATCGGCGGCGAGCAGCCGAACCAGCTTTCGGGTCATGGAACGCGTCAGCCCATGAGAAAAAGCGGCTCGGTAAATTCCGTCATAGAGGGTTGGTGGATCTTCGCGGCTGTACATAGCGGGCGGGTGAGTGGTGTCGAAAGCCGCCTGCAACGCGGGGCTAGGCTCCGGCTCGCTTCCTGGCACATACTGCCGCCTATCGTTGAGAGCGACTGTGGACACATGCCGATCTACATCGTAGACGCTCGCGCGCACGATGCGGCTTTCCCCAAGACGCGCCTCGATACCGAGTCGCAGAACGCTGCCAGCCTTCAGCACCGGCGTTCCTAGCATGGTGGAAAGGGCCGACGCCATCCCATCTGCATTAGCGCTTGTGTAGCCTGCCCGCTCCAGCGCTTCCTCAATTTCGCCTTCGGCATGAAAGGGGATGACGTCCTCAGCATAGTCGAGGATGGGATCGCCGCTCCTTGCCCGGATAGCAACCGAAGCATTCTCCGCCACGATCCGAATGCCGGTAGGCCCTTGCAGATCACTTATGGTCGGCGAACTGCCGAAACGCTCAGGGTCAACGAAATGGAGAGCCGCGACCCGCACGTCGCCATCGGTGAGGAGGGCACTGAGATTGCGCACCACGACCTCAACCTCTTCGGCTGACAAATCGCTACTTGCGTCGGAGACGTCGGTCTCGAGAGGAAAATCGATCGTTCGCAGACGGACTACGTTCTCGACGCTGGCGCCGTAGATGATGCCCGCGCTCGAAGTGGGTTGAGCGACTCCTTCCTCGGCAAAAATCTCCAAGCCGTCGAAGGCGGGATATGCGCGGCTCGTCGCATGGCCGGCCGCCAGCGACATCCGGGCCTGGACAAACGGCATCGTGCGCAACACATCGCGGTCGCCCGACCGGGTCATCGTTGCCAGTTCCATCCGTCTGCGGTCGGTCAGACTCGCCAGATTGCGCGGCGGAACGAGTCGACCCGCCTTGGTGGCCAACTGGCTGTCATTGGACCAATCGGCTGAAAGCAGGCTTAGAACCTCGGGCGGCGTGGCAAGAACTTCGCGACCGTCGAGGGCCGCAAACAGCGCCACGCCCATCAAGATACTTGAGGTGACGCCGGTCAGAAATGTTCCCGATAGCCATCGGATCGAGACTTCACGCCGGTCCGGTGGCTTAGTGCGGCCGCCGACAACCAACGGAGGTTCGTTCCCTAACGAAGCAAGGGGGTCATCGACAGACGGCATTTTTTGTGGCTGCTATCCCTCAGGCCTTCACAAGTGTCTCTCATAGCGCGAAGACCATCGTGGTCAACACGCGTATCGCTCCCGCTAGGAGGAACTCCTCCCCGCCGCAAAAATGTTGCTTGTCTTGGAACGCCCCCTATGGGGCTGCACCGACGGCCTCGTTCGCGGCTTTCTGTAGTCCGACTATGAAGAGAATTAGGCTCGAATATGACCCGACCGGTTCAGAGGTTCCAGCCCGCGCACTTTGCGGATCCATTCGCCATCGACGATCACCGTCTGGCCTGGCCAATGCCATGATTGTGGTAGGGCTCCTCATAGAGTCCGCCAAATTGGTGCCTGTTTTAGAGTCCCCGATAGGGGATCAGGAAACCCCCACGCTTTTAGGCGGTGGGGAGGCGGAAGCTCTTGGGCAACTTTTGTGCGCCACGAGCCCTCGAATTGCGGGACGCGACTTTGTGGTCGAGAGCGAAAACCAGTCTATGATGCGCATCGACAGCTTTCCTGCATCGCGCAGTGCCCTGTACCCGTCAGCGCAGTTCGGTTGACGGCCGTCGATCGTGATTTCGTCCTGCGGACACGAGCGAGGGCTTGAACCTCATGCTGCTAGAGGTGGGAACATCTGGCGGCTATCCAACTGACTGGCTGATTCGCAGGGAAACCTCGAGGCCGTACCGGCTGCGAGCGGCTTCACCCGGCAGCGAGAGATCGAAACAATGCCCCAATCGGCCGACAGGCTAACTTTCCTGCGCGCATGGGTCGCCAACCCGCTGCGCGTCGGTGCCGCCATCCCCTCGAGCGCGCACCTCGCTGCACTGATCACCAGGCATGTTCACCCGGGGATCGGGCCGGTAATCGAATTTGGCCCTGGCACCGGGGTTTTCACGGAGGCGCTGATCCGCCGGGGCGTAATGCAAAATGAACTCACCCTGGTCGAGCTGGGCGAGGAGTTTGCTGACATTCTCGCGCAGCGCTACCCCGGGGCGATGATCGTGCGCGCCGACGCTGCGCGTCTATCCATGAGCAATCTCCCCCAACCAAGGCTTCATGGAGCGGCCATCAGCGGACTGCCGCTGCTGGCAATGCCGGCTTCCAAAGTTCTGCGGATTCTTGCCGGCTCATTCAGGCTGCTGGAACCGAAAGCGGGCTTTTACCAATTCACATATGGATGGCGAAGCCCAATTCCCGAAAGCGTCCTTCGACGTCTTGACTTGAAGGTTGAGATGATCGGAACGGAATTCCGCAACTTTCCACCCGCGTCTGTCTATCGGATCAGTCGTTGAGGGTTGGCCAACCGGGCGCGAGCCATGCGACAATGGTGGGTCGAGCTCCGCATCTTAGTTCGCTGCGGTGAGCAAGATCGGAATTGAACCTCAAGCAGGTCGAGGTCCTATAGTCTGTCCCGTGGAACCTTAGATGAAGGCATTGCATGACGAACTCCATGCGACTCTGGGCTATCGACGCCGTCCGCGGCGCTGCTATCGCCGGTGTGGTATTTTTCCACTTCGTCTGGGATCTGGAGTTCACGGGCTTTATCGCCGGCGTCGCCAACCATCCGTTGTGGTTGGCCTTCGGACGTAGCCTTGCCGGCACTTTCATGATCCTTGTCGGTGTCGGTCTCGTATTGGCAGACAGGGCCGGCTTTCAGCCTTCCAGCTACTTCATACGCCTGGCAAAGATCGCCGCGTCGGCCGCTGCGATCACGGTTGTGACGTGGTATGTCCTTCCGGGGACCTTCATCTACTTTGGCATCCTGCACGCGATTGCCGCCGCCACATTGATCGGTACGCTGTTTCTGCGGGCACGCGCATGGACATGCCTCCTGGGTGGCATCGCCGTCTTCTCCATGCCGATGCTTTGGCGGTCAACGATCTTCGACACGCGCTGGCTGGCCTGGATCGGGTTCGCGGAGCAGGTGCCGCCAAGCAACGATTTCGTGCCGATCTTTCCGTGGGTCGGCCTGACGCTGATGGGCGTTGCCGTGGCAAAGTGGCTTCTGTCAGCTGACTTGAATACCAGCTTCGCGAACTTGCTCGCTGCCGGGAAGCCAGCACGTCTGCTCGTCTGGATGGGGCGGCACAGCCTCGCGATCTACCTCCTGCACCAGCCCATCCTCCTCGGGATCATCGTGCCGCTGTCCTGGCTTGCACAACGATGAAAGCTGCCCCCCCTTGCGCGAGCCTGGTTCAAGGATCGACGAGTTTGCCGTGAAGGTGACTGCTGTCCGCGAGGATCTCGATGACGCGACATTCGCTGATCCGGCCCGAAGCGCATTCGTGCATCATCTTCTTGAGCTCGACGCGCAGCAGTTTCAGGCTTGAGATGCGCCGCTCGACATCGTCGAGGCGCGCCTTTGCAATCGCGTCAGCGGCCTCGCATGATTGGTCGGGATCGTCCTGCAATTTCAGCAGCGTGCGGATCGCATCCACCTCGAAGCCAAGTTCACGCGCATGGCGGATGAAGGAGAGGCGGCTGACGTCGGACCGGTCGTAGAAGCGCCGATTGCCGTCGCTGCGCGCGATTCTCCCTAGCAAGCCGATATCCTCGTAGTAGCGGATTGTCGGCACCTTGACGCCGCTCTCTCTTGCTGCCTCGCCGATCGAGTAAGTCCTTGCGCCCATGGTCTTTGCGGTCCTCTTGTTTTTCGCCGATGTAGCACGGTTGAGATGATGCTCAAGGTGCCCGCCATCTCGCCTCCTGTGCTGGGGCCTCGATGTCATGGGGACAAATTTGTCGCATCTAGAAGTCTCGAAGGGTCTTGAAGCTCAAGCAGCGTGAGGTGTTACGGACTCCGGATTGTACGATCGGAGATCGACCGGATCAAAGGAGGGGAACAGAATGTCGGGGTCGCCATCCAGATACGTCCCAAAGTCAGGTATTGGCCGCTGGGTCGATGCGCGCATGCCGCTTCCGCGACTGATCCATGATTCCTTCGTATCCTATCCTGTTCCACGCAATCTGAACTACGCCTATACGTTCGGCGGCATTCTGACACTGATGCTGGTCCTCCAGATAGCGACCGGAATCGTGCTGGCGATGCACTACTCGGCGAGCACCGCAACGGCGTTCGATTCGGTCGAGAAGATCATGCGTGACGTCAATTCAGGTTGGCTCCTGCGATATCTGCATTCCAACGGAGCTTCATTCTTCTTCATCGCCGTCTATCTCCACATCTTTCGCGGACTGTACTACGGCTCTTACAAGGCTCCTCGCGAGCTGCTTTGGATCCTTGGGTGCATCATCTACCTCCTGATGATGGCTACTGGCTTCATGGGCTACGTCCTCCCATGGGGGCAGATGAGCTTCTGGGGCGCGACGGTGATCACCGGATTTTTTACGGCCATCCCCTTGGTCGGGGAGTGGCTCCAGCAGCTTCTGCTTGGCGGTTTTGCGGTCGACAGTCCGACGCTGAACAGGTTCTTTGCACTTCACTACCTGCTGCCCTTCATGATTGCGGGCGTGGTCGTCCTGCATGTCTGGGCGCTGCACGTCACCGGACAGACCAACCCCACAGGCATAGAGGTCAAGCACAAGACGGACACGTTGCCCTTCACGCCTTATGCGACCACGAAAGACGCGGTCGGCATGGTGATCTTCCTGATCGTGTTCGCATACTTCGTCTTCTATATTCCGAACTATCTGGGCCATGCGGACAATTACGTGCAGGCCGATCCGCTCAGGACGCCCGCGAAGATCGTTCCCGAATGGTATTTCCTGCCGTTCTACGCGATCCTGAGAGCGGTCACTTTCAACATC
This sequence comes from Aliihoeflea aestuarii, assembly GCF_024105665.1. Classification (GTDB taxonomy): domain Bacteria; phylum Pseudomonadota; class Alphaproteobacteria; order Rhizobiales; family Rhizobiaceae; genus Aliihoeflea; species Aliihoeflea aestuarii. The sequence goes on along the minus strand of NZ_JAAAMK010000001.1, from coordinate 620,530 downwards.
GGGCCTATCGACGCAAAGCTCGGCGGCGTGCTTGCGATGTTCGGCGCTATTGCGGTGCTGTTCTTCGTGCCTTGGCTCGACACGTCAAAGGTTCGCTCGGCGGTCTATCGCCCCTGGTACAAGTTGTTCTTCTGGCTTTTCGCAGCCAACGCCCTTTTCCTCGGGTGGCTGGGAGCGAAGCCTGCGGAAGGCATCTACATACCGTTGATGCAGGTCTCTTCGCTGTTCTATTTCGGCTTCTTTCTGATCGTTATGCCGCTGCTGGGACTTCTCGAGACGCCTCGTCGCGTTCCCAACTCGATCACCGAGGCGGTGCTTGGTAAGGAACCCGGCAATGCGATCAGCGAGCCGGAAAAGATCAAGCAGGTGCAGAGGGCCAGTTGAGTTTTCAGACATTTGCTGTTGGCGCTTCCAAAGAACTGTTCCGACGGTTCCTCACATAGTCTGCTGAGGGGCCGGCTCGACGTAACAACACCCAAGATGAGTTGTGTGCAGTTTTGTGCTATCGCGGTTGGCTTGTTTGAAATGTTTGTTGGCGGGAGGAGTTGCTATTGTTAAATAGTGTTCCTGCGATCGTCGCGGTTTTTGGGCGCGCTTGGGTGGGGTAGGTGGGCGAGAAACCTGTAAGCATAAGGCTTGCTCCAGATTTTTCCTTCGTGGAAATGCCGGGCGGCAAACGGATTTCATTCACGCGCTCCGAGAAGCGGGCGCTCGCGGTGTTGGTGCGGCATCCGAACAGAATCCTGACCCGCGATCAGATTCTGGATGCGGTCACAGGGTCAGGCTCCGACAATGGCGACCGGAACATCGATTTCCTGGTCAATCGGTTGCGCCGCAAGCTTTCGGACAACGCCCGCGAGCCGCGATTCATCGCGACGCGCTATGGGGAAGGCTATGTCTGGATCGGTGGCGCTCCGAGCGTCGATGCCAACTACGCGGCCGCCTATCTCATAGTAGGCCCGCTCAAGGGAATCGACAATCTCGACGACCGCCGCGCCCTTGCCGAGAGGTTCGCGTCACATCTGCACGGAGCGTTCCGATCCGAATTACCACCCGAACGGCGAGTTATGCTTGCGCCGGATTGCCCGCCTGCACCCGACTTCACCGATACTATGCCTACCCTTTCGGTTGAGTTGACATTCTTCGAGGAACGCGGTGCGGTGAATTGCGTCGCCACGACGCGGCAATTTCGCTCAGGCCGGATATTGGCGGTTCGCCGCGTCATGGTGCCAGATGACGATCCAGCGCATTCCATACGATCCGCCGCCGAGGTGACAAGGCTCCTTCTAGCGGAGACCTGGCGGTCATTGGCCACGTATGTCGGGGATGATCTCCCGCTGCCGGTGCTGATGCAATCGGCCTCAACCCATCTGGAACTCGGCCCCGGCGTGCCGACCGACAGCGACGGGCATCTTCAGAAACTGGTGTCGCTGCACGAGAGCCGGGTCGTGGCTGCATGGAAGGAGAACGAGGTTCGGCTCAGGCATCTGCGGAAGGACAGCCCAGACGATGCGTCCCTCAAGGTGATGTATGCCACGCACATACATTCGAAGTACATCCAGTTCGGCTACAATCTGTTTCAGAACGGCATCGACGACCGGCCCCAGGACGAGAACGACATCGAGGCGCTGGTTCTCGAGGCGCTGCCTCATATCCAGTCCCAGCCGGAATACGCCATTATGGCGGCCAAGCTGCTTCATTTCCTTCAGCGCGGCTATTTCGACCTCGCACGCGAGTTATCCGAGGAAGCCTACGCTTCCAGCGTATCGGCGGCCGGATCGCTGGCGATCGTCGGCCAGTTCCGGGCGTTCGCGGGCGAAACCGAGGCTGCGCTGCGCTGCATCGATCAGGCGCTGAATCTCGTGCCTCCGGGCTCGAAGACGCATTTCTACACCCTCACCCTCAAGCTTCAGGCGTTGCGCGCGGTGTCGGACTACGAGCGCCTCCACGAAGCCAAGCGGCAGCTCTACCGCATGTCCGCCGCCCTTATGTTTCTGTACGAGCCGCTGTTTTCGCATCCCGAGAAGCTTTCACTTCGGGCCAAAGCGGTGACGATGACGCTTTCGCGCGGAAAGGCGGCGGCGCTGCTGAAGTGGCAGAGCTACGTATCGGCCCGGCTGTTCAGCGATCCGGCGCACAGGGAAAATGACATTCGCACCCTGTTGACGCTTGTCGTTCGGCGCTTCGGAAAGGCGGCTGTTCCCGATGAGCTTGTCGTGACGCATCCGCGCCTGCCCGACCGCTTTGCTTGAGGCGGCAGAGCCGGCGTCCGCGCCCATCCTTATGTGGATCCACATCACGCTCCGAGTGAGAGCGGGAAAACAGAACACAAAAAGAAGGCGCACCGAGCTTCGCGGCACGCCTTTAAGTGGGCATGTTTTATCCCGCCGTCCGACGACTGCAGGATGTGACTTCGGTGACGCAGACTACCGAAGACCTTCGAGATTCGGATCGAGGCGTGCGGCCGAGCCCCTGCCCCTGCCCGCACGCGTCAGATCGATGCCAGCATCCAACAACTGACGGTCGCTCAAGGAAGCCAAATAGCGCCTGTGCCATGCACGCAGCGGAGCTTTCCACAATCTTACAAGCAGCCTGTAGAGCCAGATGTCCCTCCCGTGACTGACCGCCGCGACACGCGTGCCCGCATCCTGGGCAACAAATTCAAACTTCTGCTCCTCCAACATGACCCCACCCATCGTTACCCCAAGTTTCAAGCGGAGACTGTTAGAGGCCAATTGTTGCACGACTATTTGAAGTTCGCTCTCTCGTTAGCCGCACAATTCCTAGGTTCCGCTAGCCGAGGCCGAATACTGCTTCTGCGCCGAGAGAGCGAGAGGCAGGCGGCGCGAGGCAAAAATCCAACACCATGTCGCAAACCATGAGGAGCCCCTCGAAAAGACGTCTAGCGGAAATGGCCCAGAAGTTTTCCGACCTGCAAAATTCGCTTGCTCCTCTAGCGGCTAGAGGATGCAGTCTTAATCAAGTCAGGATCAGGTGAGCCGCCGATGTTCCGCGAAACCACATTCAGAAAGCAGCAGACCGGAGGCCCTTGCGCGCTTCCGACCGATGCCGCGTTGTCACACACTTTCAAGGCCCGCGGGGCGAACAAGCCCGATCAGGCTTTAGTCCTCCGAGCCTCAACATCCGCGTTGCGGGGTCGGCCATGACCAGCAATCCCACGACCGTCACAGCGGCATTCCTTTTCACCGTTGCGGTTCTCGTTCTTGGCTATTCCGCCTTCGGCTTCTGGACGATGCTGATCTTCACCTCCGGATTCCTCGGCGGGTTCGTGCTGTGGCTGATCTTTCCGACAACCCCGTCCTTCACCGCGATCAGGACCCCGTACTTTCTTGCACTAGCGCTCTTCGCCCTTCACCGCATCGAAGAATACTCGATGGGCTTCTTCGAGAGGCTGGCGGAGATTACCGGCATAGTGACGCCCGAAGCCGCTTCCTGGCAGGTGATCCTGCTGGTCCTGCTGTCCGTTGGAGCGTGGCTGCTGATGCCCGTCCTGGTCAGCCGCGGGTACAGTTTCGGCACCTATCTCGCCTGGACCTTATTCGCTGCCATGGGCATCACGGAGCTCGCGCACTTTATCGTCTTCCCATGGTTTACCCCAGAGCCTTTTGCCTATTTTCCCGGCATGGCGACCGTCGTGCTGCTCGCGCCTGTAGCGTGGTGGGGCATGTGGCGTCTTTCCAAAGGAGCTTGATGTGACCGGCAATCCAGAGATCTCGAAGACGGGCCATGAAGGGCACGCGCACGAGGAGGGCCACGATCACGCACAGGTCGTGACCGCTTCGAACGAGCGGCGCATCCGATTCGTACTAATCTTCACGGCAAGCTACGCCATCGTGCAGGCGATCGGCGGCTGGTACTCAGGCTCGCTCGCGCTAATCGCGGATGCGGGCCACATGGTCTCCGACGCGGCCGCGCTGCTGCTCGCCCTGATCGCCTATCGCATCGCTCGGCGCGCGGCGGACTCCCAACGCACCTACGGTTTCCACCGGGTAAGGGTACTGGCGGCGCTCGCCAACGGCGCGACGTTGCTCCTGCTCGTGGCCTGGATCGCGTGGGAGGCCGTGCAGCGCATCAACGCGCCGGTGGAGATTCTGGCGGGCCCGATGCTGATCGTCGCGGTGATCGGCCTGGGCGTGAACGTCGCCGGCGCCTGGATCCTCTGGTCGGGCAACAAGGGCGACAGCAATCTCAGGGGCGCCTTCCTGCACGTCATCGGCGACCTGCTCGGCTCCGTCGGCGCGATCGCTGCGGCGATCGGGATCATGCTGACCGGATGGACGATACTCGACCCCATCCTGTCCGTGCTGGTGGCGGGGCTCGTCGTCAGATCCGCATGGAGCCTGGTCTCGGATTCGATCCGCGTCCTGCTGCAAGCTGTTCCGCGTGGTGTGGACGCGATCGAAGCGGAGCGCGGGCTCGCCGGCGTACCGGGCATCGCCGAGGCCGGGCACTTTCATGCCTGGACGCTGACGGACGAGACGAGCGTCGCCACAGTCCATGTCAGCCCGGCGACCGGAACGGATCCGCTCAGCCTCCCGCCGCTCGTCTCGGCCTGGCTCAAGGAGCGCTATGCGATCGACCACGTCACCGTGCAGGTCGACCCACGGGGCGAACTCAAATCCAATCATGAGTGATCCGGCCCCACAGCCGGATGGCTCATCCGCTCTCGCGAGCGGATCGCACTTCGGCGGAGACAAGATCAATCAGCTGCTGCGGCCCGAAGGACTGAAGGCTCTTGCCGTTTACGAAGAATGTCGGCGTCTGTCTGACCCCCAAAGCGTCGACATCGCTGGTATCCTGCCGCAGCACAGCCGCGACCTCGGCCGTGGTTGCGTCTTCGCGCGCGCGCTCGAGGTCGAGGCCTGCTGCGGCGGCGGCCTGCCAGGCGCGGTCGAGGTTCGGGTTGCCATGAATTGCCCACTCCGGCTGCGCGTCAAGAAGTGCTTCGAGCACCGGGACGAAGAGGTCCTGCCGTCGTGCCGCCTCGATGATCCCGACCGCCTGATCCGACCCGTCGTGGAAGGCCGCGTACCGGAACACGACCCTGACGTCATCGGGATACTGCGCAAGGATGTTCTTCACGAGGGGATGGAAGGCCCGGCAGGCTTCACAGGAGGGATCGAAGAACTCCACGATCGTCACAGGAGCATCCGGTGGCCCCATAACGGGAGAATGCTCCCGCACGAGAGCTTCGGCGCCGGACGGATCGAGGCTGCGCGCGCGGTTGTAGTAGAGCGCTGACGCCCCGAAGATTGCTCCTGCGGCCAATCCAACGGATAGGATGGTCACCTGTCGACGGTTCATTTGAAAACTCCAGGTCGGCACAAGGCAAGACTGCCGCCGATCGCGATGAACGCGAGCAGCGACACGAGCGGCAGCGGCACGCCGCCGAAAATGGTCATGTCGGCTCCCGAGCAGGACGGGCCGTCGCGGGCGCACGGCGTTATGCCCTCATCAATGAGGCCGAAGTACACCAGCGAGTGAAATGCCGCGATTGCAGCGCCGATTGCCACCAGCGGCAAGGCGTAGATCCTGATACCGACATCCAGCCTGAACGCCGCGATGCCGAGCACAATGGCAAGCGGGAACATGAACACCCGCTGGAACCAGCAGAGGTTGCACGGGGTCTGCCCCACGATCTCACCGATGAACAAGGCTGCCAGCGTCGACCCGGCCGCGATCAGCCAGGCCACTAACAGCCACCAGGAATTCCAGTCTTCAGCCGATTTGTTGGACACCTTGTCGAGCATCGTCTAGTCCCGGTCAGGCGCTCGCGAGACGGCGCAGTTTTTCCAGCCTCGTCTCGCGGGGTTCGTGCATGTCGAGAACGCCACCGAAGCTGCCGTCGCCGCGCATGAGGAAGACGCCGGCCGTGTGATCCATCGTGTACTGGCCGGCTTCGAGAGGCACCTTTGCCGCGTAGGCCGAGAATGCGTTCAGTGCGGCCTCGGTCTCTTCGGCCGTCCCCCGCAGCGCGGTGATGCGGCTGTCAAAGGAGGTCATGTAGCCGGCGAGCATGTCTTGCGTGTCCCGCTCCGGATCGACGGTGACGAACAGGACTTCAAGCTTGTCTGCATCCGGGCCCAGTTCGCCCATCAGGTCGGTCAGCTCGAACAGCGTCGTCGGACAAATCTCGGGGCAATGGGTGAAGCCGAAGAACACGACGTAGGGACGCCCCGCCAGCGACTGATTGTCCACCCGCTCTCCCTCATGCGACACGAGCGAGAACGGGCCGCCCACACGCGCTGCCCCGGTCGAAGCTTCCACAGGCTGGCGCTGCGCGGTCATCTGCGTCGACACCACCAGGTACGTGCCCAGCACCGCGATTGCGACCCAAACGCCGATGCGGAACAGCCTGACAAAGCTCATGGCGCATGGCCTCCATGTTCATCCTCTTGTCCCGCATTTCCACCCGGGTTCCTTTGCACCACGAACTCGACGGCCACTTCACCGGCATTCGCGAACTCGAGCGTCACCTCGAAGCGCTCGCCTTCCGAGAACGCACGTTCAGGATTGATGAACATGAGATGGGTACCGCCCGGCTGGAGCTCGACCGTCGCTCCGGGAGCTATCTCCTGCCCAGCGGGAAGAGGCCGCATACGGGCCACCCCGTCCTCGATACGCATCTCGTGGATCTCGACGCGTTCGGCGATCGTGGCACTTCCGCCGACCAGCGTATCGGGCTGCGACCCTGTGTTGGTCAGCGTCAGATAGCCGCCTATGACCGGAGCGTTGGCCGGTGCGAGACGCGACCACGGATGGCCGACCGCAATGTCGCCGACCGAAAAGTCGTGCGCCGCTGCGGGCGAGGCAATCAGCAAGCTGGACATGAACAGCGTCGCCATGGCGACGGCTTTGTTAGCATTGAACAATTTTTCCACTCCATATCGCACTCGACATGAGGCGTTCTGCGCCATCTCCGCCTTGCAGGAACAGGATGCACATCGCCGCATGTATGTGTCAGGCATCGCGAATGCCGCGCCAGGCCAACAAGCGCATGGCGTTGGCGGTGACCAGAACGGTAGCGCCGGTGTCGGCCAGGATCGCGGGCCACAACCCGGTCACGCCAAGGACGGTCGTGACGAGGAACACCGCCTTGAGGCCAAGCGACATGACGATGTTCTGCCAGATGTTGCTCATGGTTGCGCGCGAGAGCGAGACCATGTTCGCCACATCCTTGACACGACCGTGCAAGACCGCTGCGTCCGCGGTCTCCAGCGCGACGTCGGTTCCGCTTCCCATGGCGATGCCGATGTCGGCGGCGGCAAGTGCGGGCGCATCGTTGATTCCGTCGCCGACCTTGGCGACGAACGAGCCTGTCGCCCGCATCTCGCCGACGATCTTCTGCTTGTCCTGAGGCAAGAGCTCGGCGCGCGCTTCCATCCCGAGCGAGGCGGCAATCGCCTTGGCCGTGCGCTGGTTGTCGCCCGTCAGCATCACAGAGTCGGCGCCCAACTCGCGCAGCGCGGCGATGCCGGCCTTCGCGTCATCGCGTGGCTCGTCGCGCATGGCTATCAAACCGGCGACCTGTCCGCCTGCCAACAGCACCGACACGGTCTTGCCCTCGTCGTTGAGCGACGCAATGCGTGTGGTAAGGGCCTCGTCGAGCATGACCTGCTGGCCCGCCGCACGTGGCGAGGCGAAGAACAGCTTCACACCATCGAGCGTCCCCACAACGCCCTTGCCGCCAACAGCGCCCGCCTCCGATGCCGCGACCACTGGCACATTCTCCGCTTCGGCTTTTGCGAGGATCGCGACCGCAAGCGGATGGCTTGAGCCCACCTCCAGCGACGCGGCGAGGCGAAGTGTCTCGCGCTCGTCGCGCCCTATGCCGACGATGTCCGTCACCTTCGGCTTGCCCTCGGTCAGCGTCCCGGTCTTGTCGAAAGCCACGCTGTCGACCTTACCGAGGTTCTCCAGCACGGCTCCACCTTTCATCAGCAGGCCGCGCCGGGCGCCGGCGGAAAGCCCAGCCGCGATTGCGGCCGGCGTCGAGATGACGAGCGCGCACGGGCAGCCGATCAGCAGAACCGCGAGACCGCGATAGATCCATGTGTTCCACTCGGCTCCGCCCAGCAACGGCGGCAGGATAGCCACGAGCGCTGCCACGACCATCACGCCTGGCGTATAGTATTTGGAAAAGCGGTCGATGAAGCGTTCGGTCGGAGCCTTCGATTCCTGCGCCTCCTCGACCAGCGCAATGATGCGAGCGATCGTGTTGTCTGCCGCGGCCGCCGTGACGCGCACGCGCAGCACCCCTTCCTGGTTCACCGTGCCGGCGAACACCTTGTCGCCTTCCTCCTTTCGCTTGGGGACCGACTCACCGGTCACCGGCGCTTCGTCTACCGCGCTTTCGCCGGAAAGCACGACGCCGTCGGCCGGCACCCGGTCGCCCGGACGGATCATCACGATCGAACCGACCGTGAGGCTGTCCGCCGGAACGGTCCGTGTGCCTCCCTCGCTTTCAAGCAGCGCGGTCTTAGGCATCAGGTTCGAGAGCGCACGGATCGACGCTCGCGCCCGTCCCGTTGCGATGCCTTCCAGCAGTTCGCCGACAAGGAACAGGAAGACGACGACTGCGGCTTCCTCCGCAGCATCGATGATGACGGCGCCCACCGCCGCCACGGTCATAAGCGTCTCGATCGAGAACGGGCTGCCGTTCATCGCCCCGAACAGCGCCCGGCGCGCGATCGGCACGAGCCCGACGGCCATGGCGATGATGAAGCCCCAGGGTTGCGTTTGCGGAAAGAGTTGCGACAGCCCGAAGGCGATGGCGAGCGCCGCGCCGCAGACGATGGTCAGCTTCGCCTTCGATGTGCTCCACCACGGACCGTCGATCGGCCCATGGTCATGCCCGTGCATGCCGTGAAGCGAGTCGCCGGTCGGCACATTCGAGGCCCTGGATGGAGGGACACCGTCATGCGCGTTACCGCCGCCATGCGCATGGTGATCGTTGTCGTGCGAATGCTCATGCCCCTCGTGACGGCATTCCGGACCGTGGACATGACCGGAGGCGGGCGCCTTCTCTCCGGTTCGCGTCAGGGGGGACGCCTTGTAGCCAAGGCTGCCGAGCTTGCGCGCGACACCGTCGAGGTCGGTTTCCGGCCCGTGTGTCACCGTCATCGTGCCGGCGACGACCGAAACTCCTACATCTGTCACGGCCGGAATGCGGCGAACGGCTGTCTCGATCTTGGCCGCGCAGCTCGCGCAATCCATCCCCTCCACTCGAAAGCGCGTCTGGCGTTGCGGGACCGTCATAATCTACACTCCTGTATGTCAGGAGCAATTCCATACGACCTAGAGCAGCTAGAGGATCAAGAGGAAATTTCAGATTTTTCAGTTCCCGCTCTGCCGTGTGCTTCCCGTCAGTACATCGCGCTTCGGCTGGAGCCGGCGCGATGTTTCGTTACCGTGTCTAGCAAGGCCAGCGCCAGCTCGGTCATGAGGTGCTCGTTCACCTCGCAGGAGTGGAGACCTTGAGTATGCACGGACCTCTGCCTTGTACGCTTTTTCCCTGCCCTTTTTGGGCCGCCGCGCAACAAGCGCCGAATTCATGCGGGACTTCCAACCTGTCGCTAGCCCCATGCGCCAGATTGCCCCATTGGCCGAAACCTGCACCGCAGAAATAATCTGCTCCTCGCGGCGCTTTCAGCAGGATCGACACCGGTGCCCTTCTCTTCAGCCAGCGGCCGCACGCCGAAGCTTTTCCTCGCCGTCTTGCTGCTGGCGCAGCTCGCCTTTGCCGCGGCACAGTTCGTATCCGTAGCGCTATCCCGAAATCTATGGGCTGCAGACCTGGCAAACTTCATCCGTCCCCACCTTCTCGTGGCGGGCGTCATTCTTTTCGTCATAGGCTTCGCGCTTCCTCGGCGCTCCACGAAGATCGCGGGAGCAATCGCGCTTCTGGCTGCCGGCGTTCCCTATCTTTTCCTCCCGCCGCCGGCGCCCGCGGCGGCGGGAACGACGTTCACCGTGGTCTCCGCCAATGTCCTGGTCGACAATCTGGATCCGCGTCCCTTTCTTGCGCTTCCCGAGGTCGGCGAGGCGGATATCCTGGTGCTGCAGGAGGTGAGGCCGTTCTGGCAGAACACGTTGATCGCCAGAGGGCGCTGGCCCTTCGAAAGCAGCCGCGACCTTGCCGGCAACACCGACATGAAGGTTCTCAGCCGGTTCCCGATCCTCGACGAACGGACGGTCTTTCCCGAGAGCGGCGACACATACGGCAGGTTCGCCGTGCGCTTCGAGCTGTCGGTCGAAGGGAGGACGGTTGTTCTCTATGCAGTCCATCCACAGACTCCGCGCAGCCCCCGCGCTTGGGAAGCGCGCGCCGCGTACCTTCGGGATCTGGAAGCAGCCGTGAAGTCGGAGCCGTCGGACGCTCTGGTCGTCGTCGCCGGCGATTGGAACACGCCACCCTGGTCTCCGTTCTTTCTCGACTTCCTGTCCTCGACGGGATACCGGACGACCGAATCCCGGTGGTGGCCGCTGCCGACACGCTTCAGCATACGTCTCTGGTCGCTCACGCAGATCGGCACGCCAATCGACCGCATCGTCTTGTCGCCAACATTGGGGCTGGAGGATCTGACCCTGGGGTCGAAATTTGGCTCCAATCATCTGCCAGTCGTGGCGCGCGTGGTTATCCCGGATTGACGACCACCTAAAAGCGAAAACGAAGGACAGCCGCGCCGGCTGTGTGGGAACATGAGATGCGACCGCGCCTGACAGTACATGCGTTCGGAGCTGCCTTGTGGCTGGCCGGTGCGGGTCATGCCCTGGCGAGCCCTCCGACCGGCGTGTTTCTCTGGTATCCGGAGCAAGGCACGCCTACATCGCAGGACTGCGACGACATCGTCGCGCGTGTCGGGCCCTCACTGGAAAAGGCCGAAGCTTGGCTCTGGGGCCGCGCACCCTTCGGGTCGGAGCTGGAGTTCTATCTCTTCCTTACAAAGGACCGGATGGAAACGACGTTCTCCGCGGAAGGGGACTACGATACCGGGACATTGCGCCTGGGCCCAACGATCGGCGACGAAACGACGTTCGAGCTGGTTCCGGAGGATCATCCGACGATCACGATATCCGGCTCGATCGTGGCGCCAAAGGATAGCTCGGCCGTCACCATCATCCTTCGCGACGTGCCCTCGACGAACGGCCCTGCCGACAGGGTAGCGCACTACTGCCGGTTCGATGACGAGACCGAGGTCTAAGCCGACTCTCAGTGCTCGTTCGAGCACAGTTCGTGGTTGGCCAGAGACTGAATGACGTAACAGTCCCTGATCTGATCGCCGTGGCATCGGGTCGCGATGCGTTCGAGTTCGCGCTCAAGGGGCCTGAGCTTTGCAATCTTGTCCCGGACAATCTGCAGCTGACGAACCGCGATGTTGTCGGCATCCGCGCATGGCCGTTCCGGATGCTCGCTCAGCTCGAGCAGTTCACGAATGGCCCCGATCGTGAAACCGAGGTCGCGAGCGTGCTTGATGAAGGACAACCGTTCCCGTTCGCCAGGCTCATAACGCCTTTGATTGCCGCCCGAGCGGCCCGGCGCCATCAACAGACCCATCTGCTCATAGTAGCGGATGGTCGGAACTTTCACCCCGGTGACGCGCGACAGCTCTCCGATCGTCAGCATGATTACCTCCAGCTCTTATAGATATTGAAGGATGAATCGGTGTCCCGCAACAGTGCCGAATTGCCGCATCCCGAAGGCGGGCGCGGTTCACAGCCTTGCCCGATTCATCACGGACGTTCACGGCCACTAATCGTGGAGGGGACATAAGCGATGTACACAGGGATTTCTCGCCGGCTGCCAATCGCTCTTGACGCTGACAGTCGAACATGCCGAGATCTTGATTGCTGATGGTGACGGCTCCCCGGCCAGAGGCTTCCTGACGATCTGGAACGGCACGGATACTCACGCCTATCTCGCTAAGGTGAGCAGCGAAGCCTTTGCAAACATCAGGTTGATGCGTACACCATTCAATTCCGACGATGACGCGGCTGGGCCGGTCGGCGGCCCGCTTCTGGTTCCCGCGCACGCCGAACTGCAGATGCGTATTGGCGGCATCCACCTCCTGCTTGCCGATCCCGCGTCTCCGATCGACCAATCGGAAAGCCAACGCCTGATGCTGATCTTCGACGATGGCCAGGAAGTGGAAGTGTCAGCCTATCTCGTGCCGAGCTCCGATCGGCTGACCAGCCACCGGCACGGCGAGGCCGATCGTAGCGCGAACTAACGTGCAGCAAGCCCGCCGATCCTGGTAAAGGAAGGATTGCGAAAACCGCTGCGATTTGCAGCGAGTTTGAATCGAATACAAGCCATTGATTTTCTTCGATTTTGAGGTTTCTACGCTAGGCTTCTTCCCATCACTTCGGGGAGAGTCAAACAATGAAAAAGCTTTGGATGAGCGCACTCGCGCTCCTGGTTTTCTGCACGTCCGCATGGGCGAGTGCGTCACAGTTCAACCCCACCCAACCATACAACGCACGGAACATGGCGACGTTCGGTACGACCTCGATGCCGGTCGGATACTACGAGTATTGCCGTCGATATCGAGACCGATGCGCTCGCGCTCCGGCCGGCACGATGATCGAGCTGACGCGTGCGGCCTGGAGCGACATCGTCAGGGTCAACACGAAGGTAAACACTATCAAGGCGCTCACCGACATGGAAATCTACGGCGTCGAGGAGTTCTGGGAATACCCTACGACGGCAGCCGACTGTGAGGACTACGCGCTGCTGAAGCGCAAGCGCCTCAATGAAATGGGCTATCCGCTCGGCGCGTTGCTGCTGACAACGGCTCGCGACGCCCAGGGCGGGGGACACGCCGTGCTCACCGTCGTGACGAGCCTTGGCGACTTCATCCTCGACAATCTCGAGCAGAAGGTGCTGCTTTGGAGCGAGGCGAGAATCTACTTCCTCAAGCGTCAATCCCAGCGGGATCTCAACCAGTGGGTCAGCCTCATGAACGAGGACGATCTCCTGATATCCTCCGGCAACAACCACGCGCCCTCCACGGCGGCGGCCAGGGTCAGGAGATAGAGCGCGGTCGTTCCATAGAGCATCTCCATCCTGTTGTGCCCGATCCCGATACACACAAGCCAGAAGATGGTGGCAAGGGTGATATAGGCTGTCGAACCAGCAGCCAGCAGAGAGACCAGGCGCAAAAACATTGGTGGACCGGCAATTGGACAAATGCCGGTCCACTCTTTCATTGTCGGCTTCCCGACGCCACTCAACCCTATGTGACTATTCCGCTATTCCGGTTGGGTCTCCACCTGGGCCGGGCGCATCTCGCCCAGGATATGGCCGAAGCTGGCGAAGAACACAGCGCCGACAAAGCCGACGAGCAGAAGGACGACCAACAGGTTCTTGCGCGCTCTCCTGCGTACAAAATCGCGAGATTCTTCCAGGGTCATCTGCTCCAGCGAATTCATCGCATCCTCAATCCAAAAAGCCCTGACAAGGCGGCGCAGCCTCAATTCCGTCCTTCTTATCGGCTCTCCCCCGAGGACGGATAGTCGAACGTGCTGCGGTTCTTTGCCGCTCGCAAACATGTTAGGGGCAACATCTTCTTAACTATGATAGCCCCAAACTTACGGCTCGATCCCGAGGTCGGATCGGCGCGAAGGATCATGAAAGCGCGAACATGTTGCAAGCGATAAGGATAGGCGTGGTCGTTTTGCTTGCCCTTTTGGCGAGCGGGTGCGTGTCGACAGTTCTCGACGTCGACAACAAGGCGTCGCAGCCCATCCCTGCCGCCCTCCTTGCCGAAATGTCGCGCAAATCCATGTCGCCCTCTGCCCCGATCCTCGTCAGGATCTTCAAGCAGGAAAGCGAGCTCGAAATCTGGAAGCGCGACCGCAGCGGCCAGTTCGCCCTGCTCAAGACCTATCCCATGTGCCGCTGGTCCGGAAAACTCGGACCCAAGACGCGAGAGGGCGACCGCCAGGCCCCCGAAGGGTTCTACCACGTCAACGCGGGCATGCTTAACCCGAACTCGCAGTATTACCTCTCCTTCAACCTTGGCTATCCCAACCGCCTCGAGGCGGCGCTCGGCTACACGGGCGAAGCGCTCATGGTGCATGGCGCCTGTTCGTCGTCGGGATGCTTCGCCCTGACGGATGAGGGCGTGGCCGAGATCTACGCCGTGGCCCGCGAGGCCCTCAGGGGCGGCCAGCCTGCTTTCCAGGTGCAGGCGTTTCCATTCCGAATGACCGCCCAGAACATGGCGAAGCATCGCGACGACCCGAACTTCTCTTTCTGGACCGACCTGAAGCGCGGCTACGATATCTTTGAAGTCACCCGGCGCCAGCCCAGGGTCTCCCACTGCGGCCGCCGCTACGTCTTCGACATGGAGTTCCAGGGTGGAGAGCCGCGCGATCCTCTTGCCGCCTGTCCGCCGGCGGTGAAAGGGGACGACCCCGTCGTCGCTCGCAGGACGGAAGCCGACCTCCTCGCGATGCAGAGCATGGTGGAGAACGGCACGGCGCTCAGCGCTCATGCTTATGTCGACGGCGGAATGCACCCAAGCTTCCGTAGTCTTCTGGAGCGTTCCGGCGAGCAAACACTGGCAAAAAGAACGTCGCTGAGCTCCGTCCCTATCAGCCGGCCTTCCGCGGCGCTTGCAGACCCGCATTCGCCCAGGGAATAGAACGACAGCACGATGATCCGATTCCTCGCATTCCTCCTGGCTTTCATGGTCGCCGTCCATATGGCGGCGCCCACGGCCGTGGCTGCGAAGATGTCGTTTCAGGAGTTCGCGACGGCCGAGATCATGGCTGGCAGCGGCGGTTCCGAACTGCCGAACGATAGCAACGATGATGCGTTGCCACTGTCGCCGCACGCCACGACGAAATGCCATGACCACTGCGCCGGATTGACGATCTGGCTTTCACCCCACGCTGCCAGCGCGGGCCTGCTGTCGATACACGGCCGGGAGCAGGACCTGACGTTCGCCTTCATTCCCATCATCGTCCCACCGCCCCAATAGCGTCGAGCAGGCGAAACGGCCGGTAGGAGATCGAGTTTCTTCGGGCGCAGCCCCGAGGAAAGGCGGCTCCGATCCAGACGGTCGCAATTCGTCCTCACCAATTGCTTTCCGCGGGGAGCAATGGACCACGACCGTATTGGGAGCAAAGCATTGACAACCACACCATCACGCACAGGCCTGTCCCGACGGCAAGTCCTGACCCTTGCCGCATCCTCGGCCGCATCCTTGACGCTGGCCGGCTGCACGACCACCGATATCCAGCCCGTCGCGGTGGTGCCGGAAACGCCGAGCATCGATCCCTCCTTCGTCTCCATGTACCGGGCGATGCCGGAAGAGGATTTCCCGATCCCCGCCGTCGACCTGAGAAGGGTCGACCGGCAGTTCTACCGTCAGTTCGTCGACGACCCGACGGGCGAACGTCCCGGAACCGTCGTCGTCGATACGCAGTCCTTTTTCCTCTATCTGGTTCTGCCCGACGGCAAGGCGATGAGATACGGCGTCGGCCTCGGGCGGGCGGGGTTCACCTGGTCCGGTGAAGGGGTCATCCAGTGGAAGCGGCCCTGGCCGGTCTGGACCCCGCCGGCGGAGATGATTGCGCGCCAGCCCGAGCTGGAAGAATTCAGCGCCGAGAACGGGGGCCAGCCGCCCGGGCTCGACAATCCTCTCGGTGCGCGGGCGCTCTACATCTTCCAGAACGGGCAGGACACCCTCTACCGCCTGCACGGCTCGCCCGAGTACTGGACCATAGGGCGCGCGGTGTCGAGCGGCTGCGTCCGTCTGATCAACCAGGACATCATCGACCTCTACGATCGTGTCTCGATCCCCTCGCCAATCATCGTGCGCAGCGGTCCGAGAGCGATCGCCTGACGCCAAATTAGCGCTTGCTCCTCCAGGGGCTAGAGCTTGCAAAGTAGAAGCTCACCAAAGGAAACGACCATGAAACGTCGAAACGTTCTATATGGCCTGTCCGCTCTCGGAGCGGCGGCCGCCTTTCCAGCTCTGACGCTTGCCCAACCGACTCCCGAAGACCTGCTCGCGCCGGGAGCGCTCGCGGAAAAAAGCTTCGGTCCGGAAGATGCTCCGGTCACCGTGATCGAGTACGCGTCGCTGACCTGCGGCCACTGCCGCAACTTCCATCTGAATGTCTGGCCCGCCTTCAAGGAGAAATACGTCGATACGGGCAAGGTCCGCTTCATCATGCGCGAGTTCCCGTTCGATCCGCGCTCTTCGGCCGGATTCATGCTGGCCAGGTGCGCCGGCGACGACAAATGGTACGCCACCATCGACCTGCTCTACCGGACCCAGGACAACTGGGCGCGGTCCTCCGACGGCTCAGGCTCGCTCAAGGCCGTCATGGGCATGACCGGGATGGACGAGGCCGCCTTCGAGGCATGCCTGCGGAACGAGGAACTGCAGCAGCAAGTGCAGGCTGTATTCGAAGCAGGTCGTGAGTTCGGCGTCGATTCGACGCCGACCTTCTTCGTCAATGGCGAGATGTACAAGGGCGTCCTCAGCATCGACCGCTTCAGCGAGATCGTCGATCCGCTGATCGCGGCGAGCGGCCAATAGGGGGAGGGCGCATGATGGGAATTCGCTCTCTCACTTTCCGGCTGAAGGTCCAAGGGTTCGTTGCGGTTGCGATGATGGCGGCGATGCTGCCGCCACTGGCTCACGCTCAGGATGACGAAGTCGTCGCGCGCGTCAACGGCCAGGAGATCACGGCCGCCGATCTCGCAATCGCCGAAGAAATGTATGGACCCCAGCTCGGCCAGATGCCGGAAGACGCCAGGCGTTCCGTTCTCGTGAACGCGCTCATCGAGCTGCGCATCGTGGCCGACGCCGCTCGCGAGGCAAACGTCACGGAACAGGACGCGTTCAAGCGTCAGCTGGCGTTCTTCGAGGCCCAGACGCTTCGATCCGTGTTCATAGAGCAGCGCGTGGCCGATGCGGTGACGGACGAGGCGATAAGGGCCGCCTATGATGGCCAGGTAGGCAGCTTTCCGACCGTGGCCGAACGGAAGTTGCGGCATATCCTCGTGGGCACCGAAGACGAGGCAACAGACATCATCAACGCGCTGGAAGCCGGGCAGTCCTTTGCCGATCTAGCGCAGGAACGCTCCATCGATGCGGTGTCGAAGGCAAAGGGAGGGGATCTCGGCTTCGTCGCGGAAGGGGAGATCATGCCGGAAGTCGAGGAGGCCGCGGCCGAGCTCGAACCGGGACAGTTCACCCGGTCGCCGGTCGCCACCGCCTTCGGCTTCCATGTCGTGATGCTGGAGGAAGCACGCAATCGGCCGCCGCCTGCATTCGAGACGGTCGAACCGCAGATCCGGCAGGCGCTCGCGTCCGCCGAAGAGCAACGGCTTCTCGCGGGGCTACGCGCCGCCGCCCAGGTCGAAAAGCTCGTTCCCGACGTCACGCCGCCACAGGCGGACGACGGGCACGATCACTGATCGCACACTTCAGCAGCTATTGAGGGGCTTACCATGATGGATCGCAGATCGTTCGCAACAGGGTTGATCGCAGCGCTGTCGGCAGTCCAACTGCCGACCGCGGCGCTGGCTCACAGAAGGGTCGAACTCGACCCGCGCTTTCTTCCCCAAACCGTCGTCTCGCCATACGCTCAGCCAGCCGGTACGATCGTGGTCGCCCCGCGGGACCGGTTCCTGTACCTGATCGAGGGCAGAGGTGCGGCACGACGCTACGGGATTGGCGTAGGCAAGGCGGGTCTCGCATTCTCCGGCTCCGCGATCATCGAACGCAAGGCGAAGTGGCCCGCCTGGCGGCCGACCGCCAACATGATCAGACGCGATCCCGCGAGATACGCGAGATACGCGAATGGCGTCCCCGGCGGGCCGGGCAATCCGCTGGGTTCCCGCGCGCTCTACCTCTACCGCGACGGTCGCGACACGTACTACCGCATCCATGGCACGACCGAGCCATGGACGATCGGTCAGGCCGTATCCAACGGCTGCATCCGCATGGTGAACGAGCATGTGGAAGAGCTCTACGAGCGTGTGCCGCTCGGCGCCCGGGTCGTGGTGGTTTGATGGAAAGATCGGTGCTGGTCATCGGAGCCGGGCAGGCGGGTCTCGCGGCCGCGTACCACCTGGCCCGGGCCGGCGCCGACTATTCCATCGCGGATGCGAACCGGCGCGTCGGTGACAGCTGGCGGGCGCGCTACGACGCGCTGACCCTGTTCACGCCGCGCCAGTTCAGTGCGCTGCCCGGACTGGAGCTTTCCGGAAATCGCGAGGGCTACTCCAACCGGGACGAATTCGCCGACTATCTGGAAGCCTATGCGTCGCGCCTGAAGCTGCCGGTCGAAACCGGAAGACGGGTTGTTCGCCTTTCCAGGCTCGACGATGGACGTTTCGAGGCGACATTTGAGGACGGCGGAAAGCGGCAAGCGAGCGAGATCATCGTGGCGGCTGGCGCCTTCCAGGTCCCCAGAATTCCAACTGTCGCCGGGAAGTTCGGCAGCGATGTGCTCCATTTGACGACCGACATCTTCCGCAACGCCAACCAGTTGCCGGACGGCCCTGTGCTGATCGTGGGGGATGGTGCGAGCGGCCGCGACATTGCTGTCGAGTGCAGAAGAACTCAACCGGTGATCCTGGCGACCGGAAAGCCTCGAAAGCTGCTGCCCGAACGCATTCTGGGAAAGTCGATCTGGTGGTGGCTTCATCTTACCGGCGCTTTGACGGCATCGCCGGACTCCTTGCTAGGCAGCAGGGTCAGGGCAACCGACGCCTTCCCCGACCGTGACCGCAGCCTCGAAAGCCTGAAAAGAAAGGACATACGGATCGCGCCGCGGCTCGTGAATGCAGACGAGACGACAGCGCGGTTTTCGGACGGAAGCTCGGCCGAGGTCCGAACCGTCGTCTGGACGGTCGGCTACCGCGACGACAGTTCCTGGCTCGACGTTCCTCTTGCCGTGAATGAAGACGGTTCCTTCCGCCACGAAGCCGGGGTTTCGCCGGTCAAGGGCCTTTATTTCGTCGGGCGACCCTGGCAGCGAAACAGGGCTTCGGCGCTGATCATGGGAGCAGGACCCGACGCCGAGCTTGTCGTCCAGAGGCTTCTGGCTGATCGGGGGGGATGAGCGCGGCCGACCGGTCGATCACTCACGCACCGATCGCACGGCCTCCGCCAGCGGCTCCTTGCCCACGGCGCCAACGACGATTCGTTCGCCCACGACGAACGATGGGGTTCCTGTCAGTCCAAGAAGCTGAGCCAGCGCCAGGTTCGAAGCGATGACCGTCTCGATCTCTGGAGACCCCATCTCTGCCTCGACACGCGCGCGATCAAGACCCATTTCCTCTACAAGCGACAAAGCTCGGCCTGCGTTGGCCTGACCCTGCATGGCCATCAGCCGGGCATGGAAATCGCGCGCGCTCGCGTCGTCGCCCAGGCGTTTCACGGCGAGGGCGACTTTCGCAGCCTCGATGGATCCCGGACCGAGGATGGGGAAATCCTTCAGGACGACACGCAATTGTGCATCCTCGGCCAGCAATGCCTTTATGTCTGGAAAAGCTCTTTTGCAGTAGCCGCAGTTGAAGTCGAAGAACTCGACCAGCGTCACATCGCCATCGGGATTGCCGAGGACGAGATCGGCGGCGCTCCGCAGCAGGACGTCCTGCTCGGCCCGGATCGTCTCCGCCCTGGCTTCTTCTTGCGCCTTCTGCGAGCGGTTCTCAAGTTCGAGCAACGCTTCCTTGATTATCTCGGGGTTCTCGAGAATGTACTCGCGGACGATTTTCTCGACCTCCGAGCGATCAATCGTCTCTGCGATCGCCGCCGGGGTCGCCATCAGGAGAATGGCGAAGGTTCGGACCAGCGCAACACGCAACAATTTGATTCTCATCGGTTCCTCACCGCGCTAGCTCCAGCCCCCGCCGAACGTGCGATAGAAGATGTGCTTGCCGATCTGCGTCATCCGTTCCATCGACTGAGCCCATTTAGGATGGACGTAGGTGGCGTTGTAATGTGTCGACGACGCGACTTCCGGCAGGAAAATCTTACCCGCGGTGACGGCAAGCGCAACATCCTTTGCGAGCCGATAGGCCCGGCGATCCGAAATCACGTCAGGGACTCCGTCGCAAGCGAACGAGAACTGGCATCTGTTGAGCATGTGCTGATTCTGATAAACCACATCGCAGACGGTGTCGGGATAAGCCGGGTTCCTAACCCGGTTCAAGATTACCTGGGCGACAGCCGCCTGCCCTCTCGATTTCTCGCCGCGCGCCTCGAAATAGATTCCGGTCGCGAGGCACTTCTGCTCGGCGGCGGAGAACACCATCTTTGGAAGTGGCACCCTCATCCACGGGTGGTCACCCTCCGCCATGGGCGGAACGAAGCGGCCGCCGGCGTCCTGACCGCCAAGCAGCGCATCGAAGGGTGCGGACGTTGCGTGGTATGGATCGCTCGGAGCGTAGGCGGTCGCCAGAACGTCGGCACGGTCGTTGCTGACGAGATCCGCCAGGATCGGAGGCACGCCCTCAAGCCGGTGAGTCTCCGCGCGGTGAAGGATCGTTATTGCGTTCCGGACACCCGGAGCTGCCTCCGGCAGGAAGCCGCGCAAGCCCTCCGGAGCGTCAAGGCGGCTCGAGAAGAGGATGGCAGCCAGCCTCGTTCCATCGAAAACGCCTTTCGAGGCGGTTACGGAAAGCGTTGCCGTTTTGCCTGAATCGGAGGTCTGGCTTTGCAGAAGATCTCGCTTTGAGGCGTTATCGGAGAAATCGCCGCTCCGGCTCGCGGACGGCCCGGTCGCAAACGTTTCCACCCCAGTAGCCGACCCAAGTCTGAGCGTCCGAAGATGGGAGCATGCATCCTCACCCCGAACACCATTGCGCTGTACGAGAACAGTGCCGGTCGCAAGCTCGGAACGCATGTCCTGGATGGCGGTCGGCGACGCGAACCCGAAGGTCAGCGAGCTTGCAAACAGGATTGCCAGAATCCGACCTCGGCGGGCCATGGAAGTGGATTCCGAGCCTTGGCTTTGCTTCGACGACAACGACCGATCTCCTGAGGTGGTCTCGGAAGCAAAATGAATTGTTAACCTTGATGATCGGTTAAGACGCTGCACACGGGGCGTCTGTTTGAGAGATAATCGGTCGGCTTGTCCGCTATAGACCGACATGAACGGCTGGGAGCGCGGCCGATTGTTCGATAATCATGAGGTAGGGGCTTCAGCCCTATTCTCACCGGTCAGAACTCGCGGGTGCAACTACGCGCTACAATTCCCATTGTGCGACTTTCGAAGGTTTCGGGTAGACCATCCTGCACCACTGCGTACGTAGATTTTCCGATGATCAGCCTTACGGGCGGCATGTGGTGTCAACAGGGTCTTTCCAGGCGACTTTTGTTGCCCGACAGGGTTGTCGCCTGACGAGACGTATCACCAGGCCGCAGATCTCGTGAATTCTCCGATGGTCCGTGCCTCTGACTGCGGTCAAAATGCGCAAGCGGCTACCATCCTATCACGGCCACGGACCAGAGCAGGTTGATGTTGAGCGCGATGATGGTGACGGCGATCAGCGCGCAGAGCGCGGTCAGCCAGAGCGGGGCGACCATGTCGCCCATCTTGGCCTTGCTCGCGGTGAACATGACCAGCGGCACGATGGCGAAAGGCAACTGGAAGCTCAGCACGACCTGGCTGAGGATGAGCAACTGGCCGGTGCCTGAACTCCCCCATATCAAAATCACGATGACCGCCGGGACGATCGCGATCGAGCGTGTGACGAGCCGGCGCAGCACTGGACTGATACGGAAATTGATGAAGCCTTCCATGACGATCTGGCCAGCCATTGTGGCGGTCACGGTGGCGTTTAGGCCGGAGCACAGCAGTGCGATGCCGAACATCGTCGGTGCGAGCGAACCGCCGAGCAGAGGCGCTAGCAGCGCATGGGCCTGATCGATCTCGACAATCTCGGTGTTGCCGCTCGCGTGAAAGGTTGCCGCAGCGAGGATCAGGATAGAAGCGTTGATGGTCAGGGCGAACATCAGCGCGATGGTCGAATCCCAGGTCGCCATACGCAACGCCTCGAACCTTCGTGCCGGCGTCGTCTCCCAGTTGCGCGTCTGCACGATGCCGGAGTGGAGGTAGAGATTGTGGGGCATCACGGTGGCGCCGATGATGCCCAGTGCGATGTAGAGCATCTCCGGATTGGTCACGATATCGGTCGAGGGCGCGAAGCCTGCGATCACACCTGCCCAGTCCGGATCGGCCATGGCGATCTGCACGAAGAAGCAGGCGGTTATGACCGCCAGAAGCGTGATGACAAATGCTTCAACCCAACGGAAGCCGCGGTTCTGCAGCCACAGGATCAGAAACACGTCGGCGGCGGTGATGAAGACGCCGATTTCGAGCGGGATACCGAACAGCAGGTTGAGACCGATTGCCACGCCGATGACCTCGGCAAGGTCGGTGGCGATGATCGCGGCCTCCGCGAAAATCCACAGCGGCCACGACACCCATGACGGATAGGCATCCCGGCAGGCCTGCGCTAGGTCGCGCCTGGACGCGATGGCGAGGCGCGCGCACAGCGATTGCAGCAGGATCGCCATTACGTTGGACAGTAGCGCCACGAACAGGAGCGTGTAGCCGAACTTGGCGCCGCCGGCGAGCGAAGTCGCCCAGTTGCCGGGGTCCATATAGCCGACTGCGACCAGATAGCCTGGGCCGACGAAGGCGAGAAACCTTCGGAACACCGTGCTGCCACGCGGCACGACGATCGAGCCAAAGACTTCGGAGAGTGACGGCGTCGGGCTGGTGCGACGCCAGCCATTGTGGCCGGCCACGGACAACGAGGGTTCCGAATCCAAGGATGGAGAAGACATATGGCTGTCTGTTGCGAATGATTTTCAATTGCAAGATAGATATATCGCTGACAGTCGTCAATGCGTTTGTCATGGCAGGTTGCAGTAAGGTCTCACTCGTCGGCAAGGTTGCTTTGATGATAGCGAAAAGAGCTGCCCCCGCTTCAGCATTGTGGCGTGTCGGGTACCGTAACCCTTGGTGCGACCAAGGCTCGATAAACGTGAGGGGACGAATGATTGACAACAGCTTTGCGCCCATGCGCTCAATGGCAGGGGTGAGCAGTTCTAGGTAGTCACTAGCCACGACTCAGCCGAATATCGCGCGCGGCATCCGGCATTTTCATTCTGCTGAAATCGCAACTGCGTTAAATCAATATGGGTGCGACTGAAGACGATCCGACACAGTGATTCAGCTGAAACTTTCACGCTGGGTGCATGCGGTTGGCCTGCTGCCGATTTTCCTACGCGTGGTTACGGCAAAACGCGCGCTACGGCGCCTACGACACGCTCACCCCGGCTCTGGAACCGCTTCACCGCTCCCCTACTTCCATGACGCTCGCTGCCGACGCCCGCAAGCGTGATGACTGGTTCGACAGCCGATACCGGCTCGCTCTAACGGAAGGCGAGCGCGCAGACCTCACGGCCTACCCGGAGGCCGCTGGCAATGCCGACGAGCCCTATCGGAAGTTCGAGGGACCGGGGTCGGTATTCCACTTCGCCTGGAAGGAACTGACGACGTTCGTCTGCACGTTGAAAAAGCTGTTCAATGGCCGACGCCGAGATCACCTCTGCCTAGCTGGCGGGCCAGGGGGGCGTTTTGGCGCCTGGCCACAGATCGCGCCCGACATCGTGCGCGACACGCTTTTCCGCTTCGAGATGAACCTGCGGGAATCCCCATCCTCGGCCTCGTCGGTGCCGGCGGGATCGGCTTCTACATCAAAACCTATGTCCGCACCTTCCAGTAAGAAAAGGTCGCCACGCTGACGATCGTCGTCGTCCTGTTCGTCGTCGTGATCGAACTGGCCAACAACGCGATCCGCACGCTGCTGCGATAGAGGCAAGATAGAAGACTTGCACGACGAACGCGGGCTCAATGCCCGCGCCCCGGCCTCGATCGAGCGGCGCGGCGCAATGTCACGCGGGACAAGCCTCGATCCGGCCTTGAACCTCATGTTGCCAGAGCATGTATGGGCACTGAGTTCGTCCACACCGAATCCGACGAAAGAAGAGGACATGAAATGACGATCGACGTCTCGGCAGTCGGTCTCGCAACGGCAGTCGTGGCCGGCGCGGTGTCGTTCGTCTCGCCCTGCGTCCTGCCTCTCGTGCCGGGGTATCTCTCGTTCGTGTCCAGCGGCGTGAATCCGCATTCGGCGCAGCTCGCCGACCGGTTGCGGATCGTCTGGTCAGCGATGTTCTTCATCGCCGGGTTCACGACGATCTTCGTCATTCTCGGGCTGGGCGCGCAGTTCCTCGGCGGCCTGCTGCTTCGCTACAGCTTCGAAGCCAACCTCGTGGGCGGCGGCCTGCTGGTCCTGTTCGGCCTGATGATGACCGGCCTCATCAGGCTTCCCTTCGTGATGCAGGATTACCGCGTAGAAGGACCGCAAGCCGTATCCGGCCCCGCCGGCGCCTACACTCTCGGCCTCGCCTTCGCCTTCGGCTGGACGCCGTGCATCGGCCCGGTTCTGGGCTCGATTCTGACGATGACCGCGGTGTCGTCCGGAAGCGGGGCGGTACTCCTCGCCGCCTACAGCCTCGGCCTCGGTATCCCGTTCCTGGTCGTCGCGCTCGCGTTCGGGAAGGTTGCCGGCTTCATGAAACGGGCGCGCTACGCCGGCCATGTCCTCAACATTACCGCCGGCGCGATCATGATCACGATGGGCGTGCTGATGATGACCGGCCGCATGACGCTGATCGCGTTCTGGCTTCTGGAGCGCTTTCCAGGACTTGCCTATATCGGCTGACTGATATGACGGACCGGGGGGCGATCGAACCGGAAGAAGGCGGCCTTGGCCGGATAACGTATCCGGACTCGGGATTGGCCGTGTCGCTCCCGGTATGCGCGTTGATGGGCGCGCTCACGGCCCTTGCTTTTGCTCCGTACTTCGTTCTGCCGCTCGTATTGGTCGGCTTTGCCGCCTTCGCCCTGTTCATCCGTCACGCCCGTGGCTCGTGTGCCGCCTTCCTGATCGGCTGGGGCTTCGGCATCGGCCAGTTCGCAGTCGGCCTGCGGTGGATATCCGAGAGCTTTTTCGTCGACGCGGATCGGTTCGGCGCACTCGCCTGGCCGGCAGTGCTGGGCCTTTCCGGCTTCCTTGCCCTGTTCCCGGCATTCGCAGCCGCGGCAACGCGCTATCTTGGCGGACGCGGACCGACCGTCTTTCTCATACTTCCCGGATTCTGGACCCTTGCCGAAATGGCGCGCGGCGTCCTCTTCACCGGCTTTCCCTGGAACCTGACAGGATATGTCTGGGGTTTCAGCGACGCGACGCTCCAGCCTATGTCGGCGATCGGCGTTCACGGAGTTGGTTTCGTCACCGCGACCCTATGCATGGTTCCTTTGGCGCTCGCGGAACGATACCGTCTCGGACCATGGGCTCTGGCGGTGACGATGCTCGTAGTGCCCATGCTCGGGGCAGGGTTCTTCTGGGCTTTCGGAGCGGTCCGGCTCGCAAACGCCGAAACCGCCGATGGCGCCGGTCCCCGAATCCGTGTCGTCCAGCCGAACATCCCGCAGGATCAAAAATGGGATCCAGACGCGGCAACGCGGAACCTTCAGAAGCTGCATGACCTCAGCACATCGGGCGCTGCCGGGCGGCCACGCGTCGTAGTATGGCCGGAAACGGCTTATCCGTATCTCTTTTCCGAGGTCGTCAGGTTGCCTGAAGCCCTACTTGGGAGCATTCCCGAAGGAGGATTGCTGCTGTTCGGCGCGGTACGAGCTGTCCCCGGGGACACCGCTGAGGTTGGGGGGCTGCTGAACAGCCTGCTCGCCGTCGATCATACAGGCAAGGTCGTTGCCGACTACGACAAGATCAGGCTGGTGCCGTTCGGCGAGTTCACGCCTTTCAAAAGCTTGCCCGGCATCAGCAAGCTCACGGCAGGCGATATCGACTACGTGCCGGGTTCGGTCAGCTCACCAATGACCCTTCCGGCAGTACCGCCCTTTCGAGTGCTGATCTGCTATGAGGCGATTTTCCCGTCGCCGAAGGTCGATGAGGAGCGATGGCTACTCAACGTCACGAACGACGCCTGGTTCGGCGTATCGGCGGGACCCTACCAGCATTTTCTTTCGGCAAGAGTCCGCTCGATTGAATCGGGCCTGCCCATGATCCGCGCCGCGAACAGCGGGATCAGCGCGGTCGTCGATGGCTATGGCCGGATTCAGCAGATGCTGCCGTTGGCGGTCGAGGGGGCTTTCGACGCCGCCCTGCCTGGACCCACCCCGCAGCGTACGCTCTACAGCAAACTTGGTGACATGCCGACTTTGATTGTCGTCGGTCTCGTGATCGGCATTGGGGCGTTTTGCCGGAGAAGGAGGCGTGACGCAGTGATTAAGAGCGAAACAAATCCCTAGTGCAGGGATCCTACAAGGGGAGCATCGCCTTCACGGATCGTGACCCACCGGCCTGTGTGCGTTGTCGCCTGCCGTTTGAGATAGAGATACTCGGTTTCATCCCAGTTCAGAACCGCATCGGTGAGATTGTCCAGGACCACGTCGCCGATGTCCGTTCGCACGGTCAGTACAGCATGGCCTTCGCCGTTCGGCCGCCGAAGTACAGTCAAAAGGAGATTCGAGGTCGAGACGCCTTCCTTGAGCAGGATGCGACGTTTCGCCAGCGCGTAATCCTCGCAATCTCCAGCATCTACAGGATAGGTCCAATACTCGTCGACCCCATATATCTCAAGGTCGCTTTTCGGCTTAATCGCCTGATTGACCTTGACTGTAAGACGCTCCAGCCGAGCAAGCAGTTCCTCCGACATCGGCAACGTGCCGAAGTCGCGTGTTCTGATGGAGCACTCCGCCGGCTTGCGCTTGCAGAACTCATAGTGCCCGATCGGTTGTGACGTGAAACCGCCGGTGATCATCGGCGATGGGTGCGCTTGGACCGTAGAAGTCGAGGCAAGCGTTGACAGCACGATAGCGAAGGTCGCCAGCGACCAACACAATGCCCCCATCGGAGCCCCCACTTAATCGGTTAAACTTTGTTACCAAAGGCCTAACGGCAATAGGCCGTAAGGTCCATTGCAGCACCGTAACATTCTCGTGAGTGCGCGCCTCCTCCCGAGAACTGTTTTTCCACAGACACCTTCAGCCGCCCCCTTGAAGCTCAGCTAACTAGAGGTGCGAGCGATATGTGGTCTACAAACCACGGGAGACTGCGATGATGCGAGGCACCAACACAACGCGCATTCTGGTTGGCTTTATCTGCATCCTTTCGGCATTCGCGATCGATCAACTTACGAAGGCCGTGATCGTGGAAATAGTAATGCAGCCGCCTCGTGTAATCTACGTCACGTCATTTCTGAACATCACGCTCAGTTACAATCAGGGCATCAGCTTCGGGTTGTTCTCGGATTTTTTGAGAGACCGATTGACCCTAGTGATCTGGATGACGGTGGCGCTGGTAATGGTGTTGCTGGTCTGGATGATCTTCTCCCATCGCGTCGTTACGACCGCGGCTCTGGGCCTGATGACCGGTGGCGCGCTTGGAAATGTGTTCGACCGCGCACAGCGGGGCAAAGTAACAGATTTCATTGATCTCCATGCCGGCTCATGGCACTGGCCGACGTTCAACATCGCAGACGTGGCAATTGTAGGTGGAGCCATCATCCTGATCCTCTGTTCTCATCGATCCACTTCGTCGTTGATCTAGCGATGTAAGGACCGGTCCGAACGCAACTTCGTAAGGCACCCACAGACGGCGGACGTGAAAGACGAATCGTATGAACGACCCTCAAAAGCAGAGAGGAATTCCGTATCGGTCAGCCATCATTTGGCACCTCCTGCCTCAGACTTGGCCCCCTAGCTAGGCGCCGTCCGAGCGCCTCGAGGAATTTGTCGTAGCGCTCGCCGCCCTTCGCGCGTGCGGCGACCTGTGCAGCGTCAGGCAACGGTGCAATCGAGGTCAACCAAGCGCGGATGAAGATGGCAAAAGCCTCATTCACGATGTTTAGATCACGTTCAAGTCGCTGGACGTTTCGGTCGATCCGGTCGAGACGCTTGACGATAGCGGCCTCCTGCCGCTCATCTGCGTCAGGTGACAGGAAGGAGGCAATTGCCGCCTCGGCTATCAGCGAGCGGGATTGCTGGCGCCGATCGGCGAAGTCGGCCAGCCGGCGCATGAGATCCGGATCGAGATAGACGGAAAGGCGCTTCTTCTTGTCGGGTCGCTCAATCATAGCTCAAAGCTCCATGCCGTCGCCGGGGTCCATCGAAACCTGCCGCGCCATCTGCCGCATGTTGCGGACGAGCGTCTGGTTGGCCGCTGCTTCGCCGTCTGGTTCTTCAGGATCGGGATCGAACTCGTTGACGGGCGGCTTCGGCGGTTCCGGCGCGATGTCCTTGTGCGGCTCAAGGCCCGGTTCTCGGCGCAGGCCGGCATTGGCGGGGTCGTCGTCCTGTTTGCCATTGGTGGGGGGCTTTGCCACGCGATTCGCAGCCGATGCAGCAGCGTGGGGAGCCAGACCATTTGCGGAAGTGACATTTGCTTGCTCCGGGATCGGCGCGACGATCGGCTTCAGCGTCGACCAGTCGTCCGGCCGCTGGACAAGACCTGCGCGGGGGTTCGCGGGAACGGGAAGGAGGCGCTCCGTTAGACGGGTATCCTCATAGTAGCGCGCCTTCTTCGCCTGGATCGGCGGGATGCCGGCAACCATGACGATCTCGTCGTCGGGCGGAAGCTGCATCACTTCGCCGGCGGTAAGCAGCGGCCGGGCGGTCTCGGAGCGCGAGATCATGAGATGGCCGAGCCACGGCGCGAGACGGTGGCCGGCATAGTTCTGCATGGCGCGCATCTCGGTGGCGGTGCCGAGGGCGTCGGAAACGCGCTTGGCGGTGCGCTCGTCGTTGGTCGCGAAGCTGACGCGGACATGGCAGTTGTCCAGGATGGAGTTGTTTGCTCCGTATGCCTTTTCGATCTGGTTGAGGCTCTGCGCAATCAGGAACGCCTTGATGCCGTAGCCGGCCATGAAGGCAAGCGCCGATTCAAAGAAGTCGAGCCTGCCTAGCGCGGGGAACTCGTCGAGCATGAGCAACAGGCGATGGCGGCGGCCGCTGGCGTGCAGTTCCTCGGTCAGCCGGCGCCCGATCTGGTTGAGCACGAGACGAACCAGCGGCTTGGTTCGAGATATGTCCGAAGGCGGCACGACGAGATAGAGCGTGGTCGGGCGTTCTCCGGACACGATGTCGGCGATGCGCCAATCACAGCGCGCGGTGACGGCGGCAACAACGGGATCGCGATAGAGACCTAGGAAACTCATCGCCGTGGAGAGAACGCCGGAGCGCTCGTTATCAGACTTATTGAGCAGCTCACGGGCGGCACTTGCGATGACGGGATGCGGACCCTTCTCGCCAAGATGCGGCGTGTTCATCATGGCAGCCAGCGTCGACTCGATCGGCCGAAGTGGATCGGAGAGGAAGGCGGCGACGCCGGCAAGGGTCTTGTCCTTCTCGGCATAGAGTACGTGGAGGATCGCACCGACGAGCAGCGAGTGGCTGGTTTTCTCCCAATGGTTCCTTTTCTCAAGGCTTCCCTCGGGATCGACCAGCACGTCGGCAACGTTCTGCACGTCGCGCACTTCCCATTCGCCGCGCCGCACCTCCAGCAGCGGATTGTAGGCGGCAGACTGCGCATTGGTCGGATCGAACAGGAGCACCCGGCCGAAGCAGGAGCGCAGGCCGGCAGTCAGATCCCAGTTCTCGCCCTTGATGTCGTGGACGATGGCGGAGCCCGGCCAAGTGAGCAGCGTCGGCACCACGAGGCCGACGCCCTTGCCGCTTCTCGTTGGGGCGAAACACAGGACATGCTCGGCACCGTCATGCCGGAGATAATCGCGGTCGAGCTTGCCGAGGACGACGCCATCTTCGCCGAGTAGGCCGGCGGCCGCGATCTCCTTGCGCTCGGCCCATCGCGCGGAGCCGAAGGTTCTGACGTCTTTCGCCTCGCGCGCGCGATAGATCGACATGAGGATGGCGGCCGCGATGGCGATCAGCCCGCCGGAAGCTGCGATGCCGGCGCCCCCGTAGAAGATGGTCGGCGCATAGGCGTCGTAGAAATACCACCACCAGAAGAAGGCCGGTGGCGGATAGACCGGCAGGCCGGCAATCTCGAACCAGGGCTGTCCGAGCTGAGCCTGAAAGCCGAGCCGCCACGCCGTCCATTGCGTCGCGGACCAGACCGCGACGAGCACGATCGAGAACACCACGACGATCTGGCCCCACATGACGCGGCTTGCAGACAAGGCAGCGAAACTCCCTCGCGTTTCGGTCCAAGAGCGCGAAGAAGAACACGCTGCACACGGGTTTCAATGGCGGGTTGAGGGCAGCTCGAAGCCGGTCGTAGAAGGTGCGGAAAATACTTGCGGGTTGCGGCTGACAAACGCGGCCGTTGCTCATAGCCCGAGCCCGCGCTTGCGTCCGAACGACCAATCCACGCCGCCATTGGAGCGGGCAACGCCGGAGATGTGCTGGCCGATGTGCTTCTCGACCGATGGGGTCCAGGGCACCAGCTTGAAGCCGAGTCCGTCGTCAATCATGGCGAAGCGGCCGGAGGCGAGCGCGAAACGCTGCCGGTAGGTGCCGGCGACGTATTCGCCTGCGGCCGCCTTCTGGAAGGACGTGCCTGTCTCGGCCGCGAGCTTCTGGCCGAGCGCGTCCAACTCGCGCTCGCGCAGCGTGGCGAGCAGGTTGCGGGCGAAGACGATACGCTGGCCCTCGCGCCGTGCGAGGCCCTCGGCTACGAGATGATCGGCGCGGGCCTCCATCGCCTGCTTCACCTCCAGGCCGAAGCCGCCGCCGGTGTCGAGGGGATCGCGGGCGATAAGCTGGCGGTCGATCCAGGTGGAGCCGGTCGCCGTGGTCTGGGCCTCGATCGAGAGGTCGGCGCGGACGGCGAGTGCGGTACGGGTCCAGCCACCGCTATCCTCATAGCGGCGCAGCTCGACGACGGAGCCCGGTGCGGAATCGCCGGCCGCGTCGAGATCGTCGAAGCGGATGTGATGGGTGTGGCCGTCGATACCGTCGATCACGGCATAGGCGGTGCCGCGCAGCTCGTCGTCCAGACCGCGCTCGACCAGCCGGCCGAGGACCGGCTCCGGACCGGCTTCGCCGGCTAATACGTAGCCAGTCAGGCCGCGATCTATGCCGCTTTCGGTGAGCGCACGGTGCATGCGCTTGATGATGTCGCCGCGCTCGCCCAGCTCGCGCAAGGTGGCTTCGGCGTCGTCGGCCATGATCCATTGGCCGGGACCGATGGTCTCGGCGAGGCCGAGACGTTCGAGGTGCCGAAGCCGGCCCACCTTCAGCGTCACATACTCGCCGGGCTGCCTGTCCGGCGACGGGGCAACGTCGATGATCCCATGCTTGTTGGTGTCGCGGGCAAGCTGGCTGTCGAGCTGGGTCCAGCGCTCGGCCTCGACCTGCCGCTCCAGCGCGCGGCGGATGTCGAGATCGGTGCGCGGGCCGAGCTCCTGGGTGATGAGATCCTGCGCGCGGTTGCGCATGCCCTCCTTTATATAATCGCGAGCGATCACGAGGTCATAGCCGTCATCGGCGCGGCCGCGCAGGATGACGTGGACATGGGGATGCCCGGTGTTCCAGTGATCGACGGCCACCCAGTCGAGCTTCGTGCCGAGGTCCTTTTCCATCTTCGCCATCAGATCGCGGGTGAAGGTTTTCAGGTCGGACATTTCCGTCGCGTCGTCCGGGGAGACGATGAAGCGGAAATGATGCCGGTCGTCCTCGCAGCGTTCGGCGAAGCCCTTCACGTCGGCGTCGTCGGTCTCCGGGCTGAACATGCGCGCCTTCTCGCCGTCGCGGGTCACGCCGTCGCGGCGCAGATAGTTGAGGTGGGCGGTGAGCGGCGCGGAGCGCGCGCTATGCCGGACCACGCGTGTCTTGATGATGGCGCCGCGCGAGCGGCTGGATATGAGGCGGTTGGCGCGCACGCTCGCAACACGGCCGCGGCCAAAGCGCGAGCCGTTGCCGGAGGTGATCCTGCCGGAGCGGGAGATACGGCCGCCTGCCTTCTGCGCGGCGGCGAGCGCCTGGGCGACGAAGGGCTTCGCTCGCTGCGCCCGGCTCGAACGGATGCGGCCCGGCCGGACGCGGAAGTCGTCGTCCCGGCTCATGGCCGCTTCCTGTGCGATGTGCGGTTTCCGCGGAAATCGCAGGAGAATATCTTGGCGCGCACCTCGCGCGCCTGATCCGCGATGTGCGCGGAAACCCGAAAAGCGCAAGCGAAACAACACCCCAACCGAGCGGCGATGTGCCGCTTTTTATCCCGCCCTCCTTCGGCCTGATGTGCCGCTGTCCCGCAGCGCACCGCAATCCCTGCGATTGCGCACCACGCGAAGCGAGGAAATGCGATCTTCAACGCCGATCTCCTTCCCTTGCCGGCCGTTCCACGAACAGACCGTCGGATGGTGGCACGAGCGCCGACAGATCGACGATCGGCGGGTCGTCGGAAGGTCGGCCGGAAAGAGGGAGGGAGTCGTCCGCATCGTCGTGATCGCGGTCAGTGGAGCGCGTGAAGAAGAGCGGAGCGCGACGCCATGACGGCGATGACGATGAACCAGCCGTGCGTGTGATCGGTGCGGTGCCGTCGATCATCGGCGCGATTTTCGCGACGTAATCGACAGTCTCGGCCGGCAGCGCGCGGCCGCTCGCGAGATGCTCGTCATAGCGGCCGGGGCCGGCATTGTAGGCGGCCAGCATGGCGTCGACCGAGCCATAGCGGTCGTGCATCGCGCGCAGATATGCGGTGCCGGCGAGGATGTTGTCGCGCGGCTGCCAGGGGTCCGCGCCGAGGCCATGCTTCGCGCGCAGCTCCTCCCATGTCGCAGGCATGACCTGCATGAGGCCGATGGCGCCCTTTGGCGAGAGCGCGGCGGGATCGCCAACGCTCTCGACGGCCAAGACCGCGCGTATCCATCGCTCGGGAATGGCGAAGCGGCGGGCGGCCGCGGCGACATGGGGCGCCCACGGATCGGATCGCGGAGCGGCCGAGACGGTGGCCGGGAGCGGTTCGCCGGGCGGCGGCTCGGCCGACGCAGGAGCCACCATGACGACGATCATGGCGCATGCGAACAGCATCGTCATGAGGGTCGGGACGGCAGCGCAGGCACCGCCGTCCCGATGCGCGACAAGCCTGCCATCGTGCTCGCTGCGGCCAAGGGCGAGGCTTCGCCGGCGGCCGACATTTTCCGGACGGGCATCGTCGGGCGATATGACCGAAACCCGGAAAACAGGCCGCCGCCCTTGACCTCCGCTGCGCGCGACGGCCGCCCGATGGACGATCGGGTCGAGGGGAGTGACCGGCATTCGACCGATCAAGGAGAGTGAGCTTGAAGGATGACGAGAACGATGGCAGCGCATGATCGGTCATGCCTCGCCGTCGTTCTTCTTCCGGCGCGTCCAGAGCAGGTTCCACGCGCCCTTCTTTGTGTCGGACTCGAACAGGCGCGCGCGGATCGGCTCGAAGAAGGACGGATCGTCTATAGTCAGGGACAGATAGCTTCCGGCCTTGTCGCCGGTGCGGTCCCAGGCCGCGCCGACTTCCTGCCCGTCGAGGAAGACGCGATGCTCGGGCGCGTTCTCGGCATCCGATTCCTCGGCCGGCAGGATGGCGACTTCTACATCGAGCTTGAGCGTGCGGACGCGGCCAAAGAAGCCATCATCGTTGCGGGTGAAGGTGCCGATCTGGGCCATGCGATGTTCCTTTCGCGAGGTTGGAGAACGAGCCGTCATGGCTCGTCGGGGACCGGCTCACGGAAGGATTCCGCGTCCGGATCGGGGTCGTCGGTTGTCCAGACGGGGACCGCCCGGCCGACTATGGTTGCGACGGGGAGCGGCCCGAAATAGCGGCTGTCGAAGCTGTCCGGGCTGTCCCAGTTCATGAAGAAGGCTTGGCCTTCGCCGAGCGTGCGGCAGCCCTGCCAGACAGGTAGCGGGCGGCCGTGCGTGTCGAGCGCGCGAGCGTCACCATAGGTCGCGCCGTAGGCGGTGATGGTGCTGTCGTGCCGGCAGACCTCGGTTCCGGCGAGTGCCAGCACGCGCTTGATGAGCGGCAGGCCGCGCGGCAGGTAGCCGCGTTCGGCGAGGAAGTCCGCCAGCTCGTCGGGCGGCATGACGACGGCGAGGTCCGTGACCTCGATGCGGTCGGCCGGGACGATGCGGTAGAGGCCGACCGGCACGCTGGCCGATGCGTTCCAGATGAAGCGCAGATCGGGCCGATGCCATGCCGGAGCCGCGACCAGCACCGCGCCTGCGATCATGGTGATGAGCGTCACGCGGCGCGCGATCATCGCGTCACCTCGCGGCGCCGGAGCCAGGCACGGTGCTGCTCGGCGGAATAGACGCGGAACGGCTCGTTGACGCTGATGCGGTTGTAGATGTGACGCCAGTGATCCGGCGCCACATCGGCGGGGTCGATGCCAAGCGCCTCGATCGCATCGACCACCTTCAGCACCGCCTCGACCTTCGGCCAGCCGGTGATGCGCAAGAGAATGTCGCCGCCCGGTCGCACGAACGGGAGCGTCTGGAAAGGCTCGCCACTTGCTACGGCGCGCACGATGTCGATGCGCGAGATGATCGTGCCATGCTCGTTGCCGGCCCAGCGGACGAAGGCGAAGATGCTGCCCGGCGCGAAGACAACGACACGGCGATGGCGGTCGAGGCGCTGGTCCTCGGCGGCGCGGCCGAAGCGTATCCAGTGTTCGACGTGGTTCTCGCGCCAGGTCAGCTCGACCACCGTGCGGTCGGCCGGCAGGCCGGCGTTGCGGATGCTTGTCGTCATGTTGGTGTCCCTTCCGTGAAGGGCAGCACGGATGCGATGCGCGCTCGCGCGCGCTCGGCCATCGCCGCGTCGATCTCGCAGCCGAGATAGCGGCGGCCGGTCAGCCGGCAGGCTTCGCCCGCAGCACCGGAGCCCGCGAACCAATCGCCGACCAGGCCGCCAGGCGGGCAGCTCGTACGGATCAGGATTTCGAGGAGGAAGACGGGCTTTTCAGTGGGGTGGATGGCGCGACCATGCGCGTTGCGCAGGAAGATCACGGAGCGCATCAGGCGCGGGCCGCCGTCCTCGCTGACATAGTGGCCGGCGTCGATCCGGCCGGTATGCGGCGGTCGCTTCTTGCGCCGCACGGTGCGGGCCGTGGCGTCCGGAGTCGTCTGCACCTCGTTGTAGACGGCGCTCCACGGCACGTCGGCACGGCGGAACTGGACGGCCAGCTCGTGGACCCTGCGAAAGCGATCCGCGTGGAAGGAAGAGCCGTTCTGCTTCTCCCAGACGATCTCTTGCGCATAGGTCAGGCCGGCATCCGAGAACGCTCCTCCGGTGGTCATGAACGAACGCAGCGAGCCGAACACCCAGAGCGAGCCGGACGGCTTCAGGGAGGCGCGGGCGAGCGGCAACCAGCCGTCGACCTGCCGGTCCCAGGCGAGCGACGTGTCGCCATAGGGCGGATCGGCGAGGATCAGATCGAACGGGCCGTGCGCCGGCATCAGGTCGCGGCAATCGCCGGTCAGGATCGTCATGGCGCGATCCTCCGCATGCCGATCAGGCTGCGGCGCCGTTGTCCCCGATTCCGTGAAATGGGAGGGCGCGTTAGCAAGAATCCGAAGGATTCTTTAGTTAGGGAAGTTAGAGGGGCCGGATTCCGCCTGTCGAATCCGACGCTTGCCGGCGGTTGGCGTTCCCGATGGTACGGGATTCGCGTTCCCGAAAAGACGGGAATCAGCGTTCCCGATAGTACGGTTCCGTCCACAGGCTTTCCACGGCTGCGGTGGAGCGATGTCCCGGCTCCGATCATGACGTCGCTCCCGCACGCTTGCGGCGGCGCGGCATGGGCTGCTCGTCGATGGGCTGGAAGGTCAGACGCTGGCGACCATCGGGATCGTCCACCAGCGCCAGGCGGTAGCCGGGAAGCGGCTGGCGCTGGACGATGGCGCGCAGCTCAAAGCGGAAGCGCCGGAGCGGCGACAGGCTGCCGGACTTCAGATGAAGATGCGGAACGTCGAAGCTCCAGCCACCGCTCTGCCGGCCGCCATGCTTGCGCACGAGCCGGTAGAGCCAGCGTTCGAGGCCGCCGGTCAGCCCGAAATAGTCGCGGTCTATGGTCAGCACGAGCGCGTCGTCGAGGACGCCGGCATAGAACCAATCCGGCAGGATCAGCTCGATGCCGAGCGATCGCCCCTGCGCGTCGAGCCGCTCCTTCCACTCGGCGATCCACGAGAAGCGATGCCGGCGACGCTCGGAGGGCTGGCGGATCGAGGTGAGGATGGTGGTCGATTGCAGCCTGTCCAGCGCCGCCTTCAGCCTGTCGTAGTTCAAGCCGGAATCGGTGCGGCCGATGAAGGTGAGAATCTCGTAGGAGGTGGACGCCATGAAGCGCGAGGTGGAGAGGCCACGGTCGCGCGCGTCGACGATCTGGCTCGCGGCCCAGATCAGCACGTCGGCATCCCAGATGGTCGCCATGCCGTGCTCGGACGTCGCCTCGACGCGGATCGACACGTCGCCCATGCGGAAGTCGATCGGCGTGACGCGGCGCGATTTGCCGAGCGAGAAGAACGGCCAGGACATCAGGTCTTGTGCGTCGCGCGCGGCGATCTCGCCGGAGCGTGCCCTGAAGAGTTCGAGCTGCTGGCCCTGATATGTGCGGCGCGCGGTCATGCGGTGGTCAGCGGGTCGCGTCGGCCGCGCCCGTGTCGCGCGGCGCGGGCAGGCTCGGCGTCGCCGGCTCGGAGGTGGATTGACGTGCGCTCGCCTCGATCCAGGCTTGCAGGTCGGCGACGGCGTAGACCACGCGGCCGCCGAGCTTGTGGTAGATCGGCCCGGTGCCGTCGCAGCGATGCTTTTCCAGCGTGCGGGGCGAGAGATCGAGGAGGCGGGCCGCCTCCGGCGTCCGCACGAAGCGCGGCCAATTGCTGTCGGTGATATTGTCCATGATCGGCCTCCGTCGCGGCCGCCGTGAGAACGGCGAGTCAGATGCGACGATGGCGAAAAATCAGCGGTTGGGCGGAGTGACAAAAATCGGGGTGTCTTAGGAGAAGTGTCCCCCCTTCGAGCGCGTGGGTCTGCTGGCGAGTCAGTCTCGATCGCTTTCGCGCCGACCACGCGATGCGTGGGGCACCAGCCAGCGCAGATAGCCGCTCTCGATCTGCCGGCGCGCGGCCGCGAGGATACGTGCGAGCCGCCGCCGCTCCGGAGCGTTCTGCCAGTCGAGGGCGCGCATTGTCTCGACGGTCCGGTTGATGAGAACGGCGGCGATGACGCGGCGCGAGGCGCCGGATTCCACGCCGTCCCAGGCACGCAGCATCAGAGCGGCGCGACGAATCTGGAATGCGGATAGGCGCTGCTGGCGTGGCGAGGGACCGGCCGGCTTCCTGTCCAGCCGGCGCTTCAGGCGGCCGGCATTTCGGTGACGCCACCAGAAATGCTCGTCGAGCGGAAGGAAGATACCGGCGTTGGCCGGTTCAGCACCATGCTGGAGCCAGAGCCGGTGATCCCCGGCCTGGTCTTCAGCAACGGCGTGCAGGCCGTCGCCGGCCAGTTCGCCCAGTAGCGGCAGCGCGCGAGGATCAGGAAGCGAAGAAGCTGCAAAGCCTTCGGGGACAGCCATGACAATGAGCACGGCAGGGAAGATTCGAGGCAGCCAGACGGGTCGAGCGGTCAACGCCGATGCAGAAGGGTCCGCCGGGAAAGGCGAGCCCCCAGCGACGGGACAGGAGCGCTATCGCGTCCTTCTTGTCCGCGCCGCCGGAGGCCACCCTTGCCAGCGTCTCGGCATAGTCCTGCCGGTATTCACGGTTGCGACGAAGAAACTCGAACGACACGCCGCCCCGGTCGAGACGGCCCAGATGTTCCTCGAACTGCGGTGATCGCCAGTCGTGCAGCGGCTCCATGACGAAATCCTCCCCGCCCGGTCTTTGCCATCGGGATGATTCGAGTATTGGCGGGGTCGACCTCGCGTGAAGATGGAAAATCGGAATGGAAATCTCGACCGTGGCGAGCAATCCGGGGTCGCGCTGTCGTCGGCGATGCGGTGATGCGCCGCCCATCATTGCATGCGCGGTTCCAGCAGGTGCTTGTAGCCCTTCTCGGTCATCCAGCGGGCGCGGGCGAGATGGGTGTCGTGCATCCGCTTCGCGCGTTCGGGATCGGCGTCGACGTCGAGGCCGAACACGATCTTCGCGACTTCCCGCCAGTCCTCGCCCTCGGCGGCAGCGTCGAGCAGGCGCAGATAGGTTGCGAGGTTGGCTTCGTCATAGGCATTCACCCTGTCGGTCAGCGGAGGGCTGTCCTTGAAGGGAGATTTGCTCATCGTAGTGTCCTTACTTCCTCGCGCATGTAGTTCACAAATACGTCATCGCTTTGAGGTGCAATAGAAGTTCCGCGACTGGCATCGAAGATTCTCGGAATGCTTCCATTCCGCGATTCGACAGAAAGTCGACGGGCTGCGACGCACTTGATCTCAGCGCATGTGGTCGACCATACCGAATCGGAACGATCATTCCTAGAACGATAATTCCGGTTCTGGTTCCGATGCGTCATGGACCTCAAAGAGGTCATGGCGATCAACATGCGTCGGCTGCGCCATGACAAGGATATGACGCAAGAAGAAGTGGCCGAGCGCTCCGGGCTGAGCGCTCGCTATATCGGCTCGATCGAACGCGGCAAGGTTTCGGCGAGCGTGAGCATTCTCGGAAAGGTGGCGGACGCGCTCGACGTCGACCCCTGCGAGCTGATCCGCGTGTCGAGACCCTGACGTTCGCCCTCAAGGGGCGAACGGGTCGATCTCGCGGATGATGGCTTCGTCGTCGCCGTCATATTCGGCGGCGGGCATGGCGCCGACCGTGCCGTCGCCGGCGCGAAAGATGACGATCGTGACCAGCAGGGTGGCGGCGAGGCTGAAGGCGAAGGCTTGTGCGTCTGGAAGGGACATTGCTGCGGCTCCTGATCTGGAGCGGGGGCCATCCCCGCTCGACAGGCGCCCGATGGGTTTCGGCCGCGGCCGCGATCACCGCCGGGGCGAAGCCTCCGGCGGCGGCATGCCGTGCATAGTCCGACCCCTTGGGGTTGATCGTGGAAGGCCGCGACTGGAACGAAGGTAAGCCTCAAAGAGCGGGGTGGCATTCCTCCCCACGGAGCTGCACGTCCTCGCCCGGATGCGCCGGTAGGTTCGGCCTCGCGTCAATGCCACGCTCGGGCGTGCGCGCGGGTGGCACGCCGTCGATGCCTGCCCGCCACCTGGCAGAGGATCGGCGGCGGATATGCTCGGCCCAGACAGGGCGAGACGTCGAGTGAGCGTTGCGGGAAGGCTCGAAGCCGGGTCGCGAAGTTTCTGGCCGCGAACATGAAGAAGGCCCGGCGGCTTTCGCCGCCGGGCTCTCGACACCTCCTTTCAGAACGGGATCTCGTCGTCGGGATCGTTGGCGCCGCGGCTGTCGTCCTCCCGCTTCGGCCAGCTCAGGAAGTCCACCGTCTCGGCGATGATCTCCGTGCTGTAGCGCTCGACGCCTTCCCGGTCGGTCCACTTCGTGTAGTGGATGCGGCCCCGGACCAGCACCTTCATGCCCTTCTGGCAATGCTGCTCGACCGTCTTGCCGAGGCCGTTGAAGCAGGTGATGCGGTGCCATTCGGTCTCCTGGACCCGGTAGCCGTCCTTGTCCCGCAGAACCTTGCCTTCCGCGTAGCGGGGGCGCGAGGTGGCTAGGGTGAAGTGGACGATGCGGGTGTTGTTGATGGTGGTGCGGCCCTCGGGGTCCTGACCGATGTTGCCGGCAAGAATGACGATGTTCTGCATGGTAGTTCTCCGTTGCTTCAATCGGAGGGACCGTCCCTCCGACGAGACCCGGCCACGGTCGCCGGGAGCCGACAGCAACCCTTAAGGCCCGGAGTGGGGCGGGCAGGCGCTTCGCGCCAACACGGTCCGGAGCCGCGGGGGTTGAGGGCGGAAACCGCTCGGCCGTAGGGGATCAGTCAGTCGGAGGGCATGTCCTTCCGCGAACGCATCACGGAGAAACCGCAGAACCTTCCTCCTTGCCGGCCCGGCCATCGGTCGTGGCCTCTTACCCGCGCCATCTCGGGAAACAGCGCGATCGCCGCGCCTGTCTCAAGCGCATGCCGATCTCGGATTGCTGATGAGGAACAGCGCCGGCACCGGCGTCCGGGCGAATGGCGCCGTTACCATCTCCGGGGCAACGGTGACGGCTCGTGCGCGCCTGAAGGGATGAAGCATGGCTCCGGCTCGCCGCGCTGCCACGCCACGGTGGGCCGACCGGGAAGGCGTCGAGAGCACCAAAGACGCGATCACGCTGATTGGGACGTCCCGCGCCGGCTAGATGCGGAGACGGCGATGCGAAGACGGAGCGGATACCGGCGGCCAGCCCGTCATGGGCGAGGTTCGGAGAGCTGGTGGAGATGCCGTCGAGGCCCTTTGTCATGGGAGCGGCCACTTGCATCGCCGATTGGCCATTTTTGATTTCATCGGAAAGTGCGATGATGGCGTGGCTGGAGGGAACGACCTTGGGTAAGGAAACAGAGGAGGCACCTGAAGCGATACGGCTGGCTGTCGCCGACCTTTGGCGTGCGGCATGCCGAACGGAGGAAGAAGCTTATAGCTCGGCAGCATTTCGGTTGCTTGAGAGCAATTGCGCTTTGATCTATCCCGACATGAGCGGTTCTCGGCTCTCGAAACGTCCTTCCGGTGATTCATCGCGAAAGGAACTGCGGACGGCACTCGAAAACTTCTTCCGCTGGAATGAGGCACCTTGGCATTCAGGCAGCCTGCAAACTGCCGATGACACAGCACGGAAGCTGCATCGCGCTTTCTTGGTCGAGGAAGTGACGCGATTCCATTACGCGCCCCTCGATCGCCTCGATCTGGACGATTCAAGTCAGCGGCCGCACCAAAGCGTCGAGAATGTGCGTTTCGGGACGAACGAGATCGCCCTTCTCAGACGCGGGGAACTCGGTCGGCGCGTGCGGCATGATGCGCTAAAACGCTTCGGCCGTTGGCAGCAATTTCCCGTCGAAAGATTGGATGGGTTCTATTGGCTTGTCACGAGCGAGTCCGAGCCGGCTGGTGCGCTATGGGAACGCACTTGGCTTGGCGTGCTTCACAAGCGATGGGATGAGATCGGCAAGGTTCCAGTGTTCGAGCCGACGTTTCCGTCGCCTGTGGAGGACGCGCTATTTGTGCTGCTTTTGTGTCTTAGCAAGGAGTCGATTGACGGCTCGTGGGAACCGTTTGACGTTCCCTGGGTCTATTCGTTCTCCGACGATCCGTTCGCTGACGCGCCGCGCGCGCCCGACGCGGCGGCTATGACCTGGACCCTCATCGGTCATCCGGACGAGGAGATCGAAGTTCCCGATCGGTCGGAGTCTTTCGAGCTTGGCCGACAACAACTCGACACACTCGAACAGCGATGGCGGTTGCTTCAAAAGGTGCTTGCAAAGCGAGGCACAGAGAGAGCGATCTTACATCCGCTGACTAAGCACTTCTTCGTCAAAGCTCTCTCGGAAGAAGGGATCGACGAGATCGTTGTGAACATAAGCTGTATCGAGGCGACCTTGATGCTCAGGGAACATCGCGGCCGCGAGAAGATGAAGCGCAGATACAGACGTCTCGTTGATGACGACAACGAAGCGGACTGGCTGGAGCGCGGTTACACGTTGAGAGACGAGTATCTGCACAGTCTCGGCCATCCGAATGGGACGATCTCGTGGGATGACCTCGGGCACATTCGGCTAAGCGTTGCCAAGGCGGTGGAGCGGTATCTTGATCTGATTGACGAGAAGGC
This sequence comes from Aliihoeflea aestuarii, assembly GCF_024105665.1. Taxonomy (GTDB): domain Bacteria; phylum Pseudomonadota; class Alphaproteobacteria; order Rhizobiales; family Rhizobiaceae; genus Aliihoeflea; species Aliihoeflea aestuarii. The sequence continues at coordinate 578,674 of NZ_JAAAMK010000001.1, read as the reverse complement.
TGAGTTGAATCGGGAAGAACTGCTCCGTTCTTTGGAAACGTGAGTGTCGGGCTCGCGTGACCCATCGGCGTCGACCATGTGAACCATTTCCCGGCAGCGATCTGATCAAGTCCGCCCGGAGGGGCGATAGAAGGCTTCAGCGCGGCGTGAAGGCGGCGGCGTGGGCGCTGATGTTCAACAGCGCGGCGATGCCGACGAACAGGCCGCCGGTGCCGCATAGAAGATTTAGCGCAACCGTCGACTCGATGACGTTCTGCGCGACGCCATGCACCACCGCATAGCCTGCCAGGGCGGCGGGCGCGGCGAATAGCACGAGGACGGGAAGACGCAGGAGGGGTGCCCGCACGAAGGCGAGGACGGCGGCGGCGACCAGAACGGAAAGGCCGGCAGCGCCGAGCGCGGCGACGATGGACATGGCAATCCCCGCATCGACCGCATGGACGTAGCGGAACGCGGCAAGCCCGACCATGAACGGGAGGGCGTAGACCGCGAAGTGCCATGCGATCATGGTGAGCGCGATCGACAGCGAGACGGCAAGCAGGATGAGGGTCATGGAAGCCTCCGGATGATCGGTCCAAGGATCACGACAGGCTGTCCGACGATACGCTCCGCCTGCGACTTTGCTTCTATGCCGGTGCTGCGAGGATGCACGGATTTGACTCCTTTTGCTGGCGATCGTCAAGCGGCGGCGCCTAAGCGCCACCCCGATCGCGGAAATCGTAGACGTTGATGCCGAGCTTCCTCGCCTTGTCGGCAAGGTTGCCCTGGATGCCGCCGCCGGGAAAGACGATGACGCCGATCGGAAGCGTTTCGAGCACGGTGTCGTTGCGCTTGAAGGGCGCCTGCTTCGCCGGATACTTGGCGAAGTCGGGCGGGAACGGAACGGTCGGCACCTTGCGGTTCGCCGCCCACTTGTCGGCGATCAGGTCGGTGCCGGTCCTGGCGCCGCCATGCAGGAGGACCATCTGCGGATACTTGGCGTGAACCTTGTCGAGCACGCCCCAGATGAGAGCGTGGTCGTTGAAGGTGTTGGCGCCGGAGACCGCGATCCTCGGGCCTGCCGGGATCAGCACCTCGGCGTCCGCCCTGCGGCGGGCGGAGATGAAGTCGCGGCTGTCGACCAGCGCCGAGGTCAGGTTGCGGTGGTTGACCATCGAGCCGGAACGCGGCCGCCAGCTTGAGCCGGTGTGGCGCTCGTAGTGTTCGGCGGCCTGGTCGCGCATCAGCTCGAAGGCGTCGCGCCGCTCGATCATGGTCTGGCCCTCGGCCGTAAGGCGCTCCAGCTCGACCGCCTTGATCTCGGTGCCGTCCTGTTCCCGCTGGAGGCGGCGCTGGGACTGCTCGTTGTCGTCCAGCGTGCGCTCGATCCGCTGGACGGCGCGGTGGAAGAGATTGACGGTCGACCAGAGCAGGTCGTCGAGATCGGGTTCGAGGCGGGTGTCGCCAAGCGTGGCGATGAGGGCGTCGAAGATGTCTGCGATGGCTCCGGCCACCGTGCTGCCCTCGGGCAGCGGCCTCGGACCGGGCTCGTCCTCGAAGGGGCGCCAGCCATAGAGCTGGAGTTCGGTGAGCAGGCGGTCGGTTGGGGATGAGGCGTGCTGCGGCTCGAAGCCGTCTTCGTGTTCGCTTCCCATCTGCGTGGTCTCCTTCGTCGGTCCGACCGCGACCCTCGCGGCCTTCATGGCGTCGGAAGCCCACGGGCGGCCCGGACTGGCAGCCCTCGCTCGCGAGGGCCTTGATGGCTAAGCCCGGCAATCTTGTTTCGCGATGCAAAGGCGGGGCTCGCCCCGCCGGCGGACGATAGCCGGAGCGCCGCCATTGCTTGTCCGGGCCGTTTGTGGGCTCGATCGCCCTCTGGGAAGGCCGGGTGGCGGTCTCTGCCGACGATCGCGGGAGCCGCGCGGAAGCGAACCGGGGACGGCGGCCGCGCCGCCTGCTCCATCCCCGATCCCGACTATGCCGCCAGGGCCATGAAGCGGCTGGCGTCCTCATGGACGAGCTGAGGCCGCATCTGCGCCCGAAGGGCCTCCGGGCCGTGGAGCCGCAGATCCTCGTTGAAGTCCTCGAGCCGTGGCGACAGCACGATCGCCTCGATCCCGGCGCTCGCCGCCCGCTCGACCAGACGGTCCCGCGCACCGTCGCCGGCCGGATCGCGGTCGCGCAGGATGTAGAGCCTGCGCAGCGTCGCCGGGAACAGGATCGCGGCGAGATGGGCGGCCGAGGTCGCCGCCAGCATCGGCATCATGGGCAGGACCATGCGGGGCGACAGCACCGTCTCGATGCCTTCGCCGGCCGCCAGCACATCGTCCGACGCGCCGAAGCGGATGCCGTGGCCGAGCAGGTCGCCCATCGCCCGCCTCGGCGTGTCGACGGCAGCCTTCCCCGATCCGTCCGGCGCGAGCCAGGTGCGATGCGCCCCGGTAAGCCGGCCGTCAAGGTCGGTGACGGCGGCGATCAACGCCGGCAAGGTCTTTCTCGGGCTGTGCTCGTCAGGCCGGTAATAGCAGCGCGGATGGAACCGTAGGCTGGAGATGCCGGAGAGGTCCGTGATGCCGCGCCGGCGCAAATAGGTTTGCGCGAGCGTGCCGCGGATCGGCTTCGATATGCCGAACAGGCGCCGTGCCGCTTCGGGCGAGCCGGATGCGCGCCGGCTCGCCTTCCCGGCCGCCGTTCCGGTGTCCGGTTCGGGATGAGGCAGGCTGAGGAAGCGTCGCGCCTCGTCGGCTATGTCCTTGAAGTCGACGAGGCCGAGGCTTTCGCGGACAATATCGAGCATGTCGCCATGCTCGCCGGTGGCGGCATCGGTCCAGTGGCCGGGCGGTCCCTTGGCCGAGCTGCGCAGCCGGACGAAGGTGGAGCGGCCGGGCAGGTTCCGGGCGTCCCCGACCAGCCAGTAATTGCCCTGGCGTCGTCCGTTGGACAGATAGTGGCGGCAAGCCGCCTCGGCATGGAGGCCGAGACGGCGGGCAAGCTCGGAAGCGTCGAGACGGGGCATTATGCGGCCTCCCGTTCGCTGAAGCGCTCGACCGACCATCGGTCGAGCAGCCTCGCCAGCACCGCGACCCCGCTCGCGTCGGTGGGAACGAACATGCGTAGTTTCCACGAGATGATCTCGTGGAACAAGCCGTAGGCCGAGAGACGCTCGCGCATCGTGTCGGTGAAGCCCGACAGCTCGATGCGGTGGGCGCCCATGACGCGGACGCGGCGAAGCTGGAGCCCATCGTCGAGGTCGATGATGGTCCTCCCCTCCATCAGCGCCGCGAACGCCTCGTCGGCAGAGAGCGAGACCGATCCGGTCGTCACCGCGTTCGCCGCCCATGCCGGCGAGACCCTGCGGCCGATGATGCGCTCGCCGTCATCGGTCTGAAGCCGGTAGACGCGCGAGGACTCGTTGGGCAGGCGTCGCCAGATCGGCAGCAGCAGGCCGGTGACGATGTGGATGGTGGAATCCGAGAACTCCGGCACCTCCGCCACCTCTGCCTGCCAGACCGATGCGAAGGCGTCTCGGTCCGCCTCGACCCAATGGCTTCCGACCATCGCACCGAACGGGATGGTGTGAGCCTCCATCGGCCGGATCAGCCGGACGCGATACTGGACATCGCCATCGTCGGTCATCACGGACGGCGCATGGACCCGCACCGCGGCGCGGCCGGAGCGTTCGTTGACCAGCAGCTTCGCGCGCGGGTCAAGGAGATGGTCGAGCGCGGCATCGAGCGTGACCGGCCGGTTGCGCTTGCGCTCGGAGATGGTGAGAAGCCGGGTCTCGGCGCCGGTGCCGGGATGCGTGTAGATCGTCTCCCTTCCGGTGACGACGAAGCTCTCGGCGCTCAGCGTCTCCAGGCCGGCATCGTAGCTGCCCGACGCGATGGCGCCTTCGATCCGCGCGTTCAGCAACCCCTCGAAGGCGGTGAAGATGATGCCTTGCATCTCGATGGTGAGCGCGAGCAGCCGGTTGAGGAAGGTGGTGATCGGCGGCAACTCGTCCTTGATGCCGGTCGAATCCATCAGCTTTAGGCCGGTCGACGCCTCGAACTTCCCCAGCGAGCAGCCCTCGACCTTGCCGCGCACGATCAGCATGTAGAGCTGGCGCAGCGCGTCGCGGGCATAATGCGATTCCAGATTGTCCTCCGGGCGGAACAGGCCCTGACCGCCGGTCTGCCGCTGGCCGCGCGTGATCGCGCCCAGCGTGTCGAGCCGGCGCGCGATCGTGCTGAGAAACCGCTTCTCGGCCTTGACGTTGGTGGCGATCGGCCGGAACAGGGGCGGCTGCGCCTGATTGGTCCGGTGCGTGCGGCCGAGCCCCTGGATGGCGGCGTCGGCCTTCCAGCCGGGTTCGAGGAGATAGTGGACGCGCAGCCGTGTGTTCCGCGCCGACAGTTCGGCGTGGTAGCTGCGGCCCGTTCCGCCCGCGTCCGAGAAGACCAGAACCCGCCTCTGGTCGTCCATGAAGGCGGCGGTCTCCGCGAGATTGGCCGAGCCGGCGCGGGTCTCGACGACGAGCCGATCGTGGCCGCCATTGCTCGTCCTGCGGACGATGCGGCGCGACCGGCCGGTGACTTCGGCCACGATGTCGGTGCCGAAGCGCTGGACGATCTGGTCGAGCGCGCCGGGAACGGGCGGCAGGCTCGCCAGCTTCGCGATCAGCGTATCCCGGCGGGCGACGGCCTCGCGGCTCTCGACCGGCTGGCCGTCGCGCGTGACGGGCCGCGACGACAGCCTGCCCTCCGAGTCGGTGAAGGGCTCGTAGAGCTGCACCGGGAAAGAATGGCGAAGGTAGTCCAGGACATACTCGCGAGGCGTTATGTCAACGCGGACGTCGTTCCATTCCTCCGTGGGAAGCTCCGCCAGCCTGCGCTCCATCAGCGCCTCGCCGGTCGAGACGATCTGCACCACGGAGGCATGGCCCGCCTCCAGATCGCGCTCGATCGAGCGGATCAGGGTGGGCGTCTTCATGCTGGTGAGCAGATGGCCGAAGAAGCGCTGCTTGGCCGACTCGAATGCGGAGCGCGCGGCGGACTTTGCCTGCTTGTTCAGCGTGCCGGAGCCGCCTTCGCCTCCGCCGATGATGTTGGCGGCCTGCATGGCGGCGTCGAGGTTGTTGTGGATGATGGCGAACGCCCCGGCATAGGCGTCGTAGATGCGGGTCTGCTCGGGCGTTAGCTCGTGCTCGACCAGCTCGTATTCCACGCCGTCGAAGGAGAGCGAGCGCGCGGTGTAGAGGCCGAGCGCGCGCAGGTCGCGGGCCAGCACCTCCATCGCCGCAACACCGCCGGCCTCAATCGCCTCGACGAACTCGGCCCGCGTCGAGAACGGGAAGTCCTCGCCGCCCCACAAGCCCAACCTCTGCGCATAGGCCAAATTGTGAACCGTGGTGGCGCCGGTCGCCGAGACATAGACGACGCGGGCGTCGGGAAGCGCATGCTGGAGACGAAGCCCGGCGCGGCCCTGCTGCGACGGAGCGGCATCGCCCCGCTCGCCCTTGCCGCCGACGGCGTTCTGAAGCGCGTGGCATTCGTCGAAGATGACGACGCCATCCCAGTCGGCGCCGAGCCAGTCCACGATCTGCTGGACGCGCGACGCCTTCTCGCCGCGCTCGTCGGTCCTGAGCGTGGCGTAGGTGGTGAACAGGATGCCTTCCGGCAGCGTGATCGGCTTGCCCTGCGGGAAGCGCGACTGCGGCGTAATCAGCAGGCGCTCCATGCCGAGCGCCGACCAATCCCGTTGCGCGTCTTCGAGCAGCTTGTCCGACTTCGAGATCCACAGCGCCTTGCGGCGGCCTCTCATCCAGTTGTCGAGGATGATGCTCGCGGATTCGCGGCCCTTGCCGACGCCGGTGCCGTCACCGATCATGAAGCCGCGCCGGAAGCGGACGGAACCACTCGCGTCGTCGGCAGCGGCCGTCACGACGTCGAAGGTCTCATCGACCGTCCACGCGCCGGCGAGATAATCGGAATGGGCCTCGCCGGCATAGATCAGGGTTTCGAGCTGGGCATCCGACAGGAGGTCGCGGATGTTGGCCGGCAGGCGCGGCCGGTAGCTCGGCTTCGGCGGCGCGACGGACGCCATCGCCGCCGACTGCACCAGCTTGGTCGGATGAGGCTGCGCGCCGGGGATGCGGATCGACTGGAGCGCGTATTCCTCATAGATGGAATCGGTGATGCCGGCGCTCCCGGCATCCTGGCGGTCGATGATCTCGTAGCTGAGGTCAACGCCTTCCGGCTCGGCTAGGGGCTTCCTCGGCGCGGCCTTTGCGGAGCGGGCGAGATAGCCGCGCACGGTGCGGGGCGCGGGCGTGGCGGCGACCGGAACCGCGACGGCGGGATCGACCGGCAGGCGGGCCGGCACATGCTCGGCAACCCAGCCCATCAGCGCATCCGCGTCGGGCGCGATGCCGAGCGACGCGGGAAAGACTGTGGGATCGTCGGCCGGCTGCTTGTCGATGACGGTCAGCCGCGTCGGGAACGTCGTGCCGTGCTTGGCATAGACGGCGCCGTCGATGGCGGCCGTGAATACGACACGGCCGCGTTCCTGCAGACGGGCGTAGGCGGAAGCCCATTCGGGTGCGTCGGGTGCGAAGTTGGCGCCGGTGATGGTGACAAGGCGGCCGCCGGGAGCGAGGCGCGCCAGCGCAGAGGCGACATGGCGGAATGCCGCGTCCGCCATGCGGGTCTCGACATGCGCCATGACCGAGAATGGCGGGTTCATCAGCACCACGGTCGGCGTCACGGCCAGGTCGAGGTGGTCGTCGATCTGGGCCGCATCGAAGCGCGTGACGGACAGGGCCGGAAAGAGGGAGGAGAGGAGCGAGGCGCGGGTCTCGGCCAGCTCGTTGAGGACGAGCGTGCCCCCGGCGATCTCGGCCAGGATGGCGAGCAGGCCGGTGCCGGCCGAGGGCTCCAGCACGCGGTCGGCCGGCGTGATCGCGGCGGCGGTGGCCGCGACCAGGCCGAGCGGGATCGGGGTCGAGAACTGCTGGAAGGATTGCACCTCCTCGGAGCGGCGCGTGTGGGTCAGCATCAGCGCCGCGATGCGTTCCAGCAGCGGCAGGCTCGCAGCGGGAGAGCCGCTCTTGCGGAGCAGCGCCTTGCCGAACTTGCGCAGGAACAGCACCGTGGCCGCCTCGCAGGCTTCGTAGGCGGTCTTCCAGTTCCATGCGCCCGCCGCGTCGGAGCCGCCGAAGGCGGTTTCCATCGCGTGGCGCAGCGCCGGAGCGTCGATGCGCTGGCCGCGTTCGAGATGGGGGAGAAGGAGCTGCGCGGCCGCGAGGATGGCGGCGGCGGTGCCGGGCTCGGAGGCGAGCGGGATCGGCGCGGCAGCGTTGGCGGCCACGGTAGCGGGCATCATGTTCATATGGGAGCCTCAAGGAGAGCGGGAACGGGACGAGCCGACCGGCGCTCTCTCTCGACCGCACCGGCTCGAACCCGTCCCGGCCTTCCTCTCGCTCTCGGACCACCGGGACCGGCAAGCGCCCGCGCGATCTGCCGGAAGCGGATCAGCCGAAGCGGCGGCCAGATGAGGTGAAGGTGTATTCGTTCGCGGCAATGGCCTCGTCGACCACCTCGTCCGACAACAGAAACTCGTATTCACGCTCAAGCTGGCGGTAGAACCAGCGTGCGAGATCGCGCAGCGCCTCCGTCACGGCGTCCTCGGCGTCGGCGGTCATGTCCTGATAGATAGGACTGTCGCGTTCCACCGATATGACCATGCAGTATTCGTGGCAGTAGCGGCCGCGATGGCTGACGCCGGCATGGAGCTGGTAGAAGTTGCGGCGCTGGATCGCCTGGAGCGCGTCGGCGATCCGGTGAAGCTCGCCATCCTTGGGAGCATGGTCGCGGATTTTTCGCGGTGCGCCCCTGGCGTGGCTGTAGCTTCCCTCGAAACAAGCACCGTCGCCCTGGCTCCAGAAGCCGGAGAAGTAGATGCACGGCTTCTGACGGGTGCCGCCGCCATAGAGCGGAACGGTGCGGGTCCGGAGCCGCACGCCGAGAATCTCGCAGACACGCTCGAAATCATCGAAGATGAACTCGTGCAAGTCATGGTCGAACGCGCCTTCGCGATACCATGCACGCGCCCTGTCCTTCGCGTCCGCGGACAGCTCACCGAGGCGGTAGACGGTGGTTTCGACGATCTCAGGCATGGCGGTCGCTCCCCTTGGGATCGCGGGCGGCGGCCATCATCGCTTCGGCCTTGGCGATTGCGGACACCGCACGTTGCCGCCAGAGCGCGAGTTCAGGCGCTGCCGGATCGGCGGCGGCGAACATCTTGAGAAGGCCGAGCAGCACCTCGAAATGCCGGGCCTTCCGGCGCATGGTGTCGCCATATTGCGAGGGAACCGGAAGGCTGCGGGCCGAGTGGGGAGCGCCGGTTCCTTCCCAGATGCCGCTGACGAAGGTTTCGCCGGGGGTGTCGTGAGAAATCTTGCGGATCGACCAATCGCCGTCGTCCACCGCCAGCCGGCATGCCTTGTCGACGGTATCGGCCTCGTAGCTGCGAAGACGGTAGACCGGCACGTCATGCGCGGTCTCGATGGTGAAGGTGGGCATGGAAGCCTCCTGAAACGAAAAATGCCCGGCAAGAGGCCGGGCGAGGTTGGGAGAAAGGGAGGGAACGACGTCAGTGGCGGGTTCGCATGAAGCCACGCTGGATCTCCGCGTGGCGGCGAAGCATCGCGCAGTAGAAGATCCTGCGGAGCAGCCGCCGGCACGGATCGGCGCGGACTTCCGGCGACAGAAATCTTACCGCCGCCCGGAGCACGGCCCGGTCCGTATCGAGCGGGGTGACGCCGAGATTGGGATAGAGCGTGTGCAGCATCACCGGCCTCCGTCGTCGGGCGCCAGGAAGCCGGACGGATCGTCCGGGTCCGGCGGAAGATAGGCGTCGTAGGGATCGCCATCGGCCAGATGGCCGAACGGCGTGAAGACGTAATCGCCGCCGTCGCGGCCGACCGCGCAGATGACGTAGCGCAGGTTGCCGGTCGCGGCGTCCTGGCACTCCATCAGGGCGAGGTTGCCATCGCCAGCCGCTCTCAGCAGCGTCTTGAAGTTGGTGCGTGCATGGTCGGGAATCGCCATGTCGATCTCCTGAAACGATAACGGCCCGGCGCATGGCCGGGCCGAGAGTGAAGGGATGGAAGGGAGCGGCCGGAGCCGCTCCGCGACTATTCGGCGGCGACCAGATGCTCGGGATCGCCCTCAACGCTGCCGACCGCCTCCTCCTCATCACCGGCGAGGAAGGCGGGAAGCGCCTCGCCATCGCCCTCCGTGCCCGCCTCAAGCTCCGGCTCGGCGTCGAGCGGCCGCAGCGGCTCGGGCAGCCAGCCGGTTTCAGCGAGCAGCCGTTCGGCTTCCTCGGCCATGTCGCCCTTCTTCAGATGGGCGATCAGGTCGGCCGCGCGATCGCCGGCGCCCTCGCGGACGGCTTCGAGGATGCGGGTCTTCGGAACGCGGCCGAGATAGTTTTCGACCGTGGGCCGGAAGCCCGCCTCGATCATGTCGAGGCCGGTGGTGCGGGCGAGCCGGTCGGCCTCGGCCATGCGAAGGTCGAGACCGTGCTGCGAGATGCCGCTGGCGCTGATCGGGTTCGGCCGCTCGTAGAGCGCGTTGACGCCGTAGCTCACGCAATGGGCGAGCAGCGCCAGGCGGCTGGCCTCGTCGAGCGCGGCGAGCCAGTCCCAGAGCGCGTCGTCGTCGGACGGAAGGTCCGCCTTCCAGCCGTCGTGCCGCTCCTTGACCGACTGCGCATAGGGGCTGTCCTTGAGGTCCGGACCCTGCTCGCGGAAATAGACCTCGCGGACGGAAGCCCCGACCGCGGCGCCGGTGGTGGAGCGCCCGAACGTGTCGCGCACCAGCTTGTGCAGCAGCGCCGTGAGCGCGACCTGCGGGTTGGCGCCCACGGCGTCGCGCAGGGCGAGCGTGCGATGCGCCGTCAGCTCGGCCACCAGCCTTTCCGACAGGGGACGGATGACGTCTTCCTCGTCCTCCTCCGGCTCGGCAGGCTCGCCGCCGATGGTGATGACGGTCCGCATGACTCGCGGCTCCTCCGTGCCGTCGCCGTCGGCGCCTACGGCCTCCGGCGCTTCGCCGTCGACGGCCGCGGCCGGCTCGTCCTCGGGCCGGACATAGCCGCGTTCGACGACAAGATCGCCATCGGAATCGACCGAGATGAAGGCGCCGGCGCCGGCGATCTCGGCCGGGTCATAGATGGCCGGGCGGTTCTCGAAGGCGTCAAGCGCCGCCTCGATCTCGCTGAGCCGCTGGTGGATCTCGTCGGGCAGCTCGTCGCAGCCGTCATGCTCGGCCATCAGGGCGTCGTACTCGTCGCGCAGCGCCTCGCGCTGCTTGCGCTCCTTCCGCGTGAGTTCGGGCAAGGTGCCGGCGAGCACGCGAAGGCCCCGCTCGTGGCCGAGCGGGAGGTCGAGGCTGACGGCGATCCACTTCCAGCCCTCGGAGGCCACCTCGTCGGCGACGGTCCTGAGCTTGTCCGCAACCAGCCTGTCGAGCAGAGGCACGTCGTCGAGCCAGCCGCCATCCTCCTCGTCGAACAGGTAGCGGGGCAGCACCGGGCCGCCGGCCGCGACATAGGCGTCGAGGCCGATGAACATGGCGCGCTTGTCGGACGCGGGAACGCTGGTCTCGGTGAGCATCTGGCGGACGTGCCAGGGTTCGCGGTAGTGCGACTGCCTCACGGCATCCCAGACCTGCTCCTGACGGGCATGATCGGGATTCGCGGTGAAGGTCTCCAGCAGCGCCAGCGTCATGCCGTTCTCGGCATAGACCTCCAGCAGCTTCGGCGAGACCTTGGCGAGCGCGAGGCGCTGCGCGACATAGCGCTCGGTGGTGAAGTAGGCGGTGGCGACCTCCGCCTCGGACATGCCGCCGTCGACCATGCGCTTGAAGGCGCGGAACTGATCGAGGGGATGCAGCGCCAGCCGCAGCACGTTCTCTGCGAGCGAGTCGTCCACGGCCGAGGTCTTGGCGTCGGCCTTCTTGACGATGCAGGGAACGAGCCCGTCCTCGGGGAAACGCCCCGCCTTCACGAGCCGGGCGATCGACCTGTAGCGGCGCCCGCCCGCCGGCGTCTCGAAATCGCCGGTCTCGTTGCCGTCCGCGTCGAGGATGGCACGGACATTGAGACCCTGCACGAGGTCCTCGCGGCGGTCGATGTCGAAGGTGAGTTCGTCCAGGCCGGCCTCGACGTCGACCTCGCGGACATTGCTGTCCGACAGCCTGATCCGGTTGAACGGAATATCGCGCGCCCGCGAGAACACGATCATTGGGACGGCGGCGGACTTCTTCCTGGCAGCTCTTGCCATCGTGGTTTCTCCACGACGGGCGCGGAGAGCCTCTCTCTCCGCTTCCAACCCGTCACGGAAACCCCGGCACCTCTCTTCCTCTCGGCTGCGCCGGCACACACCGGCGCAGCCATCGGCCGGAACGGTCACAAGGCGTACTGCCGGGGCCGTTCGTCGTTGATGCGGTATTTGCAGCGCAGCGCTAAAATCGCGCCGTTCTGCCGCTCGACCTTGCGGCGAAGCCGCTCAAGCTCGGCCTGCGCGGCTTTGGACGTACGATCGAGGATGCGCCGGTATTCGGCCTCGTCGGCTCCGGTCCAGCGGCTCATCCGGCGATGATACCAGCGCGACTTCGGGCGCCGCCTGATGGTCTCGGCTTCCGCGCCGTCGCAAAGCCGGCGCTCGACAAGGGCGAGGTTGTGCCGGGTCTCAGCCAGGCTCTCCTCCATCCGAGCGAGCGCGGTGCGCAATTGCGCGTAGGTCATCATGCCGCCCTCCTGTCGATCGAGGAGGCGGCATCGACGGCGGGCTGCTCGTCGGCCGGCAGGAAGGAGAGAAGCCAGTCGGCCGCCTTGCTGGCCTGCGACGCGGCGCGGAAGATGGCGCGGTTGTCCTCGCGCATCGTGTCGATCCACGCGCCGATATAGTCGGCATGGCGCACGGTGGGCCTGATGCCCAGCGCCGCGCAACAGAAGGCGCTCGAAAGCTCGGCGACGCATTCCTCGACGAAATACTTCTTCGAGCCGAAGGAGCCGCCGAGATCGCGAGCGAGGCGCGAGTGATGGCCGCTGGCGTGCGACAGCTCGTGCAGGGCCGTGCGGTGCCAGTTGATCGGCTCGAAGAAGGCGGCCGGGGGCGGCACGACCACATAGTCGGGGGCCGGCATATAGAATGCCTTGTCGCCGCCGATGCGGAAGTCGATGCTGGTGGCCTTGATGAGCGCCTCGACGGTGGGCTCGATCTGGCCGGGCGGCGGAGGCGGTGCGGCGACGGTGACGTCTTCGGGAAGGTTCTCGCATTGCACGGTGTTGAACACGGTGAAGCGCTTCAGGAAGGGAATCGCGTGGGCTTCCTCGCCGGTTTCCTGCGCGCGCTTCTTTTCCTCGTCGGGGATGAAGCGGTCGGCGTAGACGACCGTGGTGCCGTGCTCGCCCTTGCGAACATTGCCGCCGAGCGAGAGCGCCTGGCGGAAGGTGAGCCAGCCCTGGCCGGGGAAGCCGCGCTCGACCACGGCGCCCCAGAGAAGAAGGATGTTGATGCCGGAATATTGCCGGCCGGTGACGGCGTTCTTCGGCAGGCCGAGGAGCGCGTCGGCCTCGGGGGTGCCCCAAGGCTGCACCCAGGGCACGCGGCCCGCCTCCAGTTCGGCGATGATCTTGTCGGTGATGTCGTCGTAAAGGCTCGTCCGGTCCGAGCCGGCGCGAGCGCTGCGGTCATGTCTGGCCATCGGGATTACTCCGCGACGGGCCTCGGGAGCCTCTCTCCCGATCCCAGCCCGTCACGGCAAACCCGGCCTGCCTCTCACTCTAGGGGGGCGTTGCGGGGTCTCCCCGCAGAAGGGGGTGCGCCGGCAACGAAGTGCCGGCCAGGGGGAAGGCTTTCCCCCCGAGACCATCATCAAATTCGCCCCACCAGCTATCAAAAAGTGGGAATCACATGCTGCCGATGCCGACATTCCGCGTCTATCTGCAACAAAAACCCCAGACTAAAACCCAGACTAAAATGGATTTTTATGCTGGGGAGCTATCGCGCTGAAGGCAGAAAATGAAGTGATTTCAGTGGGTTAAATGGCGCGCCCGAAAGGATTCGAACCTCTGACCCCCAGATTCGTAGTCGTGTCATGGAGCGAGTCAGGAGCCTAGCGCAATTGGAGGTGTTTTTGAAGCCAAGAAAAATTATAGCAAAAACAACATGAAAGATCGGATTTCTCGGCTTGAGACTCGCATACGACGCGCAAAGCACGCGGGGCTTGTTTGATGGACTTGGTCTGTAGGTTGGTCTAGAAGGTCGCCAAGTTGAACAAGGGAAGGGCGGGCGATGCCGACGCATCGAATACGAATCGGGGCCAAACAGATCAAAGAAGCCAAGGCAGCAGCCAGGTCGGCGGAGTTTTCGACCGCCGATCCGCTGATCTTCGCAGACACCGGGGAAATCAATCTCAAGCTCAGAACGCAAGGCAATTCGTGCGCGTGGATCGTGAAGTGGAACGGCAAAACCGTTACGCTCGGCTCGCCAGATCAGGTCGGGGATGCGGACGCGGCGCGGATGATGACAAGGGAAGTCGTCGCACTGCTCCGGGCGAAGAAAGATGCCAAAGCGTACGTGACCGCGAGGCTGTCAGGCGAAGCGCCGAAGAAAGCGGCCGACACAGCTGCGGAGGCGACGGAACGGCAAAAGGGGCGCTGGGACTGGAAAGAGATGGTCAGGCAATACGCTGACATCTACCTTTCAAATCCGCGCACAAATTCCCGGGGTGAGACTAGGCTGCCATCCATGGAGACAGTGAAGGAAGCTAAGCGCTACCTCCTGACGTTTGAAGAAACACACCATCTGCATGATCGGCTGCTATCCACGCTGCGAGCAGGTGACCTTGAAGAAGTCCGAAACGCTTTTTTCAGAAAGGGCAGATTGGCGGCATCCCGCCAATTCGTCGCGTACTCCAAGGCCGCACTGACACATGCTCGCGGGACCGATTCTCGCGAAGCGGGGCTTGAGGGGTCGGCCTACTGGTGGAGGGAGGTCAAAAAGAGGCAAGAGACCATTCCACAGGCCAAAACACGGTTCCCGACACTGGCCGAAACGGCACGGGTTCTATACCTCGCCGAAAAGCATCGGGTGATGTCGGATCGAAAGATCGAACGGGTGACATCGGAAAATTCTGTTTGCTCGCTATGGTGGCTTGCGCTTACGGGGCAGCGGGCATCGGCTGGCCTGAAACTGCTGAAATCAAACATCCTGCCGTGGCCGAATGGTCCAGAAGGATGGCAGGTCGTTTATTTCCCTGAAGACACAATGAAGGGGAGAAAGGCGCATTCGCTGCCAATTCCTCCCCGCGTGGCACTGCTATTAAAAAGGTCAATCGAGTCGTCCGAAAGGGAATCTGTCTATGTGTTTCCGGCGACCCGATTAGAAGGCGGAAAAACCGACGCGCACCTGTCCCGTTCCACGCCACGTTTATTGATCCAGCGGCTTCGGGGACGGCCTGCAGACCCCAAGGCGTTTGCACTCGCAAAGGCCAAGGCTGAGAAAGACGGCGAGGAGTTCAAGATTCCAGTCGATCTGCTCGAAGGGATTCCAGATTTTTCAACCCACGATTTCCGCACCACATTTGCGACTGAGTGCGGTAATTTGATGGTGCGAGGCGATGCCGTGTCTGCTGTGCTTGATCATCAGAGCGTGAGCACAGGCGAAGCACCACGATTTGCGGCGGCAATCACAAGGCAGGCATACGATTTCAGCCAGCGGCTGGAACTGAAAGCGGTCGCGATGGAGGCGTGGACGAACGCACTATTCGCGGCCGTAGACGAGGAATGGAAAAGACATCGGCCTCGCATGGGCTTCCCGGCTCCTACGAGCCGCAAGGACGGCCTCTCATTCAACCGCTTCGTGCCATGGTACTCGACAATGGAGAACTGGGAAAAACAAGAGAAGATGGCTAAAGCGAAAGCCGATTTACGCAAGCCGCAGTCGGACGGGCAAACACTCAAGCGGTTGGGGTTCGCAACTGAAGCGGACGAGTGGGATGAAGAGGCGAGCTAGCAAATTTCGGCCGAGCGAGCGCGAGATACGAACAGCACCGTAACGAGCGGGCTCGACGGTGGCCGCAATATCCGAGAACGGCTGAAATATTTTTCTACGGCTTGAGTTGTTTCGGCGCAGAATTCAGGTGGCCGGGAGTCCTTTTGCAGAGCCATTTTCAAGGACTCGCTGCGCCAGTGAGCGAGGCCGCAAGGAAACAAGATTCCTCGACTTTGTGACATGAGCCCGGTGTTCTCTCCCCCGCCCGATCGGGGCTGAATTTGGAGAGGGATCGACGATGCAACTGGCTTTGGTGAGCGCGGTGCGGGAGCCGCGCGGGTGGGAAGTGTATGCCAAATTCGTCGGCGGTGAGATAGAGAGCGGCGGGCGCTGTGTTGAAATGCGCGTGACGCCGCTGCCGAATGAGGGCTTCACTGTCGATATAACGGATGGCCCGGAACAGATTCTTGGCGATGTTTTCGAGACGATGGCGGCAGCCAAAGTCGCGGCGGAGAGAATGGGGCGTCGGCGCTGCTGGCGGGTGATCGAAGGCGGATATCCGTAAGGCGCTGACATTGCTGGGCGGTTTTCCGACGTGGGGTCACCCTATGAAACTCAAGAGGGGCCACGAACACCCCTTTGAGCGCTTGAAATGTTTCCTATTCGGCGCGTTTCGCTTTTTTCAGAGACCGCAAACCTTTACCTGGTGCAGCGAACTCGTCGGCTAAAAGGGCCTTCGGTCTGATATCAGGTGCTTCGCGCTGCGCCCGGGCGCGGTCGAGCAATTCGCGACCGCGCGCTTTCCATTCGCGGAGGCAGGTTCGACGGCGACGGGAAACCTGCCCTCGCAATGGGGTGAAGCCGAAACCCGGATCGACGTGAGCTTCGAAAAAGGCAGCGAGTTCGGCGTCTTCGGCGATTGTCGTGTCACGGCCGAGATAGCTGCACCATGGCATCCCTGGCGTACGGACGCGGTACGACGGATAGCCCTGAGTTTCGATTTCAGTGCAACCCACCCAGCCCTTGGCTTCGGGTTCCCATCGAGCCCACTCGGCATGCTCCCGACCACTGGCCCGGGCGACGATGTAGCGGCGGAGTGCATGATGCACGCCACCTCCGAGTCTGGTTTCGTTATCGCGCGCCCTGGTCACAATGGCTTCCGGTCGTGCTTGCGATCGGCCTCCCGGTTCAGACGCTTGTTGGCCTCGGCTACGTAGTCGATCTCGTCGCCATCGTCAGCCAGCTCATCGTCATCCGCACCGATCGCCAAGGCCCTCGCCATTTCGGCACGGGCCTCAAGCGAATCGTTGTCCTGCGTGACATCGCCGAATTCTGGTGGAGCGGTGACGGGGCGCGGTCCGGTTGCTCGGGATTTGCCCTTCTCGTCATCGGCTTCACGAGCCAGCCTGCCGAATTCACGGAACTGAGGCAAAGCATCGATAACTGCACTTTCGGGCTTGCTTGCGAGTTTCGCGCGCTGATCGTCGTCCAGATGGAGGGTGACGAAATCCACAAGTTCCTGGTCGTTCATTTCGAGCTTCGCGAGCGCTGCCACCTCTCCCGATGCGGCTTCCTTGACGAGCGTGGCGACGGCCTTGGCGGCTTTCACGTCGGCAAGGTCGACAACATCGGCCACCGCCTTCACACGGTCGGCTTCGAAGGCCTTTTTCACATCGGCGGACGGCTCGTAGAGTTGGCCCGTGGCCTGGTCGAAGACCTGGACTCCGCTGCGCTGCGCTTCGCGCCAGATGGAGTCCTTGAACTCGCGGCTGCCGTAAATTTCGACTTCGCTACCCCACTCGTCGATCGCTTTTTGCAACAAAGCGCGTCCAGCGGCATCGTTGCATTTGCCGTGGATTCGAAGCTCGTCACCAAGGTCCTGGATGCGGCAAGAGCCAATAGCGATCCAGCATCCGTCTGGGCTCTCGGTGATGTCGAAATAGCCACGCGAACGCCACCGATCTGCGCAGGATTCGACCTGCGGCATTGCTACCTCGGGTGCAGCATCGTCGGTCTTACGGCGCGCGCGGATGCCGCTGCCCTTCTTCTGGATGGACTGCTGCTCTTCCAGATGTTCGATCTCGTTCGCACCGACGTGAGAAGCCAATGCTGTGGCAAGCGGGATCGCATATCCAGGGGTGCCATAGCGGCGGACCCGGCGTCCCTGCACTTCTACCCAGCCGCCATCGCGGGTGGAAATTTTGGTGATGTCGGGACGGCGGATATCGATCATATGCAACGCGTCGATGTCGATGCCTTCGATGCCCGGGAACCGGTCCTGCAAAAGCTTTGCCTTAAAATCCTGCTTGCGGCGGGGTTTCAAGCCGTTCTCGATCTGGTGTTTAGGGTTCGTTTGCATCAGTTCCTCCTCAATTGTGTCTCTGAGATTTTCGATAGTCTTCGCGTTGCGCATGCCAGAAACCAGCGCCGATTTCCGGTCGTGACGTTTGCGGTTTTTGACAGCGTGCATGCGCTGCTCTCCGAGCGTGGGCTCGGATTCGCGTTCGATGCCTCGATCGACATTCGACTCGTGAGATGCCCGGCGCTCGGAACCTGCTGCGGCGAGAAATTCATTCATAACGGCAGCTACACGGGCGCGCTCAACCTTCAGGGACTCCCCTTTGGTGCCGCCTCGACGGCCTCCGCTTTCGAAGATTCCCGCAAGGGCGTCGTTCTTGCCCTTGGAGAACCCGGACTCGGTCGAAGCGTCCAGCGAACGGGTCGTGAGCATCACATGGATGTGGGGCTGCGGCTCGCCGTAAGCGTCAGCGGGGCAATGGATTGCGATGTCCGCAATCGCGCCTACATCTGTGTAGGCGGCTGCCACGGCGTAGGCGAAAGCCTGCCACTGGTGCTGCGGGATGTCTCGTGGGATGCTGATTTCGCATTCCCTCGCAACGACGGCATCTTTTCTGCGTTCGGCTTCTTCGGCACGATTCCAGAGCATTTCCCTATCTCTGACCCACTCCGGCGCGTCGGGCGGGCACGCGAGCATGGACATGACGACAGGCTTGTTGCGGTAGTCAAAATCCTGGCCTGTACGTGCATCGTGCAGGCGGCTGGCGCTGCGGTATGCTGCTGCTGCAACAGCGCTGCGGCCTTCGCTCCGCTTGAAGACTTTTGCCGTCATATGGAACAGAGCTTCCGTGGGCGGGAGGGAGGTTGTCATGCAGCCCGCTCCGCTTCTTGGCATTTCGCGACATAGCGGCGGTAGGTCTCGGCATGCTTGGTCCTGGCAAGCTCGCGGCCGTTTTCCCATGCCTGTCGGTTACCGTCCTCGCGATAAGGTGTTGGGGCTTGGCACTCCGACCAGAATCCTATCCAGAATGGCGATGGCGAACGAGCCGACTGCACGTCGTACGGCAAGAAGTGACCTGCCGTTTCGAGTGCAGTGGGGAACCTCGGATATGGCTGAAAGGGCTTGGGTCGGTTCGTGACCGGAGCAAGGTGCATTGCCATGACGAACTGAGACCATGCACCCGTGTCTATGGCCGGAATCTTGCCGCCAAAATACTCTTCCAGCAGGTGACGGAACCCGTCGTTGCCAAGCATGTATTGAGCGCCGATAACGACGCGTTCCTGACGTTCACGGGGGGATTCAGACATAAGATTCTTCCCCCTCTTCGTGATCAGTGGCCTCGGCCGCAATCCGCTCATGGGTGCTGGCTGCGGCGCTAGCAGCTAAGTGAGACACGCGAGCCGTGACGACAGCAGAAATCAGGTCGTGCCTAGTGGCTTGGTCACGAAGGAAATCTTCGGCGATCGAAAGGACGGCGGCGAGGTTTTCGCTGTGGGCTTTCTCCGCGACTTTCATTCGTCGGCGGGCCATCTGCTTGCGACCGATGACCATCAGGAATCCTCCCTTTTGGAAGAGAGATTCCTGGAGAAGTTGTTCATGCTCCTCATTTGATCGACCAGCATCAGGAATGCCACGAGAAGGACGAGAGGAGTAAAGGACCCGAACGGGCTCATGAGTGAGGGAAGCGTTGCAGCAGAATCCCCGCCCCTGAGCCGAGTCATAAATGTGGCCGCAACGACGATCCCGACCACAACGGCTAGCTTGATGATTTCCCTTACCGGGAACGGTACGCCCTCCTCGTCCATGTCGAGGCTCGGAAAGATGCGGGCAATCAAATTGGCGACCAAAGCGCCGAGACCGTACAGAAGTGCCATGAGAGGGAATGACATAGCCATCACGGCGACCACGCTCCCCATTGAGAAAAGGGATGCGGCAGGATCGACTCCGACAGGCGGAGCGAAGAATGCGAGCGCCAGAAAGACGGCGCTGCCGAAAGCGAAGGCTGCGGCGATGCCAGCGAAGAATTTTGGAATGCTCATTTGAAATCTCCATTTTCGGATGGCGGTTTCGGCAGCGCCCGGAGAATGAGGAGCGTCACAGCGGATGCGGCCAGGAGGCCGAGAAGGACCGCGTTTTCGGCAGTCATGAAATGAAGGGCGAAAGTTGCGATGGTGGCGACTACGAAGTAGCCGCCGACACCGACGACACCGAGAACCGCGAGGAAGATTGCGGCGGGGGCGAAGAATTGCAGGATGAGTGCAAGGAGCGAATCTGGGTTTCTCATCGAGCCTGCCCCACGCCAAGGATCTCGTACTCGTCGGCTGCGATCTCGTATCCGGACATTTCCAGGATCAGGAAAAGCCGTTCGATATGTCGACGGCTGCCGAGATAGACGGTCGATATTTCTGGATCGCCGACGACGCCGAAACCGGCCTCCATCGCGTAGTGGCGAAGCTGCGAGTCGGTGAGACCTCGCGCGCTGAGTCCTGAAACCCGGTCGTCGGGATACCGCATGTAGTCGATGTGAATTTGATTCATCGTCGTCATCTCCTGTCGTCACCGACCTCTGGCCCTGCGGGCGTGCTGCATCGGAACGATGCTTAAGCGCGCCCTTGGTCAGGGGGACTGTTTCGGCGTCCGTACTGACGATGTTTAGTTGACGACTTGTGAAATTCAAGCTCTCGGCAAACACTTATAGAAGAGACAGAAATTCGGACGAGGTTTCCTGTCGCTATCACTGAAGAATGCAACATTTTTGTCTTGCGGATTCTTCAAAGTCGGTCGGCGGAAACCGCCGGCAGCATTCAACTGATGGAGATTTTGGGATGCTGGATATGGAGAAAATCAGGGAGCGGGAGAAGCGGCTGCTTCAGCAGAAAGCTAAGGTCGAATCCGACCTCGCGCGGGCACAGAAGAAATTGAAGGATGCCGCTCGAAGGGAGGATACAAGACGTAAAATCGTGCTTGGCGGGGCGCTGCTGGCTGCGATCGACAGGGGCACGATTTCGACCGATGCGGCTCGATCGCTCGTGACAAACTTCGTAGCTGCGAGGGACAGAAAGCTTTTCGAAGGCGGGCCGTTTGCTGTTGCCGAAACTCAGGATTCGGGAGTCGCGGTGGCGGTGCCTGAGCCCCAGGAGTAGTTGATATGAAAGCGGGTGACCTCTTTGCGACCCCATCCGAACACAACATTCTGTGGGCTTGGGTGAATTGGCTGCTGCCAGCCGACTCGTCGTCCGCATGGGGTTTTGCGATGGCGATCTTCTCGTCATCGGTCATGTTCGCTGCGAGTTTATTCTTGGGCTGGCACGTCATCGCGATGATCGTTCGCGCCGCTTACAAAGAACAACGCCTCGATCTCAATCTGAATGTTTGGATGCCCCTCCGCATTGTGGCTGGCTTCGGGATGATGGTTCCAATTGCGATGAATTTCTCGACGGCACACCACATTCTTCGCGACAGCATTGCACGGCCTGCAATCAATCTGTCGGACAGCACGTGGGTATCCTACGTCGATTATGCGGCGGGCAAGAACGTCCGCATTGCTCCGCAAAGCCCGGGCGGCCGCGCTCTCTCATATGACATTTTGGAATCTGAAATCTGCGCTGCCGTCTACAACGCAATGGCGCAACGTTTCGGAATTGCGCCGATCATCATGCCCTCGCCTTCGGGGACGGCGATGGGTGGCGTTCAGCAATGGAGCTACGGCAACAATTGCGGCGCAGTGACGATGATGAAGCTCGAAGGGCACGAAGCTTTCACAACCGAGCGCGAAGAAGCGGTTTCCAAAATTGTGACAGGCGCGCGTGAGCTGGCGGAGCCGTTCGGTGAGCTCTTCTCACGCCGTGATCACATCTTCTCTGTCGAGCAGACGATGGATCTGATCCTCAACGGCCATCTGCCTGCTGAACTGGCACAGAAGTTTCGGACGCTTGGCGACGAGTACGATGCAGCAATCGTCGTCGCCGTCGATAAAGCAATGAATCTGGATGAGGACGCGGCAGCGGCACGGCAACGGCTGGTCGATGCCGCACGGCAGCAGGGTGTTGCTACCGCAGGCATGTGGTGGGGGCATGTCTCAGCAAGATCGCAGCAGGTTGCGGCGATGACCGGGCAGCAGCACGACAGGATCTCGGTACGGCTCGGCGAAACAGGCAGCGCGAACCGGGAGCACCTGCACGCGGCGTTGGAGACGCTACGCAACGCGCTCATCGGTCAGGAAGCAGAAATTGGGGTCACGTCGTCGGACCTTGCAGCGGCTGCCGATGACGACGCCAATTTTCTCACACGAGCCATAGCGACGATTACGCGGCCGCTCAGCGAATGGGTTCTAAATTGGTACTCCTCAGGATCTGACAACGGCCTCTCGACCGTCGAGCGGATGCGGCAGTCCGACCCGATCGGGGACCAAGTTTCCAGCGGGCACTATTTCATGTGGATCGCGTATGGGGGGATCGTTGCCGTCGCCGGACTGAACATGGGTGCGGCATCCTGGATCGGCAGCGCGTTCGGCGCGGACGGGGCGGTGGCCTGGTTCTCGACATGGCTTTATGCCCCGCTCGGAACGCTTTGGATCATCGGTGCGGTGCGGGCATACATCCTGCCGATTTTGCCATTCATCTATATGTGGGTTTTCGCTGCGCTCTGGCTCCTGGCGGTTTTGGAAGCAGCTATAGCCCTCGTGGTCTGGGCCTTCTCCTTCATCCGTCTGAGCGGCGAGGAGTTCCTTGCCGAACAGTCCAAAATGGGCGCGATGCTGCTGTTCAACGTTTTCCTCATGCCAGTATTGGGGATGCTGGCGTTCATGGCCTGCTTCGAACTGCTCCCCATGATTGTCGGTGGGCTGGAACTGTTTTGGGCTACCGCGTTCTACGGACAGACGGGCGGAAGCGCACCGGGTCTTGGGGCGCTCATCGTTGGGCTGGCGGTCATCACCTTCCTGTCGATGTATCTGGTCGTCCATATCTTCGGCCAGATTTTCCACATCCCGGACAAAATCATCACTTGGTTCGGCGGCAGCGCTCACGGCTTCGCAGACAAGTCCTTCTTCGCTGCCGTCGCGGGCGGCGCTGCGGCCGTCCTTGGCCGTGGCATGCCCGGCCTTCCTGGTCTACCTCGCAACAATGGCGACAACACCAAGGACGACGGCGGCAAAGGCAGCTCCGGAGGCGGCATAACCTCACGCAGCTAGATTGCTTCGCCGCTCGATGCGGGCGGCGGAGCTTACGCAATCAACAGAACATATAGGGAACTAAAATGAAAAGACTTCTACCCGCTGCTATGGCAGCCATCGCAATCACCGCACCCGCATTCGCCCAGGAGGAACCCCGGTTTGTCTTCCGTGCGAAAGCGGGAACGATCACTTCCACATCTGCGCTGCCGATCGCGCCAGAGCTTCCCGCCGATGATGAGGACGAGGAAGCTTCTGGATCGGGAGTCAGGTTCGAGTTGACCTACTTCGACGTCACCAAAGACATCGGCAACGCTATCGGCATCGGGGATCGCGTTCTCGCGGAAGTCGCGATTACCAACGACAGCGACACGCCCATGGCATCAGCGGGGCTGATGTTCCATGCTGGATTCTGGCCGTTCGAAGCTTCTGGATCATGCGGGCACATCGGTGCCTGGACATCAGGCACATGCACTCTCTCGCACACGATTACGGCCGACGATGTTTGCTGGGCTTCCGTACAGGTGCCGGATTCCGACACGCTGCCTTTCGAATACGAGGCCTATCTTTTCGCCATGCAAGGCGCTGGGTGGCTGCCTTCTGATCCGGATGTCGGCTATGATCGGGCCGACCTGATCCGGCTGTCAGAGTGCTCGAGCCACAATCCGGCTTTCGATATTGCTAGCCTCGATATCTCCCTCGACAGCTTTGAGCATGTTGATATCGACGGCAACGGCAGAGTGAGCGTGGGCGACCAATTCGTCGGCGAAATCCTCGTTGCCAACAACTCGGACTTCCACCTTTCGAACGTCGACGGCCTTCGATTCCACCTCGGCGCGGGAACGTGGGATCGGGAGTTTGGAGCTTTCCGGGCGACGGGTGCATGCCCGGGGATCGCACCTCGGTCAAGTGACCGATGCATCTTGACGACCACGGTAACGGCCGAAAGTCTGGCCCCTCTTTGCACCGCCGCGTGGGGCGGTGGGCCCGTCAACCGTACCGATATTTTCGTTCACTGGGCTGCCGAGTTCGGGGGCGCGCTGAACGAAGATTGGTCCGACGATGGAACTCCGTTCCTGATCGATAACAGCATCTGCGAGGATGTCACCAACGCAAGTCTGCCCCAAAAATCTGGAGAAGGAACCGTAACGGATTTCTCCGTTACGATTTAAAAGAGCGGAATGCCGTTGGCGATGTTGAAGATGATGCCAGCGACGAAGAGAACCGGAGTTCCGACGAGAGCGAAGATGGCGACGGGGGCGAAGTTCATGATCGTTTCCTTTCATATCCTGTTCAAATCTAACCGCAAACGGCTACTGCCGGAAGGCGGTCGCAAGGGAGGATGAGCGGGCAGCCCCGGAGGGGCAACACGGACCCTTGAGCCGCGAAGCGGCGGCGATCGGCTGAGGCCGTGGCAGTTTCAAGGGTGATTTGTCCAAGTATCGAACGTGCTCATGCCCTTTCCCTCGCATCCTCGCCATGGTGGACCGCGATCAATGTCAATGCGCCGTCTGCTGCTATGGATTGCTCGTGCGCGGCTTTCGGCAGATCACCAAGATGGAAGTTCGTCAGCATGTCGGCCCATGCCTGGCCAAGTTCCGCATTCACGCGAGTTCCAGATTTCGCTGCACCCTTCACGGCCTGAATGGCAGCGCTGATCGCTTCTCTGGCGGTGTCGCAGGCTTCTACATGTGTGGAGGCGTTGTCGATGTGGTGCAGGCTCATGCGATTTCCTTCTGGTACTCAATGCGCGTCTGGCTGGCTTTTGCGGCGGCTGCGTGGGCCGCTGCTTCCCTGCCTTCCAAATCGGTCAGCACTACCTGCCTGAGCCGTTCGAGGGCGTGGGCGGACGGGCTGCGGTCGTTGCCCGGAGCAACGTATGTCGCTACGCTCGCGGAGCTGATGCCGATGAGTTTCGAGGCCGCGGTCGCGGTCATGTTCAGCTTGCGGAACAGGCTTGCGAACTTGGCTTTA
This sequence comes from Aliihoeflea aestuarii, assembly GCF_024105665.1. GTDB lineage: Bacteria > Pseudomonadota > Alphaproteobacteria > Rhizobiales > Rhizobiaceae > Aliihoeflea > Aliihoeflea aestuarii. The sequence goes on along the minus strand of NZ_JAAAMK010000001.1, from coordinate 554,203 downwards.
CGGGCTGCCTTTTCGGCGGCGGGAATTAAGGGTTGAGACATCAGGCGGTCTCCTTTGCTGCGAGTGCTGCCTTTAACCGAGCGATCTCGGCCTGCTGCTCCTCGACCTGGCGGCGCAGACGCTCGATTTCGGCCTGCTGGAAATTAAGGGTGGCCGAAATTCCAGCGATGGGTCCAAGGGTAGATGTCATCGAATGCTCCTATTGGGTTTCTGGCGGTTGGTGCCGCTCCCGCTCCTTTCCAGCCCTCTGGAAAGGACAAGGCGAGGCATCAGAAAAAGAACGGATAAGCCATCGCGACGATGAGAGACCCAGCGATTGCGAGAAGGCCGTGGAAACGGATGACGGCCCCGATAGCCGACGTTTCCTGCGACGAGAAGCGCATGCCAGCAGGCAAGCGGCTGGTGTCGAAGAGGGCTGGCCTGCGGCCGAGCTTGTAGCCGATACCGGCAACCATGCAGGCGGCTACGGCAATGATGGCAAGTGTCAAGTACATGGGATTCTCCTTTTGTTCTGTGAGTGACAGGGGCAGCGGTTACGCTGCCTCCTCCTGTCCAGCGTAGTTGTCGGCGATGTGGGCCTTGATCTGGGCGATCGTGGCACGGCGCGGAATGTACGTGTTCCGGTGCTTGTGCATGTACGGGTGTCCAAATTCGTCTGCACAGTGCTTGCGGACTTCCCATTCAGTGACCTGGTGACCGTTGACCCTCAAGTCCGGGCCTTCGTTGACTGTCCAGGTGGTGCCGCCGACTTGGAATTCGTAGTTCCTCATGTCAATTTTCCTTCTGTCATCCGAACGGCCGTTTTCAACCGTCTATAGATATGGTGCTTGTCGGCGGAGTATATGTCAAAATGTTTTTTGACATTTCTCGATAATTATTATGTCAACAATTATGGTAGCGGCATTTCATCTTTACGCGCTCAATGCGGAAAGCAATGTCAACAATTACACGCGTCAGAAATGTCAACATTACTTTGGGACGATGAATCCTTGCGCATAAAAAGAAACGGCTCCTCGTTTCCGGGGAGCCGCTTCCAACAGAAGACCGCTTGTGCAGCGGAAGAACTGACATTGATATATTCCAGAGCCGCCTGCACGGCGGCTGACAGAAGGGCGGGCGTTAGAGCGCCCTACAAAAATGCTGGCGCGGAATTTTGCAGACCACAAGCCCTGTTTCAGATTTCTTACGACAATGGCTCAGAATGGAAAACCATCATCGCTGGTCACGCGAGGCTTGCGAAGGTCCGCATTCGCGATGGCTGCCATTCGGTCGAGAAAAGCTTCATCGACTGATCGAAAGGAGAGGAGCCCCGCATCGATCGCCTCTTCGATGATCTCTATATGCGGTCGGCCTTCTTGCCAGCCCGGTAGCTGGCGAACATCGAACGTCATCCCCTGAGCTTCTTCCGCTTCGATATTTGGGCAAGGTACGACTGAGTACCAGTATCTCATTCGATACATGCCGTGTTTGAAAGTACCGTGAATGGGCACGCCCTCGTGAATGAGGACGGGAACGGCCAGTCCTTGTGGACCCATGCCCTGACGCTCAAGGTTCTGCAAATCGATCTCAGCCCGGAACATGGCGTCCTCGGCAATCGCGGCCGCCGCCTTCGCGCGATGGATGGCCTCGGCGTACATGACGCCGATGGCTTTCCAGGTCGGCGCGACATTCGCGCTCCGGGGAGAACAGTAATTGCCGATGGTCCCCGGGGTAAGCCCGGTAAGGGCTGCAAGATCGGCTCGGGTCATACCCAGCCGCTTCCGGAGTTTTTGGAAAGCACGTCGGCGGGCGTCAATGTCGGCGGGGTCGGATTTCGGGCGTCCGCCCTTCGTGAAACGGGCGTTTGTGTTCGTCACCTCCATGCCTAGATTCCTTCCTTTTTCATGTGATCGAAAATTATGCGCCAGCGCTTTGTGGCAGCGTCCAGTTCGCGCAGCTTGTCGCGGTAACCGCAGTAGCTCTCGTCAACCACTGGATGGTTGATGCCGTACTTGCGGATGGCTGCCAAAAGGCTTGCGCCTTTGGCGTCCACCCAGTCTCCTGCTGTTTTGAGCTCGGCATAGGCGTCGGTTTCCGCCTTCCTGATGTCGTCGTGTGTCCTCATGGTCGTGGTCTCTGAGCGAGGATTTCGGCCCTCTCCGAAACGGCTGCGGGAGCCGTTCGGGGGAAGGCCGGGAATGGTCCCGGCTGTTCCTGTCAGGCCGCCCGGGCGGCCTCGGCTTCCAGCCGCTCGATGGTCCGGGTCATCGTCGGCGTTGCGTGGCCGTACAGATACTCATGGATGTCGAGTGACCACTTCCAATCGGAACGATCTTCCATCGGCTCGGACCTCATGATTTCGCGACACTCAAGAGCTGCACTATCAATCTGCTCAAAAAGCTCCCGAAGCCTCGCCGCCTTCTCCAACTTCGTACTCATCACCCTTCCTCCAAGCCACTGAAAACAGTAATATTTCTGCCTTCACTCACTAGAGTATGGGAGTATTTTCTGTCGGCCACCACAGCAAAAACCATCACGTTCGCAAAGTTTGTTGACCGATGCAGACAGGGCGAACGGTGTGAGATGATCACGTTTTTGTGAGCGATCGCGGTTCAGGAAAATTGGCCGACAGGATGATTTTTTGGGTTCCGGACTGGCAGGCGGGCGGGGGCGACGGGTTGATAGGGCAGCAGGCCGCATAGGCTCTTCTCCCGCCATGCCCATAGGGGATGGCGGCGACCTTCAGTCGGAAGAGCGGCCTGATGAACTGTCACCGAGCGAGGAGGCTCCAGCACTATTTTTTCGGGCTACGCAGACCGGGCATGATCGAGACAAGTGGCTCGATCAGGACCTTGGTCGGAGTGGCAGAAAAAATCGTGTTGGAGAGAGCGAGGGGAACCCGTCGCCATGATCAGAAAGAAGATTTCGAATTTAGATAGGGGTTGACCCATGCTCGGCCGACAGGCCCAATAAAAAACGCTCCGGTCACTGGGCTGGAACCCTACGGAGCGTTTTTGGAACAACAAGATGATGATGATTCAAGCGTTCGCATCTGTAAAGACCCCTACATCTTGTAGGTGACCGCCCGGCTGGGAACCCACCCAGCCAGACATCACCACCCTTTTAACCCCGCAGTCAAAAATGTTGACGAAGGCCCGAAAACACAGGGCTTTTCGGCAACTGCGCTTTCCCGGTTTGGATATCTCGGGCACGGCGCTGCGCGTGAAATCGTGCTGCGGAATGTGGCGTCGGCCGAACGCGCGTCGGCGAAATCCGCCGACAGGATGGTCGTTACGGATGTTCCGCCGCTGTCGGCTGGTGATGAGACTTTCACAAATCTCGCCGACCTGACGCTTGAGGAAAGGCGGGCCGCACATGCCGCCACGATGGCCCACGTTCAGGCTGCCTTCGAAAAGGATCGGGCGAAGCAAGCGACTGAGCTCGCCGATATCAGCGAGGAAGAGGAAGCGAAATGGAGTTCGGATCGCGAGGACAAGCGTAGCGTCACCGATCGGCTGCCAAAGGCATTCGGCGACTTCCTACGGAAGATGCCGGAATGGGATAGGAGACGGAGGGAAGCCGCGATCCTGAAGAAGTTCGGGGAATGGCGTCAGGCGGACGAGATGCCGTTCACCTACTTTGACATTCTCGACATGGATGCCTTCGAACTGGCCGATGCGGCGGGTACGGCTGCGTGGAAGCATTCCAATGCGTATCCCGCTGACGATTTTTCCGGTTCCGACCACCGTAAAAGACGGTGCGAAAAATGGTGGCGGAAACGACTCGGCCGCCTTCAGAAACGGGCGATGGGATACGTCGAAGCGGTGACGCAGGCAGTCGGCGGCCCCAACGTCCGCGGACGGCCGCTGAACGTCTCCGACTACACGCTGTCGCGGTTTCGTGAGCATCGCGACCGCACCCGGGAGATCATGACAGCGCTGGTCCTGATCCAGAAAAATGATCCGTCAGTTCAGATTCCCATGCTTCAGGTCGATGCGAATGCACGATCGGCGAAAGCTGCAAAAATGCGGCTTTGGATCGACATGAACTTGAAGCGGTGGGGGATGCTGGGATGGCGGGTTTGCTGGATCACAGTGACGCTGCCCGGAAAGTACGTATGCCACTCCACGAATGAGACAACAAGGGCTTCGAAACACGATCTGAATCTCGGCCCGGATGAGGCTATGCAAGAGATTCAGGATCGTCACCATCGCGTGATGGCTCTTCTTCGCTCGCGGGAATTGCGTCCGCAAGGCTGGTGGTTCGCGCAGCCGCAGCAGTCAGGGACGGTCCATCGGCACTACCTTATCGCCGTACCGACGCTCGAAGATGCACGGGCCGTTTGTGACGGTTTCCGGGGCGAGTTTTCGAGCCTAGAGGATCGTGATGGCGAGGGCGAGGACCGGGGCTGCGATGCGTCCGTGATCGGCGATGACGATAACCGGTACAAGACCCGAAAGGGCAAGGACGGGAAAGAGGAAACGGCAGCATCGATCGCCAAATACACCGCCCGCTACGGCTCGCGGTGTGAGGAATTGGGTGGTGGTGAAGCCGATGATGATGGTGGAGAGGACAAAGACCGTTTTGCGGCTTGGAAATGGCTGCGCGGTGCGCGGACTCATGCGTGGCTTGGGCTGGATTCGTCACGGGCACCGGGTGAGATTTGGGATACGTTGTGGGCGCATCTCAAACGCGAAGAGCGGCGGATTGAGCAATCCGGCAAGGATGATTTTCACTACCCTGACGACGTGCGGATGATGGTGGCGCTGCGCGAGTTGCGCGAGTGCTCGCAGTGCGTGGGGCGCGCCGTCGAAATCCGTCAGGAAAAGGCGGCGGCAGCAGATGAACTGGAAGCGGCTGAAATAGAGGAACTGGCACAGATAGAATCGGCACAGGCAGCGCAGCACGCCTGGCATGCGGCCGTCGCGGCGGGCATCTGGCCCGATCGTGACCTTGCCCCAGAGGAACTTGACTGGCTCCGTGGAGAGACGATGGACGAGACTGGCGAGGTGGATGCCCTTCCGCCGTACCCACTGCGGGAAGCACGGGAATCTGTCTACGAGGAGACACGGCAAGAGGTCGTCGGCGTGGTCGGCGCTGTCGAGCGCTTCCGGGTTTCAGCCAAGCCGAAACGCATAGAACTACTTGAAGCGGCTGCCGCTGTCGGCCTCGATGTGTGGCAGGGGAAAACGGCGGGCTTCATCGTCAAGGAACTGAAGCAGGCGGGGTTCCGGTTCTCGAAACGGCCTGACGGCTCTCTCGCGGGTTTCGACCTGAGCGGAGAGATTCTGCTGCGGCACAACGAGGAATGGGAAATCGTTGACGAGGAAACGGCAAGGGCGAAGGTCGAGGAGTGGGAGCAATGCCGGGAACCGGCCCGGCCAGATCCCGACACGCTGACTACCGTGATGCGAATGGAGCCGATAGCGCCGCCGAAAGAGCGGGTTTGGCCAGACGTTGCAGAGGTGCAGCGAGGGTTGGAAGAATGGTATTGGGAGCGGGAATCCGCAGGGTTGAGAGAAGGGGTTTCATTTAGTCCTACCGACCCAAGGTTAGGGCCTGCGGCCCGTCCCTTGAGGGATTGGGATGAGATCTTGCACATTCTGAGCGACGGTTTGGAAGACGAACCAAAGCCTCCGAGACCCGAAATCGAGCAGAATGCAAAGATTGTTGACGCGAAGACGCTGCGCAGGATGCAGCAACGGAAGGGCTTTGACCGGATATGACGGGTACCGACCCCCATTTCGGACCTTCAGAGTGCTTTTGGTGTTGCCCTAAACTCACCGTTCGCCCAGTCTCTGCCAACTGTTAGCGCAGGGAATGATTAGCACTGTTCACCACGAGCGCGAGGAGGGTCGCCTGGGAACTTTTTTCAGTGATACGTTCGAAGTGGATCGAGCCAAATTAGAGGAGTACGGAGCGTTTGACATTTCGATAGTCAACGATCTGCCTCTTTTCATCGACCCTTTCCTTCTTTTTCACAGCGACAAGGATGAGTACCAGGTACTCCACGAGCGGATTATTGAATATCTTGTTTTCCTGCGGGATCGAGCTGCCGCCGGGCATGTTAGCTACGGTCAATTGCAAAACTGGTACTGCTTTCCTGAGGTTAAACAGAACTGGTTTGGATTCTCGCTTGTCGGAAATGGCGGCAGCGGTCTTGGGATGAACTTCGCCCGTGAACTGCATGCCAACCTCAATATCATCTTTGCGAATTTCGGAAACGAGAAGATTACCGAGAGTAGCCACCTGGAAAAGGTATGCTTGGTGAGCGATGGGGTCGGAAGGGACAACATCAGTGATTTCGTAACGAACCTAATCCAGGACTATCTCTGCAGGTACACAGAGGCCTTTGCGGCTGCCCACCTAGACGGAAAATACACCCGCAAGGTTTGGGTCAATCGAGCGTCCTTCAATTACACGACCGAAGCATGGGAGCGACGCCAATATCAGTTGCCATATGTGAACGGCGACTATGTCCTGCTCACACCCAAGGACATGCTGACCCGGGATGAGACTTGGATCAATCGCGCAGACTTACTCAGCCGTTTCGAAGAAATCCCGACTGCAATTCCCGATGGTCCCTTGAGGGCGGCAGTGACCAACTATTTTGAGTTGGAGCTATCGAGGCGACCCAAAAAGCACCTCCACGCCACGCAGAAGGAAAGATCTGCTGCTGCAGCCGCCACCATTCGAAAATACCCCGAGCTCATCGACTATTATATAAAGCTGAAAGAGATTCACGGGGAGGATGCGGTAGACCTGAGCTCAGAAAAGGTTCTTGCAACCGAGATCTTCTTCTCAAAGCGGCTGCGCGAAATTCTCAAGCCTGTTCTAGATAAAACGGACTTTTACAAGACGGGTTTTGGCACCTACGGCGAGGCTCATGTACGACTTGGGTACCTGAAACATGTCATCGAAGACATGGATGGATGGCGCATTTTCTATTTGGACGGCCAGCCGATCGGGAAGGAGAAAGACGTCCAGATCCTCTATCGCCTAGTCTGGTTCGGAACATCATCGACATTAACGCCAGAAGCCAACTCAGGCCGTGGTCCTGTTGATTTTAACGTTGGACGAGGTCGAGAAAAGAACCTTGTTGAGCTTAAGATTGCAAGCAACACGAAACTCGAGCAGAACCTGAAAAAGCAAGCGGCGATCTACGAGGTCGCTGCCGATGCACAGACTTCGATAAAAGGGATTGTCTATTTCTCCGCCAGCGAACTCGTGAAGGTGAATCGCATTCTGAAAAAGCTTGGGCTGTTGGGGCACAGGGACATTGTGCTCATCGATGCTCGCTCGGATAACAAACCCTCTGGATCGAAAGCGAAGTAGGTTAGTGGCTGCTAACACGCGGTACGGCGAACAATGACAGATATGTGCCGCATAAGCGAAACGATGCCAGTCCGCATTTAACGCTCGCACTAGGAGCGGCGAACCGTCCGGAAGCGACCCCATTACCGACAAAGACTGGCTGCTTTGCCTGTCCTGTAAGCGGACGTTGAAGGCGGGATGGCGCGCTTTACGTCACCCCGCCTGTGACAACTACACGAGCCGTTCAATGGCCGTGTAGGTCCCGCTCGTCCGGATCGTCAGCGAAACCGGCGCATCGCCGCGGTTCCGCCAGAACCAGCCGTGCTTGCCTGTGAAGGCGGCCTGCAACTGGCCTTCATCAGCGGAAACGCCGCGGCCCTTTTCGTAGCTGATATTCTGGCCGCCGCCGTCACCATGGGTGTCGTAGTTGACGGCACCGCCTTCGGACACGACCCAGGCAAAGGCCGCGATCTCGCCTTCCACCATCGTCAGCTTGATCTCGGCTCCCTCGCCGGGAGCAAGAGTGATCGTCATTTCGTCCTGGCGCTGCTCCTGCGCGGCGGCGGGCGAGATGATCAATGCGCCGATCGTGCCCCAGATGCTGGACTGACGCTCGGGGGCCGGCGGTGCCGGAGGAGCGGGCGGCGCGACGGGAGCAACCATCGGTGCTGGTATGCCGGACGCTGCGGGCGCGGGCGTCGTGCTGGTGGACGTCGCGGCCGGGTTTGCGCTGGCGGCCGCGTCCATGGCGGCGTCGGCTTCCGCCTCCTCGGCGAGCTGCATCTTGATCTCGCCCATCTCCGTCAGGTTCAGGGCGGAGCCGATCCCGGTCGGGTCGATCCCATATTCGGACGGGAGGACGACCGCGACGAGCAGAGCGCCTGCGGTCACGATGGCGATCCCGGTCGAGCGGAGCAGCTTGGCCGTGGAGGGAAGTTCGGCACGGGTGGGCATGTCGGTGTTGTACATGTGAGGTCCTTTCGGGAAATTCAGGAAACGAAGTAGCCGGCTACTTGGTAGCCGAAGAGGAGGAAGCCTGCGGTCATCATCGCAACGTTGGCCGTGTAGGCGTGACGGAAGAAGCTTGAGCTTTTCCGCCAGAAGCCCATGACGATCAGGATCGCGCCGAGCGCCAGAAGCTGGCCGATCTCGACGCCGACATTGAAGGCGAGAAGGTTCGGCACGAGGCCATCTGGCGCGATGTCGTATTCGAGAATCTTGGTCGACAGGCCGAAGCCGTGGAACAGACCGAAGATAAGGGTCGCAGCCTTGGTGTTGGGCTGGAAGCCGAACCAGCGCTGGTAGGCCCCCATGTTGTCAAGCGCCTTGTAGACGACCGACAGACCGATGATGGCATCGATGATGTAGCTGTTGATGCCGATGTTGAAATAGACGCCGAGCAGCATGGTCGTGGAGTGACCGATGGCGAACAGCGTCACGTAGATGGCGATGTGCTGCATCCGGTAGAGGAAGAAGATTACGCCGAGCAGGAACAGGATGTGGTCGTAGCCGGTGACCATGTGCTTGGCCCCCAGATAGATGAACGGGATGATATTCACCCCGCTGATTTCCTGGATGTAGCCCTGATCGCCCGCCGTCACCGCATGGGCGAAGGCGGAGGATGCGAAGGCGAGGATCATGCCGAGCGCAAGCAGCCCGGACGTGAGATGGGGAGCGAACGCGCCAAGCGTCCGGCTGCCCACCGCAGATGGTGGTCGTCTCATGGAAATGGTGTCCGTGTTGAGAAGGAACGTCGCCCCTGATCCAGGGTCAGCGGTCACTTAAGCACGCGGCGGACGGTCCAATTCGAAGATTCGGACGGGCAAGGATTCGGGAAAGGCGCTAACGCGCCAGGCATCGCTTGTCCGGACGAAGAGCGTGGCCACGGACGGCGGATAGGTTGGCGTGTCGTGCAGGTGATCGGCAGCGTTATGACCATGCAGGTGACCGGGCTTTCTCTCGCTGTCCCAGCCATCGTCATGCGAGTGACCGTGCTCGGCGATTTCGGCTGCCAGTTCCAGATGACGCTCGGCTTCGATCTGCGCGAGTGCGTGCGGGTCGTGGGAAGATGATCCCCCGGTCGGCGCGAGCAAAAGCGACACCGCCATCGCGCAGGCGATGACGACGCGCAACGCGACGCTTTGCAAACGGCCGATCATGATGCCAGCGATACCCCTCGGTAGTTAACGAAACCTTTCCCGTGATTCTGGGGCGAGATGAAGGCCGTTGCCCCGTAGAATGGCCACGATATTGTCTTCGATGCTTCGGGAAGACATCCGACGAAGGTCCGACATGCTGCACGTCCTTGCGAACCGCACCTACCGTCACCTGTTCCTGGCGCAGATCATCGCTCTCCTGGGAACGGGGCTGGCCACGGTCGCCCTCGGCTTGCTTGCTTTCGATTTGGCGGGCGAGAACGCCGGGCTGGTGCTCGGGACGGCGCTGGCGATCAAGATGGTGGCCTATGTCGGCGTCGCCCCGGTCGCCGCGGCCTTCGCCGAGCGGCTGCCGCGCCGCGCGACGCTCGTCGCGCTCGACATCGTCCGGGCAGGCGTGGCGGTGCTCCTGCCGTTCGTCACGGAGATCTGGCAGGTCTACGTCCTGATCTTCGCGCTGCAATCGGCTTCGGCCGCGTTCACACCGACCTTCCAGGCGACGATCCCGGACGTGCTTCCGGACGAGAAGGAGTACACGCGGGCGCTGTCGCTTTCGCGGCTGGCATACGACCTTGAAAGCCTCGTCAGTCCGATGATCGCCGCTGCGCTTCTGACGGTCATCAGCTTCCACAGCCTGTTCGCCGGGACGGTCGTCGGTTTCCTCGTGTCGGCCGCGCTGGTGCTGACAGTCGTCCTGCCGAGCCCGAAGCCGAGCGCCCCGCGAGGCATCTACGACCGCACGACGCGGGGCATCCGCATCTATCTCGCGACACCGCGCCTGCGCGGGCTGCTAGCGATCAACATGGCCGTTGCAGCCGCGGGCGCGGTCGTCATCGTCAATACGGTGGTCTATGTGCAGGCCGTCTTCGGCCTTGGCCAGAGCGAGACGGCGATGGCGCTCGCGGCTTTCGGCGGCGGTTCGATGGTCGTCGCACTGGCGCTGCCCCGGCTTCTCGACAGTTTGCCCGACCGGCCGGTTATGCTCGCGGGGGCGGCCATTCTCGCCGTCGCAACCCTGGCTGCGACGGCCATCGAATCCTTTGATGTGCTGCTCTTCGTTTGGTTCGTCGTCGGCGTCGGCTATTCCCTTGCGCAGACGCCTTCGGGACGGTTGCTGCGTCGTTCGTCCCATGCCGAAGACCGTCCGGCACTGTTCGCGGCCCAATTCGCCCTGTCGCACGCCTGCTGGCTGGTCACCTATCCACTCGCGGGATGGGCGGGCGCGAGCTTCGGTTTGTCGGCAACAGCCATGTTGCTGACGATCATCGCCACGGTCGGCACGGTGGTAGCAATGTATCTTTGGCCCTCTGCCGATCCCGAGATCATCGAACACAGCCACGAGGCCCTTCCGATGTCGCACCCGCATTGGGGAGAAGGGCATCCGGAGGGGCGGCACCGACATGCCCATCCATTCGTGATCGACGATTTGCACGCCTCCTGGCCGAACATCCGTCCATGAGCGTTGATCGGTTGCGATGACGGCGTTCATGCAAGGCCTGGTCGACATCCAGCGCGACATCTACCTGACCTTCGCAGACACGATCCGGGAGTTCGCAGCGGGTGGGGGATGGTTCGAACTCGCGACCTTCCTTCCAATGGCGATCATCTTCGGAGCGGTCCATGCGCTGACGCCTGGCCACAGCAAGGCGGTCCTCGCTACCTATCTTGCCGGATCGTCTCTGTCGGTCGCGCGTGGCCTCGTGGTCTCGCTCACGCTGTCGTTCACCCATGTTCTGATGGCCGTCATCATCGCCGTCTTGTCGCTCCCGCTCGTCTCGATCGCATTGGGCAGCGTCGGCCGCGCCCCTGCCATGGAGAATGTCAGCCGTGGGCTCTTGGGCTTGATCGGGCTCTGGATGATCTGGCGCGCCTTTCGCGGCCATGTCGATGGCATCGGCAAAAACAAGGGAACGCTCGTCGGCTTCTTTGCGGGGCTCATTCCCTGCCCGCTGACGCTGTTCGTCATGATCTTCGCTATCCAGCGCGGCGTCACGGAGGCCGGGTTGGCCTTTGCGGCCATGATGATGCTCGGCGTCGCTACGACGCTTTCCGTAGTTGCGGTGGCAACGATCGTCTTCCGGCAGGGAATTGCCGCCCTGATCGCCTCGCGCCCGAGGTTGCTCGATAGGACAGGCCGTGCGGTCGAAGGACTCGCCGGGGTGATCCTGGTCCTGATCGCGTTCCAGACAATGGTCTCGTCTTGACAACCGGATCATGAAGGGAGAAAGGATTCAGCCATGGGGACATGCGGTCTCCCCACGAGGCGTCAGCCCAAGCATCGCGTCCATGAAACCCTGAAACGGGAGGACGCATCATGTCTTCGACGACGACCATTTCTCCTGAAAAACTCTCTCGTCTCGTTGGCACGCCGAAATGCCCGACGCTGATCGACGTCCGAACGGACGCGGATTTCGGCGCAGACCCCCGACTGATTCCATCCGCACGACGCCGAAGCGCAGATCAGTTTGCCGACTGGATCGGAAAGGTGCATGGCCCCGCCGTGGTTTATTGCCAGCAGGGGCACAGGCTGAGCGAAGGCGTCGCGGCATTCCTTCGCGCCCACGGCATCGCCGCCGAAATCCTCGAAGGAGGCTTCGATGCATGGCGTGATGCAGGCCAGCCGCTTGTTCCAACCGATAATGGCCCGAAGCAGAACATCGAGGGGCGGACTGTCTGGGTCACAAGAGCGCGGCCGAAGATCGACCGGATCGCGTGCCCGTGGCTGATCCGACGGTTCGTCGATCCCGATGCCATCATCCTGTTCGTCACCCCGGCCGAAGTCGCTGCGGTGGCGGAGCGGTTCGGCGGCGCGCCCTTCGATATCGACGGCGTCTTCTGGAGCCATCGCGGCGATCTGTGCACCTTCGACATCATGATCGAGGAATTCGGCCTCGCGACCGAACCGCTGCTACGGCTTGCCACGATCGTGCGGGGTGCGGATACCGCGCGTCCGGACCTTGCACCCGAGGCTCCAGGGCTTCTGGCGGCATCGCTTGGACTGTCGCGTATGTATGCCGACGATCTCGAACAGCTCGATGCCGGGATGCTTCTCTACGACGCCTTCTATCGCTGGTGCAGGGATGCGACCGGCGAAACCCACAACTGGCCGCACACGAAGTCGGCGGGAGCCTGAGATGGATCAGATCACCAAGACCGACCCGGCGGCCGCCGGAAGCCCAGGCCACGACATCCCGTTCGGTGAGGCAGTGCGCGTATGGGCGCGGATCGCGGCGCTCAGCTTCGGCGGTCCGGCGGGACAGATCGCCGTGATGCACCGGATCCTGGTCGAGGAGAAGCGTTGGATCGGCGAGCATCGGTTCCTGCATGCGCTCAACTACTGCATGCTGTTGCCCGGCCCCGAGGCGCAGCAGCTGGCGATCTATGTCGGCTGGCTTCTGCACCGGACGATGGGCGGGCTCGTCGCGGGCGTCCTTTTCATTCTCCCCGGCTTCCTGTCGATCCTCGCCTTGAGCTTCGTCTATGTCATCTATGGCGAAGTCGATGTGGTCGAAGGCCTGTTCTTCGGCCTGAAGGCGGCTGTCCTTGCCGTCGTGCTGCAGGCCGTGCTGCGGATCGGCGGCCGCGTTCTGAAAAACCCGGCAGTGGTTAGCATCGCCATCGTCGCCTTCGTCGCCATCTTCGCCTTCAACGTTCCCTTCCCGATCATCATCGTTGCTGCTGGACTTGTCGGCTATGTCGGCGGGCGGTCGGGTTCCCACTGGTTTCGCCTCGGCGGCGGGCATGGTTCTGGTAAGGACTCGACGGTTCCCGATACAGATACGGCGCTCGGCGACCGTCTGCCTGACCACGCCCAGCCGAATATAGGCTGGTCGCTGCGCATATCGGGCGTTCTCCTGGCATTGTGGCTGGTCCCGGTCGCCGCTTTCGTGCTTGTCCTTGGCCAAGACGACGTCTTCAGCCAGCTCGCGGTCTTCTTCAGCCAGATGGCGGTCGTGACCTTTGGCGGGGCCTATGCCGTGCTCGGCTATGTCGCGCAGGAGGCGGTGCAGAATCTTGGCTGGCTGGAGCCCGGGGAGATGCTGGACGGTCTCGGCATGGCCGAAACGACGCCTGGCCCGCTCATCATGGTCGTCCAGTTCGTTGGGTTCCTCGCAGCCTATCGCGAGGCGGGCGGTCTTCATCCGCTTGGGGCTGCGACCTTCGGCGCGATCCTGACGACTTGGGTCACGTTCATCCCGTGCTTCCTTTGGATTTTTCTCGGAGCGCCGTTCATCGAGAGACTGCGCGACAACCTAGCACTCACGGGAGCGATGACGGCGATCACGGCCGCAGTCGTCGGTGTCATCATGAACCTCGCCATCTGGTTCTCAATGCACGCCCTGTTCGGCGAGGTGACGACGTGGCGCGGTCTTGGAACCGAGATAGAAGTGCCACTTTTCCAAACACTTGACTGGACGGCGCTCGCTCTCACTGCAGCCGCCGTGATCGCAGTGTTTGGCTTCAAGGTCGGGATGATCAAAGTGCTGCTGGCCTGTGCTCTTGTGGGGGCCGCGATCCACGTTTGAGCGTCACCTGCCGGTATCGACCGAATGTCCGCTCTGAACTGATAGTACCCGAAAGCTGACTGACCGGAATCCACCCCAATGCGGACTATTTTCTTGGGGGCCAGCCCCCGCCGCGCCATCGGCTTGGCTCCCCCGGGATATGGACAAAAAGCAAGGACGGGGTTGTCGTTGGCTCCGCCGACAGGCACCATCATATAGCGGTACAGCGGGGACGCGATGACCGCCCAAAAAGCAAGGCACCCGCCCCCGCACAGGGCGGGTTTCTTCTTTTCAGGACACCCGCAGGATTGCTGCCGGCACCCATTTATCTCCCGAGAATGGCACCAATTTTCAAAATCCCGGATTCTGGAAGCGCCGCAAAGGGGTCATTCGTGCACGAGATTGAAGCCGATGGGGATATGACCCCACCCCAAAAACATAGGTAGCGCATAAAGCGGAGGGCTCGCCCGGAGGCCAATTCGCGCCTCGATTTTCAGGTTCCCGCACACGACCGCAGGAGCGTCAGCATAGCGCCTGCTTGCAGGGACGCGGGACCGCTCGTGTCCTAAAATCGTGACCTGCTACCTGCGACAATTCGCGGGCGAAGCTGCTTGCAGCACTTAACGGATTTTTCCCTTATGCGATGGCACGGGGGAATCATGAGAACGATTGAGCTATTCTGCGGCGCGGGCGGGATGTCGCTGGGTTTCCAGCGAGCCGGATTCGATTTGGTGCAAGCGTATGATGCGTGGGAGCCTGCCGTCGCCAATTATCGAGCCAATGTTGGCAAGCATGCGTGGCTCCACGATCTCAAAGATGTGTTCACGGTCGGGCCGATGCTGGCAGCACTTCAACCGGACATCATCATCGGTGGTCCGCCATGCCAAGACTACAGTGTAGCCGGGAAGAAGATCGAAGGCGAGAACGCGAGCATGACGCGGGCGTTTGCGATGTATTTGAGCATCGCACGGCCGCAGTGGTTCGTGATGGAGAATGTCAGGCAAGCGCGGAAATCGAAGGCATGGGCCGATGCCCGGGCAATGATGAAGGCTGCTGGTTATGGCCTGACGGAATCCGTTCTCGACGCAAGCTGGTACGGAGTGCCACAAACAAGAAAACGTCTGTTTGTGGTCGGGCGACTCGGGGAGCGTGATGATTTTCTGGCGTCGGCCTTGGTGTCTGCACGATCGGATCGCCAGACGGTCATCAGCGACGCTCTCGATTTGCCAGAGAGGTATGTCTATTCTCGCCCGTTCCGTGATGGTCGAGGTGTCCGGAGCGTCGATGAGCCTTTTCCCTCGGTGATGCGAACGGCGGCTGAACGACCCCGACCGCGATATCTGAATTCACCGCATCCAGACGATCCTATACCCGCAACAGAAGCTGCCGTTCTCACCCGTGATCAGCTTGCTCGGATTCAGGGCTTCCCTGAAAACTGGGTGTGGCCTGTTGGCACGGACAGGAACATCCACCAGATGATCGCAAACGCCGTCCCGGCTCCTCTGGCGGAGGCCGTCGGTGGTGTGATCCTCGCGAGGCAGGCGGGGGAAACGATCCCAACTATCGAAGGGGGTTTCCTGCAATGGTTGCGGCGTTCTTGCGGGCGATCGGCTCAGTCGTCGTGGAATACGAAAAGCCAATGCAACCGGGCGCGGCGACTGCTGGGGGGAAAGACGTTCACCAGCTTGGCTTTGGAAATCGAGGCGCTGGAGGCGACGGAGGCGTTCCGGGCGATGACGACGCGGACGCAATCTGACTTGCGGTCGGCGCTACGGCTGCATGCCGAATGGCTGGCGGAGAAGGTCGAGCGGCGGGCGGCACGGAAAAAGGCGGCCACGTTGCGGGCTGCGGCCTAATGTCGAGATTAAGCAACGCAGGTCTTTACCTGCCGATAGAGGATCTACACACCCGTCAGTGAATCGCCTAAAGGTTACAGAGCGAACTGACGAGGTTGAATGGACTGCCATCATCCCTATTGCCCGATGCGCCCGTCGCCAGGGACTTGGCTCGATGTCATCGATCTTCCGACGATGAGAGTCAGGCCATCAGACAAAGGCCCATTGCTCGCCTTGCTGAACAGCAATTTCAGCAAGAAGCCTTCCAATCCTCCGAAACACTTGGGCGTCCCCACACCAAACCAAGGCCTTCTCAAGCGACTGTTGGCTCACTGCCCATGCCTCCACAACCAGATTGATGTAGGTGCCACCGCTAGGGCTATGGTCCATTTCTGCGAGCTAACGCTCGGATGCCGGATTGATGCAACGAATGTCCATGACGCCTTTCTCATCCAGCACCCGGGCAAGGGTCCGGCGTTTGACCCAGCCCCCCTCGCACCTGGGGGTGACGGCGGTACCATCATGGAATTCCTGTGCAGTGAAGTGCTGCGCTCCGTTGGTATCCCGCCAATGAAACTGGATGGGCAAAACTGGCCCATCTGGCAAATGCCAGGGCATGTGCTTCTTAACGAAGGAAAGATGAACGCGCTGCGGGCCTTCGGCGACATCTTAATCCCGTGCGCGCCGACCAACCTCGTCATCTCGGTCAAGAGTGAGGCCGCACGGGAGCGATTGCTATACTCCTCCAACGCGATCGAAGGCATCGGCTTTGGGTTTTTCAAGGAGCCAGAAGAGTTCTGGACCGAAAGCCGCATGGCTTTATACAAGCGGATGCGCTTTTCGGTCATCTACATGCCAGAAGAGACGCACAATGCGGTCATTAGCCATGTACGAAGGGCCAAAACGGAAAGGCACGCGGTCAACATCAACGGTACAGAACTCTACCGCCCATTGAATATGTTTGGCGAAGACATGAAACGAGTTATCGGCCGTTCAAGTATGAAGCTATAGCGCCCGCTCCCTTTCGGTGACTATTGCGAGGAAGGCGGATAGGTCCATCAACCACGCCTGTTGGTGCGGCCTGTAGGTCTGATGTAGCCTACGGGGGACAACCAGCTGAAGCAGCTTGGTGCGCATTTCGTTAGTCTGATGCTCGGAAACGCCTGGCTCTAAAGTTAATAGGTGCTTCCGCTCGATCCGGATTGCTTCGGAAAGTACCTGACGCCAGCGATCCTTCACCGTAGACTTTGAGCCCAGCATTGTAAGGAGTGCGGTCGGGAAAGCCGCATCCCGATATTCGACCTGCCCTGGAAACAGGAAGTCTGGCTTGTTCCTGTTCTCTGTCTCGACACCATGGGCAAACCGGATTTCGTTAGCCTCAAGCACGGCGGCGATATGATTTTCCAAGGCGGCTCCGGCCCGGGACTTCCTGCGGTTCTGAACGCTCAGCGAAAACCCGATGAACCCGTCCACATCGGCACCGTCATCGAGCATGAAGCCCTGGGCAATGCGCTCGGCAACGATCCGCCGCTCCAGTCGCCGGAAAAGCTGTTCTTCCCGTTCCATCCAAAGCAGCAGCGCCTCATCCGGATCGTCACGCGCGCTGACTTCGGGGAGGGAGGACCGCGCTAAACCTGAAAGAACGGTGGTCGTCGGAAATTTCAGGCCGAACTTCTCTATGAGGCGGTCGAGCTTGTCCGCCTCTTTCTCCTCCAATTCGATGCCCAACTCATCGAGGATATATCTCGCGGCGAAATCCAGTTCGGCATCGTTGCCGTCGCCGATCTCCTGCGACTCGAATTTCATGCCGATCTGCTCGTCCAATCCAAAGAGCCAGATGAACTGGTTCCGGATGGTGCTTTCGTCGGGCGTCACAATGAACAGGACATGACCATCTGGCTTGCGCGCGAGAAAGAGGACATCACCTGGTTTCATCAACTCGGTGACGGCATTGCTCTGGTAGTAGAGCCGCCATTCCGCGCTTCGCTTGGGCTGGTTCCTTCGCGAGTCATACCAAGACAGAAAGCCTTCTTCCGACATGGCTTCCTGCTCGCCGCCGAGCCAGATGTAGGTGGCGGGAAATCGATCGTCGGCCCCGCCTTTGGGAAACTTGCGATCCTTGCTGCCGAGAATTCTCAGTAGTGGCTCAGACCCTGTGACCTCATGCTGATTGGATGCTTCAGGGTTGGCATCGACGGCTGCCAGTCGTTTGACGGCTATCCCTTCGAAATGCTCCGAAAGAAATCCACGTTTAATAGCCATTCATTCCCCCCGGATTTCCAATATCGGCTCTTCGCCCCGCAGCCAGTCGATGCATTGTCCGATGACATCATCGAACTCGAGCCGGGTGCGGCCTTTCAGACTGCACTCCCAAACGACCCCAACCCTCCATCCGAGTAGACGCAATGACTCCAATGCGCTCTGGTCAACCTCCCGGTTTCTGGCAATCTTTGCGGCCCAGAAGTCTGGCCGGGTGGTGGGCAGCCGAAAGAGATGGCAGTCGTGTCCATGCCAGAAACACCCATGCGCGAAAAGGACCGCCCGATATCGCGGAAAAACGATGTCGGGCTTACCGGGTAAGGCCCGATCATGCAGTCTAAAGCGGAACCCGGCAGCATGAAGGGCGCGCCTCAGTACCAATTCCGGCTTGGTGTTTGTGCCCCGAATGCCCGCCATCATCCGACTGCGGACTTCCGGAGATACTATGTCAGGCAACCTATGCCGCCACAGACACGCGGCCTGGACGCGTGATGACCGGGACGACATCCTGCACTGGTGGCCGCTTTTGCGTAGCTGTAATCGCCTGACTGATGAAGGGCTCGATCGCCTTGGCGACGAACTCAACGACCGGAACGACGACAGCATTCCCGAATTGTCGATACGCCTGCGTATCCGAAACCTCGATACGCCAGCGGCGGTCGCCCCTGTCGAAGCCCATCAGTCGCGCGCATTCCAACGGTGTCAGGCGGCGAGGCCGCTCGCCGGGCTGCTCGATCAGAACTTCCGATCCGTCCTTAAAATAGCGGGCGGACAGGGTGCGCGAGACATCGTTTGGCCCGAAAAGGCTATAGCCGAACCCATTGCCCTTTGCCTGATGCTTGGCCTTATAGTCCTGGAGGTACTGCCAGAGACGAGGAGTCAGCGTGTATTTCGGATCAACCTTGTCGTGCGGCTCGAGAATATCTTTGAGCTTTGGGCCAGATTTGGCATCCGGGATTTCCAGCGAAGCAAAATCAAAGTCGGTTGGATCGCGGAAGCCTACGATGAAAATGCGTTCCCGCTTTTGCGGAACCCACGGCTCCGAACTGATGACGCGATGCTGAACGTGGTAGCCCAGTTCTTCCTGCAGAGCGTGCATGATCGTTGCGAACGTCTGTCCGCCATTGTGGCGTTCGAGGTTTTTGACGTTTTCCAGCACGAAGGCTGCCGGACGATGATGAGCGATAATCTGCGCCGTATCGAAGAAGAGAGTTCCTTGGGTATCGCATAGAAAGCCGTGCGGGCGGTTCAAGGAGTTCTTCTTTGACACGCCAGCGATGGAAAACGGTTGGCAAGGGAAGCCCGCCAGAAGCACGTCATGTTCCGGTATCTTCGACGGCTCTGCAGAGAATTCGCAGATATCGCCGCCGATCTCGTGATTGTCGCGAAAGTTCAGAGAGTAGGTCTTGCGGGCACCATCATCCCATTCGGAAGTGAAAACACATCGTCCGCCTGCCGATTCAAAGCCAAGCCTCAGTCCGCCGATACCTGCGAACAGGTCGATAAACCGGAAACTCGGATTCGTAGGGTCCTCCCTGTGCCTTTCGGCGCGTTCTCGCAGGGTCCGGAGCGCCAGCTTGGGGACCCTTCCACCTTCCTCGTAGCGATATGCACTGCGGCGGGAAACCTCCAGAAAATCGGCAGCCTCTTCAATTGTCATTCCAGCCTTCTGCCTGAGCTTGGAGAATTCCGATTGTTTCCTGCTAAGCATGCGTACCTATCCGAATCGTTTGCTGTGTCGATTTTTGCCAGATTGGCACCAATCGTCCTAAGGAGCAATGGATGTTCTTTATTTGTTCCGATGCGCCTTATAGGCAATTCACAACATGCTGGGGTGCGCGGGGAGAGGACAGGCGATGAGTTTCAATTTGCCAGATGGCGATTACCCCTTCATCGATCGACGGCTTCCGCTTTCGGACATGTCGATGATCGAAGTCCCTCCTGACCTAGAAGCAATACTGAAAGATCAGTCTGCGAAAAACGGTATTGCCATCGTCCGGAACGAACCTGTCGAACTCCGATGCCATACGAAGGAATTCGGCGATGCTTGTTTCCTGATTTACTGGCCCGAAGGGCAGCGCATGCACATGCTTGCGCCCAAGGAATTTCAAACCGGGCGGGCATAGATCGCGATGACACCAATAGGTATCATCCTCAAATCAAGGTGAGTTGCCGGGAAGTGGATCGCTGCCTAAGCGACGATCCTGCATTCGCGTTGGGCATCGGCTGCGTATGCCGACAGGGGCTTCTCGGCGCGGAAATGTCGGTCGCGTTCGACTGCAAGCCGAAGCGGCCCGCGAACGGCTGAGATTTCTGCAAGGCTGGCGTATCCGAGCTCGGGGGAGCCGTGGCCGAGATCACAAAGACCGAAAAGCGTATCTTGATCGGCGGCAAGCTCGGTGAAGAGCCAAGTCGCATTCGCGTCCGGTATGAAAAGCTTCACGACCGGGAAGTGGTCGCGTTCCGATGGGTGCCCTGCATTCCTGCGGAGCCTGGTGCGGAGTTGGGATGTGAGGAGCATGGCGTCACTCCTTCTCAGTCCGGACGCGAAGGACAAGTCGGCCGGTCAACGGGATTGCGGAGAGGGAGACGTTGAAGCCGCTACCGTCGCTGTGGGACCAAGCGCAGCCGATCTTTGTCCAGTAGGCCTTTTCGCCTTCCCCATCGACTACGAAGACACCGTGAGACGGGACGTTCTTGGGTGCGGGTGTTGCTTCCTTCTTTGCCATGCTGGCCTCCTTGTCGGCCGCCCCATGCGGCCGTTCTGGAAGCCAGGAACGGAAGGATTCAGCAGGGTCTAGCTGGATGACCGCAGGGAATGCTTGCACTTGTCCATGAGCGGACCATCGGACCAACGTAGGAAGGCAGAAGAGCGGCGCGGGAGCGGCTTTTGAAGGGTAGTGGCAGGGGAGGAGACGCGGGCCATGAACCGATCTCGTACTACAAACTTGCGGAAGAAGGATCTGAAAACGAGACAGACTTGGTCTGCACTTGGTCTGGGCAGCAAAATCGGCCAAACCCTCTTTGGCGTGCGTGCCTAACAAGGGTCGTTTCGTCCAGTCTTTTCAAGGAGTTGAATGGCGCGCCCGAAAGGATTCGAACCTCTGACCCCCAGATTCGTAGTCTGGTGCTCTATCCAGCTGAGCTACGGGCGCGCGGCGATCAGGACGATCGCGGGAGCCGGCGAACCGGCACCGAAGTGGCCGTTACCTAGCCAGTGAAACGGGCAATTGCAAGCGCCTTTGGAGAAAAATGCGACGCTGGCCTCATTCCGTTCGGGCAAGTGCGGCATGGCACGGTTGCGCAAGTGCCATGTCGCGGCACCTCAAGCCGGCTTTCGGATCGCTTTGCGGGCGGTTTCGAGCGCGATCGGCTGATCGGGGATGGCAATCTCAAACACCGTGCGTCCCCCGCGCGTTTCGACGAGCTCGATCGTGCCGGAATGCGCGCGGACCAGTTCCTGCGCGACGGCAAGCCCCAGGCCCGTTCCGCCGCTGCGCGCCGCGCCGCGAAAGGCGGCAAAAAGATTGTCGCGCGCCCGTTTGGGCAGGCCGGGCCCGGTGTCCTCCACCCGGATTTTCGAGACGGTGCCTTCACGCAGCGCCGCGATGGTCAGGCGTTTCACGATCATGCCCTGATCGTCCGTCTGCATGGCCTGAAAGGCGTTGCGCGCGAGATTGGAAAGGACGCGGAAGAGCTGTTCCGGATCGGCATCGACTTCCATAGCAGCATCGACATCGTTGACGAACGCGATGTCGCTGTCCGGGGCAAGGCCGAGCAATTCGCCGACCTCTTCGGTCATCTGGCGCAGTCTGAGCTTTCGCCGCGACGGCGGCGCTTCCTGCGTACGGCCATAGGTGAGCACGCCTTCGGAATAGGAAATGGCGCGATCCAGCGTACGCACGAGCTTCGGCACGAAGGACTGGACGGTCGGATTGTCGATGAGCCGCAGGCGATCCGACAGGAGCTGTGCGGCGGCCAGCATGTTGCGCATGTCGTGGTTGATCTTGGAGACGGCAAGGCCGAGCGCCGCCAGATGGCGCTGCTCGCCGAGGGTGCGTTGCAGCTCGCCCTGCATTCTCGCCAGCTCGCCCTGGGCGATTCCGATTTCGTCGGTGCGCCGGTCGGGCTGGATGATGCGGGACGGATCGTCGGGCTTTTCCGAAAAGGCGAGCATGGACCGGGTCATCTGGCGGATTGGCCGGATCATCATGCGGTTGATAGCCCAGAAGACCAGTCCTGCGGTGATCGCCGAGATGATGAGCGAGAGGATCGCGACATTGCGCGCATAGACCAGCATTGCATCGCGCAGACCCGCATCTGCAATGAGCAACTCGAACTCCTTGTCGCTGTCGCCGACCGGCCCGTAGACGCGCAGGATGCGGTCACCTCCGAAAAAAGCGGTCGACAGGGCATCCCGGATAGCGGCAAGGGAGGATGGTGCGGCCAGCGCGACGTGCTCATCCACCTGAGGCGGCATTTCGGCAGCGATCAGCAGTTGAGACATGCCTTCCTCGCGCACGGCGATGGCCTTTGCGCCAAGGGCCGCCAGCAGATCGTCCTGCGATTCGCGCGACAGACCGGAGCCGCTCTCGTCGACGAGAACGGTGGCGACCGCCGCCGCGTTGCTCAGTCTCTCCTCGAGCCAGCGCAGCCGGAAATTGGCGATGGAAGGAATGAAGATCAGCACCTCGGCGATCAGCACGAAGAGCATGGTCAATAAAAGCAGCTTGGTGGACAGGCCGCGGCCGAGCGCAACGCGGGGTTGCGTATCCCGCGGCTTTTCTTGGTGATTGTCCTCTGTCCCCGCCAAGCGAACTGCCCTCGAATGATGCGGCTATCAGCCGAACGTCCGAAGAAACCGCACGATCCATCGCACGAACGGCTTTCGGGCCATATCCGCAAAATAGGACGTTGCGGCCCGTTTGCCAATTTCTCCATAGGTGGGATAGGGCGAGACGAAGCTGGCCACATCGCGCAGCCTCATCTTCTTGGACAGGGCCAGCGACCAGAAATTGGCCATTTCGGCCGCTCCCTTGGCCAGGATCGAGACGCCCACGATCCGGCCGCGCCTGTCGGCGACCAGCTTGATCCGGCCAATTGTCGCATGTTCGGCGCGCGCGCGGTCGTTTTCGGCAAGTGGCCACGACAGGACTCGCAAATCCTGGTAGTGCCCGCGGGCTTCCGCCTCGGTCAGGCCGATCTGCGAAAGCTCGGGATCGAGAAACACGGCGCGGGGCAGGGCGGCATAATCGACCTTTGCGGGCAAACGAAACAGCATCGCGCGGATGACGATGCCCGCGTGATAGTTCGCGACATGCGTGAATTGCGGCCCGCCCGCCGCATCGCCGATCGCATGGATGCGCCGGTTCGAACTGCGCAGCCGGTCGTCGACGATGACGCCGTCCTTGTCGTGCCGGACCCCCGCCGCGTCGAGATCGAGGGCGAAGAGGTTGGGGCGGCGTCCGGTCGCGACAAGAAGGTGCGACCCCATGATTTCAGCTTCGCCGCCGCCGTCGACACTGCGTGTGACGAGACGGATGCCTTCGCCCGATGCCTCGATCCGATCGACCGAATGACGCTCGCGAATGTCTATGCCGTCGCCGCGCAGGACATCGAGCGCCATGGCGGCGAGTTCGGAATCTTCCCGCGCAAGGCAGGTTGCGCGTTCGATCACCGTCACCCGCGCACCGAGCCGCCGGTGCGCCTGAGCCAATTCGAGCCCGACCGCACCGCCGCCCAGAATGACGAGATGGTCCGGAGGTTTGCGCAGGTCGAAGATCGTCTCGTTGGTCAGGAAATCGACCTCGCCGAGCCCGGCAATATCCGGCACGAATGGCGACGACCCCGTCGCGATGACGAAGCGGCGCGCGGTAATGCGATGATCGCCGGCGATCAGCGTATCCGCGTCGGCAAAGCGGCCCTCGGCCTGGATCACCTTGACGCCGAGACCTTCGAAGCGCTCGACGGAATCGTAGGGCGCGATCGCGTCGATGACGCCGCGCACATGATCCTGCACTGCCTGGAAGTCGATATCGGGTTCGACGGGTGTCACTCCGAAGACGCCGGCACGGCGCACCGCTTCGGCGCGGTTCGCAGCGGCGATCAACGCTTTTGATGGCACGCAGCCGTAATTCAGGCAGTCGCCGCCCATCTTGCCGCGCTCGACCAGAACGACTTCCACGCCGAAGGTGGCTGCGGCGGCTGCGACCGACAACCCTCCCGATCCGGCGCCGATGACGCATATGTCGGGCGTGAGGAACTGCGGCATGAGGGAGATCCGATCAGTCTGCGGAGGAGGCTTTCGAGGTCGTCCGATGCGTCCAGTAGGTTTTAAGCGCTGCCGCCAGAACCGCAAGCAGCGCAAGGCCGGTGAGCGCGAGCGTGATCTGGGGCGTGACGATGTCGGCGAGGGTGGGGGCGCGTCCGGTGGCATTGGTCGCGTCCAGAACGCTGTCGATGCCCTGTCCGAGAAAGGCGAGCGTGAAGGTACCGGGCAAGATGCCGAGGAAGGTGGTCGCGATATAGGTGGACAACCGCACCTTGAAGAGTGCGGGGGCGACATTGACGACGAAGAACGGAAACAGCGGCGTCATGCGAAGAACGAGCAAATAGAAGAAGGCATTGTCCTCGAACCCTTCGGAAAGGGCCGCGACGCGGCCCTTGACCCGGCTGCGAAGCGCATCGCCCACGGCCGAGCGTGCGGCGAGAAAGACGAGCGTCGCGCCTATGGTCGCCGATATCGCGACGGTAACGCCAGCCGTCGTCCAGCCGAACAGAAAGCCGCCGAAGACGGTCAGCACGCCAGCGACGGGCAGCGCGAAGGCCGTAACGATCATATAGACGAGGCCGAAAAGAAGCGGAGCCATGACGCCGAGCCTTGCGACCTCCGTCTCCAGCGTTTCCTTTTGTTCGGCAAGTTCGGCGAATGTCAGATAGTCATGCAGGCCGAGCGCATAGGCCGTGCCGAGCCCGGCTGCGATGACGATGAGCGGCAGGAAGCGCCAGATCGAACGGGCCGTTTTCATGGTGGATTTCCTTGCCCGTGCGGGTTGGACGCGCGAGGCAACGAGTTCGCGGCGCTGCGATGATTCCGTCCTGTCTTTGGCATTGGCCATACCGGCGCGCAAGACGAACTCCGTGACGATTGTGCCTGACATCGTGCCGGGAAGAAGGGCGGGCAATGCCCCGCGTGCGGGTCTCAAGCCCAATTGAGCAGTGCGTGATCCCCGATCACTTAGCTGTGACGAAGTGTCATGCGGTCCGATTGACTCGCGCGGGGGTTCTCCCTATAAGCCGGCACACGCTCGGGCCAGGGTTCCGGCGCGATTTTTCTCGCGTGCGACCGGCCGATGCTACTCGTCCTATGAGACAGCTATCAAGAAGGGCCGCACGCCGCGGTATTAAATAAATGAAGCGCACTTATCAGCCATCCAAGCTCGTCCGTAAGCGCCGCCACGGTTTTCGTGCGCGCATGGCCACCAATGGTGGTCAAAAGGTAATCGCGGCTCGTCGCGCGCGCGGTCGCAAGCGCCTGTCCGCCTGAACGCGTCCCGGGCCGGACAATTGACCGACCGGCCGCATGGCAAGCCTCCGGTGCGCTTGAAGAAGCGCGCCCAGTTTCTGGCCGTTCGCCGGGGCGAGAAGCGCCGCGGACGGCTTTTTCTCGTTGAGGCGCTGCGGCGTGACGACGCGGGTGAGCCACGATTCGGCCTCACCGTCACCAAGAAGGTCGGCAATGCGGTGGTTCGCAACCGGATACGCCGCCGGCTCAGGGAAGCGATCCGCGTCCATGCGACGCGTGACATGACACCCGGCACCGACTATGTCGTCGTCGGTCGCCGCGAACTGCTCAAGACGCCGTTCGATGAATTGAAGGCAGAACTCTCCCGCCGGTTTCGTTAAGCGGGGATAGGGATTCCTTGATGGAAAACAATCGCAATTTCTTCATCACGATCGCGCTGTCCATCGTGATCCTCACGCTCTGGCAGGTGTTCTATATGAACCCCCGGGTCGAGGCGCAGCGCGAAGCGGCCGAACTTGAGGCGCAGCGCACCCAACAGGTCCAGACCCAGACGATGCCGGGCCAGACGGGCGATGGAGAGATACCCAGCGCGACGGGGGCGGGATCGCAGGCGACCGTGCCGGGAAGTGGTGGCGGCGCGACCGCGCCATTGAACCGTCAGGGTGCTCTCGCCGAGACCAGCCGCATCGCGATCGATACGCCGCGCCTGTCCGGGTCGATCAATCTGACCGGCGCGCGGATCGACGATCTCCTGCTGAAGGATTATCGCGTCACCGTCGAGCCGAATTCGCCGAACATCGAACTCCTGAACCCGTCCGCCGTGTCCGACGGTTACTATGCCGAGATCGGCTATGTCGGCCAGCCGACTGCCGGTGACCTGCCCGGTCCGCAGACGGTCTGGAGCGTCGAGGGCAACCCGCAGCTCACGCAGGACAACCCGGTCACGCTGACCTATACCAATGATGCGGGCCTGACCTTCGCGCGCACCATCGCGGTCGACGCCGATTACATGTTCACCATCTCGGACACTGTCGCCAACGAAGGCGAGCAGCCGGTCGAACTGATGAATTACGGCCGCATCACGCGTGTCGGTACGCCGCGGATCGAAGGCATCTTCGTTCTCCATGAAGGTCTCATCGGCGTCACCGGCACCGAGGGGCTTCAGGAAATCGACTATTCGACGCTCGCCGAGGACCGCCAGATCACGCCGGGTCGCAGCGATGATGGCTGGCTCGGCATCACCGACAAATACTGGGCCGTCGCTCTCGTGCCGCCGACCGGCCAGTCGTTCCAGCCGCGCTATTCCTACTTCGACGATGGGCGGGTGCGCTATCAGGCGGATTACCTGTCGGATGCGGTCGCCATCGCGCCGGGTCAGTCCTCGTCGGTCGAAAGCCGCGTTTTCGCGGGCGCCAAGGTCGTCGGCGTCATCGACGGCTATGAAGACGCGTACAACATCCGCCAGTTCGAACTCCTGATCGACTGGGGCTGGTTCTATTTCATCACCAAGCCGATGTTCTTCGTCATCGACTGGTTCTTCCGCCTGTTCGGCAATTTCGGTGTCGCCATCCTCGCGACCACCGTCGTCGTCAAGCTGATCTTCTTCCCGCTCGCCAACAAATCCTACGTGTCGATGGCGAACATGAAGAAGGTGCAGCCGAAGCTGATGGAAATCCGCGAGAAATACGCGGACGACAAGATGAAGCAGCAGCAGGAGATGATGGCGCTCTACAAGGAAGAGAAGATCAATCCGATTGCCGGCTGCTGGCCGATCCTCTTGCAGATCCCTGTCTTCTTCGCGCTCTACAAGGTGATCTACGTGACGATCGAAATGCGTCACGCGCCGTTCTTCGGCTGGATCAACGATCTGTCCGCGCCCGATCCGACATCGATCTTCAACCTGTTCGGACTTCTGCCCTACGACGTGCCGGGCTTCCTGCTCATCGGCATCTGGCCGATCATCATGGGCGTCACGATGTTCCTGCAGATGCGCATGAACCCGACGCCGCCCGATCCGACGCAGGCAATGATCTTCAACTGGATGCCGGTCGTGTTCACCTTCATGCTGGCGACGTTCCCGGCCGGTCTCGTGATCTACTGGGCCTGGAACAACACCCTGTCCGTTCTCCAGCAGGGCCTGATCATGAAACGCCAGGGCGCCAAGATCGAGCTTTGGGACAATCTGACGGGGATCTTCAAAAAGAAGAAAAAAGATCAGCCAGCCGAATGACCGAAGAGCCCCGCCCCGAGCGGGGCTTTCTTTTGCAGTCACGGAACGGTGAAGACTGAAACTTATTCGCCAACGTGCCGTGTCTCCTCCCGTCAAATTCACTTTATTCCAACGGGAGAGGCATCATGAAATCATTCTCGATCAAGGCGCTCGCCATGAGTGCGGCCATCGCTTGCGCAGCGCCGGCCATGGCACAGATGGCGCAGGAAAACCCGACCGTCGGCGGCGCGCCGATGCTGGTCGAACGCAATATCGTCGAAAACGCCGTCAACTCGCCGGTTCACACGACACTCGTTGCAGCCGTTCAGGCGGCGGATCTCGCCGGTACGCTTTCCGGCCCCGGCCCGTTCACCGTCTTCGCGCCGGTCAATGACGCATTCGCCATGCTGCCGGCCGGCACGGTCGATACGCTGCTTCAGCCGGCGAACAGGGATCAACTCGTCGCCGTTCTGACCTACCACGTCGTGCCCGGCAAGCTCACCGGTTCCGACCTCCTTCGCCGTGCGAATGCCGGCGGCGCCGAGGCGCAGCTCACCACCGTGCAGGGCGAGGCATTGACGGTCGTTCCCTCCGGTCGCGGCGTTGCGGTCATGGACGGAAACGGCACCACCAGTGTGGTGACGACTGCGGACGTCAACCAGTCGAACGGCGTCATCCACGTCGTCAACCGCGTTCTCCTGCCCTGATCGGTAAGGGATTTTCAGCCGGCGCTGTCACCAGCGCCGGCTTTTTCTTGACAAGCCTGCCTGAACGCTCAATGCCTGCCGACCACAGGCATGGAGATGGCGTTTTGAGCGACACCACGAACGAGACGGAAGCTGCGGCGCGGGCGCTGCCGTTCCCCCACGACTGGATATTCATCCGCGGCGTTCCCGCGATGAAGTTCCTGCCGCCCGAGGGGCCTCCCGAGATCGCCTTCGCGGGGCGCTCGAATGTGGGCAAGTCGTCGCTGATCAACGCGCTCGTTGGCCGCAAAGGGCTGGCGCGCACCTCGAACACGCCCGGCCGCACGCAGGAACTCAACTATTTCGTGCCGGACGGCTATTCGGGCGAGGCGGGCGACCTGCCGCCGATGGCGCTCGTCGATATGCCCGGCTATGGCTTCGCCAAGGCTCCCAAAAGCCAGGTCGACGCCTGGACGAAGCTCGTCTTCGATTATCTGAAAGGCCGCGTGACGCTGAAACGCGTCTATCTCCTGATCGACTCGCGGCACGGCATCAAGAAGAACGACGAGGAGGTCATGGACCTGCTCGACAAGGCAGCGGTGTCCTATCAGGTCGTCCTGACGAAGACCGACAAGATCAAGGCGGCGGGCATCGCCCCGCTCATCGAGGACACGATCTCACGCATCAAGCGGCGACCGGCCGCCTTTCCCGCCGTGCTCGCCACCTCGTCGGAAAAGGGCGAGGGGATGGACGATCTGCGCGACGCGATCATGATCGCCATATCGGATTGAGGGCAGGGACATGAACTTCGACCTGATCGTCAAGGGCGGAACGTTTGCCGACGGGCGCGTCGCCGATATCGGCATTCGCGGCGACCGCATAATTGCCATCGAACCACGCATCGAGGCCGATGCGCGCGAGGTGATCGACGTCACTGGAGACCTCGTTTCGCCGCCTTTCGTCGACCCGCATTTCCATATGGATGCGACGCTCTCCTACGGTACGCCGCGCATCAACGCGTCCGGAACGCTGCTGGAGGGCATCGGCCTGTGGGGCGAATTGAAGCCGCTGCTCACGCACGAGGCCGTGAAGGAACGCGCGCTTGCCTATTGCGACTGGGCGGTCTCGATGGGGCTGCTCGCCATCCGAACCCATGTCGATACCTGCGACGACCGGCTTCTGGCCGTCGAGGCGCTGCTCGACGTCAGGAAGACCGTCGCGCCCTATCTCGACCTGCAACTCGTCGCCTTTCCGCAGGACGGATTCTATCGCGACCCGACCGCCCGGCAGAACACTATCCGTGCGCTCGACATGGGCGTCGATGTGGTCGGCGGCATCCCGCATTTCGAGCGCACGATGGCCGACGGCACCCGCTCGGTGACGGAACTGTGCGAAATCGCGGCGGAGCGCGGCCTGATGGTCGACATGCATTGCGACGAGACGGACGACCCGATGTCGCGCCATATCGAGCAACTTGCTTATGAAGCGCAGCGGCTGGGATTGCAGGGCAAAGTGAACGGCTCGCACCTGACTTCCATGCACTCGATGGACAATTATTACGTCTCCAAGCTTCTGCCGCTGATTGCCGAAGCAGGCGTCTCAGTGGTGCCGAACCCGCTGATCAATATTGTCATCCAGGGCCGCCACGACACCTATCCAAAACGTCGGGGCATGACGCGCGTGCCCGAACTGCTGAAGGCCGGCATCCGCGTCGGCTTCGGCCAGGATTGCGTGCTCGATCCGTGGTATCCGCTCGGCACCGCCGACATGCTGGACGTTGCCTTCATGGGGCTGCACGTCGCTCAGATGACGAGCCCCGCCGATATGCGGCGCTGTTTCGACATGGTGACGACGGAGAATGCAGCCATTCTCGGTCTTGAGGATTATGGTCTTGAAGCGGGAAAGATGGCGAGCCTCGTCGTGCTCGACGCTGGCAATCCAATCGAAGCGCTCAGGCTGCGTCCCGACAGGCTGGCGGTTGTGTCGAAAGGCAAAATTGTTTCCCGGCAGGCACGCAACGATGCGCGGCTCGTTATCGATGGCCGGCCGGCAAGCGTAAGACGACGCCACCGGGCGGATTGATGGAGGATCGAATGCGGGTTTTGGTTCTTGCGTGTCTTGCGCTGGGTCTTTCGGCCTGCACGACATTGACACAAGAAGAGCGTCGCGCGATCGATGAAGACACTTGCCGGTCCTACGGTTTCCGCCCCGGCACGGATGCCTTCGCCGCATGTCTGCAACGCATCGATCTCGACCGCCGTGCGGATGCCCGTGCGAACCGGGCCGAATTCGATCGCTGGGCATCGCGCCCGGCCGTCATCTACCAACCGGTCTACGTTCCGGTCCGTCGCAATTAGCCTTGCGAGGCCGCGATGCGCGACTTGGTTTCGCCCGCTTCTTCGCCCTTGTCGCCCGGAACGCCGGCATTGGCCTGAACGGCCTGCTGCGCCGTCACGGGTTCGCCCGGTCGGCGGATCGTCGCTGCGGCTTCGATGACAAGTGGCCTCAGACCCTCGCCGCCGGCATCGAAAATCTGGAAGAACTGACCGCGCATGCGCGGTTCCCAGAATTTGTTGATGTGCTCCGCGACGCCCGCGACGCCCAGATCGTGCGGCTTCGATTCGAAGAAGGTCGCGATCTGGTTCGCCATGCGGATCAGCTTGGCGTCACGGTCGGCCGGATTATGCGACATGGCGGCTGCCTTCGAAAATCACGCGTTCTGGGTGGGTGAAGACGTCGAACTCGGCCCCGCGAACGAGCGCGACGAGCGTCATGCCCGCTTCCTCGGCCGTGCGGATGGCGAGCGCCGTCGGGGCGGACACGGCGATGATGAAGGATGCGCCGATCGCAGCCGTCTTCTGCACCATCTCGACCGAAACGCGGCTGGTGACGACGACTGCACCGCTCGCCCCGTCGCTCCCGGACTTTGCAAGCGCGCCGGCAAGTTTGTCGAGCGCGTTGTGACGGCCGACATCCTCGCGCGCCGCGATTACACCCTCCAAGGGGTCGAAAAAGCCCGCAGCATGGACCGCGCCGGTCTGGCGGTGAAAAGTCTGATGCGCGGAAAGCTGCTCGACGGCCCGGATGATGTGTGCTGCTGAGAGAGTAAGTCCAGTCTTACCGACTGCATCGACAGAGCGCATCGCCTCATCGATGGATTCGATGCCGCACAGCCCGCATCCGACGGGTCCGGCAAGTCGGCGGCGACGTGCTTCGAATTTCCGGTTCGCCTGATCTTTCAATCGAATCTGGATATCGATGCCCGCGCCGGCGTCCACGATGTCTATCGTTTCGACTTCGTCGGCCGTATCGATGATCCCTTCCGTGATCGAGAAACCCAAAGCGAAATCGTCGAGATCGGCCGGCGAGGCCATCATCACTGCATGCGTCGTGCCGCCATAGGAGAGCGCCACCGGCGTCTCCTCCGGCACGGTGCGGTCGGCGGTCGTCGTGCCGGTGGCGCGATGCGCGACGCGGGTTCGGGCGGTGAGGGCGGGGCGGGTCATGCCAACCGACCTGTGGAATGTCGGCGCTCGACGTCGCCCCCCTCTGTCCGGCCGGCTGCCCTGGCCCGAGCCACGGGTCTCGGCCCGTCCTTCGGACCCCCCGCACGGGGGGAGATCAGCCAACCGCCGAGGTCGACGCGCGTGAGCTCCCTCCTTGCGGGGGAGATGTCCGGCAGGACACAAGGGGGCGCGACGAAACTCGGCATCTCGATCCTACTCCGCCGCTTCCAGCGGGCGCTCGATCTGGCGCGAGCGGCGCGACAAATCTTCGTATTCCTCCTGCCAGCCGCTCGGCCCGTTGGACGGGTTCACCTGCACCGCCGTCACCTTGTATTCGGGGCAGTTGGTCGCCCAGTCGGAGAAGTCCGTGGTGATGACGTTCGCCTGCGTCTCAGGGTGGTGGAAGGTCGTGTAGACGACGCCCGGCGCGACTTTTTCGGTGATCGTCGCGCGCAAGGTCGTCTCGCCCGATCGCGAGGCCAGCCGCACCCAGTCACCTTCGCGCACGCCGCGTTGTTCGGCGTCGTGCGGATGGATTTCCAGAATATCCTCGTCATGCCACACGATATTTTCGGTGCGCCGCGTCTGCGCGCCGACATTGTATTGGCTGAGGATGCGGCCGGTGGTCAAAAGCAGCGGGAAGCGCGGACCCGTCTTCTCGTCGGTTGCGACATATTCGGTGCGGATGAACTTGCCCTTGCCGCGTACGAAACCGTCGACATGCATGATCGGCGTGCCTTCCGGCGCCTTCTCGTTGCAGGGCCACTGCACGGAGCCCATCTGATCCAGATAGTCGTAAGAAACCTTGGCGAAGGAAGGCGTCGTCTTGGCGATCTCGTCCATGATTTCCGACGGATGCGCATAGGCCCAGGCCAGCCCCATCGTCTGTGCGAGCTTCTGCGTCACTTCCCAGTCGGCCAGACCGTTCTTCGGCGTCATCACGCGGCGCACGCGGTTGATGCGGCGTTCCGCATTGGTGAAGGTGCCGTCTTTTTCGAGGAAGGTCGAACCCGGCAGGAAGACATGCGCGTAACGCGCCGTCTCGTTGAGGAAGAGGTCGTGGACGACCACGCATTCCATCGCCTCGAGGCCAGCCGAAACGTGCTTGGTGTCGGGGTCCGACTGAAGGATGTCCTCGCCCTGGATGTAGATGCCCTTGAACGTGCCGTCGACGGCGGCGTCGAGCATGTTGGGGATGCGCAGGCCCGGTTCATTGTCGAGCTTTGTGCCCCAAAGGCTTTCGTAGATATCACGCACCGCATCGCCCGAGATATGGCGGTAGCCGGGCAGTTCATGCGGGAACGAGCCCATATCGCATGCGCCCTGCACGTTGTTCTGGCCGCGTAGCGGGTTCACGCCGACGCCGCGCCGTCCGATATTGCCGGTCGCCATGGCAAGGTTCGCGATCGCCATGACGGTCGTCGACCCTTGGGAATGCTCGGTGACGCCGAGCCCGTAATAGATCGCCCCGTTTCCGCCTGTGGCGTAGAGGCGCGCCGCTTCGCGGATGCGTTCGGCCGGCACGCCCGACAACTTCTCGACCTCTTCGGGCGAATGCCGCTCCTCGGCGACGAACGACGCCCAGTCCTCGAACTCCGACCAGTCGCAGCGTTCGCGGATGAACGCCTCGTCGAAGAGACCTTCTGTGACGATGACATGCGCAAGGGACGTGACGACCGCGACGTTGGTGCCGGGCAGCAAAGGCAGATGCACGTCGGCCTTTGCATGGACGGAATGGACCGTCTCGGTTTCGCGCGGATCGAGAACGATCAGCTTCGCGCCCTGACGAATGCGTTTTTTCATGCGCGAGGCGAAAACGGGGTGCGCGGCGGACGGGTTCGCGCCGATCACCATGATGACGTCGGTGTCTTCGACGGAATCGAAATCCTGCGTGCCGGCCGAGGTGCCGTAGGTCTGGCCGAGGCCGTAGCCGGTCGGTGAGTGGCAGACGCGCGCGCAGGTGTCGACATTGTTATTGCCGAAACCCTGCCGGATCAGCTTCTGGACGAGATAGGTTTCCTCGTTGGTGCAGCGCGACGAGGTGATGCCGCCGATGGAGGTGCGACCGTATTGATACTGGATGCGGCGGAACTCTGCTGTGACATGGGCGAAGGCTTCCTCCCAGGACACCTCGCGCCACGGGTCGGTGATCTTCTCGCGGATCATCGGGCTGGTGATGCGGTCCTTGTGGGTGGAGTAGCCATAGGCGAAGCGGCCTTTGACGCAGGAATGGCCGCGATTGGCCTTGCCGTCCTTCCACGGCACCATGCGCACCAGTTCCTCGCCGCGCATCTCCGCCTTGAACGAACAGCCGACGCCGCAATAGGCGCAGGTCGTCACGACCGAATGTTCGGGCTGGCCGATCTCGATGACCGACTTTTCCGTCAGCGTCGCAGTCGGGCAAGCCTGCACGCAGGCCCCGCAGGACACGCATTCGGATGCCAGAAAGCTCTCATGCATTCCGGGTGAAACGCGGCTGTCGAAACCGCGCCCTTCGATCGTCAGCGCGAAGGTGCCCTGCACTTCCTCGCAGGCACGCACGCAGCGCGAGCACACGATGCATTTCGAGGGATCATAGGTGAAATAGGGATTCGACTCGTCCTTCGGCATGAAGCGGAAGTTCGCCGCATCGTCATGCTTGCGGAAAACGTGGTTGTCGCCCTCATAGCCGTAGCGCACGTCGCGCAGGCCGACCGCGCCCGCCATGTCCTGCAATTCGCAATCGCCATTCGCCGCACAGGTCAGGCAGTCGAGCGGATGGTCGGAGATATAAAGCTCCATCACGCCGCGGCGGATGTCCTTCAACCGGCCGGTCTGCGTGTGGACGACCATGCCGGGCACGACCGGCGTCGTGCAGGACGACGGCGTGCCGTTGCGGCCTTCGATCTCGACGAGGCAGAGGCGGCACGAGCCGAAGGCATCGACCATGTCGGTCGCGCACAGTTTCGGGATCGCGATGCCGGCCTCCATCGAGGCGCGCATGACCGATGTGCCTTCCGGCACGGTCACGGTGCGACCGTCGACGGTGAGCGTGATCTGCTTTTCGGCCTTCGAGGCCGGCGTGCCGTAGTCGATTTCGGTGATGAGACCCATGGGAATGCTCCTAGCGGTCCTTGTTCTCGGCAAGCGTGTGCGCGACGAGTGCATTGGCATGGCCGTGACCGAGACCATGCTCGCTCTTCAGCCAGTTCACGATGTCCATGTGCTTCGCGCCGGCCTTGTCGCGAACAAGCGTCTTCCAATGGTCGATAGGCTGGCCATAATTCTTTTCGATCGAAGGAAAGTAGGAGGCCGGGCCTTTGACTTTCTCGCTCATTCGGCGGCCTCCCTCATTTCGCGCGGCGTGAAATCCTCCGGGAAATGCGTCATCGCGCTCATCACCGGATAGGGCGTGAAGCCGCCGAGCGCGCAGAGCGATCCGAACTTCATCGTGTTGCAAAGATCGGCGACGAGCGCACGATTCTTCTCCGGTTCGATGCCGGCTCCGATCTTGTCGAGCGTTTCGACGCCGCGCGTCGAGCCGATGCGGCAGGGCGTGCACTTGCCGCAGCTCTCGATGGCGCAGAACTCCATCGCGAACCGCGCCTGGCTGAGCATGTCGGCGCTGTCGTCGAACACGGTGATGCCGGCATGGCCGATCAATCCGTCCTTGGCCGCGAACGCTTCGTAGTCGAATGGCGTGTCGAACAGCGCGCGCGGAAAATATGCGCCGAGCGGTCCGCCGACCTGCACGGCCTTCACCGGCCGCCCCGTCGCCGTTCCGCCGCCGATCTCGTCGATGATTTCGCCGAGCGACATGCCGAACGCGGCTTCGAAGAGGCCGCCATGCTTCACGTTCCCGGCGATCTGGATCGGGATCGTGCCGCGCGAGCGACCGAGGCCGAAATTCTTGTAGTGCTCCGCGCCCTTGTCGAGAATGACCGGCACGGAGGCAAGCGAGATGACGTTGTTGACGACGGTCGGCTTGCCGAACAGCCCTTGAAGGGCAGGCAAAGGCGGCTTGGCGCGCACCACACCGCGCTTGCCTTCGAGCGAGTTCAAAAGCGAGGTTTCCTCGCCGCACACATAGGCGCCCGCACCGACGCGGACCTCGATTTCGAAGAGATGCTGCGAGCCGAGCACGTTCCAGCCGAGGACGCCCGCTTCCCGCGCGATCTCGATCGCCGCGCGCATCGCCTGTATCGCGTGCGGATATTCGGAGCGGATATAGATATAGCCCTTGGTCGCACCCGTCGCGATGCCGGCGATCGCCATGCCCTCGATCAGGACGAACGGGTCGCCCTCCATGATCATCCGGTCGGCGAAGGTCGCGCTGTCGCCTTCGTCGGCATTGCACACGATATATTTGTTGGCGGCCTTGGCATCATGAACGGTCTGCCACTTGATGCCGGTCGGGAACCCCGCACCGCCGCGTCCGCGCAGCCCGGATTCCGTCACGACCTTGACGATATCGAGCGGTGCGAGCGCGACGGCTTTCTCAAGCCCCGCCAGCCCGCCATGGGCGCGGTAATCGTCCAGCGAAAGCGGATCGGTGATGCCGCAGCGCGCGAAGGTCAGGCGCGTCTGGCGAGCCAGAAACGGAATCTCCTCGGGCCGTCCCAGACGCTTTTCGTGTGCACCGCCATCGAGCAGCCCGGCATCGAGAAGCGCGCCGATTTCGGATGGCTTGACCGGACCATAGGCGATGCGACCGTCATCGGTCGCCACCTCGACCATCGGCTCCAGCCAGTAGAGCCCGCGCGATCCTGTGCGCACAATCTTCGCGTCGACCCCGCGCGCGTCGATCTGCGCCTGAAGGGCTTTGACGACCTTCTCCGCGCCGACCGCCAGCGCGCCGGAATCCTTCGGGATGTAGAGCGTGGTGGTCATGCGCTCACCTGCGAGACGATTTCCTCGAGACGGTCCGCATCGAGCCGGCCGATCACCTCGCCATCGACCATCGCGGCGGGCGCGCAGGCGCAAAGGCCGAGGCAGTAGACAGGTTCCAGCGTCACCGCGCCGTCGGCCGATGTCTCGTGGAAACCGATGCCGAGCAATTGCTTGAGCTTCGCCGCCAGCGCGTCGCCGCCCATCGACTGGCACGCCTCCGCGCGGCACAGCTTGACGACGTGCCGTCCAGCCGGTTCACGGCGGTAGTCGTGATAGAAGGTGACGACGCCATGGACTTCTGCGCGGGAGAGATTGAGCGCTTCGGCGATCACCGGAAGCGCGTCCTGCGGCACATGGCCGAATTCGTCCTGCACGCCATGAAGAATGGGCAATAGCGGCCCTTCGAGTTCCTTGAACTCGTCGATGATGGCAGCGGTTCGCGCTGCGATCTGGGTACCTGCCTGCTGCATCGTCATGCAGCGCCCTCCCTGACCATAAATATACAATTCCTATGAAGCCGCAGAAATGCGGCGGAATCAATAAAGCGAAATCGTCGTACGATAGAAGATCTCTATCGATGACGATCAATGAAGCTTAGGCGAGGGCTGCGGCGTCGAAATCGCCTGCCAGCGTCATCGCCTCTTCCAGAAGCGCCGCGACGAGCGGCGTATGCGGCTCGCGTTCGGCGGCCACGAGGCCGACCAGATGGCTGGCGTCCGGCTCTACGATGGGGATGGCGCGGATCGGCTCTGCGAAACCGAATGTCTCGGCAAGGTTGAGCGGCATGATCGACGCCCATTTGCCGGTTCGGATATGCGAAAACAGAACGATCATCGAGTTCGATTCCAGCGTCGGCCGAGCGGTGCTGCCGGCTTCCGCGAGATGCTGGTCGATGATGCGCCGGTTCTGCATGTCGGGCGTCAACAGGCAGAGCGGCACGTTGGAGACCTCCGCCCAGGTCACGGATTTGCGGTCGGAAAACTCCGTACCGGCGGCGGTGATGAGTTGGTAGCGCTCCGAATAAAGCGGCACCGAAACGACGCGGCCGAGCGGCTCGTTGTCGAGATAGGTGATGCCGACATCGATGTCGAAATTGCCGAGCAGCGACAGGACCTCGATCGATGTACGCGACAGAACCGAAAAGGTGACGCCCGGATGCCTCTCGCGAAACGGCGTCGTCAGGCGCGGGATCATCGCAAGTGCGGTGGGGATGGCGGCGATGCGGATGCGTCCCGAAAGCCCGTGCCGCGCCGCGCGCATTTCTTCGCGCATCGTGCGTGCATCACCGGTGATGCGCCGTGCCCAGATCAGCACCTGCTCGCCCTCGGCAGTCAATCCCTGAAAACGTGAGCCGCGCTTGACAAGCATGACGCCGAGTTGATCTTCCATCTGCTTGATCGCGGCCGAAAGCGTCGGCTGCGTGATGCCGAGCTCGTCGGCCGCCCGCCCGAAATGTTGCGCCTTGGCAAGTGCGATGAAGAATTCGAGCTTGTCGATCATGGCCTTGTCTTGCCGGAAAATATGTGCGGGCATCGCCCGGAACTTTGATATCGGGATTGTGCGGGTTAAAGTCAGGGCTACCTATTTCGGACTAGCTTGCTGCGCAGGACCCTATCATGACGACGCCCCATTCCATCACCGTGCCTCCCGCCTCTTTTGCACTGGCCCTTCAGGAGGATGAAAGACTGGCAGCACTCCACCGGCTCGACGTCATCGATACGCCACATGAAGAGGCGTTTGCGCGTATAACACGCCTTGTTCGCCGGATAATGGATATGCCGGTCGCGCTTGTCTCGCTTATCGATGGGCACAGGCAATGGAATAAGGCTTGCCAGGGACTCGATCAAGCTCAGGAATTCGAGCGCAGAGAGACATTCTGCAACATTACGATCAAGCGTGTCGAACCACTCTTCGTTACGGACGCAGCGACCGATCCGTGGTTTTCGGACAACGCCTATGTTGTGGGGCAGCCTTTCGTGCGAGCCTATGCCGGCGTGCCGCTTCGTACGCGCGACGGACACAACATAGGTACCCTTTGCGCGCTGTCATATGAACCGCGCAGCTTCACCGCGCGCGAGCGCGACATACTTGTCGATCTTGCCGATATCGCGATGGGCGAGTTCGAATTGCGGGTGATGGCAGGCGAGGACGTGCTGACCGGGGCACTGTCGAGGCGCGCATTCAAGGACGATTCCAAACGGGCGCTGGCGATCGCCCAGCGTGGAGGCTATGCCTTCAGCGTGATCGTCTTCGACCTCGACCACTTCAAAAAGGTTAACGATACCTATGGCCACGCCGCTGGCGATGAGGTTCTGAAACGCACGGCCGCGGCCTGCCATGGGCTGTTGCGACCGTCTGATTTGTTTGGGCGAATTGGCGGTGAGGAATTTGCCCTCGTTATGCCGCATACGACGGCGCTGGGCGCAATGGCCGTGGCTGAACGTCTACGTGAGACCATTGGAAATTTGAGGATCGAAGTTGCCGACGGCACGATCTCTCCAGCCGCCAGTTTCGGCGTGGCGACCATGACAGGCGATGGTTTAACGCTGGATTCGCTTCTTGCGAACGCAGACAGCGCGCTTTACGAAGCCAAAGCGGCTGGCCGAAACCGTTGCGTGCTTCGCAACTCGCAAGGCGGAACGCCTCAGTCAACGCGCTCCGTGATGAAAGCGGGGCTGATCCATTCCGAGAGAGCGGAACCGGTCGCTTGCACTGTGCGCATCATATCCGCCACAGGTGCCTCTCTCGATGTGTGGGACGCTGCGGAACTACCGGAAAGCTGCCGCCTTGTTCTTCCGGCCGACGGACTCGAGCGTGATTGCCGGATCGTCGTGCGGACCAATCGACATATCGAAGTGGAGTTTAGAGCTTAGCCCTTCGCCGCCGCTTCGAGTGCGGCGATGTCGAGCTTGATCATCTTCATCATCGCGGCATTCACCCGCGCGGCCTTTTCCCGATCCGGGTCCGCCGTGAGGCGCAGCAGGATTTCCGGCACGATCTGCCAGGAAAATCCATATTTGTCCTTCACCCAGCCGCACTGAACCTCCTGCCCGCCATCGACGGTCAGCTTGTTCCAGTATTCGTCGACTTCCACCTGATCCCTGCACTGGATCTGGAAGGAAACGCTATCCGACCGCTGGGCACCGGGATGCGGGCCGCCATTGAGGCACACGAAAGTATGCCCCTCGATCGTCACTGCCGCCGTCAAGACCTGCCCTTCATGTGTATGAGGCTCGCCGCCGCCCGGCGCGCGGACGATGTCGCCAAGTTGTGTGTTACGAAATACCGACGCATAAAAGCGCGCCGCTCCCTCCGCTTCCGTTTCGAACCACAGCCACGTCGTGATTTTCTTCATGGTCATCTCCTATTGCCGACACAGCCGGCTGACCGAAGAACGCGCAAGTGGGTTCGTCGCCGACACGCCGCGCAAAATTTTCCGTGCCCTCTTCACTTGGTCGCGGC
Source organism: Aliihoeflea aestuarii (assembly GCF_024105665.1). Taxonomy (GTDB): domain Bacteria; phylum Pseudomonadota; class Alphaproteobacteria; order Rhizobiales; family Rhizobiaceae; genus Aliihoeflea; species Aliihoeflea aestuarii. Next base: position 513,898 of record NZ_JAAAMK010000001.1, on the reverse strand, counting down.
GGGGGAATGGCTTATCTGGAGGTCAGCCTCACCAGATGAAAGTGCTCCATGTCCGTCACTCAGGAAACCGTTCTCGAAGCGCTCAGAAGCGTCAAAGGTCCCGATTTCGAAGGTGATCTCGTGTCGCTCGGGCTCGTCTCGGACATCTTCATCGCCGATTCGAAGGTGTTCTTTTCGGTCACCGTGCCGGCCGCGCGCGCGCAGGAACTGGAGCCGTTGCGCGCTGCGGCCGAACGTGTCGTCAAGGCAATCCCCGGCGTGGCCGGAGCCGTCGTCGCGCTGACCGCGGAAAAGAAGGGGGGCGGCATGGAGGCCGCACCGCCGCGCCCCGCGCTGAAGCCTGCGCCACGTCCCACCCCGCAGATGGCCCCGCCCTCGGCGCAATCGGGCCGGCGCGGCATTCCCGGCATCAGGTCCATCGTCGCGGTCGCTTCGGGCAAGGGCGGCGTCGGCAAGTCCACCACCGCCGTCAATCTGGCGCTCGGCCTTGCCGCTCAGGGATTGAAGGTCGGCGTGCTCGACGCCGACATCTATGGCCCGTCCATGCCGCGCCTTCTGGGTATCTCCGGCAAACCGGAGACGATCGACGGCAAGACCTTGAAGCCGATGGAGAATTACGGCCTCAAGGTCATGTCGATGGGCTTCCTCGTCGAGGAAGAGACGCCGATGATCTGGCGCGGACCGATGGTGATGTCGGCGCTGACCCAGATGCTGCGCGAGGTGCAGTGGGGCGAACTCGACGTGCTCGTTGTCGACATGCCGCCCGGCACCGGCGACGCGCAATTGACCATGGCGCAGAGCGTGCCGCTCGCCGGCGCCGTCATCGTTTCCACGCCTCAGGACCTGGCGCTGATCGACGCGCGCAAGGGGCTGAACATGTTCAAGAAGGTCGATGTGCCGTTGCTCGGCATCGTCGAGAACATGAGCTATTTCATCGCGCCGGACACGGGCGCGCGATATGACATTTTCGGCTCCGGCGGCGCCCAGCGCGAAGCCGAGCGCCTCGGCGTGCCGTTCCTTGGCGCGGTGCCGCTGACGATGGATGTGCGCGAGACGTCGGATGCGGGAACGCCGGTCGTCGTGTCGAACCCGGAAGGGCCGCAGTCCAAAATCTATCGCGACATCGCCGCCAAGGTCTGGCAGCGGCTTCAGGCCGAGACGGCGGCGTCCGAAGCTGCAACGCCGAAGATCGTTTTCGAATAGATTGGAAGGGGAGGGGAAATGTCGGAAGATGTCGTCCTGATCGACAAGCGCGACGGATATACCGTCATCACGCTGAACCGGCCCGACCGGTTGAATTCGTTCAACGTCGCTCAACATGAGGCGCTGCGGGCAGCGCTCGACGCGTGCGAAAACGATGCCGGATGCGGGGCGATCCTGTTGACGGGTGCGGGGCGCGGCTTTTGCGCGGGGCAGGACCTGTCGGACCGCGACCCCAAGATGCTCGGCGACAATCCCGATCTCGGGGCAACGCTCGAAACCTGGTACAACCCGCTGGTGCGCAAGCTGCGCGCGATGGAAAAGCCGGTCATCTGCGCGGTCAACGGCGTCGCGGCCGGCGCGGGCGCGAATATCGCCTTTTCCTGCGACATCGTCCTGGCGGCGAAATCGGCGAAATTCATCCAGGCATTTTCGAAGATCGGGCTCATACCCGACGCGGGTGGCACCTACTGGCTGACCCGGCATCTGGGCGAGGCGCGGGCCAAGGCGCTCGCGATGACGGCTGAACCGTTATCGGCCGGGGACGCTGCCGACTGGGGGCTGATCTGGAAGGCCGTCGATGACGACAGGCTGATGGAAGAAGCCGAAAAGCTCGTACGCCAGTTCGCCGCCGGTCCGACCCGCGCCTATGCTTTGACCAAGCAGGCGATCCATGCCGCGTCGGTCAATTCGCTGGACGAACAACTCGATGCGGAGCGTGGTTTCCAGCGCGAAGCCGGCCGTTCGGACGATTACAAGGAAGGCGTGGCCGCATTCCTCGAAAAGCGCCCCGCCGATTTCCGGGGCGCACGCAAGGGTTAGGCCAGCAGGCGTCAGGCGGATGTTTCCGCCTGCGCGCCGCTCACCGTTGCGTTGAACTTCGAAAAGAACTCGCCCGCCAGCTTCTTCGAGGTGGACGTGATGAGCCGCGAGCCAAGCTGCGCCATCTTGCCGCCGACATCGGCCTTGGCCGCATAGGTAAGCGTGGTCTTTCCCGGTTCGTCCTCGACCAGTTTCACGTCCGCGCCGCCTTTGGCAAAGCCGGCGATGCCGCCCTTGCCCTCACCCTGTATCGTATAGGAGTGGGGCGGGTTGAGGTTTTGAAGTTCGACCTGTCCGTTGAACCGCGCCTTGATCGGCCCGATCTTCAGCGAGACGATGGCCGACATCTCGGTTTCGGAATTCTTTTCGAGGCTCTCACAACCGGGAATGCACGCCTTGAGGATTTCCGGATCGTTCAGCGCCGCCCAGACCCGATCGATGGATGCGTCGATCTTTTCCTCGCCCTCGATGATCATGGCCATACGCGTTCCTCCCATTGATCCGTATCGTCAGGCGTAGCCGAGCGTCGGCGCATTGTCCATGAGATGTCGGTCAGGCTGCCGCAGCCTGCCGGCCGGCTGCCATGGCGAGTTCGCGGATGCCGGGTTCGACGTGCTGGAGTGCGATCGAGGAAATGCCGAGCCGCATGAAACGAGCGTTCTGTTCCGGACGGTCGAAGAAGCGCGCGCCCTGTTCGATCAGAACGCCCCGCGCGGCCGCATTTTCCGCCAGCACCTGACTTTTGGCGCCCGGCGGTCCCTTCAGCCAGAGCGACGTGCCGCCCGGCGTCTCCGTCATGCGCCAGTCCGGCATGTAGCTCGTAACCGCCTGCATCAGCCGCTCGCGGCGTTCCTGGAAGGCGGCCGAAAGCCGCCGCACCAGCGCCTCGTGATGGCCGAGCGACAGGAAGAGCGCCACGGCGCGCTGGTTGTTGGCGGGCGGGTGGCGCAGCATGAACCGTCGCAGCGCGCGCAGCTCCGCGATCAGTTCGGCCGACGCCACGATGTAGCCGAGCCGCAGACCCGGCGCGAGCGTCTTCGACATCGAGCCGACATAGATCACGCGGCCCGAGCGGTCGAGCCCGCGAAGGGCCTGTTGCGGCGCGTCGTCGACGAGCTGGCTGTCATAGCCGTCCTCGATGATGATGCGGTCGTGCTTTTGCGCATCGGCGATGAGCTTGTGACGACGCTCGTCGGAAAGCGAAACCATCGTCGGGCACTGATGGCTGGGCGTCACGAACGCGAACCCGCAATCGTCGGGGATTGCGTCGGGATCGATGCCGTCGCGATCGACCGGCACCGGCAGGACTTCCGCGCCCGAAAGCCGGAAGATGGAGCGTGCGTCGGGATAACCGGGATCTTCCATGGCGACCTTGGTGCCGCGCCCCATCAGCAAAGTCGCCAGCATGTAGAGCGCGTGTTGCGCGCCAAGCGTCACGATGATTTCATCCGGGTTGGCGAAGATGCCACGACGCGGCAGAAGCCGCGCCTGGATCTGCTCGATCAGAAGCGGATCGTCGCGGTCGACCATGTCGGCCGCCCAGTTGCGGATTTCGAGCACGGCGAGCGCCATGCGGTTGCATTCGCGCCATTCGGCGGTCGGAAACAGGCCCGGATCGAACTGGCCGTAGACGAAGGGGTAGGTCGCGCGAATCCAGTTTTCCTGCTTCGAGGGTTCAGGCATGTCGGACGCCGCGACCTTGCGGCGGCTCTTCCAGTCGAGCGTCGGATCGTTGCGGCGAACGGTTCCGGGCGCCCGCGCTGGCAAGGTTAGCATGTCGGGATTGACGAAGTGTCCGCGCCGTTCCTTTGCAATGAGGAAGCCCTGGTCGACCAGTTGCTGAAAGGCGAGCACGACCGTTCCGCGCGCCACGCCGAGCTTTTCGGCAAGGACGCGACAGGAGGGCAGCGGCATGGAGGCGGCGATCTGCCGGTCGAGAATGGCGGCGACGATCGCCTGGCGGATCTGCGCTTGCAGCGTCTGTCCGGATTCGGGTGAAATCCGAAACAGTCCGGACCAGATTGCGGGATCGGTACGAGCAGCCATGGCAAAATCCTTCACATGCGAAGCAGCCTATGCATGTGGGCCAGAAGGTTCAAGTCTGGTCCAATCCTTTGCGCCAATGATATTTTTTGATCAATCCAGTGAATGAAAACGATTGATCCTGTCGCGGCGGGGTGCAGCGCTTGCGGCAGGCCGCACGCACTGCTTTAACGATGCCCCGATACGAAGCTGGAGTCATCGCCCGTGGACAGCCCCGATTTCGCCGAAGCACGCAGCCGCATCATTGACTATGTCGGGCAGCGTGACCCCATGGACATGCGCGCCGCCTTCGCCGCCGACCCGGAACGGTTCGAAGCGTTCTCGCTGACGCTCGATGACCTGCTGCTCGACTATTCCAAATGTGCGGTCGATGCCGAGGCGGTCGATCTGTTGGTCGATCTGGCACGCGCGGCAAAGATCGAGTCGCGGCGCGATGCCATGCTGTCAGGCGAAAAGATCAACGCGACCGAAGATCGCGCCGTCCTGCACACCGCGCTTCGCTTGCCGAAAGACGCCTCGCTTGCCGTCGATGGCGTCGATGTGGTGCCGCAGGTGCATCGCGTGCTGGAAGCGATGGCGGCCTTTGCCGATGAATTGCGTGCCGGGCCGATCACGGACGTGGTCAATATCGGCATCGGCGGTTCGGATCTCGGTCCCGCCATGGCGACGCTGGCGCTTGCGCCCTATCACGACGGGCCGCGCCTGCATTTCGTCTCCAATGTCGATGGCGCGCATATAGCCGATACACTGAAGAACCTCGATCCGAAGACGACGTTCATCATCGTCGCGTCGAAGACCTTCACGACGATCGAGACGATGACGAACGCCGCAACGGCGCGTGAATGGATCGCCAAAGCGCTCGGGGCGGATGCGGTCGCGGATCATTTCGCCGCCGTATCGACGGCGCTCGATAAGGTCGCCGCCTTCGGCATTCGCGAAGACCGCATCTTCGGCTTTTGGGACTGGGTCGGCGGGCGCTATTCGCTCTGGTCAGCGATTGGCCTGCCGATCATGCTCGCGGTCGGGCTGCAGAATTTCCGCCAGTTGCTCGCGGGCGCGCACGCGCTCGATCGACATTTCACTGAGGCGCCCTTGGCTGAGAACCTGCCCGTCATGCTGGGGCTGGTCGGCTGGTTCCACCGTGTCGCCTGCCGCCATCCGTCCCGCGCGATCATTCCCTATGATCAGCGGCTTGCCCGGTTGCCGGCCTATCTACAGCAACTCGACATGGAATCGAACGGCAAGGGTGTGACCCTCGAGGGCGAGCCCGCCGCAACGGTTACCGGCCCGGTCGTGTGGGGCGAACCCGGCACGAACGGGCAGCACGCCTTCTTCCAGCTTCTCCATCAGGGCACGGATACCGTTCCGGTCGAATTCATGGTGGCCGCCACGGGGCATGAGCCCGGTCTGAAGCACCAGCACGATTTGCTTCTCGCCAATTGTCTGGCCCAGTCCGAGGCGCTGATGCGGGGCCGGACGCTGGAAGAAGCCCGCGCGCAGATGCTCGGCAAGGGCATGGCGGCAAGCGAAGTGGAGGCGATCGCGCCGCACCGCGTCTTCGAGGGCAACCGTCCGTCGCTGACGATCCTTTACGCCAAGCTCGATCCGTTCACTCTCGGCCGCCTGATCGCGCTTTACGAACACCGGGTCTTCGTCGAGGCGCAACTGTTCGGTATCAACGCGTTCGACCAGTGGGGCGTGGAGCTCGGCAAGGAACTCGCCACGGGCTTGCTGCCGGTCGTGGAAGGCAAGGAAAGTGCCGGGGGGCACGACAGTTCCACCGCCGGCCTCGTCGCAGCGATCCAGCGCCTGCGCGGGGATTCGTGAATGACGATCAAGGCAATTCTCTTCGACAAGGACGGCACGCTGGTGGATTTCAATGCCACCTGGTTCGCCATCGGCGATAAAATGGCGCTGGAAGCGGCGGGCGGCGATCGCGCTTTGGCGAACGCGCTTCTGGAACGCGCCGGCTATGATTTCGCAGCAGGCCGGTTCCGCGCGGATTCGGTCTTTGCGGCGGGCACCAACGCGCAGATCGTCGACCTGTGGTACCCGGATGCCGACGCCGTGCAGCGCCGTGACCGCATCGATCATTTCGACGTGGTGACGGCCAGCGAGGGCGCGGCTCGCGCCGTTGCGCTTCCGGGCGTTCTGGATGCGCTGACCGCCCTGCATCGGCGTGGCCTGCGACTGGCCGTGGCCACCAACGATTCGACACAAGGCGCCGAACGCACGCTCGCCACGCTCGGCGTGTCGCAACTCTTCGAAGCGGCCTATGGCTACGACGCCGTTGCCAATCCGAAGCCGGCCCCGGACGTGATCATCGCTTTCGCGGACATGACCGGCCTGAAGCCGTCGGAAATCGCGATGGTCGGCGACAACAATCACGACATGGAAACGGGCAGGGCGGCCGGCGCGGGCCTGCGCGTCGCGGTTCTCAGCGGCACCGGCACGCGCGATACGCTGGAGCCTCTTGCGCATGTGGTGCTGGGCTCAATTGCCGACCTGCCGGGATATTTGAACGGTTCGGCCTGAGCAGTGTTCTTATTGGACTATTGTGGGTGGAGCGGGTGAGGCCTGGATTCCTGTGACGAGCACAGGAATGACGGCATCAAAGTTGAATGCCAATCATCAGGTATTAAAGGTTGGCCTCGACAAAACTGCCATCTTCATTCCTGTGCTTGTCACAGGAATCCAGGCCTCGACGGTCAATTCGGAGCCTCGACCGACGAGCTTGCATCGCCGATGCGTCTGCGTTCAAACGCAAATGCCATAGCAAAAAGGCCCGCTCTCGCGGGCCTTTTCCTTCAATCAGCGCAGTTCGCGCCGCAGGATCTTGCCGACATTGGTCTTCGGCAGTTCCTTGCGGAATTCGACATGCTTCGGCCGCTTGTAGCCGGTCAGCTTGTCACGCGTGAAATCGATGATTTCCTTTTCCGTCAGCTTCTCGTCTTTCTTGACGACGAAGATCTTCGGCACTTCGCCTGAATGCTCGTCCGGCACGCCGACGGCGGCGACTTCGAGGACGCCGGGATGTTCCGCGACGATTTCCTCGATCTCGTTCGGATAGACGTTGAAGCCGGAGACGAGGATCATGTCCTTCTTGCGGTCGACGATCTTCACGAAGCCCTTGTCGTCCATGAAGCCCATGTCGCCGGACTTGAAGAAGCCGTCAGCGGTCATGACCTTGGCCGTCTCGTCGGGGCGGTTCCAGTATCCGGCCATGACCTGCGGGCCGCGAATGCAGATCTCGCCGACTTCGCCGAGCGGCACGTCCTTGCCTTCCTCGTCGCGGATGACGACTTCGGTGGACGGGATCGGCAGGCCGATCGTGCCCGAGAATTCGTCCGCGTCGAAGCGGTTGGCGGTCGCCACCGGCGATGTCTCCGACAGGCCGTAGCCTTCCGCGATGGTGATGCCGGTGAGCTTCTTCCAGCGATCGGCGACCGGCCGTTGCACCGCCATACCGCCGCCGAAGGTCAGCACCAGCGGCTTGAAATCGAGCTTCTGGAAATCGGCATTGTTCAAGAGCGCATTGAACAGCGTGTTGAGGCCGGGGAAGACATGGAACGGCGTCTTCTGCAGCTCCTTCACGAAGGCCGGAATGTCGCGCGGATTGGGAATGAGCAGGTTTTGTGCGCCCTGCTGCATGCCCATCAGCGCGTTCACTGTCAGCGCGTAGATATGATAAAGCGGCAGCGCGCAGATGTAGACGACATCCGCCGGCTTCTTCTTTTTCTTGTAGGCCGCTTCCACCCACAGCGCGTTTTGAGCGACGTTTGCGAGAACGTTCTTGTGCGTGAGCGTCGCGCCCTTGGAAACGCCCGTCGTCCCGCCCGTATATTGCAGGAAGGCGATATCGTCCTGGCCGACGTCGATCTTGCGGAAGGTCTTCGACGAACCCTGCTTGAGCGCGTCGTTGAACGCGACGTGACCGGGCAGCGACCAGGCCGGCACCATCTTCTTCACGCGGCGCACGACGAGGTTGACGACGAAGCCCTTGAGGCCGAGCCGATCGCCCATCGACGCGACGACCACATGCTTGACCTTGGTGCGGCCGATAACGGCTTGCAGCGTGGCGGCGAAGTTTTCGAGGATGATGATCGCTTCGGCGCCCGAATCGTTGAGCTGATGCTCCAGTTCGCGCGGCGTATAGAGCGGATTGACGTTGACGACCGTATAGCCGGCGCGCAGCACCGCCATCATCGCGATGGGATATTGCAGCACGTTCGGCATCATGATCGCCACGCGCGCGCCCTTCGACAGGCCCTTCGACTGGAGATAGGCGGCGAACGCTGCCGACTGCTTCTCGAGGTCGGCGAAGGTCAGCGACTTGCCCATCGAGGTGAAGGCCGGCTTGTTGCCGTATTTGCGGCAGGACTCGACCATCAGGTCGCCGAGCGACTGATATTCGAGCGGCGCGATCTCACCGGGAATGCCTTCGGGATAGCTGGCGATCCACGGTTTGTCGCCCTTCGTCGCCTTGGTCGTCGGTGCGGCCGAAACCGCGGTCGCGACCGGTGCGCCTGCGGCAGCCTTCTGCTTGGCCGGAGCCTTGGCCTTTGCGGCAGGCGTTTTCGGCGCGGCCTTTTTCTCAGCCGGTGCCGCAGCGATCGTTTCGGCGGGCTTGGGCGCGGCGGCGGCTTTCGTTACGGTCTTCTTCGCAGTCGGCTTTGCGGCAGGTGCTGCCGCTGTCTTCGCAGGGGCGGCTTTTGCTTTGGCTGGAGGTGTCTTCGGAGCGCTTGCCGGCGCTGCCTGGGTCGTCTTGGCGGTCGTGGCTTTCGCAGCATTTGCCTTGGCCGGAGCCTTCTTGGCGGGTGCGGCCTTAGCGGCGGGCGCTTTCGGTGTGGCGGCAGGTTTTGCCTTGGTGACGGCTTTGGGCGTCTCGACCGCCGCGGCCTTGGCAGGGGCTTTCTTCGCGGCGGTGGGCTTCTTCGCCGCCGGCTTCTTGTCATTCTTCGCCGCGCTTGTCGTCTTTTCGCTCGCCTTGGCCAAATCGTCCTCCTGAGATTTTGGGGTGGTTACGGGTCGATCCGCTATGTGCCGGCCTTCATGCGTGCCGCTCACAAGGTTGCGGATGCCCGCCCGCATCCCCTTAAAATTGTTGCCGGGCCTATCTATGGCCACAATTCGTCATGGTGCAAGTCGTCGGCGCGCGCAATGCACGTCTACTGGCCGTAACCGGCGTGACCTTCCATGAATTTATGCTCCGCGTCGCTCGTTTCACGACCCAGCGCCTTGTTGCGGTGAGGAAACCGACCGAACTGCTGAACGATATCGCGATGCTCGATCGCGTATTTCAGCCCGTCTTCATTGTCGAGCGCTCGGAAAAGGTCGACGCAGCGCTCCTGATCTGCGGAAATCTCGGAATGCATGAACGGCATGTAGAGAAACTGCTTCTCGTCTTTCGACAATCCGTGATCGAATCCTTTGTCGACGGCATTGCGGGCGATCTCGATCGCGACATTATCGGTGCCGAAGGCGGCCGGCTGTCCACGGTAGATGTTCCGGGGAAACTGGTCGAGAGCGATGATCGCGGCCAGCGCCGTGCGCGCATCCTCGATCGAGCGCGGATCGAGGTTCGCCTTGAGTTCGTCATAGAGGCCGGAGAAGCGGTCCTTGATCTTTGCATCGAGTTCGGAGCCGCCGGCAAACCACTCTTCCGCGGTCAGTTCCTCGAACCAGAAGGTCAAGATCTCGTTTTGCCATCCGTTCCGCATCGCGTTTTTCCTCCTTATATTTGGAAAGCGGCGCTTCTGCGCGCCACCCTCCTCGCATAAACATGTGACACATATAGTGTCAGATGCGGCCCTCCTCGACCCCGTGACATGCCGTCTCGCCTTCGCCGTTCCACAGGAGTTGCGGAATTTCCGCCTTGCACCGCTGATTGGCGAAAGGGCAGCGCGGATGAAAGGCGCAGCCGGATGGCGGGTTGATCGGGTTCGGGATTTCCCCTTCCACCTTCTTGCGCTTGCGACCGGTCATTTCGAGATCGGGCACCGCGTCGAGCAGCATGCGCGTATAGGGATGGCGCGGCCTGGCGAAAAGCGTCTTGGAATCCGCGACTTCGGCGAGACGGCCGAGATAGAGAACGCCGATCCGGTTGGCCATGTGCCGCACGACCGACAGATCGTGGCTGATGAACAGGAACGTCAGGCCGAATTCGTCCTGCAAATCCTTCATCAGGTTGAGGATCTGCGCCTGCACCGATACGTCGAGCGCCGAGGTCGGCTCGTCGCAGACGATGAAGTCAGGACGTGCCGCAAGCGCACGCGCGATGGCGACGCGCTGTCGCTGGCCGCCCGAAAATTCGTGCGGGAACTTCACGCCGTCCTCCGGCGAAAGGCCGACGAGGGTAAGCAGTTCACCGACGCGGGCGCGCCGCTCTTTCGACGACTTGCCGCCCTCGAACACCTTCAGCGGCTCGCCGATGATGTCGGTCACGCGCCAGCGCGGATTGAGGCTCGCGAACGGATCCTGGAAGATCATCTGGAAGCGGCGACGCAGGCGGCGCGCTTCGCCGCCTTTGAGGCCCTTCTTGAGAGATTTTCCGTCGAAATGGATATCGCCGTCGCTCGGGTCGAGCAGCCCGACGATCAGCCGCGCGATGGTCGACTTGCCCGAACCGGATTCGCCGACCAGCGCCAGCGTCTCGCCCTTCTCGATGCGGAAGGTGACGTCGTCGACGGCCCGCACATAAGCCTTTTCCGATCGCTCGATGACACGGTTGAGCCACGGCTTCGACACGTCGAAGCGTCGCGACAGATTGTTGACTTCAACCAGAGGTGTCTCGGTCATGCGGCTTGCTCCTCGGGCGCATGCAGCCAGCAGGCGACGCGGCGCGTGCCCGAGGCGATCGGGTCGGGGCGCTCGACGCGGCAGCGGTCGAAGACATGCGGGCAGCGCGGGTTGAAGGCGCAGCCCTGCGGAATCGCCGAAAGGCGCGGCATCGATCCGGGGATCTGCGTCAGGCGGTCCGAATTGGTCGCCAGCGTCGGGATCGAGCCCATCAGGCCGGCGGTGTAGGGGTGCTTGGCGTCGAGGATGACGTCGCGCACCGGTCCGATCTCGGCGATGCGCCCGGCATACATGACCGCAACGCGGTCGGCCGTCTCGGCGATGACGCCCATGTCGTGGGTGATCAGCATGATCGCCGCGCCATATTCGGCGCACATGTTCTTCATCACGTCGATGATCTGCGCCTGCACCGACACGTCGAGCGCGGTGGTCGGCTCGTCGGCGATGACGAGGTCCGGGTCCGCGCACAGTGCAAGCGCGATGACGACGCGCTGGCGCATGCCGCCGGAGAACTGGTGCGGATAGTCGTCGATGCGCCGGTCGGCCGCCGGAATGCCGACATCGTCGAGAAGCTTGATCGCACGTTTGCGCGCATCGGCCTGAGACAACGGCATATGCGTGCGGATCGTCTCGACGAGCTGTTCGGCGATCGTATAGAGCGGGTTGAGCGAAGTCAGCGGGTCCTGAAAGACCATGCCGATGCGCTTGCCGCGATAGCGCCGCAAATTGTCGGTCGACAGATTGTCGATCCGTTCGCCCTTGAGCAGGATTTCACCGGACGAGATGCGTCCGGGCGGTTCGATCAGGCCGATGATGGCGGAGCCGGTCATCGATTTGCCGGCGCCGGATTCACCCACGACGCCCAGAACTTCGCCCGGTGCGATGTCGAAGGAAATGTTGTCGACCGCCGTCAGTGTCCCACGGCGCGTGGGAAACTGGACGGAGAGATTCTTGACGGAAAGAACGGGTTCCATGCGCTTACCTCAGCCTTGGGTTGAGCGCGTCGCGCAGCCAGTCGCCCAGAAGGTTGACCGACAGCGCGAGCAAAACGAGCGTGACGGCGGGGAACAGAAGGATCCACCATTCGCCCGAGAACAGATATTGCTGGCCGATGCGGATCAGCGTTCCGAGCGACGGCTGGGTCGGCGGCACGCCGACGCCGAGGAACGACAAGGTCGCCTCCTCGATGATCGCAAGCGCCAGCCCGATCGTGGCGATGACCAGTACCGGTCCCGTCACGTTGGGCAGAACGTGGCGCGCCAGAATCACGATCGGATGCACGCCCATGATGCGCGCGGCCGAAACGTAGTCCTTCTGCCGCTCCACCATCGTCGCGCCGCGCACCGTACGGGCGAACTGTGCCCAGTTCGCAAGGCCGATGGCGATGATCAGCACGTAAACGGCCATGCCTTCCTGTTGCGAGGGCGGAATGACGCCGCGCGCGATGCCGAAGATCAAAAGCGCGATCAGGATCGCCGGGAAGGAAAGCTGGACGTCGGCGACGCGCATGATGACGGCGTCGGCCGTGCCGCCCTGATAGCCCGCGACGAGGCCGAGCGAAATGCCGATCACCATCGCGAAGACGGTTGCCGAAAAGCCGACGAACAGCGAGACGCGCGAGCCGTAGAGGATGGTCGAAAAGACGTCGCGCCCCTGATTGTCGGTGCCGAGCAGATAGTAATTGCCCATGCGCGATTCCGAAAAGGGCGGCGTGAAGCCGTCCATCAGGTTCAGCGAGGCCGGGTTGAACGGATTATAGGGCGCGATCCATGGCGCGAGAATCGCCGCGCCGACGATCACCAGGACGACGATCGAAGCGATGATCGTCACCGGCGAGCGACGCCAGGAATAGAAGATGTCGCTGTCCCACATGCGGTACAGCCGGCCGGGCGGCTTGGGCGGCAGGACGACGCCCTCCGAAGCGGCAGCCAGTTTCAGATCTGGTTGGGTGTTGGCCATGAGATCACCGTTTCCCGGTGCCCACGCGCAGGCGCGGGTCGACCGTGTAGTAGAGGATATCGACGATGAGGTTGATGACGACGAACACGAAGGCGATGAACATCAGATAGGCGGCCATCACCGGCACGTCGACGACCTGCACGGACTGGATGAAGAGCGAGCCGACGCCAGGCCACTGGAACACCGTTTCCGTCACGATCGCGAACGCGATGACCGAGCCGAGCTGAAGGCCGGTGATCGTGATGACCGGAACGAGCGTGTTCTTCAGAGCATGGCCGAAATTGATGGCCCTGTCGGTCAGGCCGCGCGCCCGCGCGAAGCGGATATAGTCGGCCCTCAGCACCTCCAGCATCTCCGCGCGCACGAGGCGCATGATGAGCGTCAACTGGAAGAGCGACAGCGTGATCGCGGGAAGAATGAGCGAGCGCAGGCCGGATTCGGTCAAAAGCCCGGTTCGCCAGCCTCCGACCATGACCGTCGTGCCGCGCCCGAAGGAGGGCAACCAGCCGAGTTCCACCGCGAAGATGTAGATGAGGCCAATGCCGATCAAAAAGGTCGGCAGCGACACGCCTGCAAGCGACAATGTCATGACGGTCGCAGTGATCGGGGATTTCGGCTTCAAGGCAGTGTAGACGCCGAAGAAGACGCCGAAAATGAGCGCGATCAGTGCGGAGGCCACGGCCAGTTCGATGGTCGCTGGCAGCCGCTCCATGATGAGGCGGGTGACGGGTTCCTGCAAGCGATACGAAATGCCGAAATTGCCTTGCACGGCATTTCCGACAAACGTGGCGAACTGGACGTAGAACGGATCGTTGAGGCCGAGGCGATCGCGCATCGCTTCCCGGTCGGCCAGGCGCATGTCCTGCCCGACCATGGATTCGATGGGATCGCCGACATAGCGAAACACGACGAAGGCGACGAGCGACACTGCCAGCATCACGATGATGGATTGAAGCAGGCGCCTTATGACAAAGGCTGTCATGGTTTTTCTCCGGAACGGGTCGGCGCCGCCCCCTATGGTTGGATGCACGCCTGCCGATGGTCGGTAAGAATGTTGGCGGCGCTTCGGGCCACTGACGCAAGAACCACGCCAGCCTCCGAGATGCCGCAAAGCGGGCCCTTTAGACTGTCCATCTTGCGATAATCAAGCGCATAATGCCAATCCGCCGCGCAATTGCTTGCGCGGCGGTCTGCACTTTAAGAATGTTGCGTCGATTACTCGCTAATCGTCACATCCGCCATGCTCGGCTGGTTTTCCGGATGCACCTCGACATTGAACTTCGACTGCATCGCATAGGAAAGAAGCTGGTTGTGGATGGGAAGAAGAACGCGATCTTCCTGAACCTGCGCCCAGATTTCCGCGATGGTGGCGTCACGGGCTTCCAGATCGGTCTGCGTGCCGAGCGACTGGATCTTCTCGTCCAGTTCGGTGTTCGAGTAGCCGCTCGGGTTGTAGGCGCCGTAATTGCCTTCCTTCGTGTGGATCAGATCGTTGAAGATATAAGCCGAATCGAAGGTCGGAACGCCCCAGCCGAGCAGGTAGAATTCGGTCTCGCCGCTGGTGATCAGCGGGGAGTGCTGGGCGACCGGGCGGGATGCGAGCGTCGCACGGATGCCGATCTGGCCGAGCATGCCGACGACGGCCTGGCTGATCGCCTCGTCGTTGACATAGCGGTTGTTCGGCGTGTCGAGCGTGATGGTGAAGCCGTTTTCGTATCCGGCTTCGGCCATCAGTTCGCGAGCGCGCTCGATGTCCGGGGCCGGGTAAGCGTCGAGCTCTTCGGTCCAGCCGTTGACGAAGGGCGGCATGGCGACGCCGGCCGGCAGCGAATTGCCGCGCATGACGACTTCCTTGATCGCATCGCGATCGACGGCCAGCGCCATGGCTTCGCGAACCAGCGGGTTGGAGATCGGGTTGACGTCCGTCACGTCCGAGCTCGTCAGCGGCTCCTCACTCATCTTGTAACCGAAATAGATGATGCGGTTCTCGGGGCCGTTCGTGACCGAAATGCCGTCGGTCTCCGAAAGGCGGCCGATGTCCTGCACCGGAACGTCCTGCACGAAGTCGACCTCGCCCGAAAGCAGCGCGGCGATGCGCGTCGCCGGATCGGCGATCGGCGTGTAGATGATCTCGGTGACTGCCGGGGCATCGCCCCAGTGGTCCGCGTTCACTTCGAGAACCGAGCGCACGCCCACTTCGCGCGAAACGAGCTTGTAGGGGCCGGTGCCGTTGGTGTTGCGAACGGCGTAGTTGTCTTCGCCGCCGGCATAGTCCTGGACCTCGACGACGTCGTTCTCTTCGGACCAGGTCTTGTCCATCATGAACGTGTTGGTCAGATTGTTCGGATAGAGCGGGCTCGGTCCGTTCATCTTCACTTCGACGGTGTAGTCGTCGACGGCCGTCACGCTTTCCACGTCGGCGTGAAGCTGGCGCATGTTGGAGCGCTCGGAGCGGGCGCGGTCGAGCGAGAAGACGACGTCCTCGGCGGTGAATTCGGCGCCGTCATGGAACGTGACGCCTTCACGCAGGGTGAATACCCAGGTCGTGTCGTCGCCATCCTTGAGCGCCCATTCGGTCGCCAGGCGCGGGGTCAGCGTGCCTTCTGTGTCGCGATCGACGAGCGTTTCGTAGATGTGGTGGGCGAAAGTATGGGTCGTGCCTTCGTTCTGCGAATGCGGATCGAGGGTCAGGGCATCGGCCCCACGCGCCCAGCGAAGGGTTTCGGCAGACGCGGGCAGCGCGCTTGCCGCAATGGCCAGCATGCTGGCGGTGAGTAGAAGTTTACGCATGATTGCTCCCAGCTTTTGTTTTGAGCGTCCCCGCAGTGACGGTTTTCCGCCTCCCACGATTGGCGCGTACCATAAAAGAGGGTTTCACCAATGGGAAGCGGGCGAAAACGCTTTGATCGGACAGCGTAAATGACCTTGGGGAATATCGAGTATAAAAGTCTATCCGGAAGCAATGCGACCAGGCCGGGAAGCCTGATTTCAGTTGCTAGCAACTTTTCCTCGACGACGCAGTTTATCTGGCATTGACGAATTTTCAGATCGCGGTTCACGTTGAGTTCATGTGGGAACCATCAAAGTGTCCAGGCGTCTTGAAGACAAAGGAGTTGAGCAATGAAGAGATTTCTATCGATCATCTGTGCATCGACGATAGCGCTGACCGGCATTGCCGCGACGAGTGCGCCTGTCATCGCTGCACCTGCCATGGCTCGCAGCGTGGATGTAGGAACGACGAACGCCAATGTAGTGGATGTTCAGTTTGGTGGCGACCGTCGCTGGGACCGTCGCCAGGAACGTCGCTGGGATCGGCGGGAACATCGCCGTGATGCGCGCCGCGGTTTCTATCGCGACCGCGGCTACAGCTACTATAACGGCCATCGCGGCTATCGCGACCGCCGTGCGGGCTATCGTCAGTACAACGGCTACTGGTTCCCGGCCGCCGCCTTCATCGCCGGCGCGATCGCGGGCGGTGCCATCGCGCAGCCCCCGCGCCGCGTAGTGGTCCAGCCCGGACGCTTGTCGCAGGCGCATGTCGACTGGTGCTACAGCCAGTATCGCTCGTATCGGGCCTCGGACAATACGTTCCAGCCTTATAACGGCCCGCGCCGCGCCTGCTCGTCGCCTTACGGCTGAGCCGGATTGCGGGAACGCGAAATCGAAAGGGCGGTCTTCGGGCCGCCCTTTTGCGTGCATGATGCAGCCCTAATATCCGCCCCACGAAACCGTCACTTGTCGACGAATCCGGGATTCTCGCTTGCCATCGTCGATATCAGCGCGATCGTGCCGGATAGATGCTTACGCAGAGCAACGCTCGCTGCCGCAGGGTCACCCATTTCCATTGCGTCTGTTATAGCAGCATGGTCGGCCAGTACGGACTGCATTTTTCCAGGCCGCGGAAGATTGAGCCGTCTCAGCCGATCGATATGCACGGAATGTCGGCGCACCAGCGCCCACAGGGTTGAGATGCCGGCGGCATCGTATAGCGCCTTGTGGAACAGACGATCCTCGTTGTCGAAGGATTCGAAATCCTCCGCCTCGCAGAACTCTTTCTGGTTGGCGATCGTACGACGCAAGGCTCGCAGCAATTGCGCGTCCCTGGCGACGGTGAGCTTTTGTACGGCCTCGATTTCGATAGCCGAGCGCAGGAAGTGGGCCTGACGTGCCTGTTCGGTATCGATTGGAGATACCACGGTGCTCGATTGCGGGAATATCTGAACGAGGCCCTCATCGGCCAGTTGCTGCAGCGCATCGCGTACCGGCGTCTGGCTGACGCCGAATTCGAGCTGGATCGCCGCGCGGGACAAGACCGTCTGCGGTGCGAGCTCAAGCTTGAGAATGCGATCGCGCAGAATTTCGGCGATCTGCGGTGCCACCTGGCGGGTACGGTCGAGTGCCCTCATGTCTTCGATCTCTCCTGCGGTCCAGTGCTTCATAGCACGTCGCTTTGCTTGACACACTAATACATTAGTGCTTTTTACACATCGTTCTTTCAGGGAGAAGAACGACCAAGGGAGGTAATGAGATGAAGACAGCGACCATGACGGCGCTGGCAACGGCGATGCTCGCTTCGATGAGCACTGCCGCGTTCGCCCAAGCCAAAACCGACATTTCGATCACCCGCCAGCCCGGTATCCTTTACCTGGCCAGCCATGTGATGGAGACCGAGAACCTGATCGAAAAGCACGCTGCGGAAGCGGGCGTCGAAGGCGTCACTGTCGAGTGGCGCATGTTCAGCGGTGGCGGCGCGCAGACCGATGCATTGCTGGCCGGGCAGGTGGATGTCGTCAACACGGGAACCGGCAATTTGCTTTTGCTCTGGGACCGCACCAATGGCAATGTCAAAGGCATCACCGCCAGCTCGGCGCAGCCGGCGCTGCTCGTTTCCGTCGATCCCGACATCACGTCGCTCGAGGATTTCGGCACGGACGACCGCATCGCGGTGCCCACCGTGGGCGTGTCGACGCAGGCGATCCTGCTCCAGATGGCGGCGGCCGAAATGTTGGGTGAGGATCAGGTCAGCCACTTCGATCCCCTGACGGTGCAGATGGGCCACCCGGACGCGCTTGCTGCCCTTTCCAACGCGCAGCACGAGGTGCGCAACCACTTCTCATCGCCACCCTTTCAGTATCTGGCCCTGGAGAACGGCGCGCATCAGGTGGCGAGTTCGCGCGATATTATCGGCGGACCGCTGACGCAGGCGACCTTCTTCACGACCGTCGACTTCGCCGAGGACAATCCGGTGATCGTGAAAGCCATTCGCGACGCCACCGCCGAAGCCATCGACTTCATCAACGAGGATGTGGAAGCGGCGCTCCAGATGTACAAGGACATCTCCGGCGACCAGACCGATCTGGCCGAACTGGTCGCGATCATGGACCAGCCGCACATGATGGATTTCCTCATGCAGCCGCAGGGCACGATGCGCTTTGCCGAGCATCTCCACAAGATCGGCACGCTGAACAACATGCCAGAGGCGTGGACCGACTACTACCTGCCCGAATCCGCCGATCTGGACGGAAACTGAGACCTCAAGTGCGGTTGGCGCGACCCGCGCCGGCCGTTTTTCAATCTCATGCGAGACGGGACAATGGTGGCAGAACTGAACAAAATTGCGAATGAGGCGTCCGCGCCCGCCGGGACGCTCGTCGATGTCGACAGTGTCACTCTTCAGTACAAGACGTCGAGCCTTCTGGTGACGGCGACCGAGAGCGTCAGCTTTTCGGTCGAGCAATCTGACCGCTTTGTCCTTCTGGGGCCTTCGGGCTGTGGAAAATCAACGCTCCTGAAAGCCATTGGCGGTTACATGAAGCCCACGAGCGGCTCGATCCGCGTGGCCGGCCGCCCGGTCGTGCGTCCCGGTGCGGATCGCATGATGGTATTTCAGGAATTCGACCAGCTCCCGCCATGGAAGACGGTGCTTGAGAACGTAATGTTTCCGCTGCTCGCCACGGGCCGGATGCGCCGCCGCGAAGCGGAGGAGCGAGCGCGTCACTATATCGACAAGGTCAAGCTGACGCGCGCCATTGACAGCTATCCGCACACGCTTTCGGGCGGCATGAAGCAGCGCGTGGCGATCGCCCGCGGCATGGCCATGCAGCCCGACGTGCTCCTGATGGACGAGCCTTTCGCCGCGCTCGACGCGCTGACCCGCCGGCAGATGCAGGACGAATTGCTGCAATTGTGGGACGAGACGCGGTTCACGGTGATTTTCGTCACCCACTCCATTGCCGAGGCGATCAAGATTTCCAATCGCATTCTGCTGTTGTCGCCCCATCCGGGCCGCGTCAAGGCCGAGGTGCGCAATGTCGATGCGGCCAAATCCGATACGACAGAGGCCGCTGCGCTCGAAAAGCGCATTCACGATCTCCTGTTCTCCGAAGCCGTCGAGGAGCATTCTCATGTCCAAGGTTGAGTTCGTCATGGCGGACGAATCTGCCGCCGCCCGTTCCGGGCAATT
This sequence comes from Aliihoeflea aestuarii, assembly GCF_024105665.1. Taxonomy (GTDB): domain Bacteria; phylum Pseudomonadota; class Alphaproteobacteria; order Rhizobiales; family Rhizobiaceae; genus Aliihoeflea; species Aliihoeflea aestuarii. The sequence goes on along the minus strand of NZ_JAAAMK010000001.1, from coordinate 494,613 downwards.
CGGACAGGTCGAACGACAGCTCGGCACTGTGGAGATGATCTGGCGCGTCGGCGCGGTGCGCAAGACGGCGATCATCCTCGTCCTGGCCATCGCCTGGCAACTCTATGCGACCTATCTCAACAATCCGCTGCTGTTCCCGACCCTGAGCGATACGTTTCAGGCGCTGTACCGGCGCACGATGGATGGCACGCTGCCCAACCGCATGTGGACGACGCTCAAGATCCTGCTGACCGGCTATGCGATCGGCACGATTCTTGCGGCCGTACTCACCGTTCTGGCGATCAATACCCGCATCGGAACGGACTTCCTGGAAACGATGACGGCCATGTTCAATCCGTTGCCGGCCATCTCGCTTTTGCCGCTGGCGCTGATCTGGTTCGGCCTGGGACCGGCATCGCTTGTCTTCGTGCTGATCCATTCGGTGCTGTGGGCCGTGGCGCTCAACACCCATACAGGCTTCACCAGCGTCTCGCAGACATTGCGCATGGTCGGGGCGAATTACGAGTTGCGCGGGATTCCCTACGTGATCAAAATCCTGATTCCAGCGGCGTTCCCCTCGATCCTGACCGGCCTCAAGATCGGCTGGGCCTTCGCCTGGCGTACATTGATCGCCGCCGAGTTGGTCTTCGGGGTCTCTTCGGGTCAGGGCGGCCTTGGCTGGTTCATCTTCGAGAACCGCAACCTGCTTCGCATACCGGATGTCTTCGCGGGGCTTTTGACGGTCATCATCATCGGTCTTTTCGTGGAGAACGTGATCTTCCAGACCATCGAGCGCAGGACGATCGCCAAATGGGGCATGAAGGGCTGAGCCCGGAGGGATAATTATGTCGATGACAAGAAAATCCCCGGCGTCGCTGCGCTCGGCGCGCTGGATGGTTCCGGACGACCAGCGCTCCTTCGGACACCGCTCGCGTACCATGCAGATGGGCTATGATCCCGAGGATTGGGAAGGCAAGCCGATCGTTGCCATCCTCAACACCTGGTCGGACGCCCAGCCCTGCCACATGCACTTCAAGGACCGCGTGGAATGGGTCAAGCGCGGCGTCTTGCAGGCCGGCGGATTTCCCATGGAGCTTCCGGCGCTGTCGCTGTCGGAGAACTTCGTCAAGCCGACGACCATGCTCTATCGCAACATGCTGGCGATGGAGACCGAGGAGCTTTTGCGCAGCCACCCGGTCGACGGAGCCGTTCTGATGGGCGGCTGCGACAAGACCACGCCCGGCCTCGTGATGGGCGCGGTCTCGATGGGGCTGCCGTTCGTCTTCCTGCCGGCCGGGCCGATGCTGCGGGGCAATTATGCAGGCAAGGCGCTGGGTTCGGGTACGGACGGCTTCAAATATTGGGACGAGCGACGCGCCGGAACCATCTCGCAGGAGGAATGGCAGGGCATCGAAGGCGGCATCGCGCGCTCCTATGGCCATTGCATGACCATGGGAACCGCCTCCACCATGACCGCCATTGCCGAGGCGATGGGACTGACGCTGCCCGGCGCGTCGTCCATTCCCGCCGCCGACGCCAACCATCAGCGCATGTCCACCCAATGCGGCCGGCGCATCATCGAGATGATCTGGGAGGATTTGACGCCCGACAAGATCATCACGCCCGCCGCCGTGCGCAATGCCGTTACGGTCGCCATGGCGACCGGCTGCTCGACAAACGCGATCATCCACTTGATCGCCATGGCACGGCGCGCAGGCGTGCCACTCGAACTGGATGACCTCGACCGCGTCGGACGCGCCACGCCGGTCATCGCCAATATCCGTCCGTCCGGCCAGACCTACCTCATGGAAGATTTCTTCTATGCCGGCGGTCTGCGCGCGCTGATGAAGCAACTGGGCGACCGGCTCGACGAAAGCGCGATTACCGTGACCGGCAAGCCGCTGACCGACGGGCTCGACAAGGTGAAGATCTTCAACGAGGACGTCATCCGCCCACTCTCGAACCCGGTCTACCATGAGGGCTCGCTGGCGGTTCTGAAGGGCAATCTGTGCCCGGACGGCGCGGTCATCAAGCCAGCCGCGTGCGATCCGAAATTCCACAAGCACACAGGCCCGGCACTCGTCGCCGACAGCTATGCCGAACTGAAGAAGATCATCGACGATCCCGACTACCCGATGACGCCGGATACCGTGCTCGTTCTGCGTAATGCCGGTCCGCAAGGCGGGCCGGGCATGCCCGAATGGGGTATGATCCCGATGCCCAAAGCGTTGCTCAAGCTCGGCCTGCGCGACATGGTGCGTATTTCCGATGCGCGCATGTCGGGTACGTCGTTCGGGGCGTGCGTGCTGCATGCGGCCCCGGAAGCCTATGTCGGCGGGCCGCTGGCTTTGCTCAAGACGGGCGATATGGTCGAGCTCGACATCCCGGCCCGCCGTCTGGACATGCGCGTCGACGAGGACGAGATCGCGCGGCGACGCGCGGAATGGGTCGCCCCGCCGCCACGTTACGAACGTGGCTACGGCTTCATGTTCACCAAACATATCGAACAGGCCGACAAAGGATGCGACTTCGATTTCCTGCGCACCGAATATGGCAGGCCGGTCGACGAGCCGGTCATCAACTAGGCCGCAGCCCTTTCCACCTTCCAACCGATGCGAGACGAGATGAACGACTATACGCTTTCCGACGAAACCCGCGCCAAGCTGTCGAAGATTTCAACCGCTTCCGTTGCCACGGCACTGTTCAAGCGCGGGCTGCGCAACCAGTTCATCCAGGGCGTATCGCCGATCAACTGGAAAGGCACGACCATGGTCGGTCAGGCCTTCACCCTGCGCTACATTCCCGCCCGCGAGGACCGCAACCCGATCGAAGTTTTCCGCAACGCCGACCATCCGCAGCGTGTGGCGATGGAACGGTGCCCTCCCGGCCATGTGCTGGTGATGGACAGCCGCAAGGATGCGCGCGCCGCGTCGGCCGGCTCGATCCTGATCACGCGACTGGCGATGCGCGGATGCGCCGGCGTCGTCTCCGACGGCGGGTTCCGCGACGCCGAAGGCATCGGCAAACTCGACATGCCGGCCTACCACCAGCGCCCGAGCGCGCCGACCAATCTCACATTGCACGAGGCGCTCGACCTCAACGTTCCGATCTCCTGCGGCGACGCACCGGTGTTTCCGGGCGACGTGATGCTCGGCGACGGCGATGGGGTGATGGTCATCCCCGCCCATCTTGCAGACGAGATCGCCGCCGAATGCACCGGCATGGAGAGCTTCGAGGATTTCGTTCTCGAACAGGTTCAGGCGGGCGCATCGATCATCGGCCTCTATCCATCGACGAAGGAAGACAACCAGAAGAAATTCGCCGAATGGCGCGAAAAGGCTGGACGCTGAGCCACCCGAACGAAAGGTTACCCAATGAGCTACACCCCCACCGGCCGGCACCTCATCGCCGGCGAATGGGTTGCAAGCGATGCGACCTTCACCTCCGATCCCGCGCACGGCCCCTCTCATAATTTCGGCGTAGGGACGCCCGAACAGGTCGCGCGGGCGTGCGATGCCGCCGAAGCCAGCTTCGAGGCCTATGCTGCCACCACGCGCGAGCAGCGCGCGGCTTTCCTCAACGCCATCGCCGACGAGATCGAGGTGCGGGCGGCGTCGATCACGGAAATCGGCACGCAGGAAACGGGTCTTCCCGAAGCGCGGCTCAATGGCGAACGTGGACGCACCACGGGCCAGCTTCGCCTGTTCGCCGATCACATTTTGAAAGGCGACTACCTCGATCGGCGCGTGGATGTAGCTGAGCCGGATCGTCAGCCTGCGCCGCGCCCGGAGATTCGCATGATGCAGCGTCCCATCGGCCCCGTGGCCGTTTTCGGTGCTTCGAACTTCCCGCTCGCTTTCTCCACGGCCGGCGGCGATACCGCAGCCGCGCTTGCGGCCGGCTGCCCGGTCGTCGTGAAGGGGCATTCGGCCCACCCCGGCACCGGCGAGATCGTCGCCGAAGCAATCGACGCCGCGCGAAGCGCCTGTGGCATGCCGGCCGGTGTGTTCAGCCTCGTCCAGGGCGGGGATCGCAGCGTCGGCGAGGCGCTGGTAAAGCATCCCTTTATCAAGGCGGTCAGCTTTACCGGATCCCTGCGCGGTGGACGCGCGCTCTTCGATCTTTGCGCGGCGCGGCCCGAGCCTATCCCGTTTTTCGGAGAACTGGGTTCCGTCAATCCGATGTTCGTGCTGCCCGATGCGATCGGCGCGCGGGCTGACAGTCTCGGTGCGGGTTGGGCCGGTTCGCTGACGATGGGGGCGGGGCAGTTCTGCACCAATCCGGGCGTCGCGGTCGTCGTCGAAGGCGCCGACGCCGACCGTTTCGTTTCGGCCACCGCGAAGGCGCTTGAAAAAGTCGCGCCGCAAACGATGCTCACGGACGGCATTGCGCAGGCTTATCGTGACGGCCAGGCCCGTTTCACCGGCAGCAATGCGGTGAAACCGGTTCTGGTCACCGAAACCGAGGGACGAATCGTCTCGCCGAGCCTGCTCGAGGTGAAGGGCGAAGCGTTTCTTGCCGACCACGGACTTGGAGAGGAAGTTTTCGGACCGCTCGGGCTCGTCGTCAGGGTCGGTTCTCTCGCCGAGATGGAGACGCTTGCCCGCAATTTCAGTGGCCAGCTCACCGCGACGCTGCATATGGACGACGGCGACCTGCCTGCCGCCCGCCGCTTGCTTCCAATTCTCGAACGCAAGGCCGGCCGCGTGCTGGTCAACGGTTTTCCCACAGGCGTCGAAGTGGTCGATTCCATGGTTCACGGCGGACCCTATCCCGCTTCGACGAATTTTGGCGCGACGTCGGTGGGCACGCTGTCGATTCGCCGCTTCACGCGCCCGGTCGCCTATCAGAACCTGCCGGAAGCCCTCCTGGAGTGTGATCTGAGATAGGGGTCTTCGGGGCTTCGGCCCCAACTTGTCCAAAAAGTCGTGGCCGGCGGTGGCCCGGTCATGCGCATTTTTGACTTCGCCTGGCTGGGAAGTGGTGCCGCTTAGGTGACTCGAACACCTGACCCCATCATTACGAATGATGTGCTCTACCAACTGAGCTAAAGCGGCCCGTCGGGCAGTCGGCAGGCGACTCCCGTAAGCGAGCGCTTGATAGCTTTATCGGTTTCCGAATTCAAGCGTCTTCGCGCGCAAATGTTTGACGGAACGTCGTCCCGCGCGCCGGCGCGATATCGACGAAGTGATGCGACCTTGGTGGCAGTCGTCATGAGCGGCATGGACTCTTGGCCAAGCTGCGTTAGAGTTTCCTTGATTGTCTCTCGACAAGCATAACCGGAGGAGCACGCATGTCGGACGTTTCAATGGTCGTGAATGGCCGAAAGGTAACGGGCAACGTCGAGGATCGAACGCTGCTCGTCCAGTATCTTCGCGAAAATCTCGGACTGACCGGCACGCATGTCGGTTGCGACACCTCGCAATGCGGTGCATGCGTCGTCCATCTCGACGGCAAGGCGATCAAGTCCTGCTCGATCCTCGCGGTTCAGGCGTCCGGCTCCGAAGTCACCACGATCGAGGGGCTCGCCCCTGATGCCGATCTCCATCCCATGCAGGCCGCGTTCAAGGAGCATCACGGGCTGCAATGCGGCTTCTGCACGCCGGGCATGATCATGACCGCCGTGGACATGGTGCGCCGGCATCCCGGAGGTCTGGACGAAAAGACCGTCCGCAACGACCTCGAAGGCAATATCTGCCGCTGCACCGGCTATCACAACATCGTCAAGTCGGTGCTGGCCGGCGCCGAGGCGATGTCGGGCAAGACGGAAACGAAAGCGGCTTAGGGAAGGGCAAACGGGAAAAGGGAGTAGGGAAGGCACGTTAAACGCTGGTTGATCTTCCCTCTTTCCCTTCTCCCTTGTTCCCTGCCTCGTATCGCAACGCTCTGGGAGGAGAATGTTCATGGGTATCGAAGGCATCGGCGCCCGCGTGGCGCGCAAGGAAGACAAGCGATTCATCACAGGTGCGGGACGCTATGTCGACGACATGGTCGTTCCCGGCATGAAGCATGCCGCCTTCGTGCGCTCGCCGCACGCACATGCGCAGATCAAGGGAATCGACGTCGAGGCGGCTCGGGCGATGCCGGGCGTGATCGACGTCCTTGTCGGCAAGCAGATCAAGGCCGACGGCATCGGCAATCTCATTTGCGGCTGGATGGTTCATTCCAAAGACGGATCGCCCATGAAGATGGGCGCATGGTCGCCGCTCGCCGTCGATCGCGTGCGCTATGTCGGCGATGCGGTCGCGATCGTGGTGGCCGAGACGAAAGGTCAGGCGCGCGATGCGGCCGAGGCCGTCGAGGTCGACTACGCCGAACTCGACGCGGTGACCGAAGCGCCGGCCGCGCTCGAAGGTGGAGCGCCGCAGCTTCATCCCGAAGCCGAGGGCAATCTGATCTTCGACTGGGGCTTGGGCGACGAGGCGGCGACCGACACGGCGCTGGCTTCTGCCGCGCATACCGTCGAACTCGAGATCGTCAACAACCGGCTGGTGCCGAACGCGATGGAGCCGCGCGCCGCGCTTGGGCACTACAACAAGGCCGAAGACCACTACACTTGCTGGACGACCTCGCAGAACCCGCATGTCGCGCGCCTCGTCATGAGCGCGTTCTACAATGTCGCGCCGGAAAACAAGCTGCGCGTCATCGCACCCGATGTCGGCGGCGGCTTCGGCTCCAAGATTTATATCTATCCCGAAGAGATCGTCTGCCTGTGGGCGTCGAAGAAGACCGGTGTGCCGGTCAAATGGGTCGCCGACCGCACAGAGAGCTTCCTGACCGACGCGCATGGCCGCGACCACCATACCAAGGTGAAGATGGGCTTTGACGCGGACCACAGGATCGTCGGGCTGAAGGTCGACACCATCGCCAATCTTGGCGCCTATATGTCGCTGTTCTCATCGGCAACGCCGACCTATCTCTACGCCACGCTGCTGTCCGGCCAGTACGACATTCCGGCGATCTACGGAAACGTGCGTGCGGTTTATACCAACACCGCTCCGGTTGACGCCTATCGCGGGGCAGGGCGGCCGGAAGCGACCTATGTGCTGGAGCGCACGATGGAGACGGCCGCGCGTCAGCTCGGCGTCTCGCCGGCCGAATTGCGGCGCAAGAACTTCGTCAAATCCTTCCCGCACCAGACGCCGGTCATCATGAACTACGACACCGGCGACTTCGCCGCCTCGCTGGACGCGGCGTTGAAGGAGGCCGACTATGCCGGTTTCGAGAAGCGTCGCGAGGAAGCGAAGGGACGCGGCAAGCTGCGCGGCATCGGCATGAGCTGCTACATCGAGGCATGCGGCATCGCGCCGTCCGCTGCCGTCGGCTCGCTCGGTGCAGGCGTCGGCTTGTGGGAATCGGCGGAAGTGCGCGTCAATGCGGTCGGCACGATCGAGGTCCTGACCGGATCGCACAGCCATGGGCAGGGTCACGAGACGACCTTTGCACAGCTCGTCTCGCAGCGCCTCGGCGTCGGGATCGACACGATCAATATCGTGCACGGCGACACCGACAAGGTGCAGATGGGCATGGGCACCTACGGCTCGCGCTCCGGCGCGGTCGGCATGTCGGCCATCGTCAAGGCGCTCGACAAGGTCGAGGCCAAGGCGAAGAAGATCGCGGCGCATCTGATGGAGGCCGACGAAGGCGACATCGTCATCGAGAACGGCGAACTGAAAGTCGCCGGCACCGACAAGACGGTTCCCTGGTTCCAACTGGCGCTTGCCGCCTATACCGCCCACAACCTGCCGCAGGGCATGGAGCCGGGCCTGAAGGAAACCGCGTTTTACGATCCGACCAACTTCACCTTCCCGGCCGGCTGCTACATCTGCGAGGTCGAGATCGATCCCGACACGGGCAGGACGGAGATCGTGCAGTTCGTCGCCGCCGACGATTTCGGCAACATCATCAATCCGATGATCGTCGAAGGGCAGGTGCATGGAGGTGTCGCGCAGGGCATCGGGCAGGCATTGCTGGAAGGCACGCGATACGACGAGACGACCGGCCAGCTCATCACGGCAAGCTTCATGGACTACACCATGCCGCGCGCCGACGATTTGCCGTCGTTCCGGATTTCGACGCAGACAACACCTTGTCCCGGCAATCCGCTCGGCATCAAGGGGTGTGGGGAAGCGGGCGCGATCGGCTCTCCGCCGGCCGTCATCAATGCCATCACGGATGCGATCGGCACGAACGAACTGACCATGCCTGCCACGCCGCAAAAGGTGTGGGCGGCTTTGAGGAGCGCAACGAGACATTGAGGGGGGGAATGAAGGAAAGTGATCTGAAGGGCAGCTTTCCCTCCTCCCATTTCCCATCCCTTCACCGGAGGTGAACCATGTACCAGACCACCTATCACCGTGCCTCTTCCCTCGAAGATGCGGCAAAGCTCCACGCCGGGGGCGATGATCCGAAATTCGTCGCAGGCGGAATGACGCTCATTCCGGCGATGAAGACGCGTCTTTCCGCTCCGTCCGACCTGATCGACCTTCGCCATATAGATGGCATGAAGGGCATCAGGATTTCCGGGCAGCAAGTGGAGATCGGTGCGCTGACGACCCATGCCGATCTTGCCCAATCGAAGGAACTCGAAAAAGCATGCCATTCGCTGCATTACATGGCGAACCATGTCGGCGATCCGCTGGTGCGTCATCTCGGCACCATGGGTGGTTGCGTGGCCAATAACGATCCCGCGCAGGACTATCCGGCGGCGCTGTTGGCACTCGATGCGACCATTATCACGACCAGCCGCGAGATGAAGGCGGATGACTTCTTCACCGGTCTGTTCGAAACGGCACTGGAGGAAGGCGAGATCGTCAAGGCGGTGCGCTTCACCGCGCCTGACCAGTGCGGCTACGAAAAATTCCGTAACCCGGCCTCCCGCTACGCGATGACCGGTGTATTCGTCGCCAAAGGCGCTGGTGGCGTGCGCGTCGCCGTCACGGGCGCGGGCGACAACGGCGTCTATCGCGAAACGGAAATGGAAGAAAAGCTCGCCGCGAACTTTTCGGCCGACGCGCTTGAAGGCGTGACGGTGTCGCCCAGCAACATGATGTCGGACATCCACGCCTCGGCCGAATACCGCGCAAACCTCGTGGTGGTCATGGCAAAACGAGCGGTGGCGAAGGCTGCGGGACACTGACAGACTGGGGCGGCTTCGTGCCGCCCCGTCTCTATCAGTGAGCATGATCATGTGCGATGGCGCCGCCTGATTTCCATTCGGCCCACGCCTGATGCAGGATCTGCCAGGCCGAGTAGAGGAACAGCCCCGCCATGATCCCGGCGACGATCAGATCGGGCCAAGCGGTCGCGCTTCCCCATACGCCGAGCGCGGCGATCATGACGGCGACGTTGCCGATCGCGTCGTTGCGCGAGCACAGCCAGACCGAGCGCACATTGGCGTCGCCGTCCTTGTAGGCCATCAGGATGACCACGCTGAGGAGGTTAGCGCTGAGAGCCATGAAGCCGATGACGCCCATCACGCCGGCATCCGGCATGTCCTGAAACACGACGCGGTAAACGGTCGAACCGAACACCCACAGGCCAATGACGATCAGGCTCGTGCCCTTTGCGAAGGCGGCGGTGGCGCGCACGCGCAGCGAGGCGCCGATGACCGCGAGCGAGATGCCGTAGGTCATCGCATCGGCGAAGAAGTCGAGCGCGTCGGCCTTCAGCGCCTGCGACCCGGCCATCGTGCCGGCGGTCATTTCCACCACGAACATCGCGGCGTTGATGATCAGCACGGCCCAGAGCCGCCGCTTGTAGCTGTCCGACATGCCGTCGAAAACGTGAGTTTGGCCGCAGGAGGCGCTCATCGCTGATCCCCTTGATTGATCGAGGACCAATACATAATCTCTCTAGTGGCTGGAGGTTCAAGAGGGTTTTAGATGTTTTCGATTGGCGATCTTTCACGGCGAACCGGCGTCAAGGTGCCCACGATCCGCTATTACGAGGATGTCGGCCTGATCACGCCTGCGGAGCGCAGCGAGGGCAATCAACGGCGTTTCGGACGCCCGGAACTCGACCGGCTCGCCTTCATCCGCCATGCGCGCGATCTCGGCTTCTCCATCGATGCCATCCGCGATCTGCTCGACCTGTCGGGCCATCCCGAACGCACATGCCACGCCGCCGACGAAATCGCCGCCGAGCAGTTATCGGCCGTGCGCGCGCGCATCGCGCGCCTGCAAAGACTGGAGCGGGAACTGGTGCGCATGACCCGGCACTGCGCGGGACACACTGTCGGCGAGTGCGATGTCCTGCGCTCGCTGGCCGATCACGATCTATGCGCCGAAGATCACTGAATTGAAGCGGCAGCCCTTCGGTTGATGCGCTCGCGCCATGCGATCGTGAGCGCGCCCGCGATGATCAGCCCTGCGCCGATCCAGCTTGCTGTCGTCGGCGACTGCGCGAAGACCAGATAGTCGTAGAACGCGGCAAAGATCAGCGACAGATAGAAGAACGGCATGACGAAGCTGGCGTCGCCGCGCCGCAGAGCCTGAATGAAAAGCGCCTGCACGCAGATCATCGTCGCGCCGAGCATCACCATCAAGAGCCACTGATCCGGCGTCGGCCAGACCCAGACGAAACTCGCGATCGAAACGGCAAGCGCCGCTCCGATGAAATTGTTGATGGCGAGGATGCGCAGCGGCGGTTCGGAATCGGCGAGCTTCTTGATGAGGATCGCTTCTGCTCCGCCGAACAACGCTGCCAGCAGCGCGATCAGCGCCGCCGGCTGAAATGCGCTGGAACCTGGCTGGACGATTGCCAGTACTCCAAGAAAGGCGATAGCGGCCGCGGCCCAACGCCAGGGGCCGACGCGTTCGCCCAGAAGCGGGATCGCCAGGATCATCGCCACCACGGGATTGAGGAAGGAGATCGCGTTGGCGTCGGCCAGCCGCATCAGGCCGGCCGCCGCGAAGAGCGAACTGACGGTGGCCCAGCCGAACAGCACCCGCAATATGTGGTTCGACCAGCGCGCCCCTTTGAGCGAGGGTCGATATGCAAGCAGGAATGGCGTCAGCGCGATCGCCGCGAAGACGAAGCGGCCGGCCGAAATCTGGAATGGGTGCAAAGGCGTTTCACTGCCGCCCGCCGGTCCGAGGATTTTTGCGATCAGCGTCGTGCCGGCGACGAGCGCGCAGGCCGCAATCATGCAAAGGACCGCCGTCAGTGCGTCGCTCGGCCGCCGAACGATATTCGCCGACGTCACGCGGCGAGCTTTTTACGGGCGGCGTCGTATTCGCGCTTCAGTCTTTCGACCAGCTCCGCAGCGCCGACCACGCCGTCGATCGCGCCGATGCCCTGTCCGCAGCCCCATATTTCCTTCCATGCCTTTGCGCTGCCGAAATCCATCTTGGACGGGTCGGATTCGGGCAGGTTCTCCGGATCCATTCCCTGCGCGACGATCGAGCCCTTGAGGTAGTTGCCGTGGATACCGGTGAAGAGGTTCGAATAGACGATGTCGGCGGCTTTCGAATCGACGATCATCTGCTTGTAGCCGTCGCTTGCGCGCGCCTCGCGCGTGGCGATGAAGGGCGAGCCGATATAGGCCATGTCCGCACCCATCGCCTGCGCGGCGAGCACCGCGCCGCCATTGGCGATCGCGCCCGAGAGCAAGAGCGGGCCGTCGAACCACTGGCGGATTTCCTGGATCAGCGCGAAGGGCGACAGCGTGCCGGCATGGCCGCCAGCACCTGTTGCCACGGCGATCAGTCCGTCCGCGCCGCGCTTGATGGCGTTGCGGGCGTGCCGGTCGTGGATGATATCGTGCAGGACGATGCCACCATAGGAGTGGACGGCCTGATTGAGCTCCTCGACAGCGCCGAGCGAGGAAATGACGATCGGCACCTTGTATTTGACGCACAGCGCCAGGTCTTCCTCCAGCCTCACATTGGACTTGTGGACGATCTGGTTGACGGCGAAGGGCGCGGCCTTGGTATCGGGGTTCGCGGCGTCGTGCGCGGCAAGGTTCTCGGTGATCTCAGCCAGCCATTCGTCGAGCTGAGAAGCCGGCCGTGCATTGAGCGCCGGGAAGGAGCCGACGATCCCCGCCTTGCACTGCGCCAGCACCAGCGGCGGATGGGAGATGATGAACAGCGGGGCGCCGACGACGGGAAGGCGAACATTTGTCTTCAGGATATCCGGCAGCGCCATTCGGTCCTCCGCAGTTTGACGTTTTCGTAAACGTCATTACTACCAAGCGCGACGCGGGGGCAAGTTGAGTGAAGCTGGACTGGCCGCACATCGCGCATTGAAGAGCGGCAATTGCGACGTTAGAGCTTTCCAGGTGGATTCGCTCGGCGTCGCAGACTTGCGGCGATTTCAAGAGTCAGACCATGATATCGTCCGAAAACCGGTTCCCACTTTTCGGCATCAATGGTCTAAGGATGTCGCAACGGTCATGGTCAATGATCGGTTAAGAACATAAGGGTGCCGCTTGGACGGGATCGAGCAAGCCATAAGACGAGCCCTTGCCAAGGGAAATTCGGAAGATCGGGACTTTCGTGAGAAGGTCTACCGCTCAGCCTTTGCCGCGCTCGACCGCTCGCTGAAGGAGCGGCCGGAACTGACGGTCGAGAACGCCATCAAGCGCCGCAAGGCGCTGCAGGCGACGGTCAAGTCGATCGAGACGGAACATATGCCGGCCCTGCCGCCGGAGCCTGTCGCCGTCGCGCCGGTTGCGGTCGAACCCGTTCGCCCCGTCGAAAGTTTCGAGCCGGACCTGCGCGCCGAACGGCACATGCCTGCCGGCGATGAAGCTCCAACGCTTGATTCGTTCGACGAACCGCGTGCCGCCCCCCGCCGCCGCGCGGCAAAACTCGACACGCCGAAGCCTGCCGGAAAAAAGCGGCGCGGCGGCGGGCGGATGCTGTCCTTCGTCACCGGTCTCGTGATTCTGCTCGTAATTATCGCCGGGGCGCTGTGGGCCTTCTCCAGCTTCGGTCATCTGATCGGCAGCGACATGCGCCAGATCGAGGCGGCGATCAATGAAAGTCGCGGCCGCACCGGCACGCCGCCGCTGTCCGCCGACGGCGTCGACCCGGACGCCGGGTGGACCGGTATCTTTCAGCCTCAGGACATTCAACTCGTCTCGCCGGCCGAGGACGCGTCGGCCGAAGCGGTGGAAGGCGAATCCGGAGCCTATATGCAAATCCGCTCGGGCGCGTCGGGTGCGCCGATCTCTTTTGCGGTCGGGCAGGACCTGTTGCAGCGGTTCGCCGGTCAGCGTGTCGTCTTCGCGATCCTGGCGCGCGGCATCGATGGAGAGAGCACGCAGATTTCGGTCGAGTGTGATTTCGCCGCCATGGGCGATTGCGGACGCACGCGCTACGACATCGGCACCGCGCAGGACAATTATCTGTTCGAAATAGCATTGCCAAATACCGCGCCGGGACGCGGCGGCTCGATCTCGATCACGACCGACATTGCGGGCGAGGGGCGCGGCATAGATGTTTTCGCGATCCGCGTGCGTCCGGCGGACTGATTACGCGTCAAGCATCGCATAGAGCGTCTCGATGCGGTCGGCCTCGTGTGCGGGTTTGTCCCATCTGAGGCGCGAGACGCGTGGGAATCGCATCGCAACGCCGGATTTGTGCCGGGTCGAACGGTTCAGCCCTTCGAACGCGACTTCGATGACGAGCCCATGGTCCGGCTCAGCGCGCACCGAGCGCACCGGCCCAAAACGGTCGATTGTGTTGTCGCGGATATATTTGTCGAGCAGCTTCAGTTCCTCATCGGTGAAACCGAAATAGGCTTTGCCGACGGGCACGAGTTCGGGCTGGTCTTCCGGCCCGGTCCACACGCCGAATGTATAGTCGGAATAGTAGCTCGACCGTTTGCCGTGGCCGCGTTGCGCATACATCAGCACCGCATCGACAGTGTGCGGATCGCGCTTCCACTTGAACCACGGCCCCTTGGGGCGGCCGGGCACATAGGGAGAATCGAGCCGCTTCAGCATGACGCCTTCGATGACAGGGTGCCGCGGCGCGCGCCGCATGTCTTCCAGTTGCGCCCAATCGTCGAACGGCACGAGCGGCGAAAGATCGAACCGCGCCGGATCGAGCTTTGCCACGAAGGCTTCGAGCCGCTTTCGTCGCTCGGCGAACGGCAAACGGCGAAGATCGTCGTGCCCTTCCTGCAACAGATCGTAAGCGCGCACGAAGGCTGGAAACTGCTTCTGGATTTTCGGCGTCACGACCTTGCGGTTCAGCCGCTGCTGAAGGTCGGAAAAGGTGCCCGTATGATCGCCCGGCACGCCGACGAGCAATTCGCCGTCGATGGCCGCGTCGAAATCCATCGCTTCGAGAAGGTCGGGAAAGGTGCCGGAAATATCATCGCCGGTGCGCGAATAAAGCCGCGCGACGCCTTCCTCTGCAACGGCTTGAACGCGGATGCCGTCCCATTTCCATTCGGCGGCGTAGTCTTCAGGCTCGATGCGCGCCAGATCACTGTCCTCGACGGCGTTCGACAGCATCACCGGCCGAAACATGGCGAGCGCAGCGTGGACGGGCTTTTCGCCCTTGCCGTCGAGCCAGGCGAAGAGGTTTTCGTAGGGCGGCTCCAGCCCGTGCCACAGTTCCTCGACCTCGTGGACGTGGACGCCGCCATAATCGGCCAGCGCCTGCTTGGCGAGCCGCGCCGAAACGCCGACGCGCAGGCCGCCTGTCACGAGCTTGAGCGTGGCGAAGCGCGAGGCGGCCTCCATCCTGTCGAGAAGCGAAGCCAGCACCTTGGGCGCATCGGAGCGGCTGGCCGCGTGCAGCCGCTCGACGGCCTCGGCGAGCGAGACGCCGCCGGGGATCGTATCCGTCTCGGCGTCGATGCCCCAGACGAGCGAGACGGTTTCGGCCAGATCGCCGACATAATCGTAGGAATAGGCAAACAGCGTCTCGTCCATCCGGTCGGCCATCAATGCGCGCAGGACGCCGGGCTTGACCGCATTGAAGGAGAGATTGCCGGTGGTCGCCGCAAGCGCCAAACCGCGATCCGGGTCAGGCGCTTCGCGAAAATAATCCTGCATCAGCGTCAGCTTCGCATTGCGCGAGGAGGTCAGGAGCAGGCGGTCGAGAAGTTCGGCAAAACGGTCCATTATTCCGCCTCATCCTCATAGCCGACCAGATGAAGCGGCCGCGCCTTGATTCCCTGAAGCTCGCACCAGCGCACGAGCGCTTCCTCGCGGCCATGCGTGACCCAGACTTCGCCGGCCTTCACCTCGCGGATCGTGTCGATCAGTTCGTCCCAGTCGGAATGGTCGGAAATGATGAGCGGCAGTTCGACGCCGCGCTGCTTGACGCGCTGGCGAATGCGCATCCAGCCCGAAGCGAAGGACGCGACGGGATCGGGAAAGCGTCGCGCCCAGCGGTCGGCGAAGGCGGAGGGCGTTCCGACGACGATCGCACCAGCGAACTGCGCCTTCGATCCACGCTCGATGGTAGCAGGCTGCAAATCGCCGAGATCGATGCCCTCGCTTTTGTAATAGTCGCACAGCTTTTGCAAAGCGCCGTGGATATAGATTGTCTTGTCGTATCCAGCCTCGCGAATGAGCTTGATGACGCGCTGCGCCTTGCCGAGCGCGTAGGCTCCGACGAGATGCGCACGTTCGGGAAACTGCCCCACCGATTTCAACAGGCGGGCGATTTCCAGCCTGTCGTCGGGGTGACGGAAGACCGGCAGCGCGAAGGTGGCTTCGGTGATGAACACATCGCATTTGACCGGCTCGAAAGCCTGCGCCGTCGAGTCGGGTCGGCGTTTATAATCGCCCGAGGCGACGATGCGCAGACCGTCCTTCTCGACCGCGATCTGAGCTGAACCCAGCACATGCCCCGCCGGATGAAACGAGACTTTCACGCCATCGACGTCGAGGCTTTTGCCGAAGCCGATCGCCTGACTGGACCCGGCGAAATCCGCGCCGTAGCGCAGCGCCATGATGTCGAGCGTCTGCAGCGTCGCAAGAACGTGCTCATGGCCCGAACGCGCGTGATCCGAATGGCCATGCGTGATCAGCGCCCGCGCGACCGGGCGCACGGGATCGATGAAGAAGCCGCCGGGCGGGCAATAGAGCCCTTCGGGGCGAGGCATGAGGAGGCGATGCGGGTCCATGCACGCTATCAGATAGGAATTTTCACCGCGCCGGAAAGGCGGCCCGCTTGGCCATCGCCTTGCCCGGCGCTACATCTTTGCCGTGAACAAGCCGCATGACGACCGCTCGCTCCATGGCGCGACCGCACTGCCCGAAGCCTTTTCGCGCTGGTTCGCCGCGCGGGGCTGGCAACCGCGTGACCATCAGCTCGACCTTCTGGCGCGCACGGAAGCCGGCAGTTCGGTTCTCCTGATCGCACCGACGGGCGCGGGCAAGACGCTGGCCGGCTTCATGCCCTCGCTGGTCGATCTGGCGCAGCGCGGAAAGCGCAAGCCCGGAGCAGCGGGGCGCGGCGTCCACACGCTCTACATCTCGCCGCTGAAAGCGCTGGCCGTCGATATCGAGCGCAATCTGACGAAGCCAGTGACGGAAATGGCGCTGCCAATCGCCATCGAGACGCGCACCGGCGACACGCCATCGTCCAAGCGCCAGCGTCAGCGCCAGATGCCGCCGGACATCCTCCTGACGACGCCGGAGCAATTGTCGCTGCTTCTGGCCTCGAAGGATGCAGAGCGCTTTTTTGCCGATCTGCGGTTCGTGGTTTTTGACGAACTGCATTCGCTCGTCACCTCCAAGCGCGGTCAGCTCCTGTCGCTGGCGCTCGCGCGCCTTCGCCGCTTCGTGCCGGATCTGCGCACAATCGGCCTGTCGGCCACAGTCGCCGAGCCGGACCAGTTGCGCCGCTGGCTGGTCAATCAGAACCCGCCCGGTAGGATGGCAGAACTCATCACGGTGGAAGGCGGCGCGAAGCCGGAAATTACCATTCTGGATTCGGTCGAGCGCGTGCCATGGGCGGGGCATTCGGCGCGCTATTCGGTGCCGGAAATCTACCAGTCGATCCTCGATCACAAGACGACGCTTCTGTTCGTCAACACGCGCAGCCAGGCCGAATTCCTGTTTCAGGAACTGTGGCACGCCAACGAAGACAATCTGCCGATCGCGCTTCATCACGGCTCGCTCGATGTCGCCCAGCGCCGCCGCGTGGAAAAGGCGATGGAGACCAACAGCCTGCGCGCCATCGTCGCCACCTCCACGCTCGATCTCGGCATCGACTGGGGCGACGTCGATCTCGTCGTTCATGTCGGCGCGCCGAAGGGCGCGAGCCGTCTGGCGCAGCGCATCGGCCGGTCGAATCACCGTATGGACGAGCCGAGCCGCGCCATTCTGGTGCCGGCGAACCGCTTCGAGGTGCTCGAATGCCGCGCGGCGCTCGAAGCGAATTATCTGGGTGCGCAGGATACGCCGCCGATCGGCGAGGGCGGGCTGGACGTTCTTGCCCAGCACGTCATGGGCATGGCCTGCGCCGAACCGTTCGACGCCGACGAGCTTTACGAGGAGATCATATCCGCCTCGCCCTATGCGGCGTTGACCCGCGAAACCTTCGACCGCGTCGTCGATTTCGTAGCGACCGGCGGTTATGCGCTGAAAACCTATGAGCGCTTTGCCCGCATCCGGCAGACGAAGGACGGCCGGTGGCGCGTCTCGCACCCGTCGGTCGCGCAGCAATACCGGCTCAATGTCGGCACCATCGTCGAGGCGCCGATGCTCAATCTGCGCCTTGTCGGCAAGAGGGGCAGGGGGCGGCTGATGGGCGGTGGCGCGCTCGGCAAAGTCGAGGAATATTTCATCGAGACGCTCAAGCAGGGCGACACGTTCATTTTCGCCGGAATGGTGGTCCGCTTCGAAGGCATCCGCGAGAACGAAGCCTATGTGTCCCACGCGCCGGGTGCGGACGCCTTCGTGCCGGCCTATGGCGGATCGAAATTCCCGCTGTCGACCTATCTGGCAAGCGAGGTACGCGCGATTCTGGCGGACCCCAGGCGCTGGAAGAGCCTGCCCCCGCAGGTTGCCGAATGGCTGACGCTTCAGAAGCTGAAATCGCTGCTGCCCGGCCGCGACGATCTTCTGATCGAGACGTTTCCGCGCGGCAAACGCTTCTATCTCGTCGCCTATCCCTTCGCCGGTCGTCTTGCGCACCAGACGCTCGGCATGTTGCTTACCCGCCGTATGGAACGCGGCGGCGCACGGCCGATGGGGTTCGTGGCGACCGACTATTCGATGGCGATATGGGGCCTGCGCGACATGGGCGAGATGCACCGTTCGGGCGAACTGACCTTTGCCGACCTGTTCGACGAGGACATGCTGGGCGACGATCTCGACGCGTGGCTTGCCGATAGCTGGCTTCTGAAGCGCACCTTCCGCAATTGTGCGGTGATCGCGGGTCTGATCGAGCGTCGCCACCCCGGCAAGGAGAAGACCGGGCGGCAGGTGACCGTCTCGGCCGATTTGATCTACGACGTGCTGCGCAGCCACGATCCTGACCATATTCTCCTTCAGGCAACGCGAACCGACGCGGCATCGGGGCTGCTCGATGTCAGGAGGCTTGCCGAGATGCTCTCGCGCATCAGGGGACGAATCGTGCATAAGCAACTCGAACGCATTTCGCCGCTGGCCGTCCCGATCATGCTGGAGATCGGAAAGGAGCGCGTGCCGGGCGAAGCCGATGACGTGCTTCTGGGTGAAACCGCCGAAAGCCTGATCGACGAAGCCATGGGAACCCGATGACTGCGACTGCCCGAGACCACGCAAGCCGCTTTTCGGCAACCAGCGAAAGCGTGGTCGCGGGCGAGCGCATGGTCTGCGATGTACGCGGCGCGATCCATTTTCCAGAAATCGGCCTTCTCGCTGTCTCCGATCTGCACCTTGAAAAAGGTTCGCGCCATGCACGCCGCGGCTGGCTTCTTCCGCCTTATGACACGGGTGCGACACTCGAAAAGCTGGCAGGCGTGATCGAGGATTATCGTCCGAAGATCGTCGTCTCGCTCGGCGACAGTTTCGACGATGTCGGCGGCGCGGCACGGATGCCGGACATTTATCGCACCCGCCTTCTGGAACTCATGCGCGGTCGCGACTGGATCTGGGTGGCCGGCAACCACGACCCGGAAAAGCCGGCGGACCTTCCGGGCGGCACCGTTTCGGAACTCGCCGTCGGCCCACTGGTCTTCCGTCATGAACCATCGAAGGGGCGGCTTGCGGGCGAGATCGCCGGGCACCTGCATCCCGGTGCGCGCATCGTCCAGCGTGGCCGCTCGGTGCGCCGCCGCTGCTTCGCCAGCGACGGGGCACGGCTGATCATGCCGGCATTCGGCGCATTCACCGGCGCGCTCAACGTGCTCGATCGTGCCTTTTCGGACATGTTCTGCCCGGACAATCTCGTCGCCTACATGATGGGCGACGGTCGGCTTTATCCGATGAACCGCCGGCTGCTTCACGCAGACTGAAATGGAACGGGCGGATCTTTCGATCCGCCCTGTCATGTGTCAGTCGACCGTCGCGCCGGAAATCTCGACGATTTCGCCCCACTTCGCAGATTCGCTTTCGATGAAGGTTGCGAATTCCTGCGACGTTTCGGAATGGGCGACGGCGCCCTGTTCGGCGAAGCGCTCGATGACGGCGGGATCTTCGAGGAGCGTCACGATCGCTTCGTTGAGACGTTCGACGATCGGGTCGGGGGTATTTGCAGGAACGAACAGGCCGAACCACGATGCGGCCTCGAAGCCTGGAAATCCGCTTTCGGCGATTGTCGGAATGTCGGGAAGCGCCTGCGAACGCTCCGCTGACGTCACCGCGATGGGACGCAGCGCGCCGCTCCTGACATGCTGGATAGACGACGGCAGATTGTCGAACATGACGCCGACTTCGTTCGCCACGAGACCGATCATGGCCTGGGCGCTGCCGGCGAATGGAATGTGTTCCATCTCGATACCGGCCTGCTGCTTGAACAGTTCGGCGGCAAGATGGATGGAAGTCCCGTTACCGGACGAGGCGTAGAATATCTCGTCCGGATTCTCCTGCGCATAGGCGACCATTTCGGCAACGGTCGTGAACGGCTGGTCGGGATTGGCGACGAGCAGGTTCGGCACCATGGCGACGCGCGACAGCGGCGTGAAGTCGGCAACGGGGTCGAACGCCATGTCGGGATAGAGGCTGGCATTGATCGCATGGGTGCCCACCGTGCCCATCAGGAGCGTGTAGCCGTCGGGTGCCGCTTGAGAGGCCGCGGCGCTGCCGATGTTGCCGCCCGCACCGGGGCGGTTCTCCACGATGACGTTCTGGCCGAGCTGCTGGCCGAGCGCGGAGGCGACGATTCGACCAAGGATGTCCGTCGTGCCGCCTGCCGGGAAGGGTACCACCATGGTAACGGGCTGATTGGGATAGTCGGTTTGCGCCATTGCCGAAAACGGCGTCAGGCAGGCGGCCAGAATTCCGATCGCGGCGCCCTTCAGCGTGACGGCGGAAAGATGGGATTTGGTCATGTGCGTTTCCTCTCCTTTGATGGAGAGAAACTACAGCCCGGCCCCGCCGATTCAATTCAAATAAGCAGACGCAGCGTCAGTCGCGTTTGAAGATCATTCGCCCGAGCCAACCGGTGATGATGGCCAAAAGCACGGCGGCAAGGCCGAAGAGAAGCCCGTTATCCTGTGCCGTTCGGTAGATGCGCTGCTCGAGACCGGCTTTCACGATCGTCAACTGCGCCGATGTTTCCTTGACGAAGACGCCGTTGCGGAACAGGAAAGCGCGCGCGCGGTGCGTGCCGACGGGAACGTTGGGCGCAAGGCTGAGCGTGGCGCGGAAAAGGCTCGGTGACAGGAACTGCACGCCGCCTATGCGCTCGTTGTAAAGGCCGGTGGCGCGCTTTTGCTGGCGCAGCGCCGCGGTGAACTCGGCCACCTTCTCGGGGTTGCGCTGCTGCTCTTCTTCCACGGCGCGCATGAAGATGTTTTCGGAACCCAGCGCCAGACGCTGATACATGACCGGCTGGGTGATGTCCTGCATGGGCCGCGTCGTCGCGACCGCGTAGGACATCGGCACGCTGGTAAAACTTTGCGACTGGGTGTTGATCCAGACACCGAGGACCCGCGTCTTCTTGCGCACGGTGACGGGGCGGGCGGGGCCTTCGAGCACGACGACGATGTCGTAGCGCCCCTGCCGCGCAAGCACCTGATCGGCATTGTCGAGCGCGCCGAAGATGGTGAGGTCCGCGCCCGAAAAATCCGATGAGATCGCCACGCGGTTTGTGGACAGGCCGATCTGGAAGGATTCCGGCGCGTTGGCGTCCTGCGCGTGGACGTTTTCGATCCAGAAAAACAAGAGCAGGACCGGCAGGAAGCGCCTCATCTCAAAGCCCTCCCATCGTCGCCAGCGAATAGGGGCTCGCCGGCGGCACGAAGAGATCGACGGCAAGACGGCCAGCGACCATCAGGACCATCAGGGCGAGCAGAGCGCGCAATTGCTCGCCGCGCAGCCTTTGCCCCGCCTTCGCACCGTATTGCGCGCCGGCGACGCCGCCTACCATCAGCAGGAAGGCAAGGACGATGTCGACCGTCTGGTTGGTCGCCGCATGCACGATCGTCGTATAGGCGGCGACGAAGATGATCTGGAACAGCGAGGTGCCGATGACGACGTTGGTCGGCACCTTCAACAGATAAATCAGAGCCGGCACCATGATGAACCCGCCGCCAACGCCCATGATCGAGGCGAGAAAGCCGATGCCCGCGCCCAGGCCGATCACCGGAATGACACTGACGAAGAGCTTGGAGGTGCGAAAGCGCATCTTCAGCGGCAGGCGGTGAATCCAGTTGTGCTGGCCGGGCTTGCGCAAGGATGGCGCCTGTCCGCCGGCCGCGCGCCGCCATGCGCGCACACTCTCCATCAGCATTAGCCCGCCGACGGTGCCGAGCAGGCCGACATAGAGCAGCGACACGACCAGATCGAGCTGCCCGACATTCCGCAAAAGCGAGAACACGAAGACGCCGATCGTCGATCCGAAAATGCCGCCGGTCAGCAGCACCGTGCCCAGCTTGAAGTCGAGCGTGCCCTTTTTCACATGCGCCAGCACGCCTGAAACGGAAGACGCGACGACCTGATTTGCACCGGTCGCGACCGCGATTGCGGGCGGGATATTGTAGAAGATGAGGAGCGGCGTGATCAGGAATCCGCCGCCGACGCCGAACATGCCCGACAGGAATCCGACCGCCCATCCCATGCCGAGAATAACCAGCATGTTTACGGACAGTTCGGCGATCGGGAGATAGATGCCCACCGGCTTATCTCTCAGGCTTCGGGAAGGAAATTTCCCTTGGATTTCAGGGTCGCGGCATGGTCGTTCTTGCGCTTTGAATGAGGCGAAGTCAAACCGCAGGATCGACAATCGCATGAAAAAATGCGCCCGCCGTTAACGACGGGCGGAGATTGCGCGAAATGACCGGAAGAACGGCCTAGGAAAGAGCCAGAAGGGCACGCACGAGCGGTTCGTCGATCCGCCCGGTCGGTTGCATCTTATTGTCTTTCTGGAAGGCGGAAATGGCCGAGACGGTGCGCGCGCCGATGATGCCGTCGGCCGCGCCTGCATCATAGCCGTTGGCGTTGAGAATCGCCTGCACCCGCTTGACGGCCTCTCCCATGTCGATGCTCGCGGTCGTCTGCATATCCTCGCCCCACGCGGCAGGGATCGAGACGACATTGGCTTCGGGATCCGTCGCCTTCGGCGTCCACAGATCGACCGTCTTTCTGGCCTTTTCGAGGTCCGTCTCCGAGAGAAGCGCGGCGATCTCGTCGCGTTTGGCCGCAGCGTCGGTATCGCCGGACGCTGCCACGATCGCCAGCCATTTATAGGCGGCGACCAAATCCTGGCTCATGCCGACGCCCTTCGCCGCCAGAATCGCCAGATTGAACTGGCTGTCGCGGATGCCGAGTTCGGCGGCCCTCGAAAAATTGCGCGCGGCGGCGGCATTGTCCGCCCGTCCGTTCGCGCCCATCGCCTGAAGGACGGCCAGATTGTGCATGGCGCTGGAATTGCCCTTGGCGGCGGCTTCCTCGTAAAGCTCCATGGCGCGGGGAATGTCGCGTTCAACCCCGGTTGCCTTTTCGAGCATGTTGGCGAGCCGGTACTGGGCGGGTGCAAAGCCGGTCTCGGCCGCGTGTTCGTACCAGACCGCCGCGGTGCTCAGATCTTCGGCGACGCCGCGCCCTTCGGCGTAACGGTTGCCGATCTCGAAAAACGCCTTCGGGTCGCCCGCCTCGGCTGCTGCGCGAAGAGCGGCATTGCCTGCTTCCTGCGGAACCGTCGGCGGCGCGGCCGCGGGTTCGTCGGCGACAGGCTCGGATATGTCGGAGTCCAGAAGGCTCGCGGCTGGCTTCGGGGCAGAAGGTGCGGCGAGCGGACCGGTATTTTGCGGCAACGCCGCCAGAGTTGGACCGGGTCTTGCGGTCGATGCCTTGACGTCGGCCTTCGCGGGTGCCGGCGGCGGCGTTGCGACGCTTGTAGCGACAGGTTCCGCAGCGGCCGGCTCAGTCTCTGTTACGGTCTGAAGATCCGCAGGCTCGACCGGATTGACGCTCGCGATGGCGTCCTCGGCGGTCAACGTTCTGCCGGCCTGAAGGCCCGCGAGTGCCAGCGACACCGCAACGACGCCCATCGTCAATGCGCGGTTTCTGGACTTGAGAAGCTTCGACAGGCTGAAACGCTGCGGTCCGTCGCCGGAGCGGTTCGATTTGAGGTTTTCGGCTTCCGCCGCCGCTGCCTGCGCCGCCCGTCGTGCGGCCGCGATGAAGTCGGCCTTGGCGCCGTCGCCGGCAGGCTTTTCGTCCTTATGGGGCGTCTCACGCTCGTCGCGGACCCGGCGCATGATCGCGTTGAGGTCGGGCGAGCCCTGGCCCGGCTCGATCGGCTGGTTGGCAAGCGCCGGGTCGATCGGCGCATCGAGGTCGAGAAGCGGCGCGATGGCGGCCGAACTGTCCGGGATGCCGGATTCCGGCTTGTTTTTAGCCTTGCGACCGAGGACGCGCGCGATCATGGAGCGCGTCTCGGTCGACTGACCGGCGCGACCCGCCTTCGTGGCCTCCACGGCCTGACGCGCGGCCTGACGGGCCGTCAGCGGTTCGCGCGTGATCGACGGCGGAGTTGCGCCTTCCGCCTGATCCGCATCGAGCGCCAGATCGTCGACATCGGCCTGCATGGTCGGTGCGGACGCGATACCCAGCCGGGCAGGTTCCTCGTCGACGCCGTCATGCTCCATGGCGCCGAGGCGCTCGACGATCTTCAGGAGCGTGTCGTGGATCGCCTCGAACGTCTTGGTGTTGCGCTCATCGGAGCGGCGCGCGAGGTTTTCGAGCGCCCGCAGATCGTCGGCGAGACCCTGCACGACGTCGTTGTCGCGCGCGGGCGAGGTGCCGATCGAGCGGACCGCGTCTTCGGCGGCGCTGCGTGCCGCGTCGAGAACGACGGCGTGATTGTCCGCGATGATCTGTTCGAGCCGTTGCAGGCGCGGAGCCACATCCTCGAATTCGCCGCCGGCATGCGATGGGCTCTGGATGGTTTCGGACAGGTTCTTGACCTGCGTTTCAAGGCTGCGCACCAGATCCGGATCGATCGCCGCGAGCGTCGCCGTCGTCGTTTCCAGCCGTTGCGAGATGCCGTCGAGACGGATTTCGAACGTGCCCGCGAAGCTTGCGAACCGCTCGTCCATCGCCGCCATCAGCGCATCGGTGGACTGACCGGCCTGAACGGCCTCGAGGCGCTCGGTGAGCGCGGTCAGGCGCTGGTCCAGTTCTTCAAAAAGCTGCGTGCTGCGGCTCGAATCTCCCTCGTTGCGTTCGTCGATGATCTGCGAGAAAGCGGCAAAACGTTTTTCGACGCCGGTGAAAATCTCCGAGAGGTCGGGCGAGGGCGGTATCGCGTCGACCTTCCCGGCGATGAGGGTCATCTGCTCGGCAAGGCGCATCACCGTCTCGGCGGGCAGCGTTTCGCGTTCGGCGATTTCGTCGATGCGCCGGCTCATGGCGGCGATCTGCTCGCCGATATCGGCAGCGGGGCGATCCTCGACAAGTTCCTCGATCTGCTTGGCGAGCGAGCCGATGCGTGCCTCGATTCGCTCGAAGGGCTTGCCGTCGACGATCAGGCCGCGCCCTGCGCCTGCCGACGCGGCGATCGCACGGGAAATCTCGTCGAGGCGTTCGTCAATGAGCGTCAGCGCCCCGTCGCCGAGCGGGCCTTCCTTCTGCGCGAAGCGGTCCATCGCGGCGGTGAGGATTTTCAGCTTGTCGTCGAGCGCGTGCATCGCGCCTGGTTCCGGCAGCGTGGCGACGCTCGTGCTTATCTCTTCCAGTCGTGCCTGGATCGCCTTGATCAGTTCCGGTTCCGCGCCGGTGAAGGCATCGAGCCGGCGGTCGAGCTCGTCCCAGCGCTTTTCGACAGATTTCAGGGTCGATTCGCGCGCCAGCTCCGCCAATGTCTGACGGATCGTTTCCATCTCGGCCTGAAGCCGCGCAGCATTGTCCTCGCTGCCGCGTGCGGCAAGCGCATCGATCATGCCGCCGAGCCGCTCGACTTCGCCCGACAATTCGTCCGCGCGGCAGGCCGCCGGTGCGGCGCGCGCATCCTCGATCTGCGATTTTACGGCGGCGAATTCGCGCTCGATCCCGGCCGCGATCTTTGCGTTGAGGTCGTCGCGCAAAAGCTTCAGCTCACCGGCGATCGAGCCTGCGGCCTCGATGCTTTCCTCGCGCTGGCGCTGCGTTTCGAATTCGGCCGCAAGGCGTTCGGAAGCCATCCCTGCTGCCGGAACGTCATCCGCATCCCCGCGCTGCGTTATGTGCGTTTCCAGCGCGGCGAGCGTTCTGTTCAGGTCATCGATCGAGGTCGTGGGCCGGCGCCGTCGGCCGCTGTTCAACGCATCGAGATAAGCTTGCTTGATGGTCATCTGACGCTCGTTGCCTCCGCCGGCCCCCTCGGCCGGAATGCATTGACAACACGGCGACGCCGGTCGCCGGTTGGTCGAACCCGTGAGGAACGAGATACGATTGAAATCACGGTGAATCGTTGAGCGTCACCATTCCCCACACATGGTAAACAAGCCGTTAACCAAGCTTACCGGCGTGTAAGGACTGTGCGCAAAGTGGCGCAGGCGTGCGTTTCGCACTTGCGGCATCGCGCGCCGCAGATTATATGCGCGCCCCATGCCGTCGCCTTACGGAAGGCGGCCTTCGACTTTTCAGGGGCGTCCTCGCCTCGCCACAAAGTCTCGCGACATTCTGTTTCGAATCAAATCACGGGAACTGACATGACCACCATGCCGGCTGGCTCGGACACGGCCTCTTTTTACAGTGCTTCCGAAGATCAGAACGACCTCATGCGCATCGGCGACGTTGCCAAGATGTTCGACGTTTCGCTGCGTACCCTGCGCTTTTACGAAGACAAGGGGTTGATACAGCCCAAGCGCGAGGGAATGACGCGCCTTTATTCGGCGCGAGACCTGTCCCGCCTGAAGCTCATCACCTTCGGCACGCGCGTCGGCTTCTCGCTGCGCGAGATCAAGCAGATGATGGATCTCTACGATCCGTCGGGCACCAATATGCGCCAGTATCGCTTCGTCCTCGACAAATCCGAGCGCCAGATCGGCCGCCTGGAAGAGCAGCGCCGCCAGCTCGACGCCGCCATCCAGGAATTGGAAGAGATGCGCGAAGGCATCCGCTCCGTCGTGGAAGAGCGCCAGCGCAACGCCGCCTGAGCGCGAAACCGCTGAACGAATTTGATGAAAGGCCGGCCTCGTCGCCGGCCTTTTGCGTTGCGTAAGCGGTTCAAAAACTTTGACGTTTACGCAAACGTCAAAGTTTGATAAAAGCACCTCCGACCAAGTGCCCCGTCGGCCGTGTCCGATCAAAGGGGTTCCAAAGCTTCTTTCGGAGGATTTCCATGCCGACCTATAAGGCACCCGTCGCGGACACGCTCTTCGTTCTCAACGACGTTCTTGGATATGAGCGCTACGGCAACCTCGCCGGTTTCGCCGATGCGACGCCGGACGTTCTGGAAGCCATTCTCGAGGAAGGCGCCAAGTTCGCCGAAAACGTGCTGCACCCGCTGAACCGCGTCGGCGACGAGGAAGGCTGCACCCGAAACAGTGACGCATCCGTGACGACGCCGAAGGGCTTTAAGGAAGCCTACGGTCAGTATCGCGAGGGCGGCTGGATGGGTCTTGCCGTGCCGGCCGAATATGGCGGGCAGGGGCTTCCCTATACGGTTCACTCGGCGGTCGGCGAATACATGTCCTCCGCCAACATGGCGCTGATGATGTATCCCGGCCTGACGCAGGGGGCGGTCGCCGCGATCCTGGCGCATGGTTCCGAAGAACAGAAGCAGACCTACGTCCCGAAGATGGTCGATGGCGTGTGGACCGGCACGATGAACCTGACTGAGCCGCATTGCGGCACCGATCTCGGGCTCCTGCGCTCGCGCGCCGTGCCGAACGGGAATGGCAGCTACAAGATTTCCGGCCAGAAGATTTTCATCTCGGCCGGCGAGCACGATATGTCGGACAACATCATCCATCTGGTGCTGGCCCGCATCGACGGCGCACCGGAAGGCGTAAAGGGCATTTCGCTCTTCATCGTGCCGAAGTTCAAACTCGATGCCGATGGCAATCCAAGCGAGAAGAATGGCGTGTCCTGCGGCTCCATCGAGGAGAAGATGGGCATCCACGGCAACGCCACCTGCGTCATGAATTACGACGAGGCCGAGGGCTATCTCATCGGGCAGGAGCATGGCGGCTTGAAAGCCATGTTCGTCATGATGAACGAGGCGCGTCTCGGCGTCGGCCTTCAGGGCCTTTCGATCTCCGAGATCGCCTATCAGAACGCCGTGACCTACGCGAAGGATCGTCTGCAGGGCCGCTCGCTTTCGGGTGCGAAGGAGCCGGAAAAGAAGGCCGATCCGATCATCGTCCACCCGGATATCCGCCGCAAGCTGATGACCATGCGCGCCATCAACGAGGCCGGCCGCGCGCTGATCCTGTGGACCGCGCTGAAGTCGGACGTCGCGCATCGCTCGGATGACGAGAAGGCGCGCCAGCAGGCCGAGGACCACATGAGCCTGATGACGCCGGTCATCAAGGGCGTGCTGACCGACAAGGGCTTCGACAATGCCGTGATGGCGCAGCAGGTCTATGGCGGCCACGGCTATATCGAGGAATGGGGCATGAGCCAGTTCGTGCGCGACGCCCGCATCGCGCAGATCTATGAAGGCGCGAACGGCATTCAGGCGCTCGATCTCGTCGGCCGCAAGCTCGGCGCCAATGGCGGCCGTGCGGTGCAGGCCTTCTTCGCCGAGGTCGGCGCGTTCTGCGAGGAAAATCGTAACGACGAAAAGCTCGCCCCATTCACGAAGTCGCTGAAGAAGGGTCTCAACGACCTGCAGGCCGCGACCATGTGGCTGATGCAGAACGCCATGGGCAAGCCGGACAATGCCGGCGCGGCGTCGACCGACTACATGCACCTCTTCGGCCTCGTGTCGCTCGGCTACATGTGGGGCATGATGGCGAAGACGGCGCAGGACAAACTTGCGGCAGGCGCGAACGGTTCGTCCGAGTTCTGCGACAACAAGATCGCGACGGCACGCTTCTACTTCGAGCGTGTGATGCCGGAAAGCGCCGCACATCTTGCGCGCATTTCGACGGGCTCGGATTCAATGATGGCTCTTGCGCAAGACGCATTCTAGCGGCCAGTATCGGATTTCGAAGACCGTGCTCTATGTTGCCCCCCTCTGGCCTGCCGGCCATCTCCCCCTCAAGTGGGAAGATTATTCTCGTCGCCGACATTGCGTGATCTCCCCCCTCGCGGGAGAGATGGCCGGCAGGCCAGAGGGGAGCGCGACAGAGCGCCGACCTCTCCAACGATCCGGAGCTGCCGAATGACCGCCCACCCTTCAAGCATTCTCGGTCTGCCGAAACCCGAATGGGCCGGCGATGATGTCGCCATGCTCTACGACATGGCCGAGAAGTTTCTCGATGCCGAAATCGCGCCGCGCTACGAGGAATTCGAGAAGAACGAAATGTTCGACCGCGAAAGCTGGCGCAAGGCCGGCGAAGCCGGGCTTTTGTGCGCCTCCATGCCGGAAGAATATGGCGGCTCGGGCGGCACCTTCGCGCATGAGAGCGCGATCATCGAAGCGATCGGCCATGTCGGCGTCGACGGGTTCGGCATTTCGCTGCACAATTCCATCGTCGCCCCCTACATCCTTCACTACGGCTCCGAGGAGCAGAAGAAGAAATGGCTGCCCAAGATGGCGACCGGCGAACTCATAGGCGCGATCGCCATGACCGAGCCGGGCGCGGGCTCCGACCTTCAGGGCGTCAAGACGCGCGCGGAGAAGGACGGCAACCACTACCGGATCAACGGCTCCAAGACGTTCATAACCAACGGCCAGCTTGCCAATCTCGTCATCGTCGTGACCAAGACAGACCCGGCGGCGGGCGCGAAAGGTACGTCGCTGATCGTGGTCGAGACCGACGAGGTCGAGGGCTTCGAGCGCGGCCGAAACCTCGACAAGATCGGCCTGAAATCCAACGACACGTCCGAGCTCTTCTTCAACGACGTTCGCGTGCCGACCTCGAACCTGCTCGGCACCGAGGAAGGGCAGGGCTTCATCCAGTTGATGCAGCAATTGCCGCAGGAACGGTTGCAGATCGGCACTGGCGCGATCGCCATGATCGAGCGGGCGCTGGCGCTGACGATCGATTACGTCAAGGAGCGCAAGGCGTTCGGTAAGGCGGTCATCGATTTCCAGAACACGCAGTTCAAGCTGGCCGAACTCAAGACCGAGGCGACCATCGGCCGCGTCTTCTACAATGATTGCGTCACGCGCCATATCAATGGCGGGCTGGACCCCGTCACGGCTTCGATGGCGAAGTACTGGCTGTCGGACCTCCAGAACAAGATCGTCGACGAATGCCTGCAACTCTTCGGCGGCTATGGCTATATGAACGAATATCCGATCGCCCGCATGTTCCGCGACGCGCGCGTCCAGCGAATTTACGGCGGTACGAACGAAATCATGAAACTCCTGATCGCCCGAAGCCTTTAAGGAAGACATGTCGAAGCATATCGCAGACGTAACCTGGACCGCGCGCGCCGAGGATGATTTCCTCGCGGGCCGCTACTCGCGCGCCCACACGATCCGTTTTGACGGCGGCGCTGAGATCCCCGGCTCGCCTTCTCCGGGTGTCGTGCCGGCACCGTGGTCGGACGGGGCGGCGGTCGATCCTGAAGAGATGTTCGTGGCATCGCTGTCTGCCTGCCACATGCTCTGGTTTCTGGATTTCGCCCGTCGCGCGGGCGTCACCATCTACAGCTATCGCGATCAGGCAGAAGGCTTGATGGGCAAGAACGACAAGGGCCGCATCGCGATCACCCATGTGACGCTGCGCCCGATAGTCGACAGCGACGCCGAGGCGGCGACGCTGGATGAACTTCATCACAAGGCGCACGAGGCCTGCTTTATCGCCAATTCGGTCACGACCGAAGTGACGATCGACACCGATTCTGAGAATCAGAGGAGAAACAGATGACCGACGTATTCGTCTATGACGCCGTGCGCACGCCGCGCGGCCGCGGCAAGAAGGACGGCTCGCTGCATGAAGTGCCGGCCGTGCGCCTCGGCGCAAAGGTTCTGGAAGCCGTGCGCGACCGCAACAACATCAACACCGCCAATGTCGACGACATTATTTTCGGCTGCGTCGATCCTGTAGGTGAAGCGGGTTCGGTCATCCCGCGCTCGGCCGCGTTCGAGGCGCGCTACGACAATAAGGCCCCCGGCATCCAACTCTCGCGCTTTTGTGCGTCGGGCCTCGACGCCATCAATCTTGGCGCAGCCAAGATCGCCGGCGGTTCGGACGAACTCGTCATCGCGGGCGGCGTGGAATCGATGAGCCGCGTCGGCATGGGTATGTCGGGCGGCGCCTGGTTCATGGACCCCTCGGTCGGCCTGCCGGGCTATTTCGTGCCGCAGGGTGTTTCGGCCGATCTGATCGCGACGAAATACGGCTTCTCGCGCGACGATGTGGACGCCTACGCGGTCGAAAGCCAGAAGCGCGCGGCCAATGCCTGGGAGAAGGGCTGGTTCAAGAACTCGGTCGTGCCGATCAAGGACCAGAACGGCCTGACCATCCTCGACCATGACGAGCACATGCGTCCGTCGACCGACATGCAGTCGCTGGCCTCGCTCAACCCGTCCTTCGTCATGCCCGGTGAGATGGGCGGCTTCAACGCCGTCGCCATCCAGCGTCATCCGGAAGTCGAAGCGATCAACCATGTGCACCATGCGGGCAATTCGTCCGGCATCGTCGATGGCGCGGCGGCCGTGCTGCTCGGCTCGAAGGAAGGCGGCGCGAAGATCGGTGCGAAGCCGCGCGCGCGCATCAAGGCCTTCACCAATATCGGCTCCGAGCCGGCGATCATGCTGACCGGCCCTGTCGATGTGACGGAAAAGCTGCTCGAGCGCGCCGGCATGCAACTGTCGGACATTGACCTGTTCGAGCTCAACGAAGCTTTCGCCTCGGTCGTCCTGCGCTACATGCAGGCATTCGACATTCCGCACGACAAGATCAACGTGAATGGCGGCGCGATCGCCATGGGTCACCCGCTGGGTGCGACCGGCGCGATGATCTTCGGCACGGTGCTGGACGAACTGGAGCGCCGCGATCTCAATACGGCTCTCGTGACCTTGTGCATTGGCGCGGGCATGGGCACCGCAACGATCATCGAGCGCGTGTGAGCGGACGGAGGAGATAAAAAATGGCTGACTACAAGAACTTCACCGTCGAAACCGATGCGGACGGCATCGCGCTCGTCACCTGGGACATGCCCGACCGCTCGATGAACGTCTTCACCGAAGAGGTGATGGACGAGCTCGACAAGATCATCGATCAGGTCGTCGCCGACGACGCGGTCAAGGGCGCGGTCATCACCTCAGGCAAGGATACTTTCTCCGGTGGCGCGGACCTCACCATGCTCAACAAGATGCTCGGTATCTTCCAGAAGGAGCAGGCGAACGATCCCGAAGCCGCCATGAAGATGCTGTTCGACGGCGCGGGTCGCATGTCCTGGCTGTGGCGCAAGCTGGAAACCTGCGGCAAGCCTTGGGTTTCGGCGATCAACGGCGTCTGCATGGGCGGCGCGTTCGAGCTTTCGCTCGCCTGCCATGGCCGCGTCGCTGCCGACAGCGCCAAGGTCAAGATGGCCCTGCCCGAAGTGAAGGTCGGCATCTTCCCCGGCGCAGGCGGCACGCAGCGCGTCCCGCGCCTTGCCGATCCTCAGTCTGCCCTCCAGATGCTGACTTCGGGCCAGAACCTGTCGCCGAAAAAGGCGAAGGGCATGAATCTGATCCACGAGATCGCCGCGCCCGACAAGCTGATCGAAACCGCCAAAGGCCTGATAAAGAACGGCCTCAAGCCGGTCCAACCATGGGACGAAAAGGGCTTCAAGCTTCCCGGCGGACCGGTCTACTCGGCGGCGGGCGCGAATTTGTGGCCCCCGGCGATTGCCATCCTGCGCCGCGAGACCTACGGCAATTATCCGAACGCCGCCGCGATCCTGAAATGCGCCTATGAGGGGCTGCTGGTGCCGTTCGACACCGCACTCAAGATCGAGCAGCGCTATTTCACGGAAATCCTGCGCTCGACCGAAGCGGCCATGATGATCCGCTCGCTGTTCATCTCGTTGCAGGAACTGAACAAGGGCGCGCGCCGCCCCGAAGGCGTCAAACCGACGAAGTTCTCCAAGATCGGCGTTCTCGGCGCAGGCTTCATGGGCGCGGGCATTGCCTTCGTCACCGCCAAGGCGGGCATTCCGGTCGTGCTTCTCGACCGCGACACGGCTTCTGCCGAAAAGGGCAAGGCGCATTCGGCCGGCCTGATGGACGGTGCGATCAAGAAGGGCCGCGCCACCGAGGACGAGAAGGAAAAGCTCCTCTCGCTGATCACGCCGACCGACGACTATGCGCAGCTCGACGGCTGCGACCTCGTCATCGAGGCCGTGTTCGAGGATTCGGAAGTCAAGAAAAGCGCGACCGAGAAGACCGAGGCGGTCATTGCAGACGGCGCGATCTTCGCCTCCAACACCTCGACCATCCCGATCTCGGGCCTGGCGAAGAACTCGAAGCGTCCCGACAAGTTCATCGGCATCCACTTCTTCTCGCCGGTCGACAAGATGATGCTCGTCGAGATCATCCTCGGCGAAAAGACCGAGGACAAGGCGCTCGCCACCGCGATCGACTATGTCCGCGCGATCAAGAAGACGCCGATCGTCGTCAACGACACGCGCGGCTTCTACGTCAACCGCTGCGTGCTGCGCTACATGTCGGAAGCGTTCAAGATGCTGATCGAGGGCGTGCCCCCGGCCATGATCGAGAATGCTGCAAAGATGGCCGGCATGCCGGTCGGCCCGCTCGCGCTCACCGACGAAACGGCGATCGACCTTGCGCAAAAGATCATGAAGCAGACGATCCGCGACATGGGTGAGGCGGCCGTCGATCCCAAGCAGTTCGAGCTCATCAACACCATGGTCGACACGCATGGACGCCAGGGCCGCAAGAACGGCAAGGGCTTCTATGACTACCCGGCCAAGCCTGCCAAGAAGCACCTGTGGCCGGAGTTGAAGACGCTCTACAAGCAGCAGGATGCCGACAGCATCGATGTCGAGGAGTTGAAGCAGCGCTTCCTCGTCGTCATCGCGCTGGAAGCGGCGCGCGTGATGGAAGAGGGCATCGTCACCGACCCGCGCGAAGCCGATGTCGGCTCGATCCTCGCCTTCGGCTTCGCGCCCTATACCGGCGGCGCTCTGTCCTACATTGACGGCATGGGCGTGAAGACCTTCGTTGCGCTGGCCGAAAAGCTCGGTGGCAAATACGGCAAGGAGTTCGACGTGCCGAAGCTGTTGAAGGACATGGCCGCCAAGGGCGAAACCTTCTACCAGCGCTTCGACCCGTACAGCAAAAAGCAGGCGGCCTGATCCGCTTTGAGACGACAATCGGCCGGGCGGTTCATTCGCCCGGTCTTTTCTTTGAGCAATTTCAGGAAAAGTGCGAAGCGTTTTCCGTCCGAGATTGCGGTAAAACAAATGCGGGGGATTGCGATGTATGTCTGGGGGCGTCTTGCGCGCATGGTGGCGACGGCGAAATCGCGCGGACCGTTCAGGCCGGGCGACGAAAGTCGGCTGCATTTCCGCTGCCTGCCGTCGGACATCGACCGCAACATGCATCTGAACAATGCGCGTTATATGATGCTGGCCGATGTCGGCCGCGTCGACATCTTTCTGCGGTTGGGATTCCTGAAACTCGCGCGCGAGAAGGGCTGGGGGCCGATGATGGGCGGCCTGCAATCGGTTTATGTCCGCGAGATCAAACTGTGGAAGCGTTTCGAGGTCGTCTCCACGGCCGAGACATGGACCGACCGGCAACTTATCGGCCGGCACCGCTTCCTGCTCGAAGACGGCCAGACGGCGGCCGTCATCATGACCACGGCCGGCGTCTACGACCGCCGCAACAAGCGTTTCGTGCCGATGGACGAGGTCATCGCCGGCCTCGGAATCGACGCGACCCCGCGTCCGCTCATCCCTGAGGAAGATACTTTCCTTGCCTCTCATCAGGGCTTGCGGGAACTGGCGAAGACGGGTTGAATTAAGCGCCCTCGAAGGAAGGAGCGTAACATGACAAAGCTCGAACTGGCCGTGAAAGATGCCGCCAAGTTACCGGCAGCCGTTCAGGAGAAACTGGGAGAGGACCTGTTGCATGCCGTTCACCGCATCCTCGCCCTGCAGGACGAACTGGCGATCGGAGTAGAGCAACTCGATCGTGGTGAAGGCTTGCCCCTTGCTGAAGTGATGGCGGACTTGAAGCGACGCTATGGAGCTTGATATCTTCGTCGCGCCGGCGGCACGAGACGACCTCGACAATGCCGCTCGCTATCTGGCTCAAAGAAATCCCCAAGCAGCGATCAGTCTTTTCCAGCAATTCGATCACCTTGTGGATCTCATCCGCGCTCGCCCGTTCATGGGACCGGCTGTAGCCTCGATCAAATTCATCGACATGCGCAAGGCCACCATGCCGCCATACGTCGTCTATTATCGCGTGACGGAAAGCGCGATCGAGATCGCGCGTATTCTTCATCACGCCCGTGAAAGCGAACGACAAAAACTATGACCCCCACCATCGATTACTACTTCATCTGTTCCTCACCCTATGCCTATCTCGGCCACAAGGCGTTTCTCGACCTGGCCGCGCGGCATGGCGCGGAAATCCGCTACCGGCCGATCGATATCAGGGGCGTATGGGCGAATTCCGGCTCGGTTCCGCTAGGGGAGCGCACGCCTTTGCGCCAGCGCTACCGCCGCGTCGAACTCCAGCGCTTTGCCGAATGGCGCGGTCTGCCGCTCAATCTGAAGCCGAAACATTTTCCGGTCGATTCGGCGCTGGCCGACAAGGTCGCCATCGCGCTGGTCGAGGCGGGGCGCGATCCGGCAGGCTTCGTCTGGCGCGCGCATCGCGGCGTGTGGGAAAACGAGGAGAACATCGCCGACGCGGCGCAACTCGCCGCCTATCTCGAAACCGAGGGCCAAGACGCGCAGCCGCTGATAGATTTCGCGCAAAGCCCCCGGGCCGAAAAAGTCCGGCAGGCGAACACGCGTGATGCGGCCAATGGCGATGCGGTGGGCGCGCCGGTCTATGTGTATCGGGGCGAGCCGTTCTGGGGGCAGGATCTCCTCGATCTCCTCGATCGCATGCTTCAGACGAAGCGTGAACCGTTCACCTCTTGATGGTGGACACCGCAACGCGGGCGCGTTAAGTTTCGAAGGTATTTTTTCCTCTTGCCGAAGGCGATCATGCTGTCGCACGAAAAGGTATGGGCCGCCATAGACGCGCTTGCCGCGCGCAATGCGCTTTCGGCGTCCGGTCTCGCAAAGCGCGCGGGACTGGATTCGACGGCGTTCAACAAGTCCAAACGGCAATCGGCCGATGGCCGTCCGCGCTGGCCCTCGACGGAATCGATCGCCAAGATCATGGATGCGACCGGTGCGTCGCTTGACGACTTCTTCGATCTGGTGAAGCGCAGGGACACCGCCACGGTGCCTCTTCTGGGGTTTGCGCAGGCGGGCGCCGGTGGTTATTTCGACGATGCCGGCTTTCCGGCGGGCCATGGTTGGGACGAGGTGCCTTTGCCGGCCGGGGCGGGCGAGGGCGCCTATGCCTTGCAGGTGCAGGGCGATTCCATGTTGCCGCTCTACCGCGACGGCGACGTGGTGATCGTCGATCCGGCGGCACAGTTGCGAAAAGGCGACCGCGTCGTCGCCAAGACGACGACGGGGGAGGTGACGGCCAAGATACTCGCCCGCAAGACCAGCAAGGTCGTTGAGTTGCAGTCGCTCAACCCCGACCACCCGGACCGTACGGTTCCGGCCGACGACATCGTCTGGATTGCGCGCATCGTCTGGGCGAGCCAGTAAAATGCGCCTTGCCGGCCTTCTCACAGGCATCGGCGGCATTGTTTTCGTCAGTGCGGTCGTGTTCGGTTGGGGGCAAAGCCAACGTATGGCGATCCCTATGCCGGAAACAGAATTTCCGCCTGAAGAGACGCAGCAGATCGAGGAACCTGCCGCGCCGACGACCCCGCAGCCGGTTCCAGACGTGACCGCGCCACAAGCGCCTATCACAGAGTTCGAGCGCATCGCCCCGCGCGAACCGTTGTCTTCGCTCGGCGCGCCAGAGGACCCGGCGACACGTCCGCCACGCGAAACACTGCTGCATCGTCCGGTCGTGATCGCTGCCGGCGCGTTCGAGGCGCAGGGTCATCGCGTCGCACTGGAAGGGATCGAGGTCGTCTCACCGCAGGAGGCGTGTGAGCGCAGTGGGCGAAGCTGGCCCTGCGGGGTTTACGCCCGCACGGCGTTTCGCAACTATCTTCGTGGCCGGTCGATTTCCTGCACGGTGCCAGGCATGCCCGGCGAGGAAACAGTGGTCAGTCGCTGCATGATCGGCAATGCCGACCCCGCCTCGTGGCTGGTGAGCCAGGGCTGGGCGAGGGCGGTTGCCGGCGGGCCGTATGAGGAGCAGCAGCGCGAAGCGCTCGACGCGCGGCGCGGCATCCACGCCGCGCCCGCCGGGAACTGATTATTTCAGTTTGCCCTTGAGCGCCTTGTCGATGAGGGCACGGGTGTTGTCGATGCCGTAAAGCGCGGCGAACGAGCCGAAGCGCGGACCGCGTTCCTGCCCGATCAGAACCTGATAGATCATCTGGAAGAAGGTGACGGACACGCCGGGGCCGCCCGTCGGGCTCTGCTTCTTGTGATCCTGATAGCGCTCGATCCCGCGCGCCACGTCGAGCGCGGCGTTCTGGATCGCTTCGCCATCCGCGCCGGCCGGCAATGTGCCGAGCCTTTCCGAAAGGGCTGCAAGCGCCGTGCGTTCGTCTTCGTCGGGGGCGCGGAACACTTTCGAAGGCTTCACGAAATCGTCGAAATAGCGGATCGCGTAGCCGACGAGCCGGTCGAGTTCGGGATGGCTCTCGGGCGTCACGCCCTCAGCATGACGCGAGATGAAACCCCACAGCACCGCCTTGTCATGGGCATTGGACGCTGAAACGAGGTTGAGCAGCAGCGCGAAGGACACCGGCAGATCGACCTGCGGCGGGTTGCCGTCATGAATGTGCCAGACCGGATTGCCGAGGCGCTCTTTCCAGTCCTGACGCGGATAGGCGGCGAGGAACTGGTAGTATTCGTCCACCGCGCGCGGGATGACGTCGAAATAGAGTTTCTTGGCCTGCCGGGGGCGTTGGAACATGTAGAGCGCGAGGCTCTCCGTCGGCGCATAGGTCAGCCATTCGTCGATGGTCAGCCCGTTGCCCTTGGACTTCGATATCTTCTGGCCGTTCTCGTCGAGGAAGAGTTCGTAGACGAAATGCTCCGGTGCACGGCCTCCAAGCGCTTCGCAGATCGCGTCATAGACGCCCATGTTTGGACCATGATCCTTGCCGAACATTTCGAAATCGACGCCGAGGGCTGCCCAGCGCGCGCCGAAATCCGGCTTCCACTGCAACTTCACCTTGCCGCCGGTGACGGACAGGGTCGTTTCCTCGCCGTCCTCGTCGTCGAAGGTGATGGTCGCGTTTTCAGCGTCCACCTTCTTCATCGGCACATAGAGAACGCGGCCGCTCTTCGGCGAGATCGGCAGGAAGGGCGAATAGGTCGCGCGGCGTTCCTCGCCCAGCGTCGGCAGCATGATCGCCATGATGTCGTCGTAGCGCTCAGCGACCCGCTTCAGGATCGCGTCGAGCTTGCCGGATTTGTAATACTCCGCCGCGCTGGCGAATTCGTAGTCGAAGCGGAACGCGTCGAGGAAGCGGCACAGCATCGCATTGTTATGGTCGCCGAAGCTCGTGAAGTCGCCGCCGAACGGGTTCGGAACCACCGTCAGCGGCATGTGCAGGTATGGCTCGAGCGCGCTGCGATCGGGCACATTGTCGGGAATCTTGCGCATCCCGTCCATGTCGTCGGAGAAGCACAGGAGCTTCGTCGGCACCTGGTCTTCGGTCAGGATACGGAAGGCGTGCCGCACCATCGTCGTGCGCGCGACCTCGCCGAATGTGCCGATATGCGGCAGGCCGGACGGCCCGTAGCCCGTCTCGAACAGGATCGTTTCCGGCCAGTCTTTGCCCTCGTAGCGTTTGAGGATCTTGCGCGCTTCCTCGAACGGCCAGGCTTTGGATCCCTGTGCGGCTGCGAGAATTTCCGGGGTCAAATGGAGTGCGTTCGATCCTGTGGTCGCCATGACTTCGTTGGTCCGTTTCTGGGAAACCCGCAGGCTGCGGGCAGGCATGGTCTATGCGCGCGCGCGCCAAGCGTCAATCAGCCTCGCTCTTTTCGTTGCAGGGGCGCTCTGCCGTTCCTAAGTGTCGCGGGCATCGAAAAGGAGAATATTCGGCCATGACGAAACTGTCGGCGCAGGAAGCGCTCGTCTACCTGATGGTGATCATGTCGGCCTCGGACCGCGACATGGGTGACGAGGAACTGGCGCGCATCGGCGCGATCGTGCGCACCTTGCCGGTGTTTCGAGGCTTCGATCAGGCGCAAACGCTGTTCGTCGCGCAGAACTGCCAGAGGGAACTGGCCGAAGATGGCGGCTTCGAATCCGTGCTCGGCCGGATCCGCGATGCGCTGAGCCCGGAGTTTCGCGAAACCGGTTACGCGCTGGCGGTAGATATCGCCGCCGCCGATCGGACCCTTCGCGCCGAGGAAGACCGCATTCTCGATATCCTCAAGGCGCGCTTCGGGCTGGATGTGCTCGCCGCTGCCGCCATCGAGCGCGCGGCTGCGATCCGGCATCGGTTCTAGCGCATGTCTCCCGAAAGTGGGAACCGGTTTCGGGGTAAAGACATGCCTAAAAACAAGAGCTTTTAGAAAAAGCTTACCGGGAAATAGCGCAGGTAAAGTTCGGCGAACCGCCCGCTGGCGTCGATCTCGCGCAGCGCAGCATCGATCGCCTTGGCCAGAGCGACATTGTCGAGTTCGACGGCGATCGTAAGTCCCTGTCCGGTGTATTCGGGTACGAGGTAGGGGCCGCCGGCAAAGTCGCAGCAATCGCCGCGTTCATCCCCGTTCAGCCAGAACGCGAGCTGCATCCCGTCGGAAAAAGCAGCATCGATCTCGCCCGCCTGCAAACTCGCGGTCATGGCCTCGAAACGCGAAAAGACGACGGGCTGCGCGTCGGGGAAGAGGTCGCGCAGCATCGCTTCATGGGTCGAGCCGCGAACGACGCCGATGCGCTTGCCGGCGACAGAACGGTAGATCGGCTCCGCCAGGGACGACGACCGCGCACCCACGAACCGCGCCGGGAATTTGAGATAGGCTCGCGAGAACGCCAGTTGCTCGCGCAATTCGATCGTCGGTGCAAGTCCGGCGATGATGGCCTCTCCCTCGCCGTTTTCCAGC
Organism: Aliihoeflea aestuarii; assembly: GCF_024105665.1. Classification (GTDB taxonomy): domain Bacteria; phylum Pseudomonadota; class Alphaproteobacteria; order Rhizobiales; family Rhizobiaceae; genus Aliihoeflea; species Aliihoeflea aestuarii. The sequence continues at coordinate 454,691 of NZ_JAAAMK010000001.1, read as the reverse complement.
GCCGGAATGAGTTCGTCCCAGGGCAGCGCCTGAATCTGGCAGACGGCGTCGAGTGCCAGTTGACGGCAGATGTCGCGCGCGAGTTCGACATGGAGGCCGACAAGCTGTCCGTCGGCGTCCAGCATGTTGAATGGTGGAAAATCGACCGTCGTCAGGAAGCGCAGGCGCGGCAGATTGGTAATTTGCGGGCGCTCAAGTCTTTCGCGCGTGTCCCAGAAGCCCGGAATCTGCGCATTTTGCGCAACGGCCGGCGTTGCGACAACCAGAGCAGCGAGAAAAATAGCAAGGGCGCGGATCATGTCTGGCTGTCTTCTGCGAGCGGCAGATGGATGGTGAAGGATGCGCCTTCGCCCGGTGCGGAACGGATGGTCAGCCGACCCTGATGACGCGACAAGATGTGCTTCACGATGGCAAGCCCCAGTCCCGTTCCCTTCTGTGCGCGGCTGGTCTCCACGTCAACCCGGTAGAAGCGCTCCGTCAGACGCGGAATATGCTCGGTCGGTATGCCCGGCCCATGATCGCGCACCGTCAACGACGCTTCGTCTCGTTCGGTCGACAGCGAAATGTCGAGGCGCTTGCCCGACTGGCCGTATTTGCAGGCATTTTCGATGAGATTTTCCAGAACCTGTACGATCTCGTCCGGATTGGCGACGATCGGAACTGGCGCGTCCTTCAGGTCGAGCGCGAGAACCATGCCGTTTTCCCTGATCATCTGACTGAGCGAAACCGTAACCTGCCGGGCGAGATCGCCGAGATCGACACGCGATTCGGCGCCGGCCAGCGGCTTCATTTCGAGCCGGGACAGCGACAGGAGATCGTCGATCAGCCGCGCCATTCGCCCTGTCTGGTTCTGCATGATGGCGAGGAACCGCTCGCGTGCCTGAGGATCGTTCTTCGCAGGCCCGGCCAGCGTTTCGATGAACCCCGAGATCGATGCGAGCGGCGTCCTCAACTCGTGGCTCGCATTGGCGATGAAGTCGGCCCGCATCCTGTCGATGCGCCGCGTTTCGCTCTGGTCGCGGAAGAAAAGGGCGAACCGGCCGTCGCCGCCGACCATCGTGGCACCGACCTTGAAGCTGCGCTCGATCGGCACGCGCTCGGCATGCTCGATGGCCGCTGACGGCGCGCCGCGAAGCGCCGAGTCGATCAGTGCCTGCATTTCCGGGCTTCTGAAGCGAAGCGCGATGAGGTCGCCGGGCATGAACTGTCCAAACGCGGCGGATGCGGCCCGGTTGGCAGACATCACTACACCCAGGGCGTTGCACAGGATCAGCGGATCGCCGATCGCCTCGGAAAGCTCGGCCGCGCTCAGGCGTCCGGCATCGGCGGACGACGGGGCAGGCAGTTTCTGTGCGGGTGGGGCCGTTCGTCTCGTCGCTGCCGGGCGCGACCCAGCGAACGCAACAGTCAAAACCGCGACTATGAGACCGATGCCGAGCAAGGGCCGGCCGGCCAACAGCGCAAGCAGTAGGATCGCGCCGAGCGCCGCCGTTAGAACGGCTGCATTGCGCATAAGGCCGGCGCGCCAACGCGCTGCCAGCCGCCGGGCGGATGACGGCGATGCCGAATTGTCGCTGACCAACTGCGCGCCTCGCTCACCCGATTGCGTCGTGCCCGCTATACCATGCCCTCGCCAAATCGGAAGGCTGCGGATCAGTGCGAAAGCCTGTCGCGCACAGGCACGAGACGGTGCTTGGGCGGATGGAAGGTTTTCTCCCAGAGATGCGGGCGGCGAATGAGGTGCCAGACCGCCCGCCACGCACCATGGGACAGCGCCAGCCAGTACACTGGCGTCGCCAGCGCAATCTTCCAGAATCCCTTGCGCTCCGCCGGTGAAAGCGTGCGCCTTCCAAGCAGGAGGAAGGCGGCATAGCCACAGGTGATGTTGAAGATGTCGAGCATCAAAATGGCCGCGTGGTGCGTCGGCAAAGGCGCGCCGGTTGCCAGAAGCAAAGCAAGAATGACGATCGTCGCGACGAAGAACACATGCGCGAGCGCCGAAAGCACCATGCCGGCGAACAGGATTTGCATCAGGGCGAAATTTCCTGTCCCGAGATCGCGCAGCAGGGAGCGCGGACTGCGCATGTGAACCAACCAGGACTGCATCCAGCCTTTGAACCAGCGCGTGCGCTGCGGGAGCCATGTCGCATAGTCGGCCGGAGCGTCTTCGTGCGTCGGATGCGAGATCATCCCGATCCGATAGCCGCACCGTGTCAGCCGCAGGCCCAGATCCGCATCCTCGGTCACGTTGAACGGGTCCCACCCACCGACTGCGTCCAGCGCCTCGCGGCGGAAATGGTTGGAAGTTCCGCCGAGCGGGATGAAAGCCTGCCAGTCTGCGAGCTTTGGCAGAAGCCCGCGAAACAGGGCCGCATATTCGAAGGCGAAGAGGTTCGGCAGCAGTTTGCGCGAACGCGAAACGACGAGCGGTGCTTGCAGGCAGGCGAGTTCCGGCCCGCTGCGGCTGAAACGGTCCCATGCCTCGCGCAGTTGCATGGGCGAGGGGCGATCCTCGGCATCGTAAAGCACCACGAATTCGCCCTTGCACTGGGGCAGGGCGTAGGCCAGCGCCTTGGGCTTGGTGCGTGGATCGGCCGCCGGCACCACGATGATCTCGATACAAGGATGCAATTCGTGCGCGCGCAAAGCTGCGAGCGTCGTGGGATCGTCGCTTTCGCAGACCAGCTTGATTTCCAGTTTCGTGCGCGGCCAGTCCAGCTTTCCAAGAGCAACCAGAAGCTCCGGAACGATCTGCGCCTCGTTGCGCAAGGCGACGAGCACGGAATAAACCGGCAGATCATTCGGATCGGCTTCCGATATGCGTGCGAGTTTCAGGGGCCTTGCCGTGCAGGCGGCGGCAATTCGCAGCGCAACGCAGGCGAGGAAAGCCAAGCTTCCCATGACGTGCAGGGTGATCGAGAGCAATGCCGGAGCAAGCCAGGCGAACGTCGCCGTGCCCGCGATCAGCAGACCCGCAACGAAGCCTTGCCAGCCGGAAACGACCCGCTGGGCGGAGAAGTCCGGGAATGTCCGCGCCAACCCGTCGACGGCCAGACTCATCAACGACGCCCGGCTGCGCGCCTGGATTGCCAGACGCAAAGACTCCGGTGTGACGATGCGCAGCCGTGCCGCTAGTTCCGGCTTGCCCGACACGAGCCGGATCGCATCGGCCGGTCGCATGTTTACAGGCGACCACAAGATCGGCGCGTCGTTGCCGTAATAGCGAATGTAAGGAAAGTCGGATGATCGCGACAGGAGTTCGAGCCCGGCAGCGTCCTTCATGACGATGAGAGACGGATGGATCTGGTGTTCGAAGCGAAGTCCGAGCAGGTCTGCCAGGGCGCGGCAATAGCGCTCCTGCGTCACCAGATGGGCGGCGAAAAGTTCTTCGGGAAGGCTGGTTCCGTTGCCGCTCGCGCGGTCGAGGGCGGCGCCAAGGTCGTCCCGCCCGATACCGAGGCTGTCCGTGATCTTTTCCCACGGATGGGGTGCAAGGCGTCTGCTTGTGGCGTCTCGCGCCGGTAAAATTGCGAAATCACCGTCGACATCGCCGCAGTGTCGCTCTGCATCCTGCTCCCGAAGCATGCCGGTTGCTCGAACTACTTCGGACGGTTGCGCAAGGCAGCTTCCAACTCGATTGTCATGACAGGCCCCCGCCCTTGCCGCAACTTTACCGATTGCACCATAAGGTTGTGTGGAAATGGATGTCCAGTCGAAATGTTTCCGTGATTTGTATTAACGCCGTTTCGAAACTGGAGATGCCCGACAGGATCGGTCGTTGCTGTTATTGACCTGTTTTGCGCGCCTTTGCGCTACGGATGTTGCGGGTTCTTTTTTCCGTCATGCGTAAGCGATAGGTTGGAGCAAATCGATTCCGGAGCGGTTGAATGAATTCGGCCCACATCGTTCGTGCATACGACGAAGACCTTGCCAAGCTGGGAGCACGCATCGCTGCAATGGGCGGGCAGGCGGAGCGTATGGTCGAGCAGTCCGTTGCCGCGCTGGTCAATGCCGATCTGGCGTTGGCGCGGCGTGTGGTGGAGGCTGACAAGGCGCTCGACGAGGCCCATCGTGAAATCGACGAGAAGGCTGTCCAACTGATCGCCCGTCGCCAGCCGATGGCCGGCGATCTGCGCGAAATCCTGAGCGCGATCCGGATCGCCGCGGACCTCGAGCGCGTCGGGGACATGGGCAAGAACATCGGCAAGCGCGTCGCCGCGATCTCCGAAACGCGCCAGCCGCCGCGCCTGTTTCGCGGGCTGGAGGCGCTTTCGGACCTCGCACTCACTCAATTGAAGGATGTGCTGGATCTCTACGCGACCCGCTCGGTCGAGCGCGTCCCTTTCATCCGCGACCGCGACGAGCATATCGACCAGATGTACACGTCGCTGTTCCGCGAACTCCTCACCTACATGATGGAAGACCCGCGCAACATTACGGCCTGCACGCATCTTCTGTTCTGCGCCAAGAACATCGAGCGGATCGGCGATCACGCCACGAACATTGTGGAGACGGTCTATTTCATCGTGACGGGACGGCAATTGCCGGCAGAGCGTCCGAAGGAGGACGCAAGCCACCGCGTCATGCTGGACGCGGCTCTGCGCTAACGAATAGTCGGGCGGTTCCTTGACCTGGTTCTATCGGCTGCGCCGACGCTCCGCGACCGGCTGATAGGCGACGCGCGAGTGATAGCCGCAATAGGGGCCTGCTTCGCCGACATCGTTTCCGCAGAAGGAGAATTCCTCGGCCAGCGGGTCGCCGTTCGGCCATTTGCAGGTGCGTTCGGAGAGGTCGAGCAAAGTGAGATTGCGCGAGATAGGAACGACCACGCTCGAAAGGCGCGGCGCGGGCGCCACGTCCGGCTCGGCGTCGAAACGCGCCTGAAGCGCCGTCGCACCGATCGAAGTGGTGACCGGCCGGCTCGGCCGCGGACCCTTCGGTGCCGAAGGAGCCGTCTTCTTGGCTCGCGGCGTCGCGGAGGATGCGCGTCCGCGTCCCGACAGTTTCAGCCGGTGCACCTTGCCGATGACCGCGTTGCGGCTGACGCCGCCGAGTTGGGTCGCGATCTGGCTGGCGCTGAGGCCCTCGGACCATAGCTTCTTGAGAAGTTCAACCCGCTCGTCGGTCCAGTTCATGGCGACACGCTCCTAAGTGATGTGCGGAATCCGAATCCATTCCCGCCCGGGCAATGGCCGGTTGGGCACCGCGTTGAACTTGGTGATTAGATCCGCCGCACGAAATCTAGTTCTTATCTGCCCGGAAACTACAATATGCGCTGACTCGGTGACAAGAGTCGGCCGGACACAGTGATTCTGTTTTTTTGGTTTTCCCCAACTTGGGACCGTTTCGATGCCGGCTGCCCCCAAGATGCGTGGTTCAGATGACGCTGCGTTGTGGAGAATTGACAGTCGCGTTCTGAATCTCGATAAAGCTGACTGAAACCCGCCCCTTGAGGCGGATTTTTTATTTCTGATCGCCACCTGACCCCGGAGTGACGCCATGAGCGGTTCCGCCCTTTATACCACATATGCCCGCGCGCCCCTGACCTTCGAGCGCGGCGAGGGATCGTGGCTGATCACCGATACGGGCGAGCGCTACCTGGATTTTGCGGCCGGCATTGCCGTCAATTCGCTCGGCCATTGCCACCCGCATCTGGTGGAGGCGTTGACGTCGCAGGCCCGGACGCTGTGGCACGTTTCCAATCTCTATGAGATTCCCGGCCAGACGCGGCTTGCCGAACGACTTGTGGAGGCAACCTTCGCCGACAAGGTGTTTTTCACCAATTCCGGCGCCGAAGCGCTGGAATGCGCCGTGAAGACGGCGCGCCGGTATCATTTCGCCAACGGCCAGCCGGAGCGCTATCGCGTCATCACCTTCGAGGGGGCTTTTCACGGCCGCACGCTCGCGACCATCGCCGCTGGCGGCCAGCCGAAATATCTGGAAGGTTTCGGCCCCAAGGTGCAGGGCTTCGATCAGGTCCCGTTCGGCGATCTCGACGCGGCAGAAAAGGCGATCACCGACGAGGCCGCCGCGATCCTGATCGAACCCGTGCAGGGCGAGGGCGGCATCCGGCCGATGGAAGCCGATGCGCTGAACCGCCTGCGGGCGCTCTGCGACAAGCACGGACTGCTTTTGATCTACGACGAGGTGCAAAGCGGGATCGGCCGGACCGGCAAGCTCTTTGCTTATGAGTGGTCGGGTGCCGCGCCCGATATCATGGCGATCGCCAAGGGCATCGGCGGCGGCTTCCCGATGGGCGCCTGCCTCGCGACCGACGATGCGGCGGCGGGCATGAAGCCCGGCGTGCACGGCACGACGTTCGGCGGCAATCCGCTGGCCATGGCGGTCGGCAACGCCGTGCTCGACGTGGTGCTCGAGGACGGATTTCTCGACGAAGTGAGCCGCAAGGCGCTGTTGATGAAGCAGGCGCTGGCATCGATCATCGACGAATATCCGGACGTGTTCGAAACCGTTCGCGGTTCCGGCCTGATGCTCGGCATCAAATGCCGGTTGCCGAATGCCGACGTGACCGCAGCCCTGCGCGCCCGTAAATTCCTCGCCGTACCGGCCGGCGACAACGTCATTCGTCTTTTGCCCCCGCTTACCGTTACGGACGAGGAAATCCGCCTCGGTATCGACGCCATTCGAGAGGCGGCGTCGGACTTGACGGCGCAGACGGCGCAACAGACCGGCTCGGCCGCTTGAGAAACGGGATCATGACTTCGAATTTCCGGCATTTCACAGACCTTTCCACCGTTTCGAGCGCCGACCTGCGCGCGATCCTCGATGACGCGCGCGCGCGCAAGACGCGTCTCAAATCCGGCGAGCGCGAACGTCCGCTGGACGGCAAGGTGCTCGCCATGATCTTCGACAAACCGTCGACGCGTACGCGTGTGTCGTTCGACGTCGGCATGCGACAGCTCGGCGGCGAGACCTTGATGCTGACGGGAACGGAAATGCAGCTTGGCCGCTCCGAGACGATAGCGGACACCGCGCGCGTCCTGTCGCGTTACGTCGACGCCATCATGATGCGCACGACCGATCATGCGCGGTTGGCCGAGATGACCGAACATGCCAGCGTGCCGGTCATCAACGGGCTGACGGACGATACCCATCCATGCCAGATCATGGCCGACCTGTTGACCTATGAGGAGCATCGCGGCCCGGTCAAGGATCGCCTGTTCGCGTGGACGGGCGACGGCAACAATGTGCTTCATTCGCTGGCGGAAGCGTCTGCCCGCTTCGACTTCCGGCTGAACATCGCGGTTCCCGGCGGAAGCGAGCCGGACGCGAAGTTCATCGAATGGGCGACGGCGAATGGCGGTCGCGTCGCCTTCCATCCAAGCGCTGCGGCGGCCGTCGAGGGCGCCGACTGCGTGGTGACCGATACGTGGGTTTCGATGAACCAGGAGCATCGCGCGCGCGGCCACAACGTCTTCCAGCCCTATCAGGTCAACGCCGGATTGATGGCCAAGGCGAAGCCAGACGCACTCTTCATGCACTGCCTGCCCGCCCACCGGGGCGAGGAAGTCACCGACGAGGTCATCGACGGCCCGAACTCGGTCGTCTTCGACGAAGCGGAAAACCGGCTTCACGCGCAAAAGGCGATATTGGCGTGGTGCTTCAACGCTTGATCGGCCTGCCTGCCGCACCTATGTGGCGGGCAAGCAAAGAAAGCCCTGAGACGTTCAGGAAGCCGTCCGCATGAAGCGGCGGCTTGAGAATAGGATTGTTTCCGTGTCTGCACATGAGACGAGGCTCGGCGATTTCGGTTTCGCCGGAGATGATACAGTCGTTCCCTTCGAGGTCGGCCCGCTCGATGCGCGCGGCCGCGTGGTCCAGCTTGGCCCGATCCTCGATACAATACTTGGTCGGCACGACTATCCCGATGCCGTCGCGCGCCTTCTCGCCGAGGCGATGACGCTGACGGTTCTTCTGGGCACTTCGTTGAAGTTCGACGGCAAGTTCATCCTGCAGACCCGTTCGGACGGTCCGGTCGACATGCTGGTCGCCGATTTCACGACGCCGGGATCGTTGCGCGCCTATGCGAGCTTCGATGCCGATGCGGTCGCCGATGCGGTGGAAGAGGGCAAGGCGTCTTCCGCCGATCTTCTCGGCAAGGGCGTCCTTGCGCTGACTATCGATCAGGGCCAGGATATGCAGCGCTATCAGGGCATCGTGCAACTCGATGCGACTTCGCTGGAGGACGCCGCACGCACCTATTTCCGTCAATCGGAGCAGATACCGACCGAGGTTCGCCTCTCGGTCGCGCGCCAAATGGTTAAGGGCGAGAACGGTTTTGACGGTCACTGGCGCTCCGGCGGGCTGCTCGCGCAGTTCCTGCCCGAGTCGCCGGAGCGTCTTCGCATGCCCGACCTTCCGGGCGGCGACGGCGACTTGGAAGAGGTCGACGACATGATCGATGACGCCTGGGCCGAGGTTCAGGCGCTCGTTTCCACCGTGGAAGCCGACGAACTGGCCGATCCGACCGTCGCGCCCGAGCGCCTGCTTTACCGGCTGTTCAACGAGCATGGCGCACGCGTCTTCGAAGGCACCGAAGTCGTCGACGATTGCTCCTGTTCGCGCGACAAGATCCGGAACATCCTCGAAGGGTTCACCGCGGAGGAAATCGCGGATAGCATCGAGGGTGGCAAGATCAGCGTATCGTGCGAATTCTGTTCGACGCGATACGAATTCGATCCAGCGGAGTTCGCCGCTTCGAATTGAGGAGATTGGCATGCGCGAATTTGTCATCGCGATCGGTCTGATGCTTCTGGCAGGTTCGGCGCATGCGGGCGAGGTGACGCTCGATTTGCCCGGCGAGATCGAAGATAAAACCGTCAGCTACGCCTGCGAAGGCGGGCCGGTGATGAATGTGCGCTATGTGAATGGCGCAAGCGCCTCCCTGGCGATCTTCGACTGGGAGGGCGAGCGTTATGTCGCGTCCGCCGCCATATCCGGCTCCGGAGTTCGCTATGTCGGCGACCGGTTCGTGTGGTGGAACAAGGGAAATGAGGCATCGCTGTTCGATGAACTGGCGGGCGCGGATGCCGAGCCGCTGGCGATTTGCGTCGAGCAATAGGCCATATTTGCGCCGTATTTGTTAACGGTTGAATTAAAGCTTCATCAAGCTGGCGGTTGCACACTGGCCTCGAATTCGGCAAGCGGGGGGCAACGCTACCGGATGGAACATGCTTTTAAGATTGGCGATAATCTGGCTCGTCGTTGCGGGCTTCGCGGTAGGCTTCGCTGAACTCGTCACCTCCGACACGATCGGGCGTGACCAGGGTGCAGGGTCTCCGTGTGACGAGTGGTCCAATCCCGACTGCGGCAGTGGCGCTGCGGGTCCGTTCGGTAGTTAGCAAAGCCGAAACTGTCCCGATGGCAGGATGGTCCGACCATAAAAGCCGATCGGAACCGCGATGACCCTTCCTTCCGCCGGCCAGGAGGAAGAAATTGCGCAGGCCGTCTGCGAGATCGCCGTTCTCCTGGCGCAGGCCATCCACCAGATCGACCCGGAAGCGGCGCAGCGGATGAACTTCGCCGCAGGCATGTCCTACAATCGCTTTCTCGGCGCGGATCGCCCACTGGCGGCGGACATCATGTACCGGTTCGGTCGCGCTCTGGTGGATCGCGACCTGTTTCCCCTGACCGAAGAAAACGAGATCAGTTGACCGAGCGATGCACGCCGGGCAGATCGAGCGAAAATGGCGGGATGGCGACCTCGAACTCCTGCCCGGTTTCGTCGCGCATCGTATAGTCGCCCTCCATGAACCCGGAAGATGTCGTAAGCGGACAGCCCGACGTATACTGAAAGGTGTCGCCCGGCTCGAGTTCCGGCTGTTCGCCGACGACGCCCGGGCCGCGAACCTCTTCAAGGTGGCCGGTCGCGTCGGTGATCCGCCAATGGCGCGACACCAACTTGACGCCGTTGTCGCCGCGATTTGCGATAGTCACGCGATAAGCCCAGAAATAGCGTTGTTCCATAGGCTCCGAACGTTCTTCCAGATAGAACGGCTCGACGGTGATTTCTATGCCTTGGGTGGTTGCGCGATACATGTGCCTGTTGCCTTTCAGCCTTCATAGCGAGCCATTTCGGTAAGTTCACGGCGCATGAACCCCACTTGGCGAAATTGTGATAGGTGAAGCTAGGCAATTGGAGAACGACGCATGCTGGACGGCTGGCTGAAACCGGCGATCGATCCGCTGCTGGATCGCGTCGCGCGCATGCTCGTCGAGCGCAGCGTCAGTGCGGACGCGGTGACGCTGGCAGGTTTCGCCGTCGGTCTCGCCGCCGCCGGGGCGATCGCTTTCGAAGCCTATCTCCTTGGCCTCGTCCTGTTGCTCGCCAGCCGGATCGGCGACGGGCTCGACGGCGCGATCGCGCGGCAGACGCGAAAGACCGATTTCGGCGGCTATCTGGATATCGTTCTCGATTTCGCCTTCTACGGCGCGATTCCGCTCGGCTTCGTGCTGGCCGATCCATCCGCGAACGCGGTCGCCGGCGCCGTCCTGATCCTGTCCTTCTACGTCAACGGTTCGAGCTTCCTTGCCTATTCGGTCATGGCCGAACGGCGCGGATTGTCGACCGAGACCCGTGGCAAAAAATCGCTTTTCTTCACGACAGGTCTGATGGAGGCAAGCGAAACCATCGCCTTCTTCGTCGCCTTCTGCCTGTTTCCGGTATGGTTTCCGATGCTTGCCTATGTGTTCGCGGCGCTTTGCGTCTACACCGCCCTGTCGCGTATCATCCTGGCTGGACAGGTTTTTCGCTAGATCGCCTCCAGCGCTCGGTCGATGTCCGCGATGATGTCGTCGGCGTCTTCCAGCCCCAGCGAAAGCCGCACCGTAGATGGGCGGATGCCGAGATCGGCGCGCGCCTCCTCGGTCAGGTTCTTGTGCGTTGTGGTCCCCGGATGGGTGATCAGGCTTTTCGCATCGCCCAGATTGTTTGAAAGCCCGACAAGCCCGAGCGCGTTCTGGAATCCGAACGCACCGGCCTTGCCGCCTGTCACGTCGAAGCAGACGAGCGTCGAGCCGCCCTTCATCTGGCGCGCGATGATTTCCGCCTGCGGGTGATCCTTGCGGCCGGGATAGATGACGCGCTCGATCTTCGGGTGGCTGGCCAGATGGTCCGCGACGCGCGCGGCGTTTTCGGTCTGCTGCCTGACGCGGATCGGCAGCGTTTCCAGTCCCTTCAGCAGCGTCCACGCGTTGAACGGCGACAGGCTCGGTCCGGTATGTCGGAAATAATCGTGCAGGTTCGCATCGATCCATTCCTTGTCCGAAAGGATGACGCCGCCCAGACACCGTCCCTGACCGTCGATATGCTTGGTCGCCGAATAGACGACGACATGCGCGCCAAGCTCGAGCGGCTTTTGCTGCAAGGGCGTTGCGAAGACGTTGTCGACCACCAGCCGCGCACCCGCCGCATCCGCGATTTTCGCGACGGCTGCGATGTCGACCACCTCCAGCGTGGGATTGGTCGGGCTTTCGAGGAAGAACAGCTTGGTGTTCGGCCTCACGGCGTCCTCCCAGGCTTTCAGGTCGCGCCCGTCAACGAGCGTGGACTCGATGCCGTATTTGGGCATCAGCGTCTCGACCACCCAGCGGCACGAACCGAACAGCGCGCGGGCGGCAACGACATGGTCGCCGGCTTTCACCGAACACAGGAGCGCCGCCGAGATCGCCGCCATGCCCGATGCCGTGGCGCGCGCATCTTCCGCGCCCTCAAGCGCGCACATGCGCTTTTCGAACATGTCGACGGTGGGATTGGCATAGCGCGAATAGATGAAGCCCGGCTCTTCGCCCTTGAAGCGCGCTTCGGCAGCTTCCGAACTGTCGTAAAGAAATCCCTGCGTCAGATAGATCGCCTCGGACGTCTCGCCGAACTGCGAGCGCATCGTGCCGCCATGGACGAGTTGCGTGGCGGGCTTCCAGTTCTGTTCGTTCGATTTCGTCATCAGGCTTCATCCAGACACAAAAAAACCGGCCGCGAAAAGTCGCGCCGGTCCACACACCCTTTACGGGCTTACGGTCCTTTAGCGACTTGTTTTACGTGGCTGCAAGCCGACCGGCAAATCACCACGGGATAAAAGGCCATCTATAGGCTTTCTCGCCTTGCGTCAATTCGCGGCGTGTTTAAACCTCGCCCCAGTCGAGTGGGGAGCCGGGCGTGCGCCAGACGGGAATATTGCCGGACAGGCAGATCAGGGAATTGTTCGACAGCGGGGCGCTTGCCTGCGACCGGGCGCTCGATGACGACCAGATTCAGCCCGCCAGCCTCGATTTGCGTCTGGGCACGAAAGCCTACCGGGTGCGCGCAAGCTTTCTGCCGGGTGCGGCAAGCCGCGTGTCGGACAAGCTCGACCGCCTGAAGCTGCACGAATTCGACCTGACGGCCGGCGCGGTGCTCGAAACGGGCTGCGTCTACATCGTCCCGATCCTCGAAACGCTCGCGCTGCCCGACAAGGTCGCGGCGTCGGCGAACCCGAAAAGCTCGACCGGCCGGCTCGACATCTTCACCCGCGTGATGACCGATTACGGTGCCGAGTTCGACAAGATTCCCGCCGGCTACAACGGTCCGCTCTTTCTCGAAATCAGCCCGCGCACCTTCCCGATCGTCGTGCGCACCGGTTCGCGCCTCTCGCAGATCCGGTTTCGCATCGGCAATGCGCTGCTTGACGAGACTGCGCTTCACGATCTCCACACGTCGGAAACGCTGGTCGCGTCGGAAACGCCCGATATTTCCGGCGGCGGCATCGCGCTGTCGATCGACCTGACCGGCGACGATGCGGGCCTGATCGGCTATCGCGGCAAGCACCACACGGCCGTCGTCGATGTCGACAAGCGCGCCGCGCAGGATTTGTTCGATTTCTGGGAGCCGATCCACGATCGCGGAGCCAGGGAACTGATCCTCGACCCGGACGAGTTCTACATCCTCGTCAGCCGCGAGGCTGTGCATGTGCCGCCGAACCACGCAGCCGAGATGACTCCGTTCGATCCGCTCGTCGGCGAATTTCGCGTCCATTATGCCGGCTTCTTCGATCCCGGCTTCGGCCATTCGGCTGCCGGCGGCACGGGCAGCCGCGCCGTGCTTGAAGTGCGCAGCCACGAGGTCCCGTTCATCCTCGAACATGGCCAGACGGTCGGCCGCCTGGTCTATGAGCATATGCTGGAGCGGCCGGCCGCGCTTTACGGCACCGATCTCAAGTCGAACTATCAGGCGCAGGGCCTGAAACTGTCAAAGCATTTCCGTCAGCCCTGAGGGCGCGGATTTCCTCGCGCATGGCGCGCACTTCCTGCAGGATCATATCCTGCTCGTCCTTCATCTGCGATCGCTCCTCTGACGCGGTCGATTCATGTTCGTCCTGCATGGCCGATACGATGATACCGATGAAGAGATTGAGGACAGCGAAGGATGTCGTGACGATGAAGGGAATGAAATAAAGCCACGACCAGGGATAAACCTCCATTACCGGCCGCACGATGCCCATCGACCAGCTTTCCAGCGTCATGATCTGGAACAGCGTATAGGCGCTCTCGCCGATATTGCCGAACCATTCGGGGAACGATGCGGCGAAAAGCTTCGTGGCCATCACGGCGAAGACGTAGAACACCAGCGCCAGAAGGAGCACGATCGAGCCCATGCCGGGCAGGGCGGCTACGAGGCCGCCGACGACCCGGCGCAACGACGGCACGACACTGACGATACGCAGGACGCGCAGGATGCGCAGCGCGCGCAGGACAGACAGGTTGCCCGTCGCTGGCATCAGGGCGATGGCGACCACCAGCAGGTCGAAGACGCGCCATGGATCGTTGAAGAAGCGGCTTCGGTAGACGAGTGCGCGCGCCGCCAGCTCCGCCACGAATATGACGAGGACGAGGCGGTCGATCAGGAGCAGCAGAGGTCCGAACCGCGCCATCACGGCCGCCGAAGTTTCCAGCCCCAGCGTGATCGCGTTGACGATGATCAGCAGCGTGATGAGCATTTCGAACCGGCGCGATTCGATGAGCATTTTTAGGCGGGTCACGTCGGGCGTCCTGAATGGAGGAAATTCGCCGCACCACTCGCCGAGCGCGCGCGCCGCGTCAACCTGCGATCGGTCACAAATGCGCTTGACGGCGCCTTTGCCCTCGCAGATTAATGGGCCTGTCGCGGGTGTAGCTCAATGGTAGAGCAGCAGCTTCCCAAGCTGAATACGAGGGTTCGATTCCCTTCACCCGCTCCAAACCGATCATCGGTTGGCATTGTGAAGCCCAAGTTATGCTTGGATCGAAGCCGTTACCGCGCGTTGAACGACCGGGGGGCTGGCTGCCGTCGATCGAAATACGCGAACACCGCGATGGCGAGGAAAACCGGGATTCCCAGTTCGAGGACTTCTTCGAAAACCACCGATAGCAGCGTCGACTGAACGTCGATGCCGAGGAATCCGAGATTGCTGGCGGCTCCGTCGAGTGCCTTCGACGCAACCGCGCTGATGATGGCCGCAGCCACTGCCAGACAGGCGATGTCGAGGCTGCGCAGGCCGTGCAAAAATGCCTTGCCGCAACGGGCGACGAGCAGATAACCCGCCACGCCGAGAACGGCGAAAACGAACACTCCGAATATTTTTTCCGCGAGCGCTACTTCCGGGGAAACGTAAAGAAGTGTTTTCGTTATGCTGTACGTGGTGAAATGCGCGTGAAAGTCCATCTCGCGAAGACACATGGCCAGCGGGATCACTGGCAGGAACCAATATTCGCGCAAGGCTGCGCCGTCCATCTCCCGAATGAGCATCGTCGTGACGACCAGATACGCGGCGGCCGAAAAGACCTGAACAGGTCCACCTTCGCTCAGGTAGAATATCTGCAATTCAGAATTGAGAAAAAACGGAATGACGATGAGCAGCGCAAGCGCGGCAGCGGCGACCGCCATATATGTCAAATAGCGGCTGGGAGCATGCGCAAGCTGTTCATCAGTAGCAAAAGCCGAGGACAAGCTGAAATTCCTTCCCAGACGCTTCGCCGGTACAGGACGATTCGGACAATTAGCATGTTAGCCGATAGCGTTTATTGGAATTTAGCTGGATAAGTCAAGCGAGCAGCCGATCAGTGCCCGGCTCCGATGACCGCGCCTGCGGCAGCACCTCCGAGACCGCCGACGATTGCGCCCGTGGAGCCTGCGATCAGCGATCCCGCAACGGCACCCGAGCCGGCACCGATCATCGCACCGCTCGCCGTGCGCATGGCAGGCGTCGATCCGCAACCGGACAGCGTTGTCGCGACGAGAACGGCGGCGAGAAGTCGGGTCATTTCAGGCTCCAGGCTTTGGACAAGTTTAATTGAATGCGCCGGAACGTGTTTCATCGAGGTTAAGAAAGTGCTTCCGCCAGCCTGCGGCGCGTCACGATAGCTTGAACGCGGGGCCGCCAATGCGTATGTGCGCACCCCTACCAACGGAGACGCGACATGTCGGCAGTGAACCGCTTTCTCGGCGACAGCCCCTTGCGGGTTCTGGTCAAGCTGATCGTGATTTCGTTTCTGGTCGGCATCGTCATGAGCGTCATGGGCTGGTCGCCCTATGGCATCATCTACGGTGTCCGCGATTTCTTCCTGCACCTCTACAACACCGGCTTTGCCGCGTTTGGACGGTTTATCGACTATTTCCTGCTCGGAGCGGTGCTGGTCGTGCCGGCCTTTTTCATCATCAGGCTTTTGAGCTATCGCAAGGGCTGATCAGGCGAATTCGGCTGCTGTCTCGAACAGAATCGCATGTCGCGCGGCGAGCGCGTCGACATCTTTCGAATAGCCGCCGCCGATGACGCCGCACACCGGAATGTTTCGTTCCCGGAAGTAGCCGATGACGGCTCGATCACGGGCACGCAGGCCTTCATCCGAGAGTGCAAGACGCCCCAATCGATCGTCGCGATGCGGGTCGACCCCGGCATTGTAGAAGACGATCTGCGGTTTTGCGTGATCGGCAATCAATGGCAGCATGCGCGCGAGCTCGGCCAGATACGCCTCGTCCTCGATGCCGTCGTCCAGCGCCACGTCGAGGTCCGACACGGCCTTGCGCAGCGGATAGTTCTTCGCCGCGTGCATCGAAAACGTGAAGACACGGCTGTCCCCCATCAGGATTTCGGCCGTGCCGTCACCCTGATGCACGTCGAGATCGACGACGAGCGCGCGAGAGATGGCACCTTCAGCGAGGAGCGCGAGCGCGGCCACCGCGACATCGTTGAAGGTGCAGAAGCCAGCCCCCTGCGCCCGTCTTGCGTGATGGCTGCCGCCGGCCGCGTTGCAGGCAAGGCCGTGGTCGAGTGCAAGCCTTGCTGCAAGCAGCGTGCCGGCGCTGGCGAGCTGTGCACGGCGCGATACGCGCGCGTCGACCGGAAACCCGATCTCGCGCTCTATCGGGCGCGGCACCGTGCAATCGAGCACGGCCTGAACGTAGTCGCCCGCATGCGCCCGCGCGAGCATGTCGAAGCCCGGAAGGTCGGGCCGGTGCTCATTGTCTGGGCGGGCGAGGCCCTTGTCGCGAAGCACCTTGATCAGCCGCGCATATTTGCTCATCGGAAAGCGATGATCGGCGGAAAACTGCGCGTCGTAGTCGGGGTGATGGACGATAGGCAGGGTCATCGTGCCATGAGATAGGTGCGATCCGGGCCGCGAAAAGCCTCAGTCCGGATTTTGCCCCGCCCAATGATCGGTCCGGCTGTCGCGAATATCTCGGATGGAAGTCAGTTTCTCCCGCGCTGCGAACGCGCTCATCCCGCGCACGATTTCACCCGGCAGCGTCGGCCCGCCATAGACCATGCCCGTGTAAAACTGGACGAGATCGGCACCGGCCCTCATCTTCTCGATCGCCGTATCTGCGGAATCGACCCCGCCGACCCCGATCAGCGGCAGGTCCGGACCGACGAGCCGGCGCATCTTCGCAAGCATGATCGTGGCGCGTTCGAAGAGCGGCCGACCCGAAACGCCGCCGGCTTCCCGTGCCTCGCCGCTGGTCAACCCGTTGCGCGACAGCGTGGTGTTGGAAACGATGATGCCGTCGATCCCCTTCGCGAGAACGGTCTGCGCGATATCCTCGAGGTCGCCTTCGGCAAGGTCGGGCGCGATCTTCAGAAAGATCGGTGTCGTGCGCGCTCCGCGCGCGGCGGCGACGGCGCCGAGCAGTTCCTCGAGGCTGGCGCGCGTTTGCAGGTCGCGCAGGCCGGGCGTGTTGGGGGAGGAAATGTTGACGGTGAGATACGAAGCGACATCGGCGAAGCGCTCGACCCCGGCCGCGTAATCCGCGATTCGGTCGGCGCTGTCCTTGTTGGCTCCGATATTGACCCCGACGATGCCTTTTGCGTTTCGCCGCGCCTTGAGCCGGGCAAGGCACGCTTCGTGACCCTCGTTGTTGAAGCCGAGCCGGTTGACGATGGCCTCGTCCGCGACCAGCCGGAAGATGCGTGGCTTTGGATTTCCCGCCTGCGGCTTCGGCGTCACGGTGCCGATTTCGGCAAAGCCGAAGCCGAGCCGCAGAAGCGCATCGGGAACCTCGCCATTCTTGTCGTATCCGGCCGCCATGCCGAGCGGGTTGGGAAAGGAAAGCCCCGCAATCGTGACGCGCAGCCGTGTGTCCGCCGGGGGAGGGGCACAGACTGGAACGCCGCTTTTCAAGCCTGCGATGGACAGGCCGTGTGCGCGCTCGGCATCGAGCCCGAACAGGAACGGGCGGGCGAAACTGCGATAGAACGAGTTCATGCGGACAGATCCGGAAAGCGGTGCGCGCCGTTTGCTTCGAGCGGCAGGGGCACGACCCGGACCGCAAGCGCCGGGTCGAGCGGCGCATAAAGATGCGGGAAGAGGTCGCCGCCGCGCGAAACCTCGTAGCGAAGCGCGTGGCCCAGCGTCTCACCGTCCACCGCGACGAGGACCAGATCGTCCTGTCCGGCGAAGTGCCTGGCCGCCGTTTCGCGCACCTGCGCGGCGGTCGAAAAGTGAATGTACCCGTCGGTGAGATCGACGGGCGCGCCGTCGAAACGCCCCTGTGCCTCGGCTTTCCGCCACAGTGCTGCCGGAACGATCTTGTAGATCAATGTGCTCATGGGCCGGCTATAGCCCCGCCTGCGCGCGATGAAAAGCGCTGCCATGGAAGTGCCGGGTTCTTCGGGTCATTTATCCGCAACCCGCGTCTTTCGGAGGACCACATCATGCGCCTTCTGCCTCTTCTCGCCGGCATCGCCGCGATGCTTGCAACCCCCGCACTGGCACAGGAAACCGAACGCTACCGCATGGAGCGCACGGAGGATGGCTTCGTGCGTATGGACACGACGACCGGGCAGATGTCGGTCTGCCAGGAACAGTCCGGCCAGCTCGTCTGCCGTACGGCGACCGACGAACGCCTTGCCTATGAAGACCGCATCGATGATTTGGAGCGGCGCGTCGAAGCGCTCGAAAGCGCGCAAGGCACCGCCCAGAACGCATTGCCGTCCGAGCAGGAGTTCGAGCAGTCGCTTGGCTATATGCGCCGGTTCTTCCAGAGCTTCTTCGACATCGTCAGGGAGTGGGAGAACGATCCCCGCACGCCGCAGCCCGATCGGACCTGAACGCAGCGGCAGATCAAAAAATGCTAGCGCGACCTGCCAATCCGGCTAAACTCGAAACCGCGGGAGCCGGAATAAGGAGGGGTTTTTGGGTCAGCGCCATCGCTTCGTCATTGCCGACGACCATCCGCTTTTTCGCGGAGCGCTTCGGCAGGCGCTGTCTTCATTCGAGGGAGCCACGATCGACGAGGTCGGGGATTTCGAGGCCGCCAAGGCATGCGTCGTCGCCAATGACGATATCGACCTTCTCCTGCTCGACCTGACAATGCCCGGATCGAGCGGCCTGTCGGGCCTGATCGTCCTGCGCGGCATTTCCGCCAATGTGCCGGTTGTCGTGGTATCGGCGCGGGACGATGCCGAAACGGTGCGCCGCGCGCTCGAACTCGGTGCGGCGGGTTTCATTTCGAAGTCGGCCGGCATGGACCAGATCCGCCACGCCGTGACCACGGTGCTCGAAGGCGGCGTCGCGCTGCCCGACGACATCGAGCTCGGCGAAGAGCGCGACCCGGAAGTGTCCGATCTGATCCATCGCCTGCAATCGCTCACCCCCCAGCAATCGCGCGTCCTGACCATGCTTGCCGAAGGCTTGCTCAACAAACAGATCGCCTATGAGCTGAGCGTGTCCGAGGCGACGATCAAGGCACATGTCTCGGCGATCCTGCAAAAGCTCGGCGTCGACAGCCGCACGCAGGCCGTCATCCGCCTGTCGCGGATCGGTTCGGAACCGCAGCCAAGTGCCTGATCACTCCGCCGCCGGCGCCAGCTTACGGTAGCGCGTGAGCATCATGCGCAGCGCGGCCGGCTTGACCGGCTTGTGAAGGACGGGGATGTCGAGCACGGCGGCGCGCTCGCGCACGTCGTTGGAGCGGTCGGCCGTGACGAGGATCGCCGGCACCTCGCTATTCCAAACTTCGCGCGCCCGCGCGATGGCCGCAAAGCCGTCTTCGCCGTCGAGGTGATAATCGGCCAAAATCACGTCCGGCACCGGCATGGTGAGGTCGAAGGCAGTCGAGCCGGATGCGGTCGCGACCTTGCAGCGCCACCCTTCGAGCAGCTTGCGCATGCCGTCGAGAATGCGTGGCTCGTTGTCGATGCACAGCACGCAAACGCCTTCGAGCGGCACGTTGACGCCGACCGGCACCCGCGGCTCGCCGGCGTGGGTGATCTGCGGGGCTTGGGCGATCGGCAAAAGCGTTGAAAAGCACGAGCCCTTGCCCTTGACCGAGTGAATGCGGATTTCCAGCCGCAGCACCCGCGCGATGCGGTCGACGATGGACAGGCCGAGGCCCAGCCCCTGTGCCTCGCGCGCGCCGTCCGCAAGCCGAAGGAATTCGCGAAAGACCGTTTTCAGTTCATCGGAATCGATGCCGATGCCGGTGTCGTGGACCTGGATTTCCAGCAGGTCGCCGCGCTTTTTGACGCCAACGAGAACCGTGCCGGAACGTGTGTATTTGATCGCATTGGAGACGAGATTCTGCACCAGCCGGCGCAGGAGATTGCGATCGGTGCGCACGGCAAGTTGCGAGGGAACGATGCGCAGGTCGAGCTTCTTTTCCTGCGCCAGCGGTTGAAAGTCGGTCTGGATCTGGCGCAGCAGTCCGTCGAGCCGGAAGGTCGTATCCACCGGACGCATCGCGCCGGTGTCGAGGCGTGAGATGTCGAGGACCGCTCCGAGGATCGTTTCGACCGAATCCAGCGACGATTCGATGTTCGCCACCGAATCCCCGACCGATCCCTCTCCGACGCTTTCGGCAAGCGACGCGCAGTAGAGCCGCGCCGCGTTGAGCGGCTGGAGAATGTCGTGGCCTGTCGCGGCCAGGAAGCGAGTCTTGCCCAGATTCGCCTCTTCGGCCAGCATTTGTGCCTGCGCCAGTTCCTCGTTGACGTGGGTGAGTTCGGCCGTGCGACGCGCGACGCGGTTTTCGAGGGTCTCGTTGACGCGTTTCAGCGCAAGGTCGGCCTCGACGCGCTGCGTGATGTCGGCATAGGTCGCGACGATGCCACCGTCCGGCATCGGGTTGGAACGCAATTCGATGATGCGGCCCGTGCTCTTGAGTTCGATTTGCCACGGTGAGCGGAAAGCAGCGAGCCGGTCGATCGTCTGGTGGATCGTGTCGTAGGAAATGTCGCCGCGATCGGCGAGATGGCTGAGAATCTCGTCGAGCGAGACGCCGACGCGCCCCATCGAATCGGGAAGGTAGAAAAGCGAGCGGTACTGCCGGTTCCAGCAGATCAGCCGGAAGTCGCGATCGAAGACGGTGATACCCTGTTCCATCTGGTCGAGCGCGATCTGCAACAGGTCGCGATTGTGCTGAAGCGCCTCGGATGCGTCGTCGAGAAGTCGCAGCGCCTCGCGCGGGCTGCGGTCGTGACGCTGGAAGAGAAGCGACAGGACGAGCCGCGACGACGAGGAACCGACCGCGCTCGTCAAAAGCTGTTCGGAAAAGCGCACCACGTCCATGTTCGCCGGGTCGCTGCCCGCAAGCGGCCGGCTCTGCTTCGCCTCGAAATTCTGGAACGAGCGTTCGGTTCGCTCGGTGCCAAGATAGCGCGCGATCGTGTCCTTCAAATCCTCGACCGTCACCGTCGTCCGGAAGCGGCGGAAGCTCGGCATCGGATTGGCGTCGCGGGGCACGAACAGCGCGGCCTGAATGCGCTCCAGCGGCTTGGACGCGCGCGAGAACGAGCCGAGCATGAAGAACAGCGTATTGATCGACAGGCTCCACAACACGCCATGGACGAGCGGTTCGGCTTCGGTTCCGAACAGCGATTGCGGACGCAACGCCTCCAGCCCGAAAAGGCCGAACTGGACGATCGCCGTGTCGGGCGGCGCGAGCGAGGGCAGGAGCAGCGTGTAGGCCCAGATCGTGATGCCCGACAGCATGCCGATGACGGCGCCGCGCGCATTGGCCCCGCGCCACACCAGCCCGCCGAAGAAGGCCGGCGCGAACTGCGCGACGGCGGCGAACGATATCAGGCCGATCGAGGCAAGCCGCGTATTGTTGGTGATCTCGCGATAGTAGAGGAAGGCCGCGACGAGGATGAAGAAGATCGCGGCGCGGCGGATGTTGAGGATGAGCTGGGACAGGTCTTCGTGTTCCGCCATGTACTGCTTGGCCATGCGGCGCAGGAAGAGCGGCAGGACGATATCGTTGGAGATCATGATCGACAGCGCCACGCTGGCGACGATCACCATAGCGGTTGCGGCCGAAAGGCCCCCGATGAAAGCCAGAAGCGCCAGCCAGTCCTGACCGAAGAGGAGGGGCAGTGAGACGACGTAGAGGTCGGAATTGACCTCCGGACCCATGATGGCGATGCCGGCGAAGGCGATCGGGATGACGAACAGGTTGATGGTGACGAGATAGGCCGGGAAGAGCCAGCTTGCCGTGCGCAACTCGCTTTCGGAGCGGTTCTCCACGATCGTCACGTAGAACTGGCGCGGCAGCATGATGATGGCGATGGCGGACAGCCCTGTCATTACGATCCAGGTCGAGAGCGGCGTTTGATAGTCGTAGGCCGCCATCGCCTGCGCAGAGTCCCGGATTTCGGAGACCAGCCCGTCGACGCCGCCGAAGAAGAAGAACGAGACGGCGATACCGACGGCAAGGAACGCCGCGAGCTTGACGATCGATTCGACCGCGACGGCGAGAACGAGCCCGTCCTGATGCTCCGTCGCGTCGGCGTGACGCGTGCCGAACAGCATCGCGAAGATCGCGAGCAGTGCGGTGACGATCAGCGATATGTCGCCGATGACGAAATCGATCGAGGGCGGCGCGCCGTTATAATGTTCGACCATGAGGCTGACGCTGCCGGAAATCGCCTTTAGCTGAAGCGCGATATACGGCACGGTGCCCATAACGGCGATCATCGTGGCGATGGAGGCGACGGCGAAGCTCTTGCCGTAGCGCGCGCCGATGAAATCGGCGATCGACGTGATCTTTTCCGATTTCGCCAGCCGCATGATGTGCCGCAGCAGCGGGAAGCCGAATACGAAGACGAGAATCGGCCCGATATAGATCGCCAGAAACTCGAAACCGCGTTCGCTGGCGAGCCCGACCGAACCGAAGAACGTCCAGGACGTGCAATAGATCGCGAGGCTGGCGGAATAGATGTAGGGGCGCGCCTTGCCCGGCCCGTTGCGCGCCGAACGGCGGTCGCCGAGGCTCGCCACGCCGAACAGGAGCGTGACGTAGCCGATGGCGATGATGACGACCACCCAGCCCTGCATTTCGATATGGTCCTCCTGAGTTTTACGCAACCATATGCCGACCGACGTGTCCATCGGACTTGAGGCTCATCGGGGGCGTTCATGAGGCCAGGCGAAATTGCATCTTCTGCCGCGCGCGTCATCTGCTATCTTGGCGCGTGCTGCGGCAGCCCGCCGCACCTACTCGTCGTAAGGCTCAAGGGGACAGTGAGGCCGTCATGATCAAGGAATTTCAGGAATTCATCGCCAGGGGCAACGTCATGGACCTTGCCGTCGGCGTCATCATCGGTGGCGCGTTCGGCCTGATCGTCTCGTCGCTCGTGGATGACGTCGTCATGCCCATCGTCGGCATGATCTTTCGCGGCGGCGTCGATTTCTCGAACTATTTCCTGCCGCTTTCGGGCGGCGTCACCGCCAACACGCTTGCGGCTGCACGAGAACAAGGCGCGGTGCTCGCCTATGGCAATTTCATCACCGTCCTCATCAACTTCCTGATTCTCGCCTGGATCATCTTTTTGATGGTGAAGATGGTGAACAATATGCGCCGCAAGCTGGAGCGCCAGGAACAGGTGTCCGACGTGCCGCCGGCCCCGCCCGCCGACGTTGCTCTTTTGACCGAAATCCGCGATCTGTTGGCCCGGCGGCCGAGCTGATCCTTTTCAGCGCCCGGCTCTCCCGGCCGGGCGTTTCCAACGGAATGCATGAATGTCCATACTCGATCATCTGCGTGGCGAAGCCCGGCTTGCGCCCGAAAGCGGTATCGTTGCCGTCGTCAATCACGGGCGGACCAAGCCCGGCCTCATTCCTCTCTGGGCGGGGGAGGGCGACAAGAAGACGCCTGACTTCATTTCCAATGCCGCGATCGAGGCGCTCACGGCCGGCGAGACGTTTTACACCTGGCAGCGCGGTATCCCCGAGCTTCGCCATGCGCTGGCCCGTTATTACCAGCGTCATTTCGGACCGGCTTTCAGCCATGAAGAGTTCATCGTCACCGGCTCGGGCATGCAGGCGATCCAACTGGCGATCGACGCAGTCGCGGGTGCCGGCGACGAGGTGATCTATCTGTCGCCGTCCTGGCCGAACTTTCCCGCAGCCCTTGGCGTGGCCGGCGCAGTGCCGGTGCCTGTGCGGCTCGCGCATTCGGACAATGGCTGGCACTGCGACGTGGACGGCATCGAGGAAGCGGTGAGCGAGCGCACCAAGGCGATTTTCGTCAACACACCCTCGAATCCGACCGGCTGGACCGCCGACCGCGAAACGCTTGAGGACATTCTGGACATCGCGCGCGAGCGCAATTTGTGGATCATCGCCGACGAAATCTATTCGCTGTTCTACTATGACGGCCCGCGCGCGCCCTCCTTCATGGACGTGATGCGGCCCGACGACCGGATCATCTTCGTCAACTCCTTCTCCAAGAACTGGGCGATGACCGGCTGGCGTGTCGGCTGGCTGAAAATCCATCCCGACCTCCAGCAGACCTTCGAGAACCTGATTCAATATTCGACGTCGGGAACGCCCGCTTTCCTGCAAAAAGGTGCGGTCGCGGCGCTCGATCAGGGCGACGGTTTCATCGCCGGCGAAGTCGAGGCCGCACGGATCGCGCGCGACGCGATCTCGCAACGGCTGCTCGCCACCGGCCGCGTCGACCTGACGGTGCCGCAGGGTGCATTCTATCTGTTTTTCAGGATCGACGGCATCAAAGACACGCGACGTGCCGCCTTCGAGATCGTGGACGAGGCGAATGTCGGCCTTGCGCCGGGGACGGCCTTCGGCCCGGGCGGCGAGGAATTCCTGAGACTCTGCTTCCATCGCCGCCTCGACCATGTCGAGGAAGCGGCGGACAGGCTCGCCAACTGGATCGAGAAGCGCTGACGGGGATCGTTACCAGGGCTCGAAGGTCAAGGCACCGAATTGGCGGTGGTCTATTCCGACTTCGAAAACTTTTTCGATGAGCGAATGGACCTCGCCGACCGTCACGTGCCGGTTGTAGGACCCTTTTTGCTCGATTTGCGGAAAGTCGAGAAGGACGATCTGCAAGTGGCGCGCATCCTCGACATCGTCTTGTATGTCTGCGTCGTAATAGAACTGGATCGTCCTGTCGTCATCGTCGACCAGACCCAGATAATTGCCCTGCACGCCGCGAATTTCGTCGGACCAGATACGGGTAGCTTCGCGAACATCGACCGGTACCGGCGTGTCTGAGGGTACTTCGCGGCCGCAATCGTTCCAGAATATCTTCACAACATCGCCCCTTCCACTTTCGTCTCGAAGAAACCTAGCGCGTCTCCCGAGTAGCGGGAAACGCTTTGTTCGAGCACGGAGAGGGGCGGAATTGTGCGTCAGCCGCCCGACTTGGCGGTGACAAGCGACACGACACGTTCCGAGCGTTCGTGCTGCGCGTCGGTCGCATCGGACTGGAACGGAATGCCGAGCGCCGTCCAGGTTTCCAGAAGCGCGCCCGTCAATTCGGCGATCAGCGCGTCGGAATGCAGGGGCGTCGGCGTGATGCGCAGCCGTTCCGTGCCGCGCGGTACGGTCGGGTAGTTGATCGGCTGGATGTAGAGACCGTGCTTTTCAAGAAGCCGGTCGCTCGCCTGTTTGCACAAATCCGGCTCGCCCACGAGCAGCGGCACGATATGCGTTTCGGACGCCATGACCGGCAGTCCGGCGGCCGAAAGCGCGTCCTTGGTCGCCCGCGCCTGGCGCTGATGCGCATCGCGCTCCGCCTGGCTGACCTTCAGGTGCCGGATGGAGGTGGTCGCGGCGGCCGCGAGCGCGGGGGGCAGGGCAGTCGTGAAGATGAAGCCCGGCGCGTAGGAGCGCACAGCATCGATCACCGCGCTCTTGCCGGTGATATAGCCGCCCAGAACACCGAACGCCTTCGCCAAAGTGCCCTCGATGATGTCGATGCGGTGAGCGAGCCCGTCGCGCTCGGTGATGCCGCCGCCGCGCGCGCCATACATGCCGACGGCATGGACCTCATCGATATAGGTCATGGCGTTGTATTTGTCGGCGAGGTCGCAGATCGCCTCGATCGGCGCGATGTCGCCGTCCATCGAATAGACGCTCTCGAAGGCGATCAGCTTGGCCCGCTCGTGCGGGACGGCCTGCAACAGGCTTTCCAGATGCGCCAGATCGTTGTGACGGAAAATCTTCTTCTCGACGCCCGACCGACGCACGCCCTCGATCATCGAGGCGTGGTTGAGTTCGTCGGACAGGATGAGGCAGTTTGGCAAAAGCCGCGCGATCGTCGAGATCGCCGCCTCGTTGGAGACGAAGCCGGAGGTGAAGACGAGACCCGCCTCCTTGCCATGGAGGTCGGCAAGCTCAGCCTCAAGCTCGACGAGCGGATGGTTCGTGCCCGAAATATTGCGCGTGCCGCCGGCACCCGAACCCATCTTGCCGGCCGCCTCGCGCATCGCGTCGATGACACGTTCGTTCTGGCCCATGCCGAGATAGTCGTTCGAGCACCAGACCGTGATCTCGCGTACTTCGCCATTTGAGCGCCAGATCGCGCGGGGGAACCTGCCCACGATGCGCTCCAGGTCCGCAAACACGCGATAACGGCGCTCCGAATGGAGCTGCGCGATGGCTTCTTCGAAAAATCGGTCGTAATTCATGATCGGTCCCGTATGCCGCGCGCAACATAGTTCGACCGCGCGGGAGCGTCCAATCGACAAATTGCCACGTCTGGAACGCTTCTAAGGAAGGTTTTCGGTCAGATATCGACCGATATCAAGGGTCCACGCCGCCTTTTTTGACTGTCACCTGAACCGGCAGAAGCAGATCGGCCGCTTTGGTGAACATCGCGACGAGGGCCTTGCGTTCGTGGGCGGGCAATGCCGCGAAGCGATCGATGAAGGCGCTGCCGAGCGGCTCCGGCGCAGCGTTCGCCTTGGCGAGGCCAGAGGAGGTCAGGCGCGTGTGCACGATGCGCCTGTCATGCGCGGAGCGGTAGCGTTCGATCAAGTCGCGTTCTTCCAGATTGTCGAGGATCGTCACGACGGTTGCCGGGCTGATATCGGCATGAGCCGAAAGCGCGGTCGTCGTCACTTCGCCGAGTTCGGCAATCCCCTTCAAAAGCACGAGCTGTGCGGCAGTGAGGCCGGCCGCCTTGGTCAGCGCCTTGGATTGCAGATCATGCGCGCGGACGATGCGGCGGATTCCCTTCTCCACCGTTTTCAGGTCAGCGCCAAGGAACTCCTGCAAGCCTTCCGCGTTCGTCCGGACATCATCCACGACAACCTCATTATTTGACATCTAATCATTAGAGCTATAAATGATTGGACGATCAATTTCAATTGGACAACGGAGGGTTGGAAAAACAACCGTGTGTGGAATTTGCGGAGAGATCAGGTTCGACGGCGCGCAGCCATCGGCTTTCGCCATTTCGAAGATGATGGACGCCATCGCGCCGCGCGGCCCGGACGGGTCCGGTCTGGTGATGCACAACAACGCAGCGCTCGCCCATCGCCGCCTATCGATCATCGATCTGTCGCAAAAGGCCCGCCAGCCCATGGTGGATGGCCAGCTCGGCCTCACCATCGCGTTCAACGGCTGTATCTACAACTATCCCGAATTGCGCACGGAGCTTGAAGCAAAGGGCTACGACTTCTTCTCGACCGGCGACACGGAAGTCATCCTCAAGGCGTATCACGCATGGGGCACGAAGTGCGTCGAGCGCTTCCTCGGCATGTTCGCCTTCGTCATCCATGAGCGTGATACGGGACGCGTTGTCGTGGCGCGCGACCGGTTCGGCATCAAGCCGCTCTACATCGCCGAAACGCCCAAGGCGCTACGCTTTGCCTCGTCGCTTCCCGCGCTCCTGAAAGGCGGCGACATCGACACATCGATCGATCGCATCGCGCTTCACCATTACCTCTCGTTCCATGCTGTCGTGCCGCCGCCGCGCACCATCATCAACGGCGTGAAGAAGATGCCGCCGGCCACGATCCGCGTGATCGAGCCGGACGGCACGTCCAAGGACACGGTCTACTGGCAGCCGCCTTACCAGCGCGACCCGGACTATTCGCTCTCGTCCGACGAGTGGCGGGACCGCGTGCTCGATGCGCTGCGGGTTGCCGTCAAGCGCCGCATGGTCGCCGACGTGCCGGTGGGCGTGCTGTTGTCGGGTGGCGTGGATTCGTCGGTCATCGTCGGGCTTCTT
Organism: Aliihoeflea aestuarii; assembly: GCF_024105665.1. Taxonomy (GTDB): domain Bacteria; phylum Pseudomonadota; class Alphaproteobacteria; order Rhizobiales; family Rhizobiaceae; genus Aliihoeflea; species Aliihoeflea aestuarii. The sequence continues at coordinate 426,742 of NZ_JAAAMK010000001.1, read as the reverse complement.
GCCGAACAGGGCCAGCACGGCTTGATGACTTTTTCGGTCGGCTTCGAGGAAGCGAATGGCGAGAAGGGCGACGAATTCGTCTATTCGGACCTGATCGCCAAGCATTTCGACACCGATCACCACAAGATTTTCGTGCCGTCGAGCGAGCTGATGGATTCGCTGCCCGGCACCTTTGCGGCGATGTCCGAACCGATGGTCTCCTATGACAATGTCGGTTTCTATCTCCTGTCGAAGGAAGTCTCGAAACACATCAAGGTCGTGCAGTCGGGGCAGGGCGCCGACGAGGTCTTCGGCGGCTATCACTGGTATCCGCAGCTGGCAGATTCGAACGATGTGGTCTCGGACTACGCGAAAGTCTTCTTCGATCGCGACCACGCCAAGATGGCTGAGCACGTCAATCCGGACTGGTTGCCCGATCACGATCCGAGCCTCGACCTCGTCTCGCGTCATCTGAAGATGGCCAATGCCGACACGCCGGTCGATGCCGCTTTGCGCCTCGACAGCCAGGTGATGCTCGTCGACGATCCGGTCAAGCGGGTCGACAACATGACGATGGCCTGGGGTCTCGAAGCACGCGTACCGTTCCTCGACCATGAACTGGTCGAACTCGCGGCCAAGATTCCGCCCGCCGAAAAGTTGAAGCAGAACGGCAAGGGCGTGTTGAAGGAAGCGGCGCGGCTCGTCGTGCCGCATGAGGTGATTGACCGCAAGAAGGGCTATTTTCCCGTTCCGCAGCTCAAATATGTCGATGGTCCCTATCTCGATCTCGTACGCGATGCGTTGACCTCGCGGGCGGCGAAGGATCGGGGCATCTTCCGCGACGACTATCTCGACCGGCTGTTTGCAAATCCGTCGGATCACATCACGCCGCTTCAGGGGTCCGAGCTTTGGCAGGTCGGTCTTCTGGAACTCTGGCTTCAGACCCACGAGATTTAACGATGGCTCGCCGATCTGTGGCCGCCGAGCGCGGCCGCACGGACAAGGCGCTCGGTCACCGCTTGAGAAGGATGCGAAACGAAACGATGAATCCCATCGCGCAGCACGATCAGGCGGCGGCCGATCCCAAGCCCAACGCGTCCATCGATTGCGGCTGGGGCAAGCTTCATTTCTGCCAAACCTATGAGAGCAACGATGCGCTGATCGACGCGTTGCGCGAGGAAGGTCCCGCGCGGCGCGACATCGCGTTTTACGTGCGCGATCCGCATGTCCTGCTCGCCATGGCGCCGCAGGAGATATTCCTCGATCCCTCCCACACCTTCCGGCTGGATCTTTCGACCTACCGCCCCTCGCGCAAGCAGGCGAAGGGCTATTTCATCCGCCGACTTTCCTCCGAAGCCGATGCGGATGCGGTCAACACCATTTACGCCTCGCGCAATATGGTGCCGGTTCGTCCCGACTTCTTCTGGCGCAACCGCGACAGCCGCTCATTGACCTATCTGGTCGCCGAGGACGAGATCACCGGCGAAATCATCGGCACGGTGACGGGCGTCGATCACAAGCGCCTGTTCAACGACCCCGAACTTGGATCGTCCCTCTGGTGCCTCGCGGTCGATCCGCAGGCGCGCCATCCCGGCATCGGCGAAATGCTGGTGCGCCGCTTGTCCGAGCATTTCGCCGCGCGGGGCTCGTCCTTCATGGATTTGTCGGTGCTGCACGACAACGATCAGGCGATCGGCCTTTATGAAAAGCTCGGCTTTCGCCGCGTTCCGGTCTTCGCGGTCAAGCGCAAGAACCCGATCAACGAAAAGCTGTTCGCCTCGCCGCTTGCCGAATACGACGCGCTCAACCCTTATGCGCGGCTGATCGTGGACGAGGCGCGCCGGCGCGGTGTCCATGTCGAGATCACCGATGCCGAGGGCGGCTTCTTCCGCATGTCCTATGGCGGACGCTCCGTCCATTGCCGCGAAAGCCTCTCCGAGATGACCTCGGCTGTCGCGATGTCGATCTGCGACGACAAATCGGTCACGCGCCGCGTGGTCGAAGGGGCGGGGCTGATCGTTCCCGAACAGATCGTCGCCTCCGACGATGACGAGGCGCTGTCCGCCTTCATCGAAAAGCACGGCAAGATCGTCGTGAAACCGGCGCGCGGCGAGCAGGGCAAGGGCGTCGCCGTCGGGCTCGACACGATCAATGACGTGAAAGCCGCGATCGGCGTTGCGCGCGACATCTGCGATCGCGTCCTGCTGGAGGCCTGCTTCGACGGCGACGATCTGCGTCTCGTGGTGATCGACTTCCGCCTCGTGGCCGCCGCCATGCGCCGCCCGCCCTATGTCGTCGGTGACGGGCGCACGGATATTCGGTCGCTGATCGAGCGCCAGTCCCGCCGCCGCGCCGCTGCCACCGGCGGCGAAAGCACGATCCCGGTAGATGGCGAAACCGAACGCTGCCTCGCCGAAAACGGCTTCACGCTGGACGATGTGCCGGACGAGGGCGAGGAAGTCGTCGTGCGCAAGACGGCGAATCTGCACACGGGCGGATCCATTCATGACGTGACGGCGCAGGTTCACCCACGGCTTGTGGACGCTGCCGTCAAGGCTGCGCGAGCCATTGACATTCCCGTCGTCGGCATCGACTTCATGGTGCGCTCGCCAAGCGAGCCGGACTATGTTTTCATCGAGGCTAATGAGCGTCCGGGTCTTGCCAATCACGAGCCGCAGCCGACGGCCGAGCGGTTCGTGGACCTGCTCTTTCCCATGTCAGGCCAGCGCTCGGTCACGCAAGCTCTCGGCCGAAGCTAACCGAGGTACATCTTGAAGATCGACGAAGCCTATCTCGCTCGACAACTGAACAACCTCCTCGCGATCAACAGCCCGACCGGCTACACGGATCAGATCGTCCGTTATTGTTCCGAGGAACTGGAACGGCTCGGCCTGACGCCCGAACTGACGCGCCGCGGCGCGATCCGCGCCGTCCGGCAGGGCTCGCGCCGCCGCGGCGCGCGCGCCATCATCACCCATCTCGATACGCTCGGCGCGCAGGTGAAGTTCGTCAAGGAGAACGGGCGGCTCGAACTCGTGCCGATCGGAAACTGGTCTGCCCGTTTCGCCGAAGGCGCGCGCGTGACGATCTACACCGAGCAGGGTGCGTATCGCGGCACGATCCTGCCCTTGAAGGCATCCGGGCATACGTTCAACGAGGGCGTCGACACGATGCCCGTCGGCTGGAACTATGTCGAACTGCGCATCGACGCGCGCACCGTGAACCGCGACGAAACGCTGGCGCTCGGCGTCGACATTGGCGATTTCGTCGCCATCGACACGCAGCCCGAATTCCTCGACAACGGTTTCATCAACTCGCGCCATCTGGACGACAAGGCGGGCGTCGCCATCGCGCTTGCGGCCATCAAGGCGCTGGAGGATGAAGGCGCGCGCACACCGGTCGATATCCACTGGCTCTTCACGATCGCCGAGGAAGTCGGCGTCGGTGCGGCTGCGATCATCACGCCCGAGATCGCGTCCATGGTGACGATCGACAACGGCACCACCGCGCCCGGCCAGAACTCGTCGGAGTTCGGCGTGACCATCGCAATGGCCGATCAGGCGGGCCCGTTCGACTATCATTTGACGCGCAAGCTGGTCGATCTGTGCCGTGAGAACGGGCTTCAGTACCAGAAGGATATCTTCCGCTATTACCGTTCGGATTCGGCGTCGGCCATCGAGGCGGGCCATGACGTGCGAACGGCGCTCGTCGCCTTCGGCATCGACGCCTCGCATGGCTATGAACGCATCCACGTTCATTCGCTTCTGTCGATCGCGGAACTGATCGCGGCCTATGTGACGAGCCCGCTCGAGATCGAGCGCGACGTGGCCGAAGTGTCGAGCCTCGAAGGCTTTACCGAACAGCCTATGGAAGAGGCCGAACAGGCCGAGTTCGACCCGGACATCCACTCCCACTCCGATGATCAGCACTGAACGTTCCGCATGAAAAAGCCCGGCGTCCTGGCCGGGCTTTTCTCAAGCGGAAGTCGGAGATTCTACCAGCGGAAGCGGTAGTGGCTGTGTTTTTCGGCCTCGGTTTGCTGTCCGATGACAAATCCGATCACGCCGGCGACAACCGAAGCGACGAGGATGGAGGTGCCGGGGTGCTCCTTGACCACCTCATAGGCTTGCTGCGCTCGTTCACCTGCTGCCTGCTGGAGGTATGCAAGCTCTTCGCGCAAATCCTCGATCTGGCGCTGCAGGCCTTCTTTTGCATCGTCACGGTCGTCGCTGCTCATCGGGTCCATGGTCGTCTCCTCGGTTGGAAGATTGGTCCCCGGGGAAACGGGCAGGTTCGACCAGTGTTCCGGCCATGTGGCGAAAGTTTCGTGTCCTGCAACGAAAAAGCCGGGCGAGGCCCGGCTTTGTTCTACGGCGCGCCGCCAGTACATCCGTGGTCGACGCGCTGTTGACCCACAGTGCGCCGGAAGGGTTAACGAAAGGTTAATTCTCGATGTCTGTTCGCCGGAATGGAGTGCCGTCTATCGCAGCGGCCATTAGAGCTTGGGTGTAGGGTTGGGCGGGATTGTCGAAAATCGTCTCGGTCGGGCCTTCCTCGACGATCTGACCGCGCCGCATGACGATGATGTAGTCGGCCATCGCGCGGACCACCGCCAGATCGTGGCTGATGAACAGATAGGACAGCCCGTGCGCCTTCTGGAGATCGCGCAGAAGATCGACGATCTGCTTTTGCACCGAGCGGTCGAGCGCGGAGGTCGGCTCGTCAAGCACCACGACCTGCGGTTTCAGGATCATGGCGCGGGCGATAGCGATACGCTGTCGCTGGCCGCCCGAGAATTCATGCGGGTAGCGGTTGCGCATGGAAGGATCGAGTCCGACTTCCTCAAGAACCTCGATCGCGCGCCGGTCACGTTCCTTCGCTTTCAGGCTCGGCTCATGAACCTTCAGCCCCTCGGTGACCACCTGGCCAACCGTCATGCGCGGGGAGAGCGAGCCGAACGGGTCCTGGAACACCAGTTGCAGCCGCTTGCGCAACGGGCGCATCGCACGTTTGTCGGCATGGGAGATGTCCATTCCTTCGAAGCGGAACGTGCCGTCTCCCGGCATCAGTCGCAGGAGAGCGCGTCCGAGAGTGGACTTGCCCGAGCCCGACTCGCCGACGATCCCGATGGTCTGACCCGCCCTCAGCGCGACCGAGATGCCGTCCACCGCCCGGATTTCGCCGTTTGCCTTGCCGAACCAACTGCCGCCGGTGCTGAAGACCACCTCGACGTCGCGCCCTTCCAGCAGGATCGGTGCATCCGAAGGAACGGCGTCCTTGCGGCCCGTCGGCTCCGCCGCAAGCAGCATCTGCGTATAAGGGTGCTCCGGTGCATCGAACAGCTTTTGCGTATCGCCGGTCTCCACCACCTCGCCCGAGCGCATCACATAGACTCGGTCGGCGAACCGCTTCACGATGCCGAGGTCGTGCGTGATGAAAACGATCGCCATGCCGAGCTTTTTCTGGAGATCGGCGAGCAGCGCGAGGATTTGTGCCTGGATCGTCACGTCGAGAGCGGTGGTCGGCTCGTCCGCGATCAGCATGTCGGGATCGTTGGCGAGCGCCATGGCGATCATGACGCGCTGACGCTGGCCGCCTGAAAGCTCGTGCGGGTAGGCGTCCACGCGCTCTGCGGGATTTGGAATACCGACAAGATCGAGAAGCTCGATCACGCGCGCGCGTGCGGCCTTTCCAGACATCCTGGCATGGTAGCGCAAGGGTTCGGCGATCTGCCGGCCGATCCTGTAGAGCGGGTCGAGCGAGGTCATCGGCTCCTGAAAGATCATGGTGATCTTCTTGCCGCGGATCCTGTTCAGTTGCCGCTCAGGCAGGCCGACGAGTTCCTGGCCCCGATAGGTCGCCGAACCGCGCGCGCGCCCGTTGGAGGCCAGAAGCCCCATGATCGCCATTGTGGTCTGGCTCTTGCCCGAGCCGGATTCGCCCACGATGGCGACCGTTTCGCCGCGCCTTACGTCAAGGTCGATACCCTTCACGGCATTGACCATGCCGTCATTTGTCTGGAATTCAACATGAAGGTCGCGGACAGCGAGGATGGTTTCTTCTGCCATGTCAGCGGTCCTTCGGGTCGAGCGCGTCGCGCAGGCCGTCGCCCAGGAAATTGAGGGCGAAGAGGATCGCCGTCAGCGTCGCGGCGGGGAAGATCAGAAGCCAGGGAGCGCCGCGCATATTGGCCGCACCGTCCGAGATCAGCATGCCGAGCGAGGTCAGCGGTTCCTGCACGCCAAGGCCGAGGAAGGACAGAAGGCTTTCCAGAAGGATCGCCTTCGGCACCAGTAGCGTAACGAACACGATCACTGGGCCGAGCGTGTTGGGGATGACGTGCCGGCGCAGAATGCCCCAGCTCGACACGCCCATCGCCTGAGCGGCTTCCACATATTCCTGCCGTTTGATCGTCAGTGTCTGTCCGCGCACGATCCGCGCCATGTCGAGCCATTCGGTCATGCCGATGGCAATGAAGATCAAAACGAAACTTCGCCCGAAGAAGACGACGAGCAATATGACGAAAAAGATGAAGGGCAGCGAATAGAGGATATCGACGACGCGCATCATGACGTTGTCGACACGCCCGCCCAGATAGCCGGCCAGCGCGCCATAGGTGACGCCGAGCACCAGCGCCATCATCGAGGCGAGCAGCCCGATCGCGAGCGAGATGCGGATGCCGATGAAGGTGCGCGCCATCACGTCGCGGCCATTGGCGTCGGTGCCGAAATAGAATTTCACGCGGTTCACGCTGGCGACGAGTTCCCCGCTCAATTCGTCCGCCGAAAGCGCCTCGATGCGCGCGTTGAAGAACAGGTCGGAGCGGTCGATATAGCGCGTGATGCGCGGATCGATCGGCTCGTCCGACGAAATCGGCACGCGAACGGTCTGGCCGTCCACCTCGATCTCACCAGCCTCGACGCGCGTTCTGGTGACTGCGCGCTCGAAGGCCGGCACGATATCGTCGGCGCGCGGATAAGCCTCGAGGCTTGCGGGTGCGCGCACATATTGCGGGTAGATGCGGTCATAGGGATGCTGAGACAGCATAGGGCCGAAAATGCCGGCGAGCGCCAACGCGACGAGCACCATTGCGCTGACGACGGCCGCGCGGTTGCGGCGAAGGCGCAGCCACGCATCCTGCCAGAGCGAGCGCCCGGCGATGTTGCTGATGTCGCTGTCCGGGACGGGGATATCGGTCATCGCACCTTCCTCAATCGTAGCGAACGCGCGGATCGAGCACCGCATAGAGGATGTCGACGATCAAATTGAAAAGGATGACGAACATGGCGATCACGATCACCGTTCCCATTACGAGCGTATAATCACGGCCCAGAGCGCCTTGCACGAAATAGCGGCCGATGCCGGGTATGCCGAAGATGGTCTCGACCACCACCGAGCCGGTCAGAAGCGCCGCAGCCGTCGGTCCGAGATAGGAGACGACGGGCAGGATCGCGGCGCGCAGAGCATGGACGCCGACCACCACGTAGGACGGCAGCCCGTAGGCGCGGGCCGTGCGTACATGGTTGGAACGCAGCGCCTCGATCGTCGCCCCGCGCGTCAGCCGCGCGATGATGGCGATCTGCGGCAGCGCGAGCGTCGCGACCGGCAGGACGAGATATTGCCATCGTCCGCCGCCCCAGCCGCCGGCCGGCAGCCAGCCCATCATGACACCGAAGAACAGCGAAAGAACCGGCGCGATGACGAAGGTCGGGATGGTGATGCCGAGCGTGGCCGTGCCGACCACCATGTAGTCGACCCATGTGTTTTGACGAAGGGCGGCCAGCGCGCCGAGAAACGCGCCGACGACAAGCGCGATGGCAAGCGCGGTGCCGCCGAGCTGGATGGAGACGGGAAGACCGGTACGGAAAAGGTCGACGACCGAGAAATCGCGCCGCGTGAAGCTTGGCCCGAGGTCGCCCTGCGCCAGATTCCCCAGATAGAGGAAATATTGCTGCCAAAGCGGCTTGTCGAGATTGTAGGCGCGGTTGATGTTTTCCATGATCAGCGGATCGAGCGGCCGTTCGAGGTCGAACGGTCCGCCCGGCGCCAGCCGGATCATGAAGAAGGCGATGGTGACGATGATGAACACCGTCGGGATCGCGCCCGCGAGACGGCGCAGAACATAGCCAAGCATGTCGGTCAAAACCCTCCGGGCCGTGCAGCGCACGGCATCCGGCGCGCATTCGCGCGCACCGGAAACGTGTCTTCCGATTATTCGGAAATGGACATCCAGCGGGTGCCATGGACGTTCATGACATTGTCCTCCCAGCCTTGCAGCTTGGTCGAGACGAGCGAGTTGGCCGTATAATAGAGGATCGGAATGACCGGTACTTCCTCCAGAAGCAGCGTTTCGGCCTGCTTCAGGATTTCGGCGCGTGCGTCGATGTCGCTCTCGGCGGCGGCATTGCGCATCAACTGATCGTAGTCGGCATTCGCCCAGCGCGAATAGTTGAAGCCGAGATTTTCGCTCTCATGCAGAAACAGGAAGTTCTGCGGGTCGGAATAATCGCCGATCCAGCCGGCGCGCGCCATGTCGTAATCGCCGTCCGAGCGCAGGAAGTTGAAATAGGTCGCGCCTTCCATCTCCTCCGGCGTGGCGTTGATGCCGATATTGCCGAGCATGTCGGCGATGGCGGTCATCGTGTTCCGGTTGTTTTCCGAGGTGTTATAGAGAAGGCGCACGGTGAGTTCGCCGTCTTCGATACCGGCTTCCTCCAGAAGTTCGCGGGCCGCATCCTCGCGGTCGAGCAAATCGTCGCCCGCATAAGGCAGCTTCGCCGGCTCGCCGTAATTGCCGATGCCTTCCGGCACGAAGGAATAGGTCGGCACCATCGCGCCCTGCCAGATCTCCTCGGCGAGGAAGTCACGGTCGATCACCATGGACATCGCCTGACGCACGCGTGGGTCAGCCAGCGCATCGTCGCGGTTTGTCTTCACGGGGAGATAGTAGGTTCCCAGATACGGGACGATGTGCAGCTCGTCGGCAAGATTTTCCTGCATGTAGGACATCTGTTCCAGCGGAACGTCGGAACAGGACAGAACCTCGCCCGCCTCGAAGCGGCGCAGGCACGTCGCCCGGTCCTCAAAGGGGATGTAGTTCACCGTGTCGATCGCGACATTGTCGGCGTCATGGAACTCGGGGTTCTTCTGCATGACGATCATGTCGTTCGGCGTGAAGCTTTCCAGCATGTAGGCGCCGTTCGTCACCATGTTGCCGGGACGGGTGAACTGGTCGCCATGCTCCGTGACGGACGCCTCATGCAGCGGCAGGCCGGTCTGGTGGGTGAGCAATTCGAGGAAATAGGGTGTCGACTGTTCGAGCGTGATTTCGAGCGTCGTGTCGTCGATCGCAACGGCTCCCAACTCTTCAAGCGCCATGCCGTCGGTGTTGATCGCCTCGGCATTCTTGATCGGGTAAAGAATGTTCGCGTAGGGCGCGGCCGTCTCCGGGTTCTGGATGCGGCGATAGGCGAAGACGAAATCGCTTGCCTTCACCTGATCCCCGTTCGACCAGCGCGCGTTCTCGCGCAGCTTGAACGTGTAGACGAGGCCATCGTCGGAGACTTCCCAGCTTTCGGCGACGCCCGGCACGATCTCCGCGTTCGCGTCCTGCACGACGAGGCTCTCATAAAGGTCGCGCATCAGATGGCCTTCGGCCACCGTCGAGGTCAAATGGTGGTCGAGTGTCGAGGGATCGGTGTCGTTGCCGCGGTTATAAACGGTCTGGGCCATGGCCTGCGAAGCCGCAAGTCCTCCCGCCAGCACGATCGCGGTCGATACCATCGCCGCATTCACGAAGTGACGCATCATCTGTTGTTCTCCACCTTATATTTTTTGCCCGCCACCGGGGTGAGCGGATTATGGGCAATGGAGAACCAAGGGCAAGCGGCAATCCGGTACCGCAGCGGAAACAATGCCTTACGGCGCAAGGAAATTTCGGATCGAGCCTGTCCGGCGAACGATTTGAATAGTGCACGCGGTTGGCCACATGACGGGCACCATTTCGGTAAGTGAATGCAGGGTAGAGTGGTGCCTAGGGACGGGATCGAACCGCCGACACTGCGATTTTCAGTCGCATGCTCTACCAACTGAGCTACCTAGGCAATTGCTTCGCATGTGGCGCAAGGCCTTGGCGGGCTTGGTTTCCGCCGGAAGCGCGTGGGTTATAACACGAGAAATCGCCCTGTCCAGCGCCTGACGCAGCGAAAGGCGGCGAAAAATTTCACGTCTCGCTGCGGCGTTCGTCCTCGCTGCCGTCATCCTCGTCTTCGGTCGCCGGAATGACGTAAGAGCCGGTCAGCCACCGGTTGAGATCGACGTTCTTGCAGCGCACGGAACAGAATGGAAATGTCGCGCGCTGGGAGGGCTTGCCGCATTCGGGGCAGGGGCGCGGCGGGCGCAGGGGCGTCACTTTTTCGGCGTCGATTGCCATCAGACCGCCATTCCGGTTTGAAACTGCAATTCGGGCTTGAAGCCGTCGCCGGCAAGAAGGCTGATCGTCTCGTAGAGTGGCAGGCCGACGACGTTGGTGTAGGAGCCGACGAGTTTGACGACAAAAATTCCCGCCAGGCCCTGGATGGCGTAGCCGCCCGCCTTGCCGCGCCATTGCCCGGAGGTGAGATAGGCGTCGATCTCCGCGCGCGACAGCCGCTTGAAGCGAACGCGCGTTTCGACAAGCCGCATCCGGCTCTTGCCGGACGGCGTGATGACGCAGACACCCGAATAGACCCGGTGCGCGCGGCCCGAGAGCAGCTTCAGGCAGTCTTGCGCGTCTTCGAGCGTTTCCGCCTTCGGCAGGATGCGACGCCCGACGGCGACGACCGTGTCGGCCGCCAGGATGAAGGACGGCTCCTCGCCCTGCCGTTTCAGGCCTTCGGCCGCGCGCTCCGCCTTCGTCTGCGCCAGCCGTTTGGCGAGCGAGCGGGGGTGTTCGGCGCGGTTGGGCGTCTCGTCGATGTCGGTGGCGAAGACGCGGTCGGGCTCGATCCCCGCCTGCTGGAGAAGCTCGATCCGCCGCGGCGAACCCGATGCGAGCACGAGCTTTTGGGGAACGCTCATCGAAATCCTGCGCCGCGCGGTGCGCGTTTACTTGAAGCGATAGGTGATGCGACCCTTGGTCAGGTCGTAAGGCGTCATTTCGACCTGGACCTTGTCGCCGGTGAGCACGCGGATGCGGTTCTTGCGCATGCGGCCCGCCGTATGAGCGATGATCTCGTGTTCGTTTTCAAGCTTGACCCGGAACATCGCATTCGGCAACAATTCGACGACGACGCCCGGGAACTCGAGGACTTCTTCCTTCGGCATTCGGAACCTTTGGTTTGTGCTGGTTTCGGCTATATAGGCCGTGATCGGCGCGGAACCTATAGGAAGTTGTCGATTTTGGGAACACGCATTATGCGCCGTGATCCGCGTCGTTCCCGAACCTTCTGCCGATTTGCGCCGCCAGACGATCGCGCACGTCCCGATAGGCGGCCATGATCTGCTCACGCGTGCCGGTTGCGACGGAGGGATCGGCCGTCGGCCAGTATTCCACGTCAATGGACATCGAGCGCGTCAGTTCAAGCGCTGCGTGGTGCGCCTCGGGCGCGAGCGTCACGATCAGGTCGAAATAATCGTCTTCCAGATCGTCCAGCGTGCGCGGCGCATGGGCAACTTCGGGCAGTCCGGCCTCGTTCAGAACCGCGTCGACGAAGGGATCGCGCTCGCCGGCCCTGACGCCCGCCGACGAAACGAAAATGCCGCGGTCCAGCATCTTGCGCGCGATCGTCTCCGCCATCGGCGAGCGGATCGCGTTCATCCCGCACAGGAAGAGGATGGACTTCGGGCGCGCGCGTTCTCCCGTCACCATCGGTCCTAGCCGCGCCAGTGAAGCACGCAGACGAGCGTGAACAGACGGCGCGCGGTGTCGAAATCGACATCGATCTTGCCTGCGAGCCGGTCCATCAGCGTCTGCGAGCCCTCGTTGTGAAGGCCGCGCCGTCCCATGTCGATCGCCTCGATCTGGCTCGGCGTGGAGGTGCGGATCGCGTCGTAATAGCTTTCGCAGATCAGGAAATAATCCTTCACGATCCGCCGGAACGGCGTCAGCGAGAGGATGTGCGTGACCACGGCCTCGTCGCTTTCGCGCGCGATGGAAAAGACGAGCCGCGCCTCGGCCAGCGACAGCCTGAGCTTGTAGGGGCCGCCGGTGTCGTCGCCGACCGGGCGAAACGAATTGTCTTCGATCAGGTCGAAGATGGCGACGGCGCGTTCATGTTCGACATCCGGTGTCGAACGGCCGATCGATTCGTCGAGTTCGACGTCGATCAGGCGGTTGTGGGAAGGAGCCTCGCCCATCGCATCGCTCAAAGGTTGAGGCGGATGGAGACGGCGCGTCCATGGCCCTCGAGACCTTCGGCGGCCGAAAGCGCGATGGCGGCGGGGCCGAGCGCGCGCAACTGGTCCGGTCCGCATTTCAGGATCGAGGTGCGCTTCATGAATTCCAGCACCGAAAGGCCGGACGAGAACCGTGCCGAGCGGGCGGTCGGCAGGACATGGTTCGAGCCACCGACATAGTCGCCGATGGTCTCGGGCGTGTGCCGGCCAAGAAAGACCGCGCCTGCATTGCGGATACGCGACAGAAGCGCTTCGGGGTCAGTGACGGCGAGTTCGAGATGCTCGGCGGCGATACGGTCGATGAGCGGAACCGCTTCGTCGAAATCGCTGACGAGGATGATCGCACCGAAATCGCGCCAGCTTTGCGCGGCGATCTCGCTGCGGGGGAGGGCCTCGATCTGCCGTTCGACTTCCGTTTCCACGCGCGCGCCGAATTCGGCGTCGTCCGTGATCAGGATCGACTGCGCGGCGGTGTCGTGCTCGGCCTGTGCGATGAGATCCGCCGCGATCCACGCGGGATCGTTGCCGCTATCGGCGACGACGAGAATCTCGGACGGACCGGCGATCATGTCGATGCCGACCGTGCCGAACACCTGACGTTTAGCCGCCGCGACATAAGCGTTTCCCGGGCCGACGATCTTCGCCACCGGCGCAATGGTTTCCGTGCCATAGGCGAGGGCGGCTATCGCCTGCGATCCGCCGACCCGGTAGATTTCGCTCGCGCCCGCAATGTGCGCGGCGGCCAGTACCAGCGGGTTGATCGCGCCATCCGGCGTCGGCACCACCATGGCGATGCGCTCCACGCCCGCCACGCGGGCCGGCACGATGTTCATAAGCACTGAGCTTGGATAGCTCGCCATGCCGCCCGGCACGTAGACGCCGACCGATTCGACCGCTGTCCAGCGAGAACCGAGTTCGACGCCGATGGGGTCCGTGTAGCGGTCGTCCTTTGGCAATTGCCGCTTATGGTGGGAGGCGATACGGTCATGCGCAAGCCGCAGCGCGTCCAGCGTCTGCGCATCGACCTTGCCGATTGCCGCCTCGATCTCGTCCTTCGAAAAGGCGAGGCCGCCGGCCGAGACGTCCGTCCGGTCGAACTGCTTCGTGTAATCGATGAGCGCCGCGTCGCCCCGCTCACGCACATCCGCGATGATGGCGCGTACGGTGTCGTCGACATCCTGCGACGCTTCGCGCTTGGAGCCGAGGAAGTCGGCAAAGGCGCTCTCGAAATCCGTGTCGCGTGTGTCGAGGCGAAAGGTCATGTCGGCGAGGCGTCCTAAAGCGTGTGCTGCGGTCTCACGCCCGTTTCCCATGCCGCGCCGAGATCGGCAAGGCGGGCCTCGACATATTCGACATCGAGGCGGATCGCGGCCTGACCGGCAAAGACGAGTTCAATGGTTCCCGACGGCGCGTCGCCAGCCGTGAAGCGTATCGTGAGAAGCTCTAGAACCTCTTCGCAGCGCGCCCGGTCGATGCCGCTTGTCTTGAGGGACGTCACGCCATCGAAATGCAGCACCGCGCGGCGGCGCTCATAGTTGCGGCGAAAGAAGCCCGTCTTCTTTTCCCACACGAAACGGTTCATCGCGATGACGAGCCGCTTGCGTGCAGGCTCGAAAGAAAAATCCTTGGCCTTCAGGACGGCGTCCTGGCAATGGGCGGAGAGAACCTTAAGGTCCTCTTCGTCGAAGGCCACGAGTCTCAATTCGCTCATTCCGTTTCCCGATTTTTGCCTGTGTCTCCGGATGTATCGGGAGACAGTAGTTTAGTTGCAGCGCAACGAAAACAGGAAAGGCCAAGTCAGGTTCCGATCAGGACGACAGCCGCTCGATCGCCGCGCCGCAATTCGAAAGCTTGGTTTCAAGCCGCTCGAAACCGCGATCGAGATGATAGACCCGGTTGACGATCGTCTCGCCCTCGGCCGCAAGGCCGGCAATGACGAGAGAGACGGACGCACGAAGGTCCGTCGCCATCACGGGCGCACCGCGCAACCGGTCGACGCCCTCGATGATCGCCGACTGGCCCGACAGCGAAATGTTCGCGCCGAGTCGCGCGAGTTCCTGAACATGCATGAAGCGGTTCTCGAAGATCGTTTCGGTGATCTTCGAGCGGCCCTTTGCCATCGTCATGAGGCCCATCAACTGGGCCTGAAGGTCGGTCGGGAAGCCGGGGAAGGGCTCCGTCGTCACCTCCACAGGCCCGATGCCGGCACCGTTGCGCGCAACGCGCAGGCCCGAATTCGTCTCGGAAATTTCGACGCCGGCCAGACCCAGCGTATCCAGCGCACTCTGCAGAAGATCGCCGCGTGCGCCTTCGAGGATCACGTCGCCGCCGGTCATCGCCACGGCCATCGCATAGGTGCCCGTTTCGATGCGGTCGGGAATGACCTCGACGCGCGCACCGTGCAAGCGCGCGACGCCTTCGATCACGATGGTCCCGGTGCCCGCACCCGAAACCTTCGCGCCCATCGCGTTGAGACATTCGGCAAGGTTGACGACTTCCGGCTCGCGCGCGGCGTTTTCGAGGATCGTCTCACCCTTTGCGAGCGTCGCCGCCATCATCAGGACATGCGTCGCGCCGACGGATACTTTCGGGAATGCGTAGCGCGCGCCGACAAGGCCGTTCTTCGCGCGGGCGACGATATAGCCCTGCTCGATGTCGATCTCGGCCGAAAGTGCCCGCAACCCATCGATAAAGAGATCGACCGGCCGCGTTCCGATCGCGCAGCCGCCCGGCAGCGACACGCGGCATTCGCCCATGCGCGCCAGAAGCGGCCCGATCACCCAGAAGCTCGCCCGCATCTTGGAGACGAGTTCATAAGGCGCGGTCGTATCGACGATTTCCTTGGCGGTGAAATTGATCGTGCGTGAATAGCCTTCCTGCTGGGAGGAACGACGACCGTTCACCGAATAATCGACGCCGTGATTGCCCAGGATGCGGATCAGTTGCTCCACATCGGCCAGATGCGGCACGTTGTGCAGCATCAGCGTCTCATCGGTCAGGAGTGAAGCGATCATCAGGGGGAGGGCGGCGTTTTTGGCGCCGGAGATCGGAATGGTGCCGCGAAGTTCGTTGCCGCCGACGATGCGGATGCGATCCATCTTCTGTTCTCTTTCCCGGTCCGGGGCCGGACGCGGCTGGTGTTGGCATGAAAGTCCGCGAATCAGGTCGAGGCATGAGGAAGGTTCGCCGCGCCCGAGCAGAATCGTCAATCGCCTTCAATGATGGCGGTGTGACGACGGGATGAGCGGCTTTATCCGATTGGGAGGCAAGGTTCAAGGAAACGCCGCCTCACGCGTCGTCGCAAGTGGACGGGTCGTTCTTGAGCAGTCCCTCGGGCCGCTGGTCTTCGTCCCCGGCCCGGCGCGCGCGCGACTGGACCTTGCGGCGCTGGAGATTGGCACGCAGCCGCTCGGCAAGACGCGCCTTGCGCCTTTGCGCCTGCCGCTCGGCCTCGCGCCCGGGTGGATTCTGTCTGGTCTCGTCGTTCATGTCGCCGAATTTAGCTTCCATCGCCGGATCGCGAAACACCTGTCGTAGCGGCGTCTCGAAAAGCCCCGATGGGTGCTTGCGCTCGCCAACCTCCTATGGCAGAAGTCCGCCGCATCCGGAAGCTGCGGTAGCTCAGTGGTAGAGCACTCCCTTGGTAAGGGAGAGGTCGAGAGTTCAATCCTCTCTCGCAGCACCAGTTCTCCCCTCTTTGCGCGACAGAGAATCACGAGCCGTGCAGACAGCGTGCCTGCCTCGCCTAATTGATGCTCATCAATTGTGCAGTTCGAATAAAACCGCGCGCCGTCTCGTTGCCGTCTTCGCCGCGAACCAGTACTTCGGTCCAGCCGTCGGGAGCTGTCGCGATTTTCTCGATGCCGATGGTTCCAGCTTCGATCTGCGCGATTGTTCTGGCGCTGTCTGAGGGTTCGGCGCGCAGTTCTGCTGCTTCGTCCACCTGGAAGGTTTCCAGCCATGGGCGGCCCAGGTAGCGGTCGGGGTCTGAATCTGGAATTTGCTCGATGAGGTAGTCGGAAGTCGTCACAGGCTCGACTTTGCTGGCATGGGCGTAGAGGAAGCGGTCATTGCCTTCGACGAAGCTTGTGAGCCCGTCGAGCGTGACTGTCGCCGGCTGGATCGCATATCCTTCCTGGTACTCCAGAAATCCGTCGGGCACGGTCTCGAAACCTGTAAGGGCTTCTTCGATCGCATCCGTCTCACCGGCCGAATAGATCGTCTCGAAACGATCGAAGGGCGATCCGGCCGTGCGTTCGCGATAAAGAAAGATGCGGTCTGCCGGTTCGGGGTCGTCATTGTCGGATGCGAAACGGGGCAGGGCCTCGCGCGATTGCGCGTCGGGGTAGAAACGCAAGCTCATCTCGCGGTCCGGTTCGCCATCGGCGGACGATTGCGCTTCCCAATATGCAAGCAGCAACCCTGAGAGTTGCACGGTCCCCTCGAAGGAAACCCGGTTCGGATCGTCCGTCTCCTGTGTGAAGGTCAAAGGACTTTCGGGCGGCAGGGCGACGCTGACGTCGCCATTCGATTGCGCGAGGGCGACCGGCGCGTAAATGGTGGCGAAAAAGCCGAGAAAGGGAAGACATGGTCTCATGCCGACATGGGCTCCGTTCTGTCCGCGGGTTTTTCGCAACGCTTATGAATATGCGGAATCTATTCGCAGCAAAACATTTTCGATGCCGACACGATTCAAATAGGCTTTCAGCGCGATCAGCGTGTCGCCACTGTTTCCGACCATGTCCTTGCTGCGCGAGGAGCCGACGAGCAGGCACCCATCGGTATTCCGCGGATAGTTTCCGTTATGGATATAGATGTAGCGGCTATCGGCGACTTGCGCATTGTGGAGCCACGGCACCGGAAGGTATTTCTCGATACCCCTCAACATCGTCGTTCCCTGCCATTTCAGGTTGAACGTGCCTTCGGGAACACGAAGCCGGCGGCCGGACTGAATCGTATCGGGGCCCGGGCGCTCCAGAACATAGGCGGCGCGCAATTCGTTGGTCTGCGCATCGGGAATTCTCAATTCACCGATCGTCGAACTGGTTGTCGCCCATTTCCGGTCAGCGTCATGATCTTCGGCATTCGGTCCCACCTCCAGTCGCTTGGACAGTACATTCGGCTGATGCGAGAGAAACGATAGGGTTCGACGCTCTGAGGTCAATAAATTCGAATTTTCCCGGCAATCAAACAAAAAAACGAATTGTAACGTTAATTCGACAATGCTCCGGAGCCCATTGGCCATTCGAAGAAATATAATCTATGTGCGGCTAATT
Organism: Aliihoeflea aestuarii; assembly: GCF_024105665.1. GTDB lineage: Bacteria > Pseudomonadota > Alphaproteobacteria > Rhizobiales > Rhizobiaceae > Aliihoeflea > Aliihoeflea aestuarii. The sequence goes on along the minus strand of NZ_JAAAMK010000001.1, from coordinate 409,112 downwards.
ACTTATATTCATTTGATGAGAGATTGTCCGGTCATCGCGGGGTGCTGCTTAAGCTCCATCAATCGAAGAAGCGTCGGCGCGACGTCCGCGAGGATGCCGTCCCGAACATGATACATGCCGGGGCCGACGATCACCGGGACGAGGTTGGTCGTGTGCGCGGTGTGCGGCAGGCCGGTTTTGAGATCGATCATCTCTTCGCAATTGCCGTGGTCGGCGATGACCATCAGTCTGCCGCCCCGCGCTTCGACGGATGCCGCGATGCGGCCGAGCGATGCGTCCACGGTCTCGACCGCTACGATCGCTGCTTCGAGAATCCCCGTATGCCCCACCATGTCCGGATTGGCGAAATTGACGACGACGAGGTCGTAGAAGTCGCTTGCGATCGCTTCCAGAACCTTGTCGCACAGTTCCGGCGCCGACATCTCCGGCTTGAGATCGTAGGTCGCGACCTTGGGCGATGGCACCATGACGCGGTCCTCGCCGGGGAAGGGCGCTTCCTCGCCGCCGTTGAGGAAATAGGTGACGTGCGGATATTTCTCCGTCTCGGCCAGATGCACCTGACGCAGCCCGGCTTTCGAGACGGTCTCGCTCAATCCGTCCGCCAGCGTCTGCGGCTCGAACAGTTTGGCAAGGTAAGGGTCGAGCGCATCGCCATAGGACACCATGCCGACGGCGCTCGCGAACTGAACGCGCCGCCTTGTCTGGAACCCGTCGAAAGCCGGATCGACCAGCGCGGTGAGAATTTCGCGCGCCCGGTCGGATCGGAAGTTGAAGAAGAGCAGCCCGTCGCCGTCCTTCATGCCCGAATATTCGCCAATGACGGTCGGCAGGACGAACTCGTCCGTTTCGCCACGCGCCAACGCCGCAGCCACAGCGTCCTGCACGGTCGCAGCATGTTCGCCTGTCGCCTCGACCATCGCATCATAGGCTTTTTCGATCCGCTCCCAGCGACGGTCGCGGTCCATGGCGTAGTAGCGCCCCGATACCGTGGCGATCTGTGCGCTCGCCGGCAGCCGGGCCTCGACCTCCGCCAGGAAACCGGCGGCAGAACTTGGCGCCGTGTCGCGTCCGTCGGTGAACGCGTGGAGCGCGACGGGAATGCCGGCATCGGCAAGGATGCGGGCGATGGCCAGCGCGTGTTCCTGATGCGCGTGGACGCCGCCATCCGATAGAAGGCCGGCCAGATGGCAGATGCCGCCCGATGCTTTCAGCGCGGCGACGATGCCCGAGGCCGCAACCCGTTCGGCAAGTTCGGTGTCTGCGGCGGCATTGTTGATACGCGGCAGATCCTGAAAGACGATGCGGCCTGCACCGATATTGAGATGGCCGACTTCCGAATTGCCCATCTGCCCGTCCGGCAGGCCGACATTCGGGCCGAAGGTGGTGAGCGTTGCGTGTCCCCATTCGCTCCAAAGCCGGTCGAAATTCGGCGTGTTCGCCTGCGTGACCGCGTTGCCGTGGGTGTCGGGGGCGATGCCCCAGCCGTCGAGGATCGTCAGCACCACCGGTTTCGTCATCGTCGTTCCCCGCGTCTTTTCGTTGGCAGGCCGTAGATAGGACATGTTCGATTGACAAGCCATGGGCCAGCCGCTCTATCTGCCGGCGATTTTGAAGGCCGAGGTTTCCCGATGACTGATATCGCCCTGACGGGGCTTGCCCGCGATCTCGTGCACCGTGCCGAGGCTGGCCGTCCGGTGCGCATCGGGATCATCGGCTCGGGCGAGATGGGAACCGACCTCGTCACGCAGGGCATGCTGATGCCGGGCATCGAGGTGGCGGCTATCGCGACGCGGCGTCCCTGGACGGCGCGACAGGCGATTTCCATCGCCTATGGCGACGAGTTCCGGGCGGCGGAAGCGGACACGCAGTCGAAGGTATCGACCGCTATCGAGGCGGGCCGCATCGCGATCACCTCCGTCGAGACCATGGTGACGAACCCGCTGATCGACGTCATCATCGACGCCACCGGCAAGCCGGGTGTCGCGGCCGATTACGATCTGATGGCGATGGAGCACGGCAAGCATCTCGTCATGATGAATGTCGAGGCAGACGTGACGATCGGTGCGTATCTGAAGCGCGAAGCCGACCGGCTCGGCGTCGTCTACACGGTCGGCGCGGGCGACGAGCCGTCCTCCTGCATGGAACTGATCGAGTTCGCGACGGCGCTGGGCCTCAAGGTCGTGTCTGCGGGCAAGGGCAAGAACAATCCGCTCGACCATGATGCCGTGCCGGACGACTGGCGCGAGGAAGCCGAGCGGCGCAACATGAACCCGCGCATGCTGGTCGAGTTCGTCGACGGCTCGAAGACCATGGTCGAAATGGCGGCAATCGCCAACGCCACCGGTCTCGTGCCCGACAGGCCGGGCATGCACGGCCCGAACGCCGGACGTGACGATCTGGCCCGCGTGCTCATTCCGCGCGCAGATGGCGGCGTCCTGTCGAAGAAGGGCGTGGTCGATTACACGATCGGCAAGGGTGTCGCACCTGGCGTCTTCGTCGTGGTCGAGGCGACGCATCCGCGCGTCATCGAACGCATGGACGATCTCCATGTCGGCAAGGGGCCGTATTACGCGTTTCACCGGCCCTATCACCTGACGAGCCTCGAAGTGCCGCTCTCCTGCGCGCGCGCCGTGCTCTATGGCAAGGCCGACATGGTGCCGCTGCCGCGCCCGGTCGCGGAGGTCTGCGCGCTGGCCAAGCGCGATCTGGCACCGGGCGAGACCTTCGACGCCATCGGCGAGACCTGCTATCGCTCCTGGACGATGACGGCTGGCGAGGCGGCTGCCGCCCGCGCCGTTCCGGTCGGCTTGCTGGAGGGCGGCAAGGTTTTGAAGCCCGTGAAGAAGGGTGAACTTCTTACCGCCGACAACGCCGCACCCGACACGTCCACCCGCCTGTGGGCACTGCGCAAGAAGCAGGAAGAGATGATCGCGGGGCTTTAGCCCTTCCCGAGCTCCGCCGACCGCACGCGAGCGGCTTCGACGGCGTCCGCCACCAGTGTTTCCAGCCGGCCCTCATCCATGAAGACAGACAGCGCAGCCGCCGTCGTGCCGTTCGGGCTGGTCACCTGCCGGCGCAACTCGCCCGGCTCGTCGTCGCTCGCAGCCGCGAGACATCCGGCACCGTAGACGGTCTGCATCGCGAGAAGCTTCGCAACGTCGACCGGCAACCCCGCCGTTTCGCCCGCCTTCGCCAGACATTCGATGAAGTGGAACACATAGGCCGGTCCCGAGCCCGACACGGCGGTCACCGCGTCCATCAGGTTTTCATCGGGAATTTCCGCGACTTCGCCGCTCGCCGAAAGAAGGTTCGCCACGAAGGCTTTTGTCTTTTCGGGCACGTTGCCGTTCGCCACGGTCACCATCATGCCCTTGCCGATGGCGGCGGGCGTATTGGGCATGCAGCGCACGATTGCCGCATCCGTGCCAAGCAGTTTTTCGAATGTCGCGATCGGCGTTCCTGCGGCGACGGAAAGGAACGTCGCGTTCGGCGCGAAGCGGCGATAGGCGGGCACGACGTCGCCCATCACCTGCGGCTTGACCGCGAAGATCACGAGATCGGGCTTTTCGGCACCGGGCCCTTCTGCCGTTTCGTGCGTTGCGACGCCCGCCTTGGCCGCTCGCTCGCGCAATGCCGCGTCGGGTTCGACGACCGCGATTTCGCTGCCGTTCAGCTGCCCGGAAGACAGCCAGCCGACAAGCATCGCATGGCCCATATTGCCGCACCCGACGAGAATGACCCTTATACCCATTGCCGTCTCTCTCCGTTCGTTGGAGTTGACTCATGGACCGGCTGCGGATTTCGTGCAACCGCTTGGCAAGAGGCTGGCGCGATTGCTCATTTCGCGTCAAAGAAGGGCGCTCTTATGAAAGCACCGCACGCGCCGGTGGTGACGATGCGGATGCAACGAGAATGCGAATGGGAGTGAGCATGGCCGAAAAAATCGACGGCAAGCAGATCGCCGAGGATGTCGTGGCTAAGGTGAAGGCGGGCGCCGCCGATCTTCTGGCCGAGAGCGGCGTGACGCCTGGTCTTGCGGTCGTCATCGTCGGCGAGGACCCGGCAAGCCAGGTTTATGTCGCCTCGAAGTCGAAAAAGGCGAAGGAGTGCGGCTTTTTCTCAGATCAGCATACGCTGCCGGAAGACACCTCCGAAGCCGATCTGCTGGCGCTGATCGCCAAACTCAATGCCAATAAGCGCATCCACGGTATTCTCGTCCAGCTTCCGCTTCCCGCTCACATCGACTCGGGCAAGGTGATCCAGACGATTGCACCGGAAAAGGATGTCGACGGGTTCCATTTCATCAATGTCGGCAAGCTGGGCACAGGCGAGTTGGACACAGCCTTCGTTCCCTGCACGCCGGCCGGCTCGATGCTGCTGATCGAGCGCGTGCGCGGCAAGGATCTGTCGGGCCTTTCGGCGGTGGTGATCGGCCGGTCGAACATCGTCGGCAAGCCGATGGCGAACCTGCTTCTGGCGGCGAACTGCACGGTGACCATCGCTCACAGCCGCACCAGGGATATAGCCGCACTGGCAAGGACGGCCGATATTCTGGTCGCCGCCGTCGGCCGGCCCGAGATCGTCAAGGGCGACTGGGTAAAGCATGGCGCGACGGTCGTCGATGTCGGCATCAACCGCGTTCCCGCGCCGGAAAAGGGCGAGGGCAAATCACGTCTCGTCGGAGACGTCGCTTATGAGGAGGCGGAGCAAAATGCCGGCGCGATCACGCCGGTTCCCGGCGGCGTCGGGCCGATGACGATCGCCATGCTGATGGCCAACACGCTTGCCTCGGCCTGCCGCTCGGCAGGCCGCGAACCGCCGAAGCTCTGACCAGATGACCGATCCGTCGCCCGGCGGACGCCAGTTCGCCTTTCTGCTGGTGGACAAGTTCTCGATGTTTTCGCTTGCCGCGGCCATCGATACGGTGCGATCGGCAAACCGCCTGGTCGGACACGACTTCTATTCGTGGACGACGATCTCGGCCGATGGCGAAGCCGTGATCGCCTCGAACGGTCTGCCGCTGAAGATCGACTATGCCATCGCCGATGCGCCGCAGGCCGATATCTTCTTCGTCTGCGTCGGGCTGACGACGGAATTTTCCGGCAAGAGCAAGGTGCTGGCGGCGCTTCGCAGCCTTGGCCGGCGTGGCGCGACGCTTGGCGCGCTCTCGGTCGGCTCATATCTTCTGGCCGAAGCCGGCCAGCTCGAAGGTCATCGCTGCACCATCCATTGGGAAAACCGGGCCGGCTTTCAGGAGCGGTTTCCCGAGATCGAATGCACCGGCAACGTCTTCGAGATCGACCGCAAGCGGCTCACCTGCGCGGGCGGGACGACGTCGATCGACCTGATGCTGGAGATCGTCCGTGCCGATTTCGGTGCTGGCCTCGCCAACGAGGTCGCCAATCAGTTCCAGTATGAGCGTATCCGCTCCGCCGGCGACCGCCAGCGCATCGGTCCCGAGCGGGATCTGACGGGCAAGTCGGCGAAGCTGAAGAAGATCGTCGAGCTGATGGCCGACAATCTGGACGAACCCTTTTCGGCGGTGGAACTCGCCAAATCGGCCGGGCTCTCGGTCCGTCAGGTGGAGCGGCTGTTCCTGCGCCATCTCAATGTGACGCCCGGCCGCTATTACATGCGCCTTCGACTGGAACGCGCGCGCGAACTCCTGCGCCAGACCAATCTGCCGATCCTCGATGTGGCGATCGCGACCGGCTTCACCTCGCATTCCTATTTCGCGCAAAGCTATCGCCAGCTCTTCGGCCGCCCGCCGAGCGAGGAACGCCGCACGACGTATTGAGACTTTCGAAGTGGATATTTAGAGACATGAATCTCTGTGACCCCGTAACAAGTACGAGGGCAGGCGAGCACAGAGATGACGGCATATTGTGAAACAACCAGCCGTCAGCGGTAACTGTGGCATGAGCATCTACGAAACCGTCATTCCTGTGCTTGTCACAGGAATCCAAGCCTCGATGGTACTTTGACCCGAAACCCCTTTAAACGACCTACCGCGCCCGAAACCCGGCAATCGCCAGCGGGTTTTCGGTCATCGCCGCCCGGTCGGGCGCATCGAGCGCGGGCTTGCCGACGAATGCGCCGAAGAGCCGCTGCACGTAGTCTTCAGGCAGATCGTAGGTGATGAGCACGAGCCGGGTGCCGCGCTGCTCGTCCGGCCACGAAGGAAGGCGCGCTGGCGGGTGGAGCAACTTCTGGACACCGTGGATGACGAGCGGCCGCTCCGGATCCTCGGCGATTTCGATAATACCCTTCATGCGCAACAATTGTTCGCCCTGCGTCGAGCGCAACAAATCCAGGAACATCTCGATGGTCGACCACGAGACCGGCTTGTCGTGAACGAGCGAGAAGGTGCGGATGCGCGGATCGTGATGCGAATGGTCGTGGTCGTGGGAATGATCATGCGCGTGATGGTGATCATGGTGATCGTGTCCGAGCCAGCGCGCCACATCGGCCGTCTTCGTCGCCGGATCGTAAAGCCCGCAGGCGATGAGTTTCGCGCTTGCGCGATCGGCGCCGTCGACGATTTCGGCATTGGGATTGAGTGCGCGCAAGCGTGCGAGAAGGTCCGACGTGTCGTCCGAAAGGTCGGTCTTCGACAAAACGATCCGGTCGGCGACCGCGACCTGTCGGCGGGCTTCTTCATGCGCGGTGAGCGTCGCGGCGCCGTTCACCGCATCGACGAGCGCGATCACGCCGTCCAGCCGCAATGCGTGCATCAGGGCAGGGTGTCCCATGACGGACTGGAGCACCGGCACGGGATCGGCAAGGCCGGTCGTTTCGATGACGATCCGGTCGAGCGCGGCGATCCGGCCCGTCTGCATCCGGTCGACCAGATCGGCGAGCGTATCGACGAGTTCCCCGCGCACCGTGCAGCACAGGCATCCGTCGGAAAGCTCGATGACGCCGTCGCCGGATTGCTCGACGAGGAGATGATCGATGCCGACTTCCCCGAACTCGTTGATGACCACGGCCGTGTTCTTGAGCGCCGGGTCTTTCAAAAGCCGGTTGAGAAGCGTCGTCTTTCCGGAGCCGAGGAAGCCCGTCAGGATCGAAACCGCGATCGGTTCAGTGCGCATATGCCTTAGCCGCCCTGCGCCTGCATGGATTGCGGCGAATAATCGGGCCGGGGCGTCGGCACCGGAACATTCGCAAAGCGGGGCTGCGTCGAGCGCGGGCCGGTCGCGCCGCCGAGGCTTACCGCGATCGCGACGGGATCGCTGGTCCGCTCGGTGATGAACCGGGACGCGTAGATGGAATTGCCTTGTTCGTCGCGGCGCTTCGCGCGTTCGCGCCATGCTTCCTCGGTGCAGACCACCGGGCGCAGATTGGCCGGTTCGGCGTTCGCCGCTGCATCCGGCTGAAGGTTCGCAAGAAGTGGTGCGTCGCCGGCAGCGTGCAGGAAGCCGTTACCGAGAAGATCGGCCGCCTTGTCGGCGCGCTCTTCGGGCGAGAACTCGCCGATCACCACGGCAAGCAGCGAGCGCCCCTGCTTCGTCGCCGTAGCAACCAGATTGAACCCGGACGGGCATGTGTAGCCGGTCTTCATGCCGTCGGCGCCTTCGAAGCGGCCGATCAGCGTATTGTGGTTTTCCATGATGTTCTGGCCGTCTGCGAGCGCGTCGAGCTCGAAATAGCTGGCGTGCTGCGGAAAATCGCGGCGCAGCGCGATGCCGAGGATGGCTAGGTCGCGGGCCGAGGTATGCTGCCGGTCGGAGTGCAACCCGTGGGCATTGACGAAATGCGACTGCGTCATGCCGATGCGCTGCGCTTCCGCATTCATGCGCGCGGCGAATGCGGATTCGGAGCCGCCGACATTGATGGCGATCGCGGTGGCGACGTCATTGGCCGATTTCACCATCAAAATCTTGATCGCGTTGTCGAGCGTCAGTACCGAGCCGGCGGCATAGCCCATTTTCGAGGGCGGTTCCTTGGTCGCCTCGCTGGTGATCTCGATCGGGCTGTCCATCCGCAACTCGCCCGCCTCGACGGCCCGGAACGCGACATAGGTCGTCATCAGCTTGGTCAGCGAAGCTGGAAAGACGGGCTGGAACGCCTCTTCCTGCGCAAGCACCTGGCCGGTATTCAGATCGACCAGGATGGCTGGGCCGGCCCGTGCATGATCCGGTTGGAAAGCCACCAGTGCCGTCAGCGCCGCCGACATCGTCGCAAGAACAAGCCTGTTCATCATCATCGAGCCAATTCGCCTCTTGCCGTCGCCATCATCGCTTCATTAACTTGCAGGCGGATGGGTAAAGAAACGCCTGTCCGACAGGATCAAGGAACGGCGAGCCCGCCAGCGCCGTTCTCAGCTATTTAGACTATGTGACGCGAAAATGGCAGGCCGCGCGGACAAGGACCCATCAAAATGCCGATACTGAACCGAGCCGCCGAGATGCAGGAAGAGATCGCAGGCTGGCGGCGTCACATCCATGCCCGGCCGGAACTGCTTTACGATTGCCACGAGACCGCTTCATTCGTTGCCGAACGGCTCGAGGAGTTCGGCGTCGATGAAATCGCGACCGGTATCGGGCAGACGGGTGTCGTCGGCATTATCAAGGGCAATCTGGGCGAGGGGCCGACGATCGGCATGCGCGCCGATATGGATGCGCTGCCGCTGGACGAGATCACCGGCCGGCCCTATGCGTCCAAGGTGGCGGGCAAGATGCATGCCTGCGGCCATGACGGGCACACGGCGATGCTGCTCGGCGCGGCGAAATATCTGGCCGACACGCGCAATTTCAAGGGCTCGGTCGCGGTCATCTTCCAGCCGGCGGAGGAAGGCGGGGCCGGCGGGCTTGCAATGGTCAAGGACGGGATGATGGAGCGCTTCGACATTTCGCGCGTCTTCGGCATGCACAACATGCCGGGCCTTCCCGTCGGCCAGTTCGCGCTGCGTCCCGGCCCGCTGATGGCGGCGACGGCCGAATTCACCATCAAGGTCAAGGGCAAAGGCGGCCACGCCGCCATGCCGCATGGCACGGTCGATCCGATCGTCATCGCCAGCCAGATGGTGATGGCCCTCCAGACCATCGCCGCGCGTTCGGTCGATCCGATCGAATCGGTCGTCGTGTCGGTGACGAAGTTCCACGGCGGCGACGCCTACAACGTCATTCCCGAAGAGGTCGAGTTCGCCGGCACGATCAGGACGCTGAAACGGGAAGTGGCCGACAAGGCGATCGAGCGCATGCGCGCGATATGCCAGGGCTTCGCGCTTGCCGGCGGCGCGGTCGCCGATGTCGACATCGACGTGAACTACCCCGTGACCTTCAACGATCCCGAGGAAACCGTGTTCGCCACTGGCATCGCAAGCGCCGTTGCCGGCGAACCCAATGTCAACGACAACGTGAACCCGGTCATGGGCGGCGAGGACTTCTCCTACATGCTCGAGGCCCGCCCCGGCGCGTTCATCTTCATCGGCAACGGCGATTCGGCCAATCTTCACAACCCGGCCTACGACTTCAACGACGAGGTCATTCCGCACGGCGTGAGCTACTGGGTGCGGCTTGCCGAAACCGCGCTTGCGGCCTGATGCGAATGGGAATGAAGGACTTGGCGCCGGCTTTCGAAGCGTCTATGTCTGCGCGTGACGTGGTCCCGTAGCTCAGCAGGATAGAGCATCAGATTCCTAATCTGAGGGTCACTGGTTCGAATCCAGTCGGGATCACCACCAATTCGATGGTCCATGCCTGACGCGTCAGGCGGATGATCGCACCGGGCCGGATCGCGGCATGGGCAAGATGCCCACGATGGAGTGAAGGCATGATCCTTTCCCACCCTGCCGGATGAAGCACTTTTTCATCTGGACCGCGCTTTTGGCGCTGTCGGCCGCATTGTTTCTTCTTATGGAATTTGCCGATCTGCCGGCGGCCATGCTGATCGGCTGCATGATCGCCGGCATCGTCGTCGGCGTGCGGGGCGGCGATGTTTCGGTGCTCCCTGTTGCTTTCGCCGGGGCGCAGGCGGTCATCGGCTGCCTTATCGCCGCTTCGCTGACACCGGCGATCTTTCCGGTCTTCGTGTCGAACTGGCACCTGTTCGCGCTTTCGGTGCTCGCGACCATTTTCGCCAGCAGTGCGCTTGGATGGCTCATCAGCACATGGAAAGTTCTGCCCGGAACCGTCGGCGTGTGGGGCTCGGCGCCCGGTGCCTCGACAGCCATGGTCCTGATGGCAGGCGCTTTCGGAGCGGATCAGCGGCTCGTCGCCTTTATGCAATATCTGCGGGTGATCATGGTCAGCATCGGCGCGGCGCTCGTCGCTCGGCTATGGGTCGACACGAGCGGCGTCGATCTTCCGGCTCCTGTGTGGTTCCCGCCGATCGAGACGGCTTCATTCGCAATGACCTTGGCCATTGCGGGCCTTGGCGCGGGACTTGGAATTCTGACCCGCCTTCCTTCTCCCTATTTCCTCGGCGCTTTCATTTTGGGCTCCGTCGTGCATCTGGGATTCGGGGTGGATTTTCAAATTCCCCATTGGCTGACGATGCTGTCCTTTGCTCTGGTGGGCTGGACGATCGGTCTGAAATTCACGAGCGACACGCTGCGGCACGCAGCGCGCGCCTTGCCGCAGGTCGTGCTGTCGATCCTTGTATTGATGGGATTTTGCGGCGGCATCGCATACGTTTTGGCGCACGAGATGGGAATCGATCCGCTGACCGCCTATCTGGCGACGAGCCCCGGCGGAATGGATACGATCGCCATCATCGCCGCGGCCACCGACAGCGTCGACCTCTCGTTCGTCATGACCATGCAGGCGTTGCGATTCCTGTTCGTTCTGTTGCTGGGACCGATGATCGCGCGATTGGTGGCCCGCCTGGTCAGAACCTGACGGTCAGTTCCATCGCGACAGGAAACGCCTCGCGGCGTCGATTTCGACCGGGCGGACTTCGTGCGCGCCCTCATGCCAAACCGTTTCCAGTTCCGCGCCAAGACCGTCGAGATAGCTTTCGAGCCGGTTGGTCAGATGCGGCGGGCAGATCGGATCCTTGCGACCGGCGGTCATCAGGATTGCCGTCTTCTCGAGCGACCCCTCCACTTCAGGCTGGAAGGGGATCAAGGGATGCATCAGAACCGCACCGTCAAAGAGCGTCGGGCGTGCGAAGATCGTCGAGGCAAGAATGTTCGCGCCGTTGGAATAGCCGAGGCCGAGCACGGCGGACGGCTTCCTCTCGGCGATCTGCGTCTCGATGAAACCGGCCATCGCCTGCGTGCGCGTGGCGAGGTCGTCCATGTCGTAGACGCCTTCGGCGGTTCGCCGAAAGAAGCGCAGCGCGCCGCCTTCCGACACGTCCCCGCGCGGCGACACGATGGTCGCCGACGGCATCAACTCGCGCGCGAGGTCTGCGAACTGATGCTCGTCGCCGCCTGTGCCGTGAAAGGCGAAGAGAAGCGGCGCGCCGGCACCACCCTCGTCGATCCGGTATTTGTAGCTTTGAAGGGACATTGAACGGCCTCAATCGGTAATCGGTTGCAGGTTCTGCTCCAGATATGAGCGCAGATGCTCGTGCTGCGAAGGCAGCTTGAGCGCTTCGCCCAGATGCGCCGCATCCTCATCGCGCGCAAAGCCCGGTTCGTTCGTCGCGATCTCGAACAGGACGCCGCCCGGCGTGCGGAAATAGATCGCCCAGAAATAATCGCGGTCGATGACCGGAGTGATCTGCTGTCCGGTCTCCAGCAGGGCTTTGCGGACCGCAAGCTGCGCGGCGCGATCCTCGACGGCGAACGCCACATGGTGGACGGAGCCGGCGCCCTGCTGCGCATGCGTCATCATGGGATGCGCTTCGAGGTCAACGATGTTGGCATCGTTGCCGCCGTGAATCCTGAAGCGACGAACCGCTCCCTCCTTGCCGTGTTCGGTGTAGCCCATCGCGGCTAGCAATTCGGCCTGCCGTTCGGTGTCCTGCAATCGCATGGCGACCGAGCGGAACCCGCGAATGGCATGATCGGCATCGACGCCGTTTCCTGTCCATGGCGCGCGCGCATCATCGACCGTCTCGACGAGTGCGAGCCCGTCCCCGTCCGGCCCCTCGAAACGCAGGCCGCTTTCCCCGAAACGGTCGTATCTCGCCACGCCTGTGACGTCGTGTTCCGCAAACCGCTTTTCCCAGAATCCGAGCGAACCTTCCGGCACCGAAAAGACAGTCGTTCCGACTTCACCCGTACCTGGACGACCACGCGCCGCATTGGGAAACGGGAAATAGGTCATCACCGTACCGGGCGTTCCCGCGCCGTCGGCATAGTAGAGGTGGTAGACGTCCGGCGCATCGAAATTGACGGTCTTCTTAACGCGGCGAAGTCCGAGCGTGTGCGTATAGAAGCGATTATTCGTCTGGGCATCGCGCGCCATCGCCGTTACGTGGTGGAGTCCCTTGATCTGGTCGATCATGTCCAATCCTTTCTGCGTCGCGGATTTGTCCGCTTGTCCATGGTCCATATTTGAGACCATCCCAACGAATTGAAAGATCGTTCCACAGAATGCACTGTTCTCGATATGTGAACGATACGATAATGTTGTTCACACAAATGTCGTGCCCAAGAAAAAGGCCCGGGAAAATCCCGGGCCTTTCGAAGATCATGTCGACCGATCAGTTGGCCGGATTGACCAGAAGCTGATCGTCACGCTGATCGGCGAAGGTCGCCTCGTCATATTCAGGCTGAGCTTCGAGCTGCTCTTCCGTAAACGAGGTGTAGAGATAGTATTCGCCGTCCTCGTCCGTCATGAAGGCCAGATTGTCCATGTCGACAGCGACGTTCTTGGCTCCCATTCCGAGGAAGCCGCCAACATCGATGGTCACCGCATCGACGGCGTCGCCATCGAGAATGACATCGCTGATGGAGCCGACATTCTCGTCGTTTGCACCGTAGACCGTTGTGCCGATCAGTTCGTCGGCGCTGAGCCCTGCGGCATCGACTTCAGTGAGCGTCGAACGATCGATCGCTGCGGTCTGCGTTTCGTCGGTGGTCGGCGCGGCAGCCATGTCATCCGTCTCGGTCCCTTCGGCGGGAGCGGTCGCCATGCTGTCCGTCGCAGCATCGTCACCGGCGGCGTCATCCGTAGCGGGAGCGGCGGCCATGCCATCCGTTGCAGCGGCATCGTCTGCCGGAGCCGCGGCGTCGTCAGTTGCTGCCGGAGCGGTTGCCGCTGCGCCAGTTGCTGCCATGCTGGCCGGATCGCTCGGATCATAGAGATCGCGGTCGAACGCTTCCTGCTGCTCGAGCTGTTCGCGGGTCGTCGGAACGACGAGCCAGACGGAGCCATCATCGCGCTGCGCCCATTCGATCTCGGCATATTCGAGAGCGACGTCCTTCTGGCCGAGGCCAAGGAAGCCACCGACGCCGACGACGATCAGATCAGCACGACCTTCCGTGTCGAGGACGATGTCATTGATGGTGCCGATGTTTTCGGCATCGTCGCCGACGCCGTTATAGACGGTTTCACCGATGATGTTGGTAGCCAGATGGCCCTCGATCGCTTCGGGACCGGGTGTCTCGACAGCCTCGGCAGGGGCCGTGTCCGTCATCGGCGCTGCGGCCGGATCCTGTTCGGCCGGAGCCGTCGTCTGGGCCATTGCGCCCGTCGTCAAAAGAGCTGCGATTGCAGTAGTCGCCAAAAGGGTGCGGATCATGGTAATTCTCTCCTTGTGCATCCGTGCACGGCCGCGACACCAAACTTTTCGCAGAGGGCGGGGTCGCGGCCTCCGGATAAACAACGCGACTTTCTGGCAGTGGTTCCGTTGAAATCGCTGCTTGCAGTCGATTTCGGAGTTGCCAAACGGAACTTGCGGAGGCGTTGCCTCTTTCCTGATCCAGTCGGCACATGCCGGATTGTGGAAAAGGGCGTCCAGTGAATTTCAGCGTAATCTTGAACGGCGAGGGTGGTACGCTGCGCACCACCGAGCTCGACGCACTGTCGAACGATATCCGGGACAGGTTCGCGGCAGCCGGGCATTCCGTCGAGATCAGGGTGGTGGAGGGCGGCGAGCTTGAAGCCGAACTTGACCGTGCCGTCGCGAACAAGGATGTGGAAGCGGTCGTGATCGGCGGCGGTGACGGCAGTGTGTCGGGTGCCGCGGGCAAGCTGATGGACACGGGCAAGGCCCTTGGAGTGCTGCCGGCGGGCACGATGAATCTTTTCGCCCGCAGCCTTCGCATCCCGCTCGACCTTGCCGAGGCGTTGGATGCGCTGGCGACCGCGCCCGTCGAAAAGGTCGATATCGCAACGGCGAACGGGCGTGCGTTCGTGCATCAATATTCCATTGGCATGCACGCCAAACTCGTGCATCTGCGCGAACAGCGCGAATTCGCATCGCGGCTGGGCAAAATCAGGGCGTCGGCGCAGGCGGCGCTGCGCGCGGTGCTCGATCCGCCGCGCATCAAGTTGCACCTGAAGCTGGCGGACGGCAGCGAGATCGAGGCGCGTACCTCGTCGATCGGCATCACCAACAATCTGTATGGCGAAGGGCACATACCCTATACCGACACGCCGGATGGAGGCGTGCTCGGCATCTACATCACCAAGGCACGCACGCGCCGCGAAATGTTTTCGTTCCTGGCCAAGATGGCGATGGGAAAATGGCGCAGCAACGAGCAGGTCGCGATCTACCAGACGACTGAGGTTGTCCTTGAAATCCTGTCGGCGCATCGCCGGTTTCGCTGCGTCATCGACGGCGAACTGTGCGAGTTGGAAAAAAGGGTGGAGCTGAAAATCCACCCTGGCGCGCTTAAGGTCTTGCGGCCTGCGATACCCGACCCGGACAAATAAAAAGGGGGCGTCGATGACGCCCCCTTTTCTTATCGATACGATCACAAGGATCGTCCTATTCAGTGACCGGCGTGTTGCCGCCGGGCGCTTCCACCGGCTGTTCCGTGGGAGCGCCGCCGACCGGGTCCTCGGGCTCGATCGCCCCGCCGAACAGGCCGACCGCCCAGCCCACGATGCCGGCAAGCACGAGAGCGACGATGAGGATCGTGAGCAAATGGGTACCCTTGCGGCCCTGTCGGGCCTCGGTCGGGTTAACCTTGACTTTGTCGTCCATGGCCAGTGCCCTTCTATCGATTGTTGAGGTGATCGCGGGGGCGACGGCGAGCTGCGCGCGATCCCGTATTTTCCTTGAAGATCAGGTAGCCGATGACCCCCAGAACCGGCACTGTCAAAGCCGCCGCCGACCTGGGATTGGCCAGAAGCGCCGGCAACGCTGCGACCGCAGCGGTTGCTGCGAGCGCTTTCGTGTCGACGGCCCGCTTTCTGGCGATTCTGCGGGCCTGCGCTTTCGCGGTGACGTTTTGGAAAACGACCGTCACGATCGCCAGCGCCACGAATATTCCGGCAAAGATGAGCGCGGCAGTGATCGCCCCCCACCTGCCGGCAGCCCAGACGTAAGCCGCTATCAGCGCGAAGAAAACGCCGAACAAGATGAAGAGAGCGGCCGCGCCATAGGCGATAGCCGCCCGCTTCGCCCGTCCGACCATGTTCGCCGTTTCACCGGCGGCAAGGGATGCGATGAGGCTTCCGAGCATTGTCAGCTCAGCGGCGCGTCAAAAGCGCCAGCACGAAACCCACGCCGGCGGCGATGGCAAGCGCGCTGATCGGCTTCTCGCGAACGGCATCCGTCAACTGCGCCTCGTAGTCGTGAGCCTGCTCGCGAATATCCTCGATCGCCGCTTCGCTGCGAACCTTGAGGTTTTCGATGCCGGAAGACGCGACGCGCCGTGCAGAATCATAGGAGTTCTGGCCAGCTTCGCTCAATTGGTCCTTGAGCTTGGTCACGTCGCCGCGAAGACGCTCTACCTCGGCTTCCAGTTCGGCCTTTGTCTTGGCGTCGCTTGCCCGGACTTTTGCGGTTGTGCTCGGTGAAGCCATGAAGATTACTCCTGATTATATTGCCCTGCACACAACGTGCGCGTCTCTTTCCAGTTCCAGTGATTTATGAGCAGGAACGAATTTATCCCACCCCGCGTTGCGCGCTGGTACTGGAGATAATTATTTGACCTCAAGACGCCTCGATCAACGACCACCCATCGTTCGCCTGCCGCCGAAATCGAACTACGAGATCGTGTTGCAGCGCTCGTCGCAGATCGCACTCGTCGTGCTTGGCCTTCTGGGAATCGCATTGGCGCTTCACTTCGGTCGTTTCGTGCTGGCGCCGACCGCTTTCGCCCTTGTCATCGGACTTGTGCTCGGGCCGGTTGCAAGTCGCATCGAGGCGCGTGGCATAACGCCTTACATTTCTTCTTTGCTGGTTTTCATCCTGTTCGTCGTCATCGTCTGCCTCGTGGCTTTGGCGCTGGTGGGGCCGCTGTCGTTCTGGGCCGATCGCGCGCCGCAGATGTGGGATCAGTTGCAACTGCGCATCTCGCAACTTCGCGAGCCGATCGAGGCTTTGCGGAACATTCAGTCCGGCTTGCGAGATGCCACCGGCGATACCGGCCTGACCGTTTCGCTGGAGGAAGGCTCGCCGATGGACAGCCTGATCACGGTCGCGCCGGCGATCGGCGCGCAGGTCCTGATCTTCATGGCCAGTCTCTACTTCTTCGTCGCCACGCGTCACGAGACGCGGCTTGCGGTCCTGAAACTTTGCGTGGGGCGCCGTCTGCGCTGGCGCACGGCGCATATCTTCCGCGATGTCGAGGCGCTGGTCTCGCGCTATCTGTTGTCGATCACGGCCATCAATATCGGGCTTGCGGTCGCCGTCACTGGCGCATTATGGCTCGTCGGCGTTCCGTCTCCGGCGCTGTGGGGCATTCTGGCGGGCCTGTTGAACTTCGTCATGTATATAGGGCCGGCGATTATGGCGGCGATTCTGTTCGCCGTCGGTCTCGTCACCTATGACACCATTCCCGGCAGCCTGATGCCGCCGCTGGTCTATCTCGCCGTCAATCTCATCGAGGCGCAGTTCGTCACGCCCCTCGTCATCGGACGAATGATGACGCTCAATCCGTTCATCGTGCTTCTGGCCCTGACGTTCTGGATCTGGATGTGGGGCCCGATCGGCGGTTTCGTAGCCATTCCCGCGCTTCTGGTCGGCTACGCGATCGCGCGCAATCTGATCCCCGGTTGGGGCGGCGTTGAGGGACCGAACCTGCCTAAATGAAGGGCCGAAGCTTGTTCGACTGGTCGCCCGTCCATCCTGCCAGCTTCTCCAGACCCTCAAGGTCGAGCACGGCGCAACCTCGGTCGCGCCATTGGAGAAGTTGGCGCTCTGCCAGCTTACGCACCGTCTTGTTGGTGTGAACGAGAGAAAGGCCCAGCGTGTCTGCCACATGCTGCTGCGTGATCGGTATTTCCAGCGGCGTCTTCTGGCTGTGAAGCCCCGTGCCTTCCGCACGCCGCAGGAGAAAGGCGATCAGATAGGCAAGCCGTTCCATCGCGTTGCGCCGTCCGATGCTGAGCAGGTTCTCGTCAAGCATGCACTCTTCGCGTGAGGCGATCCAGGTGATGTCGTAGGCAAGGTCGGGATGCTGCTCGTAGAGCGTTTGCAGTTCGTTGCGCTCGAAAACGCACAGGATCATCGGCGAGAGCGCTTCCACCGAATGTTCCATTTCCCCGAGCATCGTGCCCTGCAATCCGATGAGATCGCCAGGCATCGCATAGTTGACGATTTGCCGCCGACCGTCCGAGAGCATTTTGTAGCGAAAGCTCCATCCTTGCAGGATGGTGTAAAGATGCGGATTGCGGGTGCCTTCCGACAGGACGGTGGCGCCGCGATCCACGGTCAGTTCACCCTTCTTGAAACGGCTGATGAATTCCAGTTCCGGTTTGGTGAACTGCCGGAAAATCTGGCGGGCGTGCAGCGGACACTTGTCGCATGGATATTTGCGCGCGGAACGGATCGCGATATCTGCCAAGCCAAGCTCCCGGAAAACGGAATAAGGTTCCTTCGAAGGCGACTATAGACAGCGCTTTTTCCGCTTGTCAGCGCATTTGTGAGGCATGCTCAAATATATTCGATAAAGCTGATGGACATGTCATAATTAAATGACAGATCGGGACCGTGCTGGGCACTTGCAGCAATGAGCGAAAAACGTGAACCGGGCGACAAGCCGCTAAAAGATTTGCGCATCCTGGTGATGGAGGACGAGTTTCTCATCGCCATGGATGTCGAGCAGATTTGCCACGACCACGGGGCGGAGGAAGTGGTCATCCTGCGCACGTTGAAGGAGCTCGATGATCGCACGATCATCGAGCGTGGTATCAGCGTGGCCGTGGTCGATGTGATGCTGGCCGGCGAGTCCACTGTCGAATTTGCCAGATCGCTTCGCGATAGACGCGTACCGTTCGTCTTTGCCACCGGCTACGCCGAAAACGAACATCTGTTCGAAGCATTTCCCGGCATCCGCGTCGTTGGAAAGCCCTATTCCGGGCCGACCCTGATCACCGCCATTGTAGAGGCGATGACCGAAGGCGAGACCGGCAAAACTTCACGCGGCGTTTGATCCCATCACCTGCGCGGCGATGGCGTCGGGTCCGTAGTCTGATTCTCCGGAAACCTTGAGCAGTTCCTGCAGGCGCGTGCGGGCACGGCTGACGCGGCTCTTGATCGTGCCGACGGCGCATTCGCAGATTTCGGCCGCCTCTTCATAGGAAAAGCCGGACGCGCCGATCAGGATGATGGCTTCGCGCTGATCCTCGGGTAAGCGCTCCAGGGCATTCTTGAAGTCGCCGAGGTCCATCGAGCCGTGCTGGCTGGGATGAACGGCAAGACGCGCAGTCATCGCGCCGTCGCTGTCCTGCACCTCACGGCCGCGCTTGCGCATTTGCGAGTAGAATTCGTTGCGCAGGATCGTGAAGAGCCATGCCTTGAGGTTTGTGCCCGGCTGGAAGGACGATTGCTTGTCCCACGCTTTGACAAGCGTTTCCTGAACGAGATCGTCCGCCCGGTCCGAATTTTGCGAGAGCGAGACGGCGAAGGCGCGCAGGCTCGGCACCGCACTGAGCAGTCCGGTCTTGAAGTCGGTGTCGCCAGCCATGCTATTCTCCCTTGCGAGCGGCGTCGCCCGTTTCGCGCTCTTCGAGCTGCTTGAGCAGGTCGGCGAATCGGTCAGGGATTTCTTCGGTTACGAGTTCGTCATAATATTGTTTGAGGCGACGTCCGATCTCGGAATTCGAACCGAGCGGCTCTGCGCGCTCGACGGCATCCTCTTTTTTGACATTTGGCTTCATACGCGGTTCGCTGTCCCCTGAATGTGTGTCTTCTGCCCAACGTGCGGCAATCGCCATGCATTGACCCCTGTCTTCACTTGTCGCAACTTGTTTCCACTCGGTCACGCCAAGCCATAAAATCGTTATCCAACGTCATGTCCCGACGATTCGTTCCGTGCCGCTGGAACTTTTTTGCTGCGACGCCGTTTGAGGGGCGCTACTGATCCGCATTACCCGCCTTTATGTCTTGAGGGAGACGTTCCAATATGAGTTTATCCGCAAGGATTGCGCCGCATTTGCCGTTCCTGCGCCGTTTTGCGCGTGCCGTATCCGGCTCGCAAACGAGTGGCGATGCGCTCGTCGCCGCCACGCTGGAAGCAATCATTGCCGATCCAGCCGTTTTCCCCGCCGCTTCGACCGACCGGATCGGCCTGTATCAGATATTCACCAAGCTGTTTTCCTCGATCGCCGTGCGCGTTCCCGAAGAAGCGCCGGCCAATCCGTGGGAAAGCCGGGCGGTGGCCAATCTGTCGTCGCTCGCGCCCTTGCCCCGCCAGGCGTTCCTTCTGGTTGCCGTCGAGGGGTTCGGCGAGCGCGAGGCCGCTGAAATTCTCGATGTCGGACAGGACGAGTTCACGCAGCTTCTCGGCCAGGCGAGCAACGACATCTCCCGTCAGGTCGCGACGGATATTCTGATCATCGAGGACGAACCGCTGATCGCCATGGATATCGAGCAGATGGTCGAGAGCCTCGGGCACCGCGTCGTCGGCACCGCGCGCACCCACAAGGAAGCGACGGCGCTGTTCAAGACCAGTAACGCGAAGATGGTGCTGGCCGACATTCAGCTTGCCGATGGCAGTTCGGGTATCGACGCGGTCAACGAGATTCTTGCGTCGGCGACCGTCCCTGTCATCTTCATCACCGCCTTCCCCGAGCGCCTTTTGACGGGCGAGCGGCCGGAGCCGGCTTTTCTCGTGACGAAGCCTTTCAACCCTGACATGGTCAAGGCGCTGATCAGCCAGGCACTGTTCTTCGACCGCCAGTCGCAGGCTGCCGCCTGATCGTTGTCGCCCGCCGCACATTGGCAGGCCGTCGAGTGGGAACAACCGCACTCGACGGCGCGTTTAGTGCTTCAATGGCGGCGGGCCATCAAGGGAGATTTCAGATGCTTCGCTGGGCACTCGTATTTCTTGTGGTCGCGCTCATTGCCGGTGGCTTGGGTTTCGGCGGCGTCGCCGGCGCGTCGGCTGGTATCGCACAGATATTGTTCTTCATCTTTCTGGTGCTCCTTGGCGTTTCTCTGGTCGCCGGCTTCATGAGGCGCACGAATTGATTGTGATCTGGGTCAGGCGCGCAGATATGCGGCTGCGGCTGCCTGCGGAATGGTAATTGGGGGCATCCTGGCGTGAGCTTTGAGACCGCTGACATGATCGACGAGGAGCGCGTTCTCGCTACCGCGTTGAAAAATGCCGGTGTGGCGGTCATCGCTCAGGATCGAAACCTGAAAGTACTTTGGACGCAGAATCTGCCTTCGTCGTGGCAGGGGGGAGCGGTCGCCGGCAGTTCCGATGAAGATTTCCTTGGGGAGGCCGATGCGCAAGCGTCGATTGCCATCAAGCGTCAGGTGCTGGAAACCGGTCAATCTGACAAGTACGAATTGCGGTACGGGTCCGGCGATGGCGGTCGGTGGTTCTCGATCTGGGTGGACATCCGCCGCGATCCCGCAGGCGATGTGCAAGGCGTTCTGTCGACGATCGTGGATATCACCAACCAGAAGCATCGTGAGCAGACATTGCGTACTCTGCTGCGCGAAGTCAGCCATCGTTCCAAGAATCTTTTGGCGATCATACAGAGCATCGCCACACAGACCGGCCGCTATTCCGGGTCGATTGACGTCTTCCTCGCGCGATTTCGCGGGCGTATTCAGTCGCTGGCTTCCTCTCAGGATCTCGTGACCTCGTCCAATTGGCGCGGGGCGATGCTGAGCGAACTGGTCGCCGGGCAGGTCAGCCGCTACTGCGAGGATCCCGAATTCTCGATCCGCCTGAAGGGCGTCGATCCCTATCTCAATCCCAACGCCGCCCTGCATATCGGCCTCGCACTGCACGAGCTTGTCATCAATTCCATGAGCCACGGCGCGCTGTCGCGTCCCAACGGCTATGTCAGCCTGTCCGCCATACTGGAAGAAAATGAAGACAAGAAGCGTGTCGTCATTTTGAACTGGCACGAAAACACGCGCGTTGCCGACAGCGAAATCGGCGACAGGAGATTCGGCAGCATCGCGCTGGAACGCGTCGTGCCCGCGTCGCTGGAAGGGGAGGCGACGCTTAGCTTCGCGGACGGGTATCTGGATTATCGGCTGAGCATCCCCGAAGACAATTTCGAACTTTGATCGCGGCGGAATTTTTCGACTGCCCAAAAAGAAAGCCGGCCACTTGGGCCGGCTTTTCAGATTGGAGAAGGTGTTCGGGGGATCCACGCTTCATCCTGAAGTGAAGCACCCTTCGCGTGGGGGGCGATTGGAGGGGTCGGCGTCGGGCCGCTTCACCTGACCGATAATCCACGAACTCGCGTCGGGTTCCGCTACGTTCATTCTTTTTTGATTTTTCGAAAGGGAACCGAAAAAGCCTCGTCGCCGTTCTATTGCCATCGTATAGGCGAGGAGATGGGATGATGGTCGCTCACATGACGAACCTCGAACGCGCAGCCCGCGTTGCCATGGGCGGCCACCATGAAGACAATTCCGATCCCTTGCCGCCCGGACCCAATTACGGCCCGTTCGGCTATTTCCGTCTCGCATTGATGATCCTGGCCGGGCTGATAGCCGGCCTGATCATCGTCAACGTGCTCGGCATCTGGGCCTGACGCCAAGGCGATCAACGCGGAGGCTGTAGCCTTTCCGCTGGGATGCGAACGGTCATTTCGCCGCGATTCGGCTCGACGAACATGACGAGCGCATACATTGCGCCGTAGCCGATCCCGGCCAGAATCAAGAGCGTCATCAGAAACCGGAAAAGTGTCGGCATCGGTCTCCCAATAGTCCGCTGCGTTGCCTGTTCCTTTATGGGACGGCCTCCAGCCGAGCGCAAGCTTAGTCTCGATCGCGGCGCTTGACGTCCAGCGCGTTCCTGTCGATACCCGAGAGGAAGGGGCGGGGCATGGACGCGAAGGCGATGACGGATCAGGTGGAGCGCGTGCGTGCCCGCATAGGGAAAAGACCGATCGTTCTGGTCGGCCTCATGGGGGCAGGCAAGACATCGGTCGGTCGGCGCCTTGCGCAACTTCTCGACATGCCTTTCGCCGACAGCGACCACGAGATCGAGTCCGTGTCGCGCATGAGCGTTCCCGAACTGTTCGAGGCTTATGGCGAAACCGAGTTTCGCGCGTTGGAGCAACGCGTCGTCACCCGGCTCGTAACGGGTTCGCCTGCCGTCATCGCGACGGGGGGAGGGGCATATATGAATGCCGACACGCGCGCGGTCATCCGTGCACATGCCGTGTCGGTTTGGTTGAATGCCGATCTCGACACGCTGATGGAACGTGTCTCCCGCCGGTCAAATCGCCCGTTGCTCAAGGCGGCCGATCCGCGTGCCGTCATGCGCAAGCTGATCGCGGACCGCTATCCGATCTATGCCGAAGCCGATATCGCCATCGTCAGTCGCGATGCGCGCCATGCCGTCATCGCCGGCGAGATCATCGACGCCATCGAGCAGACGATCCTTGCCGAGAACGAAAAGGATGAAATCCATTGAAAGCCCGTGTCGATGTCGAACTTGGCTCGCGCAGTTATCCGATTTTGATCGAACCGGGCGCGCTCGATGCCGCCGGCAAGGCAATCGCCGACCGGCTGCCGGGTGCCCGTGTCGCGATCGTCACCGATGAAAACGTGGCCGAGCATCATCTGCCGCGGCTGACCGCATCGCTCGATGCTGCCGGAATCGCGCACGAGGCGCTCATCCTGCCGGCCGGCGAGGCGACGAAGCGTTTTGACCGGCTGGAGGAGGTCGTCGATTTCATCCTTGCAGGCCGCTTCGAGCGCAACGATTGCGTGGCCGCGCTCGGCGGCGGTGTCATCGGCGATCTGGCGGGCTTTGCCGCCGGAATCGTTCGGCGCGGCATGGAATTCGTCCAATTGCCGACCTCGTTGCTCGCGCAGGTCGATTCGTCGGTGGGCGGCAAGACGGGTATCAACACGCGGCGCGGCAAGAACCTCGTCGGCGTTTTCCAGCAACCGGCGCTCGTTCTCGCCGACACCGCCGCCCTCGACACGCTTTCGCCGCGCGAGTTTAGGGCAGGCTATGCCGAAGTCGCGAAATACGGGTTGATCGACCAGCCGGATTTCTTCGCATGGCTTGAGACGAACTGGCCTGCGATCTTTGCCGGCAGCGCGGAGCGCGTCGAGGCGATCCGCCGTTCCTGCGAGGCGAAAGCGGCCGTCGTCGCGCGGGACGAACGCGAAACCGGTGACCGCGCGTTGCTGAATCTCGGCCACACATTCGGCCATGCGCTCGAAGGCGCGACCGGCTACGACAGCACCCGCCTCGTCCATGGCGAGGCGGTCGCGATCGGCATGGTGCTGGCGCATCGCTTTTCCGCGCGGCTCGGCCTGATCGATCCGGGCGAGGTGGATCGCGTCGAACGGCACCTGAAAGCCGTCGGACTGCCGACGGCGATGGCGGATATTCCGGGTGACCTTCCTGGCGCGGAGGCGCTTTTGACCTATATTACGCAGGACAAGAAGGTGAAGCGCGGTACGCTGACCTTCATTCTCACGCGCGGCATCGGTCGCTCTTTCATTGCGAAAGACGTATCGCCGGACGAAGTCCTCGCCTTCTTGATGGAGAACTTGCCGGGCTGACCTTTACCAGCGGGTCGCTTCGCCGGGTGCAGCCGGTTCGACGGCGAGCGCGTGCACATCGGTCTTGAGTTCAGCGGCGAGCGCTTCGTTGACGGCGCGGTGTCGCTCGATCCGGCTCATGCCGGCAAAGGCGGGCGAGACGATACGGACGCGAAAATGTGTCTCGCCCGCACCGTCGAAAGCCTCATGATGGCCCGAATGCTGGTGATGGTGGCCGGCATGAAGGTGGCTTTCATTGATGACGATGAGCCGTTCGGGACGAAAACGCTCTGTGAGTTTCGTTTCGATGGCGGTCTGGATCGTCGTCATGGGAAGCTCCTGTCTGCGGCGCGTTGCCGCTTGTAGCTGATTTGCCGGTATGACGTGCATAGACGGCCGAAAGTCAATTCTTGTTTCGCGCGCCGAAGCATCCATAATTCGCGGTTCGACGATCACGAGTCCTCATGAACGCCTATTCGAAATACTTCGAGAAGATCAAGGTTCGCCGTTCGCCCGAAGCCGAGCGCGCGGCAAGCGAGCCCGTATGCCAATGGGACGGCTGCGAGCAGGCCGGCACGCACCGTGCGCCTGTCGGCCGTATGGCGGAAGGCCAGTACTTCAAATTCTGCTTCGACCATGTGCGCGAATATAACAAGGGTTTCAATTACTTCTCCGGTGTGCCCGACAGCGACATCGCCCGCTTCCAAAAGGAGGCGCTGACGGGGCATAGGCCGACATGGAAGATGGGGGCCAGCAAAGGCGCGCAGGCATCGCCGGATTTCGCCCAGAAGCGCTCGGGCAGGGCCGGATACTATCAGCGCCTGCGTGATCCCTACGGTATGTTCAATGACGGCGTCGATCCCAATGACCGCCCCCGCCAGCGCAAGCTGAAATCGCTTGAGGCCAAGGCCATGGAAACCTTGGGCCTGGAGCTCTCCGCGACTGGCAGCCAGATCAAGCAGCGCTATAAGGAACTGGTGAAGAAGCATCACCCCGACGCCAATGGCGGCGATCGTGCCTCCGAGGACCGGTTCCGCGATGTCATCCAGGCATACCGGATGCTCAAGCAAGCGGGTTTGTGTTGATTGCGCCGTCTGCTAAACGGATGGCCTGAAGAGAGACGAGCGGCGGAATCCCGCCGTATGTGGAGACATGATGAACAAGGTTGACCGCGACATCGCAAACCTGCCCGACACGACCGTTTCGGTCTCAAAGACCTTCGGTTTCGAGTCCGAGATGGTCGTGCCCGCCTATTCGGGCGCCGATGCGCATGTGCCAGATATCGATCCCGACTATCTGTTCGACAAGCAGACCACGCTCGCGATCCTCGCCGGCTTCACCTACAATCGCCGCGTGATGGTTTCGGGCTATCACGGTACCGGCAAGTCGACCCATATCGAACAGGTCGCCGCCCGGCTTAACTGGCCCTGCGTGCGCGTCAATCTCGACAGCCACGTCTCGCGTATCGATCTCGTCGGCAAGGACGCGATCGTCGTGCGCGAGGGCATGCAGGTCACCGAGTTCAAGGACGGCATCCTGCCCTGGGCCTACCAGCACAATGTCGCGCTCGTCTTCGACGAATACGACGCCGGCCGCCCGGACGTGATGTTCGTCATCCAGCGCGTGCTGGAGTCCTCCGGCCGCCTGACCCTGCTCGACCAGAGCCGCGTCATCCGCCCGCATCCGGCTTTCCGCATCTTCGCAACCGCCAACACGGTCGGTCTCGGCGACACGACGGGCCTTTATCACGGCACGCAGCAGATCAATCAGGCGCAGATGGACCGCTGGTCGATCGTCACCACGCTGAACTATCTGCCGCATGACGACGAGGTGAACATCGTCCTCGCCAAGGCCAAGCATTTCCGCAACGAAAAGGGCCGCGACACGGTTAACAAGATGGTCCGCGTCGCCGACATGACACGCTCGGCCTTCATCAACGGCGATCTGTCAACGGTCATGAGCCCGCGCACTGTGATCACCTGGGCGGAGAATGCCGAGATATTCAAGGATGTCGGCTTCGCCTTCCGCCTGACCTTCCTCAACAAATGCGACGAACTCGAACGCAGCGTCGTCGCCGAGTTCTACCAGCGCGCCTTCGGCAAGGAACTGCCCGAAAGCGCCGCCAACGTCGTTCTCGCATAGGATCGCAATGGCCGGGCCGGGCGACAATTCCAGGGTGAAGACGGGCAAGGGCGTCGAGACGGACACGTTCAAGCGTGCCGTGTCGCTGTGCGTGCGCGCCATATCCGGCGATGCGGAAATGGAAGTCTCTTTCTCCAAGGAGAAACCGGCGCTAACGGGCAGCCGCGCGCGTCTTCCCGATCTGCCGCGCAAGCCGAGCGCCAACGACATCGCGGTCACGCGGGGGCTGGGCGATTCGATGGCGCTGCGCCGCGCCTGTCACGACAATTCCGTCCATTCGCGCCTTGCTCCGCAGGGCAAACAGGCGCGCGCGATCTTCGATGCGGTGGAGCAGGCCCGTGTCGAAGCCATAGGCTCCAAGGCGATGGCGGGCGTCGCCGACAATATCGGCTCGATGCTCGAAGACAAATATTCGAAGGCGAACCTTGCCGCTGTAGCCGACCGGGCCGATGCTCCGCTGGAAGAAGCCGTCGCGCTGATGGTGCGCGAGCGGCTGACCGGACGCGCGCCGCCTCCGAGCGCGGAGCGCGCTGTTTCGCTGTGGCGCGACTGGATCGAGGACAAGGCCGGCGAAACGCTCGACGGCCTGGCCACCAATGTCGGCGACCAGCAGGCTTTTGCGCGCGTTATGCGCGACATGCTCGCCTCGATGGACATGGCCGAAGACCTTGCCGAGGACGAGCAGTCCGACGACAGCGAGGATTCGGACGACGACCAGCCGCAGGGCGAGGACGCAGCCGACGAAGGCGGCGAGGATGATTCAGGCTCGGACGACAGCCAGGCTGACCAGTCGCAGGAAACGAGCGAGGATCAGGAAGGCGGCGAGACCGAGGCGACCGACGCGTCGGCCGACGACATGGCGGACGATGACGAACTCGATGCCGAAACGCCCGGCGAGACCCGCCGCAACAATGAATCCATCACGAATCTGCCGAAGGAGATCGACTACAAGGTCTTCACGCGCGAATTCGACGAGACCGTGAGTGCGGCCGAACTGTGCGACGAGGAAGAGCTTGAGCGCCTGCGCGCCTTCCTCGACAAGCAGCTTGCCAATTTGCAGGGCGTCGTCGGGCGGCTTGCAAACCGTCTCCAGCGCCGCCTGATGGCGCAGCAGAACCGGTCGTGGGAATTCGATCTGGAGGAAGGCTATCTCGATCCAGCGCGCCTCGTGCGCGTCGTCATCGATCCCATGCAGCCGCTCTCGTTCAAGCGCGAGCGCGACACCAATTTCCGCGATACCGTCGTCACGCTGGTGCTCGACAATTCCGGCTCCATGCGCGGCCGTCCGATCACGGTCGCTGCGACCTGCGCCGACATTCTGGCCCGCACGCTGGAGCGTTGCGGCGTGTCGGTCGAGATTCTCGGCTTCACCACGCGCGCATGGAAGGGCGGACAGGCGCGCGAGAAGTGGCTGAAAGGCGGCAAGCCCGCCGCGCCCGGCCGGCTGAACGATCTGCGTCACATCATCTACAAGTCCGCCGACGAGCCGTGGCGGCGCGCGCGCCGCAATCTCGGGCTGATGATGCGCGAGGGCCTGCTCAAAGAGAACATCGACGGCGAGGCGCTTTTGTGGGCGCATCAGCGCCTGGTCGCGCGGCCCGAGCAGCGCAAGATCCTGATGATGATTTCGGATGGCGCGCCGGTCGACGATTCGACGCTCTCGGTCAATCCGGGCAACTATCTCGAACGGCACCTCCGCGCCGCGATCGACCTGATCGAGACACGCTCGCCGGTGGAGTTGTTGGCGATCGGCATCGGCCACGACGTCACGCGCTACTATCGCCGCGCGGTAACGATCGTCGATGCGGAAGAGCTGGCGGGCGCGATGACGGAGCAGCTTGCCAGCCTCTTCGAAGAGGAGAACGCGCGCGACACGCGCCGTTCCGGACTGCGCCGGGCTGGATGAAACGCGGCGTTGGGTGCAGCGCTCTGGCAGCCCTCATCGTCTCGACGGCCGTTGCAAACGTCGCCGGCAACCAACCTTTCGCCATAGGTATCGAGACATCGCCGATCAATTCGTTCGCCATTGTCGGCACCGACGCGGATTACGGTCCGCTGAGGTTTATCGGCGGATTTTCGATGACCGGCGACCGGCGCGAATTCGGCCAGTTGTCTTCCTTCCGCTTCCTGACACCCGGCGAGCAATTTCTTGGTGTCGCCGATCACGGCTACTGGTTTGCCGGACGCGTCGCGCGCAATGCAGAGGGCGCGCCCGTCGGCCTTGCCGACTTCACAATGCAGGCGATGGTCGACGAGGCGGGCAGGGTGATCGACGACAAGCACCGCGTTGATGCGGAGGGACTGTCGATTTCGAATGGCATCGCGACCGTCTCTTTCGAGCGGCAGGCGCGCGTTTCGGAATACCGCATCGAGCCGGACGGCATGGGCGGGCCGATCCGTGAGCTCGACTTTCTCATTCCGCGCCACGAACTTCGCTACAATGCCGGAATGGAGACGGTGGCCAAAGCGCGGGACGAAGGTCC
This sequence comes from Aliihoeflea aestuarii, assembly GCF_024105665.1. Lineage (GTDB taxonomy): Bacteria > Pseudomonadota > Alphaproteobacteria > Rhizobiales > Rhizobiaceae > Aliihoeflea > Aliihoeflea aestuarii. The sequence goes on along the minus strand of NZ_JAAAMK010000001.1, from coordinate 380,496 downwards.
GCTCGAAGGAGCCCGTGTCGTCGTCACGGAAAAGTCGATCGATACCGATGGCAACATCTTTGCAGCCGTCATCGAAGGCCCGCAAAAAGGCATCTTCAAGATCCGCCGCACCGACGAGTTCGATGTCACCGACGGCGTTTTCCTTCCCGATGGCGATCTGCTTTTGCTGGAACGACGCTTTTCCTATGTCCGGGGCGTGGCCATGCGCCTGCGCCGCATCGACGTGCGGGAAATTCGGCCTGATGCACTTGTCGACGGCGAAACGTTGATCGAGGCCGGCATGACCTACAATATCGACAATATGGAAGCGCTCGACGTGTTCCGCCGAGACGACGGTACGCTGGTCGTCGCCCTGATGTCGGACGACAACCAGTCGTGGGTTCAACGCTCGCTCTATCTGGAGTTCGAACTGGCGGAAGATTGATCCCTTACCGAATTGCGGGGACCGGCCGGATTACCGATAGGAGTGCGCCATAGGGCACCAGCGCGATGATACCGATTGCGAGCTTGACCATCAGATCGCCGATCGCAAGCTGTACCCACAAAGGCGCCTCGCCACCGAAGATGAACGGGACGGTGAAGGCGAGCGAGCCGTCTTCGAGGCCAAGCCCCGTGTCGAGGAAGGCGAAGCGGGCCGCGAAGGCGATGGAGAAGAACAGAACCGTATCGACGAGCGCACCGATGATGCCCGAGACGAGCGGCGCGCGCCACCAGACCTGATGGCGCAGGCGGTCGAAGACGAAAATGTCGATCAGTTGCGCCGTGAGGAATGCGGTTCCCGACGCGATGGCGATGCGCGGCGAGGCGAACCAGACCGACAGGACGACGGCCAGCGCGAAGCCGACATAGACGACGCGTCGCGCCACGGCGTTACCGAAGCGACGATTCGTCAGATCGTTGACGAGGAAGGCGAAGGGATAGGTGAAGGCGCCCCATGTGAGGAGCTCGCCGAGGCCGAAATGCTCGAACTGATACTGGACGAGCACGTTCGAGATGACGACCACGAAGGCCATTGCAACCACGAAGGGCCAGACGGAAAGAGTCTGTGCATTCATTTTTTTAGCCTGGGTGATGGAACCAGTCGACGCGCGTATCGGTCAGATAGCGCGCGTCGTCGGAAAACTGAAGCGGGAAGGAATCAGGCGATCGCCTGTTCCTCGGTCTTCTTGGTGATCTGCTTCTTCAACAGACGCGCGCGCTGCGACAGTTCGTCCGTCTTCGCCTTGATCAGGAAGGCGTCGAGGCCGCCGCGATGCTCGACCGAACGAAGCGCGTTGGCCGAAATGCGCAGGCGCACGTTCTGGTTCAACGCTTCCGACTGGAGCGTGACATTGACGAGGTTGGGCAGGAAGCGGCGCCGGGTCTTGTTGTTGGCGTGGCTTACGTTGTTGCCGGTCAGTACAGCCTTGCCGGTCAGTTCACATGCGCGGGACATCGGTTCAAACCTTCAGTTCGTCTCGGCTTGCCCATAGACCCGTCCCGCACCAGATCGGTCGGCGCGCGGGTCCATTCAGGCGGCCTCATTGAAAAGTTGCCGTTCCATAGTGGCATTTGGGCTGCCGGTCAAGCGGCGGGAGCCGGCGAAGGGCAACACATATTCGCCGAATTCACAGGGTCCAAAGGACATATCCCATGATCCGGCAGTCTGGAAGGGACGGCCTGCCGCAACCGGATGGAGTTGTCGCATGGTGCGCATCGCGCCCGCAATCGCCTTTATCGCCGCATTGTCGGCCAGCGCGCCGGCCCTTAGCGCGCAAACCTTCAGCACCGACTATTCGGTGACCCTTCTGGGAATTCCCATCGCCACGGCGTCGTTCAGGAGCACGATCGATAATGACCGCTTCCGAATTGACGGGTCGCTGGCAAGTTCCGGGGTGGCGCGTCTGTTCGACCAGACGAACGGCACGACCAGCGTTGCCGGTGGCCTGTCGCAAACGGGAACGGTGCCGAGCAGCTACGACCTCGACTACGTCTCCGACAGGAAGCGCCAGCGCACCGCGATCCGCTTTTCCAACGGGACGGTGACATCGACCGAAAACATACCTCCATCGCGTCCGAGGCAAGGCGACTGGGTGCATTTGCAGGACGAGCATCTGCGCGCGGTCGTCGATCCGATTTCCTCGACGCTGATCCGCGCCGGCAGTATGGGCGAGGTTTGTAACCGCACGATCCGGCTTTATGACGGCGAGATGCGCGCCAACCTCGTTCTGTCGCCCGCACGCAGCACGCGGCAGGGCACTGTGGCATGCTCGGCGCGATTCGAGCCGGTCGCAGGCTATCGTCCCAGCCGCTCGGCGCTGCGCTATCTGCGCGACCGCTCCCGCATCACGATCGCCTTCGCGCCGCTTTCGAACACCGGCTTCTATGCGCCTGTGGACGCATCGATCGGAACGCAGATCGGGACGGTGCGAATCGTGGCGCAGACGATCCGGCAGCAATAGGAAACATCGAGCGGAACTGAGGCGTCGAGGCATGGATTCCGGTGACAAGCACAGGAATGACGGCATCGAGGGTTTCAGTCAATTTTCGGCGTTCGTGATTTGCAGATGCATCCATGAAATCCGTCATTCCTGTGCTCGTCACAGGAATCCATGCCACGATCTTTCACCCGCAATGACGGTGCAGATGAACTGCGGCGCTTGAACTGCCGCACGCCCCGCGCTACGCCCCTCGAAACGAGGGGTACCATGGCAAGGGCAACGGCAATCGGCTTTACGGCGGTCATCATGTGGGCGCTGCTCGCGCTGTTCACAGCCGCCTCCGGTATTGTCCCGCCCTTCCTGCTGTCGGGCCTCGCATTCTCGGTCGCCACCATCCTCGGGCTCGTCATGCGCGTCGTTTCCCCGCCGCGCGAGACGGTTGCCGTGCCGCCCGTCGTCTGGCTGATCGGGATCGGCGGACTGTTCGGCTACCACTTTTTCTACTTCACGGCTCTTCGTAACGCGCCGGCCGTCGAAGCGAGCCTGATCGCCTATCTGTGGCCGCTTCTCATCGTCCTCGGCTCCGCGCTCATGCCGGGCGAGAGGCTGGGCTGGCACCATGTGGCAGGCGCGCTGATGGGCCTTGCCGGCACGTTCCTGATCGTCACGCGAGGCGGCGGGTTCGCGCTCGATCCGACCTACGCGTTCGGCTATGCGATGGCCGGAATGTGCGCGCTTTTCTGGTCGGGCTATTCGCTTCTGTCACGGCGCTTCGCCGATGTTCCGACCAGTGTCGTCACATGGTTCTGCCTTGCGACCGCGATCCTGTCATTTGCCTGCCATGTCTTGCTTGAGGAAACCGTCTGGCCCCAGGACGCGGGCGAATGGCTGGCCGTGGTCGGGCTCGGCCTGCTACCGGTCGGCGCGGCGTTCTATACATGGGACTACGGCGTCAAGCACGGCAACATTCAGGTTCTGGGTGCGGCAAGCTATGCCGCGCCGCTCCTGTCGACGCTGGTGCTGATCGTGGCCGGCGGGGCAGCCGCGACCACAAACATCGTCGTTGCCTGCCTGCTGATTACCTTTGGTGCGGCGCTGGCGGCCAAGAACATGGTTTTCAAGCCGAAAACCGCGAGGGCCTGACCCATGCTGCCGTTTCCCGGAGGTATCGAAGCACAGGCGAATGGCGCGCTGATCATCTCGATCTGTGCGGCCATCCTCTATCTCTTCGCCCGCTCGCACCCCACCTCGTGGCGGCGCAGCGCGGTCAAGACGGCGGCTGTCGCCTCGCTGGCGTGGCTCAGCTTCGTCGAAGGCGGGCCGTGGCTCCTGACGCTCGGCCTGACGCTCAGCGCGCTCGGCGACCTGGCGCTGGCCCAGGAAGACAACGACCGTTTCTTCCTTGTGGGCCTCGCCTCGTTTCTTGGTGCGCATGTCGCCTATACTATGCAGTTCATAGCGGGCGGTGAAGGACTTGCGATTCTCGCCGGTGAGCCATGGCGGCTGGCAATTGCAACTTTGCTCGTCGCATTCGGTGGCTTCATGCTGTCGCGACTCTGGCCCGCGCTCGATGGCGCGATGCGTCCGCCGGTGCTTGCCTATCTCATCGCGATCGTCGCTATGGGCATCGCGGCGTTCACGACCCGCGAGCCGGCATTGATGGTCGGCGCGGTTCTGTTCATCGCGTCGGACGCAATCCTCGCGACCGAGCGTTTTCTGTTGCCGGCGGAATCGCCTCGCCGCGCGATCACAGGGCCGGCGGTTTGGGTCACTTATACGGCCGCCCAGCTTTTCATTGCGCTCGGCGTGCTGCTTTAGAAGCGATCCTTGAGGGTGGCGACCAGCCGGGCGGGGCGAGTTCGAATGCGCTGAACTCGAAGCCCGGCGAGACGGTGCAACCGACCAGCGTGAATGGGCCGGTCGAACGGGCGGCCTGCCACCAGCCCGCCGGCACGATGCCCTGCGGTCTCTCGTTTGCCGCAAGGTCGGTGCCGAGACGAAGGGTGCGCAAATCGTCACCGTCCGTCCAGATCGATAGGTCCAAAGGTGCGCCCGCGTGGAAATGCCAGACCTCCGTGGCATCGACGACCCTGTGCCAGTGCGAGCTTTGGCCTTCCTCCAAAAGGAAATAGATCGCCGTCGAGTGGCCGCGCACGCCGCCCCGTTCGTCGCGGAACGTCTCCGCGTACCAGCCGCCTTCAGGGTGGGGACGCATTCCCAGTGTCGCAATGATCGTCTTTGCGTCCACTAGGCATTGTCCTTGCGCTTGCGGATCTCGGCGAAGACCGCCGCATCGCTCGCGTTTTCCATGCCAAGATGCGTGCGGATCGCAGGGTCGTGCGGGCGCAGGAAGGGGTTGGTTTCCTTTTCCAAGCCGATCGTCGTCGGCAATGTCGGCCTGCCGTCCGACCGGAGTGCTTCGATTGTCTGCGCGCGCTCTTGCAGCGCTGCGTTCCGTGGGTCGACGGTCAGCGCGAACCGGGCGTTCGACAGCGTGTACTCGTGCCCGCAATAGACAATTGTGGCGTCGGGCAGCGCGGCCAGCTTGGAAAGCGAGGCGTGCATCGTAGCGGCATCGCCTTCGAAAAGACGTCCGCAGCCGAGCGCGAAAAGCGTATCGGCGGTGAATGCGATTCCGGAATCCTCGAAATAATAGGAGATGTGGCCGGCCGTGTGGCCGGGCGTTTCGATGACGCGCACGGCCTTGCCGCCGAATTCGAGCTTGGAGCCTTCTTCGACCGTCTCGTCGATGCCGGGAATTTTGGATGCTTCCGCCGTCGGCCCGATGATCTTCAGGCCGAAGCGCGATTTCAGCGCCAGATTGGCCTCGACATGATCGGCATGGTGGTGCGTGACGAAGAGCACCGAAGGCTGCCATCCGGTGCGTTCGATCGCTTCGAGGATGGGGTTTTCCTCCGGCGCGTCGATCAGCCCGACCTCGCCGCTCGCCTCGTCCCGGATGAGAATGCCGAAATTATCGCTGCGGCACATGAACTGTTCGACCTGAAGTCCCATGAAATCCTCGTGTTCTTTTCCCGAACGATAGGGCGGTGCATTTGCAATGTCACGGCCGGCGATTAGTCTGTCGGCAATGAGAAACGATATCGTCGAACTGCGCAGCTTCTACGCATCCACTTTGGGCAAGCTTGCCGAGCGGTCGATCGCGATGGGTATTTCGTCGGTCTGGGCCAATCTGTCGCGCGAGCGGCTGGTGGGCCTCGGCTACGCATTGCCGTGGCTCGAGCGCTTCGGCACCGATGCCGACCGGGTCTTCGCCTTCATGCCCGCAGCGCAAGGTTCTGTGCCGTGGCCGACCGGAAAGCCGTGCACGACGGCGCTGGTCTTCGAGGAGGAACTGCCGCTGCACGACTCCTCCATAGACCGCATCCTTCTGATCCACGCGCTCGAACACGCCGAGAATCCGAAGGAAATGCTGGTGGAGATGTGGCGCGTGCTGGCACCGGGCGGCCGGCTGGTTCTGGTCGTGCCGAACCGCCGGGGCGTATGGGCACGCATGGAGCATACGCCGTTCGGAACGGGCCGACCGTTTTCCAAAAGCCAGCTCAACACGCTTTTGCGGGAGGCGAATTTCACGCCCGGCGCGTGGTCGGATGCGCTGCATTTTCCACCGATGGAACGCCGCTTCATGATGCGATTCTATTCGCTTCTGGAGCGTACCGGCCGGCGCTTCTGGCCGCTCTTTGCCGGTGTGCTGGTCGTGGAGGCCCAGAAGCGTGTCTATCAGGGGCTGCCGGTCACGCAGCGCGCCTCGCGCCGCGTCTTCGTGCCGGCGCTCAGCCCCCAGGGCGCGGCGCATGCGAGATCAAAACCTCAAAAAACCGCCGCGCCCTGATCGGCCCGCCCGGCGGTCTGCCGGAAATTTTCAAAGAGCTCGCGCCCAAGACCGAACCGGTTGGCCGAAAGGTCCGGCAATACCTTATCGCGCGCGTCGAGTGTCGCCTTGTCGAGGCGCACGTCGAGCGCGCCGGCGTCGCCATCGACAAGGACGATATCGCCGTTGCGCAATTTGGCGATCGCGCCACCGTCCAGCGCCTCGGGCGTGACGTGAATTGCCGCCGGCACCTTGCCCGACGCGCCGGACATGCGCCCATCGGTGACGAGCGCAATTTTGTGGCCGCGATCCTGCAAGACCCCAAGCACGGTCGTCAGGCGGTGAAGCTCGGGCATGCCGTTCGCCTTCGGCCCCTGAAAGCGGACGACGGCGACGAAATCGCGGTCGAGTTCGCCGGCTTTGAAGGCGGCGTTCAGCTCTTCCTGGCTGTCGAAGATGACCACCGGCGCCTCGATCACGCGGCGCTCCGGCTTGACGGCCGAGGTCTTGATGATGGCGTGGCCGAGATTTCCGGACAGAACTTTGAGGCCGCCGGTCGGCTGGAATGCCTTGGGGAAGGGCGCGAGCACCTTGTCGTCTCCGCTAATCGTCGGAGCGGGCGTGCGGATGACGTTTCCGTCCGCGCCGAGCTTTGCCTCGACCGCATAAGGGCGCATGCCTTCGCCCCAGACGGTCTGGACGTCTTCATGCAGAAGCCCGGCGTCGAGAAGTTCGCGGATCAGGAAGCCGAGACCGCCGGCGGCGTTGAAATGGTTCACGTCGGCAAGGCCGTTTGGGTAGACGCGGGCGAGCAGCGGCACGACGTCGGAAAGGTCCGATATGTCCTGCCATGTCAGCTTTATGCCGGCGGCTGCAGCCATGGCGATCAGATGGATCGTGTGATTGGTCGAGCCGCCCGTCGCGTGCAGCCCGACGACGCCGTTGACGATGGAGCGCTCGTCGATCATGCGCCCGACCGGTGTGAATTCGTTGCCGAGCGCGGTGATCGCGAGCGCGCGCTTTGCCGCCTCGCGTGTCAGCGCATCGCGCAAGGGCGTGCCGGGATTGACGAAGGAGGAGCCTGGCGTATGCAGGCCCATCATCTCCATCAGCATCTGGTTGGAATTGGCCGTTCCGTAGAAGGTGCATGTGCCGGGGCCGTGATAGGACTTCGATTCGGCTTCGAGCAGTTCGTCGCGGCCGACCTTGCCTTCGGCGTAAAGCTGGCGAATGCGCGCCTTCTCGTCATTGGGCAAACCGGTGGTCATCGGTCCGGCGGGCACAAAGATCGCCGGCAAATGCCCGAAGGTGAATGCCGCGATGGTGAGGCCCGGCACGATCTTGTCGCAGACGCCGAGATAGACGGCAGCGTCGAACATGTTGTGCGAAAGCCCGACCGCCGTCGCCATCGCGATCACGTCGCGGGAAAACAGCGACAGCTCCATGCCGGGCTGGCCCTGCGTGACGCCGTCGCACATGGCCGGCACGCCGCCCGCCACCTGCGCGACACCGCCCGCCGCGCGCGCCGCCTCCTTGATCATCTGCGGATAGGTCTCGAAAGGCTGATGGGCCGACAGCATGTCGTTGTAGGAGGTGATGATGCCGAGATTGGGCACCAAATCGCCGGCAAGTGCCGCTTTGTCGGAAACGCCGCAGGCGGCGAAACCGTGGGCGAGATTGCCGCAGGACAAAACGGAGCGGTGAACGCCGCGCGCGATCTGCGCCTCCACGCGTTCGAGATAGGTTTCGCGGCTGTCGCGCGAACGTTCGCGAATACGCTTCGTGACGGCGTTGACGGTCTGGTGCAGGCTCATGGCGGCTCCAATCAGAATGACGTGGCGCTCAAGGGGCGCTATGGCGCCCAGTAGGTGACGACGGGCGTCCTGGCGGCTTCGAGAACGGCGGCGACGGGCAGATTTTCATTGTCCGCCCGCTCCAGGACGGCGCGTTTTTCCGTTCCCTCGATATGTAGATAGATTGCGCGCGCATTCGAGAGCGTGTCGAGCGAGAGCGTCAGGCGCGGCTCGCCGGCACTCGGCGCATGCACCGGCAGGACGGCCGGACCGGGCGTGGCGGTCAGCAATACGTCGGTTTCATTGGCATCGGGAAAGAGCGAGGCGGTATGCCCGTCCGTGCCCATGCCGAGAACCAGAATGTCGAGCGGCAGGCCAAGGGCAGCGATCGCGACGGCAGCCGCGCGGGCAGCATCTTCAACGTCGGCGGTTTGCGAATAGAGCGGCACGAAGGACGCCGCCGCTGCTTGACCGACGAGCAGATTGTCACGCACCAGCTTTTCGTTGGACCGCTTCGAGGACGGCGGCACGAAGCGCTCGTCGGCGAGCGTGACCGTCACGCGCGACCAGTCAAGCTCGAACACCGACAGGCATTCGAAAAACCGGATCGGCGTCGTTCCGCCGGAAACGGCAAGAGTGGCTCGTCCGCGCGCGGCGATCGAAGACTTGAGACCTTCGGCGACCTGGTCCGCCAGTTCCGCCGAGAGGGTATCGGCGTCTGGGAAGGATCGTATGCTCAGCGTTCCGCCTTGCGCCATCTCAGATGCTCTCGTGCCATGTGCGCCCATCGCGCTCGATGAGCGCGATGGAACCGGACGGCCCCCATGTGCCCGAAGTGTAGCCCTGCACGCCTTGCTGGTTTTCGCTCCACGCATTCTGGATCGGGTCGATCCAGCGCCATGCCGCTTCGACCTCGTCGCGGCGCATGAAAAGCGTCTGGTTGCCGCGCACGACATCCATGATCAGCCGCTCGTAGGCATCCGGATTTCGAACGTCGAAAGCCTGCGCGAAGCTCATGTCGAGCGCCACGTTGCGCAGCCGCATGCCGCCGGGGCCAGGATCCTTGATCATGATGAACTGCTTGACGCCCTCGTCCGGCTGAAGCCGGATGACGAGCTGGTTGGCGACGACGTTGCCGGCGCTTTCCTCGAAAATGGAATGCGGGATCGGCTTGAACTCGATGACGATCTCCGAAACGCGTTCTGCAAGCCTTTTGCCGGTGCGCAGGTAGAAGGGCACGCCAGCCCAGCGCCAGTTCTCGATCTCGGCCTTGATGGCGACGAAGGTTTCCGTATCGCTCTCCTGGCCGAGTTCGTCGGTATAGGCCCGGACCGCGCCGCCCGCCGATGCACCCGCCTTGTACTGCCCGCGCACGGTTTCCTTCACCGCTTCGTTGCCGTTGACGCGTTTGAGCGCGCGCAGCACTTTCAGCTTTTCGTCGCGCACGGCGTCGGCGTCGATGGCGGCAGGCGCTTCCATCGCCACGAGGCACAGAAGCTGGAGCATGTGGTTTTGCACCATGTCGCGCAGCGCGCCCGCCTTGTCGTAGTAGGAAACGCGCCCTTCGAGCCCCACCGCTTCGGCGACCGTGATCTGTACGTGGTCGATATGCGCCGAGTTCCACAAGGGCTCATAGAGGGCGTTGGCGAAGCGCAGCGCCATCAGGTTCTGCACCGTCTCCTTGCCGAGATAATGGTCGATGCGGAAGATCTGGTCTTCGGGGAAGACCGCGCCTATCGCGTCGTTGAGAGCGCGCGCGGAGGGCAGGTCCCGTCCGATCGGCTTTTCCACGATGACGCGGCTCGTCCCGGTGACGAGCCCGGCCTTGCCGAGATGGCCGACGATGTCGCCGAACAGCGCCGGTGCGACGGCCAGGTAGAAGGCGCGGATACGCTCGCTCTCGCCGATGGCATCCTTGAGCGTGTCGAAGCCATTGCCCGACTTGGCGTCCACATGAATGTAGGAAAGGCGGCCTAGAAACCGTTCGATCTGCGTGTCGTCGATGTCGCCGGCCGGCACATGCTCGCCGATCGCCTTGCGGGCAAAGTCTCGGAAGGCGTCGTCGGAAAGTTCGGAGCGCGACGCACCGATGATCCGCGTCGGCTCGGAGAATTGCCCGGCCTTCTGGCGCTGGTAGAGCGCGGGAATGAGCTTGCGTTCGGCAAGGTCGCCCGTACCGCCGAAAATAATGAAGTCGAAGGGCTCTACGGGGATCGTCTGGCTGGTCATCTCTGCTCGTCCATCATGTCAAACAACTCTTACTCTAATCGATTTAGATTAACCACCCCGATCACCTCGTTTGTAAGCACAGCGTGTGTCGGAACTATCACGACATGGCAACTGTGACGAGCACAGGAATGACGATGACGGCTAGGAAGTGTCAACCTGGATAGCGGGCGATTGGTGCGAACCTATCCTCCGTCATTCCTGTGCTCGTCACAGGAATCCATGCCTCGACCTTTCCCCGCCGCATATTTTCAGAACTTTGCCGCCGCGTCGTTTTCGCCTATCTGTCAATTCAAAGGCCGTCAGTGCCGACACGGGAAACGGGAAACGCAATGCACAAGGTCGCCATCACCGGCACCGGCATCTTCATGCCGAGCGAGATCATCACCAACGCCGAACTGGTCGCTTCCTTCAACGACTATGCCGCCCGGCAGAACGGCTTGCACGCCGACGAGATCGAGGCCGGTACGCGTGAGCCGATGGCGATGTCGAGCGAGGAATTCATCGTCAAGGCGTCCGGCATCGAGCGTCGCTACGTGATGGAAAAGGCCGGCATCCTCGATCCGGAGACGATGCATCCGCGCCTGCCGGAGCGCGGCGACGACGAAATCTCGATCATGGGCGAAATCGCGGTCGACGCGGCGAAGAAGGCGATGGACGAGGCCGGTCTGACGGCGGCGGATATCGATGCGGTCATCTGCGCGGCGTCCAACCATGAGCGCGCCTATCCGGCCATCGCCATCGAGGTACAGGAAGCGCTCGGCATCAAGGGCTTCGCCTTCGACATGAACGTCGCCTGTTCGTCGGCGACCTTCGGCATCCAGGCAGCCGCCGACATGATCCGCTCCGGCTCGGCCCGCGCGATCCTTATGGTCAATCCTGAAATCACCTCCGGCCATCAGGAATGGCGCGACCGGGACTGCCATTTCATCTTCGGCGACGTGTGCACAGCCGTCGTCCTCCAGCGGCTCGAAGACGCAACCTCGGCCAACATTTATGAAATCCTGTCAACGCGCTGCCTGACGGAGTTCTCCAACAATATCCGCAACAATAACGGCTTCCTACGCCGCACGCGCGAAGGACACATGGAAGATCGGCGCGACATGCAGTTCCGGCAGGAAGGCCGCAAGGTCTTCAAGCAGGTCGTGCCGATGGTCGCGGACATGATGCTGTCGCATCTGGCCGACGAGGGCATCGAGCCCTCACAGCTTTCGCGCCTGTGGCTGCATCAGGCCAACAAGGGCATGAACGACCTGATCGGCGCGAAAGTGATGGGCCGCGCGCCGACGCGCGAGGAGCAGCCGAACGTTTTGCAGGAATTCGCCAACACCTCGTCAGCCGGCTCCATCATCGCCTTCTCGCGTTTTTCACAGGATTTGCCGGCCGGCAGCCTTGGCGTCATCTGCTCGTTCGGCGCCGGTTATTCGGCCGGCAGCGTCATTGTGCGCAAGGCTGATTGAGCAGAGCGGAGAGGTCGCGCGCAAAGCGATGAAAACGAACTTCGTTCATTAGATGCCGCTAAATTTTTCGTGATTTACGAAATCAGACGCATGCGAAACTTTGCTCTCGCAACCCTCGTGACTTTCTTTGGCTGGCAGAGGCCGGCTCGGAAAAGAATTTGATCCACGAAGGGAATGTAAGATGAAAATTTATACTTTGACCGCCGCTGCCGCGCTTCTCGTTTCGGGTCCCGTTTTCGCGATGGACCCTCCGCTGATGCTGGGAGATTTCAGCGCCAATGTGGAAGAAGCCGCATCGAGCTACGTCGATCAGCGCACCCAGTCTTCGAATATCGACCGGATGACCACGGCGTCGATGGGTGAAATGCGGACCGGCGAAATGTGGTCTGCGAATGCGCCGGAAGGGCGTGAATTTTCGACCCCTGTCTTCCCGTGGGAATATCCAGGCGGTCGCTAAGCCATTGGGCGACTGAAAATGAAAAGGCCGCCCGGTTCTCGGGCGGCCTTTTCGCGTTTCAAAACCGGTCGCGCAACGCGTACCAGTTGAGGGCAAGAAAGAGCAGCGGCGCGCGCAACGCCCGCCCGCCGGGGAAGGCGGGGATTTTCAGATCCTCGAAGAGTTTCAGCCGATCCCGGTTTCCCGCCACCGTCTCGGCGTAGAGCTTACCCATGAAGTTCGAGAGCATGACGCCATGTCCGGAATAACCGCCGACGGAGATGACGTTCGGCATGACCTCACGTACATAGGGCTTGCGCGGCATGGTGATGCCCACGTAACCGCCCCATTGATGCGTAAGTTCCACGTCCTTCAATTGCGGATAGACCTCCGTGATCTGCCGTCTGATGTGGTCGGCAATGCCTTTCGGGTCGCCCGTCGAATAGATTTCGCGCCCGCCGAACAGCAACCGTCCGTCCTTCGAACGACGAAAATAGCGCACGACGAAGCGTGAATCGTCCACACTCTCGCCGCCCGGCAGCACGTCGGTGTCGTCGCCCAGCGGCACGGTCGCGCCGATGAAGGAACCGATCGGCATGATGTGCGCCGCGCTTTTCGGCTCGAGATCGCCGCCATAGGCATTGACGGCGATCAGCGCCTTGTCGGCCGTGATCGTGCCTTTTGCGGTGGTCACGCGAACCTTGCCGCCCTCGCTCTTCATGCTTGTCGCGGACGTATTCTCATAAAGCTTCGCGCCTGCCGCAGCCGCGACCCGCGCGGTGCCGATGACGAGCTTCATCGGATGGATATGGCCGGTTCCGGTATCGCGCACCCCGCCAAAATAATGCGTCGAACCGAGCCGCTTTGCGGTCTCCTGCGCGTCCATCCATGTGATGTGCGGATAGCCATAGCGTTCCGCCATGATGGCAGGATGCGCCTGATAGTCCTTCAGATAGCGCTTCTTGTGGACGACAGACATGTGACCGGGCACGTAGTCGATCTCGATGCCGTTGGCTCTGGAGAATTCGAAAAGATGCGCCTTCGCTTCCTCGGCCAGATCGAACAGAGCCTTGGCCCGCGTGAAGCCGAGTTCGTCCTCCATATCCTCCGGCCAGGCGCGCTGGCCGGTATTGAGCTGCCCACCATTTCGGCCCGATGCGCCATCGCCGAAACGGTATTGCTCGATAAGGACGACATTGGTGCCTGCCTTGGCGAGATGGGTCGCGGCCGACAATCCGGTGAATCCGCCGCCGATGATAACGACATCGGCCGTGACGCTGCCGTCGAGCGGGGGATATTCCGGCCGCTCGCCGACACTTGCCTCGTACCACGAGACGCCGGGGGAAATGGGGGATTGGTAGGGAGTGGACGGCATGGAGGGCTCTGGGTCAGGAAGGGAAAAGGGAAGTAGGGAGAGGGAACTAAGTCGATCCGAGCTTTCGCAACAGTGCCCGCAAGAGTCGGCCGATGTTCGCCGAAGCTTCCATCAATGGCTCTATCGCTTGAGCCTGTGATAGGCCAACGCGCTGTGCGATCAAAAGCTGAGTTTCAAGTTCTTTGAGAGAGCCTTGGGCAATTCGCAGAAACTGCAGATAGGAACCGCGAACCTCGCGCCCATAGCCTTCAGCAATGTTTGAGGGAACGGAGGTGGCCGAACGCCGGACTTGACCGGTCAGTCCGTAAAGTTCCTCCTTGGGCCACTGCCTCGTTTCGGCATAACCCGCAACCGCCAAATCCATAGCTTGTTGCCAAACGATCAGGTCACGATATGAGCCGGCTCTTTCGCTCATTCCCTATTTCCCTACTCCCTCTTCCCTTTTCCCTACACATTCAACAACAGATACTCCCGCTCCCACGGGCTGATCACTTCCATGAAGGTCTCGAACTCCGCCTTCTTGATTGCCGCATAGGTGGAGACGAATTGCTGGCCGAGGATGCCGGTGAGGTCGTCGTCGCCCTCGAAAAGCTCTACGGCTTCCAGAAGGCCGCGCGGCAATTCGATCTCGTCCTCGTTAACGCTGGAACCGGTCGGCGCGTCGCAGCGCGTCTCGCGCAATATGCCGATGAGGCCGCAGGCGAGCGAGGCGGCGAGCGCCAGATAGGGGTTGGCATCCGAGGACGGAATGCGGTTTTCCACGCGCCGTCCGGCCGGATCGGAACGCGGCACGCGGAAGGCGGTCGTGCGGTTGTCGTAGCCCCACATCGTATTCACCGGGGCAGCGGATGCCTGCGTCAGGCGGCGATAGGAGTTCACGTAGGGCGCAAGCATCACCAGTGCGTTCGGAATGTGCCGTTGCAAACCGCCGATGAAGTGGGCGAACGTGTCAGTCTCCGAGCCGTCGGCGGCGGTGAAGACGTTCTTGCCGGTCTTGGCGTCGATGATCGACTGGTGGATGTGCATGGCCGAGCCGGGCTGTCCCTGAATCGGCTTGGCCATGAAGGTCGCGTAAGTGTCGTGCTTCATGGCCGCTTCGCGGATGGTGCGTTTGAACAGGAACACCTGGTCGGCAAGCTCGATAGGGTCGCCATGGCGAAGATTGATTTCGAGTTGTCCCGCGCCTTCCTCGTGGATCAGCGTGTCGATCTCCAGCCCCTGAACCTCGGAGAAATGGTAGATGTCATCGATCAGCTCGTCGAATTCGTTGACGCCGGCGATCGAATAACCCTGTCCGCCTGCGATCGCGCGGCCGGAGCGGCCGATCGGCGGCACCAGCGGATAATCCGGGTCCGGATTCTTGCGCACGAGGTAGAATTCGATCTCGGGCGCGACCACGGGCTTGAGCCCATGGCGCGCATAAGCCTCGACCACGTTGCGCAACACGTTGCGCGGCGTGAACTCGACCATGCGCCCGTCCTGATGAACGAGATCGCAGATCACCTGTGCGGTCGGATCGCTTTCCCACGGCACGACCGAAAGCGTCGAAAGATCCGGCAGGAGCTTCAGATCGCCGTCGTCTTCGGGATACGTGAAGCCGTTGCCGTCATCGGGATAAGAGCCGGAAATCGTCGTCATGAAAACGGCGGAGGGCAGGGCGAGCGACGTATTCGACGTGAATTTCTTCGACGGCATCATCTTGCCGCGCGCGACGCCCGCCTGATCGGGCGTGATGCACTCGATGTCCTCGATGCCGCGCCAGTCGAGCCAGCCGCCCGCTTCCTTCCAGTTCTTGACCCCCCGAACATTCTTGACGAATTGCGGAACGCGAGTGCGCGTGGCCTTCGCCGGCGCGCGGTCTTGGGGCTTGGAAGCAGGCATCAATCACCACTGAATATTGGATATGCGCGACTATAGCCGCGGGGCGGGATCAAAGGAAAGAGGAGGAGGCACGAGCAGCCGCCAGTTTGCCCTGAACCCTTGGGAAACGAAACGGCTATGCATCGACTTGCCAAAAGCAAACGTACCGATCACGAAGCGTAGCGATCTGTGGCGCGTATAAGCTGATCGAGAATACCCGGCTCGGTCCAGGCGTGTCCCGCACCCTCGATGAGATGGAACTCGGCATCGGGCCATTGTTGATGGAGCGCAAATGCATAGCGGGCAGGGCATGGCATGTCGTACCGCCCATGAACGATCGTGCCGGGAATGCCACGCAAGAGGTTCGCATTCTTAAGAAGTTGTCCTTCCTCCAGCCATGCCCGGTTTGTGAAATAGTGGTTCTCGAGCCGGGCGAAAGCCAAGGCGTAGTGTCCGTCCCGGAAAGGCTTGGAAAACTCCGGGTCAGGAAGCAGGGTGATCGTCTCTCCTTCCCAGATGGTCCATGCTTTTGCTGCCTCGAGCCGGGCGATCGGGTCGTCGCCAGTCAAGCGACGATGATAGGCGGCCACCATGTCATCGCGCTCATTCTCAGGGATAGGTGCTTGGAACAGTGCCCATTTGTCGGGGAACATCTCTGAGACGCCGAACTGATAATACCAGTCGATTTCCGCTTTTGTGAGCGTATAGACGCCCCGAAGGATTAGTTCGCTCACGCGGGAGGGATGCGTTTGGGCGTAGGCCAAGGAGAGCGCGGAGCCCCATGAGCCACCGAAGACCATCCACTTCTCAACGCCGATATGCTCTCGAAGACGCTCGATGTCGGCCACCAAATGCCAGGTCGTATTTGCCTCGATGCTGGCATGCGGGCGAGATTGGCCGCAGCCGCGTTGGTCGAAAAGAAGAACATCGTACCTGGCAGGATCGAAAAGTCGGCGCTGCGAAGGAGAGATGCCGCCGCCCGGCCCTCCATGAAGGAAAACGGCTGGCTTTCCTCCGGGCGTACCCACACGCTCGTAGGAGACTGTGTGACCGTCTCCTACATCGAGATAACCCGTTTGATACGGTTCAATAGAAGGGTAAAGCCCGCGCAGTTTAGACATACAAGTTCTCCCGTCGTGAGGACGGCAGATAACGGCAAAAGACTCAATAAAAACTGACTTTCCGCTCCAGCTTTATCGAGTCTGGTCGATGTGCCCACATTGTCGTGGGCAGGATAAAAAAGGGGCAGCGCATTGCTGCGCCGCCCCTTGTCGTATGAAGCTGATTTCGCCAGCGCTCAGGCGCTCTTCGTCACGATCACCGGAATGAGCAGGTCGCCCCAGTTGCCTTCGCCGCCATGGTGGCGGGCCGAGCGCACGAGTTCGACCGACACACCCGCTTCCACGGCCTTCATGACCGACTGGTTGAGGCGATGAAGGTCGTTGGCGAGCATGCGGATTGCTGCCTGCTGGTCGCCGCTCATGGACGAGGATTGTTCCTCGGCCCGTTCCTTGACGCGTGTGTTGGGTGTCATGTCCGTTACTCCTGCTGATGCTGCGGACGGGATTATTCCGCCGCCGGGCGGAATTGCTCGTGTTCAGTGGATTCGTGCATGGCGGTCGTGGACGACTTGCCGCCGGTGATGGCCATCGAAACGGCGTCGAAATAGCTGGTGCCGACTTCGCGCTGATGCTTGGTCGCCGTATAACCGTTTGCCTCGGCGGCGAACTCGGCTTCCTGAAGCTCGGAATAGGCCGCCATCTGGCGGTCCTTGTAGCCGCGCGCCAGTTCGAACATGCCGTAATTGAGCTGGTGGAAGCCGGCGAGTGTGATGAACTGGAACTTGTAGCCCATGGCGCCGAGTTCGCGCTGGAACTTGGCGATCGTTGCGTCGTCGAGATTCTTCTTCCAGTTGAACGATGGCGAGCAATTGTAGGCGAGCATCTTGCCCGGATGTTCCTTCTGGACGGCCTCGGCGAATTTGCGTGCCTGCTCCAGGTCCGGCTTACCGGTCTCCATCCAGATCAGGTCGCAATGCGGCGCATAGGCGATGGCGCGCGCGATGCACGGTTCGATGCCGTTCTTGACGTTGTAGAAACCCTCGACCGTGCGACCCTTGTCCTGATCGACGAAGGGCGCGTCGCGCTCGTCGATGTCAGAAGTCAAAAGCTTGGCGGCCTCGGCGTCGGTGCGCGCGACGATCAGCGTCGGCACGCCCATCACGTCCGCGGCGAGGCGCGCCGCGTTGAGGTTGCGGATATGCGCGGCGGTGGGGATCAGGACCTTGCCGCCCAGATGCCCGCACTTCTTTTCAGATGCCAGTTGGTCCTCGAAATGGACACCCGCGACGCCCGCCTCGATGAACGCCTTCATGATCTCGAATGCGTTGAGCGGCCCGCCGAAACCGGCTTCCGCATCGGCGACGATCGGCGCGAACCAGGTGTCGACCGAAAGGCCGTTGCCTTCCGAGGTCTCGATCTGGTCGGCGCGCTGCAACGTCTTGTTGATACGCTTGGCAAGCTCGGGAGCGGCGTTGGCCGGATAAAGCGACTGGTCGGGATACATGGCCGATGCGGTGTTGGCGTCGGCCGCGACCTGCCAGCCGGACAGATAGATCGCCTTCAGTCCCGCGCGGACCATCTGCATGGCCTGATTGCCCGAAAGCGCGCCGAGCGCGTTGACGAAATCTTCCTCGTGGATGAGCTTCCACAGCCTGTTCGCGCCGTTCTCGGCGAGTGTATGACGAATCTGGACCGAGCCGCGCAGCCGCTTCACGTCCTCGGTCGTGTAGGGACGCTCGATGCCTTCGTAGCGACCTTCCGGTGCAGATGGGACGAGGTTGTAAAAATCAGTCATAATGCTCTCCACGCGATAAATCCGATGCCTGACATTCATTGCAGGTGGTCAATTCGGATTTACATTGCACTGCGAAATTCAACGAGGAAAATGCGCAAAAGCTCTGTTTCAAAAGGGTCATGCTGTATTGTCTTTGACATGCGCTGCGTGTAAATTTGTAAAAATTGTCAATCGGCAGGTCTGTAAAGGCATTGTAAAATGGCGGACCAGAAGATATTCGCCGGACCGCGCATCCGGCGCATTCGCAACGGCAAGGGCCTGACCCAGATGGCGATGGCCGAGGCGCTGGGCATTTCGCCGTCCTACCTCAACCTGATCGAGCGCAACCAGCGCCCGCTAACAGTCCAGTTGATCTTGAAGCTTGCCAGCGTTTTCAAGATCGAGCCGGACGAGTTGCAGGGGGAAGGGACCGGAACCGTAACCGCGCTCAAGGAAATTTTTGCCGACCCTTTGCTGTCCGGCGAACTGCCGGGTGATCAGGAACTGATCGAACTGGCAGAAGGCGCGCCCAACGCGGCGGCCGCAATCGCCAAGCTTTACCGCGCCTATCGCGAGCAGGCCGAGCGCCTGACCGACCTGTCCGATCTTTTGAACCGGGAAGGCCGGGCAACTATCTCGTCCGCGCGTCTGCCGATCGACGAGGTGCGTGAGGTGCTGGAGCGCCGTGCCAACCATTTTGCGAAGATCGAGGAGGAGGCCGAAGCCTTCAACAAACTGCTCGGCGGCGACGAATTGATGCCGGCCTTGAAGGAGTGGCTGCGGCGCGAACACGGCATCGTCGTCAAGGTGCTGCCGGTCGCGACCATGCCGAACTGGCGCCGCCGCTATGATCGCCATTCGCAGCGGCTTTTCATCTCGGAGCGCCTGTCGCCCTTCGACCAGTTGCGCGAGGTGGCGATGGAAGCCTGCCTCGTGCGCATGAGCGTTGCCATCGCGGCCGAGGTGCAGGCGTTGAAACTGTCGAGCGACGAGGCGCGGCGTCTTGCCCGGTTCGAGCTCGCGCGCTACGCCGCCCACGCACTGATGATGCCCTATCAGGCGTTCCATGCGGCTGCGGTACGCGCACGCTACGACATCGATATTCTGCGCTCGCGCTTCGGCGTCTCTTTCGAGCAGGCGGCGAACCGGTTGACGATGCTCGGCCGCATGACACTCCCCGGTGTGCCGTTTTTCATGCTGGAACTCGATCAGGCCGGCAATCGCTTCCGGCGTGCGGGTGCGCAAGGGTTTCCTCAGGCGCGTTTCGGCGGTGCATGCCCCAAGCTCGCCGTCCATGCCGCCTTCGGCCAGCCGGGACAGATTTTCGTCGAAGCGGTGGAAATGCCGGACGGCGCGGAATTCCTGACCATCAGCCGCACGCTGGAAGGCCCGCAAGGCTCATTCACCGAACGACCACGCCGCACTGCGATCCTCATAGGGTGCGACATCGGCTTCAAGGACGATCTCGTCTATGCGGGCGCGCTGCCGGTGCAACCGGGCGGCAAACAGACCCTCGGGGCGATCGCCATCGGACCGGCCTGCCGGCTGTGCGAGCGCATCGGCTGCCTCGCCCGCGCCGAACCCCCCGTCACCCGCCCGCTCGGCCTCGACGAGATGGTGACTGGGCTGAGCGCGTTCGATTTTCAGTAGGAGGTGGTTACAAAATGTATCTCATCAGGATACAAATCAGATGATCGGATCGATGTGCGACAAGCGTATTCCAGCGATCCGGGCGGGCAAGTCGGTCAAGGGCTTTCCGTCCGATTTGATCGCACGAGCGCAGCGCAAACTGGCCCAACTGGATGCCGCCTCAATGCTGCCGGACATGAGCGTACCACCGTCGAACAATCTGGAAGCGTTGAAGGGGGATCGTGCCGGGCAGCATTCCGTGCGGACTAGCGGCCAATGGCGTCTTTGCTTCATCTGGCGCGACGGGAATGCATATGACGTTGAAATTGTCGATTATCATTGAGGTGTCAGATGCCTGAACTGAAGCCACGTCCAGTCCATCCCGGCGAAATTCTTCGTGAGGACTTTCTGGTCGAGTATGAACTTTCGGCTGGTGCTCTGGCGAAAGCCTTGCATGTGCCTCGTGACCGCATCGAAAAGCTCGTTCGAGAAGCACGTACAATTACAGCAGATACGGCCGCTCGATTGGCAAAGTATTTCGGTACACGCCGCAATTCTGGATGAACCTCCAGGCCAACTACGACCTCGCCCTGGTTGACGATGCTGAGTTATCCGAAATCGAGCATCGTGTAGCGTGATGCATCTCAATCCACACGCAGAACCACATTCCCGATGATCTGTCCTTGTTCGACCGCCTCGTGCGCAGCAGCGATTTCATCAATCGGAAAAGTCGCGCCGATGGCGTGTCTGAGCTTGCCGGCGTCGAGCAGTTCGCCCAGTTCCTTCAGCCGCACCGCGCGTTCGTTGGTGGTCAGTTCGTAGACGACGAAGACCTGCAAGGTCAGGCTGCCCCACAAGAGGGCAGGAAAGGACACCGGCACGTCCGCGGCGACGTTCGAGCCGTAGCAGACGAGCTTGCCATGTGGCACGAGGACCCCGCCGGGCAGGAGCGCGGCGGTCGAGGACAAATCCATGTCGATGATGCCGTCGGCACCTTTGCCGCCCGTCAGGTCCTTGACGCGTGCGACGACGTCTTCCGCGCGGTAATCGATCACCTCGTCGCAGCCTGCATCGAGCGCATGATCGCGACGCGAATCCGACGCCGTGCCGATGACGCGCGCGCCGGCGAGCTTCGCGATCTGGACGGCATAATGCCCGACCGAGGCTGCCGCGCCGGTGACAAGCAATGTCTTGCCGGCAATGTCGCCATGGAGCTTCACGGCATGAAGCGCGGTGAGCGCCGGAATGCCAAGGCAGGCACCTGCGTCGAAATCGACCGCTTCGGCCAAGCGCACGGCCTGCCCGTTGGGCACGGCGATGAACTCGGCCGCGGTGCCGAAGGCCCGCTTCCATTGCCCGTTCCAGATGAAGACGCGCTCGCCGATCCGTGCGGTAGCAACGCCTTCACCTACGGCCTCGATGACGCCAGCGCCGTCCGAATGCGGCACGATGCGCGGCGCGATCAAGGGGCGGGCCTTGCGGCTTTTGACATCCGATGGATTGACCCCGGACGTCCTCAGCCGCACCAGAACCTCGCCCGGCCCTGCCTTCGGCGTTTCCATCTCGCCGACCACGAGCACGTCCCGCGCCTCGCCGTTCTTCTCGTACCAGCCAGCTTTCATCAGGCTCTCCTTTTGTCGCGTCGCAAGGTCACGACAGCGCGCGCGATTTGCAAGAGGGCGAGCGGCGCGAACCACAATAGAGCCTCCGTCCAGTCGCGCGTCACGAGCAGCCAGTGCGCCAGTGTCAAAACGGCGGCCGGATAGGCGAGGCGTTGAACCCGCTTCCAGCTTCGCCCGAGCCGGCGCATCGAGGCATCGTTTGAAATGAGCGCGAGGGCGGCCAGAGATGCAAAGGCCAGCCAGCCGGTCCACATCGAAGCCCACGCCATGCCGGCGATGATGTCGGCCAGACTGCCGATCGAGGCGGAGAAAACGACCGTGTGGATCGCCGAATAGCTAAAGGCGGCAAGCCCGATGGCGCGGCGCTGGCGGGTGAGCCAGAGCGTCCAGCGCGAAGGGCCGAACAGCACATGCAGCGGCGTGATTGCCAGCGCGAGGATGAGCAGCACGGCCGCCGCCTCGCCGGTCGGGCGGATCGGCACGCGCAACGGCGCACTCAATGCCAGCGGGGCGAGCATCGCGAGCGACGGCACCATCAGCAAACCGAACAGGAAAGGTCGCGAATTGAGAAGCATCGGTGAGCCAATTAGCCGAACCTCGTGGATCACGCCATGGCTGTCGTTCGGGCCTAGAAAATCCGCACGCATACATGGCGCTCGCTGGAATCTTCGAAATGTCCGAGACGGTGCATGTCGCTGCAATGCCCGCCGTGCCACAGCGCGAGGAGCGGGTCGGTCTTGCGCTGGTCTTCCTCTCGGCGCTGTTCTGGAGTTTCGGCGGGGCGATCGCGCGCTTTATCGAGACGCCGGATTCGTGGACGATCATATTCTGGCGCTCCGTCTGGGCCGCCGCGTTCCTTATCGGATTCATGGTCTGGCGCGACGGCGTCAACGGCACGAAGAACCTCTTCCTGCGCATGGGATTGCCGGGCGTCGCAGTTGGCCTTTGCTTCGCCACCGCGTCGACGTCATTCGTCGTCGCGCTCTCCTACACGACGGTCGCGAACGTGCTTTTGATGCAGGCGGGCGTGCCGCTCATCGCGGCGCTGATGTCCTGGATTCTGTTCCGCGAACGCGTCGCGCCGGCGACATGGGCAGCGATCGCGGCCGTCATCTTCGGCGTCGGCGTGATGGTTTCGGAATCGCTGACGGGACAAGTGTCTCCGATAGGTGATGGCCTTGCGGTCCTGATCGCGCTCGTCTTCGCCTGTGCGACGCTGATCACACGACGCTTCTCGCATGTGCGCATGACCCCTGCGGCCTGCCTCGGCACGTTGATCGCTGCGTCCTTCGCCTTCACGCAGGCGGGCAGCTTTGCCGTTTCCACATCCGACATGGGATTTCTATTCGCCTTCGGCGCGATCAATCTCGGCCTTGGACTTGCCTGCTTCGCCAGCGGCGCGCGGCTGATCCCGGCGGCCTTCGCGGCATTGCTGGGCACGTTCGAAACGCTGCTCGGCCCGGTCTGGGTCTGGCTCGTCCATGCCGAGATTCCGTCGACCAGAACGATCGTAGGCGGCGCGATCGTCTTTGCGGCGCTGCTTGTCCATATCGCGCTCGAATTTCGCCGCCAGCGCCGCCCGGCAAAGCCCGGCGTGACGGGAATGCCGCAGCCGAACTGATTGACTCGGGGCTGGCACAGGGGCACCCTGTAACAATCCGCAACAATCATACAGGTCTATCTTGCATCCCACGGCAACGGGCGTTCTCCAGAACAACAACGAACCCAACATGGAAGTTCTGGCGGCACCCCCGCCCCAGCCGAAAGCGGCCGGATCGGACTTTGTTTCTCCCGATCACGAGCGCGAATATCGCGCCTTCATCGAAGAACATCCCGACATCGAGGCCGTCGAATTCCTGCTCGTGGACCCCAATGGCGTCATGCGCGGCAAATGGGCGCCGGGCGATGCCTTGAAGAAGGCCTTTGAGGAAGGCATCAATTTCCCCATGTCCCTGCACGGTCTGGATGTCTGGGGCCGTGAGGTCGAGGCGACCGGACTGCACATCGAAACGGGCGACAAGGACGGCTATTGCCGCGCGACGCGCGAAACGCTCTCCATCGTGCCATGGGCCAAGCGCAAGACGGCGCAGGTGCTGCTGCAGACCTTTACGCCCGAAGGCGAGCCCTTTATGGCCGACCCGCGTCAGGTGCTGAAGAAGAAGATCGCGGAAGTGAACGCGAAGGGCTTTTTCCCTGTCGTTGCCTTCGAACTCGAATTCTACCTACTCGATCCCAACACCGATTGGGATGACGGCATGCCGGGGCCTGTCGGTGCGACGGCTGGACCCGATCGCCTGCGCATGTACGGCCTCGACGATCTGGCAGAACATGCCGACCTTTTCGACATGATCCGCGATGCGGCCGACGCTCAAGGCCTGCCGATCGACACGATCATCAAGGAAGCGGCGCCCGGCCAGTTCGAGGTCAATCTCAAACATCGCGCCGATCCTCTCAAAGCCGCCGACGACGTGATCATGCTGCGCCGCATCGTGCTCGGCTGCGCACGGGCGCACGGGCTGACGGCGACATTCATGGCCAAGCCCTTCCTTGAATATG
This sequence comes from Aliihoeflea aestuarii, assembly GCF_024105665.1. Lineage (GTDB taxonomy): Bacteria > Pseudomonadota > Alphaproteobacteria > Rhizobiales > Rhizobiaceae > Aliihoeflea > Aliihoeflea aestuarii. The sequence continues at coordinate 356,452 of NZ_JAAAMK010000001.1, read as the reverse complement.
CAGGCAATGGCATGCATGTCCACGCGTCCATGCTGGATGGCGAGGGCTGCAACATCTTCGGCGGCGAGGGCGGTCAAAAGCGGCTGGAATCCGCCGTTGCCGGGCTTTTGAAGACGATGCCGGAATCACTGCTTCTCTTCATCAACACCTGGAACGGCTTTCGCCGCATCACGCCCGGCTCCTATGCGCCGACGCGCGCGGTGTGGGCGTACAACAATCGCTCCGTCGCGCTGCGGATCCCGGTATCGAACGAAGAGAATCGTCGCGTCGAGCACCGTATCGCGGGTGCCGACGCCAACCCCTATCTGGTCCTGTCCGCGATCATTCAGGGCATGGTCGAGGGCGTGGAAGCCAACGCCGTGCCGCCGCCGCCGGTCGAGGGCAATGCCTATGACGACGAGGATGCGCTGATGCTCCCCGACGACATGGACGATGCGCTTCTTCTGATGGAAAAGAGCGCCTTTGCGGACCGTGCTCTCGGGCCGCTTCTCGCCAAGGTCTACCGCGATCTGAAACGGGCCGAGATCATCGCCTTCTGGGCTGAGATCACACCGCTGGAGCGCACCACCTATCTGTAAGTGCTTTCGGCTTGCCGCGCTGCAAAAACGAAAATAGGTTTGGCGTCAACAAGGCCCGCGCGAAACGCGGTTCTACGAATATCCGACAGAGGAGAACATAATGAAGAAACTCGTGCTCGCAGGCGCTGCACTGTCGTCGGCATTGATCCTGACGGCGGCCCCGCTCAGCGCCCAGGATCGCGTGGTCAACGTCTTCAACTGGTCGGACTATATCGACGCCTCCATTCTGGAAGACTTTACCGAGCAGACCGGCATCCGCGTCGTCTACGACGTGTATGATTCCAACGAAATCCTCGAAACGCGCCTTCTGGCGGGTTCGTCCGGCTATGACGTCGTCGTGCCGACTGCGAGCCCCTTCATGGCGCGGCAGATCGAGGCGGGCGTCTACCAGCCGCTCGACAAGTCGAAGCTGCCAAATCTGGAGAACATGTGGGACATGGTCTCGAGCCGCGTCGCCACCTACGACCCCGACAACACCTTTTCGGTCAATTACATGTGGGGTACGGTCGGCATCGGTTACAACGTCGCGATGATCCAGGAGGCGCTCGGCGTCGACGAGATCACGAGCTGGGACGTCGTGTTCGATCCGGAAAACATGCAGAAGCTCGCCTCCTGCGGCGTCTACTTTCTCGATTCGCCGACGGACGTGATGCCGGTCGCGCTGAACTATCTCGGGCATGATCCGAACAGCGATGATCAGGACGAGATGACCGCCGCGACCGATCTCATCATGTCGGTGCGCCCGTCGATCCGTCGTTTCCATTCGTCCGAATACATCAACGCGCTCGCCAATGGTGACATCTGCCTTGCGATCGGCTGGTCGGGCGACGTGTTCCAGGCTGCCGATCGTGCCGAAGAGGCCGGCAACGGCGTCGAGGTCGCCTACGCCATCCCCGAGGAAGGCACGCAGATGTGGTTCGACCAGATGGCGATCCCGGCCGACGCGCAGAACGTCGAGGAGGCGCACGAATTCCTGAATTTCATCATGGACCCGGAAGTCGCGGCACGCGCGACGAACTACGTCTATTATCCGAACGGAAATCTGGCCTCGCAGGAGTTCATCGAGGCGGAAATCGTCGAGGACACCGCGATCTATCCGGATGAGGAAACGCTCGCCAACCTCTTCACCGTCACGCCGAAGGACCAGCGCGCGCAGCGCGTCCTGACGCGCAACTGGACGCGTGTCGTCACCGGCCAGTAATTGAAAATGACCCGGCGGACATCGGACCGAAAAGTGGAAGCCGGTTTTCGGCTGGTCCGATGTCCAACCAGGAAAGACCGGGCCTTTTTCTTTCATCGAGTTTGGGGACCGGCATGAAATCGCTCGGCAGCATTCGGCGAACCTTTGCACCGTGGACGAACGCCGAGGCGAAGCCCTTCATCACCTTCGAAAACGTGACCAAGACGTTCGGGGATTTCACTGCGGTCGACAATCTCTCTCTCACCATTTACGAACGCGAATTCTTCGCGCTTCTGGGGGCGTCAGGCTGCGGCAAGTCCACGCTTTTGCGCATGCTGGCCGGCTTCGAGGAGCCGACATCGGGCCGCATCCTGCTCGACGGGCAGGACCTCGCCGGCATTCCGCCCTATCGCCGGCCGGTGAACATGATGTTCCAGTCCTATGCGCTTTTCCCGCACATGAACGTGGAAAAGAACATCGCCTTCGGCCTGAAACAGGACGGCATGCCGAAAGCGGAGATCGAAAAACGTGTGGCCGACATGCTCAAGCTGGTTAAGCTGGAGCAGTTCGCCAAACGCAAGCCGCACCAGCTTTCCGGCGGCCAGCGCCAGCGCGTCGCGCTCGCCCGCTCGGTCGCCAAGCGGCCGAAGGTGCTGCTTCTGGACGAGCCGCTCGGCGCGCTCGACAAGAAGTTGCGCGAGGAAACGCAGTTCGAACTGATGGATTTGCAGCAGGATCTGGGTCTGACCTTCATGGTCGTCACGCACGATCAGGAAGAAGCGATGACCATGGCCGACCGCATCGCCATCATGGACAAGGGCGAGGTGATGCAGGTGGCGACGCCTGCTGAAATCTACGAGGCGCCGTCCTCGCGGTTCGTCGCCGATTTCGTGGGTTCGGTGAATTTGTTCGAAGGCAAGGTCGCCGGCCAGGATGCGGGCCGCGTGAAGATCGCTACGGCAAGCGGGTTCGACATTCAGGCCGAGGAAAGTGCAGCGCCGCCGGCAGGCGAAACCGTGTGGTATGCCGTGCGGCCGGAAAAGATCCGCATTTCATCCCAGCGTCCCGAAACGGCGGTGAACGCCGTCGAGGGCGAGGTCTGGGACATCGGTTATCTGGGCGACATGACGGTCTATAACGTCAAGCTGGCCAACGGTCAGATCGTGCGCTCCAGCCAACTCAATGCCCACCGCACCACCGCCGATCCGCTGACCTGGAACGACCGCGCCTGGCTTGCCTTTCCGGCCGATGCCGGCGTGGTCCTGACGCGGTAGGGGAGATGATCCTTTGACGTCAGCGCTCTACGTTGTCCTCCTCTGGCCTGCCGGCCATCTTCCCCGCGAGGGGGGAGATCATGCACGTTATCTTTTGCGCCAGCATCGCAGCCGACCGAGCGGGCCGACGACGGGACTGATCTCCCCCCTCGCGGGGGAAATGGCCGGCAGGCCAGAGGGGGGTGCGACGGATCACGCTTTTTCCGGCGAGCCACACCCATGAACCGCCTCGTCTCAGCCATCGCGGCCCGATTGACGATCATCGCGCCCTATCTGTGGCTGCTGGTCTTCTTCCTCGTCCCGTTCCTGATCGTCTTCAAGATTTCGCTGTCGACGACGGTCACGGCTATGCCGCCCTATACGCCCGTCTTCGATCTGGCGGAGGGCTGGGCGGCGCTCGTCGAGGGGCTGCGCGACTTCACCCATGAGAATTATCTGTGGCTGTGGGACGACCCGCTCTACGTCAACGCCTATCTGAACAGCGTTCGTCTGGCCGCCATTTCGACCGCGCTGACGCTCCTGATCGGCTATCCGATGGCCTATGCCATGGCGCGCGCGCCGTCCTCGCTGCGCGCGGTGCTCCTGATGCTGGTCATCCTTCCGTTCTGGACGAGCTTCCTGATCCGCGTCTATGCGTGGATCGGTATCCTGCGTCCCGAAGGGCTGCTCAACCAGTTCCTGTTCTTCCTCGGCGTCATCGACCGCCCGCTGGTCATCATGGGCACCGACACGGCGATCTATATCGGCATCGTCTATTCCTACCTGCCATTCATGGTGCTGCCGCTCTATGCGACGCTAGAAAAGATGGATTTCTCGCTGATCGAGGCGGCGCAGGATCTCGGCTGCACGGCCGCCGGCGCGTTCTGGAAGATCACCGTGCCGCTCTCGGTGCCGGGCATCATCGCCGGATGCATGCTCGTCTTCATTCCGGCCGTCGGTGAATTCGTCATCCCCGATCTTCTCGGCGGCTCGCAAACGCTGATGATCGGCAGAACGCTCTGGAACGAGTTCTTCGCCAACCGCGACTGGCCGGTGGCCTCGGCGGTGGCGATCGTTCTCCTGCTGGTTCTCGTCGTGCCCATCATGTTCTTCCAGCAGGCGCAGGCCCGCGCGCAGGAAAGGGGGCGCTGATGGAACGGCTGTCGCGCTTCAACATCGTCTCATTGGTCTTCGGGTTCGCCTTTCTCTACATCCCGATCCTGATCCTGGTGATCTATTCCTTCAACGCCTCGCGGCTCGTGACCGTCTGGGGCGGGTTTTCGACGCGCTGGTACGTCTCGCTTTTGAGCAACCAGCAATTGCTGGACGCCGCATGGGTGACTCTGCGCGTCGCCTTCGCCTCGGCGACGATCGCGACGGTCCTGGGGACCATGGCCGCGCTGGCGCTGACGCGCTACACGCGGTTTCGCGGTCGCATCCTGTTCACCGGCATGGTTTTCGCGCCGCTCGTCATGCCCGAGGTCATCACCGGCCTGTCGCTGTTGCTGCTGTTCGTCGCCATCGGCCTCGACCGCGGCTTCATGACCATCACGCTCGCGCACATCACCTTTTCGATGTGCTTCGTCGCTGTCGTGGTGCAATCGCGTCTGCTCGCCTTCGACCGCTCGCTCGAGGAAGCCGCGATGGACCTTGGCGCAACGCCGGTGCGAACCTTCTTCGCCGTGACCCTGCCCGTGATCCTGCCGGCCATCGTGGCGGGCTGGATGCTCGCCTTCACGCTGTCGCTCGACGATCTGGTGATCGCGAGCTTCACGTCCGGGCCGGGCGCGACGACGTTGCCGATGCGGATCTACAGTCAGGTCCGGTTGGGCGTGACGCCCGAGATCAACGCCGTCTCGACGCTCCTGATCGCCGTCGTCGCAACAGGCGTGATCATCGCCTCGCTGATCAACAAAAGGCGCGATGTCCAGCGGCGGCGCGACGAACAGGCTGCCACTCAGGGTTGATCTTCGATCGCCTGTTCGAGAGTTATGGGATCGGCCTCCGCCGGTTCCGGCTCTGCCGGATCGGCTCCCACGACCGGAGACACGAACGGCTCGTCCCAGCCGCCGCCGACAAAAAACGCGTTCGGATCGCCGGTCACCTGGCCCTGGCCGTCGACCGAGACGATTTCGCCCGACAGCGCCAGCGCGCGCCCGGCAAGCGGCACGATCCCGTTGAGCGTCAGGCGACTGCCATCAAGCTGGACGGTGGCTGTATCCACGCGGGCAAGTCCGCGCCCGACGGTCGCGGCGAACTGAAGTGCGCGGATCGGCAAAGCACCCTCGGCCACGGCCGACAATGGGAAGAATTCGCCTTCCGCCGTCCTGCGCAGGAACGCGCCGGGGTCGATGCCGACGATGTCCCCGGCACCGAAATTGGCGGTGAGGGTGCCTTCGGAACTGGAAATGACGGAATTCCAGTCATTCCCCTTGCCGCGCAGGATCGCCGACATGTTGCCGCGCGTTTGCGGGACGAAGCGTTTTGCGCCTGTTTGCAAGGCCATCGCGCCGACATCCACCTCGCTCGCGAGGAAGCGCAGTTCGACGGCATTTTCCTCTTCGGCGGAGTTGATGCGGATGCCCGCTTGTATCGTTCCGCCGAAGGCGGAGGAATCGGAGATGTCGAACGCGGCCGAACCGTCCTGCAACTGCGCTGTGGCCGCGACGCCGTTCAAAGGAAAGTCGCCCAGCATCGCACGGTTTGCCGACAGCCGCAGGTCAAGATTGAGCTGCCCGGTCGTTTGCGGGTCGATCAGGTCCGCAGCCACCCCTGCCTGACCCATTTGCGGCGTAAACGGAGCGAGGAACGTGCCGAGATTGAGCTGTTCGAAGGCGATCGAGCCGCCGATGGACGGCGTCGCGCCATTTCTCGAAAGTTCCAGAACGCCCGTTCCGAGGCTGCCCGCCAGATCGAGCGAGGCGTTCTCGATGCGCAACCCGTGCACGCTGCCCGTGACCCGCCCCGAAAGTTTCGCGGCCCCGATGGTCTGGCCCGCCGCAATCTCGGTGCGCGACCATTCGAGGGCGCGGCGCAAGGATGGTGTCTCGAAGCTCGCTTCGCCGTCGACGTAGGATTCTGTCGAAAGATTCGCGGTGCCTTCGAAATTGACTTTCGCCGGCGCTGCATCGAGCAGGACGCGCACGGGCGAGGTGCCTCCGGCAAGAAGAAGCAGCGGCTGCGCGCTCGATGCCTCGACCCTGATCGCTTCGCTGCGCCAGATGCCGCTTGTGACAAGGGTTGCGGGCCGGTCGAGTGCCGGCCAGCCGATCTGTCCCGTCAGACCGGACAGGATGATCTCGTCATTGCCGTCGTTCACGACGGCGATGCGTCCGTCGTTGAAGGTCACCTGCCCGAAGGGATCGCCGGGCAAACGGCCAAGATCGGGATTGGAACCGTCCAGCGCCAGCGCCTCGCCCGCCGCCGCGATCGCGCGGCTCATTCGCCCGCCGCCGGGTAGCGGCGGCAAATCGAAAAGCGGCGTGGGCTGCGTCAGACGCAAAAGCGGATGTTCGAGCGCAAGCCGGGAGAAGACGACATCGCCGCGAATGGCCGCGAAGGCGGACATGTCGATATCGACGCGCTCGGCCTCGAGCACGGGCCGGCTGTCGTTGCTGCCCCATTCATAGAGCGCGACATTCGACAGATGCGCGGAAAAGGTCGGCCAGACATCGATGCGCGGCGCCTGGCCGAGTTGGACCCGGTAGCCGCTCCATGCCGACAATTCATACGCGATCCGGTCGCGCACGATCTGCGTGGAGGCGATCCAGGGGAGGGCGAGAACCAGCGCCGCCCCGACGGCGATCAGGACCGCGAACCCGATGATCGCTCTTTTGACGACGCGTCCCTGCATCCATCCTCGCCGACTGGTCGAGCAGGCTCGCCGCGCCGACCTTCCTATCGATCCGGTTTAATCGATGCCCCCGGCATTTCAAGCATTTGTGGCCTGCCGATGGCGGTTGCCAACCTCTTTCTGACGGCTTGTCAGCGCCGTGCGCGCCGTGCTTCAAGAGCTTCGGCCCTTCTGGAGGAACGAATGACCAACAATGCACCGCTTTGGAGCCCGAGCCCGCAATCCCTCGAGACGGCGCCGATTACCGCCTTTGCGCGGCAGGCCGCGCGCATAGCCGGCCGCGATCTGTCGGACTACGACGCGCTTCACGCCTGGTCGGTTGAAGATCGCGAGGCGTTCTGGACTCTCGTCTGGGACTATTGCGGAATCAAGGGTGAGAAGGGCGCGCGCATCCTCGCCGACGGCGACCGGATGCCGGGAGCGCAATTTTTTCCCGATGCCCGCATCAACTTCGCCGAAAACCTCCTGTCGCGCACGGGACCGGATGACGCGCTCGTCTTTCGCGGCGAGGACAAGGTCGAGCGGCGTTTGTCCTGGGACGAACTTCACGGGCTGGTCTCGAGGCTTCAGCAGTTGTTCCGCTCGCGCGGTGTGGTGGCGGGCGACCGCATCGCGGCGATGATGCCGAACATGCCTGAGACGATTGCGGCCATGCTGGCTGCTGCCTCGCTCGGCGCGATCTGGTCGTCCTGTTCTCCGGACTTCGGCGAGCAGGGCGTGCTCGACCGTTTCGGCCAGATCGAGCCGAAGCTGTTCATCACGGTCGATGGCTATTGGTACAACGGCAAGGCGATCGACGTGTCCGAAAAGGTCTCGGCAGTCCTCGAAAAGCTTCCGGGCGTCGATCGCGCTTTCATCGTCGATTATCTCGGCAAGGCGGCGGATACCGCCGCGAAGTCCGGCCGGGCCGAAGCGATGGACGCGGCGATTGCCGCTTTCGAGCCGGGCGAGGTGACGTTCGAGCGTCTGCCCTTCGCCCATCCGCTCTATATCCTCTTTTCATCCGGCACGACGGGCATTCCCAAATGCATCGTGCATTCGGCTGGCGGCACGCTGCTCCAGCATGTCAAAGAACAGCAGCTTCACGGCGGCATCGTCGAGGGCGACCGCGTCTTCTACTTCACCACCTGCGGCTGGATGATGTGGAACTGGCTGGTTTCCGGCCTCGCTTCCGGCGCGACGCTTCTGCTTTACGACGGCTCACCCTTCTACCCGGACGGTAACGTCCTCTTCGACTATGCAGACGCAGAGAAGATGACGTTCCTCGGCACGTCGGCCAAGTTCATCGATGCCGTCAGGAAAAGCGGTCTGGAGCCGAAGAAGACGCACGATCTGGCGTCGGTTCGCGTCATCGGATCGACCGGCTCGCCGCTCGCACCCGAAAGTTTCCGCTTCGTCTATGACGGCATCAAGGAAGACGTGCATCTGGCCTCGATGTCCGGCGGGACGGATATCGTCGCCTGTTTCGTCGGCGCGGTGCCGACGAAACCCGTCTGGATCGGCGAAATCCAGGGGCCGGCGCTCGGCATGGCGGTCGACATATGGGACGATGACGGCCGTCATATCGAAGGCGAGAAGGGCGAACTCGTCTGCACGAAGCCGTTTCCGTCCATGCCGATCATGTTCTGGAACGACGAGGACGGATCGAAATACCGCGCCGCCTATTTCGAGCGGTTCGACAACATCTGGTGCCATGGCGACTTCGCCGAATGGACCGGGCATGGCGGCATCGTCATTCACGGCCGTTCGGACGCGACGCTCAATCCGGGCGGTGTGCGCATCGGCACGGCGGAAATCTACAATCAGGTGGAACAGCTTCCCGAAATCGTCGAAGCGATCTGCATCGGCCAGATATGGGAAGACGACGTGCGCGTCGTTCTCTTCGTGCGCCTGGCAGAAGGTGTGACGCTGGACGAGGATCTGGAGAAGAAAATCCGCACCAAGATCAGAACAGGCGCCAGCCCGCGCCATGTTCCGGCGCGCATTCTTGCCGTCGCGGATATTCCGCGCACCAAATCCGGCAAGATCACCGAGCTTGCCGTCCGCGACGTCGTTCACGGTCGGGCGGTCAAGAACAGGGAAGCGCTCGCGAACCCCGAGGCGCTGGACCTTTATCGGGACATGCCGAAGCTGAAGTCGTGAACGGCGATTGGTCTGGTTAACGAAGCGTCACGCTGAAATTTACTTCGTTTCTATCAAGCCTGATATTTGGTAAAAATTTCCATCGAGGATTCAGGTCTTGTTAACGGTGTTATTTCATGATGGCGCTAACTTGAGACATAAGCTGCGTTGGAATTGGCGCATGCCGCTTCAAGTCCCCCGTGTGACACAAATTCGATGGCGCCCCTTGCGGGCGCCCTTTTTGTTCTCTGATGGCGTGACGCGGTCGAGCCTGCAATAATCTTGACCATTACAATCAGGTAATATACCCCTTCCTCGCCGGCGACGACCGGCCGCAGCGCTTCACCGTGCGCCATGCGATAGACGGGTTTGAGAGGGAGTTTTCCGATGAAGAAGCTGATCGTGGGGTGCCTTGCGGCTGCCCTCGCGCTGCCGGTTGCGGCATCCGCACAGGAATTGACCATCTATTCGGGCCGCGGCGAAGCGCTCGTCGCTCCGATCATCGCGCAGTTCCAGCGCGAGTCGGGCATCGACGTGAACGTGCGCTATGCCGGCACGGCCGAACTCGCCGCACTGCTTCAGGAAGAAGGCGAGCAGTCGCCCGCCGACGTGTTCTGGGCGCAGGACGGCGGCGCGCTGGGCGCGATCGCTCCGCTCTTTGCCGACCTTCCGGCCGAGGTGAACGAGGGTGTCGCCGCTCCGTTCCGCAATGTGAACAACAAATGGGCGCCGACCAGCGGCCGCTCGCGCGTCCTTCTCTATTCGACCGAGCGCGTCGAGGAAGATGCGCTGCCTGCCTCCGTCAAGGATCTCGTCAACGAGGAATATCGCGGCCGTGTGGCCTGGGCCCCGACCAACGGTTCGTTCCAGGCTTTCGTGACCGCGATGCGCGTTGCCGAAGGCGACGAGGCGACGAAGGAATGGCTCGAAGGCATGATCGCCAATGAGGCCAAGGTCTATCGCAACAACGGCACGCAGGTCGAAGCCGTCGCCAATGGCGAAGTCGATTTCGGTCTCGTCAACAATTACTACCTCGGCCGCTACCTCGCCAATGACGAGGATTTCCCGGTCGCGCAGACGCATTTCGAAGCCGGCGACATCGGCAATCTCCTGAATGTTGCAGGCGTCGGCATCGTCGCCGCCAGCGACAACCAGGAAAACGCGCGCACCTTCATCGACTACCTCCTGTCGGTTCCGGCGCAGCAATACATCACGCTGGAAGGCAACGAATATCCGGTCGTTCCGGGCCTGATCGGCAACGTCACGCTCGAAGACTTCGACACCGTTCTCGAAATCAGCCCGGAAATCGACATCGACCAGATTTCCGATCTTGACGGCACGCTCGAGCTCCTGCGCGAAGTGGGTCTGCTCTGATAGAAAGAACGCTTGCCATCTGGCCGTCGCGTTTGCGGCGGCCACCTTTTGCCTTGCTCGCTCCGGCTTTTCTGGTCGGGGCGGGCATGCTTTTGCCCATGGTGTATCTGGTGGCGCGGGCCATGGAGGCCGATGCGGCTTCTCTCGCTGAAATCGTGTTCCGCCGCCGCAATTTCCTGCTTCTGGTCAATACGCTGACCCTGACAGCATGCGTGATCGCCGTCGTAACCGTGATCGCGCTGCCGCTAGCATGGCTCGTCGTGCGAACCGACCTTTCCTTCAAGAAATTCCATTCGATCATGGGCGTCCTGCCGCTGGCGGTGCCGGGCTATGTGATGGCCTATGCGCTGATCGGCCTGTCCGGATATTACGGCTTCGCCAACCAGTTCTTCGGCATCAGTCTGCCACGCCCGCAGGGGCTGGCCGGTTCGGCCATCGCGCTGTCGCTCTATACGTTTCCTTATCTGTTCCTCAATCTGCGCTCCGCGCTGCTGGGTCTCGACCCGGGCCTTGAGGAAAGCGCGCGCAGCCTCGGCCGTTCGCCGGCGAACACCTTCTTCACCGTGGTTCTGCCGCATCTCGTGCCGGCTCTGCTGGCAGGCTGGCTCGTCATTGGCCTTTACGTTCTGGGCGATTTCGGCGTCATCGCGCTGATGCGCTACGAGGTATTCAGCTACGCGATCTTCACGCAATATTCGGGTGCGTTCGATCGCATCTACGCGGCCTGGCTGTCGCTGATGCTGATGGCGGTCACGCTCTCCTTCATCCTCACCGAATCCTATTTGCGCGGGCGGCGCTATGCGCGCGTCGGCAAGGGCACGCAGCGTGCGCACCGGCCCGTCGTGCTTGGCAAGTGGCGTCCGCTCGCCTGGCTGTTCCTGATCGTCGTCTACGCCGCGTCGATCGGCCTGCCGCTTCTGGTCCTTATCTACTGGATGGCGCAGAGCGGTTTCGTCGTCGACGTCGCGGAGGTCGCGGGCGCCTTCATGCGAACGACGGCGATCGCCGTTCCATCGGCGGCCGTTGCAACGCTTCTGGCGCTGCCTGTCGTCTATCTCACCGTGCGCTATCCCTCGTCTTTGTCGACCTCGATCGACCGGCTCGCCTATCTGGGCTACGCCGTCCCGCCGCTGGCCTTCGCGCTGTCCATGGTGTTCTTCTCGCTGCGCGCCGTGCCGTTCCTCTATCAGAGCCTGACGATCCTCGGCTTCGCCTATGTGATGACGTTTCTCGCGCTCGCCATGGGACCATTGCGCAGCCGGCTGATGCAGATCGGACCGCGCCTCGAAGAAGTATCGCGCTCGCTCGGGCATGGCCCGTTCGAATCCTTCATGCGCACGACATTTCCCCTGTTGCGCCGTTCGATGGTGGCCGCCGCGCTGCTGGTCTTCATCATGATCGTGAAGGAACTGCCGATCACGTTCCTTCTGGCGCCCACCGGCTACGGTACGCTCGCCACGGCCGTCTTCAGCCGGACGTCGGAAGGCATGATGGCCGAGGCCGCGCCCTATGCACTGCTGATCGTACTTTTCTCGAGCTTCTTCGTCGGCCTGATCCTGCGCTACGAAGGCAGGAAATAGGTCTCAATCCGCCAGCACGCGCGTCGCCGGAAAGTCGATCTCGACCAGCGTGCCCTCATCGGGCTTCGAACTGATCGTAAACCGCGCGCGGTTCGCCTCCACCAGCGCCTTCGTCAAGGGCAGGCCGAGGCCGGTTCCCTCGCGGTGGCTGCGCTTCAGCGCGTTGACGCGCTTGAACGGCTTCAGCGCCTGGTCGATCTCGGGTGCGGTCATGCCGATGCCCGTGTCGCGCACCCGCACGGCGATCCCGCCATCGGGCTCCAGCGCGGTCGACAGGATCACCTGACCGCCTGCCGGCGTATAGCGAACGGCGTTCGACAGAAGGTTGAGCGCGATCTGCCGGATCGAGCGCAGGTCGGCGACGACGTCCGGCAGGCGCGAGGCGAAGGACGAGCGGATGATGACGCGCTCGCGGTTCGCCTGCGGCTGCATCATCGCCACCGCCTCGCCCAGAACCTCGTTCAGCGAAACCGCCTCATAGTTCAGTTCCTGCTCGCCCGCCTCGATCTTGGAAATGTCGAGCAAGTCGTTGACGAGGTCGAGGACGTGATTGCCGGAGCGGCTGATGTCGCGCAGATAGTCGCGATAGCGCTCGGTGCCGATCGGGCCGAAGCTCTCATTGATGATCAGTTCGGAAAACCCGATGATCGCGTTGAGCGGCGTTCGGATTTCATGGCTGATCCGGGCAAGGAATTCGCTTTTTTGCGACGAGGCGCGCTCGGCCTCCGCACGGGCGTGGGTGAGGCTTTCCTCCGCTTGTTTCCACTGCGTAATATCGCGCAGGACGGCACAATATCCACCCTCCATCGGCAGGCGGCCGATCGTCATGAACAAGGGAATGAACCCGCCTTCCGCCTCGCGGCCGATCACCTCGCGTCCGTCATTCATGATGGCGTCGACGCCGCTCCCGGCGATCCGCTCGACATAGTCCTGCGCGCTGCGCTGGCTTTCGATCGCGAAAAGCTCTCGAAATGCGCGGCCCTCGACCGTCCCACTGTCGAACCCGAACAGTGCTTCGGCAGGCTGCGAGATGGAGCGGACGGCAAAATCGTTGTCGATCAGTACCACGCCATCGGTCGCCGTATCGATGATCGTCTGGAATTGCGCCAGATGCGCGCGCAATTCTTCGTTCTGGTCGTCTTCCGCTGAAACCGTCCCCGCCTGCTCCTGCGCAAACAGAGTCAGCATCAGCGCCTTGCCGCCATGCCAGGGAACGGCGTGCAAATGCGCCTTGACCGGCACGTCCATGCCATCGGCGCGCCTCAGCGCGAGAACGCCGTCCGACGTTTCCGTCTCCGTTCCAAAAAGGGCGTCGAGGCCGCCGGCTTCGGCGAAGGCGGCGAGCGAGACAAACCCGGTCAGGTCGAAAAAGGCGGGATTGGCGAAATGCAGCCGCTCGCCCGAATGGATCAACGTGGCGACGGGCAGATGACCGATCAACTGGTCTTCGATACCCGGCGTCTCGGTGGATTTCGTCGCGAAGGCGGACGGCAGGAAATGCAAGGTCGCCGCGGCAGGGTGCGCATTGTCGTCGTCTTCGGCCTCCTGCGCGATCAACGCAGCTTCGCTCTCCCGGTCGTCCAGCCGCGCATCAGCCAGATGGACGATCGTCGCGCCGCCCGCCATGTCTGCGTCGCTTTCGATTTCGAGCGTGTCATCATCCGGATCGTTTTCGGCAAAACGGGCGCGTTCCTGCGCCTGCCGCTCCGATGTCGCCTCGTCTTCGGATGCGTCGGGTTCGGACGGACCTACCTGGCTCTTCAGCTTCGTTCCGATCTCTCGAAACGTTTCGCGGTCTCCCGGCGACAATGACTTCGTCGAACTTGTCGGCCGCTTGTCGTCGAGGCGGACGATGTTGTCGTCCGCGTCCACTGTCTCGCGGTTTTCCGGCTGTGACGGTCGGTCGGCAATGGGAGGGCCGGCCAAGGCAAGGCCGAGCGCATCCGCATCTTCGACGGCGTCGGCCATCCGCACGACGCCGAATCCGCGAAAGCCTTCGAAGGTCCGGTCGCGGTCGTAGACGGGAAGCGCGGCGAGATCGACCGGGACTTTCAGCGTGTGATTTTCCACCGGCCAGAGCACGGTGCGACCCGACCAGGTGTCGCGGCGATCCAGAAGAGCGGAAATCTCCTCATCGAGGTCGAAGCCGAAGACGGTTGCGACATCGCGAAAGCTGCGGCCGATGATGTCGGCCGCGTTCGGCCCGACGGCCTCGACGAATTCCGGGGAGAGTTCGCTGAAACGTCCGTTCGCATCGCTCCGCCATACGAAGCGGATCGGCTGCGCCGACAGGTCGCGCATACGGGGCGTCGTGCTTTCGCGTTCGGAAAAAGACGCCGGTGAGGTGCTCTCGACCTGCGCGGAAGGCGTGTCGTCGGAGGTTTCGGCATCGCCGGAAACCGGCGTTTCAGACGGCACGTCCTGCGCGAAAACTGCCTGCGAAGGTTCAGGCGGCCGTTCGGTCGCCATTGCTGCCGGAACCGGTTCGTCCTCGATATCGCTTTCCTCTTCGACCGGTTGAAGTGCCTGCGTGGTGAGAAGCAGGTGCATGGCCGGCTCGTCGGTCAAGCGCGCGAAACCGACGGGCAGGACCCCGCCGTCCACGTTGACGAGGGTTTTTACGAGGCGGTCGCGTTTGCGCGCGACGCTTTCGACCAGTCGCCCGAGCGCGGTTTGGGTCAGCCCAAGCGTCTCAAAGCCGACACTGGCCGCAATCGATGCGCCGTCCGGGCCGACAAGTGCCGCCGCATAGCCGGCATCGGAGAATCCGCTGATCGCCGCTGCCATGCTTGCGGATTGTCCACCGGCGCGGTTTGCCGGCTGGCACAGCATGATTGCAAGTTCACCGCGCGGCAGGCGCAATTGAGCCGCTTCCAGCGTCACCATGCGACTCGTCGCGCCCTGGCTCAGCCGCAGCGAAATCGCGCGGTCGGTGCCTATACGCGGAAAGCCCGACAGGGACGCGATCTGACGCCTTGCCTGCACCGCAAGCCCGGCATCGCTGTCCATCGCGCTTTCGATGTCGCCATGACCGAACAGGGCGGCTCCCGGCCCGTTCGCCCAGATAACCTTGTCGAGCTCAGGGTTGAGAAGCACGACGGCGTCACCGCGCGCGAAACGCTCGCGCACGCCGTTGAGAACGGCGATGTCGATGAAGGAATGGCCCGCAGCCGTCATCTTATACCTGTGCTCAAGCAGTGTCCTGTCATTTAACCCTTCGTTAATAAAAGCGCTTCGGCTCCGCGTCCACCTTGGGGGCAGTGGTGAGCCGCTTCGATTGGAGATGTGGTTAATCCTCGGGCAGGTCATGACGCGTTGCACGCGTTCATATTGCATTGCACAAAAAAATGGCTATAGTTCCCGAAGATCGCGGTCGATAGCGACGGAAGGGCCGCGCCAAACCTGAAAAGGGACGTTCAATGAGCAAGACCGCCGCCACCCAGACCGCCGAAATTATCGACACTGCCGCGTTTGACGCCAGCAAGGCAACGGACCAGTTCCGCGCATTCGCGGAAAACGGACTCGAACAATCCCGGCAGGCCTATGACAAGATCAAGTCGCATGCCGAACACACCCAGCAATCGCTGGAGACGACCTTCGAAACGGCCAAGCAGGCCGGCAGCGAATTGTCGCTGAAGTCGATTTCGGCCCTGCGCGCCAATAGCGAGCTGAGCTTCGCGCATTTCGAAGCGCTGGTTAAGGCGAAGTCCATCTCCGAAATCTTCGAATTGCAGACGGCTTTCGTGCGCAAGTCGATGGAGCTCGCCATCGAGCAGGCCAAGGATTTCCAGGCGACTTCGACGAAGGCGACCGAAGACGTCATCAAGCCCATGAAGAGCGCTTTCGAAAAGTCCATCAAGGACCTCGAGGCCGCCTGACGGGCGAGTGTCTATGCCCTGGCGAAACCTTCTCCCTTTCGCCGGGCGCCTGACCTGCCGTCCTCCCGGCGGGCTCGAACGAAGGCCGGGCTTTCTCGCTCGGCCTTTTGCTTCCAAGGGATCGCATCCCATGGAGCCGAGCAGTTGCCGTTCCGACAGGGGTTTTTCCTGCCGCACCGTGCCATTCCCGCTTGAAATCGCGGCTGAATGCCCGTAATAGGCAGCCCAACCAGTCGGTCGTGCGGTTGTAGCTCAGCTGGTTAGAGCGCCGGATTGTGGATCCGGAGGTCGCTGGTTCAACCCCAGCCAACCGTACCATTCTCTCTTGAACATCGGTTCGCCCCTCCCGCTCGTCGACAAACTCGGTCGGTCTTCGCTTTGAGTGTCGCAATTGCATTGCGGGTGATTGCGTCTAAGGTACACTCAAAGAGAGGGCGACGATGCGGAGCGAGTATCCCAAGCAGCGTCCGCGAGGTCAAAGCGGCAAATGGCTTTTCGGCATTGTCATCGTCGCAGGGCTAATGGGACTCGCCTTGATCCTGTACTTCCAATGAACTCGCATGCCGCCCACACAGCACGACGTCTTGCGCAAGAGATTCGAATGCGTTCAGATGGGCGAATGACCATATCCCTTCCATTGCGAACCATTGCAGCGATAGCGATTGCGGCTGTTTCATTGCAGGCATGTGGCGCGGGCGGAATGGCGCGTGCTGTGACGACTGCCGGGGGTGGCTTTGATCGGGGCGCTTGCCTGTCCGAACAGTTCCGCACGGGCCAGCCTTGCGATCAGGATGAGTTTTCTTCCGCCCAACCGGGCGAGTGATCCGTTTCTCTAGAAAAGCGAGCCTTGTCCGGCGGGACCGGAAGGCTTCGTCTTGGCCTTTGGCCGTACCGGCGCATCCCCTGCCGTGATGGCGGCAACATCACCATCGGCAAAACGGATCGATACGGCATCGCCGGCAGATACCTCCAGAGCGCGCTTTACGAGTTTGGCTTCGCTGTCGAGCACGACCGCAAAGCCGCGTTCCAGGATTTTCGTATAGGAGAGTGAACCGGCGAGCCGCGCCGCCTGCTCGAAGCGCTGGCGCCGCCTTTCGATTGCCCGGTCGATCGACTGCCGCTGTCGCTGTCCGAGACTGTCGGCCCTTTGACCCGCCGCTTCGAGCCGGCGCAGCAGGGCAGACGGCGTCACGCGCATCGCATCGCGCGCCAGACGGTTGCGCCGGTTGGCGACCATCGCCTCGAAGCAGTTCGGCAACCGTGCCGCCGCGCGCTCGCTGCGGGCCTTCGCGTCCGTCAGTCGTCGCGATAGCACGGCCGGCGACAGGCGCAGGCCGCGCAGGCGCAGCTTCTTCGCCTCGGTGCTCGCGACGAGCGCGCGTTGCAGCCGGCTTGCCGCCTCGTCGAAACGTCGGCGCGGAAGAGCAAGAAGCATATCCGCCGATGGCAGCGCGCGGGCGGTCGCGCGCAGTCCGTCGCGTTTCCTTTGCGTGCTGCGCGAGACGGCTCCCTTGAGCCGCGCCGAAAACCGCGCGACGGCAGCTTCCAGATCCGCCTTCACGGGCACGGCCATCTCGGCGGCGCCCGTCGGCGTTGGCGCGCGGCGGTCCGCGACGAGATCGATCAGCGTCCAGTCGGTCTCGTGGCCGACGGCGGAGATGATGGGGATTTGCGAAGCTGCGACGGCGCGCACTACCGCCTCGTCATTGAAGCCCCACAAATCTTCCAGACTGCCGCCGCCGCGCGCGACGATCAGGAGATCGGGACGCGCGATGCCGTCCGGCAGCGCATTGAAGCCGGCGACCGCGCTCGAGACTTCCGCGCCCGTGGTGTCGCCCTGGACGCGAACCGGCCAGACGATGACATGCACGGGGAACCGGTCGGCAATGCGGTGGATGATGTCGCGGATCACGGCTCCGGTCGGCGAGGTGATGACGCCGATCGTGCGGGGCATGAAGGGAAGGGGCCGCTTGCGCGCGCTTTCGAACAATCCCTCGGTGGCAAGCCTGCGCTTGCGCTCCTCCAGAAGCGCCATCAGCGCGCCGGCGCCGGCCGGCTCGATATTGTCGATGACGATCTGGTATTTCGACGATCCGGGATAGGTGGTGAGCTTGCCGGAGGCGATGACTTCCATGCCCTCTTCGGGCCGGAACTTGAGCTTCGTGAACGTCCCCTTCCAGACCACCGCCTCGATGCGGGCGCGATCGTCCTTGAGCGAGAAATACGCATGGCCCGACGAGTGCGGGCCGCGATAGCCGGAGATTTCGCCGCGCACGCGCACATTTCCGAACGTATCCTCGACGACGCGCTTCAGCGCGCCGGAAATCTCGGAGACGGAATATTCGCTCGCATTGGTGCGCGAATCGGAGGTCGCAGGATCAGACATGCCGGACTCGTAAAACGTTGGCGCGTAGCTTACCAGCCCGCCGCCCTACCAACCGGGAAGCATCTGGCCCGGCCGAAGCCGCTTGGCGCGCCCGTAGGCGATGCCGGCAAAGTCGAAATGCCCGGCCTCGTCGGTCGCCGGCGGCACGACGGAGATGTTGTCGAGACTTTCGGAAATGTGGCGCGCCAGCGCGTCCACGATCTGCGGCTGGCTGGAATGACCGCGCAAAATGCCGATCCGGCAATCCGGCAGCGCGCCGAACCCGTCGGATTCGCCGAGGATCCGCATGCCGGGCCGCAAGGCGCATTCCGGCAGGACCGAGACGGCGAGCCCCGAAAGGACGGCCGACATGATGACGGTCGCCGACCAACTTGTGAAGATGATGCGATAGTCGCGGTTCATCGCGTCGAGCATGTCGCAGGCCGTGCGCCGCCAAAGGCAGCTCGGGCGGCCGAGCGCAAGCGGCAGCACTTCTTCCTGGTGTACTTCGTGGTTCATCGAGCCGACCCACAAAAGCGGCTCGCGCCGCACGACTTCGGAACCGCGTGCGTCGTCATGGGTGATGAGCGCGATATCGAGCTGTCCGCGCTTGATCTGCTCGACCAGATTGGCGGTCGGCTCGCAGGTCACCGACAATTCCACGCGCGGATTGGATCGCAGAAACCGCGCCATGATCTCCGGCAGGAAACGGTCTGCGTAATCGTCCGGCGTGCCGATGCGGATGTGACCTTCGAGCGACGCGTCGTCGAAAGCGGCGAGCGTTTCGCGGTTGAGCCGGATCAGGCGGCGGGCATAGGACAGCAGCCGCTCGCCATCCTCCGTGAGGCGGTTCGTGCGTCCGTCCTTGGCGAAAAGCTGCTTGCCGACCCGCTCTTCGAGCCGGCGCATCTGCATGGAAACCGCCGACTGCGTGCGGTGAACCTCTTCCGCCGCGCGCGTGAACGAGCCCATATCGGCGATTGTGATGAAGGTATGCAACTGGTCGAGATCGAGCGGTGCCGCTGCCATGGGATCAATCCATCATGATCATTGATGCTAAATATTAGAAACATTCGTTCGACTAATCAATCGAAGCAGCGCATCTTCGACCGTTCCCACATGCCGGCTTTTCGGCGGGCGGCACCTCTTTTTGGTGGTGCGCCCGCGCGGGAAGACGCGCGCCTCAACCAGACTGTGGAGCCGATCGCATCGCATCCATCGAAAAGGAGACCTGCCATGACCGCCCTCGATCACACCACGACATATGCCGGTGCCGCCCCGTCGCGCACGGATGTGGCGTCGCGCGTGGCGAACGGGCTCAAGGCAGTTCTGCGCGCGATGCTCAATCGACGCCATCTGGGTAGTCTGAACGAGCTTTCGGATCACCAACTGGCCGATATCGGCCTCATGCGATCCGATCTCTTCGAAGCGAAGCTGGCGAGCATGTCCGCCGATCCGACCGCGACGCTGAGCGCGTTGTCGCAGCGGCGCGCCGAAGAACGGATGGCCCGGCGCGTCTGCTGACGTTCCACCACGCAGGCGCTCCCACGCCGCCGGTTCCCTCCCGGCCGCCTGCATTTTGCCCGGTCTCTCGCGAGGCCGGGCTTTTTTATTGCCGCGGCCTGGCGTTCGCGAAGAAGTCGTCGACGAGTTTCGTCATGGTCTTCTGGTAATCTTCCTGCTGCTTGCGGCCCGTCTCGAACATCTCGCCGAAGAAATTCTCGAACGGAAAAGGCGTCGGCTCCTGTTTGGCCGTCGGCTCATCCGGGCGCGCCGGCGGCGTCATCTGCATCATGTCCTCGAACATCTTCATGAACGGGTTGCCGGCGAAGGGATCGGGCACGGCCTTCGGCTTTTCCTGCGCCTTCGGGGCGAACATGTCCTGCATCATCCTCGCATAGGCATCGAAAGGATTTGCGCCGTTGTCGGCCTGCGGCGCCATCTTTTGGAAGGCGTCCAGAAACGGGTTGGAACCGGCCCCCGGCATCTGCCCTGTCGCCTGCTTGAAGAAGCCGCCCATCATCATGGCGGCGAGCGACGGCATGATCTGGCGATAGGCTTCCTGCGCGATCCCCGTCGCCTGCGCGGCCTGGGCCGCCACCGCGCGCGACAGTTCCTTGGAACCGAACAGCTGGCCCAGAACGTCGTTGCCGGCCGCCACGCCCTCGGGCGTGAAGGCACGGGCCGCGTCCTCGAAATATTTGGCGTATTGCCCGCCGCCCATCGCGCCCATGAATTGCGAGAAACCAAACGGGTCGGCCGTGTTGCGCTTCAACGCTTCGGAAAATGCGGGCAGAAGCGCTTCGAGCGCGAGTTCGCCTTGCTGGCGGGTCAAATTGACCTGCCGCGCGAGAAGTTCGGCAACGCGTCCGTTCTGCACCTTCATCATCATGTCGTAGAGCGGCAGCATCCTATCCTCCCGAAATGCGGCGATCCTTGCAAGAGTATCGCAAGGACCGCGCGCGGCAAGGGCCAGCCGACCAACGATTACTTCGCGTCCGACAAGACTTCCAGTATCGCATGCGCCGCCTCTATGCGTGCGGCGTTCGGATAGAAGCGGTTGGCGAGCATGACCACGCCGATCTCCTCGTCCGGAACGAAAGCCACATAGGCGCCGAATCCGCCGGTCGAGCCGGTCTTGTTGAACAGCGTCGGCGCGGAGGGGCGTTCAGCCGGTTCGATCACTGTTGCCGGATGCGGTTCGCGCGCCATCTCGGTCGAGTTGCCGGACAGAAGCTGTTCTAGCGGCGCTGGGTATGGATATTGCTCCCAACCGAGACCTTGAACGAGGTCGCCGGAGCGGAAATACGCGACCTGCGTGGCTTCGACCGCGCGCTGCATGTCGCCTTCGAGGTCGTCGGGCCGGATGTTCGCTTCGACGAAGCGGATGAGGTCGGAGGCTGTGGTCTTTACGCCATAAGCTTCGCCGTCGAGAACGCCGGGATTGACGCGTACCTTGTTACCCGAACTGGAATGACCCCAGGAATAATCGGCCATCCGCGCTTCGGGAACGTGAACATGGCTCGCCGCCATGCCGAGACCCGGAAAGATTTCACCTTCGATCAACTCGCCATAAGGCTTGCCCATCGACAGCGCCGCAAGATGACCGAACAGGCCCAGGCTCGGATTGGAATAGCGCCGGATCGCTCCGGGTTCGCCGTCAGGCTGCCAGTCGCGATAATAGGCGACCATGCTCGCCTCGTCCGTCACCGTGTCGGGGAATTGAAGCGGAAACCCGCCGGCCGTATAGGTGCCCAGATGCAGGATGGTGGCGTTGTCGACCGGCGTGCCGGTGAGTTCGGGCATGTATTTTGCGGGCGTGTCCGTCAGTGAGATATTGCCGCGCTCGACGGCGTAGCCGACGAGCGTTGCGGTGATGACCTTGCTGACCGAGCCGATCTCAAACAGCGTATCGTCGTCCACGCTTCGGCTTTCGCCGCGTTCCGCCGTGCCATAGTTGAAAATATAGGACTGCCCGCCGACCGTCACCGCGACCGCCATGCCGGGAATGTCATGCGCGCGCATGATCGCCTCGATCTCGCTGTCGACCACGGCGGTGATCGAGGCGGGCGGCTCGGCCGCTCCTGCCGGAATGGCGAAGGCGGCGAATGCCATCGAAGGCGACAGTCTGGCGATGATGTTCAAGGGCGTTTTCTCCATGCGCGAGCGATTCACGCGTGCCAGAACGCCGACTCAATGTGGCCCGATAGAGGCCGCACCGCGATCATCAACATGAGAATTTGCTAATAGGCGTATTCGAGAAATGCCGGCTCGATCGATCCGCCCCAGCGCGTGTTGTAGGCGCGCACCATTTCCTCGGCGCTCGTCGTCCCGCGCGCGATAACTTCGTCGAGCGGCGCGAGGAAGCCGGTTTCGTCGTAGCCTTCGCGGTTCTTCAAGCCGCGATTGGCAAGTCCCATACGGGAAATGTCGAGGACTTCGCGTCCGATCTCGCGCAGCGTGTGATTGCGGAACGGCGTTGCGAGCCCCTGGGCTGGAACGGCATCGCGCTGTGCCAGCGCCTCGGCGAAGGTCCAATCACGCGTGAGCGCTTCGGCTGCATCGAGCGCTGCCTCGTCGTAAAGCAGTCCGACCCAGAAGGCGGGCAATGCGCAGATGCGCCGCCACGGTCCGCCGTCCGCTCCGCGCATTTCGAGAAAACGCTTCAGCCGCACGTCTGGAAACAGCGTCGACAGATGGTTCGCCCAGTCGCCCATCGTCGGCAGGCCGTCGGGAATCTCGTTGCGCAGCGCACCTTCCATGAACTGACGGAAAGTGACGTGCGTGACGTCGAAATAGCGGCCTTCGCGGATCAGGAAATACATCGGAACGTCGAGCGCCCATTCGACATAGTCGGCGAAGCCGAAATCTTCCGAAAAGCACAGTTCCAGCATGCCGGAGCGTTGGTTGTCCGTGTCGCGCCAGATATCGCCGCGCCAGCTTTGCAGGCCGTTCGTGCGGCCCTCGGTGAAGGGCGAATTGGCGAAGAGCGCGGTCGAAAGCGGCTGGAGCTTGAGCGACACCTGCATCTTGCGCCGCATGTCCGCTTCCGACGAGAAGTCGAGATTCACCTGGATGGTACAGGTGCGGTACATCATGTCGAGGCCCTGGGAGCCGACCTTCGGCATATAGGCGGTCATGATGTCGTAGCGCGATTTGGGCATGCGCGGGGTTTCGGCCAGCGTCCATTTCGGGCTGCCGCCGAGGCCGAGAAAGCGGATGCCGAGCGGCTCGGCGATCTGGCGAAGCTGCGCCAGATGCGCGTTGCCTTCGCGGCAGGTCTGGTGGATCGTCTCGACGGGCGCGCCGGAAAGCTCGAACTGGCCTCCCGGCTCAAGGCTGATCGCACCCTGTCCGGTCGGCTCGACGAGGCCGATGATGTGACCCGCATCGATGATCGGGTCCCAGCCGAGCGTCTTTTGCATGCCCTCGAGCAGCGCACGGATGCCGCGCTCGCCGCCATAGGGCACCGGCGCGTGGCCATCGACATAGAACGGGAACTTCTCGTGCTCGGTGCCGATGCGCCAGTCGGATTTCGGCTTCGAGCCGGCGGCGAGGTAGTCGATCAGTTCCGATTTCCATTCGATCGGCCGGAAATCGGTTGTGTCGCGTGCCATGAGAAGTCTCCGGAGCCGGTCGGCAAGAATCTGCGCGCTTGTTGCCCGCAAAAGCGCTGCGCGATCAAGCGAAAAATCCTGACCGTCGTATCAACGCATCTTCGTCGGCGGATTCCATGGTTGAAAGATCGAGGCATGGACCTCTGTGACGAGCACAGAGGTGACGGCATCAACGGTCAGCCAATGACAGTCGTCGGTTTAGTAGCCGCAAACCTCTCCACCGTCATTTCTGTGCTTGTCACAGAAATCCATGCCTCGTCGCACGATGCCAAGTCGATGCCTCAACAAGCTACCAATCCCCGATCGTTGCCTGAATGACGGCAAGCGCGGCGACTGCCGCCGTGTCCGCACGCAGGATGCGGGGACCGAGCGGAATGGCGGTGACGAATGGCAAGGCGCGAAGCTGCTTGCGCTCGGCGTCAGAAAATCCGCCTTCCGGGCCGACGATCAGGGCCAGCTTGCGGCCTTTCAAGGGAGCCAGCGCGCTGACCGGATTGTCGCCGGCCGCGCTTTCGTCGCAAAAGATCAGCGCGCGGCTTTCGTCCCAGTCCGCGAGCAGCCGGTCGAGCTTCACCGCCTCGCGAACCTGCGGTACTGCAAGGATGCCGCATTGCTCAGCCGCTTCCAGCGCATTCGCCTGAAGCCGGTCGATGCCGATCCTGGGAACCTGCGTGTGCTGCGTGATGACGGGCTGGAGCATGCCGGCGCCCATCTCGACGGCCTTTTGCACCATATAATCGAGCCGGCCCGCCTTGATCGGCGCGAAGCAATAGAGAAGGTCGGGAGTGGTCGGCTGCGGCCGGGTCTGTTCGCGCAGGGAAAGTCGCACGCTTTTTCTGGCGACTTCGTTGACGACCGCCAGCCACTCGCCGTCGCGTCCATTGAAGACGAGCACTTCGCCGCCCTCACGCATGCGAAGGACATTGGAAAGGTAATGGCTTTGCTGGGTAGGGAGGGCGATTTCGGCATCGACCGAAAGCGCATCCGTCACGAAAAGCCGTTGCATCTTGTAGTTCGCGCGCATGGGCGAAGGAGATGCACGAGCGGCGATGGCGCGGTCAAGCCCGCGCCATCGCCTTGAGTATTATTCCGCCGGAGCCTCGTCGCCCGATTGTTCGGCAGGCGCGGCGCGTTCGGTGCGCTCACCGCGCTCACCGCGCCAGCCGCCGCGGAACGGACGGTCCTCGCGGGTGATCCTGCCGTCCTCGTTGCGATCCATGCGCGCGAACTGGCGTTCGACGCGGTTTTCCATTGCGGCGAGGAATTCCTCGCGCGAGATCATGCCGTCGCCATCCGCATCGAGCCGGTCGAAGCGGGTTTCAGCGCGTTCGGTCATGATTTCGGCAAAGCGCGCCTGATCGAGGTTGCCGGCGCGGATTTCCTGCCGGAGTTGGTGGCGCGGGCCTTCACGGGCCGGTTTGTCCGCCTCGTTGGCGGCCTGCGCGAAAGCGGCGGTGGAAGCTGCGAAGCTGCCGATGAGAATGAGCGCGACGGTTCGTTTCATGGATGATGTCCTCGTGATGTGTCCCTGACAGGCAACATGACGAAGCGAACATTACGGCGTGCTTTCCGCTGCATTAAATCTGCGTAACGGGACGTGCCAATCGTTCCCGCTCACGTTCGATTTCCGGGCGGCAGAAGCAGCCCTCGATATGATCGTTGACGAGGCCCATCGCCTGCATGAAAGCGTAGACGGTGGTTGGCCCGACGAACGACCAGCCCTTTTTCTTCAGGATTTTGGAGATGCGCGTCGAAATCTCCGTCTTGGGATTTGCGCGCAGCGCAGCGAAATCGAAGGTCGCGGGCCGCTCGTGCGGTTGCGGCTCGAACGACCAGAAGAACGCCGCGAGCGAGCCGTGCTCGTGGGCAAGTTCTACCGCGCGGCGCGCATTGTTATAGACCGATGCGATCTTGCCGCGATGGCGGATGATGCCGGTATTGGTCAGATGTCGCTCGCTCTCGCTTTCGGAGCGGGTGGCAAGAATGCGGAAATCGAAGCCGTCGAACGCCTCGCGGAAATTCTCGCGTTTGCGAAGGATCGTCAGCCAGGACAGGCCTGACTGGAAGCCTTCGAGACACAGCTTCTCGAACAGCCGTGTGTCGCTCACCACGGGACGGCCCCATTCGGCATCGTGATAGGCGAGATAGTCCGGCAGATTGCCATGCCAGGCGCAGCGCAGCTTTCCATCGTCGCCTTCGATCAGTCCCGTCTGCTCCGTCATTCGATGCAAGCCTTTTTAATCACGGATTTACCAATGAAATGAACGCGCTGATAACCACAGCAACAGCTTTAGACGAAGATCGACACTTTATGAAAGCCGATTCATACTTCGCTTGGCATCGCTGCTGACAATGAACCCTCGAGAATGACCCGTCATCACGAGAGGGATCGTCCATGGCAATGTCGAGGAAACTTTTGGGAGCGGCGCTCATCGCGGCTCTTATGGCGACGACCGCCCATGCGCAAGATCGCTACGGCGAGCGTCCGCCGCTGGTCGTCAGCCCGGACCTGTCCGCTCCGTGGGTGATGCAGTTGCAGCGTGCGCCGCAGGGCGCTCCCATCCGCGAACGGGTCGTGCAGCAACGCGTCGTGCCCAGCGCCCGCATCGCCGTCGCCCCGTCGCCCGTCGTGCGCGCACGGCCGATGCCGGCGTCCGTTTCGGTTCAGTCCGTGTCGGCAGTGGTGCCCGTCCCGGCCGCGCCGCAAAGCATTGCGGCGGGCATCGATCCGAAATTCCTGCCGCAGCAGGTCAGCTATAATGGACCGCACAAGCCGGGCACCATCGTCATCGATACGAGCGCGAAGTTTCTCTATCTCGTCGAGGAAGGCGGCATGGCGCGGCGCTATGGTGTCGGCGTCGGACGCGAGGGCTTTTCGTGGAAAGGCTCGGAGACGATCACGCGCAAGGCAGAGTGGCCGGACTGGCACCCGCCCGCGTCGATGATCGAGCGCGAGCGCAGGAAGGGCGTCATCCTGCCCGTCCATATGGCGGGCGGCCCGGCGAATCCGCTCGGCGCGCGCGCCCTTTATCTCGGCTCCACGCTCTACCGCATCCACGGTACCAACCAGCCCTCCACGATCGGCCATGCCGTGTCGTCGGGTTGCATCCGAATGCGTAACGAGGATGTCACGGACCTTTACGAACGCGTGAAGATTGGTACAAGGGTAGTCGTCAGCTAGAAGTTGATCACGAGATTCCCGGAGAGGGGAATGGCGGTCGTGCCGGGGGGCAAACGGCCGCAGCGGTGGGGGACGGCAACGCCCCATCGCACGAAGGGCAGCGCGACCTGGCGTCGCGCTGCCCTTCGATCTTGAACGACGTGCCGGAATTCCCCCGAACCGGACCTGGGGGGGAGCCGACATGGACAGCCTGATAACAATATTTCTTCCGCTCGCGCTCGGCACGATCATGCTGTCGCTCGGCCTCGTCCTGACGCTGGCTGACTTCAGGCGCGTATTGACGAAGCCCAAAGCCTTCGTGATCGGCGTGTCGTGCCAACTCCTGCTGATTCCGGTCGTCGCCTATGTGCTCATCGCCACGTTCGGCTTTTCGGGCGAGCTTGCGCTGGGCATCATGATCCTGAGCTTTTGTCCCGGCGGGCCGAGTTCCAACATCCTGACCAAGCTTGCGCGCGGCGATCTCGCTTTGGCGATTGCGATGACCGGCGCGACGAGCCTGATCGCGGTCGTGACTGTCCCCTTGCTGGTGGCGTTCAGCGCGGAACATTTCATGGGGCTGGACGCGCCGCGCATCGACGTGCGGGCGCTCGGGCTTACCATGTTCGCCATCACGGCCGTGCCGGTCGCCATCGGCATGACGATACGCGGCCTCGCCCCTGGGGTTGCGGCCCGGATCGAGCCGGTGCTTGATCGTCTTGCCCTTGTCCTGTTCGTCGTCATCGTCGTCGGCGCGATCGCCGCCAATTGGTCGCTTTTGACCGCAAATCTCGCGCTGCTCGGCCCGCTTCTGGTGGTCTTGAACGTCATTCTGCTGTTTGCCGGACTTGGGCTGGCGCACTTGTTCCGTCTGCCGCAGGAACAGGCGACGGCCATTTCGATCGAGGCCGGCATCCAGAACGCCACGCTCGGCATCGCGATCGGTTCGCTGATCGTGGAGCGCGTCATGGCGCTACCGCCCTTCAGCCTGCCCTCGGGGCTCTACGGCGTGACGATGTATGCGGTGTCGATCCCGTTCGTCCTATGGCGGCGCAGGCTGGCGGGCTAGAAATCGATGTCGGTTTCCCCAACGGTAGTGTAGCTTGTCGCGCGCGGGCGGAGATGGGCGCGACAGGAGGACACGCGTTGAACAGGCTTCTCATGAAAGCAATCGCTGCATTCAGCGTTCTCATTTCCGGACTTTTGCCGGCAAGCGCGCAAACCGCTTTCCCGGAGCAACCGATCACACTCGTCGTGCCCTTCGCGGCCGGAGGCTCCACCGACCTTGTCGGGCGCATCGTCGCCCAGCGCATGGCTGAGGAACTTGGTCAGCAGGTCATCGTCGAGAATCGCGCGGGCGCGGGCGGCACGCTCGGCGCGACGGCGGTCGCTCAGGCCAATCCCGACGGCTACACGATCCTGATGGGCACGATCGCGACCCATGCGCTCTCGGCGTCGCTCTACGCGAGCCCGCCATTCGACCCGATCGAGGACTTCGCGCCGATCGCCTGGCTCGTAACCGTGCCGAACGTGCTCGCCGTGAATGCGGACTTCCCTGCCCAGACAGTCGAAGAGCTGATCGCGCTCCTGAAGGAAGACCCCGAGGGCTACGTTTATGCCTCATCCGGCAACGGCACGCCCCTCCATCTTTCCGGCGAACTCTTCAAGACGCTTGCCGATGTCCAAATGGAGCACATCCCCTATCAGGGATCGGGTCCGGCGCTCATCGACGTCATCGGCGGTCAGGTGCCGATCATCTTCGACAATCTGCCCTCCGCGACGGAGCCGATCCGCGCCGGTCAGTTGCGGGCGCTGGCCGTCACGACGACGACGCGCGCCGGCAATTTTCCGGATCTGCCGACGATGGAGGAGGCAGGGGTGCCGGGCTATGAGACGAATTCATGGAACGCGCTTTTCGCGCCCGCGGGTACGCCGCAAGAGGTCCTCGATATCCTGGAAGCTGCAGCGCTGGCCGCGGTCGGCGATCCCGCCGTCCAGCAGCGTCTCGAGGACACCGGTGCGATCATCGTGGCGGAGGGCGCCGGGCCGTTGGGCGAACATGTCCGCTCCGAGGTCGAGCGCTGGGGCCCGGTGATCGAAGCGGCCGGCGTCCGGATGGACTGATCTGTTAGGTCAGGGAGGCGGGCTTCGGCCCGCCATACGCCCAGTCGAGCAACGCGACAGTGTGCACGACCGGCAGAGCGGAGCCCGACGCGATCTGCGTCATGCAGCCGATATTTCCGGTCGCGACGATATCGGCGCCGGTCGCCTCGATGTTCCTGACCTTGCGCTCTCGCAGGCGGCTGGAAATCTCCGGCTGGAGAATGTTGTACGTGCCGGCCGAACCGCAGCACAAATGCCCTTCGAGCGGCTCGCGCACGGCAAAGCCGGCGGCCTTCAGCAACTCCTTCGGCTGACGCACGATCTTCTGACCGTGCTGCATCGAGCAGGCCGAATGATAGGCAACGGTGAGATGGGGCTGGATCGCGGGCGCAGGCAGATCGAGCGTGGCGAGATATTCGGTCACGTCCTTGGCGAGTTCTGAAACGCGCGCCGCCTTTTGCGCATAGGCCGGATCGAGCCGTAGCATGAAGCCGTAATCCTTGATCGTCGTGCCGCAGCCGGACGCCGTGATGACGATGGCGTCGAGCCCGCCGTTCTCGATCTGCCGCGCCCACACATCGACATTGCGCCGCGCGGCATCGAGCGCGTCGTCTTCGCGGCCCATGTGGTGGACGAGCGCGCCGCAACAGCCTTCGCCCTGCGGCACCACGACCTCGACGCCGAGACGGTTCAAAAGTCGCACCGTCGCCTCGTTGATGCCGGGGTCGAGAACAGATTGCGCGCAACCTGTCAGGAGGGCGACACGGCCTTTACGCTCCCCTTGCGCATCATGCGTGCCCGGTTTCGAAACGGGCGAAGCGGTAGGCACCGATTTGGGCGCGAGGTCGAGCATGGCGGCGAGCGGCTTCAGGCCCGGCACCGAACGGAACACACTCGAAAACGCGCGCCCGAACCCGGCAAGCTTCAGGCTCGCACGCATCCGGTTCGGATAGGGCAGGGTGGCCGCCAGCAGCGAACGGACCATGCGATCGAGAAACGGCCTCCGGTAGGTCTTCTCGATATGCGCGCGGGCATGATCGACCAGATGCATGTAATGGACGCCCGACGGGCAGGTCGTCATGCACGACAGGCAGGACAGGCACCGGTCGATATGGGTGACGACCGTATCGTCTGCCGGACGGTCGTTCTCCAGCATGTCCTTGATCAGATAGATGCGCCCGCGCGGACTGTCGAGTTCATTGCCGAGCGTGACATAGGTTGGACAGGTCGCGGTGCAGAACCCGCAATGGACGCAGGTGCGCAGGATCTTTTCCGATTCGGCGACATGCGGATCGGCAAGCTGGGCGAGGGAGAAGGAAGTCTGCATCAGTTCATCCGTCCCGGATTGAGAATGCCGGCAGGATCGAACTGCTCTTTGAGCCGGCGCGACAGCGCGCCGAGCGCCGGCGGCTGTGGCTGGAAGACCGCGCCTGACGCCCGGTAGCTCGCCGGTGCTCGCACCAGCGTCGCATGGCCGCCGCCGAAATGCGCGATCAAAGCGCGAATACCCTCGGCCTGGGGCTCGGCTTCCATCCGCGCCCAGACGAGACCGCCTTGCCAGTCATAGAAGACGTCGACGCCTGCATGAAGGCGAAGCTCGGCCACCATTTTGTAAGCCTCGGACGGCGTCATGGAGATGCGCCAGACGGGCCGCTGCGTCCCGTCCGCATAGGGTTTGCAATCGCGGATTTCACGCCAGACCTGACGCGATTGGGCCTCGTCCAGAACTTCCGTCTCGCCTTGCGAGGCAAGCAGGCCCGTCAGCGTCCGAAGCCTGTATTCGACCGATGGACCGAAGCCTTCGAGGCGCAGAAGCGTCGAGGCCCCGCCTTTCAACGCACCATCCAGCACGCGTCCGGTCACGCTCCGCGGCAGATGCGCGGCAGAGGAAATCTCGGCGCTCGAACCCATCGCCGCCGCCATCGCGAAAGCGGCGGGACCATCGTCCAGGCCGCGCAGGACGAACGTCTTTTCCGTCTCGGCTGCCGGCAGCACCTTGAACGTCACGTCGGTCAGCACGGCAAGCGTGCCCCACGAACCGGCCATTCCCTTGGAAAGATCGTAGCCCGTCACGTTCTTGACGACACGCCCGCCGGATTTGAACGCTTCCCCGCGCCCCGAAACGGCATGGATGCCGAGAATATGGTCGCGCGCCGCCCCGGACTTCAGCCTTCGCGGACCCGAAAGGTTTGCCGCGAGCGTTCCCCCGATCGTCCCTCGTCCTTCTTCGCCGCCAAGTAACGGGCCGTAATCCATCGGCTCAAACGCAAGTTCCTGCCGATGCTCCTTCAACAGAGCCTCGATCTCGGCGAGCGGCGTCCCTGCGCGCGCCGACAACACCAGCTCTTCCGGCTCATAAAGCGTCACGCCCGCCAGCCCGGACATATCGATCGCATGCTCCGTCTGCGCCGGCCGTCCGATATCGCGTTTGGAACCATGACCGAGGATTTCGAGCGGCGTTTCTTCGGATACGGCCCATGAAACGGCGTCGAGCACTTCGGCGGCGGAGGCGGGGGTGAAAGTGGTCATGTTTTCTGCTTTCGATCGCGCAGAGCAGCCTGTCCCCGAGGCGACAGCCTGTAACCGACATCGAGGCTTTCGGTGAGGCCCAGTTCTTTCAGCTTGCGAACATCGCGTTTGAACGTTTCCTTTTCCAGTCCGAGTCGTGAAGCGATCTCGCCGGCGGGGCGGGCGGCATCCTTCCCGACGGCCTCGAGTATGCGTAGATATCGCGCCGTGCCGTTCGGGCCTTCCAGAAACGTCCGGATCATCGTCAACTCGGCCTCTTCGGGATTCACATTTTCGCGCAGCGTCACGCGCGCGTCGGGCTCGATACCGATTATCTCTACCCGGTAGATGTCGCCGCCGTGGTTTGCGAGCGAGATGCGGGCGGCGTCTTGATCGGCAAATCCCGCAGAAACGGCGTCCTTTGCATCAATAGCTTCATCGTCGATTCGCTCGACCTTGCCGATGCGTAGCACTCCGATTGCTGTACGCAACCGCCCTTCGGCTTGGACTGTCGGCCGTTTCCAGCGACGAAAGGCGAGCGTGACCTCGCCCTTCTCGATTCGGTCCAGCATCGCGCGCTTGAACAACATGCTCAAAATCTCGGAATGTCTGGAAACGGCACTTGCCCGCGATGGATGTGCATGCGGCCGAGTTCGGCGCAGCGGTGAAGTTGCGGAAATACCTTGCCGGGGTTCAGCAGATGGTCGGGGTCGAACGCGCATTTGACGCGGATTTGCTGGTTCAGATCAATCTCGGTGAACATTTCGGGCATCAAATCGCGTTTTTCGACGCCGACGCCGTGTTCACCGGTCAGGACGCCGCCGACCTCGACGCACAGCCGTAAAATGTCCGCGCCGAAGGCTTCGGCTTTTTCGAGCTGACCTTGCTTGTTCGCGTCGTAGAGGATCAGCGGATGCAGATTGCCGTCGCCCGCATGGAAGACGTTGGCGACGCCGAGCCCGTATTGCTCGGACAGTTCGCGCATGCGGGCAAGAACCGTCGGCAATTCCTTGCGCGGGATCGTGCCGTCCATGCAGTAATAGTCCGGCGAGATGCGCCCGACGGCCGGGAAGGCGGCCTTGCGCCCGGCCCAGAAAATCGCGCGCTCCTCGTCCGATTGCGAAATGCGGCAGGTGGTCGAACCGTTTTGCGCGGCAAGTCGCTCCACCTCGCCGATCAGATGGTCGATCTCGGCCATCGGCCCGTCGAGTTCGACGATCAGCAGCGCCTCGACATCCATGGGATAGCCTGCATGGACGAAGGCTTCGGCCGCATGGATCGCGGGTCGGTCCATCATTTCCATGCCGCCGGGGATGATGCCCGCGCCGATGATGTCGGCAACGCATTGACCGCCCTGTTCGGAGGTGGGGAAGCCGATCAGCAAAGCGCGCGCGGCTTCCGGCTTCTGCAATATGCGCACCGTGACTTCGGTGACGACGCCGAGCAGCCCTTCCGATCCAGTCATCAGACCGAGAAGATCGTAGCTTTCCGAATCGAGATGCTTGCCGCCGAGCCGAATCACCTCACCGTCGATCAGCACCATTTCGATGCCCAGCACGTTGTTGGACGTCAGCCCGTATTTGAGGCAGTGCACACCGCCGGAATTTTCCGCGACATTGCCGCCGATCGAGCAGGCGATCTGCGAGGATGGGTCGGGCGCGTAGTAGAAGCCTTCGGCCTCCACGGCCTTGGTGATGCCGAGATTGGTCACGCCCGGCTGCGCAACGACCGTTCGGTTGGCATAGTCGATATCGAGAATGCGGTTGAACCGGCTCATGACGAGAAGCACGGCGTCTTCCAGCGGCAGCGCGCCGCCCGAAAGTGAGGTGCCCGAGCCGCGCGGCACGACGCGGATGTTGCGCTCGCTGCAATATTTGAGAATGCGCGAGACCTGTGCGGTCGTCTCCGGAAGCACGACGACCAGCGGCAACTGGCGGTACGCGGTCAGCCCGTCGCTTTCGAAGGCGCGCATGGCATGTTCGGCCTCGACCACGCCTTCGCCCGGCACGATGATGCGCATGTCCGCGACGATTTCGGCACGGCGCGACATCGTTGCCGCGTCGGGCGCGGGCATGGTCAATCCGGTCATTGCAGGTCCTCCGTCTCGCCTTATAACCGCGTGCGCCCAACTGGCCTATTGAAAAAGGAGGCCCGCAGCTTATCGTGCCGGCCAGTTGAATGTTTCGGGAACCACTTTGCAACACCAAGTAAAAACGCGTCCGCATGTCGGGCTGTTCGTCACCTGCCTCGTCGATCTTTTCCGGCCGAGCGTCGGCTTTGCTGCCGTCAAGCTCATGGAAGACGCGGGATGCAGCGTCGATGTGCCTGCCGCCCAGACCTGCTGCGGGCAGCCGGCCTATAATTCCGGCGACCGGGACGATACGCGCGAGATCGCGAAAGCGACCATCGCCGCGTTCGAGGAATTCGACTACGTCGTCGCCCCGTCCGGCTCCTGCGCGTCGATGCTCAAGAAGCACTATCCGGCGCTGTTCACGGGCGATGCGGTTTGGGAAAGCCGCGCTGGCGAGTTCTCGAAGAAGGTCCACGAACTCGTCTCTTTCCTCGCCGACGAATTGCGCATCCAGGGCGTCGACGCGAAACTCTCCGCGACCGCCACCTACCACGATTCCTGCTCGGGCCTGCGTGAGCTCGGCATTCGCGACCAGCCGCGCAAGCTCTTGCAAAGCGTCGAAGGGCTGAAGATCGCCGAGATGGAAGAGGCGGATGTGTGCTGCGGTTTCGGCGGCACGTTCTGCGTCAAATATTCGGACATCTCCAACGCGATCGTGACGAAGAAGACGTCGAATATCGAGGTCGCGGGCGCTGATATGCTTTTGGCGGGCGATCTCGGCTGCCTGATGAACATGGCTGGCAAGCTGCAGCGCGAAGGCTCGGCAATCGAGGTGCGCCATGTTGCCGAAGTTCTCGCGGGAATGACCGATCAGCCGCCGGTCGGAGGGAAATTGTAATGCAGATCACCTCTCCTTCCTTCAAGAAGAACTCCGTCCAGGCGTTGTCGGATGCGCAACTCCAGAAGGCTCTGGGCAATGTACGCGCCGGCTTCATCGACAAGCGCACGAAGGCCGTCGATGCGCTGCCCGAATTCGACGCATTGCGCGACAACGGCAAGGCGATCAAGGACCACACGCTCGCCCATCTCGACCTTTACCTCGAAGCCTACGAGGAGCAGGTCAAGAAAGCTGGCGGACACGTTCATTGGGCGCAGACGGCCGAGGATGCGCGCAATATCATCCTCGATCTGTGCAAGACGCGCGGCGTGAAAACGGTCACCAAGGGCAAGTCGATGATCTCGGAGGAGATCGCGCTGAACGATGCGCTTGAAGAAGCGGGCGTGCGCCCGGTCGAGACCGATCTTGGCGAATACATCATCCAGCTTCGCGGCGAACACCCCAGCCACATCATCGCGCCGGCCGTGCATCTGAACAAGGAGCAGATCGAGGCAGATTTCCGCCGCGTCCATACGCATCTGCCGGCAGACCGCAAATTGGTCGAGCATGAGAAGCTTTTGACGGAGGCGCGCGCGGTCCTTCGTGCCGAATATTTCAAGGCCGATCTCGGCATCACCGGCGCGAACTTCCTCGTCGCGGAGACAGGCTCTTCGATCATCGTCACGAATGAGGGCAATGGCGACCTGACGCAGATCCTGCCGCGCGTCCATGTCGTCATCGCCTCGATCGAAAAGGTCGTGCCGACCCTCGAAGACGCAGCGCAAATCCTTCGCCTTCTGGCGCGCTCGGCCACGGGGCAGGAGATGAGCGTCTACACGACGGTTTCGACGGGTGGGCGCCGCGAAAGCGATCCCGATGGGCCGGACGAATACCATGTCGTCCTGCTCGACAATGGCCGCTCCTCCATGCTCGGCACCGAGTTTCAGGAGATGCTGCGCTGCATCCGCTGCGGCGCCTGCATGAACCACTGCCCGGTCTATCACGCGGTCGGCGGCCATGCGTATGGCTGGGTCTATCCCGGCCCGATGGGCGCGGTGCTGACGCCGTCGCTGATCGGCGTCGACAAGGGCGGCCACCTGCCCAACGCGTCGACCTTTTGCGGGCGCTGCGAAAGCGTCTGCCCGATGCGCATCCCGCTGCCGAAGATGATGCGACACTGGCGCGAGCGCGAGTTCGAACGTGGCCTGAACCCTGCCGTCGCACGCTATGGTTTGAAAAGCTGGGCGTTTTTCGCAAGACGACCGCGTCTCTACCGGTTCTTCGCCTCGTTCGGCATTCCGGCGCTTTCCATGTTGGGTGGCGCCAAACGGCGCTTCTCCTGGCTGCCCTTTGCGGGCGGCTGGACGAAATATCGCGAGCTGCCGGCACCTGAAGGGCGCACCTTCATGCAGCAATGGGCGCAGCGAGAAGCGCTCAAGCAGGAGGTATCTTCATGAGCGGGCGCGAGGCGATCCTGAACAAGGTGCGTGCATCGTTGAACGCGGGCGCGGGAGACCGAAAGACAGCCGTGGACGAAAGACTTCGCAGTGCCCCGCGCGGTCTCATCCCGGCGCGTGGACAACTGGCCGATGCCGAGCGTGTCGCTCTGTTCGAGGCACAGGCTGCAAAGGTCTTCTCCACGACCGAACGTCTTGCCTCGCATGCCGATCTGCCGGCGGCGGTGGCCTCCTATCTGCGGTCCAAGAACCTGCCGGCCTCGATACGCATGGGCGGCGATCCACGCCTTCGCGGCTCGCACTGGTCCAGCCAGCCGGCGCTCGAAGTGCGTGACGGTCCCTCAGACGGGAGCGACGAAGCGGGACTGAGCCACGCATTCGGAGCGATCGCCGAGACTGGAACGCTGGTGCTGCATTCGGGACCGGACAATCCGACGACGGTGAACTTCCTGCCCGAACATCATCTCGTCGTGGTCGATGCGAAGGATGTGGCGGGCGATCTCGAAACGGTGCTCGCCAATATCCGCGACAGGTTCGGCAAGGGTGTGATGCCGCGAACCTTGAACATGATCACCGGCCCGTCGCGCTCAGGCGACATCGAGCAGAAGATGCTGCTCGGCGCACATGGCCCGCGCGCGCTGCACGTCTTCATCGTCGAGGGGTGAGATGAGCGGCGGCGTCACTTACGACGACGCCGCAACGCCCGACGGAATGCGCATCTACGCAATCGGTGACATCCACGGACGCGCCGATTGCCTAACTGATCTTCTCGCAAAAATCGAAGCCGAGATTGCCCGCGACAGGCCGGCGGACTGGCGGGTGGTCTATCTTGGCGACTATGTCGATCGCGGTCCCGAAAGCGCCCGCGTGCTCGAAACGCTCGCCGCGCGCGTCGAGGCCGATCCGCGCAACATCGCGCTCGAGGGCAATCACGATAAGGTCTTCGCCGGTTTTCTTGCCGATCCGACAAACTGGCATCAGTTCGCCGATTTCGACGGGGCCGCGACGGCGCGCTCCTACGGCGTCCAGATCGATTTTCGGGACGATCGAACCGTTCTTCGTGGTCAGCGTGAACTGCTCGCGGTCGTGCCGCAAACGCATCTGGCATTCCTGAACGGGCTACGGCTTTCCGTGAATTTTGGGGATTTCTTTTTCTGTCATGCCGGCATCAGGCCCGGCGTTCCGCTGGACCGGCAGGTCGAACACGATCTTATCTGGATCAGGGGTGAGTTCCTCGACCACCGGGGATTGCATCCCAAGCTCGTCATTCACGCCCACACGCCGAATCACCAGCCCGAAATCCTGGCGAATCGCGTCAATCTGGATACATGCGCTTTCGCTACGGGCCGTTTGACTTCCATGGTCATGGAAGGACGAACCAAGCGCTTTATGCGCAGCCAGCGCTGAAAACTATTCGGAGGCGACGACGCCGTAGCCGTCGACTACCTGATCGCCGGCGGCGTCGGCCGCATAGATGCCCGCGCCCCAAAGCAGGATACCGGAAAGCATGGAAAGGGTGATCAGGGCTGCACGCACGGCGGTCATCTCGGTTTGTTCCTGCAAGTTTTAGAACGAGGTCCGTTACAAATCGGTTTCATCAGATCAATTTCCGCCGCAAAAAATCGTTCCGCGCGAAAAACTTCGCACGGGCGTTCGACTGGGCGATTGAGCGGAAAACCCACCGGATGAGGTGGCTGATCTATGCTTGAAACCGGGCGAAAGCCAGACGGCCCAAGGCTTTGCCACGGCTATTTTCGCATCGTTGCATTTGTGCAACGGCACAGGCTCAGATGACCGAAACCCATGCGCGAGCAAGCGTCATGCCCGCCATATCCGCTTCAGGGCCGAATCGGCTGGCGTCGATTCTGTGGCGCTTTTCCCAATCGGGTTCGCGCTCCGCAATCCATTCCGCGAATCGTTTGGACCACGCCTCGACATGCGGCCGATCCGCCTCGAAGTGGAACTGCACGCCATACGCCTTCGAGCCGACGCGATACGCCTGATTGTGCGCGACAAGGTTGCCGGCAAGGCGCGAGCCGCCGCGCGGAAGCATGTAGTGGTCGCCATGCCACTGGAAGATCGGAAAGCTTGTCGGCAGCGCGCCGAGCACGGGATCGTCGCGGCCTGCGGGCGTCAGTTGGACGTCCTGCCATCCAAATTCATAGGCCGAGTTCACCAATACCTGCGCATCGAACGCGCGGGCCAGCAATTGCGCGCCCAGACAGATGCCGAGCGTCGCGCGGCCGCTATCGGCGTAGTCGCGCATGAAGCGAACGAGATGCGGCAGATACGGGTGCTCGTCATCCGCATACGCGCTCTGCGCGCCGCCGAGCACGATCAGCGCGTCGTGATCCTCGATCGTTTTGGGTAGCCCGTCGCCGCGATAGGGCCTGCGCAGATCGATCGTCGCGCCGGCCTCGTCGAGCGCGCCGCGCAACTGCCCGAGACCCGAGCCATCGATATTCTGGATGACGAGAACGCGCATGAGACCGCCTGACGAATTGGTCTTTCGCGGGTAGCATGCGCCGTCCGCTCTGCAAAGGAGGCTGCATGAGGCTGCAAAACCGCGTCGATCCGTTCGGCCGTCTTCATGCGATTGAAGCACGCGGAAAACTTACCGGCAATCGCGGAATCATCCATGATCCGGAAACGAAAGGCCTGACCGGCCGAAGCTGGGCGACCAAAGCGTGGATCATATGCACATGCGACTGGAAAGGCCGGCGGCGCGACGTGTGGGGTCGCAACGGACCGGATGGAGGTGTCGGTTGGACGGAACTGTTCTTCCTCGATGAGGTGACGGCGCTCGCTGCCGGTCATCGGCCCTGCTTCTTCTGCCGGCGGGCCGCTGCCACTGCGTTTCGGGACGCCTTCGCGAAGGGAAACGGGCTTGGCTCTGTCTCCGCACCGCAGATGGATGCGCGGCTTCACGCCGAGCGGTTTTTGTCTTCCCGTGCGCCGTCGAGGAGCGTTTCGCTCGAAAACTTGCCGGATGGTGCGATGATCGAAGCGGGCGAGGTTGTGTTCACCCGGCGTGACGGCCAGTGGCTGCGCTGGTCGTTCGAGGGTTATCGACACGGCGTCCCGCAGGGACGGGCTCGTCTCGTCACGCCGCCATCGTCGGTCGCCACATTGCGTGCTGGCTACAAGCCGTTGTGGTCAGACGGACGCTGATACCGCCCGCGCGATCTCGTCCACCACGGCTTGATCGGACGCAGTACGCTCCGTTCTCGCCGCGAAGAGGCACGCTTCCGATTTCAAAATAACGCCGTCATCCAGAATCTTGAGATGGTTGGCCTTGAGCGTCGAGCCGGTCGTGGTGATGTCGACGATGATGTCTGCCGAACCGGCAGCCGGCGCGCCCTCCGTGGCACCGAGGCTCTCGACGATCCGGTAGACCTGAATGCCATGGGTGCGCGAAAAGAACTGCTGCGTCAGTCGCCAGTATTTGGTCGCGATGCGCAGACGCCTGCCGTGGCGCTGGCGAAAATCGGCGGCAACGTCTTCGAGGTCCGCCATCGTCTCGACGTCGAGCCACGCGTCGGGAACGGCGACGACGACATCGGCGCGGCCAAAGCCGAGACGGGCAGAGATGTCCGTCCGATCCTGCCAGTCCGCAATGCCTTCGCAAACGAGGTCTTCGCCGGTGACGCCGAGATCGATCGTGCCCTGGCTGAGTTCGCGCGCGATCTCGGAGGCCGAGAGAAACGCGATCTCGATATCGTCGCGACCGGCGATGCGCGCCCGATAGCGGCGCTCGTCGCCGGGCGTTTCCACATTGAGCCCGGCAGCGGCGAGCGTCTCGATCGCGGCGTCCTTGAGGCGTCCCTTGGAGGGAAGGGCGAGCGTGACGGTCATTTCGCGTCTCCCTTCAGCGCCTCGATCCGGTCGAGCCAGACGGAAAAGCCGACGCCCGGTATGGCTTGCTTCGCGCCCAGTAGCGTCAGGAGCCGGTCATAGCGTCCGCCGCCGACGAGCGGGTGCTCTGCATCGCCCGACGAAATCTCGTAGACGAGACCGGTATAGTAATCGAGCGGCCGTCCGAAAGCCGCGTCGTACTGGATTTCCGCTTCGGGCAGGCCGAGTTCGGAAATCGCGCGCGCGCGGGCAAGGAAGATGTCGAGCGCCGCGCCGAGCGATATGCCGGCGTCGCCGGCAAAGTCGCGCAGGGCATTGCCCGCCTGCCGCAATGGCGCGCGAATGGCGAGAAACGTCTTCAGCGCATTCAAGGCGTCGTCGGCGAGACGCACCGATCGCAGCTCGGTCTTTTCGATCAGCCGCAGCGCGATCTCCTTCGACGTGCGTCCGGCGCTTTCGGAAAGTCCCGTCTCGGTCATGCGCCCGGCGATATGGTCCGCCAGCCCGTCATGGTCGCCTTCGGCAACGAGCGACGCGGCGGGCTCGTCCAGCGTCACGCGGCGCGAGGGGTTGGCCAGATCGTCCAGCGCCGCATCGAGCATGTCCTTGGAACCGAAGGCGCGGCCAAGGCGCTTTTGCCAGCCACGCGGCAGGCCAAGCGCCGCCAGAACGGCCTCGAACACGCGCTGGTCGCCAAGCGTGACGGTAAGTGAGCGATCTGGCAACACGCCAGCGATGAGCGCATGCGCGTCGGCTATCGAGCGCGCGTCGGCACGGGCGATGTCGGTTTCGCCGAGGTCCTCGATGCCCGCCTGGAAGAACTCGTTGCCGCCTTCGCGGCGTTGGCGAAAGACTTCGCCGAGATAGGCGTAACGGCGCGGGGTGCCGGCTTTCGAGGCGATGTGATCGATGCAGACGGGGATCGTGAATTCAGGCCGCAGGCACAGCGCCGCGCCGGTCTCGCTTTCGGTGAGGAAGATGCGGCGGCGCAAATCCTCGCCGGCCATGTCGAGGAACGGGTCGGCTGGCTGCAGGATGGCGACGTCGACCATCCCCGCGCCACGCGCGGCGAAGATCGAGCGGATGTCGTCCGCGATTTCCGGAATGCGGGATGTCATTGGATTGCCGCTGCTTTGGGGGAGGTTTGCGCTTTACGGCGCCCCCCTCTGCCCTGCCGGGCATCTCCCCCGCAAGGGAGGAGAACAGCCTTCATCGGGCTTTCGCCCATTCTCGAACTTATTGCAGCCGAGCACGACGACGACGTGCGTGATCTCCCCCCTCGCGGGGGAGATGCCCGGCAGGACAGAGGGGGGCGTGACGAAGCGCAAACCACCGTCATTCCGCCCTATCCCGATCCGCCGCCTGCGCGTCGAGAACTTTCTGCACGGCCGC
This sequence comes from Aliihoeflea aestuarii, assembly GCF_024105665.1. GTDB lineage: Bacteria > Pseudomonadota > Alphaproteobacteria > Rhizobiales > Rhizobiaceae > Aliihoeflea > Aliihoeflea aestuarii. The sequence goes on along the minus strand of NZ_JAAAMK010000001.1, from coordinate 315,733 downwards.
GACCAACTCGCTCTCCTTGACGGAGAACTGCGCCGGACGACCTTCGCGCCATGCATCGTTGTCGGTGATCTCGGCCGACAACCGCGCGCCTTCCACGAGATCCTTGATCTGCACTTCGCCCGCCGCGCGCTCGTCGCCGCCCTGAATGACGACGCAAGGCGCGCCGCGCCTGTCGGCGTATTTCATCTGCGCCTTCATGCCGGCACCGCCCAGATACATCTCGGAGCGAATGCCCGCCGCGCGAAGGTCGGAGACCATTTTCTGGTAGCGGCCGAGGCTTTCCGTGTCCTTGTCCATGACAAGCACGACGACCGGCGCGGTCACATTCGCCGCGTTCAGCTTGCCGAGATTCTTCAGCGCGGTGACGAGGCGCGAGACGCCGATGGAAAAGCCCGTCGCCGGCACAGACTCGCCGCGAAAGCGCGAGACAAGCCCGTCATAACGCCCGCCGCCCGCGACCGAGCCGAAGCGTACGACCTGTCCGTCTTCGTTCGTGACTTCGAAGGTCAGTTCGGCCTCGTAGACAGGGCCGGTGTAATATTCGAGGCCGCGCACGACGGAGGGATCGATGCGGATGCGGTTTGTGTCGTAGCCAGCAGCTTCAAGGAGCTTGGCTATCGTTTCTAGTTCATTCAATGCGTCGCTGATAGCCGCATTATCGGGCAGAGAATCCCTAAGCGCGAATATGGTTTTCGAGTTTGGCCGCGATCGAACAAATGCTTGCGTTGTGTTTTTCATTTTCTCGTCAAGAGTCGACCCGAACGGCACCAAATTGTCCGCTGAGCTTGTAAATTCGAGTGTGTCCAGCCGGGCAAACAGAAATTGTTTGACTATCGAAATCTGGTCATCGGTTAGATCAACGCCTTTTGTAAAGTCGCCACTATCGTCCTTGCGACCTTCTCCTAGGAGCTGGCGAACTCCTTCCCATTCGAACTTGTCGAGCTTGTCGATGGCGCGCAAGACCCCCAACCGGCGACCTGCGTTTTCATCGCCGCTAAGCCCGATGGCTTCGAGCACGCCGTCGAGCACCTTGCGGTTGTTGACGCGGATGACGTAGTCGCCGCGCTGGACGCCGACGGCCTCCAGCGTGTCGGCCATCATCATCGCCATCTCCGCATCGGCGGCAACGCCCGGCGTGCCGACGATATCGGCGTCGAACTGCATGAACTGGCGGAAGCGGCCGGGGCCGGGCTTTTCGTTGCGGAACACCCAGCCAGAGCGGTACGAGCGATAGGGCTTCGGCACCCGTTCGAAATTCTCCGCCACGAAGCGCGCCAGCGGCGCTGTCAGATCGTAGCGCAGCGACAGCCACTGCTCGTCATCGTCCTGAAACGAGAAGACGCCCTCGTTGGGTCGGTCCTGATCGGGCAGGAACTTGCCGAGCGCGTCGGTATATTCGATCAGCGGCTGCTCGACCGGGTCGAAACCGTAAAGCTCATAAACTTCGCGGATTTTCGCCGTCATCGCGTCGACGGCGCGAATGTCGTCTGCATGGCGGTCGACGAAGCCCCGCGGGAGCCGCGCCCTCATCTTGTCCGCCTTGCTGTTCATCGTCTTATCCGCCTGCGATTGAATGGAAAACCGTGCCCGGAAGGGGCGCGGCTGTCCTAGCCGATAGGAACAAGGGCGGCAAGGGTCGGGTCGTGGTGGAGAGGGCGAGGCATGGATTCCTGTGACAAGCACAGGAATGAAGGCATCGAGGGGATATGCCAATCACCAACGCTGGAGACTGGCGTCAACCTCTCCACCGTCATTCCTGTGCTTGTCACAGGAAGCCATGACTCAAGGATGATGAGACACACCCATCTCCCAGAACGACAAAAGGCGGGCCGCAGCCCGTCTTCCATCAATTACGAACTGACGTCGATCAGCGACGACCGGCGAGCGACAGTGCGCCCGGACCGGCAACCGAAAGCACCAGAAAGCCGCCCGCGATGGCGAAATTCTTGAAGAAGTTGTTGAACTCGTTCATATCGGCGAAATTGGTGTGCGCGATCAGCGCAGTCGCGACGCAGAACAGCGCGAAGGCATAGGCCACATAGCGCGTCTGGAAGCCAATGACGATCGCGATGCCGCCAAGCACCTTGAGAGCGATGACGAGCCAGGTGACGAGCATCGGTGCGGGCATGCCGATCGCGCCCATGTAACCGGCGAAACCGCTCGGCGCGGTCAACATGCCGAAACCGGAGATGAGGAACATCGCAACCAGAAGGATACGGGCGACCAGAAGAACGGCGTCGTTGGACATGGGAAGGCGATCCTTGGGAGGAGAAACTTGGTTGCTTCCTTTTACCCTACGCCGGATATTCCACGAGCTATCGACTTCTCGACACTACGTTCTCTATTTGTGAACGATCAGTCGAAGCTGTTCACCTCAACCCGGACGGATCATCTTTTCAGGCCGCACGATGCGGTCGTAATCGTCTGCCGTCACATCGCCGCTCGCAATCGCCTCCTCGCGTAATGTCGTGCCGTTCCTGTGCGCGGTCTTGGCGATTTTGGCGGCCTTGTCGTAGCCGATGCTCGGCGCGAGCGCCGTCACCAGCATGAGCGAGTTCTGCACGAGTTCGGCGATCCGCTCCTCGTTGGCCGAAAGGCCGCTGATGCAATTGTCGGCAAAGGAATGCGCGGCATCGCCTGCAAGTCGCACCGATTGAAGGACGGCATTGGCGATGACCGGCTTGAAGACGTTGAGCTCGAAATGGCCTTGGCTTGCAGCCGTCTGCACGATCGTCTGGTTGCCGAGGATCTGCGTGGCGACCATGGTCAGCGCCTCGGCCTGCGTCGGATTGACCTTGCCCGGCATGATCGACGAGCCGGGCTCGTTCTCCGGCAGGTTGAGTTCGCCCAATCCCGAGCGGGGGCCTGAACCGAGGAAGCGAATGTCGTTGCCAATCTTGAAGAGGTCGGCCGCAAGAGCCGCCAGCGCGCCGTGGAAATGAGCGACCGCGCCATGGCTCGCCAGCGCCTCGAACTTGTTTTCAGCGGTGCGGAAGGGCAGGCCGGTCAACTCGGCAAGGCGCGCGGCGAAACCCTCGTCGAACCCGGCGGGCGCATTGAGGCCGGTGCCGACGGCCGTGCCGCCCTGCGCTAGCGCATGAACGTCGTGCAGGCTTTCGACCAGCCGGCGACGGCCGGCCACGAGCGCGGCGACATAGCCGGAAAACTCCTGTCCGAGCGTCAGCGGCGTCGCGTCCTGCGTGTGGGTGCGACCGATCTTGATGATGTCGGCGAAGGCATTCTGCTTTTCCTGAAGCGCGGAGATCAGATGGTCGAGCCCCGGCAGGAGAACGGAATGCGCCTCGCGCACGATGGCGATATGAATGGCGGTCGGGAACGTGTCGTTCGACGACTGGCTCATATTGACGTGGTCATTGGGATGGACGGGCGTCTTCGTGCCCATCTCGCCGCCCAGAATCTCGATCGCGCGGTTGGATATGACCTCGTTGGCGTTCATGTTCGATTGGGTGCCCGAGCCGGTCTGCCACACGACGAGCGGGAAATTGTCGTCGAGCTTGCCGTCGATGACCTCCTGCGCTGCTTCCACGATCGCGCCCGCGCGCTCCTGATCCAAAATGCCGAGCGACAGATTCGTCTCCGCCGCCGCGCGCTTGACGAGGCCGAGCGCATGGACGAGCGGCAGCGGCATCTTCTCCGTGCCGATGCGGAAATTCTCGATCGAGCGCTGCGTCTGTGCGCCCCAGTAACGGTCCGCCGGAACGTCGATCGGGCCGAACGTGTCGGTTTCGGTGCGGGTGTCGGTCATGAAATGAAGCTCCCTTCGGTTGACCGGCATATGGGGTTTTCGCGCCGCGCTTGAAGGGTGCTTCAGATGAGGCCGGCCAGAAAGAGCACGAAGGCGTAGCGGGCCGTCTTGGCGATTGCGACGATAGCGAGAAAAACAAGAAAAGGCACCCGCAGCACGCCCGCGACGACCGTCAGCGGATCGCCGATGACGGGCACCCATGACAGGAGCAACGACCACAAACCATAGCGCGCATACCACGCCTCGGCGCGGGCGATCTGGTCGGGCGAGGCGGGAAACCAGCGACGGTCGCGAAAGCGGGTGACGAAGACGCCCATCAGCCAGTTGACGCAGGACCCCGCCGTGTTGGCGAGGCTTGCAACGGCAAGAAGCAGCAGTGGATCGGCCGCTCGGCTGGCATGAAGCGCGGCAAGCACCGCTTCGGACGTGCCCGGCAAGAGCGTCGCCGACGTGAAGGCGGAAACGGCAAGGCCCCACAGGGCGCCGGCTTCACCGATCATTTTGGCGTATGCGCATGTTCATCAGGGCCAGATGCCCGTGGCGTCTCACGAAGGCAAGCGAGGCGCAAAGAAAAAGGGCGGCTTGCGGCCGCCCTGCATGCTTGCAATTGACGAAAAGCTATTTCAGCTTTTCCTTGACGTTGCCGGCTTCCTTCTGGACCTTGCCGGCGGTCTTTTCGGCCTTGCCCTTCAGTTCCGTCTTGGTCGAGCCCGTCGCCTTGCCAGCGGCTTCTTTCACCGCGCCGGTTGCCTGTTTGGCTGCGCCTTTGACCTGATCCTTGTTCACCATCGATCGTCTCTTTGAAACACCGACTGAACTGTCGGGGTGCTGCAAGAACGCGCAAAGGTGACACTGGTTGCCACGCCGTCTGCGGGCCAAAAGAAAAAGGGCGCCACGAGAGCGCCCTTTCGCAAACTCGATGAGGGAGACTTCTTAGAAGTCCATGCCGCCCATGCCACCCATGCCGCCGGGCATGCCACCAGGCATACCGCCGCCGGCAGCTTCCTTCTTCGGAGCCTCGGCGATCATCGCTTCGGTGGTCACGAGAAGGCCGGCAACCGAAGCTGCGTCCTGAAGGGCCGTGCGCACGACCTTTACCGGATCGACGATGCCGAGCTGGATCATGTCGCCATATTCGCCGGTCTGGGCGTTGTAGCCGAAGGTCTTCGAGCCGTTCTCGAGGATCTTGCCTGCAACGATCGACGCTTCCGCACCGGCGTTGGCTGCGATCTGGCGGGCCGGAGCCTGCAGGGCGCGACGCACGATGTTGATGCCGGCGTCCTGATCGACGTTCTCGCCCTTGACGGTGAGGTCGGCCGACGCGCGCAGGAGAGCGGTGCCGCCGCCTGCAACGATGCCTTCTTCGACGGCCGCGCGGGTCGCGTTGAGGGCGTCGTCGACGCGATCCTTCTTTTCCTTGACTTCGACTTCCGTGGAGCCGCCGACGCGGATGACGGCAACGCCGCCGGCCAGCTTGGCGAGGCGCTCCTGGAGCTTCTCACGGTCGTAGTCGGAGGAGGTCTCTTCGATCTGCTGCTTGATCTGGCCGACGCGGGCTTCGATCTCGGCCTTCTGGCCGGCACCGTCGACGATCGTGGTGTTCTCCTTGGTGATGGAGACCTTCTTGGCGCGGCCGAGCATGTCGAGGCCGACATTCTCGAGCTTGATGCCGAGGTCTTCGGAGATCACCTGACCGCCGGTCAGGATCGCGATGTCTTCCAGCATGGCCTTGCGGCGGTCGCCGAAGCCGGGAGCCTTGACGGCAGCGATCTTGAGGCCGCCACGCAGCTTGTTGACGACGAGCGTGGCAAGAGCCTCGCCTTCGACGTCTTCCGAGATGATGACGAGCGGCTTGGACGACTGAACGACGGCTTCGAGAACCGGCAGCAGCGCCTGGAGGTTGGACAGCTTCTTCTCGTGGAGAAGGATGTAGGCGTCTTCCAGTTCGGCGACCATCTTTTCCGGATTGGTCACGAAGTAGGGCGACAGGTAGCCGCGGTCGAACTGCATGCCTTCGACGACTTCGAGTTCGGTCTCGGCGGTCTTGGCTTCCTCGACGGTGATGACACCTTCGTTGCCGACCTTCTGCATGGCCTCGGCGATCATGTCGCCGATTTCCTTTTCGCCATTTGCCGAGATCGTGCCGACCTGGGCGACTTCTGCCGAGGTGTTGATCTTGGCAGCGGACGAGGACAGCGTCTTGATGACTTCGGAGACGGCGAGGTCGATGCCGCGCTTCAGGTCCATCGGGTTCATGCCGGCGGCAACTGCCTTGGCACCTTCCTGAACGATCGCCTGGGCGAGAACCGTTGCGGTCGTGGTTCCATCGCCGGCGATGTCGTTGGTCTTCGAGGCCACTTCGCGCACCATCTGGGCGCCCATGTTCTCGAACTTGTCTTCCAGTTCGATTTCCTTGGCGACGGTGACGCCGTCCTTGGTGATGCGCGGTGCGCCGAACGACTTGTCGATGACGACGTTGCGGCCCTTGGGTCCGAGCGTGACCTTCACGGCGTTGGCGAGAATGTCCACGCCGCGCAGCATGCGCTCGCGGGCGTCGCGGGAAAACTTGACGTCTTTAGCAGCCATTTGTTTCTAGCTCCCTGGGTCTTCGACCCGTTGAATTTCGGATATGACGGATGTGCGGCTGGTTAGCCGATCACGCCCATGATGTCGGATTCCTTCATGATCAGGAGATCTTCGCCGTTGAGCTTGACCTCGGTGCCCGACCACTTGCCGAACAGGACGCGGTCGCCTGCCTTGACGTCGAGCGGGACGAGCTTGCCAGCTTCATCGCGCGCGCCGGAACCGACGGCGATGATTTCGCCTTCCTGCGGCTTCTCCTTGGCGGTGTCGGGAATGATGATGCCGCCCTTGGTCTTTTCCTCGGAATCGACCCGGCGAACGACCACGCGGTCATGAAGCGGGCGGAACGTCGACTGTGCCATGTGACTTTGATCCTCGATTGGGATGATGTAAATGGTTCCCTCAAGCCCGGATGACCGGACTGTTAGCACTCATATGTTGAGAGTGCCAACGGCGGCGGAGGTAAGCACACTCGTTTGCAGAGTCAAGAAAGTTGCAAGAGCGTGCGGTGAAAATTTCTAGACCGGAGATGTGACATTCCTATGCGCCGCCGCTCGTCCTTCGGCTTTTTCGGCATGTTCGGCCGCTCCTTCGATCTGCGCCAGCTCGATATGGCGCTTCGCGGCGTCGACCTTCACCCGGCGCTGGTGCCCGAAGGCGTGAAGATGACGATGGTCAATTTGATGAAGGATCACGGCGTCGATGAGATTGAGGAGGCCTATCCTGCGGTCGCCGAGATTTTCGGTTATTGCGTGATGGGCGCGAACGCTTTCGAGGCCGTCAATGGCGGTCAGCGGCTCGCCGCGGTCGAGGCGAGGATCGAAAAGGCGCTGGATGCGGGCGATGGGATCGATGCGCAGCTTATCCTGCTGGCGGTCCACGCGAAGCTCATCCAGCCGGAAGTCATCGAGCGCTATGGCATTTCCGCCGACGAATAAGTGCGTTGGCGGTTCTATCTTGCTCGCTGGCTTTCGCTGCTCACGATCCAGCCGAAGACAATACCTGCTGCGATTGCTGCCGGAACGAACGCGGATGCGACCTCCATCGAGAGACTGCGATGGTCGGTCCATGAAAGATGCGGGTAGTTTTCAGGCGCGCTACAGGCGAAATACGCACCGACACCGATCCCCAGTATCGCCCCTGTGCCGATCGTTGCCGCCATTCCGTATCGCCGCATGATGTACAGCGCGAGCGGATAGGCAGGCAGCGTTACAGGCAGCGTCAGTACGCCGATCACCGCGCCGAAGAGAAGCGTTGCACCAACGAAGTTTACGATCAAGCCTGCGCTCGAGACATCGGAAGGCAGATCGTCCGCGAAGATCAACATTGGTACCAAAAGCATGGCACCGGCCGATATGGCCGCGCCGAGATGTGCCAAAATGAATATGGCGGCATGGCGCAGAAACGAATGTGATCTCGATATTTGCATGCTTGGGGGCCTGTTTCGAACGCTCACCGTAGTCAATGGCTGGTGGAAGCTTGGTTAAGCCCGGATGGCCGCATTGTGCGCCAGCGGAAAGCGGGTGACTTCATCGCCTCCTTCCGTTAGATGCGGATCGAAAATCTTCCTGTCCCTGACGAGTATCCCATGAGCAATATGATCGACACACTCGACGACATCGCGGATGGCTATTCCGTCATCCTGAGCGATGTGTGGGGCGTGGTCCACAACGGTATCGAGCCCTTTCCCGATGCCTGCGCCGCGCTGAAACGTGCGCGCGAGAACGGCAAGATCGTCGTGCTCATCACCAACTCGCCGCGTGTGCGCGACGATGTCGAGGACCAGCTTGCCGCCATCGGCGTGCCACGCGACTGCTGGGACCATCTGGTAACGTCGGGCGACGTGACGCGGGAACTGATCGCGGAAGGGCCCCGCCGCATCTTCCACCTTGGCCTCGACCGGGATCTGTCACTTTACGACGGCCTCGATATCGAGCTCGTGGAGGAACAGGAGGCGTCGGGTGTCGTCTGCACCGGCCTGTTCGACGACGAGACCGAAGAGCCGGAAGACTACGCCGAAATGCTGGCGCGTTTTCGCTCGCGCGATCTGCCCTTCATCTGCGCCAATCCGGATATCGTGGTCGAGCGTGGGCACAAACTCGTCTGGTGCGCCGGCGCACTCGCTCGCGATTATACGCAGCTTGGCGGGCGCTCCTTCGTCGCCGGCAAGCCGCACCAGCCGATCTATGTCGCGGCTCTCATTCTTGCCAACCGGTCGCTCGGGCGGCAGGCCCGCCCTGACGAGGTGCTCGCGATCGGCGACGGCGTTTTGACCGACGTGAAGGGCGCGGTGTCGAACAATATCAACATCCTGTTCGTCACTGCCGGCATCCATGCGCGCGAATACGATGCGGACGGCGCGCCCGACCTCGCGCGGCTCGGCACCTTCCTCGAAGGCCATGGCTATACGCCCGTCGCCTCGATCCCGCGGTTGCGTTGAGGCGCGATGAAGACCGATTTCGTCCACATCTGCGGCAGTGACGAATTGCCGGAAAGCCTGCGCGGCGGCGTCGTGGCGATCGGCAATTTCGACGGCGTCCATCGTGGCCACCGCGCCGTTCTCGACCGGGCATTGGACGAAGCGAAACGGCTTGGAGCGCCCGCGCTGGTGCTCACCTTCGAGCCGCATCCGCGCGCGCTCTTTCGGCCCGACATGCCACTTTTTCGCCTGACCGCACCTGCCATGAAGGCGCGGCTGGTCGCGGCGAGCGGTTTCGATGCGATTGTCGAGCAGCGTTTCGATCGCGATTTCGCGGGCCTGTCGGCGCAGGAATTCGTCAGGGAGATTCTGGTGGGGCGGCTCGGCATTCGCCATGCGGTCACCGGCTTCGACTTTCATTTCGGCAAGGCGCGCGGCGGCGGTCCGGCCTTTCTGATGGAAGCGGGCGCGCAGCATGGCTTCGGCGTGACCTTGGTCGACGCCTTTCGCGACGAGGGTGCCGAGATCGTTTCGTCGAGCCGCATCCGCGAGCTTCTATCGAAGGGCGAAGTGGCTGAAGCCGCCGGCCTTCTCGGCTATCGCTTCGCCGTCGAGGGCGAGGTGATCGGCGGCAAGAAACTCGGCCGCACGCTCGGCTATCCGACGGCGAACATGGTGCTGGGCGAGGATATCCATCTCGCGCACGGCATCTACGCCGTCCGGTTCAGGCGCGCCGACGGGTCGCTTCATGACGGCGTGGCGAGCTTCGGCCGCCGCCCGACAGTGGACGATGACGGCGCGCCGGTTCTTGAAACTTTTCTGTTCGATTTTTCCGGCGATCTTTACGGCGAGACCTGCCGCGTCTCCTTCTTCGCTTTCCTGCGCGGCGAAGAAAAATTCGATGGGCTCGATGCGCTTGTCGTGCAGATGAAACGCGACGAGGAAGAAGCGCGGGCTGTAATGGCGGCGGCACGCCCGATGGGCAAGATTGACACAGTCATGAGTTTTTCGTCAGGGCAGGTTGCGAAATAGTCGTTGGTCACTTGCCGTTAGGACGAATATGCCAATTATGCCGCGCATATGTGTGAGGGTATTCCAATGAAGCAGTTCGTGCTTGCCGGCTCCGTTTTCGCTCTCGTCTCGTGTCTCGCAACGCCGTCGCTGGCGCAGCAAAGCTGGTTTTCCGGGGATTGGAGCCTCACGCTGGGCGTCGCGGCGATCTCGTCTCCCGAATATGAAGGGGATGACAAGTATCGGTTCTATGCGCAACCGATCGTTTCGTTCGGCCGGCAGGGCACCGAACGCCGCTTCTCCTCGCGCAACGACAATATTTCCATCGGTCTGATCGACACCGGGACGTTCCGCGCCGGCCCTGCCGGCAAGCTGGTCTTCGAGCGTGACGGTGACGATTCCGACGATCTGATCGGGCTCGATCCGATCCGCTTCGGTGCGGAACTTGGCGCGTTCGCGGAAGTCTATCCGACGGACTGGCTGCGCCTGCGCGGCGAGGTTCGCCATGGCGTGCGCTCGCATGACGGCATCGTGGCCGATGTATCGGCGGACGCCTTCATGAACCTGACGCCCACCGTACAGATCTCGGCCGGCCCGCGCGTCTCGATGGCGTCGAGCGATTATTTCGAAGCCTATTATGGCGTGTCGGCGACGCAGTCGCTGGCCTCGGGTCTTACCCCTTATACGCCCGACGGCGGCTTCCGCTCGGTCGGCGTGGGTGCGGCGATCAAATGGGACGTCACGGACAAGATCGAGACGAGCCTGTTCGGCGAATATTCGCGCCTCGTCGGCCCTGCGGCCGACTCCAGCCTGGTGCGCGAGCGCGGCGACGAGAACCAGTTCCTGATCGGCGTATCGGCGACCTATCGCTTCGACTTCTCGCTGTAGCCTTCGAACGGGGCTTCCTTCCGGTGCAAGGCTCCGCTAAAAGCGCGGCTATGTTCGAGATGGCGAGCCGCATGGCCCTGACGATACGAATTATTGGCCCGGCTGTCCGGGTAGCCTGAGGCTGCCGGACGGTCCGGGAAATTGCCGTTTGCGCGCTGCCTTTGCGCGATCCCTTCCCATACGCATATGACGCGCGAGCCTTTGAAACCGGTTCGCCACGGGACCATGACCATGACCGATACCGCCGAGAAGATCGACTATTCGAAGACGCTTTATCTGCCGCAGACGGAGTTTCCGATGCGCGCGGGCCTTCCCGAAAAAGAGCCGCAGATCGTGGCCCGCTGGCAGGAAATGGGCCTCTACAAGAAACTGAGGAAGGAAGCCGAAGGCCGTCCGCTCTTCGTGCTTCACGACGGCCCGCCCTATGCCAACGGCAACATCCATATCGGCCATGCGCTCAACAAAATCCTGAAGGACGTCATCACGCGCTCGTTCCAGATGCGCGGCTACAATTCCAATTACGTGCCGGGCTGGGACTGCCACGGCCTGCCGATCGAATGGAAGATCGAGGAACAGTATCGCGCCAAGGGTCTCGACAAGGACCAGGTGCCGGTCAACGAGTTCCGCCGCGAGTGCCGCGAATTCGCGCAAAAGTGGATCGACGTCCAGTCGGAAGAGTTTAAGCGCCTCGGCGTCGAGGGCGATTTCGACAATCCCTATACGACGATGAACTTCCATGCGGAGTCGCGCATCGCGGGCGAATTGTTGAAGTTCGCGATGAGCGGCCAGCTTTATCGCGGCTCGAAGCCGGTCATGTGGTCGGTCGTCGAGCGCACGGCGCTGGCCGAGGCCGAGGTCGAGTATCAGGACTATGAAAGCGATACGATCTGGGTGAAGTTCCCGATTGTTAAGGCCATTGCCAGTGGTTGGGTGCCGGAGGGAGTTTCTTCGAGCGACCATGCCAAGGCCGTCACTGAAATGATGGCGGGGCTTCAGGAAGCTTCTGTCGTCATCTGGACGACCACCCCATGGACGATCCCCGGCAACCGTGCCGTCGCTTATTCGCCGCGCATTTCCTACGGACTTTACGAGGTTACCTCAGCCGAGAACGATTTCGGTCCGCGGGCAGGTGAAAAGCTGATCTTTGCCGACGCACTGGCTGAAGAGTCTTTCGCCAAGGCGAAGCTTGGCTTCACGCGTCTGCGCGACGTTTCGGCGGAGGCGCTTGGCTCGATCCAGCTTTCCCACCCGCTCAAGGGCCTCGGCGGCGGCTACGACTTCACCGTGCCGATGCTTCCCGGCGAGCACGTCACCGACGATGCCGGCACCGGCTTCGTCCACACCGCGCCTGGCCACGGCCGCGAAGATTTCGACGCATGGATGGACATGGCGCGCGATCTGGAATCGCGAGGCATCGAAACCCGCATCCCCTTCACCGTGGACGACGCCGGGTTCTTCACCAAGGACGCGCCGGGCTTCGGGCCGGATCGGGAGGGCGGTGCGGCGCGTGTCATCGATGACAACGGCAAGAAGGGTGACGCCAACAAGGCGGTCATCGAGGCGCTGATCGGTGCGAACGCGCTGTTCGCGCGCGGGCGGCTGAAGCACTCTTATCCGCACTCCTGGCGCTCCAAGAAGCCGGTCATCTTCCGCAACACGCCGCAATGGTTCGTCTATATGGACAAGGACCTCGGCGACAATTCCACGCTGCGTTCGCGCGCGCTCAAAGCCATCGACGACACCCGTTTCGTACCCGCCGCCGGCCAGACCCGCCTGCGCGCCATGATCGAGGATCGGCCCGACTGGGTGCTTTCCCGCCAGCGCGCGTGGGGCGTGCCGATCTGCGTCTTTGCCGACGAGGATGGCGAGGTTTTGAAGGACGAGGCCGTCAACCAGCGCATCCTCGACGCTTTCGAAGCCGAAGGCGCGGATGCGTGGTTCGCGGATGGTGCGCGTGAGCGCTTCCTTGGCTCGCGCGCCAACGAGCCGTGGACCATGGTCACCGACATTCTCGATGTCTGGTTCGATTCCGGTTCCACACACACCTTCACGCTGGAGGATCGCCCGGACCTGAAATGGCCGGCCGATGTCTATCTGGAAGGCTCCGACCAGCATCGCGGCTGGTTCCATTCTTCGCTTCTGGAAAGCTGCGGAACGCGCGGCCGCGCGCCTTACGATGCCGTCATTACCCATGGCTTCACCATGGACGAGGACGGACGCAAGATGTCGAAGTCGCTCGGCAACACGGTCACGCCGCAGGACGTCATGGGCAAGTCCGGCGCGGACATCCTGCGTCTGTGGGTCATGACGACCGATTATTGGGAAGACCAGCGCCTCGGCAAGAACGTGCTGCAAACCAATATCGACGCCTACCGCAAGCTTCGAAACACGATCCGCTGGATGCTCGGCACGCTCGCCCATGACGAGGGCGAAGAGGTCGATTTCGCCGACATGCCGGAACTGGAGCGCCTGATGCTCCACCGCATCGCCGAGTTGGACGAATTGGTGCGCAAAGGGTACGACGCGTTCGACTTCAAGCGCGTCACGCGCGCGCTGATCGACTTCATGGTGGTCGAACTGTCGGCCTTCTATTTCGACGTGCGCAAGGACACGCTCTATTGCGACGCGCCTTCGAGCGCACGCCGCAAGGCGTCGCTCGTCGTCGTGCGCACGCTTTTCGACAATCTGGTGAAATGGCTGGCCCCAATGCTGCCCTTTACCTGTGAGGAGGCATGGCTGGAGCGTTACCCGGATACGGTTTCGGTCCACCTCCAGCAATTCGACGCGATCCCGGCGGAGTGGCGCGATGCGGCGCTTGCGGAGAAATGGCGCAAGGTGCGTCAGGTCCGCCGTGTCGTGACCGGTGCGCTTGAAATCGAACGCAAGAACAAGACCATCGGCTCGTCGCTCGAGGCTGCGCCGAAAGTCTATGTATCGGATGCCGACCTGCTCGAAGCGATCGCAGACCGCGATATGGCCGAAATCTGCATCACCTCCGGCATCGAAATCGTCGACGGGGCTGCCCCCGAAAGCGCGTTCAAGCTGGATGAGGTGAAGGGCGTCGGGGTTGTCTTCGCGCGCGCGTCGGGAACGAAGTGCGCGCGCTCCTGGCGCTTCACGGACGATGTCGGACAGGACGCCGAGTTCCCCGACGTATCGGCCCGCGACGCCGCTGCCTTGCACGAATTGCAGGCGCTCGGCCGGCTTGCTTGATGGCTGACGCTATCGGCGCTATATTGTGCTCTGGAGTGGAGACCCGGCGGTAACCGGGCCTCCGTTCGCCTTAGAGAATAAGCAGAACCCGGACGCGCACTGACCAGCTTGTCCGGGTTTTCTTCATCTCAAGACTGATACTCAGCGGCAATAACCACATCGCATCACTCCAGTTCGAAGGCAAAGCCGTTGCCTCGGCCGGAATGGCTCATCCTCCCGGTCGCGCCGACTGGCACGGCGCTGCTGCTTTTGCTCTCGACGCTCTCAACCTATTCGATTGCGCAGCCGCTGCAATATGCGCGCCTCATCTGTTGGCGAACATCCGACCGCCGTTGCGTGAGGGCGGGCATCGTGCGATACAGGCGCGCATCGACCATGCGCCTTGTTGTCGTCGCTTTTAAGCGCGAAGGCGCGTCAGGACGGATGCGCGAGAGAACGAGGGCGCGATGAACATTTCAAGACAGACGGCCAGACGCATGCTGTCCGCCGGGGTCGTTCTGACCACAGCGACCGTGTTGTCCGGCTGCATGGGCCCGACCTATGGCACGGGCACGCCAAGCGGTCAGCAGACGCTCGAAGACGTGTCGGGCATTCTCTCGCTCGGCGGCGAGCGCAGAGAGCCGATCGCCTATCAGCCGCGCGGTGAACTCGTTCGTCCCGGGTCAACGGAAGTTCTGCCGTCGCCCCAGCAAAGCGCGTCGAGCAACGAGGCATGGCCCGAATCTCCCGAACAGCGGCTGGCCCGCATCCGCGACGATGCGACGGACAATCAGGGCAATGTCCAGTATCAGTCAGGCGTTCGCGGCGCGCGCAACACTGAAGGGCCGATGGTCGACTGGGATCGGCAGAACAACGTCGAACCGACGAACAGCCGGGCCAATCAGCGCGAGGAGTTCAACCGTCGTCTGGCCGAGACGCGGCAGGGCAGTCCCACACAGCGCCGCTTCCTGAGCGAGCCGCCGACGACCTATCGCCAACCTTCTGCAAATGCGCCTGTCGGCGATGTCGGCGAGGACGAATGGCGCAAGCAGCGTGCTGCGCAGCAGGCCCAGGGTAAGGCAACCTGGCGCGACTGGATTCCGGGAATGTAGGATCAGATGCGCTGCCGGCGAAAGAACGCCCGCAGCAAGTCCGCCGAGCGCTGCTCCGAAAATCCGGCATAGGTTTCCGGGGCATGATGGCAGGTTGGTGACGAAAAGAAGCGCGGCCCGTTGAAAACGGCGCCGCCTTTTTCGTCTTCGGCACCGAAATAGAGGCGGCGGATGCGCGCGAAGGAAATGGCTCCCGCGCACATGGCGCAGGGTTCGAGAGTGACGTGAAGATCGGCGCCTGTCAGCCGCTCCTGCCCGAGGATGGTGCAGGCGTCCCGGATCGCAAGCATTTCGGCATGTGCGGTGGGGTCGTTGAGTTCGCGGGTGCGGTTGCCGGCCTTCGCGATCGCCACGCCATCGAGAACGACGACCGCGCCGACCGGCACCTCACCGCGTGCAGCCGCCGCCTCTGCTTCGGCAAAGGCGATATCCATGAAATTCGTGTGAGCCGTTATGGGATGTTCGCTGGACATTTTTCTCGCGGAACCGAAAACGCTCTGATAGTTACCCGCGCTGAAAGGCAAACGCCACATGACAGACGACAATAAGACCAAGGGACGCTCCGGCCCCCGAAGCGGTAAGCCCTTCGCCAAGCGCGAGGACGGCGACCGCAAGCCGTTCGTAAAGCGCGACGGGGACCGCAAGCCCTACGCCGCCCGCGGTGGTGAGAAGAAGCCCTTCGTCAAACGCGAGGACGGCGACAGGAAGCCTTACGCAAAGCGCGAAGACGGCGACCGCAAGCCATTCGTGAAGCGCGACGGGGACCGCAAACCCTACGCCGCGCGCGATGGTGAGAAAAAGCCCTTCGTCAAACGCGAGGATGGCGACAGGAAGCCCTACACAAAGCGCGAAGACGGCGACCGCAAGCCGTTCGTGAAGCGCGACGGGGACCGCAAGCCCTATGCCGCCCGCAATGGCGACAAGAAGCCCTTCGCCCGTCGTGAAGACAGCGACCGCAAGCCATTCCGCAAACGCGATGACGAACGCCCCGGTCGCGACGAACGCGCCGTCGAGGCCGCACGCGGCGAAGAACGCATTGCCAAGCGTCTGGCACGCGCCGGCGTCGCCTCGCGCCGTGATGCCGAGGAGATGATCACGGCCGGCCGCGTGTCGGTGAATGGCAAGGTGATCGAGAGCCCCGCGCTCAACGTCATCGGCCGTGATGCGATCGAGGTGGACGGCAAGCCGATCCCGGCGATCGAGCGCACCCGCCTGTTCCTGTTCCACAAGCCGTCGGGCGTAGTGACGACGAACAGGGACCCGGAAGGCCGCCAGACCGTATTCGACGTTCTGCCCAAGGGCCTGCCGCGCCTGTTGACGGTCGGGCGGCTCGACATCAACACCGAGGGGCTTTTGCTCCTCACCAATGATGGCGGCCTCGCCCGCACGCTGGAACTGCCTTCGACAGGCTGGCTCCGCCGCTATCGCGTGCGCGTCCATGGCAAGGTCGAGCCGGAAAAGCTTGAAGCCTTGAAAGACGGCATCGCCGTCGAGGGCGTGTTCTACGGGTCCATCGAGGCGGCGCTTGAGCGCGAGCAGGGCACCAATGCCTGGATTTCGGTGGGCCTGCGCGAAGGCAAGAACCGTGAGGTCAAGAATGTGATGGGTGCGCTCGGCCTCGAGGTCACGCGTCTGATCCGCGTTTCCTACGGCCCGTTCCAGCTCGGCGAACTGGCCGAGGGCGAGATTCAGGAACTGCGCGGCCGTCACCTGCGCGAGCAACTCGGCGACAAGCTGGTCACCGAATCGGGTGCGGATTTCGATGCGCCCGTCATCAACGAGTTCTCCAACAAACCGGTACAGCGCGTGAGCGAGGACGAGGTGCGCGGTCCCGCGCCGCGCAGGAAGGACCGTGACGAGCGGCGTCAGGACGCGCTTGGCCGCTTGCAGACCTCGAAGCCCGGTGGACGCGGCAAGCCCGGCCAGGGCTTCGACAAGGGCGCGGGGGCTAAGCGCGGCGAGGGCGAGAAGCGCCCCGAGCCGCAGCGTTCGCGCAATTCGAACGTCTGGATGGCACCCGGAGCCAAGGCTCTCGGCCCGAAAAAGGCCGCGCGCCGCGCCGAGGAAACCGATGGTCGGCGCTATGCCGGCAAGCCGCGTCCGAAGCCGGAGGGTGCCTCCAAGGGGCCGCGCCGCGACGATCGTGGCCCGGCGCGTCCGGGCGGCGGTCGCGGAGACCGGCGCAAGTGAGGGTCGTCGGCGGGACGCTTCGCGGACGACCGCTCAGCACCCCGAAGACCGATGCGATCCGCCCGACGACGGATCGCACCCGCGAGGCGGTCTTCAACGTGATTGCGCATCGCTACGGCGATCTGCTCGACGGTGGCCGTGTGCTCGATTTGTTCGCCGGCACCGGCGCGCTGGGGCTTGAAGCCCTGTCGCGCGGCGCATCCTATGGCGTCTTCATCGAGGAATCAGCGGAAGGGCGCGGCCTGATCCGGACAAATGTCGAAGCGTTCGGCCTGTCCGGTCGCACGAAGATTTTCCGGCGGGACGCTACACGATTGGGTGAAGCGGGAACGCTTCAGCCCTTCGACATCGTCTTCGCCGACCCGCCCTATGGCAAGGGGCTGGGCGAACAGGCGCTGGCGGTGGCACTGGAAGGCGGCTGGCTGAAACCCGGTGCGCTCTGCATCGTGGAAGAATCGGCCGCGACGCCCTTCCAGCCGCCGGCAGGTTTTGATCTGGAGGACCGCCGCGACTATGGCGACACCAGCGTCGCTTTCTGCGTCCTTGCCTGATTTCGGCCTCTCTCGCTCTCCACACATGACGAAGATTTAATCGCGCTGCCGGTTCAGGCCACGAGGCGAACGCGCTATTGGTGCGAGACACGCATGCAACCCGAGGACAAGCGAATGCATCTGATGCAAGCTGCGGCGAGAACACTGGCGAGCACGGCGATCGGGCTGGCACTGCTGGCCGGTCCGGCTCTGGCGCAGGACGCCTCGCCGGCCGAGGCCGGGAACGAGGTCGTCGACTTCAAGCTCGACAACGGTCTCGAAGTGGTCGTCATTCCCGACCGGCGCGCCCCCGTCGTCACGCACATGCTGTGGATCAAGGTCGGCAGCGCCGACGAGGAGCCCGGCAAATCCGGTATCGCCCATTTCCTCGAACATCTGATGTTCAAGGGCACGGAGGCTCATCCGCAGGGCGAGTTCTCGGCGCGGATAGCGGAAGTGGGCGGCCGGGAGAACGCCTTCACATCCTATGATTACACCGCCTATTTCCAGCAGGTCGCGCCCGAGCATCTGGAAGAGATGATGGAGTTCGAATCCGACCGGCTGACCGGTCTGGTGCTCACCGACGAAGTCGTCGACCCCGAACGTCAGGTGGTGATCGAGGAGCGCAATTCGCGCATCGAGACCCGTCCGAACTCGATCCTCGGTGAATCGCTCAACGCGACGCTCTACCAGAACAGCGGCTACGGCGTGCCGATCATCGGCTGGATGCACGAGATCGAGAAGCTGAACCGCGAAGACGCGATTGAATTCTACCAGCGCTACTACGCGCCCAACAACGCGATCCTGGTCGTGGCGGGCGACGTGGATGCGCAGGATGTGCGTGCACTGGCCGAAGAATATTACGGCCCGATCCCCGCCAATCCGGAACTGGGCGAGCGCACCCGCACGCAGGAACCGCTCCAGCGCACCGCGCGCACGGTCACCTTCAATGACGAGCGCGTCACGGTGCCCGGCTATTCGAAGACGTGGCTGGTGCCGTCCTATACGACGGCTGATGAAGGCGAGGCGGAATCGCTCGATCTTCTGGCAGAGATTCTGGGCGGTGGCATGCGCAGCCGTCTTTACCAGTCGCTGGTCGTGGAGCAGGGCATCGCCTCGTCGGCGGGCGCTTATTATCGCGGCACGTCGCTGAACGAGACTGCCTTCGGCGTCTATGGCGCGCCGCGCGGCGATGCGACGCTCGAAGATGTCGAGCGCGCCGCCGATGCGGAGATCGTCAAGATCGCCGAGGATGGCATCACGCAAGACGAACTGGAAGCCGCCAAGAACCGCTATCTGCGCTCCATCATCTTCGCGCGCGACGACCAGTCGGGAATGGCCAACATGTATGGCTCCGCACTGACGACAGGGTCCACCGTCCGCGATATAGAGGAATGGCCGGACCGCATTCGCGCGGTCGAAGCCGACGATATCAAGGCCGCTGCGGCGCGCTATCTCGACCGGTCGCGGGCCGTCACCGGCTACCTTCTCCCGCCCGAGGAGGAGCCGTCGTGAGCATCGAACTCAAGCGTATCGAGGAACAATCCATGTCGGCATCCGGAACAGGCTTCTGGAAGATCATCGGCGCGGCAGCGCTTGTCTTGACGCTTGCCGCGCCCGCGCGGGCGGCGGTGGAAATTCAGGAGGTGACGACCGACAGCGGCATTACCGCTTGGCTGGTCGAGGATTACACGATCCCGATGATCGCCATCAACTTCTCGTTCAATGGCGGCAGCAATCAGGACCCGGCCGGCAAGGGCGGACTGGTCAATCTGATGAGCGGCCTCTTCGACGAGGGCGCGGGCGATCTGGAAGCGAACGAGTTTCAGGAAGCGCTCGACAATGCCGGCGCCGAGATGTCGTTCAATGCGACGAGCGACGCGCTCTACGGCTCGATGCGGCTTTTGTCCGACAACAAGGATGAGGCCCTCGACCTTCTGGCGCTCGCGGTCAATGAGCCGCGCTTCGACGCCGACCCGGTCGAGCGCATCCGCCAGCAGGTCCTGACCGGCATCCGCGCCAATTCGCGCGATCCCCAGCGGCAGGGCAATCAGCAATTCGCCCGTGCGCTTTACGGCGATCATCCCTATGCGCGCGAAAACGACGGCACCGAAGAGGATGTCACGGCGTTGACCGTCGACGACCTGCGCGGCGCGCATGAACGGCTTCTGGCGAAGTCCAACCTGCATGTGGCGGTGGTGGGAGCGATCGACGCGGAGACGCTGAAGGCCGACCTCGATCGCATGTTCGACGCACTGCCGCAGGACGCCGAGCTCACCGAAATCGCGCGCATCGAACCCAAGCTCGGCGAAGAGGTTTCCTACGAGTTCCAGTTGCCGCAAAGCACCGTTCAACTGATCTATCCGGGCATGGAGCGCGACGACCCAGAGTTCTTCGCAGCCTACCTGATGAACCATATCCTGGGCGGCGGCACGTTTTCGTCGCGCCTCTTCAACGAGGTGCGCGAAATTCGCGGCCTGACCTATGGCATCGGGTCGTGGCTCGCCAATCGTGACTTCTCCACCTCGCTGGCGATCTCGACCTCGACGCGGTCGGATCAGGTCGGGCAGGCGCTCGAGGTGATCGAGACGGAAGTCACCAAGCTGGCCGACGAGGGTCCGACGGCGGACGAACTGGAAAAGGCCAAGACCTATGTGATCGGCGCCTATGCGATCAACAATCTGGATTCGTCGGCATCGATCGCGCGCACTCTGCTCGAACTCCAGCGTGACGATCTGGGTATCGACTATATCGATACGCGGGTCGGGCAGATCGAAGCCGTGACGCTTGACCAGGTGAAGGCGGCGGCGCAACGCTTGCTGATCGCCGATCCGTCCGTTCTGGTGATCGGACCGCAGGCGAGCGAGACCGAGACGTCGAACTGAGGTTGACCGGAATGGAAGCGGTCGTGCCGACCTTGATCGAAAGTGAAGCGGCGCGGCGCGAACCCGCTCCCGCCGGTCCGACCTTTGCGCTTGCGCTTGGCGGTGGCGGCGCGCGGGGCCTGTCGCATATCCACGTCATCGAGACGCTGGACGAACTGGGCATCCGGCCGAAAATGATCGCCGGCTCCTCGATCGGCGCGATCATGGGAGCGGGAATGGCGGCCGGCATGCCCGGCCACGACATCCGCGAATTCGCCCGTCTCGTGCTGGGCCGCCGCGCCGAGGTCGTCAGCCGGTTGTGGCGTGCGCGTCCGCAGTCCTTCTCCGAAATGATGCAAGGCGGCGTCCGGCTCGGCCAGTTCAATCTGGAGCGCATCCTGCGATCCTTCCTGCCGAGCGAAATTCCCGAAACGTTCGAGCAGTTGCAGATACCGCTGAAAGTGACGGGAACGGACTTCTTCGCGCATGATCTGGCCGTTCTGGATACGGGCGATCTGCCGTCGGCGCTTGCTGCGTCCTCGGCATTGCCGGCGATCTTCCGACCGGTACAGCGTGAGGGCAAGCTGCTGATCGACGGCGGCTTTTACGATCCGGTGCCGTTCGATCTTCTGCAAAACCAGGCGGACATCGTGATTGCCGTCGATGTCGTCGGCTATCCGTCGCAGCAGGCGACGAAGCATCCCGACTCCGTCGATCTCCTGTTCGGCGCGAGTCAGATCATGATGCAGTCGATCATCGCGCTCAACCTGACGCGCTGCCAGCCACAGATATTGATCCGCCCGCCGGTTTCCGAATTCCGCGTGCTCGATTTCATGAAGATGGAACAGGTGATGCAGGTGACCCAATCGATCCGCGACGAGTTGAAGCATGCGATCGAAAAGGCGGTCGAGGCGCACGAGAAGAAAATCACTGGAGCGTAGACGCTTTGCCGGTCGAAAAGGCCGAGTTGGCGGCTGGCGGCGGCGCGGGCAGGGGCTCTTGCGCCAGCATCCGCGGGCCGATGCCGCGCACGGTGCGGAACGCGATGATGGCTGCCGCGATGCCGAAGAAAACCGCGCCCAAGCCCCATCCCGCGATCACGCCCTTTGCCCCGTAATAATGTGCGCCGAGCCACACGAAGGGAATGACGCCGAGCGTCGAGCGGCCCCAGTTGAGAACCGTCGAATAGGTCGGATAGCCCAGATTGTTGAACGCCGAATTGGCGACGAACAGCGCGCCGTTGAACAGGAACGAGCCGGCGGCGAAGAGGCAGAAGAAGACGACGAGTTCTCGCGCTTCGCCCGTCGCACCGAAGAGCGCCGCGATCTGGCCGGAAAAGATCGCCAGCAACGCCCAGACCGCGGTCACGTAGAGTGTGGTGAAGATCAGCGCGTCGCGCAGCGTGTCGTTGAGCCTGTCATAGCGCCGCGCGCCGTAATTCTGGCCGAGGATCGGGCCGACAGCGCCCGACAGGGCGAAGATCACGCCGAAGGCGACCGGCAGGAGACGGCCGATGATCGCCCAGCCGGCGACCGCTTCGTCGCCGAACGCGGCCATCTCGATCGTGACATAGGTGTTGCCGACGGGGGTGGCGATCTGCGTCAGGAGCGCGGGGACGCCGATGCCGAAGAAGGGGCGCAGCGCGGCCTTGAAGCCCGACAGGTCCGGCATCTTCATCAGGCGATGCACCTTATGAGCGCCGTAAAGGCCGACACCGAGCAGGATCGCGCGCGACAGGATGGTGGAAATCGCCGCGCCGTCGAGCCCGAGACCGAACCCGAAGATGAAGATCGGGTCGAGAATCGCGGCGGCGATACCCCCGGCCAGCGTGACGTACATGGCGCGTCGCGCGTCGCCTACGCCGCGCATGATGCCGGTCGTTGCCATGCCGACGGCGACCATCGGCATCGAGGGCAGCACGATCTGCATGAAACGGGTGGACAGTTCGCGCGTTTGCCCACGCGCACCCAACAGTCCGACGAGAGGATCGATGAACGGCCAGATCAGCGCCGTCATCGCGATGGTCGTGATCGCCATATAGACGATGGACGCACCGCCCATGCGCGCGGCTTCCTCCCTGTCGCCGCGTCCGAGCGCTCTCGAGACGACGGCCGATGTGGCGATGGTGAAGCCGATCGACACCGAGATCATGAAGAACATCAGCGTCGAGGCGAAACCGATAGCCGCGGCGAGTTCCTGCACGCCGAGCATGGAAATGTAGAAGAGGTTGAGCGCGTCGACGAAGAAGACGGCGATCAGCCCGATGGAGCCGGTCGCCGTCATCGTCACGACATGACGCATGGTCGAGCCGGTGACGAACTTGCCCTGTTCTACCGGCTTGCGGTCGAGCGGTTTCGGTTCGTCGGCCCGCGTATCCGTCAATGTCCGAATACCTCGTCCATGGAGGCGAAGCTCTGGAATTCGAGCCTGTCCTGAATGGGGAGGGCGAGGTGGAAAACCATCAAATTCGATCTTCCTTGCGGTCTTTTCATCGTTGCGCCCCCCGGCTTTGCCGGGTGCCACCCTCGGTTCGCCATTGCACATGGCGGATACGGACAATAGATGGGGCAGGCGCCTCTGTCGCCATGACCTTCGACCAACCGGGACAATTCCATGAACCAGATCGAGACCGCGAAGCTTGCAGACCTCGTCTCCGGACTGGTCGAAGCGGCAAAGCGCGCGGGCGCGGATGCGTCCGATGCGGTCGCGGTTCGCTCGCGCTCGAAGGACGTGTCGGTCCGTCTTGGCAAGGTCGAAGGTACGGAAGCGGCCGAAAGCGACGATATCTCGTTGCGCGTATTCGTCGGCAAGCGCGTGGCGAGCGTGTCTGCGGCTGCCGGTGCGAATGTGGACGAACTGGCTGCCCGCGCGGTCGCGATGGCGAAGGTGTCGCCGGAAGACCCGGTGCAGGGCCTCGCCGACAGGGATCGCATCGCCGCGACGATCCGCGATCTCAATCTCTATGATGAAACCGAAATCGATGCCGCGCGCCTTACCGAAGACGCGCTGGAAACGGAAGACGCCGCACGCGCGGTGACCGGGGTGACGAATTCCGGCGGCGGTTCGGCCAGTGCAGGCATGGGCGGTCTGGTCCTGGCGACATCCGAAGGCTTTTTCGGCTCCTACATGGCGACGCGTTTTTCGCGCGCGGTCAGTGTCATCGCCGGGGAGGGAACCGGCATGGAGCGTGATTACGATTTTTCCTCGCGCCTGCATTTTTCCGATCTCGAAGCGCCCGATGCGATCGGCCGGCGCGCCGGTGAGCGCGCAGTGCGCCGGATCGGCGCGCGCAAGGCCAGGACGGGACCGGTCGACGTGGTCTTTGACCCGCGCGTCGCGCGGGGCATCGCGGGGCATCTGGCAGGTGCGATCAACGGCGCGTCGGTCGCGCGCAAGACGAGTTTCCTGCGCGACAAGATGAGCCAGCAGGTCGCATCCGCCGCAATCACCGTCACCGACGATCCGCTGCGCGTGCGCGGCCCCGCCTCGCGGCCCTTCGACGGCGAAGGCGTGGAGGGCGAACCCCTGACCATGGTCGAGGCCGGTGTCCTGAAGCACTGGTTCCTGTCGACATCGGCGGCGCGCGAGCTCGGATTCGTCACCAACGGACGCGGTTCGCGGTCGGGTTCGTCGATCAATCCGACCTCGACGAACCTTGCCGTCGAACCCGGCACCGCCAGCCCGCAGGATTTGATCGGCAGCCTGAAATCCGGCTTCTACGTCACCGAGGTCTTCGGACAGGGCGTGAACATGGTGACGGGCGAATACAGTCGCGGCGCTTCGGGTTTCTGGATCGAGAACGGCGAACTCGTCCATCCCGTCTCCGAAGTGACCATCGCGTCCAACCTGAAGACCATGTTCATGAATATGGTGCCGGCAAATGACGTCGACCGCAATTTCGGCACCACCGCGCCGACGCTTCTGATCGAAGGGATGACCCTTGCCGGCGAATGAACTCGACACCGAACTGGCCCTGATCCGCGAGGCCGCGCGCGAGGCGGGGCTGATCGCGATGCGCTATTTCGGAAAGACGCCCGACGTATGGATGAAGACCGGCCAGTCGCCGGTCTCCGAAGCCGACATCGCGGTGGACACATTTCTGCGCGATGCGCTGCTCGCGGCCCGTCCCGATTATGGCTGGCTGTCGGAGGAGACGGTTGCCGACACCTCGCGCCTGTCGGCGAGGCGCACCTTCGTCGTCGATCCCATCGACGGCACGCGCGCCTTCATCGGCGGACAGCATATGTGGTGCGTTTCGGTCGCCATCGTCGAGGACGGACGTCCGATCGCCGGCGTGCTCGATGTTCCGGTCAAGGGCGAGATATTCGAGGCCGTGCAGGGAAGCCCGGCGCTGAAGAACGGCAGCGCGGTATCGGTGCGAAAATCGGGCGGGCGGCCCATCGTCGCCGGACCCAAGACCATGACGCGCACGGCTCTGCCGGGCATCGGCGAGACGGTGAAGGTGCCCTATATTCCCTCGCTCGCCTATCGCATCGCCATGGTCGCCGATGGCGAGATCGACGCCACCTTCATCAAGCCGAATTCGCACGATTGGGACCTTGCAGCGGCCGATCTGATCCTGCGGCAGGCCGGCGGCGAGGTGCTGACGCCGGACGGCATCAGCCCGCTTTACGCGGGCGACGATCCGCGCCATGGAACGCTTGTCGCCGGAAGTGG
The DNA here is from genome assembly GCF_024105665.1 of Aliihoeflea aestuarii. Lineage (GTDB taxonomy): Bacteria > Pseudomonadota > Alphaproteobacteria > Rhizobiales > Rhizobiaceae > Aliihoeflea > Aliihoeflea aestuarii. The sequence continues at coordinate 290,501 of NZ_JAAAMK010000001.1, read as the reverse complement.
AGCCTTGTTGCGCGCCATGGTGGACGAGGCGCGCCATCCGGACTGGTAGCCCGGTTCCCAATTTCCGCGAACTGATTTAAAGCAGTGCCACGCCCGGCATGTCCGGGCACCCATTTCATTCAAGACGATCAGAAGCGATTTTCCGATGGCTGAAGACAGCAAGCAACTCCTTCATCTCGTGTTCGGCGGCGAACTGACGACGCTCAAGGGCATCCAGTTCAAGGATCTCGACGATCTCGACGTGGTCGGCATCTTCCCGGACTACAAGTCAGCCGAGGCCGCATGGCGCGCCAAGGCGCAGGAGACGGTGGACAACGCGCATATGCGTTATTTCATCGTGCATCTGCACCGCCTGCTCGATCCGAGCTGAACGGGCGGTTCCGCAGATGATGCCAAGGCAACGGTGATATCGCGCGTTCCAATGGGGAATAAGACCATCGCCGAAATGGACAGGGCCGACCCGCGCCGCAGGCCGCTGAAAATGCTCTGGAAGAAGGTGCGTGGGCCGCTGGCCGAATCGCGCGCGGTCAAGTCCGCGGTTGCCGGCACGATCGCGATGCTGCTTCGCGCCGTCAGGGCGACGAACAGGCTCGTGCCCGGCTCCGAGGATCCGGCTACCGTGATCCTCCCGCAGCAGCCGTTGATCGTCGCGTTGTGGCATGGCCAGCATCTTCTGGCCCCGGCCTACCTGCCCGACGAACTCGACGTGGTGGCGCTTTTTTCCAGGAGCCGCGATGCCGAACTCAATGCTCTGGTTGCCGAAAAGCTCGGCTTCGGCATCGTTCGCGGCTCGGGAGGGCGCGAGGGCCATGTCGCGGAAAAAGGCGGTGCGCGCGCGCTGATCCAGATGAAGCGTCTGCTCGATCAGGGGCGCAACGTCGCCATGATCGCGGATGTCCCGCACGGCACCCCGCGCCAGGCTGGCCTCGGCATCGTCACTTTGGCGCGCATTTCCGGCCGGCCCATCCTCCCTGCCGCCATCGCGACGAGCCGGCGCAAGGTTCTGGAAAAAAGCTGGGACAGGACGGCCATCAACCTGCCGTTCGGCCGGGCCGCGATTGCTTTCGGCGACCCCATCGCGGTCTTGGACGGTGACGACGAGGCGATGGAGAAGATGCGCCGCGACGTAACGGCTGGGCTCAACGCCACCACCGCGCGTGCCTACCGGCTGTTGGGAGACGCAAGATGAGCCAGCGCTGGGCCCGTGCGATCCTGACGACCTACCGGCTGGCGGGAGCCACCGTCTATCCGTTCATCGGCGGCTATGTCGCGTACCGCGCCAGCCGCGGTAAGGAAGACCGCAAGCGTCGGCGCGAGCGCTACGGCGTCACCAAGGCCGAACGGCCGGATGGCCCGCTGGTCTGGGTCCATGCGGCAAGCGTCGGAGAGACGCTCGCGGTCGTGCCGCTGATCAAGAAGATCGTCGCGGACGGCATCCACGTCGTCCTGACGACCGGCACGGTGACGTCGGCCGGCGTTGCCGCCGAACGATTGGGCGACCGGATCATCCATCAATATGTTCCGCTCGACCTGAAACCCGCCGTCGACCGCTTCCTCAACCACTGGATGCCGGATCTCGCCATCATGGCCGAATCGGAAATCTGGCCGATGACGATCCTTGAACTGGGCGCGCGGCGCGTGCCGCAGGTGCTCGTCAACGGGCGGCTGTCGGACCGGTCTTTCGCGGCCTGGCAGAAACGACCGCATCTGGCCGAAGCGCTGTTCGAAAACCTCGCCCACGTCGTTGCGCAATCGGAGACCGACGGCGAACGCTTTCTTGCGCTTGGCGCGCGGCCGGTTACCGTTTCGGGAAATCTCAAGGTCGACACGCCGCCGCCGCCTGTCGATCTTCCCGCGTTCGAGACGCTGAAGGCATCGTTCGCCGCGCGTTCGACCTGGGCCGCCGTCTCCACGCATGAGGGCGAGGAAGAAATCGCCGGTAACGTGCATCTGGCGCTGAAGAAGCGGCATGCGTCGATCATGACGATCCTCGTTCCACGCCACCCCGATCGCGCCGAAGCAATCGCCGAATTGCTGACGGCGAAGGGGTTGAAGGTCGCGCTTCGTTCGAAAGGCGAGATGCCCGACACCGACACCGACATCTATCTCGGCGACACGATCGGCGAGATGGGGCTTTATCTTCGCCTGACGGAGATCGCCTTCGTCGGTCGTTCCCTGAGCGGACAGGGCGGGCAGAACCCGATCGAACCCGCGATGCTCGATACGGCCGTCCTGTCGGGCATGAACGTCCAGAACTTCCGTGATGCCTATCAGACCCTCATTCAGGCGGGCGGCGCGAAGCTCGTGCGCGATCAGGACATGCTTGCCGGGGCCGTGAACTATCTTTTATCCAACCACGAAGCGCGCAACGGCATGATCGCGGCCGGCGCGAACGCCGTGGCCGACATGCGCGGCGCGCTGACGAAGACGCTCGCCGCGCTCGATCCGTTCATCACGCCGCTGGTCGTCAAGGCGCGGCTGACCGGCGGTAGCAGGTCGAGCGGGCTCGACTGATGGTCTCCGAGGCGCCTCCTTTCTGGTGGCAGAAGGCCGACTGGCGCGCCTGGTCGCTCTGGCCGGCCTCGGCGCTCTACGGCGTTGCGGCGCGTCACCGTCTCCGGACCGCGCCGCGCAAACGCATCGACATTCCGGTTTTGTGCGTCGGCAATCTGACGGTGGGCGGCACCGGCAAGACGCCGGTCGCGATCGCCTTTGCGAAGGCCGCGAAGACGATGAGCCTCAAGCCCGGCTTTCTGTCGCGAGGCCATGGCGGGTCGGTGTCGGGCGCGCATCTGGTCAATCTGCATCATGACGGCGCGCGCTATGTCGGCGACGAGCCCATGCTTCTGGCCGCCCATGCGCCGACCGCCGTCTCGGCAAAGCGCGCCGAAGGCGTAAAGCTCCTTCTGGGCGAGGGGTGCGATTTCGTCATCATGGATGACGGGTTCCAGAGCGCGCAGATTCATATCGACTACGCGTTGATCGTCATCGATGCCGAGCGCGGCATCGGCAATGGACACACGATTCCCGGCGGGCCGATGCGTGCGTCGCTGGTGGACCAGATGCGCCATGCGAGTGCGCTTCTGGAAATGGGCACTGGCGATGCGTCCGCGACCGTCATCCGCCATGCGGCCCGCGCCGGACGGGCGGTCTATCGTGCACATATGCGCCCGCTCGCGAACGAAAATCTTCGCGGCCGCCGGTGCCTGGCGTTTGCCGGCATCGGCAATCCGCAGAAATTCCACCGGACGCTGGTTGAACTCGGCGGCGAAGTGGCGATGGCGCGCAACTTTCCCGACCATCATTTCTACAGCGCCGATGAAGCGCGCGACCTGATGGCGCTTGCCGAAAAAAACGACCTCGTCCTCGTCACCACGACGAAGGACGCGATCCGCCTGACGCATGGCTCCCATGATCTCGAAGCGCTCCATGAACGGACCGAAACGGTCGAGATCGACGTGGTGTTCGAGGTGGCGACGACGCCTGCAGCCATTATCGAGGAAACGCTGAAGGCGTGGCGACGCCGACGGCTGGAAGGGGTAGGGCAGGTCGAAGGGTAAGCGCGACGTTTGAATTTCTGCGCCGGAACCAACCGGAAAGGCATGGATTCCTGTGACGATCACAGGAATGACGGCCGTTAGGTAGATGCTTTAACCGCCACCCAGGACTCTTCTATCGCGCAAGCTATCAGAACTACCGTCATTCCTGTGCTCGTCACAGGAATCCAGGCCTCGCCGGCTCGGTCATGCGCAACATCAACCAGCTTGCGCTTTGACGCCGTTCACCCCTTCGCGCGTGCCCGCAAGTCGGGATTTTCCTGCAGCTCTCGATTGAGCGAAATCTCGGCATTCGCATAAGGCTCCTGCCGAGCGACGCTCCAGTATTTGAGTTCGTCGAGCGGGATCGCCTCAGCGGTCACGGCGCAGCGCACGAACGATCCCGGCGTCATCACCTGGAAATCGCCGTCGAGATAACGGATGCGGGCTTCCTTGCCGCCGGGGCCTTCGAAACGGTTCATGGAGCATTGCCTTCGTTCCAGACGGTTCCGCCACAAATGCGCTTGAAAATCAAGGTCTCGATTTGCGCATCGGACTATCCGAAAATCGGGAAACACTTTCGGTCCGATGCGTCATCTGCGACCGAAAAGCCGTTCGATGTCGTCCAGCTTGAGTTCCACATAGGTCGGCCGGCCGTGATTGCAGGTGGCCGAGCCGGGCGTTGCCTCCATCTGCCGCAACAGCGCGTTCATCTCGTCGGGCTTGAGCCGGCGGCCGGAGCGTACCGAACCATGGCACGCCATGGTCGCCGCGATGTGGTGCAGCCGCGCCGTCAGCGTTTCGACAGTGTCGTGGTCGGCGATCTCGTCGGCAAGGTCGCGGACGAGCTGCTGCACATCCATTTCACCAAGCATGGCCGGCGTCTCGCGCACGCAGACTGCGCCGGGACCGAACCGCTCGATGCCGAGGCCGAAGCGGGCGAGCGTCTCGGCATGGGCGACGAGCCGGTCGGCGTCGTCTTCGGACAGATCGACGATTTCGGGCAGGAGCAGCATCTGCGCCGCGAGCGGCTTGGAGTGCAGCGCCGTCTTCAGCGCCTCGTAGACGAGGCGTTCATGGGCGGCATGCTGGTCGACGATGATCAGCGACCGGTCGGTCTGCGCGATGATGTAGTTCTCGTGGACCTGCGCGCGCGCCGCGCCGAGCGGCTGCGACAGGGCTTCGCGCGACGGTTCGGCAAGTCCCGGACGCGGATCGACCGAGGCGGCCACGTTCGAGAATGCCGGCTGCATGCGCTCGCCGAACCCCATGTCGAGCGGCGCATGCGGCGAGGTCGCGGTGTCGAAGGCGGGCGCCGAAGGTGCGCGGAACATATGCGCCACGGACGCCGCAGCATCGGTCGAGGCCCGGATGCCCGCCGTGCCGAGCGCCTGCTTGATCGCACCGACCATCAGCCCGCGCACCAGTCCGGGATCGCGGAACCGCACATCGGCCTTCGCCGGGTGGACGTTGACGTCCACCCGCGCCGGCTCGATGTCGATGAACAGCGCCGTCACCGCGTGCCGATCACGCGGCAGCACATCGGCATAAGCGCCGCGAATCGCGCCGGTGAGCATCTTGTCGCGCACCGGCCGGCCGTTGACATAGACATATTGCTGGAGCGCGTTCGCGCGCGTGAAGGACGGGATCGAAGCATGGCCGGTGAGCCGCACGTCGGTGCGTTCGGCAAGGATCGAAAGCGCGTTGTCGGAAAACTCGCGGCCCATGACCTGCGCGACGCGTTCGAGCCGGCCGGAGCCGTCGGGTGTGCATGCGGCAAGGTCGAGCGTGGTGCGGTCGGGGCCCGACAGCGTGAAGCGCACATGCGGGAAGGCGACCGCGATGCGCTTGATCATGTCGGAAATGGCCGTCGTCTCGGCTCGTTCGCTCTTCATGAATTTCAGCCGCGCGGGCGTGGCGAAGAAGAGGTCGCGCACTTCGACGACCGTGCCGGGATTGGCCGCCGCTGGCCGCACCGGCGAAACGCGCCCGCCCTTGACGGTAATTTCCGCACCGTCACTTTCGCGCGTTCTCGAACGGATCGTCAGCCTGGCGATCGATCCGATCGAGGGCAGCGCCTCGCCGCGAAATCCGAGCGAGCGGATGTCGTGAATGTCGTCGGACAGCTTCGACGTGCAATGCCGGCCGATGGCAAGGGCGATGTCGGCCGCGTCCATGCCCGTGCCGTCGTCAGTAACGCGGATAAGTTGCAGACCGCCGCCCGCCGTCGCGATCTCGATGCGCCGCGCGCCCGCATCGAGCGCGTTTTCGACCAGTTCCTTGACGACGCTGGCGGGCCGCTCGATGACCTCGCCGGCGGCGATCTGGTTGACGATGGTTTCGGAAAGCTGGCGGATGGTCATGATGAAATTCTAGACGGTTTCGCCGCGCACCGCGACGTGCCGGACGCACACACGCACAACAAAGTGCCAGCTTGCACTTCTGGCATCCCGTCTCGGCGGCTATCTTGCGCGCTCAAGGATTCGGGGTTGCCATGCGATATGTTCTTTACGGTGCGTTGAGCATCTTTCTCGTGATCGTCGTCGCAATGGTCTTCGCTCCCAACCACAGGGTCGTGACCGAAATTTCCATCGACGCCGCGCCGGCCGATGTGTGGAACGTGCTTGCCGACGGCGTGCGCTATCCTGAATGGAACCCGTTCATCGTGCGCATGGATGGTGAATTGACACCCGGCGCAACGTTGCAAAACACGCTGCAACCGGAGCCCGGCCGCCAGATGGTGTTCCGCCCTCTCGTTCTGACCGTCGAACCGGAGCGCGAATTGCGCTGGCTCGGCCGATTATTCATCCCCCGCATCTTCGACGGCGAGCATTATTTCCTGCTCGAGGAACGCAATGGCGCGACACATCTCACCCATGGCGAGAATTTTACCGGCGCGCTCTTGCTGTTCATCGACCCCGAAAGCTTCCGGGCGAATTTCGAGGCGATGAATTTGGCGTTGAAGGAGCGAGCGGAAGGTCTGCGATGAGCCCGCGGGGCTTAGGTGACGATCTCCACGAAATCGGCCACCACGCCTGCAACCACTCCGGCCGCCGTCAGGCAAAGGCCGACGATGAACCATCTGCTTCCCTTGTCGTAGATTTGGCGGCGCAGCGAATCGTGCCCGAGAAAGATCACGAGGGCGTAGGCCTGACCGACAATTCCGGCAACGAGCAGCGCGACTGCCGGAATGTCGACCAAACCCCATGGCAGTGGGTTGTGAGCCCACTGGGTAATGAAGGTCAGTGAAAACGAAAGCAGGATGCCGACGACGGTCAGTGTCCCGTTACGAAACAGCATCTCGACGAGCGGCTCGCTTTCTTCGGTGTTCAGAAGAGTTTCGCTTCGGGTTTGTTGATCGGGCATGTTCCTGTCCTCCAGTCGGTTGATCGTCGGGGTCGAACCTCGCCGCCTAGTCCCGGCTCAGCCCTTCGAGTTCGTCCGCCCGCGTGCGGGTCACATCGACCATGCAGGAATTGCCTTCGATGGCTGCGATGGTCCCTTCTCCAGAGCGGTAGAACAGGCAGTTGGCGTCGCGAAACGCGACCCAGGCGCGCTGCGCGTCGCGGAGTTGCGTCCGCCGTTCTCCTTCCAGAGGCTCGATCGCGGCGCGATAGGCGGCGTTGAGCCTGGCGTCCTCATCTTCGTAAAGTTCGCCGAGACACTCCACGATGTCGACGGTACTGACGGCGTCCGGACAGGTCTGTGCCTCCTCGTCCTGCGCGCTTGCCGCGAAAGTAAGGGTGAGAAGGGCGGGAATCGTCATGACGATGGCGCGCATGGAACTGCTCCTGTGATTTGGAAGCCCGAACAATGCGGTTATGAAGCCTCCGCCGCAAGGGTGAGATATGACCGCCGATCCACTGCTCCAGCCGTTCACCCTTAAGCACCTGACTTTCAAGAACCGGGTCATGTCGACCGCGCACGAACCGGCCTATGCGGAAGATGGTCTGCCGCGCGAACGCTACCGGCTTTACCATGCCGAAAAGGCCAAGGGCGGCATGGCGCTGACGATGACGGCCGGATCGGCGCTCGTCTCGCGCGACAGCCCGGCCGCCTTCGGCAACCTCGAAGCCTGGCGCGACGAGATCGTGCCCTACATGCGCGACCTTGCCGAAGGCTGCCATGAGCATGACTGCAAGGTGATGATCCAGTTGACGCATCTCGGCCGCCGCACCGGCTGGAATCGGGCGGACTGGCTGCCCGTCCTGTCCGCGTCGCCGGTGCGTGAGGCGGCGCATCGCTCCTTTCCGAAGGAAGCGGAGGATTGGGACATCGAGCGCATCGTGGCGGATTATGCGAGCGCGGCCGCGCGGATGAAGGAGGCCGGGCTGGACGGTGTCGAGTTCGAAGCCTACGGCCATCTGATGGACGCCTTCTGGTCGCCGGCGACCAACCGGCGCGAAGACATCTATGGCGGATCGCTGGAAAACCGCATGCGGTTTTCCAGCCGCGTTCTGGATGCCGTGCGGGCGGAAGTCGGCGACGATTTCGTCGTCGGCATCCGCATGGTCGCCGACGAGGATCTGGAAAACGGCCTGTCGCGCGAGGAGGGCATCGAGATCGCAAGCCTTCTGGCCACATCCGGCAAAGTCGATTTCCTCAACATCATCCGCGGCCATATCGATACGGATGCGGCGCTGACGGAGGTGATCCCGGTGACGGGCATGCGCTCTGCCCCGCATCTCGACTTTGCCGGCGAGGTGCGTGCGGCGACGAAATTCCCGGTCTTCCACGCCGCGCGCATTTCCGATGTCGCGACGGCGCGGCACGCGATCGCGGAAGGTAAGCTCGACATGGTCGGCATGACGCGCGCCCACATCGCCGATCCGCACATCGTCGCCAAAGTGAGGGCAGGCAACGAGCATCGCATCCGCCCCTGCGTCGGCGCGACCTATTGCCTCGACCGTATCTATGAGGGCGGCGGTGCGCTGTGCATCCACAATGCGGTGACAGGGCGCGAAAGCCAGCTTTCGCATGTGGTTCCCAAGGCGGAGGGTCCGTCGCGGCACGTCGTGGTCGTCGGCGCTGGTCCGGCCGGGCTTGAGGCGGCGCGCGTTGCGGCCGAGCGCGGCCACAAGGTCAGCGTTCTGGAAGCATCGAGCCGCGCCGGCGGCCAGATCGGTCTTGCCGTGCAGAATCCGAGGCGGCGCGAACTCGTCGGCATCGTCGATTGGCGGCTGTCCGAGCTGGAGCATCTGGGCGTGACGATCCGCTATGATTGCTGGGCCGAAGCCGATGACGTGCTGGCTCTCGAACCCGATGCCGTGATCGTGGCCACCGGCGGTCTGCCCCAGAACCCGCCGCTCGAGGCTGGGGACGACCTTGTCGTATCGAGTTGGGACATCCTGTCGGGTGCGGTGAAGCCGGCTGAAAACGTGCTCGTTTATGACGACAATGGCGGGCATCAGGGCATGTCGGCTGTGGAAGTCGCAGCCAATGCCGGCGCGCGGGTCGAACTCGTCTCACCCGAACGCCTCTTCGCGCCGGAAATGGGCGGCATGAACCATGCGCCCTACATGAAGGCGTTTCAGGAAAAGAACGTGCGGATCACGATCAACACCCGCGTCATTGCCGTTCGGCGTGATGGCAACGCGCTCGTCGCCACGCTCGGCTCCGATTACGCGCCCGGTTGGCAGGGCGAGCGGCACGTCGATCAGGTGATCGTGGAGCACGGCACATTTGCCAATGACGAACTTTACCACGCGCTGAAACCGCATTCGCGCAATGGCGGCGCGGTCGACTATGACGCCCTCGTCTCCGGTTCGGGCGATCTGTTCCCGCGCGGATCGTCCGGCGGCACGTTCGACCTGTTCCGCATTGGCGACGCCGTCGCCGCCCGCAACATCCACGCCGCTATCTACGATGCGATGCGCTACGCCGTGCGCCTTTGAGCGTTAAAATGTTTTAGGCTTCGAATATTTTCCAGAAAAATGGTTCCCCCCGCGCGCCAACGGGACTAAGTTGCCGCCGAAATTCAAACTGGGACCGCTAAGATGAATATGGAAGTCCGACCCAAGGACACGTCCGACGCATTTGCGTGGAACGATCCTTTCCTTCTCGACGATCAGCTCACCGAAGACGAGCGCATGTTCCGTGACACGGCGGCGGCGTTTGCGGCCGACAAGCTCGCGCCGCGCGTACAGGAAGCCTATCTCGAGGAGAAGACCGATCCTGCGATTTTCCGCGAGATGGGTGAGGCCGGCCTCCTCGGCGTCACGATCCCCGAGGAATATGGCGGCGTCGGCGCGGGCTATGTGGCTTATGGCCTCGTCGCACGCGAAGTCGAGCGCGTCGATTCCGGTTACCGCTCGATGATGAGCGTGCAGTCCTCGCTCGTCATGCACCCGATCTACGCCTATGGCTCGGAAGAGCAGCGCAAGAAGTACCTGCCGAAACTTGCTTCGGGCGAATGGATCGGCTGCTTCGGCCTGACCGAGCCGGATGCCGGCTCCGATCCGGGCGGCATGAAGACGCGCGCCGAAAAGACCGCCAACGGCTACCGCATCTCGGGCGCGAAGATGTGGATTTCCAATTCGCCGATCGCCGACGTGTTCGTCGTGTGGGCGAAGTCCGTCGCGCATGACAACAAGATTCGCGGCTTCGTGCTCGAAAAGGGTATGAAGGGTCTTTCCGCGCCGAAGATCGGCGGCAAGCTGTCGCTGCGCGCGTCGATCACCGGCGAAATCGTCATGGACGGCGTCGAGGTCGGTGAAGATGCGCTGCTTCCGAACATTTCCGGTCTGTCCGGCCCCTTCGGCTGCTTGAACCGCGCGCGCTACGGCATTTCCTGGGGCGCGATGGGCGCTGCCGAGGATTGCTGGCACCGCGCCCGCCAGTACGGTCTCGACCGCAAGCAGTTCAACAAGCCGCTCGCCGGCACGCAGCTCTTCCAGAAGAAGCTGGCCGACATGCAGACGGAGATCGCGCTCGGCCTTCAGGCGTCCCTGCGCGTCGGTCGCCTGATGGACGAGCACCGCTTCGCGCCGGAGATGATCTCGCTCGTCAAGCGCAACAATTGCGGCAAGGCGCTCGATATTGCGCGTCAGGCGCGCGACATGCACGGCGGCAACGGCATTCAGGTCGAGTACCACGTCATGCGCCACGCGCAGAACCTCGAGACGGTCAACACCTATGAAGGCACGCACGACGTCCACGCGCTGATCCTTGGACGCGCGCAGACCGGCATTCAGGCGTTCTTCTGATCCGGCTTTCGGCTTTTGAACGGGCGCTTCGGCGCCCGTTTTCGTTTCGGGAATGATGCTGGAAATTGGAACGCTGAGAGCGTAGGAAACGGCGATGAGCAAAACCTTTATTTCCCATCTGTCCGGCGAACTCGACGACCTGAAATCGGCCGGGCTGTACAAGTCCGAACGCGTCATTACCTCCATGCAGTCCGCCGAGATCGAGGCGGACGGCCGCAAGGTGCTGAATTTCTGCGCCAACAACTATCTCGGCCTCGCCGACAACGCCGAACTGCGCGAGACGGCAAAGGCCGCACTCGACCGCTACGGCTACGGCATGGCTTCAGTGCGCTTCATTTGCGGCACGCAGGAAGAACACAAGGAACTGGAAGCGCGCATCTCCTCCTTCCTCGGGTTCGAGGACACGATCCTCTATTCCTCCTGCTTTGACGCCAATGCGGGCCTGTTCGAGACTCTCCTGTCGGACGAGGACGCGATCATTTCCGATGCGCTCAACCATGCCTCGATCATCGACGGTGTGCGGCTTTCGAAAGCGCGGCGCTATCGCTACGCCAACAACGACATGGCCGAACTCGAAGCGCGGCTGAAGGAAGCGGCCGACGCCCGCTTTCGGCTGATCGCGACCGACGGCGTGTTCTCCATGGACGGCATCATCGCGAACCTTCAGGGCGTGTGCGATCTGGCCGAAAAATACGACGCCATGGTCATGGTGGACGACAGCCACGCCGTCGGTTTCGTCGGTGAGAACGGACGCGGCTCGATCGAGCATTGCGGCGTCGAGGGCCGGGTGGACATCGTCACCGGCACGCTCGGCAAGGCGCTCGGCGGCGCATCTGGCGGCTACACGTCTGGCAAGCGCGAAGTGGTGGACTGGCTGCGCCAGCGGTCGCGGCCCTATCTGTTCTCGAACACGCTTGCTCCGGTCATTGCCGCGACCTCGCTCACCGTTTTCGACATGGTCGAAAACGGTGATGCGCTGCGTCGCCATTTGAACGGCAACGCCGCGCGATTCCGTTTGGGCATGGAAAAGGCCGGCTTCACGCTTGCAGGTGCCGACCACCCGATCATCCCGGTCATGCTGGGCGATGCGCAGGTGGCGAAGGGCATGGCCGACCGGCTGATGGACCACGGCATCTACGTCATCGGCTTTTCGTTCCCTGTCGTCCCGAAAGGGCAGGCGAGGATCAGGACGCAGATGTCGGCCGCGCATTCCACCGATGACGTCGACCGCGCGGTCGCGGCCTTTGCGGCGGTCGGCAAAGAGATGGGAGTGGTCTGATGTCCAACATGATGCGCGCACTGGTGAAGGCGAAGGCCGAGCCCGGCATCTGGATGGAAGAGGTGCCGCTTCCCGAGGTCGGCCCCAACGACGTCCTCATCAAGGTCAAGAAATCCGCCATCTGCGGCACCGACGTCCATATCTACAATTGGGACCAGTGGGCGCAAAAGACGGTCCCGGTGCCGATGGTGACCGGCCACGAATTCGTTGGCGAAGTCGCGGATTTCGGTGCGGCTGTCTCCGAGTACAAGGTCGGTCAGCGCGTCTCGGGCGAGGGGCATGTCGTGTGCGGCCATTGCCGCAACTGCCGTGCGGGGCGCGGGCATTTGTGCCGCAACACGCTCGGCGTCGGCGTCAATCGGCCCGGTTCCTTCGCCGAATATGTCGTCCTGCCCAAGCACAATGTCGTGCCGATTCCCGACGACGTAACGGACGAGATCGCCGCGATCTTCGATCCGCTCGGCAACGCCGTCCACACCGCGCTCTCCTTCGATCTCGTCGGCGAGGACGTGCTGGTGACGGGCGCAGGGCCGATCGGCATCATGGGCGCGCTCGTGGCGCAATGCGTCGGTGCGCGCAAGGTCGTCATCACCGACATCAACCCCGTCCGCCTCGACCTTGCCCGCAAGATGAAAATCCATCACGTCGTCGACGCCTCGAAGGAAAATCTGCGCGACGTGATGCGCGAGGAGGGGATGACGGAAGGCTTCGATGTCGGCCTCGAAATGTCTGGCTCGGCCGCCGCCTTCCGCGACATGATCGACACGATGAACAATGGCGGCAAGATCGCCATCCTCGGCATCGCGCCGACCGGCTTCGAGATCGACTGGAACAAGGTCATCTTCAAGATGCTGACCCTGAAGGGCATCTACGGGCGTGAGATGTTCGAGACCTGGTACAAGATGATTGCGCTGGTGCAGGGGCCTCTCGACGTGTCGGGCCTGATCACGCACCGCATCGGCATCGACGATTACCAGTCCGGCTTCGACGCGATGCGCTCGGGCAATTCGGGCAAGGTGGTGATGGACTGGTAGCTCAGGGGCTGCTCGTCCGTTCCAGGGCCGCGATTCCCTTGAGAAGCGCTTCGCGGTCCTGTGCAGTCATTGCCGCGAGCATCCTGCCTTCGAATGCTTTCGCAAGCGGCACAAGCTCGCGGTAGACCGTTTCGCCCGCTCTGGTCAAAGCCAGATGCTCCAGTCGCCGGTCTTCGTCATGCGCCTCGCGCTTCAGCCAGTTGCGCTTTTCCAGCGCGGAAACCGCGCGCGACACCTTCGTCTTGTGCATGGCCGAATGCCGGCCGATCTGCGTCGCCGTCATCGTTCCATATTGGCCGAGTGTGGCGAGAAGCCGCCATTCGGGACGGGTCATGCCGTGCCGGTTGCGATAGATCAGGGAGAAGTCGCGACTGACCGCATCTGCCAACCGGTTGAGACGGTAGGGGAGGAAAGTCTCGAGTTTCAGTGTCGTGTCGGACATGCTTCAGCCGCTTGATGGTTACATTTTCAATGGTTACGAATGTAACGAATTGGACGTGGCGGTCAAATCGCCGAACTGTCGGGAGGTCGACATGAACGAGATCAGCAGACCCCTTGGCCACACCTCGCCCGTGGCCAAGCCGAAGTCGCGCTTCGATTATATGCCGGGCTTCGGCAACGACTTCGAGACCGAGAGCCTGCCTGGCGCGCTGCCGCATGGCATGAACTCGCCGCAGCGTCCCGCATACGGGCTTTATGCCGAGCAACTGTCCGGCTCCCCGTTTACCGCGCCGCGCGGCACCAATGAGCGCTCCTGGCTCTACCGCATCCGACCCAGCGTGAAGCATCATCGCCGCTTCAAGCCGTTCGATCTGCCGCTGTGGCTCTCCGCGCCGTCGAAGGGCGATCATGAACTGCCGCTCGGCCAGTTTCGATGGAACCCGGTGCCGGTCCCGCAGGAAAAGACTGATTTCATTTCCGGCATCCGCACCATGACGCTTGCGGGCGATGTGCTGGGGCAGGCGGGAATGGCCGCTCATGTCTATGTCGCCAATGCCGACATGGTGGACGATCATTTCTTCAACGCCGATGGCGAGATGCTTGTCGTGCCGCAGGAAGGCGGCCTGCGTTTCCTGACCGAGATGGGCGTCATCGAAGTGGAGCCCGGCGAAATCTGCATCCTGCCGCGCGGGCTCACCTTCAAGGTCGAGCTCATGGCTGCGACGGCGCGCGGCTATCTGTGCGAGAACTACGGCGCCAAATTCACGCTGCCGGATCGCGGCCCGATCGGCGCGAACTGCCTTGCCAATCCGCGCGATTTCCGAACGCCGGTGGCATGGTACGAGGACAAGGAAACCCCGTGCCGCATCATCGTGAAATGGTGCGGCCGGTTCCATGTCACCGAAATCGACCATTCGCCGCTCGATGTGGTCGCGTGGCACGGCAATTACGCGCCCTACAAATACGACCTTTCGACCTTTTCGCCGGTCGGCGCGATCCTCTTCGACCACCCGGATCCGTCGATCTTCACGGTGCTGACCGCGCCGAGCGGCGAGGAAGGCACGGCCAATATCGATTTCGTCATCTTCCCGCCGCGCTGGCTGGTGGCAGAAAACACGTTTCGGCCGCCCTGGTATCATCGCAACATCATGTCCGAATTCATGGGGCTGATCCGAGGCCAGTACGACGCCAAGGAGGAAGGTTTCGTGCCCGGCGGCATGAGCCTGCACAATATGATGCTCGCGCACGGCCCGGATGCGGGCGGCTTCGAGAAGGCGTCGCGCGCCGATCTGAAGCCCTCGAAACTCGAAAATACGATGGCCTTCATGTTCGAGACGCGCTTTCCTCAACTCGTGACGCGTTTCGGGCTGGAACTTGAGACGCTTCAGGACGACTATATCGACTGCTGGAGCGATCTGAAGAAGCGCTTCAACGGCACGCCGGAGGGCGATTGGAACTGATCGTTCCGATCGAAACACATCAGGGATGGAGACTGCATGAAACTTGCCACGCTGAAGAACGGGACGCGGGATGGAAAGCTCGTCGTCGTCTCGCGGGACCTGACGCGCTACACGGACGCGTCGTTCCTCGTTCCGACCCTGCAGGCGGCGCTCGATGACTGGCGCCGACTTGCGCCGCATCTCGAAGCGCTGGCGGAAAGTCTGGAGCATGGCTCGGTGCCGTCGGAGCGCTTTCATGAGCATGACGTTCTGTCGCCCCTGCCGCGCGCCTACCAGTGGGCGGACGGCTCGGCCTACGTCAACCACGTCGAACTCGTGCGCAAGGCGCGGGGCGCTGAAATGCCTGCCTCGTTCTGGACCGATCCGCTGATCTATCAGGGCGGGTCCGACAGCTTCCTCGGTCCGCGCGATGCGATCCGCATGGCTGACGAGGCATTTGGCATCGACATGGAAGGCGAGATCGCGGTCATCGTCGACGATGTGGCCATGGGCGCGAGCACTGACGCCGCGCGCGAGGCGATCCGCCTCGTCATGCTCGTCAATGACGTGTCGCTGCGCGGGTTGATCCCGGGCGAACTCGGCAAGGGCTTCGGCTTCTTCCAGTCCAAACCGTCCTCGGCCTTTTCCCCCGTCGCGGTCACGCCTGACGAACTCGGCGAGGCGTGGGACGGCGGCAAACTCCATCTGCCGCTGAACGTCGATTATAACGGCCAGCCCTTCGGCCGTGCGAATGCGGGCATCGACATGACGTTCGACTTCCCGGCGCTGATCGCACACGCGGCGAAGACGCGGCCGCTTGCCGCCGGCACGATCATCGGGTCCGGCACCGTATCGAACAAGCTCGACGGCGGGCCGGGCAAGCCGGTGGCCGATGGCGGGGTCGGCTATTCCTGCATTGCGGAAATCCGCATGATCGAGACCATCGAGGCCGGGAAAGCGGCGACGCCCTTCATGCGTTTCGGGGATATTGTGCGCATCGAGATGAAAGACGGAGCGGGCCACTCCATCTTCGGCGCCATCGAGCAGACGGTCGAACGATACGAGACCTGACGGGCGCTGCGCGTATAAAAAAGGGCCTCGCCCGAAGGCGAGGCCCTTCCTCCCCACTTTGTTCTTTCTAGCCCTACTCGGCAGCCTCGACCTTGATCACGCCGCGCCGGATCTGGTCTTCCTCGATGCTCTCGAACAGCGCGCGGAAATTGCCTTCGCCAAAGCCTTCGTCGCCTTTGCGCTGGATGAATTCGAAGAAGATCGGCCCGATCACGGTCTTCGAGAAGATCTGAAGCAGAATCTTGGTGGTGCCGCCATCGACCACGCCTTCGCCGTCGATCAGGATGCCGTGCTTCATCATGCGTTCGAGCGGTTCGTCATGGCCGATCACGCGGTCATGGCTCTTCTCGTAATAGGTATCCGGCGGCTTCGGCATGAAGCGCAGGCCATTGGCATCCAGTCTGTCGGTCGCATCGTAAATGCCGTCCGTGCCGACCGCGATGTGCTGGATGCCTTCGCCGTTGTACTTCTTGAGATATTCCTCGATTTGGCTCGTATCGTCCTTGGACTCATTGAGCGGAATGCGGATTTTGCCGCAGGGCGAGGTGATCGCGCGGCTCATGAGGCCCGTGATGCGCCCATCGATATTGAAGAAGTGAATCTGCTTGAAGTTGAACAACTCGCGATAGAACGCCCACCACTTGTCCATGTTGCCGCGATAGACATTGTGGGTGAGGTGATCGAGATAATAAAAGCCGACGCCTTTAGGCTTCGGGTTCTTCTCGGCCGTCCAGTCAAACTCGGCGTCATAGGCCGAGCCTTTCGCACCATAGGTTTCCACGAAATACAGCAGCGATCCGCCGATGCCGACGATGGCCGGCACATCGAGCGTCTTGTCGTTGCCTGTATAGGGCTCTGCGCCCTTCGATACGGCATGGTCGAACGCGTGCTTGGCATCGACGACCCGCCACGCCATCGCCGGCGCGCAAGGGCCGTGTTCCTCCACGAAGCGCATGCCATGCGAGCCGGGCTCCGCATTCACCACATAGTTGATGTCGCCCTGCCGCCAGACGTCGATCTTCTTCGTCTTGTGCGTGGCGACCTTGGCGTAGCCCATGCGCTCGAAAAGTTCGGCGAGCTTTTCCGGCTCGGGATGCGCGAATTCCACGAACTCGAAACCGTCGGTTCCGGCCGGGTTGTCGGTGGTGATCTGTGCGGGTGGCGCGTCGTGCGGGAACGGACCCATTCATTCCTCCTGAAACTGATCAGGCAAGAATAGCGCGAGCGCTGCGCAATCGGCTTGCATTTTGCCGCACTGGATGGTGTCTTCATGCGCAAATCATGCATGATCATGGGTAAACATGAGCGACAAGCCCGACATAGACCAATTCGACCGCAAGATTCTCGCGGCGTTGCAGGCGGATGCGCGTTTGACGAATGGCGATCTTGCCGAAAAGATTCACCTCTCGGCTTCGCAATGCTCCCGCCGTCGCCAGAGGCTCGAGGATGTAGGCTACATCAAGGGCTACCGGGCAACGCTCGACCGCGAACGTCTCGGCTTCCCGCTGGTCAACGTTATTTCGGTGACGCTCGCGACGCATAATCGCGACAATGCACGGCGCTTCGCCGAGCTTCTGGCCCGGCTGCCGGAAGTGCAGGAGGCATATGCGATGACCGGCGAAATGGATTATTTCGTCAAGGTCGTGACGCCGGATTTGAAATCGCTGGCCGATTTCGTGAACGAGGTGCTGCTGCCGCACGAATCCGTGCAGCACGTCAAGACGGCCATCGTCCTTCAGACACTGAAGGAAACCGACGCGCTGCCCTTATGAGCCACGCTGCTGCTGGATGAGGGCGTAAAGGTTCGTGCAGCGCGTGCCCGAGCGGCAATAGGCCAGAACCGGCTTCGGCAGTTCGGCGAGGGCGGCTGCCTGATCCGTTACGTTCTGATCCGTGATCTGTCCGGAAACCACCGGAAGATAGCGGAATTCGAGGCCCTCCGCGCGTGCGGCCGCTTCGATCTCATCATGGGGGATCGCGCCGTCTTCGGTGTCGGGGCGGTTGGAAACGATCGACTTGAAGCCTGCGCCCTTGATCAGCGGTACATGCTCGATGCCGATCTGCGGCGCGACCGAATAGTCTTCTGTCAACTGGCGGATTTCCATGGATAGATCCCGTGCGTGTTCGTCGTGGCGCGATATGTGGCATGGACCGGCCGGCGTCGCAATGCGCTGGCCTGGAGGTCATGCCGCTTTGAACAATCCCTCCCCGCGCGCCAGCGCGCGCAGATGGAAATCGCTGTCGCCAAACTGCGTGTCGATCATCGTCATACGCTTGAAATAGTGTCCCACCGCATATTCCATCGTCATGCCGACGCCACCGTGAAGCTGGATCGCGTTTTCGCCGACGATGCGCCCGCCGCGCCCGATCTCGGCCTTGGCGGCGTGCATGGCCTGCGCGCGGGCTTCCGCGTCGTCGCTGTCCGCCATCATCGTGGCATAGAGCGTGATCGAACGCGCCTGCTCGATGGCGACATACATGTCGACGGCCTTGTGCTGAAGCACCTGGAAGGCGCCTATCGGAACGCCGAACTGTTTGCGCATCTTGAGATAATCGACCGTCAACTCGTTCATGGCCGACATGACGCCGATCGACTCGGCCGCCAGCGGAGCGATGGCGCCGTCAACGACCTTGCGCAAGGCCGGAAGACCGTTTTCGGGTGCTCCCAAGGCTTCTGCCGCGACGTTGTCGAGGCTGATTTCGGCGGCGCGCGATCCATCCTGCGTGGCGTATCCTCGGCGCGTCACGCCATCGGCGTTTGCGTCGATGAGAAAAAGCCCGATGCCGTTTTCGTCGCGGATGTCGCCGCCGGTGCGCGCGACGACGATCAGCCTGTCGGCAGCCTCGCCATGCAGGACGACGCTTTTCTGGCCCGTCAGCCGCCAGCCGTCGCCATCCTTCGTCGCCTGCGTCTCGACATGGTGGAGATCGTAGCGCGAATTGCGTTCGGTGTGGGCAAGGGCGAGCTTCAGCGATCCGTCCGCGATCTGCGGAATGAGTTCGGCTTTTTGGTCGCTCGATCCGGCGGCCTTGAGCGCGCCGCCGCCGAGGATCACCGTGGCAAAATAGGGTTCGAGCGCGAGCGCGCGGCCAAGCGATTCCATCACGATCATGGTTTCGACCGGCGTGCCGGCCAGCCCGCCGTCTTCTTCCGCAAAGGGCAAGGCCATCAGCCCCATCTCGGCATACGCGTTCCACATTTCGGCGCTGTAGCCGGCCGGGTCCGCCATATGTTTGCGCCGCTGCTCGAAGCCGTAGGAATCTTTCAAAAGGCGGTCGAGCGAGTCCTTGAGCATCGATTGCTCGTCGGTGAGGTCAAAGTCCATCGGTCCTCCAGTAAGCAGTTTCAGCCGTTGAGCGGTCCAACCCAAAGTGGTCACAACCCCAGCACCGCCTTGGCGATGATGTTTTTCTGGATCTCGTTCGAGCCGCCATAGATCGAGACCTTGCGGAAGTTGAAATAGCCCGGCGCTGCGGTCGCGGCGTAATCGGGTTCGATCGGCAGTTCGTTCGATCCGTCCGCATCGCCCGTATGATAGGGCAAAGCGTGCGGACCCATGACCTGCATCAGAAGGTGCGTCGTTGCCTGCTGGATCTCCGAGCCTTTGATCTTCAGGATCGACGAAGCCGGATCGGGCTTGCCGGTGTTGCCGCGCTTTGCGTCGGCGGCCACCACGCGAAGCTGGGTCAGTTCCAGCGCCTTCAAATCGATCTCGACCGAGGCGAGCTTTTCGCGGAAGCGCTCGTCCTCGATCAAGGGCCGGCCCGACGACATCTCCTTGGCGGCAAGTTCGCGGATGCGCGCAATGCGCTGCTTCGACATGCCGATGCGTGCGATGTTGGTGCGCTCGTTGCCGAGCAGGAACTTGGCGTAATCCCAGCCCTTGTTCTCCTCGCCGACGAGGTTCTCGACCGGCACCTTCACGTCGGTCAGGAACACTTCGTTGATCTCGCGCCCGCCATCGATGGTCACGATCGGGCGCACTTCGATGCCGGGCGTCTTCATGTCGATCAGCAGGAACGAGATGCCGGACTGCTTCTTGGCGTCTGGATCGGTTCGCACGAGGCAGAAAATCCAGTCCGCATATTGGGCAAGTGTCGTCCAGGTTTTCTGGCCGTTGACGACATAGTGGTCGCCTTCGCGCACCGCGCGCGTTTTCAGCGAGGCAAGATCCGAACCTGCGCCCGGTTCTGAAAACCCCTGGCACCACCAGTCATCGAGATTGGCGATGGCCGGCAGATAGCGCTTCTTCTGCGCCTCGTTGCCGAAGGTGTAGATGACCGGCCCCACCATGTTGACGCCGAAGGCGAGCGGCTGCGGCGCTGGCCATTTCTGCGTCTCTTCAAGGAAGATGTATTGCCGCATCGGGTCCCAGCCCGTGCCGCCATATTCTGTCGGCCAGTGCGGCACCGCCCAGCCCTTTTCGTTCAGGATGCGCGACCATGTGACGAGGTCCTGCTTGTCCATGCTCTCGCCGTCGATCATCTTCTGTCGGATTTCCTCGGGCA
The DNA here is from genome assembly GCF_024105665.1 of Aliihoeflea aestuarii. Taxonomy (GTDB): domain Bacteria; phylum Pseudomonadota; class Alphaproteobacteria; order Rhizobiales; family Rhizobiaceae; genus Aliihoeflea; species Aliihoeflea aestuarii. Next base: position 269,987 of record NZ_JAAAMK010000001.1, on the reverse strand, counting down.
GATTGTCTTTCAGGAACGCGCGCACCTCGTCGCGGAAGGCGAGTTCGTCGTTGGTGTAGCGAAGGTCCATTTCGTTCTCCTCAAACGATCTCGAACAGGCCGGCCGCGCCCATACCGCCGCCGACGCACATGGTCACGACCGCATATTTCACACCGCGTCTCTTGCCCTCGATCAGCGCGTGGCCGGACAGGCGCGCACCCGACATGCCATAGGGATGGCCGAGTGCGATCGCGCCGCCATTGACGTTGAGCCTGGCCGGTTCGATACCGAGCCGGTCGCGGCAATAGATCACCTGCACGGCGAAGGCTTCATTGAGTTCCCAAAGCCCGATATCGTCGACCTTCAGGCCGTGGCGCTCGAGCAGGCGCGGCACGGCATAGACCGGGCCGATGCCCATTTCGTCCGGCGCGCAGCCCGCGACGTTGAACCCGCGCAAAATGCCGAGCGGGGCAATTCCGCGCCGTTCGGCCTCCGCCGAACTCATCATCACATGGGCCGATGCGCCGTCGGAAAGCTGGCTGGCATTGCCGGCGGTAATCGTTCCGCCCTCGCGCACCGGTTTGAGGCCGGCAAGCCCTTCGGCCGTGGTTTCCGGGCGCGGGCCTTCATCATGGGCGATCTCGACCTCGCGGTAGGATATTTCCTTCGTTTCCTTGTCGACCACCGCCATGCGGGTCGATATGGGCGCGATCTCGGCGTCGAACCTGCCGGCCTCCCGCGCGGCCGCGACGCGGCGCTGGCTTTCGAGGCCATATTCGTCCTGTCGCTCGCGCGAGATGCCGTAGCGCTTTGACACGATCTCAGCGGTGTCGATCATCGGCATGTAGACATCGGCGGCGGCGCCGGTGAGCGTCTTGTCGACGAGGCGGAAGGTGTTGCGGTGGTCGTTCTGGACGAGGCTGATGGATTCCAGCCCGCCGGCGATGCCGACCTTGACGCCATCGTTGCGAATGGCGTTGGCGAGCAGCGCCATGGATTGCAGGCCGGACGAGCATTGCCGGTCGATGGTGGTGCCGGCGGCGGTCTCCGGCAGTCCCGCGACGAGCGCTGCGCGACGCGCGACATTGAGCCCGGTCGTGCCTTCCTGCATGGCACAGCCCATGATCACGTCCCCGATCTCGCCGCCCTCGATGCCGGCGCGGGTCAGCGCGTGGCGGATGGCGTGGGCGCCGAGATCGGCGCCGGACGTGTCGTTCAGCCCGCCGCGATAGGCTTTGCCGACGGGCGTGCGGGCGGTCGAGACGATGACGGCATCGGTCATGAAAATCCTCCGGATCGGGCGGCGATGGCGGCCACCTCTTTCTTCAGTTCGAGTTTCGAAAGTTTTCCCACAGGCGTTCGCGGCAGCGCATCGCGGATTTCGAAGGCACCGGGCATCTCGTGCGGTCCGATCTTGCCGTTCAGAAAGGCTCGTAATTTTTCGAGCGTCAGTTCCGGCGCACCGTCGCGCAGTTTGGCGAACACTTTCGGCGTTTCGCCGCGATAGGCATCGGGCACGCCGATCACCAGAACCTCCTCGATGTCGGGATGGACGTAGACGGCCTGCTCGATCAATTGCGGATAGACGTTGAAGCCGCCGCAGATGATCATGTCCTTCTTGCGGTCGACGATGGTGAAAAAGCCTTCCGCATCCATGAACCCGATATCGCCGGTCAGGAAGCCGCCATCGCTGAAGGCGGCCCGCGTATCTTCCGGCCGGTTCCAATAGCCCGAGGTCACGTTCGGCCCGAAAATCCGCAATTCTCCGGTTTCGCCGACGCCAAGAACGCGGGCCGGATCGTCGAGCGCGACGATATCCAAATGAATGCCGGGAAGGGGCACGCCGATCGTATCGACCTTGTCCGGTCGCGTTACCGGTATGTTGGTGCCGGCGGGCGAGCTTTCGGTCATTCCCCAACCGCCGAGGAGAGTGTGCCCGGTCGCCTTCTTCAATCTGTGCGCCACCTCGACCGGAAGCGGCGCGCCGCCCGACGCGCAATAACGCAGTGAGGAGAAGTCGCGCTTTTCGAAGCCCGGTGTTCCGGCGATGGCGATCCACATGGTCGGCACGCCCGGAAAGCTGGTCGCACCGGCCTCGATTTCGCGCAACGCCGTCTCGGCGTCGAAGCGTGTATGGAGAACGAGCGTCTGGCCGTTATTGACGGCGCGAAGCATGACCGCCGTCAGCGCGTAGATGTGAAATAGCGGCAGGAACAGAAGAACGCGATCCTCGCCGGGCCGGGTGAGCCCATGCGCGGCGAACCAGATGTCGTAGCTCGAAACCGCTGCCGACAGATTGGCATGGGTCAGCATCGCACCCTTGGGCAGTCCGGTCGTCCCGCCCGTATATTGCAGCAGCGCCAGATCGGCGGCGGCGACGCGAGGGAAATCGACGGACCGCGCCTCGTCGATTCCCTGCCAGACAGGCGTTCCTTCATCGAGCGCCGCAGCCTCGCCCACGAAAAGGCGCGAGACCAGCCCCTTGTCGCGTAGCATGCCCGCCTTTGCAGCCAGTTCGCCCATGTCGGTGGTGACGATGGCGCGCGCGCCGCTGTCGGAAAGCTTGTGCTCGAGCACAATGTCGCCGTCGAGCGGTGATAGGTGAACCACCGTCAGCCCGGCCTTGAGCGCGCCGAAGAACGCGATCGGATGGTAGAGCGTGTTCGGAAGCAGGAGCGCGATGCGTTCGCCGGTCCGAAAGCCCGCGCCGATGAGCCGGGCGGCGAAATCGTCGACTTCGCGCTTCAGGTCAAAATAGGAAAAATCGCGCCCGCGAAAGACGAAAGCCGGTCTGTCACCCCATTTCGCCGCCGCACGGTCGAGCGTTTCGTGGATCGGCCAGACGTCGAGCGGCGTATCCGGCGACAGCCCCGCCGGATAGACGGCTTTCCAGGGGGCGTTCGCCAGCTTCGTCATCCGGTTTTCTTCGATGCCGAGAAGGAGCCGTCCGCCTCGGCGATCTTTCGCAGCAGCGCAGCGGGTTTGTAGACCTCCTTGCCGGTCTTGCCGTGCCAGTGATCCAGTCGCTCGACGATGGTCTTCACCCCCACCGTGTCGGCGTAGAACATCGGGCCGCCTTTGCCGATCGGGAAGCCGTATCCGTTGGTCCACACGATATCGATGTCCGACGCGCGCGCGGCGATCCCCTCTTCGAGAATGCGCGCACCTTCATTGATCAGCGGATAAAGCGTGCGCTCGGTGATCTCTTCGTCGGAAATGGCGCGCCGGTTGACGCCCTTTGCGCGTGCGGTTTCCTCGATCAGCTTCGATACCTCCGGGTCCGTCTTGGGCGCCCGCGATCCTTCCTCGTAGATGTAGAAGCCCTTGCCGGTCTTCTGGCCGAAGCGGCCCTGTTCGCATAGCGCATCGGCGATCGGCGCGGTCTTGCCCAGCGCCTTGCGGTTGCGCCAGCCGATGTCGAGCCCGGCCAGATCGCCCATCGCGAACGGTCCCATCGGCCAGCCGAAATCGGTGAACACCTTGTCGATCTGCGCCGGGTCCGCGCCCTCCATCAAGAGGTCTTCGTTCTCGGCCGAGCGGGACGAAAGCATCCGGTTTCCGACGAAACCGTGGCATACGCCCACGACCACCGGCACCTTGCCGATCTTGCGGGCCAGCGCCAGCGCCGTGGCAAGCACGTCGGGCGCGGTCCTGTTGCCGCGCACGATTTCCAGAAGCTTCATCACATTGGCGGGCGAGAAGAAATGAAGACCGACCACGTCCCGCGGACGCGCGGTCGACGCTGCGATTTCGTTCACGTCGAGATACGACGTGTTGGTGGCGAGGATCGCGCCGGGCTTCGCAACGGTTTCGAGCTTGCCGAACACCTCCTTCTTGACACCCATCTCCTCGTACACGGCCTCGATGATGAGATCGCATTCGGCAAGATCGGCGTAGTCGGTGGTCGGTTTGAAGGCTGCAAGGCGCTGGTCCTTCGCTTCAGTCGTCATCGACCCGCGCGAGACGGAAATCTCGTAGTTCTTCGCGATCGTCGCCAGGCCCCTGTCGAGCGCTTCGCGGTTCATCTCCAGAAGCGTGACGGGAATGCCGCCATTGACGAAGGACATGGCGATGCCTCCGCCCATCGTGCCCGCTCCGATCACCCCGACGCGCTTGACGGGGCGCGCCTCGATCTCCTTGCCGACGCCTTCGACCTTCGCGGCCTCGCGTTGCGCGAAGAATAAATGCCGCTGCGCCTTCGACTGCGTGCCCTGTACCAGTTCTATGAACAATTCACGTTCGCGCTTCAGCGCCGCGTCGAAATCCATGGTGATCGCGTTGCGCACGGCTTCGGCGCATTTGACCGGTGCATCGAGCCCGCGCGCCTTCCTGGCGACCTCCGCAGATGCAGCATCGAACGCAGCCATATCCACATCGGCGATTCTGTCGCTCCTGCCGCTGACGGGAGCGAGCGGCGTGCCGATCTTTCCGCGTGCGAATGCGATGGCCGCCTCGGCGAGATCACCGTCCGTCACTTCATCGACGATGCCGAGCTTCGCTGCCTTGTCGGCGGCAACGGGATTGCCGCTGGAGACAATCTTGAGCGCTTCGACCGGCCCGGTCAGACGCGGCAGGCGCGCCGTGCCGCCGGCTCCGGGCAGGAGGCCGAGCTTGACTTCCGGCAGGCCGATTTGCGCCGATTTGACGGCCACGCGGTAATGGCACGAGAGGGCAAGCTCCAGCCCGCCGCCAAAGGCCGTACCGTGGATCGCGGCGACCGTGGGCTTGGGAAATGCGTCGAGCAGCGCGCACAAATCGCGCAGAGACGGCTCGGCAAGCGCCTTGGGCGTGTTGAACTCGGTGATGTCGGCGCCCGAGACGAAGGTGCGTCCCGCACAGGCGATGACGACCGCCTTGACCGCATCGTCGTCGCGCGCCTGTTTCAGCGCGGCGAACAGCGGTTCGCGCAGATGATGGCTCATCGCGTTGACGGGCGGGTTGTCGAGGGTGATGATGGCCACCTCGCCGTCGCGCATCACCTTAACGTAATCGGGCATTCTTGGTCCTCTTGGGTTCGTTCGGCGGTCAGCGAAGGGCTGCGTCGAGAAAGTCCTGAAGCAGTCGCGCCGTTTCGTCCGGCTTTTCGATGCAGGGCAGATGGCCCGCGCCCTGAATGATCTCGAAACGGCTGTTTGCGATGAGGTCGGCGGTGGCGCGCACGAGGTCGGGCGGGGTCGAGCCGTCCTGATCGCCGACGATGCACAGGGTCGGCACGGCAAGCGCGGCGGTGGATTGCGTCAGATCCGCATCGCGCAGCGCCGCGCAGGTGCCGGCATAACCTTCGGCGGGCGTGCGCGTCAGCATCGCGACATAGCCGGCGAAATCGGGATTATCGGGACTGCGATAGGCGGGCGTGAACCAGCGTTCCATGATCGCGTCCGCCATCGCGCCGATGCCCTTGGTGGTCACCGTCTCGATGCGCTGGTTCCACATCTCGGCCGTGCCGATCTTGTGCGCTGTGTCCATCAGGACCAGTGCGGAAACGAGTTCGGGCCGCTTCGCTGCAAGTCCCTGCGCAATCAACCCGCCGACGGACAGGCCGATCAGAGCTGCCCTGTCGATACCGAGATAGTCGAGAAGCGCCGAAAGGTCGCCGACATGATCGTCCAGCCGGTAGGGTGAAGGCGTCGCTTCCGAAAGGCCGTGGCCGCGCTTGTCGTAGAGCACGACGCGATATCGATCGCCCAGCCGAACGAGGACGTCGTTCCAGATGCGGAAATCGGTGCCGAGCGAATTGGCGAAGACGAGCGTCGGCACATCGGCCGGGCCGCGAACTTCATGATGCAGCACAACGCCGTTTACGCGCGCAAACGCCATTCCGGCTCCTCCCATCCGGTTAACATACCGCAAGGTATGTCGCGAGTTGGGCCGCCGTCAATCGACAGCTACCATTTTCACAGGCGTTCGAGATGCGACAGGTCGAGTTCGTCCGGCAATCTTGCGAAATAGGCGTCGATGTCGGCGTCGCTCACGGCATCAAGTGTCGCCGGCCGCCATTTCGGTGCGTTGTCCTTGTCGATGATGACCGCGCGCACGCCTTCGAAAAATTCGTGTCCCTCGATGACGCGGCTGACGATCCGGAACTCGATCTTCATGCATTCCTCGAAGTCGGCCTTCGCGCCTTCCCGCATCTGGCGCAGGGCGATCTTCAGGCTGGTCGGCGACTTCGCACGGATGATCGCGGCCTGTTTCGCGGCCCATTCGCCGCCATCGGCATCGAGCGCGGCGAGAATGGTTTCGACCGTCTCGCCGGCAAAGCATCGCTCGATCGTTTCGGCAAGACCGGGCAGGGTTGCGCCGTCCGGGCCGGCCGCATGGGTTGTCAGGGCTTGGCCGGGCTCGCTGTCTTCGACCAGCGCAGTCTCCAGCGCCTCGAAATCCGTGCTGTCGACCGCCTCCGTGATCAGCCCGCACCACAAGGCATCCGCCTGCCCGAGACGCGCGCCGGTCAGCGCCAGCCATGTTCCGATCCGGTGCGGAAGGCGCGGCAGGAAATACGTGCCGCCGACGTCGGGGAATAGCCCGATGCCGGTCTCCGGCATGGCGAACATCAGGCGCGAGCCGCCGACGCGGTGGCTGCCGTGGAAGGAGACGCCCACGCCGCCGCCCATCACGATGCCGTCGATCAGCGCGATATAGGGCTTCTTGTAGCGTTTGATGAAGGTGTTGAGGCGGTATTCCTCGCGATAGAAATCGCGGATCGCCGGATCGCCCGCCTGACCCCAGTCATAAAGCTGGCGCACATCACCGCCCGCCGAAAACGCCTTTTCGCCCGCCGCCCTGATGACGACACGCTCGACGGCCGGATCATTCGCCCATTCGATCAGCTTTGCATGAAGCAGGCCCACCATATTGCGCGTCACCGCGTTCAGCGCCTTTGGCCGGTTGAGCGTCACAAAGCCCGCGGGACCGCGCGTGTCAAACAGGATTTCGGCTTCGCTCATCGTTTACTCCCCGAATGTCTCGTACGGATGATATCGCTCGCAACGACAAGTAGCCGATGCTTCCCGATTGCGCAGCCGCTGTGCACAAATGAATGTCCGATCTGAGACACGCCGCGTTGCGCCTCTCTTTTTGAGACCCGCACCCTCGTCCTTCATCTGGGTTCCCGTGACGCCCTTCCCATATAGCTTTTTCACCGCTATCCAAAAAATGCACGACAATAGGGAGGAATTGCCAATGATCGAGCGCTCCACCGTCTTTCACGAGAGCCGTCGCTGATGCGCGCCGTGCTCGAACAATTGGAGGAGCGCCGCGCGCAGGCGCGTCTCGGCGGCGGCCAAAAGCGCATCGAGGCGCAGCACGCAAAGGGCAAGCTGACGGCGCGCGAGCGGGTCGAGGTGTTGCTCGATGAAGGATCGTTCGAGGAATACGACATGTATGTCGTGCACCGGACGACCGATTTCGGCATGGCGGAGCAGAAATATCCGGGCGACGGCGTCGTCACCGGATGGGGCACGATCAACGGCCGGCTGGTCTATGTCTTCAGTCAGGATTTCACCGTTCTCGGCGGCTCGCTCTCTGAAACCCACGCGCAGAAAATCTGCAAGATCATGGACATGGCGGTGCGCAACGGCGCGCCGGTGATCGGGCTGAACGATTCGGGCGGCGCGCGCATTCAGGAGGGCGTCGCCTCACTCGGCGGCTATGCGGATGTCTTCAAGCGCAATGTCGATGCGTCGGGCGTCGTGCCGCAGATTTCGCTCATCATGGGGCCATGCGCAGGCGGGGCGGTCTATTCGCCGGCGATGACGGACTTCATCTTCATGGTGCGCGATTCGTCCTATATGTTCGTGACCGGCCCGGACGTGGTCAAGACCGTCACCAACGAGATTGTCACGGCCGAGGAACTGGGCGGTGCGCGCACTCACACGCAAAAATCCTCCGTTGCTGACGGCGCGTTCGACAATGACGTGATCGCACTGGAGGAAGTGCGCCGGTTGTTCGACTTCCTGCCTTTGAACAACCGCGAGAAATCGCCTGTGCGCCCGTTCCACGACGATCCGGGCCGCATCGAAGATCGCCTCGACACGCTGATCCCGGACTCGGCGAACAAGCCCTACGACATGAAGGAACTGATCCACGCGCTTGCCGACGAGGGCGATTTCTTCGAGATACAGGAAGCCTACGCCCGCAACATCATCACCGGTTTCATGCGCATCGAAGGCCAGTCGGTCGGGGTCGTGGCCAATCAGCCCATGGTGCTCGCCGGTTGTCTCGACATCGACTCCTCGCGCAAGGCCGCGCGTTTCGTGCGCTTTTGCGATGCCTTCAACATTCCGATTCTGACGCTGGTCGACGTTCCTGGCTTTCTGCCGGGCACGAGCCAGGAATATGGCGGCGTCATCAAGCATGGCGCGAAGCTGCTTTTCGCCTACTCTCAGGCAACCGTGCCGATGGTCACACTCATCACCCGCAAGGCTTATGGCGGCGCCTATGACGTCATGGCGTCCAAGCATATCGGCGCGGATGTGAACTATGCCTGGCCCACCGCCGAGATCGCCGTGATGGGCGCCAAGGGCGCGACGGAAATCCTCTACCGCTCCGAACTTGGCGACCCGGAAAAGATTGCCGCGCGCACGGCTGAATATGAGGAGAATTTCGCCAATCCGTTCAAGGCGGCCGAGCGCGGCTTCATCGACGAGGTGATCATGCCGCATTCCTCGCGCAAGCGCATCGCCCGCGCCTTCGCCATGCTGCGTACGAAGAAACAGGAACAGCCCTGGAAGAAGCACGACACGATGCCTTTATAGTGGGTTCCGCCAACTTTCTTCGCATTGAGGATGACATGACCGACACCACAAAGTTCCCGCCTGAAAAGAACCTGCCCGCCGGCTACGTTCCGCCGAAAATCTGGAAATGGGCCGATCAGAGCGGCGGCGCCTTCTCGTCGATCAACCGGCCGATCGCCGGCCCGACGCACGACAAGGAATTGCCGGTCGGCAAACATCCGCTGCAGCTTTATTCGCTCGGCACGCCGAACGGCGTCAAAGTCACGATCATGCTGGAAGAACTGCTCGCCGCCGGCCATGCGGGCGCGGAGTACGACGCCTGGCTGATCAAAATCGGCGACGGCGATCAGTTCGGTTCGGGCTTCGTGGAGGTCAATCCGAACTCGAAGATCCCGGCCATGATGGATCATGCACCGACGGGCGGCGGCGCGCCCGTGCGCCTGTTCGAATCCGGCTCGATCCTCGTCTATCTGGCCGAAAAGTTCGGTGCCTTTCTGCCGACCGAACTACGCGCACGCGCCGAGGCGATGAACTGGCTGTTCTGGCAGATGGGCTCCGCACCGTTCCTCGGCGGCGGGTTCGGCCATTTCTACGCCTACGCGCCGATGAAGATCGAATACGCGATCGACCGCTATGCGATGGAGGTCAAGCGCCAGATGGACGTGCTCGACCGGCATCTGGCCGACCACGAATACATGGCGGGTGCCGACTACACCATCGCCGATATGGCGATCTGGCCCTGGTACGGAAGGCTGGCGGCGAATGCCGCTTATGACGACGCGGGCGACTTCCTGTCGGTCAAGGAATACGAAAACGTTCAGCGCTGGATGAAGACGGTCGGCGACCGCCCGGCGGTTCAGCGCGGCTCGATGGTCAACCGCACCTTCGGCGATCCGGCAAAGCAGCTTCACGAGCGGCACGACGCCTCCGACTTCGAGACGAAGACGCAGGACAAGATTTCGGGGCAATGATGTTCAGGAAAATCCTCATCGCCAATCGCGGCGAGATCGCGTGCCGGGTCATCAGGACGGCGAAAAGGCTCGGCATCGCGACGGTCGCGGTCTATTCGGATGCGGACCGCGAGGCACTGCATGTGAAAATGGCGGACGAGGCGGTGCATATCGGCCCCGCGCCGTCGAACCAGTCCTACATCGTGATCGACAAGATCATCGATGCGATAAGACAGACGGGCGCCGACGCCGTCCATCCGGGCTATGGGTTCCTGTCGGAAAACCCGCTCTTCGCGCAGGCGCTGGAAAAGGAAGGCGTCGCCTTCATCGGCCCGCCGGTGCGCGCGATCGAGGCGATGGGTGACAAGATCACGTCGAAGAAACTTGCCGCCGAGGCAGGCGTCTCGACCGTGCCCGGCCATATGGGCCTGATCGCCGACGCCGACGAGGCGGTGAAGATTTCCGCGTTCATCGGCTATCCGGTGATGATCAAGGCGTCGGCCGGCGGCGGCGGCAAGGGCATGCGCATCGCCTGGAACGACGAGGAGGCGCGCGAGGGATTCCAGTCGTCGAAGAACGAGGCGAAATCGTCGTTCGGCGACGACCGCATCTTCATCGAGAAGTTCGTCACGCAGCCGCGCCACATCGAAATTCAGGTGCTCGGCGACCAGCACGGCAACGTCCTCTATCTGGGCGAGCGCGAATGCTCGATCCAGCGCCGCAACCAGAAGGTCGTCGAGGAAGCGCCGTCGCCGTTTCTGGACGAGGCGACGCGAAAGGCGATGGGCGAGCAGTCCGTCGCGCTGTCGAAGGCGGTTGGCTATTTTTCGGCCGGCACGGTCGAGTTCATCGTCGATGGGGATCGCAATTTCTATTTCCTCGAAATGAACACTCGCCTTCAGGTAGAGCATCCGGTGACGGAACTGATCACCGGGATCGATCTGGTGGAGGAGATGATCCGCGTGGCGGCGGGGGAGAAATTGCGGATCGGCCAGGACGACGTGAAGCTGAATGGCTGGGCGATCGAAAGCCGCCTTTACGCCGAAGATCCGTTCCGCAACTTCCTACCCTCGATCGGTCGTCTGTCTCGCTACCGCCCTCCGCATGAGGGCAAGCTGGAAAACGGCACGGTGATCCGCAACGACACCGGCGTTTTCGAGGGCGGCGAGATTTCGATGTATTACGACCCGATGATCGCCAAATTGTGCGCATGGGCGCCCGACCGCGCGGGCGCGGTCGACGCGATGAGTGCTGCGCTGGACGATTTCGAGGTCGAGGGCATCGGCCACAATCTGCCGTTCCTGTCGGCGGTGATGGAACATCCGCGCTTTCGCGACGGACGCCTGACCACGGCCTTCATCGCGGAGGAATGGCCCGAAGGGTTCGAGGGCGTTGCGCCCGACGCGGACGTGGCCCGCAAACTGGCGGCAGTTGCCGCCTTCGTAAATTTGCGCAGCCAGAAACGCGACATCCTGATCTCCGGCGGCATGGACAATCACCGCCGGGCGATCGGTCGCGATTGGGTCGTGACGTTCGCGGATGAGCTTTTCGAGTGTCATGTGCGCGAGGAGGGCGGCAAGGTGCTTGTCTCGATCGGTGAGGGCAAGGCGCTGGCGGTCCAGTCCGACTGGCTGCCGGGCAAAAGTCATGCGCACTTCGTCGTCGATGGACAGACCGTCGGCGTAAAGGTGGACCGCGTCAATTCGAGTTGGCGGCTGCGCTGGCGCGGTATCGACGTGAAGGCGCATGTGCGGACTCCGCGCGTGGCCGAACTCGCGCGTCTGATGCCGGAAAAGCTGCCACCCGACACGTCGAAGATGCTGCTGTGCCCGATGCCGGGTGTCATCACCTCGATAGCGGTCAAGGCCGGCGACGAAGTGCAGGACGGCCAGGCGCTCGCCACCGTCGAGGCGATGAAGATGGAAAACGTCCTGCGCGCCGAACGTCGGGGTATCGTCAAGACCGTTGCGGTGGAAGCCGGCGCGAGCCTGGCGGTGGACGAGATGATTTTGGAATTCGAGTAAGTCTGATGCTGACACGTCTGCGCTTTGTCGCGCCCCCCTCGGTCCTGCCGGACATCTCCCCCGCATGGGGAGAGATCAAGCACGTTAGCGGCGATTGGCTAATCTCCCCCCTCGCGGCGGAGATGTCCGGCAGGACAGAGGGGGGCAACGTAGCGCGTCATCTTGGGCGAGGATGTTCCAGATGACCAATCCCAAGCTCGACCAGTGGCGTGCGGCGGCCGAGAAGGAGGTCAAGCGCGATCCCGAAACGCTCGTCTGGCAGACACCCGAAGGCATCTCCGTCAAACCGGTCTACACCGCCGACGATCTCGACGGCATCGATCATCTGGATTCGCTGCCGGGACAGGCTCCGTTTCTGCGCGGTCCGCGCGCGACGATGTATACGGGCCGGCCGTGGACGATCCGCCAATATGCGGGCTTTTCGACCGCCGAGGCCTCGAACGCGTTTTATCGCAAGGCACTGGCGGCGGGGCAGCAGGGCGTTTCGGTCGCTTTCGATCTGGCGACGCATCGCGGCTACGATTCGGACCATCCGCGCGTCGAGGGCGATGTCGGCAAGGCAGGTGTGGCGATCGACTCGGTCGAGGACATGAAGATCCTGTTCGACGGCATCCCGCTCGAACAGGTCTCCGTGTCGATGACGATGAACGGCGCGGTCATCCCGATCCTCGCCAATTTCATCGTGACCGGCGAGGAGCAGGGCGTCCCGCGCGCGCAGCTTTCCGGGACCATCCAGAACGACATCCTCAAGGAGTTCATGGTCCGCAACACCTATATCTACCCGCCCGAACCTTCGATGCGGATCATCGCGGACATCATCGAATACACGGCCAGGGAGATGCCGAAGTTCAACTCCATCTCCATTTCCGGCTACCATATGCAGGAAGCCGGCGCGACTTTGGTTCAGGAACTGGCGTTCACGCTGGCCGACGGGCGCGAATATGTGCGCGCCGCGCTGAAGAAGGGGCTGGACGTCGACGCCTTCGCCGGGCGTCTTTCGTTTTTTTTCGCCATCGGCATGAACTTCTTCATGGAAGCCGCCAAGCTGCGTGCCGCGCGACTGTTATGGTCGCGCATCATGGAGGAGTTCGAGCCCAAGAAGGCGTCCTCACTGATGCTGCGCACGCATTGCCAGACATCCGGCGTGTCCTTGCAGGAACAGGACCCCTACAACAACGTCATCCGTACGGCTTACGAGGCGATGTCCGCCGCGCTCGGCGGCACGCAGTCGCTGCACACCAATGCGCTCGACGAGGCGATCGCGCTGCCGACGGAATTTTCGGCCCGCATCGCGCGCAACACGCAGTTGATCCTCCAGCACGAGACGGGCGTCACCAAAGTCGTCGACCCGCTCGCCGGTTCCTACTATGTCGAGAGCCTGACCAGCGATCTTGCGACAAAGGCATGGGCGCTGATCGAGGAAGTGGAAGGCATGGGCGGCATGACCAAGGCCGTCAATGACGGCCTGCCCAAGCGTCTGATCGAAGAAGCGGCGACGCGCCGTCAGGCAGCGGTCGATCGCGGCGACGAGGTCATCGTCGGTGTCAACAAATACCGGCTGGAGACCGAGGACGCTCTCGACATTCTCGACATCGACAACAAGGCCGTGCGGCTGTCGCAGATCGCGCGCATCGAAAAGACGCGCCGCCAGCGCGACCCGCAGCGGTGGGAAGAAACCATCGCCGCGCTGCGCGAAGTCGCGCGCACGGGCAAGGGCAATATCCTTGAAGCTGCGGTCGATGCCGCGCGGGCGCGCGCGACACTGGGCGAAATTTCCGATGCCTTGCGCGATGCCTTCGGCGATCACTCGGCCGTGCCGAAGGTGGTCAGCAAGGTCTATGGTCCGGCATATGAAGGCGAGCCGGAATACGAGAATCTTGTCGAGCGGCTGGACGAATTCGCCAAGGTTCTGGGCGAGACGCCGAAGCTTCTCGTCGCCAAGCTTGGGCAAGACGGCCACGATCGCGGCGCGAAGATCATCGCGTCCGCCTTCGGCGACATCGGCTTCGAAGTCGTCGCCGGACCGCTCTTCCAGACGCCGGATGAAGCGGCCGAACTGGCGGTGAAAAACAAGGTCCATGTCGTCGGCATGTCGTCGCTCGCCGCCGGGCACAAGACGCTCGCGCCGCAGCTCGTTCAGGCTTTGAAGGCGCGTGGCGCGGACAATGTCATCGTCGTCGTCGGCGGCGTAGTGCCGCGTCAGGACTATCAGTTCCTGCTCGACAACGGCGTTTCGGCCGTCTTCGGCCCCGGCACCAACGTGCTCGACGCCGCGCGTGCGGTTCTGGATTTGCTTGAGGGCAAACGGCGCAATGAGTGATCCGGCGCGTATTCGGTTGTTGAAACGCCGAGGCCTGGATTCCTGTGACGAGCACAGGAATGACGGTGGCATAGGTGACACCCGTCATTCTCCAGCCTTCACGGTTGGCATTACCCTTGATGCCGTCATTCCTGTGCTCGTCACAGGAATCCATGCCTCGACATCTCGAACGAAATGAAGATTCAATTTGCCTGCGATCGGGCGTAATCGGCGATTGCTTCTGCCAGCGTTCCCATATCCGCGCGCAACTTCTCAAACCCCTCACCACGCTCCAGCGTTTCAAGGTCCATGTAAAGCTTGCGGTTGATCTCGATCTGCAGGCTGTGCACGCTTTTGTCCGGCTGCCCGTAGCGCTCGACTATCAGCGCGCCCTTGTAGGGATCGTTGATCGCGACCGAGTAACCCAGACCCTCCAGCGTGTCGGCGACCTTGCGCGTGAAACCCGGCTCACAACTCGCCCCGTCGAGATCGCCAAGCACGAAATCGGCGCGGTCCTTGCCCGGGTCGGGAGCAAGTTCGTTGCCCACCGGCATCATCGAATGGCAGTCGAGGTGGTAGCAGATGCGGTGCCGTGTGACTGTCCGCTCGATCATGGCGGCGAGGCATTCGTGATACGGTCGCCAGTAATGCTCGATGCGCTTTGTGATGTCGGCGGCGGTGAGCTTTCGGTCATAGATCGAGGTGCCGTCGCCGATGAGGCGAAAGACCAGCCCGACGCCGCGCTCGCTCATGATCGAGGGGGCCGGCTCTTCATGCCAGTCGCCATCGAGAAGCACGGTGTCGATGTCGGAAAGCCGCCGGTTGGGATCGATATAGGTCCGCGCGAAATTGGCGACGACGAGCGTTGCGCCGTGACGGGAGGCGTCTGCGACGAGTTCGTCGACGAACCGGTCCTCGCCGCCCATCAGGAGTTCGATGCCGGCGGTATGGCCGAAATCCTCGGGATAGTGCCGCCCGCTATGCGGTGCGTCGAAGACGAGCGGGGCAGGGCGCGCGCCGGGCTCGAAGACGGTCACCGGCTCGGGCGGCTCCGTGCGATCCATAGGTGCGGCGGAAAGAATTTCGTGATCCTGTACGGATTGGGCATTTGCGGGGTCGCTCATGCCTTGCCAACGCGACAGGCGCGACGCCGTTCCTTATCGAAGTCGGCGGCGCTACGAGTGCAGTTTTTGCCCCGGCTCGCGTTCCGCTTCCGTGTTGAGGGGAAGCAGACCCAGCGTCGTGAGCACCAGAGCGACGCTTTCGGCGACGATCGCCTGTCCGCCCAGATGCGTGATCTTCGTCCGATCGCCATAAGCCTGGACGGTCACGACATGCTCCGTGTTGAGCGCGATCGGATGTCCATTCACTTCCGTCAATTGAATCCACATGGCCAGTCTCCTCGTCGAATGACAAGGTGCAAGCCGTGTGCCAGCGATTTTTGACCGATTGCGTGCCGATTTGGAGCAGATTCAGCGGTTTCCGATCATTCGCGACCCACATGCGGTTCATTGTGAGACGCGAACATTTCAGGGGAACCGGGCTGGCTGCAATTTCAGCGCATCGCCCATTTCGCGGATGGCTGCGATCTTCTCGTCGAACAAAAACCAATCGTCCCGTTCCGCGATCGGCGCCCAGATGGCTTCGACGTCTTCATAGAGCATCGTGCACGGACCTTCGCGTCGGAAATAGGCGTGCGTGAAGTCGATATCCGCGCGTGGCGCGTGCCCGGCAATGGCGGTGCGGAACGCGTCGAAGGCTTCGCCGGAATAGGGCGCGCCGGTCGGTGTCGACCGCCCGCAATCGGAGCCGCCGAACCAGTCGAAGAAAAACCGTTCGAACGGCATCTCGCTGACGGCGAGGAAGCGCCAGGCTGCCGCGACCAGCGCATTGTCCGCCTCCAGGTCGAGGCTTTCCAAGCCCAGCCGGCGCATGAGCGCGGTTCTGAATTCGTCCTGAACGAGAGGCGGAAAGGCGCGCAGCACGGTTTCGAGGTCCGGTTGCGGCGCGAAATCGAGGAGGCATTCGGCAAGGCGCGTTAGGTTCCAGAACATTGTGTCGGGCTGGCGGCCGAATGCGTAAAGGCCGGTCTGGTCGAAATAGGCGGCGGTGAAGGCCGGATCGAGCCTGGGCAGGAAGCGCCACGGGCCATAGTCGAAGCTCTCGCCGGTGATGTTGATGTTGTCCGTATTGAGGACGCCGTGGACGAAACCGGAAACCATCCATGCCGCCGTCGTCTTCGCCAGACGCCGGCTGACGGCATCGAGAAACGCCGGCGATCTCTCCGGCTCGCCCCTGGCGGTGACTTCCGGCAGATAGTGCTGAACCGAATGGTCGATCAGTCGTCCGATCTCATCTGTCTTGTCCAGAAACCGCAACCGCTGGAAGGTGCCGATCCGGATATGCGAATGGTTCAGCCGCACCAGCACGGACGAACGTGTCGGCGATGGCTCGTCGCCGCGCGTCAGCGCTTCGCCGGTTTCGATCAGGCTGAAGCTCTTCGACGTGTAGACGCCGAGCGCCTCCAGCATCTCGGTTGCCAGAACCTCGCGTACCCCACCCTTGAGCGTCAGCCGCCCGTCGCCGCCGCGCGACCATGGAGTCGTTCCCGAACCCTTGGTGCCAAGGTCGAGCAGACGGCCGCGATCGTCGAAAAGCTGCGCGAACAAGAAACCGCGCCCGTCGCCGAGGTCGGGATTGTAGGAGCGGAACTGGTGGCCGTGATAGCGCAGGGCGAGCGGTTGGGAGAAGCTGCCCGGCAATGCGCGAAAGCGCCCGAAATGATCGACCCATTCGCCGTCATCCAGCTTTTCGAGACCGACGGAGGCGGCCGCGTTCTGGTTGCGATACCGCAATATATGCTCGGGGAAGGTGACAGCGTGGACGGGATCGAAGAACTCGACCCCGAGTGCGGCATGAACTCCGGCAGGGCGAAAGGATGAACTGGTGGGCATGAAGCTTCCATAAACGTGACTACAACACTGAACGGCGAGCGCCGTTCAGTGTTGCATGTTCGCTCAGGAAACTCGATCCGTCAGTGTCAGGCTTCAGCCGTCGGAGCCGCCGCCGCTGCCGCCACCACCACCACCGGAGCCACCGCCGCCGCCGCCGGAGCCGCCACCGCCACCACTGCCGCCGCCACCGCCACCGGAGCCTCCGCCACCACCGGAGCCTCCGCCGCCAGCACCGCCACTATCGCCACCTCCGCCTGAACTACCACCGCTGCCGGTACCACCGGACCCACCAGCGCCGCCGTCACCACCTGCGCCACCGCCGCCACCGGTACCGCCAGACCCGCCGGAGCCACCGCCATCACCACCCGTACCACCACCACCGGTTCCACCGCCACCGGTGCCACCCGATCCACCACCATCACCGCCGGGACTGCCGCCTCCGCTGCTGCCGCCAGAACCACCACCGCTGCTGCCACCACCGGAACTGCCACCGCCGGAGCTACCGCCACCGCCGCTGCTGCCCGAACCGCCGCTGCCGCCGCCGCCGCCGGTACCGCCATCACCGCCGCCGGCAAAACCGACATTCATGCCGGCGCCTTCATTGCTCATGACCGAGCGGATGAGCGCCGTTGTGAGTGGGGGGCACTGCTCGCGTTCCGCCCGCGTCAGTAACGAATCGCGATTTGCAGCGACGCAGCACAGGACGTAGTTTCGTTCCGTCAGCGGCTGGCATGTGGCAGCGCTGAGGATGGGACGCGTTTCCTGCGCATATAGCGAGACGGAACTGCCCAGCATCAAGGTCGATCCGATCAGGACCGACTGGCTGGCAAGTGTAATTTTGCGACCTAACATTTCACCCCTCCCTTTGGCGGGAATTCGGGGCCGACTGTTACTTTGCCCCCAAGTCAAGCATAAGTATGGCACTCCATTTAAACATGTGAACCCGGACGTATTAACTATTGTTTAGAAACTGCGATCTAAATAGTACGGTTGGCATCGGAGATTCGTCGTCATGCTGAAAGTACTGGTTTTCACCTGCCTTTCCCTTGCAACTGCTGCCTGTTCACAGACGACGGGCTCGATCACGTCGACGGCGGCCATCGGTCCGCTGGCGTTGACCGCCGCAGAGCCTCAATTGATGAGCATGAGCGGCCCGGCCTTTGCGCCGCCGGCCTTCTATTCATTTTGCGAATCGCGACCGGATCTGTGCGCCTCGACCGGGCCGACCGAGAAAATGACGATGACCGACAGGCGCGGCGCCGAGCTGCACGAGGTCAATCTTGCAGTGAATCGGAAGATCCGCGAGGTAAGCGATCAGGCGCAGCATGGCGTAGATGATGTCTGGTCCGTACCGCAATCGGCGGGCGACTGCGAGGATTTCGCGATCCTGAAGAAGAAGGAATTGATGAAGCGCGGCTGGCCGGCATCCACGCTTTTGCTCACCGTCGTGACGGCGAGTGGTCAGGGGCATGTGGTTCTGACGGCCCGCACCGACCGAGGCGATTTCATTCTCGATAACCGGACGAATGCGCTGCGCCCCTGGACGGACGTTCGCTACAATTTTTTTGCCAGGCAGTCCCAGTCCGCTCACGGCAAGTGGGAGCGCATTGCCTCGGCGGGCGCTTAGGCGGCGCGCAGCGAAGCATTCTATGTCGGAAACGCGTAGCGTTCCGTTAGCTGCCAGATGTCCCGATTGATCGAGGCGAGGGAAGCGATGCTGTCGGAAATCCGGCGCAGCTCCGCGTCGTCGAGGAGTTCCGCCTTGCCGTAGCGGACATCGTTCTTGCCGTCGACGATGCGCATGGTTTGCGTCATCGCCGGTGCGCCTTCCTCGTCGAAAGAATAGATGCAGTGATTGTATTTGTTGCGCAGCTTGGCTTCGGCGGAAAGCCGTCGCGTAGCTTCGAGCACGTCGCGTCGGCAATCGGCCTGCGTCGACGGCATCTTCGCCAGTCGCTCGACGAGGTCGGTGCGCGCCCGTGTGGTGTTGAGCGTCAGGAAGATGATGATCGCCGTCTCCTTGTCCACCCGTGCAAGGCCCGCGATGAGGTGGATCAGGAGGCTTTCGGTGTTCGTCCAAGTATAGTTGAGCTGGCCGACGAGAAGAAGAATGTCTTTCAGCCGATTGGCGGTCATGGAGGTCAGCTAAGCGGTCGATCGCGCCCGTTGCCCTCGGTGACGCCGCCCTTTTGTCCCGCGAAATAGATCGCGGCAGCTTCGGTCCGGTTGTGGACGCCGAGCTTGTTGATGATGTTGTGGATGTGAATCTTCACCGTATGTTCGGAAAGCCCGAGGTCATTGGCGATGATCTTGTTCTGGCTGCCCTTGGCGACATGCCCGAGTATCTGCCACTCGCGGGCGGTCAAATCGCTCATCGCTCCGTCCTTTCTGCCGCGAACCGCGTGCCCGGATTCGGCACCCTGCGACCTGAAAAGCGCAGATGGCACATACTCGCCGCCACTCAACAATATACGAAAGATCGACAGTAGAATATCCAGATTTATGTTCACGGGCAGGACGCCCCGCACGATCTGGTTTTCGACGAGTCCCATCAGCCTTGCGTCGACGTGATGATCGATATCCGCCAGGATCGCGATCGATGCCTTGCCGTGCCACGAACTCAGTTCCTCGTGGTGATAGGCCAGAGCGCCTGCTAGGCTGCGGTCCACGACGATGAGGTCGACATTGGCGACGAGCGTGGTGGAGGCTTCGCTGAAATCAGCGACGACGATGACGCGCAGGAATCTGAACTCGCATTCGATCGCTGCCGTCAGGGCGCTGGAAAACCCGGTTGGAGAGACGCACAAAATCGTTCGCTCGCGGCTCGAAGGCATGATCGCGCCGTTGCCTCTCAAGAGATCAAGCGTGGATTTTTCGTCCGTTTGGCCGGCCGAAGCCGATTGACTGCTTGTACCTAGCATTTTGAAACCCCCGCCTCGCATGCATGAGTTGTGCTCTATCGCTTCCGGCGTTGCATGCTCAAATGTGTCGATCAGTTAAGATATCGTAACCGAGGCCCAGCGAATTCGGAATAGACTGTTGGAGCTATGTCAGTGCCGGACATGACAATGTCAGCCGTGGATGATGGCTGAATTCGGGCAGTCATTGCCAAAACATTATTTCATTATAATAATTTAACATGAAAAGATTTGAAAATATTTCAGTTCGTTCGAGCAGCAATCCTGTATCTAACGGTTTAGTCCGATGAATTATCTTACTAAGCGCGTCTCATAAAAGCACACTCCCGTACGTTGATTGCCGTGGTCAAGTAATGCGTCAATCGAGGCATGTGTCCTGCGTACTCGATGAATTCACGGCGAACAGCTCGCGCGATCGCAGCGCGAACGTGCCCATCAACTTTAACCGGCGCGCGGTGAAGGCCCCAGTTAGATGTATGGCGGTCAAGCCTTTGCGCCTCCAGTGGAGGATAGGACGATGGTGAATAACACTGACCGCCAATATGGCAATCAGTTTCAAGCACAGCTTCAGGGGCAGGGACAGCATCAATCAGGATCGAGCGACTCTGACTCGTCGGCAAATTCCGATGCCGGCGCGGATGCCGGTGCTGGTGCCGGTGCTCTTGCCGGTGCCGGCGCGGGTGCGCTCGCAGGTTCAGGCGCGTTGGCTGCCGCCATTGGCTACAACGAAAACGACAACGCTAACCACAACGGCAATGGCAACGGCAATCTGAACGGAAACGGCAATCTGAATGGCAATTTCAACGGCAATGCCAATCTCAGCGAGAACCTGAACGCCAATCTCAACGAGAGCTTGACTGAGGTTTCGGTCAATGTCGATGTCGCCATGGACATGGAAGGCTACCTGCCCGACGACAACGACTTCATCGATATCGACCAGGCCAGCGTGGACGGCCTGTTCGTCACCAAATTCGACAACGTACTCAACAACTCGCTGACCGGCGAAGGAAACGACAACGCCTTCGTCATCGGCCAGAACGCGCATATCTCCGACAATGATACGTTGAGCAACGCGACGGTTTCCAACGATGCCGCGTTCAACGTCAACTTCGACGCCACGGCAGGGTCGGCCCACGCGGCTGACGGCATCAATGCCGGCGGCCTGGGCGGCGGCGGCGGCTCGGATGCCAGTTCGAACGGCGGAAACGGTTCCGGCGGCGGGCAGGGTCAGGGTGGCAGCGGTTCCGGCGGAAGCGGCAATGGCGGCTCGGCTTCGAGCGGCGCGACCGGCGGTGCCGGTTCGGGTGCCAACGCCAATGGCGGTCAGGGCTTGTCCGGTTCGGCGAGCACGGGCTCGGCATCCGGCGGTCAGGGTGTCGGCGGTGCGGGCGCCGCAGGCGGTGCAGCAACCAGCTTCGGCCTCGGTCTGGGCCTCGGCCTCGGTGCCGGGCTTGCAGCCGGCGCTGCCGGTGGTAGCGGCGGCAGCAACGATGCCGGAGACGGCGGCGATGGCGGGGACGGCGGCGATGGCGGCCGTGGCGGCGACATCCTGGGCGACGACGCCAGCTCGACAGATGGCTATGTGCCGTTCCAGGTGATGGTCGACACGCCCACGCCAACGACGCCGAGCATCATTGGCGACAACGCGACCGGCGGCGGTGGCGGCGGTGGCGGCGGCGGCGGCGGCGGCGGTGGCGGTGCTGCCACGGATGCCGGCGACGGTGGTGCCGGCGGTGCTGCGATGGCCAGCGGTGCAGGTAGCGGCTACGGCGGCGGCGCTGCATGGGCTGTCGGCGGCGACGGCGGAGCAGGCGGCGAAGGCGCCGGCGGCGAAGCGACGAGCGGCAACGCCATGACCGGCACGGCTGTCGGCGGGGCCGCAGGTGCGATCGGCGGCGACGGCGGCGCAGCGCTCAGCGGTGCGTGGACGAGCGGCGACGGCGGCAATGGCTTCGGCGGCTGGGGCGTCGGCGGCGCGGGTGGTGCCGGCGGTGCGTCCGGTTCGGCATTTGCCGGCGACGGCGGTGCGGGCACGTCCAGCGGGATGTGGGGCTCGGGCAATGGTGACGACGGATATGTCACCGGCGAGAGCAACGCTTCGGCCGATGTCAACATCACCGCGAATGCGTTCAACCAGGACATCGTCATGGGCGCCAACCTGCAGCAGAACGCGATCGACATGACTGTCGTCGGCGCGGGCGGCCTGCACAGTAACGTGGCCGGTGACGACTTCTCTCACGACGACGCATCGTGATCGAACGTGGATCTTGACGATCCGAAACGCTTCAGGACTGCGCGGCAACCGCCGCGCAGTCCCAAAAACCAAAAAAACAGGGCGGGAACAGCGTGTCATGTCCATGGACAGCATCACCGAAACGATCGCTCACTTCATCGGGTTCTTCCACACGACGCTCGAGCATGCGCGCATGCGCGAGGCCTACAAGAAATTCATTGTCGAAAAGACCCATGCGGCCGATGTCGCCGCGCTTCCCTTCGTCGAGGCCGAATTCAACGCGCGCTTCGACCTGACAGGTTACAGGCCGGCACTCGACTACGCGGCTCCTTCTCCCGAAACGGTCATCTATTACCCCTGGTCCGAGGTTCGGTTCGCGTCGCCGGAAATCGACATACCCTGGCAAGACGCACTCTTCTCCGGCTGGTTCACACCGAAAGGCGCAATGTCCGTTACCGGTGGCACGATCGTCATCCTGCCGCTGATCGAGCCGATCGGATCGGTCGTCAGCCTGTTTTTTCAAAAAGCGCATCTTTCCGACAACGACTATTTCAGCGTCGGCGCGCACAAGCTCAGTTTTGCGCCACCGCTGATCGATAACCAGTCCCTGCTCGATTTCGCCGATCAGGCGCTGTCCATTTCGCCGATCGGCGTTCCCGATGTGCCGGGAAGCGGTGCGGCGATGGGTGAGTTCATTCGCACCACGGCCGAACGCCTCGAAACTTTCACCGGCGATGATGCGCCTGACGGCGCGACCGTGGTGGTGGTGCGCGGCGAGACGATCGAGGGCAAGTTCCTCAACGGCGTCGCCGTCGAGGAACTGCCCGACCTCAAGGACTATCATGACTTCAATCCGCCCAAGGAAGACGCGAACTCCGCGCCCAAGGGCAATGCGGTTATCCATGCGGACGGAACGATTACGGTCGATGCTTCGGTGACGGTTGAAGCGGGCGGCAACACGCTCGTCAATGCGACCGCTATCACGAGCTTCTGGACGGCCGCCACCGTAACCGCCGTCATGGGCGACCATATCGAGCTGAACGCGATCGTTCAGACCAACGCCTGGATGGATAGCGACGCGATTTCCGCGCTCGTGGGCAACTGGACGAACGACAGCGCGCCGACGCAGGCATTCAATCTGGCGAGCTTCTCACGCTACGACACGTTCGAGGAGATGACGCCCGCCTCCGAGGAGGCCACTTTCCCCAAGCATTGGGTCGTCACGCAGATCACCGGCGACGTGATGATCGTCAACTGGCTGCAACAACTCGTTTTCATGTCTGACAACGATGTCGGCATCCTGTCCTCGTCCGGTTCGACCACGACGGTGATCGCCGGCGAAAACATGTCCGTCAACGAAATCTCGCTTTACGAGATGGCGAAAGCCTATGACCTCATAATCATCGGCGGGCATGTCTTCGACGCCAACATCATCCAGCAGATGAACGTCCTGTTCGACAACGACATGATCGGGGCCGTCAAAGGCTTTTCGACGACGGGCGAGGGCGCGGTCTCCACCTCCGACAACCTTTTGTGGAACGAGGCGTCGATCTACAATGTCGGCGGCGCGCATCGCTTCGAGGCGCTGCCGGAGGCCTACAGCGCCTTTGCTGCCAGCCTTGCCGGCGGCGGGCAGGGTGAGGCCGGCGACGTGCTGCTCGATCCCGCTTTCGCCGGGCTGGGCGCGCTCAAGGTCCTCTATATCAGCGGCGATCTGATCAAGCTGAACTATATCAGCCAGACCAACATCCTGGGCGACAGCGACCAGATCGCGCTCGCCATGGATGCGATCGGCCCCATCGAGGATGCCGACTGGACCGTGAACACGGGCAGCAACAACCTCATCAACCTGGCCACCATCGCCGATCTCGACTCGCTCGGCAAGACATATGTCGGCGGTCAGCAATACGCACAGGACGTTCTCGTCCAGGCCGAATTCATCTCTGCATCACCCGACGATCTGGGCATGAAAAACCCCGACGCTCTGGTTAACGAAGCGGTCGCCTTCCTGACGGACGAAGCCGCTGCTGATCACGGTGCCGGCGCCCACTCGCTCGATCCCTCCTATCATCCGCTGGACGCGGGCCAGGGCGATGGCCTCCAGTCCATGCTCGTCTAAGCCCGGGGCTTTATGACATGACGCATGACCAAAGTGGCGGCAACCGTGATGCGCGCTCGACCGATTTTCGCGGCGAAGACCCGATCCCGCGTCTCGACGATGTCGACCGCGCCATCAACAGAATCGAACGTACCGCCGCCGATATGCAGGCGGCGGCGCGTCCCGTTTCGGCAACGCCGGTGCCCGAAGGCGAGGCCCGGCCCATTCCCGCCAGCCAAGACGCATCGCAACGCCCAAAAGGCATGGTGACGATCGAGGCCGACAGTGGTCCCTTGAAGGCGGACGCGGCGAAATCTAAACTTGCCGCCAACGCCAACAAGCCCGGTTCTACATTCCATAAGCGGCTTGGCCCCGTGGATTTCGCCGCGTCGCTGAAGGCCGGCGTCCAGGCGGTCAGGCGAAATCTCTTCGTAGTCATGATCTTCACCTGCGCCAGCAATCTGCTCGTGCTGGCGATCCCGATCTATCTGTTCCAGATTTCCGACCGGGTGCTGACGAGCCGTTCGCTAGACACGTTGATCATGCTGACCATCGTCATCGTCGGTGCCGTGGTGCTGCAATCCGTCTTCGACGCGATCCGCCGCTTCATCCTGATGCGCACAGCCGTCGAGGTTGCCGCCCAACTCGGCTCGCCGATCCTGTCGGCGGCCGCGCGCGCCTCGCTGCAAAGCAACGGGCGCGAATATCAGACGCTTAACGACCTCCAGCAGATGCGCGGCTTTCTGGTGTCGCGCACGCTGCTTTCCTTCCTCGATGCGCCGTTTTCGCCGATCTTCCTTCTGGCCGTGTTCCTGATTCACCCTCAACTGGGTATGATCGTCGTGGCGACCGCGCTCGTCCTGCTGGCCATCACGCTCGTCAACCAGCGGGCGACCTCGGCACCGTTCGGCGAAGCCAATGCCGCGCAGGTGAAGGCCAATCTTCACCTCGATTCCATGTCGCGCAATTCGCAGATCATCAACGCGCTCGCCATGATCCCCGAAGCGGTGCAGATCTGGGGCAAGGACACAGCCGCGTCGCTACGTGCCCAAGTCGTCGCACAGGACCGCAACATCGCCTTCGCTGCGCTGTCGAAGGGTGCCCGCATGCTCACGCAGGTCGGCATGCTGGGCTGGGGCGCGTATCTGGCCATCCAGGGCGAGTTGACCGGCGGCATGGTCATCGCGGCGTCCATCATCGCCGGCAAGGCGCTGGCGCCCATCGAAGGCGCGATCGAGGGCTGGCATCAGTACAGCCAGTCGAAATCCGCCTATGGCCGGATCGCCGGGCTTTTGACGGCGTCGCCGCTCAATTTCGAACGGCTCAACCTGCCGCGCCCGGAAGGCCGGCTCGACGTGGAGCGGCTGCTCTACGTGCCGCAGGGCACCAAGCGGGTGGTTCTCAACGGCCTGTCCTTCGCCTTGCAGCCAGGCGATTCGCTTGCCGTGATCGGCAATTCGGGTGCCGGCAAGACCACGCTCGGCAAGATGCTCGTCGGTTCGATCCTGCCGACATCGGGCAACGTTCGCCTCGACCTCATGGATCTGCGCAACTGGGACCAGCGTCAGTTCGGCGAGAATATCGGCTATCTCCCGCAGGACGTGCAGCTTTTCCCTGGCACCATCAAGGCGAATATCGCTCGCATGCGTGACGATGCCACTGACGAACAGATCTACGAGGCGGCCGTTCTGGCGGACGTTCACGAGATGATTTCGTCGCTGCCCCATGGCTACGAGACGATGGTGGCCGCCGACGGCACACCTTTGTCGGGCGGTCAGAAGCAGCGAATAGCACTCGCGCGCGCCTTCTTCGGCGGTCCCCGTTTCGTGGTTCTCGACGAGCCCAATTCCAATCTCGACCAGGCGGGCGACGCCGCGCTCCTGCGCGCGCTGGAACACGCCAGACGCGAGAAGATCACCGTCGTCACGATTACCCAGCGACCCGCTTTGCTGAAGAGCGTCGACAAGATCCTGCTGCTCGTCAACGGCACGATCGCGCTTTTCGGCATGCGTCAGGACGTTCTCAACGCGCTTGAAACACGCGGCGTGTCGGTCGAGATCGGCTCGTTCGGTCACCAGATCCATTAAGGGGCGGCATCATGTCGGACATCGCATCTGTTCACGATCTCAAATGGTACGCAGACGTTCCCCGCTCGATCTGGAAGCAGACCCTGTTCGGATTGCTGCTGCTTGTCCTGACCTTCGGCGGGTTCGGGACGTGGGCGCTGACCGCGCCGCTCGCCTCCGCCGTCATCTCGCAGGGCAGTTTCGTGGCGACCGGCCAGAACAAGATCGTCCAGCATTTCGGCGGCGGCGTCATCAAGGAACTGATGGTCTCCGAAGGCGACATCGTGGAAGAGGGCCAGCCGCTCGTCCTGCTCGACGAGACCGCCGCTGCCGCGCGCGATCGGGAACTGTTCCTGCGCCGTGCCCGCCTCGAAGCGATCGCCGCGCGTCTTCAATCCCAGTATGAAGGCGTCGAGCGCATGCGCACCAGCGACTTCCTGAAGGATCGCATCGGCGACGCCGAGGTGGTCGAGATCGTGGAAAGCCAGAAGCTGAACTTCGATGCTCAGCACATGAAGCTCGAAGGTCAGTTGAAGATCCTCGAACAGAACATGCTGTCGCTGGAATTCCGCGCCGAAGGATATGACCGCCAGAAGGCGTCCTACGAACAGCAACTCGTCCTGTTGAAGGAGGAGCATGACGCCAAGTCGGTGCTTTTCGAGAAGGGCCTTTTGCGCGGCACGGAACTGAAGGCGCTCGAACGGGCCATCGCCGACGCCGAGGGCCAGATCGGCCGGCTGGATTCGGAGATCGACCAGGCAACCTCGCAGGTCGAACGCACGCGTCAGGAGATCGAGCAAGCGCAAAGCGACCATGGCGAGGAAGCGCTGGACAAACTGCAAAGCATCCAGAGCGAACTCGACGCGGTACGCGAACAGTCGCGCGAGGCCGAGAACGTGTTGCAGCGCGCGTCGATCATGGCACCCGTCTCGGGCACCGTCGTGCGCTCCTATTACCACACCAATGGCGGCGTCATCGAAAGCGGCAAGACGGTCATGGAAATCCTGCCAAGGGACGTGCCGCTTTTGATCGAGGCACAGGTGCCGCGCACCGATATCGACAGCGTGCGCGTCGGCCAGCCGGCGACGATCCGGCTAACGGCGCTCAACCAGCGCACGACGCCCGTTCTCGAAGGCCATGTGGTCTATGTGTCGGCCGATGCGCTTTCGAACGAGCAGGCCGGCAAGCCGCACGACGTCTATATGGCGCGCATTGACATACCGGCCGTACAGCTCGCGCGCGTGCGCGGCTTCCAGCCGACACCCGGCATGCCCGCCGAGATCATGATCCAGATCGAGGAACGCACCTTCTTCGACTATCTCGCCAAGCCCGTGGTGGATTCGATGTCGCGCGCGTTCACGGAGCGATGAGCCGTTCGCCTATGGGGTGGTCGGCCGGTTAACGGTTCTGATCGCATGTCTGGTTGCAGGCTCCGACGGTGCGTGGCTGTCCCGAGCCTGCGGCGAACGAAATCACGCAAGCGCTACGGCGTTTGCTGCACGCCTGAGGATTGCCGGCGCCGCAAATTGTTGGAACCTCGCGGACGCCGCCGTCAACCGCCTGAAAATGTCGACCTCATAGTGCCCGGATGTTCCCCGACGGCGTGCATCAACTTCCCGGTTGGGGGTTGACTATTCCGTGCACGCCGATAAAACCCGCCTCACACAAGCGCCCGGTGCGCCGGCCTTGGGGAATAGGTTAACGGTAGACCCACGGACTCTGACTCCGTTAGTCCTGGTTCGAATCCAGGTTCCCCAGCCATAGCATTTTTATTCTGCAACATCTGGCGTTTCACCCCATTTTTCCGGCCATTCATAAAAGTCCCACGCCATCCAGAGCTGGTTATCGATAAAGGCGAAGACCACATAGGTTGGCGGATCGGGCCAGCCTGACCAGACGCGCTTGCGCACGACCAGTCGTCGTTCCTCGAAGTCCGCGATCGCGATCGTTGAATCGCCGAACGGTTCGATCCGTAAATCGGCGTCGATCCGATCGTCTTTGGTCCGTGTCGATTTGCGCCAATGAATGATCTGCCGTCGAAGCCACAACCATCTCCGCCACCAGCGCAGCTCATCGAACAGGCTCTGGTCGAAGAGGTCACCACTCCGAAACTGCTGCGACGTGTAGAGGATGAGCGATGCAAGACCGAAAATTGCCGGAATAAGCGCAAACGCCAACCAGCCGGACAGTTCGAATGCCCCGAACCAGATATCGGATGCATCGATCCGTGACCAGGATCCGTTGAGCGCCAGCGAGATACCGGCCAGAACATAGGATGCAGCCAGTCCGCCGAAAGCGGGCCAGATGCCGGCCCGTGCCTTCAACGGCGAACCAAATCAGAACATGTCCGCGGCGAGCGCCGCGAGCGTACCGAGGACAGCGATTGGAAATACGAAGAGCATCAGCATCGAAGATTGTGACACGGCATCTTCAGGCCGGTGAACCGCACCTGACCGGTCATATTCCTAAAGGTCGCCAGGAAATCGGATAAATTGTCGGACGTGACTTTGAAATTCAGAGCATCCGATTCTCGCTTCTTCATCATTGCTTGAATGGTCGCTTCTGATCCGTCCCGTCCGCGCAGGTCGTCTCCTCGAATGACGACGGCAATTGATCCTTCTAGCGCGGGACACCGCCGGCCTCTTCGCAGAACATGCCCGCTTTCGTCCAGGTCGTGACGCCGCGTGCGCCGGTCGGCACGAGACAATCTTCGTAACCGTTACGTTCCATGACGAATCCTTCCAGAACAATACTGGCCGGAAGCATGGCGAGCCCCAGGGCGAACATCACAAGACTGACCTTCATTACACGCTCGGAGATAAGGTTGGACCATTTTGGGCTGACCATGTGAAGAAGAGTGGCGAACCCGAACCCCACCGCCGTGGCACCCATGAACGGGAACGCAACGAAAGCACTGATGATCTTGACGATGCGCTGACCCTCGCCAATGGCCACATAGGTGTTGAGCGCACTGATCAGGCTCCAGAAGATGGCGCCGAGCCCCAGGATCAGGAAGCCTGCGCCCGCCAGCCCATTGTGCCAAAGCTCGTCTCGCCGCAGCGGGCGCAAATAGAATGCCGAACGCTTTTTCCTACTCATGTCGATAGCGTATCCGCTTCCTGCAAACGCTCATTGCCCGCTGGCCGGCGGCGGCCATTTTCCATTCTCGACCATCGCCAGCACCATGTCGCTTTCAGGTTGGGGGGAATGGATAGCCTCGGGCCTTCAGCTTTTCGATGACGCGCAGCCGGGCGGCATCTTCGGGCGAGCCGGGCAGGATACGGCTGGTCGTTGCGAATTGGGCCGCCGTGATGCCGAACTCGTCGTGAGCCTAGATATCGGCGCCGTGATCGAGCAGGATTTCCACGACCGGCCATTGATCCGAACCGGCCGCGAAGATCATCGGTGTCGTGTTGTTGGTATAGTATCGCTCGTTCAGCCCGATTCCGGCTTCTGCGAGACGTCGAACCTCGTTCGTGCGCGAATACATCACGGCGGCAAGCATCGGCTGAATGAGCGACGCGTCCGCCTCTTCGCTTTCGTTCGAACATGCGGCTGTCAGCGTGACGAGCAAGGACAAAGCCATCGCCGACGCCAAGCCGCCGCGGCCGGTCGGCGATGTCGCGTGAACAGGCAGATCGGCCATTGGTTGATCATACCCTCCACCCTTGCGAACTTATGAATAGCGATCGCGGCGCCAGGAAACCCACCACGCGTTGCTTGTCGATCATACAGGCGTTTCAATCGATTGCCAGACGTATCGCGCCGGGGCATTGTCTAAAAAGATGGAGATGCTCCGGTGATTTACTTGATTGCACTGTCCTTGCTGCTCGTCGCAGGCGCCGCGCAGGCCGAGCCGGGCAAGCTTCGGACCTTCGAAGACTGGATCGTCGGCTGCGACAATGCGGGGGCCTGCATCGCGATCGGGTTCTCGCCGGAGGAGATCGAAACGCTCGCCTATCTGCGGATCGCGCGCGACGCCGGCACCGGCGCGCAACCGGTCGTCTCGGTCGCCATCCTCAACGACATATCGTCGAAGGGACCGATCCGCCTGAGCTTGCCCGAGGGCAGGGGCGAGCTTCCCGTGACGACGCTTGCGATCGATGACCCCTGGGCGGGCTTCGGCTCGATCCCGATCGGGGCAACCGACCACCGGGCCTTCATCGACGCACTTCTGCCGGCCGAAGACCTTGTTTTGACGCTCGATCATGTCACCTCCAATGTTTCGCTTCGGGGCATGACGGCCGCGTTGCGTCATATGGATGTGGTGCAAGGGCGCGTCGATGCCGACGACGCCCTTATCGCCACAGGCGATCGGCCGACCGGCACGGGTTCCGTTCCGCAATCGCTGCCGAGTGTTGCCGCGATGAAGATCGAGGAGTTGCCGCCGTCTGCCGCGAGACCCGACGGGCTGCCGCCCTCCGATGAATTCTGCCCGGACCAGCAGCGCGACTATGTCATCGATACCGGCACCGGCATGCTGATCTGGGGCGTGTGCATCTCGGGCGGTGCCTATAACCTCATCTACGATTTGTTCGTCGTGGCGGACGGAACGGCGACGCCGGCCGATCCCGGTCCTTTGAACGCGAGCTTCTGGAACCAGCCCGGTGCGATGCTGGTCAGCCCAGTCCTGCTGGAAGATGGCCGCAGCATCATGTCCTTCGATCGTGGGCGCGGACCGGGCGATTGCGGCGCGATCAGCTACTGGGCTTTCGACGGTGAGAAACTCGTCCCGACGCAGCTTGCGGTCATGAATGTCTGCCGCGGCGTGCCGCCGGGCGAATGGCCGGTGCTCTATCGTACGAACCAGTCTCCGGAGCGCGCCGAGCTTGAGGGAACGGAACTGAATGACACAGGCCGATCGACCCGAATATGACAGCCGGGCATGGACCGGACCCGCTGCGCCGCCGCCGCGTTTCGACAGGCGCGCGGCACGCCGGACCTTTGAAGAAGCGGGCGGGCGAAAAGCGCGCGCTTCTCAAATTATTGTGGGCGTCATATTCGCGATCGCACTGATCCCCATCGGTCTTTCTGGCTTGATCGGCAACGGCGGCGCGCATGGACTTGCGCCGGGGGGCGGACCCGTCGACGCA
Source organism: Aliihoeflea aestuarii (assembly GCF_024105665.1). Lineage (GTDB taxonomy): Bacteria > Pseudomonadota > Alphaproteobacteria > Rhizobiales > Rhizobiaceae > Aliihoeflea > Aliihoeflea aestuarii. The sequence goes on along the minus strand of NZ_JAAAMK010000001.1, from coordinate 238,640 downwards.
TTGATGCGCCTTGGCGGTGATCCCCGGTCGAGGATCGTCTGTCTCGCCATCCTTGCCGCCGGGGCAGGTTTGCTTGCAGCGCGGCTGAACCGCAACGCACTGAACGTGGGATTTGCCGCTGTCGAAGACGCTCAGCCGGGCGCGGTCTACACCACCCGCCGCATCTATCTCGTCGCGCCTTTTCTCGTGCTGTGCACGACGGCATCGCCGCCATCTTCCAATTTATGGGGGCCGGTCAGTGTCTTGGTCTGGTGGCTGGGTGCCTATTTGCTGTCCGCATCGATCACCGCCATTGGCGAACGACGCTTTGCCGGCCGCGGAGCCGACGGGATGGCGCGGAGCGGTTGGGACCTTGCAAACATCATCGTCTCGCTGTCGGCTCTGTCGGTCCTGCTCACCTATCTGCTTGGCTTTTCGGCGTAAGCCGTGGGCCTAAGAGGGCCGGCGTGTTCGATTTTACAGCCGGAGGCGGAACCCCCTTGCAGCCGATGCGTTCAGCGCGATCTGTACAGGAATTGCTATCGTGTCGCTTACCAAGGAAATACGCCGGGTCATGAAGCTTCCCATGACCCGAGCGGCTCTGTCTGCATTGCCCGGCTTCGAAGTAACGCGCGAAGACGATCGGTTCGCCGACGCATTGGCACGTCTGGAGAAAGCCGAAACGTCCAATCGATCCGGTACCTCTGCCCGCGCGATGTGGGATTAACCGAAGGCGTCGTCAAGCACGGCCCGGACACGATCGAAAGCTGCCGCAGCACCCGAGACGAGTTCAGCTTCGTGCCGCTCCGCAAGCTCGATGGCGTTCAGCTCATTTTTGAAGGTTTTCCACCGCAGCCCGCGACCTTCCGGCGCCGCAGCCAGATGACGGGCACCGAAAATGTCCGAGAGCCCCAGCGTCCCGGCTTGCCTGAGAAGAAACGCAGCGCCGAGATTCGAGCCCTCCGCAACATAAAGCCAGCCCAAGGCAGCAGGCAGATCGATTCCGGCGTTCGCCGCGAAAAGAGGAGCCGAAGCGTAGGTCGGCGTCCGGGCACCCAGATCGGCCAAATCCTGTTCGATCCTCTCGAGGCGGCTGGACCCGGCGATAGAAGGCATCAAAGCGCAAATCGCGGCATCGTTGTAAAGCGGATCAACCTCGCGATGAAACGCATGCTGCACCTTGAGGAACAGGCAAAAACGCGCTCGGTTCGAAAACGGCTCACAGTCCATGACCGCCTTGTCGAGGCGTTCATGCGTGGTGCTGGTCGATTCTTTCAGCAAGCCCGCCAGATTTGAGCGAAGGGGCAGGGCCATATCGGCAACAGCCATCGTGAACGACTTTCTGCAAAGTGCGAGGCGCGGTCTTGCGAATGATTTCCCAAGCCGGGAAAAGTAGACCCTCGGTGGTTATCCTACCTGTAGCAAAATTCAAATTTCTGCCAAATAGCGTGCTATAGGCGGATAGCGAATTGGCCGAAGCACTGGTTGTTCGTCCTGCAATATCGTCGAAGGACATGACCCATGCTCGAACGTACCGCCGCCGGCCTGACGAATTGCGACATCGAACCGATCCATATTCCCGGCTCGATCCAGCCATACGGGACGATGCTGATCGCCGACGCTCACGGCGTGATCTGCGGCTATGCCGGCAGCGCAGGCGACATCGCCGATATCATGGGCAAGCGGCTGACGGAAACCGTCGCATCCGCCACCGAGGCTGCCATCCGTGATCTTCCGGAAACCGGCATCAAGGTTCTCGCACAAGCCCAATGGGCAGGCGCGACACACGACGTCATCGCCTACAGAAGCGGTAATCATACAATCGTCGAACTGACCGTGGCTGATTCGGGACCGCATCTCGACGCGACGTTTCTGGCTCATCTCGACGGGATGGGAGCGGCGCTCGAACGGTCGACCTCGCTGTCCGATCTGGCCGAGCAGGCGGCGAGGGTCTTTCAGGAGTTGACCGGATATAGCCGGGTCATGGTCTACCGCTTCATCGAGGATGATGCCGGTGTCGTGATCGGCGAAAGCCTCTCAAACGCGGCCGCCGGCTTCATGAACCATCACTTCCCCGCGTCGGACATACCGAAGCAGGCGCGCGCGCTATACGTGCGTAACAGGGTACGCGTGATCGCGGACGTGAACTACACGCCGCTGCCCGTCGTCAGCGGGAGGGACGACCTGACCTCGATCGACATGAGCGATTCGACGCTGCGCAGCGTTTCGCCGGTCCATATCCAGTATCTCAAGAACATGGGAGTCGCCGCGTCGGCGTCGATGTCGATCGTCAAGGACGGGATTTTGTGGGGATTGGTCGCGTGTCATCATGACGAACCGCGACCGCTTTCGCTCACGACCCGACTGGCCTGCCAGACCATCGCCACCGCGCTCGCGCGGCAGATACGCATGCGCGAGGATGGCGATCTGTACCGCGAGCGCATTCGGCTGCGCGGGCAGGAGGATGTGATCGTCAGTCGCCTCGGCTCCGACGAATCTCTTTCGAACTTCCTCGACCGGTCGGGAGCGGATCTGGCCAGTCTCTTGCGGGCAGACGGGTTCGCGGCAATGCAGGGAGCCGACCTTTTCTGCGCGGGGTCCTGCCCCGATCCGATCGACGTCAGGGCGCTTGGCGAGCATGTGCGCAAGCCTGCATCGATCAAGCCGGTCGTGACAAGCCATTTGTCCAGGGAGTTCCCGGCTGCCACCGCCTACAGGGACCTCGCAAGCGGCCTTCTGGCCGTGACGATGTCCACCGAAGTGCCGACGATCCTGATGTGGTTCCGGGCCGAACAGCTCCAGACCGTGAAGTGGGCGGGTAATCCTCACAAGGATGTCGAACTCGAAGAGGGCGCGGTCCTGATGCCTCGCGCCTCGTTCGAGGCCTGGTCCGAACACGTCTCCGGGCGGTCGAAGGAATGGACCCACGCCGAATCGGAATCCGCTTCGCGCGTGGTCAAGCTCATGCTCGAAGCGCGCAACAACCGGCGCATGCGCAAGCTCAACCGCGAACTGACCACCACGCTGAAAGAGAACGAGAGCCTGATCCAGCAGAAGGACTTCCTGTTGAAGGAAGTCAATCACCGCGTCCAGAACAGCCTGTCGCTCGTCTCGGCCTTCCTGCGCATGCAGGCGCGCACCGCCGACGCGGCGGTAAAGGAGCAACTGGCGGAAGCCGAGCACAGGCTGATGGCGGTCGGGCTGGTGCACCGGCGGCTCTATCAGGACGACAGCCTCGAGATCATCGATCTGTCCCGCTATCTGGAGGAACTGGTCGGTGAACTGCAAACGACCATGGATCCGGCATGGAACCAGCACCTCAACCTCGATCTGTCTCCGATGCTGATCGAAACCGAACGTGCGGTGAGCGTAGGTCTCATCGTCAACGAGCTTCTGACGAACGCGGCCAAATATGCCTATGAGGGCAAGCCGGGCCCGCTGACCATCAGCGTCGAGCAGCACCGGGAAACCTTCCGGCTGATCGTCGCCGACCGGGGCAAGGGTCACAAGGGCGAGGTCGAGGGAACCGGCTTCGGTTCACGCATGCTCGCCGCCCTCGTCGACCGGTTGGGCGGCACGATCGATCAAGAGGACAACAAACCCGGCTACAGGACGATCGTCGCCGCGCCGATCAAAATGGCCGAGACGGGCGGGAAGTAAGCAAGGGCCGGATCGCCGCAGCGGCGGCGTGTCACTCCATATCGGGCATGTCGCCGGCCTGAAACAGCGTCACCGGCTCGCCATATTCGCCGATGTCGGGATTGGCCTCCCGGCTCCATGCGATGACGCCGGCATGGTTCGGCACCAGCGTTTGCGCCTGGCGCACGGCACGCTCTTCGGAAGCGTAGTCCTGCGGCCCAAATGCGGTTACCAATTCGCCGTCGTCGTTCCAATCAAACGCCATCACGACAATCAGCTTCGGCATTTTCGGCTGCGGGTGGACCATGGCTTAAGCTCCGTATGTTGGTGACGATGGCTCGATGCGGATCATATCTTGGTCCCGTCAAGGGGCCGCATGATTATCCGCGCGGGAGGCCATGCTCCGCCATTTCTAGCCCGGCCGCAGCGCGCAACTGCTTCCTGATTTCGATATCCCTGGCTTCCGGATTCTGCAAAACGCAGGTAGCGCACAACTCGTAACCGTCCACCGTGTACTGACGACAGCAGCCGCCACGGGATACGAATGTTCGCCGCAATTCGCTCCGGCATGGCTTGATCGCGCGATTCTCTTCCGCGAGGTCGAAGAAATGCAATTGGGGATTGGAGAGCGATGAACGAGCGCGCTTCAATATTCCCATTGCGTCGGCCTGCGAACGCCTTGTCCGGTGGAATTGGTCGCCCGCGTCGAGGAACAATTGGGCGAAGTAATCCGCGACCAGACGCCATAGCGCTGCTCGCCCAAGCCGGGTCGCCAGATGCAGGCTTTCAATCAACGGGCACATGTGTTCTTCGAGCTGGGCGCTGAAGCGGTCACGAAGCGCCGCGCTGCTCATTTCGGGGACGTCGCTACCGTTCGGATGCGGCGAAGCGGCGTCGGTAGCGATGTTCGTTCGCGTCAGCGCGAAGCGAAGCCGGGAAGGCCCGGCCGGTGCGAACGCAACCGCAAGGTTGGATGCGGAAAAGTCCGGCACGACGCGAAAGCCCACGAAAAGCGGCACCAGTCCGGCGGCAAGGGCATAGCTGTAGGCGCCGATCGCAAATGCGGCCTTGCCCTTCCGGTCGAGGCCGGGGAGGGCCTTGTCCTGCAAGACGAGCAATTCCTCGATGGAGCCGTGATCCGCAAAGAATTTTTCGGCGGGGCGCCATCGCCGGTCGAATCCGCCGATCATCTCAAGTGGATAGTGCGGCCACAAACGGCGCTGTGCGCCAAGCGCTTCGTCCAGCACCGAAACGGCATATCCGCCTTGTATGGAAATTGCGCCGTTCATGATTGCGATTAAACCCTGCCATCGCGGTCATGTTTTGCTGTAATTCATTGTCGGTCGCATCACAATGTCATTTCCTCGGGCGCGTCCGCCCGCAGGTCACGCAAAGCAGTCGGAACAGCAGCCAATGCCTACAGACATGTCCTCGATCCGGTTCGGGCCGCGCATGGAAAGCCGCATCACGGGCTTTGCCGTCGAGGACCTGAAATGGCGGGCCTGGGGCGGGCTTGCTGCGGATTTGTGGGACGTCGAATGCATGGACGGCGCGCAGGGCGACTATCTTTCACCCGATCCGCGCCTGTTCGTTCCGCTGGCTATCGCAGGCGAGGGGACGTTCCTTCTGAGAGATGAGCACCGGCAACACCGATTTGGCGGGCGGGTTGGAGGCGTAGCGAGCTACATTCCCGCCGGGCATGCGACGCAGGGCGAGGCGAGGGGACGGCTTCGGCTGCGTCACCTCGATTTGCACATGAGCGAAGCCGGCCTCGTCCGCCGGTTCGGGCGCGCCTTGTCCCGGCGGCAGATGGAAGAACCGCGCCTTTCCCTTTGCGACACGCGCCTTGCCGCGCTGACCGGTCTGTTGGCGGATGCGCTGGATGCCGACGAGCCCTGTCACGACCTGTACCTTGACGGATTGGCCAATGCCCTTCTGGCGGTCCTGTTCGATATCCGTCAGGAAGAAGAGCGGCGGCGGCCGGCGCTTTCACGCACGCAGCTTCGTCTGGCGCTCGATCATATCGACATGCATTGTCTGGAGCCGCTTCGCCTCGCCGACCTCGCCCGGCTCGTCGGCGTTTCCGAAACCTATTTCAGCCATGCGTTCAAGGCCGCGACCGGCGTGCCCCCGCATCGCTTCGTCATGCAGCAGCGCGTGCGCAAGGCACAGGCGATGATGCAGACCTCCGCATCGTCCATCGGCAGCATCGCGGCCGAATGCGGCTTCTCCGATCAGGCGCATTTCAACCGTGTTTTCCGGCAGGTGACGGGCGTGACGCCGGCTCTGTGGAAGCGGGAGAACCCGGTCGGCAAGTGACATTTGTGCATCATGCGACCGACACGAGGCGGACCGGCCCAAAATTGAGCAATCCGGTCAAGAATATTCAATTCAAGCGATATAAGTAGAGCTACACGGTCAAGTTAAGGGGCTGGCGAAACTGCTGGCACGGGGTTGACTGGAGTTCTCGATGACCGACCGTTCGCACTATCGTTCCATGCTTGCCGGCACCGTCGCCGCGCTGGCTCTGCTTCCCGGTTCGGGCGTCATGGCGCAGGAGGCAACCGAACTTGAGGAGATCGTCGTCGAAGGCGCGGCGCTGGAAGAAAATGGCGGTGTCGGTCCCGTCACGGGCGTCGTCGCGCGAACCTCGCGAACGGGCATGAAATCCGCCACCGAACTCACCGCCATTCCGCAGGCCGTCTCCGTCGTCGGCCGCACCGAAATCGACGACATGGGCGCACAGAATGTTGGCGAGGCGCTGCGCTATACACCGGGCGTCCTGACCCAGCCCTTCGGCACCGATAGCGATACGAACTGGCTTTTTATTCGCGGTTTCCAGGCAACGCAGACCGGCGCCTACATGGATGGGCTGCAGCTCTTCGGCTATGCTTTCGGCGGCTTTTATGTCGATACGTTCGGCCTGGAGCGTGTCGAGGTACTGAAGGGGCCGGCTTCGGTCCTCTACGGCGGCTCCAATCCCGGCGGCATCGTGAACTACGTGTCCAAGCGCCCGGATTTCAGCCGCAACCGGTATGTCGAAAGCGGCATCAACGATGCGGGTACCGGCTATGTCGGTTTCGACATTTCCGACGTCGCCAATGAAAACGTGGCGTTGCGCATGAACGGCCGTCTTCAGGGCGGCGAGGGCTATAGCGATTTCCAGAAAGGCTGGCGCGGCTTCATCGCGCCCAGCCTCACCATTCAGCCGGAGGAGGGCACCAGCCTGACATTTTTCGGCAATTACACGCATATCGACGAAACGCACAATGGCGACAGCTTCCTGCCTTACGACGGCACGGTGGTCGATCGCGTCTTTGGCGGCGTGAATTACGGCCGGATCGACCGCGATGCGAACTTCACCGAGCCTTCCGTCGATTTTTACGAGCGCCAGCAAGGTTCGATCGGCTATGAACTTGAACACACGCTGGAAAATGACTGGACCGTGCGATCCAACGCCCGCTTCGGCGTTTCGGACATCGACGAGCAGTTTCTCTATGCCGACGGATGGGCCAGCGCGACCGAGCTGAACCGCGTCAACTTCGCTCACCAGACGCAATCGACGACGTTCCTGATCGACAATCAGCTCGAGGGAACCGTGAACACCGGGGCCGTGGAACATCGCATTTTGGGCGGCATTGACTACAAGTTCTTCAATATCGATCAGGTGCAGTCGGCGGCCGTTTTCGGCACGACGCCGCCGATCGACGCTTTCAATCCGGTCTATGGCGCGCCGCTGACCACTCCGGTCAGCTACACCAATCAGGATCTCACCCAGCGCCAGCTCGGTATCTATCTGCAGGATCAGATGCGTTTCGGCGGCGGCTGGATCGCGACGCTCAACGGCCGTTACGATCACGGCTGGCTGGAAGCGCACGATCGGCCGACTTTCTATGCGCCGGATCAGAACGTCACCCAGAAGCGCAACGATGGCCGCTTCTCCGGCCGTGCCGGCCTCGCCTACGAATTCGCAAACGGAATCACGCCCTATGTGAGCGTGGCGAGCTTCTTCAATCCGATCATCGGCGTCGATGTGAACGACGAACTCTTCCGGCCGGAAGAAGGCGTCCAGTACGAGGCGGGCATCAAATATGCACCGACCTTCATCGACGGCCTGTTTACGCTCTCCGTCTTCGATCTGACCCGGCAGAACGTGCCGTCCAACGTGACCCTGTTCGACCAGCTTCAGCTCGGCGAAGTCCGCTCGCGCGGCTTCGAAGCCGAGGCGAAGGTCAATGTCACCGAACAGTTCAGGGTGACGGCCGGCATCACCGCCTACGACATCGAGATCACCGAGGACGCCAACGCTGCATTGATCGGCAACACGCCCTTCATCGTGCCGGAGGTGCTGGCATCGGTTTCGGCCGACTACACGTTCCGCGAGGGCGGTGCCTGGTATGACGGCGTCACGGCCGGGGCAGGCGTGCGCTACCTGGGCTCGTCCTGGGCCGACAACGAGAACACGCTGAAGGTGCCCGACGCCACGCTGGTGGATTTGAAGCTCGGCTACGAAAAGGACAATTGGGGCGTTGCGCTCAACGTGACCAATGTGTTCGATGAAACCTACGTGTCGAGCTGTCAGGGTGCGAGCGTCTGCTCTTACGGCGAAGGACGTTCGTTCAAGCTCAAGGCCCATGCGCGCTGGTGACGATGACTGAACGCGGAACCATGGAAACTTTGCTGGCGCTGGAGGATGTCACCTTCAGCGCCGGTTCCGTTTCGATCCTGAAACCCGTTTCGCTCGATCTGGTCCGGGGCAGGATGACCGGGATCATCGGGCCGAACGGGTCGGGCAAGAGCTCGCTGGTGCGCCTCGTCGCGCGTCAGCAAAAGCCGACATCCGGCACGATCCGGCTTGACGGCCGCCCGCTCGATGGTTTCGGCGAGCGCGAACTGGCGCGACGCATCGCCTATATGCCGCAATTCACGCCGCCGGCCGAAGGCATGACCGTGCGCGAACTCGTCGCGCTCGGGCGTTTCCCCTGGCACGGCGCGCTTGGTCGCTTTAGCGGTGTGGATGCCGAAAAAGTCGAGACCGCGCTGGAGCGTACCGAGCTGATGCGCTTCGCCGACCGGCTGGTCGACAGCCTTTCGGGCGGCGAGCGCCAACGCGCCTGGCTTGCCATGATGCTGGCGCAGGATGCGTCCTGCCTGATCCTCGACGAGCCGACGTCGGCGCTCGATATCGCGCATCAGGCCGACATGCTGGCGCTGGTGCGCGACCTGACGCGCGAGCGCGATCTGGCCGCGCTCGTCGTGCTCCACGACATCAACATGGCCGCGCGCTACTGCGACGAACTCGTCGCGCTCAAGGATGGCAGGATCGTCGCGCGCGGCGCGCCGGACGCCATCGTCGTGCCCGAAACGCTGGCGGCGCTCTACGGCCTGCCGATGGGCATCATTCCGCATCCGGCGACGGGCCAGCCGCTGAGCTACGTCGCCTGAGCCATGGGAAAGACGCTGAGAACACCAACGGCGATGACGCGCCGCGCCTTTCTCGCTTCGGGCGCGGCGGCGCTTGCGGCGGCGCCTGTCCGCGCCGACGTATCTCGCAGCATCGCGATCATCGACTGGGCCTTGCTGGAGACCGCGCTGGCGCTGGGTATCGTGCCGGCGGCCGCAAGCGAACTCATGCAGTATCGCAATCTCGTTGTCGAACCTGAAGTGCCCGACACTGTCGTTGCCGATCTGGGCCTGCGCGGCTCACCGAATTTCGAGATGCTGCGGCAGGTCGAACCCGACCTGATCGTGATTTCGCAATTCTACGACTATCAGCGCCCGCAACTGGAGCGGATCGCACCCGTCCTGAGCCTGCCCGTCTACGACGCCGGCACGCCCCCTTATGCGCTGGTGGAGGATTCGACCCTCAAGCTCGGCGAAGCCCTCGGTATCGCCGAAAAAGCGCGCGCCTATGTCACGGATACGGCGCGTGAGATCGCGCTTCGGCGCACCGCGCTCACATCGCATCGCGCACGGCCCGTCTTCATCATCAATCTGGGTGATTCCCGCCACTTCCGCGCATTTGGCGGAGACTCCATGTTCGGCGACGTTCTCGGCCGACTTGGGATGGAAAATGCGTGGTCCGACACGACCAGCTACAGCGCCGCTGCGCCCGTCGGCATCGAGGCGCTGGCGCGCGTGCCGGACGCCGGGATCGTCATCGTCGATCCATCCCCGCCGGAAGTCGCACGCGGCCTGCCGCGCAATGCGATCTGGAACGCGCTGCCGGCCGTCCGGGAAGGGCGGGTTGCGACCATCGCCCCCGTCAGCCATTTCGGCGGCCTGCCCTCGGCACGCCGCTTCGCGCGTCTCACCGAATCCGCCATGTCGCAATGGCCGGTCGCATGAAAGGTCAGCGCATCCTTCTGCCATGGGCCGGGCTCGGCCTGCTGGCGGCCATGCTCTTCGCGATGGAACTTCGCGCCGCATGGCCGCAAGGCGACGATGCGTTGCAATGGATCATTCTTCAAAATGCCGTCCTGCCGCGCGCTGTCGTGGCGATCCTAGCCGGCGCGGCGCTCGGCTTGGCCGGGTTGCTGTTGCAGCGCGTATTGCGCAACGCGCTCGCCGAACCGTCGACGCTCGGCATTTCGGCCGGCGCGCAACTGGCGATGGCGACCGCCACCCTTTACGCGCCCGCACTGATGGGCTGGTCGGTCGGCTTCGTCGCCTTTGCCGGCGGTATCGCCGCCGTCGCGATCATTCTCGCGCTCACATGGCGGCGCGGCCTCGAACCCGTCTCGGTGGTGCTCGCCGGCATGATGGTCGCGCTCACCGCCAACGCCGCCAGCGCGGCGCTGATCCTCGCCAATGGCGACTATCTCTTCTCGCTGTTCATCTGGGGGGGCGGCTCGCTGGTCCAGCAAAGCTGGGATCCTGCCATCGCCATAGGGTCACGTCTGGCGATCGGCCTTGCGGCGGCGATCCTGCTTCTGCGACCGCTTGGCATTCTCGGCCTCGACGACGCGTCTGCGCGCAGCCTCGGCGTTGCCCTTCACGCAAGCCGCTTCGCCATCGTCGCATTGGCCGTGTGGATCGCGACGACAGTCGCGGCGGAAGTCGGGATCATCGGCTTCGTGGGTCTTGCCGCGCCCGCATTGGCGACGCTTTCGGGCGCGCGCACGCTTCGCCAACGCATCGTCGCCGCGCCCCTGATCGGCGCGATCCTTCTGTGGGTGACCGACGGGTTGGTCCAGCTCGCCTCCGGTGCAGGCGGCGAGCGTCTGCCGACGGGCGCCGCGACCGCGCTTCTCGGCGGACCCTTGCTGTTGTGGATCCTGCCGCGTCTGCGGATGATGGAATGGCCTTCATTAACGACGCCCATGGCTGCCTCGCGGCGGGCAGCGCGTCCGGTAGCGATGCTGCTCGTCACGCTTGTCGCCCTGATCTTCGCCATGGTGGTCGCCCTTTTCGCCGGCAGCGGACCGTATGGCTGGACCATCGCGACCGGCGACCTTCTCGCCGATTTGTCGCAATGGCGCATTCCGCGAATCGTCGTCGCGGCCGCCGCCGGCGCGATGCTCGCGGCGGCGGGCGTCATGGTGCAGCGTTTGACCGGAAATCCGCTCGCCAGCCCCGAAGTGCTCGGCGTCGGCACCGGCGCGGGAGCGGGGCTGACGGCCGTGCTGCTGATCAACGCCACCGCCGGCCTTTTCTGGCAGATCGCGGGCGCGGCTGCGGGCGCACTCGGTGCGCTCCTGCTCATCCTCGGCGTCGCCGCGCGCGGAAAATTCGGGCCGGAACGGCTGCTTCTGGGCGGCGTGGCCATCGGCGCTGCGGCAAGCGCCATCATCACGGCAGTCGTCGCCATGGGCACGACGACCTCCTACACGCTTTTGACCTGGCTTACCGGCTCGACGGCGCAGGCCGATGCGACGCAGGCATTCACGGCGCTGACGCTGATGGCCGTGCTGATCACTCCGGCGCTTTTGACCGTCCGCTGGCTCGACATTCTCCCGCTCGGCGGCGAAACGGCGAAAAGCCTCGGTGTTCCCCTTATCCGCGCACGTTTCCTCGTAGTGCTCCTCGCCGCGCTGATGACGGCCTCGGCGGCCATGTTCGTCGGCCCGCTTTCCTTCATCGGACTGATCGCGCCGCATCTGGCGCGGCTTCTCGGCCTCGGGCGCGCCCGCGATCACCTGATCGGCGCGGTGCTTCTGGGCGCGGCGCTCATGGTGGTGTCCGACTGGCTTGCCCGCATGGTCGCGTTCCCCTATCAGCTTCCCGTCGGCCTGTTCGCATCGCTGATCGGCGGCCCCTATCTCGTCTACCTCCTGTCGCGCGGCGCGCACCAGCGCGGCTGAGGAACACACCCATGGACGCTCATCGATGATCCGCCGCTTCTTTACCTATTATGCGCCCTGGAAGGGCTTGTTCGTCCTCGACTTTTCCTGCGCGATCCTTGCGGGCCTGCTCGAGCTCGGCTTTCCGCTGGCGGTCAAATGGTTCATCGATACGCTGCTGCCGACGGCCCAGTGGGGCGCGATCATGCTTGCGGCGGCGGGCCTGCTTGTCCTCTACATCGTCAATACCTGCCTGATGGCGGTGGTGGTCTATTGGGGCCATATGCTCGGCATCAACATCGAGACGGAAATGCGCCGCAAGGCGTTCGACCATCTCCAGAAGCTCTCTTTTCGCTTCTATGACGAGAACAAGACCGGGCATCTTCTGGCGCGCGTGACGAAGGATCTCGAAGAGATCGGCGAGGTCGCGCATCACGGCCCGGAGGATCTCTTCATCGCCGTCATGACGCTGATCGGCGCGCTCGCGCTGATGTGGTGGGTGCATCCGCCGCTGGCGATGATCACCGCCACCATCGTGCCGTTCATCGCCTGGATCACGACGCGCTATGGCGGGCGCATGACGCAGAACTGGCAGGCACTCTACGGCCGCGTCGGCGATTTCAACGTGCGGCTGGAAGAGAATATCGGCGGCATGCGCGTGGTGCAGGCCTTCGCCAATGAGGATTTCGAGCGCAAGCTCTTCGCGCGCGACAATGCCCGCTACCGCACGACCAAGCTCGCCGCCTACAGGATTATGGCCGCCAGCACCTCGCTTTCATATATGAGCGTGCGACTGATCCAGCTCGTCGTCATGATCGCCGGCAGCTACTACGTGATCAATGGCGACCTTTCGAGCGGTGGCTTTGTCGGCTTCCTGTTGTTGGTCAACGTCTTCGTGCGGCCGATCGAGAAGATCAACGCCGTCATCGAGACCTACCCGAAAGGCATCGCCGGTTTTCAGCGTTATCTCTCCCTGCTCGATACCGACCCGGACGTCGCGGATCGTCCCGGCGCGCGCAATGTCGAGGCGCTTGCCGGCAACATCGCCTATCGGGGCGTGACGTTCGGCTACACGCCGGGTCGGCCTGTCCTCAAGGGGATCGACCTGGAAATCCGCGCCGGCGAGACGGTGGCCTTCGTCGGTCCGTCCGGTGCGGGCAAGACGACGCTCTGCTCCCTCCTGCCGCGCTTCTACGAGGTCGAGGCGGGCGCAATCACCGTCGACGGGATCGATATCCGCGACATGACGCTCGCCTCGCTGCGGGCGCAGATCGGCATCGTCCAGCAGGACGTGTTCCTCTTCGGCGGCACGATCCGCGAGAACATCGCCTATGGACGTCTCGGCGCGAGCGACGCAGAGATCGAGGAGGCCGCGCACCGCGCCCGTCTCGACGGCCTTATCGCGTCGCTGCCGGACGGCCTCGAAACGGTCATCGGCGAGCGCGGCGTCAAGCTGTCGGGAGGCCAGAAACAGCGCCTGTCGATCGCCCGCATCTTCCTGAAGAACCCGCCGATCCTGATCCTCGACGAAGCGACCTCGTCGCTCGATACCCAGACCGAACGCGAAATCCAGCAATCGCTGGCCGACCTTTCGGATGGACGCACCACGCTTGTCATCGCGCACCGTCTGGCGACGATCCGCAATGCCGACCGCATCGTCGTCATCGACAAATCCGGCATCGTCGAAGAAGGCGCGCACGACCAGCTCGTCGAGAAGGGCGGCGCCTACAGCCGCTTCAACAGGCTGATCTGATCGTCAAAACAGCATGCTCGGCAGCCACAATGCGATGGCCGGGAACATGATGATGATGGCCAGACCGACGAGCTCGACGATCGTATAGGGCACGATCGAGCGGTAGATGTCGCCCATCGTGACGTCCGGCGGCGCCACGCCCTTCAGATAGAAGAGATTGAATCCGAATGGCGGCGTCATGTAGCCGATCTCCATCATGATGATGAAGAGGATGCCGAACCAGATCGGATCGAAGCCGTGCATGGCGACGAGGGGCATGAAGACGGGCAGGGTGATGAGCATGATGCCGACCGGGTCGAGGACCATGGCGAGCAGGAACAGGATCACCATGATGGCGATCAGCGCGCCCCATTTGCCGCCCGGCACGTAGTTCATAAGTTCGGTGATGAAGCTTTGCGCGCCCATCGCGGTATAGGCGGTGGAGAAGGCATGCGCGGCGAACAGAATCCACATGATCATCGCGGTCAGGCGGAAGGTGCGCAGGCTCGCCTCTCCGAGCATGGACCATGAGAACTGACGGTTGACGAACGAGGTCATCAGCGCTCCGAAGACGCCGATCGCAGCCGCTTCCGTGGGCGTCGCGAGGCCGGCGAAAATCGAACCCAAAACGAAGAACACGATGAGGATCGGCAGGATCACCGCGCGAAGGGCTGCCAGCTTTTCGCTCCAGTCGCCACGTTCCTCAGGCGGCAGCGGCGGGCCGAGATGCGGCTGGAGATGGCAGCGGACCGCGATGTAGATCGCCGCCATGATAATGAGCAGGATGCCCGGACCGACGCCGGCGGCGAAGAGCTGGCCGACGGAGACGCCGGTGATGAGCGAGTAGAGCACCATCAGGATCGACGGCGGAAGGAGCACGCCCCAGCCGCCGCCCGTATTGATCGCGCCGAGCACCAGTTCCTTGTCGTAGCCGCGCTTGAGCATCGCGGGCAGGGCGATCGTCCCCATGGCCGTGACGGCGGCGCCCGAAATGCCGACCATGGCGCCGAAGATGGCGCAGATGAAGATGGTGCCGATGGCGAGGCCGCCGCGGATGCCGCCCCACCACAGATGCATCATGTGATAGAGCCGCTGGGCGACCCCGGAACGCTCCAGGATCATCGCCATCAGGATGTAGAGCGGTATGGCGATCAGCGTGAAGTTGTTCATCGTCGTCCACATGCGCGAGGCGACGATGTAGAAGGCGTGCGGTCCCCAGGTGAAATAGAGGAAGATGACCGAGATGCCGCCGAGCACGAAGACGACCGGCACGCCGAGCATCAGGAAGACGACGAGCGACCCGAAGAACAGGACCGTCAGGATTTCGATGCTCACAGTTCTGCTCCGGCGCTATGGTCGCTTTTCGTCTCGGTGAGGATCGGCGGGCGGCCGGTCGCGATCATGATGTCGTTGAGGAGCTTGGCCAGCCCCTGAAGGAAAAGGAGCAGCGCGGCCACCGGGATCATCAGCTTGACGGGCCAGATCGGCGGATTCCATGCCGATTGCGACGTCTCGAGCCGCGTCACGGAATCATAGGCCAGCGACGCGCCCTGCCAGACGATGACGCCGACGAAGAGAAAGAACAGGATCGAGGTCGCGACATCCATGCGGGCCTGCGTGCGCCGCGCATAATTGGCATAGAAGATGTCGACGCTGACATGGCCGTTATTCGCCAGAAGATAACCTCCGCCCATCAGCGCGTAGACGCCGAAGATCAGTTGCGACAGTTCGCCGGTCCACACGCTTGGCGCGCGCAGAACATAGCGGAAGCCAACCTCCATCAAGAGCAGCACGAACATGGGCAGGACGAGATAGGCCGTCAGCCGGCCGACCCAGCCGTTCACCCAGGTGATGGCGCCGACCGCGTCTCTCAGGAATTTCATGGGAACCCTCGACAGGCTGGATCGCACACGGCGTGCGCGGATGCGAATGAGCAGGAGCGCGAGGGCGGCGAATGATCATCATCGCCGCCCCAGGCCATGTTCAATCGGTCACAAATGGCCGAGTTCGGTCAGGAACGCCTCAAGCATCTCCATCGCCTCGGCGGCCTTTCCGCCGCGTGCGCGCTCCTGTTCCCAGGTTTGCTGGGCTGCTTGCAGCATTTGGGTGCGCACGTCTTCGGGCAGTTCGATCACTTCGACATTGTGCTCGGCCTGCGCGCGGGCAAGCGCCACCTGCTCCTGATAGATATACTCGTTGGTGCGGCGCCAGAACTGCTCTTCCATCGCGTTGTAGAAGATTTGCTGCACGTCCTCCGGCAGCGCGTCGATCGCCTCCTGATTGACGACGAAGGCATCGATGCCGCCGATGTTGAGCGGCGGGCGCACATGATATTTCGCCACTTCGTAGAGGCTCATCGACAGTGCGCCCTGAACCGCGCCCCAGTGCGCGCCGTCCACGATGCCGCTCGTCAGCGCCTGGTAGAGTTCGGCACCGGCGATCGAGTTGGAGGCCGCGCCGGCGGCTGTCAGGAAGGTTTGCAGCGTGCCGGAGGAACGGATGTTGAGCGAGCGGAAATCGTCCATGGATTCGGGCTTGCGCACCAGCACCATCTCGGTCGGGTAGACCTTGTCGGTGGAATAGAAAATACCGTGCTGGGCCGCTTCCTCGCGCACCATGTCCTCGAAGCCCAGATGCTTGAAGAAATAGGCTGCCTCCCATGTATTCTGGAAGGCGTTGGGAAGCCCGTTCGCGATGCCGGCGGTCGGCACTTCGCCCATGATGTAGGCGGGCGAGATGGTGCCCATCTGGATGATGCCGCGCCTTGTGGCGTTGAAGATCTCGTCATGGCCGAACAGGCCGCCGGCTGCGTGAAGCTCCAGCTTCAGCCGCCCGCCGGTGCGCTCGTCCAGCACGTCGCGCAGATGCTCCAGACTGTCGGAGTAGGAACTCGATGATTGCGGCCAGTGCGACTGGACGCGCCAGGTGACTGTGTCCTGCGCGTTCGCGGCCATCGGCATGAATGCAAACGCGGCAATGGCTGCCGGCACGAGGGCCAGGCGGCTGATGAACGACATGTGATCCTCCCGTTTCGGGCCGTCTCGACCCGGTATCTTGGCGAAAGCCTCTATCTCTCCCAATTCCGCACTGCGAAATTGACTTTCGCAAGCAGAGGGTATTGTTGGGTGAGCCAGATGGAGATGTCAACCAGCATGAACGATGACGCCGAGAAGATCGCGCAGGAGGAGGAGGAAGAAAACAGCCTGAAGGGGGATCGCAAATTCGTCGTCGCGCTCGCACGCGGCCTCGAAGTGCTGCGCTCGTTCCGCCCGCGCGACGGTTTTCTGGGCAACCAGGAAATCGCCGAGCGCACCGGTCTGCCCAAGCCGACGGTCACGCGCATCACCTATACGCTGTGCCGGCTCGGCTACCTCACCAGGGTTCCGCGTCTGGGCAAGTATCAGCTTGCGCCTTCGGCGATCACGCTCGGCTATTCGGCGCTCGCCAATCTGGGCATCCGGCAGATCGCGCGGCCTTTCATGGACGAGATGGCCGAGAGGCTGGCCGCGCCGGTCGCGATGGGCATACGCGACCGCGTCCGCGCACTTTATGTGGATATCTCGCGCGGCTCTTCGGCATTCACGTTTCAGCTCGACATCGGGTCGGGCATACCGCTCGCGCAATCGGCCATGGGCCGCGCGCTTCTTTCCGTCATGTCGCAGGCCGAGCGCGAGGCCACCATCGAGCGCCTTTCGTCGCGCTATGGCGATGACTGGCCAGGTGTCGAGGCCGAGATGCGCGGCGAAATCGAGACATGCATGACCCTTGGCTACGCGGTTTCGGTCGGCGCATGGCGACCGGGTATCCATGCCGTCGCCGCCCCTCTCGTGGCGGCGGACGGGTCGGGCATCTACGCGTTCAATTGCGGCGGCCCACCCTACCAGTTCACCGAGCAGTTCATCCACGAGCAGGTCGGACCGGCGCTTCTCGAACTGACGCGCTCGCTGGCATCGGTTCTGAACGGCACGCGGCGTTGATTTCGGCACCCCGCCGCATGTCCGGATTGTCGAGGATTATCGGCAGATTGGAGTTGTTTTCAGTGGCTTCCATTCCTACGATCCCGTGCAGTTCGGAGAGGACAGACAGACGATGATATTGTGTTGCGGCGACGCCTTGATCGACATGATTCCCGCCGATCTGCCCGGTGGTGGGAAGGGCTTCGTCCCGCATGTCGGCGGAGCCGTCTTCAACACCAGCATCGCGCTCGGGCGGCTGGAAATGAAGCCGTCATTCTTCCATGCGATTTCGACCGATCTTTTCGGCGAGATGCTGGCGCGGGAACTGCATGCGTCCCATGTCGATTTTTCGCTCGCACCGCGGGTCGAACGTCCGACGACGCTCGCCTTCGTGATGCTGACCGACGGTCAGGCGCGCTACGTCTTCTACGACGAGGCCAGCGCAGGACGTATGCTTTCCGAACAAGATTTGCCAACGCTGCCACAGGAGATCGATGCGCTTTTCTTCGGCGGTATCAGTCTCGTTGCCGAGCCGTGCGGCTCGACCTTCGAGGCGCTGATGATGCGCGAGCGGGCGAGGCGCTTCGTCATGGTCGATCCCAACATCCGCCCCGCCTTCATCCGCGACGAGACGGCGTATCGCGCACGTTTGTCGCGCATGCTGGGCGCGGCCGATATCGTCAAGCTGTCGGAAGAAGACCTTGAATGGCTCGCGCCGGGGCATGAGGACGAGGCGGTTGCCGGCCTCGTCGCACAAGGCGTCCATGCCGTGCTCGTCACGCGCGGAGAGGATGGCGCGACGGCGGTGACGGAAGGCGGCTCGGTTTCGGTGAAGCCGCCACGCACGCGCGTCGTCGATACGGTCGGCGCGGGGGACGCTTTCAACGCCGGTTTCATCGAGGGGCTCGCGGGGCTCGGCCTCTTGTCGAAAGACGGGATACGCCGGGCAGGGCCGGACGCGCTGGAGCGGTGCCTTGCCCGCGCCGTCGAGGTCGCCGCCGCTACGGTCGCACGGCAGGGCGCGAACCCGCCGCGCCTTACCGAACTGTCGCCGCCGTCATGGCGCGCCGCTTAAGGTTTCGATCTCGGCGCGATGCGTCAGCATGCGCTGGAAGATGCGATAGTCACGGTCATAGTGCGCGAAGGACGAGCGGTCCGGCTGGATATGCGTGTGGCGTGGGCGAAGCGCGCGCGAGGCTTGGGCGAGCGTCGAATGCCAGCCGGCCGCGACGGACGCCGCCATTCCGGTGCCGAGGAGCATGGCGCTCGGCGTGTCCAGCGTGATCACTTCGCGGCCCGTCACGTCGGCGTAAAGCTGCGTCAGGAGCGGGCTGCGCGTATGCCCACCGGCAAGATGCAGCGTCTCGATCGAATGGCCGTTATCGTTCATCGTCTCGACGATCTGGCGAATACCGAGCGCGATGGCGACCGCCGTTCGCCAGTAGAGGCGGCATAACCCGTCAAAGGACGGATCGAGCGCCATGCCGCTGATGACCCCTAGCGCATGCGGGTCGCCGATGGGCGAGCGGTTTCCGTGGAAATCGGGCAGGACATGCAGGCGGTGCGCCAGCGCCGTTCCCTCAGTGGCGCGCAACTCGCCGATACGCGCGCAGATGCGTTCGTGCGTGGCGCGGTCGGCCGCCTGTCCCGCCCCGTGGATTTGGATCAAATGGTCGAGCAGGCCGCCGCTGACGGATTGCCCGCCTTCCGAAAGCCAGAAGCCGGGCAAGGTGGCATCCAGATACGGGCCCCACATGCCGCGTATCTGAATGGGATTCGTGGTCAGTACGGTCACGCAGCTCGACGTACCCGCCACCAGCGCGGCGCGGCGAGCAAGATCTTGCGGGTCTTCGGCATATGGCCCAAGGACGGCGAGCGCACCGGCATGCGCGTCGATGAAGCCGGCGGCGACCCGGCAGGATGGCGTGAGGCCGAGAGCGCCGGCGGTCTGCGGCGTCAGCGGTCCAAGATCGGCTCCGACCGGCACGGCTTCGTAAGGCAAGCCGCCGCGCTCCAGCATGTCGCTTATCCCGATGGCGTCGAGATAGTCGCGGGGCCAGGGATCGTCGCGATGTGCCAGATAGGCCCATTTGCAGCCGAGCGTGCAGACGGAGCGCTCGGTCGAGCCGGACGCTTTCCATGTCAGAAAATCGGCAAGGTCGAAGAAGTGCGCGGCGCCGGCCCAGCTTTCGGGCAGATGTGTTTTCAGCCAGGCCAGCTTGGGGGTCGCCATTTCCGGCGAGATCGCGCCGCCGGCATGAGCGACGACCTCATGGCCGGTCGCGGTGCAACGATCGGCCTGCGCAGCCGCGCGGTGATCGAGCCAGGCAATCGTGTCCCAGCGTGAATCGCCTCCGGTTGAAACGGTGACTTGTTCGCCGTCCCGCCCGCGCACCACGATGGAGCATGTTGCGTCGAAGGCAATGGCGGCGATGGCCTGCGGCGGAACGTTCGCGTCTTGCCGCGCGGCGCGCACGGTGCGGCAAACAGAACGCCAGATGTCTTCCGAATCATGCTCGGCATGATCGGCCTCAGGCCGGTGCATCGCGATGGGATGTTCGGCATGCGCAAGGGTGCGGCCCTGCCGGTCGAGGATACCGGCGCGCACGCTCGCAGTGCCCACGTCGACCGCAACGACGAAGTCGCGCTCCACCCCGTTCTCGCTCCTCGTTTATTGACGGCCGATCAGGCCGGGCAGGTCCGCCATGTTATCGAATACGAGATCGGGCTCAAGGGCGGTAATGCGTTCGAGGTGGGCCGGATGGCGCGCATGGGTTGCGCCGGTAAAGGCGAAAACGCGCATTCCCGCGCGTTTGGCAGCTTCGACACCGGCGCTGGAATCCTCGATGACGAGACATTTTTCGGGCGGAAAACCCATTTGGGCGGCGGCGTGGAGGAAGAGGTCGGGGGCCGGCTTGCCGTTTTGCACCATGGTGGCGCTGTAGATATGCGGATCGAGTAACGGGAAAAGTCCCGTGACCGTCAGCGACAGGGCGATCCGCTCGGGCTTCGAGGAGGACGCCACGCAGCGGGCCATCGGCAATGCCTGCAACGCCCAGCCGACGCGGTCGATCGCTTTCAATTCGGCACGGAAGCGCGAATTCAGCCGCTCGCGCATCGCGCCGAGCTGATCGGCGGTGATCTCGATGCCCGGATCGTCCGCCAGCGCGGCGCAGATCGACGCCATGGATCGCCCGAGGAACCGCTCATAGGCGACGTCCTCGCCGATTTCGTGGCCGGCGGTGCGGATCATCTCGCGCAGCACCGAAATGGAAATCGGCTCGCTGTCGACGAGCACCCCGTCGCAATCGAAGATGACGAGGTCGGGCTTCATCCTTACTCCTGCAAATAGCGCCGCAGCGTATCCGCAGTGCCGTGCGTCCATAGCGAGGAAAGATGCGTGGCGAAAGTTTCGCGGAAGAGGGGGGAGCGGCCGACCGCACCGAAAATGTCTTCGAGCGCGAGAAACGCGTCCGGATCGTCCTTCGCTTTCAGGGCCGCCTCTTTCAGGCGTGCGTGGCTCGCATCGTTGGGCGGGATGTCGTGACCGGAATCGGACGTGCCCGCGCAGTAGCGGCACCAGAGCGCCGAGACGAGCGCAAGGCCGGTGATCGATCGCCCCTCCTTCAACCGGTCGGCGGTGGAGGGCAGGATGAACTTGGGTTGCCGGTTCGACCCGTCGAGGGCGAGGCGCGCAACCGTGTCGCCGATCTTGGGGTTGGAGAAGCGCCGTTCGATGAGTGCGTAATAGTCGTCCAGATCGGTGTCGGGAACCGGCGGCACGCAGGGGATGATCTCGTCGCGTTCGACCTTTTGCAGGAAACCGCGCACGAGGTCGTTCTCCATCGCCTCGTGGACGAAGTGAATGTCCATCATCGCCGCCGGATAGGCGATGGTCGCATGGCCGCCATTGAGGATGCGGATCTTCATCAACTCGTAGGGCGCGACATCCTCGACGAAGGTGACGCCGGCCCTTTCCAGCGCGGGGCGACCGGCGGGGAAACGGTCTTCGAGAACCCACTGCCTGAAGTCCTCGCAGAAGACCGGCCAGGCGTCGTCGATGCCGAATTCGTCGGAGAGAATGTCGATCTCGCGCTTGCCGGTTGCCGGCGTGATGCGATCCACCATGCCGTTCGGAAAGGCGACTTCGGCGCGTATCCAGTCGGCAAGTTCAGTGTCGATGCGTTCGGCAAGGCCCGCGACCGCGTTTTCGGTGACGTGACCGTTGCCGGGAATGTTGTCGCAGGACATGACCGTGAAAGGTGCGATACCTGCCGCGCGGCGCGCTTTGAGACCGGCGAGAATGAGACCGAATACAGTCTTCGGTGCATCGGGGTCCTCGGCGTCATGGCGCATGTCGGCATGCTCGGGATCGAAGCGGCCCGACGCAGGGTCGATGTAATATCCGCCTTCGGTAATGGTCAGCGAAACGATGCGGATGGCGGGGTCGGCGAGGCGCGCGATGATCGCCGCCGTGTCGCCCGGTTCGACATAGTCGATCATCGCGCCCGTCACGCGGGCTTCGCTCTTTCCGGCCTCCTGCTCGACCACGGTCGTCAGATAATCCTGGCGCTGAAGTTTGTCCTTCAGCGCCTTGTCGGACGGCAGCACGCCCGCGCCGACAATGGCCCAGTCGTGGTCGCGACCTTCATTGAAAAGGTCGTCGAGATAGACGGCCTGATGGGCGCGGTGAAAATTGCCGATGCCGAAATGCAGGATGCCGGCCGTCAGCGACGCGCGGTCATAGGCCGGAACGGCGGCCTTCGCGGCGATCTTCGACAGATTGGCATCGGCAAGTTTGGTCAGCATCGAAAAATCCTTGGCGCGGGCGGTTTCGCCTGTCAGCTCATCCAGTTGCCGCCGTCGACATTGTAGGTCTGCGCGACGACATATTCGCTCTCTGGCCCGGCGAGGAAGATCGCCATGCCGATCAGATCATCAGCCGTGCCCATGCGCCCATAGGGCACCTCGGCGCCGACAAGGCGCTTCTTCTCGCCGCGCGGACGGTTCTCATACTGCGCGAAGAGCGCATCGACGCCGTCCCAGTGCTCGCCGTCGACCACGCCCGGCGCGATCGCGTTGACGTTGATGCCGTGGCGGATGAGGTTCAGCCCCGCCGATTGCGTGAGGCTGATGACGGCCGCCTTTGAGGCGCAGTAGACCGCGACCAGCGGCTCGCCGCGCCGTCCGGCCTGGCTCGCCATGTTGATGATGCGTCCCCGCCGGTTTTGCGCGATCATCGATTTCGCCGCCGCCTGCATCATGAAGAGCGTGCCCTGCACGTTGATCGCGAAAACGCGCGCATAGCTTTCCGGCGTGATGTCCACGATGGGCGCGAGGTCGAAGATCGCGGCATTGTTGACGAGGATGTCTAGCCCGCCGGTCCGCTCTTCGACCGTGCGGATCGCGGCATCGATAGAGGACTGGTCGGTGACGTCGAGCTTCACGGCATAGGCGGCGTCGCCGATCGCAGCAACCGTCTCTTCGGCGCGTGCCATGTCGATGTCGGCGATGGCAACGCTCGCGCCTTCGCGCACATAGGCTTCAGCGAAGGCGCGGCCGATGCCGCGAGCCGATCCCGTGATGAGCGCCGATTTTCCGGCAAGCCGCTTCATCGAACTGCGAGCCCGCTACCGTCGAACTTGTGAACCTTGCCGGCCTTCGGCGTCAGATAGACCGTATCGCCGTGCGACAGGGTGAACTCGCCGCCCGTGCGTGCGGTGATCGGCGTCGGCTGGCCGTCGACATGGACGTGCAGGAACGTGTCGGAACCCAGATGCTCGGAGACGCCGACCGTGCCCTTCCACGCGCCGTCGGTGGTGGAGATGTCGAGATGCTCGGGCCGGACGCCGATCGTCTCGCCGCCCTGGCCCCGCGCGGCGTCGCCTTCGACGAAGTTCATCTTCGGCGAGCCGATGAAGCCGGCGACGAAACGGTTTGCCGGATTGCGGTAGAGATCGAGCGGCGAGCCGATCTGCTCGATGCGGCCCGCGTTCAGCACCACGATCTTGTCGGCCATGGTCATCGCCTCGACCTGATCGTGGGTGACGTAAATCATGGTCGTCTTCAAGTGCTGGTGCAGTTCGGAGATTTCGAGACGCATGTTGACGCGCAGCGCGGCATCGAGATTGGACAGCGGCTCGTCGAACAGGAACGCCGCCGGCTCGCGCACGATGGCGCGGCCGATGGCGACGCGCTGGCGCTGGCCGCCCGAAAGCTGGCGTGGCTTGCGGTCGAGATAGTCGGCAAGGTTCAAGGTGCGCGCCGCGTCCGCCACCTTGCGCTCGATAGAATCCTTGCTCTCGCCAGCCATTTTTAGCGGAAAGGCAATGTTCTGGCGCACGCTCATATGCGGGTAGAGCGCGTAGGACTGGAACACCATGGACAGGCGGCGCTTGGCGGGCGCGAGGCCCGTCGCGTCGGTGCCGTCGATCATGATGCGCCCGCTCGTCACGTCTTCCAGCCCGGCGATGAGGCGCAAAAGCGTGGACTTGCCGCAGCCGGACGGGCCGACGAACACGACGAACTCGCCATCTTCGATCTCCAGGTCGACAGCATGGATGACATCGGTCGATCCGAAGGATTTGGAGACCTTGTCGAGCGTGATCTGTCCCATGACGTTCTCCTATTTGACCGCGCCAAAGGTGAGGCCGCGCACGAGCTGCTTCTGGGAGAACCAGCCGAGAATGAGGATCGGAGCGATGGCGAGCGTGGAGGCCGCCGAAAGCTTTGCGTAGAAATTGCCCTGCGGGCTCGAATAGGACGCGATGAAGGCCGTCAGCGGCGCCGCGTTCGAGGTCGTCAGATTGAGCGTCCAGAACGCCTCGTTCCACGCGAGGATGATGCAAAGAAGAACCGTCGAGGCGATGCCGGGCACCGACATCGGTGTCAGCACGTAGACGATTTCCTTCGTCAGTGACGCGCCGTCCATGCGGGCGGCTTCGAGGATCTCGCCGGGGATTTCCTTGAAGTAGGTATAGAGCATCCACACCATGATCGGCAAATTGATCAGGAACAGGACGACGATCAGACCGACATGGCTGTCGAGCAGGCCCCAGTTGCGGAACATCAGATAGATCGGGATCAGGACGCCGACGGCCGGCAGCATCTTCGTGGACAGCATCCAGAGCAGAATGTCCTTGGTGCGCTTGGTCGGCGAAAAGGCCATCGCCCACGCGGCGGGGATGGCGAAGAGCAGGCCGAGCGCCGTCGAGCCGACCGCCAGATAGACCGAGTTCATCATGAAGCGGAAATAGTCCGAGCGTGCGTGGACCGTCTGGTAGTTCTCCAGCGTCCAGTTGAAGAAGAACCATTTCGGCGGCGTGGCGATGGCGTCGAGTTCGGACTTGAACGATGTCAGGATCGTCCACATCACGGGAAAGAAGATCAGAAGTCCGATCGACCATCCTATGATTGTCATGGTGATCTTGCGGCGGGTCGAGACTGCGCGGGCCATAGGTCTACCTCATGCGTCCAGATTCTTGCCGATGATGCGGACAAGGAAGAAGGCGACGATGTTGGCGAGAACAACCGCGACGATGCCGCCGGCGGATGCCCCGCCCACGTCGAATTGCAACAGTGCCTGGCTGTAGACGAGATAGGTCAGGTTGGTCGTCTGCAGGCCCGGCCCGCCCGATGTCGTCACGTAGATTTCGGCGAAGATCGACAGAAGGAAGATCGTCTGGATCAGGATGACGACGGTGATCGCACGCGCCATGTGGGGCAGGGTGATGTGCCAGAAGACTGAGACCGGCCCCGCTCCGTCCATCTCGGCCGCTTCCTTCTGGTCTTCGGACAAAGATTGCAGCGCGGTCAGAAGGATCAGCGTGGCGAAGGGCAGCCATTGCCAGGCGACGATGATGACGATCGAAGTAAGCGGATAGGCGGAGAACCAGTCGATCGCGCCAATTCCGATCCAGTTCAGGAACTGCCCGATCGTGCCGTAAACCGGGTTCATCATCATGTTCTTCCACACCAGCGCGGCGACGGTCGGCATGACGAAGAACGGCGCGATGACGAGGAGGCGCACGATGTTGACGCCGTAGAAATCCTGATCGAGCAGAAGCGCCAGAAGAATGCCACCCGTGACCGTGATCGCCAGCACGCCCGCCACCAGCTTCAACGTGTTGGTGAGCGCGGTGAAGAAGGCCGGGTCGGTCAGGAAGAATCGGTAGTTCGTCAGTCCGATGAACGGCGTCTGCGCCGGGTTGAACAGATTGTAGTTCAGCGTCGAGAAATAGAGCGTCATCGACAGCGGCACGATCATCCAGATCAGGAGCGCGATCACAGCCGGCGCCATCATCAGCCGCGCGGCGGATTTGGTCTGCAAGGTCGCCATGGCGAAGCCTTTCCGGTTAAGAATTGGCCGATTGGGATCACGATCGTGCGAAAGCCGCTTCCCCGCCCGGCGGAGGATTTACCGGGCGGGGTGCGCGCGGGGCTACTTGATGTAGCCGGCCCGCGTCATCTCGCGCACGGCGGTCTGCTGCGCGGCGGAGAGAACCTGCTCGACGCCCATCGAACCGGAGACGGCGGCTGCCATCTGCTGCCCGACGGCCGTGCCGAGCCCCTGGAACTCGGGGATGGCGGCGTATTGCAGGCCGACATAGGGCTTGTCGTCACCCGCCGACGTATCGGCGTTCTCGATGGCCTGGAGCGTCTGTTCGGCGAAAGGCGCGGCCGAAATGTACTCCTGATTCTCGTAGAGCGAGGTGCGGGTGCCGGGCGGCACGTTGGACCAGCCTTCGTTTTCGGCGACGAGTTCCAGATAGGCTTTCGAAGTCGCCCAGGAGATGAAGGTTTCGGCCGCTTCCGCCTTCTGCGAGGATGCCGGAATTGCGAGCGACCAGGCCCACAGCCAGTTCGCGCCCTGGTTCGGGCAGTTCTCGATGCCGCACGGGAACGGTGCGAAGCCGACATTGTCGGCGACCTGGCTTTCTTCCGGATTGGTCACGAAGGAGGCCGCGACGGTTGCGTCCATCCACATCGCGCAACGGCCCTGATTGAACAGCGTCAAATTCTCGTTGAAGCCGTTCGAGGCCGCGCCGGGAGGACCGTAATTGGTCATCATGTCGACATATTGGGTAACGGCCGTGGTCCAGCCTTCGCTTTCGAACTGCGGCTGCCACTCAGCATTGAAATAGTTCGCGCCGTAGGAGCGGGCCATCGCGCCGAGGAAGGCCATGTTCTCGCCCCAGCCCGGCTTGCCGCGCAGGCAGATGCCGTAGACGTCGTCGTTGGCCTCGGAAATCTGGCGCGCCGCGTCCGCGATGAAGTCCCATGTCGGCGCGGCGGGCATCTCGATGCCGGCGGCTTCGAACAGGTCTGTGCGGTAAAGCGTCATCGCGCTTTCGGCGTAGAAGGGCGCAGCATAAAGCGTGTCGTCCTTCGACAGCGCGCCGCGAATGGCCGGGATGAGGTCGTCGACGTCGTAGTCGTCACCCAGATTGTCGAGCGGAAGAAGCCACTGGTTCTCGGCCCAGATCGGAACCTCATAGGTGCCGATGGTCATGATATCGAACTGGCCGCCGCCGGTCGCGATGTCGGTGGTGACGCGCTGGCGAAGCACGTTTTCTTCCAGCGTCACCCAGTTGAGCTGGATGTCGGGGTGCTGCGAGGTGAACTCCTCGGTCAGCCCCTGCATGCGGATCATGTCGCCATTGTTGACCGTTGCGATGGTCAGCGTTTCCTGTGCGCTGGCGACGCCGGCCGTCGCGACGGCCAATGCGGCACAGCTTGCCAGATAGGAAATTCGGTATCTCATCAGTTCCTCCCAAATGAGAAAAAGTGGTTCTATGAGCAATTGCCTTTGCTTTGGGCAATTACTCACAACGACACATGCGAAGTCAATGCGCAATCGTTGCTGCATTGCGGCAAGCGGCATTCCGAGAAGGAAGCTGTTTCAGTCCGAAAGAAGGGCGGATGCGGTCAATTCATCGGTGATGAGCCCGTTGATGAGGCCACCGTTCAAAGCGCCGGCAATGCCCGGCGTCTTCGTCCGGCCCTTGCCGATGCCGATGACGAGGCCGGTCTTTCGGGACGGGATCGGCGCGCTCGCCACCCGGTCGTTGGTCAGTCCCGGCAGAAGCCGGCCGTTGCGGTCGAAGACCCAGCCGACGATCTCGCCCACCGCGCCGGCAGCATTGAGTTCGCCAAGCTCGGCAGGCGACAGGAACCCGTCCACCGCGAGCGGCGCCCGCGGGCCGAGATCGCCGACGCCCAGAAAAGTCACGTCCGCCTCCGCCGACAGTTTCAGCGTCGCCGCGATCATCGGCTGCTTGTGCAGAAGGTCACGCTCGGCTGCCGACGAGGCGATGACGGGCAGGGGCATGGGAAAGGATCGGCACTTCACCTTGTCGGCCATAGTGAAGATGACGTTGTAGAAGGCGGCGGAGCCGTCCGGCGCGATGTTGCCGGTGAGCGAGACGACCTTGTGCTGCGGGCAATCCATCGTCGGCAGCTTCTCGATAGCCGCTTTCAGCGTGCGGCCGGTTCCGATCGCGATCGTGATGGGATCGTCCGCAGAAAGCCGGCGTTCGAGTTCTGCGGCGGCGGCTTCCGCAACGCCGACCGTCGTAGACGGTGAATCGGCATCGCTTGGAACGACCTCGGCCAATTCCAGCCCGAAGCGCTCGCGCAACCGCGCCGCCAGATCGAGGCAGGCGGCGATCGGATGGTCGATGCGCACCTTGACGAGACCTTCGCGAACGGCCTGAGAGACGAGACGCTGCGCCGTCTGGCGCGAGACGCCGAGTTTGCGGGCGATGTCGTCCTGCGTGTTACCGGCCACATAATAGAGCCAGCCGGCGCGTGCCGCATCGTCGAGGCGCAAGCTGCTCGTCGCCATGAAAGCCATCCTGAAAGTGCCGTTGCCGGGGGAATGACTAGCGCGAGTTCGCCGAACGTTAAAGCCTCGTGCCGAAATTGCTGTCGACAGGGCAGCTTTGTCCGGTCAGCGCAGAGTGTTGCGCGGCGAGCCCCATCGCGACCGCCCATATGCCGTCTTCGGCCGTCACCTCGACCGGTCCAGTTCCCGCAACTGCGCGTGCGAAACGCTGGTGCTGGTAGAAGGTCGAGCCGTTGTGGTCTCCCGCTTCCAGAAGCTCGGGATCGACGGGAATGTCGATCGTGCGCGGTCCCTTGGGGGTGCGGGGCGAAACGACGACCTGTGCGACGGGCGGCTCGCCAAGATGCTCTGGCCAGAACCGGGCGGGGCCGGGAACGTGACACTCGATCTTGCCGGAGGGGCCGATGGCGCTGATCTCTTCCTGATAGCGCGACCCTTCCGCGAACATGCACAATTCCAGCATCGCCCGCGCGCCGGAGGCGAAATCGACGATCACATAGGCATTGTCCCAGATGTCGGCGGCTTCCCCCTCATACATTTCGTCCTTGTGGTTCACCGATTGCCCGCCCGATGCCATCACCCTGACGGGATCGGATTTGAGGATATAGCGCATCAGGTCGAAGAAATGGCAGCACTTTTCCACCAGCGTGCCGCCTGTTCGCCGGTTCAGCCTGTTCCAGTCGCCGACCTTGTGGAGAAACGGAAACCGGTGCTCGCGAATGGTGAGCATCCGTATGCCGCCTGTTGCCGCCTCGGCCTCCGCGATCAATCGCGCGACGGGCGGCATGTAGCGGTATTCCATAGCCACCCAGACGGGTGCGGGATAGGTCTGCCGAAAGGCGTCCAGGCGCCCGATTTCGTCTTGCGAGATGACGAGCGGCTTTTCGACCAGAACGGGAAGCGGGCGAATCGCGGCGATCGTCTGCAACTGCGACAGGTGCATGTCGTTGGGGCTTGCGATCAAAAGGCAGTTCACGGCGGGCACGGCCAAAAGCGCCTCGATGGATTCGACCATGACGGCGCGCGGCGCGATTTGCGCGGCCCGCATGCGCATCTCGGCATCGGGTTCGAAGATCGCGGCGACCTCGCTGCCTTGCATCAGCGCGATGTTGCGCAAATGCTCTCGGCCCATCATCCCGCAGCCGATCACGCCATATCGTGGCCCGTTTAGTGGGGTGTCCGGCATCTTTTCTCCAGGTCTCATTTCAGCCGCGTCACATAGCGGGCAACGTTGGGATCGAACCAGGTGCGCGAGACTTCCGCGCGCTGCCCGTTGGCGTCGACGCTGATGCGAAGCACATGCGGAACCGGCTCATCCGGCGAAAGCGCGAATGCCGGCGGCGACCATTCGGGCACACGGTCAAGGCCGATCTGATCCTCCGCGCGCGCGATCCAAAGGTTCAGTTGCGTTCGGTAGAAGAGGTACAGGCTTTCCGAAAGCGCCTCGCGCGTGATCGTGGCGGCATAGTCGCCATCGAGCCAGATTTCCTCGACCGCCGCCGGCCGGTCGTTGAGAAAGCGCAGGCGCCGGATGCGATGACCTTCGGGCGATGTGCCGAACGCCGGCAGATCACCGGGCTTGGCAAGCCGGTCGACCGACAGGACCTTCGCCGTCGGCAGGCCGCCGCCCTCAATCAGCTCGATGCGGAACATGGCGTAGATGCTGCGCGTGTCCGGAATCGCGCGCACGTAGTTTCCCGAGCCCTGAACGCGCTCCAGAAGGCCGCGATCCTCGACCTCGGCGAGCGCCTTTCGCAACGTGCCGACGGCGACGCCAAGCTGCTCGGCCATCTCGCGTTCGGGAAGCAGCTTCTCGCCGTCGATCAGGCGACCGGCGGCGATATCGCGAACCAGAAGCTCGGCGATCTGGAGAAAACGGGGCAGGCTGCCGATCGGCTCCGACATCTGGCCGGATAACTCCCTTGAAAATTGATACACTATTGCTTCACATGAAATCGTGATGTAATTCAAGAGCCAATCGCTGAAATCCGAGCATCGATCAGGAGGAAGATTTCATGTCCGTAGTTCCGGTGCGATCGCAGGATATCGACGGCGCGGAAGTGTCGTGGTTCTCGGCGCTCTGCTCGGACGACTATGCGATGCTCGGCGTTCCAGAGGGTTCGCTCCGCTCCAGTTTCGACCATTGCTCGAAGATCGCGTTGAAGGCCGAAGAACTCGGCTTCCGGAACATTCTCTGCCCGTCGTCCTATCAGGTCGGGCAGGACACGCTCAGCTTCGTCGCCGCCTGCGCGCCGCTGACCGAGCGCATCAATTTCCTCGCGGCCATCCGCTGCGGCGAGATGCAGCCGATCATGCTTGCCCGGACGGTCGCGACGCTCGACCATATGCTCAAGGGACGGTTGACGCTCAATGTGATTTCGTCCGACTTCCCCGGCGAGAAGGCCGACAGCGCCTATCGCTACCGCCGCAGCCACGAGGTGGTGGAAATTTTGCGCCAGGCATGGACGCGCGAGACGATCGACCACGAGGGCGAAATCTATCAATTCAAAGGCGTGCCGACCGATCCGGCGCGTCCCTACCAGCAAAATGGCGGGCCGCTTCTCTATTTCGGCGGCTATTCGCCCGATGCGCTGGAACTGTGCGCCGCGCAATGCGACGTCTATCTGATGTGGCCGGAGCCGAAAGAGATGCTGGCCGAGCGCATGCGCGCGGTGAACGAGCGGGCCGCCGCCCATGGCCGCGTCATCGATTACGGCCTGCGCGTTCATGTCGTCGTGCGCGATACCGAACAGGAAGCGCGCGACTATGCCGAGCATCTGGTCTCCGGGCTCGACGACGAATATGGCCGGCTGATCCGCGACCGCGCGCATGATTCCATTTCGCTGGGCGTATCGCATCAGGCTCGTGCCCGCGAACTTGCCGACGAGTTCGGCTATGTCGAGCCCCATCTGTGGACCGGGATCGGCCGCGCGCGTTCCGGTTGCGGGGCCGCGATCGTCGGCTCGACGGATCAGGTGCTTTCCGAACTCGAAGCCTACCGGAACATGGGCATCCGCGCCTTCATCCTGTCGGGCTATCCGCATCTGGACGAGGCCGGCCATTTCGGCGCCAAAGTCCTGCCGCAGCTCAAGACCTGTTCGCTGCCGCACGAATACGGCCGGATTCCCCCAGGGACACCCGCAACACCGCTTGGAAACGGAGAGCGCCACTGATGGAACGCGTGCAGATCACGCCCGACCTTTCGTTCTCGCGCCTCGTCTACGGGCTGTGGCGGCTTGCCGACGACGAGGACACGTCAGCGCGCCATGTCAGGGAGAAGGTCGAATCCTGTCTCGCGCAGGGCATCACCACCATGGACCATGCCGATATCTATGGCGGCTATGCCGGCGAGAAGATTTTCGGCGATGCGCTGCGCGACGCGCCGGAGCTTCGCGACCGCATCGAAATCGTCACCAAATGCGACATCGTCGCCCCGATGGGGCGCTACGAAAGCGCCAGGGTCAAGCATTACGACACGTCCGAAGCGCATATCCGTTCTTCGGTCGAGCAGTCGCTGCACGATCTCGGGGTCGAGCGGATCGACCTTCTGCTCATTCATCGCCCCGACCCGCTGATGGATCATGTCGAAACGGGCCGCGCACTCGATCATCTCGTCGCGTCCGGCAAGGTGCGTGCGGTCGGCGTGTCGAACTTTCGCCCATGGGATGTCACGCTTCTGCAATCGGCGATGTCGCAAAAGCTGGTCGCCAACCAGATCGAACTGAGCCTCGTCGAACACCGCCCCTTCACCAATGGCGATCTCGCCTTCGTGCAGGAGCGCGGGATCGTTCCGATGGCGTGGTCGCCGCTGGGCGGCGGCGGGCTTTTCACCGACGGCGATTCCGCGCTGTCGCAGGCTCTCGGCCGGATCGCCGGTGAGCAGGGCGTCGAGGCGTCTGCTGTCGCGGTCGCCTGGCTGCTGCGCCATCCCGCGCGCATTTTGCCCGTCCTCGGCACCAACAGGCTGGAGCGGATCGCGCGCATTGCCGAGGCCATGACGGTCGAGATCGATCGGCAGACATGGTTCGAACTTTACTCCCTCGCCATCGGCCACGAGGTGCCGTGAACATGGAGGTCGTCATGTCCAGGCACGAAACCGTCTTCGTCCCCGAGCCTGCGAACCAGCGCAGCCTGCGCACCGCGCTCGGCAGTTTCACGACCGGCGTTGCGGTCGTCACCGCCACGACCGACGACGGGCCGATCGGCATGACCGCCAACAGTTTCGCCTCGGTTTCGCTTGACCCCCCTCTGGTGCTCTGGTCGCCCGCCAAAAGCTCCCGGCGTCACACGCCGTTCGTGACAGCACAGCACTATGCGATCCATGTGCTTGGTGCCGACCAGCACGATATCGGCGAGCGGTTCGTTTACCGGGCCAGTGATTTTTCGGGACTGGACTGGTTTGAGAACGATGAAGGTGTGCCTCTCATCGCCGGCGCGCTTGCGCGCTTCGAATGCGCGCGCTGGACGGTTCACGATGGCGGCGACCATTCGATCGTGATCGGACGCGTATTGAGGGCGGCGCACAGGGAAGGGGAGCCCTTGTGTTTCTCGCGCGGCAGTTTCGGCAGCTTTGCCGGGAAAGGCTGAAAGGCGTGGGTGCGATTTGGGAGGAAACGTGTTGCATGCTGTCGCAAGATGCGCGGCAAGCAACAACCATAAGGGGGCGGTTTGCGAGCATATTTTGCTCGCATTACTGAAGACCGGCATCGGCGCGGTGCTTGTCAGCGCGCCTTGCCGGAAACACTATGCGCGCCGTGGCGGTCGGCTGCTTGCCGCCAGTTCAAAGAGCGAATGCTCAATCGCAGGAGGAGAAATTCGATGACCATGATCAAGGCAGCCCTGGCTGCGACAACGGTTTTCACCGTGCTTGCCTCGATGCCCGTGCAGGCATTCGCGCAGGACGGCGCGGCATTGCGCGTCTTCGTCGGCGCGCAGCAAAGGCCGGACCTGATGCAGCAGCTTTTCGACATGTATGAAGAGCAGAATCCCGGCGTGACGGTCGAGCTCGAAACGGGCGGCGCGACGTCGGAATTGCAGAGCAATTATCTGTCGACCGTGTTGTCGGCGCAGGATTCTGCCATCGACATCATGCTGATCGATGTCGTCAACCCGGCCCAGTATCGGGCCGCCGGATGGCTGGAGCCCCTGAACGACCACATCGACGGCGATGTCGAGACGTTCGTGTCGCAATATCTTCCCGCCTACGCTGAGGCCGATGTGATCGACGGCGACCTCGTCGCGCTTCCGGCCTTTGCGGACGCCATGATGCTGTTCTACCGCACCGACCTGTTCGAAGCGGCCGGCATCGAGCCGCCGACGACATGGGAAGAAGTCGAGCAGGCCGCCGCCACGATCAAGCAAGGCGAGGGCAACGCCGATATTCAGGGCCTGTCCTTCCAGGCCCGCGCTATCGAGGGTGCGGTCTGCACCTTCCTGATCCCCTATTGGAGTCAGGGCGGCGCGATCGAGACGGGCAGCCGCCAGCCGCTCAATGAGGAATATGCCGTCAACAGCTTCAATGTTTGGCTGGACATGGTCGAAAGCGGTACCTCCAAGGCGAACATCGCCGAAGTCGGCACGGACGACACGCGCCGTGAATTCCAGACCGGCGATGTCGCCATGGCCGTGCTGTGGCCGTATGGCTGGGCGCATTTCCAGGGTGACGAATCCGAGGTCGTCGGCAATGTCGGCGTTGCGACCTTGCCGACGACGGAAGGCGGTGAAAGCGTGAGTTGCCTCGGTGGCTGGCAATGGGCGGTTTCGGCTTTCTCCGAAAACAAGGATGCGGCGGCCGATCTCATCCAGTTCCTGGCGAGCGAGGAAGCCTCGAAATTCCTTGCCGTCGAGGGCTCGATGCTGCCGACTCGCTCCGAACTCTACGCCGACGCCGACGTGCTCGCCGCAAACGCGTGGTTCGAGCAGGCGCTGCCTGTGATGGAGACGGCCCGCGCCCGCCCGACCTCGCCGAACTATCAGCGTGTGTCCGACACGATCCGGTCCCGCGTCAACGCCGTGCTTGCCGGGGCCGAAGCGCCTGACGCGGCTGTCTCGGCCATGCAGGGCGAACTCGCGCGCGCCTTGCGCTGATCCATGTGTCGGGAAGGCCGCGACCATGGCGTCGCGGCCTTTGTTTCCGCCTTCGGCGGTTGATCTAAATCGGGAGGCGGTTCTGGCAACAGTCAGTCTGAGACGGCTCGGCAAGAGCTATGGTGCCGTCGAGGTCGTCAAGGCAATCGACTGCGAGATCAACGATGGCGAGTTCGTCGTCCTCGTCGGTCCGTCGGGTTGCGGCAAGTCGACCACGCTGCGGATGATCGCCGGTCTGGAGCCGATCTCGTCGGGCGAGGTGCGCATCGGCGAACGGTTGGTCAACGCCTTGCCGCCGCGCGAGCGGGACGTGGCGATGGTGTTCCAGGATTACGCGCTCTATCCGCACAAGACCGTCTACGAGAACATGGCGTTCAGCCTCAGGATGCGCGGCACGCCGAAGGACGAGATCCGCCCGCGCGTGGCGGAAGCGGCCGCGATGCTCGGCATCGAGGCACTGCTGGAGCGTCGTCCGAGCCAGTTGTCCGGCGGTCAGCGGCAGCGCGTGGCCATGGGGCGCGCCATCGTTCGCCGCCCTCAGGTGTTCCTGTTCGACGAGCCGCTTTCAAATCTGGATGCCAAGCTGCGCGGTCAGGTGCGCGCCGAGATCAAGAAGCTTCACCAGACCATCGGAACGACGACCGTCTATGTGACGCACGATCAGGTCGAGGCGATGACGATGGCCGACCGGATCGTGATCATGCGCGACGGGTCGATCGAGCAGGACGGCACGCCCGACGAGCTTTATAACCAGCCGGCAAGCACCTTCGTCGCCGGCTTCATCGGTGCGCCCGCCATGAACTTCGTCGACGTGACAATCGAGAATGGACACGCCCGCCTGTCGTCGGGAGAACGCTTGCCGCTCGGCCCGCGCTACGGCTCGGTTGCGACGAAAGCCGAAGGAAAGGCCGCGATTCTGGGCATTCGGCCGGAACATTTCCAGCCGGCCGAGCGCAGTTCGCAGCGCCTTTCCGGCACGGTGCAGATCGTCGAGCCGCTCGGCTCCGATACGCTCGTCCATCTCGAGATCGCCGGCGGCACGCTGACGGCCCGGCTACCGCCTGAAGCGCGGCCATCGGTGGGCGAGACCATCGAAGTCGGCATCGATGCGGATAAGCCGCATCTTTTCGATGTCGAAACCGGCCGCGCGCTGGTCTGAGGGAACTGGCGATGGCGACCGACAGCAAGAGAACCGGAACCATCCCGCGTCACGCCATGGCAGGCGAGGGGCCGCCGCCCGGCCGCTGGAGCCGTCTTCTCGATCCGGGCGACACGGCGCTCGCCGTTGTTCTTCTGGCTCCGGCCGCGCTTCTCCTGTCGCTAGTCGTGCTCTACCCGATCGGGCGGCTCGTCTATACGAGTTTCACTGATCTTGCCTTGACCTCGGGCGCGCCGGCCGCCTTCGTCGGCATCGAGAACTATCTGTGGATGCTGGATGACGACACGTTCTGGCAGACCACCTTCAACACGATCCTGATCACCTTGATCACGGTTCCGGGCGCGCTCGTCGTCGGGCTTGGCATGGCGCTTCTGGCCAATCTGCCGTTCAAGAGGAAGTGGCCCGTCCGGCTGTCGCTGCTCATTCCATGGGCGCTTCCGCTGTCCTTCGCGGGCCTGATCTTCGCCTGGTTCTTTCATTCCGAATACGGCGTGGTTAACGACGTTCTGCGCCGGTTGGGCTTCGAGGGCATCATCTGGTTCAACTCGCCGCGATGGGCCATGGCCGCGATCTGCCTGACGATCATCTGGAAGACCTCGTCCTTCATGGCGCTGATCATCCTTGCCGGGCTCCAGACGATACCGCGCTCGCTCTATGAGGCGGCCGATGTCGACG
Organism: Aliihoeflea aestuarii; assembly: GCF_024105665.1. GTDB lineage: Bacteria > Pseudomonadota > Alphaproteobacteria > Rhizobiales > Rhizobiaceae > Aliihoeflea > Aliihoeflea aestuarii. The sequence continues at coordinate 202,285 of NZ_JAAAMK010000001.1, read as the reverse complement.
GGGCGGGTCGCTGGCGTCAGTTCATCGAGATCACGCTGCCGCTCCTGAAACCCGCGATCGCCGTGGCGCTGATCTTCCGTACGATCACCGCGCTCCAGACCTTCGACATTCCCTATATGATGACGCGCGGCGGGCCGGGTTCGTCCACCGCGACGCTTGCCATGTACATTCACCAGAACACCGTCTCGTTCCTCGATCTGGGCTACGGTTCCGCGCTCGCGGTCGTCATGTTCGCGATCTCGATGATTTTCACCGCGCTTTATCTGCGCATGATCCGAACGCGAGGCTGACTTTCCATGTCGAACGCTGCTTCCGCCGATCGTCCGCTGCTTGGCTTCTCCCTGTCCGGGCGTCCGCTGCGCGCCATCGCGGCTCTGGTGCTTCTGGTCAACGGCTTGTTCCCGGCGATCTGGATTCTGCTGACGTCGCTGAAGAGCGAACCTGAACTCACCCGGCGGCCGATCACCTACCTGCCGGAAGACCCGACGCTCCAGAACTTCGTCGTCGCGTTTTCCGACCAGCCGCTGCATCTGTTCCTGTTCAACTCCTTCATGGTGGCGACGTTATCAACGATCGCCACGCTTTTCGTCTCCACGCTCGCCGCTTATGCGATCGCGCGCCTAAACCTTCGATATCGCGATCTGATCCTGGCGGCGATCATCGCCATCTCGACCTTTCCGCTGGTCACGCTGCTGGTGCCGCTGTTCGAGATCATGCGCGCGCTCGGCCTGTTGAATACGTGGGCGGCGCTCGTCATTCCCTATACGGTGCTCAGCCTGCCGGTCTGCACGCTTGTGCTCGCCGCCTTCTTCGAGGGCGTGCCGAAGGACCTTGAGAATGCCGCGATGATCGACGGCTGCACGCGCGTCGGCGCGCTGTTCCGCGTGATCGTGCCCTTGTCGGCGCCCGGCGTGTTCACAGCCGCGATCCTCGCTTTCGTCAATGCGTGGGACGAGTTTCTGCTGGCGCTGTCCTTCAATTCCAATCCGGCGCTCAGAACGCTGCCTGTCGGGATTCAGCTCTATCAGGGCGAGTTCAACTTTCCCTGGCCGGTGATCTCGGCGGCGCTGGTCGTCGGGATCGTGCCGCTTGCCATCCTGATCGTTCTTTTTCAGGACCGCGTCGTTTCCGGCCTGATGACGGGTGGCGTGAAGGGCTGAAGGCGGCCAAGGCGAGCGGTTGTGCCTTGCATTGGACAAGAATGGCGCTTATGTGGTGCGCATCGATCTTGCTGACGAATGTTGTACGGCGCTTCGGCGCACCCACGATCTTCTTTTCAACTTCGATCACCAGCGCAGGGCACTCGGTCTGGCGCGTAAACTCTATGTCGATTGAAAGGAAATCGTCATGACTATCGGAACCGTTAAGTTTTTCAACACCACCAAGGGCTTCGGCTTCATCGAGCCGGAAACCGGCGGCGCGGACGTGTTCGTCCACATTTCGGCCGTTGAGCGCTCGGGCATGAGCACGCTGTCGGAAGGCCAGAAGGTCTCCTTCGAAGCCGTCATCGACCGCCGCAGCGGCAAGACGGCTGCTGAGAACCTTCAGTCCGCTTAATAAGCGGGCCGAATTCATCTCCAGGCCGCGACCACGAATGTACTGGCGCACCTGTCGAGATGTCAAAAGGTCGGGCGAATGCCCGGCCTTTTTCATCTGAGCACTTGTAGACTGTTAAAAAATCGAACCCCGCAAACTGGAACGTACCCTTTGTCGACAATGAAGAATCAGAGCTTTCAAGACCGTCGCGCGGCTGCGGAGGCCGCCAAGAGCGCGCTTCTGGAGAAATTCAAAGCGCGGCCTGCAAGCGATTCTCCCGAAGTGCTCGCCCGGCAGGCCGAACGCGCGCGCATTACTGCCGAACGCGAAAAGCGGGCAGCCGAGCGCGAAAAGGCAAAGCGCGAAGAGGCTGAACGCCTCGAGCAGGAACGTGCAGCGCAAGCTGCGGCAGCCGAAGAAGCGGCCAATGCCGCACGGCGCGCGAAGGAAGAAAACGATCAGGCTCTCATCAAGCAGATGCTGGAATATGAGGCCGAACTGAAGAGCAAGCGCGACGCGCGCTATGCCGCGCGCAAGGCACGCCGAGGCTGATGCGAATTTCGGGAAGCCGAAGAACGGCTTCCCTCGATCGGACCGCGCTCGAATTGACCGATGCCAGCATTCAGGTAGTTGAACCCGTGGCTGGCGGGCGGCCGGTCAGGGCAGGTGTCTTAGAACACTTGCAGATAGCGCAGCAGCGAAACCACACCGATGATGATGACGATGATCCGGGCGATCTGCTTGGCGCGGCCGTCGATCGGGAGCATTCCGATCAGGTAGAGCACCAGGATGATGACGAGAAAAGTGACGAGAAGGCTGACCAGTACGCTCATTGCATGAGTCCCCGCTGCTGCATCGGACCGGAAAATTTTTCGGACCGATCCGATGCTTGATTGAATTTCTGGAGCGTCCTTTTGTGCGTCGGAAAGATGCACGGCGCTTTGACGAAGTTGCGCAGTTAAACTCGCAATGAGGGAAATCGGTTCCCGCTTGTCACAACCGGAACGTCCAGTAGAGGCAGGCAAGCATCGCCGCGGTGAAGCCGACGAAGGCAAGGGAACGGAGCAGCGCGTTCCGGCGCAATTTTTCCACCGCCAGATGCGCCGCGATGATCCCGACCGCGAATGCGAACTGCCAGTCGAGCAGCCCTTCGAGCGCATTGCTCGACCCGAAGCCGAACCGCGCCCCTTGGACGCCGAAGATGGTCGCGAGAAGAACGAGCGCCGTCGAGTGGACGGGCGTCGATCCGTGAGAATGGATGAAACCCGCCGCACGAAGCGGCAGGATCATCACCAGCGCGGCAGTAAGCGCGTAGATCGCGGCCAGCGGCATGAATGCAGCGGACGAGGCAAGGCTCGCAAGGCGGCCGTTACCGAGTTGCCCGACCGCATACCCCTTCATCTGCAATCCGAATCCCAACGCCATCATCAGTCCCGCCAGCGCGGCAATGAGCAGGAAGGCGGATGCTGTTCGGTTCATGGCTCGCCCCATCGAGAATCAACGTACCCAAAGCGGATATGCCGAATTCTTCGGCGCGTCGACCTGATTGACCCGGCGCATGCCGGTTGGGGGGCTAACTACGAAATGGATAGTATTTCGAGTTCGCGCGGTCCCATCTGGACGACATCGCCGATGGTCTTGCCGATCAGTGCGATGGCTACCGGCGAGCCATGCGAGATGGAGCCTTCGGTGGGGGTCGCCTCGTCTTCACCGACGATGCGGAAGGTCTGTGTTCGTCCGTCGTCACGTTCGAAGGTGACGGTATGGCCAAAAGCGACCACGTCATTGGAAACGGGCATCGGCAATAGCTGCGCCGTTCGCACGCGCTCGGCGTAGTAGCGCACATCGCGAAGCGGCACCGCTGCCTGCCGCCGCCTCTCATTGACGTCTTCGAGAAGGTTCGCAGCGTCGAGAGCCTGCTGGGCGCGTGCCAGTTCGGCCTCCAGCGACTTCAGGCCGGCTTCCGTGACGAGGTTGATCCGGTCGGAGATCGGGCGCGCCGGCAGGACCGTTTCCGACGCGGCTTCGGCGCTTTCCTCTTTGACGAATGCGACGCTCAATTGGATGAATCCTTGCAAACCATTGTCGGTATGTGGAGAACCGGTGATCGGCAATCAAGCGGAAACGGCGTTGCGGTGGTGCCGGCTCGAGCGACGGTTGCACAATTACTCTGCGTTCTTGCCCTGCGCATCGGCCGCGGCGAAATATGCCAACTGGTCGTTCTTCGCCTTGATGAACGCCGGGCGGGCGCAGACGCGCTCGACATAGGAACCGAGCGCCGCAAATGCCCCAAACCGGCGAACCTTCGGAACGCGCAGCACGTCCGCCATCAAGAGGTCGGCGGCGGTGAAGCGATCGGCGGCCAGCCATTCGCGTGACGAAAGCACCTCGTTCAGATGGTCGAGCCGCGAGGTCGCCCAGCCCTCGAGCGGATTGTCCTTGTCCGCCGACAGGCCGATGAACCACCACGGCACGGTCACCATCTCGATCGAGTTCAGCGCGGCTATGACCCATTGGAGCGTCTCGGCCGCACCACGCCGGTCGCGCGGCATCAGAACCTCGCTCTTGCCGGCGAGATGCAAAAGCCCCGCGCCGCTCTCGAAGATAACGATACCGTCGTCTTCGAGAAACGGCACCTGGCCGAATGGCTGGCGCGCAAGATGTTCCGGCCCGCGCTCATCGAACGGGACCGAGCGGATAACGTAATCGAGGCCGGCTTCTTCGCACGCCCAGCGCAATCGGATGTCGCGGACATAGCCGCTCGGCCCGTTTTGCCCTCCCGGCACCCGATCATAGGTCCAGACGATCAGCGGTTCGGACATCGGTTCGTCCTTCCTGTTCGAAGCAGCGATTATTCTGGTGCCGGTCGATGTCTCATGCGCTGTTCAGATGGAGGATGTTGCCGTCGGGGTCCTTGAACCAGACCATCTTGAAGCCGTTCGCGTCGTGAACGCCATCCTTGTAGCTCGTGCCGTCCATCTCGTAGCGTTCGAACTCGACGCCCTTGGCGCGCAGATCGGCGGCGATGGCATCAACGTCGGAACCGCAGTCCCAGACGACGGCATTGGCCTTGTTGGTGCCGGCGAACTCGGAGGGGTAGACCACGAGATAGGTCGCACCGGTCTTGTAGACCAGCACGCCCTCCGTTCCCTCGTCTTCGAGTTCGAGCCCCAGCGTATCGCTGTAGAAGCGCCGCGCTCTCTCCATGTCGCTTGCCGCGACGATGGCCGATGAAACCTTGTTTTGAAGTGCACCCATTGTGTGTCTCCTTTTCTGACACCAATAGGACGCGCAAGCCGCTTCGGTTCCGACAGCGAAAATCAAAAAGGCACAACCATGTTCATCTGCCGTACTTCCACGCCGTTCCGCTTGATAAACACGTAACGATATAAACATTTCTTTATGCGATATTGACAATTAATTGGCGGCGCTGAATGATGGCGTTCGTCACGGTTCCTTTCGGCGCATGCCGAAGGGCTAAGAGGGAAGCCGGTGCCCCGATAGGATCGGGAATGCCGGCGCTGCCCCCGCAACTGTAAGCGGCGAGCCGACATCCAGAACGTCACTGAAGCGTCTGCTTCGGGAAGACGGGTGAAGGCGACGACCCGCGAGCCAGGAGACCTGCCGTGGCGCATATCTGTCCACGGGCGGGGTGTCCGGTGGATCGTCGCACGGCCTTCCTGTCCGTCATCGATCCGTCGCGCCTTCGTCCCAGCTATCGGGGTGATCAATATGGCAAACCAGAAACTGGCGGTATCTACGCTCGGCTTCCCGCGTATCGGGCGTCGCCGCGAACTCAAATTCGCACTCGAATCCTATTGGGCCGGCAAATCCTCGCAGGCGGAGCTTCTGGACGTGGCCGCCGCGATCCGCAAAGCCAACTGGGTCGACCAACTCGACCGCGGAGTGACCAATATCCCCTCGAACGATTTCTCGCTCTACGATCATGTGCTCGACACGGCCGTTATGGTCGGGGCCGTGCCGGATGCCTATGGCTGGACGGGCGGCGAAGTTTCGCTCGACACCTATTTCGCGATGGCGCGCGGCAGCGCCGATGGCGGCGCGTGCGGGTGCGGCGGTCACGGCTCGGCGACTGCGCTCGAAATGACCAAATGGTTCGACACCAATTATCACTACATGGTGCCCGAGTTCGGCAAAGATCAGGAATTCAAACTCGCCTCGCGCAAGCCCATCGACGAGTTCCTTGAGGCGAAAGAACTGGGCATCCACACGCGCCCGGTGCTCGTCGGCCCGGCCACCTTCCTCAAGCTCGGCAAGATCAGGGACGGCGGCGGCGATCCGATCGACCTTCTGCCACGCCTCGTGCCGGTCTATGCCGAGCTTCTGAGGGGGCTGAAAGCGGCGGGAGCCGATTGGGTGCAGATCGACGAGCCGATCCTCGTCACCGACCTGAACGAAGCCGAGCGTGAAGCTATCGCGGCCGCCTATCGCCAGTTGGCGACGGCGTCGGTTCCGAAGATCATGCTCGCGACCTATTTCGCCGCGCTCGGCGACAATCTCGATCTTGTCGCCTCGTTGCCCATTGCTGGCCTGCATGTCGATCTCGTGCGTGCTCCCGAACAGCTCGACGCCGTTGCCGCAACCGTGCGCAAAAACCTTGTCCTGTCGCTCGGCGTCATCGACGGACGCAATATCTGGCGCGCCGATCTGGACGTCATTCTCGACCGGGTCGCGGCGCTTCGTGCGGATCGCGGCGCTGACGGCATCGAGATCGCGCCATCGTGCTCGCTCATCCACGTCCCGCTCGATCTTGCCGCCGAACCGGAACTCGACACCGAGATCGTTTCCTGGCTCTCTTTCGCGATCCAGAAAATCGAGGAACTCGACACGCTCGCCATCGCGCTTGTCGATGGCCGCGCAAAGGTCGATGACGCCCTGAAAGCCGCACGCGCCATTCGCCGGGGAAGAGCCAAGTCGCTAAAGGTCAATGACGCGTCCGTGCAGACCCGCATCGAAAGTCTTGACGCGTCCATGTCGAAGCGGGAAAGCCGGTTCGCCGACCGCCGTTCGGCGCAGGACCGAAAGCTGGATTTGCCGCAGTTTCCCACGACCACCATCGGCTCTTTCCCGCAAACGCCCGAGGTGCGCCGTGCCCGCGCCGCGCACGGTCGCGGCGAATTGAGCCTGTCCGACTACGAGACGCTTCTGCGCCAGGAAACCGAGGCGGCGATCCGCTGGCAGGAAGAGATCGGGCTCGACGTGCTCGTCCATGGCGAGTTCGAACGCAACGACATGGTGCAGTATTTCGGCGAGCGTCTTTCCGGTTTCGCCTTCACGAAAAACGCCTGGGTGCAAAGCTATGGCTCGCGCTATGTGCGCCCCCCGATCATCTTCGGCGATGTCGCGCGCCCCGAGCAGATGACAGTCGGCTGGTGGCAGTTCGCGCAGTCGCTGACCGACAAGCCGGTCAAGGGCATGCTGACCGGACCGGTGACGATTCTCAACTGGTCGTTCGTCCGCGACGATTTGGCAAGATCGCAGGTCTGCCGCCAGATCGCGCTCGCCATCCGCGACGAGGTGATCGACCTGGAGCGCGCCGGCGCGGCGATGATCCAGATCGACGAGGCCGCCTTGCGTGAAGGTCTGCCGCTGCGCCAATCCGAATGGCGGGCCTATCTCGACTGGGCGGTGGAGTGCTTCCGGCTTACGGCGGCGGGCGTTGCCGATGGCACCCAGATCCACACCCACATGTGCTATTCCGAGTTCAACGACATCATCGAAGCGATCGCGGCCATGGACGCTGACGTGATCTCGATCGAAACGTCCCGCTCGAAGATGGAACTGCTCGACGCCTTCCGCGACTATTCCTATCCTGCGGGCATCGGGCCGGGCGTCTACGACATCCACTCGCCGCGCGTGCCAGAGATCGGCGAGATGACGGCGCTGATCGATCTGGCAAAACGACGGCTCGATGCGGGCCAGCTCTGGATCAATCCCGATTGCGGCCTAAAAACCCGCAAATGGGACGAAGTCCGGCCGGCACTCGTCAACATGGTCGCGGCGGCCAGGCAGCTTCGTGCCCGAAAGGATGCGAGCCGCGCTGCATAGAGCGGTTCAGCGTTTAACGGGAGCGCCCCCTCCAACCCTTCGGGCGACCTCGCCCGTAAACGGCATCACCGGATCGCCGAAGGCAGTGGAGGGGCGATCAATCAACTTTGGAGGCGCTGAACCGACCTTGGCCTCTCCTTGTTCAAACCAGCGGGCGGTTTTCACAATGCGTGCCGTCAGGCTCGTGTCGCCCAGCACCTGGGCCGCACAATAAAAGTTGTAGGCCGGCCGTTCTTACCGGGCGAAATGTCAGGTCGAGGATTTGGCGCGCTTGACGGGCGCCTTCTTCTTCGCGCGCGGCTTTTCCGCCGCTTCCGTCTCTGCCAGCTTCGCTTCGTGCTCAAGTCGCGCCAGCCGCAGCTTTTCCGTCTTGGCGATGCGGCGTGCGGCTTCTTCCCCGATGATCGCGCGAGCGGCGTGATCCGTCAGGTCGGCCTTCGCGGTGGCTTTCGATGGTTTCGCGACGAAGAGAGGCTGCTCGGTGATGGTGTTGCCCATGATGGTGTCCTTCCGCTCAGAAAAGCAAAAAGGCCGGGCGAACCCGGCCTCTCCAATGCGCCTCGATGATCATTGCCAGTACATCCGTGGTCAAGGACCAGAAGCGCAATCTCGTTATGCAGACTGAAGGTTCTCGGCGGCGCTCTTGCCGCTGCGATTGTCCTTCACGACGTCGAAGCTGACCTTCTGGCCTTCGGACAGGGTCGACATGCCCGAGCGCTCGACAGCAGAGATGTGAACGAACACGTCCGCGCCGCCGGTATCCGGCTGGATGAAACCAAAGCCTTTGGTCGTATTGAAGAACTTGACTACGCCGGTCGTCATGGCGATTTCCTTTCAAGAGTCTCAAACAGATGCGAAAACCGCATTTACCGCCACAAATGGCAGATTTCGATTTTGAAAGAGGAGGATCGCCGAGGGCGCTGATGCGCCGGTAACAAAGTCCGACAAGCAAGATCGATCATCTGAATGTAGTCTCTGACGCCATGGAAACAAGGCTGCGGCGAAAATAAACATCACCGAGCTTGCAACATGACGACGGATCAGCGTGCGGAAAGCGCCTTGCGCAGACCCGCGACGAAATCCTCGGATCTGGCCGCCATCAATTTATGGACTCCATTCGCATGCGTGATGCGCAAGGTTTCGGAGGCGAAACCGGGCGCGACCGTCAGGTCGGTGATCTGGCCAAGCGGGACGGTCCATTCCTCCAACTGCGTAGATTTCGTCTTGATGGCCTTGGTCTGCGTGAACCGCAAGTCGTCTTCGGCCAGCGTAAGCGTGCCGCTGATCCAGACCCCGCCGCTGCGCTTGAGCATCAGAACGGTCGCGGGAACCAGAAGCCATCGCCACAGCGGAATCCGATAGCCTTCGGGGATGGGCTTCAGCCACGCGACCGGGATGGAAGAGGCGGGTTGCTGGCGGTTCATTTGAAGTCCTCGGCGTTTGGGCAAGCGGGCGCTGGGCCTCGTTACCATGTCGATCGCCGCAACGTGAAGCACGATCGGCAGATCGACCCTTCGCTGGGCTTTGCCGTAGCAATTCATTGTCGCGGCAGCGAACACAAAAAAGGTGGCCGCGTTACGCAGCCACCTTTGATCGAGTCATGGCAATGCGGAAAACTTAGCCGCCGTGGCTGCCGTGATCGCCATGGGATCCATGGTCGTCATGGGCAGAGCCGCCTCCCATCGCGTCGATATGATACTCGATCTCGACTTCGCCGGCCGTTTCAAACGTCAGCGTGCCGGTGAAGGTTTCGCCTTCCTTCAGGCCGCTTTCCAGGTCCAGGAACATGATGTGATAGGAGCCCGGCTCCAGTGCGACTTCGCCGCCGGCGGGGATTTCGAGGCCATCGGCGAGGGGTCTCATGGTCATGACGCCTTGCTCGTTGACGGTCATTTCGTGGAGCTCGGCGCGGCTTCCGATTTCACCCGTGATCGAGACCAGGCGGTCGGGTTCCGTTCCGTTGTTCTTCAGCACCATATAGCCTGCGGCAACGCGCGCGCCTTCGGGTGTGGCGCGCGACCATGGATGGTCGATCTCGATGTCACCGGCTTTGAATTCATGGGCTTGCGACGCTATGGTCGTGGCAAGGAAAAGCCCGGAAAGAACGGCGGCGCGTGCGCCCGGATAAAAGTTGAACGACATTCGATATACTCCTTTTCGCCGCGTCCACGGACCGGCGTATCTTTGAAATTGGGATTCCCGGATTTCAAAGATGAAGAGGAGGCGCGCGCGGATTGCCCGGATCGTGGTCTTCCAGAAGCGCGGCGATGCCGACACGGGCAGGGACGGACAGCTCGGCCTGCAAGGCGAGCGGATTGGTGAAAGCGGACCCTTCGCGGTCGACGCTCTTGAACGGCGCGAACATCGAACAGCCGGGCGTGCAGCAATGGGGCAGACCCGAGTGCTCGCGGCCGTCCTCGCCGTTCGGCGCATGCGTGCCGGTGATGCACAGGGGATTGCCGAAAATATCGAGTGTCGGTGTCGCGGCAGCGGCCGTACCAAGCGCGAAGCCGCCCAGAACCAACTGGAAAAACAGCATCGCAGCCGAGAAGATCGCGGTCCCGCCATTCCACCGATGTCTGCGCAGATTGTTCAATTGTCCGTACCGCCAATGCGTTTCGCATTAGCAGGATTGTCGGATGTGGAAAATAGAGAGGCGGCATAAGGCGCCGTCAATTCCCGGCCGTGCGCGCTTTTGACGCCGCCTGCGGCGCTTCAGCCGCCGCCGAGCTTCAATCCGAGATATCGATCCAGCGTGCCGCTGTCGTTCAAGAGATCGGCGGAGGGCGCGCGATGCATGATCTCGCCGCGTTCGATGATGACGGCGTCCTTCGTCAGCCCGAGCGCCACCTGCGCGTGCTGTTCGACCAAAACGAGAGCGATGCCTTCGTCCTCAGCCATCTTCTTCACGGCTGCCGTCAGTTCCTCGACGATGATGGGTGCAAGGCCTTCGAGCGGTTCGTCGAGAAGCAGGACGGATGGGTTGGTCATCAGCGTGCGCGCGATAGTCAGCATCTGCTGTTCGCCGCCGGAAAGCTGGTTGCCCATATTGGTGCGTCGTTCCTTCAGGCGCGGAAAAAGCCCATAGACGGCCCCGACATCCCACCGACCCGGCCGCGCGGCGACCGTCAGGTTCTCCTCGACCGACAGCGAGGGGAAGATGTCGCGCTCCTGCGGCACCCAGCCGAGACCGAGCCGCGCGCGCTTGTGCGGCGCGAGCTTCGAGATGTCCTTGCCGTCCAGAAAGATCGAGCCGCGCATCAGCCGCACGAAGCCCATCGCGGTCAGGAGCAGCGTGGTCTTGCCGACGCCGTTTCGCCCGAGCAGCGCGAGGCTGCCATTGGCGGGCAGGACGAGCGACACGCCATCGAGCACGACGGCATCCCCATAGCCGGCGCGCACGTCGCGAAATTCGAGAAGGGGTTCAGCCATGATGCGCCGCCTGTCCAAGATAGACCTCGCGCACGCGCGGATCGTTGCGCACCTCGTCGGGCGTGTCTTCCACCAGCACGCCGCCGGCGACGAGAACGATGATGCGGCTGGCGAAGCGGAACACGATGTCCATGTCGTGCTCGATGAAAAGCACGGAGATATCTGCGGGCAGCGCGGCGATCACCTCGAACAGCGCGGCGCTTTCGTCCTTTGGGACGCCTGCTGCGGGCTCGTCGAGGAGAAGCACTTTCGGCCGCGTCGCCAGCGCCAGCGCGATCTCCAGGAGGCGCTGCTGGCCGTAAGCGAGGGTCCGCGTCAGCCGCGTGGCGACGTCGGCGAGACCGAGTTGCTGGAGGATCGCAAACGCTTCGTCGATCGCTTCCGTGTGGGAATGAAGGCTGCGCCAGAACTGGCCGGCCGTGCCATCGCGTTCGGTAACGGCAAGCGTGACGGATTCGATCGGTGTCAGGTCTGGAAAGAGCTGGTTGATCTGGAAGGTGCGTGTCAGGCCGCGCCGTACGCGGTCGGCCGGCAAAAGCCGCGTAATGTCCTCGCCTTCCAGAAGGATGCGGCCGGAATCGGGCTTGAGCTGGCCATTGACGAGGTTGATCAGCGTGGTCTTGCCAGCGCCGTTCGGGCCGATGAGCGCGTAGCGGCAGCCGCGCGGAAGGCTGAGCGAGATGTCGCGCGCGACTTCGAGCTTGCCGAAGCTCTTCTTGAGCGCTTGCGTGGTGAGGACGAAATCTTGCCCGGCCATTAGTCGCGCCTGCCTGCGATGCGGGCAAGGAAGCCCAATATGCCTTTCGGCATGAACAGGACGACGATCATCAGGAGGACGCCGATCCAGAAATACCAATATTGCGGATTGACGCCCGAAAGCTGGTCGCGCGCGATGAGAAAGATGATCGCGCCGAGGATCGCGCCATAAAGCCGGCCCGTCCCGCCGAGGATCAGCATGACGACGACATCGGCGGAGCGCTGAAACGACAGCGAATCCAGTGCGACCGTGTTAGTGGTCTGCGTGAGCAGCGCGCCCGCGACGCCGGCCATCGCGGCCGAGATCGTGTAGATCTTGCGCAGGTGGAACTTGTAGTCCGAGCCGATCGCCGGCATGCGCGTGACGTTTTCGCGAATGCCGCGCAGCGACAGGCCGAAGGACGAATGCACGATCCGGCGCGAGATGAGAAAGCCGACGAAAAGCGCGATCAGCGAATAGGAATAGGCCGTGTAGCCCCACAAATCGAAGCGAAACTGATTGAAGATCGGCCAGGTGCTGATGCCGCGCAGACCGTCCGCGCCGCCTGTCAGCCATGACATCGAATTGGCAAGTTCGAGGGTCAGGAAGCCGAGGCCGAGCGTGACCATGATCAGTGCCAGATGCTGAACGCGCACGATGAGAAACGAGACGATGAAGCCGATAAGCCCCGCGAACGCGCCGGCGAAGATCAGGCCGGTCAGTGGTTCGCCCCAGCCATGCACGCTGATGATGCCAGCCGCATAGGCGCCAAGGCCGAAGAACATCGCGTGGCCGAGCGTGACAATGCCGGCATAGCCGAGCACGAGGTCGACCGAGATGGCGAAGAGCGCGACGATGGCGACCTGGCTCGCCAGCGTCAAATAAGTCGGAAAGAGGAAGAAGGGCAGGAGCGCGGCCAGCCAGAAGAGGATTTCGAAAGGCGACCAGCGGCTCTGGCGTTTCAGCCAGACATGCGGATCGCCAAGGGTCGGGTTCGCAGCGTTCATGCGGATCACCGTTTGCCGAAAATGCCGCGCGGCCGCACGAGCAGGATCGCCACGAGAAGCAGGTAGATCAGGAACGATCCGATCTCGGGCACGAAATATTTGCCGGCCACGTCACCGATACCGAGCAGCGCCGCCCCGACGAACGAGCCGGTGATCGAGCCGAGGCCGCCGACCGAAACGACGATCAGCACATAGACGAGGAAGTGGAAGCCGAAGGACGGGTCGAGGCCGACGATCTCGATCGCCAACGCGCCGCCGAGACCGGCAAGGCCGCTGCCCAGCGCGAAGGTGATCGCGAAGGTGCGCTCGACATTCATGCCGAGCCCCTGCGCGACCCGCTGGTTGTCGACCGAGGCGCGAATCTGCGCTCCGAGACGGGTGCGCTCCAGCCCGAAGACGAGAATGGCGGTGACGGCGAGCGCCACGACGATGATGAAGATGCGGTAGACGCCGAAGCGCATGCCGGCGAATTCGACCGAGCCGCGCAGCCAGGAGGGCAGGGGAATGACCTGCTGGACGGTGCCGAAGAAGTAGGTTGCGAGCGCCGCCGCCACGAACACCATGCCGATGGTGAACAGCACCTGATTGAGTTCGCCGGCCTTGTAGAGCCGGCGAAAGAGCGTGCGCTCGAAAACGACGCTGACGAGTGCTGCCGCAAGGAAAGCGGCCGGCAGCGCGAGCAGGAAGGGAAGGCCGAGCTGGCGCATGGTCAGGACGGCGATATAGCCGCCCAGCATGCCGAATGCGCCATGCGCCAGATTGATGAAGTTCATCAATCCGAGCGTGACCGACAGCCCCACCGACAGGACGAACAAAAGCATCCCGAAGGCGAAACCGTCGAACAGGACGATGACGATCTGGTTGATCACGATCCGGGTCTCGCTCCTGCTCGGCCGTCAGTCTCAGTTCGCGCCGTGCAGCGGATCTTTCACGTCAGGGATTTCGTCGATGATGACGTTCTGCAACTCGCCGTCGACCTCTTGGACTTCACGGATGTAGACGGTCTGGATCACGTCGCGCGTTTCCGGGTCGATCGACATCGGACCGCGCGGGCTTTCCCACGCCATGCCCTTGGCCGCTTCCACGAGTGCATCGCCCGACGCGTCGCCTTCCGTCGCTTTCAGCGTCTCGTAGATCAGGTGCATGCCGTCATAGCCGCCGATCGAGAAGAGGTCCGGCTCGCGGCCGTTGTTGGCGGAGGTGTAGCCCTCGACGAACTCGTTGTTGATCGGGTCGTCGCGCTCGAGCGTGTAGTGGAAGGTGGTGATGATGCCGAGTGCAGTCTCGCCCATACCGTCCAGCGCCTCGGGATGGGTCAGTTCGCCCTGCGCGAGGATTTTCGTGTCGGGCGGCGTCAGGCCGCGATCCGACAACGCCTTGCCGATGGCGGCCGGCTGCGCGCCGCCCGGAACGAAGATATAGACGGCTTCCGGATTGGCATCTCGAACGCGCTGCACATAGGCCGAGAAATCTGGGTTCGCGACCGGCGTGCGGTCGGCGCCGACGATCTCGCCGCCGGCTTCCCTGAAGCCGTCGGCGAACGAGCTTTCCGCATCATGGCCCGGCCCATAGTCGGAGACCAGCGTATAGGTCTGGCGGATGCCGTTCTCATACGCCCACTGGCCGAAGGCGTAGTTGACCTGCGGGATGGTGAGCGATGTGCGCACGATATATTCGGACTGCTCGGTGACCATGGAGGTCGCCGCGTTCATCACGACCATCAGCTTTTGCGCTTCCTCGGCCACGGGTGCGGCCCCGAGCGCTTCGGGCGTCAACGCGAAACCGGCAAGGATGTCGACACCTTCGCGCACGACGAGCTCCTGCGCCATGCGCTGGGCGACGTCAGGAGCCGGGCCGCCGGTGTCGCGGCGGATGATTTCGATCTTCTTGCCGGCGACTTCGTCGCCATGCGTGGCGATATAAAGGTCGATGCCGGCCTGAAGCTGATTGGCGGCGTCGGCGAACGGCCCCGAATAGGGCAGGATGACGCCGATTTTAACGGTTTCCTGCGCATATGCGCCGGTGGACAAGGCGGTACCCAGTCCGAGCATTGCAACTGCTGCGGTTCGTCCCAACATGCGAATTCCTCCCATTGCCTGACGGCTTTGTTGCCACGGCGAAGCAGGATACGCAATCGCGCTTCGCCGGGTCGTTCCTCCTGGATCGAAGTGTATACATGGTTTTGCCATTCGCAAGAGGATGTGTCCCAGGAAAACGTCGAAAGTCGCTGAAAGTCGCCGATCGGGCGGTCGCATGATGTATACTTGTCCTTTGATCAGGCGCTCCGTTCCGGGTTCGCTCGCGGGCGAACCGCGCACCAAAGCGCCCAAAGGACGACGACGATCGCGATCAAAGCCCCGTCATTTTCCGATCGTCGCGCACCGACCTTCGCCTGAAGGCCACGCGCGAACTAGCAAGACTAGAAGAAAAGGTCACTTGCGCCCGTCTCTCACCGGGGCGCAGCTTGGGCGGCGCGCTTTACTCTCGCTCAACGCAATCGTTTCAACTACAAATCGGAGGGTTCAAACAGATGGCGGCCGTCGTCCAGCGCGGTGTCGGCCTGAAGTATTCGGGGCGCCGCGTTGGAATTGCTCATCATCATCGCCCTCGTGGTGGCCTTTATCCTGTTGAACAAGCAGAACGCGCGTCTTCAGGTTCTGGAGCGCAGCATCGCATCGTTGCGGACGCAGATCGCATCTTCGAATGCCGTGACGGCTACCCAAGCGGAATCGACCGTGGAAGAGGCCGTCGTTTCAGCGATGCCTGAGGAGAGCGCTCCAGCTTTGGAGGAAGCCAGGGCCGAGGAGGTTTCCACAGGTCCGTGGAGGGCGACGGCGGTTCCCGTTCAGGCGGAAGAGGCCGAGCAGCCCTCCGTACCGACGCTGGTAGCCGAAAAACCGGATATCGAGACCGCACTCGGCACGCGCTGGGCGGTCTGGGTCGGTGGGCTGGCACTGGCGCTCGGCGGTATTTTCCTCGTGCGCTATTCGCTGGAAGCGGGCATTTTCGGTCCCGGCGTGCGGCTGACATTCGCCGCGCTTTTCGGCTGCGCCCTGGCGGCAGCGGGCGAACTTGCCCGTCGCAAGGGCTTTCGAGCACCGGTCGCCGGCGTGAGCGGTGCATACATACCGGCGATCCTTACAGCAGCATCCGCCTTCACCCTGTTCGGCGCGGTCTACGCGGCGCATGCGCTTTACGGGTTCATCGGACCTGCCGCGACGTTTGTCGTTCTCGGTGCGCTCGCCATCGCGACAATCGTCATCGCGCTGGTGCATGGGCAGGCTTTGGCCGGGCTCGGCCTGATCGGCTCCTATCTCACGCCGATGCTCGTTTCGTCCGATGCGCCGAACCCTTGGGTGCTCTTCGTCTATCTGGCGATCGTGCTTGCCGCGACCGTGAGCGTGGCGTCCATCCGCCGCTGGCAAATTCTGGCAGCGACTGCCTATGCCGGTGCGAGCCTCTGGAGCCTTGCCTATCTGGCGGCGATGCTTGAACCGTCTGCCGGCCCTGTCGCATTCCTGCATCTGGTCGGGCTGACGATGATCGCCGCGATCTGGCTGAGAAATGTCAGCGACAGCGAACGCGACGGTCTCGACTTGCCCACGATCGTTGCCGGGGTGATGACCGGGCTTGTGACGGCGCTTCTCGTCCGCGAACTGGTCGGTCTGGTATCCGCGCGCCTGCTCGCGACAACTCTTCTTGTGGCCATGGTCGCCGTCGCCATGTGGCGCCCGCGCGCCATCGCGCTGCTTCACGCGGCTGGCGCGACAGCCATCATGATCCAGGCGTGGGATTATTTCGACGGCAGCTTCTATCTGCTTGCTGATGGCGGAACACTCGCGCTCGACGGCGCGTGGCCGCTCACGGTCGGGCTTGTCTTTGCGCCCTATTCGGGGATGATCGCCGCTCTCGTTCTCATCGCCGGCGTATTCATGGCGCGGCAAATCGTGGCCGAAAGCGCCGCGCGCGCCGCCGCATGGGCGTTCTGGGCCGCTGCCTTGCCGCTCGTGACGGTCGCGGCGACATGGGTGCTCATGGGCAATCTCAACATCGACTGGCGTTTTGCGTTCCTGAGCTTCGTTCTGGCCGGTGTTCTGGCGGTTTGTGCCGAACTCGTCGGTCGGGCCGAAGAGAGGCCGCAGACTGGCGGCCTCGCCGTATCGTTTCTGGCTGCCGGTGCCGCCGCGGCGTTCTGCCTGGCATTGCTTGCCGGTTTCGGCCCGGTGATGACCACGATCCTGACGGGATTTGCCGCAGCTTTGCCGGCGGTCGCAACGCGGTTGCGTTCTTGGCCGGTGCTCGGCTGGATTTCGGCCGGCTTCGCAGCCGTCACGTTGGCCAGGATCGGCATCGACCCCACCATCGCCGGGCCGGAACGGCTTTCGACGACGCCGGTCCTCAATGCGCTGACGCCGGGCTATCTGTTGCCGGCGACCGCGTTCGCCTATGCGGCATGGCAACTCGCGCAAACCGGCGACGGCCGGGCGCGTCTCGCCATGGAAGCCTTCGCCGCATTGTTCGCGCTGCTCGGTGTCGCCATGCTGGTCCGCCACGCCATGAATGGAGGCGTGATCGACGCGAGCGAGCCGGCACTTGCCGAACAGGCGATCTACACGCTGATCATGATCGGCGGCGGCGCGATCCTGCTAGTGCTCGACCGGCGTTCGCCAAGCCCCGTTTTCCAATGGGGATCGATCGCGCTGGGTGTCCTGTCGATGCTGTTCATCGCTTCGTCGCATCTGATCGCCCTGAATCCGCTTTATACGAACGCATCGACGGGTTCGATCCCGATCTTCAATCTGCTGCTGCTCGCCTATCTCATCCCGGCCGCCGCGATGGCGGCGCTCGCATGGCGCGCGCGCGGAATCCGTCCCGACTGGTATGTCGCCATGCTCGCCATCGGCGCATCCGCGCTGGCCTTCGCCTATGTCAGCCTGTCGGTTCGGCGCATCTTTCAGGGCGAGTTCATCGGTGCATGGAAGGGCATGGGAGAACTGGAGACCTACACGCATTCGGCCGTGTGGCTTCTGCTCGGCGTCGCGCTTCTCGTGGCCGGGTTGCGGTTCGGATCGCGCACGCTTCGGCTCGCCTCCGCCGCGCTGGTGGTGCTCGCCGTCGCGAAGGTCTTCCTTTATGACATGCGCCAGCTCGAAGGCGTGCTCAGAGCCTTGTCCTTCATGGGGCTGGGCGGTGTGCTGATCGGCATCGGCCTCTTCTACCAGCGCATGCTGGGAAAAAGCACGAAGTCTGCGCCTGCATGATGGAGGGAACGACAAGCATCGAGCAGGAAGACCGGCGCACGAGCGAGCCGGACGGCCTCATGGTTTTTGACGGTCTGTGCAATTTCTGCTCCGCGCAGGTCCAGTTCATCCTGCGCACCGACAGAGCGGGCGCGATCCGGTTCACCTCGATCCAGTCGCCCTATGGGCGGCATCTGGCGGCTCGGTTCGGCGTCGATCCGGACGATCCGTCCACCTTCCTGTTTTTCGATCGAGGCAGGCCGCTCGAGGCCAGCGACGCGGTGATCGCCATATTGAAACGGTTGCCCCCGCCGTGGCGCTGGTTGCGCGCGATGTCGGTCATACCGCGCCCTTTGCGCGATGCGGCATACGGTTTCATCGCCCGAAACCGGTATCGGCTGCTCGGGCGCCGGGCCGAATGCATGATTCCTTCCGCCCAACAGCGCGCCCGCTTCGTCGACGACGCCTATCGCGGAACGCTGGTCCCGCCTTCGGATGGCGTGGACGACGTCGCTGAAGGGCCGCAGGAAATAGTGCCGCTGGATGATGGAGCCGAGCTCCCAATCGTCGCCGAGAACCTGCTGGAAGACCGGCGGTGAAACGCTCGCTGCCCTTGTGACGGGGCGATCCAGTGCAGCGCTCTGGCTCATCGCCACTCCTTGGCAGATGCGTCCTCAGATATCGCAATCGTCAAAGACAGGTCGATTGCAAGATGCATAGTCCAAAGAGGAGCCGGGTGCAAAAAAGGGCTCCCGGATGTCTTGAGCGATTCCCCTTAACGTTTCGCCGCAGATGCGTTCAGCCGGCATGCCGATGGGTCATGGAAAAATAGCCAACGACAAAAGTAATTGCATTCGTCAACTAAATATCGTTAGCTGCCGTTGGGTGAGCACAGGAAGCTGCGACATGCTGGCGCCAGGCCAAAAAGGATATGTCGATACGACGGCCGACGATCGGGGGCTGGACCTCGATGTTCTCGGCGGCACGCTCAGCTTCTTCATCCGGTCGCTCGACATCGCGGTGTCGCGCGATCTCGACGAGAGGCTGAAGGGTCTCGAAGTCGCCAGGGGCAAGGGCAAGATCACCACGCTCCTGCTGATCGACAGCCATCCGGGCATTCGCCCCTCCGAGATCGCCGAGCGGATCATGAAGGACCGCGCGCACGTCACCCGGATCATCGACAGCTTTATCGCCCACGACATCGTCAGCCGGCGCACCGCCGATCAGGACAACCGCGCCTACGAGCTTTGCGTGACCGAGCATGGAGCCGCGCTTGCCAAGCAGGTGCGCGAGATCGTCATCGCGCAGGAGGAAGCGTTCTTCGGGCCGTTGCTCGGCAAGAAGGATCACGACGCGCTCGTCGAGACGCTTCAGAAAATCTACCTCAAGCTCGTTCCGAAGGCGGGCATCTGATGAGAACCGTTCTGGTCTCCGGTGCAAGGCGGGGGATCGGCGCGGCCATCGCAGCACGGCTGCTTGGCGAGGGGCACAATGTTTCGATCGGCCTGCGCGGCGGCGAGCACCCCGACTGGGCCGGCGATGCTTCGCTCCGCCCCTATGTCGAGCGGCTGCACCTCGTCGATTACGACGCGCTCGACAGGAATGCCGCAACGCGCTGGGTCGGCGAGGCGCGAGAGCGGTTCGGCTCGATCGACACGATCGTCGCAAATGCCGGGATCATGATCGCCAGATCGGTGATCGAGGCCAATGACGACGATGTGCAGGCCATGTTCGACGTCAATGTGCAGGCGCCGCGCAGGCTCGCCAAAGCCGCCTGGGACCAACTCGCAGAATGCGGGCAGGGGCGGGTCATTATCCTCAGCTCGTTGTCCGGCAAACGGGTGAAATCGGCGAAGGCCGGAAGCTACGCGCTGACCAAATTCGCCGCCACCGCGCTGGCGCACGCGATCCGCCATGCAGGCTTCGACCTCGGCATCCGCGCCACGGCCGTCTGTCCCGGTTTCGTCGCGACGGACATGGCGTTGGGCGTGTCCGACCGCCCTCCCGAATTGATGACCGATCCGCGCGATCTCGCACGCATCGTGTCGCTTCTGATTTCGCTGCCGAACGAGGCAAGCGTCGCCGAATTTGCCGTCAATTGCCAGATCGAGGAAAGTTTCTGATGCCGGGTCCCTACGTCACTCCTGTTCATGGCGATGCCGAACTGCCTGGGGAGGTCGACGTCGTCGTCATCGGCGGCGGGATCATCGGCACGTCCACGGCGCTCGAACTGGTCGAGCGGGGCCTGCGCGTCGCGCTGTGCGAGAAGGGCGGCATCGGCAAGGAACAGTCGAGCCGCAACTGGGGCTGGGTGCGCATATCGCGCCGCGACCCGCGCGAAGTGCCGCTGATGGCCGAGGCGCTGCGGCTGTGGCCCAATCTGAACGAACGCACAGGGCGCGAGACGGGTTATCGCCGCGCCGGCATCATCTTTACCTGCGCGACCGACCGGCAATATGCCGATCACGAGAAATGGAACGAACTGCTCACGCCCTATCAGTTCGAAAGCCGCATGGTTTCGGGCAACGAACTGCGCAATCTCGTGCCGGACGTCAACATGGACCTCAAGGGAGCGCTCTACACCGCCGTCGACGGGCGCGCCGAACCGCAGCTTGCCGCACCCGCCATCGCCGAGGCGGCGCGCGATCGCGGCGCGCATGTGCTGACCGAATGCGCGGTACGCGGCATCGAAACGTCGGGCGGGGCCGTGAGCGGCGTCGTGACCGAGCGCGGCGCCATTGCGTGCAGCGCGGTCGTGCTCGCGGGCGGGGCCTGGTCGAACCTCTTCGCCGGGAATATGGGCATCGATTTCCCACAGCTCAAAGTGATGAACTCGGTGCTGCGCACCAAGCCGATCGAGGGCGGGCCGGAGCAAGCGATCTGGCACAGCGACTTCGCCATCCGCAAGCGCAGGGACGGGGGTTACACGATCGCGTCCGGGCACGAGAACATCGTGCGGATCGTGCCGAAAAGCTTCCGCTATGCCCGCCAGTTCCTGCCGGCCCTGCGCAAGGAATGGCGGTCGCTGAACCTGCGTTTCGGGCTGAGCTTCCTCGACGAAGCGCGTATTCCCACACGCTGGTCGCTGAATGAGCCGAGCCCGTTCGAGTATAATCGCGTGCTCGATCCCGTACCCAACAGGCGCCTTTCGGATGCCGCGCTCGGCGCCGCGCAGCGTGCCTTCCCGGCTCTGGCGAACGCCGAAATCGCGCAGCGATGGGCAGGCTATATCGACGTGACGCCGGACGCCGTGCCGGTGATTTCGCCCATCGACAAGGTGCCCGGTTTTTTTCTCGCCTCGGGCTTTTCAGGCCATGGCTTCGGCATCGGGCCGGCGGCGGGCAAGCTCATGGCGGATATCGTGACGCGAACGACGCCCGTGGTGGATGCGAAGGACTACCGTTTCAGCCGGTTTACGGACGGCTCGAAGATCGAGCTGGTTTCCGGGTTCTGACCGGCAGGAATCCGGCCGGCGCGCAGCCGGCCGACAAGCAGGCGGCGAGACAAGCCGCGGAAGAAGAGAGCAAAGGGGAATTATCATGACGAACCGAAAGAACGCTTTCAGCATAAATCGCCGGCAAAGCCTTGCATTCATGGGTGCAGCCGGTCTTGCCGCAATCATTCCGGGCTTCGGACGCGGCGGAGCGGCGAACGCGCAGACCGACCCCACCGGCCAGGTGATCGTCGGATTCTCGCAGGAACCGACCGTCTTCAACCCGCACCTCCCGCATATCGAGGTCGATGAAGGCGTTTATTACGCGGTCTTCGATCCGCTGATCGATGTCGATCCGGACGGCAACTTTTTCCCGCTCCTTGCCGTCGAGGTTCCCACGCAGGCCAATGGCGGCATATCGGAGGACGGCAAAACCTGGACCGTGAAGCTGCGCGACGACGTGACATGGCACGACGGCACGCCGTTCACCGCCGAGGACGTGAAGTTCACACTGGAGCTTCTCGTCAATCCTGATTTCAGAAGCTGGCGGCGCAACGGCCATGAACTCATCACCGAGATCAACGTCATCTCGGACACGGAGATTTCGTGGACGATGGAGCGCTCCTTCGCACCCTACGCCTCGATCCTCGCGACGACCTTCATCGTGCCCCGGCACGCCTTCGAGGGTGTCGATCCCAATTCGGCGCCGTTCAACAACAGCCCGATCGGCACCGGCCCGTTCAAATGGCAAAACCGCGTGGCGGGCGATCACATCGAACTCGTAGCCAATCCGGATTATTTCGGCGACGGGCCGTATCTCGAACGGCTGGTGCTCAAATACATCCCGGACCTGACGGTGCTCTACACCCAGTTCCGCAGCGGCGACGTCGATGCGGTCGGCGTGCAGTGGATCACCCCGGATCACTATGCCGAGGCAAGCACGCTTCCCGGCCGCGTGGTCGATATTGCGGGCAGCGCGACCTTCGAATCGCTGACCTTCAACCTGCAACGTCCGCAATTCCAGGATCGGGCCGTTCGCGAGGCGCTTTATTACGCCATCGACAAGCAGTCGATCATCGACGCGCTCTATTACGGCGTGCCGAAGCCGACCGAAACCTACATGCCGCGCGAATATGCCTACTTCAATCCCGACCTTCCGCAGCACGAATTCAGCATAGAGCGTGCCAACGAAATCCTCGACGAGGCGGGTTGGGAGCGGGGCGACGATGGCATTCGTGCCAAGGACGGAGTGCGCCTGTCCTTCACCAACTCCACGACTGCCGGCAACCATCTGCGCGAACAGGCACAGCAATTCCTCCAGCAGACATTTGCCGAGGTGGGCGCGGAAATGACGATCTCGAACCTGCCGCCGGCCGTCATGTGGGGCGACTACTGGATGATGTCCGAATTCGACACGGTCATCGTCGGCCTCAATTGCTTCGCGGGACCGGATCCGGACACGTCCGACTATTTCCGCTCGACATCTTCTCCGGCAACCGGCGGCAGCGGCCAGAATACCTGGGTCTACAACAATCCCGAGGTCGATGAGCTTCTGGTCGAGGGCGCAAGCCTGATGGCGCAGGAGGAACGCCTGCCGATCTATCGCCGGATCCAGGAGATCATGCGCGAGGATTTGCCGTTCCTGCCGATCTTCCAATACGCGGTGGTGCGCGGCAAGAAGGAAGGCCTTGAGGGCTACGCGGCCAACATCAACAACCGCATCGACACATGGGACGTGCGTAGCTGGAAATGGAGCTGACGTCGCCTGTTCCAGCCCGCCCATAGGACGGGCCGGGACGATGTCCGGTCGCGAAGGGCCGCCCCGGCGGTCCTTCCGGCAAACATTCGGAGTTGTCGATGCTGCGCTATCTGCTTTCCCGGTTCTGGCAAAGCCTGATCTTGCTGGTCCTCGTATCCCTTATCGGGTTCTTCGTGCTCAATCTGGCGCCCGGCGGACCGTTGTCGCAATATGCGCTCACGCCGGGCATGACCAAGGAGGCGCTCGACCGTCTGGCTGAACAGATGGGCCTGAACCGGCCGCTGATCGTCCAGTATCTCGATTGGTTCGGCCGGCTCTTGCGAGGCGACTGGGGCAACAGCTTTCGCGATGGCCGCCCGGTGCTCGACGTGATTGCCGGTCACCTCTTCGCGACGCTCCTGCTGATGGGGGCATCCACACTTTTGTCCGTCGCGATCGGCGGCTGGATCGGAATTCGCAGTGCGCTGAAGGAAGGCTCGCCCTTCGACTACGGCGCCACGATCTTCGCCATGGTGGCACTGTCGATCCCGACCTTCTGGTTCGGCCTTGTCGCGATCTACGTCTTCTCGTTGCAGCTCGGCTGGTTCCCGGCCGGCAATATGTACACGATCGGCGACGGCTCGCTGGGCGATTATGCCATCCATCTGGTGATGCCGGCGGTCGTTCTGGCGCTGGTAAATGTCGCGGTCTGGAGCCGCTACATGCGATCCGCCACGCTGGACGTTCTGGGGCAGGACTTCGTTCGCACCGCCAAGGCAAAGGGCCTGCCGCCGCGCCGGGTTCTGATGAAGCACATCGTCGGCAACGCCATGGTGCCGATGATCACGCTTGCGGGCCTGCAACTGCCGACACTTCTGAGCGGCGCGCTGGTGACGGAAACGGTTTTCACCTGGCCGGGCATGGGGCGCCTGTTCCTCGATAGCCTCGGCTACAACGACTATCCGGTGGTGATGGGACTTTTGATGTTCTCCGCGATCCTCGTGATCGTCTGCAACCTTCTGGCCGACATCTTCGTCGCGCTGGTCGACCCCCGCATTCGTCTGGATTGAGAGGAGCCACAAGATGACACTCGCTTCTCCCGCGCACCCCGCACCCCGCCAACGCTTCTGGCGAAGCCGCGCGTTCCGCCGGTTCAGCCGCAACCGGCTGGCGCTCATCGGCCTGGTGATGATCTTCGTGCTGACGCTGGCCTGCTTCTTCGGCCCGTATCTTCTCCCCTTCGACGAACTCTATATCGACCTGCGCGCGCGCTTCGCGCCGCCGGGAACGGGCGCGCATATCTTCGGCACCGATCCGCTCGGCCGCGACATTGCCGCGCGACTTTTCGTGGCCGGCCAGACATCCTTGATCGTCGGCTTCGCGGCGATGCTGATCTCGACCGTGATCGGGGTTCTGATCGGCGTGATCGCCGGCTATTCGGGCGGCCGCCTCGGCGCGTCCTTGATGCGGCTCGTCGATGCGTTCTTGTCGTTCCCGGCGATTTTCCTGCTGTTGACACTCGCCGCCTTCGTCAGCCCCAGCGCGATGATGATCACCCTCATCATCGCGCTCACGAGCTGGATGGAGGTCGCGCGCATCGTCGAGGCGGAAATCCGTTCCTACCGCGACCGCGATTTCGTAATGGCGGCGCGAATGCTCGGCCTGTCGCGCAGCCACATCATGTTCCGCGAACTCCTGCCGAACGTGATGGGGCCGATCATGGTGGCCGCGACCCTGACGGTCGCCCGCGCGATCCTGATGGAAGCCTATATCAGCTTCCTCGGCTACGGCATCCAGCCGCCGCTGCCGAGCTGGGGCAACATGCTGAACGGCGCGCAGCAATATCTCGCCAGCGCGCCCTGGCTCGCCATCGTGCCGGGCGTCGCCATCACCCTGGCCGTCACCGGGTTCAACTTCATCGGCGACGGCTTGCGCGATGCGCTCGATGCACGGGCGGATCACCGGGCATGACGTCGCGCTTCTCCCCCTTCGACCGCTCGCTCTGGTACGCAACCGCCCCGGCGGCGCCTGCAATGGAGCCGCTTCGGGGAGAGGCGCGAGCCGATGTCTGCATCGTCGGTGCCGGCTATACGGGCCTTACGACCGCGCTGGAACTGGCGCGCTCGGGCGCGTCCGTCGTCGTGCTGGAACGCGAGGAGGTCGGTTTCGGCGGTTCGGGCCGAAATGCCGGGCACTGCACGCCCACCTTCACGCATTATTCGCTGGACGAGTTGCGCCGCATGCTGGGCGAGAAGTGGGCCGAACGTCTCATCGCCCGCCAGACGCGCGCCAACGACAAGGCAGCCGCCTATATTCGCGACTACGGCATCGAATGCGACTGGGTGCAGCAGGGCTACGTCATGGGCGCCCTGCGCCGCGGGCAGATGGCGGCGCTGCACGCCAAGACCGAAAGCTACAACGCCGTTGGAGCCCGGACGCGCGTTCTCGATCGGCATGAAACCGAGGCGATCACAGGCAGTCCGCGCTTTTTCGGCGGCTGGCATCATGAGGAAGCGGGCCATCTCCAGCCGCTCGCCTATGCGCGTGGTCTTGCTGGAGCGGTGCTGCGTGAAGGCGCAAGCGTGCATCCCGGATCGCCGGTCTTAGGATGCGAGCGCGCCGGCAGCGGCTGGAAGGTCACGACACCCGACGGTCACGTCGTTGCCGATCGCGTGATCTTCACGACCGGCGCCTATACGGTCGGCGGCTGGCCGAAGCTCGACCAGAGCTTTCGCATCCAGCGCGTCTTCGTCGCGGCGACGAGGCAGCTCGACCCGGAATTGCGCGCAAAACTCTTGCCGCGCAACACGACGATGCATGACGGAAGGGGTGACATCTACGTCTACAAATGGGACGGCACCGGGCGCATCGTCGCGTCGATGTTTCCGATGGGCCGACGCGGGCAGGACGAGGGCTACACCCGCGAGGTTCTGGCCGACCGGCTGAAATGGCTGCATCCGGACATCCGCGAGGACATCGTCTGGGAATATCTCTGGTTCGGCGAACTCGACATGCAGTACCGCACGGTGCCGCGGCTCTACGGCCTTGCGCCGGGCGTCGTTGCGCTTACCGGCCTTTCGGGGCGTGGCGTGCCGACCGGCACGATGCTCGGCGGCATCCTGTCGGACTGGGCCAAGGGCACGCCCGAAGCGGACCTCGACCTCAAAATCGAGCCTCTGCACCGCGCGCCGGCATGGATGGCCGTCGCGCCTGCGCTCAAGCTGCGCCAGATGCGCCACTATGAAAATCTCACCGCCCGGCTCGCGGGCGATCCCCTCCCACCTCACGCCTGAC
Source organism: Aliihoeflea aestuarii (assembly GCF_024105665.1). Classification (GTDB taxonomy): domain Bacteria; phylum Pseudomonadota; class Alphaproteobacteria; order Rhizobiales; family Rhizobiaceae; genus Aliihoeflea; species Aliihoeflea aestuarii. Next base: position 175,800 of record NZ_JAAAMK010000001.1, on the reverse strand, counting down.
AAGGAATTTCGATGAGCAACGTGACCCATATTTCCGCCGATGAAAACCTGACCCCTGGCCTCGATGCCGAAGATGGCAAGGCCAAATCGTATCGCCGCCTGATCTGGGAAGACGATGGCGCGTCCGAGACCGCGACGAAGGTGGCGGTCTGGATCGCCGAGCCGGGCGTATACGCTTACCCGCCGCGCGATCTGGAAGAAACCTTCGTGGTTCTGCAGGGCGAGGCGAAGCTACGGCTCGGCGAGGGCGATCTGCAGGATATCGGACCCGGCTCGATCGTCCGCGTACCGAAGGGCGTCGCGCCGTGGCTGGAAGTGCTGTCGCCGTTCCGCAAAGTCGCGACCGTCGTTCCTAAACCCTGATCGTCAACCGATCCGCAAAGGGCATCCCATGAGCGAAGCCGTTCTGTCCGTCAAAGGCCTCACCGTGTCCCTGCCGTCCGGCATGGACCGGCAATATGCGGTGAAGGACGTCAATTTCGACCTCAATGCGGGAGAGATCCTGTGCATCATCGGGGAGTCGGGCTCGGGCAAGTCCGTCACCGCCAGCACGGTCATGGGATTGCTCTCGCCGGCGATGAAGGTGGTGTCCGGTAGCATCCATTTCAGGGGCGACGACCTTTTGACCTTGCCTGAGCGCGCCCGGCGCGATCTTCGCGGCAAGTCGCTGTCGATGATCTTCCAGGATCCGCTTTCCGCCCTCAATCCGCTGATGACGGTCGGCGCGCAGATCGACGAGACGCTGGTCGCGCATGGCTGGAAGGATTCGGCCAAACGCGACGCCAAAGTGCTCGAACTCATAACCGAGGTCGGTCTGCCCGACCCTGAATTGCTACGGCATCAATATCCCTTCCGCCTGTCCGGCGGGCAAAGACAGCGGATCATGATCGCCATCGCGCTCGCGCTCGATCCGGATATCCTGATCGCGGACGAGCCGACGACCGCACTCGACGTGACGACGCAGGCCCAGATTCTCGAACTCATCCGCCGCATCCAGCGTCGCAAGGGCATGAGCGTCATGTTCATCACCCACGATTTCGGTGTCGTGGCCGATATCGCCGACCGGGTGGTCGTGATGGAGAAGGGCGATCTCGTCGAGCAGGGTAGTGCCGAACAGGTGCTGCGCGCGCCCGAGCATCCCTATACGAAAAGGCTGATCGCAGCCGTGCCGCGCCTTCGCGAACACGATGCCGAAGCCGGTCAGGCGCCTCCGATCGTGCTGAAGGTCGAGGGGCTGGAGAAGACCTACCACCTCAAGGGCGGGCTTTTCAGGAAGGAACGAACGGTCCACGCGGTCAGCAACGTGGCCTTCGAACTGCACAGGGGCAAGACGCTGGGCGTGGTCGGTGAAAGCGGCTCCGGCAAATCGACGATGGGCAAGGTGCTGATGCGCCTGTCGGACGCGGATGGCGGCAGCATCGAGTTCGACGGCAAGGACATTCTGGCCATGAGCGAAAAGGAGTTTCATCCCTATCGCCTGCGCATCCAGATGATCTTTCAGGACCCGTTCGCCTCGCTCAATCCGCGCCAGACGGTGGGCACGTCCCTTGTCGTCGGGCCGATCGCGCACGGCATGCCGGGCGGCGCAGCGCGCGAAAAGGCACGCGACATCCTTGCCCAGGTGGGGCTCGATCCCTCCGCCTTCGATCGCTATCCGCATGAATTCTCAGGCGGCCAACGCCAGCGCATCGGCATCGCGCGCGCCCTGATGTGCGATCCCGACCTCATCATCGCGGACGAGGCCGTATCGGCGCTCGACGTATCCATCCAGGCCCAGATCCTCGAACTTTTGGCAAAGGTTCAGCGGGAACGCCATCTGGCCATGATCTTCATCACGCACGATCTGCGCGTTGCCAGTCAGATTTGCGATGAGGTATTGGTCATGCATCGCGGCGAAGTCGTCGAATCCGGCCCTCCGGCGCGCATTTTCCGAAATCCGCAACGAGATTACACGCGCCAACTCGTCGCCGCGATTCCCGGGGATTTGTAAGTGCGGACGCAAGCGCCTGACCGGCGATGCCTAGAGCATTGTCGTAGTAGGGAATATCATAATATGATGAGCTTGAAAGCTCAACAGGCAATTCGAAATTACAAAGTTTCAACAAGTGGATAGATGACTTACGGCATTTGACGTTACGTTGACATTGAAATTTAGTCATCATATGTCTGGCGCGCCGGACGCAGGAATATCGCCGCCCGGCATTTGATCCGGGAGGGATTCGCGCGTCCATGAGCAGTCAGATCTACGATCACGAGCAGGTCCGCTCCTTTGCGGTCGAATGTCTGGAGGCGCTGGGGCTTGAGCCGCGGATCGCTTCGGTTGTCTCCGGGCGGATCGTGGATGCCGACCTTGCCGGCCACGACACGCACGGCATGGCGCAATTGCCGCGCTATCTGCGCGAGATCGATCAGGGGCTCACCACGCTTTCCGGCGACATCGAAACGATATCGCGGCGCGGCGGCTGCCTGATGTTCGACGGGCGCATGATGCCCGGCCATTGGGTCGTCGAGCGCGCCATCGAATCCGCACTCGATCTGGTGCCGGAGCAGGGCGTCGTCAGCGCCGCCGTGCGCCGCAGCCAGCATATCGGCGCGCTACAGGTCTATCTGCCGTCGATCACGCGGCACGGTTATCTCGGCATCATCTGGGCAACGGATTCGAAGGTGCGCAGCGTCGCGCCTTTTGGTGGACTCGATCCGGTGTTGACCAGCGAACCGGTCGCGGCGGGGCTTCCCACGCGCGGCGATCCGATCCTGATCGATACCACGACGTCATTGACGAGCAACGGATTTGCCGGACGCGCCAAGGCACGCGGCGAACGCCTTCCATGGCCGGCGCTCCTGTCCAATACGGGCGAGGTGACGGACGATCCGACCGTGCTCGACACCGATCCGCCGGGTTCTATTTTACCGCTCGGCGGCGCCGAGCACGGCTACAAGGGCTACGCACTGGCGATGCTGGTTAGCGCATTGTCGCTCGGCCTGCCGGGATGGGGGCGAGCGACAGGAGAAAAGACGCAGGGCTTCTTTCTTCAGATCATCGACCCGGCCGCGTTCGGCGGGCGTGAGGCCTTCCTCGACGAGACCGACCTCATGGCGCGCGAGACGCGGCAATCGCGCGCGATCGATCCGCAAAGGCCCGTGCGCGTGCCGGGCGACGGAGCGCTTCATCGCAGGGCGCGGCAGATGCGCGACGGGCTGGAATTGAGCGACGGGATCGTCGGTGCGCTGCGGCCATGGGCGGACAGGCTCGCGGTTTCCCTGCCGGTCGCCAGATAGGGCGCGGCGCGTCCAATGAAGAATTATGCAGAAAGGTGCAGGGCAATGACGAACATCGTTATCCACGGCGAAACCGCCGCGATTTACGCGCAGGATTTCAAAGCTGCCCTGAAGGCGGATGCTCGCGTCGATATCCTGCCGGATGCGCTGGAAACGCAAGCCGACATAAGCGCCTATCGTCAGGCCGATGTCCTGATCGGCAACCGGTTCGGCGCCGCGATGCCTTTGCCGGAACGCGCGCTTCTCTATCAGGTCTGCGCGGCGGGTTACGACAAGATCGATCTCGACCGCCTGCCTGCGCAACTCGCCGTCTGTAATTGTTTCGGCCACGGCGATGCCATCGCCGAATATGTGATGGCGGCGATACTCCTTCGGCAGGTTCCGATCGCACAATCGCACGCCGCCTTGAAGGAAGGAGACTGGACCCATCGCGCCGGAACCCGGTCGACCTTGCGCCGCGAGATCGGCGACATGACGATCGGCCTTTTAGGCTACGGCCATATCGGAAAGGCGATCGCGCGGCGGGCCAAGGCATTCGGCATGAAGGTCCATGCGGCGAACCGCAGCATTATTGCCGAGGCGGGCGATGTCGACCGGTATTTCCCGATGAATGCCCTTGCGGATTTCTACGGCGGTTGCGATTTCGTCGTTGTCTCGCTGCCGCTGAACGAGCAGACCGAGGGGCTGGTCGATGCGGCGGCCTTTGCTTCCATGAAGCCCGATGCCACGATCATCAATGTCGGGCGCGGCCCGGTCATCGACGAGCAGGCGCTGTTTTCCGCCTTGAAGGAAGGGGTGATAGGCGGTGCGGTGATCGACACCTGGTATCGGTATCCAGGACCCGGCGAGACGACGGGCCGCCCCGCGACGCTGCCGTTCGAAACGCTGCCCAACATCATCATGACGCCGCACAACTCCGCCTGGTCGACCGGCCTTGTGCGAAGGCGCGGGCAGGAGATGGCGGCGAATGTCGATGCGCTTCTTTCAGGCCAGCCCTTGAACGATCTGGTGCGCGCCGCGCGTCTCGAACAAGCAAATTAAGGGCAGGGGCGCATGAAGATCATCGGACTTGAAACCGTTCAGGTCGAGGAATTTTCCAACATCGTATGGGTGCGCCTGCACACGGATGAAGGTCTCGTCGGCCTTGGCGAGACGTTCCGCAATCCGCTGGCGGTCATCGCCTATTTGCATGAAACCTGCGCGCCCTATCTTCTCGGCAAAAATCCGATCGATCGAACCGCCATCTCACGGGCGCTGCGCGACGAGGTCGGAAACAATTTCAAAGGATTTCCAACGCGCAGCGTCGAGATTCGCGGCAATTCCGCCGTCGACATCGCACTGTGGGATCTGTGCGGCAAGGCTGCCGGCCAGCCGATCCATACGCTGCTCGGCGGACGCTCGCGCGAAAAGATCCGCATGTACAACACCTGCGCCAACAGCGAATACAACAACAAGGTTCGCGCCGGCTACAATCAGCAGATTTTCAGCCGGGACGAGCCGCCGCCCGCCCGGATCGGCCGTCACGAAGATCTCCTGTTGCAGGTCTACGAGCCCGCTCGTCTGGCGCAGGAACTCTTGGACGAAGGCATCAGCGCCATGAAAATCTGGCCGTTCGATGTCTTCGCGCGTCGCAATGGTGGCATGCACATCACGCCGCAGCAGATACGTGAAGGGCTGTGGCCGATCGAGCAGATCCGCAATGCCGTCGGCGACCGGATGGAGATCATGATCGAGTATCACGGCCTGTGGAAAGCGCCGCCGGCCATCGAGATCGCCAATGCGCTGAGCGACTACGGCATCACTTGGCACGAGGACCCGATCGCGCTCGACAATTTCTCCGACCTTGCCGAATTTCGCCGGCAGTCCGGCGCGCGGGTGGCGGCGAGCGAAAATCTCGGCACGACGCAATGGTTTCGCGAAGCCTTTACGCGCGGCATCGTGGACGTGGCGACATTCGACGTGACATGGACCGGCGGTCTGTCCGAAGCGCAACGCGTCACCCATCTGGCGGACACGTTCGATCGGCCGATCGCTCCGCACGACTGCACCGGACCGGTCACGCTTCTGGCCAATCTCCATCTCCTGGCGCATGCGCCGAACGGATTGATCGCCGAAACGGTTCGCTCTCATCTGGACGGTTTCTATCGGACGGCGATGACGGACATTCCGAAGGTCGAGAACGGCTATATCGCCCCGCTCGCCGGGCCGGGGCTGGGCGCTGAATTCGATCCGGAGTTCCTGAAACGAAGCGACATCCTGCGCCGCGTCAGCGGCGTGTGCGCCACGCAATGAACTGACAGGCTGCCACATCAATTATCATACGAATTTGCGCGTAAATTGCGTTTGCGGGCGCACGAAGTATGATGCGTGCCAATCAAACAGACGGGTGTCAGTGCAATGCATTTTTCGAGACAATCGGGCGGGCGGCCAAGTCTGGCGGCCAAGGTCATCGAGACGCTTACGGAGCAGATCGAAAATGGCGATTACGCGGTCGGCGATAAGCTGCCGACGGAGCCTGTGCTGGTCGAACGCTTCGGCGTCAGCCGCACCGTCATCCGCGAGGCGATCGCGGCCTTGCGTGCCGAGGGGCTTGTGGAATCCAAGCAGGGCATAGGTGTCTTCGCGCTCGGACCCCGGCAGTCGTCCGCGCCGCTCGCTCTGTTCACGGAAGCGACCAGTCGCATATCGGACATCATCGAGGAGATGGAAATCCGCATCGGGGTCGAAGTCGAGGCGGCGGGCCTTGCGGCGCTTCGCAGTTCGCCGGCGCAGGAAGCCGATCTCGAAGCGCAAATCCAGATATTCGCGAGGCTCGTTGAGGAAGGCAAATCCACGGACCAGGCGGATTTCGAGTTTCATCTCGCGGTTGCGGCCGCGACCAACAATACGCGGTTCAAATCGTTTCTCGACCATGTCGGACGGCGCATCATTCCGCGCGTGAAGTTCCGCAATCTCATGGGCGGCGTCGATCCTCTTCCAAATCGCGATGACATTCTTCTCGCCGAGCATGTCGAGGTTGCCGAAGCGATCTGGGCACGCGATCCCGAGCGCGCGCGGGCGGCGATGCGCAAGCATCTCCAGGGCGGGATCAAGCGCTATCGCGCACTGACGCGGCCCGGTCTGGCGAAAAAGGCCGATCCGGTTGACGAACCCTCAAACTCATAATAGAACTTAATAACAAGAGATGTGATGACTTGGTGGACGGTTTTTGCCGTTCGTCGGCCCGTCGAACGGCCGGTCAGGTCTCGCGCTCTATAAACTGGAGGACTGGAGTCCGGCCGCAGGGCCGGTCTTGATAACGGAATAGGGAGGTTGACCTTGAAACTGCTCATTGGTGCTTTTGCGGGCGCGCTGCTCGCCGCTTCGTCCGCGCTCACCCCTGCCGTGGCGCAGGAATTCACCAAGCCACTGCGCATCGTCGTGGCCGCGCCGCCCGGAGGAACGTCCGACATTCTCGCGCGCCTCATCGCGCCCGAACTTTCCGAGGCGGTCGGCCAGCCGGTCGTGGTCGAGAACAAGGCCGGTGCGGGCAGCAATATCGGGGCCGACTATGTCGCCAAGGCCGAGCCCGATGCGCACACGCTGCTCCTGATGGATGTCTCGACGCTGGCGACCGCGCCCTGGCTCTACAGCGATCTGAGCTACGATCCGACGAATGATCTCGCGCCCGTGACGATGATCAGCTTTTCGCCCTACATCTTCGCCGTCAATCCGCAGCTCGAGATCGACAATGTCGAGGCGCTCGTCGCGCTCGGCGAAGAAGATCCGCGCGCCCTGCGCATCGGCAATTCCGGCATCGGGTCCGCGACCCATCTCGCCGGCGTCATGCTCGGCGATCATCTCGGTCTCGACTGGACGACGATCCCCTATCGCGGCGGTTCGGAATCGTCGCGCGCCGTCGTTTCGGGCGAGGCGACGGTCATCATCAACGGATCGACGGCAACGCTGCCCTTCGTCAAGAGCGGCCAGTTGACCGGAATCGCGCTCACCGGCGACAGCCGCCTCGACGACCTGCCCGATATGCCCACCTTCGGCGAGCTTGGCCTGGCGGCCGACCAGATGGGGTCCTGGCAGGGCCTGCTGACGACCGGCGGCAGTTCGGAAGAACTGGTCGAGCGGCTCGGCGAAGAGGTTCGCCGTATCGTGGAAAGCCCGGAAATGCAGGCGCGGGTCGCCGAGCAGGGCGCACGAACCGCCACCGGAACATCACAGGAATTCTCGACCTGGTTGGCCGACAGCACCGAGACCTACGGCGAGATCATCCAGCAGTTCGGCATCACCATCCAGTAGGTCCTTTTCGAATGCGCCCCTTGCCGGGGCGCATTTTTGCTCGCGCGACGGATTGCGCCGTCCGCGCCAATGTCGGCGATCGATGGGTCGCGCGGCATGCTGCGTATCCGTCCTCGTGGCGGCATCGCCGCCCAAACGCCTCAGATGCCTTATGCGGCAGCTGGCGAGGGCACTCATTCAACGGTCGAGGACACTATGAGAGTAGACACACGCGAGTTTCTTTCCTCGCTGACGACGCTGCTGATCGGCGCCGGCGTGCTTTGGGAGGCGAGCCGCTATTCCGTGGGCAGCCTCTATCAGATGGGGCCGGGCTTCTTTCCCACCGCGCTGGGCTGGCTGCTGATCGGCGCGGGCGGATTGATGATGGTCGTCTCGTTCAAATTCACGACAGGGCCGCTCGATGAAATCCGGCTGCGACCGCTTTTCTTCGTGCTGGTCAGCGTCGTCGTCTTCGGCCTCACCATCGAGCCTTACGGCATCATCGTCGCCACGAGCCTGCTCGTCATCCTGGCGCGCCTGGCGCAGCCGGGTTTGCCGTGGCTCGGCACGTTGTTGCTGCTGCTTGTCCTCAGCGCGATGGTCTATGTGATCTTCATCGCCGTGCTGGGCATCCCCTTCCGCGTCTTCCCGTGGAGATGACCAGATGGAACTGATCGACAATCTCTATCTCGGCTTCGCCACCGCGCTCAGCTTCCAGAACCTGATGTACTGCCTGCTCGGCGTCACCATCGGCATGCTGATCGGCGTGCTGCCGGGCGTCGGCAATCTGGCCGCGATCTCGATGCTGCTGCCGCTGACCTTCTATGTCGAGCCGACCACGGCACTGGTTCTTCTGGCCGGCATCTACTATGGCGCGCAATATGGCGGGTCGACGGCCTCGATCCTCCTGAACCTGCCCGGACATCCGGCCGCTGCCGTGGTCTGTCTCGACGGCTATCCGATGACGCGTGAGGGTCGCGCGGGAGTCGCGCTGTTCATGACGACCATCGCGTCCTTCGTCGGCTCGGCCTTCGCCATCGTCCTTCTGGCCGCCTTCGCACCGCCGCTCGCCTCGATCGCATTGAGCTTCGGGGCGGCCGAATATTTCGCCATCATGGTTCTCGGCCTGGTCGGTGCGTCGCTGCTGGCGCAGGGCTCGCCCATCAAGGGCGTCGCGTCGGTCATCATCGGACTGGTACTCGGCCTTGTCGGAACCGACGTGACGACGGGCATGCAGCGTTTCGCGTTCGGCGTGACCTATGTCTATGACGGTATTAACATCGTCGCGCTGGCCATGGGCCTGTTCGGCATTACCGAAGTGATCGCCAATGTAGGCCGCGTCGATAATTCGAACGCGACCAAGCGCATCACGCTGCGTTCGATGCTGCCCACGCGCGACGACGTGAAGCGCAGCCTTGCGCCGATGCTGCGGGGCTCTGCCGTCGGCAGCGGGGTCGGCATCCTTCCCGGCGCGGGCGTTGCGATCGCGTCCTTCATGGCCTACGCGATCGAAAAGCGCGTCGCACGCGATCCGTCGCGTTTCGGCAAGGGGGCCATCGAGGGCATCACGGCGCCGGAAAGCGCCAACAACGCCGCCGCGCAGTCCGCGTTCATCCCAACCTTGACGCTCGGCATTCCGGGCGACGCGGTGATGGCGCTGATGCTCGGTGCTCTGATGATCCACGGCATCGCGCCGGGGCCGACGGTGATTTCGGAAACGCCTGAAATCTTCTGGGGTCTCGTCGCCAGCTTCCTGATCGGAAACCTGATCCTTCTGGTGCTGAACATCCCGTTCATCAGCGTGTGGGTCAGCATTCTGCGCATCCCCTACACGATCCTGTTTCCCTCGGTGATCCTGTTCATCGTCATCGGTGTCTACAGCATCAACAACGCGCATGTTGACGTGCTGCTGGTCGCCGCTTTCGGCGCTATGGGCTACTGGCTCTATCTTCTCAAGTTCGAGCCCGCACCGCTTCTGCTCGGCTTCATCCTCGGCCCGTTGCTGGAGGAGAACTTCCGCCGCTCACTGCTGATCAGCCGCGGCGAACTGGGCATTTTCATCGAACGCCCGATCAGCGCGACCTTTCTTGCGCTGACGGTGCTGTTGGTAGCCTGGACAATCATCTCGTCGCTGCGCCGACGCAAGCGTCAGTTCGCGAGTGTCGAGGAGGCGGGGTAGTTGCGGGGCGTTTCGTCATTGACTTGTCATATTAGTCATACTACGAATATCAAAATACATAATATGAGGTAATTCGGATGACACCCCAGCAGTTGAAGGCCCGCCTTTCCTCGGGTCTGCTTTCTTTCCCCGTCACCCACTTCAAGCAGGATCTGTCGCTCGATCTCGATAGTTATCAGGCGCATGTCGAGTGGCTGTCGGGCTTCGAAGCGGCGGCGCTTTTCGCTGCGGGCGGCACGGGCGAATTCTTCTCGCTTTCGCCCGAAGAGGTCGGCAGCGTGACGAAGGCTGCCAAGGACGCGTCGGGGGACACGCCGATCATCGCGGGTTGCGGCTATGGCGGTGCCATCGCCCGCGACATCGCAAGGCGCAGCGCCGATGCCGGCGCCGATGGCCTTTTGCTGCTGCCCCATTATCTGATGCCTGCCTCGCAGGAAGGCATTTACCAGCACGTCAAAGACGTCTGCCGGTCGACGGATCTGGGTGTTATCCTCTACAACCGCGCCAACATGATCGCCAAGGCCGACACGATCGCGCGGCTGGCGGACGAGTGCCCGAACCTGATCGGCTTCAAGGACGGCACGGGGCAGATCGGGCTCGTGCGTGAAGTGACGGCCAAGCTCGGCGACCGCCTTTGCTATATCGGCGGAATGCCGACGCACGAGCTTTTCGCGGAGGCCTATAACGCGATCGGCGTGACGACCTATTCCTCGGCCGTCTTCAACTTCGTTCCCGATCTCGCGATTGAATTCTACAATGCGATGCGTGCCGACGACACGGCGACCATGGCACGTATCCTCGACGGCTTTTTCTTCCCCTTCGCAAAGATTCGTGACCGGGAGGTCGGCTATGCGGTCTCCATCATCAAAACCGGTGTCGATCTGGTCGGTTACGGATCGGGGCCGGTCCGCCCCCCGCTGACGAGCCTGACCTCGCAGGAGCGCGACATGCTCGGCGCACTTATCGAGAAAGTCGCCCCCGCCAGGCAAGCCGCGCGCCGCACCGCGTAGTCGGTTTCGAATGTCGGGGATTGCAAGCATGGGGTATCGGCAATGAATATCGCAGTGTCGCAGCCTGCCGTCGCGCAGGACGATCGCATCGCCTGGATCGAGCTGTCGTCGATCAAGCTGCCGCTCGATCGCCCCATCAGCGACGCGAAGGTTCTGACGGGCCGTCAGACGCCGCTGACGGATGTGGCTGTCCTGTGTGCGCAGATCGAGACGGCGGGCGGCCACCGGGGCTTCGGATACAGCTATTCGCTCCGCTCCGGCGGTCCGGCGCAATTCGCCCACGCCGCCGAGCTTGCGCCGCTGCTCATCGGTGAGGATGCGGGCGACATCGCCCGCATCTGGGACAGGCTGATGTGGCAGAGCATTTCGATCGGTCGTCAGGGGCTGGCAGCGCAGGCGATCGCCGCGCTGGATACGGCGCTGTGGGATCTGAAATCGAAGCGTGCGGGCCTGTCGCTTTCGCGGTTTCTCGGCAGGCACCACACCTCGCTGCGCTGCTACAACACCTCGGGCGGTTATCTTCAGGCGTCCACCGAGGAAGTGCTTGAGAATATGGGGCGTGCACTGGACGCTGGCATCGGCGGGCTGAAGATGAAAGTCGGCAACCCCAGTTTCTCGGCCGATCTTTCCCGCGTGAAGGCCGCGCGCGAATTCCTCGGCGACGACTTTCCGCTGATGGTGGACGTCAACCAGCAATGGGACCGGCCGGCCGCCAAGCGCAACGGCCGGGCGCTGGACGAATTCAATCTTGTCTTCCTCGAAGAACCGCTCGCCTCCGACGACGCGGAAGGCCATGCGATGCTGTCGAACCTGATTTCGACACCCATCGCGTCGGGCGAAATGTTGACCAGCGTCGGCGAACATTTTCGCATGATGCAATTGGGATCGGTGGATTACCTTCAGCCCGATGCGCCGCGTGTCGGCGGCATCACGCCGTTCCTGCGCATCATGGCGCTGGCCGACCAGTTCAACCTTCAGATCACGCCGCACTTCGTCATGGAAATCCATGTGCATCTGATGGCCGCCTATCCGCGCGAACCATGGGTCGAACATTTCGAATGGTTTGAACCGATGTTCAACGAACGGCTGGAAATACGCAGCGGCCGGATGCTGGTGCCGGATCGACCGGGGCTTGGCTTCAGCCTCAGTGAGCGCGCCGCCGGGTGGGTCGTTCAGAAGATCGAAATCGGCAAACGCGCCTGAGCGGAGGAAAATCGGGCAGGCGCATCGAATGTCAGGGAGGACGTCCATGAATGCCGTATCGCCGATCGACGCGGGCAGGCCTGTGCAAGCGGCGTCGCCTGCGCCCGAACCGCTGTTGCGCACGCAAAACGTCACGCTGCGCTACGAGACGCCCGGCGCCGTCATCACCGCCACGCGCGGCGTGAGCTTCGACGTGAACCAGAGCGACCGTTTCGTTCTGCTGGGACCGTCAGGCTGCGGGAAGTCCACGCTTCTGAAGGCCGTCGGCGGCTACATCAAGCCGAGCGAAGGGACGATGACCATCAAGGGACGCACAATCCAGCGCCCCGGTGCCGACCGCATGATGGTGTTTCAGGAATTCGACCAGTTGCTGCCCTGGAAGACGGTGCTCGGCAACGTGGTGTTCCCGTTGACGAACGCCCGCAAGATGTCTGCGAAGGATGCCGAGGCCCGCGCAACGCACTATATCGAAAAGGTCGGTCTGGCCGACGTGCTCAACAGCTATCCGCACATGTTGTCCGGCGGCATGAAGCAACGTGTCGCCATCGCGCGCGGCATGGCGATGGAGCCGGACATCCTGCTGATGGACGAGCCGTTCGCCGCGCTCGACGCCTTGACCCGCCGCACCTGCCAGGACGAGTTGCTGCGGCTTTGGGAAGACACGCGTTTCACCGTTCTGTTCGTCACCCATTCGATCGCAGAGGCGATCAAGATCGGCAATCGCATCCTCCTGCTTTCGCCGCATCCGGGCCGGGTCAAGGCCGCGGTCAGCGACGTGGACACCACGAATATCGCCGACGGCAGTGCAGGCAAACTCGAGCAGCAGATCCACGATCTCCTGTTCAACGATGCGGTGGAGGGCTGAGCCATGAGTGCAATGATACACCTCAACCCGGATGCGGCGCTGTCCGCCGGACCCGAGATCGAACCCCGGCGCATGGGCACGCTCGAGGCGATCTGGTCGAACACTGCCTTTCGCAAGACCATGATACTGGTTCTGCTCGCCGTCATCTGGGAAAGCTATGCGCGCTATCTGGGCAATCCGCTTCTGTTTCCGACGCTGACGGATACGATAAAGGCGCTTGTTTCCTCGATCGCGTCCGGCGTCTTGCCGTCGCGAACATGGGCATCCCTCAAAATTCTCGCGATCGGCTATTCGAGCGGGGTTCTGCTAGCGGCCGTTTTGACCATCGTTGCGATCAACACTCGGCTTGGAACCGACCTTCTCGAAACGCTGACCGCCACCTTCAACCCGTTGCCCGCCATCGCGCTTCTGCCGCTGGCGCTGATCTGGTTCGGCCTTGGCATCGGCAGCCTCGTCTTCGTGCTCATTCACTCGGTGCTGTGGGCCGTCGCGCTCAATACCCATTCCGGCTTTCGATCGGTCTCCCAGACGACGCGCATGGTCGGCTGGAACTATGAGCTGCGCGGCCTGCGCTACGTCGCGAAGATCCTGATACCGGCAGCGTTTCCGACAATTCTGACCGGCCTGAAGATCGGCTGGGCATTCGCCTGGCGCACGCTGATCGCGGCCGAACTCGTGTTCGGCGTCTCGTCGGGGCAGGGCGGCCTCGGCTGGTTCATCTTCGAAAGCCGCAACATGCTCAACATACCGTCGGTCTTCGCCGGGCTTTTGACGGTCATCGTCGTCGGCCTAATCGTCGAAAGCCTCGTCTTCAAGACCATCGAACGTCACACAATCCAAAAATGGGGTGTGCAGAGCTGACGGCTCGGCTGATCGATCCGTCATTCAACAGGGAGGAAACCAAAATGAAACTGCTAAAGCTTGCAGCCGCCGCCGCGGTCGTCGTGTCGACATTCGCCACGAGCGCCTACGCGCAGGAAATCCGCATCGCCCAGCTTCGCCAGATCAACTACCTGCCGTTCACCGTGATCGAGCAGCAGGGCCTGTTCGAAAAACATGCCGCCGAACTGGGTGCGCCGGACATGACGGCCCAGTTCATCACCTTCGGAAACGGCAGCGCCACCACCGATGCCTTGATCTCCGGCAATGTCGAATTCGTCGCGGTGGGTCTGACCAATTTCGCGATCCTGTGGGAGCGCAGCGGTGGAAACGTAAAGGGCGTATCGAGCGTCTCAGGCATCCCGTTCCCGCTTTTGACGCGCAACCCCGATATTCAGACGATCGAGGATTTCGGCCCGAACGACCGCATCGCCGTGCCGACGATCGGCGTTTCGGTGCAGGCCATCATGCTCTCGATCGCGCTCGAGAAGGCGTATGGACCGGAAGGGCGCGACCGGCTCAACGAACAGACGGTGCAACTGTCGCACCCGGATGCGGCGCAGGCGCTGTCCAACCCGCAGCACGAGGTCAACAGCCACTTCTCGTCAGCGCCCTATTATCTCGTCTCGCTGCGCGACCCGAACATCCGCGAGATCTTCAGCTACTCAGAACTGTTCGAAGAGCCGGTGGCGAGCAATATCCTGTTCACCACCACGCAGCAGCATGAAGCCAACCCGATAGCCTCCCAGGCGATGATCGCTGCCCTCAAGGAAGCCCACGACTTCATCAACGACAATGTCGAAGAAGCCGCGCGGCTCTACCTTGAGGTCAGCGGCGATCCGATCACCGAGGAGGAGGTCGTCGCCGTGCTGACGGGCGAGGGCACCGTGTTCTCGACCAACCCGGCCGGCGCGATGCCGGTCTGGGAATTCATGAACGATTCGGGAATGCTGCAGACGCGCCCGGAAACCTGGCAGGAAATGTTCTTCGAAAACGTCCACGACCAGATCGCCGATTAATCCACTGCGGCGGGCCGGCGATCCGAACGCCGGCCTGCCGCACAACATCGCCAACCAGCCGGAGACACATCATGACCATCACCACCGAACGGCAGCGCCATGTTGCGCCCATGCACAAGCAGGGCGGCCTCGAAGCGGGTGAGGCGACGACGGACACGATCGCGTATGTCAGGATTTCCCATATCGTGCTGCCGCTGAAGACGGCGATCAGCGACGCCAAGGTGCTGACCGGCCGTCAAAAGCCGATGACCGAGATCTCCTTCACCTTCGCCGAGATCGAGAGCCGGGAAGGCCATCGCGGCATCGGATTCGGCTATTCGAAGCGGGCGGGCGGCGCGGGCATGTTCGCCCATGCCAAGGAGATTGCCGGCGAACTCATCGGCGAGGACCCCAACGACATCGCCCGCATCTGGAACAAGCTTGTTTGGGCGGGCGCGTCCATGGGGCGCTCGGGCCTGACGACGCAGACGATCGCCGCCTTCGACATCGCGCTGTGGGACATGAAGGCCAAGCGCGCGGGCCTGCCGCTGGCAAAGCTCCTCGGCGCCCATCGCGACAGCGTGCAGTGCTACAATACGTCCGGCGGCTTCCTGTCGAGCGACATTGCAGAAGTGCTCGACAACGTCTCGCGCTCCATCGATGCGGGCATCGGCGGCGTCAAGATCAAGGTCGGCCAGCCCGATCCCATGATCGATCTTCGCCGCGTCGAGGCCGTGCGCGAGCATGTCGGCAGCAGCTTCCCGATAGCGGTCGATGCCAACCAGCAATGGGACCGCACCACGGCGGCGCGTTTCGGCCGCATCCTCGAAGAGTTCAACCTGTTCTGGATCGAGGAACCGCTCGATGCCTATGACGCGGAGGGGCATGCTGCGCTCGCCGCCATGCTCGATACGCCGATCGCGACGGGCGAGATGCTGACCAGCGTCGCCGAGCATCGCGAGTTAATCCGCAATCGTTCCGTGGACTTCATCCAGCCCGATGCCCCGCGCGTCGGCGGCATCACGCCGTTTCTGAGGATCATGTCGCTGGGCGAAGAGGCCCAGGTGAAACTCGCGCCGCACTTCGCCATGGAAATCCATCTCCATCTCGCAGCCGCCTATGCGCAGGAGCCGTGGGTCGAGCACTTCGAGTGGCTGGAGCCGATGTTCAATGAGCGGCTGGAAATCCGCAATGGCCGGATGATCGTGCCGTCGCGGCCGGGCCTCGGCTTCACGCTGAGCGAACAGGCGAACGCCTGGACGGTCGCCACGGCGGAGTTCGGAAAGCGGGCATAGGCAATGAAGGAACTGCGGTTCCGCGGCGTCTAAAAACGGTAAAGGTCCGCCATGGCGACACCCGGCGGACCTTGCAGTTTTCGCCCCGACAGGCCGGTTTCAGTCCAGCCTGGCGATCAGCCCGGCCATCAGGCGGGCGCGTTCGACGAGGCTGTCCACTTCGATATGCTCGTTCAGAGTATGCAGCCCCGCGCCGCGCACGCCGATCGAGTCCAGCGTCGGAATGCCGAGCGCTCCGGTGAAGTTGCCGTCCGATCCGCCGCCGGCGCTGCCATGGGTCAGGTCGAAGCCGATCTCGGCGGCGACCTGCCTGCCGATCTCGTACAGCGCCATCGTGCCCGCATCCGGTTCCCAGACCGGGCGTGTGACGCCGCGCGTCACTTCGAAAGTCACGTCGTTTTCTTCGGTCGACAAAGCGAGCATCGCTTCGACGCCCTTGTCGAGGTCGTCCTGGCGCTTTGCCATCGACAGCGCTTCGGCGTGGCATTGCGATGAAACGCAGTTCACCCACTGCCCGGCGTGGATCACGCCAACCGAGAAGGTGCAGTCGTCCGTGGTCATCTTCTCGACCTCGAGCAGCTTGCGCGCCATCATGGCGATCGCCGAGCGTCCCTCCTTCAATGCCCAGCCGGCGTGGCTCGGCCGTCCCTCGGTCTTGAGATTGAAGCGCGCGATCGCATAGCGCCCCGTCACCGCGCCGCCGTCCGGCCGCGCGGGTTCCGGCACCAGAACATATTTGTTTTTCCGCGCCTCCATCTCGATGAGTTCGCGCGTGGACGGCGTGCCGCCCTCCTCATCGGGCGTGAAGAGGACGGTCACGGGCAGGGGCGTTTCGATGCCGGCAAGGGCAAGCTGCCGGATCGCCTCGACGGCGACGTAGTTTCCGCCCTTCATGTCCTGGATGCCCGGCCCATAAGCCTTGTTGCCCTCGCGCCGGAAAGGCAGTTTCTGGAGCGTGCCGACGGGGTGAACCGTGTCGAGATGGCCGGATATGAGAATGCCGGGCGCTCCCGAATTCTTGTGCGGAAAGCGCGCGCGCACCGACCCGCCAAATCCCATGCGGCCGGGGATGCGTTCGATTTCAGCCCCGGCGGCGGCGAGGTCGTAGCTTGCCAGATCCATCATCCGGTCGACGGCGGCGGCTTCGAAGGTCGGGCTTTCGCATTCGACCCAGGGCTTCAGCCCCGCAAGCATCGCGTCGGCGTCGAAGGGAAGTTCGTTGATATTCATGCTGGTTCCCCGGATCAAAGTGGCAGGCGCTTTTCGACGATGCGGGCCATGAGGCTGGCACCGACCGGCAGGATGCCGTCATCGAGAACGAAAGCGGGATTGTGAACCGGGACGTCGCCTGCATGTCCGATGGTGCAATAGGCGCCGGGCACGGCCTTGAGCATGTCGGCGAAATCCTCCGAGCCCATGACGAGGTCGTTCTTGGTCGACACGTTCGCCTCGCCGACGATGTCGCGAGCGGCATCGAGATAGGCTTCCGTCAGGTCCGCGTCGTTCATCAGAACGGTGAATGTGTCGCGCAAATCCGCCTCGACCTCGACGTCGAAGAGCTTGGCGCAGCCCTCGCAAGCCTCACGCACACGGCGCAAGATCAAATCCTTCACCTCGTCGTCGAAGTAACGGATCGTCCCGCCGATCGTCGCGCGATCCGGAACGACGTTATAGGCCGAGCCCGAATGGATCTGCGTTACCGACAGCACCGCCGGCTTGATCGCGGGCACGTTGCGCGAGACGATCGACTGGAGCGACTGGACGAGCGAGGTGACGGCGACGATCGGGTCGCGCGAATGATGCGGCATCGCCCCGTGGCTGCCCACGCCCTTGACCACGATGTCGAAGAAGGTGGAACCGGCCATCGCCGGTCCGGGCTTCACGCCGATTTCGTTCGGCCCGGCCAGCGGGTTGTTGTGAAGCCCGTAGATTTCGTCGCAGGGAAAGCGCTCGAAAAGCCCTTCGGCGAGCATGGCGCGCGCGCCGCCGAGCCCCTCTTCGGCCGGCTGGAAGATAAAGACGGCCTTGCCGGCGAAATCGCGCGTTTCGGCAAGATAGCGAGCAGCGCCAAGCAGCATCGTCGTGTGCCCGTCATGGCCGCAGCCATGGAATTTGCCCGGCGTCTTCGAGCGCCACGGCAGGTTCGTTTCCTCGTCCATGGGCAGCGCGTCCATATCGGCGCGAAGGCCGATGGTGCGTCCTTCGCGCTTGCCTTCGAGAACGCCGATGACCCCGGTCTTGCCGATGCCCGTGTGCACCTCGATGCCCCAGGATTTCAGCTTGTCGGCGACGATGCCGGAGGTGCGCGTTTCCTCGAACCCGATTTCCGGGTGCGCGTGCAGATCACGCCGGATCGCTGTCAGTTCGTCGGTATATTCCTCGATCCGCGGCAAGGTCGGCATTGTCATTCTCCCAGATTTTGAAATTCAGGTTTCGATCGACTCGACGCCGCACCACTCGGCGATGAAAAGCGCCATGGCCGCCGTGATGCGCCTCACAGAAGGCAGGCTGACGCATTCGTTGTAGCCATGGACGTTCTTTCCCGTCGGCCCGTAGCAGAGCGCGGGGATGCGGTCGTAAAGAGCATAGACGCGCGCATCGAGATAGGCGCGGGCCGTGCGCAGGTTAAGCGGCTTGCCGATGGCCTCGCGATGCGCTTTTGCCAGAACCGCTTCGGCGTCGGAGCCAGGTTCGAGCACATAACCTTGCGCGCGAAAGCCGTTGAAGATCACCTTCGGCGGATTGTTCGCCAGATAGCTGTCAGCGCGCGTGAATGCGGCGATGCGGCCTTCGATCTCGCGCGCCGCTTCATGTGCGTCCATGCCGGGCAGGATCGCGATCCGGCAATCGACCGCGCACCAGCAGGGCACGGACGACGCCCAGTCTCCACCCTCGATCTTGCCGATATTGAGATTGAGCGGATGCGGATCGTCGCCGAAATGGGGGTCGTCCTTCGCACGCGCATTCCATTCGGCCTCCAGCGCGCGCAATTCGCCGATCACACGCCATGCGGCGTCGATGGCGTTCGATCCCGTTCCCATGTCGGAGACGTGGACCGGCAGGCCGCTGACCTCGATGCGGAACCACAGGACGCCGATATTGGCACGGACCAGTTCCTCGTCCTCGGGCTCCGGAATGAGCGCCGCATCGGCCCGGTAGCCGCGCAGATGCGTCATCAGGGCGCCATTGCCGGTCGATTCCTCCTCCACCACCGACTGGATGTAGACGGTGGCGGCAGGCTGAAGCCCGATCCGGCGCAGCGCATCGAGCGCGAAGAGGTTCGCCGCCGCGCCAGCCTTCATGTCGGCCGCGCCGCGGCCATACATCCAGTCGCCGTCGATCTCGCCGGCATAGGGCGCGCGCTCCCACATTGCGTGCGGGCCTTCCGGCACGACGTCGACATGCGCCTGCAAGATGAGCGACCGGCCCATTTCCTCGCGCGGTCGATGGATGCCGACGACGATGGGCGCGGACGAATGGGTGTCGGACCATGCGCCGCCGCCCGGATGGCTTTCGAGCGCTGCGCGATCCATCTCGAAACGTTCCATCGCATAGCCGCGCTGGCGCATTTGCCGAAAGATGTGATCCTGAACCGCGTGTTCGGCGCCACGCTGCGAGGGAAACGCGACCAGTTCGCGCGTGAACGCGATCTGATCGTCGAACCCCGCATTAACGGCCTCGATGATCTTTGAGCGAATGTCTTCGGAAAGTTGCATGCGTCGTCTTTCAGGCCGTGGCCAGTTCGCGGAAATTCGCGAAATCCCAGCGACGGCCGGGGGCCGCGTCGATCAGCGCGCGCGTATATTCGTGCTGCGGGCGCGACAGCACATTGCCGGCGGTGTCGTGCTCGACGATCCTGCCATGCTGCATCACGACGACATCGTCGCAGATCTGAGCTGCGACGCGCAGATCGTGCGTGATGAAAAGGATCGCGATGCCGAGCTTTTCCTGAAGATCGTCGAGAAGCTTCAGGACCTGCGCCTGCACCGAAACGTCGAGCGCCGAGACGGCCTCGTCCGCGACGAGAACGTCGGGCCGCATGGCGATGGCGCGGGCGATCGCGATGCGCTGTCGCTGGCCGCCGGAGAACTGGTGCGGATAGCGCCCGAGCGCGTCGGGCGGCAGGCCGACCAGTTCCATCAGTTCGCGCGCATGATCGAGGGCCTGCTTGCGCGATTGCCCGAAATTCAGCGGTCCCTCGATCAGGCTGTCGCCGACCTTCCAGCGTGGATTGAGCGAGCGGAACGGGTCCTGAAAGACGATCTGGATGTGCTTTCGATGCGGCTGGAGCGCGGCGCGTCCAAGCTTGGCGATATCCGCCTTGCCGACCGTGATGCGACCGTCCGTCGGGTCGATCAGCCGCATGATGCAGCGCGCGACCGTCGATTTTCCCGAGCCGCTTTCGCCGACGATGCCGAGCGTGCGACCCGGCCGGATCGCAAAGCGCACATCCTGCGCCGCCCGCGTTTCGCGCCCGCGACCGAAGAAGCTGCGCGTATCGTAGACCTTGGTCAGGCCCTCGACGTCGAGCGCGGGGGCGCCGTCCGCCAGCGGGCGTGCATCGCGCGGAATGAGGCTCGGCACCGCTTCAAGAAGGTTGCGCGTATAGTCTTTCTGCGGCGAGCGCAAAAGCGTTTCGATGGGCGCGCTTTCCACGATCTTGCCGTGGCGCATGACATAGACCGTATCGGCGATCTCGGCGACGACGCCCATGTCGTGCGTGATGAAAAGGACGGCCGTTCCGTGCCGCTCCTGCAACTCGGCGATGAGCTTCAGGACCTGGTTCTGCGTCGTCACGTCGAGCGCGGTCGTCGGCTCGTCGGCGATCAGAAGCTTCGGTTCGAGGATCAGCGCCATGGCGATCATGATACGCTGGCGCTGTCCGCCCGAAAGCTGATGTGGGTAGGAGCCGTAGATGCGCTCGACATCGGGCAGGTGAACCTGCTCCATGATGTCGATCACGCGCTTCTTCTTCTCGCGCGCGGGCAGTTTGGTGTGGCTGTCCAGCACTTCCTCGATCTGGTCGCCGACCTTCATCACCGGGTTGAGCGCCGTCATCGGCTCCTGGAAGATCATCGAGATCCGGCTGGCGCGCAGCTTGCGCATGGTGGAGGCGTCGAGGTCGAGGAGGTTCATGCCGTCGAGTTCGACACGTCCGCCGGCCACTTCCAGCGCCCCCTTGGGCAAAAGACCCATGATTGCGAGCGACGTGACGGACTTGCCCGAACCGCTTTCGCCGACGAGACAGACCGTCTCGCCTTCGCGGATGGTCACGTCGATCTGGTCCAGAATCTTGACGGCATCGTCGTCGTTCGCCGTGCGCACGGTAAGCTTTTCGATCTTCAGCGCGACGGGCGCCGTATCGAAAGGACGGTTGCGGAACTGCATGGCTCAGGCCTCGCGCTTTTTGAGGCGCGGATCGAGCAGGTCGCGCGCGGTGTCGCCGAGAAGGTTGATGGACAGGATGCACAGCGACAGAAGCAGGCCCGGCCAGAAGATCAGTTCCGGCTTGATCTGGAAGAACATCCGTCCCTCGGCCATGATGTTGCCCCAGGTCGGAATCTCCGTCGAAACGCCCGCTCCGAGAAAGGAGAGGATCGCTTCGGTGAGGATCGCGGAAGCGCAGATATAGGTGCCCTGCACGATGAGCGGGGCGAGCGTGTTCGGCATCAGATGCTTCCACAAGATCTTCGGCATGGACGAGCCGAGCGCGATGGCCGCCTCGACGTAAGGCTCCTCGCGGGCAGAAAGGACGACCGAGCGCACGAGGCGCACGACGCGCGGAACCTCGGGGATCGTGATGGCGAAGATCACCGAGCCGACGCTGGGGCCGACGAGCGCGACGAGCGCGATGGCGAGCAGGATCGAGGGGATCGCCATCAGCGCGTCCATGACGCGCATGATCAATGCATCGGCCATGCGGAAGAAGCCCGAGATCAGGCCGATCACCAGTCCGATGAGGACCGAGACGATCGCGGCCGCAACGCCGATCAAAAGCGAAACCTGTCCGCCCACCATCACGCGGGAGAAAAGATCGCGGCCATAGGGATCGGTGCCGAGCCAGTAGGTCTCGCTCGGTCCTTTCAGGCGCTGGAGCGCATCCATGCTCATTGGGTTGTGCGGAACGTAGAGATAGGCGCTCGCGGTGGCGACGACGATGACGATAAGCACGAGCGCCGCGAGAATCGGGCCGAAGCCGAGGCGCCAACGGCGCGGAAGCTGGATCGCGCCCAGCACGACCTGCATGGCGGAGGTCGGTTGCGGTTGGGCGGCCATCAGTAGCGAATCCTCGGATCGAAGAAGGTGTAGGAGATGTCGATGAGCAGGTTGATGAAGACGTAGATCGCGCTCGTCAGAAGGATCATCGCCTGGATGACCGGATAGTCGCGCGCCAGGATCGCATCGACGGTAAGACGGCCGATGCCGGGAATGTTGAAGACGCTCTCCGTCACCACCACTCCGGAAATCAGAAGCGCGAAGCCGGTGCCGATGATCGTCATGATCGGGACGGCGGCATTTCTCAGCGCGTGACGGAAAAGGACGACATGCTCCTTCACCCCCTTGGCGCGTGCGGTGCGCACATAGTCCTCGCCGAGGACTTCGAGCAGGCTCGCCCGCGTCATCCGCGCGATCAGCGCGATATAGATCGTCGCCAGCGTCAGGCATGGCAGGACCGCGCGGGTGAAGAACGCCTGCAGATCCTGGCCGGGCGGGGTGTAGCCCTGCACCGGAAGCCAGCGCAGGTCGATGGCGAAGATCTTGATGAAGATATAGCCGATGACGAAAACCGGAATGGAAAAGCCCAGAACCGAGAAGGTCATCACGGCGTAGTCGGCCCATGTCCGGTGGCGCCACGCCGCCAGAACGCCGAGCGGCACGGCGATCAGCACCGAAAGGATGATGGTGAGCGTGCCGATCTGAAGCGTCGGCCAGATGCGCTGGCCGATCAGCCGCGTGACCGGCTGGTTCGAGATGATCGAGGTGCCGAGGTCGCCTTGAGCGAGTTGACCCATCCAGGTGATAAACTGGATGTGGAGCGGATCGGCGAGGCCAAGCGACTCGCGGATGCGCTGGATCTGTGCGGGTGTCGCCGAATCTCCCGCGATGATGGCGGCAGGGTCGCCCGGCGTCAGGCGCAAAAGAAGAAAGACGAAGATCGCGACGATCACCATCACCGGAATGACGGCGAGAATGCGCCGGATGATATAGCCCAGCATCGGCTTGATTATCCCTTGGATGTCATGCGCAGAACGCCTCCGGCCGTGCGGCCGGAGGCTGTCGTCGAAGCGTTATTCGCTCTTGTCTATCTGCCAGAAGACGGGCACCGGAGACTGGATCATGTCGACGAGGTTGGTGCGTCTGGCCTGCACGGTAAGATACTGGCCGAGCGGCACGTAATTCACCACGTCGATGACATGCGCCTGGATGCGGTCGGCGACTTCCGCCTGTGCTTCCGGCGTTCCGGCCGCGATGAATTCGGCGCGCAGCTCTTCGAGCGGCTCGTCTTCCGGCCAGCCGAACCACGCATCGTCGCCGCGTCCGTTGACCATCGGATTGACGATAGGCGTGTTGATCTCCGGGATCGCCCAATTGGTGAAGAAGATGTTCCAGCCGCCCTCGGACGGTGCGGACTGGCTCGCGCGGCGCGTGACAAGCGTCTGCCAGTCCATCGCCTGCATATCCACCGTGAAGCCGGCGTCGCGAAGCTGCTGGGCGACCACGACCGGCTGTGCGGTCAGTGTCGTGACATCGGTCGGCTGCATGAGAACGACCGGCGTGCCGTCGTAGCCCGCTTCTTCCAGAAGCGCGCGCGCGCCCTCCGGGTCGCCCCCGCTCGTCAGCGTCTCGGCCCCGGTTTCGGTCGCCAGCGGCGTTCCGCAGCCGAAGATCGCGCCGCACTGATCGTAAAAGTCGGGATTGCCGACCAGCGTCGCCAGAACGGCTTCCTGACCCATCGCCATCAGGGCGGCCTGACGGATCTGCTCGTTGTCGAAGGGCGCATGCTTGAAGTTCATGCGTCCCATCGTCTGGAAGCCGAGCGGATCGCGGACTTCGGTGACGACGTCCGGGCTTGCCTCGAGGATCGGGAGAAGATCGATCTGCGTCTGTTCCAGATAGTCGATCTCGCCGGAGACGAGCGCGTTCATGGCCGTCTGCACGTCCGGCATCGTCACCCAGCGCACGGTATCGACATTGACGATCTTGCCGCCGGCCATCCAGTTGGCAGGTTCATCGCGCGGAACGTAATCCTCGAACTTGGCATAGGTGACGGAGACGCCCGGCTCGAATTCCTCTTCCACGAAAACGAACGGGCCGGAGCCCGTATAATCCGTCACCGCCTCGCTCGACGGCGTCTCGGCGACGCGCGCGGGCATGATGAAAGGCGGCACCGCGGACTGCTTGCCGACGACATCCAGAAGCGGGGCGAATGGCTCGGTCAACGTCCAGGTGATCGTCTTGTCGTCGCTCGCCTCGAGACTTTCGGTCACGTCGAAGATGAGCTGGCCGCCCGAATCGCGCTCGCCCCAGCGCTGTAGCGAAGCGACGGCGTCGGCGGCCGTAACCGGCTCGCCGTCATGGAATGTCAGCCCGTCGCGAAGGGTGAAAGTGTAGGTCAGTCCGTCGTCGGAGACGTCGAACTCCGCCATTTGCGGGTGGACCTGAAACTGGTCGTCCATCGCGATCAGGACGTCGTAGATCATGTATCCGTGGTTGCGGGTGATGTGCGCGGTCGTGATGATCGGGTCGAGCACGCGCAGGCCCGAATGCATGACGGCGGTGATCGTCTGGCCGTCCTGCGCCAGCGCCGTACCGGACGGGACGATGGCCGTCGAGGCGGCAAGCGCGGCGGCCACGATGGCCGCGCGGCCCTTCTTGAAGACCGTATGCGAAAAATCGCGTGGAATGAATGTCATTTGATAACCCTCTTCGTTGATTTCGCCTGTACTCGGATGCCGGTCTTGGCGCCGACTTCGCAAATTCGTCTTTGGCCGTCAGCCGACGCGCCGGGTCGCCTCCTTCGCCGCGAAGGCCGATCCGCCCGGCGACAATCTCGTGCCCGTTTTCAGCCGCGTAAAGGGCAGATCGGCCGGATCGAGCGCCATCGGCCCGGGCGCGGTGGCGACGAGGATCGTTTCGGCGATCGGCTCGAAATCAGCGCGGAAATGGACCGAACTCTTGTTGACCAGAATGGCCTGCTCCTCGGGCTGGATGCCGACGAAACGGTACATCTCGCGATCTGCCATCTGCGCCTTGTAGGACGCCACGACGATTTTGATGCCGTCGATCGAAAGGCATGCGGACGGTCCCAGATTCATGTCCGCGCCGCCATAATAGGGACCGGTCGCCTTGAAACGGCCGTCCGAAAGCTTCTCGACACGGAAACGTCCGGTCAAAGGCGCGTTGCCCGGTATGTTCGATTTGCCGCCAAGCGCCAGTTCGACCTCGGCGCCTTCGCCGGCGGCGTGCGCCAGCATGGCCGATTGGGCGTCGACGATCAGACCGATGGCGGCATTCGTCGCTTGCGCGGCGATCAGCGCCCGCAGCATGCCCGTCGTGTCGGAATCACCGCCCGCGCCGGGATTGTCCTGCGTGTCGGCGATTATGACGGGCCGCGTTGCCCCGGACGCCAGCCGCATGGCCTCTGCAACCGCTTCGCCGGGTTCCCATGCCTTGCCCGAAAAGCGGTTTTCGCGGTCCAGAAAGGAACGTTCCAGTTCATCGGCGGCCGCATCGGCTGCTTCCTGCGTATCGGCGTAGGCCAGCACGGACGGCAGGCAGTCCTCGAAATCTGCGGCCGGAAATCCCATCAGGATCGACGCGCTCGACACAGCGCCGCCTTCGGTTTCCGCGACTTCGCGGTAAAGCGAACCGGCCGGTTCGATCATGGTGCATTGCCACGGAATCGGGATCAGAAACGGCAATTGCCGGAAAGCCTTGGCGAATGGCCGGCCGCGCGCCATCAGCCGTTCGAGTTGTTCGGCCGCGCGCTCGCCGGTTTCGGCCATGTCCACATGCGGGTAGGTGCGGAAGGCCACGAGAACGTCCGCCTCGTCCACCATCTGCCGGGTCACGTTTCCATGAAGGTCGAGACTGGCGGCGATCGGCACGGACGGTCCGACGACGGCGCGCAGCCGGGCAAGAAGCTCGCCTTCACCGTCGTCGAGATGCTCGGCGACCATGGCGCCGTGCAGGTCGAGCAGCAATCCGTCGATCTGGCCGGCCTTGCGAAGCCGATCCTCGATCTCGCCGGCGATGCGCTCGAACGCATCCTTTTCCACATGCGCGGACGGTATGGCGCCTGTCCACAAGAGCGGCACGAGTTCCCAGCCCGCGCGGCGCGCATAATCGACGAAGCCGGAGATGCCGAGATTGACGCCGCCGCAGCGCTCGATGATTTCGCTGCCGCGGCTCAATGGCAGATAACCGCCGCCCTGTTCGAAATTCGTGCAGCGGGCAGGGGTCGGCGCGAATGTGTTGGTTTCATGCAGGAAACCGGCAATCGCCACCCTTTTCGTCATCCGCCGTGCGCCTTTTCAGGAGATTGGATCGACTTGTATCGCTGAGCGATATAGTTATATCGAACCATGAGAGTAGGAGCGGTGCGACGCGTCGTCAACAGGCTTGCGGGGGCAGCTATGAAAAAGAGAAGCGTCGTTCGCGGCGAAAACGGGATGCGCGCGCGCGATCCGGATGCAGCCGACGATCCGCTTTTCGTCAACGCGATCGAGCGTGCCTTGCAGGTCCTGTCCGCCTTTCATCGCGCAGAGCAGCCGCTCAGTCTCTCAGGCATCGCCGAAGCGAGTGGAATTGGCCGCAGCGCGGCGCAGCGCATCGTCCATACGCTCAGGACGCTCGGCTATATCGAGCGCGACGAAGCGGGGCGCGGCTATGTGCCCGGCATCCGCATTCTCGACCACACGCTCGACTATCTGCGCCTGAACGCGCTGATCGAAAGGGCGACACCAGTCCTGCTCGATTTGCGCAAGAATGCGCGCGAGCGTGTCGATCTCAGCCTCTTCGACGATCTTCGCGTGGTTTATGCGGCACGGCTGCAAAGCAAGCGCGAGACGTTCTTCGCAACGCTGGTCGGGCATAGCGTGCCGACATTCTGCACCTCGGGCGGACGGACGATCATGGCGCATCTGAGCGATTGGGAAGTCGATGACATCATCGCCCGCTCGGATCGCCGCCCTTTTACCGACAAGACGATCACGGCCCCCGATGAGGTGCGCGAAATGGTGCGGGAGGCGCGTCAGTTCGGATATGCGCTGACGGTCGAGGAGGTGCTGGTCGGCGAGGTCGCGCTCGGCGTTGCCGTGCTCGGGCCGGGCGGGCGGCCTTTGGGAGCGATCCATATCGCCGGTTCCCTCAGCGAATGGACGCCGGATGCGTTTCGTACCCGCTTTGCGCCGCTGGCGGTCGAGGCCGCTAACGCAATCAACAGAATAAGGTAGGCTGGCCTCGATGCGGTGCGCGGCTTCCTCTCCGACGATGATCTTCAACTCCCGTCGATGATGTCGAGCCCTTCCGCGCGGAACCGCAACCGCGTCTCCCGGATCGCCTTTGCCAGGTTTTCCTGAACGAAGCGCGTATGCTTCACGATGACTTCCACCACCTCGTCGGCACGGCGCGCGGCGATCAGGTCGAGGATATGGCTGTGTTCCCGATGCGCGGTGCTGCGGTTTTCGGGCACGCTCGCGATCATCCAGCGTGCCCGTGCCACGCGGGTCATGATGTCGTTCATCGCGCGGATCAGGAAGCGGTTGCCCGAAAGCTGCGCGAGTTCCAAATGAAAGTCGGTTCCGATTTCGAACCAGAGTTCCTGGCCGTCATCGTGGAGCGCGACGTCGATGATGGCGCGTATGCGTTCGATATCCTGCGGCTGTGCGCGTTGGCAGGCGAGGCGGACGATCGCGCTCTCGATATGCTCGCGGTATTCGAACACCTCCATCAGTTCCGCCAGATCGACCGGCGCGACGATATGGCTGCGCCCGCCGCGCACAACGAGCCCGTCTGCCTCGAGCTGGTGCAGCGCCTCGCGGATCGGCGTGCGCGAACTGCCCAGCATCTTCTCCAACTGACGCTCCGCGATCCGCGCGCCGGGCAAAAGCCGCAGTGTCAGGATCGCCTCTCGCAACTGCGTGTAGACGCTGCCGTTTCCGCTCTTTGCGAAAGCCGCGTCCGCCGCGCCGCGAATGCCTTTTCCGCCCTCCATCACACCTCCGCTTGACTTGGTATACCAAATTGGTGCACCACATATGGCATGACTTATCAGGGAGGAGAAGTCATGCGGCAAACCGAACGAACGACACTTCCGTCCCGCGTGCGCGTCGTCGAGGTCGGAACCCGTGACGGGTTTCAGTCCGAGCGCGACTGGATCGCCACGAGCGACAAGATTAGCATCCTCAATGCGCTGATCGATACCGGCATTCCGCAGTTCGAAGCCACGTCTTTCGTCTCGCCGCGCGCCGTCCCCCAGTTGAAGGACGCTGCCGAACTCATGGCGGCCGTCGATCGGACGACCGGTGCGAAGTTGACCGCGTTGACGCCCAATGAGCGCGGCGCGCGCGACGCGGTCGCTTCCGGCGTCGACGCCATCGTCCTGTTCGTCTCGGCGTCCGAAAGCCACAACCTCAAGAACATGAACGCGACGCGTGCGCAGACGCTGGCCGGGTTCAAAGCGGTCTGCGCATTTGCGGATGCGGCCGGAACGCCGGTCCATGGCGCGATCGCCACAGCGTTCGGCTGCCCCTTCGAAGGCGAGATCGATGTCGCATCGGTCGTCGAGATCGCATCCGCCTACCGGACGCTCGGCATCACGCATCTGACCCTTGGCGACACGACCGGCATGGCGACGCCCCCGCTGGTGTTCGAGCGCTGCGCGGCACTGCGCAAGGCCGTGCCCGATATCGAATTGTCGCTGCACTTCCATAATACGCGCGGTGTCGGTCTGGCCAATGTCTATGCCGGCCTGCAAGCGGGTGTGACGACGTTCGAATCCTCCGTCGCGGGCCTCGGCGGCTGCCCTTTTGCACCGGGCGCGACGGGCAATATCTGCACCGAAGATCTCGTCTATCTGCTGCATGAATGCGGGATCGAGACCGGCATCGACCTCAAAAAGCTTCGCAAGGTCGCGCTCCATGTCGAGAAGGTCATCGGCAGAAAACTGCCGGGGCAGGTGATGAAGGCGGGTCCGCGGCTTCAGACCAGCGCGCTCGACTCGGTCGCGACGGCGGTCGGATGAGCCATACGGCGAAACAACCGCTCGAAGGCATTCGCGTCGTCGATCTGACGCGCGTTTTGTCCGGCCCGTTCTGCACCATGCTGCTTGGCGACATGGGCGCCGAGATCATCAAGATCGAGCCGCCGCAAAAGGGTGACGTCGTTCGCCAACAGGGCGGGATTCGCAACGGGCTGAGCTGGTACTTCGCCGCCTTCAACCGAAACAAGAAGTCGGTCGAGCTGGATCTTTACGAGGAGGGCGACAAGGCTTTGCTGGCGGAAATGATCCGCACGGCCGACGTGCTGGTCGAGAATTTCCGGCCGGGTGTGCTCGAACGCATGGGCTTTGGCACCGATGCGCTGAAGCGGCTCAATCCGCGCCTCGTCACCTGCGCCATCAATGGCTATGGCAGCACCGGCCCTTATGCGGACAGGCCAGCTTTCGATTTCATCGCGCAGGCCATGAGCGGCTTCATGAGCATCAACGGCCGTGCCGATCAGGAGCCGTTGCGCAGCGGCCAGCCCATTACCGATCTCGTCGCCGGGCTCTATGCCGCCTTCGGCGTCGTCAATGCGCTGCGGGCGCGCGACGCGAACGGCGAGGGCCAGCATGTCGAAAGCGCTATGCTGAATGGCATCGTCTCTTTCATGGCTTATCTGGCGAGCGAACATCTCATGACGGGAGAGCTTCCCGCTCGCACCGGCAACGATCACCCGCTCGTCGCGCCCTACGGTCTTTTCCGCGCGCGTGACGGCGAAGTGGCGGTCGCTCCCAGCAACGATGTCGTGCTGCGCCGGTTCATGCGCGCCATCGATCTGGAAAGTCTTCTTGACGACCCGCGCTTCGACGACAACGCGAAGCGGTTCGAGCGTCGCGACGAACTCAATGCGCTGATCGACGAGCGGATGATGGGCGAAAGCCAGGCGTTCTGGATCGAGAGGCTGAACGGCGCAGGCGTGCCGAGCGGCAAGGTCCAGAACATCGCCGAAGCGCTGGCCCATCCGCAGATCGCCGCGCAGGACATGGTGATCGACGTCGAACACCCGGGAAGGGGGACGGTTCGCATGACGGGTTTTCCCGTCAAGCTGAGCGATACGCCCTGTATGGTGCGCATGCCGGCGCCGGAGCTGGGCGCCCACAATGACGAGATATTGGAGCCGCTGCGGCGCAAGATGCGGCAAACGGCCTGAAGCCAGATTATCAGGGAGGAGAAGGCAAATGGATGCAGGATTTGGATTGAGAAGGATGGGGCGAGCGTTCGTCGCCGCCTCGATGTTGCTGGCAGGCACCGCCATTGCAGGAGCGCAGCAGATCGAGGTTCACAACACGATGGGTCCCGGTGGTTCGGAGGAAGCCGCGATCCAGCGTTTCGCGGAAATCGTCTCGGAACGTTCGGACGGGCGGCTGGAGATCGCGCCCTATCTCGGCGGGCAGCTCGGCGGCGAGACCGACGTTCTCGAACTGATGAATCTCGGCCAGACGCAGATGGCGCTGACCGGCGGGCTCTTCATGAGCCAGTACGCGGAAGAATATGATGCCGTGACCATCCCGTTCGTTTTCCCGACCTGGGAATCGGTCGAGCATTTCCTGATGGAAACGGAATCCGGCAAGGCGATGCAGGAGCAGTCGCTCCAGCGCGGCAACCTCGTCTATCTCGGCCCGCAGATGCGCGCGTTCCGCCACATGACGTCGAACCGGGCGATCAACGAGCCGGCCGATCTTCAGGGGCTTCCCATGCGCATGCCGCAGGTTCCCGTCTGGATGGATGTCTGGGAGGAACTCGGCGTCCAGACGGTCGTCATTCCCGCGCCGGATATCTATTTCGCGATGCGCACCGGGCAGATTCAGGCGCATGAGAACTCGCTCGCCTCGCCCTACACGCGCCAGATGTGGGAGGTGCAGGATTACATCATCACCACCGCCCATCTTTCCTTTCCGTGGCACTGGGTTGCATCGGCAAGCTGGTGGAACGGACTGGACGAAGCCGATCAGCAACTGATCAGGGAGGCGGTCGAAGAAGCCCGCGCCTACGGCTACGAGGTCGAGCAGGAGCGTGACGCCTATTATCGCGAGGCCCTGATCGAGAACGGCATGACGTTCATCGATGTCGATCAGGCGCCGTTCCGTGCCGTCGCCGAACCGGCCGTGGCGCGAGCGCTCGAGACCATGGCCGATACGGTTCAGGCCGACATCGAGGCGTCGATCGCCGCGACCGGCGGATAAGGACGAGGCGCCAAAGCCGGTCGCGGCACTGCCGCGGTCGGCTCGGTCTGTCCCATACGGAGGCATTGAGAACAATGGAACGCGTCGAAAAGCTCGCCGCGCGAACCCTCGAACTTGCGGCAATGGCGCTGATGATGGTCCTCGTCGTCGTCATCGCCTATTCGGTGGTTGGCCGGCAATTCTTTCGGATCTCGGTGCCCTGGTCGGAAGAGGTCGCGGCCGGTACCTTGATGTGGATGGTCATGCTGGGGTCGGCGGCCGCCTGGTATCATCGCCGTCATCTGGTCGTCGACCTCGTCATGCGCCGCGTCGGCAAGCGCACGCTTCTCGTCATGACGATCTTCGTCGAGATCGCGTCGGTCGTGCTTCTCGCGACCGCCTTCATCGGTTCCGTCTCGATGATGAGCGTCAGCGCGCACAACTCCACCACGGCGCTCGGCATCAGCTACAGCTATCTCTATCTCAGCCTCGTGATCGGGCTCGGATCGATGATCCTGTTCAGCCTGGCCTATCTTGCGCGCCTGTTCATTCACGGCACGTCGATCCTGCCCGATTACGCTGAGGTGCCCGAATGGAATACCTGACGATCTTCTTCGGGCTGATGGTCGTGCTGTTCGCGATCGGCATTCCCATCGCCATCTCGATCGGCCTGACCTGTCTCGTCGTCCTCGTCATCAGCGGCGGCTGGTCGGCCATTCCGACCGAACTGTTCGCCCTGCAGATGATGCGCGGGCTAAACAATTTCCCGATTCTGGCGATCCCGTTCTTCATCTTCGCCGCGAGTCTGATGAATGTCGGCACGATCGCCAGCCGCATCTTCAATTTCGCCAATGCGCTGGTCGGCCATATACGCGGTGGTCTCGGCCATGTGAACGTCATGGCCAGCATGATCTTCTCGGGCATGTCGTCCACCGCCGTCGCCGATGTCGCCGGCCTTGGCCAACTCGAACTCAAAGCCATGCGCGAGCGCGGTTATCCACGGCGCTTTGCCGTCGGCATCACCGGCGCAAGCTCGATCATCAGCCCGATGATCCCGCCCTCGATCGCCTTGGTGGTCTATGGCTGGCAGTCTGGCACGTCGATCGCCTCGCTTTTCATAGCGGGCCTCGTGCCGGGCGTCCTCGTCGGTCTCAGCCTGATGATGACGAGCTTCGTCGTGTCCTTCTGGATTCCTCTTCCGCGCTCCCCGTGGCCCGGCATGCGCGAGACCTTGCGCCTGTTCTGGGCCGCCTTTCCGCCTCTGATGACCCCGATGATCATCGTCGGCGGCATCTGGTCGGGCATCTTCACGCCGACCGAAGCGGGCGCGATCGCATCGATCTACGCGCTTTTCCTCGGCTTCGTCGTCTATGGCGA
This sequence comes from Aliihoeflea aestuarii, assembly GCF_024105665.1. Lineage (GTDB taxonomy): Bacteria > Pseudomonadota > Alphaproteobacteria > Rhizobiales > Rhizobiaceae > Aliihoeflea > Aliihoeflea aestuarii. The sequence goes on along the minus strand of NZ_JAAAMK010000001.1, from coordinate 143,020 downwards.
CCTCAACTGGAAATCGCTGATGGAGGTGCTGTCCCAGACGGTGCGCTTCAGCTCCATCATCCTGTTCATCATCGCCATTGCCACCTTCTATGGCTGGCTGCTGGTAAGGCTGAGGATACCGCAGGAACTCGCGATGCTCCTGAGCGGCCTCGACGTTTCGAACATGACGATCCTGTTCGCGATGGTGCTGTTTTTCCTGGCGATCGGCTGTTTCATGAGCGTGGTCGAAGCCATCCTCATCTTCACACCGATCTTCATGCTGACCATTCAGGCGCTTGGCATCGACCCAGTCTATTTTGGAATTCTCATGGTGCTGGCGCTATCGGTCGGCGTGATCACTCCACCGTTCGGCAATGTCCTGTTCGTGCTGATCGAGATAACGGGACTGCCGTTCGAGAAGGTGGTCGCGGCCGTCGCTCCCTTCATCATCCCGATCCTGCTCGTCATCGTCCTTCTGGTGATCTTTCCGGGGATCGTGACGTTCCTGCCGGATCTGTTCTCCGGAAGATAGCTGCCGGGAAAAAGCGGGCGCGCGTTTCGCGTGTCCGCTTTCCCATCGGGCTGACACGACTAACGAGGCGCCAGGGCTTTCAAGTCGTTTCTGTGGGGTTATTGGTAGGGTAATCGTCAGATAATTCTGGAAACCCTTGGTCTGGCTGGTCGGAGTGGCAGGATTTGAACCTGCGACCCCCTCGTCCCGAACGAGGTGCGCTACCAGGCTGCGCTACACTCCGCGACCAGACGGCGGGCTTATAACCGGCGGCGCGGTGCCTCGCAAGGCCCGCGCCTCCCTTTCGCGGGAAAAGGTTGCGTCAGTAGGGTGACGCTACGTCCCCCGTTTCGACGTAGACCGACTTGACCTGGCTGTAATGGCCGAGCGCCGCGAGTGCGTTTTCACGGCCGATGCCGGATTTCTTGTAGCCGCCGAAGGGCATTTCGACCGGAGTCAGATTGTAAGCGTTGATCCAGCAGGTACCGGCCTGGAGGCGCGAGACGACGCGGTGGCCGCGTGACAGGTCGGCGGTGAAGACGCCGGCGGCCAGGCCGAACTCGGTGTCGTTGGCGCGGGCGATCGCTTCGTCCTCGTCGGAAAAGCGCAGGACGCTCATGACCGGGCCGAAGATTTCCTCGCGCGCGATGCGCATATCGTCGGTCACGTCCGCGAAGACGGTCGGTTCGATGAAGTTGCCGCTCTCGAAACCCTGCATCTTCGGCGCGTTGCCGCCCGTGATCAGGCGGGCGCCATCCTCGTCGCGGCCGATGCGGATGTAGTCCATGACCTTGTCGTGCTGCGCGCGGCTGACGATCGGTCCCATCTGGACGTCTTCGTCCAGCGGATCGCCCATACGGATCGTCTTGGTGCGTTCGGCAAGGCGGTTGAGGAAGCGGTCATAGACCCCATCCTGCACGAAGACGCGCGTGCCATTGGAACAGACCTGGCCGGACGAATAGAAATTGCCGAGCATCGCGCCGCCTATGGCGTTTTCGAGATCGGAATCGTCGAAGACGATGATCGGCGATTTGCCGCCGAGTTCCATCGTGGCGTGCTTCATATGGCCGCCGGCGAGCGCCATGACCTTCTGACCGGTCGGCACCGAGCCGGTGAGCGAGACCTTATCGACATGGGGATGCGAGACGAGCGATGCGCCGACATCGCCATAGCCCTGCACGACGTTGAAGAGGCCGGCGGGAATGCCGGCTTCGATATAGAGCTCGGCCAAGGCAAGCGCGGACAGCGGTGTCGTCTCGGACGGCTTGAAGACCATGGCGTTGCCCATGGCGAGCGCAGGCGCGGACTTCCATGCGGCGATCTGGATCGGGTAGTTCCACGCGCCGATGCCGACGCAGACGCCCAGCGGCTCGCGGCGCGTATAGGCGAAGGGGCCGCCGAGCTCGATGAACTCGCCGTTGAAGCCGGCAACGACCGAGCCGAGATATTCGAGGGCGTCGGCCGCCGAGGCGGCGTCGGCGACAAGCGTTTCCTGAATAGGCTTGCCGGTGTCGAGCGTCTCCAAGCGGGACAGTTCTTCGTTACGTTCGCGCAGGAGATCGGCCGCGCGGCGCAGAATGCGACCGCGTTCGATGGGCTTCAGCGCAGCCCATTCGGCTTGCGCCGAACGGGCGGATTCGACGGCGAGTTCGATGATGTTTTCGGTTGCCGAATGCAGCTTTGCGATCGTCTCGCCGGTCGCCGGATAAAGCACGTCGATGGCGCGGCCGCCTTCGTCCTCGACGAACGAGCCGTTGATGAAGTGGGATGCCTTCGGCTGTGCTTTCATATGTCTGTCCTGCCTAGTTCTCTTCGACGGAAATGCCGCTCTCGTTGATCTGGATTTCGACGCCGGACGGCTTGGTCTCTTCGCGGTAAACGTAGAGGCCGAGTGCGAGGGCGACGAGCGCCAATCCGCCGATGACGATGTAGAGCTTGTCCTTGGTCATGTTGGTTTTGCCTGAAAATAATGACGATCCGATGCCTGTAACGTTCTTCGTCCGATGAGGCTAGCGGTCTGACGTTTTCCAACGCGGACTGATCCAAGGTTCCTGATTTGAGGGTGCGAGCGGCTGGCGGCCAAGGATATGGTCCGCCGCCTTTTCGCCGACCATGATCGACGGCGCGTTGAGATTGCCGTTTGTGATGCGCGGGAAGATCGAGGAGTCGGCGACGCGCAACCCCTCGACGCCGATCACGCGGCATTCGGGATCGACGACGGCATTCGGATCGTCCTTATTGCCCATGCTGCAGGTGCCGCAGGGATGATAGGCGCTTTCGGCATGTTCGCGGATGAACGCGTCGAGCTGGTCGTCGCTTTGGACGTCCGCGCCGGGCGAGATTTCGGGGCCTCTGAACTCGTCGAAGGCGGATTGGCCGAAGATTTCACGCGTCAGGCGGATGCAGTGGCGAAAATCGGCCCAGTCGTCGGGATGCGACATGTAGTTGAAGCGGATGACCGGCTTGTCCTTCGGATCGGGCGAGCGCAGCGTGACGGAGCCGCGCGATTTCGAGCGCATCGGCCCGACATGCGCCTGAAAGCCGTGCGCCTTTGCCGCTGCCTTGCCGTCATAGCGGATCGCAACGGGGAGAAAGTGATACTGGATGTCGGGATAGTCGACGCCGGCTTTGGAGCGGACGAAGGCGGCCGCTTCGAAATGGTTGGACGTGCCGAGCCCCGACTTGAAGAACAGCCATTGAGCGCCGATCAGCCCTTTCGAGAAAAGATTGAGCTTGGAGTAGAGCGTGATGGGCTTCGTCGATTCCTGCTGGATGTAAAGTTCCATATGGTCTTGCAGGTTCTGGCCGACGCCGGGGCGGTCGGCGACGATTTCGATGCCGTTGTCTCGCAAATGCGCGGCTGGCCCGATGCCTGACAGCATCAGAAGCTTGGGCGAATTGATCGAGGAGGCGGCGAGGATCACCTCGCGCTTGGCCTTCACGAAACGGATTTGCCCGCGCACCTCGTATTCGACACCGATGGCGCGTTGGTTCTCAATGACAATGCGGCGAACGAAACCACTGACGAGATTGACGTTCTTGCGTTTGAGGGCAGGACGCAGATAGGCGTTGGCGGTCGACCAGCGGCGGCCCCGATGGATGGTCTGTTCCATCGGCCCGAAGCCTTCCTGCTTGGAGCCGTTATAGTCGTCCGTCGTCTCGAAACCGGCCTGCCTGCCGGCTTCGACGAAAGCGGCATAGAGTGGATTGGCGCGCGGGCCGCGCTGGACGTGCATCGGTCCGTCCGTGCCGCGCCATTGCGCTTCGCCGCCATGCGATGCTTCGAGGCGCTTGAAATAGGGCAGCACATCGGCATAGGCCCAGCCGGTTGCGCCTTCGTCGGACCAATGGTCGAAATCGCGCGCATGGCCACGCACATAGACCATCCCGTTGATGGAGGACGAGCCGCCGATGACCTTGCCGCGCGGTGTGGCGAGCCGCCTTCCGCCAAGATGCGGCTCGGCTTCGCTTTGAAAGCCCCAGTCGTAAAGGCTCATGCTCATCGGAAAGGAGAGGGCGGCCGGCATCTGGATGAACGGCCCGATATCCGTCCCGCCAAATTCGACGACGGCGACCGAATGCTTGCCGTCTTCCGACAGCCGATAGGCGAGCGCGCTGCCGGCGGAGCCGGAGCCGACGATGACGTAATCGGCTTCGAGCATGGTCATTCACCTCGCGGAAAACGCTGACGGTCTTCCAGCACGTTCAAATCCATGTGGTTGCGCATGTAGCGCTCGGACGCCTTTTGCAGCGGCTGAAAATCCCACGGGTAGTAGGAACCGTTGCGAAGCGCCGGGTAGACCACCCAGCGGCGCGCCTGGCTCTCGCGCACATCCGCGTCGAAGCGTGCCATGTCCCAGCGCTCCCGCACGCGGGAGGCGAAACCGGCGACGAGCTGTTCGTGCGCGGAGTCTTCCGCGAGGTTGGTCAGCTCGGCCGGATCCGATTCCAGATCAAAGAGTTGCGGCGGGTCGATCTCGCAATGGACGAACTTGTAGCGCCCGTCGCGGATGGCGACCATCGGGGCGTAGGAGCCTTCGGCGGCATATTCCATCAGCACCGGCTCGTGCCGTTCGACACCGTCGATCATGTGCCTTAGCGACGTGCCGTCCGTCCATGGCGCAATCGCGCTCATGTCGATGCCGGCGAGGTCGCACAGCGTCGGACAGATGTCGAGATTGGACGTGGGCGTGTCGTGGTTGCCGGCGGTGATATTCGGCCCGGCTATCATCAGCGGCACGCAGGACGCGCCGTCAAGGAAGGACATCTTGAACCACAGGCCGCGCTCGCCGAGCATCTCGCCGTGATCGGAGCAGAAGACGACGATGGTGTCGTCTGCCATGCGTGTGCGTTTCAGCGTGTCGAGAAGTTCGCCGACCTTGTCGTCGATATAGGAGATATTGGCGAAATAGGCGCGGCGCGACTTGGCGATGTCCTCGCTCGTGATGTCGAAGGAGGGGTAGTCGCTGGCGTGGTAGAGGCGCTGCGAATGCGGATCCTGCTCTTCCAGCGGGATGAAGCCGATTTCCGGCTGGAGCTTGTCGCAACCCTCGTAGAGATCCCAGTATTTCTGGCGGGCGACGAAGGGGTCGTGCGGATGGGTGAAGGACACGGTCAGGCACCATGGGAGGCGCTCGGCGTCCTGGCTTTCGCGTGAAAGCTGATAGAGCTTCTGGTTCGCGAGGAAGGCGACCTCGTCGTCATATTCCATCTGGTTGGTGATCTCGGCGATGCCGGCATTCGTGACCGAGCCGAGGTTGTGGTACCACCAGTCGATCCGCTCGCCGGGCTTGCGATAGTCCGGTGTCCAGCCGAAATCGGCGGGGTAGATGTCGGTCGTCAGGCGTTCCTCGAAGCCGTGAAGCTGGTCTGGTCCGACGAAGTGCATCTTGCCCGACAAGGCGGTGTAATAGCCGGCGGCGCGCAAATGATGCGCGAAAGTGGGGATCGAAGAGGAGAACTCGGCGGCATTGTCGTAGACGCGCGTGCGCGACGGCAATTGCCCGCTCATGAAGGACGCCCGCGCCGGCGCACATAGCGGCGAGGCGGTGTAGTTGGCGGCGAAGCGGGCCGACCGCGCCGCAAGTGCCTTCAGATGCGGTGCATGGAGGAAATCCGCCGGCCCGTCAGGAAAGAGCGTGCCGGTAAGCTGGTCGACCATGATGATGAGGATGTTGGGCTTCAATTGGCCGCTCCGGCGAGTTTGAGATCGAGATAGTCGTTGACGAGGGCGATGGCGGAGCCCGCGTCCGGCGCGCCGTCCTTCAGCGCGCGGCGGATATAGAGGCCGTCGATCATCGCGGCGATGCCTTCGGCGGTCTGCTCGGCGTCGCTGACCAACGGGCGCAGGCCGCTCATCAGGTTCGAATGGAGGCGGCGTGCATAGATGCGCAAAAGCCGGCGCATCGGATCGGACCGCTGCGCCGCGACGTAGAAGGTCAGCCATGCGGCGACCGTTTGCGACGTGAACTGGTCCGGTGAGAAATTAACCGAGATGACGGCCCGGATGCGCGCCTCGGGCGTCGCGGCCTGGACGAGCGCTTCGCGCGCGTCGCGGCCGAGTTCCGCCAGGATATGGCGCATCGTTGCGTGGAGAAGATCGTCCTTGGCGCCGAAATAGTGATGCGCGAGCGCGGATGAGACGCCAGCACGGCTGGCGATCTGCGCCATGGTGACGTCGAGCGAACCGCGCTCGCCGATAGCGGCGATCGCTGCATCGATCAGCGCCTTGCGGCGCACGGGTTCCATTCCAAGTTTCGGCATGTTCCAGATTTAACGTTAATTGACTGGTCAATCAAGAACCGGAACACACCCGATTTTCGGTGAGTGATTTTCGGGTTCCGGCGCTGCGCTGACGCATGGTAGGATCGCGCATTCATGGAGGATTGAACGCAAATGACTGCATGCATTGTCGGCTGGGCGCATTCGGCGTTCGGCAAGTTGGCGGACGAGACCGTCGAAAGCCTGATCACCAAGGTTGCGAACGAGGCGCTCGAACATGCCGGGATCGGGCCGGACGACGTGGACGAGATCGTGCTCGGCCATTTCAACGCGGGTTTCTCAGCCCAGGATTTCACGGCGAGCCTGGTTTTGCAGGCCGACGACCGGCTGCGCTTCAAGCCGGCGACGCGCATTGAAAACGCCTGCGCGACCGGTTCGGCGGCCGTGCGCCAAGGCATCCGCGCCATCGATGCCAATGCTGCGAAGATCGTGCTCGTCGTCGGCGTCGAGCAGATGACGACGACGGCTGGACCCGAGATCGGCAAGAACCTTTTGAAGGCGTCCTATCTGCCGGAGGAAGGCGATACGCCGGCCGGTTTCGCGGGCGTATTCGGCGGCATTGCGCAAGCCTATTTCCAGCGCCATGGCGATCAGTCGGACGCTCTGGCGACGATCGCCGCGAAGAACCACAAGAACGGCGTCGACAACCCCTACGCGCAGATGCGCAAGGATTTCGGCTTCGATTTCTGCCGCCACGAAAGCGAGAAGAACCCGTTCGTCGCAGGCCCCCTCAAGCGCACCGATTGCTCGCTCGTCTCGGACGGCGCGGCGGCGATCGTGCTGGCCGATACGCGCACGGCACTGCGCATGAAGCGCGCCGTCGCCTTCCGCGCCAACGAGCATGTGCAGGACTTCCTGCCGCTGTCGAAGCGCGACATTTTGCTGTTCGAGGGTGCCGAGGAAGCCTGGTCGCGCGCGTTGAAGAGCGCCGGTGTGACGCTCGACGATCTTTCGCTGGTCGAAACGCATGACTGTTTCACCATCGCCGAACTGATCGAGTATGAGGCTATGGGACTAGCCAAGCGTGGCGAGGGCGGCAGGATCGCGCTCGAAGGGCAGACCGAGAAGAGTGGCCGCCTGCCGGTCAACCCTTCAGGCGGGCTGAAGGCCAAGGGCCATCCGATCGGCGCGACCGGCGTTTCCATGCATGCGCTCAGTGCCATGCAACTGACCGGCGAGGCGGGCGGCATACAGGTGCCGAACGCCAAGCTTGCGGGCATCTTCAATATGGGCGGCGCGGCCGTCGCCAATTACGTGTCGATCCTCGAGCGCATCAAGTGAAGCGCCCGGCCGTCGTCACCGGCGGCGCGTCCGGCATCGGCTTGGCCGTTGCCGAGCGCCTGCTCGACGACGGATGGCCGGTCGCTATCATCGATGCCGAGGCGGAAGCGCTGGCGGAGGCCGAAGAGCGCCTCGACAGCGAGGACGCGATCTTCATCCGCGCCGATCCGACCGATGATGAGGAAATCTCGGAGGCGTTCGACCAGTGTGTCGATGCCTTCGGCCCGATCGCCGCGCTGGTGAACGCAGGACCGACCGGGGAAAAACCCACATCGGACGACCTTTCAGCGGAGCACCTGCGTCAGGCGCTGGAGTTCGGTCTGGTGGCGGTGCAGATCGCCTGCCGCGAAGCGATCGAGCGGCGCGGCGACGACCTTTCCATCGTCAATCTTCTGGCCGAGAGCGACGCGGGAATCGCCGAAGCCACAGCGCGCGCCGGGCTGAAGACGTTTAGCGAAGGGCTGGCGGCCGAGCTTGGGCCGAAGGCAGTGCGTGTCAATTGCGTTTCGTGGCGCCGCAATGCCGCCATCGAGAACGTGCCGCTGCGCCGCCCATCCGATGTCGAGGAGATCGCCGCAGCGGTGGCGTTCCTGCTGTCGTCGGAAGCGAGCTATGTCAGCGGCCACACCCTCGTCGTGGACGGCGGGCGGTCGAAGGCTGGATAGGTCAGCCTTCTTCAGAAAATAGCCATCGTTCCATATCCCGGCACCTTGATGCCCAGACGCTTGATGTCGATGCCGGCGACGAGGCCGAGAAGGTGGAATTCGAGGCCGCTCGATGCACCTATGGTGATGCCGGCATAACCGGCCAGATTGATGCGGAAATCGCGCCCGTCCGGCGTCATGCCGAATGCACCGAGGCCCGCTGCATAGTCGCGCCCGACCGCGTTGGGCGGCAAACGGCCGCCGAAATCGGGCACGGCTTCGATCACATTGGCGACGAAGCTGTTGGAGTTCGGTCCCGGCCAGATGCGATAGCCGCCCTGCTGGGCGTAGGGATAGGCGGCGATGGCTGCGTCGAATTGCGGCAACAGCCTCTCGGCTGCGTCGCCCTCCACGGCATGCACGACATAGGGCGGGTTCGAGTACCAGTAGCCGTCGGCGTCGCGATGGTTGCGGCGGATGGGCGAGCCCCAGCCCACCTTGTCGTAGCGCTCGTAGCTCGTTTCGCCGGGGCGCTTGAGAACGATCCAGCTATGGACGGAAAGCGCTCCCTTGAGGCCACCGGTGCGCGCCGCCAGCACGTAGATCGCGGCGTTTTCGGCTTGAGGCGGCGGCAGGAGACCGGCGGACGACCAGTTGGCGATGCGCCAAGTTTGCGGACGGTCGGCGAAGGTCCACCAGCCGAGTGTGGCGAGAGCCGGCAGGATGAAGATCAGGAAGACGAAGCCTGACAGGCGCAATGCGATCGACAATCGGCAAGCTTTCTTTCGGGGAACGGACGGGCTATCTGCGGGGCAGTTTCATGAGGACAGATAATGGTAAATCCGGTTCTGGTCGAAGTCACCCGCGCAAATGTGATCGAAAGCCGTCATCGCGGCGCGATCTCCGTCTTCGACGGCGATGGCACCGAAGTGATGACGGTCGGCGACGTCGCCCGGCCGGTCTTCCCGCGCTCGGCCGTGAAGTCGATCCAGGCGCTGCCGCTGATCGAGAGCGGCGCGGCCGATGCCTACGAATTTTCCAGGGCCGACATCGCGCTCGCCTGCGCTTCGCATTCGGGCGAGGCCGCGCATGCCGACCGCGCGGCCTCGATGCTGGCAAAGGCCGGGCTCTCGGCGCACGATCTGGAATGTGGCACGCACTGGCCGACCCGGCAGGAGGCGACCATCGAACTGGCGCGGTCCGGGGGACAGCCGAGAGCGCTTCACAACAATTGCTCGGGCAAACATTCGGGCTTCGTGTGCACCTGCCGGCATATGGGCATCGACCTTCGCGGCTATGTGAAGGCCGGGCACAAGTCGCAGGAGATGGTGCGTGAGGCGATGGAGGCGGTGACGGGCGCAGCGCATGGCGAGGATTCCTGCGGCACGGATGGCTGCTCGATCCCGACCTATGCTGTGCCCTTGTCGAATCTGGCGAAGGGCTTTGCCCGCATGGCGACGGGGCAGGGACTAGGGCAGCGCAGGGCCAAGGCCGCGTCGCGCATTTTCGAAGCGTGCATGGCCGAGCCGTTCTATGTGGCCGGCACGGAGCGCTTCGATACGAAGCTGATGACCCTCGGGGCGGGCAGAATTTTCGTAAAGGTCGGCGCGGAGGGCGTCTATTGCGGCGCGCTGCCGGAACTGGGTCTCGGCTTTGCATTGAAATGCGACGACGGCGCGGTTCGTGCTGCCGAAACGATGGTCGCGGCGCTGATCGCACGCCTGTCGAAGGATGCGCTGGGCGAGGAAGTCGGCGCGCTTTCGCATCAGGTCATGAAGAACTGGAACGGCATCGAGGTCGGAATCGTGCGCCCGGCCGGGGAACTTGCGTAGCGGGCCAGAACTGCTGATCGCAGCGGTTCATGCTATGCTGAAAAACCTTGGAGGGGATATCGGCATGGCGAAGCTTTATTTCGGAATGAACCAGTCGCTCGACGGCTATATCGACCATGACCGGTTCGCGCCGGGGCCTGTTCTGTTTCGCCACTTTATCGAGGAAGTGCGAGGACTGTCGGCCAGCATCTATGGCCGCCGCCTGTATGAAATCATGCGCTACTGGGACGAAGACCACCCAGAGTGGACTGCGCACGAATGGGATTTCGCAAATGCCTGGCGCGGGCATCCCAAATGGGTGGTGTCGCGGTCTTTGAAATCCGTCGGTCCCAACGCCGCGCTGATTGAAGGGGATGTCGAGGCGGCGATCCGCAAGCTGAAAAGTGAGCTTACCGGAGAAATGCAGGTTGGGGGATCGGAATTGGCGCAAAGCCTCGCCGAAAGCGGTCTCATCGATGAATATCGGCTCTACATCCACCCGGTCGTGGTCGGGCACGGCAAGCCGTTTTTCGCCGGCCCGCGGCCGCCGCTTCGCCTGGCGGCCCATGAACCGATGGGCGAGGACGTGATCAAACTAACCTACGTTCCGGTGTCCGCGCCGTAGATTTCGCTGCGAGCGGGGTTTTCCTACCCGACGACATCCTGTTCCAGCCTGCGGGGCAGGAGCTTTTCGCAAAAGACCGTTCCCGTTTCCGGCAGCGGCTTGATCGGCGCATCGAGGGTGGCCTGCGAAACGGGCACCGGCGGCTCGAAAACGGTTGCGCCGACGATGACGTTCTGGCCGCCGCGAACGCTTTCGATGCGCGCCTGACGGGCTTCCAGCACGCGTTCCTGAAGTCGGCCGTCGAGAAGCGAGCGCAGGATGCCGCCTTCGTTCTCGATGCGGCGAAACTCTTCCCATGCAGTCTCGCACAGCGATGCGATGAGATGATATTGAAGGTCCGGCGCGGGCGTCGGGTTGGAGATCGGCCGCAACTGCACCTCGCGCTTCATCACCGTCTGGCAGGACAGCGCCATGCGCCGCGCCGCGCGCTCGGGAAGGCCGACCGGCATGGTGTGGGGCAGGATCGAGACCGAATTGGCCGTGCCGCCGATGGCCGCTGCCGCTGCCAGCGTGTTGCGGGTGATATTCGTCTCCGGATCGCGCCGGCTCATCATGCGAAACGATGTCTCGGCATGGATGTTCGCGGGAACGTGCGGCAGCGAGGAATGCTCCTCGACCGCGTCCCAAAGCTTGCGAAGCGCGCGGATCTTGACGATGGTCGACAAGGGGTCCTGCCCGGCAGCGAGAGCGAAGCCCATATGCGGCGCGGCGTAGACCAGAGGCTGGCGCGCCTCCTCGAACATGCGCAGATGGCTGACCGCGCAAGCCAGCATGACGCCGAGTTCCTGCGCGTCGGTCGCGCCCGCATTGTGGACGACGCGGCCGTCGGCTTCCAGAAGCACTGCCGGTGCGCCGACCGAGAAGAAGTGCGCGAGCGACTGCGGCATCGAAGCCTGAAGCGCCTCGATCGACATATGCAGGCGGCCGGTGCCGGCGAAAACCGCACCGGGATCGACGCCGAAGGAAAGGCTGAGCTTTGCCGGATCGACGTTCGGCCAGCGCGAGAAGATGTCGACCATCCAGTCGACCGATGTACGGCTCATCGGGTGGACGTCGATGCGCAGATGAATTTTGTCGAGCGGAACGCCGGCAAGCGCGATGCGCAACGCGTCGGGTGAGGCGGGGAGGCCATATCCGAAGGAATTCGGGGCGCCTTCGAAGACCAGAGCAAGCCCGTCGGCGCCATTTTCGAGATCGGTCAGCGCCTGCGCATTGGCGCGCGCCGGATCGGAATCGTCCACGCGCTGCAGGATCTTCCAGTCCGCGACGCCGCCCGCGCGTGCCTGAAGGCCCGACGCATCGACCTCGTAGTGGAGGCGTTCCGAACGTGCCGGCTCCGCCGCCAGCCGTTCAAGCCAGACGTCCCGCTTCATCGCGGGAAACGACCGGGTGCCGACACTTGCTGCTTCCATTTCCGCCCTTTCTTTGGCCGCCTCGCCGCAGCCTTTGCACTGAACTTAAGGTGGCATGGACACACACGCAACGCGCGGTCGCCCGCCTGAGAACTTTTTGCAATGTGTTGTTGCACATGCGCCTATTGACGATGGCGCGGGTTCAGCCGAATCTCGCGGCGCGTTTTACGAACGGAGGGGCATCATGTGGCAGGCCGAAAGCATTTTCCTTGGCGCCAGTCGAAAGCCGGACGACACCTATCAGCGGCCTGAGGAATTGCTGCTCAAATACGGCAATCGCCACGGGCTTGTGACGGGTGCGACCGGCACCGGCAAGACGGTGACGCTACAGATCCTCGCCGAGGGGATTTCGGAGGCCGGCGTGCCGGTCTTCTGCGCCGACATCAAGGGGGACGTCGCCGGGCTTGCGGCGAAAGGCGAGCCGAAGGACTTCCTCACCAAGCGTGCCGAAGCGGTGCAACTCCAAAATTACGAGTTTACGGAATTTCCCGTCGTCTTTTGGGACCTTTTCGGAGAGCAGGGCCATCCGATCCGGGCGACGGTTTCGGAAATGGGGCCGCTCTTGCTGTCCCGCCTCCTCAATCTCACAGAAGCACAGGAAGGGATCGTCAACATCGCCTTCCGTCTGGCCGACGAGGAAGGGCTTCTCCTGCTCGACATGAAGGACCTTCAGTCGATGCTCGCCAATATGTCGGAACGGGCGAGCGAACTGTCCGGTCGCTACGGCAATGTGACGAAAGCGTCGGTCGGCGCGATCCAGCGCGCGCTTCTGGTGCTGGAGCAGCAGGGCGGAGACCATTTCTTCGGCGAGCCGGCCTTGCGGATAGCGGACCTGATGCGAACTTCGCGCGACGGACGCGGCGCCATCAACGTTCTGGCCGCAGACCGGCTGATGATGAACCCGCGTCTCTACGCGACGTTTCTTTTGTGGCTGATGTCGGAACTGTTCGAGGAACTGCCCGAGATCGGCGATCCCGACAAGCCGCGTCTGGTGTTCTTCTTCGACGAGGCGCATCTGTTGTTTTCGGACGCGCCGAAGGTGCTGGTGGAACGGGTCGAGCAGGTCGTGCGGTTGATCCGCTCCAAAGGCGTCGGCGTCTATTTCGTCACGCAGAACCCGCTCGACGTGCCGGAAACCGTCTTGGCGCAGTTGGGTAACAGGGTTCAACATGCCCTCCGCGCGTATACGCCGCGCGAGCAAAAAGCGGTGAAGACGGCGGCCGAGACGTTCCGGCCGAATCCCGATTTCGACTGTGCCGTGGCGATCACGCAGCTTGGCACCGGCGAGGCGCTGGTCTCGACGCTGGAAGAAAAGGGCGTGCCCTCGATGGTTCAGCGAACACTGATCCGCCCGCCATCGTCACGGTTGGGTCCTTTGACGCCGGAAGAGCGGCGTGCGGTGATCGCGCAAAGCCCCGTGGCCGGCCAGTACGACACGGCCGTCGACCGGGAATCGGCGCACGAAATGCTGGCAAAGCAGGCCGAGGCGAAGATGCGCGCCGAGGAAGACCAGCGCCGCCGGGAGGCAGAGCAAAAGGAGGTCGCGCAGCGCCCGCGCTGGACGCTGCCCGATGGAGCCGAAGCGCCGCGCGAGCGCCGCCAGCCTGCACCACGCGCCTCGAACCGGCAATCGGTGGCCGAGGCGGCGATGAAGTCGGTGGTGCGCTCGGTCGGATCGTCGGTCGGCCGCGCATTGGTTCGCGGCATATTGGGGAGTTTGAAGGGCGGCCGTTAAAGCCGCCCTTTCCGATCAGACGGTCGCGAGGCCGGACGTGACGAGAATGGGCGACTTTGCGGGCACGCGGTCGTAGAGGTCGATCACGTCCTGGTTGATGAGACGAACGCAGCCGGACGAGACCGACAGGCCGATCGACCACCATTCAGGCGAGCCGTGCAGACGGTAGAGCGTGTCCTTGCCGTCTTGATAGATATAGAGCGCGCGGGCGCCCAAAGGGTTGCCGAGGCCAGCCTGCATGCCGCCGTCCCAGCTACGCGTCGAGGGGTTGTATTCGGCGCGATAAGGTTCGAGTTCGGGCTGACGGTCGATCATTTCGTCCGGCGGGAACCAGCGCGGCCAGGTCTGCTTCCAGTCGATCTCGCCGCGGCCCGACCATTCGAAACCGGCACGCCCCAGACCGACGCCATAGCGCATGGCCCGGCCGCCCGCCTCGACGACGTAGAGATAATGATTGCCCACGTCGACGACGACGGTGCCGGGAGCCTCGCCGGTCGGATCGGGGACGCGGCGGCGCAGAAGCCGGGGATTGATACGTTCGAACGGAACGGCGGGAATCTGGTATCCCTCATCCAGAACCGACGCATAGGCTTGCTGATAATAGGCTGGCGAATAATCCGGTTCCGGCGGGGGCGGTGCATAGCTGATCGCCGAGCCGGAGCCTATCGTGTCGCGGCGCGGAACGCTGGTGCAGGCCGAAAGCGCGAGCGATGCGGCACCGGCGGCAGCCACGCCGAGAAACCGGCGGCGGGAGACATGCTCAATCATTTCAAAAATCTGGCTCCAATGCGGATCTTGCCGTGCAACGCAAGATCATCCGGCAGGTTCCGCCGGGTCAATGGCGAATGAGGCATTGGAGTTAACCCAAGCTGCGCGAACCGGGAAGTTCAGTCTGTGTTTCCCTCGGACTTCCCGCATATCTGTGGCGTTGCGGCCACAGACCATGCGCTGTCAAGAAGCCGTGATGAGGCCTTCGAGCGAGGGAAGGACGAGCTTTGCGGGATGGTCGGGATATTCGTTCGGCTGTCGCGAGCGGTTGATCCAGATGGTGCGGTAGCCGAACCTCGCCGCGCCGGCCGCGTCCCAGCGGTTCGATGACTGGAAGGAAATCGCGCTCGGATAAAGACGCCATTGCGTCGTCACCATATCGTAAACGTCAGGGTGGGGCTTGTAGCGGCGGATGCGGTCGACCGAGAAGATCTCGTCGATGATGGTGTCGAGCGCTGCGTTTTTAACGGCGGATTCGAGCATTGCGGGCGAACCGTTCGACAGGATCGCAAGTCGGGCGCCGTTCGCCTTCAGATCCTTGAGCACTTTGGGGACCTCGGGATAGCAGTCGAGCTTCCAGTAGGCATCGAGCAATGGCTGGCGCATGGCCCTGTCGGCCGAGGGAACGAGCGCGAAGGCGGCGTCGAGGGCGCGCTCGGTCAGTTCCCAGAAGTCGCGATAGTCGCCCATAAGCGACAGGGTCCACGAATATTCGAGTTGCTTGGCGCGCCAGATTTCCGAAAGTCTCTGCCCCTCCGGCCCGATCTCGCCGGCATGGCGGCGCACGGCCGCATGCACGTCGAAAAGCGTGCCATAGGCGTCGAAGACATAGGTGGCGTATTTCATGGATCGGCCTCTTTTGGCCGGGACTTGACCGAAAACGCGATTTCCGGTCAAGCAGAACGCGCGTTGGACCCATCGAATGACGCATCTGCCGGTTGACCCGCAGCCTCGGCCCATCTTGCATGCGCGCGATACAAAAGAACAGGAATGCTTGAGATGACACTTTCAGTACCCGCCCAGTCGCTGACCTGGACGTTTGTCGATGGCGAATGGCACGAAGGAAATGTCGCGCTGGTGGGGCCGCGCAGCCATATCATGTGGCTCGGCTCATCCGTTTTCGACGGCGGGCGCTGGTTCGAAGGCGTCGCGCCCGATCTCGATCTCCACGCCGCGCGTGTCAACGCGTCCGCAACGGCGCTCGGCCTGAAGCCGACGAAAGAGGCCGGCGAGATCATCGACCTGACCTGGGAAGGGCTGAAGAAGTTCGACGGCAAGACGGCCGTCTACATCCGTCCGATGTATTGGGCCGAGCATGGCGGCTATATGGGCGTTCCGGCCGATCCGGCCTCCACGCGTTTTTGCCTGTGCCTCTACGAATCGCCGATGCAGGGACCGGACGGGTTCTCCATCACCGTGTCGCCCTTTCGCCGCCCGACGATCGAAACCATGCCGACCAACGCCAAGGCGGGTTGCCTTTATCCCAATAACGGCCGTGCGATCCTCGAAGCCAAAAGCCGCGGCTTCGACAATGCGCTGGTGCTCGATATGCTCGGCAACGTCGCCGAGACGGGCTCGTCCAACATCTTCATGGTCAAGGACGGCGAAGTGCTGACGCCGACCAAAAACGGGACGTTCCTTCCCGGCATCACGCGCTCGCGCACCATGGGTTTGCTTAAGGATGCGGGCTATTCGGTTTCAGAGCGCACGCTGACCGTGAAGGATTTTCTGGAGGCCGACGAAATCTTCTCGACCGGCAACCATTCAAAGGTCATACCGATCACGAAGATCGAGAACCGCAACCTTCAGCCCGGCCCCGTCGCGGCGAAGGCGCGCAAGCTCTATTGGGAGTGGGCGCACGCCTGATCGGCGGAAATGTCTGATCCGGCCGGTTGCGTGATGTGACCAACTGCCTATGTAAGCAACTATCGATATTCATTTCTCGAGAGGGAGACCGACATGGCTTTCGAACTGCCCGCACTGCCTTATGATTATGAGGCGCTCCAGCCCTATATGTCCAAGGAGACGCTGGAATATCACCACGACAAGCACCACAAGGCGTATGTCGACAAGGGCAACGAACTCGCCAAGGAAGCCGGCATGGACGGTCTTTCGCTTGAAGAGATCGTCAAGCAGAGCTTCGGCAAGAACCAGCCGCTCTTCAACAATGCCGGCCAGCACTACAACCACATTCATTTTTGGAAGTGGATGAAGAAGGGCGGCGGCGGCAAAAGCCTGCCGGGCGCGCTGCAAAAGGCGATCGACAGTGATCTGGGCGGCTACGACAAGTTCCGCACCGATTTCATCGCGGCCGGCGTCGGCCAGTTCGGCTCGGGCTGGGCATGGCTTGCGGTCAAGAATGGCAAGATCGAGATCCAGAAGACTCCGAACGGCGAAAACCCGCTGGTTCATGGCGCGAAGCCCATTCTCGGCGTCGATGTGTGGGAGCATTCCTATTACATCGACTACCGCAATGCGCGCCCGAAATACCTCGAAGCCTTCATCGACAACCTCATCAACTGGGACCACGTCCTGGAAATGTACGAGGAAGCGACGCGCTGAGCTTCGCAAGATCAACGAAAACCCCGGCCTTCGCGCCGGGGTTTTTGTTTGTATGGGGTCGCTCTGTCACGAAAGCTTTATCGGGATATGGTCGGAACGCGGTATCGCGTCGAACATTGATCGCTACTGTTCCATCAGTTCAGGAAGCCCGGAGAGCCCCATGAGATCGATCCTCCCAGCCACCGCAGCGATCATGCTGTTCGTCCCGTTCGCTTCGGCCGATCCGATCGAGGACCGGGAGGCGATCATGAAAGAGCGCTCGCAAATCCTGCGTACGCTCGGGCCAATCGCACAGGGCAGGACGCCTTTCGATGCCGATACGGTGCTGGCTGCGCTGGAAGAGCTCAACGCGAATGCGCAGGCACACGATATCGAGGCGCTTTATCCCGAAGGCAGCGAGGGCGGCGACGCCACGGCAGCCGTATGGAGCGATCGCGAGGGCTTCATCGAACTCGATGCCGAATATCGCGCGGCGGTGCAGGCGGCCGTCGCTGCCGCGCCGGAAGACCAGCAGGTATTCCGCGCCTCTTTCCAGCCGATCGGCGCTTCCTGCGGCACCTGCCACGAGACCTACAGGGCGGATTGATCGCGCATGGGCGTCGGGGCGAAACTCGCGACCGGCCTCGCGCTGACGGCGGCGCTCGGTGGTGCGGCCTTCTGGTATTTGACCGAACCGGTTCGTCTCGATGCGGCTGAACTCGCCGCATTGCCGGACGGCGATGCGGCTGCGGGCGAGCGCATCTTCTGGGCGGCCGGTTGCGCGTCGTGCCATGCCGCGCCCGGTTCGAGCGGCGAGGCGATGCTGGAACTGGCCGGCGGCGTGGAACTGGAAAGCGAATTCGGCACGTTCATCGCGCCGAACATCTCGACCGACGCGCAGCACGGCATCGGCGGATGGACGCTCGGCGATTTCGCCAATGCGGTGAAGCAGGGCGTATCGCCGGAGGGCACGCATTACTATCCTGCCTTCCCCTACACGTCCTACAGCCGCATGCGCGACGAAGACGTCGCGAACCTCTTCGCTTTCATGCAGACGCTGCCGGCGGTGGCGTCCGACGCGCCCGGCCATCAGGTTTCGTTCCCGTTCACCGTGCGGCGCGGCATCGGGTTGTGGAAGCGGCTATATCTGAACGACGAACCGCAGGTGGACCTTGCGGGGGCGGTCGACCAAGTGCTTGCAGGCCAGTATCTCGTCGAGGCGCTCGGCCATTGCGGCGAGTGTCATACGCCGCGTGCGGTCACCGGCGGGCTGGATACGAGTGCGTGGCTCGGTGGCCGGCCCAACATCACGCCGGGCGGTGACATCGCGGACTGGAGCGAGGACGACATCGCCTATTATCTCGAAAGCGGATTTACGCCCGATTTCGATTCGGCGGGAGGGCGCATGGCCGCCGTCATCCGCAACATGGCGCAAGTGCCGGCCGAGGATCGCGAGGCGATCGCGGCCTATCTGAAGGCGATACCGGCGGTGGAGAGCGTCGCGGAGCCCGAGAGCGACGACGCGTTCCGCGCCGACTGAATTTTCGCCTCTTTGTCGGTTCGAGGCTTGCCGTTTCGTCGTTTCGGCAGAAGCGACGGCGAACGGAGGACCGGTTTCATGCGCTACATGGGTGGTTGCCACTGCGGCAATATCGAGATCGAAATCGACGGAGAACTGACGGCGGCGCTTTCGTGCAACTGCTCGATCTGTTCGAAGAAGGGCGCGCTGCTTTGGGCTGTCCCGCACGACCGTCTGAAGGTGCGCGCGGTCGAGGAGCCGGCGCGTTACCTCTTCAACAATCACGTCATCGTCCACCGCTTCTGCGCGAAATGTGGCATGCACCCCTATGGCGAGGACGCGGCCGAGCAACCCGGCCGCTCGGCCTACGTCAACATTCGATGCCTCGAAGAGGTGGATCTGGCGTCGGTCCCGCGCGTGGAGTTCGACGGACGGTCGATTTTGTAGTGTCGGTGGCAGGCGAAATCGTGGTGAGAAGGTCGAGGCATGGATTCCTGTGACCCCCGTGCTTGTCACGGGGGTCACAGGAATCCATGCCTCGACGTGCCGCTTCACGCCTTCCCGACCACCTTCAGCGCGAAGGCGTAGACATAGGCGATCTCCTCCAGCCGGGAGAAACGGCCGGACGCGCCGGCGTGGCCGGCGTCCATATTGATCTTGAACAGGACAGGATGGTCGTCCGTCTTCATCTGGCGCAGCCGGGCGACCCATTTCGCCGGTTCCCAATAGGTCACGCGCGGGTCGGTCAGCCCGGCGAGGGCGAGGATCGGCGGATAGTCCTGCGCGGCGACGTTGTCGTAGGGCGACCATGAGGCGATGCGCGCATAGTCGTCGGGCGAGGCGAGCGGATTGCCCCACTCGGGCCATTCGGGCGGGGTGAGCGGCAGCGAGGCGTCGAGCATCGTGTTGAGCACGTCGACGAAGGGCACTTCGGCGACGATGCCCGCGAAGGCGTCGGGCGCCATGTTGGCGACTGCGCCCATCAGCATGCCGCCTGCCGAGCCGCCTTGCGCGATGATCCGGTCATGCGCGGTGTAGCCTTCCGTCACCAGATGGCGTGCGGCGGCGATGAAGTCGTTGAAGGTGTTCGCCTTGTGCTCGCGCCGGCCCTGTTCGTACCAGGCGAAGCCCTTGTCCTTGCCGCCGCGAGTATGGGCGATCGCATAGACGAAGCCGCGATCGGCAAGCGACAGGCAGTTGGTGTTGAACGATGCGGGTATGGTGATGCCGTAGGAGCCGTAGCCGTAGAGAAGACAGGGCGCGGAGCCGTCGAGCTTCGTGTCCTTGTGGTAGAGCAGCGAGATCGGCACGAGTTCGCCGTCCTCGGCAGGCGCCATCAGGCGGCGCGTGACGTAGTCGTCGCGGTTGTGGCCGGAGGGGACGTCCTGCGTTTTCAAGAGCGTGCGTTCGCGCGTGCGCATATCGTAGTCGAAAAGCTGCGACGGCGTCGTCATCGACGAATAGGTAAAGCGGATCACATCCGTGTCGTATTCGAGCGAACCGATCAGCCCGAGAGAATAGGCTTCTTCCTCGAAGGCGATCACATGCTCTTCGCCCGATCCGCGCTCGCGGATGACGATGCGCGGCAAGCCGTCCTTGCGCTCGAGGCGAACGAGATAATCCTTGAAGCCCATGATCGACAGGATCAGCCGGCCGGGCTCGTGCGCGACGAGTTCGCTCCAGTTTTCGGGGCGCGGATCGGCGACGGGCGTCGTCATGATCCGGAAATCCTTGGCATCTCCAGAGTTGGTCAGGATGAAGAAGACGTCGCCGCCTTCTTCCAGTTCGTACTCCACGCCGGTCTGGCGAGCGGCAACGAGGCGCGGCTCGGCGGCCGGATCACCTGCCGGGAGGATGCGGTACTCGGTCGTTTCGTGATCGTTGATGCCGATGAAGATCCAGTCGCCCGTGCGGGTGCCGCCGACATTCATGAAGAAGCCCGGATCGGTTTCCTCGTAGATCAGGCGGTCTGCGGACTGGTCGTCGCCAAGACGATGATGGAAGATTTTCGATGGGCGATGGTTATCGTCGAGGCTGGTATAGAAGAAGCCCGTGTTCGAGGCGTCCCAGTCGCCCGATCCGCCGGTATTGGCGACGAGGTCGGAAAGGTCGCTCCCCGATGCGATGTCGCGCACCTTGAGCGTATAGAACTCCGAACCCTTCTCGTCATAGGACCAGATCAGCCGCGCGTGATCGCTCGAATGGTCGACGCCGCCGAGACGGAAATAGGCCTGGCCCTCCGCTTCCTTGTCGCCGTCGAGGACGATGTCCTCCTGCCCGCCGGCGCGCGGCGTGCGGAAGAAGCGTGGCTGTTCGCCGCCCTTTTTGTAGGACGAGCCATAGGCGAAGGGGCCGTCTGGCATCGGCACGGAGGAATCATCTTCCTTGATCCGGCCCTTCATCTCGGCAAAGAGAGCGGCGCGCAGTTCCTTCGTGTTGGCCATGAGATCGGCCTGATAGGCATTTTCGGCATCCAGATGGGCGCGAATGTCGGGCGCCAGCGTCGCGGGGTCCTTGAAAACCTCTTGCCAGTTCTGCGCCCTCAGCCAGTGATAAGGGTCGGATACGGTGATGCCGTGATGGGTGTGAACATGGTCGCGCCTGTCGGCGATCGGGGCGGACGAGAGGGCAGGCTGGAGGCTGGTCATGAAATCCCGGAATGCAAAAGGGAAAAGAACGGCGGGACGAGGAACGCCCGCGCCGTTGACGCGTCGAACATATCAGTCGTGGTCGAAGGTCAGCGCGACGCCGTTCATGCAATAGCGCAGGCCGGTCGGTGCCGGCCCGTCTTCGAACACATGGCCGAGATGGGCATCGCAATCGGCGCAGCGAATCTCCGTGCGCGTCATCATGAAGGAGCGGTCGCTGTGCTCGGCTACGGCTTCGGGAGCCACGGGGGCGGTGAAGCTCGGCCAGCCCGATCCCGATTCATATTTTGTTTCAGAGCGAAAGAGCGGCCGGTCGCAGCACACGCACCGATAGAGACCGGGCTCTTTGTTATCCACATAAGGGCCGGTGAAGGCGCGTTCTGTTCCGTGCTTGCGGGTGACCTGATATTGCTCGGGCGTCAATTGTTCGCGCCATTCGGCATCCGACTTCTCAACCTTTGGCATGATCCTGCTCTTCTTGTCTCAGAAAGGGTTGGCCTACATGTAGGCAGCCGTTCGGTGATTGTCATCTTCGACGTGACGTTCCTTCACGTCATCAATCCGCCATAGAATTTCGGGAGTTATCCAATAATAGAACAATGCAACCGTCGATTACATTTTGTGAAGTGGTAGCAAAGTGTCTTCTACGAGGTCGAGAACGACATAAAGCTGTGGTAGCTCAAAAAGTATCCCGGCTAATCCGCTAGATTGATTGACTTGGATAAATATTCGATCCATCTGTTGCTCAAGCACTCCGGGGCCGTGAGCGGCACGTTGGTAGAACCGGTAGAATAAGTCCGGCGCTTGAATAATGACCTTGAATTGGGGCCTTGAAATGCAACTTTCCGACGATCTCCCGAAAAACGGCGACATGCTGATCGAACTGACGGCCGATGTGGTCGCAGCCTATGTCAGCAACAACCCTGTGCCGGTAGGTGAGCTTCCGAATCTTATCGCCGATGTACATATGGCTCTTGGCCGTGTGGGAGCAACGCCCGAAGCGGCGCCCGTCGACAAGCAGAAGCCGGCGGTCAATCCGAAAAAGTCGGTTCATGACGATTTCATCATCTGTCTGGAAGACGGGAAGAAGTTCAAGTCGCTGAAGCGCCACCTGATGACCCATTACGGGCTGACACCCGAGCAGTATCGCGAGAAGTGGGGCCTCGACGCAAGCTATCCGATGGTTGCGCCGAACTATGCCGCGGCACGTTCGCAACTCGCGAAGAAGATGGGTCTCGGGCGCAAGCGCAAGCCGCGCTGACCTTCATCGACTCACACTTCGAAACCGGCGCCGCACAGGCGCCGGTTTTGTTTTGCGGGCCTGGATTTCATCGGGACAAAATTCATCGAGCGCCTGCTTGAGTGCGATGTGCCTGTTGAGATCGTAGCTCCAGTGCCGCATCGCGCCACGTATCCGTTCGCGCTCGAGGAGGCGCCTCAGGCGCTTCACGATCAGCCTTCGTCCCGCTTCGCCCGTCTTTGCAAGATGGTCGAGGTCGATGCCGGCATTGCACAGTAGCGCCACCCGCTGCACCGCACGGCGCTGCTCGAGGTCCCTTTCCGCCTTGTAGGCGATGATTTCGCTTTTCAGGTCCACGTCCGGCACCCCTGTTGATGAGGACCGCGATGGTGAACGCCGTGACGACGGCGTGGATAAGTTTACCGGCCGGAATTTGCAGCAAGAAAAAATCCTGAACGAAACCAGTAGATTGGATGGCGGGATAAATTTTTATGTTCGATATTTGTTCTCATGCGCGCTGATCCACGATAAAAGCATTTATTCCTATATCGGAGGTGAATGTGGCGCGTGCGGGGAAAAGATGGGAAGTCGAGGACGATGACGGACCGGATGAGCCGTCGTCATTCCCATCGTCAAAAAAGGCCGACGAGCGGTGGATGAGCGATTGCGAAGCGGTGATCGACATCGTTTCGGCCTTCTTCAACGTGTCGAGCAAGGATATTCGCAATTCGACCCGTTCGATCGCGTCTGTGGCCCGCGTGCGGCAGGTGGGCATGTATGTCGCTCACACGGTACTCCAGATTCCGATGAAGCATGTCGGGCGATGTTTCGTGCGCGACCGGACGACGGTTCAGCATGCGGTCACGCTGATCGAGGATCTGCGCGAGGATGCAGAGTTCGACGGGATCATGGATCAGGTGGATCGGCTCGTTCGGGTTCTGGTTCGCCGCGAGGCGGTGTGAGGCACGCATGACCGATCGACATTTGTTGCGGATTTTGACGTTTCTTGCGCGCGGCGCCGCGCGGTGCGAACCGGCCGGCAAGCCGGGCACATCCCTGCTGCAGGGAGGCGACCGGGGGACCATCGCCGTGCCCGGGGAAGCAATCGGGCAGGCCATCGCGCGCGGCCTCATAATCGATGCGGAGGGCGACATATCCATAGCGCAGGCCGGATTTGCCTGGATGGCGCGCGCCGGCTCCGGTGAGGATCGGTTTCAGGCCCAGCACCAGGATCGCGACATTCGTGCGGTCGAACTGGCCGGCGCGCGCGAATTCGTCATGGTCAATCTGAAGGAAAGCCCGCTCGCCGCGCTCGCGCAGCGAAAGGGCCGCGACGGCCGGGCCTTTCTTTCGGCTTTCGAGATCGAGGCGGGAGAGCGTTTGCGGGCCGACTACGATTTCGGCCAACTCATGCCACGCATGAGCGCCAACTGGGAGGCGGCGGTTTCGGCGGGTCGGCGCGGCGGCGGCAACACCAAGGCCGATCTTTCCGACAACGCGCTCGCCGCGCGCCAGCGTGTCAACGCCGCCATAGAGGCCGTCGGCCCCGAGCTTTCCGGCGTGCTTGTCGACGTCTGCTGCTTCCTGAAGGGTCTGGAAGAGGTCGAGACGGAACGGCGCTGGCCGAGGCGGTCGGCAAAGCTGATGCTGAAGACGGCGCTGGGTGTGCTGGACCGGCACTATCGACCGAAGCAGCGCGGCGACGGACGGCGTAGCGTCGTCCATTGGGGCGCGCCGGACTATCGGCCACGCGTCGGGGAGTGACTGCCGGTTCAGGAAGCCGGCGCGTTCTCGGCAAGAGCGGCGGCTTCCATGCGAATGCGCTTGATCATGGAACGCAGGCCATTGGCGCGCTGCGGCGTCAGATGTTCATCCAGCCCGAGACGCTTCAGCGTGGCCTCAGGATCGACGGCGAGGATTTCGGAGGCGCGTCGGCCCGAATACAGAGCAAGAACGATCGCCACGAGCCCCTTCACGATGTGGGAATCCGAATCGCCTTCGTAGGAGATGGGGGGGTTCGGTTGATCGCCCACCGTGGAATTCAGCCATACCTGACTGACGCAGCCGGGAACCTTGTGCGCGGCGTCGCGCGCGGCTTCGGGATAGGGCGGCAGGTCGCCGCCAAGCTCGATGATGTACCGGTAGCGGTCATCCCATGCATCGAGAAAGGCAAAGTCGTCGAATATCTGGTCGATGGTCGTTGTCATGACACGGGATATAGGGCTCCGCACCGCCGCCGTCACGTCAAAAGGTGGTCTCGGCCGAGGCGGGCACGCTGCCGGTGAGGACCGTCTCGTCATAGGTGCCGATTGCCGGCGTTGGCGCGGCGAGCTGGCTTTCCGCCGGCGTTTCGCCGAACTGCCCGTCGAGTGCCTCATAGGCAATGCGCGCGCCTTCGCGTGCCCGCATGCCGAGCGAGCCGACGAGCGCACCGCCGACTTCACACACTTCGGGCTTGCGCTCGCAGATGCCCGATACGTCGCTGATCGCGTCGCGTGCGGCAAAAAAGGCGTCGACAGCGCCGACCTGCGGCTCGTCCGTCTCGCCCGAAGGCGCGAGCGGGATGAAGAGAAGAGCGATGGAGAGCCAGAACGCGCTCTTGAACAAAAATCCGATCATGGTCTTTCCCCGTCACCGGCGTCTCATGCCGGCGTTCATGGGTATCAAAGCATGAGGACGAAAAAGGCTGCTTGAGGGTGCCGGGTCAATTTTCAACAGTTTCGATTCAAATTGTAATGGTCAGCGTTCGGTATGGGGCCTCGTATTGGGTTGCGATCACCGAAAACGCTGGAATTTCATCGGATTGACGGAACGAAAGCTCGCGGTTTCGCAGAGCCCGGGCGCGCTTACGGTCGGTTTACCACGTCGTCAATCAGATGAACTCGCACGTCTCCGCTGCCCGTCGGGATGCGCGGAAATCGCGTGCTTTATCCTTTCCTTAAACGCTGGATGCGACTGTGCAGGCAATGATGTCGACCCGCGAGAAGCGGGCCCCCCGTGTGCGAGTGCGTTGCGTTGAAATCAAGCGAAAGCCGTTCCTGCGACTGGATGGGCCGAATCCTCGGCTCCTGCGACCGGCTGGTCGACAGACGCCTGACGGACGACGTGACGCGGCCACGCCAGTCAAGGCTGCTCGCGACGCAGCTTGGCGCACCTTTCCTCCTGTCCGCCATCGCCGCTCCCGCTGCATTCGCGTCATGGGGACCGAATGCTGCACTGGCGGCCGCTGCGGCCATTTTCGCGCTTTGCCTTGTCAATGTCGTCATGCTGGCGAGCGGCCGGTATTTCCGCCCGGTCGCCTGGGCCGGGGTTGGATTGGCGCTTGGCGTCGGTGCGCTGACGGTCGTCGGAGGCGCGCCCGTCGCGGTTCTTCTGCTTCTTGGCTTGGTGCTCGCCGGACAGATGGCTTGGGTGACGGCTGCGGGCGGGGCGGCGCAGGCGAAAATCGAGCCAGATCTCGCCGAGCGCATAAATGCGGTCGTCCTGCGCATGACGCGCGAGGGCGAAGTTTTGTCGGCATCGCATCAGGCAAGGACGATCCTGCGGCTCGACCCGGATATTCTCGCCGGCTCCGGCCTGTTCGAACGGGTGCGAGTGAGCGACCGGGTCAAGCTTCTATGCGCGCTCTCATCAGACGGCGATGCCGCGCCAAATCTTTTCATAACGCTTCGTATACCCGGCGCGCTGCCGGGAGACGTCGCCTATCTTCATGTCGGCCTCGAATTGCTGCGCGATCCGACCGGCTGGACCGTCATCCTGCGCGATGCGAGCGAGATGGGTGAATTGCAGACCTCACTCGACAATGCGATGGACGAGGCGGCCGGGCTCGAAGCAGCCAAAAGCCGTTTCCTTGCTGCGGTCAGCCACGAACTGCGCACGCCGCTCAACGCGATCATCGGCTTTTCCGAAATGCTGCTGCATCAGGATGTGTCGGGCCCGCTTCCCGTCAAGCAGGCCGAGCATGTCACGCTCATCCGCGAGGCGGGGCATCATCTTCTGTCGATCGTAAACTCGATCCTCGATGTCTCCAAGATCGAGGCCGGGGCCTACAAGATCCATCCCGAACCGTTCGAAGTGGCGGGCGCCATCGACCTTGCGCTGGCGCTGCTCGACGGACAGGCGACCGAAAAAGGCGTGACGCTGGCCAACATGGCGTGCGGCGATGCCGGTCTTTTGGACGCCGACCAGCGCGCCGTGCACCAGATCCTGCTGAACCTCGTCTCGAATGCGGTCAAGTTCACGCCGCAGGGCGGCAGCGTTTCGGTTTCGGCAAGCCGCATGGCTGACCGGATGTCGATCACCGTCGCCGATACGGGCATCGGGATCGCGGCCACCGATCTCGAAGGGCTCGGCAAGCCGTTCGCACAAGTTCAGAACGATTACACCCGCAAATTCGAGGGAACCGGTCTTGGCCTGTCGCTCGTCAAGGGACTCGTCGCATTGCACGATGGCGACCTGTCGATCGAAAGCGCGCCGGGCGAGGGGACGACGGTGACGGTTCGGCTGCCCCTTGCATGCGACAGCGCGGACGTCACCGACATAAACACTCTGATGACTGGAAATGGACTGAAGACACATGGCACGTTCCGCAAAATCGCGTAAGCGCAAGCAGAGCCCGGGTCTGCTCGCGACGGGATTGGCGGCGACGGGCCGGGCGATCGCCGAGCGGCCCGTCGTGGTCGGTGGATTGACGGCCTTTGCCATCACATTCGCCTTCGTCGCAGCGAACGCTATCTGGTATCAGCCGCATCCTCACAAGAGCGCGTTTTTCGAAACACGCCACATGTCGCCGCGCGTGCCGGCCGAACCGGTCGATGTGACGCGGCTCGAAATCGAACCGGCACCTGCTACCGCACCCAAGCTCGACCTTCCTGCCGAAACGGTCGCGCCGTCGCCGGCCGCGCGACCGCAGGCCAATCCGGCACAAACCGATCCCCGGCTTGAAGACCC
Organism: Aliihoeflea aestuarii; assembly: GCF_024105665.1. Classification (GTDB taxonomy): domain Bacteria; phylum Pseudomonadota; class Alphaproteobacteria; order Rhizobiales; family Rhizobiaceae; genus Aliihoeflea; species Aliihoeflea aestuarii. Next base: position 115,575 of record NZ_JAAAMK010000001.1, on the reverse strand, counting down.
CGCACCGGATGCCCGTGCGGCTGTGGTGGCCGAGGTTCAGCGCGTGCTTGCCGAACTCGATCTCTACAAGGGCGCCATCGACGGCCTGACCGGCCCCCAGACCAACGCTGCCGTCGCGACCTATCGCCAGACGCTCGGACTGCCCGAGGACGGCGGCATCGATTCCGAGCTTCTGCGTCATCTGGGGACGAACGGACAGGCTGAACAGGAAAACACGCCGGTCGAAGCAGCGCGTTCGGGGACAGATCAGATTCAGACTGCCTCCGCGCCGTCATCAGGCGAGCAGCGCGTGATGCGGATACAGGCCGGGCTGCGCGCCTTCGGCAATCAGAGCATCGATCTCGACGGCCAGGTCGGTCCACGCACCGAATCGGCGATCCTCGAATTTCAAAGCCTGTTCGGGTTGCCGGAAACGGGAATGCCGGATGAGGCGACCTATGAAAAAATGAGGGAAATCGGCCTCACCAGCTAAGGCCATTGCCATGCGCGTCACCACCGATCTTTGGGTTTCCGCCGTTTTGAGGCGCGTGTTCGCTGCCGGCGGCTACGGAGCCGTGATCAAGCGCGGGGCAAGCGAGGCGGGCGCTGTTTTCGTCATCGTCCGTTCACGCTTCGGGACCGCAACGCTTCATGCGCCGCGTGCTCAATCCGACTATGCACAGGCGCGTCCGGACGACCGCATGTTTTCGCCCGTTCTGACGGATGTCGACGACGACGCCATCGAGGCGCGGCTGGAGAAGGAAAGACGTTTCGACCCCGATCTGTGGGTCATCGAGATCGAAGCGGATGCGCGACTGGTCGAAGAGCTTTTGTGATCAATTCGAACTGCGACGCAGGGGGATCGGCGCTGCGGGCGTCGCAGAACTGGACGCATCGCCGTAATCCTCGATGAAGGCGCGGATCGATGCGGCCGTCCCGAAGCGATAGGGCTGCGACGCGGATACGACCAGATACGCCTGCTCGACGCTGAGGGACAGCCCTTTAAGCGCTTGCGTCAAACGCGACTGGTCCGTATCGGCGATCAGGCCGGCGGCGTCGTGCTCATCGATCCCGGCAAGGCTGGCGAGGGTCCGGCGCACGAGCGACGGATTGCCTGTCAGGGCGGCCGCGCGCAGCTTGAGATAGGCTGACGGAGCTTCCGGCCAGCGCGCCGTCATATCGCGCTCGGGTGATTTCACCATCATCGCTCGCAGGCGATCGAGCATCGCCGGCGGGGACGATGTCGCCTCCGTCTCATCCGCCTTCGGGCTTGTCTTCAATGTTTCGATCAGGCGGGCAATACGCGGATCGAGCTCGCGCCGACGCTCGATGGCAAGCGCATGGCCAAGGCCGTGACGGCCGATGAGCGACAGAAGATCGATGTCGCGCAAGGCGTTCGAGCGCACCAGAAGCGGCGCGCAGATATCGACCGGCTCGGCGCAAAGCCGGCGTACGAGCACGGCGGGCGGGTGCAGGCATTCCGATAGCGCCGCGGCCACGAAGCGCAGCGTCTGGCGGGAGACGTCAGCCAGAAGCGGCTCCGCCAGATCCTCGATCTGGGCGATCTCCTGACGCGAAGGTCTTTGAATGGAGCAGAAGGCGGAGACGGCCGCCCGCAAAAGCCTGTCCGACTTCGTGCTTTGTGAACTGGAGGCGAACTGCCTGAACTCGACGCTGGACAATTTTTACGCCCGATCTGCGGATACTCGAACTCTCGGACGCCGAACAAGACGCGCCCCTTTCGTTCAACTTAGCGCAAATGCGTTATGCACTTATTAACCGTGCCGGCCGCATACGGGCTTTGGAGGCGTTGCGTAAGCTCCCCGATAGATCGAGCATCGGGCCATCCAGCGACCGAGATCGCCGGTTCGACGCTCACAAATTGCGAGCAACGACCATGGCGACGATCATCAAGTTTCCGCCCCCATCTGCCGCTCATTCTCCGCACACCAGCAAGGACGGTGCGAGGATCATTCTGTTTCCGGGAGTTCGGTACGAACGACTTTCGGACAGTCCGACGCGAAAGCCGCGTATCGCACGCCGCCGAAAGAACGCCTGACCGTCAGCTTCTGAGGCCGCAGTTCAGTCCGGCAAGATAGCGCGCGACGGTGGGCTCGAAGGTGGGATCGGGCACGAAGGCGCGCACGACCACGATGCCTTCCCCGATATTAGTCTCGACGAAGACGGCCGTGCCCAGATCGTCCGCCGGCGTGTTGCGCAACTCGGTCAGTTGCGCGGAGGTCGCCACCAGGAAATCCAGCGCGTTCCCGCTCGACGTGCGGTCGTTGATCGAAAAGATGTTCTGCCCCGACCGATCGTAGATGGACATCGACCAATAGGGGACGGTGCCGTCCGCCTGAAGATGGACGATCCCCTCCGACAGATCGATACGGCAGGCGGCCGCCTCGAACAGCGGGTCGGGAAGATGGAGCATGTTGATGCCGGATGCCGGATCGATGCGCGCCACTTCGTAGAAATCGGCCCGTCCTTCCAGCCGTGCCCAGACATCGCCCTCGGTTACATATGGAATGAGCAGCAGGATCACGCCATGGACGATACCCGCGCCGACGATGCCAACGATGAGCGCGCGCAGGAAACTACCCATCGCAGCGCTCCCTTACGATGCGCGGCAAGGCCACATCGGCGAAGTCGGCCGTGCCGATCGTCGGCGTGTCATAGACCGCAAGCACGAGGCGGTAGGCGCCGTCCGTCTCGATCCGCAACCAATTGCCCGGTGCCGGATGACGCGAAACAGTGATCGTGGAGGCTCCGGTCGAATCGCGAAGAAGAGCCAGCGAATGGCTGGAATGCGTCGTCGGCGACATGCCCGGTCCGATTGGGTGTAGGGTCCAGAAGCGGGACGCGGGTACGCTGCCCGCAACGACATAGTCGCAATTGCCGCGGAGAAGCGCACCCGTCGAATCCCGCGCCGCCACGAATTGTGCGCCTTCGGACGAGCCGAGCGCGAGTTTGCCTTCACGGGCAAAGCGGGCCTTGGCATAGGGATCGGCCTCGGGCGTGCCTTCCGTCGGATTGACCGTCCACTGGCCGACGGTCAGCGCACCGAAATCCTGAACCTCCTCCATCATCCACCAAACGCTGCCCGCACCGCCGCCGATGGCGATGACGAGCGTGAGCGTGATGAGGAAAAGCGATTTCAGCATGGCTTTGACGGTTCGCAGAATCGAAGGGCGACAGGGGCAAGCCGTCCGCCTTTACACCAGACACTGCTGAAAATCATGCGGCGGATCAAAGCGACGAAAGCGTTTCGGGACGATTGGGCAGACGCACGACGGGCGCTTGCCGGAAGGCGTCGGACATGTCGACGAGAACCCTTGTCGTCCGGTTGGACAGAAGGGCGGGACGCTCTTCCTGTTCAGTGGTCTGCCCATCCGATGGATCGGCAGCGCTCGACGCCACCAGCGTCTGGTCGATGAACGGGTCGGCGATGCCGGGGATCGGCTTCAGTTCGACATTCTGGTGGGCGTAGGCCATCAGGCGCTGCCAGGTCATCGCCGGAAGCGAGCCGCCGGTCATGTTGTTGGTCTGGGAAAAATCGTCGTTCCCCATCCAGACGGCGGCCGTGTAATTGCCGGTGAAGCCGACATACCAGGCATCGCGGTATCCCTGCGTCGTTCCCGTCTTGCCGGCAGACCGGATGCCGGGCAGGGCGCCGCGCCGTGCGGTTCCCCATTCGGGAATCTGGACCAGAATGGAGTTGAGAGACGCCAGTGCCTCGGGCGAGATCGCCCGGTGCGGCGGTGGTGCGTCGCGGCCGAAATCGTAGACCACATCGCCCGAATGGGTGAGCAACTGGTTGACGCCATGCCGCGTCCCGGCATAGCCGCCATCGGCGAGCGTGTTGTAGGCGGTCGCCTGATCCATCACCGTGATGCTCGATGTGCCGAGCACCATTGTCTTGTGCGTGCTGATTTCGGATTCGACACCCATCGCATTGGCTATGTCGCGGATCGGTTCGGTTCCGATATGCTCGCGTGCGAGCCGCACCGGCACCGTGTTGATCGAGCGCACCAGCGCCTCGGTGAGTGTCATGCGGCCGGAAAACCGGCGCGCGTAGTTTTGCGGCGACCAGCCGTTCCAGTTGATCGGGCCGTCGGAGATGACGGATTGCGGCGTGAAGCCCGCCTCCATTGCCGCGGCATAGACGTAGGTCTTGAAAGAGGAGCCGGTCTGACGCAGGGCGCGCGTTGCGCGGTTGAACTGGCTGCGGCCGTAGTCGCGCCCGCCGACCATCGCGCGCACGGCCCCGTTGTTTTCGAGCAGGACGATCGCGCCTTCGCTGACGCGATAGTCCGAACCGTGCTGGCGAAGATGAAATTCGAGCGATTCCTCGGCCGCGCGCTGCATGCCAAGATCGATGGTCGTTCGCGCAACGAGTGCATGCGGGCCGTCTCGCGGCGCGATCTTCTTGACCTCTTCGAACGCCCAGTCGAGGAAGTAGTCGGGGCTGTCCTGACTGCCGCGATCGACCGGCGTTGCCGGTCGCAGCCGCGCCGAAAGCACTTCGCCCTCAGCCATCATGCCGCTGTCGACCAGATTGTTCAAAACGACGTTGGCGCGCCCGCGCGCGGCCGGCAGGTTGATGTGCGGCGCGTAGTTGCCCGGCGCCTTGAACAGGCCTGCGAGCATCGCCGCTTCGGCGAGCGTCACATCCTTGAGCGGCTTGTCGAAATAAAAATCGGCTGCAGCCGCCACGCCGAACGTGCCGCCGCCCATATAGCCCCGGTCGAGATAAAGCTGGAGGATTTCTTTCTTCGACAGATTGGCTTCGAGCCAAAGCGCGAGGAAGGCTTCCTTGATCTTGCGCTCCATGGAGCGCTCGTTGGTCAGGAACAGATTCTTGGCGAGCTGCTGGGTGAGAGTGGAGCCGCCCTGCACGACCGAATTGGCGCGCACATTCTGCGACATGGCGCGCCCGAGGCCGATCACGTCGATGCCGAAATGCTCGAAGAACCGGCGGTCCTCGGTCGCCAGCACCGCCTTGATGAGATGATCAGGCATCTCGTCGACCGGAACGGAATCGCGCTGGATGATGCCGCGCTGGCCGATCTCGGCGCCGTAACGGTCGAGGAAAGTGACGGCGTATTCGCCCTGGCTGCGCCAGTCGCGCTCCGTTTCCTCGAAAGCGGGCATGGCAAGCGCCAGAATGACGATCGCGCCGGCCGTGCCCATCGTGAAGGCTTCGCTGGAAAGTTCGACCACGCCGCGCCGCCAGCCGGTGACCCTGAAACGGCGAAAGAAGATGGTGACGTTTTCCCAGCGCTCGCGTGCACGAAAGCCCGCTTCGTAGAGCGACGAATCGATCCATGCGTCGAGCGCAAGCAGGCGGCCGGGTCTCGGCGCCTTCTTCTTGCGTTCTTTGAATAGGTTCTTCATCGACACGTTACGCCCACGCCAAATCGCTTTCCTCGATCCTGCAACCAGGACGCGAAAGCGATATGCCCCTTGCGAGACGGATTGTCGTTCAAATCCGGGCCGCTCACAAGGGCTGCCTCATGGTTCGCCACGCTATCGTGAACGGACGCGGTGCCTGCGTCGCGTTCCGGCAACACTCTCCTATCGGCAGGTCGATTGCAGAAATATAGGAATTTATTCTTGACACCGTGACGGTTCCGATATAGTGTTCGTGCATGGTCGCATTATTGCGGCTGCGGCGGGCGGACCGCTTCGCCGCACATCATCTCACGACAATCCATATGAGGGATTAATGGGAAGCGCGGAACGCGTTCTCGCAGCCATCAGGCATATCCATGAGGGCGGCGAGCCGACCCTGGAAAGGCTTGCGACGATCGCGGGCCGGTCGGTGCGTTTCTTGGAGGCGCGGGCGCAGGCCGAAACCTGGCGCGTCGCCTCTTCAAGCAGCCTGACGGAACGACGCCGACGCATCGAGATCCAATATGACCGGCTGATCTCCGAGATCGAGCGGCTGACGCTCGGCAGCGAGGAAGGGGAGGGACTGACGTTCGACAAGGGGCGCGTCGACACCATCATGGCGATGGTGAAGGCGCTCGAAAAAATCGGCGAAACCATGCGCTCCGACGAGGACGCAAAAGACAAACAGATAAAAGACGATGCCGAACTTGCAGCCGCTCTCAAGCGGATCGACGACAAAATCCACGAAATCGCCCGGTATCATGCAGCCGGAATGGGCGCAGGAGAATCTGGATGCCTATAGCGAGGCGCTGACGCGGGGCGAATGGTTTTCGACAGCGCATCCGGCACAGTATCCGATTCGCTCGCTCAAGCCGACCTGGCTGGTGCTAGGCGGGCGCGGCGCGGGAAAGACGCGGCTCGGAACCGAATGGGTGAACGCGCTTGTGAGGGGGTTGCCACCCTTCGGGCGAAAAACCAGGGACATGCGGATAGCATTGATCGGTGAGACCCTCGGCGACGTGCGCGAGGTGATGGTCGAGGGGCCATCGGGACTTGTCGCTCAGGCGCGGCGAAACCGGCCACGCTATGAAGCGGGACGCCGACGGCTCGTCTGGGACTCCGGCGCGGTCGCCTATGCGTTTTCCTCCGAAGATCCCGAAAGCCTGCGCGGGCCGCAATTCCATGCCGCTTGGTGCGATGAACTTGCCAAATGGCGGCATCCGCAGGCGTGTTTCGATATGCTGCAATTCGGATTACGGCTCGGCGAGCGGCCGACGCAGATCATCACCACGACGCCGCGCCCGCTGCCTCTGGTGAAGGCGCTGATCGCCGACCCGGACGTGACCGTGACGCGGCTGAAGACGACGGACAATCGTGCGAACCTCGCGTCCGGGTTTATCGATGCAATCCGCAAGCGCTATGCGGGCTCGCGGCTCGAACGCCAGGAACTCGATGGCGAACTGATCGAGGATCGCGACGGCGCGCTGTGGTCGCGCGCACAGATCGAAACGGCGGTGCCGGGCGAGCGGATGGGCCTGACGCGGATCGTCGTCGCGGTCGATCCGCCGGCAAGTTCGGGAAAGGCGGCCGATGCGTGCGGAATCGTCGTCGCCGGACTGGCCGAAGACGGTCGTGCGGTGGTGCTGGAGGATGCAACGGTGCAGGGGCTGAAGCCGCAAGGGTGGGCCGCGCGCATCGTCGAGGCTTTTCATCGCCACGAGGCCGATTGTGTGGTCGCCGAGGTCAATCAGGGCGGTGACATGGTCGGGGCAGTGCTTTCCGCGATCGATGCGACCCTGCCGGTGAAGCCGGTGCGGGCGACGCGTGGGAAATGGCTGCGTGCCGAACCGGTCGCCGCGCTCTACCATCAGGGAAAGGTGGTGCATGGGCGCCGCTTTCCCGAACTCGAAGACGAGATGTGCGATTTCGGGCCGGACGGGTTGTCGAACGGGCGTTCGCCGGATCGTCTCGACGCACTCGTCTGGGCGCTGAACGAACTCTTTTTGGGCCGTGGCCACGAGCCGCGCATCCGCAAACTTACCTGAAGGACATCGATATGGGATGGAACTGGCCTTGGGCGGCACGCTCCGGGGATGGCGGCGCGCGCCTGGAAACGCGTTCGGCGGGGATGTCGCCGGGGTTCGTGGCGCTTCATCTGCATGGCGATGCGGTGTGGACGCGCGGCGACTATGCGGCGCTGGCGCGCGAAGGTTTCATGCGCAACCCGGTCGTCCATCGATCCGTCAGGATGATCGCGCAGGCGGCCGCGACGATCCCATTCCTGCTTTACGAGGACGGCGAGGAACTGAGCGATCACCCGCTTCTCGATCTCGTCGCACGCCCAAATACGCGCCAGTCGGGACCGAGTTTTCTCGAAAGTCTCTACGGACATCTGCTGATGGCCGGCAACGCCTATGCCGAGCTCGTGGAGACTGCGAGCAGCGCGCGGGAGTTGCACCTTCTGCGACCCGACCGGGTGACGGTTGCCGCAGATGCGGCAGGTTGGCCGGTGGCGCTCGAAGAGCGGCAGAGTGCCGGATTGCGGCGCGTGGCTTTGGGTCTGGGCGAGAATGGCGGATCGCATCATTTCGCGCTCTTCCATCCGCTCGACGATCACTACGGCTTCCCGCCATTGTTGGCGGCCTTGATGGCACTCGACGTGCACAACGCTACCGGGCGCTGGAACAAGGCGCTGCTGGATAATTCCGCCCGGCCTTCCGGTGCGCTCGTCTATGCGCCGAAGGATGGCGGCAACCTGACCGACGAGCAGTATGAGCGGCTGAAGAGCGAGCTTGAGGACGGGTATTCGGGCGCGGTGCGGGCCGGGCGGCCGCTTCTTCTGGAGGGCGGTCTCGAGTGGAAGGCGATGGGCCTGACGCCGAAGGACATGGATTTCATCGAAGCCAAGAACGCCGCTAGCCGCGACATTGCGCTCGCCTTCGGCATTCCGCCGATGATGCTCGGCATTCCCGGCGACAATACCTATGCGAACTATCAGGAGGCGAACCGGGCGTTCTATCGCCTGACGGTGCTGCCGCTGGTGGAGCGCATCGCGCAGGAACTGGGCGGTTGGCTTGGACCGCGCTTCGGACGGCGGCTCAAGCTTGGCTACGATGCCGACCGGATCGAGGGATTGTCGGTCGAACGCGAGGCGCTGTGGGCACGCATCAGCGGCGCAGATTTCCTGACCGATGACGAAAAGCGCGAGGCGGTCGGCTATGGGCCGCGCGCGCTCGGCTGAGGAGGCCGATATGACTCAAGGGTATGAGACGGCCTGGTTGTGGGCCGCAAAGCTTGCCGGCGCGATCGCCGGCTCGGCGATATCGGTCGCCTATGTTCTGCCGCGCGGTCGCCGCGAGGCGGCGTTGCGCTTTACGGTCGGTGTCGTCAGCGGACTGATCTTCGGTGGTGCGGCGGGGCTCAAGATCGCATCGGAACTCGATGTCGGGACCGGGCTCGGTGTGTTCGAGATCATGCTGATGGGATCGGCCGCCTCCAGCCTCAGCGCCTGGTGGGCGCTCGGCCTCGTCATGCGGATGTTCGAGCGCGGCGGGGCGCGGGGTGAGAGGTAGTTTGGACCGCGCGGGTTTGGAAGGTTGAGGCATGGACCCCTGTGACGAGCACAGGGGTGAGGGCGGGAAGGGTGATGGAGCCCGTCAGCGTCGGCGATTGGCACAACCAGTCATCCCGTCACCCCTGTGCTCGTCACAGGGGTCCATGCCTCGCCATTGGGCAGGATCAGTTCCTAAACGAAAGCAATCATATGAGCCAATACGGCAAGATAGAGCTTGAGCGAAAGCTGATCGACGTTTCGATCGACAGCGTCGGCGACGACGGAAGGTTCGAAGGCTATGCGAGCCTGTTCGACAGGGTCGACATGAGCCGTGACATCGTCGAGCGAGGCGCGTTCGCCAAGGCGATTGCGCGCCGGGGCGCGGGCGGCGTGCGCATGCTGTTCCAGCACGACCCGGCACAGCCGATCGGCGCGTGGACATCGATTGCGGAAGACGAATACGGGCTGAAGGTGCGGGGTCGCCTGTCGCCCGGATCGGATAAGGCGCGCGAGGTGCGCGCGCTGATCCGTGACGGGGCGCTCGACGGCTTGTCGATCGGCTTCAAGGTGGCGCGTGGGCGTACCGATCCGAAGACGGGCATCCGGCACATCAGGGAAGCGGATTTGTGGGAGATTTCCGTCGTGACTTTCCCCATGCAGGAAGGTGCACGGATTTCCCTCAATGGCGAGGGACTGCCGACCACACGGGAATTCGAGCGCTGGCTGACGCGGGACGCGCGGCTGACGCGGAAGGAGGCAAGGCATGTGGTCTCCCACGGCTTTGCCAGTTTGCGGCGCGAGCGGGACGCTGCGCCGGCGGGAACGACGGCACTGGCGGAGGCGATCCGCAGGGCCGCACATCAGATCAACGAAAGGACAAATCTTCGATGAACCATTCCATCGAGACCAAGGCGGCCGGCGGCGAGATCGCGGATGCCTTCGACGAATTCATGACCATTTTCGGCGCGTTTCGCGAAGCCAATGACGGTCGGCTGGCGCAGATCGAAAAGCGCATGAGCGCCGACGTTTTGTCGACCGACAAGGTCGACCGCCTGTCGAGCGCGCTCGATCAGCAGAAGCGTGCGCTGGACGAACTGACCTTGAAGAAGGCACGGCCGCATCTGGGCGGTGCGGGCGCGACGGCGGCGTCGCTGGAGCACAAGCATGCCTTCGAGGCCTATGTGCGCGGCGGCGAGGATCGCAGCCTGCGCACGCTCGAACAGAAGGCGATGAGCTACGGGTCGGGCCAGGATGGCGGCTATCTCGTGCCCGACGAGATCGAGACGGCGATCGGCGCGCGGCTGCGTGAATTGTCGCCGATCCGCTCGATCGCGACGGTTCGGCAGGTGTCGGGCGCCGTTCTTAAAAAGCCGTTTGCGGTGAACGGCCCGGCGGTCGGCTGGGTCGGTGAGACGGCGGCGCGTCCGCAGACGGATACGGCGGCATTGCAGGAGTTGCAGTTCCCGACGATGGAACTCTACGCCATGCCGGCGGCGACGGCGGCCTTGCTGGAGGATTCGGTCGTCGATCTCGATGCCTGGATCACGGCCGAGGTCGAGACGGCGTTTGCCGAGCAGGAAGGCGCTGCCTTCGTCAATGGTGCCGGCGTCAACAAGCCGCGCGGCTTCCTCGATTATGGCAGCGTCGCGGAAGCGGACTGGCAGTGGGGCAGCCTTGGCCACATCGCAACCGGTATCGACGGCACGCTGCCTGCGGACGACGCCTCCGACGTGCTGATCGACACGATCTACGCGCTGAAGAGCGGTTACCGGCAGAACGCGAACTGGGTGATGAACAGGCGCACGCAGGCCGCGATCCGCAAGCTGAAGGACGCCGACGGCAACTATCTGTGGCAGCCGCCGGCGACGGCTGGTGCGCGCGCCCTGCTGATGGGCTTCTCGGTGGTCGAGGCCGAGGATATGCCGGACATCGGCAGTGAAGCAACGCCGATCGCCTTTGGTGATTTCGGTCGCGGTTATCTCGTGGTCGACCGGGCGGGTGTGCGCATATTGCGCGATCCGTATTCGGCCAAACCGTATGTTCTGTTCTACGTGACCAAGCGCGTCGGCGGCGGCGTTCAGGACTTCGACGCGATCAAGCTGGTGAAGTTCGCCGCAGCGTGAAGCGGTTTTCTTTTGCTCAATCGAGCCCCGGCAAGCGATTGCCGGGGCTTTTTCACTTTCGACAATCGAGGTGGCGATGACCGCATTTCGAACGACCGGCCCTGAGGCCGAACCGGTAACGCTGGCCGAGACGAAGGCGCATCTGCGCCTCCAGCATGACAGCGAGGACGAACTGGTGAGCGGCCTCATCCGCGCGGCGCGTGAGGAGGTCGAAAGGGCGACGGGGCTGGCACTTTTGAACCAGACATGGCGCAAGGTGCTCGATGCGCTGCCGCGCGACCGCGTCGTCAGGCTGACGCCGTCGCCGGTGCGCGAGGTTCTGTCCGTGACGGTGTTCGGCGAGGACGGCGAAGGCTCGCTCGTCGAACCGGCGCACTTTGCTATTGATATGGCGTCGCGCCCCGCCCGCGTCGTGTTTCGCCAGCCGCTGGCGCCGCGCGCGGCGCTCAACGGTATCGAGATCGACTACGCCGCCGGCCACGGAGAGGCGGGTGCGGACGTGCCTGATCTTTTGAAGCGCGCCATGCTGGTGCTCGTGGCGCACTGGTACGAGTTTCGCGGTGTCGGCGGAGCGTCGGCACAGCCGATGTCATATCCATCCGGCTATGACCGCTTGATCGCGCCGTTCAGGCAAAGGCGGATCGCATGAAAACCGAATTCATCGATCCGGGCAGGTTGCGAACGGAATTGGCGGTTGAGGACGTCATCGCAACCGGCGACGGCGCCGGTGGTGTGGTGGAGACATGGGTGGAAGTGGCATTGCTCTTCGCCCATGTCGAGCCGATGCGGGCGCGGCCGCGCTTCGGGGCCGATCAGCATCAGGTGGATGTCACGCATCGAATAACGATCCGCCATCGCGACGGCATTCAGCGGCGCATGCGGTTTCGGAACCGGGATCGCATTTTTGAGATCAGATCGCTTGTCGATCCCGACGAGACCGGGCGTTATTTGGTTTTCGAAACGCGCGAGGTGGGGTGATGAAGACCGCGATCCATATCACCATGTACGACCTGATCCGCAGCCTGCGTTCCACCCTTCACGGGATGGCGGACGACGTTGCGACGGGCTACCGTCGCGGCGGGTACCGACGCGAGCGCGACCGGGAGGAGGCAGACGATGACCGCCGCCGCACTTGAACTGCAAAAGGCGATTTTCACGAAGCTGGTCGAAAATGTGGAACTTGCAACCCTCATGGGCGAGGTGCGCTTGTATGATCAGGCACCGGCCAATGCGCCCTTTCCTTACCTGACCTTCGGACGGACGAGCGTCTACGATTGGTCGACCGATACGGAAAGCGGCGGCGAGCATCTCGTCACCATCCATGCGTGGTCGAAAGAACGCGGCAAGTCCGAGTGCCATGCGCTTCTGGATGCCGTGCGCATCGCGCTGGACGATGCGGCACTGGCGATCGACGGGCATGTCCTTGTTCGGCTCGGCGCCGAATATGGCGAGGTTCGCTATGAGGACGATCACGACGTCAATCACGGCCTCGCACGCTTTCGCGCGCTGATCGACACCGCCTGATCTTCAATCACATCTTAAAATTCAAGACCTGGAGACCTTCATGGTTGCTCAAAAGGGCAAGGACCTTTTGCTGAAGCTCGACCCGAATGGGGAGGGCGTGTTCGTCACGATTGCGGGTTTACGTACCAAGCGGCTGGCGTTCAATTCCGAAACGGTCGACGTAACCAATGCCGATTCAGCCGGGCGCTGGCGCGAGCTTCTTGCCGGCGCGGGCGTGCAGCGGGCTTCGGTCAGCGGCTCGGGGATATTCAAGGACCAGGCGTCCGACACGCTCTTGCGCGAGCGCTTCTTCAACGGTGCGATCTCGGTCTGGCAACTCGCCATTCCAAGCTTCGGCGTAATCGAAGGATCGTTCCAGATCACCTCGCTCGAATATGCGGGTAACCACGACGGTGAAGTGACCTTCGAGGCGGCGCTGGAATCGGCCGGCATGCTTGCCTTTACGGAGGCGGCATGAGCGCGAACCATCGACGGGGCGAGATCGTCGCGACGTTCGACGGCCGGGAGTGGCGGCTTTGCCTGACGCTGGGCGCGCTGGCCGAACTGGAAACGTGCTTCGAGGCGTGTGATCTGGGCATGCTCGTGGAGCGCTTCACCACCGGCCGGCTGTCTGCGACCGATATGGCGAAGATCATCGGCGCGGGGTTGCGTGGAGCGGGGAACGCGGTCGCGGACGACGAGGTGTTCGCCATGCAGCATGAAGATGGCGTGACGGGTTTCGCCACGGTCGTCACAGATCTCCTGACAGCCACATTCGGCGGGGAGCAGACTGCCGCAAACCCTTGATCGCCGCAGCAGCGCCGACGAGCTGGTTTCCGTGGGACGATGTTCTGGAAACCGGCCTCGGCCTGCTGCGGCTGAGCCCGGCGGTCTTCTGGGCGATGACGCCGCGTGAATTCGCCTTCAGCGCCGGGCTGGTCCGCAAGCGGACGCCGGCACCGGAACGCGATGATTTGCAGGCGCTCATGGCCCGCTTTCCCGACATTTGAGGAGTGCTTCACCGATGGACGACAAGTTCACCGTGTCGATCAACGCCGATACCGCGCCGTTTGCCGCGGCCCTTTCCAATCTCGAAAAACTGTCGTCGCGTTTCGGCGATCAACTGAGCGGCGCGCTGCGGTCGGCGACCGTCAGCGGGCGTTCGCTCGACGACATCCTTCGTCGGATCGGCCTCAACCTTGCCGGAATGGCGCTTAGTCAGGGCCTGAAGCCGCTGGGTGGCGTGGCTTCGAGCGCACTGTCCGGTATTTTCGGCGGGTTGCGCGGCATCGTGCCGTTCGCCAGAGGTGGCGTGCCGGGCTCGATCACCCCTTTCGCACAGGGCGGGGTGGTTTCGAGCCCGACGCTGTTCCCGATGGGACGGCAGACCGGGCTGATGGGCGAGGCGGGCGCGGAAGCGATCCTGCCCTTGCAGCGATCCGCCGACGGACGGCTGGGCATTGCCGCAAGCGGTGGCGGCGGCGTGAACGTCGTCTTCAACGTGACCGCAAACGATGCGGCGTCCTTCCGCAAGTCGGAAGCGCAGATCACCGGCATGCTCGCTCGCGCCGTTTCGCGCGGCGCGCGGAGCATGTGAGGCGGCGATGGAAAGTTTTCACCACGTGCAGTTTCCGACTGCGATTTCATTCGGTGCAACGGGCGGCCCCGAGCGCCGCGTCGAAATCGTGACCATGACATCGGGACGAGAGCAACGCAATTTGCGGCAAAGCCGGTCACGCCGCAGATTCGACGCCGGAACGGGCGTGCGTGCGCTCGACGATCTGTCCGAGATCGTCGCCTTCTTCGAAGCAAGGCGCGGCGCCTTTCACGCCTTCAGGTTTCGCGATCCGTTCGACCACCGCTCTTGCGGGCCGGGCGTGGAGCCTTTGGCAACGGATCAGGTGATCGGGCTCGGCGACGGGGAGCGGACGCAGTTTCGGCTGACCAAAGCCTATGGGCGAGATGCGGATGCCTATCTGCGCGATATCACGCTTCCGGTGGTCGGATCAGTGAGCGTGGCAGTCGACGGGTTCGCGCTCGATCCCATAGGATTCAGTGTGGATGAATTATCGGGCACGGTCACGCTGGCGCAGCCGCCTGCCGCGAATGCCGTCGTTTCGGCCGGGTTCCTGTTCGACCTTGCCGCGCGTTTCGATGCCGACCGGCTTGAGGTCAGCCTGTCGACGTTCAAGGCCGGGCAGATTCCGACGATCCCGATCGTGGAGGTGTTCGCATGAGCGATATGATCACAACCTTCTGCTTCTGCTGGCGCGTGACGAAGACCGACGGGCAGGTCCTGGGCTTCACCGATCACGATCGGCGGCTCGATTTTCAGGACACGCCATTCGAGCCGCAATCGGGTTTTTCGCAAAGCGAGGCACAGTCATCGCTCGGGCTGGCGGTCGATACCGCCGAGATTGAGGGTGCGCTTTCCTCTGACCGGCTTTCGGAACAGGATATCGATGCCGGGCTGTTCGACGGGGCGAAGGTGGAAACCTTCAAAGTGGACTGGCGCGATCCCGATGCGGCGAAGCTGATCCGCGTTTCGGCGATCGGTAAAATCATACGCCGCGACGGAACGCTGGTTGCCGAACTCGAAAGCCTGACCCGCAATCTCGACCGGCCCGCGGGGCGATATTTGCGACGCAGTTGCGATGCCGAACTCGGCGACGTGCGTTGCGGCGTACAAATGTCCGGAGCCTCGATGATGGCGCAAGGGACCGTCATCGCGCGGCAGGGTGATGCAACCTATGAAGTAGCCGGGCTGGACGGCTTTGCCGATGGCTGGTTCACGGCAGGTCATCTGAAGGCCGGCAGCATGTCAGTGCGCGTCACCAATCACCGCCGCGCGACGGCGGGGGTCTTGGTGAGCCTCGCGAAGGGCCGCGAACTTGAAGCGGGCGCGGTATTTTCCATTCGGGTCGGATGCGACAAGAGCTTCGCGACCTGCCGGGACAAGTTTTCCAACACGGCGAATTTTCGCGGATTTCCGCATCTGCCGGGCAACGACGCGGCCTATGGCTATGTAAACGAAGACGGCGTGTTCGATGGCGGAGCATTCGTGCCATGAGGCGTGACGACGCGCTTGCCGAGGCGATGCGCTGGATCGGCACACCCTATCGACATCAAGGCTCGCGTCTTGGCGTTGGGTGCGATTGTCTCGGCCTCGTCAGGGGTATCTGGCGCGCGCTTTACGGGAGCGAGCCGGAGGCGCTGCCCGTTTATTCGCCCGATTGGGCTGAAGCGAGCGCCGACGATCCGCTGATCGAGGCGGCGCGGCGTCACATGGCGGAGATCGATCCGTGCGCGGCGCAGCCCGGCGATCTGCTCGTCTTTCGATGGCGCCGTCACCTGCCGGCGAAGCATCTGGGCATCGCGGCCGAAAACGATGCGCTGATCCATGCCTATGAGGGACATTCGGTGGCGGTTTCGCCGCTGGTGCCAAGCTGGCGGTCGCGGATCGCCGCAGCTTTCATCTTTCCATCCTGATCGAGGATTTCGATGGCGACTATCGTTCTTCAGGCTGCCGGGACGTTTCTCGGCGGTTATCTCGGCACTGTCGGGGCCGCGATCGGTTCGGCCGCCGGCGCGCTTGGCGGTTATTTGATCGACCGCGCGCTGATCAACGGCACGCAAAGGTTCGAAGGCCCGCGCCTGTCGGCAATGCGTCCGTTTCAGGCCGAAGAAGGCGTTCCGCTGCCGCAGGTCTACGGCACAGCGCGCATCGGCGGCAATCTGATCTGGGCAACGCGTTTCGAGGAGGAAAGCCGGACGGAACGCCAGGGCGGAAAAGGCGGCGGCGCGAAGGCGACCACGTACAGCTATTTCGCGAATGCCGCCTTCGCGCTTTGCGAGGGCGAGATCGCCGGCGTCCGGCGCATCTGGGCGGACGGGCGGGAGATCGAGCGCGAACGCTTCGACATCAGGATCCATACGGGAAGCGAAACCCAGCAGCCCGATCCGTTGATCACCGCTAGGCAGGTGAACACGCCCGCCTATCGCGGCGTCGCTTATGTCGTGTTCGACCGGTTTCCCGTCAGTGACTACGGCAATCGGCTTCCGCAGTTTCAGTTCGAGGTGATCCGTCCGGTCGGCGCCTATCAAAAGGATGTGCGCGCGGTCTGTCTCATCCCCGGATCGACGGAATACGGACTGTCGCCGGTGGAGATCACGCGCGGCGGCGTTGCCGGGCAGACGGACGCCGTCAATCGCCACATTCTTCATGCGGGAAGCGACATCGAAGCATCGCTCGACGAATTGCAGGCGGTGTTTCCCGGTCTGAAACATGTCGCGCTGGTTGTCACATGGTTCGGTGACGATCTGCGTGCGGGTAGCTGCCGCGTTCGGCCAGGCGTGACGCAGAACAATCCGGCCGGGTTCTCGCAGGATTGGAGCGTGTCAGGTGTATCGCGCGGGACTGCATATCGCGTGTCGCAGATCGGAAGCGCGGCAGCCTATGGCGGCACGCCAAGCGACAGATCCGTGATTGATGCGATCGCAGAGATCAAACGACGCGGCCTGAAGGTCACGCTTTATCCCTTCATCATGATGGATGTGCCGGCCGGGAATGCGTTCCCCGATCCCTATGGCGAAGCGTTCCAGCCGCCCTATCCCTGGCGTGGACGGATCACCTGCCACCCCGCACCGGACCTGCCTGGCACGCCGGACAAGTCTGAGAGCGCACGCGTTGCGGTCGCCGATTTCGTCGGAGCCGTTGCGCCCGGTGACATCGTCACCACCGCGCTGGGTATCGGGTGCCTGCGTCCGGGTGACTGGGGATATCGCCGGCTCGTCCTGCATTATGCGAAGCTCGCGCAGCGGGCGGGCGGCGTGGAGGCATTTCTGCTCGGCTCCGAACTGAGGGGGCTGACGACGCTGCGCGACGGCGCCAATCGCTTTCCGTTCGTCGAAACATTGTGCGAACTTGCCGGCGAAGTGTCAGCGATGCTGCCGGAAGCGCGCATCAGCTATGGAGCCGACTGGAGCGAATATTTCGGTCATCAGCCGGCCGATGGATATGGCGACGTCTTTTTCCATCTCGACGAACTTTGGGCACATCCCGCGATATCGGCCGTAGGCATAGACAATTACATGCCTCTTTCCGATTGGCGCGACGGCGACGAGGCGGGCGTCAATCCGGACGGCTTCACCAATTCATGCGACCGGGATGGCCTGCTTGCCGGCGTCACGCGCGGCGAAGGGTACGACTATTTCTATGCCTCGATCGGGGATCGGCTGGATCGTCGGCGAACACCGATCAGCGATGGCGCCTACGGCAAGGATTGGGTGTTCCGCTACAAGGATATCCGGTCCTGGTGGGAAAACCCTCATTTCAACCGAATCGGCGGCGTTGAACTGACGGAGCCGACCGCTTGGGTGCCGCGTTCCAAGCCGGTCTGGATGACGGAAATCGGCTGTCCGGCCATCGACAAAGGGGCGAACCAGCCGAACGTCTTTCCCGACCCCAAAAGTTCGGAGAATGCCTCACCCTACTTCTCCGACGGATCACGCAGAGATATCGCACCGGTGCGATATCTCGAGGCGCATCATGCGGCGTGGCAACCCGGAAACCCGCTCTTCGACGCGCGTCGCAACCCCGTCGCCGATCTTGAAGGAAGCCGGATGGTCGATCCGGACAGGCTCTATCTCTGGGCATGGGATGCGCGACCTTTTCCGGCCTTTCCAAGCTTTGGTTCGGTCTGGGCCGATGGGGCGAACTGGCTTCTCGGGCATTGGTTGAACGGCCGGGCAAGCGGTGTCGATATCGCGACATTGATCGAGGCGATCATGGAGCGGCATGGCCTGCCGTCGCCCGATATAAGCGACGTTCACCAGACGGCGTCAGGTTACGTCGTCGACGAACCGGGAACCGCGCGCGCGGCGTTGCAGCCGCTCGTTGACCTCTTCGGTCTGGTGGTCGTGGAGCGGGACGGAATCGTCTCGTTCAAAAATCCCGACATCACCGGACCCCGGACCGACCTGATCGAACTGGCCGACGATGGCGGCGTCGTGGTTGAAATCACGATGGATGCGGCGACGCAGACGGCGAGCGAGGTCGAAGTCGCCTATCGCGATCCGTTTCTCGATTATCAAAGCGCCCAACAGCGTGCGATTATCGATGAACCGGGCAGCGACAACCGCGTCCGACTGAGCTTTCCAGGCATGCTGGAGGGCGAGCAAGCCGCGGCGCTTGCGCGGAACTGGCTCGATCGTCACAGGCATAGCCGCGAGGTCGTCAGCTTTTCCGTTTCATCCGACAGCGTCGGCGCCGGCGATATCATCCGCCTTCCCGAACGACGCGGCGATCGCCTTTATCGTGTCGAGACGGTGGAGGAGGGGTTGACGGCGCGCATCCTCGCGCGGCGGACGGGACTGCGCGCAGCGCAGGGGTGGCAACCGGCGACGCCGCCGGAACGCCAGCCGCCGCTCATGCCCGGCCCACCCGACGCGATCCTGCTGGATCTTCCGGTCACGCCCGACAGTGAAGATGCGGCGACGCATGTCCGCATCGCGGTGGCCGCGCGGCCGTGGCGCAGTCATGTGCTTCACATAGGCACTGGCGAGAGCGGGTTTTCGCCGCGTGCGCGGATCGATCGTGTGGCCCGGATCGGGAGATTGGTCGAGGATGCGCCCACTGGTCGAAGCGGGCTAATCGATCGTGCAGGAACGTTGCGCGTGGAAATGGGCGCGGGCGCGCTTCAGTCGGTGGCGATGCTCGACATGCTCAACGGCGCGAATGCGGCGGCGCTCGAAGCTGCCGACGGGAACTGGGAGGTTTTGCAGTTTGCCGGCGCGGAAGAGGTCGAGCCCGGCATCTGGGTCTTGTCGAAGCTGCTGCGTGGCCAACTGGGCACCGAAGACGCGTCTGCATCCGGCGCTAGGGCGGGCGCGCGGTTCGTCATGCTTGACGGTGCCGTTGTGCCGGCCGGACTACGATCCGGTGAGATCGGCCGTGAACTGAACTGGCGATGCGGGCCGGTCGGCTACGACCTGTCGGATCGGTATGCAACCTCCATCGCCATGGCAGGCGGAATACGAGCGCTCCGCCCGCTCTCGCCGGTCCATCTGCGAAGCCGATGGATGGCCAACGGCGATCTCGAGTTCGGCTGGACCCGGCGCGGGCGCGTCGACGCTGATAGCTGGCTGGCGAGTGAAATTCCGCTGGGCGAGGACGAGGAACTTTACGCCGTTCAACTCATGCAGGGCGCGAATGTCTTTGCGTCGGCGGAACGTGCCGAACCGCATTGGCTCGTCCCGGCCACCGAAATCGCCGGCCACGGCGAAATCGTCTTGCGCGTCAGCCAGATGAGCCGGGCGGTGGGCGAAGGCGTCGCGGCGACGCGCGCATTCAACTTCAACATCTAGAGGAAAATCAGATGGATATAATCAAGCCCTGGTACATGTCGCGAACGATCTGGGCGTCGATCATCACTGTCGCAAGTGCTGGTGCGGCCGCCCTCGGCGTCCCGATCGATCCGGCGGACAGCGCCGTTCTAACCGACACCATTCTCCAGACGGTAGCGGCCGTTTCGGGACTGGTCGCGATTTTCGGCCGGTTGGCCGCGCGAACGCGGATCAGGTGAAGGTGCCAAAACTTCGCATGGCATTGTTCATTCCATGTTCAGCCGTGCTGTAATAAAACGTCATCCATGAAGAACACGTACATCCTCACTTTGGCGCTGGCCACTTTGATGACCTGGGGCGCAATCGTCCCGGCCTCGTCTGTGCCTGCGATGTCCACTGCCCCAGCGGCACCCGAGCGTGCGCTGTTCGTGCAGGGCGATTGCTATGCCATCGGCCAGCAGATCGCCGCACAGAACGGTGGCACGCTCGCCATGGCGACGCCGGAGGATCGTGGAGGGCAAAGGGTGTGCGTGATCGTGGTGCTGGTGCCCGGCCAGGACGGCCAGCGTCCGCGCCGTGCCGAATTCGTCGTGCCGATGTAATCTCGCGCATCGATTCGCCAAATCACGGGACCGAAATATGCGCATACTGGTCGTTGAAGACGACAAGGACTTGAACCGCCAGGTCAGCGAAGCGCTGATCGATGCCGGCTATGTCGTCGACCGCGCGTTCGACGGCGAGGAGGGTCATTTCCTCGGCGATACCGAGCCTTACGACGCAGTCGTTCTCGATATCGGACTGCCGCAGATGGATGGCATCAGCGTCATCGAGCGCTGGCGCCGTGACGGGCGCAAGATGCCGGTGCTGATGCTGACCGCGCGCGACCGCTGGAGCGACAAGGTCGCCGGTATCGATGCCGGCGCAGACGACTATGTCGCGAAGCCCTTCCACATCGAGGAGGTGCTTGCGCGCCTGCGCGCGCTGATCCGCCGTGCCGCCGGGCATGCCTCGTCGGAAATTTCCTGCGGCCCGCTGCGCCTCGATACCAAATCCTCCAAGGCCGATCTCGACGGGGTGCCGCTGCGCCTGACTTCGCACGAATTCCGCCTGCTCGCCTATCTGATGCATCATATGGGAGAGGTCGTTTCGCGCACCGAACTCGTCGAGCATCTCTACGATCAGGACTTCGACCGGGATTCGAACACGATCGAAGTCTTCGTCGGGCGGCTTCGCAAGAAGCTCGGCGTCGACATGATCGAAACGGTGCGTGGCATGGGCTATCGCATGCGCGAGCCAGCTCCGTGAGAAATCGATGGCGACGCCCGCATCGATGATCCCGCGCCGGCTGCGGCTCGGTTCGCTGACGGTACGCGTCATTGCGTTGTCGACGCTTTGGGCACTCCTGACGCTCGTGATCATCGCGACGGTGATTTCCACGCTGTTTCGTCAGGCGAGCGAACGCGGGTTCGAAAGTCTCCTTTCGGCGCATCTGTTCAACCTGATCAGCACGGTCAGCGTGACCGATGACGGCTGGTTGCAGGGGGCGCCGAATCTGGGCGATCTGCGGTTCACCATTCCGCGCTCGGGCTGGTACTGGTCGGTCGAGCCGATTTCCGAAGGATTGCGTGGATCGCTGCGGTCCATTTCGATGATAGAGACCGTGGAGGCACCATCCACGGCGGAAGTGCCTTTCGACAGGGAATTCCAGCGACGCTACGTGACGGTGGGGCTCAATGGCGAATTGCTGGAAGTGTTCGAAAGCGAATTCGTTCTCGACAATGCGGATCGCGTCGGCCGTTTCCGTGTCATGGGCAACAGGTCGGAACTGGAAGAAGAAATCGCCGATTTCGAGCGGCAGCTCTATTTCTACCTTGCTTTGTTCGGGCTGGGCATGATTGCGATCAATGCCATCGCAATCTGGGTGGGCTTGCGTCCTCTATCCCGTGTCCGGCGTGCTCTGGCCGAAATCCGTTCGGGAAATGCCACGCGCCTCGACGGCCGCTTTCCCGCGGAAATCGCGCCGCTTGCCGACGAGACGAACGCGCTGATCGAGAGCAACAGGCGAATCGTCGAACGCTCGCGAACGCAGGTCGGAAATCTCGCCCATTCGCTCAAGACACCTTTGGCCGTGCTCCTCAACGAAGGTTCAGCGATGGGCGGGCAGAAAGGATCGCTGATCGTCGGTCAGGCGACGGCCATGCAGTCGCAGGTAGAGCACTATCTCCAGCGCGCGCGCGTTGCCGCCCAGCGCGACAGCATCCTGTTTCGCACGCCCGTCGTGGCTACGCTCGAACGGCTCGTGCGCGTTATGTCCAAGCTGAACCGCCATCTCGACATCTCGCTCGACACGCCGGACGAGGAAATCATGTTCAGCGGCGAGAAGGAGGATTTCGAGGAACTTGTCGGCAACCTTCTCGAGAATGCGACGAAATGGGGGAAGTCGGTCGTATCGGTCTCGGTTGGCCGTATGGACGCGGAAGAGGCGAGAGGCTTCGTTCTCACGATCGAGGACGACGGGCCGGGAATTCCCGACGATCAGGCGAAGCTGGCGATGAAACGCGGACACAGGCTGGATGAGACGAAGCCCGGAACGGGGCTCGGACTGTCGATCGTTGCCGATCTGGTCAAGGAATATGGAGGCCATTTCGAGCTTGGCCGTTCCGAACTCGGTGGTCTCAAGGCAGTGATCCGTTTGCAACGCCAGCACGACGAACGCGACGATTGACGGCGCAGCCGATGACAAAGTTCGGCCAAGACCCTAGCTTAGGGAAACGCGCAAGCGTTGTTTTGTACAGGACCTGGTTTCGTAGATGATCTTTCGCTTTGCAGGAGTTGCGGCCGCGGCAATGTTGCTGGCCGGATGCATGTCTTCCACGTCAGGTGGCGGATCGTCGCTCGTTGGCGCTTTCGCGAGCTCAACGGGCACCCGTGCGGCTCAGCCGATGTCGGCTGATATCGCAGAGGCGATGGCCGGCGGACTTATCGGGCGGACGCTGGGCGGCGATCTTGAGCGCGCCGACAGTCAGCGCGCGCTCGAAGCCGAGTACCGCGCGCTCGAATATGCGGCATCCGGGCAGCCGGTCGCCTGGCAGGGCGGCGGACGTCTTTCCGGACAGGTAGTGGCTGCGCCGCCCTATCGCGTCGGTTCGCAAAATTGCCGCCAATATACGCACACCGTCAGCCAGAATGGCACCGAACGGGTCGGCAGGGGCACGGCCTGCCGCAATGATGACGGAAGCTGGACGCCGCTCGTCTGAAACGTCCACTATTGAAGCCGATACGAAAGGCCGCATCGCGCGGCGATTGGCTTTCGGCATGACTGTCGATAGGAACGGGCATGCTTTTCTGGATTGTCGCCGCGGCAATGACCTTCGCCGTCTGTCTGTTGCTGCTCACGCCTTTGGCGCGCGAGCGAGCGGGCGTGCGTAACAGCCGCGAACACGAGCTCGAGGTTTATAAGGACCAGCTTCGCGAGATCGACAGGGATCGTGCGCGGGGCCTGATAGAGGATGGCGAGGCCGAGATGGCGCGCGCCGAGATCGGCCGCAAGGTCATCCGGCTGTCCGAAGGGGACGGTGAGGAAACCGGGACAGCCTCTTCTCGCGCGCTTGGGCGCTGGGTCGGCGCGATCGCGGTGCTTTCGCTGCCATTGGTGAGCTGGGGCCTGTATGCCGCGACCGGCTCGCCCGACTATCCGGGTCAACCGCTGCAAGCGCGGCTCGATCGAGATCCGTCGCAGCAGTCGCCGGAAGAACTGATCGCGCGGGCCGAGGCACATCTGGCCGCAAATCCCGGCGATGCGCGCGGTTGGGACGTATTGGCGCCGATCTATCTTCGGCTTGGTCGCTTCGACGATGCGGCGGGCGCATTCGCAAACGCAATTCGCCTGGATGAACCTACCCCCGCGCGCCTTGCAGGGCAGGGCGAGGCGCTGACGGCGGCGGCGAACGGTCGCGTGAGCGAGGAAGCGCAGGCGCTCTTCTCCCAGGCGCTCGACATCGAACCGGGAAATATCCGCGGTCGCTATTTCATCGCGCTGGCTTCGGCGCAGGCCGGCGACCAACAGGCGGCAGAACGCGTCTGGCGACAGATGCTCTCGGACCTGCCGGACGAGTCTCCATGGCATGGGGTGATCGCGCAGGCGATGAACGGAACGGCGGAGCCGTCGGAAGGCGCAAACGATCAGGCCGAAATGATCGAAGGCATGGTTGCAAGTCTGGCGACGCGCCTTGAAGCCAATCACGATGATGTCGATGGCTGGCAGCAATTGATCCGTTCATACATGGTGCTCGATCGGCAAGACGATGCGCAGGATGCACTGGACCGTGCGCGAAACGCATATGGGGCAGGCTCGCCCGAAGCGGGGCATCTGGCGGCGTATGGTCTCTCGCTCGGACTGAATGTGGAAGACTGAGATGGCGATGACGCGAAAGAAGAAAAGGCTGGCGGTGATCGGTGGAGCCTTCGCCTTCCTGACGCTGGCGACGACGCTGACGCTCTTCGCGCTCGGCCAGAAAGCCTCCTATTTCTATACGCCGGCCGACATCAGCGAAAAGGGCGTTGCGCCCGGCGAGCGCATCAGGCTTGGCGGTCTCGTCGCGACCGGGTCGATTGCAAGAGCGGGCGGCACCGATGTCAGCTTCGCCGTGACGGATCGGATCGAAACGGTCACCGTTTCGTATAGCGGCATTCTTCCCGATCTCTTCCGCGAGGAGCAGGGCGTCATCACCGAAGGCGCGTTCGACGCTTCGGGACGCTTTGTGGCCGATACGGTCCTGGCGCGCCATGACGAGAACTACATGCCGCGCGAGGTCGCCGACAGCATGAAGGCGCGCGGCATCTGGCAGGAAGAGGATTGACGCGGGCATGATCGTCGAGATCGGACATTTCGCGCTTGTTCTTGCCTTCGCGCTCTCGCTGGTGCTCTCGATCGTGCCCATCGTCGGCGCGCGGATCGGCGATCAGCGTTTGATGGCCGTGGCTGAGCCGGCCTCCTTCGCCATTTTGGGACTGATTGCACTGTCCTTCGCCGCGCTTACCGTCGCTTATGTGCAGTCCGATTTCTCGGTGGCGAATGTCTGGGAGAATTCACATTCCTTGAAGCCCATGCTCTACAAGATCACGGGCGTTTGGGGAAACCACGAAGGCTCGATGCTTTTGTGGATCCTGATCCTCGCCGCCTTCGGGGGCCTCGTCGCGCTGTTCGGATCGAACCTGCCGGCAACGCTTCGCGCCAATGTGCTGGCCGTTCAGGGCATGATCGCGGCCGCCTTTCTGCTTTTCGTGCTGGCTTCGTCGAACCCCTTCGCGCGCATCAGTCCGCCGCCGATCGAAGGCCGTGATCTCAATCCGATCCTGCAGGACATCGGTCTGGCGATCCATCCGCCGCTGCTCTACCTCGGCTATGTCGGCTTTTCGATCTGCTTTTCCTTCGCCGTCGCTGCGTTGATCGAAGGGCGGATCGACGCTGCATGGGCACGCTGGGTGCGGCCGTGGACGTTGGCTGCCTGGGCGGCGCTGACGGGCGGTATCGCCATGGGCTCCTACTGGGCCTATTACGAACTCGGCTGGGGCGGCTGGTGGTTCTGGGATCCGGTCGAAAACGCGTCCTTCCTTCCCTGGTTGTCGGGAACTGCGCTTCTTCATTCCGCGATCGTGATGGAAAAACGCTCGGCGCTGAAGATATGGACCGTGCTTCTTGCGATCCTGACCTTCTCCCTGTCGCTTCTGGGAACGTTCCTCGTACGCTCGGGCGTGCTGACATCCGTGCACGCCTTCGCGACCGACCCGACGCGCGGCGTCTTCATCCTGATGATCCTGATCGTATTCATCGGCGGCTCGCTGGCTCTGTTCGCGTTCCGGGCATCGACGCTGACATCGGGCGGGCTGTTCCAGCCGATCTCGCGCGAAGGCGGCCTCGTCCTCAACAATCTGTTCCTGACCACCGCTGCCGCAACCGTGCTGATCGGCACGCTCTGGCCGCTGCTCGTTGAAGCAGTCACGGGCGAAAAGGTCTCTGTCGGGGCGCCTTTCTTCAATATGACGTTTGGCCCGCTGATCGTGCCGCTTCTTCTGGCGGTGCCGTTCGGCCCGCTTTTGGCATGGAAGCGCGGCGATCTTTATGCGGCGAGCCAGCGCCTGTTCGTCGCCTTCGCGCTCGCGCTTCTGATCGGCCTCGTCACGCTGTTCATGATCGACCGGATCAGCGTGGTCGCGGCGTTCGGCGTGGCGGTGGCCTTCTGGCTCGTCTTCGGCGCGCTGACGGACCTTGCCTTGAAGGCCGGCATCGGCAAGGCGTCGCCATCGGTCATGTTCAGGCGCTTCGTCGGCCTTCCGCGCTCGGTCTTCGGAACGGCCCTTGCCCATGCGGGCCTCGGTCTGACCACGCTTGGCATCGTCGCCGTCAGCACGCTCGAAGTGGAGCGCATTGCGGTCATGCAGCCGGGCGATACGCTCGATGTCGCCGGTTACGAACTGCGTTTCGACGGGCTGGTTCCTTTCGACGGACCGAACTTCACCGAGGAACAGGGGCGCTTCACCTATTCCGACAGGTCGGGCAGGGAGCGGGGCGAGGTCGTTTCCTCCAAGCGCTTCTATCCCGCGCGCCAGATGCCGACCACGGAAGCCGGCATCACCTCGCACGGCTTCAGCCAGCTTTACGTGGCGCTCGGCGACCGCGCACCTGATGGCGGGATCGTCGTGCGGGCGTGGTGGAAGCCGCAGGTGCTGTTTATCTGGATCGGCTGCATCTTCATGATGGTCGGGGGCGGCGTTTCGCTGCTCGACCGGCGTTTGCGCGTCGGCGCGCCCGCAGCGAAGCGCTCGAAACCGGCCCGTGCCGTCGAGGTGGCGACATGATCGTCAGGCTTGCCACGGCGTTCTTGATGCTCCTGTCCGTCACGGCCGGGCAGGCCGCGATGGCGCCCAACGAAATGCTGGACGATCCCGCGCTTGAAGCGCGCGCCCGTGCGCTCTCGGCGGAATTGCGTTGCATGGTCTGCCAGAACCAGTCGATCGACGATTCGGATGCGGAACTCGCCCGCGATCTGCGCGTGCTGGTACGCGAGCGCATCGTGGCGGGTGACAGCGACGAGGCGGTGATGGACTATGTCGTTTCTCGCTATGGCGAATTCGTTTTGCTGCGCCCGACCTTCACGGCGCGCAACGCGCTTTTGTGGGCCACGCCGGTTCTCTTGCTGGGCATCGGCGGGGCGGTTCTGGTCATGTCGGCACGGCGACGGCGGACGGCAGGCGCGGCGCTGAGCGATGCCGAAGCGCGCAAGCTCGATGCCATCCTGAAACGCTCCGATTGAACGTTACGAAAGTTTCATTCGTCGGAAATGGCGCCGTAATGTGAGGGCGCTTATCTCTTGTGGGAACGGTGCAATCACGCGCCGCAAAAATTCCACAAGGGTTTGCAAAAATGGAAACCACCCGCAACTCTCCCCTCAAGACGAGCAAGCGTAGGCTCGTCGCGACGGCAGCGTCCCTGGCGATCGCTGGTGCGATCGGTTTCGGCGCGATCGCCAGTGGCACGCTGCCCGTCAGGGCCGATGCCGTTCGCGTCGAGACGACGCAGCAGAACCCCGGCTTCGCAGATGTCGTCGAGCGTGTCTCGCCGGCCGTCGTCTCCGTGCGCGTCACGTCCGATGTCGCTCCCGTGTCAGATAACCAGTTCGGCGGTCAGCAGGGCATTCCCGGCTTCGACGATCTGCCGCGCGATCATCCCCTGAACCGCTTTTTCCGCGAGTTCCGCGGTGACCGGCAGGAAGGCCCTCGCGGCGGGCGGCAGCAGGATCGCGCGCAGCGCGCGATGCCGACCTCTCAGGGGTCGGGCTTTTTCATTTCGAAGGATGGCTATCTCGTCACCAACAATCACGTCGTGCAGGGCGGCACCTCGTTTACCGTCGTCCTCGATGACGGGACCGAACTGCCCGCAAACCTTGTCGGCACCGATCCGCGCACCGATCTGGCCGTCCTCAAGGTCGATGAGGCGGACCATGACTTCACCTACGTGTCCTTCGCCGACGACAGTGCGGTGCGCGTTGGCGAATGGGTCGTCGCCGTCGGCAATCCCTTCGGTCTCGGCGGCAGCGTGACGGCCGGCATCGTCTCGGCGCGCGGACGCGATATCGGCGCTGGCCCCTATGACGACTTCCTCCAGATCGACGCTGCGGTGAACCGCGGCAATTCGGGCGGCCCTGCCTTCAATCTCAACGGCGAAGTCGTCGGGATCAACACGGCGATCTTCTCGCCGTCCGGCGGCAATGTGGGCATTGCCTTTGCGATTCCGTCCTCGACCGCCGAATCCGTTGTGACCAGCCTCATCGACAATGGATCGGTCGTTCGCGGCTGGCTCGGCGTTCAGATCCAGCCCGTGACGGAAGATATTGCCGATTCGCTTGGCCTCGATGGTGCCAAGGGGGCCTTGATCAGCGAAGCGCAGGCCAATGGGCCGGCCCTTGCAGCAGGTATCAAGGCGGGTGACGTGGTCACTGCGGTCAATGGCGAGCAGGTCGCATCGCCGCGTGAGCTTGCCCGTCTTGTCGGCAATCTGACCCCCGGCGACACGGTCACGGTCGATGTCTGGCGCAACGGCGCGACACAGGAGATGCAGGTCGAGCTTGGCACCTTGCCCGGCGACGAACAACTCGCATCGGCCACGCCGTCGCAGACCTCACCGTCGGGCGATGTCTCGCTCGCCGGGTTGGGCCTGACGGTCGTGCCGAGCGAAGACGGTGCCGGGCTGCTGGTCACCAATGTCGATCCCGACAGCGCCGCCGCCGAACGTGGCATCCAGGCCGGCGACGTCATCGCCTCGGTGAATTCCCAGGAGGTGAACTCGCAGCAGGATGTCGAAACGGCGGTCGCGTCGGCAGAACAGGCCGGTCGGAACGCGGTTCTGCTTCAGGTCAACCGCGACAATGCGAACCACTTCGTCGCATTGCCGATCGCGCAGGGCTGACGCTGATTTGAGCGGGTGACTGGACGACGAGCCGGCAGGCATCCAAACTAAGGCTGGTTCCGGCGACGGCGGGTTCTCCATACCTGCCGTCGCCTTTTCTTTCAGGGATGGGCATCCACATGAAACTCCTGGTCATCGAGGACGATCGCGAAGCCGCCGAATATCTTGAAAAGGCATTCGACGAAGCCGGCCATCAGGCGCATCTTGCGGCCGACGGGGAGACAGGCTTCGCGTTGGCGAGTTCGGGCGATTACGATGTGCTGGTCGTCGATCGCATGCTGCCGCGCCGCGACGGCCTGTCGGTCGTCGCCGGCCTGCGCGCACGCGGCAACGACACGCCGGTCCTCATTCTTTCGGCACTTGGGGAGGTGGACGATCGCGTCACGGGGCTTCGAGCCGGCGGCGATGACTATCTGACCAAGCCCTACGCGTTTTCCGAGCTTCTGGCGCGCGTCGAGGTTTTGAAGAGACGCGGTGGGACCAAGGACGTCGAGACGATCTATCGCGCCGGCGATCTTGAACTCGACAGACTGTCGCATTCCGTACGCAGGGCGGGTAAGGAAATCGTTCTCCAGCCGCGCGAGTTTCGGCTTCTCGAATATCTGATGCGCCATACGGGCCAGGTCGTGACCCGCACGATGCTGCTCGAAAATGTCTGGGACTACCATTTCGATCCGCAGACAAACGTCATCGACGTGCACATCTCGCGTTTGCGATCCAAGATCGAGAAGGGCTTCGACAGCGCCGTGCTCCACACGGTCCGGGGCGCCGGCTACATGTTGAAGGCGTGATGCTGAGCTCCGTTTCGGCGCTGATGAAGACCACGGCGGCGCGGCTTTCCGCGCTTTATCTGCTTTTGTTCGCGATCTGCGCGCTTGGCCTCGTTTTCTATATGGGCTCGCTGACGATGCGCATGCTGGAAAGCCAGATCCAGGATACGGTGTCGGAAGAGGTGCAAAGCCTTGGCCGTGCTTACCAGCGCGGCGGGCTGACGACGTTGGTGCGTGTGGTGGAGGGCCGTTCCCGCCAGCCCGGCGCTTATCTCTACACCATCGCCGATCCCACGGGCCGGATCCTGGGCGGCAATGTGGAAAGCATCGAAACCGCCGTCCTGTCCACTGAGGGCTGGACCGAGCGTCCCTTCGCCTATCAACGCTATGGCGAAATCGATGCGCGTTCAGGCGACATGCCCGACGCACGGCAGGGGCCGCATATGGCGATGGCGATCGTGATGCGTCTGCCCAACCAGATGATCCTGCTTGTCGGACGCGACCTAGGCGAACCGGAGCGCTTCGGAAATGTCATCCGACGCGCGCTTGCCGTTGCGTTCGGGATGATGGGGTTTGGCGCGCTCGTCATCTGGTTCCTCGTCGGACGGCGGGCACTGCGCCGCATCGACAATATCTCGGAGGCAAGCCGGCGCATCATGGCGGGCGACCTGTCGCGGCGCCTTCCTGTGACCGGCGGCGGCGACGAGTTCGACAGGCTATCGCAGAACCTCAACGAGATGCTGGCTCGCATCGCCGCCCTGAACGAAGGGCTGAAACAGGTTTCGGACAATATCGCGCACGATCTGAAGACGCCGCTCACGCGCCTTCGCAACCGGGCCGAGGCGGCGCTCGCAAAGGACAATCAGCCCCAGCACCGTCGCGCGCTCGAGGCGACGATCGCCGAATCCGATCAACTGATCCGCACGTTCAACGCGATCCTGATGATAAGCCGGCTGGAATCGGGCTATTCGGCCGAGCATACGCAGGCGATCGACCTGGCCGCGATCGTCGCCGATGTCGTCGAGCTCTACGAACCGGCTGCCGAGGAAGTGGGCGTGACGCTCTTCGCCGACGCGCCGGACGAATTTCCCATCACCGGAAATCGCGAACTGATCGGTCAGGCCCTGTCGAACATTGTCGACAATGCGATCAAATATTCCGCAGGTTCGAACGAAGGGACCGTCGTCAAGGTGACGGCGGCACGCGACGGCGCGACGATTGCCATCCGCGTCACCGACACCGGGCCGGGCATATCCGAGCAGGACCGTTCGCGGGCGACCGAGCGTTTCGTGCGTCTGGAACAAAGCCGTACACAGCCTGGCTCGGGGCTCGGTCTCAGTCTTGCCAAGGCGGTCATGACCTTTCATGGCGGCAGACTTGAACTTTCGGGTGAAAACCCCGGATTATGCGTGTCGATGATTTTCCCGGCAGGCGATTCCCAAGGCTGATGACCAAAGACGATACGCAAGGTCCGACAACGCTGGTAGAATTCGCCCACGCACCGCTGACGCCCTTGCGGCCGGACAACGCGACAGAACTCGTCGCCGACTTCATCGAAACGGCGCGGCAGGATGACTGTGCCGGCCTTGCCGATCTCGTGTCAGCCGATAACGGGTTGCAGGCTTTTCTAGGCGCGGCTTTCGATCTTTCCCCCTTCCTTCGTGATGCCATAAGGCGGCGGCCGGATATTCTGCAGAACCTGATCGACCGATCCGTCGAAGACAGGTTGGCGGACATTCTCACGGACATCGGCGATGCCGCGCAAGGATCGGACAGCGAAGGCGATCTGATGCGGTCGCTGCGGCTCCTGAAGGGCGAAGCGCATGCGCTTTTGGCTTTCATGGAACTGGCAGGGCGGGCATCCGCACGATCCACCGTCGTTCATTTGAGCAAGCTCGCCGATGCGTGCATCGCGGCCGCGATCGATTTTCTGCTGGTCGAAACGCACGACAAGGGCAAGATCAAGCTGCCTGACCGCGCCGCGCCGGGACGCGGTTCGGGGCTGGTCGTGCTCGGCATGGGTAAGCTGGGCGCGTTTGAGCTGAATTTTTCGTCCGATATCGACCTGATCCTGTTCGTCGATGTGGACGCGCCGGCGATCCTCGATCGGCTCGATGCGACCGATCTTTTCTCCCGCCTCGCGCGGCGTCTGGTGCGGATCCTTCAGGATCGAACCGAACACGGATATGTCTTTCGCACCGATCTTCGCCTGCGTCCCGATCCGGGCTCGACTCCGCTCGCGATCCCTACGGAGGCGGCGCTGAACTATTATGAAGGGCGCGGCCAGAACTGGGAACGCGCGGCGATGATCAAGGCGCGTCCGCTTGCCGGTGACATCGAGGCGGGCGAGGCGTTCCTCGCCGAGCTCACCCCTTACATCTGGCGCAAATATATGGACTTCGCGGCGATCGCGGATGTTCACTCGATCAAGCGGCAGATCCACGCGCATAAGGGCCACGGCGAAATCGCGGTCAAGGGCCATAACGTGAAGCTCGGTCGCGGCGGCATTCGCGAGATCGAGTTTTTCGTGCAGACGCAGCAATTGATCGCGGGCGGCAGGTTCCGCGAGTTGCGCGGCCGCCAGACCGTGGCGATGCTCGGCGCGCTCGCCGAGCGCGGGTGGATCACGACGGACGCCCGCGACGCGCTTGCGCGTCAATACTGGTTCCTGCGCGATGTCGAGCATGCGATCCAGATGATCGCCGACGAACAGTCGCATACCTTGCCCGAAGACGACGAGGGCTTGCGACGCATCGCGCTGATGATGGGCTTTACGGACGAGGCGGAGTTCTCCCAGACCTTCCGCGCTTCCCTTCAACTCGTCGAAAGCCACTACGCGGCCCTGTTCGAGACGGCCCCTGAATTGTCGCGCGGTGTTGGAAATCTGGTCTTCACAGGCGACGTTGACGACCCCGATACCATGCAGACGCTGTCGGAACTCGGCTTCGAGCGCCCGAGCGACATCGCACGCCTGATCCGCACCTGGCATTTCGGTCGCTACCGGGCGACGCAATCGGCCGAGGCGCGGGAACGCCTGACGGAACTGACGCCTGCGCTTCTCGAAGCGTTCGGGCAGACACAGCGCGCCGACGAGGCGATCCTGCGTTTCGACGAATTCCTGAAGGGGTTGCCGGCAGGCATTCAGCTTTTCTCGCTCTTCCAGTCGAACCCGTCGCTGCTCAAGCTGCTTGCCACGATCATGGGCGCTGCGCCGCGTCTGGCGCAGATCATCACCCGCCGCCCGCATGTGTTCGACGGTCTTCTCGATCCGGGCCTTTTGTCCGAACTGCCGAACAAGGCTTATCTGTCCGAGCGGCTGGAAGGCTTCCTCACCGGTGTCGAACTCCATGAGGAACTGCTCGACCGGTTGCGCATCTTCGCCGCCGAGCAGAAATTCCTGATCGGTATTCGCCTGCTCTCCGGCGCGATCGACCACCGCCGCGCCGGCAAGGCGTTTTCCGATCTGGCCGATCTTGCGATAAGCGTCGCGTTGAAAGCGGTGGAGGACGAGTTCGCCCAGCGTCACGGCCGCGTGCTGGGCGGACGCGTGGTCATCGTCGGCATGGGAAAGCTCGGAAGCCGCGAACTGACCGCCGGGTCGGATGTCGACCTCATCCTGCTTTACGAGCATGACGCCGAGGCCGACGAATCGGACGGCGAAAAGCCGCTCGCGCCTTCGCACTATTTCTCGCGGCTGACCCAGCGCCTGATCGCCGCCGTCTCGGCGCCGACCGCCGAAGGCGTCCTCTACGAACTCGACCTGCGACTGCGTCCGTCGGGCAACAAGGGGCCGGTTGCAACCCATGTCGAGGCGTTTCGCAAGTATCAGCGTCAGGAGGCGTGGACGTGGGAGCACATGGCGTTGACCCGCGCCCGCGTGATCGCCGGCGACGAGACGCTGGCCAAAAGCGTCGACGATGACATCGCGGCCGTGCTTGTTGCGCCCTGCGATGCCGCAAAGGTGTTCGACGACGCTGCCGAGATGCGAAAGCTCATCGAAACGGAAAAGCCGCCGCGCGACATATGGGACGTCAAGCTGGTCCCCGGCGGGCTTATCGATCTGGAATTCATCGCGCAGGTCGCCACGCTTACCGGCGGCATCGACGAAGGGCGGTTTTCACCATCGACCGTCGAAACGCTCCAGCACCTGTCGTCTGATTTTTGCGACGGCCACATCCGCGAGGAACTGGTTTCCGCGCATGATCTCTACACCAGCCTGACGCAGATACTTCGACTATCCCTCACCGGCCCGTTCGAGCCGGACGACGTTCCTCCCGGCCTTGCCGATATTCTCCTGCGCACGACCGACCTGCCGGATTTGAAAGTGCTGGAAGCGCATTTGAAGGAGACGTCGAAGGCGGTGTCGGCGCATTTCAAAAAGATCGTGCGGGCTTAGGGAGAATCGGCGGCGTTGCGTGTGGTGTGCCGTCGAGGCATGGATTCCTGTGACGAGCACAGGAATGACGACTGCAAGGACGGCGATGCAAATCACCAATGTTGACGGTCTGCTTTAACCGTTCCGCCGTCATTCCTGTGCTCGTCACAGGAATCCATGCCTCGCCACCTCCACTGCACTCAAATCAAAATCAAGCGGCGACCTTCACCGCAAGCTGCTCGCGGGCGGGGATGCGGACCGACACGATGGTGCCGACGCCTTCCCTGGAACGGATTTTCAGCGCGCCGCCGTGAAGCTCGGCGAGCGAACGCGAGATCGCAAGCCCCAGTCCCGAACCGGTATGGTTTTTCGAGAACTGGTTCTGTACCTGTTCGAATGGGCGGCCGAGCTTCTTCAGCGCATCTTTCGGAATGCCGCATCCGGTATCGTCGATGCTGATGACGACCGAATTGGCGATCTTGCGCGCGCGCATCGAGATACGCCCGCCTTCGCCCGTGAATTTCACGGCGTTCGACAAAAGGTTGAGCATGATCTGCTTGATGGCGCGGCGGTCGGCGAAAAGCTCCATCGTATCGGAAATCTCGGTCTCGAGCGCGATCTGCTTCTTGGCGGCCTGTAAAGCGACGACGCGGACCGCCTCGTCGATCAGCGGATTGAGTTCGATGCCTTCGCGGTCGATCGAGAACTGGCCTGCCTCGATCTTCGACATGTCGAGAATGTCATTGATGACGCCCAGCAGATAGGTGCCCGAACCGTGGATGTCGCGGGTGTATTCCTCGTATTTATCCGACCCGAGCGGCCCGAACAGCTTGGTCGACATCAGTTCCGAAAAGCCGATGATCGCGTTGAGCGGCGTGCGCAGCTCGTGTGACATGTTGGCGAGGAATTCGGATTTGGCGCGGTTGGCCGCCTCGGCGCGCTCGGTTTCCTTCATGTATTCGCGGTTGAGTTCGGTCAGTTCGCGCGTGCGCTCGCCTTCGGCCTTGCGGGCAAGCGACAAATCGTGGATCGTCGCCATCAGGCGGCGTTCGGAATCGACCAGCTTTTCCTGATTCTGCTTGATCGGCGTGATGTCGGTGCCGACCGCCACCGTGCCGCCATCGCGCGTGCGCAGTTCGTTGACCTGCAACCAGCGCCCATCCGCCAATTGCCGTTCATAGGTCACGCCGCCGGCCGGACCGTTCGCGTTGGCAAGTTTCCGCTCATAGGCGAACGCCGTCATGCGATTTTCGATCGTGTCGCGGCTGGTGCCGGGAAAGATGTCCGCGTCCGACAGGCCGTGATCCTTCTGGAATTTCGAGTTGCACATCACGAGGTTCTGGTTGGCGTCCCACAGCACGAAGGATTCGTTGATGTTCTCGATCGCGGTGCGCAGCCGCAGATCGGCCGTTTCGGAGCGCTGGGCCAGATGGCGCTGCTCGGTGATGTCGACGGCGATGCCGACGAGGTGGATGTCGGCGGCGTCCGGATCGTTGACCTGGGCCTTGGCCCTTATCCACACCCAGCCGCCATTGGCGTGGCGCATGCGGAAAATCTGGTCGAACTGGTCGGTTTCACCTTCGGCGACGCGCTGGGCGATTGCCATCAGGTCGCCGTCCTCGGGATGGATGATCTGCGAGATCGAGCCGAAGGAGAGCATTCCCTCGCACGGCTCGTAGCCCAGCATCTCATACATTGAGCGCGACCAGTGCATGCGCCCGCGCACCAGATCCCAGTCCCAGATGCCGCAGCGGCCGCGCGTCAGCGCCATCTCGTTGCGCATCTTGGCGTCATCATAGATGCGGTCGGCGGCCTCTGCGCGGGCGGCCTGCGTGAAATAAGCGTAAAGCACGAGGAGCAGCACTCCGGCCGTGATCACGAACAGCGTCACGTTGAGCGCCAGCGACTTGCGCCATTCCTCCAGAACCGTATCGCGCGAAATCAGCGTGACCACCGCGCCGACACGGCCCTCCAGAAGCTCGGCGGCTGCATACCATGTCCCGCCGCCGACAGTCACTTCCTGGATGCCGGCCCGCTGCCCGAACATATAGAGCGGCTGGCCGCCGGTGATGAGATTGTCGAGAGCCTGGCCGATGAGTTGCTGCTGGCCGGTCGTCGCGACGATCTGGAAATCGGCGTCGGTGATGATCAGAACCTGTTCGTCGGCGATGACGGAATGACGGGTCGTATCACGCAGCACGGCTTCCGAGATGAGCGGATCGGGCGGCGTTTCGCCGTGGCTCGTGCGCATGGCGTGGTAGATCTGGCTGGCGCTGAGTCCGAGCATTCCCTTGGCCGTCGCTTCCAGCTCGGCACGATCCGAAATCAGCGTCGTGGCGCGCATGGCCGCGATCAGGAGCAGAAAGCAGACGATCAGGGTGGGGATCGAGCGGCGCAGATAAGGTTCGGCGGCGAGCAACCGCCGATAGGCCGGCGCGGCGAGGAAGCGCGCATGTCCGGCAAGACGGACCTCGCGCCGGCGCGGTTTCGTGCGCCAGGCAAAGAACTGTCCTGCGGTCGCGCCCCACGCGTCCGTTAGTGCCATGAATGGCTCTCCAAACCTTCGACTTGACGAATCGATCCGGCAACGCCGCACTCCCGAATCGTCTATAAGGAATCAGAGCTGATTCGCGCTGTCTAGAGCGTGAGGCCGAATCTTGATAAATTATTGACGCGTCGATGGCGACAATCAGGCGAGAGTGCGTTCGACGATGTCCTTGAGATCGGTCGAAAGGTTGTGCGTGGCGGCAATCCGCTCCAGTTCCTTGCGCGCCAGCGCCTGACGTCCCGTCTCCAGCGAACGCCATGACCGGAAGGCCGTGGCGAGCCGTGCGGCAAGCTGCGGATTGCGCTTTTCCACATCGAGGATCGCGTCGGCGACGAGTGCATAGCCGGCTCCGTCCGCGCGGTGAAAGCCGGTCTGGTTGCCGCTTGCGAAGGTGCCGACGAGCGAGCGGACGCGATTGGGATTGCCGATCGAAAAGCCCTTGTGGTTCATCAGTTCGGACACTCTCGACAATGCACCCTCTCCAGGTGTCGTCGCCTGGATCTGAAACCATTTGTCGAGCACCAGCGGGTCGTTGCCGTAGCGGTTCTCGAAATCGGCGAGCGCGGCGGTGGCGGCTTGCGTCCTGGCGAAGCGATGGGCAAGCACGGCAAGGGCCGCTGCACGTTCGGTCATGTTGGTGGCGTTTCGATATTGGTCGGCCGCCCTGTCAGGGGTGGCCCCCGCCGCCGAAACATAGTCGAGCAGCACGTTTCGCAAGGCACGCCGTCCGGCGCTCTCCGCATCCGGCGAAAATGAATCACTCTCTTCGAAACGTGCGTAAAGCGCTTGAAACGACTCGCGATTTGCAGCGGCGATGGTGTCGATCAGCGCATTGCGCGCGATATGGATCGCGTTCGGATCGATGTCTGAGCCGATCTCGCGTGCGATATCGGCCTCGCCGGGCAAGGTCAGCGCCAGCGCCCGGTAGGCCGGCTCCAGCGTGTCGTCGCCGGCTATGTCGCCAAGCACCTCGGCAAGGCGGGGCGCGATATTGCTGCGCGCCTGCTGCGACTTGCTCGCCTTGATCAAATGATCCGTCAAAAGACCATTCAGCGCCTGCCAGCGCGCGACCTCGTCGCTGTCGTGACGGGCAAGGAACAACCGGTCGTCGATGCTCTGCTCGCACGACAGCGTGACGGGGGCGGAAAAACCACGATTGAGCGAAATGGCCGGCCGTTCGGACAGGCCGGAAAAGCGAACACTATGCTTGCGCTTCTTCAGATGGATCACGCCGTTCTCGACGACTGCACCTTCCACCGCCGCCGCTTCGATGTCGGCACCGTTCGCTCCGACGAGCCCGAAGGCGATCGGAATATACATCACCCGCTTGCGACTTTCCAAAGGTGTCGGCGGCACGGATTGCTCGATGTCGAGCGTCAGTTCCCCGCGCGCCTCGTCGAAGGCGGCCGAGACGCTCACATGCGGCGTGCCGGCCTGATGATACCAGAGCGCGAACTGCGACAGGTCGCGCCCGGACACGTCCTCGAACACCTTTAGGAAATCCTCGATCGTGGCGGCGTCGCCGTCATGGCGCTCGAAATAAAGGTCCATTCCCTTTCGGAAAACATCCGCACCGAGGATCGTGCGGATCATGCGCACGACTTCCGAACCCTTTTCATAGACCGTCGCCGTGTAGAAATTGTTGATCTCGCGATAGCGGCGCGGCCGCACCGGATGGGCGAGGGGGCCTTGGTCCTCGGGAAACTGCAACGCCTTCAAGATGCGCACTTCCGCGATGCGCTTGACCGGGCGCGAGCGCATGTCGGCCGAGAATTCATGGTCGCGAAAAACGGTCAGCCCTTCCTTCAGGCAAAGCTGGAACCAGTCGCGGCAAGTGATTCTGTTGCCTGTCCAATTATGAAAATATTCATGCGCGATGATTGCCTCGATGTTGGAGAAATCGGCATCTGTCGCGGTTTCCTCGTCGGCCAGGACATATTTGTCGTTGAAGATGTTGAGACCCTTGTTCTCCATCGCGCCCATGTTGAAATCGGACACGGCGACGATGTTGAAAACGTCGAGATCATATTCGCACCCGAAGACCTCTTCGTCCCAGATCATCGAGCGTTTCAGGGCGTCCATGGCATAGGGCGTCCGCGCCTCCTTGCCGCGCTCGACATAGATGCCGAGCGCGACGTCACGCCCCGACCGTGTCGTGAACCGATCCGACAGAAGGCCCAGGTCGCCGGCCACCAGCGCGAAGAGGTAAGAGGGCTTGGGATGCGGATCATGCCAGACGGCGTAGTGCCAGCCATCGCCAAGGTCGCCGCTTTCGACCGGATTACCATTGGACAGCAGGATCGGAGCCGCGGCCCTCAGTGCCTCGACGCGCACGGTGTAGACGGACATGACGTCCGGCCGGTCGAGAAAATAGGTGATGCGGCGAAAGCCCTCGGCTTCGC
The DNA here is from genome assembly GCF_024105665.1 of Aliihoeflea aestuarii. GTDB lineage: Bacteria > Pseudomonadota > Alphaproteobacteria > Rhizobiales > Rhizobiaceae > Aliihoeflea > Aliihoeflea aestuarii. The sequence continues at coordinate 76,619 of NZ_JAAAMK010000001.1, read as the reverse complement.
ACTGGGTGCAGTAGACGCCGTTCGAAAGATAAAGTCCCATCAGCGCGCCATTGGCCGCCGGCGCGAGTTCGGTCTCGACCGTCAGGGTGAAAGCGCCCTTCGGTAGTCCTTCAAGCTTCAGTTCGTCGGGCGAGGCCTGATAGCGATCGGGCGAAAGCTGCGTGCCGTCGAGCGAAACCGAGATCAGCTTGAGCCCGTCGCCGTCGAGCACCAGCGGCGCGTCGAGCGCGGCCTCGTCGCGGCGCGCGATGTCGAGCGTCGCCGTGACGCGCGTCTGGTCGGGATCGAGCCGGAAGGCAAGCGTCGTCCGGTCGATCCGGTAGTCGCTCGCGCGATAATCTTCGAGACGATAGACCTTGCCGGTGTCGATGGTCATGGCATGCCCCTTGATCTGGCGGAGCGCCAACAATGCCCTCCGCTTAAAATGACTGGCCGGTCTTTACACGATGGCGGCCGTCGACAACACTGCCGCATCGCGCCGCTCATTGGCGATCCTTTAAAAAGCTCCGGATATTTCCATGAATGTCATGACGCCGAAATTCGGTATGGGCGCATCGGTCCGCCGCGTCGAGGACGACGCCTTTATCAGGGGCGCGGGACGCTATACAGACGACATCACGCGCGAAGGCGAACTGCATTCCTATGTCGTCCGCTCGCCGATACCGAAGGGGTCGTTCTCGATCGGCTCGCTTGACGATGCGCTCGCTTCGCCCGGCGTCCGTCTCGTCCTGACGGGCAGCGACCTCGTTCATCTCGGCGCCTTGAAGACGGTGGGGATGCAGGAGCAGCCGGACGGAACGCGTGCGCCCTCCCGCGACATTCCCATCCTGTGCGACGGCCGCGTGTCCCATGTGGGCGACGCGGTCGCGTTCATCGTCGCGGAGACGCGCGCGCAGGCGCAGGACGCCGCCGACCTGATCGAGATCGACTACGAGGCCGAAGATCCGGTCGCCGGCATCGAGGCCGCCCTTGCCGACGACGCCGCGCTGGTGTGGGACGAGCGGGGCTCCAACACGGCCTTCACCTATCTGCTGGGCGATCGGGACAAGGCGGAAGCGGCATTCGCCAAGGCCGCTCACGTCTCGCGCATCGAGTTTCGCAACAATCGGCTCGTCTCCAACTACATGGAGCCGCGCGCGGCGATCGGCGAATGGATTGAGGCCGAGGACCGGTTTACTCTGACGACCGGCTCGCAGGGCGTGCATTCCATGCGCCGCATCCTGTGCGATCAGGTCTTCAAGGTCGATCACGCGAAGCTTCGCGTCGTGACGCCCGATGTCGGCGGCGGATTCGGCACCAAGATATTCACCTACCGCGAATATGCGCTGGTGCTGGAAGCGGCAAAGCGTCTCGGCGTGCCGGTGAGGTGGACGAGCGACCGCACCGAACATTTCCTTGCCGACGCGCATGGCCGCGACAATGTCGCGATCGCCGAAATGGCGATGGACGCAGACGGACGGTTTCTTGCGCTGCGCGTGAACACCAAGGCCAATATCGGGGCCTATTGCTCGCAGGTCGGGCCGTTCATTCCCTGGGTGGGCGCGACCATGGCGACGGGCGTTTACGACATCGCCGCGCTGGATGTCGAGATCACCGGCGTCTACACCAACACCACGCCCGTCGATGCCTATCGCGGCGCCGGCAGGCCCGAAGCCGCATTCCAGTTGGAAAAGCTGGTCGATCAATGCGCGCGCGACATGAGGCTGTCGACGCCGGAAATCCGCCGCCGCAATTTCATCCGCCCCGAACAGTTCCCCTATACGACGCCGACTGGCCGCAAATACGATGTCGGAGAGTTCGACGGCCACCTGACAGCCGCCCTCGAACGTGCCGACTGGTCCGGGTTGGAGGCCCGCGCGGCAGACGCGAAGTCGCGCGGGCGTATACGCGGCGTCGGTATCGCCACCTATGTCGAGGCATGCGCCTTTGCAGGCTCCGAGCCCGCCCATCTCGAACTTGGCAAGGACGGCACGGTCACGCTCTCGATCGGCACCCAGTCGAACGGGCAGGGCCACGCCACGGCCTATGCGCAGTTCGTCGCCGACAAGCTCAATCTCGATCCGTCGAAGATCAAGGTGCATCAGGGCGATACGGACAGGCTTGAAAAGGGCGGCGGCACCGGCGGGTCGCGTTCCATTCCGCTCGGCGGCGTCTCGGCCGCGCGCGCCGGGGAGGACCTCGCCGATAAGCTGAAGCGCATTGCGGCCGACGAACTCGAAGCGTCGTCCGCAGACATCGAGCTTGCCGACGGGACGGCGCGGATCGTCGGCACCGACCGCGTCATCGACTTCGCTGGCATTGCGCGCGCTGCCAAAAACGAATCCGATTTGAAGGGGGTCGGGGAGTTTGTTCAGGACGAGGCGACCTATCCGAACGGCACCCATGTCTGTGAAGTGGAGATCGATCCGGCGACCGGCGAGACGCAGATCACGCGCTACACGATCGTCGACGATTTCGGCGCGACGGTGAATCCGATGCTTCTTGCCGGCCAGGTCCATGGCGGCGTGGTGCAGGGCGTCGGCCAGGCGCTGTGCGAGGAGGCCGTCTATGGCGAGGACGGCCAGTTGATCACGGCAAGCTTCATGGATTATGCCGTGCCGCGCGCCGGGGACATTCCGAATTTCCATTTCGAAACCCGCAACGTGCCGTCCACCACCAATGCACTCGGCATCAAAGGTGCGGGCGAGGCGGGCACGATCGGCTCGACGCCCGCCGCCCTCAATGCGGTGACGGACGCACTCTGGCGTGCCTACGGTATCGGCCACATCGAAATGCCTGCTACGCCACAGCGCATCTGGCAGGCGATTCAGGCCGCGAAATAGGCTAACCCGGTAAGCGATTGCGATTCGAGCGGAGGAAGGGTTACGGCTTGCCGTAGCGACGAATGCTATGACCGAAGACGAGCAGGACGCCCTTTACGCGGATCGAAATCCGCTGACGGGGATCATGTTCAAGGTCGTCTCGGTCGCCGCCTTTGTCGGCATGGCTTCGCTCATCAAGGCGGCAGGCCGCGTCCCGGCGGGCGAGATCGTGTTCTTTCGCTCTGCCTTTGCCCTTTTGCCCATCTTCATCCTGCTTGCATGGCGGCGCGAATTGCGAACCGCGTTGCACACGTCGCGGCCGGTCAGCCACATATTGCGCGGACTGGTCGGCGTGACGTCGATGGGCCTCGGCTTCTTCGCGCTCACCCGTCTGCCGCTGCCCGAAGCGATTACGTTGAACTATGCCCAGCCGCTTCTCGTCGTCCTGTTCTCCGCGGTTTTCGTCGGCGAGGTCGTGCGGCTCTATCGCTGGAGCGCCGTCATCGTTGGACTTGTCGGCGTCATCATCATCTCATGGCCGAACCTGACGCTTTTCACCAGCGGCGCGGGGCTTGAGAGCGACCAGGCGCTCGGTGTGACGGCCGCGCTTCTCGCGGCCGCCGTGTCCGCAATCGCGATGCTCCTCGTGCGCCGGCTCGTGCATTCGGAAAGGACGGCGACGATCGTCCTGTGGTTCTCGCTCACCTCCACCGTCGCGGCGCTCGGAACCATTCCGTTCGGCTGGATCGCGCTGTCGCCGATGCAGACGGCCTGCCTCGTCGGTGCGGGCATCTGCGGCGGCGTCGGCCAGATTTTGATGACGGAAAGCTATCGCCACGCGCCGCTGTCGACGATCGCGCCGTTCGAATACACCTCGATGATGCTTGCCATTCTGGTTGGATATTTCGCCTTCGGAGACGTGCCGACGATCTATACGCTGGTCGGCGGGACGATCGTCATCGGCGCGGGCCTGTTCATCATCTGGCGCGAGCAACGGCTCGGCCTGCAGCGCGGCAAGGCCCGCAAGGTCACGCCGCCGTCCTGACCATCCGCTGCAGGATCGCGCGTGTAGCGGCATCTGCGGGAAAGAAGGATTCGATCGCCAGCTCCGATAAAGATATGTCGAGCGGCGTGCCGAAGACGGTGATCGTGGAGATAAACGACAGAACCTCACCGTCGATAGAAATCTGAAGCGGCACCGCGATGTCCTGTCCCTCATGCGGCCTCGATTTCGAAATACCGGGCTGCCCGGGATAAGCCGATAATTCACCCAGCAACCGCTCCAGTCCCTCGTCGCCCGATGTCTCGACCTGCCGATGCAAACGGTCGAGCAGATGCGCGCGCCATGGGCCCAGATTGCGGATGCGCGGCGCAAGCCCCCTGGGATGGAGGCTGAGCCGCAGCACGTTCACGGGTGGTTTGAGAAGTTCGGCGTCTTCCACGCCGGCGAGAAACGGACCGATCGCACGATTGCCGGCAATGAGATTCCACTGCCTGTCCACCGCAATCGCCGGGTTCGGCTCATGTCCCTTCAGCACCTGTTCGACTGCCAGCATGGCAGGCGCGAGCGCGGTATCGTCCAGCTTGCGCTCGGTGAAACCGGGCGCGAAGCCGGCCGCGAGAAGCATCTGGTTGCGACGGCGGAGCGGCATGTCGAGCCCTTCGGCAAGACGCAGCACCATTTCACGCGAAGGCTTTGCCCGCCCGCTCTCCATGAAACTCAAATGGCGCTGCGAAATCTCGGCCTCGAGCGCCAGATCGAGCTGGCTGATGCGGCGGCGGGAACGCCATTCCTTCAAAAGGTCGCTGAACGACGAGACGGCAATCTGTGTCTGCATGCCTCAATCTGGCTCCACACTTTATGCGCGGCCATTACCTGCGAGGTAATCGCGCGGATGCACGGCTTGCGGCATTCGTTGACGCATCGAAGCAAGCTGTCAACGAAAGGAAAAGAACATGTCGATCGAAAACACGCCATTTCTTCGGAGGGTCCTGCAAGCCGATGCCGCCATGGGCGTCGCCGCCGCCGTGCCGACGATCTTCGCTGCGGGCTATTTGTCCACCCTTCTGAGCTTGCCGGAGGGGCTGATCTTTTGGGCCGGCATCGCGCTTCTGCCCATCGCGGCGTTTCTGGTGGTGATGGCTCGCAAGCCCGTCATTCCGGTCGGATGGCTGCGCGAGATCGTCCTCATCAACGGAGCATGGGTCGTGGCGAGCTTCGCGCTTTTGCTGTCGCGGCTCGTCGAGCCCAACCTTCTGGGCACGGCGTTCATCGTCGCACAGGCGCTCGCGGTCGCCGGCTTCGCTACGCTTCAGTTTGGCGCGCTACGCGGTGGACGGCAGATCGCCGCGTAGCTGGTGCAGCCGTGCCTTGATTTCCAGAAGGTCGCGCCATGCAAGCTTCTTGTGCGCGGGGTTGCGCAGAAGATAGGCCGGATGCAGGAGCGGCATCGTTGGAATTTTGACCCCGGCAGGCGTCTCGTGTTCCTTCCAAGACCCGCGCAACCGCATGATGCCGTCGCTCGTGCCGAGCAGGATTTTCGATGACGGCCCGCCGAGCGCGACCAACACCTTCGGTTTCACCAGTTCGATCTGCCGCTCGATGAACGGGCGGCAGATTTCCGTTTCGATCGGGGTCGGCGTCCGATTGCCGGGCGGTCGCCAGGGAATGACGTTCGTGATGTAGGCTTGCGTCCGGTCGAGTTCGATCGCAGTCAGCATCCGGTCGAGCAACTGCCCCGAGCGCCCGACGAAGGGAAGTCCCTCGATATCCTCGTCGCGTCCCGGCGCCTCGCCGACCAGCATGATGTCGGCTTCGGGGTTCCCGTCGCCGAAGACGAGGCTCTTCGCGGTGAATTTGAGATTGCAGCCATCGAACTGTTCGAGGCATGCACGCAGCTCGTCCAATGAACCGGTTTCACGCGCCAGCAGCCGCGCGCGCTCGCTCTGGCCTTCATCCGGGACGGTCGTTTGCGGCCTTGCCGGGGTCGGAGCAGGGGCGGCGGTTTTGGATGAAGGGCGATCCATCCGTGCCGCAGGCTCTTGCGAGGCTTGCGATGTCGCGGGCCGGGCGGGGGCTTCGACCGGCAAAAACTTGTCCACCGGCGCGTCGGTCAGCGCATCGTCCACGCCGCTGTCGGCGTAGAAAAGCAGAAGTTCGCGCAGGTTGATCGTGTCGGCCATGCCCTTCTATATCGGTGCATTGCCACATGGCCAAGCACCTCTATATTTGACGTTTACGTCAACGGAATATAAATCTGGTCCGCAATCGTGGTGTGCGCTCGAGTTGAGGTTTCGCACGGGAAACCGATGCGATAAGCACGGCAGTATCGATTGAAGGCCGCGCCGGCGGCCGCAAGCCAGCATGAAGCAAGCGGGTGGGAGACGCATATGAGTGAAGTTGAACGCGAGAGCATGGAATTCGACGTCGTGATCGTCGGCGCCGGACCTGCCGGCCTTGCCGCCTCGATCCGCCTGAAACAGCTCAATCCCGACCTTTCGGTCGTCGTTCTGGAAAAGGGTGCCGAAGTCGGCGCGCATATCCTGTCGGGCGCTGTCGTCGATCCGATCGGCATCGATCGGCTCCTGCCGGACTGGCGCTCGGAAAGCGATCATCCGTTCAAGACGCCCGTCACGGACGACCAGTTCCTGCTCCTGGGGCCGGCGGGCTCGGTGCGCATCCCCAATATTTTCATGCCGCCCTTGATGAACAATCACGGCAACTACGCCGTTTCGCTCGGCAATGTGTGCCGCTGGCTTGCCGGCCACGCCGAGGCGCTCGGCGTCGAAGTTTACCCCGGCTTCGCCGCCGCCGATCTCATCTACAATGAGGAGGGCGCGGTCACCGGCGTCGTCACCGGCGACATGGGCGTCGAGCGTGATGGCAGCCATGGTCCGGCCTATGCACCCGGCATGGCGCTGATGGGCAAATATGTGCTGATCGGCGAGGGCGTGCGCGGTTCGCTTGCCAAGAAGCTGATCGAGAGATTCGACCTCGCAAAGGATTCGCAGCCGCAGAAATTCGGCATCGGCCTGAAAGAACTCTGGCAAGTCGCGCCGGAAAAGCACAAGCCCGGCCTGGTCCAGCATTCCTTCGGCTGGCCGTTGAAGTCGAACACCGGCGGCGGTTCGTTCCTCTACCATCTGGAAGACAATCAGGTCGCCGTCGGCTTCGTCGTCCATTTGAACTACAAGAACCCCTATCTCTCCCCCTTCGAGGAGTTCCAGCGCTTCAAGACGCATCCGGCGATCGCCGACACGTTCGAAGGCGCCAAGCGCGTCTCTTATGGCGCGCGCGCGATCACCGAGGGCGGCTATCAATCCGTGCCGAAGCTGGTCTTCCCCGGCGGCGCGCTGATCGGCTGTTCGGCCGGTTTCGTCAACGTGCCGCGCATCAAGGGCTCGCACAACGCCGTGCTGTCCGGCATGCTTGCCGCCGAAACGGCCGCCGCAGCGCTCGCCGAGGGCCGTTCGGCCGACGAACTGAGCGCGTATGAGGCGCAATGGCGCGACGGCGATATAGGCCACGATCTGAAGCGCGTGCGCAACGTCAAGCCGCTCTGGTCGCGGTTCGGAACCTGGATCGGCGTCGGGCTCGGCGGGCTCGACATGTGGACGAACCAGCTCTTTGGTCTCTCCTTTTTCGGCACGCTGAAGCACGGCAAGACCGACGCCGCCTCGCTGGAGCCTGCCGACAAGCACCAGCCAATCGCGTACCCGAAGCCCGACGGCGTCCTGACCTTCGATCGCCTGTCCTCGGTCTTCCTGTCCAACACCAATCACGAGGAAGACCAGCCGGTCCACCTTCAGGTGAAGGACATGGAGTTGCAGAAGCGCTCCGAATACATGGTGTTTTCCGGTCCCTCGACGCGCTACTGCCCGGCAGGCGTCTACGAATGGGTCGATGCGGACGGCAACGGTCTGGCAGGCGGCCCCGCTTCGCCGACCAAGGGCGGCGAGGTTTCCCACACCGAACCGGATGCCCGGTTCGTGATCAACGCGCAGAACTGCGTCCACTGCAAGACCTGCGACATCAAGGACCCGAACCAGAACATCAACTGGGTTCCCCCGCAAGGCGGCGAAGGGCCGGTCTATCCGAACATGTAATGTTTGGCCGGCCTGCTGTCAGGAGACTGGCGGCAGGACGGTATTGCGAGTTGCCTGTCGCCGTGGTTGCGATAGGCTCCTTTTGGCGAGTTCGGGTCACAGCCGCGTCAAAAGGATCGCACCATGTCCGATCGACTGAAGTTCTTCTACAATCCGAAAAGCCGCGCCTCCACAGTTCGCTGGATGCTGGAAGAGGTCGAAGCCGATTACGAGATCGTCCATGTGGATTTCGGCCCGAACGGCGAGCGTGACCCGAGGCTGGTCGCCGTCAATCCCATGGGCAAGGTTCCCACCATCGTCCTGCCGGACGGCACGGTGCTCACGGAATCGGCTGCGATCTGTGCGTGGCTTGCCGATGCCTATCCCGATACCGGGCTCGCGCCGGCGCCCGGCAGCCCCGAGCGCGGAACCTATTATCGCTGGCTGTTCTTCGGCGGCTCCGTGTTCGAACCCGCACTGCTCGAAAAGATGATGCGCAAGGATGCCGAACCCTTGCCGAAGGTCTCGGTCGGGTGGGGCAGTTACGACGATGCCCTGCGGACGGTCGAAACGGGGCTTGCCGGCCGCACATATCTAGTGGGCGATCGGTTTTCTGCGGCGGACGTCTATATGGGCGCCATGCTCGCCTGGACGATGAGTTTCGGTGCGCCGGGGCTGAAGGAGAGCAATGCGATCAGCGCCTATGTGGCGCGGCTGACGGAACGCCCGGCGTTCAAGCGCGCGATCCAGTTCTAGTTTCGCAATGCGAACTCGACGCTTTGGCTCTGTGGCGCAGCGTCGACGGAGAACTCGACGAGGATAGGCAGATGGTCGGAGCCGACGGCATCCAGCGTCCGCGCGCCTTCAACCCGGATACCGTCCTTGACCATTACCTGATCGATCGGCAATCCAACCCATGGAAGCCAGGCATCGGGCAGGCTTCGATGCAGCCATGTCGGCCCTATGCCGCGCAGCACCTGAAAATGGCCCATATCGGCGATTTGCCTGACCGTTTGGCTCCATGGCACGGCGTTGAAATCGCCGGCAAGAATTGTCCTGTCCGACAGGACTGACAGATCGTGCGCGATGCGTTCGAAATGGCTTTGCTGACCGAACGGCCACGGCCAGCCCAGATGCATAGCGATGACGCTGGCGGGCCGGCCGGCAAAGTCGATATCGACGCGCGCGAAGGAGCCGCGATCGCTGCATGCCTCGGCACTTTCCGACAGAAACGGCCGCCGCGACAGGATCGCGACGCCGCCGATACGCGAGGGGGGCGGGCAGATGACCTGATAGGGATAGGCGCCTTCCAGCACTTCGAGCCATTCGCGCCACTCGATCGACGCTTCTGTGAAGGTGATCACGTCGGGCCGATGCGCGCCGATCGCCGACAAAACGAGGTCGGGGCGATCGTTGTCGAACCTCAAATTGAGGTGGAACAGCCGGAAAACCGGCGTCGAACGCATGTCGATTCCGGCTATCGCTGCGTCGTCTTCGGCAAAATCCACGGTGCTGCCGATCGCACCGATGGCGAGAACCATCGCGAAGACCGCTTCGGGCCAATAGCGCAGCACGGCAAGCGGCAGGACCGCGACGAGCAGCAGCGCGGCCAGATGGAGACGGAAATGCGAGAACGAGTCGAAAGCGGGGTGGAACCAGCCCAGATAGCCGAAGCTGAGCGCCCCGGCCAGCGCCGCCACGCCTGCCAATGCCGCCAGACGCAGCAGAATGGGCCACGCCTTCCGCATCCGGTTTACTGAAACGCCGTCTCGGAGAAACTGCGCAGCTTGCGCGAATGGAGCCGGTCGGGCGCCATTTCCGCCAGCTTTTCCAGCGCGCGGATGCCGATCGTCAGATGCTGGGCGACCTGCGTCTTGTAGAACTCCGTCGCCATGCCCGGCAGCTTCAGTTCGCCATGCAGCGGCTTGTCGGAGACGCACAGCAAGGTGCCGTAGGGCACACGAAAGCGGAAGCCATTCGCTGCGATCGTGGCCGATTCCATGTCGAGCGCGATGGCGCGGCTTTGCGACAGACGCTGCACCGGTCCGCGCTGCTCGCGCAGTTCCCAGTTGCGGTTGTCGATCGTGGCGACGGTGCCCGTGCGCATGATCCGTTTCAACTCATAGCCCGAAAGCCCGGTAACTTCGGCGACCGCTTCCTGCAACGCGACCTGAATCTCCGCCAGCGCCGGGATCGGCACCCAGACCGGCAGATCGTCGTCAAGAACGTGGTCCTCGCGCACATAGGCATGCGCCAGCACGTAATCGCCCAGCGCCTGCGTGTTGCGCAGACCCGCACAATGGCCCAGCATCAGCCAGGCATGCGGGCGAAGGACGGCGACATGGTCGGTGATCGTCTTGGCGTTGGACGGACCCACGCCGATATTGACCATGGTGATGCCGCCATGGCCTTTTCTGGTCAGGTGATAGGCGGGCATCTGCGGCATGCGCGTCGGCGTCGTACCGTCATGCGGCATGGTCTCGCCGGCTTTCGTAATGACATTGCCCGGCTCGACGAAACTCTCGTACCCGCCGCCGCCATCGGCCATCAGCTTGCGCGCATGCACGCAAAACTCGTCGATATAGAACTGGTAGTTCGTGAACAGCACGTAGTTCTGGAAATGCTGCGGGCTCGTCGCCGTGTAATGCGTCATGCGGTGCAGCGAATAGTCGATGCGTTGTGCGGTAAACGGCGCAAGCGGCATCGGGTCGCCGGCCAGCGGCTCATAGGTGCCGTTGGCGATGTGATCGTCGGTCGCGTTCAAATCCGGCACGTCGAACAGATCGCGCAGCGGCCGCTTGATCCGGTCCGCGACGGCCGCCTCGACATAGGTGCCCTCCAGAAAGGCGAAATGCAGCGGGATCGGCGTTTCGGATTCGCCGACGATGATCGGCACGCCGTGATTTTTCATCAAAAGCGTAAGCTGATCGGTGAGATAGCTCTCGAACAGATCGGGCCGGGTGATCGTCGTGGTGTAGTGTCCCGGCTGGGGCATATGCCCGTAGGCAAGGCGGCTGTCGACCAGCGAGAAGGACGAGGTCGTGACGCCGACTTCGGGATAGTAGGCGCGGAAACGCTTGTGGTCGCTCTCGCTCTCGGCAAGGCTGGCGAAGCTGTCGCGCAGGAACTGCGTGTTGCGCTGATAAAGCGCCTTCAGTTCCGCGATCGCCTCGCCGGCATCGGTGAAGCTTTTCGGCGAAAAGGGCGGGGGGCTCGAAACATGTTCGATGGCGGTCGGGTAGATTCTCTTTTCCATGACCCATTATAGAGAGTCTTGATGTCGGTTGCGAGACGGGCCGGCCTTGCGAAACTCGACTTTTCGCCGGCTCAGGCGCGCTGAAGGCTCATCAGGAGCACGAAGCCGATGCCGCCGCCCTGGCTCGATGCGTCCTCGATGAACACCTGGCCGCCCGCTTCGCCCTGTGTCGCGTATCCGAATGGAAGGGTGAGCGCCATGGCAAGCAAAAGCGCGCGCAACGCCATGCCGATCGAATGTTTCGGTGTGAAGGCATGACGGGACATGGCGAAGCTCCTTTCTCAGAACCGGGTGTTCTCGTCGCAAAGGGTCGATGGCTTGAAAAGGCAGGTGGATGGCGCATTGACGTCGAGGCCGCGCGCCGGTCGGCTTGCCTCGGCGACGAGGACAGACAGGCCCATCCCAAACAGCATCACCATCAGACAGACGATTGAGAACCTGCGTGCCAACATATCCGCGCCCCTTGCCGTTTCGAATGTTGGCCGGATCATGGCAGGCTGGCGCTGAACGCGTCCTGAGACGCGTGTTCATCGGGGCTTCATCCAGGTTAACGGCCGGTAAATGGCACGGGGAATGCTCCGGGCAGCTGTGGCCAAAAGAAAAGGCCCGGCAACACAGCCGGGCCTCGAAAAGGCGAAACGAAAGAGGCCGCTACTGGCGCGCCAGATCCTCGCCTCGGCAGATCAGACCGCCCATCACGCAGCCGCTCATCTTCATGGCGTTGCCGTTGACGGTTGCCTTGCCCCTGTAGGTCTTGCCTTCGTCGAGCACATTGACCGTGCCTTCATAAGTGCCGCCCGATCCCGCCATCGTCCCGATCGCCTGACCGTTATATTCGCCGGAGCGCACGGTGCCGCAGAAACCGGCCGAGCAGGGCGCGAACTCGATCATGGTGCCGTTGCCGCGTTTCCACATGCCCACGATCGGCTCGGCGGCGAATGCCGGTGCGGTGACGAGAGCCGAGACGGCAAGCGCCGCCCAAAACTGAACTTTCATTGCTTCCTCCCAAAAGCGTGCCCCGAAAGCTTACGCAGACGTAAACGTAAACGAGTTTTGACCCGCTGAAAAGTGGGCGGTTGCACGTTCGGCCAAGAGAAATTCACAACGGCGAGGCGTCTTTTATCGACATCGCACATTCGCGACCCTGCATCGTGGTTAGCGCGCGGTAAAAATGAAATGTGGCAATTGTCTTGAAGTTCTCTAAACGCCCGCGCAGTTGCGGGCTTTCCATGCTTAACGAATTGCCTCGTTTACGGAAAATTTGAGCTTTGTTTGAAGCTCGTTAAGCACGCCTTTTTACGGCAGATTCAAGCCTCCCCGGCATTCTCGAAGCATCACACGGCAACAAGAGCGGCACGGAAAAATCCGGCTCTCGGGACGAAACAGGGGACTTGAAATGGCACGCTACGAAATGATCGAAGCCGGCATCGGCTCCACCGCCCAGGCCGACATTCTCTTCGAACTCGGCATGATGTATGCGACCGGTCGCGATTGCGACGTCGACGTCGTCGCCGCGCACAAGTGGTTCAACATCGCCGCCATCAAGGGCAGCAACCGTGCGGTACTCGTGCGGCAGGAGCTTTCGGCCTCCATGTCCAAGGGCGACATTGCCAAGGCGCTGCGCGAGGCGCGCGAATGGATGACCACCCACTGATCTGATTTTCGGCGACAGAGCGGGAAAACCCGCCGGGCCATATACAGGGAAGCGATGAAAAAGGGCCGTTGCAATATGCAGCGGCCCTTTTTCGTTCAGCGATGACAGCGGTCGATCAGTTGCCGAGGGCGCGATCGAGCAGTTCCATGGTGATGTCCGCGCAGCCGCGCGCTTCCTCGCGCACGCCGCACTTGACCTCGACCTTCACGCCGCCATCCTCATCGATCTCGACCTTGAATTCGGGGCCCGCACGCATCGCGCGCCAGCCCGGCCCGCCGCGCGGTCCTCCAGGTCTCATGTGATGGCGGGGACCGGGACCGCCGCGCATCTCATGACGCGGACCGCCGCCTCGTGCTTCATGGCCGGGACCGCCGTCGCCGCCCGCATCGAGCTCCGATTCAGGCATGTCTTCGCCTGGTGGCGGCGGAGGCGGACCGCCCGGATCCTCTGCGGTGGGGCCGGCGTCAGGCGGCGGAGGCGGGGGCGTCTGCGCGAACGCAAACGAACAGGACAGAGCGACGGCTGACGCCGTCAGGACAAGAGTGCGCATGGTAATCCTCCGTTGAAGTCACCGGCAATAACGGACGATGAATTCCACACGTTCCCGAGAAGACGGAGCGGAGGCGATCACATTTGCGGATGATCAGGCCGGCTCGGTCATCGCCGCCGTTTCCTCGAACCGCACGAGCACGGTGCCGTCCGTGACCTGCGCGCCTTCCTCGACGATCTCGGCGACGATGCCGTCATGCGGCGCGGCGATGGTGTGTTCCATCTTCATCGCTTCGAGCACCAGCAGGGCCTGCCCCTTGCGCACCTCTTCGCCGCTTTTCGCGCGCACCATCTTGACGAGGCCGGGCATCGGCGCGCGCAAGGCATCGCCGCCGCCTGCCGCGTCTTCGGCCCGGGCGAATGGGTCGTCGAGCATGAAATCATGGCTGCCGGCCTCGTCGAACACGGTGACATGGCCCTTCCAGAGCGCAGCTCGCGCACGATCAGCCTCGGAAAGCACGAAGCGCTCGCCATCGATGTCCGTCTCGTAACGCCCTTCCGGGCGGGCGGTGACGCTGGCGCAAAGCGTGTTCTCGCCGGCCTGAAGGCGCACGGATTTTGCAAGGCCGCCGAAATGCCCATAGCCGACCAGTTCCGACCACGGGTCGCCGCTCACCTTTGCAGGCGCCCCCGCAGCGGCGAGCGCGGCGATGGCTGCGGCGCGCGGGCTCGCTTTGTCGGGGCGCGTCAGTTCGGTCTGCTTGCGCCCGATCAGCCCGGTGTCGAGATTGCCGGCGGCGAAGTCCGCATCGGATGCGAGCGCCGCCAGGAACCTTGCATTGACGATGGAGCCGGCGACCTGCGTGGCGTCGAGCGCCTCGACCAGGCCCGTCAACGCCGTTTGCCGGTCCTTCGCATGCACGACCACCTTGGCGATCATCGGATCGTAAAAGGGGCTGATCGTGTCGCCAGCGCGCACGCCGGTATCGATCCTCAACTCGGCCGGCGCGTGAAGCCGCTCGGGAAATTTCAGATGATGAAGCGTGCCGATCGCCGGCAGAAAATCGCGGCTCGCATCTTCCGCGTAAAGCCGCGCCTCCACGGCATGCCCCTCGATGCCGATCTCCTCCTGGCGCATCGGAACCGCTTCACCGGCGGCGACGCGCAATTGCCACTCGACCAGATCGACGCCGGTGATCATCTCGGTCACCGGATGCTCGACCTGAAGCCGCGTATTCATCTCCATGAACCAGAAGCGGTCGGGCCGCAGACCGTCGGACGCATCGACGATGAATTCGATCGTTCCGGCGCCCGAATAGCGGATCGCCTTTGCCGCCTTGACGGCCGCCGATGTCATCGCCACCCGCATCGCCTGATCCATGCCGGGGGCAGGGGCTTCCTCGATGACCTTCTGGTGACGGCGCTGCGCCGAGCAGTCGCGCTCGAACAAATGGACGACATTGCCGTGATTGTCGCCGAAGACCTGAACCTCGATATGGCGCGGCTTGGACACGTATTTTTCGACCAGCACCCGGTCGTCGCCGAACGATCCCTTGGCCTCGCGCTTCGCTGCGGCCAGCGCTTCGGGAAACGACGCCTGGTCCTCGACGAGCCGCATGCCCTTGCCGCCGCCGCCCGCCCGCGCCTTGATCAGCACCGGAAAGCCGATCTCCTGTGCCTTGGAGGACAGGACGACGAGTTCCTGCGCTTCGCCGTGATATCCTGGCACGACCGGCACACCGGCCTTTTCCATCAACCGCTTGGCCGCGTCCTTCAGGCCCATTGCGCGAATGGAAGCTGCCGATGGCCCGATGAAGACGAGGCCAGCCCGTTCGACCTGATCAACGAACTCCGGATTTTCCGACAGGAACCCGTAGCCCGGATGGATCGCCTGCGCGCCGGTCTCTTTCGCCGCCTCGATGATCCGCGCGCCGACGAGGTAGCTTTCGCCAACCGGCGATGCGCCGATATGAACCGCGTCGTCCGCCATCGCGACGTGCCGCGCATTGCGGTCCGCGTCGGAATGGACCGCGACCGTCGCAATGCCCATGCGCCGCGCTGTCTCGATGACGCGGCAAGCAATCTCGCCGCGATTGGCGATCAGGATTTTCGTGAACATGAACCCTCCGAATCTAGACCATGATGCCGAAAAGTGGGGACCGGTTTTCGGGCGACATCATGGTCCAACTCTTATTTTGCCACATGTCTGCGACGCCAAGTGATTCCACTTGGCTGCATCATGCTCTGTAAGGCGGCGAAGCCGAAACCTCGCCGCCTTATAGCTGTCCCGAAAGGAGGCGTCACGTCATTGAGCAGTGGAGCCGGCGCCCAACCGGTATGCGATGATGTAGTCGCCGGCCCTCGTGCCGGTGGAGCCGTGGCCGCCTGCGACGACGACGAGATACTGGTTGCCGTCCGCGCCGCGATAGGTCGAGGGCGTCGCCTGACCACCTGCGGGCAAGCGGTCCTGCCAGATTTCGACACCGGTCTGGAGGTCGTAGGCACGCACGAAATAATCGAGCGTTCCGGAAAGAAACGCCACGCCGCCCTTCGTCACGATCGGTCCGCCGATTCCCGGCACGCCCATCTTGAGGGGTAGGGGAACGGGCGACAGATCGCGCACCGTGCCGTTGACCCGCTTGTAGATCGTCTCGCCGCTCGTCAGGTCGACGGCCGCGATATATCCCCAGGCTGGCTGCTGGCACGGAAGTCCGATCGGAGACAGGAACGGTCCCATCTTCGCGGCATAGGGCGCGCCGAAATTCTCGTTGAAGACAGGACCGCCTTCGTCGGTGACGACGCGCGTCTCCTCGTCCTCACGCGGGACCATCGTGGTGGTGAAGGCCAGATAGACCGGCATGCCGAAGAGAAGCTGCCGCTCGGGATCGACCGCGACCGAACCCCAATTGAACACGCCGAAATTTCCCGGATAGACGATCGTGCCTTCCTCGGAGGGCGGCGTGAAAGCGCCCTCGTAGCGCATCTGGCGATAGGCGATGCGGCACGCGGCCTGATCGATCGGCGTTGCACCCCACATGTCGCTTTCACGCAGCGCTTCGGGCCGGAAGCTGACCGAGGAATGCGGCTGCGTCGGCGCGGTCCAATCGTCGCCAAGAGCACCTTGCGGCGCCGGTTCTTCTGCGACGGCATGAACCGCCTCGCCGGTTTCGCGGTTTAGCACGAAGATGTCGCCCTGCTTGGTCGGCTGCACCAGAGCGGGCACGGTCTCGCCGTCGATGGTCAGGTCGATCAGCGCGGGCTGCGCGGGAACGTCATAGTCCCAAAGGTCGTGATGAACGGTCTGGAACACCCATGCGACTTCGCCGGTCGACGCGTTGAGTGCGGTCACCGACGATGAAAACCGCTCCGTTTCCTCGCCGCGATCCGCACCGTACTGGTCCGGCGATTCATTGCCCATCGGCAGGTAGACGAGGTCGAGATCGGGATCGTAGCTCGCAATGCTCCACATGTTGGGCGAGTTTTCCATATAGGTCTCGCCCTCGGCGATCGGCTGGGTCGCGTCGGGGTTCTTGGAATCGAAGTTCCAGACGAGTTCGCCCGTCCAGATGTCGTAACCACGAATGACGCCCGAGGGCGATGTGGTGGAATCGTTGTCGTTGACCGCACCGCCCACGATGATGACGGACGACGTCACGACCGGCGGCGATGTCGTATAGGTCGAGCCGGGCGTCACATTCGGCATGTTCGCCCACAGATTGATGGTGCCGTCCTCACCGCCGAATCCGGCGCAGATTTCGCCGGTCTCGGCGCTGAGAGAAATCAGGCGACCGTCGGATGTTGGTGCAAAAATGCGGCGCAGGCACGCAGCGTCCTGATTGACGTACCCATCCTCCTCGCGCGTGACGGTCGGATTTTCCGCACCTGCTTCCGCTTCGCCGGTCACCACGTTCTGCGCGACGCCGGCAGCCTGCCGAGTGACGGATTCGACGCTCAGCGCCAGCCGCTCGTCGTTGGACAGTGCCGGGCGTTCTTCGGCAGGCGCGACCTCGTCGGCGACAACGGGCTCCTGAGCGGTCTCGTCTGTTGCGGTGTCCGCGTCCGCTGCCGGCTCGCCGCCTTCCGTGGCGGGTGGCGCGGGCGCAACCTCGGTCTGCTCTTCGGCAACCGCGACCAGATCCGTCCCGTCGAAATAGGAAACGCCGCGACATGTCATGTGCTGCGTCGTCGGCGTCGGTGGTTGCTGGAGCTGCGGATCGAACCGCCACCGTTCCTGACCCGTCACCGGATCGAGCGCAATGACCGTGCCGAACGGCGTGCAGATATACATCATGTCCTGAACGACGAGCGGCGTGACCTGATAGGTCGTCTCTTCGGGGTCTGCGCCGCTACGAATTTCGCCGGTCTGATAGGTCCAGGCAACTTCCAGGTCGGCGACGTTTTGCGGATTTATGTCCGTCAGCGGCGAATAGCGTTGTCCAGCGGCGGTGCGGCCATAGGCGACCCATTCTCCCTCGTCGACAGTGCTT
This sequence comes from Aliihoeflea aestuarii, assembly GCF_024105665.1. Lineage (GTDB taxonomy): Bacteria > Pseudomonadota > Alphaproteobacteria > Rhizobiales > Rhizobiaceae > Aliihoeflea > Aliihoeflea aestuarii. Next base: position 58,847 of record NZ_JAAAMK010000001.1, on the reverse strand, counting down.
TCATTGACCGCAAGACCCGCCATCTGCTGGGCGGAGAACGTGCCGTCCTGATCGCGCGGCTCCAACCAGATCGAACCGGCTGCAACCAGACCGCTGATGAGAAGCGCGAAGGCGAGCGTCGCGCTGTTCGGACCGTAGACGGCCTGCGGCAGGCCGGGCGGGTGCATGGCGCGCACCATGGGCGGCAGGAGAAGCAGCACGCCGAGCGCGACCAGCAGGCTGCCGCGCGCCGAAAGCGCCCACCAGTCGAAGCCGGATTCCCAAAGCGCCCAGCCAAGGGTCAAAAGCAGCGTCAGCGCATAGACGGAGAGGCCCGTCGGCCGGCGGTCCCACAGGAGTCCGGCCGATATGATCAGCCCGACGCCCATGATGACGTAGAACCAGGACCCGCCCAGCGAGGCGAGCCACGCGCCCTGACCTGCGAGTGAAATTCCGATCAGGAGGATGATCGCGGAAAGAATGATGCGGTACATTGCCGGCCCCGGTGAGCAATGAAAAATTCAAGCCCACGGCTATGCGTCGGCTCCCCTGCGATGCCGAACGGCACCCTGCACGGGCTGACAATGAGTCCATGCCAGTGCAGAACGGATGGCCGGCGTTCCGGTTCCGCAAAAAAATCCGTCACATACGGAAGACGCCGAATTTCGTGTCGGGGGTCGGTGCGTTGAGCGCGGCCGAAAGAGACAGCGCAAGCACTTCGCGGGTGCGCGCCGGGTCGATGATGCCGTCGTCCCAAAGCCGCGCGGACGAATAGAGCGGGTGACCCTCCGTCTCGAACTTGTCGAGAATGGGCTTCTTGAACGCGGCTTCCTCCTCCGCACTCCATGTGCCGCCGCGCCGCTCGATGCCCTCGCGCTTGACGATGGAAAGCACGGTCGCGGCCTGCTCGCCGCCCATGACGGAGATGCGCGCATTCGGCCACATCCACAAAAAGCGCGGCGAATATGCGCGCCCGCACATGCCGTAATTGCCCGCGCCGAATGAGCCGCCGATGATCATGGTCACCTTCGGCACCTTGGCCGTGGCGACGGCCGTGACGAGCTTTGCGCCGTCCTTGGCGATGCCGCCCGCCTCGTATTTGCGCCCCACCATGAAGCCGGTGATGTTCTGGAGGAAGACCAGCGGAATTTTGCGCTGGCAGCACAGTTCGATGAAATGCGCACCTTTCTGCGCGCTTTCGGAGAACAGCACGCCATTATTGGCGATGATGCCGACCGGCATGCCGTAAAGATGCGCGAAGCCGGTGACCAGCGTCGTGCCGTAATTCGCCTTGAACTCGTCGAACTCGGAACCATCCACGACGCGGGCGATGATCTCGCGCACGTCGTATGGCTGGCGCGTATCCTGCGGAACGATGCCGTAGATTTCCTCCGGCGCATGAACCGGCGGTAGAACCTCGCGAGTGTCGAGCCCGATGTCCTTCTTCCGATTGAGGTTTCTGACGATCCGTCGCACGATTGCGAGCGCATGCGCATCGTCGACCGCATAATGGTCGGCAACGCCGGATTCGCGCGTGTGAAGGTCCGCGCCGCCGAGGTCTTCGGCCGAGACGACTTCACCCGTCGCCGCCTTCACCAGCGGCGGGCCGCCGAGAAAGATCGTCGCCTGATTTTTGACCATGACGGTCTCGTCCGACATCGCCGGCACATAAGCCCCGCCCGCCGTGCACGACCCCATCACGCAGGCGATCTGCGGAATGGCGGCCGCCGACATGTTCGCCTGATTGTAGAAAATCCGGCCGAAATGTTCCTTATCGGGAAACACCTCGTCCTGATTGGGCAGGTTCGCGCCGCCGGAATCGACGAGATAGACGCAGGGCAGATTGTTCTCGATCGCGATTTCCTGCGCGCGCAGATGCTTCTTCACCGTCAGCGGGTAATAAGTGCCGCCCTTCACGGTCGCGTCGTTGACGACCACCATCACCTCGCGCCCCTCGATCCGCCCGATCCCGGCGATCAGCCCCGCAGAGGCGATATCGCCGCCATATATGTCGTTCGCGGCGAACTGCCCGATCTCGAGAAATGGCGCGCCGGTGTCCAGCAACTGCGCCAGCCTGTCACGCGGCAGGAGCTTTCCGCGCGACACATGCCGCTCGCGCGCCTCTTCCGAGCCGCCGAGCGCGATTTCCTCGGCCTTGTCGCGCATCTGCTCGACAAGTTCGCGCATGAGGTCGGCATTCGCCTTGAAGGCGTCGGAGGATGTGGAAATCTTCGAGTTGATGACGGGCATTGACAATACCTGTATTGATATCAATATTTGATACTAAGATACCGGTGGAAGTTGGTCCACTGGATGGGCGACGAGTCGGGCCCCGCTAATGCTCCTGCTGTCAGTTTGCAGGGTGCCAATCACGGTAGCAAGGGTCTGACGATGAATGGAAGAAACCGCAAAACATTGGTTGCCGTTTTCTCGGAGCCTGTCAGCGGTTCGATCAAGTGGCGAGATATCGAGTCCCTTCTTTCTTCGGTAGGTGCGGAAATGAGCAAAGGAAGCGGCTCGCGAGTGCGATTCGACATGAACGGGCAGACATTGTTCGTTCATCGACCGCATCCATCTCCGGACACGAGACGATGGGCGGTTCGTGCTGTTCGAGAGTTTTTACAGAACGTAGGAGTGCAGCCATGAAACCTTATCAGGGCTATTCGGGGTCGATCGAATTTGACGATGACGACATGGTCTTTCACGGCAGGATCATCGGTATCCCGGATATCGTTACGTTCGAAGCTGAAAATGCCGAAGACCTGGTCAAGGCGTTTCATGAAAGCGTCGATGATTATCTGGCTTTTTGCAACGAACGTGGGCTGGCGCCTCGAAAGCCTTATTCTGGAAAGCTCGCATTGCGCACGACACCTGAAATCCACGCTTTGCTGGGCAGAGCAGCCGCCAGCGATGGAAAGTCCATCAATCAATGGGTTTCCGATACGCTTGCCGAAGCGGCCAAGCGACGCATCGATGCTGCTTCGACGAAAGTGCACGCGGCCTAGGAGCTATCAAATGCTCTCCGCCATCATCTCGCGGCCGATCAGCCAGCGGCGGATTTCGCTGGTGCCTGCGCCGATCTCGTAGAGCTTGGCGTCGCGCAAAAGGCGACCGGTCGGATATTCGTTGATATAGCCGTTGCCGCCGAGAAGCTGGATGGCGTCGAGCGCGGTCTGCGTGGACTTTTCGGCGGCATAGAGGATGCAGCCGGCGGCGTCCTTGCGCGTCGTCTCACCCCGGTCGCAGGCGGTGGCCACCGCGTAGACATAGGCCCGGCAGGCCGAAAGCGTTGAATACATGTCGGCGAGCTTGCCTTGCACGAGCTGGAATTCGCCGATCGGTCGCCCGAACTGCTTGCGCTCATGAACGTAAGGCACCGCCACGTCGAGGCAGGCGGCCATGATGCCGAGCGGCCCGCCGGCGAGCACCGTGCGCTCATAGTCGAGGCCGGACATCAGCACCTCGACGCCGCGCCCTTCCTCGTGAAGCACGTTCTCGAACGGCACTTCCACATCGTCGAACACGAGTTCGCCGGTGTTCGATCCGCGCATGCCCAGCTTGTCGAGCTTCTGCGCCACCGAGAATCCTTTGAAGTCCTTCTCGACGACGAATGCGGTAATGCCGCGCGATTTCCGCTCCGGATCGGTCTTGGCATAGATCACCATCGTATCGGCGTCCGGCCCGTTGGTGATCCACATCTTGGTGCCGTTGAGAACGTAGCGATCGTTCTTCTTGTCGGCGCGGATGCGCATCGAGACGACGTCGGACCCCGAACCGGATTCGGACATGGCAAGCGCACCGACAGCCTCGCCCGAGCAGAGCGCCGGCAGATATTTCGCCTTCTGCTCATCCGTGCCCCAGCGATTGATCTGGTTGACGCAAAGGTTCGAGTGCGCACCGTATGAAAGTCCGACGGAGGCCGATGCACGGCTGATCTCCTCCATCGCGACGACATGGGCGAGATAGCCCATGCCCGAGCCGCCATGGTCGGGATCGGCCGTGATGCCGAGCAACCCGAGCGCGCCCATTTCCTGCCAGAGCTGGTTGGGAAACGCGTTCGAGGAATCGATTTCTGCGGCAAGCGGCGCGATCCGCTCCTGCGCGAAGCGCCGCACGGTCTCGCGCAACGCGTCGATATCCTCGCCATGACCGAACTTCATCGTGTGGTCGTACATTCGTCTCTCCCTCAAATCTGCGGCTTCGCGCCCGCAAGGCGCAGCGTCATAGTCAGGTAACGGTCGGTGATTTCGTCCATCGACAGGCGTTCGTCGGGCCGGAACCACACGATGACGCCGGTGATCATCTGGAGGATCGCCATCGAAACGAGCGCGGCATCTTCGACATCGAAAGTGCCTTGCGATGCGCCGCGCTGCAGGATCGCGCGCAACTGTCCCTCATAGGCTTCGCGCAGCGCGACGATGCACGACAGCCTGTCCGGCGACAGGCTGCGCAGCTCCAGATTGTTGACATGGGTCGAGCCGCGCCGCGCCAGATGGAACGCGATATGGTTACGCACGAACGCGGCAAGCTGCGTTTCCGCATCGGCCGTGTCATCGGCAAGATCGGACCAGCCGGCAATGAGCGAATCCATATGGGCGCGCATCAGGGAGAACAGCAGGTCTTCCTTCGTCGGGAAATACCGATAGAGCGCGGCGGCCTGAACGCCCACTTCATCGGCGAGTCGCCGCATCGAGACGGCTTCATAGCCGTGACGCGCAATCAGCCGCGTCGCTGCTTCGCGCAGCGCCGCCTGCGTTTTCTCGCCGTCCGATCCGATCGTGCGCGCCAAGATATCCTCCCGAAATCCATGAATAAAACGAACGTTCATTTAATTCAAGATCGGGATATCAATGTTGACATAAAGATATCTTTATGTGAGCAATCAAGCCTTATGATGGAGACTGCCCGTGATCGACGAACTGTTTGGTGCCCCCCGCGAAAAGGACGATGTCGCCGCCTTGCTGAAGCAGGCGGCGAGCGAGCGCATCTTGATCATCGATGGCGCGATGGGCACGCAGATTCAGGGGCTCGGCTTCGGCGAGGATCATTTTCGCGGCGACAAATTCGACGGCTGCGCATGCCACCAGCAGGGCAACAACGATCTTCTGATCCTGACCCAGCCGGGGGCGATCGAGGACATCCACTATCGCTATGCGCTGGCCGGCGCGGACATTCTCGAGACCAACACCTTTTCCTCCACCTCCATCGCGCAGGCCGATTACGGCATGGAGGATCAGGTCTATGAACTGAACCGCGACGGCGCGAGATTGGCCAAGCGCGCCGCAATCCGAGCCGAAAAGCAGGATGGCAAACGCCGCTTCGTCGCCGGCGCTCTTGGGCCGACGAACCGTACGGCGTCGATTTCGCCCGACGTGAACAATCCCGGCTACCGCGCCGTCAGTTTCGACGATCTGCGCATCGCCTATGCCGAACAGATCGTCGGCCTGATCGATGGCGGCGCCGACCTGATCCTGATCGAGACGATCTTCGATACGCTCAACGCCAAGGCGGCCATCTTCGCGTGCCGCGAGGTGTTCGAGGAAAAGGGCGTCGACCTTCCCGTCATGATTTCCGGCACCATCACAGACCTTTCGGGCCGCACGCTTTCCGGCCAGACGCCGACTGCCTTCTGGCACTCGATCCGCCACGCCGACCCGTTCTCGGTCGGCCTCAACTGCGCGCTCGGTGCGGACCAGATGCGCGCCCATCTCGCCGAGATTTCAAGCGCGGCGAACACGCTCACCTGCGCCTATCCCAATGCCGGCCTGCCGAACGAATTCGGCCAATATGACGAGACGCCGGCCGAAATGGCCGCGCAGATCGGCCGGTTCGCGAACGAAGGGCTGGTCAACATCGTCGGCGGTTGCTGCGGCTCGACGCCAGAGCACATCGCGGCCATCGCCGCCGAGGTCGCGAAGTATCCGCCGCGCGCGATCCCGCAGAAAAAGCCGCTCATGCGTCTGTCGGGCCTCGAACCCTTCACGCTCACCTCCGACATTCCCTTCGTCAATGTCGGCGAGCGCACGAACGTCACCGGCTCGGCCAAATTCCGCAAGCTGATCACCAATGGCGACTATGCGACCGCGCTCGATATCGCACGCGATCAGGTCGAAAACGGCGCGCAGATCATCGACGTCAACATGGACGAAGGCCTGATCGACTCGCAGGCCGCGATGGTCGAGTTTCTGAACCTGATCGCCGCCGAGCCGGACATCGCCCGCGTCCCGGTGATGATCGACAGCTCCAAATGGGAGATCATCGAAGCGGGCCTGAAATGCGTGCAGGGCAAGGCCATCGTCAATTCCATTTCGATGAAGGAGGGCGAGGAGGCTTTTCTGCACCACGCGCGGCTGTGCCGTGCCTATGGCGCGGCGGTCGTCGTCATGGCCTTCGATGAGGCCGGGCAGGCCGACAGCCGCAAGCGCAAGGTCGAAATCTGCACCCGCGCCTACAAGCTCCTGACGGAACAGGCGGGCTTTGCGGCGGAAGACATCATCTTCGATCCCAATGTCTTCGCAGTCGCGACCGGTATCGAGGAGCACGACAATTACGGCGTCGACTTCATCGAGGCGGCAAGGGAACTGACGCAAACGCTTCCTGGGATTCACATTTCCGGCGGCGTCTCTAACCTGTCCTTCTCATTCCGCGGCAACGAACCGGTGCGCGAGGCGATGCACGCCGTGTTCCTCTATCACGCCATTCAGGCGGGCATGGATATGGGCATCGTCAACGCCGGCCAGCTCGCCGTCTACGAGACGATCGACGCGGAACTGCGCGAGGCGTGCGAGGATGTGGTGCTCAACCGCCGTTCGGATGGGACCGAGCGTCTTCTCGATCTGGCCGAGCGCTATAAGGGAAAGGGCGGCCGCGAGGCGCGCGAAAAAGATTTGGCGTGGCGCGAATGGCCCGTCGAAAAGCGGCTGGAACACGCGCTCGTCAACGGCATCACCGACCATATCGAGGCCGACACCGAAGAGGCGCGGCAGGCCGCCGAACGCCCCTTGCATGTCATCGAAGGCCCGTTGATGGCGGGCATGAACGTCGTCGGCGACCTGTTCGGCGCGGGCAAGATGTTCCTGCCGCAGGTGGTGAAGTCCGCGCGCGTCATGAAACAGGCGGTCGCGGTGCTCCTGCCTTACATGGAGGCCGAAAAGCGCGCCAATGGCGGCGAGCAGCGCCAGTCTGCCGGCCGCATAGTCATGGCGACGGTCAAGGGGGACGTCCACGACATCGGCAAGAACATCGTCGGCGTTGTGCTCGCCTGCAACAATTACGAGGTCATCGATCTCGGCGTCATGGTGCCGTCGACCAAAATCCTCGACATCGCCCGCGAGAAACAGGCCGACATCATCGGTCTGTCCGGCCTCATCACGCCTTCGCTGGACGAGATGGTGCATGTCGCCTCTGAACTCGAACGCGAGGGCTTCGACATCCCGCTCCTGATCGGCGGCGCGACGACGAGCCGCGTCCACACCGCGGTGAAGATCCATCCGCAATATGAGCGCGGGCAGGCCGTTTATGTAACGGATGCGAGCCGCGCGGTGGGCGTCGTCTCCTCGCTTCTGTCGGATCGCCAGAAGGCGGACTTCGTCAGCGAAACGCGCTCGGAATACGCCAAGGTCGCGGAAGCTCACGCACGCCGCGAGGCCGAGAAGCAGCGTTTACCGCTCGTCGCCGCGCGCGCCAATTCGGTGAAGGTCGATTGGTCGGCCTACGAGGCGACGCGTCCGTCCTTCCTCGGAACGAAAACCTTCGACAATTGGGACGTGGCCGAGCTTGCCCGTTACATTGACTGGACGCCCTTCTTCCAGACATGGGAACTCAAGGGCCGCTACCCTAACATCCTGGACGATGAAAAGCAGGGCGAGGCCGCGCGCCAGCTTTTCGCCGATGCGCAGGCCATGCTGAAGCAGATTGTCGACGAAAACTGGTTCCGTCCACGCGCCGTCATCGGCTTCTGGCCGGCCAATGCGGTCGGTGACGACATTCGCCTGTTCGCCGACGAGACGCGCAATGAGGAACTTGCGACCTTTTTCACCCTGCGTCAGCAGCTTGCCAAGCGCGAAGGACGGCCGAACGTCGCGCTCTCTGATTTCGTCGCGCCGCAGGGGCGGCCCGACTATGTCGGCGGCTTCGTCGTCACGGCCGGCATCGAGGAAGTCGCGATCGCCGAGCGTTTCGAACGCGCCAACGACGATTATTCCTCGATCATGGTCAAGGCGCTTGCCGACCGTATCGCGGAGGCTTTCGCCGAGCGCATGCACCAGAAGGTGCGTACCGAATATTGGGGCTACGCGTCGGACGAGACGCTGTCCAACGAAGACCTGATCGGCGAAGGCTATGCCGGCATCCGGCCCGCGCCGGGCTATCCGGCCCAGCCCGACCATACGGAAAAGGCGACGCTCTTCCAGCTTCTCGACGCCGAGAACGCGGCCGGCGTTGAACTGACGGAAAGCTATGCCATGTGGCCCGGCTCCTCCGTTTCGGGGCTCTATATCGCGCACCCCGACAGCTACTATTTCGGCGTCGCCAAGGTCGAGCGCGATCAGGTCGAGGATTACGCGGCCCGCAAGAAGATGGACGTCGCCGAGGTCGAACGCTGGCTGTCGCCGATCCTCAACTATGTGCCGACTTCGCTGGCTCAGGCGGCGGAATAGACGCTGGACCAAAACCGAACGGCTTGACTGGAATGGTGCGAAGCGGGTTTGACGGAGTCCCGGCAAAGGAGACTTCGATGGCAATGCGCGGCGACGTAAATCTTTCGAACTGGCGCGATCATCCCTTCTCGACACTGAGCTTCCAGTCCGTCAGCGAGTTCGTGCCGGTCGCCACGATGACGGCACCGAAGGAACAGCCGGAAGTTTCGGTCGGCAGTGCGCTTCTGGATGATCTTTCATTACAGCTCGGCGGCGTTTCCAAAAATGTCGTCGACCATCTGCGCTCTTCCTATACAGACGCGCTCGTCATCCTGCGCGACGGTGAACGCATCGCCGACTGGCGCGCGGCGCATTGCGACCCGGAGTGGCCGCACGTCATCTTCTCGATCTCGAAATCGGTGACCGGCCTGCTTGCCGGAATCGCGGCGGGCGAGGGGCTGCTCGATCCCGATGCGCCGATCACGCGCTATGTGCCGATGCCGCAGTCGAGCGCCTATGGCACTGCCCGCGTGCGCGACCTTCTCGACATGACCGTCGATGTCGAGTTCGAGGAGGAGTATACCGACCGCGACAGCGCCTTCGACCGCTACCGACGTGCCATGCTCTGGAACCCCGAACGAGCCGACACGACGGCGCAGACGATGGAGGAATTCCTCGCCACGCTGCCCCCGCGCGCCGGTGGCGATCACGGCAAGCGCTTCTACTACGCTTCGCCGAACACCGACCTCCTCGGTCTCGTCGTCGAACGCGCGGTCGGCCGGCGGTATCACGATTATCTCGCCGAGCGGCTCCTGAAGCCGATGGGCGCAACGGGCGCCTCCTACGTCACCGTCGACCGCGTCGGCACCGCACGCGCAGCCGGCGGCATCTGCATCACCGTCGCCGATCTCGCACGCCTAGGCGAACTCGTGCGCAATGGAGGTCGCGGTCCTGCGGGGCAGGAAATCGTCCCGTCCGGCTGGATCGACGATCTCTTGAAAAACGGCGACCGGCAGGCGTGGGTCGACGGCAATTTCGCCGACATGTTCGCCGATGGTCGCTACCGCTCCTGCTGGTATCAGGTGGGCGATGCAAATGGCTCGTTCTGCGGCGTCGGCATTCATGGTCAGTGGGTCTGGACCGATCCGGTTCGGCGGATCACCATCGCCAAGACATCGTCGCGGCCCGACGCGAGCGACGATGCGGCGACGGCTCGCGAGATTTCCGCCCTCGGACAGCTTGCGGCCAGCCTTTGATTTGCAGAGCTCGTTGCATATTCTGCAATGGCAGCATCGGCCAGGCAGGCTTTCTTGTTGTCTTGTCGGCGGTCGGGCGGTAGTGCGACGGCGAACAACAGAGACCTCCGCCATGAACCGACCGCACCTGACCCCACTTGCCGAAAGCCTGCCCGCAACCGTGCCCTTCGTCGGCCCGGAAGCACAAGAGCGGCAAAGAGGACGCCCGTTCCGCGCCCGCCTCGGGGCCAATGAAAGCGGGTTCGGACCGTCGCCGAAGGTGCAGGCGGCGATCGCCGCAGCAGCCGGCGGCATGTGGATGTATGGCGACCCGGAGAGCGCCGATTTGCGCGCCAAGCTTTCGCACAAACTTGGCGTTGCGCCGCAGAACATCGTCATCGGGGAGGGGATCGACGCGCTCCTTGGCCTCATCGTTCGCCTCTGGGCAGGCAGCGGCCAACCCGTCGTCACGTCGCTCGGCGCCTATCCGACGTTCAACTACCACGTCGCCGGTTTCGGCGCCCGCCTCGTCACCGTGCCTTACGAGGACGACCGGGAAAGCCTTGTCGCGCTGCTCGACGCGGTCAAGCGCGAAAACGCGCCGCTCGTCTATCTGGCCAATCCCGACAATCCGATGGGCACGTGGTGGCCGGCGGATGAAGTGGAACGCTTCATCGATGCGTTGCCCGAAACGACGATGCTCGTTCTCGATGAAGCCTATGGCGAAACCGCGCCGCACGGCACGCTCTTGCCGCTCGATGTGACGCGTCCCAATGTGCTTCGCATGCGCACATTTTCGAAGGCTTATGGTCTGGCCGGCCTGCGCTGCGGCTACGCCATCGGCGAAGCCCGGACGATCAACGCGTTCGAGAAGGTCCGCAACCATTTCGGCATGACGCGCATGGCGCAGGTCGCCGCGCTCGCGGCGCTCGACGACGAGCCATATCTTCAATCGGTGATCGCCGATGTTGCTGCCTGCCGCGACCGCCTGTCTTCCATCGCAGCGGCGAACGGGTTTTCCGCGATCCCGTCGGCAACGAACTTCGTGACCATCGATTGCAAAAGCGACGGCGCTTTCGCGATGAAAGTGATGCAGGAACTGATTGCGCGCGAAATCTTCGTGCGCAAGCCGATGGCCCCGGTTCTCGACCGCTGCATTCGCGTTTCGGTCGGCCCGGCGGCAGAAATCGATCTTTTCGAAGCCGAGCTGCCGAAGGCGCTCGCCGCCGCGCGCGGTTAGTTCAAGCGTCTACCGTTACCGGCCCGAGCGGGCGCGAGCAGCAGGCGAGAATGTAGCCTTCCTCGATCTCGTGATCGAGAATGCCGCCATTGTGGCTCATCTCCACGTCGCCGGAGAGCTTCAACGTCTTGCAGGTGCCGCACAGGCCGAATTCGCAGGCGGCGGGAATGCGCACGCCCGCCGCGCGCGCGGTCTGCAGGATCGTCTGATCGGGCAGGCACGAGGCTTCGACATCCGAAAGCGCAAAGCGCACAGGTTGCGCATCGGCCGGCGGTTCGGCGTTGATGATTTCCTCGAACGGCGCCTGCACGCGCTCTATGGTTGGCGCGCCGAAGCTCTCCTGATGGTAATGCGCCATGTCGAAGCTCTCCGCTTCGAGGATCTGGCGCACCGCGCGCATGAACGGGTCCGGCCCGCAGCAGAAGATTTCCCGCTCGGCGAAGTCCGGCGCGATCAGCTTCAGCCTTGTGGCATCGATCCGCCCGACATGGCCGAACCCGCCCTCGCGCCGCGCCCGTTCCTCCAGAAGGAAGTCGAGCGACAGGCCGTGCATATAATTGCCGACGAGTTCCAGTTCGCGCCGGAAGATCAAATCGTCATAGCGCCGCGCGCAATTGATGAAGGCGACATCGGTCTGCGGCGCGAAATCATTGAGCCACAACAGCATCGACATCATCGGGGTGATGCCCGAGCCGGCCGACAGGAACAGATACTTGGCCGCCGGGTGATTGTGCAGCGAGAAATCGCCTGACGGCCCGAAAGCGCGGATATGGTCACCCGGTTTCAGATTGTCGAACATCCAGCGCGTGCCGATCGAATCCGCCTGAGCCTTGACCGTCACGGCGATGGAGAACGGCCGCGACGGGCTCGACGAGAGCGTATAGGTGCGCATCAGCGGTTCCGGCTCGGCCGGCAGTTCCAGCGTGATGAACTGGCCGGGTTGGTATCGGAACCATGTCTGGCTGTCGGAGCGGAAGGCGAAGCTCTTCACGTCCGGCGCCTCGTCGACCACACGCAGGCATTCCAGCACCTGGAGCCGGTCGTCCCAGGGCACCATCTCGTCGAGATATTTGTAGAGCGATGTCGCGTTCATTGATCGCCCATCCTCCCCGCAAGTGGCGAGGTCAGCCTGCATCTATGACGAGCGTGATCTCCCCCCTTGCGGGGGAGATGCCCGGCAGGGCAGAGGGGGGCAACGTCGAGCATAGACATCCTCTCTAGGCCACGCTGCGCAGCGCCGGCTTGGCGTCGCCGGTCAGCCGATCTTCGGCGAAATTGCAATACCATTCGACGAACTGCATGACGCCGCCTTCATGTTCTTCGGAATAGGGGCCGGGCCGGTAGGCCGGGGAGGTGATGCCGAAGGCGTTTTCCTCGACGATCCGCCGGTCCTGATCGTTGGTTTCGGTCCATACGTGCGTGAGTTCGGCAAGGTCGTAATCAACGCCCTCGACGGCGTCCTTGTGAACGAGCCACTTGGTCGTCACCGCCGTCTCCGTGGCGCTGATGGGCAGCACGCGGAAGGTGACGGCATGGTCGCCGAGCACATGGTTCCACGTCGTCGGATAGTGATAGAGCAAAAGCGCGCCGATGCGGTCGGTCGATACCGAATCGGACAGGTTCTTCTTCACCGCGCGCTTGCCCGTCATCGTGTAGCTCACCGCATCGCGCAGCAGCGGCACGCGGGTGACGCGATACTGTCCGTCATCGGAAATCTCGAACGTGCTCGGCAATCCCGCCGCCTCGCATCTTTCCCAGTGCGCGACGATCTCGGGATCGCTCTTCGAACCCTGAATGCCGGTGGCGGTGGGTGCCTCGGGGAAGGTCTTGCACAATTCGGGATGGTTGCCCGCGCAGTGATAGCACTCGCGGTTGTTCTCCCAGACGAGCTTCCAGTTGCCTTTCTCGATGATCGTCGATTCGAACGCGATCTTGGTCTCGGTCAGGCGATGGGGCGCGAGATAGGGCTCGAGCCTGGCGCGAACGGGGGCAAAATCGGCCGGTTCGTCGGCAAGGCAAACGAACAGATATCCGGCGGCGCTTTCGCAGGCGATCGGTTTCAGGCCGAACTGCGAGGCGTCGAACTCCGCGCCCATCTGGCGCGCGAAGACGAGGCGCCCATCCAGATCGTAGGTCCATTGGTGATAGGGGCAGACGAGCTTTGCCGCCGTGCCCTTCGCCGCCGTGCAGACCCGCGAGCCGCGATGGCGGCATGTGTTGTGGAAGGCGCGGATCGTTCCCTTTGCGTCGCGCACCACGACGACCGGGTATTCGCCGATCTGGACCGTGATGTAGCTGCCGGGCTTGGGCAATTCGCAATCATGGCCGATGAACAGCCAGTCGCGATACCAGATAAGCTCCATGTCGAGCTTGAAGAATTCGGGATCGGTATAAAAAGCCTGGTCGAGGCTGTAGCCCGGCTGATGGCTTTTCAGCCGTTCCAGCATGTCCTTGCGCGTGTCCATGTCCTGTCCTGCCTCATGCGAGGACTGAACTGGTGGAGATGGCAAAGGAGAAGGGCGAGGAGCCAATGGCCGCTTCGCACGCATTCGCCTCTCGATCGCCCACCGCGATCAGTCGGTTCATCGTCGTTCAGGCTGGTTTCCGGACTCTGGAGCGGCCCTTCTTCGGGGCCTGCCGCGACACCTTCCCGAGGCGCATCCGCCCAGTGGCTCCCGTCGCCGCTTTCTCTCCACCACCGTTGCGGGGGCAGCGCCGGTTTTCGACCGGCTTCCCAATTCTCCATGCCCGTCGCCGGCCACGGCACCTGAATGCCATGACTAAATCATCTGTCGATTGATTCCAGTCGCATGAATGCGACATCGGATGGGCATCCGGCGACGCCGGCCATCATCATGGCGGGACTCGCGACTTTATGCGCAAGGACGACGCGTGAATCGGAGCCTTCGGCAGGCCCCGGCACACATCATCGGACGTGCTCCGATCTATCGCGCCGCCGCATAGGCCTGCATGAGGCGGGGGGTGGCGGCGGCATGCAGCAGGCCGTCCGCATCGCGCGCGGCGGCGACGAGGCGGCCGATCGTCCATTCTGGCGAGCGTTCCACGTCGTGGCCGCGCGCGACCAGATCGGCAAGCACCTCTTCCCCGAACGTCTCCTCGATCGTCAGGTTTCCGGGCCGGCGCTGGCGCGGATAGAAGGATGACGGGAAGTGGCCCGTATGGCTCATCGGCAGATCGATCGCCTCCTGCAGATTGAGGCCGTGATGGGCATGGCGCAGGAAGAACTGGAGCTGCCACTGTTCCTGCTGGTCGCCGCCCGGCGAACCGAACACCATGTAGGGCTTGCCGTCCTTTTCCGCGAGCGTCGGCGTCAGCGTGGTGCGCGGGCGTTTTCCCGGTGCGAGCGATGTCGGCAGGCCGTCCTCCAGCCAGAACATCTGGGCGCGCGTGTTCAGCATGAAGCCGAGTTCGGGAATGACCGGTGAGGACTGGAACCAGCCTCCTGACGGCATCGCCGCCATCATGTTGCCCCAGCGATCGACCGCATCGACATGAACCGTGTCGCCGCGCCGGGCCGAGCGCATTTCGGCGGTCGTCGGCTCGTTGGCGGCGGATGCGGTGCCCGTGAGCGAAAGGCGTTCGAGGGCCGCAAGTCCGCGCGCGACCTGTTCGGCGCGTCCGTCGACGGTGCCCGGCCGCAGGTCCAGCGAGGCGTTGTCGCCGATCAGCCGGGCGCGCTCAGTCCCGTAGGCGTCGGACAAAAGCGCGTCCAGTGGCACATCGGTGAAGTTCGGATCGCCATAGTAGATTTCGCGGTCGGCGAAGGCGAGCTTCATGGCCTCGGTCAGGACATGGACGAATTCGGCGGACGAGTGCCCCATGGCGCCGATGTCGAAGTTCTTCAGGATCGAAAGCGTTTGCAGGAAGACCGGTCCCTGGCCCCAAGGGCCGGTCTTGTGGACGCGGAAGTCGCCATAGTCGAGCGACGCCGGCGCGTCATAGGTCGCCTGCCAGCCCGCCATGTCGTCGGCGCTGATGACGCCGCGATGGCGCTCGCCGCTTTCGTCCATGACGGCGTTGTCACGGGCGAAGGCGTCGATCGCTTCGGCGACGAAGCCCTTGTAGAACGCCTCGCGCGCCTTCTCGATCTGGCGTTCGCGATCCGCCCCCGCGCTCTCGGCTTCCCTGATGATGCGGGCCCACGTTTCGGCCAGCTTCTCGTTGCGGAAGAGCTTGCGCGCCTGCGGCAACGCACCCTTCGGCACGAAGAGTTCGGCGGTTGTCGGCCACTCCTTCTCGAAGAAGTCCTTGAGGCCGGCAATGGTGTTCGCCACGCGCGGCAAAAGCGGATGGCCGTTCTGCGCGTAATGGATCGCCGGCTCCAGAACGTCGCGCACGGTCATTGTGCCGTGGTCGCGTAGCAGAACCATCCAGGCGTCGAACGCGCCCGGAATGACCGTCGCCAGAAGACCGTTGCCGGGTATGAGCTTCAACCCCTCGGCGCGGTAATGCTCGATCGTCGCGCCCGCCGGTGCCGTCGCCTGCCCGCACAGAACCTCTGTCTTGCCCGTCTTTGCAGAATGAAAGACGATCGGCACGTCACCGCCCGGCCCGACCAGATGTGGCTCCACCACTTGCAGGACGAACGCGCTGGCGACGCCCGCGTCGAATGCGTTGCCGCCGCGTTCCAGCATGGACATGCCGCTGCCGGTGGCCAGCCAGTGCGTGGAGGTGACGGCGCCGAAGGTCCCGAGAAGTTCGGGTCTGGTCGTGAACATTCTTTTATGTGTCCTTGCGGTTGATCAGTTTTCGCGCGGGTCGAGCGCATCGCGCAACCCGTCGCCCAGAAGGTTGAAGCCGAGCACGACGAGGAAGATCGCCGCACCGGGGAACACCGACATGGTCGGCGCCTGCGCCATGAAGTTCTTTGAAGCAGCCTCTCGGTACAGGTAGTTCGGATGTAGCTGGTTTCGAACGCCTATCATGGCCGAGCGCGTGTGCCGCATCAACTGGCCGGCCTGCGCGCCACCGACGGCAATCGAGCGAACGGGTGTCGCGCGAGGCGATTAAAATCGGGTCTGGTCCCGTACATCCAACCAAGATGCTGTGTCCTGCTTAGGCTTGAAAGTAGTGATTCCCGGTACGCAGATGCTGCTAGTTCGACGCGCGCCCCGCTCGCGGCCGTCGAGGCTGCCCCAGCCTGGCGCGTGCAGCAAGCGTCGCGATTCGTTCGTTCTGTGCAGTATCGATGCAGAGCGATTGGCAGAGCCGTGAAGCCTTGTTTGCCGATTGCCCTGCGGGCAGAAACGCCCCTTCCGTGCCTGTTTCGGCTCCGCCATCCCCTTTGAAGAACAGCGTGGTTGCAATTCTGCAACAACAGGACTTCGTGCATCATGAAAGCCGAGATATATCGACACTATTACGTTGTCGCCCGGAAGTCTCCTGCTATGTCTTCAAATAATCGTTGTGAGGGGCGGAACACATGCGGATACTTGGATCTATTGCACTCGTCTTGATTCTTGCCGCTTGTGCAGCTCCGTCAGATGGTCCCCTCGTTTCAGATATTCGCAATGCGACGATGCCCAATTCGAACGAGCGCTTCCCGGTGCTCGAACTGTCCCAGGCTCCGATCGGCTATGCGCCGACGACTGCCCGCTCGGCAAGCTCCGGAGCGGGTCTCGGCACATTGAGGACGGCGTCGCCCGCTGCGCAGCGTCTGCGCGCAGGGGATGTCATCGAGGTCACCATCATCGACCGCAGCGAAGAAGGGCTGATGTCCGCCGCCGACGCCAAAGTGATGAATCTCGGTCGTTTTACCGTCGATCAGGCCGGTTTCGTCTCCTTGCCGTTCGTTGGCCGGCAGCGCGTCGTGGAATCCTCGCCGGATGCCCTTCAGGCGCGCATCGTCGCCGGACTGCGCGGCTAACTATAAATGTACCGTTAAGGTGGGAATTATTAATCAGTTTAAATTCTGGATTATTGCGATGCCGTGTTTTATTGTGGCATATATAATATACAATTTTTTATCAGAAATATTTGTGAGTTAGGTGTGGAGGCTGGCAGTTCCAATCAAGCCGAAACCCGACCACGCGCGAAGAAAATCGCAATGGGTCGTCGCGCTTCACCGCCTTAAGTGTGACGCTCACAATAGTGCTCTCGGCTTGTTCTTCAGAGCAGTCGGCGCCGATCGCCGAAGCGCTATCAATCGATGGGCTGGGTACAGAAGCTGCTGCCGCTGAGTGTTGGTTTTTCCGATATGAAGAACGACTCGAAGAACTGGTCTCTAACCACCCGGAGAAGGCTTACGACCTGGCTTTGTCGAGCCGTCTTTACCCGGAGGACAGCGAGGCTCTCACTCTGATGCGTTCCAAATCGGTGCACGATCGCTTTACGCAGGGACAGGAGGCGATGGTGCTTCTACCGAACGTCGGCCGGAATATCATTCTGGCCCGGTTCCCTGACGGGCTCGACGCAGAACAATCCGCCCTTGCTCAGAACGAATGCGCGGCCTCCCAGAACGGAAATTGCTATCCGCTTCTTTATTTCGACGGTCAGGAGCTTTTCTGCCTTGGAACAACTGAGGAAGATTATGCGCGTGAACGTTCCGGTGGCTGAACATGGATAGGGCTGCTCCATCCTACCGGAAAACGATCGGCGTATTTATGCTGGAGTTCTCCATTGCGCTGATCCCGTTCAGTTTGGTCGCTGGCATGGTTTGGGCGCTCTTGGGATTTTCATATAGTGACGCAGCCGCAATTCTTCTTTCGATGGCGCTGGTTGCCGCCTACTTCTTCGTCGGTGACATGTTCTTCGGAGGAACTGTCCTTCGTCGCTTGTTCAGCCTCGTTCAGAAGCGGGAATATTGGCGGTCGATCGTGTCGTTCATGCTGGATTTCCTGACGGCTTTTTGGGTTCCGGGCTATGTCGTTGCATGGTGGACAGGGCAATTGCGCGGCTGGTTCTTCGATGTACAGGGCCTATGGGCTCTGGCCGTGTTCGGCGTTCTGCTCGGTTACTTCGTCATCGGCAACGCCATGTTTGGCGGCACGCCTTGGAGGCGGATTTTCGGAGTATCGGCAGGTAGCGGAAGAGGGCGATCCTGATGCCCCCAGCCCACCGCAAGGACGATATAGGCTCAGGCCGTGCTGCCATTTTCCGCCCTCGGCAGCGAACAGCGGCAGCCCTGACGTTTTCGTGAACGGGCGGCCGCTCATGCGGGTAGGGGGCACTTATGAACCTCATGCCTGCACCGCCGGCCATGCCGGGCCGCATGGCCGGGCGCTCGCAGACGGCTCCGGTTCCGTGTTCATCAACGGCCGACCAGCAGGCCGGATCGGCGATGCCATTGACTGCGGCGGCCACGCGGAAACCGGATCCGAGGACGTCTTCTTCGGCAACTGACAATCCAGGAGACACCTCGGCGATGCGAGCGAATCTTTTTTACCCAAATTCGTCTTCCGCACTCGAATTGGCAGGATATGACCTCGTGATGCAGTTCCCTTCGTGGTTTTTTATTGCGCACGGCGCTTGCCATAAGCTTTCCAATTGCTGCCCTGGCGATCGAGGCAGGCTTTCAGATAATGCAGGAAGCTGCCGACGAGGAAACTTACTTTCGGGGCGCGCAACAGATCGTCGAGGTCGGCCTCGAGGTGTTGCCAAATCTGACGCAGGGCCTTGTGTCGGCCGGCGATGACGCAGAGCGTGTCGAGATCACTTATATCATAGCCAGTATCCTCGCACCCACCATGAGGACTGACGAGGCAATCGATGAGATCAGGCTGACCGACGATCGCGGCTTTACGATCGGCCGGGTTGGCTTCACCGTCGAACTCTATTTCAAAGGCGGCGAAACGGTCGAACGACGCACGGCGCTCGCAGCGATCGTGCGCGACTATCACGGTTTCTTCGGCAAAGAACTTACGCATTATCTCAAGGTCGACGCGAACCGCCTGAGCCGGATCTGCGACGACACCTATATCGACCATTATGCGCAACAGGCTGAGGCGTTGCCGCCGGAGGAGCCGTTCGACGCCGGCGTCTTCGGCTATCCCGGCGGCGCGGTCGTCGACGAGCCGGTCCCGGTGTCGATGTCGTTCAGTGCGGCCGGTACCGAGCCCCTCATGCCGCTCGGCCTTTCGTATCTGAGCGTCTATTTCCCGGCATCCTTCGTCGCGGCGCACGGATATGTGCATTTCGTCGAAACGACGCGTAGATGGGCGGCGTCGCTGGAGGCAGCGCACGGCACGGCGGGTTACAGCGTGCTGCTGGAGCATGGCGAGTTCGGCGCCGGCGGCGTCAGGGCGCTGATGCCCGCTCTGAAGCGCTTTCCCGGCCTCGACTTCTCCGATCCGGGCATGTTCCTGGTGGAGGCGTCCGCAGCGGACGCCGCATCGATCGAATCGATCAACTGGCTGACGGTGCTGGGCGATGACGCGTTGACGCGGCTCGGCGGTGCGGAAGAAATCGCGCAGCGGCTTGGGCCGGCCTGTCAGGTTCATCTCTATCCGACCGGCGCGATCCTCCTGGCAGGCGACGTTCCGCAACTCGGCGATGGCAGCCGGGCCATCGTACCGGACGAATATCGACGCATTGCCCAAACGGTTCGGCCCATCCGCTTTTCCGGATACAAGCGCGGGCTGTTCGTTCTGGGCGGCGGCGAAGACGAACGCGAAGAGACCCGCAAATGGCTGCAACGCTTCAACTGAGGCAAAATGCGCGAAACGGAGGAACGGTATGCACCAAATGCTTATGACGGCTCTCGGCACCGTTTGCGCGGTGTTCGCGACTATTGGAACGGTGACGGCGATGTCCATCGACATCACCGTGGACCGGCTTTTCGATATTTGTGAGGCGCCTGCGGTGTCGGTGGTGGCGCAGAAGGGCGACGAACTTGGCTGGCGGCGGCTGACCGATGCGGAAACGCAGGAGTGGCATACCAGCTTCGTTGCCTACAATGGCGGTTCGGTGGAAATCGTGGGCTGGCAGCGGGAGGAGGCCGGCAAGCTCGAATCATTGTCGTTCTGGATCGCGGTCGGCCCGAACGGACATACGGCATGCGCATATTCGACGGAGGGACCTTCCGAATTCCTGGGCGCCTTGTCGGAGCGGCTTGGCCCGCCGGACAATTTCGACAGGAATGACGCCGTCGAAACGATATCGGCCTCGTGGATACGAGGCGCGACCCAGTATTCGTTCGTTCAAGTGGGCTCGCGCATCCTCGTCAATATCGGAACCGGCGGGTAGGACAGGCGAACGCGTTCCTGCGGATCGTCGCTAAATCCTGGATGATCGGCGATGGTGGCGGGCCGAAGCCGCCGAAACGGAGAACGACGTCGACGCTGTAGCCCTCTCTGACCATCCTGGAGTGAACTGCGAGCAAACGGTATAGAATGGTGCGAAGCGACCAACCGAACAGCGGCGGTGCTGCATGGTGAAACCCCTCAGAGGCAGGCTTGATGACAGACCTCCACTTGGTTGTTTCTAACAGCGCTGCCGGCTCCCTTCGCGCCGCCATTCGCGAATTCGGCCTTCCGGGCAAGGTATTCTCCATCATGGATGCGCTTGAACTGGGGCCATTGTCCGATGGGCGCGCACGCGCAGCCTTCTGGAGGTCGCTCGTGGTTCCGGACGACAGTGATGAACTGCCGTGTCAGGCTCGGGACGATGCTTTTGCACCGTGGCGCGATCTGCGAGAATGCGTCGCGGCCGAGAAGCCGCGACGCATTCTCATCTGGGGCAGCGAAAGCGGGGGCGACTACGTGCTTCTGCGAATGGCATGTCATTGGCTGACTGCAGAAAATGTTGCCATGTGGCGTGTTCCCGTGTCCCCACAAGTTGAACTTCATTCGGTTGCGGTTCATTCACCCAAAACACTGGCAAAATTTGCGCCGAAGGCCGTTCTTATTTCACCTGCAGATGTGACCGCGATGGCGGAAGAGTATCCCCGCATTGCGGCAAGGCCGGAACTTTTGCGAGAATGCGACTCGCAAGGGCGACTATTATTCAGACCCATTACGGCGCATGACGACTTCATTCTAGGCCTGTGCCCCCGTACGTGGACTTTGGCGGCGCGAGTCGTTGGTGACGTCATGAGCGGTAGTGATCCTCGCAATCCACTCGGCTATATATTCGTCGCGTCCCGCCTCCGGCATTTCATCGCGATAGGACTGATGGAGGTGGATATGCAAGGCGAGACGTTGCGGGATTATCGGATCTGCAGACGCTAGCAGTGCGAGAAGGGATTTCAGAGCACCTGCGCGGAGATGGCGGGCCGAAGCCGATCGAACCGAGAACTACATCTACGCTATAGCCCTACCTTTGTAACCCAACTCAGGGACCGTACGGGTATAGCAATGGCTCCAGAGTGAACTTACACGCAACAGGCGGACACTCTCGCCTGTTGCGCGCGGCGCCTAGGCTTGCAGATTGCCGGGCGTGGGGAGAGCCGCACAATCGCCCGATCGTTGTCGATCTCGATGTCGGCCACGTCATAGACCTGCATTGGATCGTCCGGTCGGCTGACTTCCCAGGTCAGCCGCGCGTCCATGTCGAGCTGAACCTTGTTGCCGACTTGGCCCAGGATCGACAGGAATTTTGCGACGGTCATGGGAGCGCTGCCGTGGGTCAAGGGTATGTCCTCTCCCTGCAAAATCGTTTCCCGCCACGCATCGCGATTGCCGCCGCAATCGAGCGTGACGAAGGAACCGGTCTTGACCTCCATGATGCGATAGCCGGCCTGCACTCGCTCGTTGCCAAGGGTGAGGACAAGAGCCTTGTTGGCATGGGCGTCCAAAACGTCGAGGATCGACCCGAGCGGGGCATCATCGGGAAATTCGCTGATTAAGGGGCTGGCGCGAACGTTCATCAGCGTGTATTCATTTATTCAACAACTCTTGAGACATTGAGGCGATAATGGATGAAAAGCAAGCCCTCTCAGCGTTTGCGGCGCTCTCCCAGGAAACCCGGCTGCGCATCGTCCGCCTGCTGGTGACGGCTGGCCCGGAAGGGATGCCGGCCGGCGCGATTGGGGAAGCGATGGATGGCGCATCGTCGTCGCGCATGTCCTTCCACCTGAGCCACCTTGAACAATCCGGCCTCGTCGCGTCACGCCGCGACGGGCGTTCGATCATCTACAGCGCCGCCTATCCGGCGCTGTCCGGCCTGGTCGAATTTCTCATGCGCGACTGCTGCCAGGGGCATCCCGAAGTCTGCACCCCGGCTGTCGCCGCACTCGCCGCCTGTTGTGTTTCTGCCAAGGACAACGCCCATGCCTGATAACGCCACGCCCGAACGCATCTTCAATGTCCTGTTCCTGTGCACCGGTAACTCGGCGCGCTCGATCCTGGCCGAGAGCATCCTGAACAAGGATGGCGCGGGCCGCTTCCGTGCCTACTCTGCCGGAAGCCAGCCCAAGGGAACGATCAATCCACTCGCCATCACGACGCTGGCGAACTTCGACTATCTCGCCGATGGCCTGCGCTCGAAAGCATGGGACGAATTTGCGTCTCCTGATGCCCCGGTCATGGATTTCGTGTTCACCGTCTGCGACAACGCGGCCGGCGAAGCGTGCCCGGTCTGGCCGGGCCAGCCGATGACGGCGCATTGGGGGATCGAAGACCCCGCCGCGGTCGAGGGCACCGAGATCGAGCGCAAGGCGGCTTTCGTGATCGCGTTCCGCTATCTGAAAAACCGCATCGCGATCTTCACCGCACTCCCCTTCGCCAGCCTCGACAGGTCCTCCCTTCGGACCAGGCTGGTCGAAATCGGCCAGAGCGAAGGGGCGACTTCGCCCCGCGACAGCGCAGCGTGAGGGCGACGATGGACGTCATCATCTACCACAACCCCGATTGCGGCACCTCGCGCAACACGCTCGGCCTGATCCGCAATTCCGGCGTCGAGCCGCATGTGATCGAATACCTCAAATCGCCGCCGTCCCGCGCGCTGCTTGTCCAACTCATCGCCCGCATGGGAATCGCACCGCGCGATCTCCTGCGCGAGAAGGGCACGCCTCACACAGAATTGGGTTTGGCTGATACCGAGCTAAGCGACGATTCGTTGATCGACGCGATGATGGAGCATCCCATTCTCATCAATCGTCCGATCGTCGTCAGCCCCCAAGGCGTGCGGCTCTGTCGCCCTTCGGAAGCCGTGCTCGATCTGCTGCCCCCGCAGCGCGGCGCGTTCGTGAAAGAAGACGGCGAGCGCATCATCGACGAACACGGACGGCGCGTCGCTTCCGCCTGACTTTTAGCCTCCACAAGCCCGCAATTGGAGAATACTCATGGCTTCCCTCAAGCCAGCGTCCCGCCTTGGTTTCCTCGACCGCTATCTGACGGTGTGGATTTTCGCCGCGATGGCGCTTGGTGTCGTGCTTGGCACGCTGTTCACCGGCCTGCCGGATGCTCTTAACGCCATGTCGATCGGCACCACCAACATTCCGATCGCCATCGGCCTGATCCTGATGATGTATCCGCCGCTCGCAAAGGTCCGCTACGAGGAATTGCATCAAGTCTTTTCCGACAAGCGGGTGCTGATCCTCTCGCTGGTGCAGAACTGGATCATCGGCCCGACGCTGATGTTCGCCCTGGCGGTGATCTTCCTGCGCGACTACCCGGAATACATGACGGGGCTGATCCTGATCGGGCTTGCCCGCTGCATCGCCATGGTGCTGGTCTGGAACCAGCTCGCGCGCGGCGACAACCAGTATGTCGCCGGCCTCGTCGCCTTCAACTCGATCTTCCAGATTCTGTTCTTCTCGATCTATGCGTGGTTCTTCCTCAACGTCCTGCCGCCTCTCTTCGGCCTTGAGGGCAGCGTGATCGATGTGGGCTTCTGGACCATCACAGAAGCGGTGCTGATCTATCTCGGCATCCCGTTCCTCGCCGGATACCTGACGCGGCGCATCCTCGTCGCCCGCAAGGGTGGGGATTGGTATGAGCGCGAATTTCTGCCGCGCATCAGCCCGATAACGCTTGCAGCCCTGCTGTTCACCATCATCGCGATGTTCAGCCTCAAGGGCGCGGATGTGGTGGCGTTGCCTCTCGATGCGCTGCGCATAGCGATCCCTCTGGCGCTGTATTTCATCATCCAGTTCCTCATCAGCTTTGCGATGGGGCGCTTGATCGAGGCGGACTATCCGCGCACAACGGCGATCGCCTTCACGGCGGCGGGCAATAATTTCGAGCTGGCCATCGCGGTCGCCATCGCCGCTTTCGGCCTCGCCTCGCCGGTGGCCTTCGCCGCCGTCATCGGGCCGCTCGTGGAAGTGCCAGCACTCATCCTGCTCGTCCATGTCTCGCTCAGGCTCGGCGCAAGATGGTTTCCTGAAACAAGGACACCCGTTGCCGTGCGTGCCGAGGCCAAACCATGACGGTTTCCGACCTTCCCAATCTGGTTCGCGCCGCGCTCGACAACCCATCCATCGAGCGCCTGCGAACGACGCCTTCCGCTCATCCGCCGCGCATTCTGCTGCTTTATGGCTCGTTGCGCGAACGCTCCTACAGCAGGCTGCTCACCCTCGAAGCCGAACGACTGCTCAACCATTTCGGCGCGGAAACCCGTGTGTTCGATCCGCACGGCCTGCCGCTACCCGATGGTGCGCCCGTCGATCATCCAAAAGTGCAAGAACTTCGGAAACTGTCGCAATGGTCCGAAGGGCAGGTCTGGACCAGTCCCGAGCGCCACGGCGCCATGAGCGGAATCCTCAAGGCGCAAATCGACTGGATACCGCTCGCGATGGGCGCGGTCCGCCCAACGCAAGGTCGCACGCTAGCTGTGATGCAGGTCTCCGGCGGCTCGCAGAGCTTCAACGCCGTCAACCAACTTCGCGTCCTTGGCCGATGGATGCGGATGATCACCATCCCAAACCAGTCCTCGGTCGCCAAGGCATATCAGGAGTTCGACGAAGCAGGCCGGATGAAGCCTTCATCCTATTACGATCGGGTGGTCGATGTGATGGAGGAACTGGTGAAGTTCACGCTCCTGACCCGCGATATCGCCCCCTACCTCACCGATCGCTACAGCGAGCGCAAGGAAACGGCCGATAAGCTGGAAGAGCGCATGGCGCTCAAGCGCGTCCGTTGATGACGAACCTGCCGGCGCAGACGGGTATATCCGGGCCAAGACGGTGGCCCGTCATCTCCGCGCTCGGCGTGGTGCAGATTTTCGCATGGGGCAGCTCCTATTACCTGCTGGCTGTTCTCGCAGCCCCGATCGCGGCCGACACGGGCTGGTCGCTTTCGTGGATCGTCGGCGCGCTCTCCATCGGCCTGCTCGCGGCCGGCATCGTTTCCCCGCGCGTAGGCGATGCAATCGGCCAATACGGAGGGCGGCCCGTCCTGGTTTTGGCTTGCCTTCTGCTCGCTGCCGGTCTCGTCATCCTTGCGGCTTCACCGTCGCTATGGGTGTTCGTTCTCGGATGGATCGTGCTCGGCATCGCAATGGGGGGCGGCCTCTATGACGCGGCCTTTGCCACGCTCGGCGGCTATTATGGCCGTTCCGCCCGATCCGCCATCACTACCCTGACCTTATGGGGCGGCTTCGCAAGCACTGTCTGCTGGCCGCTCTCGGCCTTGTTTCTGGAGCATTGGGGATGGCGCGGGGCGTGTTTGGCCTATGCCGGCATTCATCTCGCGATCTGCCTGCCGCTCGTGCTGCTGGTCCTTCCGAGCAACGGCGAGCCCAAGCCGGTTGGCGGGAAGCACGAAACACCGCGCATCGAGCTTCGCGGTCAAGAGCGCCGAGCCTATCTGACCGTGATGGCGATCACGGTGCTGGCCGGGCTCGGCGTCACTATCATATCGGTTCATCTGCTCACCCTGTTGCAGCAACGCGGACTATCGCTCGCCGAGGCGGTGGCACTCGGCGCGCTGATCGGCCCAGCCCAGGTCGCGGGCCGGATTTGTGAAATGGCGAGCGGGGGAAGGCATCATCCGTTCTGGACGCTTGCGATCGCCTCCGTACTGAGCGCGGCCGGGATGTCGATGCTGGCGGCGGGCTTCCCCATCATCGGCCTGTCGCTCATCTTCTACGGGGCCGGCAACGGCATCTTCTCGATCGCCAGGGGCGCGCTCCCGCTCGCCCTGTTCGGTCCCTCGCGCTATGCGCCGATCATGGGACGGCTTGCTCGGCCCAGTCTCATCGCCCAAGCCGTTGGCCCCACCGTGGGCGCGATCCTGCTATCTGTTGCAGGCACCGATCAAACCCTTGTGGCGCTGGCCGCTCTCGCCGTTGCCAATCTGGTGCTCGTCGTGCTGCTCTGGAGGGCCATGAAATCAACTCCAATTGCGCAGCAATGAGCATCTATCAGGCTGTAGCGTAGAATCGGCGGTTTACATGGCGGGATGCGGTGATCGGCGGCAATATCGAGCTATAGAGGGCAATCGGCGGCGATGGCGGAGAGGATGGGCGCAACACACGCCATAATTCTCAAGCCCTTACAAATCCCAACCCATCAAAACCGCTCACTGAAAACATTGCGCAATTAACGCGCGCGTCCAACCTCCCAATTGGCGGAAAAACAGGTCTTTGTCACGAGAGCACAGAGGCGATTTCGACCGCCGCCGATTGGTATCGTTCAAACCGTGACCGGTGCGAACGGCCGATAATTCCAGCTCTGCGACGGCGGTTTGGTCTGACGCCCCATGAGGCCGTCTGCGCAATCCGCGAGGCCGCTCGCTGATGTCACGCTTGCCAGAGAGCAGCGTTCTGATCGCGCTCAAGGCGATCGGACTAGCGCCTGGCTTCACCGGCGACACTCGGCGCGTTGCGGCCGCCATCCTCGATCACTTCAATCACAAGACAGGCCGTTGCGATCCAAGCAACGAACGTCTCGCTACGCTCCTCGGCATATCTGTTCGGATGGTGCGTAAGGCGACGAAAGAGCTTTGCGACGGACCAGCACCACTGTTCGAGAAGGTCAGCCACGGCGGTCACTCTCATTGCGCGAGCTACACGCCGCTTTGGGCGACCTTCGCGCGCGTCGTCTCAGAGTGGAATTCGTTGATGAAGGGCGCTTCTATGGACGCGGCAAACAGGAACAACCGTGCCTGTTCAACAGGAACAAGCGTGCCGGTTGAACAGGAACAACCGTGCCTACAAACCAGTCGAAGGAACCAGTTGAAAGAACCTGAGCAGGTTGAGGGGCAGAAGCCAGCCCCTTCTCGGCTGCGATCTGCCGAACCCTCGAATGGGCTTATGACGAATAGGCGCTTGCCGTCGAAGCAGGTGCCAATGCTACTCCCGGTTGTGGGCGGGAGAAGCGCCGCGAAGGCCGATGCTGCGGAGGCGGCGCGTTACCGCAAGATCGCGGCCGAAATCAACCGACTGCCAAAGCACGAGCGCGCCGCCGCATGGTTAGCGCAGATGGGGGAGCGCTGATGCGGATCGGGAATTGTGCCGTTTGCGGTGAAAGCTTTGAGGCTGGCTCGCGTGGTCGGCAAGCGATGCACTGCTCGGCCGCTTGCAAGGCTGAATTGGTCCGCCGTCAGCGAAATGCCTGGCGCGCGGCTAATCCTTCGAAGATGGCTGCGCAGCGAGCGCGAGCACGTGCAGGCCGTCCGTTGTTCGTCGAGGTTCCTTGCCTGATCTGCGGCAGCCCAGTCATCCAGCCGCGCCGGGGCAGAGGACGCCATGCCCGAACGTGCTCCGCCGCTTGCTGGCAGGAGCAGCACCGTCGGACGAACCGAAAGCACAAGGCGAAGCTGAAGGCGGGGGGCGGGTCGAAAGTCGCGACCGACCCAACCGCTAGACCCGTCCCCCTCTCATTCGCAGATTTTATTTCCGCTCAGGCGAATTTTGAGGCGTCGGACGCCGT
This sequence comes from Aliihoeflea aestuarii, assembly GCF_024105665.1. GTDB lineage: Bacteria > Pseudomonadota > Alphaproteobacteria > Rhizobiales > Rhizobiaceae > Aliihoeflea > Aliihoeflea aestuarii. Next base: position 30,983 of record NZ_JAAAMK010000001.1, on the reverse strand, counting down.
CTCAGTCAACGGCGACCTTCTGAAAACCCTTGAAACGCAAGGGATCGCGACAGACGGTGCAGCCGAGCGCGACGAATTTCTCCCGATTTCTTTCGATTTTAGAGCCATGGAGCCAATGACGATGAAGCCGACCGAACATTCACCCGACGAGCTACACGAGCTGCAAGTTCGCGCCGTCAGCCGTTCCGTTTCCCGGCTGGTATCGCATACCGGATATGCGCCTGAAGCGATCATTGAGGGCGCGCTACGGGGCGCATCCGCTATTGGCATAGGCATGGGGTCGAGTGCCGATGAGATGGCGGCGCTTGTGGAAAATTTCGCGTTTGGTCTGCGCAATCTCGACAAACCAGATTTGAAGGTCGTACAGTGATCTCGAATCAAGAGCCGTTCGGCTTTGGTGACGGGGCGAATAACCCCCTCGGAGTACGCGCGACGCTGCTCAGCCAAGGTCAGGCGTTTGAAACGGTCGGCTGCCGTAGCGCCGACGACGAGCCTGCCGTAGCGGCTCTAAGGTACGCGCGACGCTGCCTATTTTCCCCTGTCAGTTTCAACCTCTCCGGAGGCGTTTCGCTGCATGTCGGCGTCCGCTCTGGATATCCGAAAAGGATCGCGTCTATGAACGCGCTTACCCGTCATCGCGGAATCGTGGCTATCCACGCCAATAGCCGTAATACCGACCTCGCCACGGTCTTGGCCGAAATGAATTCCGACCTGTCGGCGTTCCGTGCCAGACAGGATGGAACCCTTGCCGAGCATCGAGAAATGCTCGACGACATCAACACCCGTATCGCGCAGATGCAGACGGGGCCAGCAACGGCACAGCCCTCCGCTATGCGCTCGCCGGATCCAGCATATACAGCCTCGTTCGGCGGCTGGATCCGTGACGGCCGAGACGAGTCCGAAGTGCGCGACGCTCAGCGCAATGGCCTGCGAGCATCCATCCAAGCCAGCATGAGCGTCGGCACGCCGAATTCGGGTGGCTATCTCGCGCCAGTCGAGTGGGATCGGCAAATCATTGCCGCCCTTGAGCCGCTGTCTCCGATGCGCCGCCTGGCGCGCGTCGTCTCGACCACTGTCGGTGGCTATTCGACGCTTTGGAACGGCAAGGGCTGGGGATCGGGTTGGGTCGGTGAGACCGCCGCGCGACCGCAGACCGAAAGCGGAACGATCGAGCCGATCGAATTTACGCATGGCGAGATCTACGCGAACCCCGCCATCACGCAGCGTCTGCTCGACGACGCTGATTACAACGTCGCTAACTTCATCACCGACGAGCTGGCGGAGGAATTTGCCAAGCAGGAAGGTGTCTCGTTCATCGCCGGCAACGGGATCAACAAGCCGCGCGGCTTGCTGACATACGTTCCAGGCGGAACAAGCGCCACGGTTCATCCGGGTGGCACGTTGGACGTTATGGCGAGCGGCGCTGCGGCGGCGCTCGGCAATGCCGACAGTCTTATCGACTTCGTGTATGGCCTTCCTGCGCCCTACCGTCGAAATGCGCGCTGGCTGATGAACTCAACCACGGCGGCGACGATCGCGAAGATGAAGGACGGGCAGGACAACTATCTGTGGCGCGAAACCTACGTCGCAGGCCAGCCGGCAACGCTGCTCGGCTACCCTGTCGAGATTGACGAGAACATGCCTGATATCGCGGCCGATGCGCTCCCGATCGCGTTCGGTGATTTTCAGGCGGGCTACGTCATTAACGATCGCATCGGCGTCCGCATGCTGCGCGATCCCTACACCAACAAGCCGTTCGTGCATTTCTACGCGACGAAACGTGTCGGTGGCGGCGTGCGTGATCCGCGCGCCATTCGCCTGATGCGCATCGGCGTTGCATCTGAGGGCGGCAATTAATCCGGCGCGCTATTTCCTGAGGCCAATGAGCTAGGCCGAAAACGGTAAGTCACCTCCCTGCGCCGTTCGTTTCATAGGGGTCAAGGTGGCAAGGCTCAGGCGGCGGTCAATTCTCGACGGTGATCGCCGCCATCTCCCTTTCCGAAACAGGAAGCGACACGATGAGCGCTCAAAGCACGGTTCGCATAGTTCACATTCGAGGCACACAGGAAGGTCTCGACAAACTGGAGCAGGATCTGCGGTCGGTTTCCGACGCGCAGGACAATCTCGCCAAGAGCAGCGAGACCGTCGCCCGCACCACGGAAACGACCTCCCGTCGTCAGCTTTCAGCAGCCGGCGCATATGATCGCCTGCGCGGACAGATCGATTCACAGTTTCGAGCGCAAAGCCAGTTGGAGCGCGGGCAGCAAACGCTCGATCGCGCATTCCAACAGGGGCTGGCGACGCAGGCCGAATACAATCGCGCCATGGGGCAGCTGCGCGAGCGATACCTTTCCGCGACCGCCGCGAACGACAATTTCCGGGCGTCGAACGACAACACCGCCGCGTCGGTGGATCAATCGACCGGGCTGATAGACCGCCTGAAAAGCTCCGTCTCGCAGCTCGTGCTGGCGTATCTGAGTTTTCAGGGCGTCAAGATGCTCGGCAACATGGCCGATCAATGGAGCGAGATACAGGCGCGCGTCGTCAATGCGACCGGATCGTTCGAAGGCGGGCAGGCGGTTCTTGAGCGCCTGGGTCAGATGGCGCGCCGAACCTATTCGGATCTCGATCGCACGGCCGAAAGCTGGCTATCGAGTTCAACGTCGCTGACAGCGCTGGGCGTCTCGATCAGCGACCAGCTCGACCTGGTCGAAAGCTTCAACAATGCGCTGGTGATCAGCGCGACACGCGGGCAACGCGCTGAAAGCGTCCAGCGCGCATGGTCTGACGCAATTTCGCTCGGCAAGATGAACCTCGACCAGTTCAACACGGTCATGACCGGCAGCGACCGGCTCGCGCAGGCACTTGCCGATTCGATGGGCGTGAATGTCCTCGAGCTGCGCAAGATGGCGTCTGATGGCAAGATCACGCGCGAGGTAATGCTTGGCCTTTCATCGCAGCTCGAAACGCTGCGCGAAGAAGCCGACCGGATGCCCGCGACGATCGCGGACGGAATGACACTGATCAGAAACTCGCTGCTTATGACCATCGGCATGATGGATCAGGCGGGCGGCGCATCCGAGAGCTTCGCGGCTGGTCTCGTCATCATCGCCGACAACATGCAGCGGATGGTCACCTATGCGGCAACCGCCGCGACGGCGTACGGCACCTACTACGTCGGCGCGATGGTGGCGGCGCAGCTTGCGACGCATGGCCTCACAGGGGCGCTCGCTTTGCTCCGGACGGCGCTGATCCGGATCGGTATCGGCGCGGCCGTGGTGTTGCTCGGTGAACTGGTACACCAGCTTATCGAAGCACGTCGCAGCGCGGAAAGCTGGGGCGATGCTTTCGCGGACATTTTTGATCGCTCCAAGTCCATTCTCAACGCCTTTTCCTACTACTGGCAGAGCGCAGTTGCGCAGCTTGGCGCGGACTGGAACCGGATGCTGGCATCTATTGTCGAGGGCACAGAATGGGCGCTGTCGGGCGTTCTTGGCTTGCTGGGCGTCGCTACTGATGGCCTCGGCGATCGGGCGCGCGAGTTGCGGCAGGAGGCAGAGGCGGCAGCCGCGCTTTCAGTCGAAATGCAGGGCAAGGGCGATGCCGCCTGGAACCATGCTTTCCGCAGCCGCGAAAGCTCAACAGTGCTCCCGGCGATCACCACGACAGCCACGCTGCCATCGACCGTCGATGACAAGGGGCTGGCGAAGGCCGCGCGCGAAGCGAAGAAGCTGGAGGAAGCTTACGATCGCCTGACGTCGAAAGGTTACGACTTCATCCGGCAGCAGGAGCTGGAGGCGCAGTTGATCGGCCTGACCACCCTTGAGGCAAATAGCCTGCGGTATGCGCAGGACTGCCTCGGTGACGCCAAGCGCGCCGATATCAAGTTTTCGGCAGGACAGAGAATCGCAATTCAGAAACTGGCTGCGGCCCATGAGCAGGAGAATGATCAATGAGCGCCATCGTCGCCTATGAGGCTCCGAAAGCATCGTTTATCTTTACGGACGGTGCCGCCTACGATGTAACCGGCCGGCTGACGAGAATAAAGCGGAAGGTGACCGTATCGAACAAGGTGCCACTCGCGATCGCGTCTCGCGGTAACGCGGGCCTTGGCAAGATCCTCGTTGAAGGGCTGCTCGAACGCATCGAGGCCGATGGCTTCGACAAAGCCACGTCGATGTTCGAATCCGAGTTGCCGGAACTGATGGCGAGCATCGACGACGCTGGGACGCTGTTCCACACGCAAGTTTTCATCGCCGGACTGTCGGAAACGCATGGCGTTCGAAACGTGTTTTTCCAGATCCCAGGCAGTGACCGCTGGCCAAGTGACAAGATCCATCACCAGCCGGACTTTTTTACCGGCTTGAACTGCGACGAGGGGCTGACGCTGGATGACATGGGCGTTCGGCCGGTTCGCGATGGTGATGTTTTTCACGAGTGGATTCGGGATGCTGGCCTTTCGATGATGCAGTTCGCTCGGAAGAACCCGAAGCCGTCGCCATATTTCGAAGGGCTGTTCAGCTCTACCGGCGGGCATGTGGACATGACAACTGTCACCGCGAAGGGCGTCAAGGTCGAAACCATTCACCGTTGGAATGACGCGGTTGGCGAGCTGATCGATCCGACGAAAGATCGGCCGATCGCGAAGGTCATTCCGATGATGCCGCCTGCCATCGACGGCATGAGCCGGCAGCAGCGCCGCGCGATGAAAGCGCAGGGTCGAAAGCGCGTCGCATGATTGAGACAGATCTCGAATGGGGTGAAGCGAAGAACCGCGACGAGTTCATCCAAATCGGCTCGGCGTGCGGATACACGCTCGCCGAGCAAATGCGCCGACGCTGCCCTGCCGGTTGCAAGGTCGCCGTGCCAACCTTCCTGGCGGATGCCATGGCTTCGCTGTCCGAAGCGCGCGCCGAAATGCTGTCGCGGGGTGTGACAGCTTCTGACGCGGATGCATGGCAGAATGCTGCCATGACCGTCGTCAACCGTGCGGCCAAGTTCTGGATGGGATTATCTTAAACCAATCGGCGTGGGGGCGCTGTCTCGCAATAGCTGGGCACGACGTTCCGCCGACCTGCGTTTCACTTCCTCGCCTTTGGTAGCGTCCCCATCCGGAAGTCGAACCGGCACGCTGAAAGTGAGGCGATTAGCGCCAGTATGCTTTCGGTCAGCAGCTGCCTCTGCTCCCAACCCAAACACCTTTAAGCCCGCGCCTGCCGAGCCAGAAACTTCGGCGGTTACGGCCACGTCAAAATCGATGCGCGTGAAAACTCCGTGAGTGCCTGCGTTGAAAAGATTCCCGCCTGACGCTGCCGATAGCGAATTTGCGTTGACCAGATCGCCTTGATCAGCGGATTGGGCTTCAACGATGCCCGCAATTATCTCGCGAATGCTTTGAGAAACAAAATCTTTGAGTTCCATTTGTCGCCTCGCACCATCAAACGCGGGCATCTATCCAAGCCCATACGTCCTTCGCAAGCCACCCTTGATGTTGACCAGTCACCAATTGCGTGACTATCAACCGGTCGGTCTCACCCATCCTACGTCGAATTTCTGCCTCGAGCGTACTAGCATCGGAGGCTGATTGGATGAACCAAACTGAATCTAAGTCGGGATCCTTGACATGCGGATAAGTCTCGAGGTGGTCCACTAAAATCTGACGCGCTCGGGTATAATTCTGTTGTTGCTTGTTCAAGTCCCAAGTCACGAGATATACAGCCATTAAAACCTCCCTAAATAATTCTCCATTCCTTACATCTTGTGTCTCGGCAGACAAGCTCTGCCATCAGTTTGCGACACCGGCAGAGGCTGGGTTCCGGAAATAGAGGTTATCGGAAGTCAGGATATAGGGATGGCGTATGGACGCCAGCTATTCCCGGCCGGAATGGCTTTTCAAACATTCCACGCTGGAATGTCTTTTGGGACCACATCGTATTCCCGGCAAGAATTCGTTCTGAATTCTACGCCGCCACGGAATCCTTTCGGAGGCGAACGCCGGGGCCTTGATCGTCATCGTTGATGAAAATGACGCCTGAGGATTCGAGTGCACGTTTGATCGCTGCTGCGTTGGCAGACGTCATGGATACAGGGCCATCTTCCTGCTCGGCCCGTCGAACGGTTGCCACGCCAATGTTTGCTTCAGAGGCCAAATCATCGGCTCGCCACCGCAGCAATGCGCGAGCCGCCCGGATCTGCGCGCCAGTGATCTGAGCCATATCAGATGATTTCCTATTGATCGTTAACCAATCTAGTGATATGCCAGCAATCACTTGATACGCCACATAATAGGAGCAAATGATGCGATCCGCAATGGAATTCGCCGTTGGCGAAGCTTTGCCTGAAAAGGATTCGATCCCTTCGACTATGGAATTGAGTTCCATACCGAAGGTTTCGAGGCGCGGTGCGATATCGGCATTGGCAGCGTCCATGACACTTCTAACAGTGCGCGCATCGTCGGCAGAGGAAAGATTGGTCGAGGTTTCTACGGACGAGGCCTATGCGACGCGCTTTGGCGCGCACGATCGCCTCAAGCATCATTTGATGATGGCCATGCAGGCGATGGAGGAGATTGCCGAAAACGGACGTTGGACGATCGTCATGGACGGCAGAATGGATATCGGTTGGCGGCACATTCGCGCGGGCTATTGGAGCGAAGAGAAACTGGATGGCGGCATCCGCTACGGCAAGCCGGTCGAGGTTTTCCACTGGCAAGATGGCGCGTATGGGAGCACGTCATGAAGGAGAACCCTTACTCCTTAGATGACCTTCTGGCGGACATCACGCATTGCCATGATCTCGTCGACATGGCCGTAGACTTGGCCGTTAGCGTCGATCGCGATCCGCTTTCGACCGAAGACACCTTGAAGCTCAAGCGTGTCGAATCGCTCTTGTGGGCCACGAGAGACATCGCAGACCGCGCCAGCAGGCTCTCCCACGAAAATTATGCCGGGCTGTTACGTGGGGCAGCGATCGGTGGCTAATTCATCCACCAGTCCAACTGGGGAAATTCCCCAGTCCTCGGTGCGGAAGTTCCACAGCGTGTCGGTGGGGAATTTCCACACCCGTTTCTTACAGTAAAAAATACCATTGACGAGTTGGGATTAGGTCAGTACCTATTCGTAAAAGTTACCAAAAGGGCAGTGATATGCGGTCTCGTGAGCTACAGAGTGCTTTAGCTTCAATGACGAATCGTCCCGAAACGGAGATGGATCAAAGAACGCGCACTCTGCGCGAAGCGCTCAAAATACCAACCGGTCCGCGAGGCGTGCATGCGCCCCACATGGATATCGGTGCGGCCGCCTTGCACGTCCTGGCCATGGTTTCGCGCCGGCCGGCAGATGCAGCCGACGTTGCATGGCGGTTGTTCGACTGCAAGCTCGTGCGGCATCCACTGCATCCTGGCCTGTCGGAAGCGTTTCAAGGCGAGGCCCGCTCGCTGGCCACCTTTCTACTCATGGCAATGAACCGCGGGCTTGGGAGTGCGGGGTTCGCGATCAAGAGCTTCGAATTTCAAGAAGACGGCTCATATGCGTGGATGAATTTTGATCGTCGCAGCCTTTTGAATTTGCGCTTTGTATTCAGCAGCCATGATGCGCATGCGAACCTCGACCAAGCAGACGCGGCAGATCTTTATCGGAACATTGATAGCCGGTCTGCAGGAAACAGGTTTGTAATTGGTGCGGAGCGGCTGGTGGCTGTCGGCCACCAGATCCTTATGGACTGCCCTGAGGACAGTGAACTTGAAGCCGGGATTGAAATCGAACGCCTGGTGGTTGCAACGGACAACGATGGTCGTGAGGTCTCCAGTGAAGCAAATTGAAATCACGAGAGCGATTAGAGCTGCGCAAAACGCTGGATTGAAGATAGCAGAATTCGTTGCGACGAAGGACGGCGTACGCGTCATCACGGCAGACGGCGGACAGGGGCGAGCCGCAGAACAAAACCCCTGGGATCGGGTGTTAACCGATGCCTCGCAGAAATAGAGGTGGTCTTCCACTTCACGTCAGCGTCGCGCGCGATCGGCACGGAAAGACGCGGTTGCGTTTCCGGAAAGGGCTGTTCTCTGCCTATCTCAGTGGGATACTCACGGACGAAGCGAGGGAAATCGCCGCGCTACTAAAAACGGCTGATTTCTGGCAGGCATACGAATCGGCTCTCAAGGGCCTCGATGCGGCAACTTCGGCAATTGGCGCGAAACGCGCACGTCCGGGGTCTGTCGCGGCACTCATCCTTTCATTCTACCGGTCACCGGAATTCCTCGGACTATCCGAAGCAACAAAGGCGACTTACCGGGGCATTCTCGACCGTTTTGCGCGGCTGCACGGCGAAGATCCAGTGAAGTTGCTTCAGCGGCAGCACATCAAAGCCATCATCGGCGGAATGTCGGATCGGCCGCATGCTGCGAACAATCTGCTACGGCTCTTAAGGCTTGTTCTCGATTTTGCGGTCGATATCGAACTTATCCCAACCAACGCCGCTCGCGGTCTCAAGGGCTTCCGCGTGAAGGCAAAGGGTTTTGCGACCTGGAGCGAGGCAGACATTGCGGCTTTCGAGGCAAGGCACCCGATAGGTTCACGAGCGCGACTAGCTATGGCTCTCATGCTCTACACCGGCCAACGGCGCGGCGATGTCGTTCGGCTCGGCTGGCAGCATGTGGATGGATCGCGGATCGCCGTGCAGCAGAACAAGACTGGGCAGGCGCTAAAGATAACAATGCACGCCGCGCTGCTTGATGCCCTCGCGCACGCTCCACGCACGAATATGACGTTCCTGATAACCGAATTCGGCGCACCGTTCACGCCAGCAGGTTTCGGCAACTGGTTTCGTGAGCAGTGTGATTCGGCGGGTCTTAAAGGCCTCTCAGCGCATGGCCTACGGAAAGCGGCAGCACGGCGCTTGGCAGATGCCGGCAATAGCACCAAGCGAATTCAGGCCATAACAGGCCACAAAACCCTGAAGGAAGTCGAGCGATATACGCTCGCGGCCGATCAGCAACGCCTTGCCGATGAGGCTGTGAAAAGCATGCCCGACAGATCGGATCGAGAACAGAATTTTCCCAACCTTGGCGAAAGGTTGGACAAACAAGCATCCAAGAGGCTGAAATGACAACGCTTCGTCATAAGGGTGGCGGAGAGGATGGGATTCGAACCCACGAGAGCCTTTTGAGCCCTACTCCCTTAGCAGGGGAGCGCCTTCGACCACTCGGCCACCTCTCCGGTGACCCGGTCGATAAAGAAGAAGAGCCGCACAATCAATACGGACATTCGATTCCAACGTCGAAAATCGAGTTGCCTTTACGATTCGCGAATCCGTCGGGGCAGGTCCGGACGATTCCCGTGATTCCGTCCCGGCGGCTCGCCGGTCTTGTCGTGCTGCGGGCTCAAAGTCGCCTCATCCCTTAAGAGAACGTAAAGGCCGGGGGTCAAATCGTGGCTTTTCTGCAACAAGCCTTTCCCTTGCGAGGGCACAAAGGGCGTTTAAGATGCAAACGCGGTTGATCGGGAATGCGTCCTGCGTATTGTCAGCATCGAGAAAGGGCGGACACAAACCTCCTTTTTCGGAATTGGGGATGGGGCAGGGAAACGCTGTCCTTCAGCAAAAAGAGCCCAGACCCGCTTAACAACTTTTGACTGGAGGTCAGAAATGAACATCAAGAGCCTTCTTCTCGGCTCCGCCGCTGGACTGGTTGCCGTATCGGGCGCCCAGGCAGCCGACGCCATCGTTTACGCAGAGCCGGAGCCCGTCGAATACGTTCGCGTTTGCGACGTTTACGGCGCCGGCTTCTTCTACATCCCGGGCACCGAGACCTGCCTGCGCATCGGCGGTGAAGTCCGTTACCAGATCGGCTTCGCCAGCGATTCGGACGTTTTCGCTCCCGGTTCGGTCCTCGACGGCAACTACCAGGGCTTCATCGAAGGCGGCTACAACAAGCTGGCCCGCGCTCGTATCTTCTTCGACGCTCGTTCGGACACCGAGTGGGGCACGCTCCGCGGTTACGTTCGCTGGGAAGGCAACACCACGACGCAGGCTGGCAACGGCACCGTCGGCAACAACAAGGCCTTCCTCGAGCTCGGCGGCCTGAAGATGGGTCGTGACGATTCGGCTTGGGCGTTCACGCCGAATGCAGGCGCTGCCAACTTCGGTTCGCACTCGGATGGCGGCCTGTACTACGGCTTCCAGCGTCGCAACCTGGTGCAGTACAACTTCGGTGGTTCCAACGGCTTCTTCGCCACGGTTTCGCTCGAAGACAACCGCGCCAACATTGCGGGTGCTGTTCCGGCCGCCTTTGGTGGTGGTACCTACGAAAACAACGGCTACGTGCCGGACGTCGTCGGCAAGGTCGGCATCACGCAGGGCTGGGGCTCCGTCTGGGGTCAGGTCGGTTACGACTACGACCGTACCGGCGGCTTCACGGGTAATGCCGTTGCGACTAGCAACTCGTTCATCGCTGGTCAGGTTGACGACTCGGGCTACACCGCCGCTCTCGGCGCGCAGTTCAACATCCCGGCCTACGAAGGCTCCTCGCTCCGCCTGATCGGTTACTATGCCGACAGCGACAACGCCTACAACGGCAATGGCGGTGAGTGGTCGGTCATCGGTTCGTACTACCACCAGTTCACGCCGACCTTCGGCGCTTCGGTTGGCGGTCAGTGGATCAGCGACATCTACGTTCCGGGCACCGACATTTCGTCGGGTGCTGACGCCTGGGCCGCTGAGCTCAACGTCGTCTGGACCCCGGTCCGCGACTTCGCCGTTCGTACGGAAGTTGTCTACACGGACGTCGACGCCGGCTTCCTCGGCAGCGGCATCGAAGGTGGCGACTCCACCTCGGGCTTCGTTCGCTTCTCGCGTTTCTTCTAAGAAGCTCGAAAGTACCAAGTCTAAAGAGACCCGCGGCTTTGCCGCGGGTCTTTTTTTTGAGCGGAAAGGGCTGCAAGCTTTTCGAATTTGTGGAACCGGCAAGGCAAACCGCCGTTGTGGTGGTACTCAAGACAGCGTCTTGTTTCCAAATACCGAGGAGAACAGAATATGAAATTCCATCTTGCCGCCGCGACGTCCGCCATGCTTCTCATTTCGGGCGCAGCATTCGCCCAGAACACGTCGGCGCCTACGGATACGCCCGACAATCCGGTTCAGGCCGAGATGAACGACATGGACCGCGCCTTCTTCGAAAGCGGCACGGATTTTACGCCCCTCTATTCCGACATGGATACGATGACCGTGTATGAGGGTGACGAATTCAACACCGCATTCACCGGAATGACCGATGGCGACCGGGCTTCGATCATCGAGGCTTGTGATCGGGCGCTTGAAGAGCGCGGCAGCTATGGCACGGTGACCCTCGGCCTGTGCGATCAGGTCGACGCCTTCGAACAGCAGTAAGGCTTAGTCCTTCACAAGCTGAAAAAATTAAGGCGGAGAGGGCATGCCCTCTCCGCCTTTCTCGTTTATTCAAAAGTAACGGTTGAGACTTTCCTAGCGCCGTCCGCCCGTCAAATCCGCCACCACATCCGCGCGCCCCGAAAGGCGCATCTTGTAGACCTGATAGTTCTCCATCACGCGCTGAACGTAGGAACGCGTCTCGTGGAACGGGATGCGCTCGATCCAATCGACCACCTGTTCGATGTTCTGCCCGCGCGGGTCGCCGAAACGGCTCACCCACTGCGCGGCACGGCTCGGGCCCGCATTGTAGCCCGCGAAGGTGAGGATGTAGGAGCCGTTGAAGCGGTCGAGCTGTTCGCCGAGATAGGCGGCGCCCAGCGCGGCGTTGTAGCCGGCGTCGCGCGTGAGCCGCGCCTGGTCGAAGGAGACGCCCGTCTTGCGCGCCATGTCGCGCGCCGTTCCCGGCAGCAATTGCAGGATGCCGAGCGCGCCTGCGCCCGAGCGCGCCGAGATGTTGAATTCGCTTTCCTGCCGCGCGATCGCATAGGCAAGCGCCTTGCCGGCGGCCGAAATGTTGGCGTTGCCGGGAATGGCCCCGACCGGGTGGGCGAGCGCCCCGACGTCGAGACCGCGTCCCGCCGCCCATTTGCCGACGCGCAAGGCGAGCGGATGATCGCCCCGGCGCTCCGCCATCACGGCCAGAAGCGCAAGTTCGCCGACGCTGTCGAGTTGCAGCGCGAGATCGCGATAGAGTGTATTCGCCCGGCCCTGATGACCGGCGCGTTCGAGCCGGCGGATCGCCTGCACTGCCTGACGGCCTTCGAAATTGCGACGGTCGGCGTCGGAAGCGGAGGGGAAGGCGGCCGAAATGGTCGTCGCGTTCAGCTTGGCGGCGGCAAGCTGACCGTAAAATGCGGTGCCGTAGCGCGCGCCGCGCTGGTAATAGTCGCGCGCGGTGCCCGGCCCGCCGGCCTCGGCGGCGCGGCCGAGCCAGTAATAGCCGCGCGATAGCGAGATCGGGCCTTCGGAAATCTGCACGATCCGGTTGAAATGGTTGTGCGCGGTGCGCGGATCGTTGAGGAAGCGCAGGGCGAACCAGCCGGCATGGAATTCGGCGTCGACGGCATTGGCAGGGCTTTCGGCCGAATGACCGGCGGCAACCTGATAGGCAAGCCGGTTTTCGCCGAGGTCGATCAGTTCACGCGCCAGAACGCGCCGCTCGATCCACCATGCGTCCGGATTGACGAGATTGGCGGCTCCCGTCGGTGCCTGCAAAATGGTTTGCGCGGCTTCCTTGTATCGTTCCGCGCGGCGTTGATGGCGCGCCTGCGCGAAATAGAAACCGGCCTTCTTCTGGGCCTGCGGAACGGCGGCGAGCAGACGGCCGGCATTGTTCTCGCCGCGAATGACGGCGGCCCATGCCTTGGTCAGCGCTTCGCCGCCGGCAAGGCCGGCCACGCGTTCGGCCGAGGTGACGCGGTCGATGTGGAGCATGGATTCCATCCGCGCCCAGTGATCGGACGCGGGGAGCAGGCGGCCGAACTCACGGATCATCGAAGCTTCTTCGCCCGGCTCCAGCCGTTCGGTGCGCCAGAACGGCGCGAGCGTCGCACGGGCGGCCTGCGTGTTGCCGACGGACAGATGCGCGCGGGTCAGCGCGATGGTGCCTTCGCGGGTTTCGGGCTGCGTATCGCCAAAGGCGCGCAGAACGGCTTGCGGCCCCGCGTTCTCGCGCAAAAGCGCGCGTTCGGAATTGGCCCGCAGCCGCGACATGCCCGGCCAGCCCTTGAGCGCGAATGCCGCTTCGGCGATCTCGGACGACGGCACGCCTTCGGCGCCGCTGGTCGCGATCGCCCATGAAAGGATCGCGCGGTCGAGCGAATTGGACGGCAGATTGTTTCGCGCGGTCCGCGCGCGAGAGATGTTGCCCGATTGCAGCGCGTCGAGGCCGGCCTTCAGCCTGGAAACGTCGCCCGTGACGATGAGGTCCGTCGCCATTGCGGCGGCGGATTGCGCGACGATCGAATTCGTCGTGAACGAATTGTCGACATTGCCGACGGCCTGGTAGGGGCGCTGGCTTGGAAGCGGCGGATTGGCGGGCAATGCCGGATTGGCGAAGCCCAGGCTTGGCAGAAGGGCGAGTGTCAAGCCGGTAAGCGCGACGCGGGTCCTGAGTGTGGGCTGCATTCGTTCGGTCCTGGGCCGTTCGTCGTGGATGTCTCGGTCGGGAAAGGCAAAGGTACAGTCTGACGAGTGAAGACGAGGTAAACGATTGGTTATCGGCAGGCATCAAATACGATGAATGGCCGTTTTTCTCGCCGGGAATTTGGCGGGCGAAGCCGTCAAGACTATGGTGCAAGCGGCCGCGATCGTCTAGAAGGCGGGCATATTGGCGCTTTATGCGCTGTTTTCGCCCAGGAGCTATCCGATCATGTTCACAGGTTCGCTGACCGCGCTCGTCACCCCCTTCACCAAGGACGGTGCGCTCGACGAGAAAGCGTATCGCGACCTGATCGAATGGCAGGTCGCGGAAGGCACGAACGGGTTCGTACCTGTCGGAACGACCGGCGAATCGCCGACGCTCAGCCATGAAGAGCATCGCCGCGTCGTCGAACTGTGCATCGAGACGGCGGCCCGCCGCGCGCCGGTGATCGCCGGGGCGGGATCGAACAGCACGGCCGAAGCAGTGGCACTTGCCCAGTTTGCCGAGGTAGCCGGCGCGGACGCCGTTCTGGTTGTGACGCCCTATTATAACAAGCCCAACCAGCGTGGCCTTTACGCCCATTTCGCGGCCGTCGCCGAGGCCGTCAAGCTGCCCGTCATCATCTACAACATCCCGCCGCGCTCGGTCATCGACATGATGCCCGAGACGATGGGACGTCTGGTGAAGGATTTCGCCAATATCGTCGGCGTGAAGGACGCGACCGGCAAGATCGAGCGCGTGTCCGAACAGCGCATCACCTGCGGGCCGGACTTCATCCAGCTTTCGGGTGAGGACGCCTCCGCGCTCGGCTTCAACGCCCATGGCGGGCAGGGCGCGATTTCGGTCACGTCCAACGTCGCGCCGCGCCTGTGCGCCGAGTTCCAGCGCGCCTCGCTTTCGGGCGACCGGGAAAAGGCGATCGAATTGCAGGACCGGCTGATGCCGTTGCACAAGGCGATCTTCATCGAGGCCGGCGTGTCGGGCGCGAAATATGCGCTGTCGCGCCTCGGCAAGATCGAGAACAGCGTCCGCTCGCCGCTGGTCACCGTCGAACCGTCGACGGCGCAGGCCATCGACGCCGCTCTGGTCCACGCCGGCTTGATCAACTGACGCCGACGCACCAATTTGGGACCATGGCAAAGGAAAAAGACAATAATTCGAAGACGGTGGCCGAGAACCGCAAGGCGCGTTTCGCCTATGAGGTTACGGATACCTATGAGGCGGGCCTGTCTCTGACGGGCACGGAGGTGAAGTCGTTGCGCGAGGGGCAGGCCAATATCGGCGAATCCTACGCGTCGGCGGAAGGCGGAGAGATCTGGCTGATCAACTCCTATATTCCTGAATACACGCAAGGAAACCGCTTCAACCACGAGCCGCGCCGCCGCCGGAAGCTGTTGTTGAAGAAAAAGGAAATGGCTCGCCTGGCGCAGGGCGTCGAGCGCGAGGGCATGACCATGGTCCCTTTGAAAATTTACTTCAACGAGAAGGGCCGCGCGAAGCTCCTGTTCGGTCTGGGCAAGGGCAAGAAGCTCCACGACAAGCGCGAGACCGAGAAAAAGCGCGACTGGAGCCGGGAAAAAGCCCGGTTGTTAAAGGCGCACGGTTAATTCGGTGCAGGCTGAAATCGCTGGTGTGATTTTTTCCGGCGAATTGACGATCGATTGTAGGGGCATGGATTCCTGTGACGAGCACAGGAATGACGATGCATAATTGGCATTTCCCAATCGCCAGCGATGGAGGCTGGCGTCAACTTTGATGCCGTCATTCCTGTGCTCGTCACAGGAATCCATGCCTCGCCATATCTGCTCCGAGATGACGCAGGTCAGCACCATCGTGCAGCCATAACCGCTCAGTCTGCGCCCAGAAACGCCCGCACCTCGCCGAAAACATCGACGAACATCTCCTCCGTCAATCGTCCCGTGTTCGTGTTGTAGCGCGAGCAGTGATAGCTCGAAAACACGCGCAGGCCGCCGAGTTCGGCTTGTGCGCCATGGCCGAAGGGGTGGGCCGCGACGCGTCCGCCCAGCGCGCGCACGACCGACTGGTGCGAAACCAGTCCGAGCGTCACGATCGCCCTCAAATTCGCGAACCGCGCCATGGTCGGCACGAGAAACCGCCGGCACGTATTGATCTCGGCGCCGACGGGCTTGTTCTCCGGCGGCACGCAGCGCACGGCGTTCGTGACCGCGGTTCCAGTCAATTCGAGGCTGTCGTCGGGGCGCGCCTTGAATTCGCCACGGGCGAAGCCGAACCGCTTCAGCGTCGAATAGAGAAGGTCGCCGGCATAGTCGCCCGTGAAGGGGCGCCCGGTGCGGTTTGCGCCGCGCAGTCCCGGCGCAAGGCCGACGATCAGGAGTTCGACCTTGTCGTCGCCGGCCGCGTCCGCCCATGTCGGCACGGGCGCGTTGAACCAGTGCGGTTCCTTGCGCCGCCACTCGGCGATGAAACCGTGCAGGCGCGGGCACAGCGGACAATCGGGCGATGGCTCGGCCGGGCCGATCGAGGGCATGCGCCCGCTCAAAGCTCGTCGTCCTCGATGAATTCCGGTGTCGCCGGACGTCTGGCGACGCGTTCGCCGCCTTCGCGTCCGATCTTGCTCTTCAAAGCGCTGAGTTCGATGAAATGATCGGCCTGCCGGCGCAGATCGTCCGAGATCATGGACGGGTTCGAGGTCATCGTGGAGGCGATGGAAACCTTGCGTCCCTTGCGTTGCAGCGCCTCGACGAGGGTGCGAAAATCGCCGTCGCCTGAAAAGATCACGTAATGGTCGACCGTGCCGGCAAGTTCCAGAGCACCGACGGCCAGTTCGATGTCCATATTGCCCTTGATCTTGCGCCGGCCGGTCGCATCGGTGAATTCGCGGGCCGGCTTGGTGACGACCGTGTAACCATTGTAGTCGAGCCAGTCGATCAGCGGGCGGATGGACGAGTATTCCTGGTCCTCGATCAGCGCCGTGTAGTAATAGGCGCGCAAAAGATAGCCTTCGCTTTGAAAATGGCTGAGCAGCTTGCGGTAGTCGATGTCAAAGCCAAGCGCGCGCGAGGTCGCATAGAGATTGGCTCCGTCGATGAAAAGGGCGATCTTCTCGCGCGGGTCGAACATGGCTGAGGTCCTTCGGCAGTGGCTTTTTGATCGAAATGACGGTTGAAATATGCTTCCGACATAGTCGGCCTTGGCGGCCGCGCCAAGCGGCTCGTGCAATGGCTCAACGAATTTTGATGCCACGGGACGGCGCGGCCGATGCTTGTCAAGTCCCGAAATTTTCGATATGGAGCACGCAATCTCCCGATACTCGAAGACATGAAAGGGGCAGCCCATGGCCCGCGTCACCGTTGAGGATTGCATCGACAAGGTCGACAACCGGTTCGAGCTGGTTCTGCTCGCCGGCCATCGCGCCCGCCTGATTTCGCAGGGCGCCGCGATCACCATCGATCGCGACAATGACAAGAACCCGGTCGTTGCCCTGCGCGAAATCGCGGACGAGACGCTTTCGCCGGAAGACCTGAAGGAAGATCTGATCCACTCGCTGCAAAAGCATGTCGAGGTCGACGAGCCGGAAGCGGAAGCTGCCCCCGCGATCGCTGCCGACGCCGGCGACAACGCAGCCGCTGCTTCGGCGGACGAGCCTGAAGAGAACATCGCGTTCGATCGCATGAGCGAAGACGACCTTCTCGCTGGCATCGAAGGTCTCGTTGCACCGGAAAAGAGCGACGATTTCTGATCGGTCCAGTCGGCAAGCGCTCTTTCGCTGCCGTCACTCGACCTCTATCTAGGTAAAGTGCCGCGCTGCCACGGTTGCGCGGCATTTTCTTCTTTTGACGGGGGTTCGTCTCCATGATGCGGCAGTACGAGCTTGTCGAGCGTGTCCATCGCTACAAGCCCGACGTGAACGAAGCGCTTTTGAACAAGGCTTATGTCTATGCGATGCAAAAGCATGGGCATCAAAAGCGTGCATCCGGCGACCCGTATTTCTCCCATCCGCTCGAAGTCGCAGCCATCCTCACCGACATGCATGTCGATGAAGCGACCATCGCGGTTGCGCTCCTTCACGACACGATCGAGGACACGTCTGCCACCCGTCAGGAAATCGATACCTTGTTCGGGCCGGAGATGGGCAAGCTCGTCGAGGGGCTGACCAAGCTCAAGAAGCTCGATCTCGTCTCCAGGAAAGCCGAGCAGGCGGAGAATCTGCGCAAGCTCCTGCTGGCGATCGCCGAGGACGTGCGCGTCCTCCTGGTCAAGCTCGCCGACCGCCTGCATAACATGCGCACGCTCGACCATATGCCCGAGCACAAGCGCATCCGCATCGCCGAGGAGACGATGGAAATCTATGCGCCGCTCGCCGGTCGCATGGGCATGCAGGACATGCGCGAGGAGCTCGAGGAACTCGCGTTCCGCACCATCAATCCCGAAGCGCACCGCGCGGTGACGGAACGCCTCGCCGATATCTACGAGCGCTCGAAGGACGTGATCGGCGACATCGAGAAGTCGCTCTCCGTCCTGTTCGAAAAATACGACATCAAGGCGACCGTGAAGAGCCGGCAGAAAAAGCCGTGGTCCGTCTTCCGGAAGATGGAGACCAAGGCGCTTTCGTTCGAGCAGCTTTCCGATATCTTCGGCTTCCGCGTCATCGTGGATCGCGAGGAGGATTGCTACCGCGCGCTGTTCGCGATCCACACGACCTGGCCGATGGTGCCCGGCCGGTTCAAGGACTACATCTCGACGCCGAAGCAGAACGATTATCGCTCGATCCACACGACAATTGTCGGCCCATCGCGCCAGCGCGTCGAATTGCAGATCCGCACGCGCCAGATGGAGGAAATCGCCGAATACGGCGTCGCCGCGCACACGCTCTACAAGGACGGCGTCGCCAATTCCGGCAATGGCGGGCTGAAGCTGTCGAAGGAGACGAATGCTTATGCTTGGCTGCGCCACACCATCGAGCAGTTGTCGGAAGGCGACAATCCTGAGGAATTCCTCGAAAATACCAAGCTCGAACTTTTTCAGGATCAGGTCTTCTGCTTCACGCCGAAAGGCCGGCTGATCGCACTGCCGCGCGGCGCGACGCCCATCGATTTCGCCTATGCGGTGCACACCGATGTCGGCGACACCTGCGTCGGCACCAAGATCAACGGCCGCATCATGCCCCTGATGACCGAACTGAAGAACGGCGACGAGGTGGAGATCATCCGTTCGAAGGCGCAGGTGCCGCCTGCCGCATGGGAATCGGTCGTCGTCACCGGCAAGGCCCGCTCGGCGATCCGCCGCGCGACCAAGAACGCCATCCGCAAGCAGTATTCCGGGCTTGGCATGCGCATTCTGGAGCGCGCCTTCGAGCGCTCGGGAAAGGTTTTTTCCAAGGATCTGTTGAAGCCGGTCCTGCATCGTCTGGCGCGCAAGGATATCGAGGACGTTCTGGCGGCGGTCGGACGCGGCGAACTCGCCTCGCCGGACGTCATGCGCGCCGTCTATCCCGACCACAAGGACGAACGCGTCGCCGCGCAGCCCCCGCGCCAGCGCGAGGAAGGCTGGTTCAATTTGCGCAACGCCGCCGGCATGCTCTTCCAGATGCCGCGTTCGTCGGCAACGCCGGAACGAAAAGGGCGGCGCAGGAAAACCGGCGCGGTGCCGATCCGCGGCGTGCGTGGCGATCTGCCGGTCAAATTCGCGCCCGAAGGCGCGGTACCCGGCGACCGCATCGTCGGCATCCTGCAACCGGGATCGGGCATCACGATCTATCCGATCCAGTCGCCCTCGCTGACCGCCTTCGACGACCAGCCCGGAAGCTGGATCGACGTGCGATGGGACATCGACGAGGCCAATCACGAGCGGTTTCCGGCCCGCGTGTCGGTCACCGCCATCAACGAGCCCGGATCACTGGCGAATATCTCGCAGGTGATTGCGTCCAACGACGCCAACATCCATACGCTGACGATGCTGCGCACCGCGCCGGACTTCACCGAAATGGTCTTCGATCTCGAGGTCTGGGACCTGAAGCATCTGAACCGGCTCATGACGCAGCTAAAGGAAAACGCGAGCGTCTCGGAAGTGCGCCGCGTGAACGGATAGGGGGCACTGATGCAGACCGAAGACGTATTGGGGATATTCCGCGAGGCGGGCGCGATTCTGGAAGGACATTTCATCTTGACTTCCGGCCTGCGCAGCCCGGTCTTCCTGCAAAAGGCGCGCGTCTTCATGCACGCCGACAAGACCGAGACGCTCTGCAAGGCTCTTGCCGCGAAGATCGAGGAAAGCGTCGGCAAGCCGGACTATGTCGTCGGCCCCGCTGTCGGTGGAATCATTCCGGCCTACGAGACTTCGCGGCATCTAGGTGTCCCGGCCGTCTGGGTTGAACGCGAGCAGGGCACGTTCCGTCTGCGCCGCTTCGAGATCGAGAAAGGCGCGAGAGTGGTCATCGTCGAGGACATCGTGACGACGGGCCTGTCGATCCGCGAGACGGTCGAGTGTCTCAAGGCGCTGGGTGCCGATGTCGTTGCCGCCGCCTGCATCGTCGACCGTTCGGCCGGCAAGGCCGATGTCGGCGTGCCGCTTATCTCGCTGGCCGAGTATGAGGTCCCGGCATACCCTGTCGACGCGCTGCCGCCAGAACTTGCCGCCATTCCTCCCGTCAAGCCCGGCAGCCGGAACATCTGATGATCATCGGCATCGGCAGTGACCTGATCGATATCCGCCGTATCGAAAAAACCATCGAGCGGCACGGCGAACGCTTCATCCAGCGCATCTTCACCGACATTGAGCAAGCCAAATCCGACCGGCGCAAGCTGCGTGCCGCGTCCTACGCCAAGCGCTTCGCCGCCAAGGAAGCCTGCGCCAAGGCGCTCGGCACGGGCCTGTCGCGCGGTGTCTTCTGGCGCGACATGGGCGTCGTCAACCTGCCCGGCGGAAAGCCCACCATGCGGCTGACGAACGGGGCCGCCGCACGGCTCGACGCCTTGATGCCGCCCGGGCACAAAGCCGCAATCCACCTGACCATCACCGACGACTTCCCGCTGGCGCAGGCTTTCGTCGTCATCGAAGCCATACCAGCGCCGTGACCAAGCGACGCAACGGCGTTGCCGCAAACCTCGGCAAGCGGTAAGACGGACCGCTTTTCGTAAAACCTTGAAAGAATCGCTGCGTGTCTGACCAGAACAAGAAGAAATCGGGCGGTTTCGGCGAAACCGTCAGCGTCATCGTGCAGGCGCTGCTTTTGGCGCTCGTCATCCGCACGCTTCTTTTCCAGCCGTTTTCCATCCCGTCCGGCTCGATGCGCCCGACGCTGCTCGAAGGCGACTATCTGTTCGTGACCAAATGGGCCTACGGCTATTCGAACCATTCGCTGCCGTTCTCACCGCCGCTCTTCAACGGCCGCATCTGGGGCGCGGAACCCGAGCGCGGCGACGTGGTGGTCTTCAAGTTCCCGCCGGACCCCTCGCTCGACTACATCAAGCGCGTGATCGGCCTGCCGGGTGACACGGTGCAGATGCGCGCTGGCCAGCTGTTCATCAATGGCGAGGCGGTCGAGCGCGAACTGGTCGACGAGATCGACAATCCCGATATCACCGAGATGGCGCGGCCCGTCGAGGTCTGGCGCGAGACCCTGCCGAACGGCGTTTCCTACGACACGCTCGACCTGACGCCCAATTCGATCGGTGACAACACGCGCGAGTTCAGCGTGCCCGAAGGCCATTACTTCATGATGGGCGACAACCGCGACAACTCGACCGACAGCCGCTTCTCGGTCGGCTACGTGCCCTATGATCATCTGGTCGGGCGCGCCAACATCATCTTCTTCTCGATGGCCGGCGGCGCGAGCCCGCTGGAAATCTGGCGCTGGCCGACCGAACTGCGCTTCTCGCGCCTTCTGAACTCGGTCAACTGATGGCACGCGGAACGCCCGACGGCGCGGCGCTTGCCGCTGCCGTGGAAAAGATAACCGGCATCGCACTGTCCGACCACGAGCGTCTTGCGCGTGCGCTGACGCATGCCAGCGCGCAGCCGGCGGCGGGCGGTCACTACGAGCGGCTGGAGTTTCTGGGTGATCGCGTGCTCGGTCTCGTCATTGCCGAGATGCTGTTCGAAGCCTACCCCGACGCTGCCGAAGGCGAGCTTTCGGTGCGCCTCAATGCGCTGGTCAACGCCGAGACGCTGGCCGAACTCGCCGACGAGATCGCCCTGACGCCGCTGATCCGTGCCGGCGCCGAATTCGGCTCGCTCTCCGGCAGGAAGCGGGTCAACACGCGCTCGGACGTGATGGAAGCGCTGATCGCAGCTATCTACCTCGAAAAGGGGCTGGATGCGGCGCGCACCTTCATTCTGGCGAACTGGCGCGACAGGGCTGAGAACATTTCGGCCGGCCGGCGCGACGCCAAGACGGAATTGCAGGAATGGGCGCATCAGCGCGTCAAGGCATCGCCGACTTATCGTGTGGACAGTCGCGAGGGACCGGATCATGATCCCGTCTTTACCGTCAGCGTGCTGATCGACGGCGTGAAGCCCGGTGCGGGCACCGGGCGCTCCAAGCGCGAGGCCGAACAGTCGGCGGCAGCCATGGTTTTGACGCGTGAAGGCGTCTGGAAGGACGAAACGGAATGAGTGACGAAACAACGGGCATCGAGGCCCCGACGCGCTCCGGCTTCGTGGCGCTGATTGGCGCGCCCAACGCCGGCAAGTCGACGCTGCTCAACCAGCTCGTCGGAACCAAGGTGTCGATCGTCACGCACAAGGTGCAGACGACGCGCGCCGTCGTGCGCGGCATTGCCACCCACAACCGCGCGCAGATCGTCTTCCTCGACACGCCCGGCATCTTCAAGCCGCGCCGCAAGCTGGACGAGGCGATGGTCACGACCGCATGGGGCGGGGCGAAGGACGCCGACATGGTCGCGCTTCTGATCGATGCCGAACGCGGCATTCGCGGCGACGCCGAGACGATCCTTCAGCGGCTGGAAAACGTCCGTCAGCCGAAGATCCTGATCCTGAACAAGATCGATCAGGTCAAGCGCGAAGACCTTCTGGCGCTCGCGGCCAAGGCCAACGAAAACGTCACCTTCGAGCGCACCTTCATGGTCTCCGCGCTCAATGGCTCGGGCTGCACGGACCTGCTCGATTATCTCGCGGAGAACGTTCAGGAGGGCCCCTGGTACTACCCGGAAGATCAGATTTCGGATCTTCCCATGCGCCAGCTCGCCGCCGAAATCACGCGCGAGAAGCTGTTC
Source organism: Aliihoeflea aestuarii (assembly GCF_024105665.1). Taxonomy (GTDB): domain Bacteria; phylum Pseudomonadota; class Alphaproteobacteria; order Rhizobiales; family Rhizobiaceae; genus Aliihoeflea; species Aliihoeflea aestuarii. The sequence continues at coordinate 8,183 of NZ_JAAAMK010000001.1, read as the reverse complement.
CTGCGTCTCCATCAGGAGCTTCCCTATTCGTCCCATGTCGAGACGGAGCGCTGGGAAGAAAAGAAGGATGGATCGATCAAGATCGATCAGGTCATCTATGTCGAGCGCGACAGCCAGAAGAAGATCGTGCTCGGCAAAAAGGGCGAGACCATCCGCGCCATAGGTCAGGCCGCACGCGAGGAACTGACCGAGATCATGGAGCAGAAGGTCCATCTGTTCCTCTTTGTGAAGGTGCGCGAGAACTGGATCAACGATCCCGAGCGTTACCGCGAGATGGGACTTGAATTTCCCCGGTAAGACGCCGAACGTTGCCTGATGGAATGGCGTGACGACGGCATCATCCTTGGCACGCGTCGGCATGGCGAGACGAGCGTCATCCTCGAAGTGATGACGCCGGCGCATGGCCGGCATCTGGGGCTCGTGCGCGGCGGGCGCTCGCGCCGGATGCAACCGGTGCTCCAGCCCGGCAACAAGGTCGAACTCGTCTGGCGTGCGCGGCTCGACGAGCATCTGGGCTTCTTCGCCGTCGAGCCGGTGGACCTGAAGGCGGCGCGCCTGATGGAGAGCGCGGCAAGCGTCTACGGCCTGCAATTGATGGCTGCGCATCTGCGCCTTCTGCCCGAGCGCGACCCCCATTCAGGGCTTTATGAGACGCTTTCCATCGTGCTCGACAATCTGGAAGACCCCACCTCGGCCGCCGAACTGATCGTCCGTTTCGAGTTGCTGATTCTGGAAGAGCTTGGCTTCGGCCTCGATCTCGAACGCTGCGCTGCGACGGGCGCGCGCGAAGACCTTGCCTATGTCTCGCCGAAGAGCGGCCGCGCCGTCTCGCGGGCGGCGGGCGATCCGTGGCGCGACAAGATGCTGGCGCTGCCCGAATTCCTGCAACGCGGCTCCCGATTGGGCTGCGACGAGACGACGATCGCCGAAGCCTTCCGCCTGACCGGTTTTTTCCTGACGCGGCATATTTATGAGCCGCGCGGAATGGAAGAACCGGATTCGCGCATCGGCTTTCTGGGCGCGCTTCGAAAATCCTTTTCAAAATCGAACAACGGAGAGAATGCCGCATGACCGAAGTCGAGATTTTTCCCGGATATGTCGCACCGCGCGGGTTGGGAACCATCCCGCATGAGGATGTCGCGCACTATACCGGGCTCGAACTCCTGCGCCGCGTCGTTGAGGGCGAATATCCCGCGCCGAGCATCGCCGCGCGGATGAATTTCGGTCTGGTCGAGGTGGACGAGGGCAGGGTGGTCTTCCAGGGCATGCCCGGCGCGCGCCATTTCAACCCGCTCGGCTCGGTGCATGGCGGCTGGGCGGCGACGGTGCTGGATTCGGCGCTCGGCTGCTGCATCCACACGCTTCTGGACAAGGGCGAGGGCTATTCCACGGTCGAGATGAAGGTGAACTACCTGCGTCCCATCAGCGACAAGACCGGCGTGGTCACCTGCGAGGGCAAGGTGGTCAACAAAGGTCGCACGCTGGCGGTCTCGGAAGCGCGGATGACGGATGAAAACGGCAAACTGCTCGCCATCGGCACCGAAACCTGCGCGATCTTTCCAATTGGAAATCTGGCTGCGCGGTGATGGTGTTGGTTTTTGGGCACCGATAGCGCGGCCGGGACGTTGAGGCCTGGATTCCTGTGACGAGCACAGGAATGACGGGAGTAGCGGTTTTGCAAATCACTGACGGCTTTGGGTTCCAAAACCCCTTGTGCCGTCATTCCTGTGCTCGTCACAGGAATCCCGCCTCGACCTGTCCATTCGCGTAACGCCGAACCGCGGCTCCTCCTTCCGAGGGCAACGCCCGCCGCTCCTGCGGTAGGGGGCATGACAAAAACCTTCCTGCTTCGTTGTCCTGACTGAGGTCATGACACCAACCGTCCCGCCTCGTCATCCTTGTGGCTTGGAACCCTTTGCAAAGCGCAAACGCTGAAGATTGGCATAAACCCTGATGCCGTCATTCCTGTGCTCGTCACAGGAATCTATGCCTCGCCATGTCCACGGGCACGGCGATCCCCGCCCGTCGCAAAAACTTATCCATCCTCTCCCCACCTTCCCTTATCATGCGCCTCAGTTCCTCCCGCCGGGAACGCGTCCGGAGACGTTCTGATGCGGGGAGGGACCGGCGTTCCGATCGTGTGGCCAACGTAGCCGCTCAGTCGGGCGTGCTGCGGCCAGGACTTCAGCGCTCCGTTCAAACGATCGAGCGAGCGGCGCGCCGCCATTCCGCGCACCAATCCTCAAGAGCGTCGGGCTTGCCCGCCGCCGCTGGAGAAGGGACGTAGCATGACAGCGCCGGGTGACGGTCCTGCCGATCGCACCATACAAAATCAAAAAAGAGCGTGACGCGGACCGTCGCCTTCCCGACCCACCCCAACCGGCTTTCGGGCGCGGCGACGATGGCGCGCGTCCGTTGTCGAGCCTACTCCGCAGCCACCAGCGCGGGGCGGTCGACGGCGCGCTCCTTGATCGGCCAGTGCACGATGGCCGCGAAGATGCCGAGCGCGACACCCAGCCACCAGACGGGATTGTAGGAACCGAAAGCGTCGTAGAGATAGCCGCCCAGCCACACGCCGAGGAAAGAGCCGATCTGGTGCGACAGGAAGACGAGCCCTCCCAGCATGCCCAGATACCGCGTGCCGAACATGATGGCGACGAGCGCGTTGGTCGGCGGCACCGTCGACAGCCACAACAGGCCCATGACGATCGAGAAGACGACCACCGAGGTAGGTGTCTGCGGCAACAGAAGGAAAGCGGTCACGGCGATGGAGCGGCCGATATAGATGAAGACGAGGAACATCGGCTTCGAATATTTCTGGCCGATGACGCCCGCGGCAAGCGATCCGATGATGTTAAAGAAACCGATCAGGGCCAGCGCCAGCACGGCATAGCTGGCATCAATGCCAAGGTCGCCGATATAGGCCGGGAAATGCGCGGTGATGAACGCGACCTGGAAGCCGCACACGAAGAAGCCCGAGACCAGCAGCAGGTAGCTCTTGTGCGCGAACGCCTCGCGCAAAGCTTCGCCCATCGATTGCTCGAACTGCGCCTGCGGCACCGAGCCGGTCTTCGAGTTCCCCACCAGCGGGATCGCGAGCACGGGGATGATCAGCATCATCGCGCTCATGATGAGCAGCGTGTCGGACCATCCATAGGCGTCGATCAGGCCCTGGCTGACGGGCGCGAAGATGAACATGCCGGCGGAGCCGGCGGCGGTGCCGATGCCGAAGACGACGGAGCGCTTTTCCGGCGGCGTGTTGCGCCCGAACGAGGCGAGCACGATGGAGAAGGAACTTGCGGCCACGCCGAGGCCGACAAGCACGCCGCCGCTGATATGCAGCATCGTCGGCGTGTCCGCGACCGACATCAGCGCCAGACCGCTCGCGTAGAGAAGGCCGCCGAAGGAAAGCACGCGCCATGTGCCGTAGCGGTCCGCGATCGCGCCGAAGACAGGCTGGCCAAGGCCCCACAGCAGATTCTGGATCGCCATTGCGAGACCGAAGGTCGTGCGGTCCCAGCCCTTGTCCGCCAGCATCGGCAATTGAAAGAAGCCCATCGCCGAACGGGGGCCGAACGCCATGGCCGCGATAAGGCACCCGCAGACGATGAGGAGCCAGGGCACGGAGCGAGTAGCTGGGCGGTCGGCGGGAATCGTGGTCATGGCGCGTGTCTCGATTGAAGCGGGACACTAGCCGAGCGGTTTTTCAAACGGAAATGAATTGCAGCGCTGGATGCTTCAATTTCGTTGAACTGTCCTACTCCGACCTATCGAAGCGGAAACGGACGCCCCGGCGAGCCGGGCTCGCCGGGTCCGGGAACGATACTGGGAAAAAGCCGCCGGGTTGGGTCCACATAGATCGGCCGCTCGGTTCGGTATTCGCGGCCTTGAATATTCGTCGGCATCTGGATGCCCGGTCCGCTGGAGGCGATCGGCGGGGCCACTGTGACTTGCGGCCTGTTATAGGGAAGCTGCGCCGAGGGGAGGGCGCGGGACGGAACATCCACGATCATGCCAGGTTGAAGCCGGTTGGGGCGCAGGCCCGGATTGGCCTGCATCAAGGTCTCGACATTGATGCCGCACGCCGCCGCCATGGCCGACAGCGTGTCGCCGCGCGTGATCGTTATGGTGCTGGGGCATGCCAGGGCCGGCGATGCTGTCAGAAGCGGAACGAGGATGAAAAGGGCGGCAGCGTGTCTCATGCCCATCAATCTAGGTCATTATCCGCCAGATTGCAGCCGGCATCGCCCTATTGTGATGGAAGCGCGGTGGGGGCCGCACGCACGACCCGCGCCTTCTGGCTCATATCAACCTTCGTCTGCCAGAAATTTCGCGTCGTGGTCCAGTATTGAAGCGTGACGATTGCAGCGTTGTCCGTGCTGAGAAACGCCTCCGGTGACGGCTTGTCGAGGATGCGCTTGTCGTCCGAGGCAAGATCGAGCAATTTCAAGCGGACCTTCTCGGCATCCTCCGTTTCCGGCACCGTCAGCGTGATCTCGGCGCGGCGCAAATCGTTGCGCGAGGAGTTCGTGACCGGCACGTTCCAGAGCAGGCTGTTGGGTGCGAAGATATAGACGCCGTCCGCGCCGCGAAGTTCGGTCGCGAACAACCCGATATCCTCGATCGTGCCCGAGATTGTCGGCGTGGCGATGAACTCGCCGACACGGAATGGGCGCAGGACGAGAAGCATGATACCGGCCGCGATGTTCTGCAGCGTGCCTTGCAGCGCAAGGCCGATGGCAAGGCCGATCGCGCCGATGGCGGCGATGATGCTGGCCGTCTGCACGCCGAACTGCGACAACACCGTGACGCCGACGACGACCAGGATCGCATAGCGCACGGTCTTGGACAGGAAGCGCCGCAGCGTCTCGTCGAAGCTCTTGAATTTGCTGAGCGCTGCGTAGATCGAGCGTTCCGCGACATTGGCGATCGTATAGCCGACGATCAGGATGATGATCGCACCAAGAAAGGAAAAGGCGTAGGTGATCACGAGCGCCATGATTTCGTCGTAAAGCGTTCGGCCGAAGGTGATCATTTCGGCGGTTGTGGCTTCGATTTCCTGCACGTCGTGTCCCTCCAACGCTTTGCAGTTCTGTTCTAGCGCGCCTACCCGTCGAAGCAAGAAGCGGCTGCACGAAGCATATATCGAGGCCGCCATGAGCAGGCTTGACGGCCTTGTTCGGTCGGCCACAATAAGACCGCAATGGAGGCGCGAAAGCGAATTTGCCGTCGCGCCACGGGAGGCTGCCGACGGGCCGGATGATCGATCAGATGCCGGTACATGATTGTCCCGAGGAAATCGCCGCAATGGCATCCGCACCGACGACGACGTTCGGTATTGTCCTGCGCCCGGCGCGCGTGGGCGACGAGAACGAGCTGGCACTGCTCGAAGCGCGCGTCTTCGAGCAGGACCGTATTTCACGCCGCTCGTTTCATCAGCTCATCGAACGGCCGACCGCCGAAACGACCGTCGCGCAGCATCAGGGCGCGATCGTCGGATACAGCATGGTGCTGTTTCGAAAGGGCAGCGGCGTGGCGCGGCTCTATTCCTTGGCCGTCGATCCGGCGTCGGGGCGCGGCGGCCTTGGACGCATATTGCTGGCCGCCGCCGAGCACGCGGCATATGAGCATGGCCGCATGCTCCTGCGGCTCGAGGTACGCGAGGACAACCCGCGCGCGATCTCGCTTTACGAGAAGAACCATTATCGCCGCATCGGCATCGAGAAGGGCTATTACGAGGACGGTGTCGCCGCGATCCGCATGGAAAAGCTGCTGCACGGCGAAATCCGCTCGACGAAGGTGCCGTTTTACGAACAGACGGCCGATTTTACCTGCGGCCCCTGCTGCCTGATGATGGCGAAGGCGCATTTCGATCCTGCCTATGTTCCCGACACGGTCAAGGAAATCCGGCTGTGGCGCGACGCGACGACGATCTTCATGATGTCGGGGCCGGGCGGATGCGAGCCGTTCGGAATGGCGGTCGCGGCGCATGAGAACGGCGTGAAATCCGAAATCTTCGTGTCGCAGGAAGGTCCCCTTTTCCTGCAATCGGTGCGCAGTCATGAAAAGCGGCGGGTCATGCAGCTTGCGCAGATCGATTTTCGCGCGCGGATCGCGGAATATGGCGTGCCGGTCCATGAGCGAGCCTTCGTTCTCGACGATATTCGCAGGGCGTTGAAACAAGGACGCCTCGTGATGGTTCTTATCTCCGGGTTCCTGATGTTCGGAAAGAAGGTGCCGCATTGGGTGCTGGCGATCGACGACGATGGCGACCACATCTTCATCCACGACCCGTGGGTCGAAGATGAGCATGGCGAAACGGCGGCCGACGCGGCGAACGTTCCGGTTCCCTATGAGATGTTCATGCGAATGGCTCAGTTCGGACAGCCCGCCTTGAGGGCCGCCGTGATGCTCGGAGACAAAAAGAGAAAATGACCTGGGTCATCCTGACCGGTCGCAAGAGCGACCTCGACCAGTTCGAAACGCCTCACAAGATCATAACCAATCGCGATTACCTGACGCATCCTTCGCTTTTCCGCGCGCAACGCCCCAAGATCATCAATCTGTCGGGTTCCTACGCCTATCAGAGCCGTGGCTACTACGCCTCGTTGCTGGCCGGTTCGCGCGGCCACAGGATCATTCCGTCCGTCGAGACGATGATCGACCTGTCGGAGAAGAAGCTCTACGAGGCCGCGCTGCCGGAACTCGAACAGACGCTGAACCGCTGCCGCAAGGAATTTGACGGGATTTTCCCCGCTCGCATTTCCATCTTCTTCGGTATCGGCCCGTCGCGCGCCTGCGACCGGTTCGCACGGCTTTTGTTCGACTGGTTCCGCGCGCCTGCGCTCGAAGTCACCATCCGCGACAATGGTGAGTGGGCGACGATCGGCAAAATCGGCTTCCTGCCGCTGGCGCGCATGAAGGAGGACGACAAGAATCGCTTTCTCGATTGCCTCGACATCTACACGGCGCGCGAATGGCGCGACACCAAGCAGCGCACGCCCGCGCGCTTTTCCTTCGCCACGCTGGTCGATCCGAAGGAGGAGTTGCCGCCATCCTCGATCGCGTCGCTGAAGCACTGGTCGCGCATCGCGGCGAAGATGGGCGTCGAGGTGGAACCGATCTCCCGGCGCGACCTGCCGAAGCTCGCCAATTACGACGCGCTCTTCATCCGCGAGACGACGTCGATTTCGAACCACACCTATCGGTTCGCGAGGCGCGCCCAGCAGGAAGGCATGCCTGTCATCGACGATCCGCTGTCGATGATCCGCTGCACCAACAAGGTTTATCTCAACGAGTTGATGGACGCCAACAAGGTGCCGGTTCCGCCGACCGTCATGATCGCCGGGGTGAGCGATCTTCAGGTCGCGGCCGACACGCTCGGCTTTCCGCTGGTCCTGAAGATACCCGACAGCGCGTTCTCGCGCGGCGTGAAGAAAGCGGCCAATTTCGATGAGTTGAAGACGCTGGCCACCAAATGGCTTGAGGATTCCGATCTGCTGATCGCTCAGAAATACTCTCCGACCGATTACGACTGGCGGATCGGCGTGCTCGGCGGCCAGCCGCTCTTCGCCGTGCAGTATCTGATGGCCAAGAAGCACTGGCAGATCGTCAATCACGACCGGCGCGGCAAGCCGGACGAGGGCGGATTCCGCGCCTTCACGCTGACCGACGCACCGGCCCATGTGATCGACACGGCCGTACGCGCCGCGCAATGCGTCGGCGACGGGCTCTACGGCGTCGACCTGAAGGAAATGCCAAGCGGCGAAATCTATGTCATCGAGGTCAACGACAATCCCAATCTCGAACATGGTGTGGAAGATGCCGGCGAGAAGGACGAAGTCTGGCAGCGCCTGACGCAATGGTTCCTGACGCGGCTGGAGCGGCAGGGGCGGTAGGTTATGCTGTATATCGATTGAGATGGTGAGGCATGGATTCCTGTGCCCCCCGTGACAAGCACGGGGGCAGGCGAGCACAGGAATGACGGTTGGTATAGATGCTGGTGCCAATCGCACTGGTGGATCGGCGGTACTTTAATGCCGTCATTCCTGTGCTTGTCACAGGAATCCTGTGTGTTCGGGGTGGTGTAGAGTGAATGCGGGAAGGATACCGTCGGAATCCTGATCCGCCTGCTGGCGAGACCGAGGCTTGGCCGGGTCCCTTCCCGCATTGCCACCGTCAAC